>NZ_CP064266.1:0-2563233 GCF_022811845.1 Bacillus pseudomycoides
GATAAAAAGCTAAGCCTGCTATTTCTTCTGGTGTACCAAGTCGCCCAAGTGGAACACTTTGCAATGTACGTTTGGCCGCATCTTCTGAAATCCATAATTTATCAGCACCACCTGTTCGTTCGATTGGTCCCGGAGCAATTGCATTGACCCGAATACCATATTTACGCCCCCACTCAACAGCGAGCGTTTTTGTCATTGCTAACACACCAGCTTTCGCCGCGGCAGAATGAATAACACCAGGCCCTGCATCCCATGCATACGTTGCTACCATATTGATGATATTCCCTTTGATCCCCTTCGCAATCCAGTATTTCCCTACTGCTTGACTACAATAAAAAGTCCCATTCAACACAATATTAATAACCGCATTCCACCCATTAATCGATAAATCTTCGGCAGGACAAAGAAAATTCCCTGCAGCATTATTTACTAAAATATCAATACGGCCAAACTCTTCATCAACATATTCAATCATACGCTTTATATCTTCTATATTTCGAACATCCATTTGTACTGTTAATACTTGTCCTGAAAATTGTTCAATCTCTTTTTTTGCTTCATCAAGCTTTTCTTGTGTACGTCCTGTAATAACAACGCGCGCTCCTTCTCTTGCAAAGCGAGCAGCCATTCCTTTTCCCATTCCACTTGAACCACCTGTTATAATCGCTACTTTTTCTTTCAAAATTTCCCCTCCCCAAAAATGAATACACATTCATTTTACCACTTTATTTCACAAAAATCTTTATATTTTTAAACTTTTCTGATATCTTTAGATAAAGAATTTTCTTTCAACACTATATCTCTTATCATCTATACTACTTTTCAATATTTCATACTGTAATCCTATGACAAGAAACAAACGGAAAGGAGAGCCAAGTGACCTATAATGAATGGTCTACATACCTTATAAACTTCTTTTTGCATACTATAGGTTCGCTCATATTCCTATGAAACAAATAACGAGAAGAAACTTTATAAAAACAGGAATACGCACTTGTCTCTATACTAGTATTACAGCTGGTCTCGGCTATTACTATGCAAAATATATAGAGCCGAATTTTCTTTCTTTAACACATCACACACTTCGTTCTTCACTTATTCCAAAAAACTTTCATGGTATGAAAATCATCCAATTTAGTGATTTACATTTAGGCTACTATTTTTCTCTTCAACACCTTTCTACAATCGTTTCAAAAATAAATAAGACTGCGCCTGACATTGTCCTTTTTACCGGTGATTTAATCGATGACTATCAAACATATAATGAAACTCCTTTTGTTTCTGCGATTTTACGAAATATCCATGCCCCCTTTGGTAAATTTGCAATCTACGGAAACCATGACCATGGTGGGTATGGAACCGAATACTATAAGCAAATTATGAGTGATGCAGGCTTTGAAGTATTACAAAATACCGAAAAACGTATTCGTTTACTAGATAATAGCGAAATTTCTATTTTTGGAATCGATGACATTCTTCTTGGCAAGCCAGTAATTGACGGAACATTACAACATGTGCAGAAAGAGCTATATACAATTGTACTCGTACACGAACCTGATATAGCATCCGAAATTGCTAACTTCCCTGTAAACCTCCAACTTTCTGGGCACAGTCATGGTGGACAAGTACAACTTCCTTTTTTAGGGGCGATCGTTACTCCAGCATTAGCAAAACATTACATCGAGGGATTTTATCATATTGAAGAATTGCTTCTTTATGTAAATCGCGGCCTCGGGAGAACGCGTGTTCCGTTTCGTTTTTTATCCCGGCCTGAAATTACAGTATTTACCCTTCAGCACTTATAACCTATAATTGCCTATTTTCTTATATATCCTTTCTTGTACTCGCTCATCCATGCTCTTTCACCATATGATAACAATGAGTCCAATAAAGGAGGTTTTTACATGTACCCATATCCTCAGCCCTATCTAGTTCGTTCAGGACCTATTGGCCCAGTAAGTGACTCACGCTTCTTACCATTCTTCGGTGTTCCATTCTTAGCAGGACTTGCTGGTGGCTTAATTGGCGGGGCATTAGCATTCGGCCCTAGACCCCCTTACTATCCTCCATACCCACCAACGCCGTTTCCTTGTTACGGAAGTCCGTGCCAACCATATTATTATTAACATACACAAAAACTATGAAAAAAAGCCTCTTCATTTAGTAAGAGGCTTTTTTCGTCGCATTCTCATAATCTTGAATTCAAGAGTTTACTTGCTCACAAGTTATTAAACTTAACTATTTAATATTTTAATTTGTTAGCATATCAGTTAATGTTAACAAATCAAAAGAAGACCTCCACTCATTTTCTCCCGTTGTTTTCACTTGGCATGGGACTGAAAAAGGATCTAACCGCTTCTATGCATGGACGGACCTTCTCTCTCAACTAAAAAAGATGGTTTTATTTTTTTGAATTTACATATTACTCTGCATCAGTGTTTTGATAGGCCATCTTAAATAATTTCACTTGGCTATCAACCTCTTGTGAACTACTATTTATTATATAATAGTATTCACCATCCTTATTTTGTTCACGTGTTTTTACATTATCCGCTAAAATAAGTTGTAAGATTGCTTTTATTCTTGCCTTCATTTCAAGCCCTAAAATCGGAAATGAAATTTCTACCCGTTTTTCCATGTTCCTTGTCATCCAATCAGCTGAAGATAAGTAGACCTTTTCATCCCCATTATGATGAAAATAATAAATACGGCTATGTTCTAAATAACGCCCAACAAGGCTAATTACACGAATATTTTCACTTACATTTTGAATACCAGGTCGCAAGCAGCACGTTCCTCTAACAACAAGCTCTATTCTCACTCCAGCTTGTGATGCCTCATATAGTTTTTGAATTAACGGTTTATCTGTTAACGAGTTCATCTTTGCCACAATATGTCCATTTCCATATTGTTTATGATAACGAATTTCTTCATCAATCAACTCTATAAATTGATGACGTATATCAAACGGCGCTACTGACAAATGATGAAAATGCGGCTTTGTTGTATAACCACTCAAGTAATTAAAGAAGTTTGTCGCATCTACTCCAAAATCTTTTCGGGATGTAATATAGCCAAAATCTGTATATAATTTTGCTGTCGCATCATTATAATTTCCTGTCCCTAAATGTACAAATCTTTCGATTTTTCCGTGTTTTCTTCTTACAACTAGAGTAATTTTACTATGTGTTTTCAAATGACTTACACCATAAATAACGTGGCAACCAGCTTGTTCAAGTTCCTTTGCCCAATGGACGTTATTTTCTTCATCAAAACGAGCTTTTAATTCAACAAGTACAGTCACTTGTTTTCCCTTCTCCGCTGCAGTCTTTAATGCCTGAATGATTGGCGAATCTCCACTTACACGGTATAACGTCTGTTTTATTGCTAGCACATTCGGATCATCTGCTGCATCACGCACAAAATCAATAACTGGCTGAAAAGATTCAAACGGATGATGTAATAGAATATCATGCTCTATCGCTTTTTCAAACACGTCTTCTTCATCATCTAAATCTTGAGGTGGCTGCGGTATAAGAGCTGGGTAAACAAGATGTTCATATAAAGGTGCTAATTTTTTATATAAGGAGAATAAACATGTTAAATCTAATGGCCCATCCATCATATATACATCTTCATCTGTCACTTCTAACACTTCATATAATAAAGCTAACACTCTTTCATCGACCTGCTCTTTGCCAATTTCTAAACGAACTGCCGCTCCCCACTTACGTTTTTTCAACTCTTTTTCAATCACTTTTAATAAATCACGCGCACCTTCTTCGTGAATTGTTAAATCTGCATTACGTGTAATTCGAAAACGAGTAACAGAGGATACTTTATATCCTGTAAATAATTTATGAGTAAAGCTACTAATTACGTCTTCTAATAAAATAAATTTATGTTTTTGATCTTCACTCGGTAAAAAAATAAAACGTTCAAGCAACGATGGTACTTGTACAATTCCAAGCTTTGTTCGATTCTCTTCCTCTGTTTGTTTTTCATCATACAAAATAGTAGCTAAGTTTAAGCTTTTATTTAACAACATAGGAAACGGGCGATATGCATCTATTGCCACAGGAGTTAACACTGGGAAAATTTGTTCGTCAAAATACTCTTCAATAAATTCACGTTGTTCTTTCGTTAAATCTTGAAATGTTAACGGCTTGATGCCTTCCATTTCAAGCGCTGGTAACACAGTATTTTTAAATGTATTATACTGAACTGTCATCAATTCATGAGCTTTCATATCAATTTTATTTAGCTGCTGTTTCGGTGTTAAGCCAGCTTTATTTTCCGGTTGATTAAAGCCCGCTTTTACTTGATCTTTTAATCCCGCAACACGCACCATAAAAAACTCATCCAAATTCGAACTGAAAATACTAATAAACTTTAATCTTTCCAAAAGTGGGTTACTTTGATCTTGCGCCTCTTGCAACACACGTTCATTAAAAGCAAGCCAACTTAATTCGCGGTTATTATAGTAAGCAGTATCATTTAAATTCACAGGATTCCCCTTCATCAATTCCATTTCCCTTCACACTTCCCTTTGAAACTTTTTCAATATAATTTAGTTACATTTATTGTATCAAATTCCAAATTATTTAAGTGTAAATTTTTTGTAAATACATCCGTACAACTTAGCATTTCTCCTCAAACACCAATTGAATGTTCATCTTCAATACTTTTTCAAGTTGTTTTTTTTGCTTTTCAGCCTGCACTTTTTCTGCTAAAGCCGATTGTTCACACACAATATGAAAGGCAAGCCCCTCTTTATTTTTCTTCACTTCAATCGTTTCAATCAGTGCTCGTTGCCTCACATTTAAAGCAGCAGAAAATTGTAAAATCGCTCCTAACAAACGAATCTTTTTTTGTTCGTTTTTATCAAACCACCCTTCAAATGGGTCCAAATGCTGCTTAAATAACATTTTCGACTTATAAGATGCGATCATTGCAAGTCTAACACGCTCTTTATGCATCATGCCGTCAATTGTTTTGTTCGCTAATAAATAGAATGTATGTAGACGACTTGCTTCAGCATCTATGTATTTCCCAATATTAAACACTTTGGCAGCTTGATAAAATATACACCAATCTTTTTCTGAAAAAGAAATAACTTCAGACGCTTCAAGCTGCCTACAAATTAACGTTCCTTGCTTGATAAGTTGAACAACAAATTTCATATCCATTTCATATTCATAAGACAATAAGTGTAAGCTCTCTTCTATCACATTTGGATAATAAGAAACACCTAAATTTTTTGTAAGTTCCTCATAGAACACCCCTTCTCGTAATCCTTTCCTACTTAATACAAACGACGGAGCTTGTATGATATTTGTTAGCATATAAAATACTTCTACCGCTGGAATAATTGTATCCGCTCGATCTTTTGCTAACCCATCCAACTTCTGTAATTCTACAAAAGAAAGGCTTTCTAATTCCTCTTTGACACCTCTTATATCTGCTTCTTTCATTTTATATAAATGTAAACCTGCTATTGGGTAAGAAATTATATTTTGATGAATTTTCACCATATTCCGAGCGCTCCCTCCTATCGCAATAAGGGGTAGCCTTTTTTCCTTTAACCAAGGTAACGTTTCAAATTGATACCATAAATATCTTCTTAATTCTTCTAATTCTTCTGCAGTTGGTATCTCATGATGAATAAATTGTTGTTTTAAAGAAAGTGCGCCAAAAGGAAAGCTATAATATTCTATAATTTCTCGATCCCGAAAATACGTAACCTCCGTACTTCCTCCACCGATATCGACCGTAATTCCTTCAGTAAAAGAAGTTGAATTCATCACAGCTAAATAACCATAGCGTGCTTCTTCATATTCGGATAAAACCCTAAGTACAAAATCAGTTTTTCCTTCTACAAGCTTTTTTATCTCTTCTTGGTTTTTTGCTTGTCTAATAGTTGCTGTCGCAACACATAACACATTATGTAATCCGTGAAACCGTGTGCTTTCTTGAAATTGAAGTAATGTTTGCAAAAGTGTATTGATTCCTTCTTCTATTAGCATACCATCTATTAGATAATTTCTTAGCCGTGCCACAACTTTTGTATTTTCAATTTCTTTGTAGAAACCCCCATTTTGTTTTTCATAAATCACCAATCGCATCGTATTTGAACCAATGTCAATAATGGCATATTGCTGTTTCAATATATCTTTCACACTTCTCACTCTTTCATTATCAAATTTCTAGAAAACGTTCCTATCGCTATTATACAAAATAGTTGTTTTTTGTAACAATATTGCTTTAATATTGAAAATATATACAATCATTTTTTACATATAATAAAAACTACTTTTATTTATGCTATAATATTGAAAAACTTGAAAGGGGTCCCACTATGAAACCTTCACACCCACAGTCTCAGTCACACAAACAACATTCTATCGATCGATTGGCTCAATCTATTTTCATTGTGAACCGGCATGCCAAAGCTGCTACAAATCCTAAATATTTATATTGGTTGAAAAAGATTGCTTTGGAACGTTTGATTAATGAAAAGAAAGCAAAAAAAGAAGGGTTACATTTCTCTAGAAATCCACGTTTTAGTCAGCAACAATCAGATGTTCTCGTTCGATTAGGTGACTACTTTTTTCATATTCCTCCTATAAAAGATGATTTCAGTAACCTCCCGCATCTCGGTAGCCTTGAATCTTCCTATAGAAACCCAAAAACAACTCTTTCTTTAGCAATAGCGAAAAAAACACTCCAAGATTACATTGGGCCTGAAGCACTAAAACAAGAAAAAAAATTAAGCGAACCGATCCCTTGGTATCGCCGTACGTACACAAAAAAATAAAGCAGGTTTGGCCATAACGGCCAGCCTGCTTTATTTTTTCTCTTCTTTTATTTTAATGTTTGCTTGTTTATAAAATGCTACTTTTTCTGTATTATATGATTTTGTATATTCATTAAACTTATCTTTTTCAGCATCAATACCTTTATAAGATTCGTTCACCGCTTTTACTTTATCACTAATATCTTTTAATTTTGCTCCTTTATCTTGAAGCATTGTAAATAATTCTTTTTCTAACTTTAAAGATTTACTATAGTTATCATACATCTTCTTAAAAGACTCATGTCGTTTTTCATATGTATTTTTCACTTTATCTGCTTGTTCTTTTAACTTATCATTCTCGATTTTTTTCACATATTTTTCAACTGACTTTACTTCTTCTTGTGCTTTGTTCAACGCTTCGTTCTCTTTATCGATTACTTTTCCACGTTCTGCTGTATTTTTCATTGCTTGATCTAACTTTTCTTTCACAGCTTGATTATTATCTTTTCCTTCTTGTACAATTTGACCGTATAATGTTTGACCTTCTTTTTCTAATGTCTCTAATTTTTTCGCTTCCTCAAACATTGGTTTTTCTTGCTTCGCAGCATTTTCAAATGCTACATATAATTCCTCTTCTGGTTTTGGTCCGAAACAACCAGCTAATAATGTCATAGATAATACTGCTACAATTGCTATTTTATTATATTTCAACTTCTTTTCCCCCTACAATCTTTTCTTGTCCATTTTACACAGTGCGAAGGTTTGCTTGCAACAATTTACAAATATTCTTTTTATTCCCTCAAAAGGAAAAGTGTAGAGATTGTTTCCCTCTACACTTTTTAAATGAAAAACCATTGTGCAAAAATGTATTGACACATCCATCACAATTATATGATGTTTAAATCTATTTTTAAAGACTTTTGTTACAAAATACTGTTTTTTTGTAACAAAAGAGAAAAAAATGTTACGAAAACCACCTTTTATACTACCATATATTTCTATAACAATTATGTTTTTCTACAAAACAAAAAATGGACGTTCTTATTATCCATTTCTCCTTACAACTTGTATTCATCTTCTTTTTTATTTCATATATATAGTATATATCCATTACAGAAAGGAGAAAAAAATGCTACAAAGATCAAATATATCAGACATCATTCGTTTTTTAGCTGGATTTCTCTTATCATTAAAACTATTATTTGAATCGTTCGGGCTTTCTTTTATTACAAATGACCAAATTGATGCAATCATAAATGTTGCTTCTTTCTTATTTATTTTATACTTCGGATATAAAAATAACTATGTAGGAAAAAAAGGCTTGGAACAAAAAGAATTACTAAAGAAGCATAACCTTCATTAAAAAAGGAACCCACGTTCGGTTCCTTTTTATTGTATCAACATCACTTCTTTTGTTTGTAGTGGTCCAGATAATCGGCCTTTCTGCTGAAACGTGTATGTAGCACGTAATGAAATACTAGACGGAATTTGTATACGTGATGCTTTCACCTGACAGATTAATTGAGCTTTTTCACCTGATAGTAATTCATCAATACGCCACCTTACAAGTTGAAATAAAAACTCTCCTGTTCCTTTATTCGTGTGTAATGTATTGGGGATATATGCAAAATGATCTCGAATCATATGACTAACTATTACGTGAGAAACCTCTTCACTTCCTATGTTTTCAACTTCTAATTGAATAAAAAGAATTTCATGTACACCATAAACAACTTTTTGTGAAAAATTCTTCTCTTTTTGACTGCGAATTTGTAATGTTACTTCTACATTTGGAGTAGATTGTTTGCTCGTAACTGCTTTAGAACCACCTTCCATCCACATAACAGGCTGTAAAGACAAAGGGAACAATTCTTTATCTAAACTTATTTCCCACATTTTCACAATAACAATTCACCTCATTCCAGATGTTATTATCTGTACAAATTTATTCTGCTCTCTTCAATAATAAAACACCCTTCTCCAATTCGTTCCCTTCAAAACACCTTCCTATTTTCTCTCAATAAAGATATACGTTTTCAACATTTTTATCTTTCTTCTTTATCTTATTCGACAACCCAATAAAAAAACCATTTTAAATAGCAATACACCATCACTCATTAGCTTCCTTTTGTTTCTTCCAATATAAAACCCACACCAATCAGGCTTTTACGAACAGTTTATCTCCCTTTCACCAAATTTCGGGGTGGGAGTATTACTGTCCGTTCATGCAAAATAAAGTAAAAAGATTTACCTTTTAGTCAAATTTGACTATAATAAAATTTATGCTCTCTATTCTTTATCCTACTTTTCATAAAAAGAATCGTGAAATCATAGTCGTTACATAAAGGTATACTAAAACAAGAACTACTAATAAGATTTTCCTAAAGAGCAATGAATCTTATATAAAGGAGGGATTTGTTTGCAAGAACAAACATCTCAAAACAAAGTAAGTAAAACAAAATTTGTTGTTGCCGGATTGTTACTTGGTATTTTAATGGCAGCAATGGATAATACAATCGTTGCCACTGCCATGGCGACAATTGTTGGAGACCTAGGGGGATTTGATAAATTTGTTTGGGTCACATCAGCTTATATGGTAGCAACAATGGCCGGAATGCCGATTTTCGGAAAACTTTCGGATATGTATGGTCGTAAACGCTTTTATATCGGTGGATTACTTCTCTTCTTACTCGGCTCTATTCTTTGCGGTACAGCAACAAGCATTGAACAACTAAGTATTTACAGAGCAATTCAAGGGATTGGTGGTGGCGCCCTTATGCCCATTGCCTTTACAATCATGTATGATATATTCCCACCAGAAAAACGCGGAAAAATGACCGGATTATTCGGAGCAGTTTTTGGAACATCAAGCGTATTCGGCCCTTTATTAGGCGCCTATATAACTGATTATATAAGTTGGCACTGGGTCTTTTATATCAATATTCCATTAGGCATTATTTCTTTCTTCTTCATTTCCAAGTACTACAAAGAATCTCTACAATATAAAAAACAAAAAATCGATTGGGCTGGTGCTGTTACACTTGTAATAAGCATTGTTTGCTTAATGTTTGCACTAGAACTTGGCGGTAAGGAATATGCATGGAATTCCAATATGATTCTTGGCTTATTTACTACGTTTGCTATTATGCTTCTTATCTTCTTTTTCGTAGAAAGACGTGCAATAGAGCCAATTATTTCTTTCCATTTATTTAAAAAGCGTTTATTTGCAGCAAGTCAAGGTGTTGCCTTTTTCTATGGAGCAGCTTTTATTATTTGTACAGTCTATATTCCAATCTTTGTCCAAGGTGTCCTTGGTGGTTCAGCATCCAATGCTGGATTAATTTTAACACCGATGATGGTTGGTTCTGTAATTGGAAGCCAAACTGGTGGACAACTCGCTTCACGAACGAGTTACCGCAACATTATGATCGCGTCTGGCATTTTCTTTGTACTTGGTATCTATTTACTTAGCACTTTAACAATGGACACACCGCGTACACTTGTAACACTCTTTATGATTCTCGCTGGACTTGGAGTCGGCTTCTCTTTTTCTGTTTTAAGCATGTCTTCCATTCACAATTTAGATATGAGAGACCGAGGTTCTGCCACATCTACAAACTCATTCTTCCGTTCTCTTGGTATGACTCTTGGTGTAACAATTTTCGGGACTATTCAAAACCATATTTTCACCGATAAATTAAAAGCTGTTTTTCCTCCAGAGTTGGCAAAAATGGCACCAAAAAGCGGGGATACAAGCTTTTTATTATCACCGCATGCTACTGAAAAAATCCCACCACAAATATTGGATGGTATTAAACAGGCGCTTGCGACATCAATTGCCGATACATTTTTCTGGGCGCTTATCCCAGCTACCCTAAGTATTATCTGTATTACAATGATGGGGAAAGAGCGTCTCTTCACTGGAATAACAAAAAAACAAAAACAAGTAAGTTAATACATGAAAAAATGAAACGGTATATCTCTTTATCGAAAGAGATATACCGTTTATACTATGTATAAAGTTTATATTACAGGAGTTGAGACAGCGTGAGTATGAAACTAGTCATTCTCGGCTTATTACTCGAAGGAGACAAACATCCATATGAAGTGCAATACACAATGAAAGAGCGTCAAATGGATTGTTATATTAAATATGCAAAAGGCTCCCTCTACTACGCTTTTGAACAATTAGAAAAACAAGGAGCAATTGCGGTTACAAGCGTAGTACGAGATACAAATCGACCAGATAAGACTATTTTCCATATAACTGAAACGGGAAGAAAACTTTTCCATTCACTGCTTTTAAAGCAATTCGAGGCCAAAAACCAAATTTATAAACCAATCTATTCAGCGCTATCCTTTGCTCATTTTGGTGATGAAAAAACGATTCTTCCGATTTTAGAAAAAAAGAGAGATGACACGATTCAATATTTACATACGATGCAATCCATATACGAACATAGCAAGGAAAATGTTTCTCGTGCACAGCTTTATATTTTAAAAAGTGTTATTGAACACATTACTGTTGAATTACGTTGGTTAAATGAACTCCATAAAGATGCAAGTGCCGGTTGTCTTTCTAAAATTGGAACAGATATATAGTAAGCCTAGCTATTACTTATCATCTTCCCCATTGCTTATAAGAGCCTTTATCAATTAGGTTCTTATAAGCAATTTTTATAAATTGAAACTTTAATCAGCGAAGGGTTCTTCATCCCCCACTAATTATTAACCCTCACCAATCGGGCTTTTACGGGCAATTGATCCCCCACCTATCTTCCTCGTTTTCCTTTGAATCTTGATGTGGAGGTCTTACTGTCCGCGAATAGCGGGATAAATTCATCTCCTTTATTACCTTTGACAAAATCATAAATCGACATTCTAATTATTTATCTTCATCAGAATAATTAGAATTAAAAATTTAAAAATATTCTTATTTTAAAACAGTAGACAAAATTCAAAAAATTATGTTAGAATTTGTTTCAATATCATATTTGCTTGTTAAATTCCTTTCATAAAGGAAAATAGGTACACGGAATTTCTTATTTCGTGTTTAAAAGGGAAGCTTGGTGAAATTCCAACGCGGTCCCGCCACTGTAAGTGCAGAGACTTCTTTTCTATACCACTGTGAAAACGGGAAGGTGAAAGAAATCGTATAAAGCATAAGCCATGAGACCTGCCTATTTTAACAACACTGATAGACTCACGGATGATGATTAGGTGTTATGAACGAGGAGAAAGGGCTATTTTTCTGTCCCTTTATACTTTTCGTTACATGCATTTCCGAGTAAACGGAAATGCTTACTTTCAATTAGGGAGGAAATTTAAATGGCAATTCAAACAAGTAATTTAGGGTATCCACGCATTGGATTACACCGAGAATGGAAAAAATCACTGGAAGCTTTTTGGGCAAACAAAATTGATGAAGAGCAATTTGTAACAAACATGAAAGAAATTCGTCTTCAGCATGTGAAGGCACAACAAGAGAAAGGAATTGACTTAATTCCTATTGGCGATTTTACATATTATGATCATGTACTAGATACTGCTTATATGCTCGGCTTTATTCCATCACGTTTTTCTGAGTTCTCTTCTTATCTTGATGTATATTTTGCGATGGCACGTGGCTCCAAAGATCACGTCGCTTCCGAAATGACAAAGTGGTTTAACACAAATTATCATTATATTGTTCCTGAATATGAAGAAGGATTAACAATCTCTTTAAAAGACAATCGTCCACTTCGTTTATATGAAGAAGCAAAACAAGAGCTAGGAGTCGATGGAAAACCCGTTATATTAGGACCTTACACATTCTTAAAATTAGCAAAGGGATATAAAGAAGATCAATTGGCAACAATCTTACAACAACTCGTTACACCTTATGTACAACTATTAACTGAATTGCATGAAGCTGGCGCTCGCTTCGTACAAATTGATGAACCGATTTTTGCATCTTTAACAAAAGCAGAAATTGCAGAAGCTAAAGCACTTTATGAAACAATTCGTAAAGAAGTACCTCATGTATCTCTTATTCTACAAACTTATTTTGATAGCGTAGAAGAAAACTATGAAGAGATTATTACATTCCCTGTATCCGGCATTGGATTGGACTTTGTTCACGGTAAAGAAGGCAATGTAAAAGCTATTTTAGAGCACGGTTTCCCAAGCGACAAAATTTTAGCTGTTGGTTGCATAGACGGGCGTAACATTTGGAGAGCGGATCTCGATGAGGTTCTTTCTTTATTTAAAACATTACAAGATCGTGTTACACCGAAAGATTGGATTGTTCAACCTTCTTGTAGTTTACTACACACTCCAATTGACAAAACAGAAGAAACACATTTATCAAAAGAACTATTTGATGCTCTTGCATTTGCAAATCAAAAGTTAGAAGAACTTACGCTAATTAAACGTACACTTTCTGAAGGTGTAGGAGGTGTTAGCACTGAATTAGCTACTTACCGTACCGCTCATGAAGCTATACGTTCTTCAGCTGCACGTAATCGTGAAGATGTGAAAGCTGCACGAGCAACTCTTAAAGAAGAAGACTTTTCTCGTCCTCTTCCATTCGAACAACGCTATGCACTGCAACAGAAGGCATTACAATTACCGCTACTTCCAACAACAACAATCGGTAGCTTCCCACAAACTACTGAAGTTCGTCAAACACGTAAACAATGGCGAAGCGGTGATATTACAAACGAACTATATGAGCAATTTATCGAAAATGAAACCGAGAAATGGATTCGTTATCAAGAAAATATTGGTCTTGATGTACTTGTGCATGGTGAATTTGAAAGAACTGATATGGTGGAATATTTTGGAGAAAGACTTGCTGGTTTCTCTTTCACTAAAAATGGTTGGGTACAATCGTACGGTTCTCGGTGTGTAAAACCACCTGTAATCTATGGAGATGTTGCCTTTATTAATGGGATGACAATTAAAGAAACTGCATATGCACAGAGCCTTACAAATAAAGTTGTAAAAGGTATGTTAACAGGTCCTGTGACAATTCTAAACTGGTCATTCGTTCGAAATGATATTTCACGAAAAGAAGTTTCGTATCAAATTGCATTGGCACTCCGCCATGAAATCGAATTACTTGAATCTTCCGGTATCCGTGTTATTCAAGTCGACGAACCGGCGCTTCGAGAAGGAATGCCACTAAAAGAAAAAGATTGGGACGCATATATTACATGGGCTGTTCAGTCATTCCTTTTAGCAACTTCTTCTGTAGCGAACGAAACACAAATTCATACACATATGTGCTACAGTAACTTTGAGGATATTGTTGATGCGATTCGTGCATTAGATGCCGATGTTATTTCTATCGAAACATCAAGAAGCCATGGTGAATTCATTCATACTTTAGAACACACAACATACGAAAAAGGAATTGGTTTAGGAGTTTATGATATTCATAGCCCTCGTGTTCCAAGTAAAGATGAAATGTATACAATTGTAGAACAATCCTTAAAAGTATGTGATCCAAAATACTTCTGGATTAACCCGGACTGCGGTTTAAAAACAAGAAGAACAGAAGAAGTTATACCTGCTTTAGAGCATATGGTCCAAGCTGCTAAAGAGGCTCGTTCTCTTCTAAAAACAAACGTATAATGAAAAAATAGGGTGTCCTTCAAAAGGACACCCTATTTCTATATTTCAACTGGCTTTCTTCTCAATTTGCAGCAATGCTATCATATAAAAATGATAAAAAACCCAAGCTGCATTCACTGCCAATAACAAACTTGTACAAATAAAAACAAACTGAAATTCCAAAGAAAAAGCCATGCTACCGTGGCTCTTTCACTCTTGATTTTCAAAAAACAATTCATATTGTACCTTGTACAGTTCATCATTTGTTTGTTCCTCAAGTGGCATTGCTTGTAGTACTAACATATAGTCACCTTTTGGAATTGTAATATGAAGTGTATCAGAAAGAATACTTCTTACAAAAACCCCTTCGCTTCCTACCGTAAAAGGAGCTGATATCGTTCTCACTACTCCCTCTTTCTCAGTATGCCTCCCAACAGATACCTCGATTTCACACGTATAATCTGAAATTGCCTCAAAAATAATTACACCTTCTGCTTCAGCATAGCCTCTCTCAAAATCTTCATCTGTCCAATCTACATACGGCTGTTCCCCATTATAATTCATCACGATTAATTGTGAGTAGGAAATTATTAACTCCACATATATCATTCCCTTCAATCACTGACTAGAATAGCTTTTCTACTACTTCACCACAAATTTCACGCGTGTACCATCTGGATACTTATCTAGCTTATTTCCAACCCATGAACCTGCACCTCTATTATCGGCTGGACTAATATATTCAATATGCGCACCTTTTCCACCCTCTTTACACATTGCCATTGGCCATTCATCACGATCATACCCTTTTTTTGCTGAATATGGAGCTAGGGACAATTTTCTTCTATCAGCTGCACCACTTCGATCAATCGTGCACACTTTAGAATGCCCTTCTTTCATCGCATCTGCAATATGTTTCCCCGTTTCAGGATAGCGTTCTTTTGGAAATTCTAGAACTTGATCATATGTAACTTCTTTTTTGTTCTTTGGTTCTGCCGGTATAAACGCTTCATAGACAACAACCAAAATAGAAAGAATCGCAATAATCGAGATGATAATGCCTTTTAACTGTTTCATATATGTACCTCCATCTTTTGACCCAATTGCTTTTCCTAGGCTATTATAACAAACTTCCTCGATATATGTTTTCAGACATTATTTTATCCCTACCTCTTCTTTACGCCAAAAACATTCATTTTTATGCAACTTTTCGCTAATCATGTAGAAAACTTCTAGGTTTCCGACATTCTTTTTCAAAGGAAGTCCAAATAAAAAAATGGAATTTGTATATACGATACTTTTTGGGGAGGAAATGTTATGGAGGCGACATATAAAACGAAGGATGTTACAAATAAAACAGGAATCCCGAAACACATAGTTCGAAAATATAGTCAACTTTTAGAACAACATGGTTATATCATTACAAAAACCGCTGATGCTCGTATATATAAAATGGATGATATGAAGCTTTTAAAATCAATTCACGAACGAGCGGCCACACTACAAGAAGATATTACAGAAACAATCCCTATCATTTTAAAAGAAAAAGAGAATCCACCTGTGCCGATGATAAAGAAAAATCAGGAAGTTCAATCAAAAGATGAAAGCCGAAACTTCGAAGAATTCATGCTAAAACTTGAAATGCTTGCACAATTAAACGAAGCGATTATTCATCAAAACTCCACTTTAATTACACAAAACCGCTTAAAAGATGAAAAACTGGATGAATTAATGCAACAAGTTTATGTAAAAGAAGGCAATCAAGAAGAAATGCTGCAAGAGCTTATTAATCACGCAGCTCAAACAGATGCCCTGCAAAAAGAAAAAATGGACTTATTAATGAATCATATGTATAAACGTGAATCAAAGCAAGAAGAAAAAATGAACAAGCTTGTCAATCACGTTTACAATAAAGACAGCAATCGAGATGCACAGCTTATGCAAGTCATTCGTGAAATTCAAGAAACAAAACGACTCATCGCCGCCTCAAGAGATCAAAGTTTCTTTCAATCATTTAAAAATTTATTTGTTCGAATCAAACCAGAAAAAACAAATGAATAAAGTAAAATCTTCATCGCTAGCTTTCTATCATCCTAGGTAGAAGTTTTACATGACTTTCACGTATATAAATCCATTTTAACTTTTGACATATAAGCCACTTACGTGAAAAAGAAAAGGTGACTGGCTATTTGTTGTCTCTTTCTGTTTTACTTGGCATGGGGCAGGAAAAGGATCTGACCGCTTCTATGCATGGCTAGATCCTCTCTCCCAACTAAAAAGAAGGGATTTATGCCGTTTTTAACTTTTATTCCTTATTTCTAACTGCTGGTAATGTAATAATTGCTTCCGTTCCTTTTCCACTATCACTTTTATATTCCAGCGTACCATTATGTGCTTGTAAAATACTAAAGGTCACCATAAGTCCTAGACCTGTTCCTTTTTCTTTTAGTGAATAATACGGTTGTCCAAGCCTTGCTAACTGTTCTTTCGTCATTCCAACACCACTATCTTTTACTCGCACTATAATAGCATCATCTTTTTGAATGGCAGTTACTTTTAAATATCCTTTGTTGCCTTGAATTGCTTCAATTCCATTTTTAACGATATTCATAATTGCTTGTTTTAACTTTGTCTTATCACCAATCGTATAAAGATTCTCAGAAATTTCAACTTGTAAATACACACCTTGCATAGCTGCAAACGAAGACATTAAAGTCGTCATTTCTATGAGCTGTGCGGATAAACATATATGTTCCTTTTTTTCAATTTGCGGTCTAGCTAAATTTAAGTAATCTGAAATAATTTGTTCAGCCCGATCAAGCTCAGCTAGCACAAGACGCATATAATCTTTATTCTTCATATCTTCTGTACTCTCTAATAACTGAATAAAACCACGAACAACTGTAAGGGGGTTTCGAACTTCATGTGCTACACTCGCCGCTAGCTCACTTACAATGTTCAGCTTTTCAGATTTTTGCATTTCTGTACGTAACAATGCATTTTCATTTAAATACTCTGTTAAATACACTTGAAATACCATCGTCATAACCATAATAAGAGAAGCGAATATGTATCCACTATATGAATGTGACATGGGTGGCGTAAAGCCTACCCTCAATAAAATCCCAAACATACTACACGCTAAATCGACAAGAACATACAAAGATGAAATAATAAGAGCTAAAATAAGTTTTTTTTCTCTTGAAAATACAGACCACTTTTTTGATAGCAATAAAGGAATAATCGCAAGACATAAAACCTCTATTATCCGAAACCACTGTAAACCATTCAAAAACCATTCGTATATAACAAAGATAGAAGCTGGGATAATTCCTGCAATTCCACCATACAAAAAGGCACTAATAATTGGAATCGGATGAAAATTATAACCACAAACATCACCAAAGCAAATCGAATACGTCATAGAAAGAACAAGCGTGATACTAGATAAAAACATAATAAAATAGCGATTGGGCTTTGGAAGCATATCTTGATAGCGATTTAGACGAATCGCTTCATATAAAAACAGGGGCAGAATAATGATGGCCACTTGGATCATTAAGTCACGGATTAGCTCCATACCCTTCCATCCTCTACATGTATTTTGATATGATTATATCATTTTACAGTCACTTTTGTTTTAAAATTTAGATTTTTCTTAACAATTTTGTAAATCATTTGTGAATAAACGTTAAGAAATGTTACAACTTTCTGAAATGATTGTAAACCCTGTACCAAATTATCACAATGCAAGATACAATGAATACGGATTACAAATAAAATATAAAACGGTCCAGTAAACGGACAACTATAACAACATACAGCATATAATCCATACTATCTATGTTTACAAATAAGTGACCATTATTTTAGTAGGAGGAAGATAATTATGGCAGGAACTACGCTTGTTTTAAAAGAAGAAAATTTGGTTGTTCTCGAGAATGTGGATAAATCAGTATACGAAGAATTACAAGACAAAACTGGTGAAGAACATTGCACATGCGCTGTGAATGAATCTGTTATGTATCTTGGAAAAGTATCTTCAGTAATGTGGAATGAAGATGAAATAGATTGGGAATACGGTTATTAAAAAAGTCGCTTTAAGCGGCTTTTTTTATGCGCCGCAAAGCGAAACTATTAAAAATATGGTAAAATGAAATTAATTTTCAAGCGGAAGAAAGGGAGACAAGATGGAACAATTCATTAATCCTAGAGTAAAAGATATTCAAATTTCTGGTATCCGCCAATTCTCTAATATGATTCAAAACTATGATAATCTCATTTCTTTAACAATTGGACAACCAGACTTTCCAACACCTTCTTTAGTAAAAGAAGCTGCAAAACGAGCAATTACCGAAAACTACACGAGCTATACACACAACGCGGGTCTATTAGAATTACGCAAGGCAGCTTGTCATTTTCTAAAGGAAAATTATAATTTACACTATTCACCTGAAAACGAAACCATCGTTACAATCGGCGCTAGCGAAGCGATCGATGTTACGTTCCGTACTATTTTAGAACCTGGAACAGAAGTTATTTTGCCAGCTCCTATTTATCCAGGTTATGAGCCTATTATTAGACTATGCGGCGCAACACCTGTTTTTGTAGATGTTCGTGAAACTGGATTTCGCTTAACAGCAGAAGCGATTCAAAATGCAGTTTCAGATCGAACAAGATGCATCGTTTTCCCTTACCCTTCTAATCCGACCGGTGTTACACTGTCGAAAGAAGAATTAACAGATATTGCAAACGTTTTAAAAGATAAAAACATTTTCGTTCTTTCTGATGAAATCTATAGTGAGCTTGTATATGAAGAACAACACACGTCCATCGCTCATTTTCCAGAAATGCGTGATAAAACAATCGTCATTAATGGTTTATCAAAATCGCATTCAATGACAGGCTGGCGCATTGGCCTTTTATTTGCTCCAGGCTATTTAGCTCAGCATATTTTGAAAGTGCATCAATATAACGTGACATGCGCAACTTCAATCGCACAATATGCTGCAATCGAAGCATTAACAGCAGCAAAAGATGCACCGCGAATGATGCGTCATCAATATAAAAAACGCCGTGATTATGTATACAACCGACTCCTTCAAATGGGCTTAACTGTTGAAGAACCAACTGGCGCCTTTTATTTATTCCCATACGTTGGAAATCTTACCTCTTCATCATTTGATTTTGCTATTGATCTTGTTAAAGAAGCTGGACTCGCTGTTGTTCCTGGAACAGCATTTTCAGAGTATGGCGAAGGCTATATCCGCCTTTCATACGCTTATAGTATGGAGACATTAAAAGAGGGTTGCGATCGTTTAGAAAAATTTTTAAAACAAAAAGCTAAGAGATAACACTCTTAGCTTTTTACGCATAATGATCACAGGTTTGACGCTTTAGTAATTTATGCGGAATAATAATACATTTCGAAGTAGACTCAGAATTTTCCACCTTATCAACTAAAGCTTTTGCAGCTTCATACCCTAATTGATAAATATTTACATCAACCGTTGTAAGCGGCGGGCTTGCAATTTCGGATAATAAAGCATTGTTAAAGCTCACAATTGAAACATCCTTCGGTACAGAAACTCCTTTTTTAGCAAGTGCACTTAATACCCCAAGACCTATTAAATCATCTGTTGCCATAATTGCTGTTGGCGGTATTTCAAGTCCCATTAACTCTTCTACAGCCTGCTGACCACTCTCTCTTGAGAAATCAAAATGTAGAATATATTCATCTGGTAACACAATATCAGCTAATTTTAAAGCATCGCTCATTCCAGCTAAACGATCCTTTGTAACAAGTAAATCAGAGCCACCGCCAATAAACGCTATTTGTTTATGTCCTAGTGAAATTAAATATTCCGCTACTTCTCTTGCAGCTGTATAGTTATTATTATCTACATATGTAATTTCATCTTTTCTTTCGTACGGCTTTCCAATTAAAACAAATGGGAAATTCTGTTCATGTAAATATTGAATAATACGATCGTTTTCACGTGAATAGAGAAGAATTATTCCACCGATTTGACGCCCCTGTACCATCTTCACAACACCATTAAAAATTTCCTCTTCTGTTTCGCCAGTTGACATATACAGCGCATAACCTTCAACATGTGCAAACGAGCTAATTCCTCGAATTACTTCTGGAAAAAATGGATTTTGAAATGCCTTACTCGCAGAACTTGGCATAACAAGACCAATTGTTTTTGTCGTTTGATTCGCAAGACTTCTCGCATTTAAATTCGGATGATATCCTAACTCGCTCATTACTTTACGAACACGACGCTTGGTTTTTTCACTTATACTTGGATTATCAGCAATTACACGAGACACAGTAGATGGTGCAACATTTGCCTTTTTTGCTACATCTTTAATTGTAACTGTCATTAAATCTCCTCCTCTCTTCTTATTCTTCATTCATATCTATTTTTATTCTGTATTCCACAGATATTAGGAGAAAACGAAAGCTACCATTACTTTATTTCATTTCTCAAAAAAATTATATTAATGTAAACTAATATTCTCCCTCTTCATGTATTGTAAGGGATACAGGTTTATTTTCCTATACTATAATATACTATTTTTTTCACATCTTTCCCCTTACGATGTCATATGAACCCGAATTCCTCCTAAAAAAGAGAAATGGGACATAATGTCCCATCCTCACCCTTTCGTACCTCCAGCTGTTAAGCCTGAAATAAAATATTTTTGCAGCGATAAGAACAAGATCGAAATCGGTAAAGCAATTAATACAGATCCTGCTGCAAATGTCGTAAATTCATTACCAAATTTCTTCGCTACCATTTCATATAATCCAACTGCTAATGTATAGTTTTCTGGTGTTCGTAAAATGATACTCGCTAAAATAAAATCTGTAAATGGACCGATAAAGGTAAATAACGCTACAACTGCTACAATCGGTTTAGCAAGTGGCATAATAATTTGCCAGAAAATACGGAAGTGTCCTGCCCCATCCATACGGGCTGACTCATCCAGCTCTTTTGGAATCGTATCAAAATACCCTTTCATAAGCCACGTATTCATTGGAATTGCTCCGCCGACATAAATTAAAATTAATGCAAGATGTGTATCAATTAATCCAGTTAATTGCGCTAATACATAGAGTGCAATCAAAGCTGCAAAGTTTGGGATCATTTGCAAGATTAAAAATGTTAACAAACCATTCTTTCTTCCAACAAAACGATATCTTGAAAATGCATAAGCTGTAAAACTAATGGATAGTACAGAGAAAATCATCGTTAAAACACTTACTTTGAGTGTATTTTTATACCAAAGTAAATAATTGCTTTGCGAAAGATCTAACAACTTTCGGTAGTGATCTAACGTTGCGTTTTTCGGAATAATACTTGACCCTGATAAACTATCTCCTGGATTAAACGATGAACCAACAATCCATAATAATGGATAAAAAATAATGACACACATTATGAAAATTACAAAATAACTTAATGAGAGACGTAACATCTTTTGTCGTTTTATATTCATTTACATCATATCCTCTTCTTGGAATGATTTTGTTCTCTTAAATTGCCATAATGCAACTGAAATAACGATTAACGATAAAATCATCGTAAGTGCCGCTGCTTTTCCATATTGTGCTGATGTCATCGTTAATTTATAAATCCATGAAATTAAAATATCTGTTCCTCCTGCATTTTGCCCAGACACAGCAGGTCCCCCGCTATTAAACAGATAGATAATACTGAAGTTATTAAAGTTAAACGTATATTGTGTAATTAAGATTGGAGCTGTTGCATATAGAACAAGCGGCAATGTAATCTTTCGAAATTGTTGCCATGCCGTTGCCCCATCTACTGTAGCTGCTTCATACAATTCCCCTGGAATCGATTGCAATATCCCAGTTGTCATTGCAAAAATAAATGGGAAACCAAGCCATGTTTGGATAAATATCAAAGCGGTTTTCGCCCAGAATGGATCTGTCATCCAAGCAATCTTTTCGATTCCAAATAAAGCTAACACTTGATTGTTAATTGCTCCAAATGACTCATTAAACATACCAGCAAAGACAAGAATGGATACGAATGCTGGAACAGCCCACGGTAAAATAAAGATCGTACGAATTACTGCTTTCCCTTTAATACCAGGCTGATTCACTAAAATTGCTAGGAAAATACCAAGGGCTACTTGGAGTGTTGTAGCAACAAATGTCCAAATCACAGTCCAAGAGAATACACTTAAAAAAGTATCTCTCCACATTGGTAATGTAAAAATATCAATAAAGTTTTTGAATCCAACCCAATCTACTAATTTCGCTGGAGGTGAATGATATAAATCATAGTTTGTAAATCCAATTAAGATAACAAAAAGGATTGGAAATACTACAACAAAGATCAGTAACAAAAATCCTGGTGACACCATTAAATATGGAAAACCTTGGTCTAATAAATTACGGTATTGTTCTTTCACAGAATTTAACGGTATTCCTATATCACGCTTTTTCCCATTTTGATAGGCATCATATAAATTAAAAGCATATATACCTAATCCAAATGCAATAACGATTAGTGCTAAAATCCCTTTTACTAATAGAAAAATAGAATGGTCCCGAGGAACTTCTGTACCGAGCGTAACAATTCCCCACAATCCCATATTTAATAAATCAGCGAATGCTACAACAAATGAACCTGTTAATACAAGAAAAATAAGACCTTTTATATATTGTTTATTATATATTTGACCAATACCTGGAATGATTGACAACATTGCTGCTATTTTCCGGTGTTTTGAACCGTTCACTTCCTGCGCTGGTTCAATAGATGTTTGCATATTTCTTCCCCCTTTTTTCTTCCCTTTGGAAGGAAGAGAATCCGTATCTCCCTTTTACGAGAGATACGAATCCCATCTTATTTTTTCTTACTATGATTTGCTTCAATGTTTCCCTTAATTTGTTTTACAGCTTCATCAAGTGCTGCTTTTGGCTCTTGTTTATTTGCTGCAACTAATTGAAGCGCATCTCCAGCTGGTTTCCAAACTTCTTGCATTTCTGGAATATTCGGCATTGGAATACCATTCTCTGATTGAGTTGCCACTGCTTTTGCAGCTTCATTGTCTTTAATCATTGGATCTTCCATTACTGATTTAACAGGAGGAATTTCTTTTGTTTTTTCAAAACGGATTTTCGCGTTCTCTTCATTTGTTACCCACTCAGTAAATTTTGTTGCTAAATCATTCTGTTTCGAGAAGCTTGTTACATGCCATCCTTTTACGCCCACAAAAGTTTTCATTGGTTGACCGTTTGGTAATTTTGGCATCGGTGCTACCCCATAATCAATGCCTGCCTTTTCCATCGCTTGGAATGCCCATGGACCATTCATAATAGATGCCGCTTTTCCTTCATTAAATAATCCATCTGCAGCTGCCCCACCAGATTCACCAATAATTCCTTTTGGTAATAATTTTTCTTTATACCATTTTTGAATATATTCAGCACCTTGTACCGCACCACTATTATCTAATCCAATATCTGTCGGATTCGGTTTTCCATCTTTCTCACCAAATACATAACCGCCCATACCAGCCATAAATGCATTCGCAAAATAGAAGTTATCTCCTAATGCTAAAAATCCGTACTTTCCATCTTTCGTAAAGTCTTTTGAGAAATTAAAAAGCTCATCCATTGTTTCTGGTGCTTTTGGCATTAACTTTTTATTATAAATAAAGATTGGTGTTTCAATTGCTTTTGGTAAACCGTATAGTTTTCCATCGTATGTTTGTGCCTTTATTGATAAATCTGTAAATTTATTTTTTACCGTATCATCCACTTTCACCTCTGAAAGTAGCCCTTCTGTTACCGCATTACCAATATGATCATGAGGCAATGTTACAACATCTGGCCCTGTACCAGCTGGACCATCGAGACGAAGTTTTTCTACTTGTTTCGTCATCTGAACCTCTACAACTTTTACTTTCACATTATATTTCTTCTCAAAACTTTTCACTGCTGAATCTAGCCCAACACCCTTTTTCTCATCTTCCCAAACAAGAAGATCATAATCTTTCTTCTCCTTGCTCGCTTCCTTTTTCCCTGAATCTTTCGGACCACATGCCGATAACATACCGATTGCCAAAGTTGAAATTGTTAATAATGATAATGCTTTCTTCACCCTAAAAACCTCCCTAAATTGTATATGTACTGGTTCAACAAATGAAAACGTTTGCACTAACTAGTTTAATAGAAGCGCAAACAATCTTCTAATTTATGAAAACGTTTGCGCTATTTGTCTATCATTATACATTCTTTTATCTATTTTGCAAATATTTTCTTTCTATATTTAAAAAAATTATGATATTGCTCTTTTTCTCCATTGACTTTATACAAAATGAATACTACCCTTATAAGCAATATTAAAGTTATCTTAGAAGCAATCGTTTGCAATTTATTATTGTTTATAGAGATATCAAAGGGGGATTTTCTATATGTTTAAAGAAGCAATATACCATAGGCCTAAAGATAATTACGCATACGCTTACGATGAAAAAACACTTCATATTCGCTTGCGTACAAAAAAAAATGACGCAGATAGCGTCTCACTCATTCATGGTGATCCTTATGAATGGCAAGATGGAAAATGGATCACAGCAAATATACCGTTGAAAAAAAGCGGCTCAACAGATTTATTTGATTATTGGTCCGTTTCAATCGAACCAAAATTTAAGCGCTTACGATATGGGTTTGAACTAAAGAATAATACAGAAACGATCATTTATACAGAACGCGGCTTTTTCCACGAAACACCTAATGATGATGTTGGCAACTTTTTTTGCTTTCCATTTATTCATGAGCAGGATGTTTTTAAAGCGCCTTCATGGATAAAAGATACAGTCTGGTATCAAATTTTCCCAGAACGATTTGCGAATGGAGATGCCTCATGCAATCCAGTGCATACACTTCCATGGGAAAGTACTGATCCTACAGCTACTAATTTTTTCGGCGGAGATTTTGCAGGTATTATCGAGCACCTCGATTATCTTGTAGAACTCGGGATTACTGGCATTTACTTTACACCTATCTTTAAGGCACACTCTAATCATAAGTACGACACGATTGACTATATGGAAATTGATCCACAGTTCGGGACTAAGGAAACGTTTCGAAAGCTTGTTAATATGTGCCACGAACGCGGTATAAAAGTAATGCTAGATGCTGTTTTTAATCATAGCGGATACTTTTTTGATAAATTTCAAGATGTGCTCAAAAAAGGCGATCGGTCATTATATAAAGAGTGGTTTCATATTCATCAGTTTCCGGTAATAACAGAACCACTCCCAAATTATGATACTTTTGCCTTTACACCATATATGCCAAAATTAAATACAGCACATCCAGATGTAAAAGAATATTTACTCGAAGTAGGACGTTATTGGGTGCGAGAGTTTCACATTGACGGCTGGCGACTTGATGTAGCAAATGAAGTTGATCATAGCTTTTGGAGAGAATTCCGTAGTGAAATAAAAAACATTAACCCTGAAGTTTATATTTTAGGAGAGATTTGGCATGATGCTCTGCCATGGTTACAAGGCGATCAATTCGATGCCGTTATGAGTTATCCTGTTACAAATGCCCTCCATTCTTACTTCGCAAACGAAACAATCGGGGCAAGTGAATTTATGGAACAAATTGCAGCATCTCTTAACTCTTATTCCATGAACGTAAACGAAGCTGCGTTTCATCTATTAGACAGTCATGATACACCGAGAATTTTAACAACCTGTAATGGTAATAAAGATAAAGTGAAATTACTATATATATTCCACCTCTCTTTCATCGGCTCACCATGTATTTATTATGGTGATGAAATCGGTATGGACGGCGGAATGGATCCAGATTGCCGAAAATGTATGGTCTGGGATGAAGATAAGCAGGATAAAACGTTATTTAAGCACATCCAAATATTAATTTCATTACGGAAACAATATAAAGCATTTGGCGGACATGGGACATTTCAATGTATTGAAGCAAACGATGAACAGGGCTACATTTCCTATACGAAAACACATGAAGAAGAAACAATTTTCATTGTTTTAAATCCAACAAATCATGAAATTTCAGCTCCTATAACTTTTGATATCGCAGGTAAAAAAATTGTAAATTTATATACAAACGAAGAATTTTCAGCAGAGGCAGACTCATTACAGGTTACACTTCCACCATATGGATTTTCAATTTTGAAATGGTAAAATATAAAGTGAAACTTTAATCAGTGGGGGTTCTTCATCCCTCACTGATCAAGCTTTTACGAAATAAAGGCTTAATCAAATTTTTCACATTTCTGTTTTCACTTATTGTTTACATCCGTCAATCATAAGTTTCTTTGTACCTTCAGCCTATAGGGAGAAGTTGTGAATTCATTGTCTTTTTTCCTTTCTTGAAAGTTTAGGTTTCTTTTGGGAATGTGGTATGTTGACATGCCCGGAAGCCATGGATTGTCTCCTTTCCTTTCTTGTAAGTTTAGGTTTCTTTTGAGAATGTAATATTTTTGAATGTCCTGAAGTAACGAGTTGTTTTTTGAAATTAAAATAAAAGTACAAATGTGTACTTAGAGCCAGGAAAACAACTGAAATAAATGAAAAAATAATGATCAGCACGATCGCCATAGATTTTTGGCTCAAAAAACCAATACTAACTTGACCAATCATATAACCTAAACTCGAAAAGAGTACGATTTTAGGAATTTTTACATCTTGATCAGTTATCCCCCTTAAGCGGGCTGTAAAATATTTAATCCAGAATAACTCAGATTTATAAACAACTAAACCATATGTTATAAGCGATAAGAGAAAAAATAAAGGTGACTCTAGTTCGACAAATTCGTAAGCCAACTTTTGAACAGCTATAAAGCTGCAAAATGAAATACTGGATGCGACAAATCCAGAATATAGTAAATGTTGTAATTGAGGCTGCTTAGGCTTATAAATCGAAATCCAAATTCCCCATAGATTACATATCACATAAAACGGAAGAGCCGCGTAAGAATATATACCGTACGGTGGAAATATGAATAGAATGATGAGTAGTAAAACATTCATGAAAAACCATACGAAGGCCCCAACAATATTTCTTATATCAAATGGTATCAATATTCGTATGCAATCATCTATGTTGTTGCCGTTATATTTGTCCATTATGCACCTCATGAAATATGAAAAGATTTTATTTAATTATTTGCATGTGTTTTCATCTAACATCGAACCAATTCTCGAGTGAAATTTCAATTTCAATTATTGTTTTATAATCAAATATACTATTTCGTATATTTACTTCTTTGTTTAATAATTTGAGAGATTCAACTCCTAAATTATTAGCTTAATATATAATTTCTAGGAACTATAATACAATAAAGTATATTTGAAAATGTAATAAGATTGGACAGGATAATAAACATATACAAGTTGCTAGTATACTTAAATGCATAGAAAAAGCCGCTTATTTGAGCAGCTTTCTGAAGGAAATATTTCTTATTTCACTTTAGACAATACATTTTGTTGAAAATCTCGTTCTTCCTGATCTGTATATCCAACTGATACAACTTCTTGAATATCATCATGATTAAATAAATAAGTGAAATCTGGATTAATATAGCCTTCTGGGTAAGGACATCCAATATAGTCAAATTTTCTTACATCATCTGTTTCCATTTGTTGTTTACGTCCGAAAATCATAAGTTTCTTTGTTCCTTCTTTTAAGGTTACGATAGAGCCTATAGAGAGTAGATGTGAAGTCATTGTATTTTTCCTTTCTTATTAATTTTAGTACTTATTTAAAGTTAAGAATTAAAGCGATTTAATGTGTTTTGTTGCTTTTTTAGATCAAAATAAAAATAAAGATATACGCCATATACACCAAACACAACAGCCAGTAAAGAAAAGACTAAAATTAAGAGGATTGCTAAAGCATTTTGCGATAATGAACCTATACATATCTGTCCAATAATATATCCCAGTCCTGAAAAATACACAATTGGAGAAATTTTTATGTTGTCTATTTCCTCATTGTTTAATCGTCTTAAAAAACTTTTTATTCCAAGGGAAATTAGTTTATAAATTGTAAAAATGTAAAGCGAAAAAGTAACAATAAAAAACAGCGGTGTTTCAATCTTAATAAAAGTATAAGCAAACTTTTGAATCACTATAAAGCTTCCGAAAGAAAAAGTTGCTCCCATGAATCCATTATATAATATGTGTACCAATCTTAACTCATGTGGTTTATAAAAAAATACCCAAATACCCCATATATTAGATATTAAAAGAAAAGGTAAAATTATATATAAATATATGGTAAAAGTCGGAGGAAATACAAATGGCGTTAAGATCATAAAGTTAATAACAACCCACACCATAATGACACTTGATCTAACACTAAAGGGCATCAATGTTTGAATAATTTGTTCTGTGCTTTTTCCGTGATATTTTTCCATATTACTCTCCCAAGAAAATTAAAAGATTTTATCTAATGCAGTCCCTATTCCAGATTTAATTCGATCTTTTACCGAATCTTGTTTACCATCATGATTCCAATCACCTTTGTTAAATTTAATTCCATCTGTTAACAGACTACATCCTACAGAAACACCAAAGCCAATACCAGCTCCAACAACAGTTCCGATTGGTCCTCCGAATATAGTGCCAAGAGCTGCACCTGCTTTGGCTCCTGCAAAGGCACTTACAGCAGTAGAGCCAATACCAATTGCTGCATCACCAATAATGTCACCAGCTATCTTACTTGTTGATGCTTTGTTTTCAATGTTTTCCTTTGTGTCATTAATTACGTCCCATCCTACAGCAGCATACCCTAAAGCATTTGTTTTTAATTTCAATGAATCTTTAAGAATTTCTTTTGGTGATAGAACGTGTCTTTTTATATCGTCTATTTGTTTTACTTCATCTAAAGGTAATTTTGTTCGTCTTATTAAATTGTTCCCATTTTTATCCTTTAGCAGGGTGCGATTTTGAACCCGGACCATTTCCTTTCCTTGTTTATTTGTGTAAGGTGTTACACGAAGACCGTTTTGGTGTAAAGAAGCAAGTTTGTAGGCAGCTGCACCTTCTGTTACAGTTCCAAGTAAGGTAAATGCAGACCCCGTAGGATTATCTTTCCAGTCATCGATATCGCCGCCAAACGGTGCGAGTAAATTAAAATCAATTGTTCCTTCTCCAAATGAAATCTCTTCTTGATCAGCCTGCTCAAAACGATCAGCAGCTTTTCTTAATGAATCACTATGCTCTTTTAAGGCATCCGTTACAATAGCTAACTTTGAGCCCGCATATAGAGATTGATTTAATACAGCATCTCTCCCGGATACTTGGAAAGGTAGGTTAAGTAGCTGCTGATTGATACGTTGATATGTTTCAGATAGTTCATGAGCTGTACGTTCCATATTAGAAGCGAGTTTCCTTAAATGGGCAGGAGTAACCTTAATTTCACCGCTCACCTTGTTTCACCACCTAACGATTTAAGATAAAGCACCATTTTTTTTATCTCTTCAATAATTGTAAAGCTATCAAGGCAAATAATATGTGTTTGCTTTTGTTCATTATCTAATACTTCTTGGATAAGCCAATATTGGTTTTGACTATGCAAAAACTGAATGCGGTCTGTATACCATGAATCTTTTACATAATAATGGACTTGAACAGTATTTAATTCTTCACGGTTATGTATAATGTTTGCTAATTCTGCGGCAGCTTCATTATTTAAGTACAGTGCCAAGAAGTCTAATAATTTCTTTTGTGATTGAGTTAAAAGATCTTCTTTATATGCAGAAGAAGGAATTTTAAATGTATAATTTGAACGCGGGAAAGTATTTTTAGGCTGTAGTGTTTGATATACAAATTGCCATGCTACCTCAGGTTTCCCGCATTCTTTAAATGTACATTGTTTCTCACCGTTAGCATCTGTTATTCTATTATGTATCACTTTTTTATCATCAAAATAGAAAACGTTCTTTTCTATCGTGTTGTTTTTGTTTATCTGTACTTCAATAGCAAAGCCTGTAGTTAAACAGATGCGGAAATATTCTAAAAGTTGTTTATCGCATAATGTTTCATCTTCTTTTATTATGAGTAACTCTTCGTTTGCCCAGTGGTCATACATTACATCTAATTCTTTGTCTACTTCTTCATCTGACCAATTTTCGAAGGGATTATCAATTCCAATCATTGTTTCACGATCAAACATACCAGTTAATACATATACTTCTTTATTTGATAAAATAAGAGGCTCAGTAGTCAAATAGTCCCACTCCCTAACTTAATATATACTCTCTAGGAAATATAATACAATAAAAATATGGTTCAATCTAGTAATAATCAGTGCTTGAAATTATAAAAATTCTAAAAAGAGCGAAGGAAGAAGGGAAAGTAATTAAATTAAGGCTTTCGAGGTAACAAAAGAACAACACCCCTTTAATTCGTATGTTTAGTATGCGAATTAAAAGGGGCGTTGTTCATTTCCTATTAATTGGTTTTACTTTATTTCCGCCTCAAGGCTTTTCATTATCTTAATTTATACACTCTCGCTTCATATGGCTGTAAATCAATACTCTCAATTATTTGATCTTGCACATCATAATTGTGTATCAATAATTCTGAACTATTATAAGTTATCTCTTTCGGTAATTTAAATACACACTCGTTCTCAGTAAAATTCGCAATGACAAGTAATTTCTCATCTTTCCATGTTCTCACATAGGCAAAAATAGATGGATGTTCTTCAAAAATCAAATCATATGTTCCATACACAATCATTTCATGCTTTTTACGAAGTTCAATCAACTTCTTATAGTAATAAAAAATTGATTCCTTGTCTTGAAGCGCTTGCTCTACATTGATTTCTTTGTAGTTAGGATTTAATCCAATCCACGGTTCACCAGCTGTAAACCCGGCATGCTCATTTGCATCCCACTGCATTGGTGTTCTAGCATTATCTCGACCTTTTATATAAATCGATTGCATGACTTTTTCTTCATCTTCACCAAGCTCTATAACTTTTTCCCGGTACATATTCAACGTTTCAATATCCCGGTACTGATCAATAGAATCAAAGTGAACGTTGGTCATTCCAATTTCTTCCCCTTGGTAAATATAAGGAGTTCCTTTCATCATATGAAGTACTGTGGCTAACATTTTCGCTGATTCTATGCGATATGTTTTATCATTGCCAAAACGAGAGACAACACGAGGCTGGTCATGGTTGTTCCAATATAAACTATTCCATCCTGTTTGTTCTAAAGCTTTCTGCCATTTTGTTAAATTCTGCTTTAATGTAAGGAGTGAACATGGCTGTACATCCCACTTTCCTCCCTCTCCAGAATCTAAATCCATATGTTCAAATTGAAATACCATCTGCAATTCTTGACGATCTTCAGCAGTATACAACTTCGCTTCCTCTGTTGTTACACCAGGCATTTCACCAACTGTCATAATATCATATTTAGATAATACCTTTTGATTCATTTCATGTAAGTACGTGTGAATATTCGGGCCATTCATAAAGTATTGGTGACCGGATACATAGCCTTCTTTCTTCGTCTCCACAGATGGTAATCCCTCTGTTTTAGAAATAAAATTAATTACATCCATACGGAAACCATCGATGCCTTTTTCAAGCCAAAACTCCATCATCTCATAAACATCTTTTCGCACTACTTCATTGTCCCAATTTAAATCAGGTTGTTTTTTAGAGAATAGATGTAAATAATATTCATCTGTTGCTTCATCATACTGCCAAGCTGATCCACTAAAAGCCGCTCCCCAATTATTTGGCTCTTTTCCCTCTTTCCCAGGACGCCAAATATAGTAATCTCGATATGGATTATCTTTTGACTTACGAGATTCAACAAACCAATTATGTTCATCCGAAGTATGGTTCACAACTAAATCCATCATTAATTTCATATTACGTTTATGCATTTGACTTAATAATTCGTCCCAATCTTCCATTGTTCCAAACTCATCCATAATCTTTCGATAATTACTAATATCATATCCATTGTCATCATTTGGAGATTCATAGACTGGTGATAACCAAATCACATCAATACCTAAGTTTTGTAAATAATCCAGCTTTGAAATGATTCCACGAAGATCACCAACCCCATCACTATTACTATCCATAAAACTGCGTGGATAAATTTGATATACAACACTTTCTTTCCACCATTGTTTGTTCATCATGCTACCCCATTTCATTATTTAATTGCAAAATCAGGCGCAAACGTTTTCATTAGTGAATGATAACAGATTTTAAAAGAAAATAAAATAGCGCTTCTATTTTTTATCTTAATTCAGTTGATTTCTATAAAGAAAGCACGTTATTTATTAAATATTTCATCTAATCTTTGAAAACGTTTTATTTTTTTTATTTATTTTTTAAATATATTCGTTTATAATGAATCCAAAGAAAACGTTTGCATAATTTTTTCTAGGAGGAAAATTCATGGCAGAACTAAAGTTAGAAAATATTTATAAAATTTATGATAATAATGTAACAGCAGTAACAGACTTCAATTTACACATTCAAGATAAAGAATTTATCGTTTTCGTTGGTCCATCTGGATGCGGGAAATCGACAACACTACGAATGGTAGCTGGACTCGAAGATATTTCAAAAGGAGAATTCTCTATTGATGGTAAGGTAATGAATGATGTTCCCCCAAAAGATCGCGATATCGCAATGGTCTTTCAAAACTATGCACTCTATCCACATATGAGCGTTTACGATAACATGGCATTTGGCTTAAAGCTTCGAAAAATCCCAAAAGACGAAATTGATCGTCGTGTAAAAGACGCAGCGCAAATTTTAGGGCTTTCGGAATATTTAAATCGCAAACCAAAAGCATTATCTGGCGGACAACGCCAACGTGTTGCATTAGGTCGTGCCATTGTTCGTGACGCAAAAGTTTTCTTAATGGACGAACCGTTATCCAATCTAGATGCAAAACTACGTGTAGCAATGCGCTCGGAAATTTCTAAACTACATCAACGACTTGGGACAACAACAATTTATGTAACACACGATCAAACAGAAGCAATGACAATGGCTTCACGCCTTGTCGTTATGAAGGATGGAAAAATTCAACAAATCGGTTCACCAAAAGAAGTATATGAAACACCAGAAAATGTTTTCGTTGGTGGATTTATTGGTTCTCCTGCAATGAACTTTTTCCACGGTACACTAACAGAAGATTACTTTGTAATAGACAATACAGTAAAAATTAAAGTATCTGAAGGAAAAATGAAATTACTACGTGAGCAGGGCTATTTGAATCAAGAAGTTATATTAGGAATACGACCAGAAGACATCCATGATGAACTTCTATTTTTAGAAGCTTCACACGATACTACATTTACAACTAAAATTGAAGTTGCAGAATTATTAGGTGCAGAATCTATTTTATATATGAAACTTGGCAATCAAGATTTTGCAGCACGTGTTGATGCAAGACATACTTTTGCACATGGCGACCAAATTAAGCTTGCATTTGATATCAATAAAGCACATTTCTTTGATAAAAAAACTGAAAAACGCATTCGCTAAAATCGTACTTTTTTTGCATCATACAAATACAAAAAAACCGTCCATATATGTATGTTGGGCGGTTTTCTACTATTATATGAGAGTTTCTACTGTATGAAATGACTGTTCTCTTGTACTAAAAACCCCAAAAATAGGTAGATCAGTTAGCATCACTTCTTCTTGATGATTCATAAAAGATGATGTCAATTGCTTTATTCCGATCCAAACATCATTAATACACAGTGCATTGGAATCGTTCTCTTGTTGACCTAAAAAAATAGAATCTATTTTATATAAACCGGCATTATTAAAGAGCACATCAATACCATTATAAGCGGCAATCGCTACTTCAATAACACGTTGCCAATCTTTTTGTTTCGCCATATCATAGGTAACAAAAAGAGCTTCTCCACCTAAATCTACAATTTCCTCCGCTGTTGCTTGTCCATTTTCTTGATCAATATCCGTCACAATTACTTTTGCACCTTGTCCTGCCAACAAAAGAGCTGTACTACGTCCAATACCGATGCCACCGCCAGTTACAACGGCAACTTTTCCTGCAAGCTTCATCGTCATTACCCCTTCTGTAAGTCTTACCGTCATTCAGTATACTCCTTTCGCTTGTAGCTCTGCAAGCAGGAAAAGTCAATATAATACCTTGTAAGCGATTACTTATTTGTTTTCTCCTTTTTCTTACTATTATATTGATCAAAAGCTAGACCGATAAAAATAAGTATCCCCCAAAAAATCAAGCTACTTTCTGTCACTTCGATCTCCCCCTTGTTATATAACACATTTTATTCATTATATCATTTTCTTAATTTTCAATCTAATAAAAATAAGAGTTTGTTAAAAATAAATATGAATAAAACCCCTTTTTGAATAGCATATTGCCTTTCAAAAAGGGGTTTTACAAAATATAACTCTTTATCATTCTATTCTATTATTCTTTAGACGAGACTCATTACTTTCGTTTTTATAATTAAATCATGAAAACCGCAATTATCTTGACGGAACAACATCATATATACATTACAAATAGTAGGAATTCCTAGTAGCAATATGTTTGGTAATAACAATACAAAGAACCGTGCTGTTAGTGTCTGCATTGTTAACTTTTCACTTGCTAATGATATAAGTCTTGTTCGTGTTATTTTTTTACCGATTGTACAACCGTTCCATATAAATGGAACAAAAATAAAATATATAGCCATTAATATAAAAACAAGCGTAAGATCATATCGATAATCACCTAAGCTTATATTAAAACGATTGAAAATGGCTCTATAATTTCCCGTTACAATTGCCACAACCGCACCGTACATAACTGAGATGAAAAACATGTCAATAATGGAGGCACCTATGCGATTCATTACCATAGCTGGACGATGCATCTTTAACTTCATTTTATGTCGACTCCTTTGTATCCTTCTTTACCTGCTTCATCGTACCATTTCTAAAAAACATTGTAAACAACTCATATATTGGCGTTTCTTTTCCTTTTCTTGTACAATATGTTTACAACAAGCATTTTTAAGGAGGGCCTCATATTGAAGCGATTGATGACCGTAATTGTCATTATACTATTGACTGGTTGCGCGGCAAATTCTAGCCATTCAGCTTACACCATCAATGATGAATATGAACTAATAAAAACTTCCGGAAATGCATTTGAACTTTTTCCAAAACAAGACGCTGTATACGCTACACAGCATGTCCCAGCTAAAATTGTCGAAATTTCCTGGGATGATCTATATATTATTGCAAAACAAATTGAAGATAAATCTGATCCAAATAACCCAGAATCTAGTATTACAAATAAGCAAAACGAACATTATTGGATTATTGATATGAACAACAACCGTCGTTTTGGTCCTTATAATGAAAAACAATTTCAAGAACAAAAGGAAGCATTTCGAATCTCTCAACAATTACAAAGCGTCGAAGTTTATTTAAGTGAGCAAAACAAACAGTCAACAAATACCTAAAAACGGCTGTTTGCTTCAAAGTCAAAGCTCTTTCAGTCCATCTGTCGATTGTGATAACTTGGATGCTCCCCTTTTATCGTGATAACCGTACCGCATTTTTTACAAATTTCTATCTCTGCGACTGGTTGTGCAAATAAAGTAAGATCATTTTTTTGATTCGCTGCTATCGTTGCTTTTTCTATCTCTTTACTACCACATTCATAACATCTTTTTTCCATTTTCCTCTCCCCCTTTGCACTTAATTTCGCTATTTGCGGGCAGGAATACTCCCACCTCAAAATTCAGTGGAAGCAAAATAGTTAGGTGGGAGATAAACTGCCCGTAAAAGCCTGATTGGTGAGGGCTAATCTTCAGTAGGGGCACCCCCACTAATTAAAGTTACACTTTATAATACATTCGATTTGATTTGACAAATTCCCTGTTCATTTTCTACGTAAATCTATTTTCGTTTCAACATATAAGTCGCTCACGCGAAGAAGAAAGAGAACTTGCTACTTGCTCTGTTTTTAGGCAGGAAAAGGATCTGATTCTATATATGGCTGAATCCTCTCTCCCAACTAAAAATGAGAGATACGTCGACTTGAATTTATTATACAAAAAACATCTCACTTAGACAGTGAGATGTTAAACGTTTGTGGTTCTACAACAGTTTCATGTGTATCGCCCGTCGCAAGAACATCTGTTGTAAATGCGATTTGAGAAACCTCTTCTTTCTCATCCTCGAGTATTAATCCAATTATCCCTTCCCTTATTTCGCCTGGTTTATACTCTTCTCTTGTAACACTTTTTGTACCTACAAGCGTATCCTCTTCATATAAGAAGTTTTGTTTCGGGACATTAAATTGCTGTGTTTCATTAATTGTAACATCATTCAAAGAGAAAAATTGCATGTCTTTATCTCCACTATTTTCTACCTTATATGTAATTTCAACATAACGTATTTTGTCTTTAATGTCTTTTCCACTTAACGAAGCGTACAACTCAGCATCTTCTCGATTAACTTTATCTCCAAGTCTGCGCTGCACTTCTTCTGGAGTCAATGCTGTATATACTTTCAATGTATCTTTTGCCTCTTGGCTCATTTGTGATAATGCAATAACCTTTACATCTTGCACATGTATTTTCATTGGAGCTACTTCAAACGTTTGATTCACATGTTTTAGTTGTTCTAATTTAAACGTTCCCCATCCTTTTTCTTTTACAGCCTGTCCAACTTTCTTTAATTCCTTACCACCATATTCAGTCGTCTCTGGAATTGATTCTTTCTTCTTAGCTTCTTTTTTTTCTTCCTTTTGGATGCAACCACTTAATATAATGAGAAAACTACATAAAATACAAATACTTTTCCATATCTTCATCTTCTTATTACTCCTAACACTCTCATTCATAATCCACTAAATTATCCCCTTATTTGATATACTACTGAAGCAATGAATATACCACATAGAACACTTATAAGTCCGGATACTATTATACTCCCTATTTGTAAAATTTGAAAATACGGGTCTAACAATGCATGAGCAATAAACACGCCAAGCGGTAAGTTTAAATAAAAGAATCCTAACCATGCATGTCCAATGATACCGTATGGCCGAAAATGCAAAAAATATTCAAAATCGGCGCCATACTTCCTAATACTAATGCTGTTACTGAAACATATCGATGTTTCTTGCAAAAAGGGATAACAGTAGCTGGGTGCGCAAATGTAAACGGCATATGTTACTCCCTTCTGAAACTTGAAAATCTTCCTATGTAAGACCTCCTCTATCATAACGATATCGATTCTTTATATGCAATACTTATTTTGACATTGGAATATCTATACCTTAAATGATATAATCTAAATGTAATTTTCAGGAAATAGAGGTGATGTAGTTTTGCCACTAATACTTGTATTTCTCCTTATTCTATTAGGATTTTTTCTAAGTACATATATGGGATTTTTTCTATGGGAACACTTAAAAATAGTTAAATATCTCCCAAGTATAATAGGCTTTATTACCGTAGTATTAATTTTTACTTTCAAGAAAAATACATATGGATGGGAAGGATTAGGTTTTGGAATTCTACAATTTATTATCCTCCTCGCAAGCTGCCTAACCCTTGTATTTGCAGCTACATTAGAAACGAAATCATCAATGAATTGAGGTTTATATATTGAATGAACATACGCCCTTTCTAAAAAGTGTCTCCTTACAAAGAGAACAGATCCCTAGCTTTTCCGTATACCCGTATTGTTTACCTGCGATCCGAACATTACAATCACTTCATTTCCATCCCAATGTAACATTTATTGTTGGAGAAAATGGAACTGGTAAATCAACATTATTAGAAGCAATTGCTGTCACTTTAGGTTTTAATGCAGAAGGTGGTACAAAAAACTTTCGTTTTGCTACTTATGATTCTCACTCTTCCTTACACAAATATATTCGCGTCACTAAAAGCTTTTCCACACCTAAAGATGGATTTTTTTTGCGGGCGGAGTCATTTTATAACGTTGCTTCTTATATTGATGAAATTGATGCAGTTAATTTCTATGGTGGTGTATCGTTGCACGAACAATCTCACGGCGAATCATTCTTTTCCTTATTTATGAATCGTTTTTCAGGGCAAAGCTTATATATTTTAGACGAACCTGAAGCAGCTTTGTCCCCAATGAGGCAACTTTCTATGCTTATTCGGATGCATGAGTTAGCTGAGCAAGGATCACAATTCATCATCGCAACACATTCTCCCATTTTAATGGCTTATCCAGATTCCACTTTATATTCTTTAACACAAGAAGGAATCCATGAATCAACTCTAGAAGAAACTGAACATTATCAAACAACAAAACTCTTTTTCGACAATCATGATCGATTATTTCAGCATCTGTTTCCATCTACAGAATAAAAAAAGAAGCAGCGATTGCTGCTTCTTTTTACAACGCTTCTATAAATAACGCTACCCCAATGCCACCACCGACACAAAGAGATGCGATGCCTTTTTCTAGTCCACGTCTTCTTAATTCGTGAATTAAACTTACCGTAATTCGTGCTCCTGTGCAACCAATTGGATGTCCAAGACCTACACCACTTCCGTTGACGTTTACTTTCTCACGGTTTAATCCAAGTTCCTTCTCAACCGCTAAATATTGTGCTGCAAAAGCTTCATTAATTTCTAATAAATCAGCATCTTCTAATGACCAATTTACTTTCTCTAATCCTTTACGAATTGCTGGTGCTGGACCAATCCCCATAATTTTCGGATCTACCCCAGCTACAGAATAACCAACGATTCTAGCTAACGGTTGTAAACCTTTTTCCTTAGCCTTTTCTTCACTCATTAGTACTAAAACTGCACTTCCATCATTAATCCCAGACGCATTCCCTGCAGTTACAGATCCCCCTTTACGAAATGCTGGTTTTAATCCAGCCAATTTCTCAGCTGTAATATCTGCACGTGGGTGTTCATCCTTTGAAAATACTACTTCTTTTCTACGTTCTTTTATTGTAATAGGAACAATTTGCTCATCAAAATAACCTGATTCAATTGCTTGAAGGGCTAATTGATGACTACGCAATGCAACTTCATCTTGTTCCTCTCTTGTAATTTCATATTGTTCAACTAAATTTTCAGCTGTTTCTCCCATCATAATATGATGAATCGGATCTTCTAAAACTTCCCACACCGTATCACGAATTTCTCCATGTTGAAGACGCTGTCCCCATCGGTGCTGTTTTAATGCATAAGGGCTTGAGCTCATCGCTTCTACTCCACCCGCAATAACAACATCACTTACCCCTAACTGAATTTGCATTGCTGCTGACATAATCGCTTGCATACCCGAAGAACATTGACGCTGAATTGTATAACCTGTAACTGTTTCTGGGAATCCTGCTGCTAATGCAGCTGTTCGCGCTGTATTTGCTTCGTCTGTTCTTTGAATACAGTGTCCTAAAATGACTTCATCTACCTCATTAGGGTCTACTCCACCTCTTTTGACAGCTTCTTGAAGTACAGGAACAGCTAATTCTACTGGCGTTACATTTTTTAGTGCTCCTCCAAAAGTTCCAATTGGCGAACGAACTGCAGCTGTAATGACAACATTATGCATCTTGCACTTGCCCCTCTCTTATGTACCCTAGTAAGTTTTTGGATGGAATAACATAAGATGTATATCTGCATTTATCATACTACAAACATACTAAAAAATCAAAATATTTCATATAATAAAAATAGAGGGAATACCCCCTCTATTCTGTTAATGCGTATAAGAATTTTTGTAAAATTTTCTCTGTTGTTTTATTTAAATTCGGTAAGTTTTCAGCAGGAAAATACTTGAGATCCAGCCCTTCTTCATCAAGCCCTATCTTTCCACTCACGTGATGCGCTTGGTATAGATGAATCACATTATAAATTTCATCTCCATTGGGATAACGATAATATACATCTTTCCCAGAAAGAACACCAAGAAACTGCAACATCTTCGTTTCTAATCCTGTCTCTTCAAAAAGCTCTCGCCGAGCCGTTTCTTCCGTTGTTTCTCCTAATTCCATCGCGCCACCTGGTACACCCCAATCATATGTATCCGAACGGTATTGAAGTAATACCTCTTGTTGTTCATTTAAAATAATTACTGCTGATCCTACAAGAATTAACGGTCTTGTACCGACTGATTTTCGTAACTCTTCGATATACCCCATTATAAATCTCTCCTTTCCTCACCCTTCCTTATCATAGCAAAATTCTTTCTTTTTTTGTGCGCTGAAAAAAAATATTCCTACTAGAAAAAAAAGGGAGCAGATGCTCCCTTTTCAATACTTTTATTTTCGAAAACTTTCATATTTAACTGCTTCAAATGCCTTTTCAATCTCTTCATTTCGATAATGAACATATGTAAAACGCCCTAATTCTACTAATCGAGCAATTTCCTGTAATGCTTTTTGCTTTTCATATGTCTCTTCAATTGTTACATGGACATAAAATTTTGTAAGTGGATGTTCATACAAAGCTTCTCCAGCCTCTACATATACATCCTTTACCCCTTGGACCACCCTTACATAACTTGCAAACTGATAAACAGCTTCTCGATCTGATACAATTTTTAATGTGTACATACATTCTCCCCCTTTTCTTTTACTATATCAGAATGAATCACATATAATTTAATCAAACTATGAATATTTTCCGACTTCTTCCATTCATTCTTATATCTACATTATCCATTCGTCTATATCTTCTCAGTTAAAAACACAACTATTCATAAAGGGAAATTTTAATCAGTCCTCACCAATTAGGTTTTTACGAGCGGCTCTCTCACCTAATTTCCTTGCTTTCGCTGAACCTTGATGTAGGAATCTTACTGCCTATTAATGCGGGATAAAACACATTATATAAAATATTTTACCAATAATTCCAACACATCAAAATACACCTAATTATAGGGATTATATCCATACACACCCGTTTCCTTTCACATAGTATATTAATAAACTATTTTCCATTTGAGGTGTTTCTAATGGATCCGTACGTAAATATATGTATTTGCATTGCCCCAGGCTCCGATATTACAGACGATCGCATTGCCAAAGACTTAGCGGTTGCTGAATCAATATGGCACCCCATTTCATTTCAAATTAAAGATGTCATTATACTAAATGAATCATTTAAATTCCATGATGGTGAAATTAGCTATATGGATTCTGTCCAAAATCAACCTAAGGTTTCTTCCTTTTTTAACACTTGTTCATCAGAAGTTCCCGATTGTGATATTTATATTTGTTATATCGGAAGTAATTATTTTAGAGAACAATCGGTAATTGCATGTGCCTATTCATTCGTTATAAACCAAATCCTCACGGGCTATATTATTCTTACTAATGCCGCTTCTCCTATGAAAAACATATATACACTCGCCCATGAAATCGGTCATATTTTATTCACACGACGTATAGGAGGAAAACTTACGCATGCCGATCCCCACTCGCAAATCGGCTCTGAACACCATCCTTCTCCAACAAATCTCATGTATCCAATTGTCCCTCGCCCCGATCAAGTACACATTGAATCTTTATTAACAAAAGAACAGCGAGCATTATCTTTACAAAGTTCTTTATTACACAGAGAAAAACAGTAACCATATCAGTTACTGTTTAAAATAAAAAATAAACCTTTTTAGGTAGGAAAGAGCGTCTGACCATGTATAGAAGCGGTCAGATTCTCTTCCTGCCCATGCCAAGTAAAAACAGAAAGCAAGCAAGTGAAAATTACCATTCTTCGTAGCAATAACTTATATGTCGAAACATTAAAATAGAGTTGCATATGAGATACTTCTCTCTCGCTTAATCTTATATATTCACTTTTCTTTTCTCTAATTTTATATGAATCAGTACAAGGACAAATAAAATAGCTAAAAATATGAATTGTTTTATATACAGACCTGGCACACTTGATAAATCTACTTTGAAGAATACATACTCTATTGTAATAGGAACCATTAAATATAACAGAGTAAACCAGCCACCAATCTTTATATTAATAAATGCTGCTATGAGGAATATAGCAGCTACAATACAATAGCTTTGCCCGGTAGTAAATTGTATAACTGTCGTACCATAAAACTCATTTAATAATGCGATGCTAAAAATTGCTAAGAAATACAAACTCCCAGTGATATACATTATAATGAATTCAATTCCTTTACGTTTAAAAGCAGCTATTCTCATGCCCCAAATCAATATCATGATACCTATAGCACACATAATCGGATACCCAATTAGTTCAATAGAAGAATATGACAAACGATGCTCTACTTGACTAAAAAATACACTCTTCATCATTGTGAATGCCAATGCATTCACAATGAAATAGACTAACCAACTATAATTCTCCTTCTTATCAACTTCCATCTCTCTAGCAAGCTGTTTTGCATATTCTTTTGGTGCATCCCCAAAAATATCAACGACCGTCTTTCCTTGTTTTTCACCCTCTATTAAATGAAGCTCTGCATCTTCTAAAAAGGAAGTAATGTCCGATTCTTTTATTCCCTTTACTCGTAAGTAAGTACGTGTTTCTCCAATGAATCTTTTTGATTCTTTTGAAAGCATTTAGCACCCCTCCTTATCTAGCTGTCTCTCTTTTATTCGCCTTCATAATAAATTCAATAATAATAAGAATAAATAGACTGCCATACAAACACACAATCTGAAATAACATCGGAATTAAATCCTCTGATGTAAATGTTTTAAAGACGAGCATAATAGAAAGTGGAACCACTAAATATAAAACTTTATACCATCCTTCAAAGCACACGTTTATAACTACTGTTACGATGAAGATTGCGCCTGCTATCATATAGCTCTGCAACTGAGTTAATTCAATCATTGGTGTAGGATAGATGATATCCAGTATAATTACTGCCCCTAATAAAACCAGTGGAACTGCCATCAATAACACTTGGACAAACAATTGTTTTGAAAAATGTAATCGAAAAGCCATTTTACGAAAAGCGAGATTGGGTACTACAAGCGCAATCATTAATGCCATTCCATAACCAATACACTGAACGACTGAAACCTGTAATTTCCCACTATCATTTACAATTAAGATAGAGGCAATAATCCAAAACGCAACAATATTCATCACTGTATATCCGATTTGTTTCCAGCTCTCTCTTCGATCTTTTTCCATTACTTTAACGAGTTCATTTGCATATTCTTTTAGTGAACTCCCAAAAATATCTGCTACACTTTTCCCGTCCGTTTCACCTTCGATTAAATGTAACTTTGCATCTTCTAAAAAGCTCTCAACATCACTTTCTTTTACACCCTTTGCCGTTAAAAACATTCTCATATCTAATAAAAAATTTCTCGCTTCGGTAGATAGCATCATCGTCGTCTCTCCTTTCCTTCTAGCAAGCGCTCTACACTACTTTGCATTGCTTCCCAGCGCTCCATAAACTCATCTAGCGCATCTTCACCTTTTTCTGTTAATGTATAATATTTTCGCTTTGGACCAGATGGAGATTCCTTCATTGTACTTGCTATTAATCCTTCCTTTTGCATCCGTATTAATAACGGATAAATACTACCTTCACTTGCCATTGTGAAACCATACTTAGCTAGCTTTTCACTCATTTCGTATCCGTATATCTCTCCTTCAGAAATAATCGCAAGGAGACAGCCTTCTAAAATCCCTTTCAGCATTTGACTGGTCGACATAATTCAAATTCCCCCTCTATCTTGTTTTACAAGATAGATAACCATAAGTATCTTGCTTTACAAAATAGTATAGCAAAAGCTATTTTGTAAAACAAGATAGCTAAAAGCATTTTTTCCAATTCTTTGCAGGATTTTCATTACGCTCCCTCTAAATAAAGCAAGAAGATAGATTTATATAAAGGGGTGTATTTCAACGTGGTTTCAAATCGTGTCGTCTTTTTAACAGGTGCTGCAAGTGGAATTGGTTATGAAATGGGAAATGCGTTTGCAAAAGAAGGAGCGAAAGTGGTGATTAGTGATCGCCTTGAAGATCGTGCGAAGGAAGCTGCTGAACAGTTACGCAGGGAAGGATATGAAGCAATAGGTCTAAGATGTGATGTTACATCTGAGCAAGAAATATCAGATGCGATTTCTGAAACTGTTACAAAATTCGGCTCACTTGATATATTAATTAATAACGCTGGTATGCAACACGTCTCATCAATTGAAGAGTTCCCAACCAATAAGTTCGAACTTCTTATTCAAATTATGCAAATCGCACCGTTCATCGCAATAAAACACGCTTTTCTAATTATGAAAAAGCAAAAGTATGGACGCATTATTAATATTGCCTCTATTAATGGGCTTGTCGGATTTGCTGGAAAAGCTGCCTATAATAGTGCAAAACACGGTGTGATTGGTTTAACAAAAGTTGCTGCTTTAGAAGGAGCTACACATGGAATTACGGTAAACGCCCTCTGTCCCGGCTATGTTGATACACCACTTGTTCGAAACCAACTCCAAGATTTAGCAACAACAAGAAATGTTCCACTAGAACGTGTATTAGAAGATGTTATTTATCCACTCGTACCACAAAAACGATTGTTAGCTGTGGAGGAAATTGCTGACTATGCTTTATTTTTAGCAAGTGAGAAAACAAAAGGAGTAACTGGTCAGGCTGTTGTCATTGATGGAGGTTATACAGCGCAGTAGCTCTTCTTAATTGTGAAAAAGGCTTATGCCCTAGAGCGATAAGCCTTTTTCTTCACTTCGTTTCATGCGGAGCTTCATATCTTGTCATTTGTTGTGGTAATTTCTCAATCGCAACAATTACACCATCTAATTTACTTTCAATGCGATGCAGTAAATATACCGTTACAACAATTGGAAACCCAACATTACCGATCATAGATATCCATTCCTCCATCTACTTCTCCTCCTTTCTTTTAAATAAATAAGTAAAAGAAAGGAATTTTGGCAATAAAAAAACAAACTACTACACATTAGCTTGTTTTTTCAAGTAATGAAGCAATCTCTACAGCATAATCCCCTTGTAGAATTCCCTTTTCAGTAATAATCCCAGTAATAAGACCATAAGGAGTTACATCAAATGCAGGATTATAAACACCGACACCCTCTGGAGCAATTTGTTTTCCAAAAACCTTTGTAACTTCAGATTCATCTCGCTCTTCAATCACAATTTCATCCCCTGTTTCCTTCGTAATATCAAATGTAGAAAGCGGTGCAGCAACATAAAAAGGAATATGAAAATATTTTGCTAGTATAGCTAAATTCAAAGTCCCTATTTTATTTGCTGTATCACCGTTTGCAACAATTCTGTCTGCTCCCACAATAACGGCAGCGATATTTTTTGTTCGAATCACATGGGCTGCCATATTATCTGTAATAAGCGTTACATCCACACCAGCTTGTTGTAATTCCCATGCAGTAAGGCGAGACCCTTGCAAAACCGGCCTTGTTTCACACGCATAAGCGCGTAAATTCACCCCTTGTTCTTTCCCAATATAAAACGGAGCTAGCGCTGTTCCATAACGTGCGGTGGCAATACTCCCAGCATTACAAATCGTTAAAATAGAATCTCCATCTTTAAATCTAGTTAAAGCATGCTCTCCGATGCTGCGGCATACACTTTCATCTTCTTGCTGAATTTTAAGTGCTTCTTCTTCTTCTAATATTTTTATTGCTTCTTTAATCGTTGTTACCTGCTTGATAGAAGCTGCCATACGATCAATTGCCCAAAATAAATTAACAGCGGTTGGACGTGATGTTGCTAAATAATTACAATCTCTTTTGAATTGTTTTTCAAAGTCAGCGATATTCGTAGCACTATGCTTTTTTGCTGCAAGTGCTAACCCGAAAGCTGCGGTAATACCAATTGCAGGTGCTCCTCGCACTTCTAACATAACAATACTTTTCCACACATCTTCAATACTAGTTAACGTTTTATATTCTACAACATGCGGTAATCTCGTTTGATTTAATACTGCAATAGAATCTCCTTTTCAGCTTATAGAACGCGGAACAGCAACTGTTGTACTCATGCTTTTACTCCTCCTGAAACGATATATTGAAATAACGTTTGAAACAATCGAGTATCCGCACCTGTCTTTTCATGTAACAATAGTTCTCTCCCTAAATATAATGCATGCTTTTTAGCTTGAATTCTTCTATTCTCATCCTGAATTCCATCTAAATCTGCTACATGTGCCAATCCAATTGTTCGGCGAATGATTTCACAACCCGCAAATCCAACTGCATCAGCAAAAATATTTTGCAGTACAATTGCAAGCCATTGTTTCTCCTTTGTATATGGTTCGACCCCTTCTAGTACCCACAACTTTGTAAATACTTCTACAAAATCACTCCATGTTTTTTCAATATGATAGAATAACACATTTCGTTTCTCGCCTTCTCTTGATAGTGCATTTAACAATAAATTTGCAATAAATTGACCAAGATCAAATCCCAGTGGTCCAAATGTTGCAAATTCCGGATCAATTACCTTTGTTTCAGAAGGTGATGCAAAAATACTACCTGTATGTAAATCACCATGAATTAATGCTTCTTTTCTCGTTAAAAATTTATATTTATACTGTGCTACCTGTAACTTTAATTTTTTATCACACCAAAGCTCATCTAAAACAGGTTGCAAGTCTTTCTCATAATCGTTTGTTTCATAGTTCCCAAATGGATCTGTAAATACGAGATCTTCTGTAATTTTACAGAGATCAGGATTGACAAACTTTCCATCTAGCACCCTTTTATCTTCTGCTAATAATCCAAAATCTGAAGTATAAAAAAGAACATATGCTAAAAAGCGTCCAATATGCCCAGATAAAAGTGGATAAGCTTCCCCTTCAATCAACCCTTTACGAGTAATTGTAAGAGCCGATAAATCTTCCATTACTGTCACAGCTAACTCTTCATCATGACCATATACTTTCGGAACATATTCCGGTACATATTTTGCAAAAACTTGTAAAGCTTGACTTTCAATTGTGGCTCTTCTTAACGAAAGTGGCCAGCTTTCCCCAACGACTTTTGCATATGGAAGAGCTTGCTTTACAATGATACTACGTTCTCCATCCTGGAGCCGGAATACATAATTTAAATTCCCATCTCCTATTTCATGGCAAATTACCTTTGCTTTTTCTCCAAAATATCCATTCTCTTTTGCATACTGAACTGCTGTTTCTTCTGTTAATGAACGATATCCCATTTTCTTATCCCCCTTTTTTTAATCCAGAGGTTTTTCATCATAAGAAAAACCTCTTTCCATGAAGAAAGAGGTTTGAAGTTTATCTTCTCCCCTCTTATCTGTCAGAAAGCGATCCTTTCTGCTGGAATTAGCACCGTGCCTTTTTGGCGCATAAGCGCCCCATCTCACAATGGTATTACGGTCGGTTGCTGGGCTTCATCGGGCCAAATCCCTCCACCTGCTCTTGATAAGAGTTGCATGATTTATTTGAATTTTTCAGTTTCTGCTACAGACTATAACAAGAATAAAAATCATTTGTCAATATTTTTATTTATATAATTCTGGACGTCGATCAACAAAGACAGGAATTCCCTTACGCACTTCCTTAATTTTTTCTAACTCTAAATTTCCATGCAAAATAGATTCTTCTTCTCCTGCTTCTGCTACAATTTCCCCCCACGGATCAACAATAAGAGAATGGCCAGCAAACACATTGTTTGGATCCTCACCAACTCTATTGCATGCAATGACATAACATTGATTTTCAACCGCTCTTGCTTGAAGGAGCAAACGCCAATGAGATAAGCGAACAAGTGGCCATTCTGCTACAACGAATAACACCTTTGCTCCTCTGACGGTATAAACACGCATCCACTCGGGAAAACGAATATCGTAACAAACGACCCCACCGCACTGCACATCATCTAACGTGAACTCACCGGTTCCATCACCAGCTATTAAATACTTATGTTCGTCCATTAACTGGAACAAATGTACTTTACTATATTCATTTTGCACTTCACCTTCGCGATTCACAACATACATCGTATTCGTAACACCTTGTTTTGTTTGCTTTGCAACAGAACCCCCAACAATATTCACCGCAAATTGCTTCGCCCATTCTGATAGAAGTTCTTTCGTTTGTATTCCTCCTTCATCTGCAATTTCAGGAAGTCGTTTTAAATCATAACCAGTCGTCCAAAGTTCTGGTAATACGATAACGTCTGGTTTTCTTTGCATCGCTTCTCCTATTTTTTTCTTTGCATTTTCAATATTTGTGTTCACATCACCAAAAGCAATATCCATTTGAATACATGCGACTTTCATTTTATCCGCCCCATTTTCAATTATTTTTTCTTTACAAAAACTTGGAAAGGTTATATCATTTGTCACTAGAATTGTAACAACTTTCAAAAGAGGTGGAAAGTATGAAACATTTTCAAACTTCCAGGGTTGTAACATCCTTACCAACACAGTTTTTCGCTTCACTTGTTGCAAAAGTTAACAAAGTGGTTGAAGCAGGTCACGATGTTATTAATCTAGGGCAAGGCAATCCAGATCAACCAACACCGCCGCATATCGTAACAACTTTACAACGTGCAGCAGCAAAAACAATTCATCATAAATATCCGCCATTTCGCGGACATGAAAGCTTAAAAACAGCCGTTGCAACGTTCTATGAACGTGAATATGGGGTCAAAGTAAACCCTAAAACAGAAGTAGCTATTTTATTTGGCGGTAAAGCGGGTCTTGTAGAATTACCACTTTGTTTTACTAACCATGGTGATACAATTCTTGTACCAGATCCAGGATATCCCGATTATTTATCAGGCGTCGCTTTAGCAAAAGCCGAGTTTGAAACGATGCCGTTATTAGCAGAAAATGATTTTTTACCAGATTACACTAAAATCGATGATTCTATTGCCAAACAAGCGAAATTAATGTTTTTAAATTATCCTAATAATCCAACTGGTGCGATTGCATCAAAAGAGTTCTTTGAGGAAACAATTACATTTGCAAATGAAAATAATATTTTAGTGGTTCACGACTTTGCTTATGGAGCAATTGGTTTTGATGGTAACAAGCCAACTAGCTTCTTACAAGCAAATGGCGCGAAAGATGTTGGCATTGAAATTTATACATTATCCAAAACATTTAATATGGCTGGTTGGCGCATCGCCTTTGCTATCGGTAACGAAAGTGTAATTGAAACAATCAATTTATTGCAAGATCATATGTATGTCAGCATTTTTGGCGCTGTACAAGAGGCTGCTCGTGAGGCGCTATTAAGTTCACAATCTTGTGTAACTGAACTAGTTGATCGTTATGAATCTAGAAGAAATGCCCTTATTTCAGCTTGTCAATCAATCGGCTGGAATGTAGTCGCACCAAAAGGCTCTTTTTTCGCTTGGCTTCCCGTTCCCGATGGTTTTTCATCTGAACAGTTTGCCGATATATTACTAGAACAAGCACATGTAGCAGTTGCACCTGGAGTCGGGTTCGGCGAGCACGGCGAAGGCTACGTTCGTATTGGATTATTACATACAGAAGAGCGACTACAAGAAGCTGTTCAACGAATCCAGAAATTAAAAATTTTCAAAAAACCATTGACACCCTAAAAAAACTCTGTCAAAATTCAGATATCGTAAAAATTTAAACATTTCTAAATACTTCTTATCAAGAGCAGGTGGAGGGACGAGCCCGACGAAACCCGGCAACCGATCTACAATTGTAGGCACGGTGCTAATTCTCGCAGCATTACGCTGACAGATAAGGAGCTGGTTGTAAAAAAACCTCTCCTTAGCTGAGAGGTTTTTTTATTTAACTAGGAGGTTATAAAAATGAGCGGAATAACAGCAACCTATTTAATCCATGATGATTCTCATAATTTAAACCAAAAAGCAGAACAAATTGCTCTCGGTTTAACAGTTGGTTCATGGACTCATCTGCCACATTTATTACAAGAACAATTAAAACAACATAAAGGCAACGTCATTCACGTCGAAGAGTTGGAAGAACAAAATCATATAAATACGTATCTTGGAAAAAAAGTAACACGTGGGCTCATTAAAATTCATTATCCATCAATAAATTTCAGTCCTGATCTACCGGCAATTTTAACAACAACTTTCGGAAAATTATCATTAGATGGTGAAGTTAAACTCATTGATTTAACATTTTCAGATGACTTAAAAAAACATTTCCCTGGTCCTAGGTTTGGCATTGAAGGAATTCGAGACCTCTTACATATTCAAGAACGTCCACTTCTGATGAGCATTTTCAAAGGAATGATTGGACGTAATATAGGATATTTAAAAACCCAATTACGTGATCAAGCAATTGGTGGTGTAGATATTGTAAAAGATGATGAAATTTCATTTGAAAACTCATTAACACCACTTACAAAACGAATTCATGCTGGAAAAGAAGTATTGCAATCTGTATATGAAACATATGGTCATAAGACTTTATATGCAGTGAATTTAACGGGACGTACTTATGATTTAAAAGAAAATGCAAAACGAGCAATCGAATACGGTGCAGATATCCTACTTTTTAATGTATTCGCGTATGGATTAGATGTACTACAATCACTTGCAGAAGATAAAGATATTTCTATTCCCATCATGGCTCACCCTGCTGTTAGCGGTGCTTATGCATCATCAAAATTATATGGGTTTTCTTCACCATTATTACTTGGAAAATTGCTTCGTTATGCTGGTGCGGATTTCTCTTTATTCCCATCACCTTACGGCAGCGTTGCACTTGAAAAAGAAGAAACGCTTCTTATTACAAAAGCACTCGTTGGTGAAGAAGAAACCTTAAAACGAAGCTTCCCTGTTCCATCAGCTGGCATTCATCCTGGCTTTGTTCCATTTATCCTTCGCGACTTTGGCAAGGATGTTGTCATTAATGCAGGTGGTGGTATTCACGGTCATTCAAGCGGAGCAAAAGGCGGGGGAAAAGCATTTCGAGCAGCAATTGATGCCACTCTAGAAAGAACACCATTGCATGAAGTAAGTAACACCGATTTACATGCTGCACTGCAATTATGGGGGAATCCATCTCGCGAGGTGAAACTATGAGTATTCAAATCTTTTGTGACTTCGATGGAACCATTACAAATAACGATAATATCGTTTCCATTATGGAAAATTTTGCACCACCAAAAGCAGAGGAAATAAAACGAAGGATATTATCACAAGATCTTTCTATTCAAGACGGTGTCTCACAACTTTTCAAATTATTGCCAACGACTTTGCATGATAATATCATCAAGTTCCTAAAAGAAACAGCTAATATACGCACTGGTTTTGAAGAATTTTTACAGTTTATAAATGAAAATAACATTTCTTTTTATGTTATTTCTGGAGGAATGGATTTTTTCGTTCATCCTCTCTTAGCAGGACTCGTTCCAGAAAACCGAATTTATTGTAACTTGACTGATTTTTCCGAAGAATACATCGAAGTGAAATGGCCACACCCTTGCGATGAACATTGTAATTATCATTGCGGTCTTTGTAAATCAACATTAATTCGACAGCTTAGTTGTAACGATGATTTTCATATTGTAATAGGCGACTCCATCACAGATTTACAAGCAGCCAAACAAGCGGATAAAGTGTTCGCCCGGGATTTTCTTATTACAAAATGTGAAGAACACCATATCCCTTATACACCTTTTGAAACATTTTATAATATTCAAACTGAATTACGGCACTTGTTGGAGGTAAGGCTATGAAACAACTTTTTCGGCAATGGCATAACCTAAGTGAACTAAAAAAAGAATTAACAGGTCGTAACTGGTTTCCAGCAACAAGCGGAAATATTTCTATAAAAGTAAATCACGAACCACTTACTTTTCTTATTTCAGCAAGCGGTAAGGATAAAACAAAAATAACACCTGATGATTTTTTATTGGTAGACTATCAAGGAAAACCAGTCTTAGAGACCGATTTACGTCCTTCTGCTGAAACAATATTGCATACGAATATTTATAACCTTACAAATGCTGGTTGTGTCCTGCATGTCCATACAACTGATAATAACGTTATCACAAATTTATATAATGAAGAAGTTATTCTTCGTAACCAAGAAATTATTAAAGCTCTTGATATTTGGGAAGAAGGTGCAACGATTCGCATTCCAATTATTGAAAATGATGTCCATATTCCTTCACTTGGAGAAAAGTTTAAGAAACACATCCACGAAGATTCAGGGGCTGTATTAATCCGTAACCACGGTATTACCGTTTGGGGAAAAGATAGCTTTGATGCAAAAAAAAGATTAGAAGCATATGAGTTTTTATTCCAATTTCATATAAAACTATTATCGATTCAAGGAGGCGTTTCACATGGCGCAAATTCTTATTCATGAAATAAATACCCGTATTGAAAATGAAGTAGAAGTAGAGCAATTTTTACAAAGAGAAGGCGTTTTATATGAGAAATGGGATATTTCAAAACTTCCTGCTCATTTAAAAGAAAACTACGCCTTAACTGATGAAGACAAAAAAGAAATTTTAACAGTATTCTCTACAGAAATTGCTGCTGTTTCAGAACGTCGAGGTTATAAAGCACACGATGTTATTTCCCTTTCAAATGCAACACCTAACCTCGATGAATTATTAATTAACTTTAAACAAGAGCATCATCATACTGACGATGAAGTTCGTTTTATCGTCAGCGGACATGGTATTTTTGCCATTGAAGGTAAAGATGGGCACTTCTTTGATGTTGAACTTAAACCTGGTGATCTTATCTCTGTACCTGAAAATGCAAGACATTATTTCACATTACAAGATGATTGCCAAGTTGTAGCCATTCGTATTTTTGTTACAACGGAAGGCTGGGTTCCTATTTATTAGGGTAGTTAGTTGAATAAAAGGAATTGGACCCCCTTTTCCTTCCTTTTATTCACTCTACATATATATACATCCTCCTATGGAACAGGCTTATTTCACTGTTGTGAAATAAGCCTGATTTTTTGTCTTTTTCTACAACATACAATTCCTTCTCATTTCAAAATTTATCAAGTGTATTTTTGGATAATTTTTGAACATTTTTTGAACTTTTTCTGAAAATTCTGTTTAAATTGTGCTATAATACAAATAATATAAAAGGAAACTGCAAAAAGAGGAGGAAGAACATGAATTTAATTATAGCACTTATACTTGGGGTTACTTGTGGAGCTATTCCTGCTATTCTTGGGGCGATTATGGAGGAATTAGAAATCGGTATGTTAGGTTTTGTCGCATCTTCTGTAAGCGCTTTATTTTTTGGTTTGTACGGTGCTATTCCAGTCGCTATTCTCTTTGCTATATATATATTACGTCACGCTCGCACAAAGCAATTCAGTCGCAATCACATGGCACAAATCATTCCATTTCCAATTGAACGCTCTCGTCGTGCTTCTAGCTTATAATTCCATTACATTGTATTTCATATTTTTATATCCTCACAATACCACCTACCTTTGTCCAAATTAACTTCCAACTTTTCCGAAAAACATTTTAAACAAAATAAAAAAGTCCTCGATTGAGGACTTTTTTATTTATTATCTTCTAAAAACTGAAATAGTTCTTGTAAATGCAGAGCCTCTTTTTCGTAGCTAACAGAGACATAACATACTCCATCAATTTCAGCATGCATATAAAGGTCAATACCTTCACGATCATACTTTAAAGCTAAATAAAATTCCATTTCTTCTAGCATTTTCTTTGACGTTCGAATAACGTAATGGTTATTTTCATCGCGCCCATATTCAAATGTTGGCTCAAAATCATATTTTTGTTTAAATGCTGCTTGTTGTTTAGTATTAATCGGCATACAAGTTGTACGTTGCACAGCATCAATCATTCCGTCAAATTTTTCTAAATTCATCATATTACCCCCTTATGTATTTTTTATATAATACTTGTGTTCCACTGTCTTCCTCTCCCGTTTCTATTAATTGTTCATACAAGTCTTTTGCGAGAGTTAAACCGGGTACAGGTAATTCTAACTTTTCAGCCTCATCTAATGCAATCTTCATATCCTTCATGAAATGTTTTACATAAAACCCTGGCGAAAAGTCTTCCTTTAGCATACGCGGAGCTAAGTTACTTAATGACCAACTACCTGCTGCTCCAGTTGAAATACTTTGTAATACTTTATCTGGATCTAATCCTGCTTTCTTTGCATACGCTACCGCTTCACAAACCCCTATCATATTAGAAGCGATCGCAATTTGATTACACATTTTTGTATGTTGTCCACTGCCTGCTGGCCCTTGTAGCTGAATGTTTTCCCCTAGTTTCTCAAATAAAGGTAAACAAACTTCATATACTTCTTGATCTCCACCAATCATAATGGCAAGTCTACCTTCTTTTGCTCCAATATCTCCTCCCGATACCGGTGCATCTAGAGTATGTACATTCTTTGTTTTTCCACTTTCATTTATACGTTTTGCTAACGTTGGTGTAGATGTTGTAAAATCAATTGCAATTGTCCCCTCATTTGCATGTGTGAGAATTCCTTCTGTTCCGAAATAGATTTCCTCTACATCATGCGGATATCCTACCATCGTCATAACAACATCTACATTCTTTACTAATTCTTTTGGTGAATCACACCAATGTGCTCCTTCTTTTAATAAAGAAGTTGCTTTTTCTTTCGTACGGTTATATACATATACTGTATAACCACCTTGTAATAAGTGATGTACCATACTTTTCCCCATAACACCTGTACCGATAAAACCAATTGATGCAATTACTTGCTTCATCTACTCATCCCCTTTGTTCTAATAAGTCACTTACCATCTTTCGAAATTCCTTATTGAAATCATCATTTATGCTATTTTGTACATTTGAGAATAAAATAACAAATGTTCCCTTATCTTTATTGAAATTATTAAATGTATTCCAACCAGCAAGTACACCATGATTATGAAAATAATCAGGATAAATATAAAAACTAAACGCATATTTTTTTTCGGATGAAGGTGTAAACATCGCTTGTATACTTTTCTCTGAAAGAAGTTTTCCATTTATAATCGCTTCATCTAACTTCTTCATATCCGTAACTGTAGTATACATCTCACCGCATCCATATAGCCAGTTCATTGCTAATTTTGGAGCTGGTACAAGTATATTGTTTTCCTTTTTGTATCCTTTTGTGAAATGTTTCTCTCCTGGCACCATATCTCCCATACCTGACTCATTCATGTCCGCTCGTGCAAATATATTTTCCTCTACATATTCCCCTAAAGGTTTCTTAGATATATTTTCTACAATATAAGCAAGCACCATATAATTATAGTCAGTGTATTTCCAACCTGTTCCTGGCGGAAAAGCTACTTGTTGCTTTCCAATCCAAGTAACTAAATCCAAACGGGATGCAGCATTCACTTTTTCATTTCCCTTTCCCTGCCCTGTTAGGCCAGAAGTGTGTGTGAGAAGATGGTATAATGTAATATTTTTGCCTGCGGGGAATGAAGGTATATATTTATTTACATTGTCCTGAATATTTACTTTTCCTTGCTCTTGCAACTGTAAAATGGATGTTGCCACAACAGTCTTAGTAATTGAACCGATGCGATATTTTGTTTGCGGTGTATTTTTAATTTTATTTTGAACATCCGCATATCCATAGCCTTTATTAAGCACCACATGATCTTTATCCGTGACAAGAACCGTCCCATTAAAGTCTTTATCTATTAAATATTCGTCTAACTTTTGTGCCACACTAGCATAATCAATTGGTAGTTGCTTCTTTTCTTCCAAATTATCCTGTAATTCAGATTTAACAGAAGGGATTACCTTTGATGTTGATACTTCTTGCTTCTCCGGCGTATACAAAAAACAGTACACAATTCCTCCTACTACAAAGCAACTCAAGACCATCATAATCAATCTTTTTAGCATTTAAAAACCTCCGCAGTTATTTCATTATAAATGGTCCCCCCTCTTTCTATTATCAAACAACAAAAAAAAATCGCAACACTTTGTTGCGAAAAAGTTACATTTTTTCTTTTCTATATAAACGCACCTGGTTTTTCCCATTTTTTTTCGCTTCATATAAAGCAATATCTGCTCGCTGTATTAACTCCTCTTTTGTAATTCCTTGCTCATACAAAGCAATCCCAAAACTTGCAGTTAATTTTGAAATACTAGAGAATTGTTTCGTTTCAATAAAAAAACGTAAAGATTCAGCAACTTGGAAAGCCTCTTTTTCCGTTGTATTTATTACTAATATACTAAATTTCTCTCCACCCCACCGTGCAAAAATATGCTGGGATGCTATTTTAGATTTCATAAGTTCAGCTAACTGAATTAATGCTAGATCACCAAAATCATGACCGTATGTGTCATTCACTTTTTTAAAATCGTCTATATCAAAAAGAATAAGTGCCATTGTTTGATTTATACGTTTCTCACTTTTCCATTTTTCTTCTAATAGTTGTTGAAACTTCAAGCGGTTGTATATTTCTGTTAAAGAATCAATTGCAGCAAGCTGCTCTTGCTCTTGATATAATTCATCTAATTCCGTAATATCTGTACACTTAACAATAAACCTAGATAAATCTTCTGGCACAGATGCGGCACGTAATAAAAAAATAAACTCTTCACCCTCATAATTATACATTTTAATCTTTCTAGCTTGCGCTAAAGAATCATCAAGCCATGTGATATCGTGATTTGTTGCGTAATATCCAGGCTCTTCAATAAAGTGTTCCGCAAATACCATATGATTCTCATGATATGAAAATAAATCTTCATATCCAAAAAAGTTCAAAAAGTTCGTATTACAGTCGACGATCTCATCATCTTCTACAATGAATAATAAATCATTTTGAAAATCAAACATCATTTGAAGAAGTTCTTGTTGAATCGTTACTTGCTGCAATAGTGATAATTGATAAAGACTTTTATTTATCTCCTCTAGTAGCCCCTGTGGTGTAACAGGAGCCATCACAATATTTCGCACCCCTATTGTAAGCAGATCTACAAATTTTGAAGTCACCGGCTGATCCCAGATAACAATAAATGAACTCATTGCATTATATATGCGCTTTATATACTCTACTTGTGCACCATTCGACACATAAATGATTACAACTTGTGGTCGCACTTTTTCAAATAACCTTTCTCCTTCTTCAAAACTATTTGCTATAAACATACATTTTGGATGTATATCATCAATCGTATACTGATGATTACACCCTTCTTCTATATAAAGTACATTTACATGGAGATCCTGTAATACATTTTGAAAAACTGTATTCTCTAATAAAAAATGTAGTATGTTCACCACTGGTCTTCACTCACTTCATATATCCTGTTCTACTGAATTCTTCGCTATCCTTTTCTATGGACCGTTATCAAAAGAACCCGATTGGTGAGGGCTGAGCATCAGTAGGAACGAGAAACTCTCCCACCGACAAGAATTTTACTTTGCTTATTTTTTCTTAATCCATGAATCATCTTTTTATTGTATGACCACATGAATAACAGTGATTGTACGGATGTCCCCTGTTTATCCTATTCTCAACAACTTGACAATTAAAATAAAGATATTATATTCTTTTACAGTGATAACTTACAAAATGTAAGTGATTTTTTACATGTGGTATTTTTTGTGAATCCACATAAAACTTTGGAGGTATATTATGACACAGCAAGATTTCTTTACTGTTTTATATGAACGAACATCTAATCGCGCATTCAATCCTGAAAAAGAAATTTCAAAAGAGGAATTACAAGAAATTTTGAAAGCGGCTGCCCAAGCACCATCAGCTTGGAACTTACAACATTGGAAGTTTCTTGTTTTCCAAGGTAAAGATGTACAAAGCCGTTTACATCCAATCGCTTATAATCAACAACAAATTCTTGATGCCTCTGCAGTAGTAGCTATTTTAGGTGATTTAGAAGCAAATAAAAACGTCGATCCTGTATATGGACCAATCGTAGAGCAAGGATTTATGAAAGGAGAGGCCAAAGAACGTTTGGCACAAAATATTGAATCTGCATATAAACGTGAACAATATCCACGAGATGCAGCCTTCTCTAACGCATCCCTAGCAGCAATGCAACTTATGCTTGCAGCAAAAGCAACAGGCTGGGATACTTGCGCAATCGGTGGCTTTAATCCACAAGCACTAATGGAAGAATTTAATGTTTCTTCTCGTTATGTACCAATCATGCTAATTACAATTGGTGAATCTACATTAAAAGGACATCCAGCACCACGTATGAATGTCGACCAAGTAGCTGAATGGGTAAAATAAAGTGAAACTTTAATCAGTGGAAGTTTCTCCATCCCCACTGATTATCAACCCTCACTAATCGGACTTTTACGGGCAGCTGATCCCCCATCTAACTTCTTTGCCTTTGCTGAATTTTGAAGTGGGGGTCTTACTGCCCACAAATAGTGGGATAAACCTTTACTAACTATGAATACTCAGATAAAAACGAAGGCTAGCGTCCCTTCGTTTTTATTTTTATGTCATCTCTCTGTAATAACTCTAAAAAAAAATCGACATGACACAATAAACCCAACTTAACCTCCCTCTAATACCTGCTTAAAGATGACGTATTATGTCGAATGTTGTTCCTAACTTGAAATAGAGGGGGTGTTTTTTTGTTACAATTATGATACAATAGTAACAAATAGATAACAAGAGAGGGATTTTCATTGAATTCATATGGAAGCTTTATTGCATTTTTAAGCTATACCGTAACTGTACTGCTTCTATACTTTATTGGAGATGCCACAAATATTACAATGCTACAATTCCCAAAAGAAAAAGCACTACAGCTAGAAGAAGGACTACATATCTCACAATCTATCGTACCATTACTGTTGGCTCTTCCCGTATATGCAATCGTTTTATATAAAAGTAAAAAAGTGTAGAGGATACCTCGTTATAAATGAAGGTGTCTTTTTTCTATGCATCCAGTTATTCGCGAATAGTCAGAACTCACCTATAGATTCTTATCCATTCAAAGATGATAAATACGAGATAACTCCCCATAAAATTCCGATTCTTGAATAAAGAAAAAACACTAATACAAGTTGCGCTCTATCTCTCCCTGTCATTTACCCTTATCCAAATACCATTAAGTAACAAATACCCATCTGGTTATTTAAAATAAGAAAATATCCCAGTAAAAATTCCACGATCTGTCTAGTCACTACATATGGAACTTACATACATTATAAGTGTGAAGGGGGTGAAGAATTATGTTTGGATCTTTTGGATGTCGTGACGACTTTAGAGATTGTCATCGTGACTGTCATCGTCATCGTGACTGTGATCGTGACAGAGACAGAGATAGAGACAGAGATAGAGATAGAGACAAAGAAGATTTTCATAAAAGAACACCAGTATGTAATGTCCTTAGAAACATTGCAATAGGAACAGAAATTTCTCTTTTAACTATTAAAGGTAACGTTACTTTCAGAAATGTTATTTTTGAAGGGTTTTCTAACGGCGTTGCTCTTTTCTCCGCTTTAGATACGGGAGATGACAAAGATGATAAAGATGATAAAAATAACATGAACACAAGTAAATTCACAGGTATTTTACGTGTTTGCCCAGAGGATATCATAGCAATCGCTATCTAATTCTAGTTCCTATCCTCAAAGTTACAAAAATCACATCTAAATTTAGTATAAAAAAACCTGAGACCGATTTCAATCGGCTCAGGTTTTCTTTTATTATTAGATACTTTTAACTAATGTAACAACTTCTTCAGCAGTTGACATTGTTAATGCTTTTTGTGCTAACTCTTCCATTTGCGCTTTTGACAACTTGCTTAGTTGTGTTCTTGCAGGAAGGATAGATGTTGCACTCATGCTGAATTCATCTAAACCTAATCCAAGTAATAATGGGATTGCAAGTGAATCTCCTGCCATCTCACCACACATACCAGCCCATTTGCCTTCTTTATGAGCAGCATCGATAACCATTTTTACAAGACGTAAGATAGATGGATTATACGGTTGGTATAGGTAAGATACACGTTCATTCATACGATCAGCAGCCATTGTGTATTGGATTAAGTCATTTGTTCCGATAGAGAAGAAATCAACTTCTTTAGCAAACTGATCTGCTAATACTGCAGAAGCAGGGATTTCAACCATCATACCTACTTCAATATCTTCAGAAACAGTTGTACCAGCTTGAACAAGTCTTTCTTTCTCTTCTAATAAAATCGCTTTTGCTTGACGGAATTCATCAAGAGTGGCAATCATTGGGAACATAATTTTCAAATTACCATATACGCTCGCACGAAGTAATGCACGAAGTTGTGTACGGAACACATCTTGTTCTTCAAGGCATAAGCGAATTGCACGGTAACCTAAGAATGGGTTCATTTCTTTTGGTAAATGTAAGTATGGAAGTTCTTTATCTCCACCAATGTCAAGTGTACGAACAACAACTGGTTGATCTGCTTTTACACCTTCAAGAACTGCTTTATACGCTTCGAACTGCTCTTCTTCTGTTGGAAGATTGTCACGACCCATGTATAAGAATTCTGTACGGTATAACCCAACGCCTTCTCCACCATTGTCGATGATACCTTGTACATCATTTGGCGTTCCGATGTTTGCAACAAGCTCAACATGATGTCCATCACTTGTTACAGTTGCTTGATCTTTTAATTTCGCCCATTCAGCTTTTTGTTCTTCGAATTTTGCTTTCTTTTCTTCGAAAGTACGAAGAGTTTCTTCAGATGGGTTCACAATTACTTCTCCATCTAGACCGTCGATGATTACGATATCGCCGTTTTGAATTTTCTCCATAACAACTTTCGTACCAACAACAGCTGGAATTTCCATAGAACGAGCCATAATTGCAGAGTGGGATGTACGTCCACCAATATCAGTTGTGAAACCTTTTGCATACTGACGGTTTAATTGTGCTGTATCGGATGGTGTTAAATCTTCAGCAATAATGATTACTTCTTCAGAAATTGTACTTGGGTTTGAAAAGTTGATTCCTAGCAAATGTGCAAGAACGCGTTTTGTTACGTCGCGAATATCCGCTGCACGCTCTTTCATATATTCATTATCCATGTTTTCAAACATAGTAATGAACATTGATGCAACTTCATCCATTGCAAATTCAGCATTTACTTTTTCATTATTTACTTTATCTTTTACTGGATTTACTAGTTCTGGATCATTCAATACTAGTAAATGTGCTTCAAAGATAGCAGCTTTATCAGCACCAAGCTCAGCAAAAGCATGGTCTTTAATTGCTTCTAGTTCAGATTTAGCTTTCTCAAGCGCAGCGTCTAAGCGTGCAATTTCTGCAGCTTCGTTCGTAATCGTTTTCTTTCCAATGTTAAATTCAGGATTTTCAAGTCTGAAAGCCTTCGCAATAGCAATCCCACTTGATGCAGCGATCCCTTGAATATTAAGAGTCATTATTCTCCTAATCCTTCGTTTTTCATAGTTTCTTCGATAGCTGCTAGTGCTTGAGCTGCATCATCACCATTTGCAGTGATTTTAATTTCTGCGCCTTGTTGAATACCTAAAGACATAACACCCATGATTGATTTTAAATTAACGTTTTTGCCGTTATATTCTAAGTTAATATCAGCACCAAATTTGCTTGCAGTGTTTACAAGTAAAGTTGCTGGACGAGCATGAATTCCTGAGTCACTAGTTACTTTAAAGATTTTTTCCATAATAATTTATCTCCTTTAAATACAGTATTTTTTCAGTTGTATAGACGTGAGTACTACATCATCTATTGTATATAATAGGCGATGTTCGGTCAACCACATCGCCTATTATAATTATAAACATTTTGCGTCAATTTCTTACTGAATGTCAATAATATCGGCTTCGCCTTTCTTGACATTGCCTTCTTTTTTCAATTCAACTTGTTGTCCTTGCCCTAAATTCGTAAAAATAATTGGTGTAATAATAGATGGTGCATTTTCTTTTACAAATGCGATATCTACTTTCAATAATGGTTGTCCTTGTTTCACTTTATCACCTTGCGTGACAAGTGCTTCAAAACCTTCACCATTTAATTTTACAGTATCAATACCGAAGTGAATTAAAACTTCTTTTCCACCTTCAGATTGAATACCAATTGCATGTTTAGTTGGGAAGACATTAACAATCTCACCGTCAACTGGAGAAACTACCGTTCCTTCTGATGGCTCAATTGCAAATCCATCTCCCATCATTTTTCCTGAAAATACTTGATCAGGTACTTCTGTAATTGGTAGAAGTTTCCCTTCAATTGGAGATACAATTGTTTCATTTGCATCTGCTTTTTGTACAGTTTCTTCTACTTTTACAGGTTCTTCTTTTTCAATATGAGGCGTGCGACCTGACATAATATCATGAATTTGTGATTTTAATGTGTCAGATTTTGGTCCAAAAATAGCTTGAATGTTATTTCCTACTTCAAGCACTCCTGCGGCCCCAAGTTCTTTCAAACGATCTTTGTTTACATTTTTTTGTTCGTTAACTTGAACACGTAAACGTGTAATACAAGCGTCTAAAGAAGCAATATTCTCTTTACCACCTAGCGCTACTAATACTTCGCGTGGAAGTTCGCCTGCTTCTGTTTTTCCTGCACCATCAGTATCTGTTGTTACTTCACGACCAGGTGTTTTTAAATCCCATTTGCGGATTGCAAAGCGGAATCCGAAGTAGTAAATAACTGCAAGAATAAGACCTACTACAATTACCCACCACCATGGCGTGCGGTTTTGAAGAACACCGAATAACATAAAATCAATTAAACCACCAGAGAATGTCATCCCGATTTTAACACCTAGAATATGCATTGTCATAAACGATAAACCAGCAAATACAGCATGAATTCCGAATAATACTGGTGCTACGAATAAGAATGAAAATTCAAGCGGTTCTGTAATACCTGTTAAGAAAGATGTTAATGCAGCAGATCCTAAAATACCAGCTGCTAATTTTTTGTTTTCTGGACGCGCTTCATGATACATTGCTAAAGCTGCTGCCGGAAGACCAAACATCATGAATGGATACTTACCTGTTGTAAATGTACCCGCTGTTAATTCTACACCGTCTTTTAACTGTGCCATAAAGATTTTTTGGTCACCGCGAATTAACTCGCCTGCTGCATTCGTATATTGACCAAATTCAAACCAGAATGGCGAATAGAAAATGTGATGTAGTCCAAATGGAATTAATGAGCGTTCAATTAATCCAAAAACAAATGCTGCTAACGTTTTGTTTGCATCAATCATTTGATGTGAGAACGTATTTAAACCACCTTGAATCGTTGGCCAAATGAAACACATTAAAATCCCTAATAATAAAGAGAATGCTGCTGTTGCAATCGGTACGAAACGCTTACCTGCAAAGAAACCTAAGTATGATGGCAATTCAATGTTGAAGTATTTATTATAGCAATATGCCGCTAATATCCCGACGATAATACCACCGAATACTCCTGTTTGTAGTGTCGGAATCCCTAATACATTTGCATACGCAGGATCAGCAAAACCGATTTTAACTGGATCAGATCCAGTGCTTGTTACTTTTACTAGCTTGTCTACTTCTAAGAACACACTCATCGTTTTGTTCATAATTAAGTAGCCAACGAATGCCGCTAATCCAGCTACTCCGTCTCCATTCGCTAGACCAATCGCTACCCCAACTGCAAATAATAACGCCAGGTTTGCGAAAATAATATCACCAGATTGTTCCATGATTTTTGCAACCATTACAAACCAATCTGCTTTTAAAGCAGGAATGAAATTTGTTAACGTTTCATTTTGAAATGCGTTACCAAATCCAAGTAAAATACCTGCTGCCGGCAAAATCGCTACTGGAAGCATAAGCGCTTTCCCGACTTTTTGAAGAACACCAAAGATCTTCTTAAACATGGAAATCCCTTCCTCTCTTATCTATATTGTACTTTTCGACAAACGCCAAAAAGGCATGAGGAAAAAAAGATAGAACGATAGCTATACAAAGGGTAGTATGTCCCTTTCTCTAGCTTACATTCCTGACTTTTCTCCACTCATGCCTGATCGAATCAGTAACACGTGTCAAAAATAGGTTTACGCATAAGTTCACTATTTTTAAAGCAAACGTTTTCGTTGTTCACCTTAACTTGTTTGTCGAATTTTGTATAACTTTGCATGACTTATTATACAAAACAATTGTAAGCGATTCAATCATTTTTTTTAACGTTTTCATTTTAGACAAAAATATATGTCTTTTACACGTGGTCTGCTTTTACTAATCTTTGCAAGTGCATTGTTAAATAAATACTTTCCGCTTCATATACAGGAAGCTGTAATTCTTTTTGCATCACCTTCACAAGCTTCCAAGCTAAATTATAACAAACTGGATACTCCGCTTTTAACAAATCAGCAAACCCTTGTGATTCTTCCACCTTTTCTCCCTTTTTCACTCGTTCAATTGCATATTGTAAATGACGAATAAGGCGTAAATAATGAATACTTTCTGGATCTAATGTAAGCTGTAGATTTGTTTCAATTATTGAAACAAGATTTGCAATAAGACGGGAGTTTTGATTAACAGCAGATACATCAGAATTTGTGAGTGAACTATAAATATGAAGTGCAATAAAGCCAATTTCCCCTTCTGGCAATGTAATTTGCAAACGGGAATTTAAAAGTTGTACAACTCCTTCAGCAATTTTGTATTCTTCTGGATACAGCATTTTTGTTTCAACTAAAAAAGGATTATCTATTGTAAAGCCCTGTTTCAGTCTTTTAATTGCAAAAGAAATATGATCTGTTAAGGCAATATGAATATGCTCGTTTAATGGTGACTGCGCCTTTCCTTGAATATACATCATAATATCGTTCATCAGTTCAATTAACTTTTCGCTCACATGTGGCACTAAAAGCTTATATTGTTCACGGTCACGTTCATTTTTTAAAACAAACATTTTTTCAATTTGCTCCGCCTTTAATACATCTTTCGTTTTCTTTCCAAATCCAATTCCCTTGCCAATCACTACTACTTCCTCATGTTCCTGATGACTCGCAATGATGACATTATTATTTAAAACTTTTTTAATTTCTAGATAACTATTCATATAACACCACCCTCGTACTTAAATAGCCTACTTTTATGTTACAGAACATCCTTCTTTTTCGTCAATGCAAAACATCTACCATTTTAGAAAAAGTCATTTTTTAGACATGGTTGCACGAGATGCGTATAATGTAAGAGCAAATGTACATAGAAAGGAGAAAGCAACATGATTAAAATGTTTGTAAGCGATATTGATGGTACAATGATGCAGCATGGAGGTATCATTGATCAAAAGGATATTGCCGCACTTCGTAGTCTCGCAGAGCAAAATGTAATCCTTTGTTTCGCCTCTGGTAGGCTGGATAATGAAATCGCTGGTTTAATGCAAGAGGTTGGTGCTCATTTTCACCGCATCAGTGTGAACGGCGTCTTTGTATATACACATGACAATAAACAACTATTGTCATCGACATTTGATTCAAATATTTTACCCGATTTGTTAGCCATGACAAAAGAGGAACCATATTTTCGTTATGTAAGTGATAAACATAATTATTACATCGAAGAAAAAACACCTTTTATCCATGAACTTGAAAAACAAGTCACAATGACTTCTGTTGAAGAACCGAATTTATTAGAAAAAATTGATGATACAATCTTCCCAAATAAAATTTCTGTTGGTGGTATGAAAGAGGACTTACAAGCCCTTCAGAAAAAAATTGATGAAAAATTCCATGGGAAGGTCAGTACTTTTATTTCCGCTGAACAATGCCTTGATGTTATGCCGCCCAATATTAGTAAAGGTTCAGCTATCTCCGTTTTATTACAAGAATTCCAAATGAATCCTGAGGAGATTGCTTGTATCGGTGACTCTTATAACGATATTCCAATGTTCGCACTAACCCCTCACAGCTTTGCCATGGCGCAAGCAGACGATGCAGTAAAGGAGCACGCACATTATATCGTAAACTCTGTAAAAGACGCTGTAGAACAAGTGATAGCTTACAACTCAAAACAAAACAAAAATACGACTCACTCCCTGTAAGGATGAGTCGTATTTTTATTTCTCTACATACCTAATGAATTGAAAGTTTAATGTATTTCACAAAATAAAATACACTACTTGTTTCGTGAAATACTCGTAATGAACTTATAACGATCACCACGATAAATACATTTCACGTATTCTAACGGTAATTCACCTTCTGCATATGACCATTGTCTCATGACAAGCACAGGTGCTTTTTTAGGTATATGCAGATGTTCCGCTTCATCATCCGTTGCAATTGAAGCTTCAATTGCTTGGGTAGCACGAACAAGTTTAAAGCCTAGCTTTTTCTCTAAATGTTCGTATAAAGATTGTTGCAAAATCTCTTCGTTAATATCTTTTACAAGAGTTGGCGACAAATATGTCGTCTCAAAAGCAATCGGTTCGTCATCGGCTAGACGAATACGTCTCACCTCATAGACTGATTCCCCCTCTTGAATTCTAAGCCGGTCTGCTACTTTAGCAGTAGCTGGAACGAGATGAAAGCTTAATAGCTGACTGCTCGGTTTCATACCACGGGAAATCATATCTTCTGTAAATCCCGTCATTCCTTGCAGTTTTTGCTCCACTTTTGGAAGCTGAACAAACGTTCCAATTCCACGCTTTCGATATAAATACCCTTGTTCCACTAAATTATTAATTGCCTGTCTGATCGTCATGCGACTTACTTCGAACTTATCACAAAGTTCATTCTCAGATGGAATTTTATCTCCCGGCGTCCATTCACCGTCCTCAATTAGCTGTTTCACCCACTCTTGAATCTGATAATAGATCGGAAATGGTGAATACTTGTCGATGTTCATCAGCAATCGCCTCACTGCATAAAGATAGAGCTTCTGGATCTGTGATTACGGTTACATTCGGATGACGTTGCAGCACTGTAGCAGGACACGCTTCGCTATACTCACCTTGCAATAATTCTTTGATTGCTTCTGCTTTTTTCGGTCCCATAGCAACAAGTAGGATTTTTTTCGCTTTCATAATGCTTCCAATCCCCATTGTAATTGCATGGGTTGGTACATCTTCTTCTTTTTCGAAGAAACGAAGGTTTGCTTGGCGTGTAGACTCTGTTAATTCTACAATGTTAGTTGGAGAATCAAAAGATGTTCCTGGTTCGTTAAATCCGATGTGACCGTTTTCACCGATTCCAAGAATCTGTAGATCAACTGGGTTAGCTGCTAGAATGCCTTCATAACGCTTGCACTCTTCTTCTAAATCACTTGCCATCCCGTTTGGTACATAAGTTTCTTTAAAGGGAAGATGATTAAACAACTGTTCTTGCATAAAATAATGATAGCTGTTTTTATCTTCGTGTGGTAAATTTACGTACTCATCTAAGTTTACAGTGGTTACACGGCTTGTATCAAGTTTATTTTTTCGCATTTCTGCATAAATACCAAGTGGAGAGCTTCCTGTAGCCATTCCTAACGTTGGATTTTCCTTTGAATTTACAACTTCTTCAATTAATTTATAACCTGCTTTTGCTAATTCTTCTGGCGTTTTTACAACAAGAATATTCATCTATTTACTTCCCTTCCTTCATATGAATTCCTAATCGAACCGTATCATATACATGTAAATCTTCCGTCATGACAACAAAGTCCGCATCTTTTCCTACTGTTAATGCACCTTTATTCGTTAATCCAAACTCTTCTGCTTGGTTAACTGATGTCATAAGTACAGCATCCTCAATTGAACATCCTGTAAATTCAATTACATTTCGGAGTGCTTGGTCCATTTTCAAGATACTACCCGCTAACGTTCCGTCTTCTAAACGAGCGCTACCATCTTTCACATGTACAGGCTGTCCACCAAGTTCATACAATCCATCTTCTAAACCTTTTGCACGCATCGCATCAGTAATGACACTTACTTTTTTAGGACCTTTTAATTTATATGCTAATTTCACCATATCTGGGTGAATGTGAATACCATCTGTAATAACTTCAACCATTACATTTGGGTTCAATAACACGTGACCGACAACACCTGGTTCACGGTGATGTAAACCGCGCATTTGATTGTATAAGTGTGTAGCATGTGTAATGTTTCTATTTTTCAATTGTGCATCAATTGCATCTGTATGTCCCATTGTGCCAACAACACCAGTTTCAGCAAGATACTGTTCAAACTCTACCGCACCCTCTTCTTCTGGCGCATACGTTACTAACTTAATTAAATTACCGCTTGCTTCTTGCCATTGTTTAAATTGTTCAATATTCGCAGGAACGATATGCTCAAGTGGCTGTGCTCCTGCACGTTTTTTTGAAACATACGGTCCTTCTAAATGAATATATTCAAAATGCGCTCCTTTTTCTTTTGCTTCTTGTGCAGCACTTAAAGCCGCTTCGATCGCTTCTGGCGCTTGTGTCATTGTTGTTGGGAAGTAAGTTGTAACCCCTTCTTTTAACATTTCTTTACCCAGAGTTACTAATCCATCGCTATTTGCATCCATCGCATCAATATCGTATCCACCATGAATATGAACATCGATCATACCTGGAATCACAATTTTTCCTTCTGCGTCAAAAACCGTTTCATTTTCTTGTGATACATATTGAGCCATCAAACCAATTTCTTCAATTTTTTCTGCGTAACGAATAAATCCACTTTCCATTACTTCGTGACCTGTATAAACTTTGGCATTGATGACAACTTGCGTTTTCATTTTCATCGATCCTTTCCCATGAAATACCTACTTGTTATTATTACCTATTTGCCTAATCCCATCTTAATATATACACGAGTAGTTGTCTATACATTAAAAGTAAATTTCCTCTTCTATAAATAAAAAAGGAAATTTACTTTACACTAAGTATAATATATATTATTCATTTTTTCCAAAAGAAGACAGTGAGCCTTTTAAGAATTTTGGTAGCGATTTCTTATTTTTTAGATTCTCAACAAATATTACTTACTGCATTACCTTAATAGTGGAAGTGGCAAATTAGACCACATTACAATATGCTCTCCATCTGTTTCAATTTCTACCGTTTGTTTATCTGTTGTATATGTCATCACACCATGTCTCTTTAACCTTTTTACTACACTTTGATGTGGATGCCCATATGGGTTTTTTTTATCGTAAGAAAGAATAGCGAATTGAGGATTTGCCTTTTCTAAAAGTTCTTCACTAGTTGACGTATACGAGCCATGATGACCTACTTTTAAAACATCTGCATGTACATCATACTGCTTTATTATTTTCTTTTCAGTTTGTATATCCGCATCTCCCATTAATAAAAAATCAGCTTTATTATATCGAACTTTTAAAATAATTGATGATTCATTATTTTCATCCTTTGACTTTCCATTATTTAAAACCTGGATTGAAACTTGGGGATCTAATGGAATATACTGTCCCTGTTTTACCCGAACAAATGGAATACCCCTCTTTTTAACATCATTCCTATACGTATGATATGTAAAAGAACTATAGGTTTTACCGCTATCTAATACAAGCGACACTGGCATTTGTTCTATAATTGGTATAAGCCCACCTATATGATCCATATCTGGATGAGTTCCTACCACAACGTCTAAATGATTAATTCCCTTTTCAACCAATTTTTGAATGATTACCTCTCCTGCTTCATAAGGTCCTCCATCAATTAACATTGTTTGACCATTCGGTAAAATAATAAGTGTCGCATCACCTTGTCCTACCTTAAAAAAGCTTACTTTCATTCTCCCTAAATGCAGACGTTTCATAGAAAAAGAGGACGCAGTATGAACAGACGTCATATATCTCTTGGCAGATGTGCTGTTTAATGAAAAACATAATAAAACAGAAACTAACAATAGAATAATCCGTACAACTTTCATAATTCGTCTCCTTTTTTCATTTAGTATGGCACGAGGTGTATTTCATATACAAAAAAAAGCTTAGCAATGTGCTAAGCTACGATTTTGACAGTTCCTGCAAGGAGCCAAAGAATAAGTCTGCTTCATTCATTTGTTCATTTTCCTCAGAAAGGGTTGGTAAATCATCTAATGTTTGAAGTCCAAACGTATCTAAAAATTCTTTCGTCGTGCCATATAAAATAGGACGCCCTGGTCCTTCGGCTCGGCCCGTTTCTTTTATTAATAAGTGCGAGACTAATGTTTGCAATGCTCGATCTGTTTTTACACCACGAATCTCTTCTATTTCTGTTCTTGTAATTGGCTGACGATAGGCAACAATCGCCAACGTTTCAAGAGCAGCCTGTGAAAGAGATGCTGCTGTTGGTGTATCCATTAATTTTTGATAATAAGGCGCATGTTCTTTTTTTGTGACAAGGCGATATATTTTTGCAAATTGTACAATTTGCAAGCCTCGCTGCAGCTCTTCACATTCCCTTTGCATTTCCTCGATAATCTGAATTACATCTTTCACTTCAATCTCAAGTACTTTTGCAATTTGTTCCGGATAAACCCCTTCATCACCCGCAACAAATAAAAGTCCCTCAATAATTGCCATCTGTTCTTTTCTGTCCAACATACAATCTCCTTTCTCATATCTTTTCGTGCAAAAATATCCACGACAAAAACCGAATCACAGTATATTGCGTCCGGTCCAACATTCCTTCTACTGTTCCAAACAAAATCATGTAAAACTACGATCAGTGGAGTTACTTCCACTGATCATTCGTCTTGACTAATCAAATACTTACTGCTAATTTTCATTACAATCTTGAAACAGGGGTTTACTAAGATTTAGAGCGAGTCAAAAAGATTTCATCAAAATTGTGTTCCTGCTCAATAACAATCTGCTGGTTTTTCATCAGTTCGAGTATGGCTAAAAACGTTACAACCATTACTTCACGCTCTTCATCAACAAATAAATCATAAAAGCTTTGGCGTCCTTCTGCTATTTCTAATTTCTGTAAAATATCACTCATACGTTGTTCAATCGGTATTTCTTGACGGGTAATTCTCGTTGTTACTGGACGTTTTGATTTTTTTCGACGCATAAGTTTTTGAAATGCTGCTAACATATCATATAGTTTGACATCGAGAGGTAAATTCGTCTCCTCTTCTTGTTGAAACGATGTAAAATCGATTGGTGGACGTGTATAAAGTTGTGCTCTTTCTTGTTCTCTCTCTTTTAACTCAGCAGCAACTTGTTTATATTTTTTATATTCAATTAACCGCTCCATCAACTCTTGACGAGGATCATCTATAAAATCTTCACCACTATCATGTACATCTTCTTCTTGTTTCGGTAACAGCATTTTACTTTTAATTTGCAATAGCGTTGCAGCCATTACCAAATACTCACTTGCAACATCCAATTGCAATTCTTTCATCGTATGGATATAAGATAAATACTGCTCTGTAATTTCTGCTACAGGAATATTATATATATCGATTTCATAGCGATGAATTAAATGTAACAATAGATCTAAAGGCCCTTCAAAAGCCTCTACTTTAAAATTATATTGCACAAAGCATCCCACCACATTTTTTCTATAACAACATAAGTATAGAGCATACTTATGTTCTATCCAACCTTTTTAAGAAATTTAGTTAAAAATAGACATCTGCCCATGCAACAATGCCCACCCCTTCATATGATAAAAATGTAGTAAGTTCAATGTAGGAGGTAAAAACTATGGGCCATATTGATTGTGGTTTTAACGGCGGTTTCGCTTTACTTGTTGTGCTCTTTATCTTATTAATCATTGTAGGCGCGGCTTGCTTCTGCTAATGCAGAATATAATAAACGACTAGAGAACCTCTAGTCGTTTATTATTTATCCCGCTATTTACGGAGTTCCACTTCATGATACACTGTACATAAGATCATTTAGACAGGAGCGAAAAGAATGTATCCTACTGCATACATACAGTTCTTAATTCATTTTCACGGAGATTACGATTATTTTGAGTGTCACGAAATATTAGAAGAATATTGGAAATTAAAACCTCGAGGAGAACGCGACAACTACTGGGTTGGTTTTATTCAAATAGCAGTTTCTTTATACCATCACAGACGCTCGAATTGGAATGGTTCGATACGAATGATGAAAAGCGCCATTGCTATTTTACAAAAAGAAAATAAACAAGTGCACAAATTAGGTCTAGACCACCAAAAACTTTTAACTATTTTGCAAAAACAATTACAGTCGATTCAAAGGAAAGAACCCTTTACACCTATATTTTTGCCTTTTTCAGATCCTTCTTTAGAAAACAAATGCTTGCAATTGTGTACAGAAAAAATGATTCCGTGGAAAGATGTTCATTCTTTACCTACTGAGTACATTGTCCATAAACATAAATTACGTGACAGAAATGATGTAATTGCTGAACGAAACGAGCAACTACAAAAAAGAAAGCAGAGATGACATGGTTCCTATCTCTGCTTTCATGAATGTATATTCTGTTCAACTTCCTTACACTTTTCGCAAAAACTAGCAGTTTGTTCATTACCACAAACTGTAACACCCTGAAACTTATTTTTTAGTTCTTGTACCATCTTCGTACCAATCCCCATGTGACGATGAGATGGATTCACACTAAGATGTTGAATCTCTAATACATTTTCTTCATTAATTATTCCAACGATCCCAACAAAATCATCATTTTGTTTCCACAAATACAATTGCCAACTATCGTTTTTATCATATTCTTTCATTGTTAATTGTAAAGTTTTCACATCTTTTTCAGTCGGCATAAAAGAAAGTAGCCCCATTGCAATCTTTTCATAACTTTTTTTAAAACGAATTAACATAAGCCTTATCCCTTCTTACAAAAGTTACAAACCACGTATCCCCTCTACCACTATTTCTACATCATATCCATTCTACAATATTTTCACTATAGTGAGAAGGGCTACCAAAACAACTTGATAATCATACAAAGAGAGTTTAGGAAAGTCAACTACATATAAAAATCTTACTATATCCTATGTATATTTACAAAAACTATTTCTTTGTATAACACCTCTATTCTCTACATTATCATTTACTGCACAACCGCCATTAATTCCTCTTTATAACGTAAAAGATTGCTCTCTCCTTTTCAGGTTTATTGTAAAAGAAACTTGAAAAGTTGCCCAAATCATTTTCCATACAAGTAAGCAAAAAAGAGAGCTATATTGCTCTCTTTCCCTTACTCTTCCCAAACTTTAACTTCTTTCATAGCATCGCCTTGACGCATATTTAATACCGTTTCAATACCGCTTGTCACTTTACCAAATACAGTATGCACGCCATCTAAGTGTGGTTGTGGCTCATGAACGATAAAGAATTGGCTACCACCTGTATTACGGCCAGCATGTGCCATAGAAAGTGATCCAACTACATGTCGATGAGGATTCTCATCAGTTTCACATGGAATAGAGTAACCAGGACCACCTGCACCTGTTCCTGTTGGATCTCCGCCCTGACTTACGAAACCAGGAATCACGCGGTGGAATGTAACCTCGTTATAAAATCCTTGGTCTGCTAATTTTTTAAAGTTTTCCACTGTTTTCGGTGCTTCTTCTGGGAAAAATTCTAATTCAATTTTTTCACCATTCTCCATTAATATGTATCCTAAAGTTTTCATAGGTATATGTCTCCTTTCAACTATCTCAGCACTATATTACCATATTCATGTCCAGAAACAAAAAGAATCCGACAATCTGTATACTTCTTTTTTAAAATCAGCAAGAAGATAGATGACAAATTTCAAAAATATACTATAATTACTTTGTTGCCCGCAAATTCCAGAAAGAGAAAGGGAGCGATTTTTCGTGAAAACGAAACTTTTAGCTCTGCTACTAGCTGTTACAGTATTTATGATTCCAACAGCTTCATTTGCAGACGTGATTGAGGGAGAATCAATCGTTACATTAGGAGAAAATTTATCTGAACAACAAAAACAAGATCTTTTAAAAGAAATGAAAGCGCCAAAAGATGCGCAAATTATTACTGTATCTAATGCAGAAGAACATAAATTTTTAGAGGGTATCGTTCCAAAAGCACAAATCGGTACGAGAGCTATTTCCTCTTCTATGATTACGTATACAAAACCAGGATCAGGCCTTATTGTGCGAGCAAAAAACATTAATTGGGTAACAGATGCAATGTATACAAATGCACTCATTACAGCAGGTGTTAAAGATGCAGAAATCCAAATCACTGCGCCGTTTAAAGTGTCAGGAACAGCTGCTTTAACAGGATTAATGAAAGCTTACGAAACAACATCAAAAAAAGAAATTCCTGAAGAAGTAAAAAAAGTAGCCAATGAAGAGATGGTACAAACTGCAAAACTTGGTGACAAGATCGGTGATGAAAAAGCTGTTCAACTTGTAGCAAAAGTAAAAGAAGAAATTGCTAAAGAACAACCAAAAACAACAGAGGATTTACGTTCGCTAATTAAAAAGATTGCTGATCAACTCGGTATTACATTAACAGATGAGCAATTAGATAGCTTAGTTTCATTATTTGATAAAATGAAAAATTTAAATATTGACTGGAACCAAGTTGGTAGTCAATTAAATAAAGCGAAAGAACATGTTTCAGCGTTCTTAGGCTCCGAAGAAGGACAAGGATTCCTAGATAAAGTAAAAGATTTTTTCTCTAGTACCATTGATTTTATTAAATCATTATTTAAGTAAGAAAAAGCTCGTCAATGACGAGCTTTTTCTTTATACATCCAAATTTAAAAACGACATAAACCATCTTCTTTTTAGATGGGAGAGATCATCCACCCACGCATAGAAGCGGTCAAGGCCTTTTTTCGCCCCATCCCTTGTGAAAACAAAGGGAGGAGATAAGTGGATATTTCTGTTTGTTTTCATAGCCGCGACTTATATGCAGGAAAAACAAAATGGATTTATCTCGCTATTTGCGGACAGTAACACTCCCATTTCAAAATGTTTCACTTTATATAAGCAAAGGTAACTTCATAACAGCTTCCTCTACTGAACGAACAACGTGACGTGCCTTTTCCTTTACATATGGATGTGCATGATGAAGAGTAAAAGAATGTGGCGTTACTGCAAACATGGAAATATCATTGAAAGAATCACCGATACACGCCACTTCATGTGCCTCAATCTTTAAGTATTCCATCAAACGTTTTAAAGCACTTCCTTTACTAACTCCTACTGGCATAATATCCACATAACCTTTTCCAGAAATAAAAATTTCAGCTTGCTCCTGAAAGGTTTCTCTTAGTTCTCGATCTAATGTTACAATCTTTTCTGCATCTCCATACACAAATAACTTTTCAGGATGGACTGTATTACCAAACTCTTCTTCTAATGTTTCGATTTCAGCAATATGCACACCCATATATTTTTCAAAAACGTAATGATGTTCATTTTTTTTTTTTGTATATCTCTGCTCTTTTGCACACACAATATCAGCTAGTCTTTTTTTATGTATATATCGATATATTTCCTGGGCAACTCCATTATTAAATTTCGATTCATGGAATACTTGCCCATTTGGTAATAACATCGTAGCTCCATTTAAACCAGTTGTATAATATGGAAATGAGAATTCTTTAACTGCATCGTGAATCCTATGTGTAAAGCGGCCAGAAGCAAAGCAAATATTTGTCCCTTTTTCTGCTAGCCAACAAAGTGCTTTTTCATCTTCCTTATGAATATGACTCACATTATAAACAAGTGTATCGTCTAAATCACTTACAAATAATTTAATCATGCTCTCTTCCCCTTTCATACACAATTTTTACTCTAAGTGTACGAAAAAAATGTTGTGTTTTTGTTAAAAAACGATAAATTTATAATAAAAATAAGCAGGAATCTTCTCCTGCTTATTTTTGTCTACGTATATTTTGTGGATGTACAATGCTTGGACGTACTTTTAAACTAGACATGGTCGGGCGTAATACTATTGTTTTTAATGCTCCCCAATCAAATGGTAGAAACGGCCATAAATATGGTGTTTGTAAACTTTTGATGGACGCTAAAAATAAAATTAACATCGTCATGCCAATTACAAATCCCATCTCATGGAACAAACCAGTTAAAATAATGACAAATAATTTTCCGAGTTTGTTTCCGAGTCCTAATTCATAACTTGGTGTCGCATATATTCCAATCATTGAAACTGCTGTGTATAAAATAACTTCTGGAACAAATAATCCAACGTCAATCGCAATTTGTCCAATTAAAATCGCTGAAATTAAGCCGGTAGCTGATGATAGAGGAGTTGGTGTATGAATCGATGCCATTCGCAAAAATTCAAGTCCAATATCGGCCAGAATTATTTGTAATAAAATAGGAAGATGCGTCATTTTATTTGGCCCAATGAAAGCAAGTTTCTCTGGTAACAATGTTGGATCGAACACAAAAACGAGCCAAAACGGTAATAAAAACACAGAAAATATAATGCCTACAAAACGAACCCATCGTAAAAACGTACCAACTGCTGGATTTTGTCTGAACTCTTCCGCGTGCTGCACGTGATGAAAATAAGTTGTTGGTGTAATCATTACGCTTGGTGATGTATCAACAATGACTAATACGTGCCCTTCTAACAAATGATTTGCCGCTACATCTGGTCTTTCTGTATAACGAATAAGCGGGAAAGGATTATAACCCTGCTTTACTAAAAATTCTTCAATCGTTTTGTCAGCCATTGTAATTCCATCTACTTCAATACTCTCTAGTTCTTGCTTAATGATTTTTACCAAATCTGGATTCGCAACATCCTGAACATACGTAATACAGATATCCGTTTGTGACCTATCCCCAACCCGCATAATTTCATTTCGCAAACGCGGATCACGAATACGCCTTCTTATCAATGCTGTATTTACAACAATATTTTCCACAAAGCCATCCCTTGCCCCGCGCACTACTTTTTCTGTATCTGGTTCTGTTGGTGCTCGACCTGGATAACTACGGACATCAATTACAAAAGCCTCCGTTTCACCTTCTACAAAAATAACAACAAGGCCAGATAAAACTTGTACCATTACCTCATCCATCGTTTTCACTTTACTTACTTGTTGATGAATAAGTCGATTTTCTAAAAGCTTTACTGTATTCTCCTGGGTATCCCTTATCTCATTTGTATCCACTGCTTCTTCTAAAATCGGAATAATGTAGTTTGTATCACACAATCCATTTACAAATAACACACCAATTTCTTTATCAAGAATTTGAAACTTACGAATCCCGACATCAAAGGTGACACCAAGTCCAACTGTTTGTTTCAAATAATTTTCATTATCACTCAAGAAGGAAGAAATCGGGATATTAACTTTCTTTTGTTTCGTCATAAAACCCACTTCTTTCTAAAATTAATTGAATTGCTTTTTTTGTAATTGGTGACCCTCGCTCCCACTCATCATTTCCACACATCTTTCCTATATCACCAATCCCTACAATTACTGGAACATTTAATTCATCTAAACAATAAATCGTATCTCCATTAATTCTGCCAATTTCACCATCAGCCAGTCCGAATTTATCAACACCGTATTCTGTTAACCTGCCTGCTCGATCTACACTGACATCTACACGGGTCCACTCTAGGTGATGTGTATTCGATGCAACAGCTAAAATACCAAGAACATCAATTTGTTTATGCATCGCTACGTATTTTAACGCTTTTTCACCTGAACCTTCTCCAATAAATCCACTATCATCAAACATGACAAATACAGGGTCGAATGGCGTTTGCATAATCAGCTCCACAATCTTCTTTCCCGTCAATTTTGTTGGATTGCTTTGCGATGCAGAAATACACCTTCCGCCAAATTCCTTTGCTAACAGCTCAATTGCTCGCTTTGCATATTCATCTCCATCTGTCACCAAAATAACCCTTCGTCTCATTTGATTTATCCTTTCGGTTTACATATAAGTGCTACAAAAAATGCAAATAATATCGCTGCTGAAATACCTGACGATGTTAAACTAAACATGCCAATACCAATTCCTAAATAGCCATGTTTTTCAGCAGCCTCTAATGCTCCATGTAAAAGGGAATGTCCAAAGCTCGTTATAGGAACAGTTGCACCTGCACCTGCGAATTTTATGAGCTTATCATATAGTCCAAAGCTATCTAAAATGGCTCCTACTACTACAAAAGTCGACATTAAATGGGCGGGGGTTAGTTTTACAAAATCCAATAGTAGTTGTCCTATTACACAAATCATTCCTCCAACAATAAACGCATATACAAAATCCACAGTTCACACCCCTTTCACCCTTTCAAATACAACTCCATGCGCAATTGTCGGTATCGTTTCTTTTTGTTGTATCATAACCGGACTTAACAATGCTCCTGTTGCAACTACAAAAATACGCTGTAAGGTTCCTTTTTTCATTTCTTTTAGTAAATGACCGTATGTTACAACTGCCGAACAAGCACAACCACTTCCACCTGCAAAAATCTCTTCTTGATCTCTGTGATAAATCATTAATCCGCAATCATTGTATACATTCCCTAAATCATATCCTTCCTCAAGTAAAAGCTGCTTCGTAATGGGCGCTCCAACACCTGATAAATCACCTGTAACAATAAGATCATAATCAGCTGCACTTCTCCCTAAATCTTCAAAATGTTGTTGAATCGTATGAGCAGCTGCAGGTGCCATTGCCGATCCCATATCAAAAGGATTTGTAATTCCTAAATCTTGCACTTTCCCAATGGTGGCCGCTGTTATTTTAATATCGCTCGGTTCTTTACTAATTAAAGCGGTCCCCGCCCCTGTCACAGTTGACGTAGCTGTACCAGGTCTTTGTCCTCCGTATTCTGTCGGATAACGAAACTGCCTTTCTGCAGTTGCATTATGACTACTAACCGTAGCTATCACACGATTAGCAAAGCCTCCGTCAATAAAAGCCGATCCAATCGCTAGCGTCTCCATTGAAGTTGCACAAGCACTGAACATGCCTAAAAAAGGAACGCCAAACTCTCGAGCCACATAATTGGCTGTAGTAGTTTGGTTTAGTAAGTCACCTGCTAAAAAAAAATCTATTTGTGAAGATTTCACATCTCCTTTTTGCATGACCTGCTGAATCGAGTCATTCATCAATCTTCTTTCAGCGAGCTCCCAATTCTCTTCTTCACAGTGCAAGTCATCATATGAAATATCAAAACACTTTCCAAGGGGGCCTTCCGCTTCTTTTGGACCGACAGCAGTACCTGTTGCATTTACAAATATATGATTTTGAAATACCCATGTTTGCTTCCCTGTCAATCTCATATCTAGTCTCCTTTAAGACAACCAAAGTTTAAAAGTGTATCGAATTAAGCCAACAATATACGCGCCAACTACTCCAAATACAATTACACTTCCAGCAAGCTTAAACATATTCGTAGCAACTCCGAGTACAATTCCTTCACTACGATGTTCCATTGCCGCGCTTGCCATTGAATTTGCAAACCCAGTAACAGGGACTGCTGAACCAGCTCCTCCGAACTGACCGATTTTATCGTATACACCAAATCCAGTTAATATGGCTGATAATAGTACGAGCGTTGCTATCGTAGGATTACCCGCATTTTTCTCACTGAAATGAAAATAATGCATATAAAATTTCATCAGGCATTCTCCTACTGTACAAATCAACCCTCCTACGACAAACGCTTTCACACAATTCATCACATAATTTGGCTTTGGATGATAATCTTTTATTTTATTTATGTAATCATCTTTTAATTTGTTTCGTGTCATCTTGATGCCTCCTACCTTGCAAAATAAATCCAATGAAATAAAGAACCCATCACCTTTCCAAGTACAAGTGCAACGAGTAAAATAACAATTTTCCCATCTACTCCTACCCGTTTTGCTAATATAGGCAAAACATTTAATACTTCTGTCAAAGCCGCAGCAAGCATACCGATAAATGTTCCGCAAAATAAGCCAAGTAAAATGAGCCAATACTGAGATACTTGAAAGGTTATATCTCTTAAACTGCACCATGCTCCTATCAAAGAACCGCCAATTACAGCCCATTCAAACAATTGAATACGATGGCCACTCCTTGTTAACTGTGCTAAACGTGGGATGACACCAAGCACAGCTAAAAATGCAACGTATCCCCCTCCAACTGCAATCCCACCAGCAAGACCAATTACGATCAATAAACTGTACTCAATCATCTGCAATTTGTTTTGCACTCTCTTTATTTTCATTGACCATGACATATTGGTCGAGTGACTGTTGATACTGGAACATTTCCACTTCTAACGGACTTGGCTCTTCATTAATTCGTTTTTGAAACACATGATTAAAAAATAAGACCATCCCTAATCCAATTCCTAAAGAATAAGGAATTTGAAATAAGAGCGGTTTATAATTGATTTCTCCTGTAATCATGTAATATAAGCGCCAATGTACTTGTTGCATACTAACATCTTCATGAAAATAAATAATCGCCAGAGCCGCTCCAACAAAAAGTAACATCCAAACTAACCCAAAGAAAATGGGATGTACTTTCTTTTTTTCATAGACAATTTCAACAAGCGTTTGTCCCGGGCCAAATAAATTAATTTGTATATGCTTCGTAGCTCCCTCAATCACTTGAATGATTTTCATTGCATCAATGACAACATGTGTTTTATCACGTTTTGTAATTTTATAAACAAGCTGCTTTTTTATCTTTTCTACTACACTAGAATCCCCAACTACTTGAGCAACATCTTCAACCTTCACCTCATACGAAGGCGATACCCTCAGACGATTTCGCATTTTAATATAGATTGTTTGCTCCACTCCATTCACCTCTTCACAATTCCTCGTAGTTGTAGTATGGTTTCTGGCATTTTTTCTAATACAACTTTTTTTATAAAAGTATTAGAGATTTACTACTGATTTAAATAAAAAAACATCTGCACCATGTTAGTGCAGATGTTTTTCAATTAGATTTTCTTTTTCCTAAATAAATTTGCAATACTTAGTGCTAAACCTCCCCAAATCACGACAATCCCGATAATCATCATCATAATTGCTGATCCACTCATTATGAAACACCTCGATCCTTCCATTCTTTTTCAAGCTGGGCGGAATCTAAATGTATGTGCGAATTCCATTTCTTTACACTAATAATCAATGTAATAATAAGAAAGGCCGCTACCAAAGCCCAGCCATACGTTACGACAAATTGCGTTGGATAATCCCCGTAATTCTTTTGAATATTTTGGAGTGAAATTTTTCGATTTTGGAAAAGATAACAACAATAACATAAGATACAACTCTTTCATGATTTTCTACTCTTGTTCCATCTTATTTGAAGCATCACTACCTTCTAGTCCAAAACAAAAAAATCGAATAGATGGCTATTCATCTATTCGATCTTTCATCTGTTTTAATATCTTCTTTTCAAGCCTTGATACTTGGACTTGCGAAATTCCAATTCGCTCCGCTACTTCTGATTGAGTTTGATCTTTATAATAGCGCAAATATACAATTAAACGTTCGCGCTCATCTAGTTCTCTAATCGCCTCTTTTAGAGCGATTTTATCAAACCATTTTGTTTCTGTTTGATCTGCAATTTGATCTAATATCGTAATGGGATCCCCATCATTTTCATAAACCGTTTCATGTATGGATGATGGAGTACGGCTCGCTTCCTGCGCAAGAACAACTTCTTCTGGCGTTAGTTCCAGTGCTTCAGCAACCTCATTAATCGTTGGAGCCCTGCCATATTCTTTAGAAAGCTCATCTTTCATTTTCCGAATTTTATTTCCAGTCTCCTTTAAAGAACGACTTACTTTCACGGATCCATCATCCCGCAAGAATCGCTGTATTTCTCCAATAATCATTGGAACTGCATAGGTTGAAAATTTCACCTCAAAAGACAAATCAAATTTGTCTACTGATTTCAAGAGTCCGATACAGCCAATTTGAAATAAATCATCTGGTTCATATCCTCGATTGAGGAATCGTTGTACAACTGACCATACAAGACGCATATTGCTTTGGACTATCGTATCCCTTGCTTGTTGATCTCCATCTTGACTTTTTTGAATTAACGCTTTTAGCTCGTGGTCCTTTAACTGAGGTTTCTTCTTCTCATTTCTGACCTCTATGTCCATAGGCAATTCTCCTTAATTGCATAGAGCGTTACTATTTGATAAGTATTTTGTCAAATGGATTGTTGTCCCGAAAGATTCATTTGAAATAATTTCTACTTCATCCATAAAATTTTCCATGATAGTAAATCCCATTCCGGAACGCTCTAATTCAGGTTTAGTTGTAAAAAGAGGTTGCCTTGCCTCGTCTAAGTTAAAAATGCCAACCCCTTCATCTCGAATCGTGAGTTTCACCATTGCTTCTTCCAAAATCACTGAAATGTAAACAAGACCTTCCGCATTCCCTTCATATCCGTGAATAATTGCATTTGTGACTGCTTCAGACACAACCGTTTTAATCTCCGTCAATTCCTCCATTGTTGGATCTAATTGTGCAATAAAAGCAGCAACTGTAACGCGAGCGAACGATTCATTTTGACTTAATGCTGAAAATTGAAGGTTCATTTCATTTCTCATTTATGCCACCCCCAATGTCGCGAGCGCATGCGCTTCACTTTCTTCTAAGCGAATGATTTTAAACAGACCTGACATTTCAAATAAACGCTTTACAGGAGGTGAGATTGCACAAACGACCATCTCCCCTCCTAAACCTTTAACATGCTTATATCTGCCTAATATAACACCAAGACCAGAACTGTCCATAAATGTTAACTTCTCTAAACTTAGTACAATATGATGAGCGCGATGCGTCTCAATCATATCCGTTACTTTTGCTCGCAACTCTTCAGCAGTATGATGATCTAGTTCACCCGCTAGCCGAACACATAAGACATCACGCTTTACTTCTAAATGCATGGAAAGACTCACACGATTTCCTCCTTATGCTTAAACTTGACTCATTTACATAAGATTTTCGTGAACATAAAATAAGAATCCTTCCTACTGACAAAAGAAGTACTATTTCGCCATAATGTGAACCTTTCAGCGATTATTCTACTTTTTTCATGTATGCGGATAGAAAAGCGGCAATATCTTTGCCGTTATTTCGATGTTGAAAACGTTCCTAAACTTCTTTTAAATAGTTCCCACCAGCTCGCTGCAGCAACATCTTCTTTCGCTACAATCGTTTGCTTTAATAAAACATCTTTATCTTTTTTAATAATAAGTGTACCGAGCGCATCACCTTTTTTAATTGGTGCTTTTACTTTCTTCTCAGTGATAACTTCTTTTTTTACCTTGTCCATATTCTCACCTTTTTTCATAAGAAGAGATACATTATCTGATGCAACTAAATCTACCTTTTCCTTCTTACCTTTTCCTACTTTTAAGGTTTGAATTTTTTCACCGCGCTTGTACAATTTTTTCGTTGTATATTGTCCAAATGCATAATCAAGGAGCTTTGTTACCTGATTGTTACGTTCTTTTGACGTTGGCGCTCCCATGACAACAGAAATGACACGCATACCATTTTTTTCAGCTGATGCTGTTAAACAATATTTTGCTTCTGTTGTAAAACCAGTTTTGACCCCATCTACACCTGGATAAAAACGAACTAATTTATTCGTATTCACAAGCCAAAACTTTTTCTCTGTATCTTCACGTAAGTAATCTTCATACTTCCCTGTATATTTTCGAATAAGTGGATATTTCATCAATTCTTTCGCCATAATTGACATATCATATGCTGTTGAATAATGCTCTTTCGCTGGAAGGCCCGTTGGATTTTGGAAATGTGTATTTTTCAGTCCTAAATCCTTTGCCTTTTTATTCATCATGTTTACAAAGCCCTCTTCTGAACCAGCGATATGCTCAGCAACCGCAACAGATGCATCATTTCCTGATGCAATCGCAATTCCTTTTAGCATTTCATTCACTGTCATTTCTTCACCTGGCTCAAGAAAAATTTGCGAACCACCCATTGATGCTGCATGCTCACTTGCTCTAACTTTATCTTCTAGTTTTAATTTTCCCTTTTCAACTTGCTCCATAATCAGTAGCATCGTCATAATCTTCGTCATACTAGCAGGTGGTAGTTTTTCATTTGGATTTTTCTCAAATAAAACTTTACCTGTGTCTTGCTCAATCACAATCGCTGACGATGCTTGTTCCGCTAACTTCGGCCCTGTTTCTACTTCTTTTTTCTCAGACTGTGCTTTCTCAGATTGTGTAAAGCCAACAGAAACACCAGAAAATAACAACATAAAACAAACAAGTATTCCAAAAACTCGCCTCATGACTAACCCTCCATTCTATATCAAACCTATTTTTTCCAATTCGCGCGTTTTTATACCATATTTTTCTATAAAATTGTATTGACAAACAAATCTACCACATATATTGTATTAAGTGTATTACACCTAGTAGTACACTTAAATTTCATCAGGAAGGAGACATTGCTCTTGCACATTCAACTTGATCCAAGAAGCAGCACTCCGATATGGGAACAAATTGTTCAAAGTATAAAAGAACTCGTACTAAAAAGCATGTTAGCGCCAAACGATAAACTACCATCTGTACGCGAACTTGCTTCACTTCTTGTCATTAATCCGAATACAGTAAGCAAAGCGTACCAAGAATTAGAACGGCAAGGAATTATTGAAACACTGCGAGGAAAAGGTACATTTGTCTCTCAATCGATTACACCGACATGGGATGAAAGGAAAATTGCTATGGTCCAAAAACAATTTCACCAACTATTACTAGAAGCTTCTTATCTTGGGATTACAAAAGAAAAAATTCACGATTGGATAGATTCATACTATAAAGAACTAGGAGGGAATACAGATGCTGAAAGTGACGAACATCAAAAAAACAATTGATAACCAAGTCATTTTAGACAATATTTCTTTCACATTACAAAAAGGAAGTATTGTTGGATTACTCGGAAGGAACGGTGCGGGGAAAACTACTTTACTTCGGACACTTGTTGGTATTTTAGATCCGGATGAAGGAACTGTTACATATGACGATATAGATGTTCATAAGCATCCAGAAATTAAGCAGAAGGTAGCTTATGTGCCGGATTCTACTAATATATTAAGCGGATATACAGTAAAGGAAATTGCGAAGTTTTATAAGGCTGTTTATACAAACTTTAATGAAGAATATTTTTATCAGCTGCTAGAGCGCTTCAATTTACCTGAAAAACGCATTCGTAGTTACTCACGCGGTATGAAAGCACTTCTTGCTATGATTTTAGCTTTTTGTACAGGCGTAGAATACATTATTTTAGATGAACCAACAAATGGACTTGACCCGATTGTAAAAAGACAAATTTTACAATTTTTAATTGAAGAAGTAGCAGAACGTGAGATTACCATTCTCATTTCTACCCATCACTTAGATGAAGTTGAAAAAATTGCAGACACCGTCATTATTCTAAAAGACCATACGATTGCTTCAATTACAGCATTAGAAGATACGAAATCTCGCTATGCGAAAATACAAGTCGCTTACGAACGTTCACTACCACAAAAACTAGAGAACTTAAATAATATCAAAATATTAAATCAAACAGGAAAGGTATATACAATTTTAATTGAAAGCAATGTGGCAACTACGTTAGAGAAATTTCATAAAGAACAACCTCTTTTATTAGAAGAATTACCAATGTCACTCGAAGATATATTTGTCACAACATTTGAGGAGGGTTCACATGTTTCATAAGGCTTTATGGATGAGACAATGGAAACAAGGGAAATATATTGTTCTGTTGTTTTGGTTAATTAGTTTGTATCAGCTACCTTATAAATATTATCAAGCAGCACAAATGGAGCTAAACCAATCAAAAATGAAGCTTGATGACTATACGTATTACTACTCCTACTATTTTCAGACATCTGATGGTGCCGTCCTCTTTCAAGGAGCTGCTCTTATTGCACTTGCTTGTCTTTTAATTGGGTGGGAACGTAACAATCAATCAACTGATTTTCTATTCTCGATGCCTTTTAAGCGAAAAGATATTTTTTTAACAAAATGGTTGCTTGGCGTTTTGAATATTATTACAGTGCAAATTGTTTGCTGGATTAGCATGTACGGAATAAAAAACATGTCGTTTCACAATGAGTATCAAATCTTTACTCCGTTCCATAGTTACTTTCTATATGCTACGGTTGTACTCATTGCTATTTATACATTCACCTTATTTATCGGAACCATTACTGGACATATTTTCTCGCAAAGTAGCTTAACGGCAATTTTATTATTTTTACCATACGGTTCCGTATTATTAACTTCTGGATTCATTTATACCCATACACAATGGTCTTTAGAGGCAATGGGAGAAATAGAGCGACATACTCATGAGTACTTACAACATGTAGGCATCATTTCGCCATTAGAATCTTTTTCAATTACTTTTGATTACCACCCGATAGAAACATTTGATGACCAAGGAAATAAACTTTCTAGTGTCCCACAGGACGATCCAACGGAACATACTTCTATCCCTTCTCCTTGGACACTGTTAACGCCATTTACTTACATCATCATCTTTTTATCAATTGCAACCTTTCTATACACACGTACACCGAACGAACAAAATGGAAAAATACTATTGTTTCCTAGCTTACAAAAATGGTTCATGATTTGCACTGTTCTATGCTTCGGACTGCTTGGCGGTAGAATATTAGGCGGACGAGATGCACTCCTTTCTTATTATGTTGGATTTTTCCTAGCTGCTATCACTAGTTACTTTGTGTTTACACGTCTATTAAAATTGAAGTTTTCTTTTGGTGGAAAATAAGTATGAATCGAGGTGTGATACATGTTTCATAAAGCTTTATGGATACGTAACTATAAACAAGGAAAATATGTGATTTGGCTCTTTTGGCTAAGCACTTTATATTCCTTACCATATAAATATTATACGAGCGCACAGCACACGGCCGAGTATTTACGCAGCACAACAGATACTTATTATGGATATCATTTACAAGGAGCTGACGCTATACTATTTCCAGCTCTTCTATTAATGGGATTAGCTATTCTCTTAATAGGCTGGGAACGAAATAATCAAACAATCGATTTTCTTTGGTCTATGCCCTTTAAACGGTCACACTTATTTTTATCGAAATGGTTACTAGGCATTGTTCATATTTTGAGTGCCCTTAGCCTTAGTTGGCTTCTTATGTATATCATCTATAGGAACACGATACATGCTCAGTATCAAACTTTTTCACCATTTCATGTATACTTTGCTTATACAATTATTACGCTAATTGCAGTCTATACGTTCACGCTCTTTATTGGAACGATTACAGGAAATGTGATTTCACAAAGTGTTTTAAGTTATATTATCATTATTTTTCCTTTATATATCTTTATGCTTCTATTCCCTTTTTTTACATTACATGTAGATTTATCGCCAAAGGAATCCGATTATACTTATTCTAAATATGCAACTTATACAGAAAATACAAGTATTGTAGCTCCTCTTAATCAGTTTCGTATTAACTACAATTATGATCCACAGAGAGAAACTTTTGAAGATGAATTCGGAAACATACAGGCAGGGCCTACTTATCATCACATCCCGTCTACTTGGACATTGTTAAGCCCTGCTATCTATATACTTATTTTTCTTCCGTTAGGATCTTATTTATATACGCGTGCTCCAAATGAGCATAACGGAAAGATATTGTTATATCCAAAACTGCATAAGTATTTCTTAATCTGTACTTCTATTTGTTTTGGACTTCTTGGTGGTACTGTTTTTATTGATGGTAGTAATTCTTTACGTCTTTACTATATTTATTTTATAGGGTCTGGCATACTGACATATGCTATTTTACGCCGCCTGTTAAAACACAAACTTTCTTTACATGCAAAATAACCTCCTTACCCCAAGGAGGTTATTTCACATTCTCTCTTCTTTTCCCATACTCCTTCTCTTCTTTCATTCCAAATCCATCGCCATTCTCTATCATTTGATCTGTTGGAGCTACAATACTTTCTGCAATTCTCCAATCTCCTTGTTCTTGTACAAATACTTGAAGAAAGTAATTCATTCCATTTAATTGATATAGATTTTCTTTTTTCACTTCATATCGAACAGCAACGTAATATACTTGAACATTTTTATTTTCAAATTTAGATACATATTGAGACAACCTTGGGATGTAATGCGAAGCCTTTTCAAGTGAAAGCTGCTTTACTTTTACGAGAGAAGAATTGGTGACATTACGCAGCGTATCCTGCCCACGCATATTATTACTATGGTGAAATAGAATTGTATTCTGCATAGAACGAACCCATAATTTTGAATATAGAGCAGGTTGATCATTCGCAATATAATGCAACTCTTTTTGCACCACTTGAATTGGTGTTTTTGCATAACTTAATGTGCTAGAGCATATAAAACTTCCAATAATAATTGCGAGTGAAACGATGTATTTCATTATTTTCCCTCCGATACTTTTTACTTAAAGTATTGGAATTTCCAAATATTTTTATTCAAAAGAAAAAGGATAGGAAGGCGATGTGCCTCCTATCCTCATTTATTATAACACGCGACCAAATAGCTCTAATACCATCTCAACCTCTTGATCGCTCCACTCTTTAAACTTCTCTTTATAGTATTCTTTACGTACAGCTTCAAGTTTTTGTGTAACTTCTTTTCCATGTTCTGTAATTTCTAAATACACAATACGACGATCTGAATCAGAACGTTGTCTCGTTACAAATCCTTTTCGTACAAGGCGATCTGTTACTGCTGTAATATGGCTCGATGTTACATTAACTTCGCTAGCTATTTGCGAAGCCATTTGTGGGCTTTTCAAAAATAATGCACGCAATACAGCAAACTCATTATATGGCATATGCTCTGAAAAACGTGTATTAATATCATTTTGTAATAAACGTATCATCTTTCGAAATGATGTAGATAAATCTAAAATCAGCGCTTCCCTTTTTTCGTTCACTAGCCTCGACCCTTTTTCATCATATTTGTACATATTATAATCTATAAATACCTAAGTTGTATATGTTTTCTTTCCTTTTGATTCTCAATTATGTAACTTTTTACATACAATTTTCTCCCCCTTTTACTCATATACATATAAAAAGGATGGTGAGCAAAAATGCAAGTTGGCATGAATCCTTATTCACCCGATGTCCGTAATGGAAAACAAGCAACGATTACTGTACAAGGAGAAGGCGTTATAAAAGCAAAACCAAATGTTGTTATATTAACAATTGGTATTCGAACAGATAATAAAGATGTCAAACAGGCACAAGAGGAAAATGCAATCCAATCTAATCAATTACTTGCTTCACTTAAACAAATTGGTATCACTGATAAAGATATAGAAACCATTTCCTACACAATTACTCCCCAATATGAATACGTAAATGAAAAAGCATTATTACAAGGGTACCGAGTAGAACATTTGTATGAAATTACCGTTTTAAATGTACAGAAAGCTGGGGAAGTATATGATATAGCCGTTACAAATGGTGCAAATGTCGCAAGAGGACTGCGCTTTCGTATTTCCCATCCAAACGCGTATTACCAACAAGCACTCTTACAAGCAGTTCAGCACGCGCAAGAAAAAGCTCGCATCATTGCGAGTTCATATAATTTAAATATTAATCCTGTCCCGCTTTCACTCGTTGAAGAATCGGCACAATTGCCGCGCGAATTTACGTCTCATGCTACTTTACAGGCACAAGCTGCTCCTCCAATTCAATCTGGGGAACTAGAAATTATCTCTACCGTTCGTGCCATCTTCACTTATTTGTAACACCAATTAATCTTTAAGTAACCGTTCTCATTTTATTTATTGTAAAAAGATTATGTTCTGATATAATAAAGGACGGTGAGCCCTTTACAAAAGGGATATCACGGGTGGGAGAGGGATATGAAAAAGAAGGTTTAACATGAAAGGAATACTTGAAAGAACATTTAAATTAGACCTACACCACACATCAACAAAACAAGAAATATTAGCTGGAGTCACTTCATTTTTCACAATCGTTTACATTATGATTGTCAATGCGTCTATTTTATCAGATGCCGGTATTCCGCTTGAAGCTGGAATTTTGGCAACTGTTTTTAGCTCATTTGTCGGATGTCTAATGATGGCATTTTGGGCAAATGCGCCTGCTATTCTTGTACCAGGTATGGGTGTAAATGCATTTTTCACGTACACAGCTGTGCATACGCTTGGATTAAGTTGGCAAGAGGCATTAGCAGCTGTCTTTATCGCTGGTATTATTTTTGCAATCGCCGCGTTTACACCAATTGCTCGCACTTTGACTTTATCAATTCCAAAGTCATTAAAAGAAGCAATTACTGTCGGCATCGGTTTATTCTTAGCTTTCATTGGATTGCAAAAAGGTGGTTTAGTCGTTTCGAATCCGAACACTGCAGTTGCATTAGGAAAATTAAGTAATCCTGTTGTTCTTGCAACACTACTTACCCTTATCATAGCACTTGTCTTATTTATTCGTAACGTACGTGGAAACTTTTTATGGACGATTGCAATTGGAACGGGTATCGCGTGGATATTTGGTCTTGTTGATACAAGCCAAGTAGGAAACAGCTCATTTTCATTCGCTAACTATGGAGATGTATTTGGAGCTATGTCATTTGGGAAACTTTCTTCCTTACCGTTTTGGATTGCAACATTCTCTTTAAGCATGGTGCTTATTTTTGAAAACATGGGGCTATTACACGGATTATTAGAAGATGATCGCAAATTCCCACGTGCTTATCAAGCAAATGCAATTTCAGCAATGACATGTGGTCTATTCGGCACAAGCCCTACCGTTTCAACAGTAGAAAGTGCTGCAGGTATTGCCGCGGGAGGTAAAACAGGTCTGACGTCTATCGTTACAGGGATGTTATTCTTTGCATCACTGTTTGCTCTTCCGTTTGTCAAATTAATTCCTGATAGCGCCATTGCACCAATCTTAATTATTATTGGTGGTCTAATGATTACAAACATTCTACAAATCCCTCTAAATGACTTTTCAGAAGGGTTTCCAGCGTTTTTAATCATTGTTATGATTCCACTCACATATAGCATCGCTGATGGTATTGCGTTCGGATTTATTGCTTATCCTATTTTAAAGGTTGCTCTTGGAAAGCATAAGGAAGTCGCACCGTCCATGTATATTATTACATGCCTATTCTTAGCCATGTTTGTATTACACGCTATTGGTTAAGTAAAAAACGCCGAGAATCTGATATGATCCCCCTATAGTAGACAGAAAAAAGAAAGCTTTATATCCTGTCTATTATAAGGGGGATTTTTTTATGGGGAAAATTAAAAGAACATATGATGAAACATTTAAGAAAAAAGCTATAGATTTATATTTTAAAGAAAGCATGGGGTATACCCAAATAGGAAAAGAATTAGGCATTGATGAAAAAAACGTACGTAGATGGGTAAAACGTTTCAAAGAAGAGGGAATCAAAGGTTTAGAAGAAAAACGAGGAAAGGCTACTGGAGGAAAAAAAGGGAGACCTAGAAATTGTCCAAAGGAGCCTACAGAAAGAATCAAATACCTAGAAACAGAGAATGAAATGCTAAAAAAGCTATTGGGAATGTAAAAGGTGGGATGAAAGCTGTACCGGCATACAAAAAATATAAGGTGATACAAGAAATGTCCAAAGGTATGCGTTCAATACAACTACTATGTAAAATTGCGGAAGTATCTAGAAGCGGATACTACAAGTGGTTAAAAAGACAAAGCACCCCTTCTCCGAAGGAGATAGAAGATGAAAAAATAAAGAAAAAAATTATGGAATGTTATAAACAAGTAAAGGGTATCTATGGATACCGAAGAATAACTGTGTGGTTAAGGATGAAACATGGGCTCATTGTAAATCATAAGCGAGTTCAAAGACTAATGAATAGGATGAAGCTTCAAGCGATTATCAGAAAAAAACGACCTTATTTTGTATCAAAAGAAGCATATGTAGTCTCAAAGAATTATTTGAATCGAGATTTCAAAGCTGAACAACCAAATGAAAAATGGGTAACAGCTATTACGTATCTTATTTTCAATGGGAAAAAGCTATATCTGTCTGCCATAAAGGACCTTTATAATAATGAAATTGTGGCTTATCATGTTAGCCATCGTCATGATATACAGTTAGTTATTGATACGTTAAACAAGGCAAAAAAACAACGAAACGTGCAAGGGATTCTTTTGCATAGTGATCAGGGCTTCCAGTATACTTCACGCCAATATAATGATTTCCTAAAAAAACATAAGATGAAAGCTAGTATCTCCAGAAAGGCGAATTGTTGGGACAATGCTTGTATGGAGAATTTCTTCAGTCATTTCAAAGCGGAGTGTTTTAATCTGAGTTCATTTCGTTCAGTAGAAGAAGTTAAATTTGCCGTACATAAATATATTCATTTTTATAACTATCATCGTTTTCAGAAGAAATTAAAAAACCTGAGTCCATACGAATATCGAATTCAGGCTTCTTAACTATGCGTTTTAATTACTGTCTACTTGACAGGGGTCAGTACAATCCCTCGGCGTTTTTTACTTAAACCATCCTTTTTTATAAAACCATACCATCATTCCCCCACCTATAAAGGCCATAATTGCTAAACAAATAAAATAACCATACTCCCACTTTAATTCTGGCATATTCTCAAAATTCATCCCGTACACACCAACAATAAACGTTAATGGCATAAAAATCGTGGAGAACACCGTTAATGTTTTCATAATGTTGTTCATATGATGGGAGTTCAATGAAAAATAACTATCCCGAATATCCGCTGTTAATTCTCGACTTGCTTCAATCATTTCTGAAAGCTTCAGCAAATGATCATGAATATCTTTAAAATAAATTTCATGATCGCTCACACCATAAAAACGAGTTGAGTTTAAAATACGATACAATAAATCACGCATCGGTATAATCGTACGTCTAAGCTTAGATAGGTCCGCCCGAATATCGAATACTTCTTCTAGTACACTCCCTGCTGTATCCCCTGTTAAATTATCATCAATTGCATTTAAATGATCCTCAATATAGTAAACAGGTGCAAAGTAGTCATCCACAATTTGATCAATGATTGTATGTGCTACATGCAAGGGACTCTTTTTAATCCGTTTCCTCTCGCCAAGCGTTGTCCACACTCTTTCAATCGCATTATTATGCGAAAAATGGAAAGAAACAATATAACGATCACTAACAAATAAATCAATCTCATGTGGTTCTAATCCCTCTTCTCCAAATGCATGGAGAACTAAAAAGTTATATCCATCGTAGAAATCTACTTTTGGCCTCTGTACATATTCTACACAATCTTCAATCGCAAGAGGATGGAACTTAAAATACTCTTGTAAAATGTATGTATACTCTTCTTTTGTTGGCTTATATAAATCAAGCCAATACCATGCGATATCTTCTCGTCCCGTTTCTTCTAACGAAACATCATATAATACTTCATCTTCTTTCGTTACTGCACAAATTCTAATCATAGTTTCACCCACTATTATTATAAACAAAAAACAGTAAAAAAAGCCAAGGAGAAGACTCCTTAGCTTTTTAGGTTATTTCGTTACAATGCCGTGCACGAGTTTCGGTGCATCAACATGTACTTGCTCTATTCTCATGTTCTCGTAAATTTTTGCTTTTACATCTTCTACATTTTCGCGGTTTGCGTAAATTGTAACAAGTGAGTCACCTTTTTTCACGCTATCGCCTACTTTTTTACGAAGCATAAGTCCAACTGCTAAATCAATTTCAGATTCTTTCGTTGCACGTCCCGCACCTAAAAGCATTGCTGCTGTTCCAATTTCATCTGCAACAATTTCAGATACGTATCCCTCTTCTTTTGCCTCTACCTCAATTTTAAATTGTGCTTGCGGAAGCTTAGAAGGATCATCAACAACAGAAGCATCTCCACCTTGCGCTGCTAGGAACGTTTTAAATGCTTCTAACGCTTTTCCATTGTTCATTACTTCAATTAGTTTTTCACGCGCATCTTCTAAAGAAGAAGCTTTTCCAGCAAGGTATACCATTTGACTTCCAAGTGTTAAACATAGCTCTTCTAAGTCTTTTGGTCCTTTACCTTGCAATGTGTCGATTGCTTCTTTTACCTCTAATGCGTTACCGATTGCTTCACCAAGAGGTTGGCTCATATCTGAAATAACTGCCATCGTTTTACGACCAACGTTATTACCGATGCGCACCATTGCTTCTGCTAAACGTTTTGCATCTTCATCTGTTTTCATAAATGCACCTGCACCTGTTTTTACATCAAGCACAATTGCATCTGCACCGGCTGCAATTTTTTTACTCATAATAGAGCTTGCAATAAGTGGGATAGAGTTTACTGTCGCTGTTACATCGCGAAGCGCATATAACTTTTTATCAGCAGGTGTTAAATTTCCACTTTGTCCGATAACCGCAATTTTATTTTCATTTACAAGACGAATAAATTCGTCATTTTCGATTTCCACATGGAATCCTGGCACCGCTTCTAATTTATCAATTGTACCACCTGTATGCCCTAAACCACGGCCAGACATTTTAGCAACTGGTACATCTAAAGCAGCTACTAATGGACCTAATACAAGGGTAGTTGTATCACCAACACCACCTGTTGAATGCTTATCTACTTTTACCCCTTCAATCGCTGATAAGTCAATTGTATCGCCGCTATTCACCATTGCCATCGTTAAATCAGCACGCTCTTGATCATTCATATCTTGGAAGAAAATTGCCATTGCAAACGAACTCATTTGATAATCTGGAATATCACCATTTGTATAGCCTTCTACAATAAAATTCACTTCTTCTGTCGTTAATGCATGTCCATCACGTTTTTTTGCAATTAGGTCCACCATTCTCATTGTGAACTCACCCCTTCATTTGTTTTACGATTGCTTTTACTAATGCTAAGAAGTTAGATTTCACACGTTCTGTCGTTTCAATTACTTCATCATGATGAAGTGGCTGATCTAAAATACCAGCTGCCATGTTTGAAATACAAGAAATTCCAAGTACTTTCATACCAGCATGGCGCGCTACAATAACTTCCGGTACAGTAGACATACCAACTGCATCTCCGCCAAGTGTACGAAGCATACGAATTTCAGCAGGTGTTTCGTATACAGGACCTGTCATTCCAACGTATACACCTTCTTGCACTTTAATATTTAAGTCTGCCGCAACTTGTTTTGCCATTTCGCGAAGCTCTTCCGTATACGATGTAGACATATCAGGGAAACGTACGCCCATTTCAGCATCATTTGGTCCGATTAATGGGTTCGTACCCATGAAGTTAATATGGTCTGAAATTAACATAAGATCGCCTGGTTCAAATGATGTATTTACACCACCAGCTGCGTTTGTTACAACAACTGTTTCTACACCTAGTTCTTTCATAACACGAACTGGGAATGTTACTTTTTGCATGTCATATCCTTCGTAGAAATGGAAACGCCCTTGCATCGCAACTACAGTAACACCTTGAAGTGTACCGAATACAAGCTGCCCTGCATGACCTTCTACAGTTGATACTGGAAATTCAGGAATTTCGCTGTATGGTACTGTTACTGCGTTTTCGATTTCATCTGCTAATACACCTAGTCCAGATCCAAGGATTAGTCCTACTTGTGGTGTTTCTTGGAAGTTCTCTTTTAAGTATGAAGCTGATTTTGTAATAAGTTCACGATTCATTATATTGTCCCCCTATTTCTTTAAGTTGTTTAAGAAACTTGTTCCGTATTCTGGCATTTCTACACCGAAGTTTTCTGCTACAGTTGCACCAATATCAGCAAATGTTTGGCGAAGTGCTAATTCTTCTCCGCCTTCTTTCATGCTTGGGCTATATACTAACAATGGTACATATTCACGTGTATGGTCAGTACCATGGTGAATTGGATCATTACCATGATCTGCTGTAATGATTAATAAATCATCTTCTTTTAGTTTTTCAAATACTTCTGGAAGACGTGCATCATATTCTTGCAATGCTTCTCCGTATCCTTGAGGATCACGACGATGACCGAACATCGCATCAAAATCAACTAAATTCAGGAAGCTAAGACCTGTAAAGTCCATATTCAATGTATCTACAAGCTTGTCCATTCCATCCATATTAGATTTTGTGCGAAGAGATTCTGTTACCCCTTCTCCATCATAAATATCAGAAATTTTACCAATAGCAATTACATCATAGTCGCTATCTTTTAGTTCGTTCATTACTGTACGACCAAATGGTTTTAATGCATAGTCATGACGGTTTGGTGTACGTGTGAAGTTTCCTGGTTCTCCAACGAATGGACGAGCAATAACACGACCTACCATGTATTTTTCATCTAATGTTAACTCACGTGCAATTTTACAAATGTTATATAGCTCTTCAAGTGGTACTACTTCTTCATGAGCTGCGATTTGTAATACACTATCAGCAGAAGTGTACACAATTAAAGAGCCCGTTTCCATTTGCTCTTGACCAAGTTCATCAAGAATCTCTGTTCCAGAAGCAGGTTTATTACCAATGATTTTGCGTCCGGTTTTTGCTTCTAACTCATCAAGTAACTCTTTTGGGAATCCTTCCGGGAACACCTGGAATGGTTTATCGATGTAAAGACCCATAATTTCCCAGTGTCCTGTCATTGTATCTTTACCAGTAGATTTTTCTTGCATTTTTGTATAATACCCAAGTGGCTTCTCTACTTTAGAAATCCCTTTCATTTCACGGATATTGCCAAGACCTAGTTTCACCATATTTGGCATTTGTAATCCATTCATATGTTCAGCAATATGACCGATTGTATCAGAACCTACATCACCAAACTTTTCAGCATCCGGTGCTTCTCCGATTCCTACAGAGTCCATTACGACTAGGAATATACGTTTATATTTATTCATAACTGCAACCTCCTATATGTTCAGTTCTACTTCTTGTAGTATGTTCAAAACGATGTAAAGTGAAACTGTTATCAGTAAGAATCCTCTCGTTTCCCCACTAACTAAAACACTTGTTCAAGTCATTCTCCAACCCTCTTCGCTCTATTTTCAAACGAAGCAAAAAACTTTCCTGTTTTTTCTAAGTCAGATGTCAGACATCTCATACTGATATCATAACATGTTTACGCTTTCTTTTTAATACATTTTCGTAGAAATTCTTATTTTCGTCACACTTTCTATTGTAATCCATTCTACACAGAAGTGCTAATGAAATTATGATATATTTCATTACCCTAAAGAAAAAAGCAGCTCTAAAGAGCCGCTCCTTATTTTACCTCTACTGTTTCTTCCTTATGTTCGTGAAGTTCACCTTTTCTCACATGAACCTTCACTTTATAAGCACCTGCGTCTTTAAACGTATGTTTGCTTTCATACTCGCCTTTATTACCTTCTTTTGCTGGAATAAACTCATGTTTTTCCACGCCGTCTTTCCAAATTTCAAGTTGTACTTCAGCTCCAGTTAATGCTTCTTCCTTTTGTTTCAAATGAACTTTCATTGTTGATTCAGCATTTGCTTTTACATCACCAGCCATAAGGTGAATCATCGTATCGCTTTTATGATCGCCATGTCCTGCTTCATGACCACCTTTTTCTTTCTTCGCATCTTCAACTTTAGCATTTCCAACAGCTATTTTCACTTCTGGCATTACATGCATTTCACGTGCATTTGTATGCGCAATAACATGATACACACCATCTGTTGGGAATGTTTTCTCGACTGCATAAACACCTTTTCCTTTATGCTTACCGTTTAACATTTCATGTTTTTCTTCGCCATCTTTCCAAATTTCAAACTTCACATCGTCAGCATCCGTTACTTTTTCTTTCCCTTGTGTAACAAGCGCCTGTACTTCTGTTTTTTCATTTGGCTTTATTTCTTTCGGATTTGTTTGAACCGCTACTTTCACTTCTTCAAGTTTCTCTTTTTTCGCAGGCTCATCTTTCTTTGTATTACAACCAGCTAATGCTAGCATTGCGATAAATAAAGTGATTACAAGTTTTTTCATTTTGATTTCCTCCTTTATACTTTATTTAGTATAGAGGATATACCAGTTCATATTCCAGCCCTCTGCTGAAAACAATGTACGAAATATTTGTGAAGTTTTTGTGAGTTCTTCACATCTACTTGCTTTTTATTCTCAAAACGTATTATTCATTTATTTATGAAATCTAGCAATATATATTCATTTTGACTTTCCAATAGATAAGTCTCGGCTATGAAGAACAAAAGTAGCGGATCGCCGGATTCTCTCTCCCACCTAAAAAGAAAGATTTTATATCCTTGCTTCAATTTATACTTATATAAGTACAAAAGAAAAAGAGCATAATACTTACGCTCTCGGATGGAATTGTTTATATACATCTTTTAATCTAGTTTTTGAAACGTGCGTATAAATTTGCGTTGTAGAAATATCGGCATGTCCAAGCATTTCTTGTACAGCACGCAAATCTGCTCCATTTTCTAATAAATGTGTCGCAAAAGAATGGCGCAGTGTATGCGGCGTAAGCTCTTTTTCTATATTCGCTTCTTTTGCTAGTCGTTTTAAAATCTTCCAAAAGCCTTGACGGGACAATCGATTACCGTGATGGTTCAAAAAGAGGGCATCGACTGTTTTTTTTCCTACCAGTTCCCTTCTGCCCTTTTCAATATAACGTTGAATCGCTTCTGTCGCTAAACTACCTAGCGGGATAATTCGTTCTTTATTCCCTTTTCCTATGCAACGAACAAAACCCATTGTTAAATGAACATCCTCTAAATTTAATGCAATTAATTCAGAAACACGGAGCCCTGTTGCATACAATAACTCTAGCATAGCCTTATCGCGAATACCAAATGCATTTGTCGCCTTTGGCGTTTGAAGCAATGCTTCTACTTCACCTACTGACAATACTTTCGGTAATTTCCGCTCACCTTGAGGCGTTTCAATATGTACAGATGGATCATGTTCTACTACTCTTTCACGAAGTAAAAATTGATGCAACGAACGAATAGAGGCGATGTGGCGTGCCAAAGTTTTTGAAGATTTTCCGTTCTCTTTTAAATACTGTAAGAAATTCACAATGTGTACCCTTGTCACTTCATGAAATGTTTTTATTTGCTCAACATTTTGTAAATACTTTACATAACTTTTTAAATCTCGCTCATAGGATACAACCGTATTTTTCGCTAAGCCTTTTTCTACAATCATATAATGAATAAAATCTTTTAATTGATCTTCCAATCTACACTACTCCCCATTTTCATAGAAAAAAATTATTCTATTTACAAAAGCATCTTTTGCTGGTTCCTCATTCCCGGATACTTTTTCTACTGTCTCTTCTTTTGGTTTTTCATAACGATGGTAACTTTCATATTCTTCGTTTATCCATAGTATAGCGAAATAAAACAAAATCGTACAACCTGTAAATAATAAAAATACTTTCATCCCATCAAAAGTTAATTTTAAAGCTCGGCGCATGGTAAACTCCTCCAAAATATATGTTATTACAACATATGCCAAGCTTTCTGTAATTTATACCTATACTCAAATAAAAAAACCCTTCCTAGCTAAATAGGAAAAGGTTATTTTTCATCCGTTTCATTTTTTTGACAATTTTTACAAATCCCGTGGAAAGTTAAACGATGGTCTTTTACCTTAAAACTCCAGTCTCGTTCTACTTTTTTCTCCACTTCACCAAGTAAATCCTCTTGAATTTCTTGTACAGCACCACATTGTGTACAAATTAAATGATGATGGAAACGTTGTGCACCTTCTTGACGTAAGTCATAGCGTGAAACACCGTCTCCGAAGTTAATTTTATCAACAACTTTTAACTCAGATAATAACTCTAAAGTTCGATAGACGGTTGCTAGTCCGATCTCTGGCGACTTTTCTTTTACAAGGAGGTAAACATCTTCTGCGCTTAAATGATCTTCTTCATTTTCTAGCAGCACACGAACCGTTGCTTCACGTTGTGGTGTTAACTTATAGCTCGCTGCATGTAATTGCTTCTTAATTCGTTCAATTCTCTCTTCCATTCGGTACTACTCCCTCCTCGCCACTCTTACACCATTATATCAGAAGAAGGGCTTCTGTCAAAAGAAAAAACAATCAAAATAAGTTGATAATCATTCTCATGTAGTATTTATTTTTTATTGATAATTTCCACGACTTCTTTCATTAACACTGGTGATGCATATGCTTCAATGCTAGAAGCAATTGCTAGTACAGCACCAATCGCTAGAAAGAAGCAAGTGTAGCGAATTAATAACGGTAGTAATGGCTCAGTAATTTTCCGAATAAATTGATGCCTAATCATGCGTAAAGAAAAACTCGCAGCAATGGTCGTCATCACAAGAAATGCTGGAATAATAATTAAATTTTGTGGCAACACAGACACAAATGCTAATAACAATCCATTCCACCCGTGCTGACTAACTAAAAAACCTACTGTAAACCCCACAACTACCCCTTTTAAAAATAACAAAATAAAAATAAGTGGCAATCCAATAATTGAAATTCCTAACAACCAAATAAATCCAATGTATTTTAATTGTGAAAAGAAACTTTCTCGAAACATGTCGCTCGCAATTGCAAATTCTCCTTTGGAAACTTGTCCAAAAAATCGATTCAAATAAAAAGATAGATCTTGTTTTTGATTCACCTCTAGGCTATTTACAAGAATGGCTCCAAACACCACACCCATCAATAGCAAAACAGAATTAAATATATATAACGAAGAATTCTCTTGTATATGAGAAATTACACGATTTTGCCAAGTTTTTCGTAACATTTTTCTTCCCTCCGTTCACACTCTTACTAAAATGTATGAAAGAAAGAAAAAAGTATGACGAATTAACATTGAAATTCCGCTCTACTTTGCTAAACTTAAAAGTAGAGAATAGGAGGGATTTCGCTTGAAACCATTATTATTAGATTTTCCAACATTATTTCCAACCGCGCGCCTGCAAGTACGCAAACCATTTCCGGGGGATGGAACGGAAGTATATGAAGCAATTCAAGCTTCTTTAGAAGATTTACAGCCTTGGATGTCCATTACATCTGTAACAGAAGAAAGTGCTGAGGAAATAGTTAGAGAAGCTCACGGACAATTTTTACTTCGTGAAACATTAGCTTTTCATCTATACGATAAAGTATCAGGTACATTTATTGGAGCTCTTACCCTTCATCCAGAAAACTGGGATATTCCAAAATTTTCGCTTCGTTTCTGGTTACATAGCGCTTATACAAAACAAGGTTATATGACAGAAGCAGTAAAAGGTGCTGTCCAGTTTGCTTTTGATAAACTTGGTGCTAGACGACTTGAAATTCGCTGTGATGCTACAAATGTAAATGCATGTGCTTTAGCAGAACGACTTGAATTTATTCTAGAAGGTACACTAGAAAACGATTTTCTTGCTCCAGATGGTAGCTTACGTGACACACGCGTATATGCAAAAATTAATTAAAACACTCGCCTTGGGCGAGTGTTTATTTTTGTAATTGCAAGTATTGTACAGCGAACATCGTCTTTGCATCGTGTATACGTTGATTTTTCATGAGTTCAATCGCTTCTTCTAATGAAACCTCCATTAATTCCACAAATTCATCCTCATCTAAAGCCGCTTTATTTTCTTTTTTCTTTAATCCTGTTGCTTTATATACATATAAAATCTCATCAGCAAATCCTGGTGATGTGTAAAAAGATGTGATGAATTCCATTTTGTCACATACATATCCTGTTTCTTCTTCTAATTCACGAATCGCTGTTACCTCTGGTTTTTCCCCAGGCTCTAATTTTCCAGCAGGAATTTCAACAATCTCTTTTTCAAGTGCCTTACGATACTGCTCAACAAGCACAATTTTTTCTTCATCTGTGATGGCGATAATAGCAACCGCACCAGGATGATTTACAATTTCACGTTTACTCACTTCTCCATTTGGCAATACTACATCATCAACACGAACTTTAATAACTTTCCCATCAAAAATCGGTTCAGTTGCAACTGTTCTCTCTGCAAGATTACTCACAATATTTCATCTCCCTATTCTATTTCCTAATCGTTCTTCATACATTTTACCACACTGAAAGGAGCGTGATAAAAATGAAAGTATATATTTTACCAAATCGCATCACATTAGTCGGAAAAGCTTGGCAAATTCGGCATAAGCTAAAGCAATATGGAAAAGAATACGCAACCGTCAAAGAATGGATTACCGCAAACAAGAAGTAAACGTTTGTCAACCTTCTGCTGCTTTCGTACAATGAAAGTAAGGAGGCTGACCTATGAAAAAACGTCAATTAGGGAACTCAGATTTGTATATTACGGAAATGGGACTTGGCTGTATGTCTCTTGGCACAGAAGAAAACCAAGCCATTCGCATCATCCATGAAGCGATTGATTTAGGAATTAACTTTTTGGATACAGCAGATTTATACAATTATGGATTAAATGAAGAATTTGTTGGAAAAGCCCTTAAGGGGAAGCGCGATCAAATTGTTCTGACAACGAAAGTAGGAAACCGCTGGACAGAGGAAAAAAACGGCTGGTCTTGGGACCCTTCTAAAGCTTATATAAAAGCTGAAGTAAAAGAAAGTTTACGCCGCCTCCAAACAGATTATATTGATTTATATCAACTTCACGGCGGAACAATCGAAGATCCTATCGATGAAACAATTGAAGCATTTGAAGAGTTAAAACAAGAAGGTTTAATTCGTCATTACGGCATCTCTTCTCTCCGTCCAAATGTTATTCGGGAATATGCAAAACGTTCTAACATTGTTAGCATATTAATGGAGTACAGTCTATTAAATCGTAGGCCCGAAGAATATTTTTCATTCTTACAAGACAATCAAATTAGCGTGATTGCTCGCGGACCGCTCGCGAAAGGTTTGTTAACTGACAGTAATGAAAGAAAAGTAGAAAAAGTGAAAGAAAAAGATTATCTTTCTTATTCTTATAACGAGTTAACAGAAGCTTTAGCTACTGTTAACGAGATTACTAAAAAACACTCATTAACAGAAACAGCGCTTCAGTATTGTTTACATGATTCAGTTGTTGCAGCTGTTATTCCTGGTGCTAGTTCTATCCAGCAACTACGAGAAAATGTACAAGCCGCAAAACAATCTCCGTTAACGACTGAAGAATACAAACAAATTCAAGCAGCTACTAAATATGATACATATACATCACACCGTTAAAAAACGCTACCATTTGCGGTAGCGTTTTTTTACAATGTATCATATTTGTCAGGGTTTGTACCTACATGTAAATTACGATCTAGCGTACCAATTTGCTTAATCTCTTCTTCTGTTAATGAAAAATCAAAAATCGTAAAGTTTTCTTGAATGCGAGATGGTGTAACAGATTTAGGAATTGTTACAATACCACTTTGAATATCCCAACGTAAAATAATTTGAGCAGGCGTTTTTTCATATTTTCTAGCGATTTCTTGAATAATTGGATGCTGAAATACTTCGCCACCTCTCATCAAGGGGCTCCATGCTTCCATTTGAATTTGTTCATTTTGACAAAAATTACGTAATTCAAATTGTGCAAGCATCGGATGAAGTTCTACTTGGTTCACCATCGGTTTCACATTACAATTTGGCAGAAGTTGTTCTAAGTGATGCTGATGAAAATTTGAAACACCAATTGCACGCACTTTTCCTTCTTCATATAATTTCTCAAGAGCGCGATATGTATCTATGTATTTTCCTCTTATTGGCCAGTGGATTAAATATAGATCCACATAATCCATTTGTAATTTCTTTAAACTTTTTTCAAATGCTTGAAGCGTTGTTTCATATCCTTGATCATCATTCCATACTTTTGTCGTAATAAATAAGTCTTCACGCGCGATTCCTGATTCACGAACCGCTTCTCCGACACCGCTTTCATTTTCATATACAGTCGCTGTATCAATAGAGCGATATCCAACCTCTAAAGCCGTTTTTACCGCTTGCTTTACTTCTTCTCCCTCTTTTGCTTTATATACACCTAAACCAAGCATCGGCATTTTCACGCCATTATGAAGTGTAGTTGTTGGAATATACATGATTGTTGCTCCTCCTTCTTCTCTCCTCCGAATGATACAGAGAGGTGTCATAAATTTTTTATAACCTTCACCTTATTTGAACAAGATTCACGAAAAAAGTCAAAAAACACATACAGTTAACATAATATTTTTATTTACACAACGCGTGCTACTCACCCACATTATTTTCGAACCACTCTTGTGCTTTCTCATCAATATTACGTACAAAATCAGTCTTTCCTTCCGTATACTGATCTCCATCATATGTAAACTTCTCTGCTAGTTCTCTCTTTAACATTGCATAAGCCTCTGCTTCTTCACAGTGTGCCATCATATAATCACGAAATGCTAAATGACGTATAATTTCTGGATTACCTGTTTCAAAAACATGTAAATGATACGACCTTTTTTCTTCAGTTCCATGAATAAAAAATCGACGACCTGAAATTCCATTTTCCCCCTTAGAGGTGTATCCTAATCCTCTAAAATATTCATTCCATCCATCTACACGTTCGATTTCATCAACTTCCATAATCATATCAACGATTGGCTTTGCTGCGAGTCCCGGCACTGATGTGCTACCGATATGGTGTACTTTCACAGGTTCTGGCATAGCTTCCTTTAAACGTCTTTCCTCTATTTGAAATTTCTCAATCCAATGATTTTCATATGGCACTACTACTATTTTTCTCATCCCATTTCCCCTTTTCTCATCAAATCGTTAAAAAAATCACCAGAGCAAGTCCACTGATGATTTTTTTATATTATTTAAAGTCTTTCCAAGTGAGGTTACTTTCACTTAACAGTTCTTCAAATGATTTATTCTTTTCGCGTTCCTTCTGCTCTTTACGCTTTCTTTCCTGTTCTTCTATTTCTTTTTGCTCCACTCTTACTTGTAATTCTTTCTTCTTACTTTTCAATTGATTCATTAATGATGCATTCAATTGATCACCAATAGTAATGGAATCTTTCTCTGTCTGATTCATTTTCGTTTGTCTTTGCATTTGTCTTTGTTTCTTTTTCTTCATACTGCTCACCTTTTACTTTTTTCTCCATTATAGGGGAAATGTCTCCCTCTCGACAATAAAAATGGGCCATTATGTATAATTTGTAAAGATGTTGAGAAAAAAATAAAATTTTATTTATTTTTATAATAAATAGATTTTTTGTAGCAATAACTCTCTTAATCTATTAAAATTATGTCGTATGATGTCAGATTATAAAAAAGGGAGAGAAATTTCATGTGGAAAAAAGTCATTCCTGCTGCTCTAGTATTAAGTACGATTACCTTTTCAAGTGTATTCGCTGCACCACCATCTCAGACACCAGCAGAACAAAACCGCTACATAGACGTACAAATGCTTGGTATTAACGACCTTCATGGGCAATTAGACACTGTAAAGAAAATTAACAACAAAGAAGCAGGGGGAGCCGAGTACTTAGCTGCTTATTTACGTGATCGTGAAAAGCAAAATCCGAATACATTAATGGTTCATGCGGGTGATGTCGTAGGAGCAAGTCCTCCAGTTTCAGCACTATTACAAGACGAACCAACAATTGAATTTTTAAATGATTTAGGATTTGATGTTGGAACGATTGGAAACCATGAATTTGACGAAGGAATTGATGAAATGCATCGTCTTATTTATGGTGGATACCATGAAAAAACAGGGAATTTCAAAGGAGCAAAATTCCCGTACGTTGCTGCAAATTTCTATAATAAATCAACTGATCGCCTATTTCTACCACCATTTACTGTGAAAATGGTACAAGGGGTTCCTGTCGGCTTTATCGGTATTGTAACAACAGATGTTCCTAACGTTGTTATGCCTACTATGCTAAAAAATGTGCAAATTACAGATGAAGTTGAAGCAATTAACACATCTGTAAAACAACTGAAAAAACTAGGTGTTAAATCTATCGTTGTTCTTGCACATAATGGAGGTACAACGGATAATAACGGCGTAACAAATGGCGATATCGTTCGCTTAGCAAATGAGACTGATCCAGAAGTCGATGTGATTTTCGGCGGCCATAGCCATACTTATGTAAATGGAACCGTTAACAACAAGCTTGTCGTACAAGCAAATTCTTATGGAATGGCTTTTGCCGACGTAGATGTAAAGATTGATCGTAAAACAAAGGATATTGTTGGGAAAAAAGCAGAAGTTGTTACAACCTACCATGAAGGAATAAAACCTGACCAACAAGTGAAAAAGAAAATGGATCAGTATCAAGAAAAAATTGCTCCTCTTGTAAATCAGGTTGTTGGAAAATCTACCGCTCCAATGGATCGTAAACAAAATGCTGCGGGTGAATCCACTCTTGGAAATTTAATTGCTGATGTTCAGCGCTCGACCATGAATACTCAAATTGCCCTTATGAATCCTGGTGGTATTCGCAATGATCTAGATGCTGGCGATATTACATGGGGAGAATTATATGGCATTCAACCATTTGGGAATCAATTGATAAAAGTTAATTTAACTGGTCAGGACATTCGAGATATTTTAAATCAACAATGGCAAAAAGACATAACAAGAATGCTTCAAATTTCAGGTATTCAGTACACTTGGGATGCGAATAAACCAACTGGTGAAAAAGTTACAAATATCCACTTAACAAACGGAGAAGAGTTAGTTGCCTCTAAAACTTACAGCGTCGTTGCAAATGCCTTTCTCGCTTCAGGCGGTGATGGATTTGTATCCTTTAAAAATGGAAAAGATGCTGAAACAGGACCAACTGATTTCGAAGCGTTAGTGGATTATGTAAAACAAGTAAAAGAACCGATTCAACCTATTATTGATGAGCGAATTCAAAAAATTAATTAGTTTTTCTACCGAAAAAACGTTAACACCAAAAAGAGCTCAACTATATTATCACTTCCCCCGTATTAAATTAGAATACGGGTTTTTTTGTACAGAGACGATTCACTTTTTTAACCTAAAATGCATTCTAAAGGATATGCACCCAGTCTCTTTATTCCTCGTAAGATATATAAAGTGAAACTTTAATCAGTGGGAGGGTTTTCTTCATCCTCCATTGATTATTAGCCCTCACCAATCGGGCTTTTACGGGCAGTTAATCCTCCACCTAACTTCTTTGCTTTTTCCCAATTTTCAGGTGATGGTCTTACTGCCCACAAATAACGGGATAAACAAACTGGGAGGTAAGCAAATGTATTCCTATTCAAATAATTACAATTTCATATACAGGCAAGACGAAAATTTAATCGGTAACATCGAAAAGGCAATCAACGGAGAGTATAGCGCAATAAATTGTTATGCTAAATTAGCTAATTTAGCTTCACGAGACAACGAACGAAATCAAATTCTTGAAATCCGTCAAGACGAGATAAAACATTTCCAGCAATTTGTACAGATTTATATTGCTTTAACCGGTAGACAACCTCAGCCGAAAATCACTGAACAATGTCCAGGTTCTTATGCAAATGGATTAGAATTCGCACTACAAGATGAGCAACGAACAGTTGATTTTTACTTACAAATTGCAGATAATAGCACAAATCAATATACTAAAGAAGTATTCCGTAGAGCGGCAGCAGATGAACAAAATCACGCCGTTTGGTTTCTATATTATCTTTTTAAAACAAACAGATAAGATGAAACGAATCAAGGCTTATCCCAACATTTTGTTAACCCTTGTTATCGTTAATACTAACTATAAAAAAGGATACATGCGCCCTTATATCAAACATTGTATCCTTTCTTTTATTTATCTGGATACGAGTCTTCACTCACTTCGTATCTTTGTAAAAATTCTTTTAACGCTTCTTCTACAATTCGTGATTTATGAATTCCTTTTGTAACAGAGACAACATCTAAATGTTCTAAAACTTCTGTACATATAGAGAAAGTACGTTTCTTCTTTTCTGTATTACTCTTTGCTGTTGAAAGAATACAACCTTCTCTTTTTCTTAACAATTCATAAATATTTTGTAATTGTTCATAAATCAATACCTGATAATCTGTTTTTATATATTGAAGTGCAGTAGCTTCTTGAAGATATAAATGACGCGGTTCTTCTCCCTCTCCAATGAATATTCGTTTCTTCAGTTCGCTATCGTATTCATATCCAAGCACCCTTAACTTTTTTGACAATGCATATGGGCTCATGTCGAGGCGTTTCGCAATAATAGCAAGTGGTTCCCGTTTGTTTAAGCGATCTATAATTTCTCCAACTGTCACTTTCTTCCCCTTCTCTCTGAGCACTCATAGTTGAAATATAGCCTACATGTTATGATACAATAATTTCTTAACAGTATATGCAAAATAGTACATCCGTGCGATACATACCATTAGAGAAAAGGAGGTTTTTTTATATGCTTTTTCGTAGCCACACTCCACCGTTTTACAACGAATTAAAGAATCCAATTTCAACTAGCGTCGCTACGATAGAAAGCGTTACGATCAACAACCGTAAACAATCTCTACTTATTCGTGGTCAAGACGTAAATCAACCTATTTTATTATGCTGTCACGGTGGCCCTGGTATGGCACAAATTGGATTCATTCGTCATTTTCAAAAAGACTTAGAAAAACACTTTATTGTTGTCAATTGGGATCAAAGAGGAGCGGGAAAATCCTTTTCTTGGCGAGATATAAAAGCACCATTTACAATTGAACAATTTGTTTCCGATGCATTCGAAGTAATAAAACATCTTCTTTCTCGCTTCAAAAAGCAGAAACTATTTCTCGCTGGACATTCTTGGGGAAGTATTATCGGTTTACAAATTGCAAATAAATATCCAGACTATATCGAAGCTTATATTGGTATAGGTCAGATTGTACATATGAAACAAAATGAAGAATTGCTCTATCAACATTTAATTCACTCTGCAAAAAACCATGGGCATGAGCGTGCATTGACCTCTCTAACAAAGCTTGGAAAGCCTCCCTTTCTAGATATGCGGCGTCTTATCATTCAAAGAAAGTGGCTTGGTACGTTTGGAGGAGCAGTTCAAAATGGAACTTCCTTTTCTTTCATTCGAAAAGGGTTATTTTCTTCAGAATATACATGGTTAGATTGGGTGAGATTTCTCGCAGGAAATATGAAATCTGGGACATTATGGAAGGAAATGCTCACAGTAGATTTCTTTTCCACAATCTCAAAGCTTTCCGTACCTGTCTATTTCTGTTCTGGTCGTTTCGATTACCAAACACCTTATGCACTCGTTCAACAATATTGCGATACAATTCAAGCACCCATCAAAAAAATGATCTGGTTCCCAAGTTCTGCTCATTCACCAAACTTAGAAGAACCGGAACTGTTTGCAAAATCTATATGCTCTATCAAACAAGAGTTATCTTTTCAACATAGGTAACAATCGTTATACCTTTTACATTTCATAGAAAACATTTTATAATTACATGTCGCAACATTACTCTGTTAGTACCTATAGCTATTCAGAATCAGTTGCGGAAATAGAAAAAACAGGGAGATTACATTTATTATGAACGCTGTGCTCGTCGCAGTAGCAGTCATGTTACTGCTTAGTTTATTACGTGTCCAAGTAATTGTTGCTATTATCATCGGCGCCTTAACAGGTGGACTGATTGGCGGACTTGGGATTTCAGAAACAATCCATACTTTTACCACAGGTCTTGGAAGCAGTGCTCCAATCGCTTTAAGTTACGCCATGCTCGGAGGATTCGCTATTTCGCTTTCCAAAACAGGGCTTCCCGACGCTATGATTCATACTGCACTGAATGTAATTGGTAACGAAAAAGACACGAAAAAGCAAACATATTCCAAAGTATTCATTTTATTTATCATTTTAGCAATGGCTTGTTTTTCACAAAATGTTATACCGGTTCATATTGCTTTTATCCCTATTTTAATTCCAGCGCTTTTAACAGTTTTAAATGAATTAAAAGTGGATCGTCGGCTTGTTACATGTCTCATTACATTCGGATTAATTACTCCTTACATGTGGATCCCAGCTGGATTTGGAAAAATTTATCACGATGTATTACAAACAAATGCACAGCAAAGCGGACTTACATTTGATGTAACTCTTATTCCAAAAGCGATGACAATTCCAGCAATAGGTATGATTATCGGGCTATTTGTCGCTGTGTTCATTACGTATCGTAAACCACGTACCTATCCTACCGAACCGATTCACTCTTCAACTGATGAAATAGCTCCTTACACAAAAAGAAGCATTACGTTTGGATTGTTATCTATTATTGCAACATTAAGTGTACAATTAGCAACAGAATCAATGATTTTTGGTGCATTAGCAGGGATTATTGTATTGTCCATTAGTGGGAGTCTCCCGCTCAAAGAAGCTGATGCTATTTTAACAAGCGGTATGCGTATGATGTCATTTATCGGTTTCGTTATGATTTCTGCAGCTGGATTCGGAGCAGTTCTTCGAAAAACAGGGCATGTGGAATCACTCGTTCAAACAAGTGCTGATTTAATCGGGAACAGTAAGCCACTTGCTGCATTTCTTATGCTTGTTATCGGTCTACTCGTTACAATGGGAATCGGTTCTTCCTTTTCCACCATTCCGATTTTAACAACAATTTTCGTTCCACTATGTATCCAGCTTGGCTTTAGCCCAATGGCAACCATTGCTATTATCGGTACAGCTGGTGCATTAGGTGACGCTGGTTCTCCAGCATCTGATAGTACACTAGGACCTACTTCAGGTTTAAATGCAGATGGCAGGCATCATCATATATGGGATACATGTGTCCCAACCTTTCTTCACTACAATATTCCGCTACTTATATTTGGCTTTATTGCTGCCATAACATTATAAAAAAAGGTGCGTTTCACTTGGACGCACCTTTTACTTTGTCGATTCTCGTTCAATTAATAGAAACTCTTCTTGCTGCACTTCTTCAAGTTTTACTTGTTTCTTTTTTATTTTCCCTACCAATTTTTGTACAGCTACCACTCCTTGCCTTTCAAAGGAACTTCCAACCGTTGTTAAAGATGGCGTAACCCATTCACCTTGTAAACTTCCTTTAAAACCAACGACCTGCAAATGCTCCGGTATACGAATACTAAGATAACTCGCTGCACGAATGGCTGCAATCGCAACAGTATCACTAGAAGCTACAATGCCGTCAATATACGGATATTTTCGCAATAATTCGATAATTCGTTTTTCTTCAGGCCTCTCTACTTTTTCTTCCCGATAAGCAAGACCTGTTTCCCAAACCCCATCTAAAAATCCAGATACATGTTCTTCCATTGTCTCATCTTCTACCTCTTCTCCAATATAAGCAAGAAAATGACAACCTTTTTCTTTTAGCAAAACAACTGCCTTTCTAGCACTTTCATAATATGTAGAAAGCGCTTCCGCTTCATCAAGTACAACAAACGGAATAGAAATATTATCTAGTTGCTTATATATGTCGTTTGTCATAATCACACCAGCAATATTATTTTGCATCAGTATATCTATATAGCCACTCTTATTTTCTATGTTACAAATAACAAGTTGATATCCTTCTTTGTATGCAGCTTCTTCTACTGAACGAAGCAACGTTATATAGGATGGATCTTCTAAATTCGATACTAATATCGCGATCATTGTCGAAGATTTTTTAAATAACGCCTTTGCTACAGCATTAGGTTTATACTGCAACTCTTCAATTGCCTGTTTTACTTGTTTTACTGTATCTTCATGAACATACCCTTTTTCATTAATAACTCGTGAAACGGTTGCGACTGAAACACCAGCCAATTTTGCAACATCACGTATGGTTGCCACATCGTCACCCCTTAATATGGTAATAGCTTACAATTTAAACCTAAAACAAAGTAGGTCATTCGTCAAGGTTATTGTTTTATATTTCTGAAAATTGTTACAGGAAATACTGATTACCATTTCAATTTCAAGATATATAAAGGATGGTTTTATATATTCACTTTTTCTAGCTGAATTTCATGTAAAATCGCAATATTATCATATCCAACAAGTGGAATTTCCCGTTTTATCTTTCTCGCTTCCTTGACCGCATCTACATATAAATTGGTCATCATAAAGCCACGTTTCTGATAGAAGCGAAGTGCATTCGTATTATCATTTGTTGTAATGAGCCACACCTTTTTACAATATTGTTTTTTTGCCATACCAATTACATATTCTACAAGTTTCGTTCCAATTCCCTTCTTCTCCTTAAAGCTATCTAATGAAACAATTTCACAATTATTTTCTTTTATTTCATATGTAATAATCCCTATTATTCTGTTATTTTCGATTGCAATAAAGCCCGGTAATTGATCTAATTGGTGTGTTCTTCCACGCGAAACCATCAGCGTGCTGCCCCAATTTTCACGCATAAACAGTGCAATTGTTTCTCTCATTTTCGCTGTAATTTTTTGTATTTGAATCATGTCCCACTATCTCCCTTTTCACATCATTATGATACAATATAAGTGTATCATATGTAGAGATATTTGGAGGATGAGGTAAGGTATGAAACGTTTTTTCACAGCATTGCTAACCATAGTAGGAGCATTAATTGGTATCGGTATTTTCTTTACCAATAAAGTAATGTACTTAAAGAAAAAAACAGAAGAAGAAATTTTAGAGCGTGAAACGAAAAAGCATTTTCGCTTAGAAGATTTTAACGCCATTCCAAAAGAAGAGATTCGTATTCCATCTCAATTTAAATATGACATTCACGGCTATTACATTTCTGCAGGCAATTCTAATAAATTTATGATTTTTTGCCACGGCGTAACCGTAAATAAAATAAACTCTGTCAAATATGCAAATTTATTTTTAAACAGAGGATACAACGTATTTATTTATGATCACCGTCGCCATGGTAAAACAGGTGGTAAAACGACAAGTTATGGCTATTATGAAAAATATGACTTAAAGACAGTAGTTGATTGGCTAAAGGAGCGTTTTGGAACAAATATTACACTTGGCATTCATGGAGAATCGATGGGAGCTGCGACACTCCTTCAATATGCAGGAATGGTGGAAGATGGCGCTGATTTTTATATTGCGGATTGCCCATTCTCTGACTTTTATGGACAGTTACAACATCGCTTAAAAGTCGAATTCCATTTACCAAAATGGCCGCTACTACCATTAGCAAACGCCTTTTTAAAAGTAAGGGACGGTTATACAATACGCGAAGTTTCTCCGATTGATTGTGTAAAAAACATAAATAATCCAACCCTTTTTATTCATAGTAAAGATGATGATTATATTTTATGTGATATGACAAGAGCACTTTATGAAGCGAAAGAAATTAATAAACAACTCTTTATTGCAGAACACGGTGCACACGCTTGCTCTTATAATGAAAACAAGCAAGAGTATGAAGCTGCCGTAGATCAATTTTTAAAAACATATGTGAAAGAAACAAAAAACAGGCTTGCATAAGCCTGTTTTTTCACGTTATTGCGCTAACACATCTGTAACTTGTTCCATATTTTCAGAAATCCATTTTACCGCTTCATCAAGCGTTTGAAATTCGGTCGTTTGAAAAGTAACTTCGTCTTGAAGAAGCCACACATCTTTTGGTTCTTGTCCCACACCAGCAATCGACCAATGCAGTAAACTATATGGATGATTATCATTTAAAAACGATGCCCACGTGCGCTCATTTGCAACATTTTGCAGTGTACGTAATTGTTTATTCATGTTTCGTCACCTTACTATATGTCAATTATAAACGTTATTATAACATTCTCTTCTTCTACATACAAAGTACTGTTTTTTTATTGTCAAGCGCTTTCTGTGATTATATGATGAACATAAGCGTTTTGGAAGGAGGGATACTGTTGACTAAAGTACAAATTAAAGTGAATGATAATGGCTCGTTTCGCATTACAGGGGATGTGGAACTAATCGACTCACAAGGGAATGCATTCCCGGCAAAACCTGCATTTTCTTTATGTCGCTGTGGGTTATCAAAAAATATGCCTTATTGCGATGCTTCGCATAAAGGAAAATTCGAATCTGTCGTTCGAGCACCAAAGGAATAATAATATAAGAAGCATGCACAATGATTTGTGCATGCTTCTTATAAATGTCCTATATAAAAACCTAGAAATGCAGAAAAAATGCCTAGCATATAACTGATTACTAAATATAATAGCGCTCCCTCACGTTTATGTATCAATTGAACAATTTCAAGCTTGCATGTTGAAAAAGTCGTAAATGCTCCCATAAACCCTGTTCCGCATAATAATAACCAGGTACTACTCACCTCAGCTCCATACAATAAACCTAATAAGAATGAGCCTACTATATTTACAAATAGTGTTCCATATGGAAACAAAGTTCCATACTTTTCTTTCATTGCATTACTAATAGAAAATCTAGCAATTGCTCCGCAAAAGCCACCGATTCCTACGAGTAAAATATTCATAGTGCCCCTTCTTTCTTCATACTTTTTTCATATAGTGTATTTCCAAGATAAAATCCAAATAAAGATAAGAGTAATCCTCCAACTATACTTGTACTCACATAATAAAATGCCATAAAAAATGCTTCATGTTGCATTAATTTCAATGTCTCTACGCTAAATGTTGAAAAAGTAGTAAAAGAGCCAATCATTCCTGTTCCAACGCTATTCATTACCGTTTGTGAAACATGTTTCATACGAAATAAATACATCGTTAAAAAGGCTAAGAAAAAACTACCAATCATATTCGCTAACCATGTTGCCAGCGGAAAAGAGTCGACTGAAGGAGTACCAATCCATTGCCCTAATCCATATCGTGCTAAAGCCCCAACAATACCACCGATTCCTACTGCAATATATTTCATATCTCCACCTCATTTATGTATGTACTGAAATCTTTCCCATACTAGTATAACAAACTTTATTCCCCCCTTCATTTTCATACAATTCTTCACATTCGAATATTTTTTACTATCATTTTCTCTTTTTTATGCTATAATGTGAGCAAACAGCATCCTTCGGGGTCGGGTGAAATTCCCAACCGGCGGTGATGAAGTGCACACTTCTAAGTCCGTGACCCGTTTCCAAGTTTGGAAACGGTGGATCTAGTGAAATTCTAGGGCCGACAGTATAGTCTGGATGGGAGAAGGATATGTTTTCTAGTGCTTATATAGCGAATACACTTTTATTTTGGCATACACATTTTTACTGATTCGTTTTGAATCACTGTATATGTTTTATTTCATATACCCATTTTCCTATGCTAAAATAAAAAGATACGACTAGCGTATGAAAAATTGATATTTTTTCTCGTGCAAAAATATCAATTATCGTTAGGTTTCTTTCTTATACTTTCGTATTCGAGCTATACTTCTAGAAATCACGTCTCCCAAACCCCAAGGATATTAATCCTTGGGGTTTTTTGATTTTTCTTAGGAGAGGTGAAAAGAATGACTGATCAAGAATATATGAAAATTGCCTTACAGTTAGCAGAAAGTACTGCAGGGCAAACAAGTCCAAATCCAATGGTCGGTGCTGTCGTTGTAAAAGATGGAAACATCGTTGGGGTGGGAGCGCATCTGCGTGCAGGTGAAGAACATGCTGAAGTTCACGCTCTTCGTATGGCCGGTGATCAAGCAAACGGATCTACTGTATATGTAACGTTAGAGCCGTGCAGCCATTTCGGAAAAACTCCACCGTGTTGCGATCTACTCATTGAAAAAAAAGTGAAGCGTGTAGTAATTGCTACACTCGATTGCAATCCGCTCGTTTCAGGTAACGGTGCAAAACGTTTACAAGAATCCGGTATTAACGTAACTACCGAGGTTCTTGGAGAAGAAGCCACTTTATTAAACCGGTACTTTTTCCACCATATGAAAACGAAACTGCCGTTCGTAACAATAAAAACAGCGATGAGTTTAGACGGAAAAATAGCGACCTCTACAGGAGAAAGTAAATGGATTACAAGTGAAACTGCGCGCATGGATGTTCATCAATATCGCCATACGCATGATGCCATCCTCGTCGGAGTGAATACTGTTATAGCTGATGACCCATCTTTAACAACACGTCTTCCAAACGGTGGCAAGCATCCGATTCGAATTATTTTAGATACGCATTTACGAACGCCGCTGTCCTCTCGTGTCATTACAGATGGAGTAGCACCAACATGGATTATTGTTGGAAAAGATGTAAATAAAGAAAACATAGCAAAGTATGAATCTCAAGGAACATCTGTACTTCAAATGCAGACGAGCCAAATTGAAATACGCGAGCTTCTCCCCCTTCTCGGTGAGAAACAAATTCTCTCTCTCTTTGTGGAAGGCGGACAATCGGTACATGCGAGCGTTTTAGAAACAAAGTGTTTTAATGAAGTTGTAACTTATATAAGCCCTAAATTAATCGGTGGAAAAGACGCGCCAACTATGTTTGGTGGTACCGGCTTTAGCAAGCTGCAAAATGCAATTTCCTTGCAAATTCAAGAGATGAAACAAATTGGTGAGGATATAAAAATCGTCGCTACAGTGCGAAATGAGGTGCCTGCATGTTTACAGGAATTGTAGAAGAGCTTGGAACTGTTTCGAATATAAGGCAAAGTGGAGAAGCAATGAAGCTGACAATTACAGCAAATACAATCCTATCAGATGTAAAACTAGGGGACAGTATTGCTGTAAATGGAATTTGTTTAACCGTCACTTCATTTACAACGTCTTCGTTTACTGTTGATGCCATGCCTGAAACGATGCGAACGACATCACTACGTATGCTCAGTACCCGTTCTAAAGTAAATCTAGAACGAGCAATGGCTGCAAACGGGCGCTTTGGTGGACATTTGGTCACAGGGCATATTGATGGAATTGGAACCATTGTAAGTAAAAAGCAGCATTATAATGCAATATATTACAAAATTGAAATTCCAGATGATTTGCTCCGTTATTGTTTACACAAAGGATCTGTAGCTATTGATGGAACAAGCTTAACAATATTTGATATAGATGAATCTTCCATCACCATTTCACTCATTCCGCACACAGTAAGCGAATCTATTATTGGTGAAAAAGTATCTGGAGACATCGTGAACATTGAATGTGACATGATTGGAAAATATATTGAGCGTTTTATTTCAAATCCCAAGAAACAGAGCAGTTCAGTTACAGAAAGCTTTTTACAAGAAAACGGATTTCTATAAGGGGGAAGCACAATGTTTCACTGTATTGAAGAAGCACTAGAAGATTTAAAAAAAGGAAAAATCATTATTGTATGTGATGATGAAAGCCGTGAAAACGAAGGAGATTTCATCGCTTTAGCAGAGAACATTACACCAGAAACAATTAATTTTATGATTACACACGGCCGTGGTCTTGTCTGTGTACCGATTACAGAGCAATATGCAGAACGATTACAGTTAGAGCCTATGGTTTCTCATAATACAGATTCTCATCATACTGCGTTCACAGTAAGCATTGACCACGTTTCTACAACAACAGGTATTAGTGCTTTCGAACGTGCGACAACTGTACGCGAGTTATTAAATCCAGCATCAAAAGGAACAGATTTTAATCGTCCTGGTCATATCTTTCCTTTAATTGCGAAGGAAGGCGGAGTCCTACGCCGCGCTGGTCATACAGAAGCCGCTGTTGATTTAGCAAAATTATGCAGTGCAGAACCAGCAGGGGTCATTTGTGAAATTATAAAAGAAGACGGCACGATGGCACGTGTTCCTGATTTAGTACAAGTTGCAGAGCAATTTGATATAAAAATGATTACGATTGAAGATTTAATCGCTTATCGCCGCCATCACGAAACGCTCGTAACAAGGGAAGTTGAAATTGCATTACCAACAGATTTCGGTACATTTCATGCAATCGGTTATTCCAACTCACTTGATCCAAAAGAACATATCGCTCTCGTAAAGGGAGACATCTCTACCGGTGAACCGGTTCTCGTTCGTGTTCATTCAGAATGCTTAACTGGCGATGTGTTCGGTTCATGCCGCTGTGACTGTGGTCCACAGCTTCATGCTGCTCTCACGCAAATTGAACGCGAAGGAAAAGGTGTTCTTCTTTATATGAGGCAGGAAGGTCGCGGCATTGGACTCCTTAATAAGCTCCGTGCATACAAGTTACAAGAAGAAGGGCTAGATACAGTTGAAGCAAATGAAAAGTTAGGATTTCCTGCCGATCTTCGTGATTACGGAATTGGTGCTCAAATCTTAAAAGATCTAGGCTTACAGCAGTTACGTTTATTAACAAATAACCCAAGAAAAATCGCCGGCTTGCAAGGATATGATTTAGAAGTTGTTGAACGCGTACCGTTGCAACTGCCAACAAAAGAAGAAAACAAAGCATATTTACAAACAAAATTAGAAAAATTAGGTCACTTACTAAGTTTATAATATATAAAGGGAGAGATAAAATATGGTATTCGAAGGTCATTTAGTTGGTACAGGATTAAAAGTTGGAGTTGTGGTTGGACGTTTTAATGAATTTATTACAAGCAAACTATTAGGCGGCGCATTAGACGGGTTAAAGCGCCATGGGGTAGAAGAAAACGATATTGATGTCGCATGGGTTCCAGGTGCATTTGAAATCCCATTAATCGCAAAAAAAATGGCTAGTAGCGGTAAATACGATGCTGTCATTACACTAGGAACAGTCATTCGCGGTGCTACAACTCATTATGATTATGTTTGTAATGAAGTGGCAAAAGGTGTTGCCTCTTTATCATTACAAACAGACATCCCAGTTATTTTCGGTGTATTAACGACTGAAACAATTGAACAAGCCATTGAACGTGCTGGTACGAAAGCTGGTAACAAAGGCTATGAATCAGCAGTTGCTGCGATTGAAATGGCTCATTTATCAAAACAATGGGCATAAAAAAAGAGGCTTCGGCCTCTTTTTTATTTCTCTACTTTTTTCCGCACATCTTTTATCAATTCATTCATCGTTTTTCCTTCTGTTTTAATACGAAGGTTTTGAGCAGTTTTCCACACATTTTCCCGCTTCTTTTCTTCCTCTACAATATGAAGCTCTTTCCGCACTTCTTTTAAATCTTTTCCCTCTGTCTCAATTCCAAAATGTTCAGCTTTTGTTCGAAAATGTTGTTCAATTCTTTGCTGCATTTCTTTCTGTTCTGGATTTTCAGCTGCCTTAACGGGATCAGTACTTATCGCCTTTAATAAAATAAGAAACGTCATAATAGCTAGTATATATTTGTGCATATGAAATCCTCCAGCCCAAGATAAATTACACCTTTACTATGTACAATTACAGGATGGAAAATTCGTCCACACAATTAATATTTTTTACTAAAAAGTCACTTATCTGAAGGACTTAAGGTGCTTTATTACATTTTATTTACAAAAAAATTCACAAAAGAACATATTTCTTTTGTAATTGAAAACAGCCATCCATTCATAGAGTACCCTTGAATGAATAGCTGTTCTATCCTGCATTAACGGGCAGTAAGACCCCCACCTCAAGATTCAGAGAAAAACGAGGAAGATAGGTGGGGACCAACTGCCCGTAAAAGCCCGATTGATTCAACTAATAATCAGAGGGGATGAAGCCCCCACTGATTAAAGTTTCACTTTATCTACTCTTTATTCGATAACTATAGCCCAACAAAGGAGCTTTATCCTTCTGTTTTTATAGTGCACATTCCTCAATTTCAAATCCTAAATCTTCAATCATACCCCAGTCTGCTGTTGGCTCCTGTCCTTCTGTTGTTAAATAATCACCAACGAAGATCGAATTTGCTGCGAATAAGCCTATCGGCTGTACAGAGCGTAAATTAATTTCACGTCCACCAGAAATACGTATTTCTTTTGATGGGTTCACAAAACGCATCATCGCTAACACTTTTAAACATTCTACTGGTGTTAATTCTTTCTGGTCTTCAAGCGGTGTCCCTTTAACAGCTACAAGGAAGTTACATGGGATAGAGTCAGCATCTATGCGTTTTAATTCAAGCGCAATTTCAACTCGCTGTTCTTCCGTTTCTCCCATTCCAAAAATCGCACCAGAACAAGGAGAAATCCCTGCGTGCTTTGCTTTTTCTACTGTATCTACGCGATCATCATACGTATGTGTTGAACAAATGCTATCATAATTATTTGCATGTGTATTTAAATTATGATTATAACGATGAACACCTGCTTCTGCTAAGCGCCCTGCTTGATCTTCATTTAAAAACCCTAAACAGCAGCAAATTTTCAAATCCGTTGTTTCCCGAATTTCTTTCACTGCACCAATAACATGATTTACTTCTTTATCCGTTGGGCGACGGCCAGATGCAACAATGCAGTATGTACCTGCTTTACGGCGAATTGCTTCGTGAGCTCCCTCTACAATTTTTTCTTGTGTTAACCATGCATACTTATCGATTGGTGCTTCTGAAACGATAGACTGTGAGCAATATCCACAATCTTCTGGACATAATCCAGATTTCGTATTAATAATCATATTTAACTTCACTTTTTTACCAAAGTAATGATGCCGAATGACATAAGCTGCGTTCATAATTTCTAATACTTCTGTATCGTCAGCTTCTAAAATTGCTACAGCTTCTTCTTTCGTTATACTTCTGCCCTCTACTACTTCAGATGCAATTTTCTTCCAATCTGTTTTTGTTTGTACTTGTTTCATTTCTTCTCTTCCCCTCTTTTTCAATATACGCAAATAAAGCATGGTACGTTGTTACAATTTTTCCTTCTTCCGTGAAATCTCTTTCGTATATGCGGAGCATGTTTCGAAAGATAGAAGGACTTTGACAATAAGATTCTGCATTGCTATTCGTCGCTCCCACTTTTCGAATCGATTGTAGGAATCCACGAACTGTAGCAAATTTCTCTATGTAACATGTTTCAGAAACATGAACATCCCCTGTTATACTTTCACATACATCTTGCAGCTGTTCTCTCGTTACAAAACGTTGTCCAACAGATGCATCGTTTTGTCTATTTTTTTCTTCTTTAGCGCTTTGAAATGCTGTATGAAGCTCTTGAAATGTCTGTTCTCCAAACGTCGAAAATAGCAACAAGCCTTCTTCAAATAAATGACGACTATATAAACTTTTCACCGTTGTTTGCAAATCGTTTAACCATTGAAATGTTGCACTTGAAATAATGACATCAAATGACTCACTTAATGTGAGATGTTCAATATCTTCACACCGAAATGTCACAGTTTCCACATAACTTCTCGTTTTCGCAACAGCAATCATACTTTCAGCAAAATCAATTGCGGTAATTGTTGCATTTGGAAAAGAAATCGCCAATTGCTCAGTCAAATACCCTGTGCCACATCCAAGTTCTAAAATGCGAATGGTCGACATCTTGTGGTAGTGTTTTTTCATTACAGAAAGCAATTGTTGCGCCATCTTTTTTTGTACGCTTGCATATTGATCATAGGATACCGCTGCCCCATTAAATCGTTTTTGTAGTAACGTTTTGTTGATCATTTTGTATCCCCTCTACAAACTGGATTATTTCATTTGCGCAATATTCAAAATCCGTTACACAAAGTGCATGCCCCGCTCCATTTATTACTTTAAGCGCACCATTCGTATTTTTTTGTATATAGCGAGCAGCAGATAATGGACATATCGCATCCTGTTCTCCATGAAGAAGTAATACCGGCGTCTTTACATACTTTAACTGACTTCTCATATCCATCTCTATTAAATAATCAAGCCCCATCTGTAAAGATTCAATGGAATCACCTTGAAAACGCTCTGTAATGCCTTCAAATTGTTTACTCTCTTTTAACTCTTGTTTGGCAAACATGCTTTTGTAAAAGCGCTTCAATGTATCTTCCTTTCGCTTCACCAAATTTCTTTTCATCCGTTCTACAAAAGGACGTTTCCATCCACTCTCATAATTTTCATCCACTGTAAATTTTGCCGTACCACCTATTAAAATCATTCCTTTTGTCTGCACTCTGTCACATACTTGAAGAGCAGCTAATGCACCAAGTGACCATCCAATCAAAATCACATCCTGTTCTTCCGTAGCTTCTACTACACGATCTGCAAAATCAGCAACATCTTTTACACTACGCCATTCAACATATCGAACAGAATATTCTTGAAAATATGGAAGTAATAACTCCCATACTTGTTTTTCCATCCCCCATCCAGGAATGAAAATAAGCTCAGGCGGTTTCATATCAGTACCCCCTCTTCTTTACCAATTCGAATGATCTGCCTAGTAGCCCATTTTAAGTCAGCTTTTGTATGTTCAGACGTAACTGCAAATCGAATTCGTGAACTATTATGTGGAACAGTTGGTGGCCTAATAGCAATTGCAGCAATTCCTACCTCCTGCAGTTTTTCACTAAAATGTAGCGCAGCTTCATTCGACGCCACAATAATTGGTACTATATGTGTTGAACTATCACCAATATTGAAACCAACTTCTTCTAAAGCATTGCGGAAATAAGCTCCATTTTCTAAGAGCCGCTGCCGTCTTTCCTCATCTTCCTTAACAATTTCAATTGCACGTTTCATTGCACCGAGCGTCCCTGGTGGTAATGCTGTTGTGAAAATGAAGCTTCTCATCGTATTTTTCATATAATCAATGCAAATTGCATCACCTGCTAAATATGCTCCATAACATCCTAGCGCTTTACTAAATGTTCCCATATGAATGTCAATTTTCTGAGAAAGTCCTTGTTCAATATGAGCCAAGCCAGCACCATGTCTTCCATATATTCCACCTGCATGCGCTTCATCAACCATCAATAATGCTCCGTATTTTTCTTTCAACATAATCAACTCTTTTAGATGAGCAACATCTCCATCCATGCTGAAAACCGTATCTGTTACGATTAACTTTCTCTTCGCAACAGGTGCCATTTGCAACAATCTTTCCAAATGTTCTAAATCATTATGTTGATATCTTTTATGTTCCGCACCACTAAGCAAAATTCCATCGACAATGCTGGCATGATTTAATTTATCGCTAAAAACGATATCGTGCCGACTCACTAAAGAAGAGATTGCCCCGACATTTGCTGAATATCCACTGTTCACAATGATTGCTTTTTCAGTTTCTTTCCAATCACAAACACACTGTTCGACCTCTTCATATAGTGCATAATTTCCTACAACAAGTCGTGATGCTGTCGCTCCTACTCCATATTCCTTTGTCGCTACAATAGACGCTTCTTTTAATCGTCTATCTCCCGCCAAGCCTAGATAGTTATTCGAAGCTAAATTTAACATACGTTTTCCATTCCTAATAAGCCATGGTTCTTCAGCTTGCTCAGTCATAACTACATGTCGATATTGTGATTTCTCTTTCAAACGATTTAAACTAGAGTGAAAGTGTAGATTCCACGTTTGATCCATGTTTGACGAACTCCTCTAAATTTGAAATCGTAATATTCTCTTCTGCTGCTCTCAATAGTTCTTCACGCGTAAACCCTCCTTGAAGCTCTGGTAGTAAACCCAAAACCGGAATACCACTTAACTCCTCAATCATTTCTTTATTCTCTTGCACACGTTCCTTCTCACATTCCTTACAGCCGGATAAAATAACACCCGCAACTGTTAAACCATGGGCTTTCGCATACGAAATCGTTAAAACGGTATGATTCACAGTACCTAACGCCGGACGCGCGACAATAATAAGTGGTAATTTCAATTCCTTTGCAAAATCAACCACTAAAGCATCTTCTGTATATGGAACTGCAAGACCACCTGCACCTTCTACAAGCAAACTATCAAATTCTGTCATTAACTCATTATAATGAGCCGTAATTTGTGCTAGTGTCACAGTTCTTCCTGCTCGCCGCATTGCCAATCTTGGCGCGAGAGGTTCTTCAATAGAATAAGGACAAATGCGATCAGCCTCTGTCATTACCCCTGATGCCATTTTCAATCTAACTGCATCCCCTTCTGGATTCGAAGCGATATGCCCGCTTTGCAATGGTTTATATATCCCTACGTTATACCCGCGATTTCTAAATACTCCTGCTAATGCACCTGTAACAACTGTTTTTCCCACTTCCGTATCCGTTGCCGTTATAAAAAAGCCACCCATTATTCTCCCTCCGTAACATCTGCAATTGCTTGATATAAAATGTGCAACATTGCATCAATCTCATCTACTTGAGATGCTAACGGTGGCATAAATACAATGGTATTACCAAGCGGACGTAAAATCATTCCTAGTTCTCTTGATCGCTTACACACTTCCACGCCTACTCGCTCCGTCCACTCAAACGGCTCTTTCGTTTCTTTATTTTTCACAAGTTCAATTCCTACCATCAATCCACACTGACGAATATCTCCAACATGTTTGTATTCATAAAGTGCTTCCAATTGTTTCCCTACATATTCTGATTTGTATGCAACATCTTTTACTAGATTTGTTTTTTCATAAAGTTCTAAATTAGCAATTGCAACTGCGCAACCTAATGGATTGCCGGTATAACTATGACCATGGAAAAATGTTTTCTGCTCTTCATAGCTACCTAAAAAAGCATCATAAATCTCATCTGTTGTCACAGTAATAGCCACCGGTAAATACCCACCGGTTAAGCCTTTTCCAGCTATTAAAATATCCGGTGTAACATTTTCATGTTCACAAGCAAACATTTTTCCAGTACGACCAAATCCCGTTGCCACCTCATCTGTAATAAATAAAACATTATATGTTGTACAAAGATCTCGAAGACCTTTTAAATATCCTTTCGGCATTGTAATCATACCGCCTGCACCTTGCATTAACGGCTCTACAATAATCGCTGCAACCTCATCATGTTTTTCCTTTAACAACTCTTCCATTTCTTCCAAATGTTTTTGAACAATTTGTTCTTTGTCATCCCCGTAAGGAGAACGATATGTATATGGATATGGCATTTTTATCGCGTCAAATAAGAGCGAACTGTACACTTGGTGAAACAAGTCAATTGCTCCTACTGAAACAGCTCCAATTGTATCTCCGTGATACGCTTCTTTTAATGTAATAAACTTTTGTTTTTTAGGTTCTCCTTTATGCTGCCAATATTGAAAAGCCATCTTAATTGCAATTTCAACAGCTGTAGAACCAGAATCTGAATAGAATACTTTTTTCAACCCTTCTGGAACAACCTCAATGATCTTTTCTGCAAGTAAAATCGATGGTACATTGGCAAGTCCTAGCATAGTCGAATGCGCAACTTTATTTAATTGTTCACGAATCGCATTATCTAATTCAGGAACATGATGTCCATGAACATTTAGCCAAATGGATGAAACGCCATCCCAATAACCATTTCCATTTACGTCATATAATTTACGGCCTTCTCCTCGTTCAATAATAACGGGATCTTCCGCTAAATAGTCCTTCATTTGCGTAAATGGATGCCATACGTATGCTTTATTTTTCTCAGCCAACTCTTCATATGTATAGGTTGTTCTTTTACTTGTATTGCTACTAACAGTCACAATTGTCACCCCTAATGTTAACTTTTATATAAATATAGTTAACATTAAAATTAAAATACTGTCAATTATTTTAAAAGGTAAATGTTCTTAAAAAAGAACGACTTATCATAAGATAAGTCGTTTTATTTTCCATGCTGAATCTTTCCGATTTCCAAAATAATCTCTTCGTCTTTTTTCCCTTCAGTATCAATTCCAAGTTGTTTTGCATGTTCTATAAGCAGCTCATGACGCTTTTCAAACCTTGCTGTATTTAACTCTTTTTGAATTTCTTTTTCTGTTTTTCCTTCAAGAGAAACACCTAATTTAGCAGCTGTTTTCTCTCTATTCTTTTCTTCTTTGACTTTCTCTAATTCCTTTGTTTCTACTTTTTGCTCAACCTTTAATTTCGGTTGATCTGGTGATGCCGCAAATACTGTATAAATTCCAGCACCTCCACCAAGAACAAGTAAGGTTGTCAAAAGAAATAATTTTTTCTTCATTCACTCCCCTCCTTTCTATTTTCATTATAACGCACAAATAAGAACTTAAAAAAACATTCTCTCGTTATTTTCTTGAAAAAAATAATAAATATATGTGTTGACATATTAGATAAATATATGATAAAAATTTAACTAACATCATATGAATCGGCGATGATAGGATTTAGTAGTATTTCGTTTCCTGATTTCAGAGAGCTGGTGGTCGGTGCGAACCAGTACAGAGCGAATTATGAATTACCCCCTGGAGCTTCTTTTACGAAACGTTTGGAGTAGTGAAAGACGGTTATGGACCGTTATTTCTACAGAGTGGTGAAATGAAACTGTTTCACAATTTAGGGTGGTACCGCGATTTTTCGTCCCTGCATATACTGCAGGGGCGTTTTTTATTTTCTGTTAGTGCATATTATACGACCCTTTATTTTGTGCTACGTTCTTTTCACAAGCTAGGGTGGTACCGCGATTATTTCGTCCCTGCATATTTATATGCAGGGACGTTTTTTCATGATGCTAAACAATTACTGGTAATTTGTCTAAAAATTCTAACTTTTAGAAGGAAATATACAATATTGACGAATTTTATATAAAAAAGAACTATTTTAGATTATTAGGAGGAGCAAATAATGGTTTCAAAAATCGAATCTATTCTTTTAACATTTTTAATCTTTTTCTGCATTGGCTTCAGTGTTATTCAATTAGGAGCATCACCACACATTCCGATTCTATTTGGCATTATTGTATTGTTAGCATTTGGATTTATTAAAAAGATCTCTTGGTCTAATATGGAAAAAGGCATGATAAGTAGTATTTCAGCTGGGATTCCATCCATTTTCATTTTCTTACTTGTCGGTGTATTAATTAGTGTTTGGATTGCAGCTGGAACGATTCCAACATTAATGGTATACGGCTTCGAACTTGTATCACCAAAAATCTTTATTCCAACAGTATTTGTTGTTTGTGCAATTGTTGGAACAAGTATTGGTAGTGCCTTTACAACGGCGGCAACAGTAGGACTTGCCTTTATGGGAATGGGAACTGCTCTTGGATACGATCCAGCGCTTATTGCTGGGGCAATTATTTCTGGAGCTTTCTTCGGAGATAAAATGTCTCCTTTATCTGATACAACTAACTTAGCACCCGCTGTAACAGGGGTGGATTTATTTGAGCATATTCGCAACATGCTTTGGACAACAATTCCCGCTTTCATTATTGCCTTTATTGCGTTTTTCATTTTAGGAAGCGGATCTACCGGAGATGTTGATTTCACTACTTTTACAAGTACATTAGAAAAGAATGCAACAATCTCGCTTGTCACTCTGATTCCAATCGTATTACTGTTCTTATTTGCTTTTAAAAAGATACCAGCTGTCCCAACTTTACTTGCTGGCATTGTAGCTGGCATTATCATCCTCTTTATTTTCAATCCAAGTACTTCACTTACTGATTTAATGAAAATTATGCAAGATGGTTATGTGTCTAAGACAGGGATAAAAGATATTGATAGCTTATTATCACGCGGCGGCCTGCAAAGTATGATGATGTCAATTGCACTTATTTTCCTTGCTCTTTGTATGGGTGGGTTACTACAAGGAATGGGCATTATTACACAGCTTATGAACATCATTTCTAACTTTGTTAAAACAAGTACACGTTTAATCGTTTCTACTGCATCAACAGCAATTGGCGTTAATTTCTTGCTTGGTGAGCAGTACTTATCCATCGTATTAACAGGACAAGCATTCGCCAACAAATACGATGAAGTTGGCTTAAAACGTCGTAATTTATCACGCGTACTAGAAGATGCTGGTACAGTTATTAATCCACTTGTACCATGGGGCGTAAGTGGTGTCTTCTTAACGAACGTACTAAGCGTTCCAACAATCGATTATGTTCCATACGCATTCTTCTGCTTAGCTTGTCCAATCGTTACAATTATCGTTGGATTCACAGGATTTGGACTTTCGTGGAAAAAGGAAAAACCTGTTTCCGTTTCTTAAATTCATTATAGAAAAAAGAGGATTACCAGCATCGGTAATCCTCTTTCATTTTATTGATTTGCTTTTTTTCTTCTAAAGAGCATGAAAATACCAGCTCCAATAAACGCAAGACCCGCTCCAATTGTAGAGAAGACATTCGCTCCCGTTTTTGGTAAATCACGATCATCTTTGTTTGTTTCTTTATCCTCACTTACGTTGGTAGGTGATGTTGATTTGTCCCCGCTGTTTCCTTCATCTGTTGTTGTTGGCGGTGTTGGGTTATCCCCACCGTTTCCTTCACCTGTCGTTGTTGGCGGTGTTGGGTTATCCCCACCGTTTCCTTCACCTGTCGTTGGCGGTGTTGTTGGTTTGTCCCCATCGTTTCCTTCACCTGTCGTTGGCGGTGTTGTTGGTTTGTCCCCATCGTTTCCTTCACCTGTCGTTGGCGGTGTTGTTGGTTTGTCCCCATCATTCTTTTTCGTTAAATCAATTGCATACTTCGCAAACTCATTTTCAGATGGACCCACATAAGAGATTTCCCCATCTTTCGCAATGTATTTTTGCGCATTTGGTGATGAGTCAAATGTAGTATTTAATTTCTCAGCAACAATTGGCTTAAATACCCAGTTTTGATCTGCTGCTGGATTAATAACAGGTGTTTCTTTCATATATTTCGTAATGATTTGACGCGTTTCGTCTTGAGATTGATATACAACTTCACCTTTACTTACACCAGGGAATGTTTGACTGCTGCCACGATAGTTATTTGTAGCAACAATAAATTCTTGATTATCAGCTATCGGTTTCCCATCATATGTTATATTCACAATACGATTTGCATTTTGGTTTACTACTTTCCCATCCTTATCATACTTTGCTGGTTGTGTAACATCAATTTCGTATTTTACGCCATCTAAAATATCAAAGTTATATGTAGGATAGTTTACATTTACTAACGATTGTTCTTCTGCCTTCGCTGGATCAATTTGGTTGAACTGACCTGCAGACATTTCAAGCCATTCTTTTACTTGTGCACCATTTACTTTTACAGCATATAGAGTATTTGGATATACATATAAATCAGCGACGTTTTTAATCGCTAAAGTCCCTGCTGGAATATCAGTATAATAAGTTGCACCATTTCGGCCGCCTGCTTTAAAAGGTGCACCTGCTGATAAGACTGGGATTCCTTTATATTTACTGTATTGTCCATTTTCTGCAAATAGCTTTTCTACATACCATTTTTGAGCATTCGTTACAAGTTGTACAGATGGATCATCTTGTACAAGTGAAAAATAACTGTTAATTGGTGCTGTCGTTTTACCAACAGGAGTATTTACATATTTAATTGTCGCCTCATGATCATCTTTTATTTCATCAACTAGTCTTTTATCAGACTCTACTAATGCATTTCCTTTACTATCAGAAATCGGACGCACACTTGGGACCGATTTATCTTTTTGTACTTCCCACTTGCCGTTTACCTTTTTCAGCTCCATATCAATGATACCGAGATTACTTCCGAAAACACCTGGCATCACAACGGGAACACCTTTAAAATTGTCCGTGATTACCGTATGCGAGTGTCCCATTAACACTGCATCAACGTCAGGAACTTCTGTTGCTAAATAGAATGATGCATTTTCCATCCCAGCATTGTAACCACTTTTATCGACACCAGAGTGAGCTAGTGCAACAATAATATCCGCACCTTCTGCTTTCATTTTCGGAACCATTTTCTTCGCAGTTTCTACGATGTCTTTTGCTTTTACTTTTCCTTCTAAATTCGCTTTATCCCACCCCATAACTTGCGGAGGTACAAAACCCATTACTCCAATCTTTACTTTTTGCTTTTGACCAGATTCATCTTCTACTTCTTTTTCAAAAACATGGTACGGTTTAAAGTAGTTTTCATCATTCTCTTCATTATTATCGCCATCGTCTTTGTATACATTTGAATTAATAACTGGGAACTGTGTTTTGCTAATCGCCTTATTTAAGTAGTTCAAACCATAGTTAAACTCGTGATTCCCAAGAGAAATGACGTCATACTTCATTAAATTCATTAGACGATATAAAGGGTGGACATACTCTCCATCCAAGCCTTTTTGTGCTACATAATCCCCAAGCGGCGTTCCTTGTATCGCATCTCCATCATCAAATAGCACAGAGTTCTTTGCTTCTTCACGTGCTTTGTTAACAAGAGTCGCAGTTTGAACTAGACCAACTTTATTATCCGTTTTTGTTTGATAATAATCGTAGTTCATTAAGTTAACATGAATATCAGAAGTTTCTAAGATTCGTAATTTAACTGTACTCTCCTCCGCTTGTCCCTCTGCATGAGCAGTTGTTGGCAGCACTTGCGGAGCCATAACGCCTAATGCAAGAGTCGCTCCTGCTAACATTTTCTTTGACTTTTTCACAAAAAATCCCCCTTATAAACTTGTCCCTAAAAAAACAATAAAATGAGTTTTTCATCAAACTCTAATAAGGTATTCTCTCTACCTTTATTCTCTTCTTTCCTCATATTAGAGTGACGTATATTCATTTATCTGACATTATCATATCTAACATACTTTCATATCGTCAATATTTTTTGACATACTTCTACAAATTTTCTGTAAAGTTATTGTAAAATTTCCATAAAGATATAATAAGCCCTTCCATTGCTTATACCGTTGAATATGATACAATTACCAATTACAAGGAGGATGAATTTATGAAAAAAGTCATCTTAATTATTGTTTGTCTCCTCCTTCTAATCATTTCTTATTCGCATTTTGAAAAGAACGATGAGACAACAAAACAAAAGGAAAAATCAGCATCATCTACTCCTCATTGGATTGATAAACAAACGAATGACTCTTTTTATCATCTTGTGTTAGGAGATTCGCTTGCAAAGGGATATGGCTCGACACAAGGAGGGTTTGCCGAATTAGCTTCCAAGCAAATAGAGGAACAAATTCACAAACCGATTAGAGTAGAAAACCTTGGAGTGAACGGACTTACAACAGATCGTCTCGTTCAAAAAATCCAGGCAGAAGAAGTGCAACAAAAAATTAAAGAAGCAAATATAATTACCATTAATATTGGAGGAAATAATTTATTCCGCTTAAATCGTGATGTAGGTGTTATAGATGGTATGAAAATGTTAAATAAAGAAAAAGCTCATTTTGAAGAAGACGTAAAAAACATTGTAAAGACAGTCCGGACTCTCAACCCGAATGCTTTACTCATTCTATCTGAGCTCTATAACCCTCTACAACTCGATGATTCAATTGCTTCTTATGCAGATATGTTTTTAGATGGCTGGAATGATGCAGTTTACTCAATTTCAAAAGCGAATCAACCGTCCATTGTTTTACCAATTCGAAAATTAATATCAAATAATAAAAAAGATTTATTATACGACCAAGTACATCCAAACGATAAAGGCTATGAAATTATCGCTAATGCATTCACAAAGCAAGTATTATCCTATAAATATTGAAGCTGAGCCGAACAATTCTATTCTTATACGCTTCCTTTTTTGTTACAATGATAATGGAAGGGGGGCCTTTATATGGCATCACGTGAGTGGGAACGTATTGTTGATCATCTTCTTTCGTTAGTGCCTCTTTTTTATCGCAAATTTATGCTTCCTGGAGAAATTTCTTCACAAAGGCACATGCCGCCGTCTCATACACAGGTTTTACTGCTATTGCATGAACGTGGCACATTAGCAGTGTCAGAAATCGGAAAGCGATTGGCGATTTCAAGACCAAACATGACACCGCTATTAAATAAATTGATTCAGGAAGAACTCATAGAGCGTCATTACAGCGAAAAAGATCGACGGGTCATTTTAATTTCTCTTACGGCTGAAGGGAAATCATTCGTAAGTCAGTATCAACAATTTATTTTAGACAAACTACAAGAAAACTTTCAAACATTATCTGAAGAAGAGCGGGAACAACTCATTCACTCTCTTCAAACCATTCAAAATTTAATTTTGAAAACAAACGTGTAAAGCTGCTTCTGAAAGAAGCAGCTTTATGATTCATAATAATTTCCATAATATGAATTTGAGTATGGCCATGTCATTAAGTATGGTCTTCTTTCCTGAGAAGGCTGCGCCTGCTGATATACTTCAGCCTGTTGCCTTATATAAGGAGCTGGATAATAATTCACATATGGATATACTTGAGGTACATAGTAATAATACATTTATCTTCTCCCCTTTCCCTTAAACATATTCAAGGTAGAAAATGAATGTGACATTCTTTATATTTGTACAAGTGGTTCTCTCGTTCTTTTTTTTCTTTTTTTCAAACGTAACTTACGATTTTTTTCATATAAATAATGTACAACAAAATAAGATATTATCCCAAATATAACCCCTAAAATTGTCATCCCAATTAATACATATATTTCACTCTGCAGCAAACTCTTTAACATAGTAAAAATATTACTTGAGAACACATCATGTATTGTATATGGTTTATGATGCGTTACCTTTATTTCAAACGGATATAAAATTTTCCCTAACGCATACGCAAACGGAAACAATAATACCGGGAGAAACGATACTTTCCCAATAATATTCCCAATAACCGCTGCGGGAAAGGACCCCTTTGCTAAGCGCACGATTGGATAAAAAATCAAATAAACAAGCGATGCTGTATAGATCACTAGCATTTCCAAAGCAAATCCAATCGCAAATCCACGTGACACCGTCTTTGCCCCTTCTGGTGAACGAAGCAATTTATAATAATGAAATTTCGGTACTCTCCAAATACGTTGAAAAAATGAATATGTTTTTTTACTTGTTTGCACAATTATCATCTCTTTAATAGTTTTTTCTCTTCGTAGTATGAACTTAATCTCAAGACACAAACTTATTCAACTTCATCTTATTATAAATGATACAAAGAATATCTACCAAATATACATCAGACATTTCATAACAAAAAAACCTCCCAGATTAGGAAGGTTTTTTGATGCTTTGAAGCAAACTGACTAATAACGCTTTTTGAGCATGCAAGCGATTCCCCGCTTGCTCAAAGACAATAGAAGTAGACCCATCTATAATTCCTCCTGTTACTTCCTCTTCACGATGAGCAGGTAAACAATGTAAGAAACGATATGTTGCTTTCGCATGCTGAACAAGCTTTTCATTCACTTGAAACGGCTGAAATAATTTATATTTCTCTTCCGTATCCTCTTGCCCCATACTCATCCAAACATCAGTATAGATAAAATCTGCATCTTTCACTGTCAACTCCGGATCATGTAAGACTTCAATATTTGCTCCCGTCTCATTTGCAATTTCTAGTGCACGCTTTACAATTTGCTCATTCGGTTCATACCCTGATGGAGTCGCTACTGTCATATTCATACCGACTTTTGCACTTGCCAAAAGTAAGGAGTGGCATACGTTATTTCCATCGCCGACGTAAGCTAGTTTAATTCCTTTAAATGTATGGACTTCTTCATAAATTGTCATCAAATCTGCTAATGCCTGGCACGGATGATGATCATCTGTCAATCCATTGATAACAGGAATACTTGCTTCTTTCGCAAGCTCCTCTACATCCGTGTGTGAAAATGTACGAATCATGATCCCATCAATATAATGGGATAATACTTTTGCCGTGTCTGAAACACTTTCTCCTCGGCCAAGCTGCATTTCTTTTCCACTTAGAAACATTCCATGTCCACCAAGTTGTACCATTCCTGCTTCGAAAGAGACACGTGTACGAGTTGAATGTTTATCAAAAATGAGTCCTAATATTTTCCCGTCCAATAAAGGTTCATGTTTATTCTGTTTTAAATAAATAGCAAACTCAATTAGTGCAATTATTTCCTCTTGCGTCAGTTCCTCTAATGTTAAAAGATCTTTCGTTTGTAATTTCGGCACTTGTATAGTTGACATAGAAAATCCCCCTTATAATATTGATGATTTTTGCGAACAAATTACTCTTTTCATTATATTTATTGCTTCATTTATTTCTTCATTCGTGACAATGAGAGGTGGTAAAAGCCGCAAAACATTCGTGCCAGCTTGTAGTACGAGAAGCCCCTCTTTCTCTAACTGTTCTATAATTGATGTAACGTCATGCTGACAAACGACTCCAATCATAAGTCCTCTTCCGCGAATATCCGTAATCCATTCTATATCATGTAATTCTTTTTTTAGCTTTTGAAGTAAATATTCTCCCTTTCCCTTCACTTCTTGTAAAAAAGATGGTTGCTTCATAATTTGCAATACTTCTCTTGCTGCTGTCATTGCAATATAGTTTCCGCCAAACGTTGAACCATGCACCCCAGCTGAAAAAGTGGACATAAGCTTTTTCTCTCCAAGCATCGCTCCAACCGGAATACCATTTCCAAGCGCTTTTGCCGTCGTAACAATATCTGGGGAGGTTCCAGTCTGTTCATAAGCAAACAACGTTCCCGTTCTTCCCATTCCAGTTTGTACCTCGTCGATTATATAAAGGGCTCCATATCGTCTACATAACTGTTCTATCTCTTGCAAAAAGGAAATGTCGGCAGGTAAGACACCTCCCTCTCCTAGAACAACTTCCACCATAACTGCAGCCACCTCTTCATTCATTGCCTCCCTGAGTGCTTCTATATCATTAAAAGGAATATGTAAAAAAGACGGAAGAAGTGGACCGAATCCCCTTTTGACTTTCTCTTGTCCAGTTGCACTCATTGTTCCAAAAGTTCTACCATGAAAGGATTGCTGAAATGTTAAAACAAGGGATTTCCCTGTATGCTTACGTGCTAATTTAAGTGCAGCTTCATTCGCTTCTGCTCCGCTATTACAAAAGAATACGTAATCTAATTCCCGCCCCTCTGTTAACAATGCAGCTACTTTTTCTTGTACTTTGTGCGGAAAAAGGTTTGATATATGCCAGATTTCCTGTAATTGCTTTGTCATTGCTTCTACAAGTACAGGATGACAATGCCCTAAATTACATACAGCAATTCCAGAAGTAAAGTCTAAATACTTTTTTCCACTTTCATCTATAATCTTTGTTCCATTTCCTTGAACAATTTCAATACCTCTTCTCCCGTATGTAGGAAATATATGACTGCTCATATAATATTCACCCCTTTTGTTACTGTCGTTCCAATCCAGCCATCTGATGTTCCAACAAAATGTTTTGCACCGTTTACAATGCTGACACGCCGGACTCCCATCTTTATTGAAGCAAGAGCTGCCTGTACTTTCGGAATCATTCCCCCTGTAATAATCCCTTCTTTTATGAGATGTAAAAGCTCTATTTCATCCGTTTTCTTTAACAATTCCCCTTTACACAGTACACCGTCTACATCCGTAATAAAGAGCAATTCTTTTGCCCCGATCGCATATGCAATTCCAGCTGCAGCAGTATCTGCATTTATGTTATAAATTTGGTCTCCCCTTACCCCAATCGGAGCAATGACCGGAATATAATTCAAATCTAGTAACCCTTTTAATATTGAGGTCTCTACACCGCTAACTTCTCCGACATATCCAATATCCATATCAAGGGGCTGAACCCTAAGTAAATTCCCGTCACAACCAGAGATTCCAATTGCGTGTAAGCCATGTTTTTGAAAATTCATTACCATTTTTTTATTCGTGCTCCCGCATAAAACCATTTGAACAACATTCATCACTTCTTTTGTCGTCACACGTAATCCGTTCTTCTTTTCAATTGAAATATTACATTGTTGTAGCTTTGCATCAATTTCTGGTCCACCGCCATGAACAATAATAACTTGGTATGTTTCTTTCAGTCTCTCTATACATTCAAAAAACACATGATCTAAGCGCTCTAACATACTCCCGCCGCATTTTACTACAATATACTCACTCATCTTTTCTCTCCTTACGTACGATAACAAGCATTGATTTTCACATATTCATAGCTTAAGTCGCAGCCCCAAGCCCTCCCTTTTTCCTCTCCAAGGTATAAATGAACATCTATAACAATTTCAGGTTGCTTTAATTTATGTTTCATTTCCTTCTCAAGGAACACTTGCGGCTCACTCCCTTGTAAAACAGAAATAGACTGAACAGCAATATCAACAGTGGTAGGTTCAATCGCAACTCCACTTTGCCCAATCGCACTAATAATGCGACCCCAATTTGCATCTTCACCATACATTGCTGTTTTCACAAGACTTGAACCAACAATTTGTTTCGCTATCTTATTCCCTTCTTCTACTGTTCGTGCTCCGTATACATTTACTTCAATTAACTTAGTAGCCCCTTCACCATCTTTAGCAATTTTCTTCGCTAAATCCTCACATACCTTTTGCAAAGCAACCTTAAACTTCTCCCACTCCGCATGACCGGTATGAATAGCAGTTGTTCCTGATAAACCACTTGCCATCACAACGACCATATCATTTGTGGATGTATCTCCGTCCACAGTAATTTGATTAAATGTATGATTCGTAACTTCTGATAATGCTAGCTGGATTGCTTCTTGTTCTATATTTACGTCTGTTGTAATAAAACTAAGCATCGTCGCCATATTAGGATGAATCATCCCAGATCCTTTTGCTGTCCCAGCAATCTTTACTTCTTTCCCTTCAATCTTTAACTGATAACACGAGTGCTTCGTCATAAGATCTGTTGTTAATATCGCTTCATAAAAGGAATCTACTTTTTCTTCTTCTTTCGTTGGAACAAGCGATGAAATTCCAGTACGAATTACATCCATTGGCAAAGGAACTCCTATAACACCTGTTGAAGCAACCGCTACATGATTTTCTTGTACATGGAATTGTTCTGCTGCCAAGGTTCTCATTTCATATGCATCTCGTAATCCCTGCATTCCTGTACAAGCATTTGCATTCCCGCTATTTACAACAATTGCTTGCAATTTCCCTTCCGCAGCGATACTTTCTTTTGTAACTTGCACTGGCGCTGCTTGAAATTGATTTGTTGTATACACAGCTCCGCAATTAGCAGGAACATCACAAACAATCGCTCCCATATCTTTTTTTCCATTTTTCAATCCTACCTGAACACCAATCGTGGCAAAACCTTTTGGCGTTACAATTGATCCAGTCGCAATTTTGATAATAGAATCTACTCCAATCATCATTCTTCCCCCTTATGGATAGAACGGCATATATTGTAAGCCCGCTGTTTCCTCTAGCCCTGCTAATAAGTTTGCATTTTGAATTGCTTGCCCAGCGGCCCCTTTCATCATATTGTCGATAACGGATACAACTGTAATACGTCCGGTTCGTTTATCATAAGCCGTTCCTATATCACAATAATTTGAACCCCTTACTTCTTTTGGACTTGGAAACTCCCCTTTAGGACGGATACGCACAAAAGGAGCATGACAATACGTTTCTTCATATAACTTCTGTAATATCTGTGTATGGACATCTCGTTTTGCCTTTGCATAGAGAGTAACCATAATCCCTCTCGATATCGGAATTAAATGTGTACTAAATGTAATGGGTTTTGTCTGTTGGTCCCACTCGGTAAGCATTTGTTCAATCTCTGGAACATGCTGGTGCTCATTGACCTTATAAATATGAAAATTATCATAAAGCTCTGGAAAATGAGTCATTGTTGTCGGTGTCTTTCCCGCTCCTGACACCCCTGATTTCGCATCGATAATAAGTGAGTCTGCCTCTATTATCCCGTTTTGTATTAATGGAGCAGCTGCTAATAATGCTGCTGTTGCAAAACAGCCTGGATTTGCAATCAATTCTGTTTCTTGAATCGCCGGCTTTTTCCATTCGCTTAATCCATACACAGCCTGTTGAAGAGTTTCTTCGTTCGCAGCAGGTTTTTTATACCATGTTTCATACGTATGAGGATTTAACATACGAAAATCGCCTGATAAATCAATAACTTTTAATCCTGCCGCTAGCAATCTTGGCGTTATATGCGCCGAAACCCCTGCTGGCGTCGCTAAAAATACAATACTTGCTTCCTTCGCTATTACATCCACGTCGATTTCTTGTAACGTATGGACAATAAAATTTCGCAAATGCGGATATGCATTTGTTATACATTCTCCTACTTGTGAAAAAGAATGAAGAGATGCAATCGAAAAATGTGGATGATGATGTAATAACCTTATTAACTCAATTCCTCCATATCCTGTTGCTCCAATAATCGCAACTTTCATATGCGCCTCCTTATATGAATTCTTTAAATTAAGTATGATTATAATATTGTATATTTATAGAGTCAATTAAATATTTATTAATTTAAAAAGTTTTTAAAGACGCAATTTTCCTAGAAAAACAATAATCGTTTATGAATTTTTATACAGAACAAGTGTATACTAGTATTTTTTTTATACTTCAAGTACAATAAAAACAATACATTTACACATGCAGGCGGGGAAAAACATGAATGAGAAATTAATCGAAAAGATGTTAATAAAAAGTTTTCGGCAATATCAATGTAAACCTGTTTCAAAAGAGGATCAGGAAATCCTAATTCAAAATATCCAAACAACGATTAGTTCGGAACCTGATATCGATGTATATGAAGCAATTGAGGATATTGTTTATGAATATATTACGGGAAAGTAAAAAATAGGAGATTTCCAAATGGAAATCTCCTATTTTTTACTTAATGATTTACCCGCAACGCGTTCAAACAACCCTGGAAATAGTGCAAAAAGTTTTGGCCCAATACTCATCCACTTTGGCAAATTCACTTCACGCTTTTTCGTTTGCATCGCTTTTACAATTTGCTCAGCTACATATGTAGGTTTTAACATGTAACGTCCCATATTTTTTACATATGTACCTGATTGATCAGCAATATCAAAAAAGTTTGTGTCAATTGGCCCTGGATTGATTGCTGTCACATGAATATTTGTATTTGTCAGTTCCATGCGTAAGCTATTCGTAAATCCTAATACCGCATGTTTGCTTGCAGCATACGCACTAGATTTTGGCGTTGCAATTTTTCCTGCCAACGAAGCAATATTAATGATTTGTCCACTATTTCTCTCTAACATATGGGGCAATACCGCTTTCGTACAAGCTACTAATCCAAATACATTAACCTGAAACATATCTTTCACTTCAGTCATGGACGCTTCTTCAAACGTTTTAAAAATGCCAAACCCCGCATTATTTACTAATATATCAATCTGCCCTGCATCTTTTACTACTCTTGCAAAGATAGTGTCTATCTCTGCTTCATCACTTACATCTAATACATAATAATAACAAGGCGAATTATAAGTCGTTTTAATCTTTTCTGCCAATACTCGTAGCTTTTCTTCTGTCCGTGCTATTAATACAGGCGTTGCGCCCTCTGCTGCAACTTGCATTGCAACTTGTTCTCCAATTCCACTAGAAGCACCTGTAATGACGATTACTTTTTCTTGTAAACGTCCCATCATTGCTGTCACCTACTTTGCATAATAAATCAATTGTGGCGACGATTCATCAATCATCACTTGTTGATTATATGCTAAAAAGTCTAATTGTCCAACTGTTTCTGAAATCGTAAGTGGCAATTGCTCTTTATATAATACAGGAAATAATTTCACACATACTTCAAAAGCCGTCATCGGTTTTTCTTTTAATAATTCTAATACTTTGAATGCACGCGTTTCCTGCTTTTGCAATCTTCCCGCAATTAGCTCTCGTACATTCACAATGTCTTCTCCATGACCTGATAAAATACGTGAAATATTCATTTTACTTAAACGTTTTAACGTTTGGTTATATTGTAGTAAAGGATGCGCTCGTTCTGTCTGTCCTTCATACGGCGGCTCTAATATCGGATTTGAAGAAATATGACTAATTAAAGCATCTCCACCAATTAACAGCCCATCTCGCTCTCTGTATAACGAAATATGAGTCGACGCATGCCCAGGTGTTTCAATAACTGTAAAATCCGGTAACGTTTCAATACTTTCTCCTTCTCGGACAGTATGTGTTAACGATCTATTACAAGAATATTTAAGTGTTTTCGTTGTAAGTAATGCTTCATCTTTAAAAAATGCTTCTGGGACTCCGAACTGTAATGCTGCTTCTTTAAAAAATTGCTGATAACGTTTCAAAAATTGAGAATCCTGCGTAATCCATGGCTCATTCCAAGGATGACCAACAATATTCGCCTTCTCAGAAAATGCATTTAAAAGACCACAATGATCCGCATGATGATGTGTAATCACTACTGTTTCAATGTCTTCTATCTTGTATCCTAAAACCTTTAATTGTTTTTCTAATGCCGATTTCGCCTCTTGTGTATTTGTCCCTGTATCAATTAATGTTAAAGATTCTCCCTCTACTAAAAACACATTCACTGTCTCAACTGCAAATGGAACAGGAATCTCCATTCGATGAATTGCTACCATGTTTATGCCCCCCGTCTCTCTCCGGTTCAAAAATGAATCCCTCTTCAGTTTACAACTTCTTTAAAAATTTGTCATTATTTTCAGATAAAAAGAAGGGGTTTTCTATAATAAAACGAATGTATGTAAATTTATAAGTTTTTCCCACAAAAATTAAGGAGGCCCCATCATGTCTATTCAAAAGATTTCCTTTCTAGGTGCAGGTTCTATAGCTGAAGCGATTATCGCTGGGCTACTAGACGCTAACGTTGTAAAAAGTGAACAAATTATGGTAGGCAATCGCTCCAATGAAAAAAGGTTGCTAGAATTACATACAAAATATGGTGTGAAAGGAACTCATAACAAACAAGAATTACTTGCTCATGCAAACATCATCTTTCTAGCCATGAAACCAAAAGATGTAGCAGAAGCTTTGACACCTCTTAAAGCATATATAACAAGTAACCAACTTATCATTTCATTATTAGCAGGTGTTTCTACAAGTTCTATTACGAGTTTACTTCAAAAGAAGGTTCCAATTATCCGTGCAATGCCAAATACTTCAGCAGCTATTTTAAAATCAGCGACAGCTATTTCTCCATCCTTGCACGCAACAGAGCAACATATTCATCTAGCTAAATCTTTATTCGAAACAATTGGTCTCGTTTCCGTAGTAGAAGAAGATCATATGCACGCTGTTACTGCATTATCTGGAAGTGGCCCAGCGTATGTGTATTACGTAGTTGAAGCGATGGAAGAAGCAGCAAAACAAATCGGCTTAGAAGAGTCTGTGGCTAAATCGCTTATTTTACAAACCATGATCGGTGCGGCTGAAATGCTTAAGGCTAATACAAAACATCCTTCTATCTTACGAAAAGAAATTACCTCTCCTGGTGGAACAACAGAAGCTGGAATCGAAGTTCTACAAAGCTTTCATTTTCAACAGGCTCTCGTCGCATGTATTACACAAGCTACAAAGCGCTCTCATGAACTCGGAAAAACATTGGAACAACTCACAAAAGAAAAATGATAAAAGGAGCTCAGATTTATTTTCTGAGCTCCTTTTATCATGATAGTGTTTATTTGCTACTCTTTCCAAAAATCTCTTCTTGGAGACGGCGGCCTGTTGGTGTTGCTGCTAATCCACCTTCTGCTGTCTCACGAAGAGCAACTGGCATCGTTTGCCCAATTCTAAACATCGCTTCAATCACTTCATCACATGGAATTGTACTTGTTACACCAGCTAGTGATAAATCCGCTGCAATCATTGCATTTGAAGCACCTGCTGCATTACGTTTTACGCAAGGAACTTCTACAAGTCCAGCAACCGGATCACATACTAACCCTAGCATATTTTTTAAAGCAATCGCCATCGCTGTAGCTGCCTGCTCTTGTGTTCCACCAGCCATTTCAACAGCTGCCGCAGCTGCCATTCCACTCGCTGAACCAACTTCAGCTTGACAACCTCCAGCCGCCCCTGAGATACAAGCATTATTGGCAACAACCATTCCAAATGCCCCCGCTGTAAATAAAAACTCAATCATTTCTTCACGTGTTGGCTGTAACTTTTCTTTAAGCGCGAACAGTACGCCTGGTACAGTTCCAGCTGATCCAGCTGTTGGTGTTGCGCAAATAATTCCCATCGCTGCATTCACTTCATTTGTCGCAACCGCCTTACTCACTGCATCCAAAATCGTATGGCCAGATAACCCTTTTCCACTCTTCATATATTCTTGAACCTTAACAGCATCACCGCCTGTTAAACCAGTCGGTGATTTTACACCACGAATACCACGTTCTACTGCTTGTTCCATTACAACTAAATTCTTTTCCATTCCAGCAAGCACTTCTTCGCGAGAGATACTTCTTGTCTCCATTTCACATTGAATCATAATTTCTGCAATTTTTACATTTTGTTCTTTAGCTTGTGCCACTAGTTCCGCTGCGTTCCGAAACATGGTGCGTCCCCCCTGCAATTAATCCATAATAGTTACTTGACAAATATTAGATTGTCCTTTTATTTCTTCGATCACTTCATCTGCCAATAATTCGTCCGTTTCAATGACCATAAGCGCTCTTCTTCCTTTTTCCTTACGTGAAACGCTCATTGTACTAATGTTAATTTCATGTTTCGCAAGTATAGAAGCTACAGATGCGATTGCTCCAAAGCGATCATTATTCACGATAAGAAGTGCTGGACTTGTTCCTGATAGTTGTAAATCAAATCCATTTAATTCCACCACTTCTATCTTACCGCCACCAATTGAGCAAGCAACCACTTCTATCTCCTCTTCTCCTTTATACAAACGAATTCTGGCTGTATTCGGATGTGGCGCATTCGCTTCTTCCTCAATAAAGCCCACTTCAATCCCACGCCCTTTTGCAATTTCTAACGCACTTGGGATCCGTGTATCATCTGTTTCAAACCCTAGTATTCCACCAATCAACGCTACATCCGTACCATGGCCACGATATGTTTTTGCAAACGAGCCATATAACGAAATTGTAACTCTTTCTGGTTCATGACGGAAAAGTTGACGAGCAACTTGCCCCATTCTTGCTGCACCTGCTGTATGTGAACTAGACGGCCCAATCATAACTGGACCGATAATATCAAATACTGAGCGATATTTCATCATGATTCCCCCTAAATCTTTTATAAAAACTTGCTTACTACTATTCTATTAAGCTGCCGATTCTGTTGCCTTTCCTTCCGTACCACGAATTTGCTCCGCTGTACGAATTGGATAGTTTTTGAATAGAAGTGAGCCAATATATCCTGAAATAAGACCAGATATCATAATACATAAGAAACATAACGTTACTTTCATCGGATCATTAAAGCCATACATAACCATCAGTCCGGCGATTGGTGTTGCAGTCCCTGTTGCATTATTAATAAGATCAAACATCGAAATAATAATTCCAGCAACCGCCCCACCAATAAAGTTTGTTACATACACCGGAATTGGATTTGCTGAAATTAAATCCGCTTGCGTAAGCGGCTCAATGGCAACTGCAATCGTCGTTCGTTTATCACCAAACTTCATTCTTTTAAAGAATACATAGTTCATAAAGGATGAACTTGTTACAGCTAATGCCCCAATAGCCATCGGTAATCCTGTTAAACCAAGAAGTGCTGTTAGCGCCATTGAACTTAGCGGTGCTGTCGCAACGACTGTAATTATACCACCTAATATAATTCTCATAACAATTGGACTTGCATCAGTCGATGATGTAATAATCCCACCAATTTGCTTCAATGTTGCGGTTACAACTGGATCCATTCCTTGTGCAATCAACCTTGTTAACGGTGCCGCGATTACGATACATGCAATTAAATCTAATCCTTCTGGTACACGTTTTTCAATTTGTTTTACTAAAAATGATATAAGATAACCAGCAATAAATCCTGGTAGCAATCCAAAGTTTAACACAGAAGCCCCTACAAGCATAGCATAAACAGGTGATACCCCCATCGCTAATGCAACAAGAGTCGCACCAGCTACCCGCCAAGACTACCTGCAGATTCTCCAACTTCTTTTAAAAACGGTATTCCAATTAAATCTCCACCAACGTATAGCTGAAATGCTTCAACTAAGAAACTTGCAACAGCATCACTTGCTAATGCCCCATTGCTTTCATTCCATTAGGTGCTTTGAAACTAAAGAGTGAAAAAAGACTAAGTACAAATAATAATAATACAGTTCCCTTAATAATCTCCATGATGCCCTCTCCCTTTTAGTCAATTTCGTTTCGTTACGAAAAATGGCTAAAACACATGCTGTAACTTACAATAAATTATAATGTGCCCTCATTATAGCTTGTTTTTTATGAAACGCTTACTTTTATTGAATTTTAAAAATTCAGAATTTAAAACTTTTATCTTTCTTGTATTAATGATATACAAATTTACTTATATAACAGTTTCTTAAAACAACCAATACTTTGCATTTGCCTCCTGCGCATTCAAAATCTGTACAGTTTCTGTATCATCTCAGATAGCTATCAAATAATAACAGATCCATCTATTTAATAGAGAAAAATTTTTTATTACAAATAAAACAATGGCAACGTAAGTTTGCCATTGTTTGTAAAATGTTACCGTTCTACTGGAAAATGTTTTAAGTCCATTGCAATTTCTGCGTTTGTAAACAAGGCTTGCGCTTCTTTTAATAATTCCTTATAAGTGTCTCCTTGATAACGAGAACTAATATGAGTTAAGATTAACCGTTTCACATTTGCTTGCACTGCAATACGAGCTGCCTGTTCTGTTGTAGAATGAAAATAATCATGCGCTTGCCTTTCATCTTCTGCTGCAAACGTCGCTTCGTGCACAAGTACATCTGCATCTTGTGCTAGCTGGTTACTGGCTTCACAATAACGTGTGTCTCCTAAAATCGTAATAATTCTTCCTTTTTGAGGTGGACCGATAAAGTCATTCCCGTGCAAGACTCTTCCATCCTCTAACTCCACTGTCTCACCATCTTTTAAACGTTTGAAAATTGGTCCTGGCTTCACGCCTTCTTCTAGCAGCTTCTCAACAAGAAGTTGTCCTTGTATATCTTTCTCGACAATTCGATATCCAAAACACTCAATCCCATGTGATAATCGCTTCGTTTCCACAGAAAATTGCTTGTCTTCAAAAACAATGCCTTCCTCTGTAATTTCAACAATTTCAAGCGGGTATTTAACGTGCGTTGAACTCACTGATAATGCCACTTCAATAAATTGCTTAATCCCTTGTGGGCCGTATACTGTTAATGGAGTTGTTCCTCCCTGGAAGGAACGACTTCCTAATAAACCAGGTAAACCAAAAATATGATCACCATGTAAATGAGTAATAAAGATCTTTTCAATGCGACGCGGGCGCACAGATGTATGTAAAATTTGATGTTGCGTTGCTTCACCACAGTCAAATAACCACGTTTCCCCTCGTTCTTCTAACAACTGTAAAGCGATTGCTGAGACATTCCTACCTTTTGAAGGGACGCCTGCACCAGTTCCTAAAAATACAAATTCCACTTTCTTTCCTCCAGCTCTTTATATAATCTATCTTTCATCTTACGGAATGTTATTTCAAATGGCAAATGAATTTCTATAAACCACTCATCTAGATGACTATATTGCACGAACGATACAATTAAAAAAATAGCAATCGTTCGTGTTTTATAGTAGAATAATTGTACCATAAATAAAGGGAGCGTTTAACTATGAAAGAAGTATTTCGTTTACAAACTGATTTTTCATCTTCATTTGATCGCTGGGTAAGTTCTTTCGTTTCTGATCACCCAGCAAAACTAGAGTGGACGACTTTAAAAGAGTTAATCCATGAGTACACAACACTGCATACAAATCAAACGTTACCGGAATATATTTCTTCTTCTATCACATATTATGCACAGCGTATTGCAACAGCAAGCAATTCAGAGATTGTGATTTATGAAAATCCTTCTATCTCATAATCTATAAAGTGAAACTTTAATTAGCGGAGTCTTACTGTCCGCAAATAGCAACATAAAAATAGAAAAGCATCGAGAACCGATGCTTTTTTCATTTCAAAAATATACAAATCTCGTTACTTTAACATATACTCTTTAGTTATATCATAGAAGGATATAACATTGTCTTCTGATCCATTTACAAATCGTTTATATACTTTATCAATGGGAAACACTTTCCACTCTCCCACTTATAAATGCAAAACCTCTTCATCATCAAAGACTGTTTCTTGAAGCCACTCTGTCTCTTGTCCTTCTTCATCCCCAATTGCTTTCTTATCCCGTAAATCGTTCGCATAATAATCTAAAATCTCTTCCAATTCTTTGATATCTTCCTCGAAATAATTAAAAGTTTTGTCAAAGGCTTTTGTATATTCAATAGCCACATTACAAAGTTCATGTACCCTATAGCTCAGATTACTTTGCTCCATGCCCTTTCCCCTTCCAAACTTATTTGATAAAAATTATATCACCCCACTTTCACTATGCATAATAAATAGCTAACTGGTCATTTTAAAAACATAGTATTATAAAGGAGGGATATCATTGAAAAAATTAAAGGTTTTTTCAATCATTTTTTTAGCGATGATTTCATTATTTGGATGCGCAGGAAAGCAAAAGGAGAAAGCGTTGGATAATCGCGAAAACAATGGCGTACGAAATGTTAGATATGAAGGCAACAATACTGATTTTCAAAAGGTTAAAAATAATACAAATGATGTCACTAATAATGAAACGCGACTACACGTAGCAAATAAAGCAGCTGACCGAATTGTTGAATTAGAGGAAGTGGACAAAGCAAATGTAGTCGTCACAAACAGAAATGCCTATGCTGCAGTCGTTTTACGTGACAACGTAAAAGGTGAAGTCACAAAGCAATTAGAGAACAAAATTGCTGATCAAGTAAGAGCTACAGATCCAGATATTCGCAACGTATTCGTATCATCAAATCCTGATTTTGTAGATCGCATGAGAGACTATGTGGACAAAATCAACCAAGGTAAACCAGTAACAGGATTATTTGAAGAATTTACTGAAACCGTTCGAAGAGTATTCCCTAATCCTCGATAATACATCAAGTAGCCTTAATTGAAAAAGTAGTAAGTCGAATACTTTTGAAATCTAGACAGACTAACAGCTGCTGGATGGAAAACTTCTTTCAATTTAAAAGCTAACTAAACATAAAAGGTGTCATGATATGAAATTGTCATGACACCTTTTACATAAATTTATTTTCTAATTTCTGCTGAAATGATTTTTCCTGGTTTCGAAATAGCTGACTTCCTCTTTGCAAAATAGGAGTCCCATATTTATCATTGATTTGATCAATTACAGCTAATAGCGGCTCTTCTTTCGCATCTTCTTCAAATGAAAACAAATCCAGTTGCTTCATTGATTCTGTCTTCCACTCTATTTCAGTAGCTGTAACACCAAGCAACCTGATCGGATCTCCATCCCAATGTTGTTTCCACAAACGTGAAGCAGCTTGAAAGATATCGTGTTCTTCCCAAATTGCATTTTTTAATTGTTTACTCCGTGTTATTGTACGCCGATCATAGTATTTAATTGTAATTTGGATGTTATAACTGACAAGCATACGTTTTTGTAACCTTTTACTAACTGATTTCGATAAGCGATCTAACATATCAAGCAATTCCTTCTCTTCATCTATATCCTTTGAAAATGTGGTCGAATTCCCAACACTTTTATGCTGCCCCATTTGATTCGGATCAACTTCCCTATCATCCATGCCTTTTGCCCGTTTTTGTAAATCAACACCGTGCTTTCCTATTTTCGCATGAATCACATGCTCTTCTCCCTTTGCCAACTGTTCAATGGTATGTATATGGATTTCTTTTAGCTTTTCTGCTGTTCTCTCACCAATTCCATGCATCGCTTCAACAGGACGTGGCCAAAGTAACTCCTGAATATCTCGTTTACGAAACACAGTAATACCGAGCGGCTTTTTCATATCCGACGCAGTCTTTGCAAGAAAAGGGTTTGGGGCAATCCCAATGCTACACGGCAAATGCAACTCCTTTAATAACGCTTGTTGAATCATCTGAGCGATGTCAAGGGGCGAGCCTAATCCGTAACAATCTGTTATATCTAAATAACCTTCATCTATAGAAACTGGCTGTATCTTTTCAGTAAAACGTGAAAGAATTTGAAACATTTGAAATGACGCTTCGCGATATAATTTAAAATTCGGATGTTTCACGACTAACTCTGGGCATAACCGCTTCGCTTCCCAAAGCGGCATCGTTGTTCGTATTCCGTATTTCCTTGCTTCATAACTACATGTTACAATGATTCCTTTTCGTTCTTTTTCATTTCCCGCAATTGCTAATGGCTTACCTTCTAACGATGGATCATGCGCAATTTCAACTGATGCAAAAAAGCAATTCATATCAACGTGCAAGATGACACGACCGTTTTTCGGATACATTTCTCTCATATTCCTCACCTCAAAAAGAACATCCGTTCTCGTTATTATATCAAATTAATAAGAAGAGCGGAACTTTTCCACTACAAAAATCATATTTTTGATATACTGAGATTAGTAATGGATAATCATGGAAACGGAGAGGGTAATATGAAAAACCATAGTAAACTTAATCAAACATTTCTAGTCATTATATTAATCATTGCTATTAATTATTTATTACTTCCCATCTTCAATATTAATTCCGCTGGACTTCTCCCTCACGTCATACGTGTTGCAACAACATATGTGCTCCCATGGATTTTTTTATATTGGCTGATTCGCCTTGTAAAAGCAGTTGAATCCAAATGAAAAAGAGCGTGTAAACCTTCTACAGGTTACACGCTCTTTTGTTTTCCTTACAATTCGTTCGCTACCTCTTCAATAATTGCCACAACTAATTCAGCTGTTTTCGCTAATTCTTCAACAGGGATTTTCTCATTTGTTGTATGAATTTCTTCATACCCAACTGCTAAGTTTACTGTTGGAATACCGTGCCCTGCAATTACGTTTGCGTCACTTCCACCACCACTTTGGTGAAGGGAAGGTGTACGACCAATCTTTTCAGCAGCACGTTTTGCAACCTCTACAACATGATCGCCATCAGCAAATTTAAATCCTGGGTACATAACTTTTACTTCAACATCTGCTTGACCGCCCATTTCTTTTGCAGTTGTTTCAAATGCTTCTTTCATTTTTGCAACTTGCTCTTGCATTTTTTCATCTACTAAAGAGCGAGCTTCTGCGAAAATTTGCACATGGTCACAAACGATGTTTGTTTGTGTACCACCTTCGAAACGACCGATATTTGCAGTTGTTTCAGAATCAATACGACCAAGTGGCATTTTTGCAATTGCTTTTGCTGCGATTGTTATTGCAGATACACCTTTTTCAGGTGCTACACCAGCATGAGCTGTTTTCCCGCGAATAATGGCATTCACTTTTGCTTGCGTTGGAGCAGCAACTACGATTTCGCCCACTTTTCCATCGCTATCTAATGCATAGCCATATTTTGCTGTAATACATTCACGATCTAATGCTTTCGCACCAACAAGACCTGATTCTTCACCAACTGTAATAATAAATTCGATTTTTCCATGAGGAATATTTTTTTCTTTTAAAACGCGGATCGCTTCAAACATGGATGCTAATCCAGCTTTATCATCTGATCCTAAAATTGTAGTACCATCTGATACGATATAACCATCTTTAATAGAAGGCTTAATTCCTTTACCAGGAACTACTGTATCCATATGAGAAGTGAAGTAAATTGTATCTACTCCTTCTTTTGTCGCTGGCAAAGTACAAATTAAGTTCCCCGCACCATGTCCAGTTACACCCATCGTGTCATCTTCAAATACTTCAACACCTAAAGCAGTAAATTTCTCTGTTAACACTTTGCAAATTTCTGCTTCATACTTCGTTTCAGAATCTACTTGAACAAGTTCCATAAATTCATTTACTAAACGTTCTTGATTAATCATGAGAATGCGCCTCCTGCATTGCATTATGTATGTAACATCGTTAATTATAACAGAATTTCGCAAAAGTTTCGAAAGACAAGATAAAAAAACAGATGGTTCACACATCTAGATAACCATTTGCTTTCTTCTACTCATTTAAAAGGACCCAGCGCATATGATCCTCCCAAATGCCATTCACCATTAACATTTTTCGAGACACACCTTCATATTGAAAACCAATCTTCGTTACAACTTGAATAGATGCTAAATTACGAGGCATAATTGGAGCTTCAATGCGGTGCAAATGAAATTCTTGAAAAGCGGCATCAATTGCTTTTCTAAGTGCTTCTGTCGTATACCCTTTATTCAATTCATCTTTATCTAATTTGTAGCCGAGAACGCAAGATTGATAAATTCCTCTCACAATTAAATTGAAAGAAATGCAACCAATAATATTCGTATTATCGCCTTTCTTAAAAATCCATAATCGAATCGTTTTCCCACCTTTAAATTCTTTTCTATCTTTTTGCAATCGTTTCTTTTGGTAGTCTAATGTAAAAAAATCATCTGGTCGATATTCTTCCCACGCCTTTAAAAATTCACGATTTTTGTCGTAATATTGAAGAACTTGTTCCGCATACGACTCGTCAATTTCTCTTAATTGCAAACGCTCTGTTTCATATATTTTCATCATCGTATCTCCATTCTTCAGCTTGCAAAACTTTTTAAAAAGGCACCGAAAAAACTTGTGTCCATCTTTTTATATTCTCGATGTATTTTGAATTTTCCTGTTATATTTTATATACACTTCTCGAATTTTGTCCATACTCTCCCCTTGTCCATACTTTCTTTTCTCGTTACAATAAAGTTGTAATGATTGCAAGGAGGCCCAGTATGAATAAAAAAGCACAAAAGGTTATGATCTACGCTATGCTAATTTCCATGCTTGTAACAACATTGCTTGCTGGAGCAAGTATGTTTTGGTAAAAAAGGCGACACGCTCGTCTTTTTTTATTGCCTACGTATATATAAACAGGCTGTTTATTCTCTTGAATCGAAAATAAACAGCCTGCCCTATTACAATTATTTTAATAAATCATATGTATTTTATTTTATTATTAATATAATCGCTACGATACTAAATGAAAAAGCCATCATAAGAGCCATAACAAAGCTTGTATAATGTTTTTGCTGAAACGCTCCTATAACAAAGGTTAAGTTCAGAAGTACCATGAATACAATAGATACGAGAAAAGAACATATATTAAAAGTTGCCAATATGAAGGTGAAAACGAAGAGAAAACCAATACAAAATTGCATATAAGAAAGCCTTGCATTCAAATACATATAAGCAACCCCTTTTCTTATTAACTTTGTATATTCTCATTAACGCATGGTTATATATACATGTCAAGACCACTCAAATAGAAAGAAAAAGCCAACTTATGTGAAGTGACCCCCAATTGACACGGTCTAACAATTGGGGTGCAGTTCAGTACAGTTGACCTTTTCATAAGCAATAGCCCCTTTTTCTTGTGCGAGTTGCTGGAACGTTTTTTTTGATTTCACAATCAATACCTTTGTTCCAATCGGAATACGATCAAATAAATATTCTACATCTTGTTTTTTCATCCGAATACACCCTTGCGAAATATATTTTCCAATTGAGCTTGGCTGATTTGTGCCATGGATACCATATTTACTCCCATCAGTCCCTCGCGCGTTAAACCCAATCCATCTAGACCCAAGCGGATTTTTAGGCGATCCACCAGGGATATTCTTCGCAATGTAATACGGATTTTTTGCTTTCATTACAACATCGAATGTCCCCTCTGGCGTTAATTCGTTTGTTTTACCTGTTGCTACAGGGAAAATTTTTTGGATTTTCCCATCATCAATGTAAGCAAGTTTGTTCGTCTGCTTATTTACAATAATAAATGGATCTCCAACCCGCGGGTTATCTCCAAGAGGCCAAATTGGTGAAAGAGAAAAACATAATAGCAAGGACAGAAAATACGACATCATCTATTCCTTCCTTCTATATAAGTTCTTTCACATTATCCTTCCCTTTAAAGCGACTTTTAATGAGTAAATACTGCTCCATTTCATAAACAAGTTGCACGAGTTTCGCACGCATTTCAAATTCTTCACGTGTCTCAGGAAGTGGCATTTCTCTAAAAATCTCACGCATTTCTTGCAGTTGTCTAAGTGAAATAAGCCCCGTACTTTCAGGACGAATCGAATTCCCCACATTTTCAATCACTTCCGCAATCATATCTGCCTGCTCATATGACCACGATAATGAAGCAGCGAGAGGCATAATCCGCTCTAAAATTTCAAATTGTTGCATACGCATATCAAAATATCGATAATAATAATCATCTTCTCGCATAAATTGATTTTCAAGTTTTTTGAAAGATAACTCTTTTGCTTCCTTCAAAATGTCCGCTGTTTCAATTAATTCTTTTCCAGACCATGTACTATCCCGGTTTCGTAAATATACAGCCATCTCAAATAAAATCGTTTTAAAATTCCATTCTACTTTTTCCTGATAGCCTTTTAACTTCTTTTCCGCACTTGGCATATACATATTTACCAATAATGCTACACTAATTCCAATTGTTAAAATTGCAATTTCATTTTCAATCGCTGACCACGTGATCTGTTTTAATGAATACAAATGCATGACAATTACTGAACTTGTAACAATCCCTTCTTGAATTTTAAACATAACAGCGGTTGGGATAAAAGTAAGAAGTAATAAACTAATAGCAAGTGGTGTATAACCGATTGTTTCAAAAATACAAAACGAGAACAACATTGATAATAAGCAAGCTAAAAACCTGTGCAAAGATGCTTGAAGCGATTTTCGTTTCGTATTTTGCACACACAAAATAACAAGAATTCCAGCAGAACTATAAAAATTCAAACTAAATAGCTGCGCAATAAAAACTGCCGCACCTGTTCCAACTGCTGTTTTCACTGTACGATATCCAATTCTAAACATATCATTGCTCCTATATATATTCATTTTGATTTTCCGACATATAAAAAGACTTTCCAGCCCGCTTTCTCCTACCTAAACCGAAAGATTTTATATCCGTTTTTCAATCTGTATTTATATATGTATAAACGTAGTTACGATAAGTATAAAAAAAGGATGACAAACTGTCATCCTTTTCTCCCTATTATTCACGTAACCTTTACATATTACAATATTTTTTGTAAAAACTCTTGTGCCCGTTTGCTTTTTGGTTCTGTAAAAAACTGTTCTGGCTGTGTATCTTCAACAAGCTTTCCACCATCTAAAAAGAGCACACGATCCGCTACTTCTTTTGCAAATCCCATCTCATGTGTCACAATTGCCATCGTCATTCCTGTAGTTACTAAAGATTTCATTACTTCCAATACTTCTTTTACCATTTCAGGATCCAGTGCAGATGTTGGTTCATCAAAAAGCATAACTTCTGGCTCCATTGCCAAGGCTCTAGCAATGGCTACACGCTGCTTTTGTCCGCCTGAAAGACGATTTGGATACGCATCCTTTTTATCAAGCAATCCTACTTTTTCAAGAAGCTCCTTTGCCTTTTTTTCCGCTTCTTGTTTTGCTACCCCTTTTACATTTACCGGTGCATACGTAATATTTTCTAATACAGTCATATGAGGAAATAAGTAAAAGTGTTGAAACACCATTCCAACATTTTCACGAACGTTCATAATATTTGTTTTTGGATTGGTCACTTCTTTATTCCCAATCCAAATGTTACCACTTGTAGGTGTTTCTAGTACGTTCATACAACGTAAAAATGTTGATTTTCCCGACCCGGACGGTCCAACAATCGCAACAACCTCACCCTTTTTGATTGTCGTCGTAATTCCTTTTAATACTTCATTTTGTCCAAATGATTTATGAAGGTTTTCAATTTTAATCACTTTTCTTCATTCTCCCTTCAATTGCTTTCCCGACTAATGTAAGAATAATTACTAGAATATAATAAACAAGTCCGACAAATAGTAACGGTTCAAGGTATTTAAACGTTTCACCGCCTACAATATACGCACGGCGCATTAAGTCAGTCGCACCAATTACTGTCACTACTGCTGACTCTTTCGTAAGTGTTGCGAATTCGTTCACAAGCGCTGGTAATATATTTTTTAATGCTTGTGGCAAAATAATATTTCTCATCATTTTTCCATATGGAACACCTAATGCCATCGCAGCTTCAGTCTGTCCTTTATCAACTGCTTGAATACCTGCGCGAATGATTTCTGACATATAGGCACCTGAATTCAAACTAAATGCAAGTACTGCTGCTAAAAATGCAGGTATATCATATCCGATCATTTGCGGAACACCGAAATAAATAATCATTAATTGCAGGACGAGCGGTGTACCACGAAATATCGATGTATATAAATCAGCAGCGATATTTAACACTTTTATTCTAGCAATTTTGCAAAGTGCTAATAACGTTCCTAACACAAAACCAGCTAAAGCAGATACTGCTACAATTTTTAATGTAACTTCTAGACCCTTTAATATATATGGTATCGACGGAGTAATTGCCGAAAAATCTAAGTTCATCTTTTGTCATTCCTCTCACAGAAAATAGAAAGGCAGCTTACTTTCCGCTGCCAAACCATTTCTTCACTAATTTATCCATTTCACCATTCTCTTGCATTTTCTTAATTATTTTATTAAACTCCGCTGTTTTATCACTATTTTTTGGAAGGGCGATTGCTGCTCCTACTTCTTCTGGAGCTTCCTTGATTTCAATTCCTTGTAAATCTTTCATTTTATCTAAATAATTTTTAGCAACTGTATCTTCTAAAATAGCAGCATCAAAACGTCCAGCCTGAATTTCTTGTACGATTTCTGGTATACGGTCACGCCCCTCCGCTTGGAAGTCTACTTGTTTTTTGAAGTCATCTGCTTTTTCTTCTTGAATAGAACCTGTTTGTACTCCTACTTTTTTATCTTTTAAATCTTGTAATGATTTAATACCAGAATCCTTTTTCGAAACGATCATGTTTTTAGCTACAAAATAAATATCTGTAAAATCTGCATTTTCCTTACGTTTTGGATTTGGCGTCATTCCCGCCATAACGAAATCAACTTTTCCCGAACTAAGAGATGCTAACAATCCTCCAAAATCCATATCTTTTATTTTTATTTCATAACCAAGTTCTTTCCCAATATACTTTGCAATATCAACATCAAAACCGATAATTTCATCACTTTTTGAAGCTTCCACATATTCATAAGGTTTATAGTCTGCTGAAGTACCCATAACGAGTACTTTCTTATCTTTCTTCGTATTCGATTCCTTTGTTTCTCCCTTACTACAAGCACTAAACATACTTACAATTAAAATAAGTGCAAATGAAATTGATAATAACTTCTTCATGTTTCTTCCCCCTAATAATGTATATTTAAAAGTTTTATAGAATTTTTATTCGATGTTTGTATTGTAGCAGCGTTTTTATTTTTATGCAATAATTAAAATAAAAATAAATAATATTTTCTTTTATAATCTATATTCAATAGCTTTTATATGTATAAAATATTGTATAATACATGTTTTTTATGTATATTCTCTTTCATGATATGCAACTGAGAATAAAGAAATTCAAATTCTATTAAAGATGATAGTGAAATTTTTCTACATATCCTTTCAACATAGAAAAAAGCGGTACAAACACATGAGTGTCTGTACCGCTTTTTTCTACTCTATTAAACCTCTTCGCAACTCTCTTCAAAATACGATTGTAATTTTGCGATGACTTGCATTGGATCATGTCCTTCAATTTCATGGCGTTCAACCATCGTTACAATCTTTCCATCTTTTAATAATGCGAAAGACGGAGAAGATGGTGGATATCCTTCAAAATATTCACGTGCACGCGCTGTTGCCTCTTTATCTTGTCCTGCGAATACTGTAACAAGGTGATCTGGACGTTTATCATAGTGTACGGAATGCGCAGCAGCAGGGCGAGCAATACCACCTGCACAACCACATACTGAGTTTACCATTACAAGTGTCGTACCCTCTTTTTTGAACGCTTCATCGACCGCTTCTGTTGTTGTTAATTCTGTATATCCAGCGGAAACAATTTCTTCACGCGCTTGACGGACAACATCATTCATAAAAAAGTTAAAGTTAATCAATGTTTTCCCTCCTCTAGATCTATCTATTTGTATCTTACCAGTTACTGTTTCAGAAGTACAAGTAAACTTACTTATATAATAGAAAACACGTCTTAGAGCAAATCTAAGACGTGTTTTCTTAATGTCCACGATGTTTTTGCTTTGCCTTTTGCACTTTGATGAGACGCTTTTTCAACTTTTCTGCTTCACGTTGCTCCTTAGCATACACTCGTTTTTCTTGTTTATGCAATTCGTATGATAACTGGATTGCTTCTTGTGCTTTTGTAAGGCGGGACGTATTTATCTTCTTTGCTGCTTTTCTTATAATACGTTTTATATTTTTGGGACGCTTCTTCTCTTTGATCTCAACACCGCACCGAGCAAAGCGTTGAAAATACAATAACATCACTTCATTTACAAATAGAAGTATTTCTTCATCTGATGGCTCAGCACCAAAAATATAACGTACTCCGTATAATTTCCCTTTTTCTTTGTTCGTAATAACCCCTATGAAATATTGACCATCGTGATATACTGTCAATTCCATCGACAGCCCCTCCTAAAATAAAATTCAGAAATACTGGACATCCCGGAGGGGAAGGCTACTGACATACTAGTATGCGTCCGGACTACCAACCGGACTGTGATTTTGCATTTCTATAGCTATTATATCGTAGTTCTAGTTTCCTTTTCTATTTTTTCATATGTTTCAATCATTTTTTTATGTGATCCCACAATATAATCAGGTAGCTCTGTTACTGGAAAAAACTTAAGCGCGACTGCTTCTTCTTTATTGATGGACAAAGCACCTTCATATTCATTTGTATAATAAGCTGTCGTTACTGATTGGAACTCATCACCATTTGCTAACCTTGTAAAATAGTTAGCCCCAGAAAACACATTAATTAAACGTAAATTTTTCACATGAATCCCTGCTTCTTCATACACTTCACGGCAAGCTGTTTCTTCTGGTGATTCTCCAAGTTCCATTAAACCGCCAAGCAACCCCCATTTCCCATACGGTTCTGTTCGTTGTTGTAGCAAAACATGTCCATCTTCATTCAATACGAGAACAACAGCACCAACTAAAATTAAAGGGCGATGACCAACTACTTTCCGTAATTCTTCTACATATCCCATCGAAACAAACCCTTCTTTTTTTATTTCGTTGTCCACACTATTGTATCATATGCAATAAATGGTAAAATGCTCATATTTTTCATTTTTTTAATAATATATTAATTTGTTCATTTTCATCTATAGTTGCTAATTGCACCAACTCAACCGGTATTTTTTTTGATAATTCTTCCTCCGCCCATGCTTCCGTTTTCCCCAATAAAGTAAGCATATCCTTTTGAATTTTCCCGTCTTTTACAAGAATAAATGAAATAGGTGATTTTTTACCTGCTACTTTCATATCAAGCCGGGAAACAGTTTCATATTCTGGATACTGAAATACTGAAACAACACCACTGGCTTCCCATAATGCTAATTTTATCGTTTCAACATCACTAATATTTTGCAAACGTAGCTCAGAGAATAAATACTCTACCGTAATTCTTGCTTTTTTCAAATTACTAAAATCTATTGAACCATTATGTATGAGAATAATCGGAGCGGGTTCTAAAAAACGTCTCCAGCGATCCCATTTCAACATTAAAATCGAGCTTACAATATGAAGAACAACGAGCATAAATGTTGTAATCATCGAGCCAAGTAGACCAACTTTTTCATCAGATAGCGCATTGGAAATATTTCCACCTAGCAATAAAACTAATACAACATCTAAAAAGCGTAGCTGCGCAATGGAACGTTGCCCCATTGCTTTTGCGACAAGAATTAAAAAAATATAGGCTATGATAGCCCGAATTACCCATTCTATATGAGAAAGGTGATGTGCCCCCTCAAAAATATGCATATGCATGAATCCGGACTCCTTAATCATCACAAACTTCCACACTCCCTTTAGTTTGTGATGATTAAGTTCATCTATACAAAAAAGCTGATTCGTGTGCAAACGAATCAGCTTTTTTATATAAAAATTAACTAACTGAAAACATATACTTTTTATAGGTTTTCCGTACCGATAGAACAAGCCCCATCATCATCATATTCGAAAATAAGGAACTTCCTCCATATGATAAAAATGGAAGCGCAATTCCTTTTACCGGCATTAATCCAACGATCATACCAACATTTTGGAAGATTTGCAGTGTTAGAACACCAATTACGCCCGCACATAATAATGTGCCGAACAAATTATCTGCTGAATACCCAATTATAATTGTACGGTAAAGAAGAAGAAGGAACATAAACACGATAAAAGCAGCAATTAAAAATCCACCTTCTTCAGCAATCGTAGCAAAAATGAAATCCGTATGTTTTTCTGGGATATAGACGTTTCCATATCCAAATCCTTTTCCGTCCATTCCTCCACTACCTACCGCTAAAATGGATTGTTGTGTTTGATAACCTTGATCTGCATGTTCAAATGGATCTAACCATCCTAAAATACGTGATTGTTGGTGTGGCTTTAACAGAGTAACTAACTTGTTAAAGAATATATCTGGATATTTTATATATATAAATATTAACGTAGATAATATAGTCACGGGAATAACTGTACATAATGCAATTAATTTCTTTTGAATACCTGACATAAACAAAATACATGCGATTCCTGCAGCATATAGGAAAACCATCCCTGTATCAGGCTGACTATATACAAGTAACGCCGGTGGAATCGATACTAAAATAATTTTACCTATTAAGATTAAATCTGTTTGAAATGTTCGCACCATATATTTTTCATTATGCTTCACTGCTAAGCTTGCAACTAAAATAAGCAACGCAATTTTGAAAAATTCCGATGGCTGAATCGCCCCCAGAACCGGGACTTTAAACCATCTTTTTGCCCCTAAAATTTCAGGCGTTAACGCTTTAAACGGTGAGATTTTAAGTATTATAATCGAAGCAAATCCAACAATATAAAATGGCCACGCTAATTTTTGCAGTTGATCTAAATCAATACTTGCAACAAGTAGTAATAACACAATACCAATTACATAGTTAATTCCTTGTTTCATTGCAAAGTTTGAATCTCCATATTGTCCTGTTTGTTGACTACTATATATGGCAACTATACTCGTAGCGCATAATATACATAAAATCAAAATTAACTTAACATCTAAACTCTTTAGAAACTCAGTACTTCTCTTCATGACATCCTCCTGAAACATTATTACGGCAAAATAAAAAACCAGGAGTCAACATTCTTTATGTTTTGACGACTGATTGCACATTAATCGATAAAATACTTATATAGAATAACTCTCTTTTTCAAACAATACAATACATTATACTGCAGTTTCATCAATAAGATTTGTCAAAAAAGCATTCTCTTCTTATTGTATATCTATATACAATATGGCAGCAATGTATTTTCTTAAATTCATAATACATTGTCGTCCATTGTCAGATTACTGGAAAAAGTTTCATTGTGGAATATGGAGTGGAGAAATTAAGCTTTTAGAGAATATAAAAAGCTCGCAAATGCGAGCTTTTTATTAATATACAGATGTATTATCAGCTGATATATTTTCAAGAATTTCTTTTACACGCCCTAAGAATTTACCACAAATTAATCCATCCAATACACGATGATCTAATGATAAACATAAGTTAACCATGTCGCGTGCACCAAACATACCGTTATCCATAATCACCGGACGTTTTACAATAGATTCTACTTGTAAAATAGCAGCTTGTGGATAATTAATAATACCCATAGACTGAACAGAACCAAATGATCCTGTATTATTAATTGTAAATGTACCGCCTTGCATTTCATCTGCTTTCAGTGATTTTGTACGAACTTTTCCGGCAAGTTCTGTAATTTCACGAGCGATACCTTTAATTGTTTTCTCATCTGCTTGTTTAATAACTGGTACGAACAATTCATCTTCTGTTGCAACAGCGATAGAAAGGTTAATATCTTTCTTCTGAACGATTTTATCGCCAGCCCACATTGAGTTAATTTGTGGATATTCTTTTAATGCTTGTGCAACTGCTTTTACGAAGAATGCAAAGAATGTTAAGTTGAAGCCTTCGCGTTTTTTGAACTCACCTTTAATTGAATTACGGTATGATACAAGGTTTGTTACATCTACTTCAATCATCATCCATGCATGTGGTGCTTCATGTTTACTACGCAGCATATTCGCAGCGATTGCTTTACGCACACCAGTCACTGGAATTTCGATATCTCCAGGTACAGTCGGTACAGACACTGGTTTTGCCACTTCTGTTTTTGGTGCTGATGGTGCTGGCGTAGCTGATTTTGGCGCTTCCTGTAGTGTTGGTACAGAGGCAGGTGCTTCTTCTTTCTTTGCCCCAACTACCGGGATGTTACCAGATTCAACTAGCTTTAAAATATCTTTACGCGTAATACGGCCATTTGCCCCCGTACCTTCCACTGCATCTAAATCAATATTATGTTCACCTGCAAGTTTTAATACAGCTGGTGAAAAACGTGGTTTACCATCAGTTGGTTGCTTCACTTTTGGTGCTTTTTCAGTTGAAACAGTTTCTACTTTTGGTTCCTCTTTGGTTTTCTCTTCTACAGCTGTCGCAGCTACTTCATCTGCGCCCTCTACTTGGATTACACAAACAACTTCTCCTACTGCAAGTGTGTCACCTTCACCAGCGACTAATTCTTTCACAATTCCTGTGAAAGAAGATGGTACTTCTGCGTTTACCTTATCTGTCATTACTTCTGCAAGCGGATCGTATTTATTTACATGATCTCCAACATTTACGAGCCATTTACTAATTGTACCTTCTGTAACGCTCTCCCCGAGCTGAGGCATTGTGATATTTTCTACAGCCATGTATAGTCCCCCCGATTAAAATTCCGCAAGTTCACGCATTGCTTTTTCAACTTTATCTGGATTTACCATAAAGAATTTTTCCATTGTTGGTGCATATGGCATTGCTGGAACGTCTGGACCTGCAAGACGTGCAATTGGTGCATCAAGGTCAAATAAACAGTTTTCTGCAATAATTGCTGCTACTTCACTCATAATGCTTCCTTCTTTGTTATCTTCCGTAACAAGAAGGACTTTACCTGTTTTAGAAGCTGCTTCAATAATCGCTTCTTTATCTAATGGATATACAGTACGTAAATCAAGAATGTGAGCAGAAATGCCGTCCTTCGCTAATTTTTCAGCTGCTTGAAGAGCAAAGTGAACGCATAATCCGTATGTGATAACAGTAATATCATCACCTTCACGTTTTACATCTGCTTTTCCAATTGGTAATACGTAGTCATCTTCTGGCACTTCACCTTTAATTAAACGGTATGCACGTTTATGTTCAAAGAATAATACTGGATCCTCATCACGAATTGCCGCTTTTAATAACCCTTTTGCATCGTATGGTGTAGAAGGAATAACAATTTTCAAACCCGGTTGATTTGCAAATAGTGCCTCTACAGATTGTGAATGATACAATGCACCGTGAACGCCGCCACCAAATGGTGCACGTACAGTGATTGGGCAAGTCCAGTCATTGTTAGAACGGTAACGAATTTTTGCTGCCTCAGAAACAATTTGGTTTACTGCTGGCATAATAAAGTCAGCAAATTGCATTTCAGCAATTGGGCGCATTCCATACATCGCAGCCCCGATTGCTACTCCGGCAATTGCCGATTCTGCAAGCGGTGTATCAAGCGCACGATCTTCACCAAATTGATCATATAATCCATTTGTCGCTTTAAATACGCCACCTTTTTTACCAACATCTTCTCCTAATACAAATACTTTCTCATCGCGTTCCATTTCCTCGCGCATTGCTAATGTAATTGCGTCAATATAAGACATTACAGCCATGAAACGTTCCCCCCTATTCTGCGTATACGTGCTTCAATGCATCTTCAGGTGCTGCATACGGAGCATTTTCTGCATATTCTGTTGCTTCGTTTACGATATGCATAATTTCGTCTAACATTTGTTTTTCAGATTCCTCTGTTAACACGCCAACCTCTTTTAAGTAAGCAGCAAATGTAAAGATTGAATCTTTTTTCTTCGCTTCTTCTACTTCTTCTTTATCACGATAGACACGATCATCGTCATCACTAGAGTGTGCTGTTAAACGGTATGACACTGTTTCAATTAAAGTTGGCCCTTCGCCGCGGCGTCCACGGTCTGCCGCTTCTTTTACAGCTTTATATACTGCAAGTGGATCATTTCCGTCTACTGTGTATCCTAGCATACCGTAACCAATCGCACGATCTGATACATTCTTACATGCTAATTGTTTTTCAACAGGGATAGAAATTGCATATTTGTTATTCTCACACATAAAAATAACAGGCAATTTGTGTACACCAGCAAAGTTTGCACCTTCGTGGAAGTCACCTTGGTTAGAAGAGCCTTCACCAAATGTTACAAACGTTACTAAATCTTTCTTCTCCATCTTTCCTGCTAATGCAATACCTACTGCATGAGGCACTTGCGTTGTAACTGGTGATGAACCTGTCACAATACGGTTTTTCTTCTGACCGAAGTGACCTGGCATTTGACGCCCACCAGAGTTCGGATCGCCCGCTTTTGCAAAACCAGATAACATAAGCTCTTTTGCTGTCATACCAAATGCTAGTACAACACCCATATCACGGTAGTATGGTAGTGCATAGTCTTTTTCACGATCAAGCGCAAATGCTGCGCCTACTTGTGCAGCTTCTTGTCCTTGACAAGAAATTACGAATGGAATTTTTCCGGCACGGTTTAATAACCACATACGCTCGTCGATTTTACGCGCAAGCAACATTGTACGATACATTTCTAATACTTGCTCATCACTTAAGCCAAGTTCTTCATGGCGCTTTTCTTTTACTTCTGCCATTTTCATAACCTCCTAAATCCACATTTTTATGCGTGTAACGCTTTTCCATCTACTGCTAATGCAGCTTCACCAATTGCTTCTGATAAGGATGGATGCGGATGAATTGTATGTGCAACTTCCCAAGGTGTTGCATCAAGTACTCTTGCAAGACCCGCTTCAGAAATCATATCCGTTACATGTGGGCCAATCATATGAACACCAAGAATATCATTTGTTTCTTCATCAACTACAAGTTTCACAAAGCCATCTGATTCTCCGTATACAAGCGCTTTTCCAATTGCACGGAATGAGAACTTACCTACTTTTAACTTATAGCCTTGTTCTTTTGCTTCCTGTTCTGTTAAACCAACAGAGGCAACTTCTGGACTACTATATACACATTTCGATACCATTGAGTAGTCAATTGGCATAACTTCTTTACCAGCAATATGTTCTACAGCTACAATCCCTTCATGAGAAGCAACATGCGCTAGTTGTAAGCCACCAATTACATCACCAATTGCGTAAATATGTGATTCTTTCGTTTGGTAAAATTCATTTGTTTGAATATATCCTTTTTCCACGATAATATCAGTATTCTCTAAACCGATATTTTGCGTATTTGCCTGTCTGCCTACGGATACAAGCATTTTTTCTGCCTTGAATTCTTTATTCTCACCATTGTGCTCAGCTTGAATTGCTACTCCATTATCTTTTACCAATGTTTCTGGTAATACTTTCGCACCTGTTACCACTTTAATGCCTTTTTTCTTTAATAGACGCTGCATTTCTTTCGAAACATCTTGATCTTCAAGCGGCAAGACATGTTTTGCGTATTCTAATACAGTAACTTCTACACCGAAGTCAGCAAGCATAGATGCCCATTCAATTCCAATTACGCCACCACCGACAATAATAATCGAATTCGGAAGCGTTTCCATTTTTAGAGCATGATCCGATGACATTACGTACTCTCCGTCTAATTCTAATCCTGGTAATGAATTAGGACGAGATCCTGTTGCAATCAGAACATTTTTTGGAATCAACATTTCATTCTCTTCTCCACTTGCAAGTTCAACCGAAATTGTTCCTGGCATTGGAGAGAAGATAGAAGGTCCAAGAATTCTGCCGATACCTTCAAACACATCAATTTTACCTTGCTTCATTAAATGTTGAACACCCTTATGGAGCTGCGTTACAATCTTTTCTTTGCGCTCTTGCACTTTTGCAAAGTTTAATTCTACATTGCTCGTTACAACGCCGAACTCTTCACTCTTTTTCGCAGTTGCATATACTTCTGCACTACGTAGTAATGCTTTACTAGGAATACAACCTTTGTGTAAACAAGTACCACCAAGATTATCTTTTTCAACAAGCGCTGTTTTTAGCCCTAATTGTGATGCACGAATAGCAGCAACATATCCACCAGTACCGCCGCCAACGATGACTAAATCATATTCTTTTGCCATTATCTCAACCCCTAGCTACCGTTTCTTTTTCCCGTACAACATACTCTTTTGGAGCTTCTTCTTCACGCAATACACGAAGAGCTCCTTCTGCTAATGCTTGCAATTCATCTTCTCCAGGATGTACGATCACATCTGCAATCCAATGAACACGTTCTTTGATCTCATCAACGAGAATTTTGCTATATGCAAGTCCCCCAGTTAAAACGATTGCATCGATTTTCCCATGAAGAACAGCGCTAGCTCCGCCAATTTCTTTCGCAACTTGATACGCCATTGCTTTATAAATAAGAGTTGCCTCAGGGTCACCTTTTTCGACCATGTTTTCAACTTTAATTGCATCGTTTGTACCGATAAGGCTCACTAATCCGCCTTGCCCAACAATCTTTTTCATCATTTCATCACGGTAATAGTCACCAGAGAAACACATTTCTATTAACTGACCAACCGGCACTGTTCCAGCACGCTCTGGACTAAATGGGCCTTCTCCATTTAAACCATTGTTTACGTCAATAACTTTCCCTTGCTTATGAGCGCCAACTGTAATTCCACCACCCATGTGTGCAATTAATAGGTTTAAATCTTCGTATTTACGGCCAAGTTCTTCTGCAACTTTACGCGCCACTGCTTTTTGGTTTAACGCATGAAAAATACTTTTTCTCTCCATGCCAGAAATTCCGCTAATGCGAGCGATCGGCTCCATTTCATCAACAACAACTGGATCAACAATGAAAGCTGGAATATTTAACCCAGAAGCAATTTCATACGCCAAAATACCGCCAAGGTTTGAAGCGTGATGGCCACTATATCCATTTTTCAAATCTTCTAACATATTTGCATTCACTGTATACGTACCGCCTTCAATCGGACGAAGTAATCCTCCGCGTCCGCAAACAGCATTTAATTTTGAAATATTAATACCGTGAGAATGTAGAACCTCTAAAATGGTTTCTTTTCGAAACTCATATTGATCAATAATTCGTTTATATTCCCCAATTTTATCCACATCATGACGGATGGTTTCTTCTAAAACAGGTCTTTCATTATCAAAAACACCTATTTTCGTGGACGTACTACCTGGATTAATAACAAGGATTCGATTTAAGGACAATGTTGCTACCTCCACCTTTAAAATTCAAAAGACAGCGGAGACCTCATAAGAGGTGTCCACAGCTTTTGTAGAAGTTGTATATGATAGATTAGCGACGGCTAATAATGTCGTGACCGTTGCGTAAGTACGTGCTGCGAGTATTTTTTAAACTTGCAATACGCTCTTCAGCTAGACGATCTGCTGCAACATAAGTTGGGACGCCATCACGTTTTGAAATGTCAATTACTTTTGCAATTGTGTCATAAATTGATTCTACTCGTTTTAATGCACGTTCTCTATTGTATCCATATAATTCATCTGCTACGTTAATTACGCCGCCCGCATTAATTACATAGTCTGGTGCGTATACAATTCCCATTTCATGAATGATGTCACCATGACGTTCTTCTTTTAATTGGTTATTTGCAGAACCTGCGATTACTTTTGCTTTAAATTGTGGAATTGTTTCGTCATTTACTGTTGCACCTAGCGCACATGGTGCATAGATGTCACATTCTACACCATAAATTTCATTTGGTTCAACTGCTGTTGCACCAAATTCTTCTACCGCACGTTGTACCGCTTCTTTATTAATATCTGTAACGATTAGTTGTGCTCCTTCAGCGTGTAAATGTTTGCATAAGTGATATGCTACGTTACCTACGCCTTGAACAGCAATTACTTTACCTTCTAAGCTATCTGTACCAAATGCTTCTTTTGCTGCTGCTTTCATACCACGGTAAACACCATAAGCAGTAACTGGTGATGGGTTACCCGAAGAACCGAATGAAGGTGAAATACCTGTTACAAAGTCAGTTTCTTCATGAATAATATCCATATCATCAACAGTTGTACCAACATCTTCTGCAGTAATATAACGTCCGTTTAATCCTTGAATGTAACGTCCTAGTGCGCGGAACATCGCTTCACTTTTATCTTTACGTGGGTCGCCGATGATAACTGTTTTTGCACCACCTAAGTTTAAACCAGCTGCTGCGTTTTTATATGTCATCCCTTTTGCAAGACGTAATGCATCTTCAATCGCCGCTTCTTCAGAATCATATGTCCACATTCTTGTTCCACCAAGGGCTGGTCCAAGTGTTGTATCATGAATTGCAATGATTGCTTTTAATCCAGATTCTTTATCTTGACAAAATACTACTTGCTCATAATCATATTTTTCTAAGTATTCGAAGATTTCTAATGTCATTGTCATTTCCCCCTAATTGTTTTACCCTTTTGGTTTATTTAGAAGCAGTCGCAACTGCTAAAGCTAATGAATATACTTTTGTTTCTGCTGAATCAGCACGAGATGTTAAAACAATCGGTGCTTTTGCGCCAGCAATCATCGCTCCTACATTTGCATTTGCAAAATAGACAAGCGATTTATATAGCACGTTTCCAGCTTCAATCGTTGGGACGAGTAAAATGTCTGCCTTACCTGCTACATCACCTACTATGCCTTTATGCTCTGCTGCAATTTGTGATACAGCATTATCTAAAGCAAGCGGTCCATCGACGATACAATCTTTAATTTGCCCACGACGATTCATTTGCGTTAACATCGCTGCATCGATTGTCGCCTGCATCGCTGGATTAATAACTTCCACCGCTGCGATTGGAGCAACTTTCGGCAATTCGATTCCTATTGCCCGGGCAACTTCAACAGTATTTTGTATAATAGCAGCTTTTTGCTGTACATCAGGTGCAATATTCATCGCTGCATCTGTAACAAAAATAAAGCGATCATAATTTGGAACTTCAAACGCTGCAACATGTGATAACACACTACCTTTTCGAAGCCCCCACTCTTTATTTAATACTGCCTTTAAAATACTTGCCGTTGGGATATTCCCCTTCATAAGTACATCTGCTTCACCATTCCTTACAGCTTTCACAGAAAGTTCCGCTGCCTCAGCATTTGATGATGCTGAAATCACTTGAACATGTTCTGAAACTTGTAAGTCATGCTCTTGTAGCATACCCATAATTTTTTCTTGATTTCCATATAGACGAAATTGAGCTAACTGTAATTGAATTGCTTTGGCTACAGCTTCAATTACTTCATGATCTTCAGCTACTGCTACAGCCACAGTTTTTTTAGGCTGGCCTGCTGCTTGATCAATTAGGTGTTTTAACTTCATATTTTGTAATCAACCCTTTCCGTCGTCCCTCGTCTATTTAATAAGCAAATACCGTGCCAACTTTTCAAAGTGGTCATACCAATTGTGAAAACGCATACAAAACGCAGTGAAATCAGTACTTCAGGAAATTGCATAATATTCTGTCTTAAAATGTCGTTTTTTTATGACCATGCAATAAATTGCATGGTACGCAATTTATTGCATGCTATTTTTTGCATGGTCATACTTTTCTAACTTGTAATATAAATTTCGAACTGAGATTCCCAATGCTTTTGCCGTCTTCGTTTTATTCCCATCAAATTTCTCTAAATATTCATGTATAATGTTCCCCTCAAACTCCGTAACTAGATGTTCAAGTGACTTCTCTTCTAACTTAGGCAGTAAATTACTTCCTTTTAACTCCACTTGATCTTCCTTATGCAGAGAAGGTAAATGATGCACATCAATATACATCTCATTATAATTCATAAAAATAATTGCCCGTCCCAAAATATTCTCGAGTTCCCTGACATTTCCCGGCCAATCATACGATCGCAAATATTCAATAGCGGATTCTGTTAAACCTTCGACATTCCGGCCATAATCTTGATTAATTTTTTGAATCAATCGTTCCGATATAGCTGAAATATCTACCTTTCGCTGACGAAGAGATGGAATTTGAATTGGAATTTTATTTAGGCGATAATATAAATCTTCCCTGAATTCACCTTCCAAAATTGCTTTTTCTAAATTCACATGCGTCGCTGCAATTACCCGAACATTAATAGGAATCGCTTTCGTTCCTCCTACTTTCACAATTTCTTTTTCCTGCAAAACGCGTAATAATTTCGCTTGTGTATTCGCAGAAAGTTCTCCAATCTCATCTAAAAAAATACTCCCATTGTTCGCTTCTTCAAAGAAACCACGTTTACCGCCTCTTTTCGCACCAGAAAACGCACCTTCTTCATAACCAAACAATTCACTTTCTAATAACGTTTCTGAAATAGCTGCACAGTTCACACGGACAAACTTATTATATTTTCGATTACTCCCATTGTGGATTGCATGCGCGAATAGCTCCTTCCCAGTCCCTGATTCCCCGCGCAGTAATACAGTTGCTGGTGTATTCGCTCCGAGCTTCGCTTGTTCAATTGCCGCCATTGTCTCATCGGACGTTCCTACAATATCCTCGAAAGAATATTTCGCTTCTAGCGTCCGAATAATTTGCCTTGCCCGGTTTAATTCATGAGTTAACTTTTGAATTTCGGATACATCACGAATAACACCAACGCTGCCCTTCAATATACCATCAACAATAACCGGTGCAACATTTACAATTACATCACGTTTTTTCTGACCAATTTTCATATGAATCCCTCGTACCGCCCTACGCGTCCGAAGTACTTTCATATGCATGCTCTCCCCCTCTACAATATCAGTCGTTGCAGGTTTTCCAATTATGTCCTCCTCTGTAAGGCCTGTTAATTTCGTATAAGCAGGATTTATAACAAGACCTCTTCCTTTCTCATCCACAACAGAAATCGCTTCCTCAGATGAATGAATAATCGCTTCCAATAAGGTTTGAATTTCTTTTAAATCCGTAACTTCTTCTGCTAAATCTACAACTTCAGTAATATCTTTAAAGATCGCAAAAGCCCCTTGCACCTCTCCATCTTCTTTTAAAATAGGAATACGTGTTGTAATAATCTTTTTCTCATTTCCTAGCGTCAATTCATGATTTATTTCTATTTGTTTCGTTCGTATAATACGAAGTAATTTACTTGTCGGAATTACTTCTAAAATGTATTTACCTACCGCTTCTTTCGCTTTATAACCCATTATACGTTCTGCACTTTTATTAAATAATTTCACATAACCTTCTGAATCAATGACGATCATTCCGTCATGAGTAGAATTTAAAATCAAATCCCCTCGCTGCGTTTGTTCTTTCAATTTTTCGATTAAATCTTCTTTTTCATGCGCCAACCTCGTAACGATTTTCGCAATATCCCCTGGTATAAGAAGTGTATTTTCTTGTTTTTTTGCTAAAAGGACCTTATGTAAATGATAATCACCAGTCATATCAAAAATCACATCCACACCGACTGTAAGAAACAAGTCTAAATCTTCTCCAACCGAAATACCTTGCTCTTTTGCAAACTGTAATCCTTTTGCCTTCGGATTTATATCGATAACACCAATAACTTTAAATATATTAGAATTTTGAAGCAAACCAAGAATTGTACTTCCACCTTCACCCGCTCCAATGATTAGCACTTTTTGTTTCACACTTTACACTTCCCCTCGAAGTATCTCTGCAAAATTTTGCACACCCTTATCTTACTCGTTCAGCCCCCTCTTGACAAACCCCCTTTTTATATAACATCATTTAATATATACAAAATTATCTGAAAAGGAGCATTACCTATGCAGCGTTACTTTGCTCTTCTCTTAGCACTTATCCCCATTTTATTAGCAGTGCTAGGTATAAAATTAATGAGAGATACTGTATTCGGTATCCTTTTATCTCCCATTCCTGTATTATGGTTACAATTTTTTATCGGGGTATTCTGCTTTGCAATCGGTTTTTATCTCTTCGGTGGCTTCGTATTATACCGCGATCGTAAGCGAAATAAAGTACAAGCTCGTTTTCGAAGATAAGTAAACATAAAAAATGAGACCTTCTTTCATTGAAGGTCTCATTTGTCCACTTGCAATAGTACTCTAGCAGTCTCTGGATAATCAGTAATGATTGCTGATATATTCATATCAAAATATTTACGCATGACGGTCTCATCATTTATCGTATACGGACGAACATCGACTCCACATTCCATTGTTAATTCAGCAATCGCATCAGGAAGGTAACGATAATTCGGATGAATAGCAGTAGCACCCATTTTTTGCGCATACGCCCACGGACTATGCAAACCTTCTCGATATAAAATAGCCGTTTGAATATCCGGGGCCATCATATGACACATCTTCATACTGTAATGATTAAAAGAGGACAAAATAATTCGATCTTCTAAGGCAAACTTTCGTACAAGTGTTATAACCTCTTCTTCTAAACCACGATATGAAATTTTATTATTTTTCAATTCAATGTTAAGCAACAATGAATTAGATTGTAGCCATTCTAGCACTTCTTCTAATAAAGGAATCCGGCAAAACCCTACCTTTTCCGAAAACTTGTGGCTAGCATCTAATTTGCGTAAGTCTTCGTATACGTACTTACGAACCGCTCCCTTTCCATTCGTTGTACGATTGACCGTTTCATCATGGATAACAACGATTTTTTTGTCTTTTGTAAACTGTACATCCAATTCAATACCATCTGCTCGAAATGATTCCGCAGCTTCAAACGAAATCATTGTATTTTCTGGATACGTCCCCGCTGCACCTCTGTGAGCAAATACAAGAGTCATCCTCACTCCCCCAATCTTATGCTATACTATACGAAAAAGGAGGTACTTCTATGAAACCATTACAAATTTCTCCAGACACTGCAATTCGCTTATCAAAAGCTCTTGGTGTTCCACTTGAGCAAATCATGCATATGCCGCAACACATTTTAGTTCAAAAGTTAGTTGAATTGGAAAAACAAAATAAAGATGAAGAATAATATAGTCCTGTTTTACAGGACTTTTTATTATCTCTATTCACCATATTTTCACCCATATATTTCATAATATCATAAGCAGATTCTTACATAAACTTCAGAAACATACTTATAACAGCAATCGGTTTTAATAAAGTGAAACGTTAATCAGCCCTCACCAATCGGACTGCCCTCGAATAGCGGGATAAAATAACCTTTTCACTCCCTTTACCTCTTGTCATGAGGAGTTCACTAACTAAAATAAGGAGGAGAGATACCATCAGCACCTCTCCTCCTTGTTTATTCCTTTATTTACAATAAGCTATACAGTTATTATTTGTCTTTTTTATGGTTTATTGATGTTTTGTTATGCTCCGTTTTCACCCATGTATGTTGCTGTTTCCATTTAATTAACCCAACAATTTGAGCATAGATAAACGTATATGCATAATAGAAAATCGAGAAACTCATCTGAATTAACTTATATTTTCGATTTGTATCTACCTTGACCGCATAATACATACAAACAACAAATTGATAAACAAATAGTATTAACGAAAGAATACTCGCTCCCAAAATCAGCGCCACTAAACGTTTCCCAATATCAGGGACATCTTGATATGATTGAGTCGCAACTACATAACCAAGAGAAATTAAAAGACCTATTAAAGTTATAGTCATTTGAACTGCACGTGTCATACCAAATAAATAAAACAACTGGTCAATAATTTTCAACTTACCTTTTTCAGTAAACAATTTTTTCACCATCGGCTTAAAATTAGTAAATGCTACATACCAATGCCCCTGGGACCAACGTGTACGTTGCTTAATGCTAATTTTAAAGTTATCTGGTTTTTCATCGTATACGCGGACAAAGTGATTCCACAATACTCTTCCATTATCTTTAACAATTTCCATTTCTAACTCTAGATCCTCTGTTAAAGAATCAAATCGAAAACCACCGTGTTTCATTAAATATTCCATTTTAACAATGAATCCAGTTCCACCAATAGCATTCGGTAAACCTACACGATATTTTGCCAATTGGAAGAAACGGTTTGTTAAATAATAACTCATAGCATAACCCAATGATAAGTTAGTCGCTGAGTTTTTTGAGTCCAAATAAATTTGAATTGCTTCGGGTCTGTCCTTAGCAATGTACTGAGAATTTAATTCTTGTAAAACATTAGAATCAACGTGATTATCGGCATCTAGAATCATTAAACAGTCATATTTTTTACTTAACTCTTCAAACCCTAAATAACGTAATGCATATTGCAATCCTGCTGGTTTACCAACTCCCTCACGTGGAAATAGTTGTTCACTTGTATTTACATATTTCATTCCCTTTTCTTCACAAATAGCCCCAGTTCTGTCGGTACTATTATCATTCACAATATAAATGTCGTATAAATCATCTCGATATTTAATTTTTCTCAAATTATCGATGGTCGAGCCAATTACCTTCTCTTCATTATGGGCTGCAACTAAAATTAAAAACCTTGTCTTATCTTCTATTAATTCATAGTCCCGTTTTGCTTTACCAAATCCGAAAAGTGATAAAATCACATAGTATACAGTATTAATGTTAACGTATACTGTAATTATAAAAAATAAAGCCAATAAAACGGTGACCACTTTTCCACTCAAAAATTCCATATTCATCCTCCTAAAAGCCTCGCACTACACAATATTATAAACTCTTAGATCATAATAATCTATCAAATTCAATATTTGTTACAAGCTTCTAAATTTAATAACCACTATCATCACAACAGAATCTATTTTATATAGAAAGGGAAAACATTTCAACTCTATCCTTTTTTTGTTAATCTCCCTTTGGCTAGCCACCAAATTCCACTAACTAGCATAACATCTAAACAAACCGTGAATAAAAATAAGTGTTTAGCGAAATCCCCTTCACCACTTCCAATAAACGGAACAACATAAGAAACCATACCAATTACAGCCACAACAGTAAGTATGTCCGGAATAAGTCGCTCATTATGCGTCTTAGCTCGTCGATATTCTACTAAGATTCCTAATCCATATAAAATATATAAGAGTACAATCCATATAAACCCTTGAGGGTGATATTGTTCTTTCACATGGCTCCATAATGAAAACGTCTCTACTTGAGTAGCAGGAACTGGATTATCTTGCTTTTCATAATTCCCTAGAAAAGGAATCCCATCAACGGATGGGCGAATCGTCCAAGCATATTCAGCCGTTGCTTCCAGTTTACTCCAAAATCTTTGAGGATGAGTCAAATAAAATTTAGCAATATCAGGGAATTTTATTTTATTGTATAACTCTTCATACAGCCTTGGATCTTCTTGTGGTATCACAGCATTAGACCAAAAATGCGTTCCAGCATTCACAGCAAGCTCTGGATCGACTCCAAGGTCACGTAGGTCTTGTTCTGGGTTTGGAGAATCTTTAAGAACACCATAAAAGACTGTTTGATATATATTAATTTTATCAATCCAAGCGGGTGAACTTTTATAACAAATAAAAGATAAAATTAAAAGCAATGCCGTCATTGATACAATTATGCTTCTCCATATTTTATCTTTTCTCATAAACCATAATCTAATCGTAAGCAATGCCGCTATAAATCCTGCTGGCGTATATTGAGTTTTAGAACAAGCGAGCATAATTACCGAAATATAAAATAATATAACTATCCAAACAGAAGGGTGTTTCTGACGTGCCAGTTGGATTCCAAATGCAATTGTCAAAAATAGAAAAACATACGTAACCGCTTCTCCATACATAGAGTTAAAATATAATATATATCCAATATCAGCAAAAACAACTATTGTTAACGTAACAAGCAAACCATTAATAACTCTATTATTAGTTTTATTCAATTTAACAATTAAGTATAGGGCTAAAAGAAAGAACACAATATATTCAACTGCTAGAACTCGTATATCAAACCAAGGACCAGGTAGTAATTTTCCAATCCATAAGGCAGGCATCATGAGGACCAGCTGTGAAGAAACATAATCACCTGATGCTGGATTAACATAAGCATATAGGTGATGAATAAATGAAAAATATTTATCTATCCTTGCTTCATTTGGATCCGGATACGCTAGTCCAATTTGAACCATAATACGTTCAAAGTCCCCATTATCAGCCAAACCAATAAGCGGCTTAATAAGTAACAAACTTATCATCAATACCGCTGCGACAATCACCGCAATGAATTCCCATTTCAACCATTTTTTATACATTTATTATCTCCTTTATATATGCTACATCCATTCACATTATCGATTTATTATCAAATGAAAAACAAATTAGGATTTATCTTTTCAACTCCTTCTGACTATAATTTATAACTTCACTTCGTACACTCTCTTTCGTCTATCCAAATACAAAGATGTTACGAACCAACAACTTCATAGCTAAAAATCCCTTTCAACTATACTAGAACTTGCAAGTCCAAAAAACTCAATCAAAATGATACAGTAGCTCTTTCAACCTCTCAATATTCCTTTTAAAACTTTAAATAGTTTCAAGTAATTCAACCTTTATCCTCAATTTGAGTGAAGGTGCATAGCCCTAGCAAATAGATGGAAGGTGAATTATTCAGATTACACACTCTTATTTTTATCACAAAATATTGTAAACACTTTATGTAAACCTAAAGCAGCTGGAATATTCATAAATGCCCATGCCTCGTACGTATAATGCGGAGCAGTTTCCCACAATAATAAGAAAACAAAAATAATTAGTGTACTCGCTAGAGAAATACGTAACACTTCCGCTTCTTTTTCATTTAGCTTCTTATAAAGAATGACCACAGCTAATGTAGATAACAAAATAAGTAGCTTAATTATAAATGTATATAAATTAAATACTTTATAAGATGTTGTTTTATAGTTCGATACTATATTTGTAATCTTATCATTTTTTTGTTCAAACCATTCTCCAATACGATACATCGAAAATTGACTCGATACCCACTCTCTTTCAATCTTTTCATTTAAATGACTAATGTATCCAGAAAACCCAAATTCTTTTAATCGCTGCACTATAATTTTTTTATTATGCTCATCCATTTCCTTCGTACTGTGCATATCGGAAATATAGTTTACATCTGATTGATTCCAAACCCCATACGTTTGTTCATTGAGCCCCATTTTTACCCAATGAGAGTAAGGAATCTTTTCAATATCATTATCAGTACTCAAGTTGAATTTTGTCGTTACTCCCTTAAAGCCGGCAATTAGCAATATACAAAACATAACGCTACTTAGCACCTTAAATGAGTACGCCTTACGATATTTAAAAATATTCTCAAAAAGAATTGCTATCGCTACCGCTAAAGCTGTAGGTCTGATTACATATGTACAGGCAGCAACAATCCCTAATACACCCCACCAAACTATCTTTTTTCTTTTTGTATCTGCTGTTTTTAAACATAAATATGCATACATTGTTGCTGAAATAAAGAATACCACTAACGTATGTGTATAAAAAACAGGCGCTTGCCAATATATCAGAACGTTTAAAACAGCTAGTACAATGGAAATATGAGCAGCTTTAAAATTTGTCACCTTTTTTACCGTTAATGTATTTAATATGATACTACCTGTAATTGAAAGAATAGGTAGTACTTTTACCGATAAATCTACACTCCCTAGTAACTTCGCAAAATATCCACCAATTAATACAATATGCGTATTATATGGATAGAAACGAAGTTGGCCCATCTCTAAAAATTTACTATCACCGGCAAAGAAAGAAACAATTCCTTCTTTTATTATGGCATAGTCCCCTACCACTGAATTAAAAGCGATAGAAGTAATAAATAATTCTGATGCTAATATAATAAGCACGTACCCTGTAATCGCTACATTCGTAAACATTAAATTTAATTTACTAATCACAAATTTATAATACATAAAAAACATACTAAAAAGAATCAACGCCGTCACTATAACGATAAACACCTTTTTAGGCGTATAATACTCTGTTGGATACGGAAAATCCCACACCATCCATATCGTTTTCGGAATAAAGAATTTAATCGCTATAATTGAAAAGATAATAAAAAAAGTCGTTAAAACCAGGGTCGTATAAAATCGACCCGCTGCATTTTTAATAACCATGTACATAAACTCCCAAATTTTATCATATTATACAAAAATGATATAGGAGCCAACTTAAAGTGTCAAGTTCCCGTCTTAAATCTCCTTGATAAAAGGGCTTACTCTTTCTTTAAATTAAAATATCTAAACATCAAAAAAGATCAATGAATTAGAGCATTCATTGATCTTCCCTTTACATATTTATTACCTTTAAAATATTAAGGCTAAACCTTATACTTTGCTAGATTTGACGACAATTCATCCTATATGATGAAACCTATTTTAGCTCGCCTTATGTTCAAGTCTCAACTTATCCGCAACCATTGCGATGAATTCAGAATTTGTAGGCTTTGCTTTTGACATCGATACGGTATAGCCAAATAAGGACGAGATTGAATCAATATTCCCACGACTCCACGCTACTTCAATCGCATGGCGGATTGCGCGTTCCACACGGCTTGCTGTCGTATTATATTTTTTCGCAATATCTGGGTATAAAACTTTTGTAATAGAACCAAGAAGTTCAATATCGTTATACACCATAGAAATTGCCTCTCGCAAATACATATATCCTTTAATATGAGCTGGTACACCAATTTCGTGAATAATACTTGTAATACTCGCATCTAGATTCTTCGGTTTTCCATCTACTGTTGTTGCAGATCGGAAAGATGGTAGTGGACGCTTAATTGTAGTATTCGCTTTACCGCTAACTTGACGAATATGCCCCGTTAAATTTTCCATATCAAATGGCTTTAAGATAAAATAAGAAGCACCTAAATCAACTGCTTTTTTCGTTACATCTTCTTGTCCAAATGCTGTTAACATGATAACATTTGGCTGCTTTAGCCGTTCAATATGTCGCATTTTCTCTAGTACCGCTAGGCCATCTAAATGAGGCATAATAATATCTAAAACGAGTACATCTGGTTGTTTCTCTTTCAGTAAATTTAAGCACTCTTGACCATTATAAGCAATCCCGATTACTTCCATATCATCTTGGGCAGCAACATAACTTTCTAACATTGATACTAGTTCCTTATTATCATCCACAAGACACACTTTAATTTTCTCCACAACTTTTCCTCCCTTACCGAATCGATTCTCCCGACATGTGTAAGCTTCTAGGCTACATGAATTGTTCGACAATTGTGTGAAATTTCCCTTTTAAAGTTTCTTAATTTCCGATAAAATCACAAAAAAATATGTTTATCGTTCATTTATTTTCTTTCTTTACACATTCCATCATAGGTTTACAACGAAACGTTCACCCTTTTCTTTTATTTTACAACAAAAAGCAGCTCTTGCGGAGCTTTTACAAAATTTCAACGAATTTCTTAACAAAAAAGCAAGCTGATGTTAGTCAGCTTGCTTTTTTCTCTTGCTCATAAATATTAATTCCTGCTTCATGTAGCATCCATTCAATATGAACACCATACCCTGAAGTTGGATCATTGACAAATACATGTGTAACAGCACCAATCATTTTTCCGTTTTGAACAATTGGGCTACCACTCATCCCTTGAACAATACCACCTGTTTTAGCCAACAAACGCTTATCTGTAACTTTTACAACCATTCCTTTTGTAGCAGGGAACTTTTGTGGTACCGTGCTTACGATTTCGATATCAAATGCCTCTACTTTATCTTGATCGATAACTGTTAGTATTTTTGCCGGTCCTTCTTTCACTTGATGAGATAAAGCAATCGGCATTGCCTCATCCATTATGCCATTTTTTATGCCAGTATTTAATTTACCAAAAATACCAAACGGACTATTTGTTGTAATATTACCAATTACTTCACGATCCGGTGAAAATCTTGCTAATTTTTCTCCTGGATTGCCATGACTACCGCGTTCGATAGAAGTAACTGTCGAACGAACAATTTGTCCGTCCTCCACTTGAATTGGTTTTTTCGTATCATTATCAGAAATAACATGACCAAGCGCTCCGTATTTCATGGAATCAGGATGAACAAACGTCATTGTTCCGATACCAGCAGCTGAATCACGAATATATAAACCAATACGATAAGATGACTCACCATTATCTTTTTCTGGTGTTAGTTTTGTACGAATATACTTACCATCTCGTAATAAAACGAGGTTAAGCGGTTCACCTGTTTTTCCACTATCATGAATGAAAGGTGCCACATCGCTCATTCTTTCAATTGTTTTTCCATTAATTTCAGTAATCATATCCCCAACCTGTACACCCGCTGCTTCTCCAGGCGATACTTTCCCTCTCTCTGTTTGAATTAAATGATGCCCAACAACAAGTACACCTTTTGTATTCAATTTTACTCCAATTGATTGTCCACCTGGAATTACTTTAAAATCTTTTAATACTTTAACATTTACTTTTTTTACCGGAAAGCCAGCAAGTTGAAAAACCATATCCGCTTCACCATTTTGATGCGAATTTACTACAAGTCCAGATTGCTGTTCTTTATTTGAACTTACTGTAAAAACATTATGATTTGTCGATGAAGCCTGGAAAACTGGAAATGATGCTATTTCCGATTGTTGTCCTTCAAAAATAACGAGTTGCTTTGGGGATGAAATAAACGTACGAAGCGGTTTAAAACATCCAATAAAAATTAATGAAACAAGGAGACAAAGACCTATTATTTTTCGAAATTGCTCTAATCTCAATTCGTTCACTCTCCTCGCTCCTACCCCACATTCAGCCTAATGACTTCATCTTTTAATCTCTCCTTGCAACGCTTTGTTTATAACCGGAAGAATTAAGAAATCATCATTTGAGCAAAAAAGCTATCCATTATTGGATAGCCTCTGCTGTCTGTTTAAAACGATGAGCTTGCGTAAGTAACTCTTTTGCATGTTCCGTCGTTAAATCGGTAATTTCCACGCCAGAGATCATTCGAGCAATCTCCGTTACCTTATCCTCTGTACTTAATACAGTAACTGATGTAATCGTCCGATCATTCGCAACTTGTTTACGGATAAATAAATGCGAATCCGCCATCGAAGCTACTTGAGGTAAGTGCGTAATACAAAGTACTTGCGAGTTTACAGATACACGATAAATTTTTTCTGCAATCGCTTGTGCCACTCGACCACTCACTCCTGTATCTACTTCATCAAAAATAACAGATGCAACACCTTGATGTTTAGAAAAAATGCTTTTCAGAGCTAAAATAATACGTGATAATTCTCCACCAGAAGCCACTTTTGACAGTGGTTTTAATGGTTCACCTGGATTTGTTGAAATATAAAATTCCACATGGTCATATCCATTTACCGTAAGTTTCACTGGCGTTCCTTCTACAAGAGGGTCATCCATGATTCCTTCTCTTTTCGCAATCCTCACTTCAAATTTTGTTTTTTCCATATACAATTCTTTTAATTCTTGATGAATTGCGTTCGTAAGGTGATCTGCAAGCTGATGACGCATATCGCTCAATATTGTTGCTTCCTTCAAAATCACACTTTCTAATTCTTTTAATTTCTTTTTCGTCGTTTCAATATGTACATCTTTATTTTCAATTGTAAAAATTTCTTGCTCTATTTTATCAGCATACGCTAAAATCTCTTCTACAGTATTTCCATACTTTCTCTTTAGCATACGAATTTCATTTAAACGCGTTTCAATTTCGTCTAAGCGATTCGGATCATACTCCATCATATCTAACTTTTCACGGAGCTGATAGGCAACCTCTTCCAATAGGTAGTAGCTATTAGCAATCGAATCATGATTCTCTTGATACGCCTCATCTAAGTGCGTAATACTCTCCATTTGTCCCATTGCATTTCGTACATGGTCAAGTCCACTACCATCTTCACTTAATGAACGGTATGCATCACTAAGTGCTTTATAAATTTTTTCGAAATTAGAGATTTTTAATCTCTCTTCCGTCAATTCATTTTCTTCATCAGCTTTCAAATCAGCTTTACGAATTTCTTCATGTTGAAATTGAATTAAATCTAACCGATGTGCCATCTGTTGTTCATTCTCTGTTAAAGATTTGAGTTGCTTTTTTAACTGCTCATACTCACCATATACTTCTTGATATATTTCCAATTGGTTCATAATACGATCCCCATCGAAATGATCCAGCATAAACAAATGGCGCTCCTCATTCATTAAATCTTGGGTTTCATGTTGTCCATGAATATCAACAAGTGTTTTTCCAATTTCTTTTAATATACTCAATGTTACAAGCTTACCATTTACACGACATACACTTTTTCCATTCGCAGCAATGTCACGCTTTAAAATAATCATCCCATCTTCAATTTCAATGTCCAGCTCTTCAGCCTTCGCAATACATGGATGCTTATCATCCTCTATATAAAATAATCCTTCAATTTCAGCTTTCTCTGTTCCGTATCTAACAAACTCTGCTGAACCACGGCCACCAACAAGTAAGCTGATTGCATCAATAATAATTGATTTCCCAGCACCTGTTTCACCACTCAAAACCGTTAAACCTTTTTGAAAAGAAATATTTAATGACTCAATAATAGCAAAGTTTCTAATCGATAATTCCGATAACAATGCCCCATTCACCTCGTTATAAACTAATCCCCTACTAAGTGCTTTCATTACGCACTTTTCACTCAAGTAGTTATTGTATGTATCATTTACTCTTCTAGCCCGCTCCATTGTACCAAACATTTGTTTTACGGGTCAATCCATCGATTTCCTAATTTCATTCTAAAAAATACTATATCTCACTTCGCACTCATCCATTTCTCCTAATAAAAAAAATATCTTGTTTACTTTTTGCTTTTAGCAAAAAAGTAAACAAGATTCTTTTTACAACATATTCAAGAAACGATCTGATACAAAACCTGTATCTTCAGGCGTACGGCAAATGATTAAGCAAGTATCATCACCACAAATAGTTCCAATAATCTCATCCCATTCTAAATGATCAATAAGTGCTCCGAGCGCGTGCGCGTTACCAGGTAGTGTTTTTAACACAAGCATATGTCCTGCTGTGTCTAACTTTACAAACGAATCCACAAGATTACGTTTTAATTTTTGTAACGGATTAAATCGTTGATCTGCTGGTAAGCTATATTTATAGCGACCATCATGCAATGGCACTTTTACTAAGTGCAACTCTTTAATGTCACGTGATACAGTTGCTTGCGTTACATTAAAGCCTTCATTACGCAAAATATCAACTAGTTCATCTTGCGTTTCAATTTCTTTATTCGCGATAATTTCTCTGATTTTAATATGGCGCTGACCTTTATTCATACATTTGCACCTCACACTATCTCTTACCATAGTTTAAACATTGGTATACTTCACTTATTTATGTTAACTTATAATCGTTTACTTGTACATAATTGTTTTTACAATCATTATACAATTCCAACAAAAAGAGGAACAACAACCGTTATTCCCCTTTTCCTTTTTGTTTTAAAATCTCATGAGCTTCTGTTACCACTTGCTCTACAGAAACTAGAGAATGATTTTCACCACTCTCGCGCTCACCATGCCATTTTAAATGAATTAAAAACTCAATATTTCCGTCTCCACCTGTAATTGGGGAGAATGTTAAGTTTTCAACATCATATCCTTCTTTTATTGCGAAATCAACGATCATTTCTACGACAGCTTCATGAACTTTACGATCACGAACAATGCCCTTCTTCCCGACCTGCTCTCTTCCGGCTTCAAATTGTGGTTTAATTAAAGCCGCAACATCACCATTTGGAGTCAATATCGTTTTTAAGACTGGAAGAATTAATTTTAATGATATAAATGAAACATCAATGCTAGCAAACTGCGGCAAGCCACGCTCTAAGTCAGCCGGTGTTACATAACGAAAATTCGTCCGTTCCATAACAACAACGCGCTCATCTTGACGCAGCTTCCAAGCAAGTTGATTGTAGCCTACATCTAAAGCGTAAGATAACTTCGCACCATTTTGCAGCGCACAATCTGTAAAACCACCAGTTGATGAACCAATATCTAACATAATTTTATCTTGTAAGTCAAGGTGAAAAGTCTCTAATGCCTTTTCTAACTTATAACCGCCACGGCTCACATATGGCATAACCTGTCCTTTTACCGTAATCGGTGTATCTTGTGGAATTTTTTCCCCTGGCTTATCGAGTCTCATTTCATTTGCATATACAAGTCCCGCCATGACAGCGCGCTTTGCCTTTTCACGCGTTTCTATAAGCCCTCGTTCTACTAATAGTACATCTACTCTTTCTTTTTTTACACTCATTTGTTACGCCCTTTTTTGTTTTGATGGAATCATTGTATGAATACGGTCCACAACAGCATCTGTCGTTAGACCAATTTCTTCTAACAGCTTTGTAACACTACCGTGTTCAATGAAATGATCTGGAATTCCCATTCGTTCGATTAAAGCACTATGATATCCATGCTCAGTCGCGAATTCTACTACACCTGTACCAAATCCACCGATTAAACAAGCTTCTTCAATTGTTAAAATCGGCATATTCTTGCCTAAGAGTTCATGTAAATATGTTTCATCCATTGGCTTAATAAAACGAGCATTGACAACTTTCACTGAAACTCCGGCTTTTTCGAGACGCTCCGCCGCTTCCATTGCCATCGGAATCGTAGTACCAAACGTTAAAATAGCCGCTTGTGTGCCCTCTTTTAACGTTTCCCATGTCCCAATTGGAATCGCTTTGAGTTCTTCATCCATCTGAACTCCAAGTCCATTTCCACGCGGATAACGCAGGGCAATTGGCCCATTTTCATATTGCATCGCTGTATACACTAAATGTTGACCTTCATTTTCATCTTTCGGCATCATCAGTACCATATTCGGCAAGTGACGTAAAAACGCGATATCAAATACACCTTGATGCGTTTCACCATCTGCCCCAACCAATCCAGCACGGTCAATTCCAATGAAGACATTTAAATTTTGACGGCATATATCATGAACAACTTGGTCATATGCACGTTGCAAGAATGTTGAATAAATCGCTAAGAACGGCTTCATTCCTTGCGTTGCCATTCCAGCCGCCATCGTCGTTGCATGTTGCTCAGCAATTCCCACATCAATCATACGATCAGGAAATTCTTGATGGAACTTTTCAAGCTTAGAGCCAACTGGCATTGCTGGTGTAATTGCAACAATACGTTCATCAGTTCTTGCAAGCTTACGAACTGTCTCAGTGACAACAGCACTCCATGCCGGTGCAACTTCTTTTGGTTTCACAAAATCACCAGATTCGATTTTATATGGACCTGTTCCATGCCAAGTTCCAATCACATCGCTCTCTGCTGGTTTATAGCCTTTTCCTTTTTTCGTAATCACATGAACAAGTACCGGGCCTTTTGTTTTCTTCGCATATTGAAGCGTTTCAAATAAGTTTTCATAGCTATGTCCATCAACAGGACCTAAATATGTAAACCCTAACTCTTCAAAAAAGACACCTGATACAAGCAAATATTTTAAGCTATCTTTTACTTTTTCTGCGGTTGCTGCAACTTTCCCGCCAACTGCTGGGATTTTCTTGAGTAAATACTCTAGTTCATCTTTCACCCATTGATATTTTCCAGCAGTACGCAAACGACCAAGGACGTTATGAAGAGCCCCAACATTCGGAGCAATTGACATTTCATTATCATTTAAGATAACAATCATATCTGTTTTCTCATGTCCAATATGGTTTAATGCTTCTAAAGCCATTCCACCAGTCAAAGCACCATCCCCGATAATTGGTATAATGCACTCTTTCGTTTTCTTTAAATCGCGCGCTAAAGCCATGCCCATTGCAGCAGATAATGAAGTTGAACTATGACCTGTTTCCCATACATCATGCTCACTCTCACAACGTTTTGGGAAACCACATAGCCCTTTATATTGTCTTAATGTGCCAAACTCTTTTGCACGCCCTGTTAAAATTTTATGTACATAGGATTGATGTCCTACATCCCATAAAAATTTATCTTTTGGACTATCAAATAATTTATGCAGAGCAATTGTGAGTTCTACTACACCTAAGTTAGGAGCAATATGTCCACCTGTTTGAGAGAGCTCTTCAATTAAAAACTTCCGAATATCCTCACTCAATGCCTCTAGTTCACTGATAGACATATCTTTCAAAAAACTAGGGTTTTGAATTTGCGTTAGATCCACATGGATCACTCACTTTCGTTTCATAATCTGTCAACATGTCAAATACTATAAAAAATATTTGCACAACACAAGAAATTCTTCAATATCTTTCCTATTACACTCTATTCCATCCTGCTTGAACAGACAATCCGCCATCTTTCCCTACGTTCTTAGAAAGCGTAATATCCCGTTCAAATAAGAAACCGGCAATTAGTATAGCTTCTCTATCCGATGAAAAAAGAGCCGCTAACACAAAGTGATAACGGCAACGTAATCTAGATATATTTTTGCCAATAACAAGAAAAGAAAAACCTATTTCTACATTTATACCACAAAATGATCAATGACTCAACAAATGAAAACGCTCTTACATTAGTTATTACGCTTTGCGATTAAATCACAAATAGATAATAAATGCTCATCTTGTAATCCTAAAGATGAGATCGCATCTTTCGCTTTGACAATTGTTTCTTCTAAGATACATTTTGCCTCATCAATAGTAAATAATGTTGTATATGTACTCTTTTCATTGGAAGCATCACTACCAATAGGTTTTCCAATTTCTTCCTCCGTACCTTCGATATCTAAAATATCATCTCGAATCTGGAAAGCCAAACCAATATATTTTGCAAATGCAAGTAGTTTTTCCTCTTGCTCCGGTGTTGCTCCTGCAAGTATAGCTCCTGCAAGCACAGCATATTCTAATAATCGCCCTGTTTTATGTTTATGAATATATTCTAATTCTCTGAGCTCGAGTCGCTTTCCCTCTGCTTCCATATCCGCTACTTGTCCAGCAACCATCCCCTCTGGTCCAGCTGCTTTTGCAAGTTCAAGAGCAAGCCTTAGCTTTGTTTCCGTCGAAACGTCTTGATGATCGTATGCTGTCACTGCCTGAAAAGCATATGTCAACAAGCCATCTCCTGCTAAAACGGCCATCGCTTCACCAAACACTTTATGATTTGTTGGTTTTCCTCGTCTTAAATCATCATCATCCATGCATGGTAAATCATCGTGAATTAATGAATACGTATGAATCATTTCAAGAGCACAGGCTGCTCCTATGCCCAGTTCTCTTTCTTTTTCAAACGCTTGCAACGTTGCAAATAAAAGTAACGGGCGGAGACGCTTTCCGCCCGCTTCCAATGAGTATGTCATCGCTTCGCGAAGTACATTTGGACATTGTAATTGATTTGCATAGCGTACAAGCTGCTCTTCAACGAAAGCTTTACTTTCTTTCACAAAAGCATCAAAAGCTACATATGTCACTATGCTTCATCTCCTACAGCAGTAAATGGTTTAAGTTCTCCATCCTCTCCAAGGATAACTGCCATTTGTTCTTGAACATCTTTCAATTTCTCATCACATAGCTTAGACAACTCCATGCCTTCTTTAAAATATGAAATTGCCTCTTCTAAAGGAACATCACCTTGTTCAAGCTTAGCAACAAGTTGTTCAAGCTGAGAAATCGCTTCTTCAAAGCTTAATTTATTTTCCATCGTTCAATTCACGCTCCTCTATGCCCGATACATTACAATCCAACACTCCATCTTGTAATTGTACGGAAACACCATCACCAAGGCTAACCCCTTTCACGCTTTTTAACACTTGCTTTTCCTCGCTATATACGAGTCCATATCCCCTCATCATTATTTTAAGTGGACTAAGTGCCTCTAGCTTCTGAGCCGCCCTCATAAATGCAAACTCTTTCGTTTGCATTAATGTTTGCATTTCACGCTGTATTTGTTTTTGCAGCGTCTCTATCCTTGTCTTCGTTTGTAAAATTTTTTGAGATGGATGATGCTTCTCCAAATAAAATGAGAGCTGTTTCAACTGATTTACCTTTTTCTCTATATAGCGCTCTTTCGCTAACATAAGCTGTTCAAGAGTACGATCTAACTGCTCTTCTTTTTGCTCATACACTTGCTTCGGATAACGAAACGCATAAGATTTTTGAAGTGTTTGCAATTGCTCTTGCTTTTTATGTAACATCTCTCGCATTGCTCTTTGCATGCGAAGTGTTCTTTGCAACACCTTCTCTTGTAATTCAAGTATATTGGGTGCTGCAAGTTCTGCTGCTGCTGTTGGAGTTGGTGCACGTAAATCTGCTACAAAATCTGCAATTGTAAAGTCTGTTTCATGTCCAACTGCTGAAATGATTGGAATTTCACTTGTGAAAATCGCCCGTGCAACACTTTCTTCATTAAAAGCCCATAGTTCCTCAATTGAGCCACCACCGCGCCCAACAATTAATACGTCTATCTCATTCATCTCATTTGCCTTACGAATCGCTTGTACAATCGAGGGAGCCGCCGACTCCCCTTGTACAAGTACCGGAAATACAATAACATTTCCAATTGGATAACGGCGTTTAATCGTCGTTATAATATCTCGAATCGCAGCTCCTGTTGGAGATGTAATAACACCAATTGTTTTCGCATAGGCAGGAATTGGCTGTTTATAAACTTGAGAAAACAGCCCTTCCTCTTCTAATCGAACTTTTAATTGTTCATAAGCTAAATGAAGATTTCCAATTCCATCAGGCTGCATATCTTGAATATAAATTTGATAGGAACCACTCGCCTCATAGACAGAGATTTTCCCTTTTACAAGTACTTTCATTCCATTTTCTGGTTTGAATTTTATATTGCGATTATGTCCCGCAAACATAACCGCCGCTATCCTTGCATTTTCATCTTTCAATGTGAAATACATATGGCCACGGCTATGATATTTAAAGTTTGAAATTTCTCCTTTTAACCAAACAGACTGCAAATGCGGGTCATACTCTATTTTTGTTTTTATATAGCGTGTTAATGCTGTAACGGTTAAATATTGCTTTTCCATCTCTCTCTCCTCATAGCCGATTCAAATTATTTACAAACAACACCTGCTCGTTTTGCAGATTCAACTGTATTATGAAGGAGCATTGTAATTGTCATTGGACCGACTCCTTTTGGTACTGGTGTAATATATCCTGCAATATCCAGTACATTATCAAAGTCAACATCACCGCATAGTTTTCCTGTTTCTAAACGATTGACACCAACATCAATTACAACTGCACCTTCTTTTATATAGTCAGCTGTTACCATTTTCGGTCTTCCAACAGCTACAATTAAAATATCAGCTAACTTTGATAATTCTTTTATATTTTTCGTTTTGGAGTGGCAGTATGTTACAGTCGCATTTTCATTTAAAAATAGCTGTCCCACTGGTTTTCCAACAATATTACTTCTTCCAATTACAACAACATGTTTTCCTGAAATATCAAGATTTGTTTCTTTTACTAATTCCACAATGCCATGCGGTGTACATGGAAGAAATGTATCTTGTCCAGTCATCATACGGCCAACGCTGATTGGATGGAACCCATCTACATCCTTTTCAGGTGAAATTCTTTCAATGATAGCTTTCTCTTCAATATGTTTCGGTAAAGGTAATTGCACCAATATCCCATTAATACGGTCATCCTCATTTAAGCGATCAATTTCAGCTAACAAACGCTCTTCTGTAATTGTATCTGGAAGCTCAATTAACTCTGAATAAATTCCAACTTGTTCACAGCCCTTTTCTTTTCCTTTTACATAAGAACGAGATGCTGGGTCTTCTCCAACTAAAATAACGGCTAATCCTGGTACAATCCCTTGCTCTTTCAACTTCACAACTTCTTCTTTTAATTGTGCTCGTTTTTTCTCCGCAACTTCATTTCCTTTGATGATTACTGCTACCATTTTAAGATTCCCCCTTAAAGAAATTACAGTGTGTCTTTTATATTAGATAAAACGCCGTTTATAAAACGACGAGATTCCTCATCCCCAAATGTTTTTGCAATTTCAATCGCTTCGTTAATTGTTACATTGTGTGGAATTTCTTTCATGTACTTCATTTCATACACCGCTAGACGTAAAATACTGCGATCCACAATACTAATACGTTCTAATTTCCACTTCTTTAAATTTTGACGAATTGCTTCATCAATTGCTTCTTTATGTTCTACAAAACCAACAACAAGTGACTCTAAAAACTCATTTGTTTCTTCGCCTTCTTCTAGCGTATTTTCCACCGCTACTTTCGGCTCTAATTCTCCAGTAATATCCATTTGATATAATGCTTGCATGGCTCTTTCTCTAGCCGTCCTACGTTTCATGGTAACTCTCCTTTATACTTCAAGTCTTTCCTTATGTTTTGTTATATTATTATAATTTATAAGCCGTCAATTTACTTACTCTTACAGTTTTCATTGATTTTTCAACCTTATAATACAATGATAATAACACAATTTATCGTTTCATACACGAGTTACAAGGCTGAAAAATAATAAAAAGATTAACTTCAAGTTCCATATCCTATCACAATGTACGTTTTTTGGAAAAACGTATCATTCCCTTTTTAAATTTTTTATTTTTGGAAATAGTATAATAATTTAGAAGTTTTTGTGCACGAAGAGATGAAACGATAAAAAAGGTGCCTATTTGACAAGGCACCTTCTCATTCTTACACTGGTTCGATTTCTGTTTTTTGCGTTTCGAATGTTACGCCAACGATGTGAACATTCACTTCTTTCGGCTCAAGACCCGTCATTGTAAAGAGTGCTTGGCGAATATTATCTTGAATTTTTTGTGCAACAACTGGGATAGCTACACCAAAATACATGACAACATAAACATCAACAATAATATCGTCATTTGCTAATTCAACCTTCACGCCTTTACCGTGATTTTTCTTTCCTAACTTCTCAACAACATCTGTAGCAAAGTTACCACGCATTGCTGCTACACCATCTACTTCAACAGCAGCGATGCCTGCAATTACCTCAATTACTTCTGGTGCAATTTCTACTTTTCCAAGGGTTGTATCTTGACCCATATCTAACATATGTTCAGCCATGAAAAAAACCTCCTTTAAATGTATCACTGCGTCACAAGTTCATGCTCTTCCAAAAATTTCGTATTAAATTCCCCTTTTATAAAATCAGGATGATCTAGCAATTGTAAATGGAACGGGATTGTCGTATGTACGCCTTCAATGACAAATTCACTAAGCGCTCGCTTCATTTTTGCAATTGCTTCTTCACGTGTTTTCCCATGAACAATTAATTTTGCAATCATTGAATCATAAAAAGGTGGAATTGAATATCCAGGATAAACAGCTGAATCGACGCGAATACCAAATCCTCCTGGTGGTAAATACATTTCTACCTTACCTGGAGACGGCATAAAGTTTTTGGCAGGGTTTTCCGCATTAATTCGACATTCCATTGCCCAACCGTTAAATTGTACTTCTTCTTGCTGTAACGATAGCGTTTCTCCAGAAGCAACACGAATCTGTTCTTTAATTAAATCCACCCCTGTTACTAGCTCTGTAACCGGATGCTCTACTTGAATTCGCGTGTTCATTTCCATAAAGTAAAAACTTTTCGTTTTATATTCATAAATAAACTCAACCGTACCAGCACCTGTATAATCAACTGCTACCGCTGCTTTTACTGCCGCTTCACCCATTTGTTTACGAACACTCGTATCAAGTGCAGGCGAAGGACTTTCTTCTAATAATTTTTGCAAACGGCGCTGAATTGTACAATCGCGCTCTCCTAAATGAATCGCATTGCCATGTGTATCTGCCATTATTTGAATCTCAACATGGCGGAAATCTTCAACGTACTTTTCTAAGTATACACCAGGGTTTCCAAAAGCGGTACTAGCTTCTTGCTGCGTAATTTGAATTCCTTTTACAAGCGCCTCTTCATCACGAGCAACACGAATCCCTTTTCCTCCGCCACCCGCAGTTGCTTTAATAATGACCGGATATCCAATTTGATTCGCAAGTTCTATCGCTTCTTCTGTGTTTTTTATAATTCCTTGTGAACCTGGTACAATCGGAACCCCTGCTTCCTTCATTGTATCACGAGCAACATCTTTTGTACCCATTTTTGAAATTGCTTCAGGGCTAGGGCCAATGAAAATCAAATTACACTCACGGCATAGTTCTGCAAAATCTGCATTTTCTGCTAAAAATCCATAACCAGGATGAATTGCATCACAGCCTGTTAATTTTGCAACGCTTATAATATTTGTCAAATTTAAATAACTTTCTTTCGACACTGTCGGTCCAACGCAATACGCTTCATCTGCGATTTGCACATGAAGTGATTCTTTATCCGCTTCTGAATAAACAGCTACTGTTTCAATATTCATCTCTTTACAAGCACGAATAATTCGTACAGCAATTTCCCCACGATTGGCTATTAATACTTTTTTTATCATCACAAAGACTCCCTTATTACGCTTTTACAAGAAATAGCGGTTGTCCATATTCAACAAGTTGTCCGTTGTTAACGAGAATTTCAACAATCTCTCCATTTACTTCTGCTTCAATTTCGTTAAAGAGCTTCATTGCTTCAACAATACAAACGACTGTACCTTCTGAAACACGATCACCAACACTTACATATGCAGGTGTATCAGGCGAAGAAGAGGCATAGAATGTTCCCACCATGGGCGATGTGATTTTATGTAAATTCTCATCTTGAACAATTTTCTTTTCTTCCTGCTTCGGTGCTTCTACCTGCGCAGCTGCTACTGCTGTTTCCGTTTCTACCATTTGCGTTTGTAATACTTGCTTCGCTACTGGAGCTGTCTGCACTGAAACAACTTCATTACCACGCTTTTTCATTTTGATTGTTGTACCATCTTTTTTGTATTCAAATTCATCAATATTAGAGCTATCAATTAACTTAATTAATTCACGAACTTCTTGAATTTTAAACATGTAAAATCCACTCCCATACACTTGTTTGTCTCGCTCTTACAGATACTGAACATATAAAAACGAACGATGTTGTCTGTAAAGATACGATTCATTCTACTAGAAAAATCATTCCTATAACATTTTCTAATAGAAACTTTTGCTACTCTCATCTTACGATAAATATTTTCAACATTCCAATTTATATTTCTTTACGATAAATCGAAATTCCTGTAAAAATATTATTTCACTAAAAAATTATCACCTAGTAATAATACCAAGTTTCACTCAAAATTGGCAAGACCACTTCACAAAAAACATATTTTTTCTTTTTGTAACTACGAAATAGATACCCTCAAATTACTGTTCTTTATAAATCCATTTTGATTTTCCAGCATTATAAATCACTGCTACAAAGAATAAAAGGGGATCCTCTCACTATCTCTCTTTGTGTTAAACTTGCCTGAAGCAAAAAGAGATTCTGACTACTTCTATGCATGGTGTACCCTTTCTACCATCTAAAAAGAAAGGATTTGTTTCCTCTTTTCAATTTATATGTATATCCCTCCATGTATGAAAACATATTTTACTAAATATTATTTTTTTATTTACAATCCGTTCATCCGTCCTTCACATACGAATAGTATGTTCAAAGTAAAATATCTTATAGTGAGGTGCAGAAATATGATATGGCTTATCTTGTTCGTACCAGCTGTATTGATCTGGCTCATCATTGTCTTCACTCATATAAAGTATGGAAAAGGCAATCACCATTACCACGAACCTTTAATTTTCCACTCTCAGCGCATGTCTCCTTTCCCTATAAAAAACATTGCAACCACTTCAAAAGATGAAATAGAAAAGAGCTACCGAAAACGATAGCTCTTTTCTATTTCCCTCACTGTTCGCGAGTAGTAATCTACCCCGCTTATCATATTCAAGTAACTGGTAGATATATATTTATCCCGCTATTTGCAGACAGTAAGACCCATCCTCAAAATTCAGAGAAAAACAAGGAAGGTAGATGGGGGATGAAGATCCCCCGTTGATTAAAGTTTCACTTTATTTTACTGGATCAAACTTGACGCCTACATCCTTGGATCCTGCTTCAGCACGAACAAGTTGGATAATTTTATTCGCCTCTTTTTGAGAATGCTTCGTAGCTTTTACTGTAACTTTAATATCCGCTCCATCTGCCCTTACAAGCGCATCTTTGTAGCCACCTTGTGATTTGATTACGGTTTCAAGCAGCTCTTCCTTTGTTTCCAACTTATCAATTGCGTTTAATTGATCTTTCGCTTTACTTATTTCTTCAGTAGAAGATTTTGTTGATTTCATAACCTCTTGTAATTTTTCTTTCTCTGCACTGCGTTGGTCTTCCATTTTTAAACGAAGTGCTGTAAAGTTCTCATCACTTGATTGAACAGTTACATTGCCTTCTTTTTTACCTGTTTCTTTTTTACTATCATCTTTTTTCTCTGCTTCTTTACTCGTTGTTTCTTTTGAAGTAGCTTCCTTATTTGATGTTTCCTTTGTTGTTTCTTTCGTCACTTCTTTTTCAAAACCTTGCTTTTCTTGTCCTACCTTTTCACCTGCTGTCGGTGTTGCAGTATTCATTTTATCAGGTGTTGTGACATAATATACGGATAACACAACTACTAAACTTAGCATTGTTAATAACCAAACTGTTTGTTTTTTTAACACTTTAGTTCCTCCCTAACCCTTTTTTGGTAGTACTGCTACGCGGTGAGATGGTACATCAAGCATACGCGTCACCGCTTCTTTCACCATTGCTTTTATTTGTATATTATCCACTCCTTTTGCTACGACAAGGACGCCTCGCACTTTCGGTTTCTCTGTTCGCAGTACAATCGGAGTTTCTTTATCACCTTCGCGTATAATCACTGTTTTTTCATCAGTTGATTCATCTTCAACTTGCCTTTTGCCTCCTGTTTTATCTGTTTCACCTGTTGTTTGTGATCGTTTTACAATATTTTTTTCAAGTATTTTTTCTTCAGATGAATCCAGATTCACTTCAATAGACACATCTTTGACCCCAGTTATATCTTCTAATGCTGCTTTCAATTCTTGTTCATACGCTTTTTCGTATTTTTCTACAGCTGACATATTATCACTATTTTTTTGACCAAAGGTCGGCACATCTTTTCCTGCATCTTGACTTGTCTTTTCTTTAAACACAGGCACTTCTTCTTTTTTCGCTTGAAAGAAATTACTAGAAAACATAAGTAACATTCCAAGTATGAGTAGGACAAGCAAAAACTTCGGTGTTACCTTTTTCCCCTTCTCTTTATCGTCTTTTTCGTCCCCTTTCAATAAGTTACGAAAAAATGAGAATCTCGAATTTTTATCTTTATTGTCCATTTACTCTACCTGTCCCCCCTTCCATTTGAACTTGGATTTGTTTATCCTCTAGCTGCCACCTGCTTGAAAAGAACTCTTTCATTTCTACATTTGTTTCTTGTGAAGTTTGTCTTGGTTCTTGCGAATCAATTTCAATTGGTTTTACCGTTTCAATTGCAGCGTTTTTCTTCGGCTCAGTTTCTTTTAATGTCACAATAACAGATTGAATATCTTTTGCCGTTTTTACTTCTTCCTTAGTTTCTGCGGCAATTACCTTTATTTCAGACACTGTCACGCCATACGTTTTCTCAAACTCTTTTCCAACTTCTTTTTTCATTTTGACAGCCATCTCTTCTAAACTATATGCACGTGTTAGGGCTTGTATTTCTTTTTTCTTCTCATCAATTGAATTTTTTATTGATCCATCCGCTACGTATTTTTCTTGATTAAAATTTGCAATTACTTCATTTACATCTGTTTGTAACAACTTAAATAGCGGCGTCAAGATTAACACGACTAACAATAAGCTCACGACAAATTTGACATACTTTTGTAAATTTGAGTTGGGAAGGATAAGATGCAGCATCGTCGCTAAGAGCAAAAATACGATAATATTTCGAATCCACTCTGTAACAAATTGCATACTCGTCACCTCCTATCGCATCATGAGGGTAATGTTCCCTGCGGCAATAATAATGGTAATGCTTAAAAAGAACATAAAGGATACGATAGCTAAACAGGCAAATACATAAATGATACTTCGTCCTATAATGTCTAAACATTTAATAATAGCGCCTCCGCCAACTGGCTGTAGTACTGCTGCTGCGAATTTATAAATAAACGCGATACAAAAAATTTGAATCGCTGGAAAAGCAACAATTAAACATAAAATAACAAGCCCGATAATCCCGACCGTATTCTTTAGCAACCCAGAAGCACTAATCACAGTATCTGCCGCTTCTGTAAACATCCGCCCTACTACAGGAATAAAATTTCCTGTTACAAACTTCGCTGTTTTAACAGCTATACCATCAGCAACTGCTGTTGCTGTCCCTTGTACGGATAGTACGCCAAGAAAAATTGTTAGAAAGATACCAATGATCCCAACACTTACATTTTGCAGGAGCTTGGACAATTTCGTAACTTTGTATTGATCGCTCATTGTACTTACAATGCTTAAAATGGTCGCCAGTAATAAGAGTGGAAGTACAATATAGTTCATGAGCAGCCCGCTTGTATTCATTAAAAAAATGATAACCGGATGGAAGAATGATACCGATACGACTCCCCCCCCTGTTGCTATGAGTGCTAGAAGAATCGGAAGTAGCGCTAATATGAAATCTACCATCGTTTGAATCGTTTCTCGTGCATACGTCATTACGACATAAAAACTATTTAGAGCAAAAATAATTAGCACCATGTATACAACCGCATCTGCAATTTTACTAACGCTACTCTTTGAAAAAGCTGATTGTAAGGACTGTAATAGCGCACTAAAAATCGTGAGCATAATGAGCGTTCCGAGTAACTTTCCATTTGCAACAAGCTCATGAAATAAATATTTTAATAATCCCATCATCCATTCTTTTATGGAAAATTCCTTTTCACCCTTTACAAATTCCATAAAACTTCCCTTTTGACTCTCTGGTAAATAGCCTCCATATTTTGTGACAAGCCCGTCCCAAAACTGCTTCACATCTTCAATTCCTAGTTTATCCAATTGCTGATCCACGACGTTTTCTTCTACAGGAGAAGCTTGTACAACAATTGGTAAAGAAAAGAAAAGGAAGCAAGCAAACAGCAGCTTAGTTCCAAACCTTCGCAACATCCACTCCTCCTTATCCCGTAGGTAAAAAGCCGAGAATTGTTTCAATAACAACCGTTAAAATAGGAATAGCCATAACAAGAATTAAAATTTTTCCCGCTAGTTCAATTTTTGAAGCGATTGCACCTTGACCAGCATCTTTTGTAATTTGTGCTCCAAACTCGGCAATGTACGCAATTCCAATGATTTTCAGTAGCGTCTCTACATAGACATTGCTCACTTTCGCCTCACTTGCAACTCTCTCAATCATTCTTAAAATGGAATGAATTTGATCGATTAGTAGCAGGAACATTACACTCGCAATGAACACAATAAACAAAGAAGTAATGCTAGATTTATGTTGATTTAGCACAGCTGCTAAAAATGTCGCAACGAGGCCCAATCCGACAATTTGCAAGATTTCGATTCGAACCGCCCCCTTTACTGGAAGAGAAAGACACTTTTAATCTTGTCAAACAAAGTATTAATCAAAAATGCAACATGAAATAAAATAACGACAAAACCGACAAGAATCACCCAGTTTGCAATATCCTCCCGCTTTAACTCTTTTAGTACTGTATGAATGAAAGCTAAAACAATGCCGATTCCGGCGATTTGAAATATTAATCCAACATCGATGGACATCGCCCTTCTCCCCCTTATAGCAGTAAAATTACGATAAGTAGTCCTGCTAATACCCCTAAACTCTTTATCATCTTTTCATATTGAAATTGCAGCGCTTTTGCTTCGCCCTCTTCTCTTTCTAAATGAGTAATACATAAGCGAATATGCTTTTGTTGCGATTCACGATCATGTTGCCCTAAGGTTTCGCCAAATTGTTGTAAAATCTCATATTCGGTTTGTTTAAATGCAGTGAGTTTCCAATTTTCTTGTAAACTATCGATCCAAGCTTCTCTAACGGTTTGCTCACCGCTTTCTAGCCGCTTTGAAAAACTTTGAAATATCCAGTTTAAAGGTTTCGGCATTTGTTTTACTAAGCGCTCGGCTGCTTCTGATAAAGGTGTATGCCCATACATAATTTCAGCTTCTAACGATTGCAGCGCAGCTTTTAAAAGCCTAAGTTGACGCGAGCGCTCACTATACCTTTTAGCATACGAAAAGCCAAAGAAAGTCGTCACCGCTACAATTAACGCCGCACCAAATATTTTCACCATATACCTTGTGCCTTCCCTTGCCTTTGAACAGGCTTGCCATCCCCATCTTTCACTTGAACAACGGTTCCAGGGCCCTTTGCTTTTGATAGTTCAATAAAGCGATCAAACACACCAAGTTCCATCACAGCCTTTAAAGATGGTCTTTTCATTACATCAGCAAAGGAAAATCCGTGAGCACTTATAAAGAGCTGAACACCTGCATGAACTGCCTCCATAATAGCTTCACTATCTTCCATACGCCCAATTTCATCCACTATTAATATATCTGGGCTCATAGAACGAATCATCATCATCATTCCTTCTGCTTTTGGACATGCATCTAGTACATCAACCCGGGGACCAAGCTCATATTGTGGAATCCCTTTTACACATCCAGCAATTTCTGAGCGTTCATCAACAATACCCACTTTGCAAGAAGGAATGTTATGAGAACGAATCCCTTGGCTCATACAGCGCGCCACATCTCTAAGAAGTGTTGTCTTCCCTGTTTGGGGTGGACCAATTACCATCGTGTTTAACCAGCGTGAGTCGTACAAATAAGATAGAAGCGGATCAGCTATCCCAATCTTTTGACGAGCAATCCGAATATTAAATGACGACACATCCCGGATCATTTTCACTGCACTTTTCTCGGTAATTACTTTTCCAGCTAAGCCAATTCTATGACCACCGCGCAAAGTAACGTACCCACGCTTTAACTCTTCTTCCATCGTATAAATCGAATATTGACTGAGCTTATTTAATAAATAGATAGCATCCTCTGCTGTAACGATATAGTCATAAAACAGTACTTCTCCATACGCAATGCATTCAAGCGGTCTTCCAATCCGAATCCGAATTTCTTCTAACACACTATATTGTTCACAGCCTTCAATGAACTGTTTCATATGCTTTGGTAAAACTTCTAATACCTCTTTCATAAGCGTCTCCCCACTATAATTGACTTACTATTTCAGCACCGCAATAAAAATACAGCCAATTCCAAGAGTTAGAAAAAAAAGTTTCAGAAAGGAAATTTCATTTGCAACGCTTGCAATACCAATTGTCATCGTTAGAATCAATACAGTCGGTCCAACAAATGCCAGCATACCGTTTATAAACAATGCTTTTTTCGTATCATTCACATAAAGCATAAGCAAAGCGGCGAATATTTCCGCGCTACCTGAAAACAACCGAAGCAACCCCATAACAAGCACAGATGTCTCCATTGCCGCCAGCCACTGTTTCATTCTCCCACCTTCTCTCCTTACCAATTACTTTTCAAGTAACTCCTTAGACTTACTGGGTAAGTCATACTCCAAAAAGCATATATTTGTACAACCATATGCAGAGGTTGTCTATTTCAGAAGTAAAAACATAATTTTTCGCATTACTCACCATTAAAATCTGAATATTCCCATTATTTTATGTTATATTTAGTGTACGAAAGGAGATTTTCTATGAATCACGTAACATTATTACCATTCGATTTACAATATGCAGACATCATTTTCACATTATCTAGCGATCCACATGTGAAAGACGCCCTAGGGCTAAAAGTAGAAACTATCGAAGATACAAAAGCATTTATTCGTTTTGCAATGGAAGAAGAACGAATAAAACAATCTCTATCAAGAGTGATTGTAAATGAAAAAAAGGAGATAATTGGTATCACCTCTCTCAAACATATCGATCACATAAAAAAGAAATCTCATATCGGTAGTTGGCTCGGCTATCCATATTGGGGCCAAGGATACAATGAAGCTGCTAAAAAGGAAATTTTTAAAATGGCATTTGAAGAATTAGATCTTACATATGTATTCGCGGGCGCAAAAACAACTAATATCCGTTCGCAAAAAGCGCAGGAGAAATTACCTTATATTTCTCTACATGTAGAAAAACAGTTTCCAGATGAACATATAGCACTAGAAAAAGAGACAAAATCCCCTTGTGTGCTACATGTTATATCTCGTGAGAATTTTTTAAATTGGATCGGATTAAATAATTAGGAGGTTTTACAGTGAAAGTAATTAAATTTATTATGACAATCGCATTAGAGTTTGTCGGCATCTATCTTTTTTCAAAAGCGGTTGGTTGGTCTTTTATGGAAACATTTTTTCTAGGAAGCATGGCGATATTCGGCATAATTTGGCTAGTGGCTTTAAGTATGAATCGTAACGCCAATATGGACCATGCTTTATACAAAGGAGTATCTGGAGTAGATACTGGAGAAGTAAAACCATTTCAAATCATTTTGAGTCCTTACATAATAGGAACAATCAGCCTTGTAGCCATTAGTCTTATTACAAGTATCATTTATTATTCACCTTATTTCACATAAAAAAGCACTCGTGTAATCACGAGTGCTTTTTCTAACTATGCACGAGAAACGTATTTGCCTTCACCTGTGTTGATGATAAGCATTTCACCTTCGTTAATGAAGATTGGTACTTGTACAACAAGGCCAGTTTCTAATGTAGCTGGTTTCGTTACGTTAGAAGCTGTATCACCTTTAATACCTGGTTCTGTTTCTACAACTTTTAACTCAACAGTATTTGGAAGTTCAACTCCAAGTACTTCACCTTGGTATGTCATAATAGCTACTTCCATGTTTTCTTTTAAGAATTTTAGCTCGCGCTCGATTTGAGCTTCACCAAGTTCGATTTGCTCATAAGTTCCGTTATCCATGAATACGTGAGACTCACCGCTCGCGTATAAGTATTGCATACGACGGTTTTCGATATGTGCTTTTTCTACTTTTTCACCAGCACGGAATGTTTTTTCTTGAACAGAACCTGTGCGAAGGTTACGTAGTTTAGAGCGAACGAACGCAGCACCTTTACCTGGCTTTACGTGTTGGAAATCGATAACTTGCCAAAGGCTGTTGTCCACCGCAATTGTTAAACCTGTACGAAAATCATTTACTGAAATCATGCAAAAAATCCTCCTGTGTATTACAAAATAATAAGTTCTTTTGGAGACTTCGTGATTACTTCATTACCTTCACTTGTTACAATAATATCGTCCTCAATACGTACACCGCCAACACCCGGAATATAAATACCCGGTTCTACTGTCACAGCCATACCTGGCTCAAGTACCGTTTCAGAGCGGAACGCTAAACCTGGTGCTTCGTGAATCTCAAGACCCACTCCATGACCAGTAGAATGCCCGAAATATTCACCGTATCCTTTTTCAGTTATGTAGTCACGTGTTAGTGCATCCGCTTCACGACCAGTTAAACCAGCTTTAATGCCATTCACACCACGAAGTTGCGCTTCTAAAACGACATTGTAAATTTCTTTTAATTTATCCGATGGTTCGCCGACTGCAATCGTACGAGTAATATCAGAGCAATATCCTTTATAATAAGCACCGAAGTCTAATGTTACGAAATCTCCTTTTTCTATCACTTTTTCAGATGCCACACCATGCGGCAACGCTGAACGAAGTCCTGAAGCAACGATAATATCAAACGAAGAAGACGTTGCTCCTTGTTTTCTCATGAAAAATTCAAGTTCATTTGACACTTCAATTTCAGATACGCCTGGGCGAATGAATGATAGAATATGTTCAAAGGCAGCATCTGCAATCTGTGCAGCTTCCTTTAATATCTTAATCTCTGAATCCGTCTTAATCAAGCGTAACTTTTCTACAAGCTCAGAAGTTGGAACAAATTCCGCTTCAATAGCTTCTTTATGTGCTGTATAAGAGCTATATGTAAGTGTATCTTGCTCAAAGCCAAGCTTTTGAATTCCCAATTCTTTCACTTGTTTCGCAACTTCATCAAGAATTGGTCCTGTATGTTGGACAATTTCATAACCAACAGCTTGCTTACCAGCTTGCTCTACATAGCGGAAATCTGTGATAAACAGAGCACGGTCATTCGAAATAAGTACCACACCAGCTGTCCCTGTAAAGTTTGTCATATATCTACGACTATATTCATTCGTTAATAAAATACCATCAATACCAGCTTCACCAAATGCACTTCTTAACTTCGTGATCTTTTCCATCAGTTTATGCCTCCCTAAGTTTCTCCAATAATGCAAATAACGCTAACTTATAACCATAAAAACCAAATCCAACAATTTGCCCTGCAGTGGCAGCTGCCGTCACAGATTCATGACGAAACGATTCACGCTGATGAATGTTGGAAATATGTACCTCAATAACTGGAATCGAAATGCTCGCAATCGCATCTCGAATCGCATAGCTATAATGCGTAAATGCTCCTGGATTTAGAATGATTCCTTCATATATGTCGTCAGCCTCATGAATGATGTCAATAAGAGCACCTTCATGATTCGATTGAAAACATTCTAACTCCACTCCCAATTTCTCTGCTTCTTGCTTCATCTCTGTTTCAAGTGTCGCTAGCGTTCCTTTCCCATATACATTCACCTCTCGAACGCCAAGGCGATTTAGATTAGGACCGTTAACGAGGAGTAATTTCTTCATACTTTTAAAACTCCTTAATATAAAAATGTCTATACAACATTTTAACACAGGAGTCACTTATTTGAATAGTTTGTCTACTCCACACCTTCCCCTTGATTCACATTGTTCGCTTCAAACGAAACAGAATATGTAATAAATACACCATATAAAATAAAAATACATATCGTTGTGACAATTGTTTCTTTCGGTAAATGAAGTGCATTCTTAATAACAGGTGCAATAGAACCAAGCCCTAAAAATAAAATAGTCCACCAAAAGAGACCATAAAGTATCCCAGGTAGTATCCCTTCAAATCTTTTGAAAAGGGCCTTATAGATAAGTGCCACTAAAATAGAAAGAAGTCCTACACAGACAACGCCTAATACATTTCCCCAAACTCCTTCTTTCCAATTTCCAAGCGCAAATGGTAAAAGTAAATAGTTCGGTCCAACCTCCGTAAATGAAAAAATATGAAGAAAATACCATATACTCCCCCAAAAAGCACCACCAAATAAACCAATCTGTACAAACTTATTTATTTCTGATTGTTCTTGCTTCACATCAACACCTCCACTTACTAGTATGTCCGAAACTATTTTGAAGCATGTTTAAATCATGCAAAATTTGTCTATAAAAAGAATAAGAAATGTCTAGCTTCCGTAACATTTTTCCTTGTCAGCAGCTTGTGTTTGTCGATAAAATAAAGGAAACTCGGTGATTGTCAAATCTCATAATGGCAGAACCAAGTGTGACAATTGCCTCTTTTCTACATAAGAGAGAAACAAATACAGGTTGGTGTTAACATGGCAAAGGAGACAAAACAAATATACGGTGGGCAAGCGGTCATAGAAGGAGTTATGTTTGGTGGTAGAGAATATACTGTTACAGCGGTTCGTCGTAAAGATAAATCGATCGAATTTTATCGATTACCACGTGTACGTAATAAAATATCATCTGTACTCAAGAAAGTTCCATTTTTACGTGGTATTGCCGCTATCGTTGATGCAAGTGCTAATGGAGCGAAGCATTTAAACTTTGCTTCGGAACGATTTGACGTTCATCCTGAGGACGATGAACAGCTTGCAAACAAGAAAGAAGAACAATCAAAATTAACGATGATATTAGGAGTAGCCGCAGTCGGAGTCCTATCGTTCATATTCGGCAAAGTTATTTTCACAGCAGTTCCCGCACTTTTAGCGGAATTGACAAGACCCATTTTCCCATCTCACACTGGGCAAATCATTGTCGAAAGCATCATTAAGCTTATCCTATTACTGAGCTATATATATATTGTGTCACTAACTCCGCTCATTAAGCGTGTATTTCAATATCATGGTGCGGAACATAAAGTTATCAATGCTTACGAAAATAATCTTCCGCTGACAGTAGCAAATGTACAAAAACAAACTCGTCTCCATTATCGTTGCGGTAGTAGTTTTATTATATTTACAGTCATTATCGGAATGTTTGTTTACTTTCTTGTTCCTACTGATCCTCTTTGGGCCAGAGTGATAAATCGAATTTTATTAATTCCAGTTGTTCTAGGTATTTCTTTTGAAGTCTTGCAATTTACAAATCGATTACGAGATATTCCTGTTTTGCGTGCGTTAGGATATCCAGGATTATGGCTTCAATTATTAACTACAAAAGAACCAGAAGATGATCAAGTTGAAGTTGCAATTGCATCTTTCGAAGAATTATTACGTTTAGAAGGAAAACAACAATAATTTTTTAAAAATGTTACTCAACTCCTTCCCTTGTCGCTAATATACTAATTTAAATATATGTTATTTAGGAGGTGTTCCCTATGAACGGTCGTTCGTTTACGTTCGCTTTAGTCATGCTTATTATTGGGTTAGCAATATTTGGTCTCGTATCATCTGCAATTACAAATCCATACGGAATGGTCAAAAACATTGCCATTATGTTACTTGTTGTTGGTGTCTTTTATTTATTATATAAGATGTTTACAAGCTCCAGCGGTTCCGCCAATTCGCAAAACTCTTATAAGCGCGCCGCGAAACAATCGAACCAAAAATACGGAAAGCAAAATGTAGCACCCCTAAGCAATTCTTTATTAAAACGAAATGCTTCTGATGACAAAGGTAAAAAAGGCAATTCATCAGTGTTAAAAAGGAAGCGAAAGCAATCTCATTTAACAGTGATTGAGGGCAAAAAAAATAAAAAGAAAGACCGTGCTTCCTTTTAGGAAATACGGTCTTTCTTTTTATTTTTTCTCTCTCACATATTGAAGTACTTCTATTAAACTCTTTTCTTTCATACTCCCTAAGCGAAGATGATAATTTTCAAACTGCAAAGCTTTTGTAACCTCATTAGGAACAATGACGCATTTTAATCCTGCTGCAATCGCTGCTTTCAATCCATTTACTGAATCCTCAAATACAACAGCTTCTGAAAGATCAATTTTCAATTCTTCAATAGCTGCCTTATACAGCTCTGGATCTGGTTTTACTCTCTCAACATCTTCTTTTGTTTTAATAACTTCAAAATACTCTCGGATCCCTAAATCTTCTAAAAATCCAACAACCCATTTTCTTGAAGAACTAGAAGCTAAACCAATTCTTACTCCAAGACTTTTTGCTTCTTCTAAGTATTCTTTCACACCATCACGAGCTACTGGTATTTTCATTTTCTCTTGATGTAAAGCCGAAACTTTTTCTTCTAGCAATGTTTTATTAAATTGCTCTTTCAATTGTTGTTCAATATAGGTATAAAGCACTTCATCTGTTGTTCCAACACATTTTGCAAACTCTTCTAGAGGTAACTCACCACCATATTCGCGAATTACTTCCTGAAAAGATTGGAACCAAATTGTTTCTGTATCTACAATTAACCCATCAAAGTCGAAAATAATTGCTTTCATTCCAACCCCGCCCTTTACAAAAAGATATTTTTATATTTCTATACATTCCAACTTACATAAAGTCAATTCCTCTTTTAAACAAAAAAAGGAAACGTCTCTCGCTTCCTTTACTTTACTTTCCCTGCTCTTCATTTGCTTTTTGAACACCGCGAAGTGTTTCAATTCGAAGCTCATCTTGCTCAAAATATTGTACTAAATCACCAATGCGGTCAATAGCTTCCCAACTTAAATGATGTTCAATCCCTTCTACATCATTATAAACCTTACTTTCATCCACACCGATGATACGCATAAATTGTTCTAGTAATTCATGACGGTAGACAAGACGTTCCCCGATTTTTTTCCCTTTTGATGTTAATACAAGCCCTCTATATTTTTCATAAATCAGATACTCATCTTTATCTAATTTTTGTACCATTTTCGTTACAGAGGATGGATGTACACTAAGCGCTTCAGCAATATCAGATACGCGGGCATATCCCTTTTCATCAATTAACAAATAAATTTGTTCAATATAATCTTCCATACTAGGGGTAGGCATCGGCTTCCTCCATCCAATTTCATTTTGTGTTTTCCGCACTAAGCAATCAATAAAATGATACACCAGAAAGGATATCGTGACAAGGGTGGAAACAAGCCTAAAAATATGAAATAAAAAAGAAGCTGCAAATTACTTACAGATTCCTCTATGTGAAATATTGAATTTCAGCGTCTGGAAAATATTCGTGAATATACCCTCTTATCGTTACCTCTAACGTCGCCTCATCATCCTTTTGATAAACATATTTCCCAATTCCATATCTTCCCCATTTATATTTTCTTTTCTCTTCATCCACTTCAAGTTTTGTGTTTGAATAACGTTGTTGTATCACTTTTTTTGCAGGTTTTGTAAAACGATGCTGTATCAATTCGAATGACAAATTTGGCAAGGTGCCCTTATTGCGATTTCCTTTTATATTCTATAAACAATTTTATTGAAAACTTCTAGATTTTAACAGACTCCAAAAAGGCTGTTTTTCTTCTGTCTAATTTTACAAATTGAAAAATTTCATAAAGAAAATAAGAAAAATGCAAAATAATTAAAGTTAATTGTTGACGTGATGCTTTTATTATCGGTATCATATTTCTTCGTGAGCAATTATTTTTCGTTATACGATTTTTTTATTATTACTGAATTTTTGAGAGGGGAAATTTGATGTCACTTAAGAAGAAAACGCAAGTACGCACCGGCAAAATGGTACGTGAACTAATGTTAGCAGACGAAGATGTAAATGCTTCGCTAATTATGGTATATAGTGAGAACGGTGTAAATGCAGAAATTAAAATCGAGGGCTTAACGCCGAAATGTAACGAAGAATTATTTTTGAGCGGAAACGTAGATTGGAACAAAAGTGTGATTTATAAGATTGTCGATTTCACAGGTAACGCTGAAGTTGGTAAAGTTACATTAACAGCAATGAATAAAAACAATGTTTCCCTAGAAATTGAACGCGTTATGTGGAGTAAAGAAAATAAAGAAGCTGCTGAACAGGAGGTAACACCTGTAGAAACTGCTCCCCAAAAAGAAGTAGTGGCAGAAAAGGTACCTAAAGTAGTCACAGCGGCTCCAAAACCTGTTACACGTGTTGAAGAACCGGTTGTAACCCCTAAACCTACTTCGGCACCAGCGCCAAAGCCAGTGCGTTCAGAGACAGTTGTAGCGGCACCTACTCCAGCTCCTGTAAAAAAAGTAGTACCCACTCCAGTTACAAAGCAAGAAACGGTTACGGCTATGCCTACCAAACCAAAACAAGTGGCTTCAACTGAAGCAAATTCTAAACTACAAGAGAATTATGTGAAACTTGTGAAAAAGACAATCGAAGTATGTCAAGATTACGAGCTTGGCATCGACATAGATGATTCTATTGAGAACTTAAAAGAAGAATTACAAAGCCAAGGTATTAGCGTTACTTTTGATAAAGAAATTATGGATGTTGTAAATCGTCTTCGTTCTTTACAAGACAAAGGAATTAAAGTAGAAAAAGTACTTAATTTATTATAAAGAAAATAAGGAGATGGCAAATGCCATCTCCTTATTTTTTATAATTCCATTCATTACTCTCATACTTTTCTTTCGCTAATGTTTGCACTTCCTGAAGCTGTTCTTCTGTTAGTTCATACGGAACTAGCTCCACATCTAAACCTTTTTCAAATCCAACTTGGAACGCTTCAATCAACTGTTCAATTGTAAATGTACGATCTGTTAATTCATTGATTGCAACAGCTTTTGAAGAAAACATACTCTTCATACGCTCTTTCACTCGCTCATTTGGGAATAGGAATAAATCATATAGCTCATCCAAATCGATTTCTAACGGAATTGATCCATGTTGCAAAATAACACCTTTTTGACGCGTTTGAGCGCTCCCAGCAATTTTTCTGCCTTCTACAACAATTTCATACCAAGATGGCGCATCAAAACATACACCCGAACGTGGATTTTTTAAATTTTCACGATCCGCTTCTGTTTTTGGCACCGCATAATACGCTTCTAATCCTAGTGCCTTAAAGCCTTCAAGTAACCCCTGTGAAATAACACGATATGCTTCTGTAACTGTTTTCGGCATATGCGGGTGATCTTCAGAGACAATCACGCTATATGTTAATTCTTTATCATGTAATACACCTCTACCACCCGTTTGACGACGAACAAATCCATACTCCTTCTCTTTTACTATATCCATATTGATATCTTTTTCTACACGTTGAAAATACCCTACTGTTAATGTTGGCACCTCCCATTCATAAAAACGAATCGTTGGTGGCATTTTCTTTTCACTTTGCCAATTTAATAAACATTCATCTAACGCCATATTAAATGACGGTGAACATTGACCAGAGTTAATATAACACCATTTTTCTTTTCCCATCCTGCACCTCATATAACCAATTATTTTTCACAATCTCTAGTCTAACAAATTCGACAAAATTTGTGAAAGAATACGAAATTTCTCCTTCTCACCGAACGAACCTGTTGCATAAATACATGTGGGCATTATAATATTGAAAGTAGGATAAGAAAAAAGGGAGCGATAGAATCGTGTCAACAAACTTAATTATTATACTAGCCGCAGTTCTAGCATTCATCGGCTACTCTGTATGGATGTTTTTCTATCAGAAGAGACTAATTAAAACACTTTCAGAAGAAGAATTTCGCGCTGGCTACCGTAAGGCACAGCTTATCGATATTCGTGAAGCAGATGAATTTAACGCTGGTCATATTTTAGGTGCTCGTAACATTCCATTATCACAAATCCGTATGCGTTACAAAGAGCTACGTAAAGACCAACCTGTCTATTTATACTGCCAAAGTGGATTCCGTACAGGACGTGCAGCTCAATATCTAAAAAAACAAGGTTACAAAGATTTCTACCAACTACAAGGTGGATTTAAATCTTGGACAGGAAAAATTAAAAAGAAATAATATTTTAAAGAACTAGCATGACTCATCAGCTAGTTCTTTTCTTCCATATTGTTCGCAATATACAATAAGTTTTGTTTCACTATTTCCTCATCTCTTAATTCTACATTGCGGTATAGTAATTGATATTCTAATCCTTTCTCTTTCCATATGAGCGTCGCAAATTCTTCTCCATGCTCGCCCTCATCCCTATTTTTAAAATAGGCAGCTGAACCATTATCCAATCTCATTTTTTCATGAAATCGATTTTGTTCTACAATATAAGGAAAACTGTAAGGAAAATTAGCAACTGTTAATTCTATATAATCTTTTCTTCCTTCTTCTTGTTGTTTATATTTTATCGTCAAGACAGCGTTCTTCTTCCCAATTGTTCTTACTTCTCCTTTTACATCACTCATAACATCGTACGGCAAATACGTCGGAACTTTAAATGCTGCCGAAAAAATTTTTTTTGTATCCTTTAACGAAATGGGACCAGATACAAGATCTACAGCTCCATCCGCATTTCCCACAAATTGTTTTTCTTCTTTCGCTGTTTGTTGGAATGAACATGAGCTCAGCAACATACTAGAAAACACGAAACAAATGATTCTTTTTTTCAATTTGTTTCCGCCCTTTCATACCGCTCCTTTTGCGAACAAAGCGTTAATATGTTGTTCATATTCGCTTCACTTGTCCACTCTCCCTTTGAAAACTTTCCTCGTTTATCTCACACATTTTGACACAGCATTTCTATTTAGACAAAAAAAGACTTTCTGCTACTCTTACGCCCAAAATAAAAAGGTTACGCGAATAACAGAAGGTCTTTTTATAACATAGATTGTGAAAAGCTTTTCAGGTCAAGACTTTTTCAGTATTTTTTCCATTCTTATCTATTTGCCTATATAATGAACGAAGAGGTGATACATATGGCAAATATAAAACAAATTGCGAAAATCGCTGGGGTATCTATAACGACGGTTTCGCGCGTGCTAAATGACCATCCCTACGTCAGCGATGAAAAGCGAAAACGCGTTTTAAATGCGGTTGAAGAATTAAATTATGCAAAAAATATAAATGCAGTTCATTTATTAAGAGGAAAAACATTTACAGTGGGGGTAATGCTTCCTTTTATCAATTTACCTTACTTTAGTACCCTTATTGGAGGGATTGGAAACGAAGCATTAGCTGCTGGTTATCATATTAGTCTGTGTCAAACAAATTACGATAGTAAAGAAGAAATTCGCGTTTTAGAAATGATGAAAATGAAACAATTTGATGGAATGATTATTTGCTCGCGAGCAAGCTCGTGGGAGGAAATCGAACCTTTCGCAACGTTTGCTCCCATTATCTCATGTGAAAAAATGAAGCATCCTCTTATTTCATCTGTCTATGTTGATCACTATGAAGGGTTTCGCATCGGTACAGAATATTTATTACATAAAGGACATGAGCGAATTGGAGTGTGTTTAGCGAGACAAAATAGCGTAAATACAAAACAGCGTGAAAAAGCCTTTTTTGATGCTCTTCACGCAGCTCATAAAAGTGCACAACCAGACTGGATGTTTTACCAATGTTACACGATGCAAGATGGCGCAAAAGTTCTGCATCGTATTTTAAATATGAAAGAACGTCCAACTGCTATTTTTACTGCCAACGACCAAGTTGCAGCTGGTTTATTAACTGAAGCACGAAAGCACGGAATACGCGTACCAGAAGATCTCGCTATTCTCGGTTTTGATAACCATGAGATTTCGGAGGTATTAGAGATTACAACAATTGAGCACCCCGGGCTAACAATGGGGGCTCGTGCCTTTTCTTTATTTCATAAGCAAATACTTGGTGAACAAATCATAGGGAACTCAGAAGAACTCCCTTTCCATTTAATTGAACGAAAAACTGTGTAAAGAGTGCCTGCTGAATGTGGCACTCTTTTTAGTGAACTGACTTATTGACTTTATTTTTTCTTTCTTTTATACTTAAACTAACGAACGGTAGGTAGGGGATGAAAATGACAGCAAACCGCATTAAAGCTGTAGCACTTTCTCATTTCGCACGCTACGGCTATGAAGGGACTTCATTAGCAAATATTGCACAAGAAGTCGGGATTAAAAAACCATCGATTTACGCACACTTTAAGGGGAAAGAAGAATTATACTTCGTCTGCTTAGAGGCAGCCCTGCAAAAAGATTTACAAAGATTTACAGACGATATAAAAAACTTTTCAAAATCATCTACTGAAGCATTGCTCATAAATCTTTTAAAAGGTTATGCAAAACGATTTGGTGAAAGTGAAGAATCAATGTTTTGGTTACGTACTTCTTATTTTCCACCTGATGCATTTCGCGAACAAATTATTGAAAAAGCAAATGCTCACATTGAAAACATTAGAGAACTTCTATTCCCTGTGTTCAAACGAGCAAAGGAACAAGATGAACTGTACAACATTGAAATAAAAGACGCTTTAGAGGCTTATGTATGCTTACTTGATGGTCTTATGGTTGAGCTATTATACGCAGGTTTAAATCGCTTTGAAACCCGTTTAAATGCTTCTTGGAAAGTATTTTGGCGTGGCCTTTCAAAATGACGGATTGCGAATCGCAATGCGTCGTTTTTCAGCCCTTTACCTAACGACTGGTAGGAAGGAGAGATAGTATATGGCATGGATTTATGTAATTTTAGCTGGCATTATTGAAATTTTTTGGGTGATTGGGCTAAAGCATGCGACAACACCACTTGAATGGATTGGGGTTGCTCTCTTAATCGCAATTAGTTTCGTCCTATTATTTAAAGCTTATAAGGATCTACCTGTTGGAACTGTATATGCAGTCTTTACAGGAATCGGAGCCGGTGGAATCGTTCTTACAGAAATCTTTATTTTCGGAGAACCATTTTCAATTGTAAAAATCTTATTTATTGGTTTAATCTTCTTTGGCGTTATTGGATTAAAACGAGTAACGGGGGAACAAGAAGAGAAGGAGGCTGCATAACATGGCATGGGTATTTTTAATTATTGCTGGTATTTGTGAGATTGTTGGTGTACTGTTTATGAAAGTAGCCACTGAAAAAAAAGGCTGGGCACCCAAACTGATTTTAATCGCGAACTTTGGCGTAAGCTTCTTCTTCTTATCACTTGCAATGGACTCACTACCAATGGGAACAGCTTACGCCATTTGGACCGGAATTGGAACTGCCGGAAGTGCACTTTTAGGTATTCTTATCTTCCACGAATCAGCTGATTGGCGTCGCCTTGCCTTCTTAAGCTGCATTTTATGCGGTGCTGTTGGCTTAAAATTAATGAGCTAACGTGGGGTGAACGTCATGTGGAAAGCAAAAGGAAAACAAATCCTAACTGGGATTATACTCGGAACCGTTATTCTACTGCAAATGAGCTTTCATATTATAGAATGGCTATTTCATAAAGTTATTTCTGTTCTTACATTCCTTCCCAACATGGCAATTGAAGTCGTATCCATCGCTTGGTCGATTATCGCCTCCATTATAATCATTATTGTTTGGAGTATCGCTAAACTTTGGAGCAAATCATTCAAAAAAGACAGTTCTTCCGAAAAGAAGTAACTGTCTTTTTTATGTTTAATGATTCCCTGCTTTCGGCTTTCTAAAGAAATTCGAAGCAATAAGGCATAGTATTCCAAAAACAAAAACGCTAGCTCCAATAAATTTATTTGTATACTCGAATACATTCATATCTTTGTAAAACCCCAGTAACATAAGACCTAAAGAGAACAAAAGCATTCCAACTCCAAACAGTATTCTTCTCATAAGCCCCCGTTTTCTAACCATCCCATATCCCTCCCATTTTTTTGAAATCTATTCATATTTCTAATCTTGCTGGACATACTATCCCCAAGGAGCTGGTTATATGCAAAATTCCATACATAAACATATCCTATTGTTGTTTTTCTTATTTCTTTTCTTTGTGATATGTTTCAGCCTTATATTACATGCACCAAAAGATATGCCAAGTACTGTTTTAGTTTATAAATTACTCCTTTGTTATTTTCCCTATTGAAAAGGTGTCTTGTCATGAGACACCTTTTATAATGTATGTTTTTCTTTTTTCCTAATGATACTTCCTATTGTAACAAAAACTGTTCCGAACAATAGACATGTAGGTACTGAAATAGACGAAGGAATGAGATGTAATGTTGTTCCTATTCCGGTTCCGATGATAAGTAGACATCCAATGATTATAAAAAATGCGCCTATAATTCTCATCATTACATCTCCCTCTATATATCTCTTCGCTCATATAATTTTGTACAAACAAAAATGGATGTAGCTAGTGCGCATATTGCACATATTGACAATAAGACACTAGATTGAAATACTGTTTGTTCAACATTTATTTTTAAGAAAACTTCTCCGATCACTACTGGTGCTAGTAATATAATAAATGCGATGAATCTAGCTTTTTGATATCCGAATACAAAATAGATTGGAATCACAATACTTAAATAAATCACAACAAGATCAATGCTACTAACAACAGTTTCTTTTATGAATTTTATTGCCCCTACTCCAAACTCAATACTGATTATAGAACTAGCAATTATAACGCTCATACTAAGAATTAAAAATGTAAACACATACTTTGCTAACACAATCTGTTTCCGCGTCACGGGTAAGCTATTTAATATTTTCCCACTACAATTTTTTTCATCATTGTGAAATGTAGTCATTGTAGCCAAAAATGGAATAATTACGATGATAGCAGTGAATACACTTCGACTGTCTTGACTGATTGCATATAGTAAAAGAGGATACAGTAAATACCAAATCAAAAACTTCCATTGTACAACAAAGTCTTTAAGTATGAGTTGTTTCATCGTACTATTTACCTCCTAGTTTAAATGATTCACTCAGTATATAAATCTTTATCCTGAAATAGCTTAATCGAAAAAAACAAAGAACATACGTATAAACTTATTACGCCAACTATAATAACAAGCAAACTAATTAGTCGGTCTGAATTTGTTATCCATTCTGATAGCGGCCCTACTTTTTCAGCTGGAATATTTCCGAACATCCCACATAGCATAACAATTGGAAATATAACAAGTATAGATAATGCCCTGACAACTTGATACTTAGCCAAGTATTGCACGGGGAGCGTAAAAGCGCTAAAAATAATAGGACAAAGTATACCAGTAAAAACAACATGCCACGGAATATCTACAACAATGGATTTAAAAATCGTCCCTTCCTTCCAATTATTGAATTGACCTATACAAAAAACTATAAAATATGTAATAGCAATGGAAACGATAAGAAAAATTAAAGTGGATATATACTTCGCTATAACAATATCTCTACGTAAAAGAGGCAAACTAATAAGTACACTTTCACTTTTATTTCGCTCTTCTATATACATAGAAACACTAACCCCCATAACCCCCAATGTCATACAACTAATAACAAATCCATTTTGCTCTGGTGCCATTGAAATAAATATAAGTATAGAAGTAACGAAATAAAGAATGAACATGTATCTTTGCAAAAAAATATCTTTCAATATGAGCTGTCCCATATGTTCTCTTCCTCCTCACTACAAATCACGTCTTTGATAGTATTGAATGGATACTCTGATCGACGCACTAGTTAACAAACCTAATAAGAAAATTCCTATTCCCCATAAAGTCCATTTCGGTATGTTCCCAAGTACATGTTGTACAAACGTTAATACATTTAAAATTTGAGGTAATATGTGTCTATTCAATATCATTATAATGATTGGCAATATCATCGAAGCATAAGTAGCTATCTTCCCTCCAAATGTAAATACAATAGGTAGTAGCAAAATTGCATACAATAAAGTTACTCCGAAACCTACTATCGCTAAATTCCATGGTATCGCACTACCAAAAAGAGGATAATACCCCGCTACTACTCTATCGAATTGACCAATTACATAGAAACCGAATGAAACAAAAACAGTTATACATATACTTATTAATATAAGCAAAATAAATGAAATATATTTTGCAATTACTACATGTTTACGTAATAAAGGTAGGCTATTCAATATACGATCACTATTGTTTCTCTCATCAATATGTAATGATGTATACATTGCAAAGATAGAAAGAAGTATACAACTTATTAAAAAACCATTTTGTGATTTCATATCAAAACCGAAAGCAAATCCTGATAAAATAATATATACAACAAACTGGAATCGCTGCATATATAACTCTTTAAATATGAGCTGACGCATTAACCATTCTCCCCTTCGCCGTATAAACAACAATGTCATCTAAAGTCGGTTTTTCTAGTACAACTTCATTTCCAAACCAATCTTCAATCGCTTGTTTATCCTTGGCCAATCCTTCAAAACCAAATTTATTTTTACGTAATCCGATAAAGAGTTCTTTCCCTTCTAGATCTAATAAATCATTGCTTCCTTTTACGATTACATGATTTTCTAATATCTCATCTTTCTCTCCTGTAAAGACGATTTCGCCTTCGTTTATGAACGTAATGTAATCCGCAATACGCTCTAGGTCTGTTGTAATATGCGTCGAGAATAATACAGATATTTCTTCTTCCATTACAATTTCTTGCAGCATATCGAGCAGTTCACTACGGACAACTGGATCTAATCCTGATGTTGGTTCATCCATAATGATGAGCTCCGCATGATGTGATAATGCCATCGCAATCGCAAATTTCATTTTCATCCCTTTTGATAGCTGCTTAATCTTTTTGTTTTTTGGAACTTGTAATCTCTCCATATATGTTTGATATTGCGCTTCATCCCAATTCTTATATAAAGGTGCAATAATCTTCTTCATTTGTTCACATGTTAAATCTTCATAATAGTGATTTTCATCGTATACAAATCCGATATTTTGCTTAATTTCTTTTTCTGCTTTTTGATTGTTCTTACCGAAAATGATAATATCACCACTATTTCGTCTTACTAAATTCATAATCATTTTAATGGTCGTACTTTTCCCAGCACCATTTGGCCCGACAAATCCCATAATATATCCGCGTGGCAATGTAAAACTTACATTTCTCACTGAAAAATCTTGATAGTTTTTACAAACGTTTTTTAACTCTAACATGGTTCTTATTCCCCCTTATATAGAAACGCAATCATCTGTTGTAATTCTTCCAGTGAAAGCTGCAGAAATTTACTTTCATTTACGATTTCTTCCGCTTTATTTTCTAACAAGCGCAATCTTTGTTCGCGTATCAGCTCGTTATTTTGCACGGAGACATACGTCCCTTTTCCCGCAACAGTTTCAATATACCCTTCTTTTTCAAGCTCTTCATACGCACGTTTCGTCGTAATCACACTAATCTGTAGTTCTTTCGCTAAACTACGGATAGACGGCAATCGATCTCCACCCTTTAGACCACCATTTAAGATAAGCTGCCTTAATTGCTTACTAATTTGTTCATAAATAGGGTCTGGAGAAGAATTTGAAATAATAATATTCATGTTTCCCTCCACTATGTATATACTGTATATACTTTATATACACAGTATATACACAACATTCTATTTTTGGCAAGAAAAAAAGACCAACAATTTCCTGTTGGTCTTTTGTATATGTATCACTTCTCAAAGCGATCTAACATTTCATCTCTCATCCCAAAACTAACAACCGCAATCCCTACATACATAAAAATAAGAAATACCGGATGCACCGCATTGTACCAGCTGCTATCAACAATTAAATAGATCGTTAACGCCACAACAAGCACAAATGCTAAAATAAACATATAAAAGTGTCTTGTACTACCCATGATAAACTCCTCTCTTCTCATTTCACCATTCAACATTATATTTTATCGAATAATTCGATATGACTCAAGGTTAACTTTCTTTTATGTAATCAAGTTCCACCTTTACAATGTCATCACAAGCTATTGAAATAATTGTTCCTTGTTTATCAATCGCTGTTACTTCTGCGTTATCCATTACACGATGTGCTACGCGCTCTAACATTTTTCCATGATCTCGATAACAAAATTCCTTTATATCTTTAATCGTTTTACCGTTTTCTAAATGATACACCATCCTGTAGCACTTATAGCCCATTTCCTCACCCCAAATTGTTCGTTTTTTCACATATACATAAAAATGAGTTACGTCTCCCTCATTACACCCTCTTAATTTCAATAAAATTCTAACAAAAATACACAATTTTATCAAACCGACTTTTTCAACAAAAAAGCCTAAAAAACAACTTTCTTCCTCACTGTTACATAAAATATAAACTTTTTTTACATTATTCTCATAATCTCTGCACAAATTCTCCACAAAAAAAGAACCCGCGTATAACGAGTTCTTTTTATTTCATATCCGATCAAACTTGCACAGGAGCTGGTTTTTGATAACGTAACACTGGTTTACGAGCAGCCATTGTTTCATCAAGACGTTTAATTACCGTCGTATGTGGCGCTTCTTGTACAACTTCTGGATTTTCTTCTGCCTCTTTTGCGATTTGAATCATCTTATCGATGAATCCATCTAATGTTTCTTTTGATTCTGTTTCTGTTGGCTCAATCATAATACATTCTTCCACGTTTAATGGGAAGTAAATTGTTGGTGGATGGTAGCCAAAATCAAGCAGACGTTTCGCAATATCTAGCGTACGTACGCCAAGTTTCTTTTGACGACGACCTGATAATACAAATTCATGCTTACAATGTCTATCAAATGGAAGATCATAGAATGGCGCTAATCTTCTCATCATATAGTTTGCATTTAATACAGCATATTCTGTTACTGCACGTAGGCCATCTGGACCCATAGAACGAATATAAGTATACGCACGAACGTTAATACCAAAGTTCCCATAGAATGGTTTCACGCGCCCAATTGCTTGTGGGCGATCATAGTTAAAGTGATAGCCACTCTCTGTTTTCTCTAAAATTGGCTTTGGTAAAAACGGAATTAAATCTGCTTTTACACCTACTGGTCCAGAACCTGGGCCACCGCCACCATGCGGACCTGTAAATGTTTTATGAAGGTTTAAATGCACAACGTCAAATCCCATATCTCCTGGGCGTGCTTGACTTAATACTGCATTTAAGTTTGCACCATCATAATACAATTTACCGCCTGCATTATGAACGATTTCTGCCATTTCTAAAATATTCTCTTCAAATAAACCAAGTGTATTTGGATTTGTTAACATAAGTGCTGCTGTTTCTTCATTCACAACACGTTTTAAGTCTTCTAAGTCAACAAGACCATGTTCATTTGATTTTACTGTAATTGTTTCAAATCCTGCTACTGTTGCAGATGCTGGATTTGTTCCATGCGCAGAGTCAGGAACAATTACTTTCGTACGGTTAAAGTCACCGTTTGCTTCATGATATGCACGGATTAACATTAATCCTGTCCATTCTCCATGTGCACCAGCTGCTGGTTGGAGTGTAACAGTATCCATACCTGTAATTTCAATTAAATGTTCTTGTAAGTCATACATTAATTCCATTGCACCTTGCACCGTTTTTTCATCTTGAAGCGGATGAATATGTGCAAACCCTGGGAAACGTGCCACGTTTTCGTTAATCTTTGGATTGTACTTCATCGTACAAGACCCTAATGGATAGAATCCAGAATCAACGCCGTGGTTACGATTAGAAAGCGCTGTGTAATGACGCATAATATCAAGTTCAGACACTTCTGGAAGCTCAGCATCTTCTACGCGAATATAATCGCTCTCAAACACATCTTCTAACTTCACTTCTTCTACATCTAATTGGGGTAAGCTATATCCTACGCGTCCTTCTCTGCTCACTTCAAAAATAAGTGCTTGGTCTTGGTTCTTCATTGGATAGCCCCCATTTCGTTTACAAGTGTGTCAATTTCCTCTTTTGTACGAAGCTCTGTTATTGCTAGAAGCATATGATTTGCTAGCTCTTTATAATCACGACCTAGATCATAGCCACCAATAATGCTTTTTTGTACTAATACATCATTTACTTCTTGTACTGGACGTTTGCAATCTACAACAAATTCATTGAAGAATGGACCAGCAAATGTTACTGAGAATCCTTTTGCTTCAAATTGACGTTTTGCATACTGTGCTTTAGAAATATTTTGGCGTGCTATTTCTTTCACACCTTGTTTTCCAAGCGCTGTCATTGCAACAGACGCTGCTAATGCGTTTAATGCTTGGTTTGAACAAATGTTAGATGTCGCTTTATCACGACGAATATGTTGTTCACGAGCTTGCAGTGTTAATACGAAACCACGTTTTCCGTCTGAATCCACAGTTTGTCCGACAAGACGCCCTGGAATTTTACGCATAAATGCTTTCGTTGTTGCGAAATAACCACAGTGTGGTCCACCAAACTGTGTTGGGATACCAAATGGTTGTGCATCACCGATTACAATATCAGCACCAAATTTACCTGGTGGTGTTAAAGCGCCCAATGATAATGGGTTTGAAGAAACGATAAATAATGCTTTTTGCTGATGAACGATTTTCTCAATATCAGCTAACTTTTCTACTTGCCCGAAGAAGTTTGGATATTGAACGATTACGCAAGCGACAGTATCATCTACTTCACTTTGTAATACATCTAAATCTGTTACACCGTCTTTATGATCAATTTCAACAACTTCAAGATGTTGACCTTTTGCATATGTTTCAAGTACTGCTCTTGATTCCGGATGCACTGCCTTAGAAACAAGAATTTTCTTTTTGCGTGTATGACCAGCTGCTAGCATTGCCGCTTCTGCTAAAGCTGTACCTCCGTCATACATAGAGGAGTTTGCTACATCCATTCCTGTTAATTCACAAATCATTGTTTGGAATTCAAAAATTGCTTGTAACTCGCCTTGTGAAATTTCAGGTTGATATGGAGTATAAGCTGTATAAAATTCTGAACGAGAAAGAACATGATCAACAATTACTGGTGCATAATGGTCGTATACACCTGCTCCTAAGAAGGAAGCATAATCTTTTAAATTCGCATTTTTACGAGCAAGTTCAGACAGTTCTTTTAAAAGCTCTGGCTCTGACTTCGCTTGTTTAATCTTTAAATCCCCTTTAAAACGAACACTTTCTGGAATATCAGAAAATAATTCATCGATCGTTTGAACGCCGATCGTTTGTAACATTTCTTTTTTGTCTTCTTCTGTCATTGGAAGATAACGATGCAACATGAAATCTACCCCTCTCCCCGTTACTTTGAACGTTTGTAAAATGGTGTTGGAACGACTACTGCTTTAACGCGTTTATTACGAATCTCAATTTCTACTTCTGTATCAATTGCTGCGTATTTTACATCAACTAATGCTAAGCCAATGCTTTTCTTTAACGTTGGAGATTGTGTACCACTTGTAACTTCTCCGATTTTTTCTTCGCCTACATATATTGGATAATGTGTACGAGGAATACCGCGCTCAATTACTTCGATACCGACTAATTTACGAGGTGCACCGTTTTCTTTGTATTCTTTTAATGTTTCTTTTCCAAAGAAATCTGCCTCTTTGTTTGTTTTTACTGCAAAACCAATTCCAGCTTCAATTGGTGTAATATCTTTCGATAATTCTTGACCGTAAAGTGGAAGTGTTGCTTCAAAACGAAGTGTATCACGTGCCCCTAAACCACATGGTTTTAAGCCGTCTTCTGCACCAACTTCAAGAAGTTTCTCCCAAAGTTTTGCAGCATCTTCACTCTTACAGTAAATTTCAAATCCGTCTTCACCTGTATAACCAGTGCGTGATACAAGTGCTTCTACACCATCTACAAGAACAGGATTTTTAAATTTAAAGAACTTAATTTCTTTTAAATCTTCTGACACAACTTTTTGTAAAATGCCTTCTGCTTTTGGTCCTTGAATTGCAAGCTGTGCAATTTCACTAGAAACATTGACTACTTTCGTATCGCCAATAACATGACTTGCTAACCACTCGTAATCTTTCTCGATATTCGATGCATTGATTACTAATAAGTAGTCTTCTTCGCCACGTTTGTAGATTAATAAATCATCTACAGTACCACCATTTTCGTAACACATTGCTGTATATTGTGCTCCTCCTACCTTTAAGGTAGAAACGTCATTTGTAACAACGCGTTGTAAAAATGCTAAACTATCTGCACCCGTTACTTCTACTTCTCCCATGTGAGACACATCGAATAGACCCGCTGCTGTACGAACAGCCTCGTGTTCTTCTTTAATACTTGAAAATTGAACTGGTAATTCCCAACCACCAAAGTCGATTGTTTTCCCACCATACTTCGCGTAAACATCAAATAGCGGTGTACGTTGTAATGTAATCATGTTCTTTCCCCCTTATGCTGTCTATGACAAATCAATAAAAGTTGGCTTCCCGTATCTAAACATTTTTATTCTGAAAAGATGGGATATACGGAATCTCAATGCATTTTTTTATGAAAGCGTAAATAAAAAAGTACTTTCTTGGATAAAATACGAAAGATTCCATTCATTTCACACCATTATCCTAACATTTTTCGATCTATTTCATCAATATTCTAGCATAAAAAATAATTTGGAATTTTTTAATCTTATACTTGCAAAAACGACTTCACCTAAAAATGCTAGAAATTATCGTTTTGGGTGAAGGGTATAATAATAACCGTTTTAGTTTACAGAAGGTGGGAGAGTTTTAATGGATGTCGATATTTCCGTAGATCGGACATGGCAAGAAAATTTTTTAAAACGAATTGAGGAGGACGGCCCTTGGACAAATTGGGAATTGTATAATTTAGCTTATGAAACAGAAAAGTCATTACTTGTCCCTACATTTGACGGTTTGCAAGCACCAAAACATTTATCCCATTTCACACCGCTTCCTCATCAGTTAGAAGTAGCCCAAACTGTTATTGAACAAATGAATGGAAAAGCGATACTTGCAGATGAAGTTGGTCTTGGGAAAACCATTGAAGCAGGTCTTATTTTAAAAGAATATATGGTGCGCGGCCTTGTAAAAAAAGTACTTATACTCGTTCCAGCTTCCCTTGTTTCCCAATGGGCATATGAACTCAACACAAAGTTTTTTATCCCTGCAGTTGCCCAGAGAAAAAGCTACTCATGGGAACAAGCTGATGTTATCGTTTCATCGATTGATACAGCGAAGCGTTCACCGCATCGTGATATCGTTTTAAACCTAGAGTATGATCTCATCATTATTGATGAGGCACACAAACTTAAAAATAATAAAACAAAAAACTATGAATTTGCGCAACGTCTCAAAAAGAAGTTTTGTTTATTACTAACTGCAACACCTGTCCAAAACAAAATCGATGAAATCTTTAATCTTGTTTCCTTATTAAAACCCGGTCATTTAGGCAATCAATCTAACTTCGAAGAATATTATGCTTCTAAAAATCGCTCTGCAGAGTCAGATGAAGATTTGAAAGCACTGATTAACAAAGTGATGGTCAGAAATCGGCGAAACGGTACGGGGATTGAGTGGCCTAAAAGGCATGTTCGAACCATATTTGTTGATTTTAATGAAGAAGAACGAGCTCTGTATAACGCGATTGAGCATTGGAAAGGACAAGACGCCTTTACCTCTGCCTTTTCATCCTTAACTTTGAAACGAGAAGTATGCAGTAGCCGTGAAGCAGTTTATTATTCACTAAAAAAGCATGTGGAAAAAAGGCAAAAAGAAAATGAGAATTATACACCAGACCCATATATCGATGTTTTAATGGATAAAATCAATCATATTCCTTTTAATTCAAAAGCAAATCAAGCACTAGAGCTTATAAAAGAAATTGATGGTAAAGTCGTCATCTTTACAGAATATAGAGCAACGCAAATGTACTTACAATGGTTTTTAAAACAGCATGGTATTTCATCCGTTCCCTTTCGCGGCGGCTTTAAACGCGGGAAAAAAGATTGGATGAAAGAGCTCTTTCAAAATCATGCGCAAGTTTTAATCGCAACCGAGGCTGGCGGTGAAGGAATTAACTTACAATTTTGTAGCCATATGATTAACTACGACTTACCCTGGAATCCAATGAGGCTTGAACAGCGAATCGGACGTATTCATAGACTTGGTCAAAAAAACGATGTTCATATTTATAACTTAGCGACGAAACATACAGTTGAAGAACATATTTTGAAACTTCTATATGAAAAAATCAATTTATTTGAGCGAGTTATCGGTGAACTCGATGAAATTTTAACAAGAATCAATATGAAAAATATCGATGCGCATATTCAAGAAATTTTCGCAGGATCAAAGAGCGAAGGAGAAATTCGAATTAAGATGGAAAATTTAACATCTATCATCGACTTTGCGAAGAGAAATGAAGCTGAGGTGCAAGGCTATGCAGCAACATGAAATTCATAATTACTTATGGAACTTTTTTGAAGCAAACGACTGTGAAATTTCCCGGCGTTCCCCGCATCTACTAAATGTGCAATTAACAATTGAAATGGATAAACTATTGATGAATCGTCCTTTTTATTGGCATTACCTTGAGAAAACGGGTGGTATACCAAATCCGATGCGACTCACTCTCATTACAGATCCAGAGAATGACGAAGAAGAAGGTGAGCTGATTCACTATGGATCTCCTCGCCTACATCAAATCTTCCAAACAACAAAAGAACTCGGATCCTACATACGTTTATTTGAAGAAGTGAATCTTGGTAGTACAACACACATACCACTTCACCCATGGCTTGGTGTGAATGTAAAAGTATGTTATCAATGCGATCGAAAGAAAGATATGCTTCATTCCATCGGGATTCATCTTATTTCTGGAACAATGATTACAAACTTCCATGAAACACTAGCAAAAATTCGGCTCACGCCAAAAATACCAGATTTCAGTTTTACACTCACTCCGATTATTAAACCGCAAAGTGGAATGATGCGAATAGAAGATACATTAAAAAAACTCATCGCAGCAGACGATCACACATGGGCTGAAGAAGCGAGAGTACGCTGGAATCATGATTTAGCGCTTCTTAATCGCTTTTATGAAGAAAGTGAAGAACTTCCCGAAAACTACGAAATAGAAAAGCGAGCATTACAAGAGCAATACGAACCTCGTATTACAATGCAAATTATAAACGGTGGGCTCTTTTATGTAACCGCTAATCATTTTTTTCATAAGGAAAGCCCCTTCTCATGAGAAGGAGCTTTCCTTATATTTTTCCATTATACTTCCGGCCATCATTATGTTCTTGTTGCTGCTTTTCTGTCATTCGTTTTTGATATTCCCTATCTTTTGCACTCACATGGTTTGCATCTGTTGGAAGATTCTTTTTCGAACGTCCTACGCCATTGCTCATCTTTTTCACCCCTTATGCTTTTCAAATTCGTTCTTATTGTCAGCTAGAAGAGCAATCCTTATACAAAACAAAAATAAGAGAAGCTTTTCGCTCCTCTTATTCCTTCACATATTTCTGAAACATATCGTGTAAGCCTTGATTTACGAGATGAGAGATCTGTTCGTCAGATTTATCTGGATAACGATCACGTAACCTGATAGATGCTTTCACCATTAAATTTTCTAATACAGAACGGCCACCTTCACCATAAATAATTTCAGCATATTCTACAAGCCTTCCATCCTCTATTGTTGCTGGATTATGATTGAAAAAAAATTTACTCATTGCCTCCACCTCTCTTTTGATAACGTTTACATTTATATAGATGATTTATGTTATTTATTTCACAATATTGTATGCATGTATAGATGATTAGTTTCATTATAAAACAACATGACGATAGGAATAACATAAGTTTTCGTCAATTTTGTGAACAAACTTTTAAAAATGAAAGCGTTTTAATTATTATATACTAAAAAGATTACCACGCTAGGGGCAATTTTTTATTTCTACTAATCTTGTACAATATTCAGAAATTCTATTGTAAAATATATCTATTACTTAAGGAGGCCTACAATGAATCAAAATAAGAAAGCAATTTTCGATATTGTCTTTTATCTCGTCTTCCCTTTTGTCATTTGGAAATTTGCAAAAACACATATTGATCCTTATTATGCGATGCTTATTTCCTCAGTACCGGGAATTCTTTATACACTGTACTGTTTTAAGAAAGAAAAACAGTTCAACGTTACAGGGTTCTTCATTTTGATTACCCTCCTTGCTAACACAGCCGTAGATCTATTATCTGGGTCTGCTGAGCGCATGCTTTGGAATGACGCATATTATCATATCGTACTCGGATGCATTGTCATTTGCACAATCTTTATTAAGAAACCACTCATGTTATATTTTGCAGCTGATATCGCCGCACTACAAGGACATGACCGTGATGAAAGTCGTGTCCTTTACCGTGATAAACGCATCTATCCAGCACTACAGTATTTAACACTATTTTTCGGTCTCCAATTCATTTTAAAAAGCTTTTTAAAAATCTATTTCATCTCTGTTTTTGGGGTAGAAGGATATGGTGAAATGAGAGCAATCATGACCGCTGTTGGTTGGGGAATTTCCATATGTATTGGTATAGGGTTTGTATGGGTGAATAATAAAATACACGCAGTAACTGAACAGAATGAACCTACACATTGAACTACCCTCACAATAAATTATAGGCTATCTCAAGAAATAATAAAAAATCCCCCAGCGTAATATTGCACTGAGGGATTTTTCATAGGTTGATCTGTCGAATCGATGACAAGTATACACTCATCGCCAAGATTGTACTATACCGCCTATCATTTCCACTTTCGGTAAATCATTCCAATTTGTATTAACTTGTTTTTTTTCTTTTCTTCTTTACATTTTGATAGAACAAAGCTGCGCTAAGCGGCATCATACCAAACCATCTGTTTAAAAATGGCGCTTTTTCAGCACGACGTTGTTCTTTTTTCTGCTTACGATCCTCTTTTGGAGCGTCCATATATGATACAAATTGTTGCGTCACAAAACGCACATAATCATTAGTAGACATATTAATATCACCTCTACTTGATTAGTATGCCCACTTTTTTATGCATTAATCTTATGAAGTATTTCTTCCGTAATCTCTTGCACACTTTTATTTGTTGTATCAACCTGTATTGTCGCTTCTTCATAAAAGGCGCGACGCCCCTCAAACTTCGCTACAAATGCTTCTATGTTCTCTTTTTGAAATAACGGACGCGTTGTATCCCCGCGAAGACGTTCTGCAATAACATACGGATCACAATATAAATACACAACTGTTCCATTTTCTTTCATCCACTGGCGATTCTCGGCTCGCTCAACGATACCTCCACCAGTTGTAATAATTAAGTTACTCGTCGGCAAAGAACGCAGCATGTCGCTTTCAGATTGACGAAATGTATTTTCTCCTTCTTCCGTAAAAATATCGCGAATTATCTTCCCTTGATTCTCTTCAATTTTCTGATCTGTATCCAAAACTGGAATATGCAGGTGCTCACTTAGCATTCTCCCAATTGTTGTTTTTCCGGCTCCCATATAGCCTGTTATATATATGGCCCTCATTTTATTACCTCTTTTCTACCAAGTTGGTCATTGTTTAATTATTTGTATTATAACGAAAGATGGGCTAATGTGGTTTATTTTATATACTACTTGCGCAAATTACTAAAAAAACGCTTTGTCCTTAATCTTGTATCAAGAACAAAACGTTATTGTAATTAAACTTCCGTTTCATCGCTCTTCCGCCCAATTCATAACTCTTTTATTTGTTTTATCGTACTGAAAACTCACCTTATAAGGACGTTTTTGTTTTGTCGTACACTGCAATTTAACAAATATAATTTCATTTTCAAATACATAATCCCCACTCGCTTCACCATTTTTATATTGAAATGAAAATACATCACTTTGCTCTTTTCCCAGCAAATCTTTCTTTATAGAAGAGACTGCCTGATCAGTAATCTCTTCTAACAAAAATTTTTGCTGCGCCTCTTTATAAAACCGTTGATCAGATTGCAACATATTTATTTCGTATAGAAAGAATGAAAACAGTAAGAAAAGAAGAATTAATGTTCCTGGCATCGCAAAACCATCTTGTTTTCTCATGTCTTCAACTCAATAGGTGTGTAACGTGTTGCTACACCGTGATACATTTTACCGCTTATATCTTGCGCATGTATGGTTAATACATGCGGTGTTACATCATAAGAAAGCGAACTTACCTTTTGTAATATAATCTCCATCCCTAACGCATTTACTTTTCTCACGACATTATTTCCTAACAATTCATATGTTACATTCGCTCCGTTACCCATTTGAAAAAAGAGTAAGTCTTCTTGATTTTCTAACTTTATACCTTTTCCCTTTTGACTCTCCCTAAATTCTAATTGTACTTGTTCCATGAATACATCCCATTCCCAACTATTTATTTGCTTCGAATACGGTTTCTCGATAAATAAACTGTGGAGGCGTGGCACAAGAAGAAAGAAAATGGATAAAAACAATACACATAACAGCATTTCTAGTAGCGTAAATCCTGCTTCTCCCTTTTTACTTTTGAACATAACGACATTGTTCCATTCTTTTTTGTTTAACGTCTTCCCAAATTGTACAAACCTCTTCTCCCTGCCAATGCGTCCAGTATACAACACCATCTATGATCTCCTCTTTTTGCTGCTTCGGCCGATTTTGATACATATGTAACGCTGCTTCTCTCTTCAACAATACATATGCTTTATACCGAATTTGAATATTTTTCCTTTCTTGCATAATAAGAAGTGTTTGCGGAAGCAAGAGTGATACAGCCATCATTAATAAACTTAGCGATACAAGCATCTCGAGCATAACCGATCCTTTTTGGCACTTCACGATACATAAATCTCCCTCTTCCAAGTTGAAATACAATTTCATAAGTACGCGAGCGATAAGAAAGTAGGATTGTACCAGCTTGGTTTATATTTCCATTTGCGTTATAGGTCATTGGATTTGGAAAAGTATTTAAATCAATCTTTATATCACGTTCGTATTCTCGAATAAAAAGGGAACGTTTGTCACCAGATTCCCAAATGCTATACATATGTTTTTCAGGGCTCCATCGTAACATATGAAGATTCCGACGGTTTATAGCTAATTGCTGCATATGCAATATATCTTGTGAAAATTGTTTTAAAAAATATTCGACTTTTTGCCTTTCATATAATGGTGCAACATTAAAATAAGTAACAACACTCAATATTGAAATGATTGATAGAACGAGAAGCATCTCTAAAAATGTAAATCCTTTTTGTTTCACGATTTTTTAACTACGGATACTGCGCCATCATCACTTGAAATACTAATCTGTTCCCCTTTTGGACACGTTGTGGAAGTAATATATTTGTCTTTCACTAACTCTTCGATGGTCGGTATCTTATTATGTTGTAATTGATACGCCTGCACTTGCGATTCGACCGATTTCACGTAAGCATCACAACCTTTTCCTTGCACAGAAGATCGCTGCGAAATAACGTTTGGAATAATGAGTAACAGTAATACGGATATTACAACCATAACCAATAACATTTCTAAAAGTGTAAACCCTTTTTCATTCTTCATTTAAACTACCCCCTAAATAGAATTCATCATTTGAAACATCGGCATAATCATCGCTAAATACATAAGAACAACAATTATGCCAATGCATGTAAACAGAAGTGGTTGAATAATGACTAAAATACGTTGAATCTTTCCTTCCATTTTTTCAATCGTTAATTCGCTATAATCTCCTAATTCTGTCGCTAAGTTTCCGTTTGCCTGTCCATGCGCAATAACGTAAGAAAGTTCACGCTCGTAATAACTACTTTTCAGAATAATAGAATCTAATTGTTCTCCCGCAATTAATAACTCTTCAATCCGAGTGGCTTCACATTGAAAGAACGGATGATGTTTTTGTTCAATCATTAACGTCAAAGCTTCGAGTACCGATAATCCACCTTGTAATAAGCCACTTAATTGAACAGAGAAATAATGAGAGTTTGTTAAAATAAGAAATGTTTTTATAAGGGGAATACGTACCATAATACTTACCCTTTGAATGGGGGGAAGCTTTCGTAGATAAAACACATATACACATACTCCAAATGCAATGACGAGAAAAAATCCACCAATTATATATGGGAGCATTTGAATAAAGGACATAATTTGATCAGTAAAGGACGCGGAGGTTGCACGTAAAGAACTATACAATGTCTCAAATTGAGGAAGCAAAACAAGGTTGAATACAGCAAGAATTCCTAGTAAAAAAAGAGATAAAAAAATCGGATAACGAAGAACTTTCATCATATCCTTTTGATGCTTATCCTTCCTATGGAGGAGTACGCTTCCTTGCTTTAAAGCAAAAGAAACATCACCGTGTTGCTGTGCATAAAATAAATAACTTAATATGCCCGGATGAAACATCATTTGATGAAAAGCGTCGTGTAAACTTTGTCCATTTTTTAATTCTCCGATAATATGCTGCAGTTGTAGCCGTTTTGTAGAGGATAATTGAAACTGTAAAAATTCTAGCGCTTGCAAGAGAGGATAGCCTTTTTCTAACAATTCTCCAAGCCTTCTTAATAACAAAACTTGTTCATGTAATCGCCATCCTTTTCGTTCAAACATAAACATCCTCTTCTAAAAAACCTAAGGCATATCCTTTTCTTATACATGATTGTAATGTTTCATAATGATAGGTTACACGCTCTCCGTTTGCTTCACGAATCGCTTGTTTCAATTCATGGCCATATAACAACTCATAAATACTAGCTTGCCGCACTTTCCTCATCGCTTTACATAGCGGCGAACATTTTCCTTTACAAAATGGACACTTCAATTCAACAAGGCGTTGCGCTGCCACTGCAAGTAATGATTGCTCAATTTCTTGCCTTGTAATTCCATAGTCCATCAAGCGTAGCACAGCTCCTTTTGCATCATTTGTATGCAATGTTGTCATCACTAAATGTCCTGTTAAACTTGCACGCACAGCTACTTTCGCTGTTTCTTCATCACGGATTTCACCGACTAAAATAATATCAGGGTCATGACGCAAAATGGCTTTTAAACCTGTTGTATACGTGATACCCGCTTTTTCATTAATTTGAATTTGTAGTAAACCATCCTTTCGCTTTTCAATCGGATCCTCAAGTGTAACAATACGACGTGTTTGTCCCTTTTTCGCTACCTCTAATAATGCATACATGGTCGTTGTTTTTCCAGAGCCTGTTAGTCCAGTTTTTAGGGACAATTTTTAAAAATAAAAAAGGACTCTAAGCAGAATTGCCCAGAGTCCTTAAAATTTTTGCTGTATTTACTATCACTTCTTTAGATGGTTCGTTTAAAACTTGTACGATTATCTTAACTGGTTTCTTTTTTTTAACTGTCGCTTTCTCCATTTCCATTGTTAGCACCTCACTGAATTTGTCTTGTCAGGGAGGTACTTGCAATTACGGAATGAAATAGGACATTGATTTTTAATACATTTTTTGAAATGGTATGATATTCCTATTTTGATGACTGTGGTCAACAAAATGTATAATATATTTGAAATTTTTACTTGTCCATAAAATCGTTATTTGTGTGATATTATTAAAGGGTTGAAAAAGGAGTTGTTAGAATTGAACACTGAAAATGAACAAATTATTTTTGAAATGGTAGAGGATACCAAAGATACAATCTACGAAGTCCCAAAGCAAAACAAAGAAGAACCTCTTTTACATTATCAGCATCAAAATGGCAAGCTATTTGTAGGTGACAGTATCCAGTGGCTTAAAAGTCTAGAGGATGAGAGTGTTGACCTAATATTTGCTGATCCGCCTTATAATATAAAAAAAGCTGAATGGGATACTTTTGAAAATCAACAAGCATATATTGATTGGTCAATGGAGTGGATTATTGAAGCATCTCGTGTTTTGAAAAAACACGGTAGTTTATATATATGCGGATTTTCAGAGATATTGGCAGATTTAAAACATCCTGCTTCAAAATATTTTAAAGGGTGTAAATGGCTAGTATGGCATTATAAAAATAAAGCAAATTTAGGTAAAGATTTTGGACGTTCACATGAAAGTTTACTTCATTTCCGTAAGTCTAAAAAGTTTATTATGAATCAAGACTTTATCCGTATTCCTTATGGAAACCACACTTTAAAATACCCAACTCATCCACAAGCCGAAACTAGTCAATATGGAAACGGTAAAAAGCGTGATGATTGGACTCCACACCCAATGGGGGCTAAACCGAAAGATGTTATTGAAGTTCCTACAACTTGTAATGGTATGAATGAAAAAACTCCTCATCCTACACAGAAACCTGAGGAACTAATAAGAAAATTTATTTTATCTTCTTCTAATCGTGGTGATGTGGTTCTTGATCCATTCTCTGGTTCAGGCACTACTTCAGTTGTAGCTGAACAATTAGGAAGAAAATGGTTGGCTTGCGATACTAACACAGAGTATAATGAATGGGCAATAGAAAGAATTAGACAAGTTAAACAATTAAGTGATGAAGAATGGTTTTGGTTTGATAGAAAGAATGAAGAACGTAGAAAGAAAATAAGGTAAGTTTTTCTTACCTTATTTTTTCATTTGGAGGGGAAAAATTTGCTAGAAGAAATGCTTAGTAAAGTATCAAATAAAAATAATTTCACAAGTATTCAAGAATACATAGATTTTGCTTCTTATTTCTTAGAATATATTCAAGAAAATAAACAGGCTGTTATTGTGTCACAAAATGAACATCATTATAATTTTTATCAGTATGGAAAAGAAGTTGATTATAGAGTAACACGTCCGTTTAATTCTAATATTCTCTATTCAATAGAAGATTTTGAAATAAATAAAAATATACTATTAAATGACTTATCACAATTGAAGAGACATAAAGATAAGGCTGCTATTACAGATAGAACTATTATTAACCGTTCTATATATACGATTCAACAGTCAATTGGTTTCGGTCTGGACGCCTTACCCGCAGGAAAATCTAATACTGCAAGGAAATTAGCTGGTGATCTATTTGAAAGGCTAATTCTTCTTTTATTTATTGAAGTTGGAATCAATGCAAAAGGAGGAGTAGTAAAAGTTCCAGTTGTTAAGGACGGTAAAAAGATAGTTGATATGAATTATCAGCATGATTTAATCGTTGACCGAATTGGAGAAAAACATCCTTGCTTAATAGGGTCTGTTAAAACAACAAGCAAAGATAGATTAGCTAAAGTATTTATGGATAAGTTTCTTTATAGTAGACTTACAGATACAGAAGTTCCTCACATCGCTATATTCCTTCATGACGTGCAAAGAAAATCTACAAAACAAGAAGGGAAATATGGAATAAGTCAAACATTCCTTACTGGAAGTTTCAAAGGATATACAATCAAGTTAAATCCATTAGACGGAGTATATTATTTTGATCCAAGACCTATCATGCAGACAGACGAGTTTTTCAAAGAACATATCCAAACATTTGACCATCTAATTTGTGATGATATTTGGGACTATATACAATAATACGTTTGAGAAAGTAGACGAGATTAGGTTGTACAGGAAGGGTTAAAGATTCACTCTAACCCTTTTTGTTCTTCTCCCTTTCTAACACACTATTCATTCCATTTTTCCCCAACACTATAACCATTTTCATAAGGAAACTTCATTATTTCAGTTTCCTCTTTTATTAAATCCCTATCCATGTAGTCCTCAGTATAATTCTTTGTTGCTAGTATCATATTTTTTATTGGTTTTGAATTGAAATGATTGTGAAAGAGATACTCTAGGTATTTAATTTTCTCCCCATTCTCCATGCTTTTCATTAGTAAAATCATTTCCTCACAACTAATTCATTTGTAATCGCCCCCTCCATTTCCAGCGGTTCCCTCAACGATCTCTTTTGCACTTCTTCTATTTTTGTATACTTCAATGATTTCATTTGTTTCTTTACGCACCTCAGCAAAGCCTTGTTCAAATGTAGCTTGTATCCCTTTATACACATTTTTTAAATCGTCCATCTTACTTTCTACTGAGGTTAATTTAATATCTAGGCTATCCATTCTACCATCCAGCTTATCGACCTTCTTCTCCATTGCTGTCACTTTATCATATATCTGTTGGATCAATTTTTTCTCATTTTCTGTCATTGCAGCACGACCTCCCAAAATGTTTTCAAAATCACCGCAAAATTATATTTTTAAAAAGCGGTCATCTAATTATAGCAAATCCCTTAACCACCCCCATTCCATATAACGCTGTACAGTAAAGTTAATAGGGAAGTGTCCCGTTCACGAATCAAAAGATAATCGACTCAGAATACGAATCTCGGTGAGTGTGCATAGAAACGAAATGAAATTCTTTGCGTATTTGCAGCGGATAGCAGACCAGCCCTAAAACAATACCGCCTCCCATGATATACCTGTACATCTATATATGAAAATATAAAAAACTTCGCAACTGTCACCGCATAACGCTATAGCAAATCCTCCCCACGTTCCGTCATGTTTCGTTATTCTCATTCTTCTCATTGATCTTCTTTCTTGTTTATTCTTCTTTCATTGTTGTTTCATTCGTTCTTCTTCTTTCTTATCTCACTTCACTGAGTCATTACCATTCCACTGTACCTTGTCAGGTCCTTGCTACTTTATTGCGATTCCCCAGTGCCTTGCATCTTTACCTCACTGTACCTCGACTTAACAATTATAGGTAGTTGGAAGGTTTTGAAAATGTATTTGACTTTGTTCATAGCCTCCCGTATTATATAACTATAAGCTAATAGCTACTAGCTACTAGCTACTAGCGTTATGTTTTTAGAGTAACTATTATGAGGAGGGTTTTAATTGGGTATTACTGTGAATACGTCACTTGAAGAATTATTTACTATCGCAAAGAACACTATCAAAGAATTAGATCAAGATGAAGAGTTCATTGTTAAAGATCTTTTCAGAGGTTTTGAGTGGGGTCGCATAACTAAGGGGAATCGTACTAAGTTGGGGTCTATGTTTTTTAATTTCTCACAGCACGAAGGTAAGGGTGAGATTTTAGGGATTGGTAAGACACCTCAAAATCAACAGAAATATAGAATCCTGTAATAAATTACAATAAAACATCTACTTTTAGTAGGTGTTTTTATTTATATCTAAAAAGGTACACCTTAATAGACAGTAAAAAAACTGTCCTTATAGCGTCTATTAACAAAATAAAATAAACCTTTATGTACGTCTATAAAATAATTGACCTTTGTGGACGGTCGATATATATTAAATTTATCAACTAATAGAAACGGTGGTTTTAATAATGACAGGAATCAATTTTGCGTACATGCGAGTTTCATCTAAAGAACAGAATTTGGATAGACAATATGAGGCTTTAAAAGGCTATGTGAGTGACGAGAAGTATATTTATAGCGATAAAGCTAGTGGCAAGGATATGGAACGTGAGGGTTTTCAAAACATGCTTAAAGCAATGAGGAAAGGCGATACCCTTTACATCAAATCAATTGACCGTCTAGGACGTAATAAACAACAAATTAAAAGCTATTTAGAACAGTTTAAGAATGAAGGTATCAGAGTAAAGATCATAGACCTCCCTACTACAATGCAAGACGTTCCTGAGGGGCAAGAATGGGTTATAGATATGATTAACAATATAATTATTGAAGTTTATACTTCTATGGCTGAACAGGAGAGAGAAACTATTAAACAACGTCAGGCTGAGGGAATCGCTGTTGCTAAAGATAAGGGGAAACATTTAGGACGTCCAGCAATGGCATTGCCTACAGGGTGGGATAAGCTATATAAGAAGTGGAAGAACGGAGAAATAACAGCTACAGCATTTATGTACGTTATCGGAATGAAGAAAGCGACCTTCTATAAGAAAGTGAAGGAATACGAGGCTACACTTTAATAGTGTGGTCTCTTTTTGTGCAGTTAAAAATGTTTTGAATCCACTATGTAAAGAGGGCAACCAAGCGATAAAAAGTGAAGAATTGCACAATCTGGCACAGGTTACATATGGCGAAACCCCTTGTCCCACCTACATTTCACAGAAAACTAGCATTGTGCAACCCACTTATCGCACATCTATCTTAAGGCATCATATTACCTTGTGTAGCGTCATTGTATCTCTCTAATAGAAAAAAATAAATAAAACACCCTTCAAATTGAATCTGGGAGTGGTCTGGTACTATGAAAATAAATTATTAACTTTTTCAGGATGTTTTTCCGCATAATCCATAAAAGCGTGGTAACAATCCTTTCGACTTCTACCATTTACAATGTTTCGTATAGTTGTTCTCGTCACAAGGAACATTGTCTCTATTTCACAGGGTTGCAACCCCTTCACTTTATTTAGGTACAACATTTCATATACTTCCTTATCCGTTAATTTAACATTATTAAAACCGTTGCCATTCATTTCTTTATCTCCTTTTTCTTATTAGGTATTTTTCTCCTTGTGAAGACATTATTATATTCACCAGTTTAATAGGTACTGGCACACCTTTTATGAAAAAATATAAAATAATTTACGTCTTATTCGACTCAGTAATCTCGTTACCTGTTCATGATGATTAAGCCCAACAGCCTCAGCTAACTTTCTGTAACTAGTATCGGGATTATTATAAATTGCTTGTAACAGTATCCGTTCCTGTTCTGTTAATGATGAATCATTTAGTATCCTTTCAACTAGATCACCGTTTATAACCTTCGTTTCTATATCCACTCGTGTATCAGCAATAAATTCCGCTGATTCCTCTTTCAGTGGTAAAACACTTCTCTCAAACTCACCTTTTTTCGTTATCAATTTTCTCGTAATGTTTATTCCTCTATTTTTAATTGCTACTAGGAATGTTTCATAAAAATAAAAGTCACTATACCAATCATAGGTATCACATAATGTCCATGCTTCCTCATAAAAAACACTTTCAAAATCCGCCTGAGATAAACCTTTGCTTTTCCAATTGCATTCCAGCCACGTCGAGTTCTTTTTAATACTATAATCCAGTGCTTGTAACAAATGATGTAATGCTTGTTCCTCAATCTCTTTATCGAAACCATAACAGGCATAACGATAATCTATTAAAAGACATTCTATCCTTAATACATGGTTTATTCCTGTATCCTTACACCAGCGACCTCTCAATCCTTCCTCTTTATTTTCATTGAATGACTGTGTTGATTTTAATTCCACTTTCTTTATAATTCCTGTCATTGTTCCGTTTCCTCCATGCAAGTAAATTAACGGTTAATGTTCCGTCAAGAACTTACTTGCAGAATGATCATGAAATAGGACACGAAAAATAGAAAATAAAAAAGAATAACCATTACTGATTATCCCTCGTTGTAAATTATAGTTAATGTTGGTGATTCTGCATCCTTCTTAAAAGACCATAATATCCCACTAATTAAGTTATGTAGCAAACGATTTACCTGTTCATCAGAGTATCCTTTACCGTCCAACAACTCCCACTTATCTACCAGCTTTTCAATTGATTTTATTTGTTCCTGCAATGTTTCTATCTGAGTAGATTTATCTTCTCTTTCTAGTGCGGTTATTTGTTCTTCAATCAATTTTATTTCTTCTTGCCTTTTAGCTTTTCTTTCTCTGTAAGTGATAATATCTATCTCATCTTCTTCAAACAGGATATTGATTTTATCTAAAGCCCTCTTGGACTTGTTCAATTGGCTTAATAGCTTTTCTTTTCTATATTGAATATTGTCTTCCTGTTTACCTTCTTCAAGCGTTTCTAGTGCCTTTAGAATATCTTCTTTATACCTTAATACCTCTTCTTTAATCATAGCTAATACAGGATTGTAATAAAAACTCCTGTTACCGCACTTACAATGTTTGATATAAATCTTATTAAGGCGTTTATGATTATTACACCCTTGCACTCTGCCGCAATTTGCACAAAATATAAGATTGCTTGTAGGGTATATTCTATTTTTACTTCTCGGTGCTTTAAATGAATACTCATTAACAATTTTATTAGCTGTTTCCCAAGTAACTTCGTCTACAACTGGTGGGTGTGCATTATGGACAATGATCCATTCTTCTTTAGGTCTAGGCTTATACTGACCGATAGTTTTGTTACTAGCTATCGTTCCTTTGTAAGCGTCATTATTTATAATACGCTGGATAGTATTGTATTTAAAATCATAACCCTGTCTTGTTTTTATTCCCATGCTATTTAGTTGTCCAATAAGTGATGGTATGGTTGTACCCTTAACAATTTCGGAAAAAATAAACTGAACATCTTTTGCACGTTCATTAGGGACAAGTTTTCTTGTTTTTGGGTCTTTTGAGTACCCTAATGGTGCTATACCATTTGTCCATAAACCTTGTTGTTGGGCATACTCTTTCCCCCTTTGCATACGCTTTAGAATTTGCTTATATTCTCCACTAGCAATAAGATTAGTTATCCCTAGCAATAAACTATCGTCATCTTTTGTAAGATCATACATTCGATACGGTGTGACTATATAAGTTTCTGTTTCCAAAAGTATTCTTTTTATCAGACTAGCGTCAAATTCGTTTCTCGAAAGTCTATCAACGTCCATTACAACTACAGCATCATAATAATTTTGTTCCACTCGGTCTAAAAGTTTAACCATTTGTTCTCGATTTTTAATAGTGCTACTTGAAGCTACTTCTTCAAATAACTCGTATGACCATTTATTTTCATTACATAAGTTAATCAATGTTTGACGATGGTTAGCTAGTACTTGTTCAATTCCTTGATTTTCTTCATCACGACTTAATCGTAAATATACTGCGACATGTTTTATATTCTCGTTGTTAAATAGCAATATAATCACCTTCCTAAAGGTAATTATATAACGTTGTCCCCAAGTACTCAACCAGTTGGTCCAGTAAACACGAGTAATCCATGAGAATGATGTAAAAAAGAAAGAAGTCTTCTTGCTGAGCTTGGAAATAATGAAAGATGGGAAAGTGGCTGCACCGAAGCTTGCAGGTGCAAACGAATAACGAGGCTTTCTAAAAACACAGTTGGTAATGTAGAAAGCCTCAAGTGTACTTCTTGTCCGTCAATTTGCAAATACAATGACCCATTTTGTGGCTTTCGTCTTTCTCCTATGTCCATAGACGCTAAAAATTTAAAATGTGAAACCAGTCTTTCTCCAAATTCTTTTCTAATACAATGCTTCGTTACCAAATCTTTTCCAATACGTAATTGTATGACTGCATCTTCTTGCCGCGGCACGATATGTAAATCGGATGCCTGTAATGCACATGCTTCTTTCATAATTGTATTGGCAAAATGTTCAACACCATTCATCATTATCGCCCCCTCACTATGTATATATCATGAAGAGATACATAAGAAAAATCGTAACTTTCGCGTTTTCCCTTCCTCAAAAAGGAAAAATATGTTTGTGAAAATATGAACAATTTCTGAATTATTGACTAAAATCACCTATATGCAACTTTATCTGTATTATAATGTTAATATCTTGGATAAAGTGATAAAGGTGGAGATCCTCATGGAACAAGCTTTAAAAATTACAGGTGTACTATCTGATCCAACTCGTTATTATATTTATAAATATATTTCTCAAAAACATAGTTACGTAACTGTACAGGAAATTGCAGATGAATTTAATATCCATCCAAACGTAGCACGTCTACATTTATCAAAATTAGAAGATGTTAATATGCTGAAATCTGAAACAAAAAAAACAGGCAAAGGCGGGAGACCAAGCAGATTATACGTATTGTCTGAAGACTTAATTCAATTACAATTTCCATTTCGCGATTATCAATTATTAGCGAAAATCGCTTTTAATTCATTACTTAGCCTCGGCGCAGCTGGTGAAAAAGCACTATATGAAACAGGCAAACAATTTGGTAAAGAATTAATGGAACAACATATGCAACGTTTAAATGTTAATGAAGATTCGTTAACATTAGAGCACAAAGTTCAAATTGCAAAAGAGGCATTATCAACTGCCGGCTTATCCCCTTCATTTGAATTAAGCACAGATGGCACACAAATTTTCTATGATGTGTACAATTGCCCATTTAAAGAAGTTGCTGTTCATCACCCTGACGAAATTTGCAATATGCACAGTGATATGATGAAAGGGATTTTTGAAATCCTATTCCCGAACATGGAATTAACACGAAATAATAACTTATTAGATGGATGTAAATCTTGCAACTACAAAGTTCATCTATAAAGTGAAACTTTAATCAGTGGGGGTTTTCTCTATCCCCCACTGATTATCAGTTGAACGAATCGGGCTTTTACGGTCAGTTGATCCCCCGCCTAACTTCTTTGCTTTTGCTAAAGTTTGAGGTAGGAAGTCTTACTGCCCGGTAATGCGGGATAACTTGTTTTCATATAGAAATGTGTCAAAAAGAAGTCAATTGTATTTGGCTTCTTTTCTTTTTTCGCAAATATTTACAATAGTAAGAAAAATAAACTATAATGAAGATAGGTTTACTTTTTTAGAAAAGGAGGGGAATTGCATGGAGCGCATGTTTCGCGTTCTCGGCTTTTGGACTGGAATTTTCTCAGTTATGTTTTACTTAGGGGATATGTATGCAACTTCACTATTATTTTTAGGACAAACAGGATTCTTCGTACTTTTAAGTTATTTAAAATTAACAGAGCGTATGTATATATACGTATTTGGGGCATATTTAACTGTTTTCTTCATTGGATTTACATACTATACAACATTCTTACTTGTCCCTGGGGCTGGGCATTAAAAAGATGGCAATTGCCATCTTTTTTTATTTTTCCCTAATTACCTAGTTGACTTATAGGTTTTATTGAAATATATTTTATATAACAGATTGGAATTAGGGGGAATCAACATGAATACACTGCTAGTTGGGGTTAACATTGCGGTCATGCTTATATTAGTCGGCATTTTATATTATATGCAGCGCAAGCATGTATCTTTTAATAAACGCGTATTTACTGCTTTAGGGATCGGAATTACATTTGGTCTTATTTTACAATTTATCTATGAACCTACTTCTGAAGTTATTATCGATTCAAATAACTGGTTTAGCATAATTGGTAGTGGTTATGTAAAACTGCTACAAATGATTGTTATGCCACTGATTTTAGTTTCTATTATCTCAGCATTTACGAAGTTAAAATTAACAAAAAACCTTGGTAAAATCAGCGGACTTATTATCGGCATTTTAGTTCTTACAACTGGAATCGCTGCCGCTGTTGGTATTGCAGCAAGTGCAGGATTTGATGTGCAGGCAACGGGTTTACAACAAGGTGATGCAGAAACAGCTCGTTTAAAATTAGTGGAAGAAAAATTCAGTTCCATTGAACAAACACCAATTCCACAAAAACTATTGGAATTGTTACCTACGAATCCATTTCTTGATTTAACTGGTGCACGTCCAACATCAACAATTTCTGTTGTAATCTTTGCGGCGTTCATCGGGATTGCTTTTATCGGTGTGAAACGAAAGTATCCAGAACAAGCAGAGCTATTTAAAAAAATGCTTGATGCTGTTTATGCAATTGTAATGCGTATGGTAACGTTAATTTTACGCCTGACTCCATACGGTGTATTAGCTCTTATGACAAAAACAGTCGCTGGTAGTGACATAAATGCCATTTTAAAGCTTGGTAACTTTGTTTTAGCATCTTATGTAGCACTTATCGTGATGTTTGTAATTCACTTATTATTAATTGCTCTATCTGGTTTAAATCCCGTTCAATATTTGAAAAAGATATTCCCAGTCTTAACATTCGCCTTCACTTCTCGTTCTAGTGCAGGTGCAATGCCACTAAATATTGAAGCACAAAAAGAAAAACTTGGTGTTTCAGAAGGAATTGCAAACTTTGCTGCTTCCTTCGGGGTATCTATCGGTCAAAATGGTTGCGCAGGTATTTATCCAGCTATGCTGGCGATGATGGTCGCTCCAACTGTAGGAATTGATCCACTACAACCACAATTTATTTTAACTTTAATCGCAGTTGTCGCGATAAGCTCATTCGGTGTTGCTGGTGTAGGCGGCGGAGCAACATTCGCAGCATTAATCGTACTTTCAACAATGAACTTACCAATCGGGATTGTTGCTCTTCTTATCTCTGTTGAGCCATTAATCGATATGGGTCGTACAGCTCTTAACGTAAGTGGATCAATGACAGCAGGTCTTATTTCTAGTAAATGGCTTGGTGAATTAGATCACGATACGTATAATCAAGATGATGTAAAAAGTAAGGAAGTTGCTTCGTAAGAAAGAAGAATTCTCAAAAAAAGGAGTGCTAATTGATATAGCATTCCTTTTTTTATTCCTTATACTTGTTTTAAAAAATTTAAGACTATTTTAGGAACATCTTCATTTATTTGAATTCCTTGAACAGAACTTTTATCTACATCTTTTGCGATTATAATGTTATTTTTATCATCTACCCAGACTAATAAACTTCCTTTAGAATCATCCTTAAAAATGACTTCCATATGAGCATGTACAGCATCCCTTGCTTTTTTATCTAAAGATATTTTTTCAGATGTACCAGCTTTGATTGCGGTAACAATTTGATTTATTAGATCTTCATTATCCGTTCCTGCTTTAGAAATATTATCTTGATCTATCCTCACTAAATTCATTTCTTTTATTTGTTTTTTCTCAAATACTATTGATGTTTCTTTTTCCTCTTTTTGTTCAGTTGGTGAAGAAGTTTTTGAAGAACTTGTAATATTAGAACATCCAATTAAACTCAAAAACACTAGCATTATCATAAACAAGCACATATTTTTTCTCATTTCACTCGCCCCTTTATACAATTTTCAATACTGAATATCAGTATAAATCGATTCCTCAACTCCTGGAAGAAATCTGTATACACTTATAAATTTTAAGATTATGTTTTCAGTAGCTTGGGCAACATGTATCGAATTTTTATACCAAGGGCCAGGATTTTGTTTATATGCACGTTCAAGTAGCTCTCTTGCATATACTCTATCCATGATATATTCCATAACACCATCCCCTATAATCATCATTTTACATAACTAATCTGTTTCTTTTGCTCCAAAAGATCCAATTCTGGAATTTTTTTCTCCGCCAAAATCAATACTTCTTCGATTAATAATTCCAAATCCTTTATACTATTTTCTGGATTTCCCATCAACATATTCGTCATTCGTGTATAAAGGTGTTCAGGTTTTATTGTCATTCGTTCGATATTAAAAGGCATCCATTTAAAAGCTGGATGATGCACATACATCTGATTCAGACCAAATAAAACACCACATACATTCTTCTGCACTTCACAAATTACATCGTATAGCATAAGCCAATCTTTTCGTTTTAAAAGTGCTTCGCGGTTATGCCAGCGATTACTTAGTAAAAGATTCTCTACAATCATCTTTTTAGAAAGTTCCAAAGGATAATCTGCAACTCTATCTTTTAACCCTCTAATTTTGTCTTCTCCATACAAACTCACACCATCATGAATTGAGGCTACAATACATTGTTTCTCATAGTCAATTTCACACTTGTCCACTACATCAGAAATAAAACATTCAACCGTTACAGATAAAAAGTTACTTATTTCTAATTTAATCCCATCTTTCGTTACATAAGATTCAGACCACTCTTCCTCTTCATACGGATGATATGACAAAATGGTCCCACCAACATTTTTAATAGGACCTCCACGATCTTCATCTTCTGGCGGTGCTGACCATAAAATATGCAACTCTATATCTGACTTTTCATCTTGCCAGTTTCTTGATACGGATCCCGCCAAAAGAATTGCTTCTACTTTTGGATTTTGTTTATAGATTTCTGCCATATCTATTGCTTTCTGCATTAAGTTCATTTGGTTTCCTCCATGTTTGATTATCCATTTGAATATTTTATTGTGGCATTATTACACTGTTTCTATTTATAGATTAATGGAAGTTTATTACTATATCAACTAATTATCTTTTATTTCTGAATATTACAGATAAAAACTTTCTTTGTTACCAAGTGTATAAACAGAAAAAGGATATACACTCCTATATTGAGCATAGTATCCTCCCCGTCATTCTCTATTATATAACCTTTTCAAGCACATAATAAGAATAAAAGTTCCACTTCACAGCCCGTCCCTTTTACAAATAACCATTTTGTTCGCACCATTCATGAAATTGCCGCACATCTACCCCTACTAAAACAATATCTTTTAACTCTACATCGATGTTTTGGCCGTCAATTACAATGATAAAATTTGGTTCTGCTTGCTGTTCCTTTTGTTTTACAATTCCAATCCGATTCCGGTACGGCCCATCTTTTACATATGCTTTTTGCCCTGTAATATCAAAATCCAAGATTCTCACCTCTTTTACTACGCTCAACTTGAAAATACGTTTCCTTTTATTACACCTATTTCTGTATATATATGATGAAACAGTAAAAGAGTCCTTCCTTTATTACAATTATTTTTTCTTTATTTCATTTTGATAAATTATACGTAAAGATTAGGAAAAAACGCACTTGGAAACGCTTTCTTAAGTTATTTTCATGTTATAATAGAAAAGCAGAACTGCGTAAAGAGGGAGAAAAATGGATATAACAATTATTACAAAAGTAATCGAAGCATTAAAATCATACGGATTTCAAGATGTAACATACTGTGAAGAAACAAAACAATTTTCATTTCATAACCAAACTGATATCATGAGCGGCTATGCAGAAATAACATACAGCAGCCAATTTGAAAAGTTTAACGTGCAAATTCATCCGATTGAAACCCATCATCAAGCAGAGTTACAAGAAGTTGAAAAACACATTCAATCTTGTATCCGAAAAGTCGAGTATTTGAATGCACTTCTTACAGGACAGAAGAAATTAACTGACAAAGTTATTATTATGTAAAAAAAGAACGTGATTATCTCACGTTCTTTTTCATTTTCATTATTGTATATTCATCTTCTCTTTCAATTGTAAACTCGTCACAACCTCTAATGCATCCATTGCTTCTCCAATTGTCATATCAAAAATTGTCTTATCCTCTATGTATGGAAACTGTCTAAAACGTTTTTCGAACATTTTCACTGCATCTGATGTAAACGCTGCACTATCTATACCAAATTCTGTTTCAAGAAGAACGATCCAATCTAAGATATGAAATCCTAAACCATTTACAAATGAAATAAGTTTTTCTTCAGGTTGTGAAGATAGAAATACATAACGTTCCATTTCACTAAAGAGTTCTTCACCTAAAATTTCTGCGAGTTCTTCATCATGTTCACGATTTACAATTTCATCATATCCATAATCGTCTGCAAGTTCTTCTACTTCTTCCCCGTCTGCACAAAGTAGCTGACTACGCAGTGCACCTTTTTTGAATTCACTTTTTTGTACAACTTCTAAGAAATTCGTTTCCCATCCTTGTTCTAATTTCATATTTATAACTCCTTTATGCTTTCTTTATTTTTAAATATATATTTTGATTGAAGTTCTCTTTCGCTTTTTGATTGCATAACCTTACATGTTCAGATAAACGAGACGCTTTATATATTTTACCATTCATATAGACATGTGGATCAATTAAGCGTTCCTTCCCACCTGAGTAACAAATATCATACTCTTGATTATTCTCTTCTACTATTACATTTGGATGTAAAGTAGCCAATACACTCGTTATCTCTTCATCACGACAACATTTCAATTTTTGAAGCACTACCTCATCATCGCACAAGAAATCTTCAATATGTATCACATGCTTTTCTAACGCAAGTTGCAAAACTTTTGTTAATACATGATAACTATATGAGCCTAATGGATGTAGAAAGAAATCAATTGTTTCTTTGTAATAGACTGTTGTAAACCACTCTGCCGCCTCTAGCGTACTAAGACATATTTGTTTTTCATGGACAATTAATTGATTTAAAAATGTAAGAACTTCTTGTTTTGAAATCATTCCATACGTATATAAATCGCGAAGTGTATAATCTATACGATCTGCGCATAGAGCTGGTAGTGGTTGTTCCAACAGCATCCATTGTTCCCAGTTTTGAAGCATTTTAGAATCATATCCATACTTTTTCAAAATGAGCGGGATATCCGATTTTTCAATGACTGTATCAAAAATATGTTCATGATAGTCTTCATCTTTTTTATGTAACACACGATCTACAACGTGTGAAAAAGCAGTATGTGATACATCGTGAAGCAATGCTGCAATTTGTTCCGCTTCACCCCCGCCCAGCATTTTTACAAGAAGCATAACTCCAATTGAATGCTCATAACGAGTTATATTCCACTCTGGTTTTACAAGAAAGCTCGCTCCAACTTGATGAATTTTCTTCAGCCTTTGTATAGCTTCTGTTTGTAATAGTTCTTCTAATACACCGTCTATTTCAAAATTACCGTATATCGTATCATAAACCTGCATGATCTATGCGTCTCCTTTATTCATGACGTATGAAACAAACTCCTCCACTTCCCCTTGAAAAATATCCACTTCTGGTAAATGGTAAAAGGTTGTTTGAAGTGGATTGTTTTTATGATACATATAGATTTTCTTCTCTAGCGCAATGGCCATACCAAACTCCGTATGACTTCCACTTCCCCCATCTAATAAAAGCAAAAAAACATCTGCTTCTTGTATCGCTTGTTTTTCTGTTTGACCAATCTTCTGTAATTGTTCTCTATTTATTGCCCTTTCATTTTGAGTCCAATCATATGTATGGTACCATCCTATTTCTTTCAGTTTACTCGCTACAAATTGAACAAGCTGTTTATTTTGAAAACCTGAAGCAATATAGAAATTCATATGAATTAGCTCCTTACCTATAGAAACTAAAGGGAAACTCCTTTTTAGCATTAATGATAATAATAGAGAAGGATTTCGCCAAAAGAAATCCCCACCTTCAAAACTTATTTTGCGTTTAAGTGGTGGGGTGCCTCATGATCTTCTCTTATTTTTTGTTTTTTATCACTTTCATCGGCTAACATTTCTAACTCAGCTGTTATTTCCGATTTTTCTAAGTTTCGTTCTTGTGAAAATTTTCTTGAAATGTAAACAATAACACTACCAACATATAAAACAAAACATATAATCAGAGCAGTATTTTCATAGAGACTCAGCTCCAACGTAGTCACTCCTAATCCATTCATATTTTCACGCTCAAAGAACTGGAATTTCCCTATTAAATCTCTGTTATTGTAACATAAATACAGCAATTCTTCGAACCTTTCATCCTACTAAAAAGACATGATTTTTTAAAATCATGCCTCCTTAATATATTTCACAATGGTCTGTACTGCTTCTTTCCCACTATACTTTTTTAATTCTTTTTTATACTTCTCACAATTATAATGCAACTCTTCTATATGCTTCCTAAGGGACGTCACTGTTACATTTTCTTCATATAAAACCGAGGCATAGCCTTGTCTTTCAAACGATTGTGCATTCAAAATTTGATCACCACGGCTTGAAGCTTTCGGTAATGGAATTAAAATCATCGGTTTTTGTAATGTTAAAAATTCAAAAATTGCATTTGATCCAGCACGTGAGATGACAAAATCCGTTGCCCCTAATACATCTGGTAATTCTCCGTGTACATATTCAAATTGTCTATACCCTTCTATGCCTTGTAACTTCTCATCTAGATTTCCTTTTCCGCATAGGTGAACAACTTGATACTTTTTAAGTAGCTGTGGCAATGCCTCTCGTGCTGTTTCATTGATTTTCTTTGCTCCTAGACTCCCGCCCATAATCGTGATGACTGGTTTTCTAGCATGGAATCCAAGAAAGTGTAGTCCTTTTTCACGATTTCCACGTAGCACTTCTTCTCTCACAGGTGAGCCTGTATAAACCACCTTTTCTTTCGGCAAATGTTGCGCAGCTTCTTCAAATGTAACAAATATTTTCGAAGCAAAGCGGAGTGCGATTTTATTCGCTAGTCCTGGTGTCATATCCGATTCATGTAACAAGACTGGAACACGGTTTAGCCATCCACCAATTACTACTGGTACAGAGACAAAACCACCTTTTGAAAAAATAACATCAGGTTTTAACTTTCGTATTCTCACATAAGCATCCATGACACCCTTCATAACAAGAAAAGGATCCTTTATATTTTTCAAATCAAAATAACGGCGTAACTTTCCGCTCGCTATACTATAGTACGGGATTCCTTCGTTCTCTATAATCGTTTTTTCAATCCCTTGATGAGAACCCATATAAGAAATATCCCAACCCTTTTCTTGTAAATGTGGAATAATCGCCAAATTAGGTGTCACATGTCCAGCCGATCCACCGCCTGTAAAGACTATTCTTTTCATACTCCTCCCCCTTCTACACTATAGTACACTAAAATACCGTGCTTCGGGGTGAGCAAATACCATTGCCGTTACAGATGCTTCCGGCTCCATCATAAATCCTTCTGTTAGTGAAATTCCAATTTCCTCTGGCTGAATTAAGCGAAATAGTTTTTCTTGATCCGATAGTTCTGGACAGGCCGGATAACCAAAAGAAACACGAATTCCTTGATATTTTGTACGGAATCGTTCTTCCATTGTCATCTCCGGTGAATCTGGAATTCCAAAGCGATCACGAATCAACATATGTGTTTTTTCAGCAAGACCTTCTGCTAATTCTAAAGCCAATGATTGGATAACATGGCTACGTAAATAATCCCCTTTCTCCTTCCATTCTTCCGCAATATCACGGACTCCTTGCCCAACTGTAACAGATAAAAAGGCAACATAATCCATTTTATCTCCGAGCGGTCTTAAATAATCTCCTAATGTACGGTGCGGAGCTTTCCCTTGTCTTGGGAATGAAAAACGCTCTAGTACACGTGTATGATCTTCTGGGTCATAAATAATAATCATTTGTCCATCACTTTGTGCAGGGAAAAATTGATAAATAGCTTTTGGACGCAGCCAAGATTGACCTTCTTGCAGTAGTTCATCAATTAAATCATTTAATTCATGCACCCGTTTATCTCCTTCCCTAAGCAGTTTTTTCACATTTCCTTTTAAACCAAGATGATGTCCAATTAACATTTGTCTATTTAAAAATGGTGCAAGATGTGAAACTGGGATATCACGAAGTACGACCCGCTTTGTTGAATCTGGTATCATAACCTCCGCTGGTGCTAACGGTTCGATTACAGCTGGTAGTTCCGCTTTTTTCTCCTCTTGTTTCTCAACAACAACATGAAGATGACGATTCTTTTTTTCCTGCTTCATTTTTTCTCGTTCTTCTTCTTTTTGTAATCGATTGATAAGATCAAGTCCTGTCATCGCATCGCTTGCATATAACACAAGTCCATTATAAGAAGGTGAAATACGGTTATCTGTAAACTTTCTTGTCAATGCCGCACCACCTACAACAATTGGAATATCAATATTTGCCGCTTGTAAATCTTCAGCAGTCGCTACCATTTGTTGTGCCGATTTTACTAATAATCCAGAAAGTCCGATAATATCTGGTTTCTTTTCTTTTACTTCTTGAACAATGCGATCAGAGCGGACATTGATACCTAAATTGACAATATCATAGCCATTATTCGATAAAATAATTTCTACAAGGTTTTTACCAATATCATGTACATCACCTTTTACAGTTGCTAGTAATACTTTTCCTTTTTTCGCACTATCACTAGATTCCATATAAGGCTCCAAATGCGCTACAGCAGCTTTCATACTTTCTGCACTTTGTAATACTTCAGCAACAATAAGCTCATTGTTATTAAACAAACGACCCACTTCGTCCATTCCGGTCATAAGTGGACCGTTAATAATATCAAGTGGCTTTCTTCCTTCTGTAAGCGCGAGACTTAAATCTTCCTGTAACCCTTGCTTTGTTCCTTCTATAATATAATTTGCTAACCTTTCATCAAGCGTTAATGTTTCTTGTATGACCGCTTCTTTTTTCTTCGCTACCCGGTAAAAGTTCGTAAATTCTTCTAGTGTTTCTTTCGTTGTCTCAAATAATAGAGCATCTGCGAGTTCCTTTTCCTTTTCTGGAATGGATGCATAGCGTTCTAGTTTTTCAGTATTCACAATCGCGTAATCAAGTCCGGCCTTCGTTGCATGATATAAAAAGACTGAGTTTAGCACTTCTCGACCAGTTGGTGGTAAACCAAATGATATATTACTTACACCTAAAATCGTTAAGCACTCTGGCAAAGCTTCTTTAATAAGGCGAATTCCTTCTATTGTCGCTGCTGCAGAGCCAATATATTCTTCATCACCAGTTCCTACCGGAAAAACAAGTGCATCGAAAATTATATCGGATGGACGTATTCCGTATTTCATTGTTAATAGTTCGTAACTTCTTTTTGCGATTTCTAACTTTCTTTCTGCACTAACTGCCATGCCAGCTTCATCAATTGTACCAACTACAATTGCCGCACCATATTTGCGCAGGAGCGGCGCTACTTTTTCAAAACGCTCTTCTCCATTTTCTAAATTAATAGAGTTAATGACACCCTTTCCTTGTATATAAGTAAGAGCTTTCGCCATTACGTTTTCATCCGTTGAATCAATCATAATTGGAACCTTTAATACTTTCGTAACCTCCGCTAAAAAGTTTTCCATATCTTCTACTTCATCACGGTCAGGATCTGCCATACAAATATCAATAATATGCGCATTTTTCTTCACTTGTGCCCTCGCAATTTCAGCAGCCTCTTCAAAATTCCCTTCTGCTACTAACCGTTTGAATTTGCGTGACCCAATCACATTGGTTCTTTCACCAACGAATAACGGTCTCATGGAATCATCATATTGCAATGATTCTAAACCACTAATCCCATGACCTTCTCGTTCATGATTCTCGCGTGGTTTAAGAGACTCAAGCGAAGCTTTTATTGCTCTTATATGATCAGGTGTTGTCCCGCAACAACCACCGATAATATTAATCCACCCTTCTTCGGCAAACTGTTTCACCTTTTCTGCAAGTGACGTTGGCGACTCATGATAATGCCCATCCTCGTCCGGAAGACCAGCGTTTGGATAACATGAAATATAACACTCCGATAAATCAGAAAGAGAACGAATATGTTCACGCATAAATTCTGGTCCTGTCGCACAATTTAATCCGACAGATAATGGTTTCATATGTTCAACCGATAAATAAAAAGCCTCAATCGTTTGCCCTGCTAACGTTGTCCCCATCGGTTCAATAGTTCCTGAAATCATAAGCGGAACCGTATGATTCGCTTCTATAAATGCTTGCTGAATTCCTAAATACGCTGCTTTCACATTACGCATATCTTGGCTCGTCTCTACAAGCAATACATCAACGCCGCCCCGCAATAACCCCCTCGCTTGCCTAGCGTATGCCTCAATTAATCCTTCGAAAGTTACACCACCAGTTACACTAATTGCTTTTGTCGTCGGTCCCATCGCGCCGGCTACATATACTTCTTTACCACTCTCACTTACAGCTTGTTTCGCTAAACATGCAGCTCTTTCATTCAGCTCTTCATCTAAATGAGATAACTCGTAATCATGTAATACAATATTCGTGGCACCAAACGTATTTGTTTCGATAATATCCGCACCTGCTTTAATATAAGCTTTATGGATATCTAAAATAACATCTGGTCTTGTTTTTACTAAGTATTCATTACACCCTTCATATTCTTCGCCGCCAAAATCTTGTGCAGTTAAATCCGCTTGCTGAATCATTGTTCCCATCGCACCATCTAATATTAAAATATCATGTTGTAATCTCTCTTCTATCGATCTCATCAATTGATTCCTTCTTTCACTTCTTGCTTTTCTTTCACATACTTAACGAGATTTTCTGTAATTTCATATTTCAAAAACGGTGTAATAAGATAAATACCGTTAAAGTATTTCATCGCAGCGTCAATTAATTCTTGTGAAATACGAATTCCTTCTTCAACTGCTGACTCCTGTGTTTCATGTCCACCCATTCTCTGTCTTACTTCCTCAGGCAATGTAATGCCTGGTACTTCAAAATGAAGAAAATCAGCATTACGCTTACTTACTAAAGGCATAATTCCAATAAAAACGGGCTGTTCTAAGTGCTTTGTTGCCTCATATACTTCTTCAATTAAGTCCACATCGTAAATGGGTTGTGTCAAAAAATACTCTGCACCTGCCGCAACTTTTCGTTCCATTCGCTTCACCGCTGCTTTTAAGTGTCTCACATGTGGATTAAAAGCTCCTCCAACAGAAAATCTCGTCGCAGAGCCAATTGTTTTCCCTAAAATAGAACGTCCTTCATTCATTTCTTTAATCATTTTAATTAATTCGATAGAAGACAAATCATAGACAGAAGTTGCCCCTGGAAAATCACCAACACGAGCTGGATCACCTGTTAAAGCTAACACTTCTTCCATTCCTAAAGCCGATAAACCAAGTAAATGAGATTGTAAGCCAATCACATTATGATCACGGCACGTTAAATGCGTTAGCACTGGAATATCATGCTTCGTTAACAATGCTCCCATTGCCATATTTGAAATGCGCGGGGATGCTAACGAGTTATCTGCTAACGTAATCGCATCTGCTCCCGCTCTTTTCAATGCCCTTGCACCTTCAAAAAAGCGCTGCGTATCCAATGTTTTTGGTGGATCTAGTTCAACAACAACTGTTGTTTGTTTCTTCGCTTTTTCTGCAAGAGTAACGTGGGTACTAGCTCTTTTGGTTTGCATATGAACTACTTGTTGTCTTTGAACAATTTGTTTTTCTGTAACAGGCGTTACATTCGCAATTGCACGCTTCATCCTTTCAATATGTGCTGGCGTTGTACCACAACACCCCCCTAGCAAACGAATACCTTGCTCAATAAATTTCGGTGTCATCTCTTCAAAATAAGCAGGGCTTCCTTCATATACGTAACGTCCTTCTACATAGTTCGGAAGGCCTGCATTTGGATAAGCCGACAAATAGCCGCTTTTCGGAATCGATATCATTTTGAGAGCTTCCGTCATATGAAGAGGCCCTAACTGACAGTTTAAACCGACTACATTTGCACCATAATCTAAAAGCTGTGTTAATATTTCATTTACATCATTGCCATTTTGTGTTGTGCCTGCTTCATGAAGCGCTAGCTGTGCAATAATTGGTATATCCGTTTGCTTCCTTAGCACTTTCACTGCATGTAGTAATTCAAATTCATCGTAAAAAGTTTCAAGTAATAGCCCATCTACACGTTCTTCTATTAATGCCCCAGCTTGCTCAAGCAACATAAATTCCCGTTCCATATCAGTCGTTGTGACCGCGCCGATATGTTTCATCCCACCAATTGTACCTAAAATAGCATTCTTATCTGTCACGGATGCTTTCGCCAGTTTTACCGCCGCTCTATTAATTTGAACAACCTGATTTTCTAGGCCATATGCACGTAATTTTGCTTCATTTGCGCCATACGTATTTGTTTGAATCACATCCGCACCAGCAGCTACATATTGTTTATGAATAGATATAATTAAATCTGGATCTGATAGATTTAATTCTTCAAAACTACTTTGCAAACCATGGGAATGTAATAACGTACCAATTGCGCCATCACCGATAACAATTCCTTTTGATAATAAATCTAGAATTTTCACTTGTCTCCCTCGTTTCTATCAATATAAAAAACCCCTCTTCACCTTGAAGAGGGGGACATCATCAATCCTCCTCTTATCATGCAAAACAAATTGTTTTGCAGGTATTAGCACCGTTTCAAACATTTCGTTTGAAGGTTGCCGGGTTTCACAGGGCCAGTCCCTCCACCACTCTCAATAAGAGTTTGTCTTTATTATTCATCTATTTTTTAAAAGGAAATACGTGTACCTTTTAACAATCTTTGTTAATTTTCTCATAAACTTAGCATGGGATAGAATTAAAGTCAATAGGATTAGTGTGAAAATAAAAATTATTTAAAATAAAGTTGCAATTCAATTATCTTTTATTGTAAAGTTAAAATCATAATAAAATTTCATACAAACTATTCTTATCTAGAGAGGTAGAGGGACTGGCCCTATGACACCTCAGCAACCATTAACACGTTCGTTAATAAGGTGCTAATTCCAGCAAATTGTGAAAAGATTTGACAGATAAGAAGAAGACTATATTCGCATGAAAGCCTTCTTCTTAGAAGGCTTTTTTTATTTTTTAAAGGAGGAATTTCACATGTCAACAATCGAAACAAAACTAGTTCAAATCGGAAATCGAAGCGAAACTACAACAGGAACGGTTAATCCCCCTGTTTACTTTTCAACAGCTTATCGTCATGAAGGAATCGGAAAATCAACAGGGTTTGACTATTCACGAACAGGAAACCCAACACGTGGTCTTTTAGAACACGCAATTGCTGATTTAGAAGAAGGCGAACAAGGGTATGCCTGTAGTTCGGGAATGGCAGCGGTTCTTCTTGTTCTTTCTTTATTCCGGTCTGGAGATGAACTTATCGTATCAGAAGACTTATACGGCGGAACTTATCGTTTATTTTCAGAACATGAAACAAAGTGGAATGTTCGATGTAGATACGTAGATACACAATCTATAAAACAAATAGAACAAGCTATTACTTCTCAAACAAAAGCCATTTTTATAGAAACACCCACCAATCCATTAATGCAAGTTACTGATATTACAGCTGTCGCAACTATTGCAAAACGACATGGAGTCCTTCTTATTGTAGATAATACTTTCTACACTCCTTATATACAACAACCATTAACAGAAGGAGCAGATATTGTACTTCATAGCGCCACAAAATATTTAGGTGGTCATAACGATGTATTAAGCGGACTCGTCGTTGCAAAAGGTCAAGCGCTTTGCGAAGAACTTGCCCACTATCATAACGCTTCTGGTGCTGTACTAAGCCCATTTGATTCATGGTTATTAATTCGAGGTATGAAAACATTAGCTCTTCGTATGAAACAACATGAAGAAAATGCAAAGAAAATCGTTTCTTATTTAAACGAAGAAAACGGTGTAACAGATATTTTTTATCCAGGAAGGGGCGGCATGATTTCATTTCGTCTTCGCGATGAAAAATGGATAAACCCTTTCTTACAATCTTTATCGTTAATTACTTTTGCAGAAAGCCTTGGCGGAGTTGAAAGTTTAATGACCTATCCAGCAACACAAACACATGCAGATATCCCAGAAGATGTGCGTACAGCACGCGGCGTATGTAATCGCCTCCTTCGTTTCTCCGTAGGCATTGAAAACGGTGAAGATTTAATTCAAGACTTAAAGCAAGCTATTAAACATGTAAAAGAAGGTGTAAGAATATGAGTTATTCAATAGATACACTCTTACTTCATAACCAATATAAACATGATTCCCAAACAGGCGCTGTTAACGTTCCGATCTATAATACATCAACATTCCATCAATTTGATGTAGATACCTTTGGAAAATACGACTATAGCCGCTCCGGGAATCCAACACGTGAAGCACTTGAAGATATCATCGCTTTATTAGAAGGGGGAACAAAAGGATTTGCCTTTGCATCTGGAATTGCAGCGATTTCTACTGCCTTCCTCCTTCTCTCACAAGGCGATCATGTTCTCATTTCAGAAGATGTATATGGGGGAACGTATCGGATTGTAACAGAAGTTCTGTCTCGTTATGGTGTTTCACATACATTCGTTGACATGACAAATTTAGAGGAAGTAAAACAAAGCATTAGACCAAATACAAAAGTTTTTTACGTTGAAACACCATCCAATCCATTGTTAAAAGTAACCGACATTCGTGCTGTTTGCGAATTAGCAAAATCCGCCGGCGCACTTACATTTGTTGACAACACATTTTTAACACCATTATTCCAAAAACCACTTGAACTCGGAGCGGATGTTGTCCTTCATAGCGCGACAAAATTCATTGCTGGTCACAGTGATGTTACAGCTGGATTAGCGGTTGTGAAAGATGAGGAACTCGCTCAAAAACTTGGTTTCTTGCAAAATGCATTTGGCGCTATATTAGGCCCACAAGATTGTTCTCTCGTTCTTCGCGGCCTAAAAACATTACACGTACGTCTCGAACACTCAGCAAGAAACGCAGATAAAATTGCTCATTTTTTGCAGAAAAATCCAAAAATTCGAAATGTGTATTATCCTGGATTACAATCACACCTCGGCTATCACATACAACAAACACAAACCCAATCTGCCGGCGCTGTTTTATCTTTCACACTGCAATCTGAAGATGCTTTGCGACAATTTTTATCTCAAGTTAAACTTCCTGTCTTTGCAGTAAGTTTAGGAGCTGTGGAATCCATCCTTTCTTACCCTGCAAAAATGTCACATGCCGCATTATCACAAGAAGCACGTGATGAAAGGGGTATTTCTAATTCATTGCTCCGTTTATCAGTTGGCCTTGAAAATGTAGATGATTTAATTGCTGATTTTGAAAATGCACTTTCTTATGTCGAAGAACCTGTGAATGCATAATGATCATCTTAAATAAAATATAAAAAGAACCTAATTTTTTTTAGGTTCTTTTTATATTTCCATTTGCATCGTGTCATGCGCAAACATAATATCGAGTCCATTTTTCTGAAGATCCATTGCGATTCCATGTAGTTCATCATGACCAAGATTATCAACTTCTTCAATATGCGTAATGATTGTTTTCTTTGCTCTTAGCTTTTTCACAACTTCTAAAGTTTCTTCAAACGTCGCTTCTCGCATCCTTTCAATGTACGCACGTTCGAGCAACCGCTCTTTTGTTTTCCAACTAAATTCAACCATCCCCATTGGCAATATTGCTAAATCTAAATTTCCAATTAAATGTGCCGGTGGTTCCCATTTATATAGTTCATCAGGTGCAATTAGTACTTTCTTTTCATTTTCTTCTAATAGGAATGCATATACATATTCTTCATGTAAACGAAATGGAGTAACTCTAATATTATTCTTAATAAAAGAATGCCCATCTTGCAAAACCTGAAGATCTATCCATCCTTGTTGATGTATAAATTGTAAATGATCCCATGAACCTAAAAATTGTTTCATATCCTTAGCTACTTGTTCTGGTAAATAAACGGTTGTTTTCCAATTTTTATTTGTTTCAAAAGCCATTGTTTCCCAAATTCCTCTCCCCATCGTATGATCAGGATGCCAATGTGAATAAATTCCTACTTCCACTCTGTGAATATGAGCGCGTTCTAGTTGCAGACGTATTTCCTCTGGCGTGTCAATCAATAGACTAAGATCATGAATAAACACACTCGGTCCCATTCGGCTATACGGGACACCTTTTTCACGAGCTTCTTTACACACTTTACTATCGCTTCCCGGTCTTGGAATTGGAATAGCTCCACCTGTTCCTAAAAATTCAATCTTCATGTTATCCCCTCTTTCCATCCAAAATCTCTATTCCCTATAAGGGTACAAAATCCCTTTTTCTTATTATTTTAAAAATTTTGTATATTCATTTGAAAGAACAAAAAATTCATGATAAAATCGTGTTATAAATGTATCTGCATCTTCAAACATATTGTGATTTTTATCAAAAAACATCTTGTTACAAAACGTACAAATTTTGCAAAGTTATTTACATCATGTTCTCTTTTCTTACAATTTCTTTACTTTAGAACATTTTTTCTGCAACAACTATTTTCTTTTCTTTAGATTTTTGGTATGTATAGTATGGGTATAATAGCTCGCATGGAGGTGGAGAAAACATGTTAGAAACCTTTCAAAAGGAATTAGAACTATACGAAAATAATGCAGAATTATTGAAAGTTCTTGCTCATCCTGTTCGTTTATGTATTGTAAAAGGATTAATCGAACGTGGTCCAAGCAATGTTTCGACAATGTACACAGGCTTAAATATGCCACAATCCACAATTTCACAACATTTAGCGAAATTAAAAAGCGCTAAAATCGTTTCTAGTGAAAGAAAAGGATTAGAAATTTACTACAAAGTAGAAAATGAAACAATTATCCAACTTGTTCGTGTATTACTAGGTTAGGGGTAATCCACAAAAAAGGGCGTATTCTATATTTTCTATCTCATATCTTTAATATAAATATATATCATGAGAGAAAATATACAATACTACATATCCTAAAGTCGTATCAAAAAACAAGACGCAGAACCATTCTGTGTCTTGTTTTTTTCTATATATGTAAATACTGCTTCAAATCAAAATGTGACATTCCTTTTTTTTGTACAACAACATCAAAAGCATCGCTCATCCCCCCATGTAAGATCATAGAACGAATCGCCCTGTTTTGTTTCTGTTTCACAGAAAAAGGATCGGAATCTTGATGACTAGCAAGTTGTTCTAATATACCTGCCGCAAGTAAAAACTCCCTTTGCTTTGTATGCCACACTGTGTGTAGAGCATTCTCTTTTCCTATTTCTTTGAATTCATCCCAATGAATATGTGCTGTTATATCCATTTCACCTGGATACTTCAGAGGATTTCGAATGAGCCTATGGTTATAATAACCTCTTAGACTTCCTTCACGGTGTGCCGGATGCATCCACTCCGCCTTTGTATACCCATAATCAACCGTGATGAATAATCCTTCTTTGAGCCATCTAGCAACTTCTTGCATATATGTTTCCATTGCTAGCGGCACTTCAAATCGTTGTCCTTCAGAAAGTTCAATACGATGTCTTTGAAGGTAACTCTTTATTCTTTCTTCTATCGGCCTTAATACTTCCCCAAGCTTTCCTTCATCTGTATACGTAATCCGTACTTCATACAAATGACCATCTCGTTTCTCAATCACTTTAACAGGAAATGCATCAAACAATTCATTTGAAAAAACAATTCCTGTAAAAGACTTACCTAACTCCTCATAGGATTTGTACTGCGAAACATTTTGAAAGAAATCAAGCTGATGTTTTTGTAATTTTCTATGGAAAGGACTCACTTCAATAATAGAATACTGTAAATTTGTAAAAGTCTCCGGGGAGAACTGTTGCCATTCTTGCAAAACAGCGTGAGCAAATCTTCCTGTTCCTCCGCCAATTTCACAAATACTTGGAGGGATTTTTTCATTTTCAACAAGGCGAATAAAAAAACGTGTGAATGTCTTTGCAAATACAGAAGAGATGTTGCTACTTGTAAAAAAGTCGCCATTCCTTCCGATCTTCTCACGTTCTTTCATATAGTATCCGCACTCCTCATCATATAGTGCAAGGTTTATATATGTGCTATATGAAATCGAAAAATCCATTTCTTTCTCCATCCATTTTCTTAAAACGAACTCCATCCCCATATAGCTCCTTATTGTAAAAATGGATTATTTTCTTTTTCGAAGCCAACATTTGTTTCTGGCCCATGTCCACATAATACTGCTGTTTCATTTGGCAGCATAAATAATTTTTCTTCAATACTTCCAATTAATTCTGTAAAACTTCCTCCTGGTAAATCTGTTCGACCAATACTCATTTGGAATAATACATCTCCTGAAAATACCGCATTTGCCTCTTTACAGTAATATGAGATACTACCTGGAGAATGTCCTGGTGTCTCAAACATTTCAAATGTAAAAGATCCAATTGTTAACATTCCTTCTCCTTCAATAATTTGATCAGCTGGTTTCGCTGTAATACTTCGATTCATCATAAAAATTTGTGAACCATTGACATTCTCATCACCTAGCCAATCCGCTTCCTCTTTATGTACATACACCGGGATATGAAAAGCATCTCTCACAGTATCAACGGCACCGATATGATCGAAATGAGCATGCGTTAATAAAACTGCTAGTGGTTTTAACTTTTCTTCTTGTAAATACGTTACGAGCTTCTCTCCTTCACTACCTGGATCAAAAATAATACATTCTTTTTGATCATTGCTTAAAATATATGCATTTGTTTGTAATGGCCCTAATGGCATTTGTATCCATTTCATTTTTAAATCTCCTCCAGTTGTTAAACTTACTTTTATGATACAACATTTCTTTCCCTTAGGAAAAGAAACGATGCTATCTCGACAATCATTTCTAAAACATGTACAATGAAAAAGAAGAAATATTGCAAAAACTCAAACGAAAGAATGAGAGAGCAGAGGGGGATCATATATGGGTCTTGTTATCATTTTTGCGCTAGTCACTCTGTTAGCTGTATTCGCAACCCTTAGAACGTTACGTGAAAAAAATCTACTTGCGGGCGGCTTTGCTATTGCAACCGTACTTGTTTTCGGATGGTTTACAATTATGACTGTCCTTAATAGCGGGTACCCACCTGCTACTTAATTTACTTACCGTTCTATTCTTCATCAAGATTTTGCATAAAAAGAGGAAGGGAGCTCCCTTCCTCTTCTCATTATCGTGCAAATATCAGTAGCCTCATCTTAATCTCGATTCGTCCTCACTGATTACCTTCTTACTTCATAACTTCATATTTATGCTTCTTCACAAGCCAAGCTCCGCCGATTACACCAGCATCATTACCAAGCGTTGCAATCGCGAGCTTCGTACTCTTAACAGCGCGTGAAAATGCATACTGTTCAAAATAGCGCTGAATTGGCTGTAATAATGCATCACCAGCTTTAGATACACCACCGCCAATTACAATCTTTTCTGGATTTAACGTACTAGAAAGATTCGCTACAGCTAGCCCTAAATAAGAAGCTACTTTTTCTACAACTTGCTCCGCTAAAGCGTCACCTTGACCAAGTGCTTCAAATACATCTTTAGATGTAATACGTCCCTCTTCTTCTAGCATAGAACGAAGTACACTTGCTTCATCTGTATTTTGTAATTTTTGCATAGCAACACGTACGATACCCGTTGCCGAAGCTACTGTTTCTAAACATCCAGATTTTCCGCAGTTACAAGGAAATGCATTTTCTGTTACAACTGTAATATGTCCGATTTCACCAGCAGCACCACTTACACCGTGCACAATCTCACCATTTGCAATTACACCGCCGCCAACACCTGTTCCAAGTGTCATACAAATTAAATCTTTTGCACCTTCTCCAGCACCTTTCCACATTTCACCAAGCGCTGCTAAGTTTGCATCATTATCAACTACAACAGGTAAACCTGTTTCTACTTCTAACAAATCTTTTAATGGATAGTTTTTCCACCCCAAATTAACCGCTTCATAAATCATACCTGAAGCAACATGCACAGGACCAGGAGCACCCATACCAATACCAATTAACTTGCTCTTTAATTCCCCTAGTTCCTCTAACTTTTTATCAATTGTTTTTGCTACATCTAATGTAATATGTTTTCCTTGCTCACTTGTATTCGTTGGGATTTCCCACTTATGTAAAATTTCACCGTACACATTAATAAATGCTAATTTAATCGTTGTCCCACCAAGGTCAACACCAACTAACCATTTTTCTTCCATGTTTGCTAACCTACCTTTATCTAATTCTTGCTCATCTCTTTTTGAATCTCTTGCTTTAGTAGAAATAAAGCTGTTTGATAGTCTGTTGGCTCAATCAACTGTGATTGATTTAATTCACGTAATTCATCTTGCATTAATTGTAAATCAGCAATTCGGTCACCTGTATAAATGATTGTTCCAAATTTTTTTAGCAATTGCTGAATATCATAAATTGATATCATTTCATCACCCTTTATGTCCACTTATTATGGAAATATAATAAGAAAACGTTCACATATTTTATTATAATCAACAAGAAAAAGACCCGTCAATTTTTATTTATCTATACAAGTTCATTTTGAACTATTGTTTCTTTTTCTGTAATAATTTTTTGTACATTTTGATCAAACGGCTCTGTTGGAATATAACTTACAATTTGAAAATCAAACGCTAATGATAACGTTTTCCTTTCATACTCTGCAAGATAACGATCATAATAACCACCGCCGTATCCGATACGTTCTCCTCGTCTTGTATACGCAACTCCAGGTACAAAAAGAAGCTCAATTTCATTTACCTCTACTTCTACTGTTAACGCCGGTATTGGTTCACGCAAGCTCATATATACTGTTTCTAATTGATCAAAATTTGTAATTTGACGAAAAGTCATTGTTCTTGTTTCTCTATTACACTTTGGTACAACCACCTTTTTACCTTCTCGCCATGCTTGTTCAATAATAACGTATGTATTAACTTCATGTTCCATCGAAAGAGTAATCCCAATTGTTTGCGCGTCTCTCCACTCTTTTTGTTCATATAAAGAAAATACAATTTGTTCTGATAAAGTTTTATGCTGTTCTTTCGATAAAGAATTCATTTTCCCTACTATTTTTTTACGTAAACGTACCTTCTCCTCTTTCACACTCTTTTCCCCCTATAAAGTGATCCCTATTGCAAAAATAAATTTCATTCTTGTAAATAGTTTATCATTTTTTTCAAGCATCATCACTTTTCAATTAGGGATATACCCATAAAAAAAGAAACAGTAGGAAATATTCCTACTGCTTACTTTGTTTCACGGTGTAACGTAGACTTCTTGTCACGCTTGCAATACTTTTTAAGCTCAAGGCGCTCCGTGTTGTTACGTTTATTTTTCTTTGAGATATAGTTACGATCTCCGCATTCTGTACATGCTAGAGTAATATTTACACGCATTCTTATTTCCCTCCAGTCACTAATAACTTAAATCAGACTATACTATAATACCACTTTTAAAATAAAAATTCTACACCTTTTGATATTGTCTAATTTTTTCTATAAGGATTTTCATATTTTTCTTTGCTATTACTGGGTTTCTCGCATGTGAATACACAAGAAATTTTGGATGTTTTGCATCAGAAACAATATAAGACCACTCTTTTTCTGTGTATTTAAACTGGATTCCCTCTAACACTTCAACTTCCCTTTTTTCCATATCTTGCAATAACATTCCCATTACTTTCCCTTTCTCTTTCCATGAACAAACAACTTCATCACATAATAAGTACAGGGGCGGTGATTGCTCTAACATCATCGACAAAGTGTTTCCTTGCCTAGCAATTAGTTCAAATAATTTTCCAATACGATATAAAGTATCTTGCTGCCATCTCATCTGAAACTCACTTTGTTCACTATACATATAAAAGAGAAGGTAGCACTCTCCTAATTTTAACGATAATGGATAAACATTTTCTATTGTCTCAAATAATAAATCCGGCACATCGATTTCTTCGTATTTTGCACTTCGGTAAATACTACCATGATTATCATATAATTCAAATTTATTTCCGTGTTCATAAAACATAAGGGCCATATGAGCTCGACTGGATTTCATTAACGATTTAATATGCTCTTTTTGCTCATTAGCGTAAATCCATGTAATCGTACAACCAAGTTTTTTCAAGAAGGATATAAGTAGGGGCTGAATCATTTCATCTCTTTTATTAATAAGAAGGTGAAATGTTTGCTTGCGTATCGTTTCAATATCTAAATGTACTAAGGCAGATTCAACATATTTCTCTAAACAAACATGTACCGTTTCATTTCGTCCTATATCTTTATCATACACGTAATGAAATGTTTCTGACGTATACAAGTGTTCCAATTCTTTTTGTTGCTTATACGATAGCTGTATACCGCCTTTCCCATATAGTTGCATGACAATTCCTTCTTCCTGTTCAAAGCGAATAAAAACGCCCCCTGCACACCCTAGTTCATGAATTGCATATTGAAAAGCCGAATCATTCATTTTTTGACATTCCATCGTGCACAAACCAACACTATGGATCGCATGTAAAAATAAATTTTTAAAAATATCAACTTCTACATCCTCATATCCCCCAACCAATATGCGCTCCCCTTTTGAAAAAAGAGAACCATATGCCATTGCAACTTTTACAGCAACTTGAGGTGTCATTTCTATATTACCTCTACCTACTACCCTACTTTTTTGTAACCAGCCTGAAGTTTTTTCATTTTCAGTAATTCCTGACGAAGCAATAATAGAATGACTATCAATCACTTTACCAGGCCATAGTTTTCCATTTTGTTGTATCACTGTGTTTTTTCCAATTTGACAATAATCTGCTACCACACTTTTCTCAAATAAAGTAACATCATCTTTGATTGTTGTATTTTCTCCAACGGTCGCTTCTAATAATTCACAGTGTTTTCCCACATAAGTATGGGCAAGAACAATACTTTTTTGAAAATGCGTATAATCTGATAGGGTGCTACGCTTACCAATAATTGCATACGGCTCAATTATCACCCCTGCTCCAATCGTTACTCCTTCTCCGATGAAAGACGGCCCATGTATTTTAGTCCCTTTTCCAATCGTTACTCCTTCTCCCATCCAAACCATGGGTAATACTTCCGTATAAGAAATCGGGGCCTGCACTTTCTTTGTTAGTAAATCAAACTGTGCCTGGCGATATTGATCTAACGTACCAATATCTAACCAGTAACCATCCGTTTCATATCCAAAGAGTGCTTTTTTATTTTCTAGTTGAGGAAATACATGCTGACTAAAGTCAAAAAACTGATTTGATGAAATATAAGAAAAAATTTGGGGATCCATAATATAAATGCCTGTATTTACAGTATTGGAAATCACTTCACTCCAACTCGGTTTTTCCATATAACGTATAATTTCATGCTTTCTATTCATAACGACCGAACCAAATGACAGTGGGTTTTCCACTTCCTTCACGAACATCGTGACCAATCTATTCTTGCACTTATGAAATTCAATTCCTTTCGACAAATTAAAATCCGTCAATGCATCCCCACTAATTACAACAAATGGCTCATCTAAAAACGCTTCCGCTTTTTTAATGCTCCCTGCTGTCCCAAGTGGTGGTGAATCTTCGAAATAATGTAACTTTACTCCCCATTTACTTCCATCACCAAAATATCGCTTGATAGCCGCACCCATATATTGAACTGTAATTGCAATTTCATGAATACCATGACGCTTTAGTAACTCAATATTGTACTCCATCACTGGTTTTTCAAGTAATGGTAACATCGGCTTGGGAAGATTACATGTTAACGGTCTAAGCCGCTTTCCCTTTCCTCCAGCTAAAATAACCCCCTTCATATACATTCATCCTCCACTTTTATAATGTTGAACGACCTTGTATATCATATGTATGTTACTTATGTAGAAATTAACCGTACCGCTTCACTACGACTTAATAGTAAGCGCTTACTTTACGTGTTTAATAACAACATACTATTAAAATTCAACCAGTAACTGTTTTCTCCATCCTTCGCCAATCGGGATTTTACATTGTTTTATTTTTCCATATTATGATACATCTTATCATCATAGATAGAACAAAACAACGAGCTTTTTTTGTCATGTTTTGACTAAAAAAAGCAAGTGATATTTCATCACTTGCTAGCATCTTCTTATTCATTTAATAAATAATGTTTCCCTTTCACTAAATAAAAAACATTCTCAGCAATATTCGTAATATGATCTGCTACACGTTCAATGTAACGTGCAATAAAAGATAATTGTGTAATTTGCGTAATCGCTTCAGGATGTTCCGAAATAGAGGAAATAAACTCACGAATCGCTCTCCCGTATATTTCATCAACAGAATCATCCATCTCTGCAATTTGTTTTGCGGAGGTCAAATTTTCTTCTTGATATGCTTCTAGCGATAACTTTAACATATTCGTAGCAATCGTAAACATTTGCTCTAAGCTCTGTAAATTGACAGATATATCTTTTTCTCCAAGTCGGATTGTTGATTTTGCAATATTTACAGCATGGTCTGCAATACGTTCTAAATCTGTTGCTGTTTTAATTGAAACAAAAATTCTTCTCAAATCACTCGCAACAGGTTGCTGCTTCGTAATTAACATAAGTGCAAGATCATTAATTTCTTCTTCTAAATTATCCATACGGTAATCACTATCAATGACTTCTAGCGCTGTCTCTACATCTCTCTTCCGAAGCCCTTCCATAGAACGAGAAAGAGCTTCCCTTGCCAATTCCCCAAGTTCAATCACCTTTTGCTGTAATGTTTGTAAATCATAATGAAATTGTTCTCTTACCATGTTAATTTCCCCCTATTAGCTGTTACATATATGAAAATTTTCTCCACTGATAGTGAACCCTCGGCAATCAACCTTTTACAGGCTGTACTCTTATCTTCCTCATTTCCCTCTGAATCTGAAGGCAAAATCTTACCGTCCGCAAAAAGCGAAATAAAGTAATAAAAGCCCCTTGTAAAGGGGCTTTACTCCCAAAAATATTAACCAAATCGTCCTGTAATATAATCTTCTGTTCGTTTATCTGTAGGAGTCGTAAATAATTTATTCGTATCTGTATATTCAACAACCTCACCGCTTAAGAAGAAAGCTGTTTTATCAGAGATACGTGCAGCCTGTTGCATATTATGCGTTACAATGACAATACTAAAATCTTTCTTTAACTCTTGAATTAATTCTTCAACTTTTAATGTAGAAATCGGATCCAATGCTGATGTCGGTTCATCCATTAAGATTACATCCGGCTCAATCGCTAAACAACGCGCGATACATAAACGCTGTTGTTGTCCACCCGACAAACCATATGCATTATCGTGCAATCTATCTTTTAATTCATCCCAAATCGCCGCACCCCGTAAGCTTTTTTCAACAATTGCATCAAGTGTTTTCTTATCACGAATGCCATGGATCTTTGGACCATAGGCAACATTTTCATAGATAGATTTTGGGAATGGATTCGGCTTCTGGAACACCATTCCAACATGCGTACGTAATTCTTCAACAGGATATGACTTATCAAAAATATTGCGATCCCGATATTCAATCACTCCCGTTGTACGAACAATCGGTACTAGCTCTACCATACGGTTCAATGTTTTTAAATATGTTGATTTCCCGCAACCACTCGGTCCAATAATAGCTGTTACTTCATTCTCATGAATACTTAAATTCACATCTTTTAACGCATGATCTTCCCCATACCATAAGTTTAAGTTTTTCGTATCGAAAACAACCTTCTTCGTTACTGACTCAATTTTCGTTTCATTTTTCACCTGTACATTTACTACTGTTGCTACCATTTTGAATTCCCCTTTCATCCACTACTTACGATTTTGTAACCATAAGACAACCGCATTCATAATAAGCAACAATCCTAATAAAACAATCATACTGGCTGCTGCCACATGTTGAAATTCCTCCTGCGGTCTACTCATCCAATTAAAGATTTGAATTGGTAAAACTGTAAATCTATCAAACATGTCAAATGGAATATAGTTAGCAAAGGCAAGCGCCCCAATAACTAACAGCGGTGCCGCCTCCCCAATTGCCCTCGATAACGCCAAAACACATCCTGTTAAGATTCCTGGCAAAGCAGCTGGTAATACAATTTGATACATCGTTTGCCATTTTGTAGCACCAACACCGTACGAAGCTTCTAACAGATCATCTGGCACCATACGAATCGCTTCTTGACTTGATACGACGACAGTTGGCAGTACAAGAAGACTCATTGTAAATGCTGCAGTTATGATACTCTCTCCTAACTGAAGTCCATATACAAAAATGGTTAATCCAAGCAATCCAAACACAACCGATGGCACACCCGCTAATGTTTGAATATTTAATTCTACGATTCTTGTGAATACAGATCGCTTAGCATAATGTTCTAAATAAAGAGCTGTACCTACTCCAAAGACAAAGGAAACTGGCACTACTATACTCATAAATAAAACGGTTCCTGACAATGCTGCTGCAATACCAGCTTGCTTCGGATCGCGCGAAGCAAAATTCATAAAGAAATCAACCGAAAGATAATTTACACCTTTTTCAAAGATTTGATAAATCAATACAATTAGTATGCAAATAGAAAATAGCATTGTCATATAAGAAATCGACTTATATATTTTATCCTTCCAAAAACGCGATGCCATATTTTCTTTTATTCTCTTATGATTCAGTATTCGCATCTTATATCGCCTTTCTAAAACGGCGCATAACCTGCTGTGAGATCAAATTCATCGTGAATGTAAATATAAGTAACGTCGCACCTACCGCGTACATGCTGTAGTATGTGATCGTTCCGTGTGGGGCATCGCCTAAACTTACTTGCACAATATAAGCCGTTAAGGTTTGAATGGAATGCGTCGGATTTATCGATACATTGGGAGTTGAACCTCCAGCAATGACCACAATCATCGTTTCACCAATTGCACGTGAAGCTGCTAATAAAATTGCAGCCATAATACCAGTAAAAGCAGCTGGAAATACAATCTTTCGCACCGTTTCAAAACGCGTTGCACCTAGCCCAAGTGAGGCCTCTTTTATTCCTTTAGATACAGCTCCCATCGCATCTTCAGAAAGAGAAGCAATTGTTGGCACCATCATAATCCCTATAACAACCCCCGGACTAATTGCGTTAAAGAACTGTAAATTCGGAATGACATGCTGCAGGGCTGGTGTAACAATTGTTAAAGCAAAAAATCCATATACAATTGTAGGAATACCAGCTAGTAATTCTAAAATGGGCTTTAACACTTTTCTAGCAAAGTGTGATGCATATTCATTTAAAAATATGGCACATCCTAGCCCAATTGGAATAGCTACTATCATAGCAATTGTTGTTACAAGTACGGTCCCACATATAAGAGGAAGTATCCCAAACTTCGGCTCTTCAAAAAACGGCAACCATTCTTTTCCAGCAACAAAAAAATATATTGGTATTTCATGAAAAAACATAATCGTTTCATTTGCTATCGTAACGATAATACCGATTGTTGTTATGATAGATATGCTAGCAATCGCCTTTAATAATAACGGAACCATTCGATTGATTCGCTGCGTTTTTTTTCTTTTGATTGTGTTTCTTTCAATCAAATGTTGTACAGAAAATGTAATTTGACTTTTGTCATTTCGAGCCAAAGATGAAAACCCCTTTCCACCCTGACATTATCTTTTTATTTCTGTTAACATCCGCAGCTGTTCACTATATTTCTTTTGTGGTAACTTAACATATCCAACTTCTTCAGCAAGCCCGCCCGCATGTTGCATCATAAATGTCACATACTCTGCCACGCTACTGTTATTTCGAATAGAATCATGATTTACATAAGCAAATAACGATCTTGACAATGGCTTATAAGTACCCGTTTGAATAGTTTCTTTCGTTGGTTGTACACCATTTACTTTTATAGCCTTTACCTTATCTTGATTCGCCATATAGTACGCATACCCCACAAATGCAATTGCATTTTTATCATTCATTACCCCTTGCATAATGACTTGATCGTCTTCAGATAAAGAAACTGTTTTTGCAAGGCGATTATTCTGCAAAACAACACTTTGAAAATAATCATACGTACCGGAATCAACACCTGGTGCATAGAATTGCACCTTTTCATGCGGCCATTTCGGATGAATATGTGACCATCGTTTCGTTTTTCCATTTTCGCTCCATAATAGACGTAACTCCTCTATTGTCATATTATCTGCCCATGTATTTTGACGATTCACAATAATTGTGAGGCCATCATAAGCGATTTCAAATGGTGTAAACTGGATGGAGTTTTTCCTCATAAAATCTTCTTCGACTTGTTTCACCTTACGTGAAGCATTATTAATATCTACTTCACCTTTTCCAAAACGATGAAATCCTCCTCCTGTCCCAGATATACTAATAGAAATTTTTACACGCGGGTCTTTCTTTGTGTATTCTTCCGCTATCGCCTCCATAATGGGAAAGACGGTTGAGGATCCATCAACTCTTACTTCCCTCATATCATTAACAGCGGATATAGTAGACACGTGCGAAAACATAAAACATGCTGATATTGCTAACATTTTGATATATTTTCTTGTCCACTTCACGTGTATTTCCTCCTAGAAGTATCCCGAAATAACAGGATTACAGATATAAGAATACTGCCGAACTATTAATTCGGTTTTAATAATTTGTAAAAGTTTTGTAAAGTTCAACTTAATGTGAAGGAATACAATGCTCCTTTCTCATTTTCATTTTTCAAAAGTAAATATATGACTGACCATGTATTTTTCCACACCTCATTTTGTGTACATGATATGCTCGTCCATAATTACTAAACTCTATGCATAAAATACAAAAAAAAGCACACTATCTTTTGAGATAGTGTGCCAAATTCACATATTTTTATTCTTCTTTTCCTTTTTTATCTTTCTCATCTTTTGGCGCTTCACCCGTTACTTCTTGTTTTTTCAAATCAAAGTAAGCATCCATAATTTCACGACCGATGTATCCGTTAATTCCAGCTTTATCATCAACCCATGGAACGACAACAGAGAATGCCACCTCTGGATTATCAAGCGGCGCGTAGCCTACTAGCGTTAAATTATAAGTTTCTTTACGTTGCCCTGTTGCCTCTCTTCCAATTTCTTTATCGCCACCATAAACTGTCTGAGCGGTTCCAGTTTTTCCAGCAGCTTTATATGATGCACCAGTAAAGTATTTTGTCCCAGTGCCCCCCTGGTCATTGAACACTTGTCTAAACCCTTCTTGCACACGTTTGATGTGTTCTTCAGACATATCAACACGATTTAATACTTTTGGTTCCATTGATTGAATTACTTTCCCAACTTCGTCCGGTTTAGATGTTGGCTGGCGAATTTCTTTTACAACTTGCGGTTGCATACGATAACCACCATTTGCAATTGTAGATACATATTGTGCTAATTGAAGTGGGGTATATGTATCATACTGTCCGATTGCTAAATCTAATAAATAACCCGGTGTATAATCCGATCCTTTAATTCCAGGTGTTTCGTTTGGCAAGTCAATACCTGTTTTTACCCCAAGGCCAAATTGACTGAAATAATAACGCATGTCCTCAAATGATTTTTTCTTAATATCTAAAGTACCACCTCTAGTATATTGTACATTAGCAATGTTCATAGCTGTTCTAAACATGTATACGTTAGATGACATCTTTAAAGCAGTAAGATCATCAATATACCCCATGTTTTTCCAAGATTTTTTAGGCTTTGTACCCTTTAAGACAATTGGTTCATCAAACATTACATCACCTGGTCTAATAGCACCCATTTGGTATCCCGTTAGCACCGTAGCACCTTTTACAGTTGAACCCATCGGATAAGAACTTGTCATTGTTCCTAATGCAAAGTCATCTACTTCTGTTTTCCCATCTTTTTCCACAAGTTGTTTTCCAGCCATAGATAAAACTTCACCATTTTTCGGGTTCATCATCACAACAAACGCACGGTCTAACATTGGTTGTGAACCTTTATACTGCATTAAACTCTTCGAAATAATTTCTTCTACACGCTTTTGCAGTTCCATATCAATTGTTAAATTCAAATCGTTTCCTCGTTGTCCTTTAGAAACGTTTATTGTTTCTAAAATATTCCCGTCTTTGTCTGTAACATTTCTCACTTCTGCTTTTGTACCATGAAGCGTATCCTCGTACTGTTGTTCAATATAACTTTTACCAACGCGGTCGTTACGGTTATAATCTCGAACAAGAAAATAATCTAGTCGTTCTCTTGGCAACCCTTCATCTGAGCTTGTTACACCACCAAGTACACTACGGAACATATCATCATAAGTGTATTTACGATCCCAATCAACTGTCGTATCTACACCTGGCAACAATGCTAAATTTTCACTAATGATTGCATATTCTTTTGGTGTTACATCTTTTTTTATGATTTGCGGTGTCATTGCATATCCGCCATCCATTTTACTCTTAATTGCAAGTATTTCTAAATCTTCCGCCGTTAACTGATTGATTTCTGCTTCGGTCACGCGATTACGCTGACGCTCTGCAATTTCTTTATCATCAATTTTCTTTGCTTTAAGCTCTGCTTGGTCTTTCTTTGTAATCTTTTCTTTTGCTTCATCTTCATGTAAAGAAAGCCAATAATCTTTTTTATCACGTTCTGTTAATTTATCTGGCAATACTTCAATATACTCCGCTAGTTTTTTCGCCGTTTCTAAACGTTCTTCTGAAGTTGATCCCTTCATTCTTGTAAACGTAATCGTACGAACTGGATTATTATCTACAACCGGGCGACCATATCTGTCAAAGATTTTCCCACGTGGAACTGGATTACTTATGGTTGAGTTCTCTTTTTTTTCGACCTCATTTTTATAATCTTCACCATGTACAATTTGTACCATTCCAAGCTTCACAATAATCGCTGAAAACATTAAAAACACACAAAAAAACAACACGTTAAGCCGAAACGGAACGTGGGTCTTCTTTTTTTTCTTCTTTTTACTCATACGAACCCCCTCTACCAACAGCTATGTAATAGGAAAGGGACACCTTATTACAGGTGTCCTCACTGCTGTTTTACATGTCTTTTTATTCTAGCATAAAAACGGGAAGAAGTTAACCTTCTCGTTCGGTATGATTTTGTGTTGTTTCAGGTGCTGGAATCCTTGTTTTATTTGGATTTCCTTCCTCATATTTGACATTTCTAACAGCAAAATAAATAAGTAAATGTCCAGCTCCGAGAATACATAATAAAACAGGTAAGCTTTTTGCTGGCGCAAAAAATGATACTGCACATAAGAAACTTAGAATGGAACATATTCTTCCACCGTTCAACCATAGCTCTCGTACAACAATATACTCAACACGCCACTCTCTCGCCTGCTTCGCTCTTCCAATTACATCATATGTCATAGAACCATATGGAACGAGCAAAATTGGATAAGCAATAGCGATACACGCTGCATAAATGAGCAATTTCACATATGTAACCTGAAAAATAACTAAAAATACAACGACATACAAAATAATTCCACCAAGTAAAATCGATTTTTTTCTCCATTCCTTTTTTAACATACGTGCAACCAAGTAATAGCATACAAATGAAACAGCGGAATTCACTAAACTATACTTTCCTAATGCAAATTCGCTCCCTGATGTTAAATAGACATATACAGAAATAACAAAAATAAATGTTCCTTCCCTTAATCCTTGAAAAAAGTGTGCGCGTGTAATCCTTCCCCAGTTTTTATCAATCTTACGTTCTTTCAAAACTTGAACAATTTCATAGTGCCCTTCACATTCTCTTTTCGATAAAAAGAAGCTTATGACAACAGCAATTGCAAATAAAGATAAAGAAAGAAAAAAAATAACTGTATAACCACTCCATTTTTCCATACGTGAAATGGTATATCCCGCTGCTATTGGCCCGATCATTCCCGAGAATGATGTGAGAAGACCAAGAAAACCGTTAAAAAAATCACGTGTTTCCGGTTCCGTAATCTCAAATGTCAACAGATTAAATGCCAGCCAATAAAAACCGTATCCAATTCCAAGAAGACCACCAAGTAATAAAATGTAATGAGAAGCATGCGTCCCTGCAAGTAAAACAACAATAAAAAAAGTCGCTAACGTTCCAACTCCTACTCGCAGTAAAATAGCACGATCTATCCGCTTTGCTAATTTTCCTGCAAAAAGAAATGTTAGTAGCTGTAATACAGCACTTGCTAAATTATACAACCCAAGGCTCACATAATTTTGTGTTTGCTTCCATAAATAAATGTTAACAAACGTATTGGATAAAGAAATCGCGAGCGTGTATAATCCGCCCATAACAAGCAACAATATTAAGTCACGATTCACCTCGACATCGCCAATTACATGTTTCCACTTCATACATAACTCTCCTTTACTTCATGTTCTAGTCTTCCAAAGACAAGCGCAATTATGTAAAAGAAAGCATACAAAAAAGCTAGGAGAATATTCCCCTAGCTTCTTCAATATCAACTTGCATAAAACGAAATACGCGATATTATTTAGCTTCTTGGTAACGCTTTTCAGCTGCGTTCCAGTCTACAACGTTCCAGAATGCACCGATGTAGTCAGGACGACGGTTTTGGTAATGTAAGTAGTAAGCATGCTCCCAAACATCTAAACCGATAACTGGAGTTTTACCTTCTGTTAAAGGAGAATCTTGGTTTGGAGTGCTTGTTACTTCTAGCTCACCATTGTTTACTACTAACCAAGCCCAACCAGAACCGAAGCGAGTTGCACCAGCTTTCGCGAATTCTTCTTTGAATGCATCAAAGCTACCGAATTTCGCTTCAATTGCAGCTGCAAGTTCACCTACAGGTTGTCCACCACCGTTTGGAGATAGAATTGTCCAGAAGAAAGTATGGTTCGCATGTCCGCCACCGTTGTTGCGTACTGCAGTACGAATTGCTTCTGGTACTTCATTTAAGTTTGCAACTAATTCTTCAACACTTTTGTCAGCTAGTTCTGCATGACCTTCTAGCGCAGCGTTTAAATTTGTTACGTAAGTGTTGTGGTGTTTTGTATGATGGATGTTCATTGTTTCTTTATCAAAGTGAGGTTCTAAAGCATCATACGCATAAGGTAAATTTGGTAATTCATGTTTTGCCATTGTTACATTCCTCCCAGTTTATGTATTGCCAAAATAATTTAGCATACAACTTCATTTTACCCTAATTGCCATAGGGTGAAAACAAATTAAATCACATTGTCTTGCTATCATTAACGTAGCAAAATTCCCATTTCTTTTCAAACAAAATGCTCATATATTTCGTAAAAAAAGCTCCCTTCTACAAGGAAGCTTCTCGTCTACATGATGAACATGTGAAATGGATATGGACCCTGTAGGACTCGAACCTACGACCGGACGGTTATGAGCCGTCTGCTCTAACCAGCTGAGCTAAGGGTCCAAAATTATGTATATGGCGGTGATTGAAATTCAGATTCACCACCAAATCTCCAAAGAACATTCATAAAAGCTGAAAACTGCGAGATATATTCTTTAAGAAATGTAAGATAAATTTACCATATAAAAAAGAAAAGTGTCAATTGTATTTTCATCCTCCTCTAACTAATGATTAATTCCTCCCAATTCCACTGTTACTGACAGCTTATCCTTTTTACTTGTCGTTACACCTTAAAATAAGATTTTACTGCCAAGTAAATGATTATATACATTCATTTTGATTTTCTTAACATACGATTCCCTGCTGTGCAAAATACAACGTAGCCTGCACTGATTTTCTTCCTTTGCTTTGCAGGAAAGGACAACCACCTAAAAAAGACTTTGATAGGTAATACATCCTCTATACAGTCCAATTACTAGAGCATTAACCTTATTTCATACGATATAACTTGTGATTCTCTAGATTCTTACGTTACAATGACTTTATGCATCAATCTATCCTACATATAGCAAAGGAAGTGAATAGATGTCCATCTTTACACAACTAATAAAAAGTTTATATTCGCCAAAGGACATGGCACTTTTTCGTTTTCAAAAAATGGGGAAAACGATTCTGTACGTCATGTTATTATGCCTAATCGCAACGATTCCAAAAACTTTTATATTCGGAAATTTCGTACAAGAGATCGTTTCTACCGTGCACCAATCAATTGAAAAAGATCTCCCGGATTTTAAAATTGAGAATGGTGAACTTCATACCGACATCAAAGAACCTATTATAAAAGAAGATGGAGATTTTGTTTTCGTATTTGATCCTAATGCAACAAATACGGATGCATATACAAATAAACAAGGTGTATTCGTTTTAAAAGATAAAGTTGTATCTATTAATAACAATCAAACACAAAGTCAATCTTACAGTGACTTCGGTAATGGGACATTTGAGAAAAAAGATATCCAAGGTATTGTATCAGCCGTTGATAATATCTATCCATTTCTCATGTTTGGTGTTGGAATAGCTATTTACTTGTACCAATTATTTATTTCGTTCCTAGGTACAACTATTTTAGCCTTTATCGGTTCAGCAATGGTTGGTCAGCGAAAAGTATCTTACAAACAAGTTTGGACGTTAACAGCTTACAGCTATACAATTCCAACTATTTTCTTTATGATTATGAATGCATTCAACATAAATGTGCCAGGAACATTCCTTCTGTACACTGCCATCATTTTAATTGTACTGTACTTAACCATTAAAGAAATACCAAAACCTAAGGAAAAACACGAACTATAAAAAAATGCCAATTTGGCATTTTTTTTTTGGACAAGCATATATTTCCTAACAAAGGAGTGAGGAATATGAAGAGACTTGGTGCACTCTTACTTGTGCTTGTTCTCGGTTACGTGTTTTATTACGATATAAAAATTGGTACTTTACCAATGTTAAGTTCATACAAAAAAACAACAGCTGCTCAAACTGTAAAAAAAGAAAATGTTGATACAAAAACAAAAAAAGAAACAGATGTTCAGTATAAAGCGATTGAAGTAAAAACAGGAGATACTGTTTTATCCATTACAGAAGCGATTAACAAGAAAAAAGTTCCTTCTATTGAAACAGTAATCGCTGATTTTAAACAATTAAATAAAAATACATCTTCTACAAAAATACAAATTGGAAAATCTTATAAATTCCCGTTATATCAATGAACCATCACTTAATCCTTGTCAATTACATAAAGGCGCTGATACAATAGTAAAAGTGAAACCGAGCATATAGGTTTCTATTGCTTCATATCACATATACTATATTTGATATGAAAGACAAAATAATAAACTTCTTTTATAAGGAGAGCGATCTATTCGTGAATGAAATGACTCATCGTACAAAAACACGTCCTGTTAAAGTTGGTAATTTAACAATTGGCGGTAATAATGAATTAATTATACAAAGTATGACAACAACAAAAACGCATGATGTAGAAGCAACTGTTGCCGAAATCAAACGTTTAGAAGAAGCGGGTTGTCAAATCGTCCGCGTTGCTGTTCCAGACGAACGTGCAGCAAACGCAATTGCTGATATTAAAAAACAAATTAACATCCCACTTGTTGCTGATATTCACTTTGATTATCGCCTTGCATTAAAAGCAATTGAAAGCGGTATTGATAAAGTACGTATCAACCCAGGTAACATCGGGCGTCGTCATAAAGTAGAAGCGGTTGTAAATGCTGCGAAAGAACGCGGTATTCCAATTCGTATTGGTGTAAATGCTGGTTCATTAGAACGTCACATTTTAGAAAAGTATGGTTACCCTACTGCAGATGGTATGGTTGAAAGTGCACTTCATCATATTAAAATTTTAGAGGATCTAGATTTCCATGATATTATCGTATCAATGAAAGCCTCTGATGTTAATTTGGCAATTGAAGCATATGAAAAAGCAGCTCGTGCTTTTGATTATCCATTGCACTTAGGTATTACAGAATCCGGAACATTATTTGCCGGAACTGTAAAAAGTGCTGCTGGTCTTGGAGCGATTTTAAGTAAAGGTCTCGGAAATACACTTCGTATTTCATTAAGTGCTGATCCAGTTGAAGAAGTAAAAGTTGCTCGCGAATTGTTAAAATCATTCGGTCTTGCATCAAACGCTGCAACACTTATTTCTTGTCCAACATGCGGTCGTATCGAAATCGATCTTATCAGTATTGCAAATGAAGTAGAAGAATACATCTCTACACTGAAAGTACCAATTAAAGTTGCTGTACTTGGTTGTGCTGTAAACGGTCCTGGTGAAGCTCGTGAAGCAGATATCGGTATTGCTGGTGCACGCGGAGAAGGTTTATTATTCCGTAAAGGGAAAGTGGTTCGTAAAGTACCAGAAGAAACAATGGTAGAAGAACTGAAAAAAGAAATCGATGTAATTGCTGCTGAAATGGCTGCAAATCAAGAAAAAGAAAAACAAGAGCAAAAATAAAAAGAACAGGCTGCTTAGATTTTATGAGCAGCCTGTTCTTTTTACTATAAATAAAAGCTCGTCAGTTTCATAACTGACGAGCTTTTATTTTGCACACTTTGGGCAACGCCCATATATTTCAAACTTATGTCCTGTTACTTCATATCCAGTAAAATCTTTATTCATAAAATCCATTGGGCAGGAAGTAATTTCTTTTGTACCACCACAATCCAAACAAATAAAGTGATGGTGATGTTCCATAACAGAACATGTAAAACGAAAATGCTTTTCTCCATTTAGTTCCGTTTGCTCCAAAACACCAATTTCAGCAAATACCGTTAAATTACGATAGATTGTATCAAAACTTAATCCTGGATAATCATCTTTCATATGCTCTAAGACGTCTTTTGCGGTTAAATAACGATTATGAGCCGCAAATAAACGTAACATTTCTTCCCTTTTTCCAGTGTGTTTATAGCCTTTTTCCTTCATAAGGCGTAAAGCTTCTGTCAGATTCATAACTATCCCTACTTTATGCAGTTTTTTTCTTCTTCCATAAAATTGCACCGATTAAAATAAGAACCGCTAGCATAACAATTGTACCACCTGGGGCTAAATCAAGCTGATAAGAAGCGAACAGCCCCCCTACCACGGAAACTTCACCAAATAAAATGGAAAAGAAAATTGTTTGTTTAAACCCATTTGCGATACGGATACTTGCTGCAACTGGTAACGTCATTAAAGATGACACGAGAAGAACCCCCACAACACGCATAGATACTGCAATAACAAGAGCTACTAAAATAATGAAAATAAAGTGGATCCATTTTGCACGAAGCCCTGTTGATACAGCATATTCTTCGTCAAATGATAATAAAAATAACTCTTTATATAATAAAATGATTGTTGCAATAACAACGATTGCTACGATACCAATAAGAATTAAATCTGTGCTTGTTACAGCACTCACGCTACCAAATAAGTAACTAAATAAATCCGTATTAAATCCATTCGCAAGCGAAATAAAAACAACTCCGATTCCCATCCCTGCTGAAAGAATAATTGGAATCGCTAATTCTTGGTAATGCTTATATACAGTACGTAATTTTTCAATTAATAGCGCTCCGCCTATCGAAAAAATCATTCCCATATATAACGGATTTAAAAAACCACCTGTAAAAATCGTTTTTTCTAGTAACAAACTTGCGGCAATCCCTGATAATGTCACATGACTTAAAGCATCTGCAATCAGTGACATGCGACGAATGACAACAAACACACCAATTAACGGGGCAACAAGCCCTATTAAAATACCAGCGTATAAAGAATTGCGTAAAAAATCATATTGTAAAAAATCCTGTATCATTATATCCTCCCGTGATGCTCATGATCATGTTCTAAACGATGAACATGATGTCCATATAAAATCGACATTTCTGCATCTTCTAACTCTCGGAATTTCTCCACATTTCCATGGAAATGCAAATGCTGATTTAAACATGCAACATGCGTCACCTTCTCTGTTACAGCTCCCATATCGTGTGTAACCAGAATTAATGTGATTCCTAGTTTTTTATTTAAATCTTCTAGTATCTCATAAAAGCTCTCCACACTCTTTACATCAATCCCAACTGTAGGCTCGTCCAAAATCAATAATTCCGGGTTACTTACAAGTGCACGCGCAATAAATACACGTTGCTGTTGTCCACCGGAAAGCTCTCCTATGTTACGATTTTGAAATTCACTCATTCCTACATCTGCAATTGCCTTTTTAACCTTTTCTTTATCTTCTTTCTTCAAGAAACGAAATAGACCTTTTTTTGAAACAAGTCCCATCGAAACGACTTCAAAGACAGTGGCTGGAAAACCAGAATTAAAGCTATTAGCCTTTTGTGAAACATAACCAATTTTATTCCACTCTTTAAATTTCTTACTATCAATACCAAATAACCGAATACTCCCTTTTTTCGGTTTCAAAACACCTAATATACATTTTAATAAGGTCGATTTACCAGATCCATTTGGCCCAACCAAACCTAAAAAAGCTCCCTTGGGAACTTGCAAATTAATATCTTCTAACACATTTCGGTCTTCATACCGAAATGTCAATCCTTCTATTTCCAACATATTCTTCATAACATCTCACCTATTTTAATTCAGAATGATTCCGATTTATCTCTATTTGAATTATAGTATAGCTTATTATAGTTGTAAACTAATCTGCTCCAAAATATATTCTTTATTTAAAGCAACCTTATTATTATAACAAAAAAGCAGAGAAAATCTCCCTGCTTTTTAAAGATATTCAAAAATCACGAACAAGATAGCTGTCACAATTCTTTGCGCATCAGACTTGATTGCCTCTCTTTATCCTCTTTTGAACATATAATTTTAATGAATAGCTGATTTAAATTTACCACCATTTGTTTCTTGCGTATTCATAATTGTAATAAAGGCATTTTCATCAATTTCATGAACAATTGATTTTAATTTCGTTACCTCAAGACGTGTAACGACCGCATAAATTACCTCTTTTTCTTTATCTGTATAACCACCTTTAGCAACAAGTTTCGTTGTCCCACGACCAAGGCGGTGTAAAATTGCATTTGATACTTCTTCATATTGATCTGATACAATTAAAACTGCTTTCGTTTCATCCAATCCTTGAATAACTGTATCAATCGTTTTAAAAGCGATATAGTATGTCATAACAGAATACATCGCTTGCTCGACACCAAATACAAATGCTGCCCAAGCAAAAATAAATAGATTTACAAACATAACGAATTCACCGACAGAAAACGGTAATTTCTTTGTTAATAAAATCCCCATAATTTCTGTACCATCCAGTGAACCACCATGACGAATAACAAGCCCTACACCGATACCTAAAATAAGACCGCCAAAAACAGTTGCTAAAATAGGCTCTGTCGTAAATGGTTTAAAGGTATGTAATGTTGACTCAATACATGCTAAAGCCACAATTCCAAAAGCAGAAGATAACATGAATGTTTTCCCGATTTGTTTATAACCAGAGTACATAAACGGGATATTGAGGATAACAACCAAGGTAGAAAAACTCAACCACCAAATGTTCGGGGTAAGATAATCTAATATGAGGGAAACACCAATAATTCCACCATCAATAATTTTGTTTGGCATTAAAAATAGTTCAATTGCTATCGCCGCACATGCCGCACCGAAGACGATCATTACTAAACGATACAATAGATGCATAACACTTTCTTTTCGATGTTGCTTCTTCTCCATAAGCCCTCCTTATACTCTCTATATAATCTTGTTCTTTTATTATAACATACCCTTCTTTTCACCACGGAAAAAAACAACTGTTATACGAATATATACAAGCACCGTACACATATATTTCGATATAAGAACGACTGAAGGAGGATAGTATCATGAACCTCATCAAACACATTGTAAACAAAAAATTAAATCATATGACCACAAAAGAATTATTGAAATATAGTAAAGAATACGAAGTTTCCATCACAACTGAACAGGCTGAGCAAATTGTCCCTTTACTAAAAGGAAAAAATGTAAATATTTATGATACGGGAGAAAGACTAGAACTTTTAAAAAAGATTGCGAAGGTAACCTCTCCCGCTACCGCCCAACAAATTAATACGTTATTCCAGCAATTATTAAAATAAGGAGGGAAAATCCCCTCCTTATTGTTCTTTAATCTTCTCAAGAAGATTTTCATCAAATGAACCACTCTTTAACATTTCAATTTCAAACTTATATGGTGGTTTTTTATCTTTCTTATCCTCACCTACGTACGGCGTTTCAAGAATTTTTGGTACATGCTTCAGTTGCGGATGATGTACAATGTGATGCAACGCTTTATAACCAATATGACCGAAGCCAATATTTTCATGACGGTCTTTTCCAGCTCCGCGCACATTTTTACTATCGTTAATATGCAACACTTGCAAACGATCAATCCCAACAATTTTATCAAATTCGTTTAATACTCCATCAAAATCATTCACAATATCATAGCCTGCATCATGTGTATGACATGTGTCAAAGCATACAGATAATTTTTCATTATATGTAACACCGTCGATAATTTTTGCAATTTCTTCAAAACTACGCCCACACTCTGTACCTTTTCCAGCCATTGTTTCTAATGCAATATTTACTGTTTGTTCTGGTGTTAACACTTCGTTTAATCCTTTAATAATCTGGGCAATACCAGCCTCAGCTCCTGCACCAACGTGAGCACCTGGGTGAAGTACAATTTGTTTCGCTACCCCTAATGCTTCCGTTCTTTCAATTTCCATACTAAGGAAATCCACCCCTAGTTGAAATGTTTCAGGTTTTGTCGTATTCCCAACATTAATAATATAAGGTGCATGGACAATAATTTCTTCAATACCATTCAGTTCCATATGTTTTCGTCCAGCTTCTATATTTAACTCTTCAATTGGTTTTCTTCTCGTATTTTGCGGTGCACCTGTATAAACCATAAATGTTGTCGCACCATATGAAACAGCCTCTTCACTCGCTGCTAATAACATCTTCTTACCACTCATAGAAACATGAGATCCAATCTTTAACATATAATCACCTCTTTAATATACAATAGCTATAATGATAGCATAACTTGTAGAAATATGTAGTGAATTCTTTGTTCACAAAAGAACTCTTATAAAGTGAAACTTTAATCAGCGGGGGTTTTCTTCATCCCCCACTGATTATTAGCCCTCACCAATCGGGCTTTTACGGGCAGTTAATCCCCCACCTAATTTCTTTACTTTTACTAAATTTTGAGGTGGAAGTCTTACTGTCCTAAAATAGCGGGATAAAAATAAAGTAAACCTTTCAAGGGTACAAATGGCGAAAAAAAAAGATAAGGGAACCCTTATCTTTTCTTATTGCTATATTTTTTCTTCACTTTTTCACGTTCAGTGGCAAGTTTTTTCTTATAACCCGGCTTGACCTTTTTCGGTTTTTTAACAACCTTTGTCGCCATAATATCCAGTTCATTATTCGGTTTCTTACGGTTTTTTCGGCGATGACGCTCACCTAAATCCGCCCATTCATCTCCGCGTAAGTCTACATGTTTAAAAGTAATATTACGTTGTTGTTCTAAACTATTTAGCGCTTCTTCATTTGCTGGATCATAGATTGTCACTGCAATACCTGAATAACCAGCGCGAGCTGTTCTTCCAACGCGGTGAACAAAGAAATCTAAATCAGAAGGAAGTTCGTAGTTAATTACATGACTGATCCCCTCGATATCAATACCACGCGCCGCTAAATCCGTCGCAACAATATATTGGAATTCTAAATCACGAATTTGTTTCATCATTTTTTTACGATCACGCGGAGATAAATCACCATGGATACGCCCAACTTTTAATCCACGCTCTGTTAATCCATTCGCCACTTCATCTGCCATTTTTTTCGTATTTGTAAAGACGATTGCTAAATATGGCTTAAATTGAAGTAACATATTTTTCACTAATTCAATCTTATTACGATGTCTAGAAGGAACTAAGTAATGCTCAATATTTCCTGCCGCAACTTGTTTCGGATTAATATGAATGTGCTCTGGATTCTCCATGTACTTCTTCATAAACGGCTTTAATTTTTGAGGAATCGTTGCAGAGAAAACCAGCATTTGCAAGTTTTTTGGCATGCGTGCTGCAATTTTATCTACGTCTTGAATGAATCCCATATCAAGCATTAAATCTGCCTCATCGACAATAATAGCAGATGCTGTATGAACAAATAGTGCTTGTTCTTCTACTAAATCTTTAATACGTCCTGGTGTTCCAACAACGACATGAGGTTGCTTTTTCAGCTTTTCAATAGAGCGTTGTTTGTCCGTTCCGCCAATTAAACAACGTGCTGTAATCATTTGATCTTCCGCACAAAACTTTGTTAACTTCACAATCTCTTGATAAATTTGTTGTGCTAACTCACGAGTAGGCGCTGTAATAACAAGTTGTACTTCTTCGCGTTTTGCATCAATTCTGTTTAAAGTTGGAAGTAAGTATGCATGTGTTTTCCCAGAACCCGTTTGGGACTGTCCAATTACACTCACACCTTTTTTCACAACTGGAAAAATTTTCTGTTGAATTTCTGTCGGCTCCGAAAAGCGTAGTTCACGAACTGCATCTATTAAAAACGGTTGAAAATTATACTGTGTAAATGTTTGTAGTGTCATAAGTTACACCTTCTTTCTAAATTTTCTACTGCGCGCACAAATCAGTCAAGTCTACATTATATCGAAATCTAATAGTAAAATCCATCTTTAGTTTAGGTTTTCACTTCAAAAACTAACCTTATTTCTTTTCATTGCATATTGTATGTGTATATACCTAACTGAAGAAAGGAGGGTTTCTCTTATGTATCCGAAACCCCCTATGGAGCAAATGTATGCAAGGCAGCAGCAACCATACACCCCATATCCCATACCTAATTTACCGCCTATGATGCAAAAAAAGAAAGGATTTCTCGCGAAACTATTCCAAAAGCACGATCCGACTCATCCCTTTATGCAGATGGTTCCTCCCTATCGACAAATGGAAGGACAACCGATGATGCACCAACATCAACAGCCCTATATGCAGCCATCGCAACACATGATATCACCTCAAATGATGCCGCCTCAAATGAACGATCAAGATGAAATGCGCGGCTCAGCACCAGTGATACCTAGCGCTAGCAACGGTATCGGCGGCTTCTTTTCCAATTTAATCTCCAACCCTACTGGCATGTTAAATAACATTGAAAAGGTTGCCCAGGTCGCTCAATCTGTCGGTCCTGTCGTCCAGCAGTATGGACCTATCGTGCGCAGCATACCAAGTATTGTAAAAATTCTCACTTCTGGAAAAGCGGCTACTGAAGAACCAGCGGAAGCGGTAGAAGTAATTACTACACCTCCAACGCCTTCAAAAAAGAAAAAAAAGAGGAAAATCATTTTAGAACCTGTTATGGAAAAGAAACCACTGAAAGAGGATATCCCACTTATGGCACCAAAACCGAAACTATATGTCTAACAATCCTTTGTTTTCTGTCCACTCCTCCTTTATAATGGTAAAGACTATGTACAAAAAGGATCTCTTGTTTAGAAGGAGAGGATTACTCATATGAAAATTGTTAAAATTTCCCCTCGTGGTTATTGCTACGGTGTTGTTGATGCGATGGTTATTGCACGCAACGCCGCACTAGATAAAACATTACCGAGACCCATTTATATTTTAGGTATGATTGTTCACAACAAGCATGTAACAGATGCTTTCGAAGAAGATGGTATCATTACATTAGATGGTCCAAGTCGATTAGAGATTTTAGACAAAATTGATTCTGGTACTGTTATTTTCACAGCACACGGTGTTTCTCCAGAAGTTAAACAACGTGCAAAAGAAAAAGGGTTAACGACAATCGATGCAACATGTCCAGATGTTACGAAAACACATGACCTTATTGAAACAAAAAAAGCAGAAGGATACCATGTGATTTACATTGGTAAAAAGGGACATCCAGAACCAGAAGGCGCCGTCGGTATTGCACCTGATATCGTCCATCTCATTGAAAAGGTAAATGATTTGGAAACACTCGAAATCCCGACAGATAAAATTTTAGTTACAAATCAAACAACAATGAGCCAATGGGACGTTCAGCACCTGATGGAAGACATTCAGAAAAAATTCCCAACAGCTGAATTTCACAAAGAAATTTGTTTAGCGACACAAGTTCGTCAAGAAGCGGTTGCGAAGCAAGCAGATGTAGCTGATTTAACAATTGTTGTTGGTGACCCTAAAAGTAATAACTCAAACCGTTTAGCCCAAGTATCACAAGAGATTGCTGGTACAAAGGCATACCGCGTTGCAGATGTAAGCGAAATTCAATTAGAGTGGCTGCAAGGTATCGAAAATGTCGCTGTTACTGCAGGGGCATCTACACCAACACCAATTACGAAAGAAGTAATCGCCTTTTTAGAACAGTACGATCCGATGAACCCAGCAACTTGGGAACGTAAACGAAACGTACCACTTCAAAAAATCTTGCCGCGTGTAAAGGCAAAAAAACAACAATAAAAAAATCCGTTGCTAATTCGCTAGCAACGGATTTTTCATTACAATGTTTATACAAAAGTAAATGGATCTGTATGTAACCCTGAAGCATGAATTTGCACAGCAAATTTTTTCTCATCCACTTTTTGTTGTAATTGCTTTTGCACACCTTGTTTCATTACTTTTTCAACATTATGTCCTGGGTCCACAATATTTAATCCGAGCATCATCGCATCATGCGCAACATGATAATACATATCACCTGTCACATATACATCTGCCCCTTTAAATTTTGCTTGCGTAATATATTTATTCCCATCACCGCCAAGCACCGCTACTTTCCGCACTTTGTCGTCTAAATTCCCAACAACTCGTACTCCTTTTACATCTAATGCCGATTTCACATGATTAGCAAACTGCCCTAATGTCATTTCTTCTTGTAAATATCCAATCTTACCAAGCCCCAATGTTTCTCCCTTATTATCAAGTGGATACACATCATAAGCAACTTCTTCATATGGATGAGCCATTAATATCGCTTTTACGACTTTTCGCTCTAGTGAAGCTGGAATAATCGTTTCAACCTTTACCTCTTCCACACGCTCTAACCGCCCAGTTTCGCCTATATGAGGGTTTGTGCTCTCCCCAGGCATAAATGTACCTATCCCTTCACTATTAAACGTACAATGGCTATAGTTGCCGATATTACCTGCGCCAGCATCCCCAAGAGCCTTTCGAACTTCTTCAGCATGCGTTACAGGCACAAACACAACAATCTTTTTCATTTCTTCCGAGTATGTCGGAACAAGCACTTCTGTATTTTTCAATCCTAGTGCCTCAGCAAGCAAGTCATTCACTCCACCTTTTGCTACATCGACATTTGTATGCGCTGCATAAATAGCAATATCGTTTTTGATACAAGTTTCAATAATTCGTCCATACGCCTTATCTGTATGAATCGCTTTTAGCGGATTAAAAATAAGAGGATGATGTGCAATAATCACATTCACTCCTATTTGAATTGCCTCTTCTACAACTTCTTCTGTAACATCTAATGCAATCAATACATGCTGAACCGGCGTATTTAACGCCCCAATTTGCAAGCCAATCTTGTCACCTTCCATTGCTAGGTGCTTTGGATACATACTTTCAAATAAAGAAATTACCTCATGCCCATTTGGAATTTTACTCATGATAAAACCTCTCCTATCATTTTCATTTTCTCTACTACTTCATTTCGTTTCGCTTTTGTATCTTCCGAATTTACTGCCCGTTCTAGTTGCTTCAAGATATTTTGGAAGTTTTTCGATTCACCTTCCCATTTTTCAATAAAAGCATCATTCTTTTCCTTCAGCAAAAATGGCCCAATAAATAGCTCAGCTTGTTTATTTTCCGAGTAAGGTGCTAAAGGATTTCCTTTTTCCCCAACTAAAATCTCATAAATTTTCCCGTCTTCTTTTATAATTTTTTCATGAATAAGCTCCCAGTTATTTTCAATAAACCATTCACGAATATGATGTGCAGCAATATTCGGTTGTAAAATTAAACGTGTTACACCATTTAGTTTTTCTTTTCCACTTTCTAAAATATCCCGAATTAGCGCTCCACCCATACCAGCAATCGTAATCACGTCGACTTCCCCTGGTGCAATAACAGCTAAACCATTCCCTTTACGAACATCTACCTTTTCTTGCAAACCACTCTCAACTACTGTAGCCTGTGCCGAACGGAACGGTCCATCCACCACTTCTCCCGCTACAGCTTTTGTAGCAATATTATTTATAATTGTATAACACGGTAAGTACGCATGATCAGAGCCAATATCTGCAACTGTAGATCCTACCGGAATTTCCCGCACTACTTCTTCTAATCTTTTTGAAAGCTTCACTTCATTCATTTATTTCCATTACTCCTTCTCTTGTCAGTCTGTTTCCATGATAATGAATTTACCATGGTTGTTGCAAGTAAAGAAACAAAACAATTCATTTATTTCATCATATTTTCGAGCAAAATAAAAAACAAGCTCTCCGCCATAAGCAAAGAACTTGTTTTATCCCGCTATTCGCGGGCAGTAAGACCCCCATCTCAAGATTCAAAGGAAAACGAGGAAGATAGGTGAGGGATCAACTGCCCGTAAAGCCCGTTTGGTAAGGGCTAATAATCAGTGGGCGATGAAGCCCCCCACTGATTAAAGTTTCACTTTATCGGTCGTATTCCACTACATGTGAATCATACAATTCTCACAGATCAAAGATTCACCTTATTTTTTCTTAGATAACCAATCAGCTACTTTAGAAGCTTGATCTGCTGGAACTAAATTCTTCGGCATATTTCCCTTTCCGTTTACAATTACGTCTTTAATTTCATCTTTGGAAAGTTTCCCGCCAATTTTTTGTAAATTAGGTCCTACTGCACCTTGCAACTGATCGCCATGACAGCTCGTACAACTCTGTTTCACAATATCTTCTGGTTTCGAAGCCGTTTGTGCTGGTTTCCCCCCATTTTTCGCATCGGCTAGCTCTTTAGATTTATATAACCCCTCAAACGAAAATACAAACATAATAACAATCCCTATTACAGCAATGAGTGCAAACGGAATCAACGGATTACGTTTCATATTTTTTCTCCCCTCTCTACGCCCCTAATAGTTAGATGATTCAGTTATTTCTATTGTACTTGAAAACACTCTGTCAGAAAAGACAAAACTATCAGTTGTTGAAAATATTCCATAAATTCAGTTTATTGATTTTCTCTCTTTTATCACATATTATTTTGATAAATATCAACGCTTCTCATCATATTTTTTGTTTTTCTGCATATATTTTTGTATAGAATAAACGAAATTAATCGAAAAATCGAAAAATGAGCATTTGCAAATCAAAAGACAATTCTGTAAAATAAATTACAAGAATTGTAATCGTTACTCGCAGCTAAATTTTAACAAAAATTAACAAAATAAAAAAGTTTACTTCACAAATGTGAAGTAAACTTAAAAAGAACCCCTATTCTAAGAAATCTTTTAGACGTTTGCTACGGCTTGGATGTCTTAATTTACGAAGCGCTTTTGCTTCAATTTGACGAATACGCTCTCTCGTTACGCCGAATACTTTCCCAACTTCTTCAAGCGTACGAGTTCGTCCATCATCCAAACCGAAACGAAGACGTAGAACATTCTCTTCTCGATCTGTTAGTGTGTCTAACACATCTTCTAACTGTTCTTTTAGCAACTCATACGCTGCATGGTCCGCAGGTGATGTTGCTTCCTGGTCTTCAATGAAATCACCTAAATGCGAGTCGTCCTCTTCACCAATTGGTGTTTCAAGAGAAACTGGCTCCTGTGCAATCTTTAAGATTTCGCGTACTTTTTCTGGAGCAAGATCCATTTCTTCTCCAATCTCTTCTGGAGATGGCTCACGTCCTAAATCTTGTAACAATTGACGCTGTACACGGATTAATTTATTAATTGTTTCAACCATATGAACCGGAATACGAATTGTTCTCGCTTGGTCTGCAATGGCACGTGTAATCGCTTGGCGAATCCACCAAGTTGCATACGTACTAAATTTAAAACCTTTGCGATAATCAAACTTTTCAACAGCTTTAATTAGACCCATGTTCCCTTCTTGAATTAAGTCTAAGAAGAGCATACCACGGCCTACATATCGTTTTGCAATACTTACAACAAGACGTAAATTCGCTTCTGCAAGACGGCGCTTCGCTTCTTCATCACCTTCTTCAATGCGTGTTGCAAGTCGAATTTCTTCTTCAGCAGATAGTAGGTCGACACGGCCGATTTCTTTTAAATACATGCGAACAGGATCATTGATTTTTACACCTGGTGGCACACTTAAATCATTTAAATCGAATTCTTCTTCTGTCTTTGTGATTTGGTGAGTATTTGGACCTTCATCGTTGTCACCAACTAAATCAATTCCTTGTTCACCTAAGTATTCATAATACTCATCCATTTGATCGGATTCAATTTCAAATCCATTCATGCGTTCTGCAATCTCTTCATATGTAAGAACGCCACGTTTTTTTCCGAGCTCAGTGAGTTGTTCTTTCACTTGCTCAAGAGTCATATCAGTTTCAATTTGTTTAGAACGAGCTGGTTTATCAGCCATTTGTTCCCCTCCTTACGCGAGATACAAACATTCATTATAATAAAATTTTATACAAAAAGCTATCTTCTTGCTTTCTGATTTTGTAAATACGCTGCATAAAATTTTGCAGCTTCTACTGGATCTGTTTTTTCCATTTGCTTTACTGCAAAAATGGTTTCCATTTTTTTTAACTTTTGCTTATGGCGACTTAACGCCTCTAAGTGACCTTGTAATACCTCGTCCGTGTATTCTGGATTAATGAATTCATCCGTTGAAATATTGGTGATAATATTTTTCAATTTCTCATCAGAGAGCCAGCTTAAGAAATTCCCGACTGAGGGTTCATTTCCCTTTTCATAATATGCGTATAGTTCATATAAAATCCCTTTATGTTCTTCCGTATGAAAATCTTCTATATGAGGTTCGATACGGAAAGCAACTTCTGCACTCTGTAGCATATGGTAAATGAGCTCTCTTTCTGCTCTTTCAAAACCTGAAAATTTCGGTTTTGCTTGAACGATTTGAGGCGGTTTAGAAATTTGCTTCGTTTGTTTTTGCTGTATCTTTTGTTCTTTGCGATATTGGTGTAATTGGCCTAAAAGTGTTTCCATTGAGTAAGCAAATTCTTGCGATAATGATTTTAAATATGACTCTGCTTGCATTGCATCTTGCAATAAAGCTAACTCTTTTAAAACACTTTTCACATACTCTTCTTTACCAGACTCATCTTGCAAATTTTTCCCTAAACGCAAGTAATTTATTTTGAATCCAACAAAACTTATACTAGCCTTTACAAGATTTTCAAACGCCGCTGTTCCATATTGTTGCACATATTCATCAGGATCAAGCTTATCTGGCAATGAAGTAACCTTGACGTGACAACCAACTTGCACTAACAATTGACCTGCTTTCATTGTCGCTTCTCGTCCTGCTTTATCACCATCATAGCAAAGAACAACAGTTTCAACATTACGCCGCAGAAGTTTCGCCTGTTCTTCTGTTAGAGCTGTTCCCATCGTCGCAACTGATTCTTCAATCCCGCTTTTTACAGCAGCTAATACGTCAGCATATCCTTCAAATAGAACAACTTGCCCTCGTTTTCTGATAAACGATCTTGCTTGATGGAAGTTATACAGCAACTTACTTTTGTGAAAAATAGGTGTTTCTGGGCTGTTTAAGTATTTCGGAGTATCATCTCCTAATGCCCTTCCACTAAACGCTGCTACTTTCCCTTGCAGTGTGTGAATCGGAAACATGACCCTTCCGCGAAAACGATCATGATGACTGCCATCCCTTTCACTCCTTACAAGTAAGCCAGCTTGCTCCATAGTTGCTAGCGAAAAACCTCTTTTTTGTAATATTTTTGCTGCCGCATCCCAAGCTGGAGATGCATAACCAATTTCAAACTTTGCAATCATCTCTTTTGTAATACCTCGATTTAGCAAATAAGAGAGAGCTTCATTTCCCTCTTCAGTATTCACTAAAAGATGGTGATAGTATTTTTTCAAAAGTTCGTGAGCCTGTAACATAATGACACTGTCATCAGATATATTCTCTTGTTGTTCTTGTCCTGATGTATAATCTACAACCGAAATATTATTTCTTTCTCCAAGCTTTTGCACAGCTTCTATGAAAGAGAGTCCTTCCATCTTCATGAGAAACGAAAAAACATTTCCTCCCTCTCCACATCCGAAGCAATGAAAAATTTGCTTGTCTGATGAAACAGAAAATGAAGGTGAATTCTCACCATGGAATGGACAAAGGCCAAAATAATTGCGCCCTTGCTTTCTGAGCTGAACATACTCACCAATCACTTCTACAATATCAGATGATGTCCGAATCTGTTCAACAACTTCTTCGGGAATTCTGTTTCCCATAACTCCATCTCCGTGTCGTATTTTGTATTCGATACAAATTAAAGGATTCCTTTATAATTCGACAATATTTTTTCTAAATTTGTTAAAAAGCATTGTCGATCGTGCGTTGAAAATGATTTTGGACCTTTTGTATAGGTCCCTTGTCTGCGTAACTTCGCAGATACATATCTACTATATAAAATTGTATCCATTTGCTCATCAGTCACAAATGTACCTCGTGGAGATAATACATATACTCCTTTTTTCACAAGAAGACCAGCAAGTCCCATATCCTGTGTGATCACGAGATCTGAAGATTTGGCGTGTTTATAAATATAAAAATCCACTTCATCTTGCTCAGAATCTACATATATCCAATTTCCTTGCTGTTTTCTCGAACGATGGGCGTAGGATGCGACCAACAAAATTTCGACATGGAATTTTGTTCCAACTCGCACAATTTCATCCTTCACAGGACATGCATCTGCATCAACTAGAATCTTACTGATGTTTTGCATATTTCTGTATTCTACATCCCTTCTGTGAATCCTTCCATAATGTGCGTTTTCTTGTCCGGATTTTTGTCGATTTTACGTAAGTGTATACCTTTTCCGTAAATCCTATCCCTAGTTTATTCTGAAAAATTAAAGTCTAAACGTAAAATGTACCTTTTTATCACAATTTTTTATTATAATATATTTTCTCTAACTTCGCTACATATCCTTTAAAATTTCATCCAGCTATTTATAGGTAATCGTACTCCACCCCAAAATCCAATTAGAAGTAAAAAAGTTAGACGAGTGAAAAAAGCACATTCACCTATGGTAAATGTGCTAAAACATTTTTTGGTTTTGCACTGCATTCACAATAATATTGGCTGTTTCCTCGATCGCCTTATTTGATACGTCAATAACTTGACAGTTTATTTTACCTACTACTTTCTCAAAGTGATCAATTTCTTCTTTAATACGATTGATGTTCGCATATGTTGCTCCATCACTTAATCCAAGTGACTTTAATCGTTCTTTCCGAATGTGATTTAACTTATCCGGTGTAATTTTCAAGCCGAAACATTTTTCTTTTGCAACTTGATATAATTCTTCAGGCGGATCCACTTCTGGTACAAGTGGTACATTGGCAACCTTCAATCGCTTATTATGAGCTAAATATTGAGAAAGAGGTGTTTTTGAAGTACGTGATATTCCTATCAAAACGATATCCGCTTTCAAAATTCCGCGCGCATCTCTACCATCATCATACTTAACCGCAAACTCAATTGCTTCAATCTTCTTAAAATATTCTTCGTCTAATCTACGTACAACACCAGGTTCATACCTTGGAACTTGTCCTGTGATCTCCTCAATTTGATCGATAAGAGGACCAATAATATCATAGGCCTCTACTCCCTCTTTTGCCGCTTCTGTTAGCATATATTGACGCATTTCTGGTTTTACTAACGTAAAACAAATAAGCGCTTGATTACTCTTTGCAATTGAAATCACTTCTTTTAATGTCCCTGCATCTTCCACATAGGGTACACGTCTAATATCAGGAGCAAATGGAAATTGTCCCATTGCAGCTCGAACAACTAAATCAGCCGTCTCTCCAACAGAATCAGATACGACATATACGATTTTATTATCCATTACATTACCTCACTTTAAACAAATTACACTTATTCATTGTTTACTAAATTGACAAACGCACGCGTAATGTTTGTTTTTGTAATTCGACCAACAACTTCTAATCCTTGTTTCGTGTCTTTTACAACTGGTACAGCATCAATCTGTCTTTCTATTAATTCCATCGCAATATCATATAGAGAATCCTCCCTACGGCACATTGCGATATTTGGCATCCTTGTCATGATAATATTAACCGGAAGCGATGTTAAATCCTGCTTTCCTAAGCTTGCACGCAATAAATCTTTACGAGAAACTACCCCAACTAAAAGCGTCGCTTGCTCGACAACAAACAAAGTACCCACATCTTCTAAAAACATAGTACAAATCGCATCGTATACGGAAATATTTTTATCAACTACGACCGGTCTAGATTGATAATCTTGCACTTTAACTTTCTTAACAGCTTCTGATAATAACTGTCCCCCAGTTTTTCCTGTATAAAAATAACCGACACGTGGACGTGCTTCTAAATAACCTGCCATCGTTAAAATCGCTAAGTCAGGTCTTAACGTTGCACGCGTTAAATTTAATTGTGCCGCAATTGATTCCCCTGTAATAGGACCGTGATCTTTTACAATCTGAATGATATGTTCTTGCCGTTTATTCAGTTCTATGATAATCACCACCTTCAATGCACAACGAAAAAAGTTATACTATCTCTTAAATATTATATACTAAATATGCTTTTCGAAAAAGAAAGTATGTAAAAAGGACCTATATATGGTCCTCGTTATATTTGAAACTTATCAAGTTGTTCCAGAAAACGCCTTGATTTCAAATAGATTCCACAATATTCATCATAATATGTATTTAATACTGTACGCATTTGTCGCTTCGTTCCATCCTTGACAGAGACATTACCAAGGCGAGCTAAATCAAAATGATAAAAGAGGCGTAATAATTTATGAACGGCCTCTCCCACCGGAATACGGTATGGATCTTGCTCTGCATGGCGTGAGCACAGAAAACCGCCTTCTCGGACAGAGAAGGCGACAAAATCTGCCTCATGGTGACAAATCGCACATGTATCAAAGTATGGATGCATCCCAAGTACCGGAAGCATTTTCGTTTGATAAATTAAAGACAATACTTCAGGATCAACACCCTCACACATGTAGTGCAACGTTTGATATAACATTTCAAATAAGTACGGATTATGTTTCTTATCTTCAGTTGCTTTATCAGTCAATTCAACGATAAATGATGCATAAGCAGTTAAAAATATATCTTCACGAATTTCTTTCATAGATGAAATTATTTCACCTTGTTGTAAAGTCCCAAGTCCAGAGCCCATTTGAATCAGAAAGTGACCATGCATCATAAGTTGCGAAATAGATGCTAACCTACTTTTCGGCTTTTTCGCCCCTCTTGCCATTGCACTTACTTTTCCAAACTCACGTGAGAATATCGTAACAATTTTATTCGTTTCTCCGTAATCTGTTGTCCGGATAACAATTCCCTCAACTTTTTGAAACATGTTCGTCACCATCCAAGGTTTGAACAAAACGGGTCAAGAAATTGGAGAATCTAGATGTGCTAGCTCCTCTTCATGTTGATCCATCTCATCGTGTAGGTCTTTTTCCATTTCCTTCAAAAGCAAATACGTCTCAATGCTTCCTGTCTTGGAGAAAAACTTCCAGGTAAAATCTAGCATAAGAATCCACCTTTCTCAGTAAGCGTAGCATATAAACCAATTTCTTTTGTTGTTATTAAAATGACCCATTTTGTCCATTTTCATGTGAGAAAAATTTTTCCTAATTTCTATTAATACTCATCTTCACGGAAACCAAGATCGCGAAGCTGTGACATTTTATTACGCCAATCTTTTTGTACTTTTACCCAGACTTCTAAGAATACTTTTGAACCGAGAAGTGCTTCAATATCAAAACGAGCTCTTTTTCCTACTTCTTTCAGCATCTTCCCTTGTTTCCCGATAATAATTCCTTTTTGTGATGGGCGTTCTACAATAATTGTTGCATTTACATAGACGGCTCCACCTTCACGCTTTTGAATCGCATCGATCACAACCGCCACCGAATGTGGTACTTCCTCACGTGTTAAATGAAGCACTTTTTCACGAATCAGTTCTGCAATAATAAATCTCTCCGGATGATCTGTTACTTGGTTGTCCGGATAGTATTGCGGTCCTTCTGGTAAATACTTCTTAATCGCTCCAATCAACGATTCAATATTATTACCTTCTAATGCAGAAATCGGAACAATCTCTGCGAACTCGTGTAACTTACGATATTGATCAATTAATTCCAGCAATTTTTCTGGATGAACTTGATCAATTTTATTGATTACTAAAAATACTGGTTGCTTTGTTTCTTGTAGTTTCTCAATAATAAATTCTTCACCACGACCAAAACCTTCAGCTGCATTGACCATAAATAATACAATGTCAACTTCTTTTAATGTCGTTTGTGCCATCTTCACCATAAAATCGCCTAGTTTATGCTTTGGCTTATGTATTCCTGGCGTATCAATAAAGATAACTTGCGAATCATTTTCTGTGTATACACCTTGAATTTTATTACGAGTTGTTTGAGGTTTATCACTCATAATAGCAATTTTTTGACCGATGATACGGTTTAAAAATGTCGATTTCCCAACATTCGGTCTGCCAATTATAGAGACAAAACCTGATTTATAACCTTTTCTATTCATGTAAATCCTCCGCTAAAAATGCTCCTGGTAACAATTCTCCGACCGTTGTCTCCTGAATGTCACCATGTAAATTTGATAAGTATACTTTCGTATCCTGTTTACATAATTCTATCATAACTTGACGGCACGCTCCACAAGGAGGTACTGGACGATTTGTATCCGCTACAACCGCTATCGCCACAAATGCTTTATCCCCTTCAGAAATCGCTTTAAATAAAGCCGTTCTTTCGGCACAATTACATAATCCATATGATGCATTTTCAACATTACATCCACGGTATACTTTTCCATCTTCCGTTAATAATGCTGCACCTACTTGAAACTTAGAATATGGTACATACGCCTGTTTACGCGCTTCGATTGCTTCTTGAATTAATTCTTTGCTGTTCATGCCCTCGCATCCTTTCCGCTTTCAATTGTGAAAAGATAAAATGAAACTTTCATTAATTAACGTTTTTAACGCTACCAAAGCATAACAAAAGCTTTGGAATGCAACTATACCATATAAGGTAAAAAGATAATAGCACCAATTATAACAGCTATAACAGTAAACAAGAGTACCGCTCCGGCCGCAACATCTTTTGCAATTTTCGCCAACGGTTTAAAATCTGCTGTGACTAAATCAACTGTTTTTTCAACCGCTGTATTGACCATTTCCAAGCTCATTACAATCCCGATTGTAATGAGTAATATGAGCCAATCTATTATCGTTACATGGAAATAAAGGCCGCAGCATATAACAATAACTGCGGCCAAAAAATGAATTTTCATATTTCGTTCGTGACGAAGACAAAAGTATATACCAGCTATAGCATATCCAAAACTATTTATAAGTTTTCCTTTTCTCATCTACCTAATCCAAATGCCTCTAAAATTTCCTTTTGTTTTCCAAACATCTCTTTTTCATCTTCATCTGTCATATGATCATAACCAAGTAAATGCAAAAATCCATGTAACGCTAAAAACCCTAGCTCACGATCAAAGGAATGCCCATATTCTCCAGCCTGTTCTTTCGCTCTTGGAATGGAAATAATAAGGTCCCCTAGCATACGCGGCATTTCCACTCCAACAATCTCCATCTCGCCTTCTCCCATATCCTCCATCGCAAAAGAAATAACATCTGTCGGTTGATCTTTATCGCGGTAATCACGATTAATTTCTTGAATACGTTCATTATCAACAAATGTAACAGAAAGCTCTGTTCCGTCTTCTACACTCTCCATTCGTGCAGCTTGCTCTAGCAAATCACGAATCATATTCACATACTCTTCTTTTACTTCTTCTGTTTCATCAAAAAAATCTATTAATAAACTCATTCTGTCACCTTTTCTTCCGGTGGTTCCGGATATTTAATACGAGAATGGAAAATACCATTTAACGTTTCACATAAAGTTTTCCCAACAATTTGTAATTCTTTAAATGTCAAATTACATTCACTAAATTGTCCATCCTGCAAACGATCTTTTATAATACTTTGTACCAAATTATTAATTTGTTCTGGTGTTGGATGGTTCATCGAACGCACTGCCGCTTCGACACTATCCGCAATCCCAACAATTGCAGACTCTTTTGACGTCGCTTTTGATCCTGGGTAACGGAACATGTCTTCTGTATATTTCTCTTTATCTTCTTTAATTGCTTTATAGTAAAAATATTTAAGTAATGTCGTTCCATGATGCTGTCCGGCAATATCAATAATTTCTTGTGGAATATGATGTTCCTCTAACATCTTTACTCCATTTGTCACATGAGCAATAATAATATCTCTGCTCGTTTCAGGGTCTAATTTATCATGCGGGTTTTCAATCCCCATTTGGTTTTCTATAAAGAAGTGAGGCTGCAGTGTTTTCCCTATATCATGATAATACGCACCCACACGTGCTAAAACTCCATTTGCTCCAACAGCCTCACAAGCCGCCTCAGAAAGGTTAGCAACCATAACACTGTGATGATATGTTCCCGGTGCTTCTAGTAAAATTTTACGAAGGAGCGGATGATTCGGGCTGGAAAGCTCCATAAGCTTCATACTTGATACAATTCCAAGTCCACTTTCTAAATACGGTAAAATTCCCATCGCTAAAATGGAAGAGATAATACCAGAAGCTGCCGCCATTAATAGTTGCGAACCGATTTCAAGCGGCGAGAAATTCCCATTACGTAAAAGTAATAACGCGGCTAATAGAACTACATTTAAAACAGAAACAAGTATCCCTGCTTGCAAAATCATCGTACGTCGATTTTTCTCTTTCAAAAAGATACTAACCGATAACGAACTTAGTAAAACATAAATACCTACACTATAATTCAGTGTACTCGTTACACCTTCATTAAACATGATACTCCCGCATACAGAGAAGATTATACTTGTTATAAAAACAAAACGATCACCAATCATTAATTTTACCAATATTGTTCCCATCGCAACCGGAACAACGTACGCGATTCCTGCGTATTCCAATTTTTGAAACAAACTAATGATCTTCATCAAAACAACTGTAATCGCCACAATTGTTGTATACGCTAAAATATATGGTTTTTCTTCTCTTTTCAATTTTAAAAACGATTCAAATTGTTTATGCATAAAGAATAAGAGCACACCAATAACAATTGCTAATCCTACAAATGGCTGGAATGTATTTCCTTGCTCAAGAAGCCCAACTAATTTCAACTGATCATATACTTCTCTTGTAATCGTGTCGCCTTCCTTCACGAGAATTTGTCCTTGAAGAATATAAACTGGCGCAACTGCATCTTCTGCTAATTTCTTTCGATCTTTGGTAGCAGTTGAATCATAGAAATAATTGGCTTCAATTGCATATTTCCCAAGCACATTAAGCGCTTCTTTTAAATCGCTATTCACATTAACATTGCGTATCTCATTAACGAATCGCTCTCTCGCATCATTTTCTTCATTCATTTTAATGTGCGTACTCATAATATTATTAATCGCTGTTACCATAGCATCTCTTGCTAATGACAATTGAGCTGGCTCAGCATTCACAAATTGTAACAACACAGAATCAGATAAGCTTTTTGTTAAGTCAGTAGGCAATTTCTTTTTTAGCTTTTCTAATCGTTCCGCTGCAGAAATCGTTTTCTGTTCATCAGGACTACCAGACTTTGTCTCACCATCCACTTCTTTTATCGCACCAAAGACAGAGTTTACAATATCCACTTTATTTTGCTTATATTCACTTCGATATGTATATTGATCTTCAACCTTTTGAGCAGCTTCTCTTTTCTTTCTATCCGTCGTTACTTTATCTTCGATTTTGATAGGAGAGTGGATTGTTTGTTTCGAAATAGATAGCATTTTAACATCTAGTTGCTCTGGTTTCACATTGTTCATAAGTGCAAAAAACAGTACCGCTCCTAATAAAATATAAGAAATCCAGCTTAATTTATTCGAATGTTGTATGTTACGAAACCACCTAGAAATTTCTTGAGATCTTGACATGATTTCAATACCTTCTCCTCTCCAGACATAAAGTGAAACTTTAAACAGCGGGGTTTTCTTTATCCCTACTAATTATTAATCCTTACCAATTGGACTTTTTATGAGCATGCTTCTAAATTGAGCTGCCTACTTGTCCATCCTTTAATGATAGTAAAAAATAGGCTATTCGCCAACCCTTTCATCTACCTCTATCATACAAAAAGAAATGATCCTTACAAATAGGATCATTCCATTTTATCATATGCCTCGATAATCCGCTGCACAAGTGGATGTCTTACAACGTCAGATTGATCTAATTTAACAAACGAAAGCCCTGATACACCTGATAAAACGTGCGCAGCAACTGAAAGCCCTGATTTTACACCCTTCGGTAAGTCAACTTGCGATGGATCACCAGTAACAACCATTTTCGAACTAAAGCCGAGGCGAGTTAAAAACATTTTAATTTGAGCACCAGTTGTATTTTGAGCTTCATCTAAAATAACGAAAGAATCATCCAGCGTTCGCCCTCTCATATATGCAAGAGGTGCAATTTCAATCGTCCCTCTCTCCATCATACGCTGCGTATATTCTTGCCCAAGAATATCATGAAGCGCATCGTATAAAGGGCGTAAATAAGGATCTACTTTCTCTTTTAAATCCCCGGGTAAAAACCCTAAGCTCTCCCCTGCTTCTACAGCTGGTCTTGTTAAAATAATCTTTTTTACATACCCTTGTTTTAAGGCTCGCACAGCCATTACCACCGCTAAATACGTCTTCCCTGTACCTGCAGGCCCTATTCCAAATACAATATCGTTCTTCTTTAGCGCATGAATATACTGTCTTTGGCCCATTGTCTTCACACGAATTGATTTACCTTTTGCTGTTTTAAAAATTTCCTCTTCGTATAGCTCTTCAAAATGAGCTATTTTCCCTTGACGACCAAGCTGAATTGCGTATGCAACATCTCGTTCAGAGATTGATACACCTTTGCGAATAACAGCAAGTAATTGCTGTAAGATTTTTTCTACGAGCGCTACAGCTTCATCCGTTCCAGATACACGAACAGCTTCTCCCCTAGTTACAATTGATACACCAAGTTCTCTTTCAATTACTTTTAAATGAGCATCATTTACTCCAAAAAGAGCAATTGCTTCGTTGTGATTTTCCAATTGTTGGTTCATTTCTACTAATTGTTCTGCCATTACTCAGTCTCCTTGAATATCGGATTCAGATATTGGTTGTGGCTCTGCAATATTTTCAATCACTGTATAATGTAATGTGACTTTTAGATGCCCCACCTCAACCTCTTTACGCAAAATCTCATCACTTACAATCATAGCATGTTCATCCAATTTTTTCTTTAGTTCTTTTTCAGCCATTTCTTTTGCAACTTTCATTGCTTGCTTTTCAGTATATTCACGATTCGCCTCTTCTTCTTCTCGGACGATTTCTTTTTCATAAGCAATTGGTAATGTAAATCCAAACAATTTCACATCATGCTTCAAAATTTCAGTACGAGAGTGCTTATACTTATCATGTTGAAATCCCCATATTTTTATTTTAACACTTCCAAATCGCAGAAAATGTTCATTATAAGAATTTCCCGTATATACTTGAAATTGAGTCTTTAATGGAACGTTCACCTCAGATTTATACCATGTTTCTCCATATACAATTCCTTTAGCAGAAACAATTGTTGGATTATCTTCCTTTCCAAACATCCCCGACACAAGAAGTTGTCCCTTTTGCACATAATCGTTTTTCATTACAACTGGTTTCCCAGTTTCCACAAATGTTTTTTTAATTATCGCTTCTTTTTTGGCAATTAAATTTTGTGGTTTTCGCTCTTGCTCCTTCTCCGGCTCATTTTTTTCAACGATTTTAAAACGGTATGTTGTCCCCTTTATTTCTAGACCAGCCCACGTAATTGCATTAATATTATCTGTTAAATGGCGCTGAACATCCTCTACACTCGGCATTTGGAATTGCAACCTTCCCTTTTTAATCCCCATTTTGTCCAATTCTTTCATCAAAATATATTCCGTTTCCGGCTTTGCTCCTGTAATCTCAATTTTCCAGACCATATTGGATAAAGCAATCATGCCGAAAAAAAAGATAAGAAATCCAATTAGAAAGCCACTATTTTTGAGCAAACGCTTATTCCAAAACGGAAAACCGAAACGCCCAATAAAATATAGCTTGCATTCATTTTTTCGATAGATCGGTCTCAGTCGCTTTACATCGCGAAGCAACATACAAAATACTAATGTATCTTCTGTGATCTTCTTAACATCCCATACAAGCAAATTTCTGCGGACACACTCATTAATAAAGCGCTCCACTCCTCTACCTTCGATTCGAACTTTCACATATCCAACCCACCGTGTAAACCATTGATTCTTCATCGTCCGCCCCACTACCTTTCTCAAAAAGCACAGGTGTTACGTCACTATTCTAATCAGTGCTTTCCTCACCTTTTATCCTTCAAATAGCTCGTACGAAACGAAACATGAAGTGAAACTTCACTTATGGAAGTTTCACTTCATGTTTCTTTTTTCTCATTTTCTAAAAATGTTACTTGTTCAATGATTCCTTCAAGTAAAAGCTCTTCTGGAAGAATTGTTTTAATAACAAATGATTGCCCTTTGATTAATAATTGACCATGTTTTAATAACAACCGCACTTCTTTATCTGTAAATACTAATAACCCTCGATGATTTTCTATATAAATATGTACTTGCCCGACAAGGGTAATACGAGGTAGATCCATTAGCACATCCACTGGAAGGTCTATCTGCTTTGTTAGCCAATTTTTCATTTGTAATAATTTCTTCATCTCCAAGACCCCCTCTCATCCCATATGTATGAAAAAAGAGCTTGTAATATCACGTCCAAACAGAAAAAAGCATAAAAAAGCGTCTCATTTCTCATGAGACGCTTTTTTATGCTAATAGCTGTGTAACCAGCTTATTCACTTGTGATCCGTCTGCTTTACCTTTTACTTTCGGCATAACAGCACTCATCACCTTACCCATATCTGCTTTAGAAGCAGCACCAACATCAGCAATAACTTGTTTAATTACGTTCGCAAGCTCTTCCTCTGTTAATTGCTCTGGCAAATACGTGTTTAAAATCTGAATTTCACGTTGCAGTTTATCAACAAGGTCATCACGACCCGCTTTTTTAAATTCAAGGAGGGAGTCCTTATGCTGTTTTACTTCACGAGCTAAAACTGTTAATTCCTCTTCTTCAGTAAGAGTATGTTGCAGTTTAATACCTTCATTTTGCAAAGCAGCCTTAACCATACGAATGACGGTTAATTTTTCTTTTTGTTTATTCTTCATCGCTTGTTTCATATCATCGTTTAAACGACCGAGAAGACTCATAACTTACACCCTCTCTTAGAATTTACGCTTTCTTGCCGCTTCAGATTTCTTCTTACGTTTTACACTTGGTTTTTCATAAAACTCGCGCTTTCTTGCTTCAGCAAGTGTACCAGTTTTAGAAACCGATCTTTTAAAACGGCGAAGTGCATCCTCCAAAGACTCGTTTTTACGAACGACTGTTTTTGACATTCTCTTTCCCTCCCTCCGAAACATCACACTTACATACTAACTTCAGCATGCAAAAAGAAACACTTCTTCAGCATGTCTTTTACGATTATAATACATTTTGTCACTTCTGGTCAACTATTTGACAGAATAAAAGAAGAGTAGATGCTCTAGTTCTACATAAATTCATTCTAATTGTGTATTATAACTGCTGTATATTATATATACGGATTGAACGACCGACATAAAACCATTCCTTGTAGGTAGGAGAGAGCATCCGCTTATGGATAGAAGCGAACAGTTCCTTTTTAGCCCCACGCCATGTGAAGACCGAAGGAGAAAACGAATAGAAGTCTCCTTCGGTTCTTCATAGCCGCAATTTATCCGGCTCCGCTTTATATTAATAATCAGTTGTTGCTGTTTTTCCACTTACTAGCGCAACACCAGAACTTGTTCCGATGCGTGTTGCTCCCGCTTTTACCATTGCATCCATGTCTTCCTCACTACGAACACCGCCAGAAGCTTTTACACCGATTTTGGGTCCAACTGTTTTTCTCATTAACGCTACATCTTCTACTGTTGCTCCACCTGTTGAGAAGCCAGTTGATGTTTTTACAAAGTCTACACCTGCTGTTACAGACAATTCACAAGCACGAATCTTTTCTTCTTCTGTCAATAGGCATGTTTCAATAATAATTTTCACAAGCGCTTTTCCTTTTGCAGCTTCTACAACTGCACGAACGTCACGCTCTACTAATTCATCATTTTTATCTTTTAATGCACCGATGTTAATTACCATATCAACTTCTGTTGCACCTTTTGCAATTGCATCCTGCGTTTCAAATGCTTTTGTTTCTGGTGTATTTTCCCCAAGCGGGAATCCGATTACTGTACAAACTTTTACATCTGTACCTTTTAATAATTCAGCTGCTGTTTCGACCCAAGTAGGGTTTACACATACAGACGCGAAGTCATGTTTCTTTGCTTCTTCACATAATGTAACAATCGCTTCTTTTTTTGTATCCGGTTTTAATAATGTGTGGTCAATTAATTTTGCATAGTTCATTTTTTCGTATGCCCCTTTCTTCACTACACGGTTGTCTGACAACCATAACGGTTAGCATTATAGCATGAAATATTACAACTTCATATCTTAACTTCTCCAGCAAAGAAAAAAGCATGCAAACCCTTTTCGTTTGCATGCTTTCGTATTACGCGCTTGCTGATTCTTTTTTCACATCGTCTTCAAGAACACGAACAAATTGCGCTTCGTTATATGGATAACCAGCTTTTGTAATCTTCACTTTGACTAGTTTGCCAATTAATTCTTCAGATCCCTCAAAAACAACTTTTAAGTAGTTATCTGTATAACCTACATATAATCCTTCACGATCGCCATCTTTGAAAGGTTCTTCTGGAATAATTTCAAGAACTTCTCCTTCAAATTGAGAAGCATATTCTTTTGCTAATTGATTCGATAATTCAATTAAACGGTGAACACGATCATTTTTTACTTCTTCTGGAATTTGGTCATCCATACGAGCCGCAGGTGTTCCTGTACGCTTTGAATAAGGGAAAACATGTAGTTCAGAGAAACGATTTTCTTTAATGAAATTATACGTTTCCATAAACTCCTCTTCCGTCTCGCCAGGGAAACCAACAATTACATCTGATGTAATTGCAAGACCTGGCAATGCCTCTTTCAAACGATCTAAGCGCTCTTGGAAAAATTCCATCGTATATTTACGGCGCATACGTTTTAATACAGTGTTAGATCCTGATTGCAGTGGAATGTGCAAGTGACGCACAACTACTTCAGATTTATCTAGCACTTCAATTACTTCATCTGAAATTTGACTCGCTTCAATTGAAGAAATACGAAGGCGTTTTAAACCATTTACCTCTGCTTCCATGTCGCGAAGTAATCCAGCTAAGTTATAATCCTTCATGTCTTCACCGTATCCACCTGTATGAATACCAGTTAATACGATTTCTTTATAACCTGCATCCACTAATTGCTGCGCTTGTTTAATAACTTCTTTCCCATCACGAGAACGCATTAAACCACGTGCCCAAGGAATAATACAGAACGTACAGAAGTTATTGCATCCTTCTTGTATTTTTAAAGATGCACGTGTACGGTCAGTGAAATAAGGTACATCTAATTCTTCATATACGCGTGTTTTCATAATATTGCGGACAGCATTAATTGGCTGACGCTCTTTACGATATTCTTCGATATACCCTAGCATCTTTTCACGATCTTGCGTACCAACAACGATATCAACACCTGGAATCGCCATGATTTCCGCTGGAGATGTTTGTGCGTAACATCCTGTTACACAAATAACAGCGTCTGGATTTTGACGTACAGCACGTCGAATAACTTGACGGCTTTTTTTGTCTCCAGTATTTGTTACTGTACATGTATTGATTACATACACATCAGCTTTCTTTTCATATTCAGTTCTTTCATAACCACCTTGTTTAAATAGTTGCCAAATTGCTTCTGTTTCATAGTGGTTTACTTTACAACCTAACGTGTGAAACGCAACAGTTGCCATTGATCATCACCTCATCAATTCAAAATGATAAGAAGCGGCACTTAACGCGTAAAGCGGCGCCGTTTCTGTTCGTAAAATCCTCGGTCCTAAACTACATGGTACAAATTTATGTTCACGAAGCGCAGAAATTTCTTCCTCAGACAAACCACCTTCTGGGCCAAATACAATCAACAGTTTTTGACCTCGTTCAAGTGCCGTTAAAGCCTTCGCAAAATTAGCTTTTTCACCTTGCTTTGCTTCCTCTTCATATGCAACAAGGCAAACATCATAATCACCGCTCATCGCAAGCAATTGTTGAAATGATGCCGAAGCATGTACATCTGGAATTTCACTTCTATGCGATTGTTCTGCCGCTTCTTTCACAATTTTTTTCAAACGCTCAACTTTTTTATCTGCTTTTTTCGCATCCCATTTTACGATAGAACGCGATGCTTGAAATGGTAAAAATGCGGCTGCTCCAAGCTCAGTTCCTTTTTGAAAAATTAATTCAAGCTTGTCTCCTTTCGGCAGTCCACTTGCAATCGTTACGAACACTGGCAGTTCGCTTGACGCCTCTATCCATTCTACAATAGCACTATCCACAAATTCACTGGTAATTTCAGCAATTGTACACATTGCCGTTTTACCGTTTACACAGCAATAAATGTGGTCACCAGCTGACATACGCATCACTCTTGCGATATGATGCACATCATCACCTACAATACGAATACTTGCATCATTTACATATTTCTCTTCTACAAAATAACGTTGCATCTCATCACCTTAGCAAAGTTTCGTTCCTTTCGTAAGTCCATACTTACGAAAAGAACGAAACGTTATCATTTTAATGTAACAAACGGCAAGTCCCTCACCTTTATAGCGAGAGACTGCTCCATTCATTATAATCATAAATTATATATTACGCATTTCGTGCAATGATTGCTACCCAATCTTCCATTCTTAACACTTCTTCAATTGTAAATCCAGCTTTTTCTAGAGCTTCAGAAATCGTTTTTTCTTTTGCTGCAATAATACCAGATGTAATAAATAGTCCGCCCTGTTTTACAACTCGCGCCGCATCTTCAGGGAATAAAAGAATAATTTCCGCAAGTAAATTCGCTACAATCAAATCTACCGGGCCTTCAATACCTTCTAATAAACTATTTTGTCCTACAGATACGACATCGTCCGTTTTATTTAAACGAACATTCATCTCTGCACTTTCAACTGCAACTGGATCTAAGTCATATGCTTGAACAGATGCCGCACCTAATTTTGCTGCAGCAATACTTAATACACCAGAACCTGTTCCAACATCAATTACTGTATTACCTGGCTGAACTGTTTTTTCTAACGCACGAATACACATTGTTGTTGTTGGATGCGTCCCTGTACCAAACGCCATCCCTGGATCTAATTCAATAATTTTTTCATCGAGAGAAGAAGGTGTATATTCTTCCCATGTCGGCACAATTGTGAATGTATCAGAAATTCGAACTGGATGATAATATTTTTTCCAAGCAGTCGCCCAGTCTTCCTCATCGACTTCATTAATCGTAATATTTCCTGTACCAATTTCGATGTCGAAAGATGGAAGTACATCAATAGATGATTTTACACTTGCAACTGTTTCATGTAAAGAATCCGTTTGCGGGAAGTATGCTTTTATTAACACACCATCCTCTGGATATTCAGATGGATTGAGTGCATAAATTTCACCATACTGTTGCTCACGCTCTTTTGTTAACTCTGCCGGATCTTCAATTGCTACGCCGCTAGCACCTGCTTCGTGTAAAATATGAGAGACAGCTTCTACTGCTTCCTCTGTTGTATGAATACTAATTTCTGACCATTTCACAATTTACCAACTCCATTTTTTATTTCCATTATTCCCCTTTGAAAGCTCGTTTAAGCTTTCCGAATAAGCTATCATCTTGATCTTCTTGTCCTGCAAATTCACGCAATAACTCTTTTTGATGTGATGTTAATTTCGTCGGTACAACAACACGAACGACTACGTATTGATCACCTTGACCATATCCACGTACATTTGGAGCTCCTTTTCCTTTTAAGCGGAATTCCGTTCCAGTTTGTGTCCCTGCTGGAATTTTTAATTTCACTTTTCCATGAACAGTTGGAACTTCCACTTCAGCACCAAGTGCTACTTGCGCGAATGTTAATGGCATTTCACAAATAATATGATCCCCATCACGCTCGAAGAATTCATGATTTCTTACATGAACAACAACATATAAGTCCCCAGCCGGGCCACCGTTCACACCCGCTTCACCTTTACCAGACACACGGATTTGTTGGCCATTATCAATACCTGCTGGAATTTTAACGTTAATTTTTTTACGTTTACGCACTTTTCCAGAGCCATGACATGTTGTACATTTCTCTTTAATCATTTGGCCAGTTCCTGAACAATGGTTACATGCTTGACGATTTACAATACGACCAAATGGTGTATTTTGTTCTACGCTCACTTGACCTGTTCCTGAACAATGTTTACATGTTTCTTTTGAAGTTCCTGGTTTTGCCCCACTACCATGACATGTATCACAAGGGTCTTCAACTGGAATCTCGACATTTAATTCTTTACCAAAAATCGCTTCTTCAAAGTCTAAAGTAACTTGGTATTGTAAGTCAGCCCCTTGACGCGGCGCATTTGGATCACGACGTCTGCCGCCACCTCCGCCAAAGAATGAGCTAAAGATGTCTTCAAACCCGAAGCCACCACCAAAGTCTCCACCGCCGAAGCCACCGAAACCTTGATTTGGATCAGTATGACCAAATTGATCGTACTGCGCACGTTTTTGATCATCACTTAACACTTCATACGCTTCTTGTACTTCTTTAAACTTTTCAATTGCATTTTCTTCTTTACTTACGTCTGGATGATATTTTTTCGCCAAACGACGGTATGCTTTTTTTATTTCATCTTTTGAAGCGCCCTTACTAAGACCAAGCACCTCATAATAATCTCTTTTATTCATAAATTTGTAACCCCCGAATCTTTAACATAAACGTAATTTTAACACCGAAAGAAAGTGCTTTGCAACAAAGTTTCCTCACTTACAGTATGCAAAAGGAAAAACATAAGACCCCCACATGAAAGACTTAGTTCATGCTAAGCACTTTTCTTATTCGTGAAAAAAGCCAAAGCCAAGGCACGCTTGACTTTGACTTTTTGTCATCTAACTTATTTTACTGTATTACTTATCTTCTTTTACTTCTTCAAACTCAGCGTCAACTACATTGTCTTTTTTCGCGCCAGCATCTTGTGCTCCTTGTGCACCTTCTGCTTGCCCGGCAGCCGCTTGAGCTTGCTCATATAATTTTACAGTTAATTGTTGTACGATTTCTTGAAGAGCGTCTTTTTTCGCACGGATTTCATCAAGATCATTCTTCTCGATCGCCGCTTGTAATGCCTCTTTCGCTTCTGTTGCTTTCGCTACTTCAGCTGCATCTACTTTACCTTCTAAATCTTTTACAACTTTATCTGTTTGGAATACAAGTTGGTCAGCTTCATTACGAAGTTCCACTTCTTCCTTACGCTTTTGGTCAGCATCAGCATTTGCTTCAGCTTCTTGAACCATACGATCTACTTCTTCATCAGAAAGACCTGAAGAAGATTGGATTGTAATTGTTTGTTCTTTGCTTGTTCCTAAGTCTTTTGCACGTACATTTACGATACCGTTCGCATCAATATCGAATGTTACTTCGATTTGTGGAATACCACGTGGTGCTGGTGGGATATCTGTTAATTGGAAGCGACCTAATGTTTTGTTGTCAGCTGACATTGGACGCTCACCTTGTAATACGTGAATGTCTACTGCAGGCTGGTTATCAGCAGCAGTTGAGAACACTTGTGACTTACTTGTTGGAATTGTTGTGTTACGATCGATTAATTTTGTAAATACGCCACCCATAGTTTCAATACCTAAAGAAAGTGGAGTTACGTCTAATAATAGAACGCCTTTTACATCACCAGTAAGTACTCCCCCCTGTACTGCAGCACCTAATGCTACAACTTCATCAGGGTTAACGCCTTTATATGGTTCTTTACCAGTTTCACGTTTAATTGCTTCTTGTACAGCAGGAATACGAGTAGAACCACCAACAAGAATAACCTTATCTAATTCACTTGGAGAAAGACCAGCATCTTTTAATGCACGACGAGTTGGTTCTAATGTTCTTTCAACAAGGTTAGCTGAAAGTTCTTCAAATTTCGCTCTTGTTAAGTTTAATTCTAAGTGTAATGGACCAGCAGCTCCAGCACTAATGAATGGTAATGAAATTTGCGTTTGTGTTACACCTGAAAGATCTTTTTTCGCTTTTTCAGCTGCATCTTTCAAACGTTGAAGTGCCATTTTATCTTGGCTTAAATCAATGTTATTTTCTTTTTTGAATTCAGCTACTAAATGATCGATGATAACTTGGTCAAAGTCGTCACCACCAAGACGATTGTCACCAGCAGTTGAAATAACTTCAAATGTTCCATCTGCTAATTCAAGGATAGATACGTCAAATGTACCGCCACCTAAGTCGTATACAAGAACTTTTTGTTCTTCGTCTTGTTTTTCTAAACCGTAAGCAAGCGCAGCTGCCGTTGGTTCGTTAATAATACGTTCTACTTCTAAACCAGCAATACGACCAGCGTCCTTTGTTGCTTGGCGCTCTGCATCGTTGAAGTATGCTGGTACTGTGATAACAGCTTTCGTTACTGTTTCACCTAAGTACGCTTCAGCAGAAGCTTTTAAGTTTTGTAAAATGATTGCAGAAATTTCTTGAGGTGTGTAATCTTTACCTTCAACTTCTACTTTGTAGTCTGTACCCATATGACGTTTAACAGACATGATTGTATTTGGGTTCGTAATTGCTTGACGCTTCGCTACTTCCCCAACTTGACGCTCTTCATTTTTGAAAGCTACAACAGAAGGTGTTGTACGGTTCCCTTCTGGATTTGGGATAACCTTTGGTTCTCCACCTTCCATAACAGCTACACAAGAGTTTGTTGTACCTAAGTCAATACCGATAATTTTACTCATGGCGAAACCTCCTACATTTATGTAAATTATTGATTTACTTTTACCATTGATGGGCGAATCACACGATCTTTCAGCTTATAGCCTTTTTGGAATTCTTCCACAACCGCGTTTGATTCAAACTCGCTGTCTTCTACTTGCATAACAGCTTGATGTTCATGCGGATCAAACTGTTTACCAACAGCTCCAATCGCTTCAACACCTTCTTTAGCCAGTGCTTCTAGCAATTGACGATATACCATTTCCATCCCTTGTAGTAAGGACTTCATCTGCTCGTCGCTCGCTTCCACTTGCATCGCTCTTTCAAAGTTATCAAGAGCCGGCAAAATATCTGACACAAGACTTTGTGATCTATATTTTTCAGCCGCTTGCTTATCCAATTGAACGCGGCGCTTATAGTTTTCAAAATCAGCTTGTAGACGTAGTGTGCGACCTTCCGTTTCCGTCAATTTCGCTTGCAATTCATCTACCTTTTCTTGTAAAAGAGCCGCTTCACTTTTTTCTTCTACTACAGGTTCTTCATTGTTTTCTGCTGTAATAGATTCCTCAGTTTGCGTTTCTTTCGCTTCTTCAACTACTTGTTCGTTACGCTCTTCCACAACTTTCACCTCCTTAAAAGGCACTAGAGCTCACGCTGAGCATGAGCATCCAAGCATAAATTTATGTTACACACCAGCAATGATTCTGTTCATTACTCGAGCGAATTTATTATTTTGATTTATACACTCCGTTTAAACCATCTGTAAATTGTCTTGTAAACAATTGTAACAGACTAATTACACGAGAATATTGCATTCTCGTCGGACCTAGGATTGCAATTGTTCCAAGCTGTTCTTCCCCAATGGAATACGTTGCAGAAATCAAGCTACAATCTTCCATAGCAGTCGAAGAATTTTCCCGACCGATTTTCACTTGAATACCGACTTGTTTGTTACGCAAAATATCGTAAAACGCGGCTTCATTATCGATCATTGTCAGCAAGGAGCGTACCTTTTGGATATCATGAAACTCTGGCTGCGAAAGCATATTGGATTTCCCGCCAAAGTATATCTTTTCCGATAAAGGCACTTGAAATGTACCATCTAATATTTTCCTTGCACTATCATAATTATGGACATATCCACGGAGAACTGTCACAATCTCTTTTAAAATTTTATTGTGTAATTCTGCCATCGGTACACCAGATAGCTTTTCATTTAAAATATTAACCATCTTTTCTAAATCTGATAAATCAACAGATTCCGGAACGGTAATCGTTTTGCTTTGTACATGCCCTGTATCCGTTACAATAATCGCGACTGCTGTTTGGTGATCCAGCGGAACAATTTGTACATTTTTAAGCTTATTTGCACTCACTTTCGGTCCAAGAACTATCGCCGTATAATTTGTGAGTTCTGATAAAATTTGAGCGGATTGCTGTGCAACCTTTTCCGCTTCAAAAATTCTTTCAGCAAATAAATCTTTAATCTGCACAATCTCCTCATTTGGTAAGTTCTGTGGTGCTAAAAGATGATCTACATAAAATCGATACCCTTTTTCTGAAGGAACCCGTCCAGAAGAACTGTGCGTTTTTTCAATAAATCCTAGTTCCTCTAAATCTGCCATTTCATTTCGAATGGTAGCTGAACTAAATGTAATTTCATCTTTTTTAGCCAACGTTCTTGACCCAACAGGCTGCGCCGACCCAATAAAGTCATCAATAATTGTTTGTAAAATTAAGAGCTGACGTTCCGTAAGCATCTCATCATCACCTCTGTTAGCACTCTTTATCTTCGAGTGCTAAATCTATTAATAACTTACCAAAATTGACATTGAATTGTCAACGGAAACGTCACGAAATAGAGAAACTTTTTCACACCTACTAGACATTAATTTAATCAATTAAAAATGATTGAAATACTTCATTCCCTAATAACTTACCTTTTCTCGTCAAACAAACATAGTTATCTTTATTCTGAAGCAATCCATGTTCTTTACCCTGTAACAACTGCTTCGCAAAGATTTCATCCATTTCTACACCAAACTTCTTCTGAAATCCTAGTTTAGAAACACCCTTTGTTTTCCTAAGTCCTAAAAATAGTTCTTCTTCCATTCTTTCCTTTCTCGTCACTTCATGAACATCTAGATAAGGGAACCCCGTCTCATCAATTTTAGAAAAATATTGTTTCAATGGACCAACATTTTGGATTCGCTCTCCATTTACATAACTGTGAGCACCAGCTCCAAAACCATAGTACTGTTCATTATTCCAGTATGTGAGATTATGTCTACTTTCATATCCTTCTTTTGAAAAATTACTAATTTCATACTGATGGTAACCATGTTTCTCCATCTCATCCATTACCATTTCATACATCTTCGCCTCATGGTCTTCACCAGGAAGCCTTAATTTCCCTTTGTTCATTAAATTGTAAAAGACAGTTTTCGGTTCAACAATTAAAGAATACGCTGAGAAATGTTGAACACCGAGTGTGAAGGCGATATCTAACGTTTCTTTCACATCTTCAATCGTTTGTCCTGGCAATGCATAAATTAAATCGACATTAATATTCGTAAAACCAACTTCCTGCGCTTCACGAATTGCTACAAACGCTTCTTCTCTCGTATGCTTACGCCCAATCTTCTCTAACAGTTCATCTCGAAACGTTTGCACGCCAAAACTAATTCGGTTCACACCGCCTTCTAATAGAAGGTTCAATTTTTCCTTCGGTAAATCTCCAGGATTCGCTTCAAACGTTAATTCACAGTTTGGAGCAAACGGACGTAAACGACGATTAATAATATCAAGAAGTTTTTTCGTCTGCTCCATATTTAATGCTGTTGGTGTCCCGCCCCCAACAAAAATTGTTTTCATATTTTCAAACGGTACCTTTTGCACCGTATTTATCATCTCTTTTTCTAAATACTCCAAATACTGAACGACAGGCTGACGTTCAATAAATACTTTATTAAAATCACAATAGTGACAAATATGCTGACAAAACGGAATATGAATATATGCTGCTTGTACCAAACTATACTCCTACCTTTCTAAAAAGAAAACCTCCGCACTTCGGAGGCTCCTTTACTTCTGTAACGTGTTACGAATTTGTTCCATTCGCATTTTTCCCCAATCATACATCATTTCGACGATTGGTAAAAGCGTCATGCCAAGTTCCGTCATAAAGTACTCTACACGAGGAGGTACTTCTGGATATACCGTCCGGCCAATGATTCCATCTTCAGCTAATTCTTTCAATTGATTCGATAAAACTTTATGAGAAATATTAGGAAACAGTCGTTGTAATTCACTAAAACGGTGTGGTCCTTCGACTCCTAAATGCCATAAAATCACAACCTTCCACTTCCCACTGATAATAGAAAGTGTCAGTTCCTTTTCACAATTAAAATCTCCATTTTGTATTTTTTCTTGAATATCTTTTCTAATATTTTCCGACATCAATAGTCTCCTAACTCTATATCCATGGTTACTGTTGTTTCTTACAATAAAAAGCGTCCTCACCATTGTAAAGGAGAGATGCAAAGATGTCTAAAAAAGTAATTCTACGTACAAAAAGAAGCCGCACAAACGGCTTCTTTTTTTATTAGTTATCATCCATTTTTAATACAGCCATGAATGCTTCTTGCGGTACTTCTACAGAGCCAACAGACTTCATACGTTTTTTACCTTCTTTTTGTTTATCAAGAAGTTTACGTTTACGCGAAATGTCACCACCGTAACATTTTGCAAGTACGTTTTTACGCATCGCTTTAATTGTAGAACGCGCTACAACTTTGTTCCCAATTGTCGCTTGAATTGGTACTTCAAACTGTTGTCTTGGAATTAATTCTTTTAATTTTTCTACGATTACTTTACCACGGTCGTACGCTGAATCACGGTGTACGATAAATGATAAAGCATCGACTTGTTCATTATTTAATAAAATATCCATCTTCACAAGTCTAGATGGTTTATAGCCGATTAACTCGTAATCAAATGATGCATAGCCTTTCGTATTAGACTTCAATTGATCAAAGAAGTCGTATACAATTTCAGAAAGCGGAATCTCATACGTTAACGTAACACGTGTTTCATCTAAGTATTGCATATCAAGGAATGTACCACGTTTACCTTGGCAAATTTCCATTACAGCCCCAACGTAATCATTTGGAACCATAATTGTCGCTTTTACAAATGGTTCTTCCACACGATCGATCGTTTGAGGATCTGGCATATTAGACGGGTTATCTACAATCATATCTTCTCCATTCGTTAAATACACTTTGTAAATAACGCTTGGTGCTGTTGTAATTAGGTCAATCTTGAATTCACGTTCAATACGTTCTTGAATAATTTCCATGTGAAGTAAACCTAGGAATCCACAACGGAAACCGAATCCTAACGCTTGCGATGTTTCAGGTTCAAATTCAAGAGCCGAATCATTTAATTCCAGTTTTTCTAACGCATCACGCAAATCGTTATAACGTGCAGAATCGATTGGGTATAAACCACAGAATACCATTGGGTTTAATTTACGATACCCTGGTAATGGTCCTGCCGCTGGACGTTTTGCATGTGTGATTGTGTCACCAACACGTGTGTCTCCTACATTTTTAATAGATGCCGCTAAGAATCCTACATCACCCACTGTTAATTCTTCACATTGCGTTGTTTTCGGTGTAAATACACCTACTTCTGTCACTTCAAATTCTTTACCAGTTGCCATCATACGTACTTTATCGCCAACTTTTACTGTACCGTTTACAACACGGATATACGCAATTACACCGCGGTATGGGTCATATAAAGAGTCAAAAATCATACATTGAAGCGGCTCTTCCGGGTCACCTTCTGGAGCTGGTACTTTTTCAACGATTTGTTCTAAAATGTCTTCAATACCAATGCCAGCTTTTGCGGAAGCAAGTACAGCTTCTGATGCATCTAAACCAATTACATCTTCTACTTCTTGACGAACACGTTCTGGATCAGCGCTCGGTAAATCGATTTTATTAATAACTGGTAAAATTTCTAAATTATTATCAAGCGCTAAATATACGTTTGCTAATGTTTGCGCTTCAATACCTTGCGCTGCATCGACAACAAGGATTGCACCTTCACAAGCCGCTAAACTACGAGATACTTCGTACGTAAAGTCGACATGTCCTGGTGTATCGATTAAGTGAAGCGTATATTCTTCGCCATTTTTTGCTGTGTACTTTAATTGAACTGCATTTAATTTAATTGTAATGCCACGCTCACGCTCTAAATCCATAGAGTCAAGTAATTGAGCTTTCATTTCACGTTGTGTTAAAGCGTTTGTTTTCTCCAAAATACGGTCTGCTAACGTTGACTTTCCGTGGTCAATGTGAGCAATGATGGAGAAGTTACGAATGTTAGACTGCCTTTTTGCTCTTTCTTCTTTATTCATCTATGTTCTCAACTCCTAATAGTCTCGCCAATATACACTAGCACTGATTATATCAATAGAGCAGCAAAGATTCAATGAAAACTCGTGCTGCTTATAAGACAAATCTTCCTCTCTTTATCTTATGCGAGCAGAGCAAACGAGACAAACCTTTTTGCAACAAAAAAATAGTTGTCTTACAAAATGATAAGACAACCTCTTTTTATTCTCCCAGTTTGTTAAAAATATCTTTTATTTTCCCAATTACTATATCTGTACTAAATTCAGCGATACTTCGAGTAAATTCCGCGATTCCCATTCCCAGTCCTTCTACAACATTAAAACTTCTGAGACTTTCTAACTGTTTTTGTTTTTCACTCGCTGAAAATGTACCTCCTAAAATTTCCGGATCAACACTTTCACTTCCAGTTCCCGTCATCTGAGCAACTTGTTCATACGTTGGCTGCCGATATCCTTTCATACTTTTTAAGCCATGATTAGCGATTCCAATCCCGATTAGCAGCAAAAAAAGAAACAGAACAACACAACTCATACACTGAAGTGTAAATCGACTCAACTTAGGCTGTCCCTTCTCATCAATGTGTATATGCACCTGTATTATCTTGATCAATTTGATGATGAAGTGCGGCATTTAAACCACTCGCTATTACATTTGCCATATCTTCAATAAACGCATCCACTTCTTTTGGGGTCACCATTAAATTATGTCCAAGAGGTGCTAATACCTCATAAATTAATTTTCGCTTTTCTTCATCTTCCAACGTACCCACTGCCCCCAAAAACATATTACGACTTTTTTCATCCGGCATATCTTCCTCTGTTAATTTTTTCTTTTCTCCAAATGTAAAACCAGCTGGCAATAAAGATCGAGACGGTTTATCTCCTTCTCTCATTTCACGCCCAAAATGTTTTAGGATAAAATCAATTGTATCGCTCGTAATGGAAACAGCATCTACAACCGTCGGAACACCAATTGCAATAACAGGGATTCCAAGCGTCTCTTTACTCAGTTCTTTTCGTTTATTTCCTACACCAGACCCAGGATGAATTCCCGTATCTGAAATCTGTATCGTACTATTTACTCGTTCAATAGACCTAGCAGCTAGCGCATCAATTGCAATAACAAAATCCGGTTTTGTTTTTTCAATGATACCGTAAATGACATCACTCGTTTCAATCCCTGTAATCCCCATTACACCTGGACGGATTGCACTAACAGGACGATATCCATCTTCTACACTTTCAGGCTGTAATTTAAAAAGGTGACGCGTCACAAGCACATTTTCTACAACGATTGGACCAAGCGCATCTGGTGTTACATTCCAATTCCCTAATCCGACGATTAAACAGCTCGCCTCTTTAGATATTCCAATTTCTTCTAATAAATAAGAAAATTCTTTTGCAAAAATACGCTCTACTTTTTGTTGCAATTCTGTGTCTTGTTGACGAATCCCCTGCACTTCAAGCGTTAAATAATTTCCAGGCTTTTTACCCATCGCTTCCGAAGCACTCTCATCGATGATCACTTTCGTAATCGTAATCCCTTCTTCTTCACGCTCTTTTACAACAACACCTTGAATTTCCGTTTGTTCTTGCTGACGTTCTTGCAACATTTGATGAGCTTCTACTGCAAGGTCTGTTCTAACGCTATATTTACTTAAATCTAATGGTTCTTTCATCGTATCTCCTCCGCAATTCATAGTAAATATAGTTAGATTCCCCAAAATTATATAGTGTCATTCTTTCCTTTACATGAAATTTCATTGATCTCGCTATTGCAATTCTCTTCTTCGTTTGATAGAATATCACTTGTTCTATGTAAGTATCGAGTCACTCGATCGCACCAGGGAGGTGAAAAGTATGGCAAACATTAAATCTGCTATCAAACGCGCTAAACTTAGCGAAGAGCGTCGTGCACATAACGCTTCTATCAAATCTGACATGCGTACAGCTGTTAAAACTGTAGAAGCTTTAGTTACTAATAACGATCTTGAAAATGCTAAAGAAGCTTTCAAAACTGCTTCTAAAAAACTTGATAAAGCAGCTCGTAAAGGTCTTATCCACCAAAACGCTGCAGCTCGTCAAAAGTCTCGCTTAGCGAAACAAGTAAACGCATAAGGCGTTTAAAAAACGATCCATTTGGATCGTTTTTTTATATACCAAAAAGTTCACGCGGCAAATGGCATGAACTTTTTTTATTTTATCCAGCTACGGCAGCTAGAACCTTCAGCCATTTCACACTCTCGGTCGAAGCCAAAAGCGCTTCTCAGTCGAGTGCTCCAATGCCTTACGCTTCTTGGCAAGCTGCCTCCGCTTTTATTTTTTATCCAATATGATTTAAACGCATTAAGAAAAACTCTAAGACGAGTTTCTTATCCATTTTTCCCGTTTTCATACTATAGTCAGCTTCAGCTAACTCTAAAATAACTTTTTTCAATTCTTCAAACGAAAAAAATTTCGTTTGATTCATCGCCAATTTTACCCTGTATGGATGAACACCAATATGCGAAGCAATTTGATTTTGCCCATACCCGCGTTGCTGCAGTTCTTTTACTTGGTTGAGCAGGCGAAATTGGCTCACTAATAACGCTAATAATTTTATTGGCTCTTCTTGCTGCATAAATAATCCATCTAAAATTTGCATAGCGCCAGCAATATCTTTTTTCACTACTTTTTCTGTTAATGCAAACACATTTTGTTCAACAGATTTTGGCACAAGCTCCGCCACAAGCTCTGTTGTAATGTCTCCCCCCATTCCCACATAGAGAGTTAACTTATCCATTTCTTTTGCTAACATCGTTACATTGCTTCCTACAAGCTCTAACAACAGGTTAACAGCCGTTTCCTCAATATGTACATGTACTTCTTCTGTGCGAGCCACAACCCATTTACGAACGTCCTGCACTTGCATTGCATTAGCTTCTACCACATCTGCTGTTTTCTTTAATAACTTTGTGATTTTTTTCCTCTCATCTAGTTTTTCATAAGGGGCTACAAATACAACAATTGAAAACGGGGAAGGTTCTGCAATATACTCCTCTAAAATCTTTATATTTTGTTCTAATTTTTCTTTTTGTGATGTCAAGAACAATGGAGATTTAATTAATAAAATTTTACGATCCCCAAAAAACGGAAGCGTTCGTGCATCTTCTATTACATCTTCCAAATACGCTTCTTCTAAGTCATACGTTACAACATTAAACTCGCGATCTTCCTCGGCGAGCGCCTCCGTTGTTATAAGCTTAATTGTTTCATTTATAAAATAAGCTTCCGTTCCATATATTAAATAAAATGGTGCAAACTGTTTCTTTTTAATCTTCTTATGTATATCACTCATACTTTTTCCTACTCCCTAACTTGGCAATATATCTCTATACTAATGTGCTACCTTTTGTTTTACAAGTACAAAGGAACAGGCTTAAATAACCCGTCCCTTTATCTATATAAAACGCCACGCAATAAGTCCCGGGATTCTTATCGGTGTGCGGTAACCACCTTACCGTTATTATTCACAATGACTGGATAAGTATAATTGTTAACTGTTAACATGCTTGGAAATCAATTTTCTATCCTCTACTCGCACAAGATTTAGCTCCTGCTTCTACACATATCTCCTCTATTTATCTTCATATGGAAATTGTAGATTTTTTTCTGACAATATCTTATACTAAAGTGGAATGTTGGGGAGGGATTCTAAATGAATGAATTTGAACAAAACGTTCAAAGTAAACGCAATGACGCTATTGATTCAGGGGTAGGTTTTATCGTCTCATTTGGTTTTTTCGCAACACTTTTCATTATTGCAACAATCATTAAATTTATTGGTTCCTAAAGGTCGCCGCTTGCGGCCTTCCTTTTTTCATTTTACCTTTTCTGTGCTTCATCATATGTGAGTTTACTTCGAAACGTTCCCCTTTTACCTTCAAAAACATAAAAAACAGCACCTTGTTTGTCAGTTCGCCATATTTCAATTTCAAGTTCCAACAAACGTTCTAACACTTCCTGATGCGGATGTCCATATCGATTATACTCTCCAGCTGAAATAATTGCCTTTTGGGGCTGAATAAGGTGTAAGAAGGAAGATGAAGACGATGTCTTACTACCATGATGCCCAACCTTTAAAATATCTGCTCGTAACTCTGGATACCGCTTTATAATACGCTGTTCGCCTTTTCCTTCTAAATCTCCAGTAAATAGCCAGGTAAACCCACCTAACTTTGCCCATAATGCAATTGAGGAATCGTTGTCCCCATTCTCCCCTCCATTTGGTGATAGCACTGTAAATGCCGCTTCGTCTACTTGCCATCTATCCCCTTCTTCCACGATGTTTACCCTTATATTTTTTTGTTTTGCAATTTGTCTCAATTCTTTCTCGAGCACAGTATCTTCTCGTTTCTTTCCAAATACAATTTCCTCTACAGCAATGGTAGATAGCAATTCTTTAGCCGCTCCCATATGATCTGTATCACCATGCGTCACAATCAACTTATCAATTTTTCGAATACCTTCTTTTTGTAAAAACGGAAGGAGAATATCATGTCCAACAGAAAACTCATGTTTTTTCTTCTGCCATGCTTCCTTTTTTACTGGAATTGTTCCCCCTGTATCAATGAGATAGATCCCCTTGTCATACGGAAGGCGAATCAAGATCGCATCCCCTTGTCCGACATCAATAAACATCACACTTCCACTAGCACGAAAATAGGGCGAAACGTAATGACAAATACATATAAAAAGGAACAAAACCACAACTATGGACAAAATATATTTGCTGACCATATTTTCCCACACCACAAATATACCAATAATGCTAAAGCTATATAAAACCACAAGAAATAGAGGTGTTTGCCCAAAAGTAAGACGAATAAATGGAAGATTTTCACAACACTGAAGAATCTCATTAGAAAACATTAAACATACTGATAATCCATGCGCCAACCATGTCGATACAAAAGGAACAAATAACGCACAAAGAAAAATAACAATACTACAGGGTAGCACCATACAAGATAGAAACGGGACATATATATGATTGAGGAAAATGCTATAAGGAGAAAAATATCCAAAATGATATAACAAAATAGGTGTACTAGCAAGTTGCGAAATAACAGAAAGATAGATTGTATTTTGAATTAGACCATTGTCACGATGCAAAAGGCGATTTGACGATAACAAAAGCGCAAAACTACCAATAAAAGAAAATTGAAATCCAATATCAAAGACCATATAAGGATCATATACAAGCATCAATATAGCCGTCATACTAAGCGCATCTAAACTCGAAAGACGAATAGCATGCATAAGTGCTAGCAATAACATAACACCTGTTACAGAAGCTCTTATGACAGATGGAGACGCCCCTGCTAAAAACATATACAGTGGAATACAAACAACAAGAAAGATTGTCGTCATTTCCCTTGTCAGTCCGATTCTAAGTAAAATAAAATAGCCAATTGCCAGTAATAATACAATGTGAGAGCCAGAAATCGCCAATAGGTGAACGAGACCAAACTGTTGGTATTGTTCTTCTACTTCAAATGTCATCAGTTGCCGATCGCCAAACAACAATGCATTCATAAAAGCTCCAGATTGCCCGGGAAACATTTCTGCAACTTTCAACACCGCATTTTGGCGTAATAAAAAGACCCATTGTGTAAACGTTAAAGAATTTTGCGTACAATTTGAAATCTCTTTCGCTTCAAATAAAAAATGAATCTTTTGCTTCTGTAAATAGTCACGATAGTCAAAACCATAAAAATTTCGTGCTTCTGGCGGCACCTTCATTTCTCCTTGAAATGCACAAGTCATACCAGCATGTAATTTTCGCAACTTTTCTTTTTGCTCAGCCGTTTGAATTTTATACATCAATTGCAACATATCCCTATCATTGACTTTTATTTGAAAAGAGAGTTGATCACCATTTATAAGAGGAGTTGTTTGAATCACACCTTCTGTCATTTCAAAGTTCAATCCTTTTGGAGGTTGATTTTCCCATTCAACATATGAGGTATAGAAGCAACTACTAACGCATGTTACCATACAAAAAACGAGGACTTGACGCGAAGTACGATATATACAAAATAAAATATAACAACCAAATACACTAACTGACCACAACTGAAACGAGGAACAGGCGATTGCAATCCCCATAACAAACGAGATTGCAATATAGCCCCATTGTCCACGCAACTTATACTCACCCCTTATAGCAGATGTACTTATAGCATCTCTTTGGCTTTAGCGAATACTTGTTGTAATTCACTCATTGTTAAATCGTCTTTTTCTAAAGATGAAAACAATTCTTTTAATTGTAAATTACGCTGCTGTTGATCTAACGATGTAATATCATATTCGAGCGGAACATGTTTCACTGTTACATTTGCTTGCTCAAATAACTCTACAACGTATGGGTGATTTTTATAATCTCGCGCATAATAAACAGCTGTAATACCACTTTGAATAATGGCTTTACAACATTGTAAACAAGGAAAATGCGTAACATAAATCTCTGCACCTTCTGTTTTCACACCAAATTTTGCACATTGCAACAATGCATTCATTTCAGCATGAATTGTACGAACACAATGATTATCAATGACGTAACACCCATCATCTATACAATGAACACCACCTTTGATCGAACCGTTATAACCACCCGCGATAATTCGCTTATCACGAACAATTGTCGCTCCTACCGCAAGCCTTGTGCATGTGCTACGCAGTGATAATAGATGGCTTTGTGTCATAAAATATTGATCCCAAGAAATTCGCTCCATATCTTCACCTACTTTTTCATCTACTTGTAGTGTAGCGAAAGAAGAAAAAGTTCGTCAATCCTTACGGAATAATTATTTTATCTTTTATTTTTTCAAGAGACTTCTCTCCAATACCATCCACCTCCAGTAAATCTTCCATTTTTTGAAATGGTCCATGCTCTTCTCGATATTTCATAATATTTTCTGCTTTTCGAGGCCCAATTCCCGTTATTTTTTCGAGTTGTTCTTTTGAGGCAACATTAATTTGAATTTTCCCTTCCTGCCCTGAAGGTAGATTAGTTCCCTGAACTTGCTCTCCTTTTTTCGGGACATAAAGAAGCATTTGATCTTGCATGAGCTGCGCTAAGTTCACTTTTTCGCTATCCGCTTCAGGTAAAAAACCACCTGCTTTTTCAATCCCATCCTTTACGCGTGCACCCATCCCCATCTCATATACCCCTTCACGATGCACAGCTCCTTTTACATCAATCACTATTGTTTTTTTTTGTTCTTTTGATTCTGTCGCTTTTAATTTACTTTTGTTCTCTTCACTCTTCACATTTGGATTCACTTTCACAGTCGGTTGCTCAGCTTGCTGCTTTGTCTGCCACATAAAGAGGATAAATACAACTCCAATAGCCCCTAATAAAGCGAACCACTTCTTTTGAAAATTCTGCATGATTTTAATACCTCCAATTCATAAATTCAAAACATAGTTCATATTGTTTAGGAGAAAGATGTTACGAAGGAGGGATGAAACATTGAACATAGGAATTATAGGGACAGGAAACATGGGTAAGATACTAATCGATGCATTTTTAGAAACCCGTGCTGTCAAACCTTCGTGCCTTACTATTGTGAATCGTACGCCTGCCAAAGCATATCATATAAAAGAGAAGTATCCTTCTGTTCATATAGCAAAGACCGCGCAAGAGGTAATCAGGCGCTCTCAACTTATTTTTATTTGCGTTAAACCTTTAGACGTATATCCGATTTTGACAAAACATACTGCTCATTTTACCGATGAAAAATGTTTAATTTCTATTACAAGCCCCATATCAGCAAATCAATTAGAGAAGATCGTCTCTTGCAACGTCGCACGTATTATTCCAAGCATTACAAACCGAGCATTCTCTGGCGCCTCACTATTTACATTCGGAAAAAACTGTTCTAGAGCATGGAAGCAAAAGTTACTTCGTTTATTTAAAAATATTTCTACACCCATTGTGATTGAAGAAGATATTACAAGAGTCTCATCTGATATCGCAAGCTGCGGGCCTGCATTCTTCAGCTACTTACTACAACGTTTCATTGATGCTGCTGTAGATGAAACAAATATTACTCACGAAGAAGCAACTACTTTAGCAAGTGAAATGATTATTGGAATGGGGAAATTACTAGAAAAAGAAATTTTTACATTACCAACTCTGCAAGAGAAAGTATGTGTAAAAGGCGGTGTTACAGGAGAGGGCATTCGGATTTTAGAGGACCACGTTGGAGATATGTTCCATAAATTATTCGAGCGAACACATGAAAAATATGATGAAGACTTAGAAGGCGTAAAGCAACAATTTAATAAACACACTTAAATAATACGCCATAATGACATAAACTCCTCTTAAAACTCCCTATCTTTTTTCTTATCCTATTTTTCATCAAATTTTATTTTTATATTTTATAGGCATTACTTTTCTACTTTTCTATAAAGAAAATATCATATTCTAAACAAAACAAAAGCAACCTAATCGGTTGCTTTTGTTTTTTATCCATTCTTTTTCGCCATAAAAAAGATACGTTCCGTTTGTTCAGTTGCTTCTATTCGTTCAAAATCACCTGTTACACGAAGCACTGTAAATCCAGCTTCTTCAAGCCATTTTGTTAACAATTCAACTGAATAAGCACGTTGCATATGACATTCATCAAAACGATGATATACACCTTCCTCTGGATCCTGTACAAAGAATGACATGTCATGTTCTACACTATCTAATTCTTCGCCAGGGAAACAGTTCCAAATGAGAGCTATCTCTTCTCCATTCACTGTGTACGTTTCATTTTGAAATACATGATGAATTTTATATAAAGTGTGCACATCAAATAAGAACAGACCACCTTGACGCAAGTGGTGAAATACTCGTCTGAATGTCTCTTGTATTCCTTCTTCTTGCAATACGTAATTTAATGAATCACAAAAGATTGTCACACAATCAAATTCACCAGGAACATCCAATTCTCTCATATCTTGTTGATAAAAAGGAACAAAATATCCTTCTCCCCCAAGTTTTTGCTGTGCAACTGTTAGCATTTCCTCTGAAAGATCGACACCAATCATGTCATAACCTTTTTTCACCAGTGGAAGGGTTACATTCCCAGTCCCGCATGCTACATCTAGAATTTTCGCCTCTTTCATACCTGCCTGCTGTAAGCTTTCCTCTGTGAACTCAACCCATTTATCATACGGGACATCATTCATGAGTTCATCATACAACAATGCAAATTGCTCATATCTCATTGGCTTAACTCTTCTGTAATATCTTCACGTGGCACATCGCCCCATAGACGCTCTAAATTATAATGATCACGCTCATCTTTATGGAATACATGCGCAACTACATCCCCAAGATCAACTAGAACCCAACGAGCTTCATCGAAGCCTTCCATACGTTGTACGTCGATTTGGAACTCATGTGCCTTTGCTTTAATTTCACGTGCAATTGCTTGCACTTGTTTATCAGAATTTCCGTGACAAATAATAAAATAATCTGCAATTGGTGAAATACCTTGCATATTTAATACAACCATATCTTCTGCTCTTTTATCATCAGCTGCTTTTGCTGCTAACACTAATAACTCTTTATCTTTCATTCCGTAATTTCCTCCTTGATAACTGCGTTATATGTTTGAAATGTTAACGGATAGATCGTTTGATCTTTTTCCATTAAAAATTGAATTGTGCGCTTTAATGCAAATAATAAAGCTTTATTTATATCTTCTCCTGCTAACTTCCGCGCTTCTTCCACACCTGGGAATTTGCGGCCAGGTTCAATATAATCCGCCACATAAATAACTTTATCAAGCATTGTCATCTTTTCATGACCACTTGTATGATATGTAATAGCTTGTAGGATTTCTGGATCCGTAATGCCGACTTCTTTTTCTACTAAGTATGCCCCAACTGGCGCATGCCATAACTCTTTGTTGTAGTGAAGTAAATCTTTCGGCAACTCTTCCTGCTTAATAATGTCTTTCATTTCTTGAATCGGTCTACATTTTGCATAATCATGAAATATAGCAGCCGTTTCTGCCTTTTTTTCATCCACGCCATATAGCTTAGCAAGTTCAATTGCCGTTTCCATCACACCAATTGTATGTATATAACGCTTTTCATGCATTTGTTGTTTTACAATCTCAAGTGCTTCCTCACGATTCATACAACCCATTCCTCTCGATATATACCTGTACTTGTTCTGGAAGCAAATATTTGCACGTTTTCTTCTCCTTATATCTCTTTCGTAATAAGGAGGAAGAAACAGTAAATTCCGGAATTTCTACTGTGACGATGTCATAAGGTGTACGTAATGTATACCCCGGCCTTGCAACTCCAACAAAAGTTACAAGTTGAAGTAATTTTTCAATGTTATACCATTTTGGTAAATACTCCACCATATCTCCACCAATAATAAAATGAAACTGCGCGTCCGGATGCTTCTTTGTTAATTGTAACATAGTGTCATATGTATAGGATGGACCTTCTCTTTTTAGCTCTTCTAAACAAACCGAGAAATACTCCTCTTTCCCAATTGCTAACTCTAGCATGTTTAATCGATTTTCCACACTTGTAATATTGCGATCCTGTTTATGAGGTGGAATTTGATTCGGCAAAAACCATACTTCATCAAGCGCGAGTGCATCATACACCTCATTTGCAATTAACAAATGTCCATAATGAGGCGGATCAAACGTACCGCCAATGATTCCGATCTTTTTCAAACGAAACGCCCTCCTCTAGTTCACAAGCAGTAATCTTTCCGAAACAACATGAGGAAAGATTACTGCCCGTAAAAGTTCAATTGGTCTAAACCCTATTAACAAGAACAAATCCCGAACATAGCGGGCATAAACTATGGAAACGACTTACACCATCCTAATTACTATTGTGGAAGTTTGATTTGTTTATTTTCTCTTGATTCTTTATATAAAACAATTGTGCTTCCAATTACTTGGACGATTTCTGCTCTCGCACCTTTAGATAGTTCTTCTGCAACTTCACGACGATCAAATTCACAGTTTTGTAGTACGCTCACTTTAAATAACTCACGAGCTTCTAATGCCTCCGCAATTTGTTTTACCATATTTTCATTTACGCCGCCTTTTCCAACTTGAAAAATCGGTGTTAAGTGATGTGCTTTTGCACGTAAAAATCTTTTTTGTTTTCCTGTTAACATATAGTTAGCCTCCAAGCTTTCTCATTACTAATTGTTTCATTCTCTCGATATTCGGCATACGCCCTGTCCACATTTCAAATGCAAGCGCTCCTTGATACACGAACATATCTATCCCATTTTGTACGGTTGCTCCTTTAACTTTTGCATCTTGCAGAAGCTTTGTCTCAAATGGATTATAAATAATATCCGAAACAATCGTCCCTGGTTTCAAGGATTGAATTTGCAGTGGTGTATCTTGGACATGTGGATGCATACCTATTGTTGTCGTATGAATGATAATATCATAATTTTTTTGTTTTTCTGTTGCTTGCTCTAGCGAAAGAGCATGTGATGTAATCTTCGCTTGACATCCAGTGATAAGCTGAGTTGCCTTTTCCACAGTTCGATTGGCAATATCAATTTCTTTTACTCCTGCATCTGCAAGCGAAAAATAGATAGCGCGGCACGCTCCTCCTGCACCAAGTAATAAAATGCGCTTTTGATAAAGCGGCTCTTTACTAATCGCTTGTAAGGAACGAACGTAACCAATTCCGTCTGTATTATAACCAATTAGTTTTCCATCTCTATGAACGACCGTATTCACAGCACCAATTTGTTTTGCTAATGGATCAATTTCATCCAAGTATTTCATAATTGAAATTTTGTGCGGAGTTGTGACGTTAAATCCCGATACTCCTAATGCTTTTAAACCTCGCACCGCTTCCCCTAGCACTCTTTCTTCTACAAGAAACGCATGATAATGAGCATCTATACTACAGTGCTCAAATGCATCGTTATGCATAAGCGGTGACAATGAATGACCAATTGGATCTCCGATTACACCATATAATTGTTTCATAAATCCCTCTCCATATTAAATTAAAGATTTACGTAATGAAACACTAACTCCTTTTGGTACATGAGCCACAATCTTTGCCCCAGACTCATTTACAGTAACCCATCCTAAACCTGAGAATACAACATCTGTTTTTGGCTCACGAATATTAAATTCGTACTTCACAAGTCCAGGCATATTTTCTAGTTCTTCCGGGGTTGGTGGATTTAATAATTCCCCTGCATGTTTTTCATACAATTCATCTGCTTTTTCAAGCTTTGTACGATGAATTGGTAGACGGTTTGAGAAATGGCAAGTGAACGCACGGCGACCACCGCTAATATAATCAAAACGTGCTAATCCGCCGAATAATAATGTTTGTTCTTCGTTTAATTGAAATACCATCGGCTTAATTTCTTTTGTCGGTGTAATCAGCTTTAAGCTTTGTTTTCCCACGTAATGCGCCATTTGATGATGATTAATAATACCTGGTGTATCATATAAAGATGATGTTTCATCTAGTGGAATATCAATTAAATCAAGCGTTGTTCCTGGGAAATGAGACGTTGTAATTACATTTTCAGTTTCTTCACTAAATTCCTTAATCATACGATTAATAAATGTAGATTTACCAACGTTCGTACAGCCTACAACATATACATCTTTACCATCACGGTATTGTTCAATCGCCTCCGCAAGTTCACCAATACCTTGTCCTTTTGCTGCACTAATTAAAAAAACATCTTCTGGTTTTAAACCAAGCTGCTTCGCACTATAACGCATCCAATGTTTTACCTTATCGTGTTTTACCGACTTCGGAATTAAATCCGCTTTATTTCCAACAAGCAATACTTTATTATTTCCTACAAAACGATGTAAACCTGGTAACCAGCTACCATTGAAGTCAAAAATATCTACAATTTTGACAACAAGCGCATCTGACTGACCAATTCCATTTAAAATACGCAAAAAGTCATCGTCTGTTAACGACACATCTTGAATTTCATTATAATTCTTTAAACGAAAACAACGCTGACAAATCACTTGTTCTTTTTCTAAAGATGAAGCTGGTGCATATCCTACTTCATTTTTATTTTCTGTTTGAATTTCTACACCGCAACCAATACATTTAATTCTTTCAGTCAAACTTTATTCCTCCCAGTTAATCAAGCCTTTTTTCTTCATATTTTTCATAATTCTTCGTTCAATCTTTCGATTAAAACGCGTTACTAATCCATCTGTTTGCGCTACTGGTACAACTAAAATCGTATGAAGGCCAACACGGTTTCCACCTAGTACATCTGTTAGCAATTGATCTCCAATTACTACTACCTCATCAGCCGTTAAATTCATTTCTTGTATTGCACGTTTAAAAGCACGAACAAGCGGTTTACGCGCACTATGGATAAACGGAATGCCAAGTGGATCTGCAAAATCCTTTACACGTTGCTCATTGTTATTCGAAACAACCGTTACTTGAATGCCTTGTTCTTTCATTTTTAAAAACCATTGTTCAAGCTTAGGCGTTGCATTCGGACGATCCCATTCAATTAAAGTATTATCTAAATCAGTAATAATCCCTTTAATTCCGCGTTTCTTTAAATCTTCTGGTTGAACATGATATACGTTTTTTACGTATTCATTTGGTAAAAACAGTTTCAATTTCTTTCACCTCTTTGAGGAGTATTCATAAAATTTTTCGACAGCATTTTTCGATAGCCTACTTGTGGATAACATTGTACACACTTTCCACGTTATTTTTTCAGTTAATTTTCAATTTATCAACAATTAACACACATCTTATCCACGGCTATATGTGGATAAATAGCCGTTTGTGACTATCACATTTTTTTGATACAGTAGATGCAACAAAGAACCTATCCTTATTATCGGAGGTGACTCACCTTGAAAACAAAACATATGGAACAGTTATCTACTGAGTTACTCACTGAGTCTTATTATAAAGCAAAAGAACTAAAATTAAATCCTGACTTCATTTTACTTATAAAACAAGAAATCATTCGGCGATCATTAGAGGACAAGCTCGCCAAATCGTCTTGAGTACATATAGACTACTGCTTCACCTGTAAAAAGAGCCATCCTCAAGATGGCTCTTTAATAAAATGAAACTTCCCTCCATAGAAACATTTCATCTAGCACATAAGCTCATCTAACTTCTTAGTGCCCTCACAATTTTGTAATAAAACTTTACTGTCAGCTTTCATTAGGATAAGCGAGTTGCAATTTTTTCACCCAGGCGAAGTTCTTGACCACTCATTAAAGTTGAAACAACTTCAACCATTCCTTTTTCAAACAGTAAAACGACTGTGGAACCAAATGTAAAGTATGCCATCTCTTCACCTTTTTGAACAGTGTTTCTTTCATGAAGAAGTTCAATACTATTTACAAACATAGCTCCTACTTTTACAAGTGCCATATGTTGTCCTTCACTATCAACCTCTGTGATAGAACGATAATTCTTTGACAACGGCTCTTTTCCATATTTCATCCCTGCTGCGTTTACTGGATATGATTTTCTTCCAAGTACAAATCGCTCTGTCACAGTACCTGAGAGAGGACTATGAATACGATGATAATGACTTGGACTTAAATAAATAACCATATATGTACCACCTGCATAACGCTTTGCTCGCTCTTCATTACCTAGCATATCCACAATCGAATAACGCTTGCCTTTAATATCAAATATTTTCGTTTCTTCAATAGGTCCATGATCAGCAAATACCCCATCAACAGGGCTAACAATACTTGATGCCGATGCATCTACTTCTCGTTTTCCTTCTTTCAACTTACGTGTAAATAGTTCATGCAGCGTGCGATACTCCTTTAAATCCTTTTCCATCTCATCCTGATTCAGTTGAAACACTTTTGCATAGGACGAAATAATAATGGAACTTAAACGAGACTGTGCAAATTTACGTAATATATAAGAAGTAAAACGACCGTTTGTAAGTTCGATCATGAGTCGATATAATGTACGTCGCAAACCGCGAAACCTCCTAATACGTCTTAATGTAACAATTAAGTTTAGTTTGTCCTTCTTTTCTTTCTATATCATACAGCGAAACTCCTGAAAATGTTTTGATGTTCACTTATCATAAACACAGCCAAGTATAAAAAAAAAATAGATACGATTTCATTCTTAAATTCATTAGCACCTTCTAATATTACAGATAGAACTCGTCATTTTCAACAGTGAACGTATATTTCTTCTTATAGTTTCTTGTTTTTATTCTATTTTCGTCAAACGAAAAAACGGCTGCACTCGAACTGCAGCCGCCCCGCGCACCTTATGCTTTTCCCTTCTTCTCCTTCTCTGCTCGAACAAATTCATGAAACATTTTCATCAGCGCTCGTTTCTCAATCCGTGACACGTAACTTCTTGAAATCCCTAACGCTTTCGCAATTTCTCGTTGTGTTTTTTCCTTATCAAGACCAAGTCCGAACCTTTTTACAATGACTTCTTTCTCTCGTTCATCTAAAATATCGATATACTCCTTGATCTTTTCTAATTCCATGCTGAGCTGAATCATATCAATTACATCTTCTGATTCAGATTTCAAAATATCGATAAGTGATATTTCATTCCCTTCCTTGTCCTGTCCAATTGGGTCATGAAGTGAAACATCTTTTTTTGTTTTCTTCAATACGCGCAAATGCATTAAAATTTCATTTTCAATACAACGAGCCGCATATGTCGCCAGTTTCGTTCCTTTCCCCGCTGAATAACTCTCAATTGCTTTAATGAGCCCAATCGTTCCGATAGAAATTAAATCCTCCGCATCTTCACCTGTGTTTTCAAATTTCTTAACAATATGAGCCACAAGCCGTAAATTATGTTCAATTAAAAGATTTCTCGCGTGAGCATCACCTTGCTCCATCAGCTCTAAGTACTTTTTTTCATCATCTGATGATAATGGCTGTGGAAACGCATTGTTTTTAACATAAGAAACAAATACAAACACTTCGCGAATCATATATCCAATTGCGGCGAATAGACTCAAACCCTTCACCTCCGCCAAAATAGTGGTCTTTACTATATGTATGTGGGCGGGTGGTTGTTTGTGTCTGTACCTACCCAAGAATAGCAATGCATAAAAAAATTCTTGTAGCATAGCCACAAAAATTTGTGAGAACTTTTCCTATTTACTCCAAGTCACCTCTCCAGCATGCACATCAATATAGCGAATTTCTTGTCTCATAAAAAAACAGCTAGATTTCTCTAGCAGTTTTACTTTGTTTCACGATGTAATGTTACTCGCTTTAAACGCGGGCAGTATTTTTTCAGTTCAATACGTTCCGGATTATTTCGCTTATTTTTCTTCGTAATATAATTACGATCACCACATTCTGTACAAGCTAATGTAATATTTACACGCATATATAAGCCTCCTTTTCTCAAAAGATCAAAATAAAACGTAATGATTACGATTTATATAATAAATCCGATTATTTATTTTGTCAATTCCGCTATTTTACACTATATCAAAATGATTTTTTGAAATCATTCTAAAAAGACAAAAACAGAAACAATTAGTTCATACGAAATTCACATCAATCTATTACTATTAAAACTGTACATAATCAATTTACTAACAATCCAATTTATTGATATATGAAATTTAATTAGAAAGGAGATAAAGAAATGAAACCCAAGTACCGTTTTATGATCTCATCATTTGCAGCGTGTGCTTATATGATTTGGTATTTAGTATAAATAAGCAACCTTATTTGCAAATATGAAAAGGTGTGTATATAAATGAAATATAATCAATCAACCGTTAACTATTGGAAGGCATTTGTATTACCCTATACATTCGCTTTAGAAGAGTTGAAAACAAAATTCGAAATTATGAACCGGGAAGCTCAATTTCTAGAGGACTATAACCCGTTTGAACATATAAAAACACGATTAAAACAACCTGATAGCATCGTTAAAAAACTTGAGCGCAAAAATTTAGCACCAACAATTGAAAACGCGCAAACACATTTGCAAGATATTATCGGCATCCGGATTAGCTGTTGCTTTGTGGAAGATATTTATCACTTAAAACAAGTCATTGAAAATCGTGAAGATATGGAAATTGTAGAGGTAAAAGACTACATCGCTAACCCAAAACAAAACGGTTATAAAAGTTTGCATATGATTATTAAATATCCATTAGCATTAAATTCTGGTACAAAAGAAGTATTTGCAGAAATTCAATTACGAACACTCGCGATGGACTTTTGGGCAAGTTTAGAACATAAACTCTATTATAAATATGAAGGAAATATTCCCGATTATTTGAAAGATGAACTCCATGATGCGGCCATGAAAGCTGAAGAGCTTGATAATAAAATGGCAACCATTCGTCAAGATATCGATGAAATTGAAGCATGTTCCAATCAAATTTTACTACCATTATGAAAAAGGTTCTCCTCATGCGAGAACCTTTCTTTATTTCTTTTCTATCGTTCGGACTTCTTCAATTTTCCAATGCTCATCTTCTTTCCCAAGTGCATATTGCACCTTTTTCTGAAGAATACTTCCGCTACCTATCTCTTTTTCTTCTGTTTCCACAATAACAAAATCACTTTTTAAATCTTTGATTTGAACATGATTCAGCTCAATTTTCTTACTTTCTTTTTGAAACGCAGCTTCTTTTTGTATTCGTAAATCTTCAGCACCGACAATTTTGTCGGAAAACAAAGCCATATGTTGATCAAAGTTTTTTTCATTTGTTGTTTGAACAAACGCCTCAATCACATTTCGAACTTCTTTTTCATCTTCCGGTGTTACTTGTATCTTTTCTTTCTGTGTCACCGTGACTTCTTTTTTCTCTACTTCCTTTTTCTCTGTTTCTTGCTGAGATTGACATCCTATTAATAACAATCCAATTGTAATAAAAACCCCAATCCTCTTCATGAGATTTCCCATCCTATGTTCCTCCCCTAAAAGAAAAAAACGAGGCGAAATGCCTCGCTTTCCTTCACAATTAGCGTCTACCTTTATTAGGGTCACCGCCACCAACAATATCGAAGACACGCTTTGCTAAGTTTGTATTTTCTTGAACGCCAGAGAATAGATATTTACCTGGTCCAAATGCATATACGTTCACATCTTCACCAGTATGCCCCCCTGTTGTCCAGCCTGTAAATGAACGTTTATTAAAGATTTCTTCAATCACATTATCAATTTTCGTTACATCTTTTGATGGTGCAATATCATTTACAGATTTAATTTCTTCTGGTGTTAATTGTAAATCAACATACTTCTTCAACGTTTCTTCTACATTTGCACCTTTTGCAATTTCATTTGCCATAAAGTCTGGTGTACGTTTTGCTGCTTTAATTGCATTTGCATTAAAGTTATATTCACCATTTACACCTAGAGAGAACCCACCAGTAGAATGGTCAGCTGTTGCAATAACTAATGTATTCTTATCTTTTTTCGCGAATTCAATCGCTGCTTTAAATGCTTTCTCGAAGTCTTCCATTTCACTCATAGCACCAACAACGTCATTATCATGTCCAGCCCAGTCAATTTGACTGCCTTCTACCATTAAGAAGAAACCTTTGTCGTTTTTATTTAAGCGATTGATTGCTGCATTTGTCATTTCTTCTAATGAAGGGGTCTTTTCATTACGATCAATCATTTTATCTAAACCACCTGGTGCAAACAAACCAAGAATTTGATCATTTTTATCATTTAATAATTGCTCACGATCTGTTACATAACTATAACCAGATTTCTTAAATTCTTCTGTAAGATTACGGTCTTTTCTTACAAAGTTACTTACACCACCGCCGAGAAGAACATCCACTTTATGTTTTCCATTAATTTTCTCATCAAAATAATCATTTGCAATTGCATCCATATTTTTACGGCTAATGTCATGCGCTCCAAAAGCAGCTGGCGTTGCATGTGTAATTTCAGAAGTTGCAACTAAACCCGTTGATTTCCCTTGTTCTTTTGCTTGTTCAAGTACTGTTTTCACTTCTGCCTTATTATTATCAACCGCAATAGCTGCATTATATGTTTTTATGCCTGCTGACATTGCTGTTGCTGCTGATGCAGAATCGGTAATATTTTGATGTTCATCTTCTGGATATGTTTTTTGTGTTCCTATAAGATGTTTATCAAATTCTGTTGACTCCATTTCAAATGTTTTTGGATTATCTTTCATATAACGATGAGCTGTCATATACGAAGGTCCCATGCCATCTCCAATTAATACAATTACATTCTTAATTTTTGGATCACTTGCTTTTCCGTCCGCTTTAATTACATCTGAACGCGTTACGCCCCACGTTACTACTGACGTAAGTGCTAACGATGTCACGACCGCAAATGGCCATGCTTTCTTCATAAACTTTTTCACTTTTTTGTCCCCCTAATAGGTTATTAGTTATTAAGTTCCCAATACCCAATTTAAAGGAAAACTATTAAGGAAAAGTTAGTTATGTGTAAATATTTTGTTAAGTAATGTAAATCTTCGTTATATTTTGTATATCTTTGTCTTATGTTATTCAGCTTGATCGTCTTTACAAAACAGAAAGAAGCACGTGTGGATTTTTCAAAACTTAAAATTATTACTTTACATTCTCTCTATTTATAACTGAATATTTATTTTTTCATGATAAAATATTTCTACTAGATTAGAAATGTGGTGATTCAATGTGCAAATGCAAAAACTAAATAACTCTAGTATTTCACAGCTCATTTTTCTTTGTGAGACCGTTGGATGGTTACAACCCCAACTATTCATGCAAAAACAATTTGAAATGTACCTATCAATCGGAAGCATATTTGGCTATACACATAACGAAAAACTTATTGCTACTGGCGGGGTATTCCCTTCCGAATCTGGATTTTCTTCTATCGGTATGCTAATCGTTCATCCCGATTTTCAAAAACAAGGAATCGGCCGCACCTTACTCAATCTTTGTATACAACAAGCATCGTCTTCTCTTCCTATTATGCTCATTGCAACAGACGTCGGCGTTCCCTTGTACAGAACCTATGGCTTTACTACAATCACAACGATTCATCGCTTTGAAAAACTTATTACAAATCCATCTATGAATTCCTCTCATTTTAAAAAAATGGGACAACATGACCTTCAATCTCTTATTAGTCTTGATCAAACCGTAACAGGGGCACATCGTCCAAAACTATATTCAATATTAATAGATAGAGCAACACTCTCAATCAAAATTGAAAGAAACCATAGAATCGAAGCTTTTGCATTATGTATACAAAAAGGAAATATACTCTGTATTACTCCTCTTATAGCCAAAAATGATGAAGATGCAATCCGATTATTACAATCTATTTGCATGAGCTGGAATGGAACAGTACGTATGGATGTACCACACTCACAATTTACATTTCGAGCACACTTGGAATCGAAGGGATTTCAAGAAACACTTCTTTCACCACTTATGATAAAAAACGGAATCCATCTACCTGGAAATCGTGACCATTTATTTGCTATGATGGATGCAGCGTTATGTTAGAAAGGGGTCAAATGCTTGAAACAAATAAAATCTTATATGGTAAGCTGTCTTACTCTTACACTATTAGTGGGTTGTAATGCGGCAGAAAAACCAGTAGAAACAGTAAAACAAGTAAAAAATACAATTGAAACAAAGTTAACAACAGATGAAAAGATGGTTGAGATAGACGGACAAACTATTTATTTCAAACAAATCGGTGATAAAAAGCCACCATTACTTATGCTTCATGGATTTGGCGGATCATCCAACGGCTTTCGTGATATTTATTCAGACTTAGCAAAAGACCATACAATCATTTCTATTGATATTTTAGGCTTCGGTCATTCATCCAAGCCAATGGATTTTCCATACTCTTTCCCTAATCATGCCAACCTTTATTATAAGTTAATGAAAAAACTAGGATATGATACTTTTGCAGTACTAGGTCACTCTATGGGCGGGGAAATCTCCCTTAATTTAACATACTTATATCCAAGTGCAGTTACCCATCTCATTTTAACGGATGCTACAGGAGCTATATCATTAACAAATAGAAATGCTTCACCTAAGCCACAGTTATCCACTGATTTGAATACTGTATCTTCTATTACGGATTATGATGAAAGCAAAGTAAAATTTAAACGCGATGATACAGAACATTATAACCAAATGAAAATGTGGCCTAGACGACTTAAGATTAATGCTAGTGAAATCAAACTTCCGACTTTAATTATTTGGGGCAGAAATGATAATAGTGTATCATGGAAAGAAGGCGAATCTTATCATGAGTTTTTAAAAAACAGCACCTTCCACATTATTGAAAAAGGTTATCATGCCCCATTCCGCCAAGAACCGAAAGAATTTATAGGCTATGTAAAAGAATTCTTTGAAAAGAATCCCATCGAAACAACAAAGTAATAAAAACGGGTATCTCATCTTTAAGATACCCGTTTCATATGTTAAGCAGCTTGCTTCTGTCTTTTTTTCGTTTTTGAGCCTAGTAATTTAGGTACAATCCAACCATCCATTCCAAGGTTTCCAGCATTCATGCCAGCAACTAAAACAAACATAGATAAAATAACCATTTGCGGATTTACACCTAGAGACCCACTAAACATATAGGAAAAGTTCATTACAAGACCAAAAAAGACAGCTGTTTTCGTTAAACAACCTACAATTAAACCTATTCCAACTAGAATTTCTCCCCACGTTACAAGCGTGTTAAACATATCAACATTCGGAATTGCGAAGTCTTGTAAGAATGATGCCCACCAAGATTGTACGGCTGGTTGTGCTCCTTTTGACTTTTCAATAGCCCCCTGTAAATAACCTGTCGCATCAAATCCTTTTCCTTGTAACTTTCCGATTCCAGCCATCAACCATGTGTACCCCAGATAAACACGGATAACTGCTAATACAAAAGAAACTGCTTTGTTTTCTCTTAAAAATTGAATAACCATATACTCCTCCTAAAGATGTAATTAAGTTAGTTACAGGTAATATAATAACATTAGTTACTTATTTTTCAAACATTGATTGTGAATAATTTGTGACAATTACATAAAACTTCAAAAACTAATATTAGTATAGTTACTTTTATTACCCGTAAAAAACTTGAAAACATCATATCATAATTGATAATCATTTTCATTATTTTTTTGTAAAAAAATTGTGTGCTAACTGTGAAACGTGCTTATCCTATATTCAGATAAGCACGTTCAATTTTACTTATATAATTGAAATGTACGAGTCTCATCATCTAACAACTTTGTATCCTGAAATGCATTGTCCACAGTTTTTTGATGATTAATAAGCCCGTAAAATAAACGTATTGTAAACATAAGTGCTGCATTTCCATCCACATAATCTGTTGAACCTATATAAGCTTTTACACCACTATTTAAAAATGCTGTCGCAAGTTTTGGATCTCCTAAAGTACACCCGCTATTGATAATATACTTGTTATGCAATTTTGCATATTGTTTAATTTCAGTTACACCAAAGTTTACTCTCGGCTCATCTTTCTCATACACATCTTCCCCTAATTCTTCCATTACAAATTCCCCTTCTTCACCATGAAAGCAAAAGATAATATAATCTATATCTTCATACAAACTTTTCCCTGAAAGAACATCCATCAAATCCCGCGGTCGACCAATCCAATATGTAATAACTCTTGCTCCAAAATACTCAAGCGTCGCTCGAAGCGATTGTGCTTCTAAATCTGAATTATCGCCAACTACTAACGCAATATTCAAATAAAAAACCTCCATTCATAAGTTTATTTCATACACACCTGTTTCTTCTAAAAAATCCTCTCTTGTTAATCTCTGCTTTTGTAAATATTGTCTATATGCTGTAATTGTTCCATCATGGGAAACGATGCAGACCCTTTCAGCCTTTAATGTATAACACCAATTGATGAATTCATCTGCTCTATTCTGAAATTCCTTCTCTGAAATAGTATTTATCTCCCGATTACATAACATATCATTTGTACTTTCTCTTAAAGAAAAACTAGGAAATAACTCTTGAATTACCTTTGTATCTAACAACTTGTCACATGGTAATGTTCTTGCTCCTTCACGATAAGGAAAAATACGAGGAGAAATATATGGATGAGTTATTTGACGGCAAATTACTTGCGAGCTCCATATTGCAGCAGTCTGTAATGTTCGAAGCGTGGGACTTGCCATTAATATATCGCTTTCTTGTAGTGGTAAACTACTTTGAAGTAACAATGCTTGTTTTTCGCCTTCTTTCGTTAAAGATGGATTCTCTAATTGCAAATTCATTGGAAAAGCTTTTGTATGTTTTCCCTCACCATGTCTTATGAAAATAAGTTTCATAGTTTTATCCCTCCCACTACAAAATGAATGTGTATGTGTTTTGCTATTGCTTTTTTCATAATCTCTATCATTCCCTATCTTCTTCTCAATTCCTTCCATCTTTCCTGTAAAAAAGTTTTGATATAAAAGTTGGAAATTATTATGATAATATATGTAAAAAACTTTTTACAACACTAATCTTTAAAAGGGGGGACTTACAAATTATGAATTGGGTAATTTATTTTATTGGTATGATAATATGGGGATACCTAAATGGATTCTTTACAAGTGATAAAGCTTCTGCACCTTGGATTAAAGATGATGAACGCGAAAAAGAAATTAAACATAAAGCAATTTTAGCGAGTTGGTCAGGCGTGTTTATGTTTTGCATCATTAGTCTCTTAAATAAATTGTTAGGCTTGAGTGGAGAACAAAAATCACCTTACTTGCCAGATCCTTTCGCAACAATTTTAAAAGAGAATGTAGATTTACAAGTTTTACTTATCCTTTTCCTCATGTATGTCATTTACTATTTATACTATCGAAAAAAAATGAGCGCTTAAATAAAATGAAACTTTAATGGAATGAAGATCCTTTGCATTACGAACTGTACAAATTATGTGTGGAATGGTGCACTGCAAAACACATTTTTTATATTGGGCATTTACATACACGTATTTTAGCAGTCTCCCAATACGAATTAGAATGGATTCACAAATGTTTGAAAGCTGAAAAATCTATACAGAGTCACACAATTTTTTAATCCGAATACCCACTCATGATTCTCCTCCCAAATGGTTATAGTAACAGAGATAAAACGAAATTCTGAGGAGGCTATATCAATGAGTAACTCAAATGATTTTTTAGACACAATACAAGAGAAACAAGCAAAAGACGAGCAAAATAGAAAGCGCCAAGGGAATGGAAACCCTGGAAAAAAGAAACCAAACAAAACACATAAATAATTGTGAAAAAGCCACCTAAAAGTATATTTTAGGTGGATTTTTCAATCTTCTTTTACAGAAATAACATTTTCCCAATTCCATTTTTCATAATACCACTCGGGTACATCTATATTTTCGATCCATTTATTCGCTTTTGATCCATCCCCATTCGCCAACCACATATCTGCCTTTTTACGGTCAGAGCGCATCCATGTCAGCTGATTTTCACCATTTACATAAAACGGGTTGTAATCTCCATATTGAGGCGGAGGAGTTGTGATTTGGTGCTGGCGATTTGATTGAATATTTATTTGGTATAAAGAAGGGAATGATCTTTTTTCCTCGTCATTTGTCCACTCCATTTCTCTTGCTCTTGAAAGTGTAATAAGTTTGTCATTATGCCATGTAAAATCCCAATCAACATACCCTTTTGGAGTAAATTTTTCTTGCCGAAGTGCAGGTACTTCTTTTATTTTTAAATGTTTATTTTCTAATGCAAATCTCCCGCTTCCTTCAATATAAGCCAATGTATTTTTCGTTGGAGCCCATTGTATCCACTGGCTATTTAATAACATTTGACCTACTTTTTCAAAATGACTTCCATCCGCTTTCAAAAGACAAAGTGTATTACTATCCGCTGACCACGAAGCGGTTGGAACAGCTAAAAATGCAATCCACTTTCGATTTGGAGACCACTTGAAATTACTTGCAACATAAGCGAGAAAGTCCTCCTGCATACTCGGTAACGTATATAGGTGTTTCATTTTATTAGGATTCATTCCCGCATTCTTCTGTATCTCATATAACTGTGCTCCGGTCCAACCTGTTGGAAGCAACTGAGCCTCAGACGAAACAAGAAATTTCTTTCCATCAGGATACCATGCATAATCCCCTACACCCGATGATACATTTTCAAACGCTGCATTCTTCTTCTCTGCATCATATGTATTTAATGTACCTGTAAATTCAAATGCAATTATATTTTCTATCGGCGACCATTGATAATTCGTTGCTGCTGTTTGAGACGGAACAACTTTTTTCCCATCCACAACGTGGTACAATTCCAGTTCTTTTTGCTCTTCACCTTTTGCATATGCAATCCACTTTCCGTCATATGACCATTTAGGTTTTGTTATGTACTCTCCTTTTGTTATTTGCTTTTCTTTTCCATCAATTTTTATCCAAAGATCATGATTACGAATAAATGCTACTCGCATACCGTTTTCCTCAGCTTGAACATCGAATGTAGCTTCGTGCAAGTAACAAATACAAAATATAAAAATAAGCAGTTTTTTCCACATCTTTCTCTTTCATCCTCCCATAATTAATTTCCTTTATCATGCCCACCTATTTACTATTTGAAAAAGATTATTGCATTAACAACTTTTTAAATATATTTTAATGGAACGAATTATAGCTTTGAAGACATCCCTAGTAGCGGCTTATATCTATGACTCAAAGAACTTTTTTCATAATGCTTTGTACATGAAGAAAAAGACGGATTTTTCCGTTATCAGTAACTGAGATGTAGGAAAATTCTTGCTTATAAATAGGGTGGTACCGCGATTTTTTCGCTCCTATCGGATTTTCCGATAGGAGCTTTTTCTATTTCTTACAAAATCAAATATTAAATAATTCCGAATCTTATGATAAAATCTTATAAACGCTTACAAAAGTTGAAAGGAGTTGATATATGCAAAAGTAACCATAGTAATTTTTATAGATAAAAAGGAGGATGTATGAATGACAAAGAAAACAGAAATCCCATCACATTTAAAACCATTTGTATCCACGCAGCATTACGATCAATACACACCGGTTAATCACGCTGTGTGGCGTTACATTATGAGACAAAATCATAACTTTTTAAAAGATGTTGCCCATCCAGCCTATGTTAACGGACTACAATCATCTGGTATTAATATAGATGCAATTCCAAAGGTGGAAGAAATGAATGAATGTTTATCACCAAGTGGCTGGGGCGCCGTAACGATTGACGGTCTTATTCCTGGCGTAGCGTTCTTTGATTTTCAAGGGCATGGTTTATTACCGATCGCAACAGATATTCGTAAAGTAGAAAACATTGAATATACTCCAGCACCTGATATCGTTCATGAAGCAGCTGGGCATGCACCGATTTTACTTGATCCTACATACGCAAAATATGTCAAACGCTTTGGACAAATTGGAGCAAAAGCATTTTCAACGAAAGAAGAACATGACGCTTTTGAAGCTGTGCGTACTTTAACAATCGTGAAAGAAAGTCCAACTTCTGCACCAGAAGAAGTTGCAGCAGCTGAAACAGAAGTGGTAGAAAAGCAAAAGCTTGTTTCTCGCTTATCAGAAGCAGAACAAATTTCTCGTCTTTTCTGGTGGACGGTCGAGTACGGCTTAATTGGAGACATCAATCATCCAAAAATTTACGGTGCTGGTCTTCTTTCCTCTGTTGGTGAAAGCAAGCATTGTTTAACAGACGCTGTAGAAAAAGTTCCATTCTCAATTGAAGCTTGTACAAAAACGACATATGATGTTACGAAAATGCAGCCACAGCTATTTGTATGCGAGTCATTCGAAGAATTAACAGAGGCACTTGAGAATTTCTCTGAAACAATGGCTTTTAAAACAGGTGGTGCAGAGGGGTTAGAAAAAGCAATTCGTTCTGAAAACAATGCAACTGCTGAATTAAGTAGTGGGTTACAAATTACAGGTACATTTGCAGAAAAAATTCACGATGATGCGGGTACAGTGATTTACATGAAAACAAATACACCGACAGCTTTAGCACTAAATCATAAGCAATTACCGGATCATTCTACAGCTGTACATCAAGATGGCTTTGGTACACCAGTTGGTTTATTAGAAGGCAATATCGCATTAGAAGATTGTACAGAAGACAAATTACAATCATTAGGCATTATCATTGGTAATCATGCCGAATTATCCTTCACAAGCGGTGTTCACGTAAAAGGAACAGTGACTGATATTGTGAAAAACGATGAAAAAATCGCTCTTATTTCATTTGCAAATTGCACAGTGATTTACAAAGATCGTCTATTATTTGATGCCTCATGGGGAGCATTTGACATGGCAGTTGGTTCAGAAATCACTTCTGTATTCCCAGGTGCAGCAGACGCAGCAGCGTTCTTCGGAGTGGAGGAAGAAGTAGAAGAAACACCAGAACCACTTACATTAACTGAGCTTGATCGTATGTATCAAACAGTTCGCGACATTCGAAATGAAGGCGTGTTACAAGATTCACACGTAGAACAATTAGTAGCAATTCAAGAAGTACTAAATAAGTTCTATACAAAAGAGTGGTTACTTCGTCTTGAAATTTTAGAATTGCTTTTAGAACATAACAAAGGACATGAAACATCTGCTAAGTTGTTACAACAGCTCTCTACTTTTACAGAAAACGAATCTGTTCAACGTTTAATTAATAATGGTCTTACCCTACTCCCAATAAAGGATGTGAAAAATAATGCAACGACTAACAGATGAAGAAGTACAAGAGGAATTAACAAAGTTAGATAAATGGACAGTGAAGGATGAAAAATGGATTGAAAGAAAATATATGTTTTCCGACTACTTAAAAGGTGTCGAATTTGTCTCTGAAGCAGCCAAACTATCAGAAGAACACAATCACCATCCATTTATCCTTATTCAGTATAAAGCAGTCATTATTACTTTGTCATCATGGAATGCAAAAGGTTTAACTAAACTTGATTTTGAACTTGCAAGACAGTTTAATGAACTTTTTTTACAAAATGAAAAAGCGATTATAAGAAAGTAAAAAAAGAGAAGCCTTTATTAGGCTTCTCCTTTTGTAATAAAGTGAATACAGTGACCAAATGGATCTTCTACTTGTAATATTCCCTCTTTGTACGTAGCAACCGCGCCAATATATTTTAAGCTTTCACACATTTGCTCTTTTTGTTTTTCATCTGCTAGTACAATGGTGAAATATTTCAAGCCAACAGAATTTTGCATTTGCGGCGGCACACATTCGCCTTGCCATGTGTTTAAGCCAACATGATGATGATAACCACCTGCTGAAACAAATAATGCACCGTTTCGGGCTGGAATCGTTACTTCAAATCCAAGTCCATCCACATAGAAACGTTTTGCTTCTTCTAAATCAGCAACATGCAAATGGATATGCCCCATTACCGTTCCCCTTGGAAATCCGTTCCACTCATTTCCTTGTTGCAATAACCCTTCACCATCTAATGGGTTGCTAACAAACGGAAGCTCTCCCTTTTCATCTCGCCACACTTTTCTTTGACGATCGTGATAAATTTCGATTCCATTTCCATCTGGGTCAGCTAAATAAATTGCTTCGCTAAAGTAATGATCTGCCCCGCCATGTAACGGATATACTTTCTGCACAAGGTGACGAAGAATATTTGCTAAATCTTCTCTACTTGGTAGTAAGATTGCAAAGTGATATAAACCAGTTCGACTTCTTTGTTTTGGAAGAGCATTTTCTTTCTCCTCTATTATAAGAAGCGGTTCATTATTTTCATTACCAAGCGTAACAATCATTTCTTCTTCTTTTATCACTTTCAAACGTAATACATCTGTGTAGAACGTCAGCGATGTCTTTACATTCGATACGTATAAATGCACAACACCGAGTGTTGTATTGGGATGAAGTTGAAAGCTCATATTGTTATGCCCCCATTTCGATTAGTCTTTTTTGAATACAGTTGCTTTTAAGAAATTATCTACAAAACCTTCAGCTTTAACAACAAATAAGTAAAGGCCCATTGCTAATAAAGCAAGGTCTAGTTCATACCCTGGATTCTTTCCATCGCCTAATAAACCAGCAGACCATTTTACTTTTACAATTGCTCCAACTAAAATAAGTGCGAATAATAATCCAATATAACGTACACCTAAACCGATAATCAATAATAGACCACCAACTAATTCTACTGTCGCTACGCCGTATGCAAGAGCTCCAGGTAAACCAATGCTTGTAAACCATCCTGCAATATTATCAATGCCTGATTGAAACTTTGCCAAACCATGCATAAAGAATGTTACCCCTAATACGATACGAATAATTAAATTACCAATATGTTGATTCATTTTGCTCTCTCCTTTATAGTTTTGTTATACAGAACTTTTATTTACATTACAAAACATACAATAATTTTTTTTATTCGTCAATCCATTTTTCTTGAGAAAAAATGAAAAATATTTGCTATGATACAAATAGTTGTCTATAAAAAGGAGCTTGATTCGTATGAATATCGGTTCTGCAATACGTGAAATTCGTCAACGCAGAGGCATTACAATCGCCCAAATTTGTGAAGGGACTGGACTTTCTAAAGGTTTTATGAGTCAAGTAGAGAATAACAAAACTTCTCCATCTATCTCAACTTTAGAAACAATTTCTAATTTTTTAAATGTCCCTCTTCCTTACTTATTACTTGAGCAGAAAAATCGCATGAAAATTGTAAAAAAAGAAGAACGAAAATACAGTATGTACGGAAAGGACGAACAAAAGATTGAGCATGTTGCTGAACAAGGCGGTCTTCGCTTATCTTTAGTAGAAATCCCTATCGGTTTCCCAAAAGAAAACACGCCGAACGCTCATGAAGGTGAAGAATGTCATCTTGTTTTACGCGGGAAATTAGAAGTACAGCACGGAGAAGATATCGCAATTGTCGAAGAAGGAGATTCTTTTTCCTGGAGCGCATGCGTGCCACATATTGTACGTAACATTGGCGATGAGCCTGCACTATTACTTATCTCCAGTCATGCAGAAAATCGAAAACGTGTATATTAAAATGTAATGCAAAAAGCCTGTTTTCAAAAATGAAAAACAGGCTTTTTGCATTATTCTCGTATAATTCCATAGCTTGATCCTACTAATACTTCTTTCCCTTTTTGATTACGATAAATCGACTCTATCGATACCTTTTTGTACTCTTCCATTTGTTCCACACTTGTAAGAGTTACATCACAAGTAATTGTATCTCCAGTAAACACAGGCCTGATGAACTTACTTACCAATTCCCGTGCTATGTAATGTACATCTCCACCAATTTTTGTTCCAATACTTGCAGTTAATAAACCATGCACCATTAAACGTCCCTGCTCATCATGTTCCATATGATGTCTCCCTTTATCACCTGTAAGATGAGCAAATTCCAAAACCTCTTCTTCTGTAAATGTTCTTTCATACCGAAACGTATCTCCTACTTTAATATTCAATTTCATCCCCCTTTTTAAAATTCCGAATTTTCTTTATTATTTTACCACAAAATGAATATTCCTTCATTTTAATCACTAAAAGTGCTGTTACAAACTGTTAATAATTAACATTTGTATGTTATTATTTAATTATCTTTGATGAAATTGGAGGTCTTAACAATGACATTTGAATTAGTTAGTGGCATATTATTGGTAGTTTCATTACTCTTCTATTCCACATTGGAAGTTTGGCTTGCTCCCAATAATAACTCCTTCTTTAAAGATTTAAAAAAGAAAATGATATTCCTACTCCCCTTGTTTACTCTCTCATTCGCAGTCCACTATTTCTTTTTTGTACAGTAAAATATTTTATCTGTATAAACGAAAAAAGATTGCTATCGTCTAGCAATCTTTTTCTACATTCTTTCTATTATCTAATGGGGCTATCTATGCCCCTCTTTTTTTGCTTCGTTATAACCGTAATAAGCACATGTCCCATTTTGTGATAAATCACGTACTTCAAAACCACAACTACGATAAAAATCAAAATTATTCGCAGATGTATGCGCAAACCAATCCCCATGGGGTAGTTTCTGCATACAAAGGGAAACGAGCTTCTTTCCTAATCCCTTTCCTCTATATTCACACTTCACAACTAAATCCATAATATTGGCAGCCATGACCTGATCAGAAATGACACGAACCATCGCAATCATTTCTTCATCATCCCAAATCGTAAAAGCCCATGTTGAATTTTCAAATGCTATCGTAAATTTTTCAATTTGCCAAGATGGAAGGCTATTGTTACTCCAGCCCGCATCTTCAAATAAACTTTTAATTGCATAAGCTGGTACACCTGTCGTTCCTTCTCGAATAATGAGTCCATTATGATAAATATACAATCCCATTCCCCCTTTTATTGTTATATACTATTCTTTAAGAGCTAAATATTACCTTTTAAAACAGGAGAAAAAGATGGCGAAATTTTCATTACTACTTTCTTTTACATTCCTTATGATTACCGTGCAAACTACTAATATAGTATTTTTTAGTCTATGGATTCTTACATTACTTCCTTTACTTAAAAAGCAACATTATCATCATTTTGTATGGACTTCTCTTTTATTTGGGATTGGATTTTCCCTTTATTTATCTGCTATGAATCAAATTTCATTTTCTTCAACAGAACTAACGATTATTATAAAACGTCTTTGCCTACTTCTTGTTTTTGTGCCATTTCTCTTAGATGCTCTTGCACGTAAACAGCAAATATCTCTAAATTGGAATCAACCAAAATGGAATCATACCTTACATATGCCTTTTATTTGGAAAGGACCTCATCAAGTAAAAATTTATCTATTTCTCATCATCGCCATCTCTATTAATATCATCACTTTTATACCTTTTCTACTGCAAAAAAATTTGTCTTACATACAACATATTATGTTATTTTCCATATTGTTTTCTGTTATCAATGGTGTATTAGAAGAATGTATTTGGCGAGGTATCTTACTACATCAATTTACAAATCAGTTTGGTGAAAAATGGGCTATTTTGCTTACAAGCATTGGTTTTGGTTTGCAGCATTACTCTTTAGGTTTTTCTTGGAGTGTTTCCACCGCTTTCATTTTAGCTGGTATATTTTATGGAGGAATCGTCGTGAAGTCAAATAGCATCATTCCAGCTATTATATGGCATGTAATTTTAAACATATTAATGGTATTTAGTGGCCTCATTCTTTAAAAGAGCAGGATTTATCCTGCTCTTTTAATTGCATATACAAGAACATCTATCCCATGAAATGATGCTGTTTTCTCATAACTCATCCCTGTTTTTCTAGCAACAAAAATCGAAGCAGGATGATCTGGATTGATCAGAGAAATAAGTTTGTTTAATCCTAATCCTTGAAAACCATAATCTCGAAAAGTCGTTGCTGCTTCCTTTGCATATCCTTTTCCCCAATATTCTGGGAGTAACCAATATCCAATTTCAATTTCTTCTTTTCCATCTACTTGCTGCCTAACGAGGCCTGCATGACCAATTGGTGTATTTGTATCCTTTTCAATCATTAAAAATAATCCTAAACCGTTTTTATAACTTGGAAGAACCCAGCTTTCAAGACTTTTTTTACACTGCATATATGTTTTTGGGGTTCCATTTCCAATGTAGCGCATCACTTTCTCATTTCCCCATAAAAAAGCGTAAAAATCTAAATCGGTCATTGTATATTTACGAAATTGTAGACGATCTGTATGGAACATACTCCTACTCCTTTCTTGTAGATTCTCTTTCTATAACTGAGATAGGCAATTGTATACGCTGTACATGCTCTCCTCGTAATTGTTTATGTAATAATACGATAGAATTCTTTGCCATGCTTTTGATGGAGGTATTGATCGTTGTTATATTAGGGTGCATTATCATGGAGAGTTCTTGATTATCAAATCCCATAACACCAAAATCTTGTGGGATACGAATTCTTAATCGCTGCGCTTCCATAATGATTCCAGCAGCTATCTCATCACTACCTGAAAAAATTGCATCAGGTGCATTTTGCATAGATTGAATGATATGTATAATATTCTTTCCATCCTTCAGTCCACAGCAATTCGAAAATATCCATTCTCGTTGCACCTGTATATCGTACCCCTTTAAAGCTTGTTTATAGCCTTTGTATCTCTGTCTCTGCGCTTTACTTTTTAATGTATCGTAACAAAACCCTATACGTGTATATCCATTTTCCAAAAGATGCCTCGTTCCAATATAACCGGCTAACTCTTCATCAAATTGAACTGTAGATACGAGTTCTGTTTCTACATGTTCATTACAAATAACAATTGCTCCTGAAGTTATCGCAAGCTCTATTTCCTCTATTGGCAAAGAGAGTGTAGTAAAAATAAGCCCATCTAACTTTTTCGTCCTAATATATTGTAAGAATTCTCTTTCTCTCTCAACTTCATAATTCGATTGTAATATCACGACATCATAACGATCTATTTTTAAAATACCACTTAACTCTTGAATTAACTGACTAAAAAAGGGATGATGTAAATTTGGTACGACTACACCGATTAAATTTGTTTGTAGACGACGTAGATCTTTCGCCGTTGCCACAGGCACATAATTTTTTTCATCAATAATCGCTTGCACTCTCGCCCTTAATTCTGGACGTACATACGGATGATGATTAATCACACGGGAAACTGTTGCTTTAGACACTCCGGCTAATTTAGCGATATCTTCAATTGTAGAAATCTTAACTCCCCCCTTGACCTGTAATGCATTTCAGAATGTACAGTATATGGTAACTATTATAAACGAGGTGACATGAAATATGGGGAAAATTCAAATTTCTGGAGAGGTTATTGAAACGAAAGCAATTGCCTTTGATAAGGATGGTACATTATTTCACGCGATTCCATTTTGGCAAGAAATTGATAGACTACGAAAATACAAATTTTCACAAATTGTCGGTAAAAAGTATGAACTGCTGTGGGAAAAAGCAGTTGGATTTGTACCTCCAAACAAAGTTGATTTTAAAGGCCTGTTAGCAGTCGCATCTGAAGAAGAAGAAATTATTGTTGTTGCTAGCCTTTTATATCAAATCAAAAAATATCCATGGCATCGTTGCAAAGAACTTACTACTACCATATTTGAAGAAAGTAATGAGCAATTATCCATTGAACAAGCTTTTCATCCTATGCCAGGGATAACTGAATGCATTATTTCTTTGCAAAAAGAAGGAATATATACAGGTATTCTTACCTCAGATAATAAGGTGAGAACAAAAAAATGTATTGATTTACTTAACATACCATCTCTTCAATTTCTCTTTACGCCAGAAGATGTAGAAAACGGGAAGCCTCATCCAGAAATGATTACCAAAGCATGTGAACAGCTTACTATTAGACCAAATGAGCTAGTAATGGTTGGAGATACTGTTGTAGATGTAAAAATGGCTAAAGAGGCCGGAAGTATTGCTGTAGGCATTGCCAATCATGAACATGCAATAGAAGAATTAACACCGTATGCGGACTTTATCATCACCGATTACAGCGATATACAAATTTTAACGAAAAAAAAGCAGTAGACCAAAGTTTGTCTACTACATCCATATCATAACTAGTATAAAGAAAACTACAGTTGAGGGGGTAGGATTTTCAGTTATATACTAGATATTTATCTTGTTCTAACAACGGACAAGAACTTCCCGTTCACAAATGACCTTGAATTAGAACTTAATTCTATTACATTTTAAGTGATAAAGATTATCATTGTCAATATAAAGCGCATACATTTCCTATAAAATTTTACTTATACTAAAAAACGCTACAAAAAGATTCCCTCTTTTCGTAGCGTTTCATCTATCAATTTGATTCATATTCGTTCTCCTCTAACCTATCACGCAAAGCTTTAACACGCTTGAAAAAGAAAAATGACATCCCTAAAAATAAAACGATAACACCCATCATCGCAAAGGATTGTACAGTTTCTCTTCCTTCATTTGGAATCAATAGACCAATCATTAAAAATGTGGCTAGCGCAAGAAGAACTTGACCGAAGCGAATATAATCTGCAATTTTCTGTTGTAATTCTTTCATACTTCTACCACTCCTCCCTCTCACTTTATCATATTCTAATAGTTTCAGAGGCAAGTAAATACAACCAATGAGGGAGAAGTTTTCCAAAGTAAAAAGAGCCGCTGCTAAACGGCTCTTTCAAATTTTTTATACACCTTTATAAGCTTGCATATACACTTCTTTCAGCTCTGAAATCAGCGGTAATTTTGGATTCGCTGTTGTACATTGATCTTCAAATGCTCGTTCAGAAAGTACATCAACAACTGCTTCAAATGCTTCTTTTTCAACACCTTGGCCAGCAATGCTCATTTGGATATTTAATTCTTTTCCAAGAGCGGTGATAGCTTGTACGAGTGACTCTACTCCTTCTTCCACCGTGCGTGCTGGAAGCCCAAGCATTCTCGCAATATGTGCGTAACGTTCATCTGCAACAAAGTGCTCATATTTTGGGAACAGTGCATGTTTTCTCGGTTTAATTGCATTATAGCGAATGACATGCGGCATTAAGATTGCATTCGCACGGCCATGCGGAATATGAAATTCCGGTCCAATTTTATGTGCCAAGCTATGGTTAATACCAAGAAATGCATTCGCAAACGCCATCCCAGCAATTGCTGAAGCATTATGCATTTTCTCACGTGCTTCTTCGTCATTTCCATCTTTATATGCTCTTGGTAAGTATTTAAATACGAGATCAATCGCTTTTAATGCTAAACCATCTGTGTAATCATTTGCCATAATAGACACGTACGCTTCAATGGCATGTGTTAATACATCCATTCCAGTATCTGCAGTTACATGCGGTGGTACTGTCATGACAAATTGTGGATCGACAATCGCTACATCTGGTGTTAATTCATAGTCAGCAAGCGGGTATTTTATATTGTTCTTTTTGTCTGTAATAACCGCAAATGGTGTCACTTCTGAACCTGTACCTGATGTAGTTGGAATCGCAACAAACTGCGCTTTAGTTCCTAGTTTTGGATATTTACATGTACGTTTTCTAATATCTAAAAACTTTTGTTTTATACCAAAGAATTCTGTTTCTGGGTGCTCATAAAATAGCCACATTCCTTTTGCTGCATCCATCGCTGATCCGCCGCCAAGAGCAATAATCACGTCTGGCTTGAAGCTTCTCATCATTTCTGCACCTTTAAATACAGTTTCATCTGATGGATCTGGTTCTACTTCAGAGAATATTTCTACTTTTACATCATTTCTATGTTGACCTAAATAATGCGTTACTACATCAATATATCCATGTTGAACCATTCCAGGATCTGTTACAATGAATGCTCGTGAAATGTTCGGCATACTTGCTAAATACTGTGTAGCGTGTTTTTCAAAATAAATTTTTGGTGGCAGCTTGAACCACTGCATATTCTTTTTTCTATTTGCAAGTCTCTTTACGTTCATTAAATGAGTTGCCGTTACGTTTTGAGATACAGAGTTCTTTCCGTATGATCCGCATCCAAGTGTAAGCGATGGAATGAAAGCATTATATATATCACCAATTCCGCCTTGTGCTGACGGAGCATTTACGATAAGACGACATGCTTTCATACGTAAACCAAACTGTTTTTGTACTTCTGTATTTGTAGAATGAATAACTGCAGAATGTCCTAAACCGCCAAGCTCTAACATGTTTTCACAATGCTGCAATCCTTCTTCTAATGAATTTGCTTTTATACAAGCTAATACTGGGCTTAATTTTTCGCGGGATAGCGGATAATTTGCGCCGACTCCTTTAATTTCTGCAACCAGCATTTTTGTATCTTCTGGTACTGCAATTCCTACTAGTGATGCAATGTAGTGAGCTGGTTTCCCAACAATATCGCTATTTACTGCACATGTATTTTCATTAATGACAAGTTTCTCTAATTTTTTTCGTTCATCTTCTGTTACAAAATAACAATTGTTTGCTATCATTTCTTGTTTCACATCATTATAGATCTCTTTGTCTACAATAATTGCTTGTTCAGAAGCACAAATCATACCGTTATCAAATGTTTTTGATAAGATTACATCATTCACAGCACGTTTCACATTCGCTGATTTTTCCATATAACATGGAACGTTACCTGGTCCTACTCCTAAAGCTGGTTTACCAGTTGAATATGCTGATTTTACCATTCCTGCTCCTCCTGTTGCCAGAACAAGCGCTACACCTTCATGATTCATTAATTGTTTTGTTGCCTCAACAGAAGGCTTTTCAATCCATTGAATACAGTTCTCTGGTGCACCAGCTTTTACTGCAGCATCGCGCACTGTTTTCGCAGCTGCAATCGAACATTGCTGCGCTGAAGGATGGAATGCAAAAATAATTGGATTTCTTGTTTTCATTGCAATAATCGCTTTAAACATCGTTGTTGAAGTTGGATTTGTTACTGGCGTTACCCCAGCAACCACACCGACCGGCTCTGCGATTTCTATTACTTCCTCATGCGGATCCTCACGAATAATCCCCACTGTTTTGTCATTTTTTATGCTATTCCAAATATATTCAGTGGCAAAAATATTTTTAATGCATTTATCTTCATATACACCGCGTCCTGTTTCCTCAACAGCCATTTTTGCAAGTGGCATATGTTGGTCTACACCCGCAAGTGCCATTTCATGTACAATGTTGTCAATTTGCTCTTGTGTAAAATCCTCTAATGCTTGTAAAGCTACCTGACCGTTTTTCACCAACGTATCAATCATTTCTGTTACTTCTTGCATTTCATTTACAACTTTCTCTTTGACTACCATGTAAATTCCTCCTATCCTGTTATAGGGACTTAATTAATCCCACAGGGTCTTGATGAGTCCCTATTAAAGCAAAAAAATAGAGTTACTTTTCCTACATGAATCCATTGTTTGTGAAATTCTTCACAAGTTTATGTGTAAAGCATCGTTTCATGATTTTACTATACACGAAATATTTTTAATTGTGTGTGTCTAATTTGTGAAACGTTTCACAAATTGTATTAAAAAAAGGCACCGCCCTCTTTAGCAGTGCCTTTTCCATTATGCTAATGCTTGTGCTAAATCTTCAATTAAGTCTTCTCCGTCTTCAATACCAACAGAAATACGGATTAATGTATCAGTAATTCCTAAATCTTTACGACGATCTGCTGGAATAGATGCATGTGTCATTTGTGCTGGAATAGAAATTAAGCTTTCTACCGCTCCTAAACTTTCAGCAAGTGTAAAATACTGCACCTTCTCAAGTACTTTATTTAATGTTTCTTCACTATCTACATCAAATGAAATAATAGCACCATATCCACCAGCTTGTTCTTTCGCTAATGCATGATTCGGATGCGCTTCAAGACCTGGATAGTATACTTTATTTACTTTTGGATGATTGTTTAAAAACTCAGCAATCGCACGTGAATTTATTTCATGCTCTTCCATACGAATTCCTAATGTTTTTAAACCACGAAGTAACAAGAAGCTATCCTGTGGTCCAAGAATACCACCTGTTGAATTTTGAACGAAATGAAGGTCTTCTGCTAATTTTGAGCTATTTACAACAACTAATCCGGCAACAACATCGCTATGTCCACCTAAATATTTCGTTGCACTGTGAAGTACAATATCTGCTCCTAAAGAAATTGGTGACTGCCAGTATGGCGTCATGAATGTGTTATCAATAATTGTTAGTAAACCTTTTTCTTTTGCAAACGTGGAAATTTGCTTAATATCTGTAATTTTTAATAATGGGTTTGTTGGTGTTTCTACATAAATTGCTTTCGTATTTGGGCGAACTGCTTCTGCTACTTCATCTACATTTGTTGTATCTACAAATGTATGCTCAATGCCAAAGCGATTCAATACTTTTGTAATTACGCGATATGTCCCGCCATAAACATCATCTGTTAAAATCACATGATCTCCTTTTGAGAATAACATAATCGTTGCTGTAATCGCAGCCATCCCTGATCCGAATGCAAACCCTGCGTGACCGTTTTCTAGTACTGCAATCATTTCTTCTAATGCTGAACGAGTTGGATTACCTGTACGTGAATATTCGTATCCTTGATGTTTACCAACTGCTTCTTGTTTGTACGTACTTGTTTGATAAATCGGTACGTTTACAGATCCAGTTGAAGGTTCTCCTATGCGAATACCATGAATTAACTTTGTTTTTGCTCTCATTTTTATTCCCACCCTTTGTATATATCTTTACTTAAATAACGCTCACTGCTATCTGGAAAAATCGTTACAATATTTGTACCCGGTTTTGCCCTTTCAGCCTCTAATAAACTTGCATGAAATGCTGCTCCTGAAGAACTACCAACAAGAAGGCCTTCTTTCTTCGCTAATTCTTTCACACGTCTGAATGCATTTCGATCAGAAATGGTATGAATTGCATCGAAATATGATGATTTTAAAAATGGTGGAATGAATTCAAGGCCAATTCCTTCCGTTTCATGTGAACCAGCTTCACCACCATTTAATATAGATCCTTCTGGTTCTACAATCACCGTTTTAATTTCACGATTTTGTTTTTTTAAATAGGAGGCAGTTCCCATAAATGTACCACCAGTACCTGCACCTGCCACAAATATGTTAATCTCTCCATCTAGCGCTTCCCACAGCTCTGGTCCTAATGTTTTGAAATAGGCACGTGGATTTGCGTCATTTGCAAATTGGCTTGGAGAGTATGAATTTGGAGTTTCTTTTACTAATTCTTTCGCCTTCGCAATTGCACCAGTCATCCCTTGTTCAGTTGGTGTATGCACAACCGTTGCACCGAGTGCTTTCATTAGCTCTTGTTTTTCAACGCTAAATTTTTCTGGTACACAAACAATAACGCTTAAATCATGTTCTAGTGCAGCAAGTGCCAGTCCAATCCCAGTATTCCCGGCAGTTGGTTCAATCAACGTTCCACCTTGTGTTACAAGTCCTTTTGCTAGTGCATCTTCAATTAATTCTCTTCCTAAGCGATCTTTCACGCTTCCACCTGGATTATAAAATTCAAGCTTTGCAAATAAACGAACGCCCTCTGGAAGTGAAAAACGAGTAATTTCTACAATCGGTGTATGACCGATTAATTCATGAACTCCACGATACACCTTCATCGTGTTCTCCTCCTTATTTGCCAATAAAGAAAAGGCAACTGTATGTATCTTCTTTATATGAGACAGTTGCCTTTTTGTTACATTACTTTAACTCTTCTAAAACTTTTACAATAAAGTTTGTAGAATGAAGAGCTGCTTGATCTAAAAATTGATCAAATGAAACGTTTGATTCTTTACCAGCAATATCAGAAAGTGCACGAATAATTACAAATGGTACTTTGTATTGATGACATACTTGCGCAACTGCTGCTGCTTCCATTTCTACTGCGTAAAGATTTTCAAATTTATCACGGATTGCTGCAACTCGGTTTGGATCACTCATAAATGAATCCCCTGTTGCAATCATTCCTTTCACAACTTGAATGTTCTCTTCAGATTTCATACATTTCTCAGCTAATGCTATTAGTGCTTCATCCGCTTTAAATCCTGGTGGCATCCCTGGCACTTGACCATATTCGTAATCAAATGCAGTTACATCCACGTCATGATGGCGAACTTCTGTTGAGATGACAACATCCCCAACATTTAAAGATTGATGAAATCCACCAGCTGAGCCTGTATTAATTACTTTTTCAGGTTGGTATCTTTCTAATAAAATCGTCGTCGACATAGCTGCATTTACTTTACCAATACCAGACTTTAACAAGATTACTTCATGTCCTGCTAATGTCCCTTTCGTAAATTCACAACCTGCAACGGTTTCTGTTTCTGCTTGTTCTAATTTGTCACGTAAAATACGTACTTCTTCTTCCATTGCTCCAATTACAGCAATTCTCAATCTAATCCCTCTTTCTATTGCTTAGTTGCCTCCATTACCCAAACGAAATGATTTAATCTCGTGAATGTTACATGGAAGCCATTGTTTTCAAAAATAGATTGCATGATCGGAATACGTGTATAGTATTCTGTTTGCAAATCGTTTGCTAACTGATGAAAACCTCTTTGTTTTGCAGTTTCAACAGTTTTATCATACGCTTCTTGATCTGCAAATATCGTATCAGCAAACACTATTTTACCACCTTTATGAAGCAATTGACTATACTTCGCAATTGCTTCATCTTTTTCATCATCTGTTAGATGATGAAATGCATAAGTGCTTACAATTGTATCAATAGAATCGGGAACATCAAAAGAAAGAAAATCTCCCTCTGTAATTGAAAATCCTTCTGGTAGCTTTTGCTTTGCGATTGTACGCATTTCACGTGACGGCTCTATGCCGTAAACAGTATGGCCAGCAAGTAATAATTTATTTGTTAAATTGCCAGTACCAACACCAAATTCTAATACATTTCCAAGTGATTTATTTACTACATCCTCTAAAATCTCCTCATAACGAGCGAAAACTTCTTTATATTGTATATCTTCGCCTTGTACGAATGAATCGTACGTATGAGCCCACTCATCAAATAAACCGTTAAATTCTGTACCCATATAAAATTCCCCTTTTTCTTATCGGTTTTATCAGTATGATATGCTTTCTTTTCGAAAATGTCAATTGAAACGGAAATGGTATTTCCTTCTTTTCTTTGTTACACTTAACTTGATTATATGGAGAGGGGCGTTTTTTTGTGTCATTTACGTTTGAAATGCTGGAAGATAAAGTAGAATTTTTTGAAGCACCAAACTTAGTTTCCTTAGAAAAGAAAATTAATGAACAAATTGACAATAACAAAGCACTTATGCTGGAAGTTCATCATATTTCTCATCAAATGGTTATGGATCCCGAGAGCAAAAGACCATATTACAGTGCAGTTGTTCATTTCAAATTAAAAAAATTGCGCTAACTAAAAAAAGAGAAAGGTTCCTAAGAACCTTTCTCTTTTTTTAGTTTAGAGTTTGAACAAGCACTGGTTTCCAGCCCTCATTTTCTACCCAATCAATATTTACATAATATTTTTTACCAGTTTGTTTATCTTGGACATTACCGTATGCTTTTTGCTTACCGTTGTTTCCAATGCGGTGAATAATCAACTGTTCCACTGGAATTTCAATTGCAGAGGAAATTGCTTGTTTCATCTCATTCCAATCTGCTGACCCTTGTTGAAACGTCATTGCCGGTGTTGAGCCTTGCGTCGTACCTACCGGCTTCCAAGAAGGTTTTGTATAAGCATCAGTTGCTTTAGACTGTGTTTTTTCAGCTGGAACTTTTTCATTTGCTTTTGCTTCTTCCTCAGCTTTTTGTTTCTCTTCTTCAGCCTTCTTCTCTTCTTCCTCTTTCTTCTTTTGCTCTTCTAGTTTTGCTTGCTCCTCTTTATCTTCCTTTTTCTCAGCTTTACTTTCTTTCTTCTTTTCCTGAGATACTTTCTTTTCTTGAGAAGACACTTGCTCTGTTGTATCAGGAACAAATAATTGATACGCTACAATAGATACTGCTAGTAATACGATAGCTATTGCGATATTTAAAACACCGTTTTGACGACGTTTTTGTTGTTTCTTTTGAAATCTAGATCCTCCTGCCATTCTTCAAACCTCCATGCAGTTTTTGCTACTTGCTATTGTAACATTAAATCTTAAAAGGTTGAACAACTACAGTAATATTTTCACGAAATGAAAGCATTTAATAATAAATTGCAAGATTACCTTCTCCTTTCCATGTAAGCAATCTCTTCTACAAATTCTTTAAAAATCGGTGTTACAGTATTTTCTTTACTATTCGTTTCTAAATCAACAACTACTAGCGCATATCTTGGGTTTTCGTATGGGAAATAACCCGCAAACCAACGATTTACGCGATCTTCTTTTCCTGTTTGTGCAGTCCCAGACTTTCCAGCAACAGATAATGGTAGCTTCTGAAAAGTTGCACCTGTACCTTTTTCCATCGTTACGACTTTCCTTAACAAGGATTGTACTTGTTTCACTGTACTATAAGAGAGTTGTCGTCCTTCCAGTTTATGGTCTTCAAAATAAAAAAATTTCGTTCCATTTTTGTACCGTATTTCTTTTACAGCTTTTACTTCCTTTTTCTCCCCATTCCTTGCAATCGTCGCCATCATATTTACCACAGCTAAAGGAGATATTCTTACATCCTTTTGTCCAATTGCCGTTTGGGCGATTGCTTTGTGACTTCCCTTGTTTTCTTCCTCATTCCAAACGATTGCTTTTTTTTCTTCTATCAATTGTTTAAACATAGGTGTATGAAAAACTGGCCCTTTCCACCCTACCGTCTCACTTGCTCCTAAAGCCTCTAAATACGTTTCCATTACATGTGTATCCTTTTGCATCAATTCGTCACCAAGCACTGCAAATGTCCTGTTACAACTTCTAGCAAAGCTCTCTGTAAAGCTTAACTTCCCCATCATAACCTGAGGGGTATTTTCACCATACGGATCTGTATCACAGTCAAACTTACGATTCCATTGAATCCTATCATTATCAATTGCAGCAGCCGCAATAACTGTTTTAAAAACAGAACCAGGAAAATGCGGTGTTAGCATTTGATTTTCCATTCTTTTTTTATATGTATTTTGATTATTCATCTGCAAGGACGGTTTACTCACCATTGCTACAATTTCACTTGTCTTTACATCAAGTAATACTAATCCACCTTTCTTGATTCCCTGTTTCTGCACGAGCTCTTCTGCTTTTTGTTGCAACGATTTTTCTATCGTTGTTTGAATCGTAACAGGATAAAAGGGATTTCCAGGAGATGTATATTTCACGCGTTTTCCAAAAATCGGTTCTCCTTGCCTGTCTACTTGATACAATACTTTCGTTTCGCCATCAGTCATTAAAAACTCATCAAACGATTGCTGTAATCCTAAAATACCCACAGGTGTTTGACTAGATAATTTTTGTGGTTTCTCGTATCGTTTTTTAAATTCTTTCTCATTTTCCCCGACTACACCAATAAGATGTTCTGCTTCAGATGGTTGCTTCATTCTTACTTCAGCTGCCACTATACCTAACATATCAGCACGATTTACCTTTTCCATCTGTTCTTTCGTTAATTGAAACGGTTTATCACCTCTTTGAAATATAAATGGTTTTCGTTTTTCTTTCATTTGCAGATTTATGTCTTGCCTTGACACACCAATGATATGCGAAATTTTCTCTAACATGCCATTTTTTATTTGTAGAAATGGGAAAATAACTAAAACTGGGTATTTTTCTTCTCCGAGATTTTCTCCAGTCCGGTCAACAAAATGTCCCCTACCATCATCTACTATGACTGCTTGTGTACGCTGGGTGACACTCTTTTCAATTAAATTGATATGCCTTTTCGTAAACGATTCCGTGGCTATAAGTTGTATTTGTGCTAGCCTACCAAGTAGTAATAACATGATACATGTAAAACAGAGTAAAGTAATCGTAATTCTCCGCTTCATTTTCATAACAACACCTCGTCTTTTCAGTTTAGACGAGGTGTTGTTCCTTTTATACAAAACGAAATATTATCAAAGCGTATATGATGTAATTATTCCGCATGAACGGGGTAAACGGGAAAAATAATAAAAAAAGTTCACTCATAGGAGTGAACTTTTTTTATTATTTTACAGAGACAATCTCTACTTGCATTTCTCCACCTGGTGTTTGAATTGTTACTTTTTCACCAATTTGCTTACCTAATAAGCTTTTTGCGATTGGAGAATCGTTAGAAATTCTTCCTTCAAATGGATCTGCTTCTGCACTACCAACGATTGTATATGCTTCTTCGTCTCCATCTGGTAATTCTTTAAATGCTACAGTTTTACCTAATGTTACAACTGTAGACTCTTCACCATTGTCTTCAATGATTACTGCGTTACGGATCATATTTTCTAATTGTGTAATACGACCTTCTACAAATGCTTGCTCATCTTTCGCTGCATCGTACTCTGAGTTCTCAGAAAGATCACCGAAGCTACGCGCGATTTTAATACGCTCTACAACTTCTTTACGTCTTACTGTTTTTAATTGCTCAATTTCGTTTTCTAATTTTTGTTTACCCTCTTGCGTCATAGGGTATGTTTTTTCTGTTGCCATGTTTTCCACTCCTTTTATATACCAATCCCCTGAAAAAAAGAGGAGTTCAATATGAAAACTCCTCCGCTCTACCTTTATAGCGGAGGTTTCTAGTACACATGTACTAGCGGAGTTGTCACATACAACCCCATGTCTTCCAATTCTCCCCTATATAAAGAAGATATGTATGGAAAGTTGATATAAATATGCCCTCACCTATAGATAGATGAGGTTGGCATGTTTCATTGTATTCGATAGGAAGGGAAAAAATCCCTTCCTATCGTATATCTTTTACTATGCTATTACAAATTCACTTTTTGTTCAAGAATTGTTGCAATTTTTGTGACCATAATATCGATTGCAACATGATTTTGTCCGCCTTCTGGAATAATTATATCCGCAAATTTCTTAGAAGGCTCAATAAATTGGTTGTGCATTGGACGTACAACATTAACATACTGCTCAACAACAGAGTCCATTGTACGGCCACGCTCTTTAATATCACGTTGCATGCGACGTAAAATACGAAGGTCAGCATCCGTATCAACAAACACCTTAATATCCATTAAATCACAAAGACGAGGGTCTTCTAAAATGAGAATCCCTTCTAAAATAATTACATCTTTCGGTTCTACTGGAATAATTTCTTCTGAGCGTGTATGCAATGTATAATCATATACGGGTTTCTCAACCGGCTTATATGCAAGCAACTGATGTAAGTGCTCAATTAATAAGTCATTATCAAACGCTAATGGATGATCATAATTTGTTTTTAAACGCTCTTCCATTGGCAGATGACTTTGGTCTTTATAATAATAATCTTGCTCCAAAATTAAAATGGAATGACCTTGAAATTGATCAAAAATTGCTTTTGTTACACTTGTTTTACCTGATCCTGAACCACCAGCAATTCCAATTACAACCGGCTTATTCGTCCCCATTCAACTACCACTCTTTCTTATTGATGTATGCTTTTTCGCATCATATTATTCACATACACTGGTTGATCCACTTTGAATTTCACGATTTGCAACGGATGTCTCGCTGCATCTAATTCGTTTCCATCCTCATCCCAAATTTTCTCCACCGTTTGTGTAAAGTTTTCTATTTCTGGCCCAAAGAACTCAACCTCATGCCCTGGTTTGAAGTAGTTACGTTGTTCGATTGTGACAATGCCTGTTTCTTCATTATAATCTAACACTAAACCAGCAAAATCATACGTTGTTTTCTTACTATGATTTCCATACATTTGTTCTTGGTATCCTGGAACTCCTTCAAAGAATGCAGGCGCTGTATCACGATTTGCACATTTATCGAGCTCATCTAACCATTCTTGTTTAAACTCAAAGTTATCAGGATCCGCACAATATGCATCAATTACTTTGCGGTACACAGTTGCTACTGTTGCTACGTAGTGAATAGATTTCATGCGTCCTTCAATCTTCAAGCTGTCAATTCCAATTTCAATCATTTTCGGAATTGAAAGAATCAAGTTTAAGTCTTTTGGACTCATTGCAAAGTGTGCATCGCCTTCTTGGAATAAAGGAAGTTCTTCTGCTTCTTTATGCTGTGATACTGTTTGAACTAAGTCATAATCCCAGCGACAAGACTGACAACAACCACCACGGTTTGAGTCACGTGCTGTCATGTGGTTACTTAATGTACATCTTCCGGAGTATGCAATACACATTGCCCCATGGACGAACGCCTCAATTTCAATATCAACATTTTCTTTAATTTCCTTCATTTCTTCATAGCCGACTTCACGAGCTAATACAAGACGATGTAGGCCTTCTTCTTTCCAATACTGCGCTGCTTTCCAGTTGGATAGAGACTGTTGTGTACTTAAATGTACTTCAACAGAAGGTGCTACACGTTTACACGTCTCAATAATAAGCGGATCTGCAACGATAATACCTGTTACACCAGCTTTTTCAATCCCTCTTAAATAATCTTCTAATCCATCCATGTTTTCATTATGTGCAAAGATATTTGTTGTTACATATATTTTCGCGCCATATTTCTTTGCAAATTCTACACCTTCTGCCATTTCTTCTAGCGTAAAATTCCCTGCATTTGAACGAAGACCAAATTCTTGTCCACCTAAATATACAGCATCTGCACCGTAATGAATAGCTACTTTTAATTTTTCTAAATTACCCGCAGGGATTAACAGTTCAGGTTTTTTCACAATAACGCGTTTTCCATCGATTACTCGTGAAATTTCTTGTACAGTCATATCCTACACCCTCCTCGTTTAGTAAACCGTTTCTTTAAAGAAGAATCCTGTATCTAACGGACGATTTACTGGCTGTATTTCTTCTATCTCTTTATATAAATCGTCTTTCACATCATAATACGCATCACGATCTTCTACACATAAATCAATAGCTTTACGATATTTCTTTGTTACTTCGATAATGTATTCAGAGCTTTTTAACACACCGTCAATTTTCAAGCTATCAATTTCAGCATCGATTAATTCATCTAATTCATCAATGAAACAAATATCATTTGGACTCATAATATGAGTACCATTTTCATCCTCATAAATTGGATATTTATTATTACGCTCTGGATCATGTAAGAACATATTCTCTTCGTGTTTTTTCTTTTCAATTTCTAGATTACGATCTTGATACTCGAAGTAGTTTCCTACTAATGAACGCTTTGATTGGAACATGCATGTCATACCATGAATTTGCACTTCAACTTCAACTTCAGCGTTTTCTTTTAATTCAACAATTTCATCTAAACTTAATTCACGTGCAAGAACAGCACGTTTTGCACCTTTTCGGCCCCAATAGTTACACGTGAACCAATTTGTAGCTGTCGTTTCTGTATTCCAGTGCATTTGCATGTTTGGTGCTACTTCGCGTACTGTCATTAATACCGCTGGATCTCCAAAAACAACGGAATCTACATGCACGTTTTGCAGAAATGCAACATAGTCTTTTAATTCTTCTACTTTGTCGTTATGGAACATAGCGTTCATCGCTACGTATACTTTCATACCATTTTCATGTGCAATGCTCACAGCTTGTTTTACATCATCACGTGAGAATTCCCCTGCTAAACGTAAACCAAATTTTTGTTCACCGATCATTACGGCACTTGCCCCTGCTTTTGCAAGAGGTTCAATATCCGCTACCGCTCTTGGCGTTACTAACAATTCAGGTTTTTTCATACCTTTGTCATCCTCTCTTTTTACTCACGGCTACTCCATCACCAATTGGGAAAATGGTTGTATCATATCCTTCATGGTTCATAAGCCATTCATTGTACGTCTTAATACGACGAATTAAACCACGCGTACGTCTATTTTCGATTTTCTCTTTCGTCGTTACAAGTCCGTGATACATAACATTATCTGAAATAATGACACCACCCGGATTTAATAACGGTTCATATAAGTCAAAAAAGCGACGATATTGTCCTTTTGCGGCATCAATAAAAATAACATCAAACGTTCCATGTTCTTTCACTTGTTCGCCTGTTTCTAATGCATCACCATAAATAACGGAAATACGTTCTTTTACAGGAGAACGCTCTATATATTCAAGTGCTTTTTCATATCGATTGCTATTGCGTTCTACTGTCACAATTCGCGAATTTGGAATAGCTTGCATCATACGAATACTAGAATAACCAATTGCTGTTCCAAGCTCTAATATGCTTGTCGGTCCAATTAAACGTAAAAATTGCAACATAAACTCCATTCCAAGACGATCCATAATTGGCACATGATTTTCGCTTGCATATTGTTCCATTTCAAGAATAAGTTCATCTTTTGGATCAATAAATGATAATAGGTACTCGTTAACTGCATCCTCCATAAATGGTCCTCCTTATTTACATGGAGAAGTGCCTCTATGACGTGTCAATTTCTATCTTTTCACACATAGAATGCAATAAAAATACAAGCCAGCTTCACCCTTAGCTTGTACGTCCCGTTTTGATATTAAAAACGATTCTTCTGCCAGTTTTTAACCCGGTATATTTTATCATAAAAAAGAGGGATATGCGACCCTTTTCGCTCTCCCTCCTATTTTCATTTCTTTTGTGTAATATATTTTTGTTTTAATGCATTGTGTTCTTCTAACGTTTTCGCATAATACACTTCGCCACTTGGTGCTGCTAAGAAGTAGTAATAATCTGTTTTGGCGGGCTCTAATGCTGCCTGTATAGAATGTTTTCCAGAATTCGCAATTGGTCCAACTGGAAGCCCTTTTACAACATACGTATTATAAGGCGAATTTACTTTTAAATCGTCATATAATACACGCTCTTTATGCTTTCCAAGTGCATATAATACCGTCGGATCTGTTTGTAATGGCATTCCCTTAGCTAAACGATTGTAAAAGACACTGGAAATTTTTTGACGATCTGTAAACCCAGTCGCCTCTTCCTCAATTAAAGAAGATAATGTTACAAGCTGGTGAACGTCCAACTGTTTTTCTTTCATTTTTGCCTCATTTTGAACAATTAGTGCATTTGTTTTCTCAAGCATCTGCGTCACAATTTCTTCCAAAGTTGTATCTTTTTTGTAAAAAGAGTACGTCGCTGGATATAAATAGCCTTCTAATGGATATTTAATATTGCCATCAAAAATTTTATTTGTTAATAATACCGGATACTTTTGCTGCATTTTTTGGATAAAAGCCTTATCGTTTAATTGGCGCACAACATCATCTTTATTCCATTTCAGTTCCTTCGCAATTATATCTGCGATTTCAACAACTTGTGCGCCTTCTTTAATCGTCAATTTATAAGCAACTGGGCGATGTACATTACCTGATGACATTTGTTCCATTACATCATCTACATTCATTGACGAATTTAACAAATATGTACCTGCCTGCAAATTTTTAGATTTAGCTTTTGCATAGAAGCTAAATACTGTACCGTTTTTAATAGCGCCTTTTTCTTCTAAAATCTCTCCGATTTTACTTGTAGATGAACCTTTTGGAATCTCTACTTCAATTTCTTTTTTATTCCCGCTATCAACTGGCTTTAACGCAGATGAAATATACGCATAGACTGACACGCAGACCACAAGTAGTGCAATAACCGCTATTAAAAGGGCGTGTCTATGCTTCTTCTTCACTTGATTCTCTATCAAAGTTCTTCCTCCTTATTCCATTGTAGACCATATGTACATCCTCTATACAATGCCCTACAAACCCAAAGCAAAACTCATTCATTTGCAGATAGTTTTTTTATTTTATACAATCCGTCTCATTATACTATAAACAATTATGTAGTTTCGACAAAAAATCTGTCATTTTGCACGAGAATACAAAAAAAAAGATGGACTGCATGTACAGCCCATCTTCTTCACCTGAATTACGCTTCGCCCTCTTCTTCTTCAGCAAGCGTGTTAAACATTTCTTGTACCATTTCCCACTCTTCTTCAGATTCGATTGGAAGTAATGTTCCACCTGACTCTTCTTCGTTTTGTTCGAAAGCCATTGCATCATAAATCTGATCGCCATCTTCGTCAACTTCACCAATCGGAGAAAAGACTACATAAGATTTTTTGCCAAATTTTTCAGCGTCAAAAGTGAAAATAATTTCACATAAATGTTCGTTTCCTTTTTCGTCTACAATTGTAATTTGATTTTCTTCCATTTTGGTCACCTCTTATTTACTATCTAAATATCCTTGTAAAATCACGACTGCAGCCATCTTATCGATAACTTGCTTTCGCTTCTTTCGACTTACATCAGCCGAAATGAGAAGACGTTCGGCCGCCATTGTTGACAGACGCTCGTCCCACAGTATAACTTCTAGTTGCAGAAGTTCACGCAAGCTTTCAGCATATTGCTGACACGCTTCACCACGTGGACCGATCGTACCATTCATGTTTTTCGGCAATCCTACTACTATCTTGTCCACATTGTACTGTTTTACTAACTCAGAAACCCGGTCAAAACCAAAAATTTCTCGTTCTTCATTGATTTTAATCGTTTCTAAGCCTTGTGCTGTCCAGCCCATTTCATCGCTAATCGCAACGCCGACTGTTTTTGTACCAACATCTAAACCTAATATCCGCATAGACTACTCCTCACGATGTTGTTTCAAATAAGACTTCACAAGCTCTTCAATTAATTCATCCCGTTCTAGCTTGCGAATAATGCTTCGTGCATCCTTATGACGAGGTATGTATGCTGGGTCTCCGCTTAATAAATAACCGACAATTTGATTAATCGGATTATAGCCTTTTTCTTGAAGTGCATCATACACAGTTAAAAGTACATCATTTACATGGACACTCTGTTTTTCATCTTGAAAGTTAAACTTCATTGTTTTATCAAAACCGTCCATTTTAAGCACCTCACTTATAAGTAGTAAGTATAGGGAGAAGAATTTCTCCCTTCCCTACTATTGTACACTACTCTCTCTTTATTTTGAAACAGATTTAACGTACTCTTCTACAAATGCTAAAGCTTCATCCACTTGCGCTGGGTTTTTACCACCTGCTTGAGCCATATCAGGACGGCCACCACCACCGCCGCCACAACGAGAAGCAACTTCTTTCACAAGTTTACCTGCATGGTAACCTTGACTAATTAAATCTTTCGTTACACCTGCTAGGATATTCACTTTATCATCATTTACAGCTGCTAATACAACAACCGCAGATTCAAGTTTATTCTTTAAGTCATCCATCATTGTACGCAAGTTATTCATATCTGCAACATTTACTTTTGTTGCTAATACATTTACTCCGTCCACTGTCACAACTGAATCTGTTAAGTTTCCAGCTTCAATATTGCTTAATTTCGCAGCAAGAGATTCATTCTCTTTCTGAAGTTGTTTTACTTCAGCAAACAGACCATCTACTCTTGTTAAAATATCTTTCGGATTTGTTTTCATTTTGCCTGCAGCTTCTTTTAATAAACCTACTTGATCGTTCATTAGTTCGTATGCAGATTTACCTGTCACTGCCTCAATACGACGTGTTCCTGCTCCAATACCAGACTCAGCAACGATTTTGAAAATACCGATAGATGCTGTGTTATCAACGTGACAACCACCGCAAAGCTCTAAGCTGTAATCACCTACTTGAACAACTCGTACAACATCTCCGTATTTTTCACCGAATAATGCCATTGCACCCATTTCTTTTGCTTCTTCAATTGCTTTTTGAGAAATCTCAACATCAATACTTTCCCAAATTTTTTCGTTTACAATACGCTCAATTTTTTCTAATTCGTCAGCTTGTACTTGACCGAAGTGAGAGAAGTCAAAGCGTAGACGTTCTGATGTTACAAGAGAACCAGCTTGGTTAACATGCGTTCCAAGTACATCTTTTAATGCTTGGTGCAACAAGTGAGTTGCTGTATGGTTTTTCACAACACTACTACGGTTCTTCGTATCAATAATAGCTTTTACAGCTGCTTCTTTTGTTAACTTTCCTTCCTCTACAACCACTTTGTGTAAGTTTTGACCATTTGGTGCTTTTTGTACGTCTTTTACAAGAACTTTCATACCGTCAGCAAGAAGGTAACCGCGGTCTGCGATTTGTCCACCGCTCTCAGCATAGAATGGTGTTACATCAAGCATTAATTGTCCTTCTTCACCTGCTTGTAAGCTATCTGTGTACTCGCCATTTTTCACAAGTGCAACAACATTACTTTCTGTCGCAACTGTACCATAACCAACGAATTCACTCGCTACTTTAATTTCTCCAAGTACGCCACCTTGAACTTGCATAGAATCAACGTCTTGACGAGCAGCACGTGCACGTTCACGTTGTTTTTCCATCTCCGCTTCAAAACCTGTATGATCAACCGTCATACCAGCTTCTTCTGCATATTCTTCTGTTAATTCAATTGGGAAACCATATGTGTCATATAGACGGAACGCATCTACTCCAGAAATAACAGTTGTTTTTTCTTCTTTTGCTTTTGCAATAACCTCTGCTAAAATTGCTTCTCCATCATGAAGTGTTTCATGGAAACGCTCTTCTTCATTTTTCACAACTTTTGCAATGAAGTCTTTCTTTTCAAGAACTTCTGGATAGAAATCTTTCATTACTTCGCCAACAACCGGTACTAATTCAAACATGAATGGACGGTTAATGTTTAATTTCTTCGCATAACGTACAGCTCGGCGTAATAAGCGACGTAATACATAACCGCGGCCTTCATTAGAAGGAAGAGCACCATCACCTACAGCGAATGTTACTGTACGAATATGGTCAGCAATTACTTTAAACGCCATATCTTTTTCTACATCGCCATTACGATATTTCTCACCAGAGATTGATTCTGTTGCACCAATCATTGGCATGAATAGGTCTGTATCAAAGTTTGTAGGTACATCTTGAACAATAGATGTCATACGCTCTAGACCCATCCCTGTATCGATGTTCTTCTTTGGAAGTGGCGTATATGAGCCATCTGGATTATGGTTAAATTGAGAGAATACAAGGTTCCATACTTCTAAGTAACGCTCATTTTCTCCACCTGGATACAATTCTGGGTCACTAAAGTCGTTACCGTAAGCTTCACCACGATCATAGAAAATTTCTGTGTTCGGTCCACTTGGGCCTTCACCAATATCCCAGAAGTTTTCTTCTAAACGAATAATGCGCTCTTTCGGAACACCCATTTTCTCATTCCAAATTGTAAATGCTTCATCATCTTCTGGATGAATTGTAACAGATAGTAACTCTTTATCGAATCCAATCCATTTGTCGCTCGTTAAAAACTCCCAAGCCCATGTAATTGCTTCTTCTTTAAAATAGTCACCAATTGAGAAGTTTCCTAACATTTCAAAGAATGTATGGTGACGAGCTGTTTTCCCAACATTTTCAATATCATTTGTACGAATTGATTTTTGCGCATTTGTAATACGTGGGTTTTGTGGGATTACACGACCATCAAAGTATTTCTTTAACGTTGCTACACCACTGTTAATCCATAAAAGAGATGGATCCTCATGCGGAACTAATGATGCACTTGGTTCAATTGCATGTCCTTTTTCCTCAAAAAAGTCTAAAAACATTTGACGAATTTGTGCGCCTGTTAATTGTTTCATCTATATTTCCTCCTTTAAGAAATTCCATAAAAACAAAAAACTCCCGTCCCTATAAAAGGGACGAGAGTTAACTCGCGATACCACCCTAATTATGAAATAAAAAGCGGAAGCGTCTCGCTTAAAAGCGGAAGAATTTGGACCAGTCGAACGGAAAGATACTTTTTGTCTTTCAGTGAGATTGGGAAATTTCGGAGCTTTTAGACGCTGAAGCTAGATTGCATACCATAATATGCATTTATTTCATCACCTCATGGTGCCGTAACGTGGCAAGACGGCAGTGATTAGCTGCTCTCAGGATTAGCGTTCTGTCACCCTTCATTTAAAACTCCTTTCAGCCAATGGAAGTTTCTCTCTAAAAATGGACTGTGACATACTCGTTCCGTCATCAATTTCACAACATATAGGATACATTTTATTATATAAACTTATGTAAGTTTATGCTATATGCCAAAATTGTAGCGAATCCGTTTCCATTTGTCAATGTTTCCATAGTGGCTTTATATGAACAACGACTGTTCGAATCACCGCTAAAATAGGAACTGCTATTAAAAGACCTACGATTCCACCTATTTCTCCTCCAATCAACAGAGCCAGCATAATAATAACAGGGTGCATACGTAACGATTTCCCAACAATATACGGAGAGAGAATGTTACTTTCAACAAATTGCAAAATAGCAAGTGCAATACCCGCTTTAATGAAAAGATTCGTGGATATCGTCGCTGCAATCATCAATGTCGGAATCGCTCCTAAAATCGGACCAAAGTATGGGATTATATCAGTCACTCCAACAATAATGCCAAGCAGTAAAGGATACTTCATACCGATAAACCAAAAAGCAAGTGCAGACACCCCTCCTAAAACTAAACAAACGAATAACTGCCCGCGAATATAACTCCCTAACGACTTATCAATTTCTTTTGCCAGTACTTGCCCTGTGCTACGCCATTTACTCGGAACCATCTTCCAAAAGATATAATAAAACTCTTCGTAATCTTTCAGTATGTAAAATACAATAAACGGAATTAAGAAAATGATGAGCAACGAATCGAGTACACCACGCGCTGTACTCATCACTTTATTTAAAAGTGTTTGTATCTTCATTTCAATGCCGACAAATATTTGCTTTACTTTCTCATGTATAAACGATGGAAAATTGTCCGTCTGTTCTGTCACACCATCCATCCACGAATCATACATTTTCATAAACTGCGGAAATTGCTTATTAATTTCTTGCAGCTGGCTAATTACAACCGGTGTCCCTTTATAGATCCCATATCCGAGACCACCGAAAAAAAGAATATAAATAAGCAAAATAGCAAGTGTACGCGGCATTCCTTCTTTATGTAATTTTTCAATTAAGGGATGCAGTAAATACGCAATGAAACAAGCAATAAAAAATGGTGTAATCGCTACTTTAAAAACAAATATAATTGGCGCCCATAATGGCTTGATTTTTAAAAAAACGAGTAAACATAGAAACACTAATAGCAATAATCCTAATCGATAGATCCAAATAATTTTAAGATTCTTCAAACGAAAAACCTCCTCCCTCCTTATTTTGAAAAAAAATAGCGAAGGTTATGTGCAAAAATTTCAAAAAAATAACCAGACTAAAATAATTTTATACAGACCATACTGTTTTAAAAAAACTTACATATATTTAACATCATATGGACAAGCATTTGAGTGAGGAGGGATAAAATGGTTTGGCTCATGTTAATTCTTTCAGCACTTTTTATGATACTAGAGTGGATTTGTATTGGCTTTGGCATTTGGAAGGGACTTCTCACACGTTCCACGCGGAAAGAACGCGCGAAACAATTATGGTATTACGGTGTTCTCGGCGTTGGATGTTACGGACTTTCTTATCTTTTTTCTGAAATTGGACTGTTTTATTTATATACGAGCACATGAAAAAACTCCCTAATGAATAAGGGAGTTTTTCACTTTATAGAAATGATTATAAATAAGACTTAATCATTTTACGTGCTCTTTTCATATTGCGTTTAGAAAACACGTCTTGTTTACGTGCATATTGATATGCCGCAGCTCCGATACCTAATGCGATTAGTGAATTGCGTACGTTCAAAGTAAATCCCCCTTTTGATTATCCGATGGTTCGTTCATTCTCATCAAATAAATCATCAAGAGAACTAAGCGAGCCATCTTCTTCTACTTGATGTGTATGGATTTTCCCCTTTGAAACCGATAATTCAATATAACAGTTCCAGCAATAAAATTGGTTGACACCTATTTTCCCAATGTCTTTCCCTTTGCAATTTGGACAACTGAACATATGGCTTTCATCTCCTTACAGTCTCCCAAGATTCTATTCGCCATTATGTCCAAACCGCATTCATTTATACATACTAGAACTGCCTTACACTTTCAAAATAACACTCTCTATATTGAAAGTTTCACTATATAATTTCACCTTGCTACATAAAATCATACGGTGAAATGTTTTCCACATCCATCTCCTGACCATCAATCGTAACCATTTGCAATTCCCCTTTTGATTCCTGCAAGCGACCAGCTAACGTTGTTTGTCGCATTGAATCATCAAGACGATTCACACCAGATTGAAAAGCTGATTCTTCCCCGCAAATAATTAAAAACTTTTTACTTCTCGTAATACCTGTATAAATTAAATTACGACGCAACATACGATAATAACTCTTTACAATCGGCATGATTACAATTGGGAACTCACTTCCTTGGGACTTATGAATTGAACAACAATACGCATGTGTAATTTGATTTAAATCTGGCTTTATATACGTTACTTCAATCCCATCAAATGAAACGACAACCATATCTTGTTTTTCCACATTCTCTTTTGCATAAAAGACAGAAACAATTTCTCCAATATCACCATTAAACACTTGGCTTTCTGGTTGATTGACGAGTTGCAAGACTTTATCACCAACACGATACACAACATCACCGTAGGCAATTTCTCTACTTTTTTCTTTTTTCGGATTAAACACTTCTTGAAGTGCCTCATTCAACACATTAATCCCTGCCGGACCACGATACATAGGCGCTAACACTTGTACATCTCTTGCGCTAAACCCTTTCGTTTTCGCGTTTTCACATACTTGTTTTACAACCTCAACAATTTGAGTACCTGAGCAACCAATAAACGAACGATCTTTTTTATTTTGTGCTAAGTCCGGTGGTAGCGTGCCATTTTTTATCGCATGTGCAAGCTGAATAACGGATGATCCTTCTGCTTGACGGTAAATCTCTGTTAACTTCACTGTCGGAATCGCACCCGCATCTAATAAATCTTTCAATACTTGTCCAGGTCCTACAGACGGCAATTGATCTTCATCACCTACAATAATTACTTGAATATTTGTTGGTAATGATTTAAACAATTGATTTGCAAGCCAAATATCAACCATTGAAAACTCATCGATAATAAGCAACTTCCCTTGCACCGGATCCGTTTCACTGCGCTGGAACGATCCTTCTGGCGTCCAGCCAAGTAAGCGATGAATTGTACAAGCAGGAAGCCCTGTCGACTCACTCATTCTCTTCGCAGCACGGCCTGTTGGAGCTGTTAACAAAATCGAAAACGGATTATCATCACTGTAATCCTTCGGATTTAATGATAAACCATGCAAGGAAGCATACATTTCAACAATTCCTTTAATAACCGTTGTCTTCCCTGTACCAGGTCCACCGGTTAATAACATCATCGGTTTATGAAGTGCAGTTTGAATTGCTTCTTGCTGAAGCGGTGCGTATTGTACTTTTAGCTGCTCTTCAATTTTCCCTAGTGTTAATAGCACTTCTGCTTCAGGAAATGAAGGTGTCTCTTCTTGATTCATGAGACGACGAATTGATTTGACGACACCCTTTTCAGAATAAAACAAAGAAGCCAAATAAATACGTTCGTCTTCGATAATAACTTTCCCTTCTCCTTGCATCATTTCAATACACTGCACTACATCTTCTTCTGTCACAATGCCCTCTTGCTTATTCAAAAGTAACATCGTTTCTTGAACAAGTTGGTCTTTTCCCATAAATACGTGCCCATCTTGCAGTGAAACATTCTCTAGCGTATAGAAACATCCAGCACGTACACGGTCATTATGATTCCCTGATATACCAAGCGCTCGTCCTATATCATCTGCTCTTCCAAATCCAATACCATCTACTTCCTCAATAAGCTGGTACGGATTGTTCCGAATTACCTCAAGCGTCATTTCTTTATATTGCTGATAAATCTTAATCGAGAGCTTCGTTCCAAAACCATAACCATTTAAAAAGCTCATAACCTTTTCAAGACCTTGGTGTTCAATAATCGTGTCGTATATTTCTTGCGCTTTCTGCTTGTTTACAACACCTTCTAACGCAGATGGATCGTCCATAATTTTAGAAATTGCATGCTCCCCGAGATGATCAACAATCTTTTCTGCCGTCCGTTTTCCAATCCCTTTAAACAAATCACTCGCTAAATATTGCACCATACCTGTTTTTGTTTGAGGCAATTCTTTTTTAAATGTTTCAACTAAATATTGCTTTCCGTACTTTGGGTGGTCCCTAAAGTGACCTGTCAATGTAAATACTTCATCTTCATGCATACGGGGAAAGTGACCATTTATCATCACTTTTTTTTCGTCGTATGTTTCATTTGTTTCAATGATTTTCATACTGACAACGGAATAGAGGTTTTCTTCGTTGTGGAAAATGGTATGAAGAACTTGTGCTTTTATAAATTTTTGCTCTTCCTCAAACAAATCCATCGCATGTTGGTTTCCCATCTTTTCTCTCCTTTCCGGTTTTCCTCACCCTAACGAGCAGTAAAACCCCCACCTCATTCTTTACAATGAGATGAAGGATAACTGCACGTTAAAGCACAACTTTTATTCAGCTTCTTGCTCTAATAAACGAATGCCGTTCCCCGCTAAGAAGTGATCTGGCTGAATTTCAGTCGCCTTCTTAAATAAAGCAAGTGCTTTCTCATTATTTTCTTCAAATACGTAAGTAACACCTAAATTATAATACGCATCTGCATGCTCTTCGTCCATTTGTAATACCTTTTCAAAATAAGGTTTTGCGTATTGAATATGTTCTAATCGTGCAAAGCATAATCCGCATTGGAATACTGCTTCCACATCCATCTCATCTAATTCCGCAGCCCTTTGTAAAAATGGCAGCGCGAGACGATCATTTCCAAGCTGTACATGTGTCATTCCAAGCATAAATGTCACATCTGCTGATTGTAAGCCAGCTTGCATCGCTTGCTCAAACATTTCGTTCGCTTCTTTAAATTGCTCTTGACTATAATATATGCTTCCAAGACCATAATAGGCAGTAGCTGATTTTTCATCTAGTTCTAAGGCACGTTTATAAAATAAAATCGCACGCTCACTATCGCCCAATACATCTAATAAATTCGCAAAATTAATGTATCCAAGTGGATCTTTCGGATTTTCTTCAATTGCTTCTGTAAAGTTTTTAGCTGCCTCTTCCCAGTTTCCTTCTTGCATATATTGAATGCCTGCTTCAAGCTTATTTGACATATTCCTCACCTCTACAACAAATTATAACAAAGAATCTATTTTCCGAGCGAACAAAAATTCGCTCTTTAAGAAAGAAACCTCTGGCCGCTAATCGGCAGAGGCTTCTCCTTTTTATCCTAAATAATCTAATTTCTTACCACTACGATATACTTCATCAATTGTAGCACCGCCCAGACATTCATCTCCATCATAGAAAACAACTGCTTGCCCTGGCGTAATCGCACGAATTGGTTCATCACAAAGAATGCGAACGGTATTATCATCAACGATTTGAACCGTTACTTTGTTATCCTCTTGACGATAACGGAATTTTGCAGTGCATTTAAATTCCTTTTCTTTCGTTCTATTGCTTACCCATCCTACATTTGTAGCAATGACTTCATCACCGTATAGAAGCTCATTATGGAATCCTTGATCAACATATAAAATATTTTCTTTCAAGTTTTTCCCAACAGCGAACCAAGGATCACCATTACCACCAATACCAAGACCATGACGTTGTCCAATTGTATAATACATTAAACCGTCATGTTTCCCTTTTACTTCGCCAGATAGTGTTTGCATCACACCTGGCTGAGCTGGTAAGTAGTTACTTAAGAAATCTTTAAAGTTACGCTCACCGATAAAGCAAATACCTGTACTATCTTTTTTCGCAGCTGTTGCTAAACCAGCTGCTTTCGCCATTTCACGAATTTGCGGTTTCTTTAACTCACCAAGTGGGAACATCGTTTTTGATAGTTGCTCTTGACTTAACTGATTTAAGAAGTAAGTTTGATCTTTATTATCATCAACGCCGCGAAGCATTTTATATTCGCCATCGATACAAGCAACACGTGCATAATGACCTGTTGCTACATAATCCGCACCAAGCGCGATTGCATGCTCTAAAAAGGCTTTAAATTTAATCTCTTTGTTACACATTACATCTGGGTTTGGCGTACGACCAGCTCGGTACTCATCTAAAAAGTACGTGAATACTTTATCCCAATATTGTTTTTCAAAGTTTACTGCATAATATGGGATACCGATTTGGTTACATACTTCGATTACATCATTATAATCTTCCGTTGCTGTACAGACACCATTTTCATCTGTATCATCCCAGTTTTTCATAAAAATCCCGATTACATCATAACCTTGCTCTTTTAATAAAAGAGCCGCTACAGATGAATCGACGCCACCGGACATCCCGATGACAACGCGCGTTTCGTGAGGTAGTTTGTTCATCTTGTCACCTCCCATACTAATTTTGTGTTAATCGCTTCACGATTTTCACTGTTTCGTACGCCGCTTTTTCCACTTGTTCTTTCGTATTCCCAAGCCCAAAACTAAAACGTACGGATGAACGTATTTGATCGGAGTCTTTTCCAAACATCGCCACTAATACATGTGATGGATCAATAGAGCCAGCAGTACATGCAGAACCACTCGATACTGCAATACCTGCTAAATCTAAATTTACAAGAAACGGCTCAATATCCATTCCTGTAAAACTTACATTAAACACATGCAGTAAGCTATATTCTAAGTTTCCGTTTACCTCGAAAGTAATGTCTTCTTTTTGAAAGACAGATACCATTATATCCTTAAACTCTTCATATTGGGCAATTTTTTGCTCACGTGTTTTTTCAGCAAGCAAAACAGCATGCTGAAGTCCAACAATACTAGGTACGTTTTCAGTACCTGCACGACGTTTTCGCTCTTGTTCTCCGCCCGTTAATAACGGCTCAAATTTCACTTGCGTGCTAGCATATAAAAAACCAACACCTTTTGGACCATTGATTTTATGAGCAGAAATAGATAATAAATCAATGCCCATGTCTTTTACATCAATTGCTGTTAAACCATAGGCTTGTACAGCATCCGTGTGAAAATAAGCGTGATGTTCTTTTAACAGTTCTCCAATTTCCGCAATCGGTTGAACCGTTCCAACTTCATTATTCCCAAACATAATAGATACAAGAATCGTTTCATCTGTTAACGCCTCTTTCACATCAAAAACTCGAACGCGGCCCGTTTCATCAACCGGTAAATACGTAACTTCGAAGCCTTCTCGTTCTAACACTTCACATGTATGCAAAATAGCGTGATGTTCGATTTGCGTCGTAATAATATGTTTTCCCTTATTGCGGTTTGCACGTGCTACACCTAAAAGTGCTAAATTATCAGCCTCTGTACCACCGCTTGTAAAAATAATTTCATTTGGATTTGCATTAATGCTGCGTGCACATGTGCGTCTTGCTTCATCTACAGCATGGCGCGTTTGACGTCCATAAAAATGAATACTAGACGGATTACCAAATATCTCTGTCATATATGGAATCATCTTTTCGACTACTTCTGGGTGAGCCGGAGATGTCGCAGCATGATCTAAGTAAATGCGTTCCATCAGATCTCCTTCTTTCCAAATCGTTTCACAAGGAATTAAATGTAAAACATATAACCCCCATGATTTTCTTCCTCATAGCGTACTAAATCTTCTAAAGTTGTACTATCTAATACTTCTTGTACCGCATCACGAACACGCATCCATAATTGGCGCTGTGCTGGTTCTTCCTCTTCTATCATTTCAACAACGCTAATCGGACCTTCTAACACGCGAATTACATCCCCTGCTGTAATATTAGCTGGTTGATCGGATAATACATAACCGCCATATGCACCGCGCGTACTTTTTACAAGACGAGCATTACGAAGCGGAGAGATTAGTTGCTCTAAGTAATGTTCAGATAAGTCATGCGCTTGCGCAATTGATTTTAAAGAAATCGGACCCTCACCAAACTTTTTCGCAAGATCAATCATAATTGTTAAGCCATAACGGCCTTTCGTTGAAATTTTCATCTATTTCGCACCTCTTTTCAAAATTTCACTTCTATTAATTAAAATTTTTATTCGTTAGAAGAACACAGTTTAAAAATCAAAATCCTATGAAATTATAGCATAATATAGTATTATAAGAAATTTCAACTTGTGTATCAAAATGATAACATAAATTCGTATTGAAAAACTTGGGAATTATTACAATTAAGAGAAAGTTTAATATTTTCCGCATTCTTTATAATTTCACGGCATCATATTTCAATTTCCTGTCCAAAAGATGTTACCATAGAATGAGATTATATATTAAGGGAGACGGTTACAATGAAACAACCACTCGCACACCGAATGCGTCCGACAAATATTAAAGAAATTATTGGACAAGAGCATTTAGTTGGTGAAGGGAAAATTTTATGGCGAATGGTTCAGGCAAACCATTTCCAATCGATGATTTTGTACGGTCCGCCCGGAACCGGAAAAACATCAATTGCTAGCGCAATCGCTGGTAGTACAGGGACGCCATTTCGCCTATTAAATGCAGTTACTCATAATAAAAAAGATATGGAAGTTGTCGTGCAAGAAGCAAAAATGCATCGCCACCTTATGTTAATTTTAGATGAGGTCCATCGCTTAGATAAAGCAAAACAAGATTTTCTCTTACCACATTTAGAAAGCGGGCTTCTTACATTAATTGGTGCAACAACGAGCAACCCTTTCCATGCAATTAACTCTGCCATTCGTAGCCGATGTCAAATCTTTGAACTACATGCACTAACAGAAGATAGTATTTTAATGGGTTTAAAGCGAGCTCTTGAGGATAATGAAAAAGGCTTAGGAGAATATGATGTAACTGTTACAGATGAAGCTCTGCAACACTTTGCAAATGCCTCTGGCGGAGATATGCGCTCTGCTTGTAACGCACTTGAACTTGCAGTTTTATCTAGCTTTAAAACAGATGATCAAAAAGTGGTAATCACATTAGACATTGCAGAAGAATGTTTGCAGAAAAAAAGTTTTGTTCACGATAAAGGCGGAGATGCTCATTACGACGTCCTATCTGCCTTCCAAAAATCAGTACGAGGTAGCGACGTGAATGCGGCTCTTCATTACTTAGCGCGCCTTATTGAAGCTGGCGACTTACAAAGTATCGGGAGACGCCTGCTCATCATGGCATATGAAGATATTGGACTTGCTAACCCGCAAGCCGGACCACGTACGCTTGCTGCAATTGAATCAGCAGAACGTGTCGGGTTTCCAGAAGCTCGTATTCCGCTTGCAAATGCCGTAATTGAGCTTTGCCTGTCCCCAAAATCAAACTCAGCCTACAAGGCGCTTGATGCCGCACTTCACGACTTACGAAACGGACAAACAGGTGATGTCCCAAGTCATTTGAAAGATAGTCACTATAAAGGAGCAGAATCACTAGGTAGAGGTATCGGATACTTATATCCTCATGATTATCCAAATGGATGGGTTGAGCAACAATACTTACCCGATAAAATAAAAAATAAACGATATTATAAACCGAAAACGACTGGAAAATTCGAGCAAGCACTTTCAGGCGTGTATGAAAGATTACAAAGTTCGCATAAAAGCAAACCAAAAGGGTAATCTAAGCGAAAACGACATGATAATGGAGGTTTCGCTTATGAAAACGCGCCAAGATGCATGGACAGGAGAAGATGATCTCCTTTTAGCAGAAACCGTCTTACGACATATTCGTAGTGGCAGCACACAACTAAAAGCATTCGATGAAGTCGGAGATAAATTAAACCGCACTTCTGCCGCTTGTGGATTTCGCTGGAATGCGGAAGTTAGACAAAATTATGAGGATGCTGTACAACTTGCTAAGAAGCAAAGAAAAGAGTTAAAACGTTCTGAAGCAAATGTAGAAAAAGAGCAACTATTACAGCCAAAACCAAAAAAGAAAATCGTAATTGATGCTGAATTTTCCGAAGAACTTGTTTCTAATAAACATTCTCTTACAATGCAAGATGTAATCTCATTCTTGCAAAACTTAGGACACACTAACCCTCAATTAGACAGGGTACAAATTGAAAATGAAGACTTGCATACAAAGCTAGCCTCCTTACAAAAAACAAACGATGAACTAGAGACCAAACTAGCAGCTTTAACGAAAAAACAACAAGCAATCGAAGAAGATTATGCAATGCTTGTTCGGATTATGGACCGTGCGCGAAAGCTCGTGCTAGTAGATGAACAGGAAGATCAAATTGCTCCTATTTTTAAAACAGATCAGAACGGGAACTTAGATATTATATATTCAGCTGAAAATTAAGAAACTCCCCACCATATTTAAAAGGTGGGGAGTTTTTATATCAAAAAATAGGAAATATATACCTTTTACGTTACTATAAACCTAATGATATGCGTTATTGGAAGGAGAGATTATCTATTTCATTAACAATTTTCAAAATCACACTCGGGATTCTCCTATTAACTTTATGTATTTTCACAATTAACAGTTTAAAAAAGACTTCCTCATATAAATCAGACAAATATGAGCATTATTTATTAGCATTAATTACCTTTGAGCTAATGGTATTACAGATATCAATATTTCTATAAGTAAGAAAGCATATATCCCTCATGGAATATATACTTTCTTTTTTAGTCTTGTCCCACACGCTTCACTTCTACGTTCTTTATACGTTCACGCACAACGTGACTTGCCATAATTAAACCAGCCACTGATGGTACGAATGCGTTTGAAGAAGGTGGTAATTTCGCTTTACGGATTTTTGCGTTTTCGTCTGGAACAATTTCTTTACGAACCTCTTCGCGAATTACGATTGGATTTTCATCAGAGAATACCACTTTTACACCTTTTTTAATGCCTTCTTTACGAAGTTTCGTACGAATCACTTTCGCAATTGGATCTGTATGTGTTTTTGAAATATCCGCAATGCGGAAACGAGTTGGATCCATTTTGTTTGCTGCACCCATACTTGAGATAATTTTAATTTTACGTCGTAAGCATTGTTTAATTAAATGAATTTTGAACGTAATTGTATCAGATGCATCAACTACAAAGTCTAAACCGTGCTTAAAGAATTCTTCATATGTTTCATCTGTATAAAACATTTCTAATCCTATTACTTCACAGTCTGGATTAATATCAGCAATACGCTCTTTCATTAATTCTACTTTTGAACGGCCTACAGTAGAAAGTAGTGCGTGAATTTGACGGTTAACGTTTGTAATATCAACAACGTCTTTATCAACTAATACAAGGCGGCCTACACCAGAACGCGCTAATGCTTCCGCTGCAAATGAGCCTACGCCACCAATTCCTAAAATACCAACTGTACTATTTTTTAATATTTCAAGACCTTCTTTTCCGAAGGCTAATTCATTACGTGAAAATTGATGTAACATGCGTTCTACACTCCTATTACAAAAATGGTCTACCATGATGTATTCTAGCGTTTCTCCGACTATTTGTATAGAAAAAGTTATAGAATTCCTAAAAATACATATTCCAAAAGCATAATAAAGGAATCTGAATCGTTCTATGACTAGATGAAGTAAACTTAAAAATTTGTTTTAAAATCAAAATCCTTAAGTTATACTGAAATAATATTTAAATATATTAAGGAGATAACATTATGGATAGGAAAGAAAAAAACGAAATTATTGAAAGTATTCCACAAAAAGGTTTTTTTGGACATCCTAAAGGTTTATTTACTTTATTCTTTACGGAATTTTGGGAAAGATTTTCTTATTATGGAATGAGGGCCATATTACTTTACTATATGTATTATTCCATTGCAAAAGGTGGATTAGGGATTGATCAAGCTACTGCCACCTCGATTATGGCGATTTATGGATCCCTATTATATATGTCCAGTATTATTGGTGGTTGGGTCTCTGATCGTCTACTTGGTTCAAGTAAAACTATTTTTTTGGGCGGCATTTTAATTATGGTTGGTCACCTTATTCTATCACTGCCAGGTAGTATTACTACTTTATTTATATCGATGGTATTTTTAATACTTGGAACGGGATTATTAAAACCAAACATCTCTAGTATTGTTGGAAATTTATATAGTGAATCAGACACACGTCGAGACTCCGGGTTTAGCATTTTCTATATGGGCATTAATCTAGGTGCTCTTGTAGCTCCTCTTGTTGTTGGTACATTAGGTCAACAATATAATTTCCATCTTGGTTTTGGAATTGCGGCAGTTGGTATGATGGTAGGCTTATCAATATTTGTGTTTACGAAAAAGAAGACTCTTGGTTTAGCTGGTACACAAATACCAAACCCTTTAACAAGTATTGAACGAAAGAAAACACTTAAACAATTTAGCATAAGCATACTTGTTATAGTATTCTTATGTGCTGTTACAATACCCACTGGGTTATTAACTATTAATCGTTTTACTTTTTTAATAAGTATCTTAGGAATTATTATTCCTACTTGCTACTTCATTTATATGTACCGTAGTCCAAAAACTACAAAGATTGAACGCTCTCGCCTTCTTGCTTATATACCGTTATTTATTGCAGCTACAATGTTTTGGGCTATACAAGAGCAAGGTGCAATTATTTTAGCTACCTATGCTGATCAACGGACCCAGTTACAATTTGCTGGATTCAAAATACAATCTGCATGGTTTCAATCATTGAGTCCTATATTTATAGTAATACTGGCACCATTATTTGCATGGGTTTGGGTAAAACTTAATACACGCCAACCTTCTACTACAAATAAATTTGCTATCGGATTACTTTTTGCTGGATTATCATTCTTGATTATGATTATTCCTGCTTATATTAACGGTACAGATTCTCTAGTAAGTCCTATCTGGTTAGTTCTTAGCTTTTTGTTAATAGTAATTGGGGAAGTTTGTTTATCACCTGCAGGATTATCAATAACAACAAAATTAGCTCCAGCCGCGTTTTCAGCACAAACAATAAGTTTATGGTTTTTATCTACTGCATCCGCACAAGCTATAAATGCACAAGTTGTAAAATTATACAATCCTGCAACAGAAATTATTTACTTTGGAGTTATTGGAGCTATATCTATCGTATTAAGTATAACATTATTTATGCTATCAACAAAAATTCAAAGCTTCATGAAAGGGCTCCACTAATATCCATTTTTACCTTTGTAAACTTACTATATACCATGAAATTTAAAAACACTACCCTAAAAAAGAATCCTAGATGGCTTTAGTATAACCATCTAAGATTCTTTCTTTCTTACTTCTCTTTTTTTACGTTTAATTGCAAATATAGCTCTTCAAGCTGTGCTTCTGCAACTGGGCTTGGCGCATCTGTTAATAAACAGCTTGCACTTGCCGTTTTAGGGAATGCGATTGTATCGCGAAGGTTTGTACGACCTGCAAGTAACATTACAAGACGATCTAAACCTAATGCGATTCCGCCATGTGGTGGTGTACCATATTCGAACGCTTCTAATAAAAATCCGAACTGTTCTTGTGCTTCTTCTTGAGAGAACCCAAGAGCTTTGAACATTTTTTCTTGTACATCACGCTCATAAATACGAAGTGACCCACCGCCAAGCTCATAACCATTTAATACAAGGTCATATGCTTGCGCACGCGCTTTTTCTGGCGCTGTTTCTAATAGCTCAACATCTTCACGGAATGGCATTGTGAATGGATGATGTGCTGCGAAGTAACGATCAGCATCTTCATCATACTCAAGAAGTGGCCAATCTGTTACCCATAAGAAGTTAAATTTACTTTCGTCAATTAACTCAAGTTCTTTACCTAAGCGTAAACGAAGTGCGCCTAAGCTATCTGCAACAACGCTTTTCTTATCGGCAACGAATAGTAATAAGTCACCAGCAGCCCCATCTAATGTATTCATTAGTACATTTGCATCTTCTTCGCCGAAGAATTTTGCAATCGGTCCTTTTAAGCCATCTTCTTCAACTTTCAACCAAGCTAAACCTTTTGCTCCATATACTTTTACAAATTCAGTTAATGCATCGATATCTTTACGAGAATATTTGCTCGCTGCACCTTTTGCATTAATGGCTTTTACTTGTCCACCACTTTCTACAGCGCTTGTGAACACTTTAAAACCGCAACCTGCTGCGAATTCAGATAGGTCAGTAAGCTCCATCGCAAAGCGCGTATCTGGCTTATCAGAACCATAGCGAGCCATTGCATCAGCGTATGTCATACGAGGGAATGGTGCATTAATTTCTACACCTTTCGCATCCTTCATAACTTTCGTCATCATGCGCTCCATCATCTCTAAAATTTCTTCTTGTGTTAAAAATGATGCCTCAATGTCGATTTGTGTGAATTCTGGTTGACGATCCGCACGTAAATCTTCATCACGGAAACAACGTGCTACTTGGTAATAACGCTCAAATCCACCAACCATAAGAAGCTGTTTAAATAGCTGCGGAGATTGAGGTAATGCATAAAATTCACCTTCATGTACGCGGCTTGGTACTAAGTAGTCACGCGCTCCTTCTGGTGTACTCTTTGTTAAGATTGGTGTTTCAACTTCTAAAAACTCTTCTGAATCTAAGAAATTACGAATTGTTTTTGTTACGTCGTGACGCATTTTGAATGTGTTATACATAACAGGACGACGTAAATCTAAATAACGATATTTTAAACGAACATCTTCTGATGCATCTGTATCATCTGCAACAATAATTGGCGTTGTTTTTGCTGCATTTAGTACATTTACTTTTGTAGCTTGTACTTCAATGTGCCCTGTTGCCATATTTTCATTAATTGCACCAGCGCCGCGCTCAACAACTGTTCCTTCTACGTGAAGCACGTATTCGCTACGAATTGTTTCTGCTACCTCTAGTGCTTCTTTAGATGTTTCTGGGTTAAATACAACTTGTACGATACCTGTACGGTCACGTAGGTCGATGAAAATTAATCCACCTAAGTCACGGCGCTTTTGCACCCAACCTTTTAATTGAACTGTTTGTCCAACTGCTTCTACTGTTACTTTTCCACATGCATGTGTTCTTTCAGCCACTATGAGTTCCCCCTATATTAATTTCTCTGCTACATATGAAGCAAATACGTCTAATGCAACTTCTTCTTGTTCACCTGTTGCCATGTTCTTTAAGTTAATGATGCCTTTATCAAGCTCATCTTCACCTAATACAGCTACAAATTTCGCATTTAAACGATCTGCTGATTTAAATTGTGCTTTCATTTTGCGATCTAAATAATCTTTTTCAACTGATAATCCAGCTTTACGAAGATCAAACGCAACTTTTGCAGCATGATCTTTCGATTTGTCTCCAAGTGCTACAACATAGCAATCAATGTTATGTTCAATTGGCAACTCAATATTTTCAGCTTTTAGTGCCATAATTAAACGTTCGATACTCATCGCAAAACCGATACCAGGCATTTCTGGACCACCGATTTCTTGTACAAGACCGTTATAGCGACCACCACCACTTAATGTCGTGATTGCACCGAAACCGTCTGCTTCACTCATAATCTCAAATACAGTGTGCTGATAGTAATCTAAACCACGTACTAGATTTGGATCTTTTTCAAATGGAACACCCATCATTGTTAATAACTCTTGTACTTTTTCGTAGTACGCTGTTGATTCTTCGTTTAAGTATTCTGTAATAGATGGCGCTGTGCTCATTAATTCATGGTTACGGTCCTTCTTACAGTCTAAAATACGAAGAGGGTTCTTCTCTAAACGAGATTGGCAATCAGAGCAGAATTCTCCAATGCTCGGCTCAAAGTGAGCGATTAACGCCTCACGATGTGCTTGACGGCTCGCTGCATCACCTAAACTATTTAGGACAACTTTAATATTTTTTAAGCCCATGCCGCGGTAAAACTCTACAGCAAGTGCGATTACTTCTGCATCGATTGCAGGATCATTACTACCGATTGCTTCGATACCGAATTGTACGAATTGACGATATCGACCTGCTTGTGGTCTTTCATAACGGAACATTTGACCGATGTAATATAATTTCGTTGGCTGCGTTGCATCACCGTACATTTTGTTTTCAACGTAAGAACGTACAACAGGTGCTGTTCCTTCTGGACGAAGTGTTAAGCTGCGCTCTCCACGATCTTGGAATGAGTACATTTCTTTTTGCACGATATCTGTTGTATCGCCAACACCGCGTAAAAATAATTCTGTGTGCTCAAAAATTGGTGTGCGAATTTCTTTATAGTTGTAACGACGGCAAATTTCGCGTGCTTGTCCTTCAATATACTGCCATAACTCTACACTACCTGGAAGAATATCTTGCGTTCCGCGTGGGATTTGAATAGACATATTCAGTTCCTCCTCAAATTGTTTTAATCTTATTAAAAATAAAAAAACTCCCGCCTCTACTGATTACACAGTAGGGACGAGAGTATGATACCCGTGGTGCCACCCTTATTGAAGCACATTATGCTTCCACTTTTTTAATAACGCTTAAATTTGCGTCCAACCTCTACTAAGCATACAAGCTGTTCAAGTTGAAACCTACAGAGTGTCATTCGATCAGTCATCGTGTAGAAATGTTTTCAGCCTAGGACATTTCTTCTCTTTTCACGTGTCTCTCATCTACTCTTCTCTATCATCGGTTCTCTTCATATGTAAATATAAAATTACTATACGTTTCTTCCTAGTAGTTGTCAAGTCTCTTAGGAGCGTTCAATCTGCCTCTTTAACCGCTTAACATCTTGTAATGAAATACCAAATTCAGAAGCAAGCTCCATAGAAGTATTGTTTTGTTCTTTGGCAATAAATTCATGGAAATTCACATTAAATAATTGATTCGCTCCGTTCGTCACAGAGTGCCCTTTTTCGTTCATACGCATACGTGTATCCCTCACAATCAATATGGATATTTTTACTTTTATTGTTCCATATTGATGAGTTAGTTATACACGAATATGAAAGGGAATCTACTATTGCCTCCATACATACATCAGGACACTATTCATAATAATGACAATCATAAATACAGTCACTAATGTAACGTATCTTAAATGATACAATGCTGCAATGCCTAATCCAAAAATCACTACTTCTAACATCAGATGTAACACACCCTGCACTTTCCATGTTGCTGACGGTGCTCCAAATAATCTCCATATAACAGCTACAATAAGAGGAAGGACGATAGCAAGTATAATTTTTGTCCCGCATTAACGGACAGTAGACAGTAACACTCCCACCTCAAAATTCAGCGAAAGCAAAGAAGTTAGGTGGGAGATGCACTGTCCGTAAAAGCCCGATTGGTTTAACTAATAATCAGTGGGGGATGGAAAAAAAACCACTGATTAAAGTTTCACTTTATAGCATGCCCTTTTTCCACTTGAAATCCCCAATACCCTATAATCCCAAGAATACATAACTCTAATACGAAACGTAAAGCTACATTCATTTCTTGAAGCATTGTGCACCAGCTCCTTATTCAGATTCCCCTTCTTCATAGGAGCAGACATTTTTTATATTTTTTCAATCATTTCTATTAACATCATTATACCTATATTTTACAAATAATCTCTTTCGCGAAAAATAAAAAAGAGAGGATTTCTCCTCTCTTCACCATTATTTACTTTCCAAAATTAAGGTCACCGGACCATCATTAATTAAAGAAACATCCATCATTGCTCCGAACCTTCCCGTTTCTACGTGAAGCCCTTGTTTACGAAGTTCTTCATTAAAGAAATCATACAAGTTCTCTGCGTAGTCTGGTTTGGCAGCATCCATAAAGTTCGGGCGTCTTCCTTTACGGCAATCTCCGTACAATGTAAATTGTGAAATTGATAGAACTTGCCCTTCTTTCTCAAGTACCGAATGGTTCATCTTCCCGTTCTCATCTTCAAAAATACGTAAATTCGCAACCTTTTCAGCGATGTAAGTTGCATCTTTTTCTGTATCTTCATGTGTAATGCCAACTAGTAATGTTAAACCGAACGGAATTTGTCCTACAATCTCACCATCTACTGTAACAGACGCTTCCTTTGATCGTTGCAAGACAACTCTCATACCGAATACACTCCTTATTAATGCATCATACGACGTACCGCATAAATTTCTGGAACTTGTTTAATACGCTCTACGACTTTTTTCAAATGGTGTAAATTACGAATGGAAATAGACATATTGATTGTCGCCATTTTATTGCGGTCACTTCTACCCGAAACAGCTGAAATATATGTTTTCGTTTCTGTAACAGCTTGCAGAACTTCATTCAATAGGCCGCGACGATCATATCCAGAAATTTCAATATCAACATTGTATTCAATTTCTTTTTCTGGACTACCTTCCCACTCTACTTCAAGTAAACGTTCTTGCGCTTCTTCTGTATGCACGTTAACGCAATCACGACGATGAATTGATACACCGCGCCCTTTCGTAATGTACCCGATAATATCATCACCTGGAACTGGGTTACAGCATTTTGATAAACGGATTAATAAATTGTCAACTCCGCTTACTTTTACACCTGAATCCCATTTCCGAATTTTCATCGGCTTACGAACTTCTTTCACTTCCACAATATCTTGTTCTTCCTCACGCTGTTTGCGGAACTTGTCCGTTAGACGCGTTACAATTTGTGCAGCCGTTATACCGTTATACCCAACTGCCGCAAACATGTCTTCTTCGTTCGCAAAGTTGTATTTCTCAGCCACTCGTTTTAAATTGTCAGGTGCTAATACTTCTTTCATTTCATACTCTAAGCTACGCACTTCTTTTTCAACAAGCTCGCGACCTTTTTCAATATTCTCGTCTCGGCGCTGCTTTTTGAAGAATTGGCGGATTTTATTTTTCGCATGAGATGTTTGAGCAAGCTTCACCCAGTCTTGGCTTGGTCCATACGAATGTTTAGACGTTAAGATTTCAATGATATCACCTGTTTTCAATTTATAATCAAGTGTTACCATTTTCCCATTTACTTTTGCACCAATTGTTTTATTCCCGATTTCTGAATGTACACGGTAAGCAAAATCAATCGGAACCGAACCTAGCGGTAATTCCATAACATCGCCTTTTGGTGTAAAGACAAATACCATATCAGAAAACAAATCAATTTTTAATGACTCCATAAACTCTTCTGCATTAGAAGTTTCATTTTGCCATTCTAATATTTGACGGAACCATGTTAATTTCTTCTCAAGGGTACCTGTTGCTTCGGCAGCTTTCCCCTCTTTATACGCCCAGTGTGCCGCAATTCCGTACTCCGCAATTTCATGCATTTCTTTCGTACGAATTTGTACTTCAAGCGGGTCACCCTTTGGACCAATCACGGTTGTATGAAGAGATTGGTATAGATTCGCTTTCGGCATAGCAATATAATCTTTAAAACGACCTGGCATCGGTTTCCAACATGTATGGATAATACCAAGTACGGCATAGCAATCTTTAATACTATTTACAACAACGCGCACAGCTAACAAATCATAAATTTCATTAAATTGTTTATTTTGAAGTGCCATTTTACGATAAATACTATAAATATGTTTTGGGCGTCCTGAAATATCAGGTTGAATCGCTACTTCTTTCAGTTTGTCACGAATACCCGTCATGACTTCGTCCAAATATTCTTCACGCTCTGCGCGTTTCCGCTTCATTAAATTAACGATGCGATAGTATTGCTGCGGATTTAAATAGCGAAGCGCTGTATCCTCTAGCTCCCATTTAATAGTATTAATTCCGAGTCTATGAGCTAAAGGTGCAAAAATTTCTAACGTTTCATTTGCAATACGACGCTGCTTTTCTTGCGGCAAATGCTTCAGTGTACGCATGTTATGAAGACGGTCAGCTAATTTGATTAAAATAACACGAATATCTTGGGCCATTGCGATAAACATTTTGCGATGGTTCTCTGCTTGCTGTTGTTCATGAGATTTGTATTTAATTTTCCCAAGCTTTGTAACTCCATCAACAAGCATTGCAATTTCTTTATTAAATTCCCGTTCAATATCCTCTAATGTAACTTCGGTATCTTCTACTACATCATGCAAAAAACCTGCTGACACTGTAGATGGATCCATGTGTAAATCAACTAAAATACCTGCAACTTGAATCGGATGAATAATATATGGTTCGCCCGATTTTCTATACTGTTCGCTATGTGCGTCACGTGCATATTCATAGGCACGTGCCACTAGTTCAATATCATCGTCTGCTAAATATTGCCGTGCTTTCTCGAGTACCTGTTCAGCTGTTAGTACTTGCTCATTTGCCATCGAATCACCTTTTATTGAAAATTGACTTTTCCCTTATCATTAGAATAAATTTTATTCTATCATTATAACCTAATGATTGTGAATTGTGAAAAGGAAAAGATTTTACAGATATTTCACCATACTTTTTTGTACAATTATACAAAAGTACCCGCTCCTCTCCAAGAGATTCACGGGTACTTTTTTCTATCGCCGTAGTTTTACCTATATAATAATTAGTATTTTTCTAACACTAATACATCATAACCGTCTAACATTTTGCGGCCATCTAAGTAAGTAAGTTCTACTAAGAATGCAATCCCTGCTACAACTCCGCCAAGTTCTTCAACTAGCTTAATTGTCGCTTCGATTGTTCCACCTGTAGCTAATAAGTCATCTGTAATTAATACGCGTTGACCTGGTTTAATTGCATCTTTATGGATTGTTAAAACATCTTTCCCATACTCTTTACCGTAGTCAACTGTAATTACTTCACGAGGTAATTTCCCTAATTTACGAACTGGTGCAAACCCTACTTCTAGCGCGTAAGAAACTGGGCAACCGATAATAAAGCCACGTGCTTCTGGTCCTACTACAAGATCGATGTCTCTTTCGTTCGCATAAGCAACGATTTCATCTGTTGCTGCTTTGTATGCTTTCCCATCGTTCATTAAAGGTGTGATGTCTTTAAACACGATACCTTCTTTCGGATAATCCGGTACAATTGCGATATGTTGCTTGAAATCCATATTTCTGAATCCTCCTCAGATATAAAAGGTCTGTAAATACAAGGCCTTTACCCTAACTGTTCTACTTCTTTATGATTACGAATCGCTTCAAACCATGTATATAGTTGTTGATATGTGCTATAAACCAACTCTTTTTCTAATTGCAGGTGGTTCATTTTCTCACGATATGTGTTCGATTCAATTAAATCACGCTTTTTCATTTCTTCTGCCATAAAAATGACACCGTCTTTTATTGTAACAAATTCTAACTCAAAAAACACCTGTGTCATGAAATTTACTGTATCTTTTGACCAACCTTTATGACGACATAGTTGTTCCCCATGTTGTCTTAAAGAAAACGGTGCTTTTTGATGTAAAAAGGAATAGTACCATTTAAAATGTTCTCTTGTTGGAACCGTACTAAATAAATGATTATTCTCTTGATAAAACAGCGTATAAATTCGCGCTGGGAAGCCCACCTTAAATAAACCACGCAATTCATCTGTTGCCTTTGGTAAATCTAGCAAAACAATATAGCGATCATCTAACTCATTCACTTCTGAAGCATGCATAAGTTGTTCTTTATATTCTTCTAAAGAAAATTTATTTAATACCTCTTCAGAAAAATACACCATTGTTACCTTTTCTCGCGAAAGTTCCGCTAAATTCGATTCTACATTACGCATGCTGCGCCAATCAAATAATTGCCACGCGTCTACCGCAATATCTTGAATCATAAGTTGTGGTTTTTTGAAATTATTCCATTCATTAATAGATGCCTCACCGACAACAGAAACGTGAGCAACTGGAGAAATTTCTTTCGCATAGGCTCCAAACCCAAATCCAATCGTATCTAACGTTGCCTGTCCCCCGCGAAGTCCCATTTTTAAATGCGAACCATCAGATCCAATCGCACGAATACTTTCTAACTCTGCATCTCTAATTGCGATACGCGGCTTCGGATTGCCAACGCCAAATGGCGCGAGCTTCTGCATTTCTTCAATCGCTGAGAGCGTCACATCCTCCACTTTACAAATCGCATCAACTGTTGTAATCGGTGTAAAATCTTCAGGAGTTAAGATCGCATCTGCTTGTTCATTTAAACGGCGACGTAGTTCGTCTACATCATTCATGTGAAGCGTCATTCCCGCCGCCATTGGATGCCCCCCAAAATGCGGTAACAATTCCCTACAATCTGATAAGTTCGCAAACAAATCAAACCCTGCAATACTACGCGCAGATCCTTTTGCTGTTTGCTTCTCAGGATCAATACACAATACAATTGTTGGGCGATAGAAAAGCTCTACTAATTTAGAAGCAACAATCCCTATCACACCTGGATTCCATCCTTCTCTCGCAAGGACTAGTACTTTATTGTCCGCTGGAAGATAGTTGTTTTCTACCTCTGCAATCGCCTCTTCTGTAATTTGCTTTACTATATCTTTTCGAAGCTTATTCATTTCATCGATTTCTTCAGCAAGCTCTTTTGCTTCTTCTGGATCCTCTGATAAAAGAAGATGAACAGCTGGTGCCGCATCTTCTAAACGACCGATTGCATTAATACGCGGTGCAATTGAGAAGCCAATGCTTTCTTCCGTAATCTCGCTTTGTGAAACATTCGCTACTTTAAATAATGCTTTTAAACCAATATTTTTCGTCATTCGCATTTGTTTCAGTCCGCGCTGTACAAGCAATCTATTTTCACCATGAAGCGATACTAAATCGGCCACCGTACCAATCACCGCAATTTCTAATAAATGCTCTGGTACACGTCCAAGTAATGCATGTGCTACTTTAAACGCAACACCAACGCCCGCTAAATAATGAAACGGATAAACACCGCCTTCTAGCTTTGGATGAATAATCGCAAGTGCTTCCGGTAGTTCTGGCGGCGGTTCATGATGATCTGTAATAATTAAATCTATACCAAGCTCTTTTGCGACCTTAGCTTCATGAACTGCTGCGACACCTGTATCAACAGTAATGATAAGAGAAAATCCCGCACTGTGTGCCCAGCGAAATGCCTCTTCATTCGGTCCATACCCTTCCGTAAATCGGTTTGGAATATAGAACTCAACATCCGCACCTAGTTCTTGAAGTGCAAGGTATAACACTGTCGTACTACTTACACCGTCGGCATCGTAGTCACCAAAAATCAAAATTTGTTCTCCATTTTGAATGGCTTGCTTTACACGTTCTACCGTACGGTCCATTCCTTCAAGTAAAAATGGATCGTGAAATTCTTGCCCTGCTGCATTTAAAAAATCCACAATCTTATCTTCTGTATCTAAGCCTCTACCGAGGAATAACGAAGTAACAAGCGGTGATAATTGCAATTTACTTGCCAACTCACTTACCTGCTCTTCATTAAATGACTTTTCTTTCCAACGCGTCTTCGGTTGTAACACGAAATCACCCCTTAACCTGTCTATTATACAAGACAGATTAAGGGGTGACAATATGATGCAAACTACGAATGAATATCTCCATAATCAGATGAATATCTACTTCCTCATAGAAGCAAAATAAATTTAATTCGGTGAATATGGATTAATATGCACAAAAACATTTTGTACATTATCTTGTTTCATCAATACCTCTTTTACATGTTTCCCGATGCGATGTCCCTCTTCCACCGTGATATATGGGTCTACAGAAACTTTAATATCAACAATCACATAATGCCCATGCTCTCTCGCATACAAAGAGCCAATCTTCTTCACACCCTCCACTTGAAGAACTGACTCTCTTAGGGGAACAACATCTTCCTCATGAAGTACATGATCAAGCGTTGTATGAATCGCTTCTCTTCCAATACTCCATGCCATCTTTACAACAAGCAAAGAAACAAACAATCCCGCAACAGGATCGGCATATACAAGCCAATCTAAACCTAATTTATCTCCAATAATCGCTGCACAAATCCCGATTAAAGCTGCAATTGAAGAAAACACATCTGAACGGTGCTCATATGCATTTGCAATAATTGCATCACTGTTTATCCGTTTCCCTAATCGATACTTATATTGAAACATACCTTCTTTTACCACGATAGAAAGGATCACCGCAAAAATTGCAATTCCCTTTGGTGGTTCAAGTTCCTGCGTAAAAGCTTTTATAGAAGAAACCGCAATTTCAATCCCAACAATAAATAATAATACCGCAACAATAATCGCTGAAATCGATTCCGCTTTCCCATGTCCGTACGGATGATCTTCATCTGGTGGTTGCTTTGCTGCACGTAATCCAAAAAATACAGCTAATGAACCAACTACATCTGACGCTGAATGAACTGCGTCCGCTAAAAGCGCCTTACTATTCCCAATATAACCGATTACCGCCTTTACAATCGCTAAGACAATATTTCCAACGATTCCAACAATAGCGCCAAACTCCGCCTGTTTAAAACGTTCATCTTTTTCCATAAATGAAACCCCTTCTTTTCTCAAACTACCTTTTTATTCTGCATTAACTACGCAGTAATACTCCCACCTCAAATTTTAACGAAAGCAAAGAAGTTAGATGGGAGATGAACTGCCATTAAATACCCGATTCATTCCACTAACCTTTAGCAAAAGGCGCTAAAGAAAGTGTCACTTTAGTGTATCCGCAAACGAAAAAAGAGATGCCTCTTAAGAGGCATCATCTTTTTATATGTTTTGTTCTAATTTTTATACTTGTGGTTCAGACACTTCATTTTCTACTTTCTTCTTGCCTTTTCCTTTTTTCAATCGGCGATTTTCAAGCATTAGCCAGATTTGAGAAGCAACGAAGATAGAAGAGTACGTACCTACAACTAGCCCAACCGTTAATGCAATTGAGAAGTTTCGCAGTGATTCACTACCAAAGATAAGCAGTGCAATAACAGGGAACAATACAGTTAAAACTGTGTTAATTGAGCGACCAATTGTTTGGCGAATACTTGAGTTTACAATTTCCTCCAAATCTTTCAAATCGCGAATTCGTTTTTTCTGTTTGTATAGCTCACGGTTTCGGTCAAATGTAACAATCGAGTCATTAATCGAATAACCAATGATTGTTAATACCGCCGCAATAAACGTTAAATCTACTTCCAATTGGAAGATACTGAACACAACAATCATCACAAATGCATCATGCAATAATGCGATTACTGCAGATAACGCATATGTGAAACGGAAACGAATACTTACATATAAAATGATAACCGCTGAGGCAATCATAACTGCAATAAATGCATTTCGTGCAATTTCTTTCCCGATTGTTGGAGAAACTGTACTTATATTTGGATCTGTACCGTATTTATCGTGGAAGAATGTTTTTGCCTTTGCAATTTCATCTTTCGATAACACACCAATTGTACGAACGGCAAATCCTTTTTTATCATCCCCTGTTGGTACAATGTCCTCTTTTTTCACATTAATTTTTAACTCATGTAAATCTTTTTGAACTTGCTCTACACTAATCGCTTGTTTTGACTGCAAGTCCATACGTGTACCACTTGCAAAATCAATTCCAAGATTCATTTTGAAAATTGGTAGTATAATTGCTCCAGCGATTACAACTACAATCGAGAACAAGAAGAATTTATGACCAATATTTACAAAGTTAATACGATCAAATCGAGTTGGTGCATGCTCTACACCTTTTGACAATGGAATAATTTCTTTCTGTTTCACACCAAAGTAAGATATTTTCTTATCGAAGTAACGGCTTTTTACAAGTAATCCAAGTAAGAAACGAGTACCGAATACGTTCGTAATGAAACCGACTAAAATACTCACAATTAAACTTGTCGCAAATCCTTTTACAGAACTATTACCATAAACGAATAACACACCAGCTGCTGCAATTGTCGTAATGTTTGCATCTAAAATTGTTGCTAACGAACGGTGATTACCCGCGCGATATGCCGACATCATCGACTTGCCTATTCGCAATTCTTCCTTCAGTCGCTCGTACGTAATGATATTCGCGTCAACCGCAATACCAACCCCGAGCACTAACGCTGCAATACCTGGCAATGTAAGGACAGCGTGCATCCAGTTAAAGACAAGCAATGTAATGAAAATATATAACCCTAACATAATTACCGCTACAAGTCCTGGCAAGCGGTAGAATACAAGCATAAATAAGAAAATAATTGCAATCCCGATCACACTAGCAAAGATCGTTTGCTGTAATGCTTGTTCACCGAATTTCGCTCCAACAGATGTTGAATACATTTCTTTTAAATCAACAGGAAGTGCACCAGCGTTTAATAAGTCTGAAAGCTGCTTCGCACTTTCAACTGTAAAGTTTCCACCAACGATGGATACTTCCGCTTGGTTAAATACTTGATTTACCGTTGCCGCTGATAAAAATTTCGGATTTGGTTTTGCTGCTTCTGCTTTATAAGAATCTTTACCTTCTTCAAAATCAAGCCAAATCACCATTAAATTTGTTGGTGGCGGCATTTTCGATATTTTTTCAGTTACTTCGCGGAATTTTTCAGCACTTTTTAATGTAAGTCCAACGCTTGGTCGACCTTGATCATCAAACGTTTGCTTCGCCCCTCCACCTTTTAAATCTGTTCCATCCATGAGAAGATTATCATTCACATCACGGAATGTTAATTTCGCTTGAGTAGATAAAATCTCACGTGCTTTTTGCTGATCTTGTACGCCAGCAAGCTGGACACGAATTCGATCTTCCCCTTCAATTTGAATGTTCGGCTCACTAACACCGAGAACATTCACACGATTTTCAAGAGCACCCACTGTACTTACAAGTGCCTCTCGATCAATTTTATCTCCCTTTTTCGCTGGCTTTACTTCATACAAAATTTCAAAGCCACCGCGAAGGTCTAGTCCAAGACTAATCCCTTTTGTTATGTTTTTCCCTGTCGCACCAATAATTCCACCGATTAATAATACGATGAGAAAGAACGCGACGATTCTAGTACTTCGCTTTGCCATATGTACCTTCTTTCTGCTACTAAAACCATAAACAAATCACATCATTCATTTACGCTAGACAATTTCCTGTAACAATCATTTCTGTTTATTCACAGGTATTCCTCTACACTTATATATTTGTCTAGTTAGTAGGCTTCCTTTCTGTGAATTTTAATTTTCTTGCCATATAGGTAAACCTCGCTTCTACGCCTTATGCGCTGAACCGCAACCTATACCTTACTACCAATTTTTATAACCTCTGCTTTCTACCTCCTTTACTTAAAATCTCTGACATATACATTCCTCTTTATCAATACCTATCATTATACTGCAAAAGGAAGAACAAACCAATTACAGCCGATTATTTATTTTCATATTCGTCAAATGACCAAAGTGGTTCTTGATATGCTTCTACCGTTAAATATGTCATATACTCATTTGCTGTTAATGTTAACACATCATTCACAAGCTCATGCAATCTAACTTCACTATCTACCTTTTTCCACTTTTTACTTTTTAAACATTTCCAAATATCCTCAGTTGTCACTCTATCATAGCCAATCATTTGAAATTCTTCTACTTTACTTTCTAAAACGATTTGCAACTGTCCGCGGTAAGCTTCTACCAACCCTTCTTTCTCAACCATACATCACATCTCCTTTTTATTTCAGCACGAAAAGTCGCTTTTCATCCCGCTCTAATGGACAGCAATAACCGCCTTTAAGAGTTCCATTTCTCGAGTTTCTTCTTAGTAGAAGTTTTACTTTATGTGTTCATCCTCTTAAATGCTTGTCATTCTTGTCTCATACGTGCATATAAATTATTGTAAATCATTCCATTGATTTTGAGAAGGTAGGAGAAGACCATGACGAGACAAAGCTTTTTACGAGGTGCATTTATTTTAATGATTGCCGGGTTTATTACGAAAATTCTCGGGTTCATAAACCGAATTGTAATGGCGCGTATTTTAGGAGAAGAAGGTGTCGGTCTTTATATGATGGCTGTCCCCACCTTTATTTTAGCAATTACATTAACACAAATCGGACTTCCTGTTGCCATTGCCAAATTCGTTGCAGAAGCGGAAGCAGTACATGACAAACAAAAAGTGAAGAGAATATTAACAGTGTCATTAGCTGTTACATCCGTTATTAGTATTGTCTTAACGATTGCAATCATGCTTCTCACTCCAATTTTAGCTGAAACTTTATTAACAGATAGAAGAACATACTATCCACTCATGGCCATTTTGCCTGTCGTTCCTGTCATTGCTGTTTCATCTGTTTTGCGCGGTTATTTCCAAGGAAAGCAAAATATGAAACCAAGCGCTTATGCACAAGTGTTAGAACAAGTTGTCCGTATTACAATTATTGCCGTTTGTATTCGTCTATTTTTGCCTTATGGTGTTGAATATGCAGCTGCAGGAGCGATGTTATCAGCTGTACTTGGCGAAGTAGCGTCGTTATTATTTTTACTCACCCTATTCCAGCGTGAAAAGCATCTCTCGATACGATCTGGCTTTATGAGCACAGTCAAGCAAAGTAAAAATACATTTCATTCACTTATGGAAATTGCACTTCCAACTACAGGGAGTCGCTTAATTGGATCGGTCTCTTACTTTTTCGAACCAATTGTCGTTATGCAAAGCTTAGCTATTGCCGGTGTCGCTGCTTCAGTCGCTACGCAGCAATACGGCATATTAAATGGCTATGCCTTCCCACTCTTATCATTGCCAGCTTTTATTACATATGCTCTTTCTACAGCACTTGTACCATCCGTTAGTGAAGCAATGGCAAAAAGGCAGTATCGATTAGTAGAACATCGTCTGCAACAAGCGCTGCGTATTTCTTTAATTACTGGAGGCTGGTCTGTCGTTATCCTTTATATATTCGCTTCACCTGTTTTAACTCTCATGTACGGTTCAGATAGCGCAACTGCATTCATTCAATTACTTGCACCTTGCTTTTTATTTCACTATTTCCAAAGTCCCCTCACATCTGTTTTGCAAGCTTTAAACTTAGCACGCGCCGCGATGATGAACACATTTATCGGAGCTATTGTAAAACTGCTCGTTATTTTCTTACTCGCTTCACGTTCAGAATTTCAAATGATGGGGGTCGCAATTGCAATTGCAGCTAACATTGTGACAGTAACATTCCTTCACTATGCAACAGTCTTAAAGAAAATTACATTTACAATTTACATGAGAGATTATGTTTTCGGAGGGATTACGATTGTCCTCGCAGGAACTTTCGGATTCTATCTTCACAAATACATTATTTTTTCACATTCACTCGGCATACAAACATTATGGGAAATTACATTAACCACTATCCTTTACATTGTGCTGCTTCTTATTTTCAAACTCATCCGTAAAGATGAACTACAGCGCCTCCCATTACTCCGAAAACTATCATTTTTGAAATAACCACACGTGTAAGAAGCTTGCTTTTTCGATAGCAAGCTTCTTACTTATCTTTTAAATCCACAAAAAACTTTCCATTTTGAAAGCTACAATACGAAATTTCGGTTACATTACTGTATCCTATATTGTCTAATTTTTTCATAAGCCATTCTTCCGATTGTTCAATCATCTGCAAGTGTGATTCTTGAATTTCTCCATCAATAATCAGTGGAAATGAAAAAATCGGCATATCATCTTTATTTTTTTTACTCTTTTGCTTTTCAAATACAGATAGTTTTCCCGAAGCTTCTAAAATAGCATATTCAACATCGCGAATATCGCCAATCCCTTCTTCTCTTAACTGCATTAATAAATCATCCATATTATAACGTTGCTTTCGCATTTGTTTCTCATCAATTTTCCCTCTCCGAACAACAATAGCTGGTTCACCATCGATTAAATGACGTATCTTCCCACTTTTGAGGGAAGCATATGCCAATACGATCTGAATCACTACAATTACTACCATAGGAACAATTTGATCCCACATAGGACGATCAGCGTCAATAATTCCTAATACAGCAAGTTCTCCTAACATAATGAAGACGACTAAGTCTAAGATACTCAATTCCCCGATTTCACGCTTTCCCATAACCCGAAAGATGATTAGCATAATAAAATACAGTACCACCGTTCGTAAAGCAATTCCCCATAGTTCCATCTTTAATCCCCTTTCTATACATTTCTTCTAAAGTGTAGTTTAACCAGCAAAAAAGAAACTAGTCTAACTTACACGAAATGAAAATATGCTTGTATTAAAAAGGAGGAATGCATAATGGATGGAACAAAAAAATTATCTACAGCAATCGGTTTTGGTATTATCACTTTATTAATACTCGCCTCAGTTACAAGCATGGTAATTGCTCTATTATTAAAGTTTACAAATATCAGTGAAGGAACACTGACAGTAACCCTTTTCATACTCGCCATTCTTTCTATGCTCATCTCTGGTTTTGTCGCTGGTAAAAAAGCACAAGGAAAAGGTTGGTTAGTTGGGCTTACAACTGGGATTACCTTTACCATTCTTGTTTTTCTCGTTAGCTACTTAGGATTCTCAAATTCTTTGTCTAAGTCACAACTTCTCTATCAACTAGCTTTAATGGGGGCAAGTACACTCGGAGGTATATTTGGTGTTAACATGACAAAACGTACTAATTAAAAGAAGCCCTGCATTTGCAGGGCTTCTACTTGTTAGTTCTTCACAACTTCACGAATCGCATTGCGATCGAATGTTAAATGTGAACCACCAGATTTAACAACAATCTTAGTGTCATCTACTGATTCAATTGTACCATGTAAGCCACCGATTGTTACGATAGCATCACCTTTTGTCAATTCACTTTGCATTTGAGCTACTGCCTTTTGACGCTTTTGTTGCGGGCGAATTAATAAGAAATAGAAAATCGCAAACATCGCAACGATCATAATGATATTCATCATACCTGGATTCATTTTTTATTCCTCCTTTAATTATATGTATTAGAAGTTTTTAGCATTCGGTTTATTAAAGCCATACTGTTCAAAGAACTCTTCACGGAAATCACCAAGACGGTCTTCACGAATGGCTTGTCTCACCTGCTCCATTAAGTTTAACAGAAAATGAAGGTTGTGATAAGACGTTAAGCGAATTCCGAACGTTTCATCACATTTCATTAAGTGACGAATGTACGCACGAGAGTAGTTTTTACATGTGTAACACTCACAATTTGGATCAAGTGGACCAAAGTCTCTTGCAAACTTCGCGTTTTTCACAACGAGACGCCCCTCACTTGTCATACATGTACCGTTTCGAGCAATACGAGTTGGAAGCACACAGTCAAACATGTCGATACCACGGATTGCACCATCAATTAATGAGTCAGGAGAACCTACTCCCATTAAATAACGTGGTTTATTGTCTGGTAGAAGCGGTGTTGTAAATTCAAGAACGCGATTCATAATATCTTTTGGTTCTCCAACTGATAACCCGCCTACTGCATAACCAGGGAAGTCCATTGAAACAAGATCTTTCGCGCTTTGGCGACGAAGTTCTTCAAACTCTCCGCCCTGTACAATCCCAAATAAACCTTGATCTTGTGGACGCTCATGAGCTTTTAAACAGCGCTCCGCCCAGCGGCTCGTACGTTCTACAGACTTTTTCATATATTCAAACGTAGCAGGGAACGGTGGGCACTCATCAAATGCCATCATAATATCTGAACCTAATGCATTTTGAATTTCCATCGCTTTTTCTGGTGATAAAAATAACTTGTCTCCATTTAAGTGATTACGGAAATGAACGCCCTCTTCTTCAATACGACGGAAGTCACTTAAACTAAACACTTGGAAACCACCAGAATCTGTTAAGATGGCACGATCCCAGTTCATAAATTTATGTAATCCGCCTGCCTCACGAACAATTTCGTGACCTGGACGAAGCCATAAATGATACGTATTACTTAAAATAATGCCAGAATCCATCGCCTTTAACTCTTCTGGTGACATTGTTTTTACTGTCGCAAGTGTACCAACTGGCATAAATGTTGGTGTATCAAATGAACCATGCGGTGTATGGACGCGGCCTAAACGCGCGCCCGTTTGTTTACATGTTTTAATAAATTCATAACGAATTGCTGTCATAGATTTACTCCTTTTTATTTATCTCTCACTTTAGCATGAGATGCAACGAACATCGCATCACCAAAGCTAAAGAAACGATATTTCTCTTTTACTGCTTCATTATACGCATGAAGTACATTTTCTCTATTTGCAAATGCACTCACAAGCATAATTAATGTTGATTTTGGCAAATGGAAGTTTGTAATTAAACCATCAATTGCTTTAAATTCATATCCTGGATACATAAAAATATCCGTCCATCCAGATGCTGCACAAAGCTTACCATCATGATCTGTAGCAATTGTTTCTAGCGTACGTGTTGACGTTGTACCAACAGTAATAATACGACCGCCACTCTCTTTCACACGGTTTAACAAATCTGCCGTTTCTTCTGACATGTGGTAATACTCCGCATGCATATGGTGTTCTTCAATTGTATCCGCTGAAACTGGTCTAAATGTACCAAGACCAACATGAAGCGTAATAAATGCTAAATGAACACCTTTTTTCTTTAATTTCTCTAATAACTCTTCTGTAAAATGAAGTCCAGCTGTCGGCGCTGCTGCAGAACCAATTTCCTTCGCATATACCGTTTGATAACGGTCACGATCTTCCAGCGTTTCTTTAATATATGGAGGAAGCGGCATTTCTCCAAGTTCATCCAAAATTTCATAAAAGATACCGTCATACGAAAACTCAAGCTGACGACCACCTTGATCAGCTGTTCCAATGCAAGTTGCTTTTAACTTTCCTTCACCAAAAGAAATGACAGTTCCTTCTTTTACACGTTTAGCTGGCTTTACAAGTGTTTCCCACTTATCTCCATCTTCTTGTTTTAAAAGGAGCACTTCAATATGTGCACCTGTATCTTCTTTCACACCATGTAAACGAGCAGGCATAACTTTCGTTTCATTTAAAATTAAACAATCACCCTCATGTAAATAAGAAAGAATGTCCGTAAAATGCTTATGCTCGATATCACCTGTTTCACGGTCTAACACCATTAATCTTGATGTTTCACGTTCTTCAAGAGGCGTTTGTGCAATAAGTTCTTCCGGTAAATGAAAATCAAACAGATTAATATCCATAACTATATCCACCTATTTCTATTTAAATCGATTTATTATAAACATAATAAAAGATAATACAATACTTAACACAATACATGTAATGATCGGAAAATAAAAGGTAACGTTTCCTTTTTTCACAAAAATATCGCCTGGAAGCCTTCCGATAAACTTCCAAGCTATTCCCACGACAATGAGAAGAATACCAGCTGTAATAAGCAGCTTTGGCATATCCGTCATACCCCAGGCATCTCCATTCTGAAATGTTCATAAGCAAGTGGTGTTACAATTCGTCCTCTTGGCGTTCGTTGTAAAAACCCAATTTGCAGTAAATATGGTTCATACACATCTTCAATCGTCGTAGACTCTTCCCCAATTGTCGCTGAGACCGTTTCTAATCCAACTGGACCACCGCGGAACTTTTCAATAATTCCAAGCAGTAACTTATGATCGATATGATCAAGGCCTAGTTTATCGACTTGTAAGAGCTCTAATGCCATTTGGGTAATTTCCATCGCAATTGTTCCGTCACTTCGAACTTGCGCGAAGTCACGTACACGTCTTAGTAAACGGTTTGCAATACGCGGTGTACCACGTGCACGCCTTGCAATCTCTAAAGCAGCTAATGAATCTATTTCAACTTCAAACACCTCTGCTGTACGCTCCACAATTGCTGATAGTTGGTCTACTGTATAATACTCTAATCGTGATAACACGCCAAAGCGGTCACGAAGCGGCGCTGATAATGCACCAGCGCGCGTGGTTGCACCAACTAGCGTAAACGGAGGTAAATCAAGGCGTACAGATCGTGCGCTCGGACCTTTACCGATGACAATATCAAGACAGAAATCTTCCATTGCTGGGTATAATACCTCTTCAATTGATCGGTGCAAACGATGAATTTCATCAATAAATAATACATCGCCAGGTTGAAGCGCCGTTAGCACTGCCGCTAAATCTCCCGGACGCTCAATTGCTGGGCCTGATGTTGTTCGAATATTAACACCCATTTCATTAGCGATAATATTCGCCAGCGTTGTTTTACCAAGTCCTGGCGGTCCGTATAGTAATACGTGATCTAACGTTTCCTCACGCATTTTCGCCGCCTCAATAAATACTTCTAAATTATGCTTTGCCTTATCTTGGCCAATATACTGACGGAGCGTCTGTGGCCGTAACGAATATTCTAAGTCCGCATCTTCATATGCCGATTCTCCTGAGAGGAGACGTTCGTCCATTCTACTCACCTCTTACCATTTAGTAAAAGACTAAGTGCCTTTTTAATATATTGATCCGTTGTAAGTGACTCTTTTAGTAATTCCGGCACAACACGGTTCACTTCTCGTTCTGCATAGCCAAGTGCACGCAATGCTTCCAGCGCTTCGTCCAGTTCCGCTGACGATCCTTTTTTCTCATCAAAACGCTCTACATCTGAGAACAAATCAACGAATGCGTCCGGTACAACATCAGCTAATTTTCCTTTTAGGTCTAAAATCATTTGACGTGCTGTTTTCTTTCCGACTCCCGGGAATTTCACTAAGAATTTTTCATCCTCATGTTCAATTGCTTGCACGACCTGTCCGGTTTGACCAGAAGCTAAAATTGCGAGCGCACCTTTTGGTCCGATTCCTGACACACCTAGAAGTTTTGTAAATAATAAGCGTTCTTCACGTGTCTTAAATCCGTAAAGCGCCATAATATCTTCTCTCACATAATGATATGTATATACACGAATTTCTTGCTTACTTCTTTGGAATACATACGGATTTGGCGTGAAAATTTGATAACCAATTCCATTATGATCAAGAACGACATATTCCGGCCCTACATATTCCACATAGCCTGTAACATATTCAAACAAAATACGATCTCTCCCTCTTAAATCATGTATTCCATTTTAACATAATTAATGATAGAAAAGCGAGACTGACCCAACGAATGTTCTCTATTTAGATTTTCCATTTTTTAATATTGACAGAAAGATACAAAGCAAATTAATATTACAAAGATGATAATGATTATCAATACTAATTAAAGGGGTTACATACAAGATGAAACGCAATCTATCTATTCTACTTACTCTCATTCTTGTTGTTCTTGCCATCGTTGGTTGCTCTTCTAAAAAAGACGAATCACAGGCAAAAGAACAACCGAAAACAAAAGTTGTAAAACATGCAAAAGGAGAAGTTAAAATTCCGACCAATCCAAAAAGAATTGTAGACTTATCTGGATCATCGGAAGAACTATTACTTCTTGGTCATAAACCTGTTGGTACAGCGAATACGTATAAAGATAAAATTCAAGATCATTTGCAAGCAAAACTAAAAGGTGTAAAAGCAGTTGGGTGGTACTGGGCACCTAAAGTTGATTTAGAAGCAGTTACTGCTTTAAAACCAGACTTAATTATTTTGAACAATCGTCAATTGAAAATCTATGATCAATTAGCAAAAGTGGCACCAACTGTTGTCTTAGAAACAAACCTAGAAAACTGGCGCGGTAAATTTAAAGAAGTCGGCAAGCTATTTGATGAAGAGAACAAAGCAGATAAATGGATCGCAGACTACGACAAAAAAGCAGATTCCTTATCTAAAAAAATTAAAGAGAAAACAAAAGATGAAAACTTTATGTTTCTTGCTGTAACACCACAAAACTTCCGTGTATATGGTAGCTTTGGTTATGGTGATATTCTCTTTAACGATTTAAAACTTCCTGCAACAAAAGGTACAGACTTGAAACAAACGATGGCACAAGTATCATTAGAAGGTCTTGTTGCATTCCAACCTGATCAAATGTTTATCGTAAACTTTGGCGGCGAAGCAGATAAAGTGTTTGATGATTATAAAAACAGTTCTGTTTGGAAAGATAACAAAGCTGTAAAAAATAATCATGTTTACGAAGTAAGCAATGAAGTCTTTAACACAAAAGCATTCAATCCTATCGGAAAAGATATACTAATTGATGAAATTGCAAAACAAATTTTAGATAAAAACAAATAAGAAAAACAGCAGTTCATCCCGAGCTGCTGTTTTTCTTATTTTGCACTGCATACTGTTTCATTTTCTCAATCGTCTTCACAAAACGCTCTTTTGACTTGATGCGAATACCGCGTTTTAACTCTGCTCGTTCATAACTTTCTAGCTTTTTCATATCAATTTGAAAAAATGAATGAATCGCATTATCTTCTTTTGGTACACCATTAAAAATTTGCAGTATTCCCTCATTAGAAACACCAAAATACCCACTCGTTTTAAGTAGTGGTGAAATATCATCTACCTTTTTTTGCAATACAATTTGTGTATCATCTCGATCAACAAGTTGCCATTCTTTGTACTGCTGAAGAAACTGTTCTAAGTTTGCTACTTTTTCAGTAAAGATTTCCTCACTTACTTCTCCATCTACATACATACGCTCTAATAAGATCGTAACTTGAGGTTCTTCTTGTGTAACCTTTGGTGTAGGAGCCGCAGCTATCACACTAGATTCATGATATAAACAAAACATAGCGATTACGACTTGAACTGCAACCATCATGAATTTCATTTCCGCTCACCTCTTCTAGGCAATATAGAACTTCCATTTGTAGTTTTTCCGGAAATGGGGGTTTTATCCATAATAACAGTAATAGTTATTTTTAATGAAACTAAAAAATGCAGGTAAGGTGTAACCCTACCTGCATGAGTCGTTTACTATTATATAATAAGAAAGACGCCTGAACATAGCAGGCGTCTTGATGCGTTTACGGCGAGAGACCAGGCGGCCACATCCGCGTGTTTAGCACTTAAGCATATCTCTCGTCTTACGTAAATTAGCTCATCGCTTTACTAATATAACATTGATGTAACAGAAAAGCAAGCTAATCCTAGAAAAAATTCATTACCTTATCACACCAACATGTATTCCTCAAGCCCCTAAAGTAAAATATAAATTGATTAATGCAATATATATGTTACAATAGATGTAGATGCAATGAAAAATTTGGTAAAATAGGAGTGAGTATTTTGAAAAAAATAAAAGATGAACGTTTAATCCTTCAAAATTTGAAAAACGTTCGAATTGCCTTTCTATTCCAATCGATTGGGATAATAGGTATTTTAGGATATATTGGCTTCAATGAAGGAATTGATCAAATTACAAAATCTCCGCTATGGTTATTATTCATGCTAACAAGTATACTTTTAGCCTATTTACAAATGGGAATCTCACTTGATGCAGAAGAAAATGAAAAAGGAATGAAAACAACTCCTTATTACAAACTTGTTTTACGCTCTACTATCGTAGGAATTATTTTTGCTATTATCTATGTAATCCTCAGTCCGGAAAGACTGCTATGGGAAGCCGTTCTTATAGGAAGTATTCTCTTCCTATGCTTTTTAGCTTCTTTTTCTGTTAGTTACTTTATCAAGAAAAAACGTATGCAGGATATCGATGAATGACTTTCTGCATCGCTATTTTAATATTTATGAAAGTAAAAAGGGAAAGGCCGTAAACCTTTCCCCTCTTTTTTGTTATCGTACTGTACCAGTAAGACCAGCACGAACGTCTCGGAATAAATCTGATATGTCACGATTTAAATTGTTTGTAACTGTTCCATTGCGCAGACGTGTATTCAGTGTATCAACACGTTCAAACATGTCATTTTTAACAGTTACATACACATTACGGTTTTTCACATCATCGGCAACAGCTTGACGAATTTCATTTGCCATTGCTGTTTCATTTGTTACCGCGTTACGTGGTTTTACCGCAATTACTACATCATTTCCACGTACAACAGTAGAAACACGATCTACATTATTCATACGCTTAACACGATTTGTAATTCTTTCTGCTGTCTTACCATCGTTGTTAATGTATGAATTGTTCATTGTAATATTACGAGTTGGATAAGGATTTGCAATTTGACCGTGATAATTTACATCACGGTAATAGTTATATCCCACATCATTACGACGATCATATACATTATCTGTAACTCTATTCCCATTTCGATATGTGACATAATCTGTATAGCGATCAGTACGCGTCACATTATTTCTGTACGGTAGTGTATCATCATACGATGTACGTTCATAATTGTAAGTTGCATTACGATCATCCATCGCATTTTTATTATTAGGTGTACCACATGCAGCTAATGCACTGGTAACTAACAAAGAAGCGGCAATAATTTTAATCTTTTTACTCAATATAAAAACCCCCCTTGTTAGGCCTGAACTTCCCTCTCGAAAAGCTCCTTCTTATAGTGAGTAATAAAGGAGGTTTTTACACTTGTTAATATTTCACTAGGAATTTTCTAACACACTCTCTCTTCATCGCTAACATAACTCTGGTTATTCCTCATCTTCTGCAAGAGACTCCCCAAAAATTTTTGGCGGATCTTGCTGATAATTCATCATACCTGGCTGTGGTGCATATGCAACTTGAGCTGTTGGATAGTATGGAGAATTGGGATAATACGGGCCACCTGGCTGCGGACTATATAAATTTCTTTCCTCGCCACATCCACAATCTTCCTCTTTTGGCATCATCGGCGGCATATTATTATCCGTTTGCGGTTGATATGGCATTGAAGTATGTTGTACTGGCATTTGGTGCGGCATTATTGGCACACCTTGTGTATACGGCATTTGATAATACGGATTTTGCTGTTGTTGATATGGCATTTGATAATATGGATACTGTTGTAGCATCATCGGTGATTGATATGGCATAGGTATTTGCTGCGGCATCATTGGTGGTGGTTGATTATTATCCGTCATTGGCATAATGTTCGGCATTGGGTTATTATCCATCATTGGCATGATATTCGGCATTGGGTTATTATCCATCATTGGCATGATATTTGGCATTGGGTTATTATCCATCATTGGCATAATGTTCGGCATTGGGTTATTATCCATCATTGGCATGATATTTGGCATTGGGTTATTATCCATCATTGGCATGATATTCGGCATTGGGTTATTATCCATCATTGGCATGATATTCGGCATTGGGTTATTATCCATCATTGGCATGATATTCGGCATTGGAGTATTATCCATCATTGGCATGATATTCGGCATTGGGTTATTATCCATCATTGGCATGATATTCGGCGGTTGATTATTATCCATCATTGGCATAATGTTCGGCATTGGGTTATTATCCATCATTGGCATAATGTTCGGCATTGGGTTATTATCCATCATTGGCATAATGTTCGGCATTGAGTTATTATCCATCATTGGCATAATGTTCGGCATTGGGTTATTATCCATCATTGGCATGATATTCGGCGGTTGATTATTATCCATCATTGGCATGATGTTTGGCATTTGGTTATTATTCATCATCGACATGATATCTAGCATTTGGTTATTATCCATTATTGGCATCGTAATATTTGGTGATACTACTTGTGGAGTAATAATGCTTTCTTTTGTTACATCTGGCGACACTATGGTTCCTACATTTTCTTTTTTCGTTTGCGGTGATACTATGTTCCCCACATTTTCTTTTTTCGTTTGTGGCGACACTATGTTCCCCACATTTTCTTTTTTCGTTTGTGGCGACACTATGTTCCCCACATTTTCTTTTTTCGTTTGTGGCGACACTATGTTCCCCACATTTTCTTTTTTCGTTTGTGGCGACACTATGTTCCCCACATTTTCTTTTTTGTTTGTGGCGACACTATGTTCCCCACATTTTCTTTTTTCGTTTGTGGCGACACTATGTTCCCCACATTTTCTTTTTTTGTTTGTGGCGACACTATGTTCCCCACATTTTCTTTTTTCGTTTGTGGCGATACTATATTGTTCGGTTTCATCTTATTAATTTGCGGGGCAATTAACTCGCTTCCTTTTTTGATTACATCCGAAATTTTATAGTCTTTTTTAGGTTTAATTGGCGGTTGGGGTGGCTGTGGTAATATATTCACTGAAAACTTTGTGCTTTCTTTTCCCGCAGGTTTCTCTACTTTTTCTACAACTGGCGGCTTTTCAATGACAGCTGGCTTTTCAACGACAGGAGGCTTTTGAATAGGTACCTCTTTTTGAATTGGTTTTTCTTTTTGTATTGGTACTTCTTTCTGAATCGGCATTTCTTTTTGTATTGGTACTTCTTTCTGAATCGGCATTTCTTTTTGTGGCTTTATTTGCACTTCTTTTTGTGTTTGCTGCATAGCAGGTTGCTGTGTAATTGGTGCAGATTGATAGGGAGCTTCTTCTTCATCTTCTATTCCAAGCGGCGTAGGTGTCGCTGCAAATTCTTTTTGTTGAACCTCTTTTACATATTCTTTTGGAGGGACTGAGCCAGCACCCTTATTTTTTTTCACATGCACACTGCTAGATGGTACTTTTATTTTCATACCTGGCATAATCAGATCTGGATTACTAAGCTGTATATTCGCCTTTTTTAACGTTTCTAAATCTACTCCGTATTTTTTTGCAATTTTCCAAAGGGTATCCCCTTTTTGCACGATATGAATTTTCAAATTTTCCCCCTCCTGTATTACTTATCTATAAACAAAAATAATATAAAACGAAACGGACCTCTATAGTTTAACACTGTTGCTCTTACCATTTAGTCATACACAATATTGCACGAATATGAAAAATACAATGATTCCCTTAACACAATGTATGACTATAATTAGCTAATTATGTTTAATAAAAAAGCGACGGAAATCCGCCGCTTTTACACACGTTCTAACATACGATTTAGAGCAAGGACTGCTTCTTTTGTCACCTGTTTGTCGACTTGAATGACATTGATTTCCTCTCCGCGTTCTATCGTTTCTAATGCCCACAATAAATGTGGTAAATCAATACGATTCATCGTTAAACAAGGACACATAAAAGGATTTAATGAAATGATTTCTTTATCCGGATGCCTATGAATAATCCGATTGACTAAGTTCATCTCTGTACCAATTGCCCACTTACTTCCAGGTGGTGCTTGTTCAATCATATCAATAATATACTTGGTTGATCCTGCATAGTCAGAAGCTGCTACCACTTCATAACAACATTCTGGATGAACTATAATATTCATATTAGGATGATTTTCCCGCACACTTTCAATGTTTTTGACAGTAAAATTTTGATGAACCGAACAATGTCCTTTCCATAAAATTACCTTTACATCTTCTATATCCCCATCGTACTCTAATAAATCTGTATGCGGATCCCAAACTGCCATTTTATCTAATGGAATCCCTAAGTCATACGCTGTATTTCTTCCTAAATGCTGGTCTGGTAAAAAGACAAGACGCTCTTTTTGGGTAAATGCCCAAGACACCATTTGTTTAGCATTAGAAGACGTTACTGTTGCACCGCCATTCCGACCACAAAATGCTTTAATAGCTGCTGTAGAATTGACATATGTTAATGGAATCATCGTATCTCCAAATAACTGCGTCAGTTCTTTCCAAGCTCGCTCTGTTTGCTCAATATCTGCCATGTCTGCCATGGAACAACCAGCACGCATATCTGGTAAAATAACGACTTGTTCATCTGTCGTTAGCATATCTGCTGTTTCAGCCATAAAATGCACACCACAAAATACGATATATTGTGCTGCTTTATTGCTAGCCGCTACTTGGGCAAGTTGCAATGAATCTCCTGCAGCATCTGAAAATTGAACGACTTCATCCTTTTGATAATGATGACCTGGGATAAATAACGATTCCCCTAATTTTTCTTTAATTTCACGAACACGCTCTTCCATCTCTTGCACTGACATCGTTTGATAACGCTCTGGTAACATCGTTTCGATTGGTTGAACCTTCTCTAAAATACTCATCAATAATCTCCCCCTCTCGCCTTAAACCTCAATATTAAAGCTAATATCTAATGCTCCCGCAGAATGTGTTAATAATCCGAGTGAAATGTAATCTACCCCTGTTTTGCCGTAATCGGATAAGTTTTCAATCGTAATACCGCCTGATGCTTCTGTTACAATTGCACTTGGAACAATTTTAGAAAACTCACGCACTTCTTCTGGTGTACGATTGTCGAACATAATAATGTCTGCTCCTGCAGCTACAGCTTCTTGCACTTGTTCTTCTGTCTCCGTCTCCACTTCCACCTTCACCATATGCCCAATTTTTTCTTTTACAGTTGTGACTGCGTTTGTAATAGACCCTGCAAAAGCAATGTGATTATCTTTAATCATGACACCATCGTATAATCCGAAGCGATGATTAAATCCACCTCCGCATACAACCGCGTATTTATCAAACATGCGAAGCCCTGGTATTGTTTTTCTCGTATCACAAATACGCGTATGGTCACTCGCTAGCACTCGAACTGCTCGTTGTGTCATCGTTGCTATACCACTCATTCTTTGAATGACATTTAAAATCACACGCTCTGCTGTTAATAAAGAAGCAATCGGGCCTTGTACAGTTGCTAAAGTGTCACCCTTTTCTACAAAATCTCCATCTTTTTTATAAAATGAAATTTGGATTCTATCGTCTATTAATCGAAATCCTTGTTCAATTACATCTGTCCCCGCAAACACACCTGTATCTTTCACAAGAAATGTTCCTTTTGCTTGTAAATTATCAGGAAAAATAAGTTGCGATGTTACATCTCTTTCCCCAATATCTTCTAGAAAAAAACTTTCTAATGCTTTCCTTACCTTTAACACGTTCATAAAATCCCTCTTCCCCTTATTACACAAGCTGTAATTTTTTGTTAGCAAAAATAATTTCTTCCGTTACTTTATTTCGGCTTGAGTAATCACCACGATAATGACCACCTATGCTCTCTTTTCTTTGCAACGCTGCTTCTATAATGAGCTGACAAACCGTTAGTATATTCATAATTGTTATATCTTCATTTGTAAAAGCCCCATATTGCAGTGGAATGTTGCGCGCACCATACTGTTCAAACCATTTCTTCGCACATAATAAACTCGTTTCTGTTCGTACAATTCCTACGTATTTCATCATCTGTTCTTGTATCTCTTTTTTCGTTGGTAATTGAGGAACCGTAAATACTTCATCCATTCTTTCATACTTGTTTTCTTTTCCTTGCACTGGATGAGATAAAATATGTGTTCCAATTCTTCTCCCAAACACAAGTCCTTCTAACAACGAATTGCTCGCTAATCGATTTGCACCGTGAACACCGTTACAAGCCACTTCACCCACCGCATATAAATGCGGAATAGATGTTTCTCCGTCACAATTCGTTTTCACACCACCCATATGAAAATGAGCACCAGGTACAACTGGAATTCTATTTTTTTTTACATCTATACCATTCTTTTTGCATAATGCAGATACAGTAGGAAATCGCTCTTCAAAGTTTTGAATAGAAGAAATATCTAGATATACACTTTCACCTGCAAGAAGCTGTTCATGAATTGCACGCGCCACTACGTCACGCGGCGCAAGATCATGTTGCGGATGTACGTCCAGCATAAAACGCTGTCCTTTTTCATTTAACAGAACAGCTCCTTCACCTCGTACCGCTTCTGAAACTAGTCCGCAGCAACGTCCACCTACATAAAGCATCGTTGGATGAAATTGAATGAACTCTAAATCAACAAGCTCTCCACCAGCTCGGTACACGATTGCTAGTCCGTCACCTGTAATGGTTTCATCGTTAGACGTAAATGCATACACGCCACCAACACCACCTGTAGCTAATACAGTATGTTCAGCATAATAACGTTGTATATTACCTTCACTATCACGGGTCAAAATACCGTAACATGTTTGGTTTTCTATCATTAAATCGAGCACCATTTCTTGTTCCACTACTGTAACGTAAGGAGTGATTTCCTGAATCAAATGCTCTAATAAGTTTTTTCCTGTTGCATCTCCCCCGGCGTGTAAAATACGTCGTTTTCGATGCGCACCTTCTTTTCCAAGATGGGGTCCTTTCTCATCTCCATCAAATTTCATCCCGTTTGCAATGAGCTTACGAATCTCTTTTGGCCCTTCTTCAACTAAATATCGAACCACTTCTTCGTTGTTATAGCCACAACCAGCAGCTATCGTATCTTCATAATGATCATTCGCATTGTCATATGTAGCTATAGCTGCTGCAATTCCGCCCTGCGCTAAATGGGTATTATTATTTCGTTTTGACTTTTTTGTGATAATCATCACATTCTTTTCGTGACAAATCTCTTTCGCAACACTCAGCGCTGCGACACCACTTCCGATAATTAAGACATCTGCACTTGGCATGATCATTGCCTCCTAGTTTACACTTTCCAACTGTCTTGACATCTATATTTACATAGATTTAAAATAATGACAAGAGTTTTTTAGAAAGTAATATTTTGAACAAGGAGTTTAAGAAATTCCACATGCCACTTTAAAATAAAAAACGAATGTAACTCTACTATAAAGGAGACTACACATTATGATATATCTTGACTATGCAGCTACAACACCGATGAGCAAAGAAGCGATTGACACATATACGAAAGCAGCACAGCAATACTTCGGTAATGAACAAAGCTTACACGATATCGGAGGATCAGCTTCATCTTTACTACAAGTTTGCAGGGAATCATTTGCACAAATGATTGGAGGAAAAGAACAGGGCGTATTTTTCACAAGTGGTGGGTCGGAATCTAATTATCTTGCAATCCAGTCGCTTTTAAATGCTAAAGAAGGCAGGCACATTCTTACATCACCGATGGAACACGCATCGATTCGTAACTACTTTCAATCACTAACAAAGCAAGGGTATACAATTACAGAAATCCCTGTGGATTCACAAGGGCTTATTAATCTTGAAGATTTAGAAGCAGCCATTACAGGCGATACCGTTTTAGCAAGTATTCAGCACGGAAATTCTGAAATTGGAACGATTCAACCTATCTCAGAAATTGGAGCGCTACTCAAAAAGCACCATATTTTATTTCATACAGATTGTGTACAAACATTTGGTAAACTCCCAATTGATGTTCCAGCGATGCAAATTGATAGTCTTTCTGTTTCTGCACATAAAATTTATGGACCCAAAGGGGTTGGAGCTTGCTATATAAACCCACAAGTACGCTGGGAGCAAGTCTTCACAGGGACATCACACGAAAAAGGATTTCGCCCCGGTACAGTTAACGTTCCTGGCATCGCTTCGTTTCTGACAGCAGCAGAGCATATATTAGATGCTCATGAAGAAGAACGAGCTCGTTTTGAGCAATTGCGATCCTATTTTATAGAAAAATTACAGACAATTCCTCTTGAAATTCAGGTAGAAGGACATTCTACTTCTTGTTTACCTCACATTATTGGGGTTACAATAAAGAGAATAGAAGGTCAGTACACAATGTTAGAATGCAACCGCTATGGCATTGCTATTTCAACAGGAAGTGCATGCCAAGTTGGCAAGCAAGAACCTTCAAAAACAATGCTTGCAATTGGAAAAACGTATGAAGAGGCAAAACAGTATGTCCGTTTTTCATTTGGACGCCACACAACAAAAGACCATGTTGATACAACCATTCATGCACTACACACAATTGGAAATCAATTTTATAGAGGTGTTAAATTATAATGAAACAAAATGATCGAAAAAAAATTTTAGGAGAAGAAAGAAGACAACTCATCCTACAATGGCTCCTTGCAGCTAATGAGCCTTTATCAGGGAGTGAATTATCCAAGAAAACAAATGTCAGCAGGCAAGTCATCGTGCAAGATATCTCCTTACTAAAAGCACGAAACGAACCAATTATTGCAACTGCACAAGGATATCTATATCTAAAACCACAAGCAAAACAACAAACTTTTGAACGTGTCATCGTTTGCCAGCATAGACCAGCAGAAGTCCGTCAAGAACTAACAATGCTTGTCGATCACGGAGTTACCATTAAAGATGTGAAGGTAGAACATCCTGTATACGGAGACTTAACAGCTTCTATTATGGTGAGCAATCGCTTTGATGTTGAACAATATTTACAAAAGATTGAAGATACAAAGGCATCTTATCTATCTCAATTAACCGACGGGATTCACTTACATACAATCGAAGCAGATTCTATTGAAAAATTAAACGCTGCTTGCGAAGCGCTAGACCGAGCTGGATTTCTTGTTTATTGATATTAATGATCCCTCATCAACCGTACATTAATAAGTGAAAAAGCACAGAGATTAACATTACTCTCTGTGCTTTTTCATATGAAATGATATAATATTGAAATCAATTATATAGGGGGATAACATATGGGGATTGAACTCATTCACTTTAGTACTGGCAAACCGAAGCAAATGCAATATGGAGAAAATAAAGAAATGACAACTGGCATCTGTAAAGTGCTTACAGATGCGTCCTTTTTATCAAAAGATGGCTTTCGCGGAGATGGTGTAGCTGACCTGAGGTTCCATGGCGGGCCTGATCGCGCTGTTTGCGTCTATCCACATGAGCATTACGCACTATGGGAACAAGAATTTCAAACCGTACTCCCTCCTTCCACATTTGGTGAAAACATTACCGTAACAAATATGTTAGAACGTGATGTTTTCATCGGTGATACATATCAATTAGGTGAAGCAATTATTCAAGTCACACAGGGCAGAGTACCATGTAGTACTATTTCCAAACGTCTCGGCATCCCCGGGATCTTACCTCGCATTGTAGAAACGGGTTATACCGGCTATTTATGCCGCGTTCTTCAAGAAGGTATTGTTCGCAAAGACTCACCAATTCAACTACTAGAACGCCATCCAAATCAAGTTTCTATTCTATTTTCTAACGAAGTATATTTTCATAGACGGAAAGATAAAGAGGCGATGGAGAAAATCCTTGCTGTTCCAGAGCTGGCAGAAGTTTGGCGTGAGCAATTAACAGACCGCTTAGCAAAACTGCGTTAAAATACATTTCAGGCAAAAGGTGTTTTCTAGCTATGAAAACACCTTTTTTAACATAAATTCTACGAATCATTTTACCTTACAACCAATAAGACGAATAACTTCCCAGCACCGTAACAGAAAAACCAAGTGCCTCAAGCTCCATTGTTACTCCTGGTAATAATACATCATCATACTCCTTATCAACATCAATTAAGAAAAAGTAATTGCCAAGACCTGTTTTCATCGGACGGGACTCGATTTTTGATAAATTTAATTTTCTCCATGCGAAAGCTGATAATACTTGATAAAGTGCTCCTGCATAATCAGCAGGTAACGTTATCATAAGTGTCGTTTTCTCCCCGCGGTTCTCACCGTTTTTCGGTAGTAGTGCCCGCTGTTTTTTATGTAACACGAGGAAACGTGTATGGTTATTTTTATGCGTATGAATATTACGCTGCACAATTGCTAAATCATACTTCTCTGCTGCCGCTTCATTTGCAATTGCTGCAACTCTCTCCTCTGGATGTTCCTTTACATACTGCGCCGCTGCACTTGTGGATGTCATATCACGAACTGTTACACCTTTTAATTCCCCATTTAAAAACTTATGGCACTGCGCAATCGCATGCGGATGAGAATGCACTGCATATACTTCTTTCCAATTTTCTTCATGATCTGGATGAACGAGTAAGTGCTGCTGAATAGGCACTGTAATCTCTCCTACAATGAAGAGCGGCTGCTCATGCACAAGATAATCAACAGTAATATTAACAGAACCTTCAATCGCATTCTCTAACGGTACAACTGCAAAGTCTACATTTCCATTTGCTGCAGCATCCATGCAATCAGGAATCGTGCGATACGACACATGCTCTGCCTCCGAAAAAACGACTCACCGCCATATTTGTAAATGTTGCTTCTGGTCCTAAATAGCCAACTCGAATCATCGTCTTTTCCCCTCTTTTTCGTTTTCTTACTGTTATACCATGAATATTTTTATTTTTCTATGTGAATTTTGAATATTTTAAAAAGACTAGCGTTTGCTAGTCTATATGTTTCATATATTCTTTTTGAGCGAAGAAGAAATAGATAGCTGTTGCTGCACAATATATACCGATGATCTTTATACTTGTAAATAACACATTCATTTCCATTAAATTACTCAATGCATAGAAAGCAAATATACTATGCACTATACCGACCACAATAGGAATAAAAAATAAACTCCCCATTTGCCGTCTAACAATCCGATTTATTTCTCCTTTCTCCATCCCTATTTTCATTAAAGACTGATACTCTTTACGATCCTGCTCAATATCTGAAAACCATTTAAAATATGTCATACTGCAAGTTGCTAAGAAAAAGAGAATACTAATAAATGATCCGATAAATATTAACACTGCTCCCCCTTCCTTAAATTGGATATATATACTGATCTTATTTCTCATCGAAGAAGAATAATCTGGAGACACTTTTCCCCTCACTTCTAACGCGAATTTTTTTTGCTTCTGCCAATTTGGAATATTATAACCATAATATACATATTTTTCATGATTAGGAATGATACTTTCCCATTGTTTAAACTGTTCATCCCGTACAACTAATAATTGATTATGGTGCCCAGCGCCATCTCCATTAAAAACCATATCTGATTTAGATTCCTGCAATTTAATTTGATATGGTACTCCTAACATTTGAAAATAGAATATCTCCTTGTTATACACATCCTGACCATCAAAAGCCATTGGGTTTATAAATGTGCCATAACCTTTTTTATTGTTTACCATACTCTTTCCTTGTTTCTTTGCTTCTTTGTTATAATCCGTTTGTGAAATAACAGTAATCGGAAACAGACGTCCGTCATGTGTTGTAATAAACTTTCCTGGTAATCCGATAAACTGTACTTTCTCTACATTTTCATAACCATATTTTTCAAATATTGCTAAGAGCTCATCGTGAGAAATCACCTCATGAGATTCTATTCCTTTTTCTGTATAGGAAATTTCATGAGGAAATGAAAACATAGCGCTTTTGGGAAGATCAGAAAAATATGCATATGCAGTTCCTGTTGCTGTAATAACTGTTGCTGTCAAAATAGAAATGGAAAATAAAAACTTCGCATGATCTTTCAATTTATGTTCAAGGCTGCGAAACACAAATAGATTTGGATATGTATAATAGATATTCTTTTGTTTTTGAAGCCCTTTTAAAACAAACAAACTACCTTGAGTAAATAAAAAATAAGTTCCTATAATGACAGTACTAAGAATTGGATAAAAATAGAGAAATAACTCTCCTAGCGTTACCTTCACCGCAAGGGTATATCCGCATACAAGTAAAATAATTCCTAAACCAAATCGCCATTTCCCTACTTTAAAAGCTCTACGCCCTTTCCTCTTATCCAATAATAAATCAACAATTTCTAACCTCCGCACATTCCACAAACCAAATAGCGCTAAAGAAAAAAACATAATTGAATATACAACAACAGTAATCACGAGGGGTTTTATTTGAAAGATAAAATGAATTCTACTCTCTAAATCTAAGAGCACACTTAATGTCATTAAAAATAAATTTGAAAATAACATTCCAACCCCAATTCCAATACAAGTTGATACAACGCCCACTACAGCTTGCTCTAAAAATAGTAAAATTGAGATTCTAGCATTTGTAGATCCCATTAATTTAAGCAATCCTAATTCTTTCTTTCTCGCATCAAGAAAAGTGGCATTAGAACTTAACATAAACAGTGCCGAGAACATAAGAATAAGATAACTACACCCTTGTAAGCCTGATCGAATGCCAATGTGGACATTACTGTGTGCAACTTCCGGATGATGAACAAAAGCTGTATACATATAAAATACTGCTACAGAAAATGTGCTACTTAATAGAAATGCTTTATAACTCCGCCAATTCCCCCTTATATTTTGTATCGCTAGCTGCCTGACATTCATCTGCATTCCCCCTGTAACCTGTTACACACGTAAAAAGCTAGAGGTTTCCCTAGCTTTTTACGTGTTTTAAATATCCTCTTTGTGCAATCATAAAGTAAATTGCCGAAGCTACAATATATGCTCCAATAACAATCGCACCTGATTTCCACAAATCTAAATAAAGCATTTTCCCTAATGTATGAAGAGCAAATCCGCTATGCAATGTACCAATGAGAATTGGAATAAAGAAAATGACTCCCATTTGGCGAATAGCAATTTTATGAATTTCTTTATCTGTCATACCGATTCTCTTTAATGACTTAAATTGAATACGATCTTGTTCTTTATCATTAAACCATTTAAAGTATGTCATGCTGCAAGCAAAGAAGAAAAATAGTACTGCTACAAAGAAACCGATGAACATTGTAATTGCCCCTTGTTCCTTTATTGCTTTATAAGTAAGAACTGAATTATGGAAATTCTGTTGTTGTTCTTGTGCAATTTCTTTTTTCAAGTCTACTACAAGATTCTCTGTTCCTTTCCAGTCTTCAATATAATATCCGTAATATTTTGTCTTTTCTTCATCTGATACAACCTTTGCATATTTCACAAAGTCTTGATCATTAACAATAAGGTACCCTTCATCGTTAAAAACAGACTGTGAAATTGGATCATTTAGCTTAATAGACTGTTTTTGTCCGTTCAGCGTGAACTCAAATGGTTTTGTACGATCTAACTTCACAAAGTCATTCATCATATCAATTAAAACCATCGTTGCGCTTCCTGGTGCATTATGAACTTCCTCTTTCTTTTGCTTACGTGCTTCTGCATTATATTCTTTTTCTGAGATAATACCTAAAGGCATCTCATGATTGCCATGCAACCCCTCTATTTTCTGTGTTGCTGGAAGTTTTACATATGTTATTTTTCGCGCATCTTCAAACCCATGATTTTTCAATAACTCTTGCATTTTCTCTTCACTAACGACGTTATGTGTATTTACTCCCTTTTCCTCATATGAAATAGCATGCGGCGTACTAGCTACTGTTTTATAACTCATATCTTCAAAGAATACATACAGTGTACCAACCGCGGAAGAAACAACAGCTGTAATAATGGATATAACAAAGAGAAAACGAGCATTATCTTTCATTTTATAAATAAGATTACTAAGTACAAACATATTGGGATATGTATAAAAAGATTTTTTTCGTTTTTGTAACACCTTTAATACAACAGTGCTACCTTGCGTAAATAGTAAGTACGTTCCTCCAATTGTCAGTCCTACAATCGGTAAAAATAGCATAACGAAATTCATAAGCGTAACTTGGAAACAAAGTACATACGCGACAATAATACATAATATCCCGACTACACATAGCCATGTAAATGCGAAAGGCTCTACTTTTTGTTTTCTTGCTTCTCTTAATAAATCAATAATTTGCAAACGACCGACCGTCCAAAGACCAAATAATGATAGGATGAAAAAGAGAACGAAGTATACACTAGCTGTAATCAGAACTGCTTTTCCATTCCATACAAGTGGAAGTGTTTTATCTATACCAAGTAATACACTTAAAGCTTGAAAGAAGAGCTTTGAACAAAGCATACCAAGAGCGATCCCTACTACAATTGCGATTACACCTAAAATCATTTGCTCTAGTATAATCATACGGCCAAGCTGCGTTTTTGTTCCACCTATTAATGTTAATAAACCAAACTCCTTTTTTCTCGCTCGTAAAAACGTTGAGTTAGCATATAAAATAAATAGTGCTGAAAAGATGACAATGATATAGTTCATAGATTCTAGCCCTTTTGTAACCATCGTCTTCATGCTAATGTTTCCGCTCACTACATCTGGATGATAAATGAAGGAAGCGTACATGAAAAATACTAAGATTGATAAACAACTACTAATAAGAAAAGCTTTATAATTACGCCAATTTCCTTTTACATTATTAAGCGCGAGCTGGCGAAAGTTCATGATATTCCCCCCCTAGCATCGCAAGTACATCTAAAATTTCTTGGAAAAAGGCTTGCTTTGTTTTTCCTTTATGAATTTCTGAGAAGATTTCTCCATCGCGAATAAAAAGAATCCGTTCACAATAACTAGCTGCTACTGGATCATGCGTTACCATCGTAATCGTTACTTTTTTTTGTTCATGTAAATCTTGCAGAGCACCCATTAATGATTTAGCAGATTTAGAATCTAAGTTTCCCGTTGGCTCATCTGCTAAAATTAATGTCGGCTCATGAATAATGGCACGTGCTGCTGCGGCACGTTGTTGCTGTCCACCTGATACTTCATATACTTTTTTGTTTAAGATTTCTTCGATGTTTAAGAACTTTGCAATTTCGAGCACCTTGTGATCTATTTCCTTCACAGGCCGTTTCGCCATTACAAGTGGTAAAATAATATTTTCTTTAATGGATAACGTATCAAGTAAGTTAAAGTCTTGGAAGATAAATCCTAAGTGCGTGCGACGAAATTCTGCTAGTTTTTTAGCACGCATTTGACTAATTTCTTCACCATTCACATAAACGTGGCCTGATGTTTGTTTATCAATTGTTGCTAATAAATTCAAAAGCGTTGTTTTTCCACTGCCTGAAGGTCCCATTATTCCGACAAATTCGCCTTCTTCGATTTTAAAATTTATATCATGCAGAGCGGTCGTTGCCACTGATCCTTTTGATTGATACACTTTTGTTAAACCCTTTACTTCGAGAACACTCATTTCTAAATCCCCCTATGTGTTTTCTTCTTACATTTACTATAAAAAAAATGAGAAAAAGAAACGAGTGATTTTCCTTACAAAACCATTTGTTATCTTACAATTTTGTCATTTTCCTCATCAATGCATGATATTCTGTGTCTTTCGCAAATTGAAATGTAAATGTCGTACCTTCTCCTTCAATTGATTGTACCTGAATTCCATGATGAAGATTATCACAAATTTCCTTTGTAATATATAACCCCATTCCTGTTGCTTCTCTTGTTTTTCTTCCATTTGTCCCTGTAAAAAACGGTTCAAAAACCCGTTTCATGTCTTGCTTCGGAATACCAATTCCATTATCGCAAATATGCAGCAGAACTTTCTGCTCTTTCTCTTCTATTTGAAACTGAATTTCTTTTTTATCTGCTGGAGAGATTTTTGTGTATTTAATTGCATTTATCACAATTTGATTAATAGCAATACTAAGCCATTTTCGATCAGAAGCAACCATACACATATCTCCTTCAAACATTACTTTCGGATATACAGAAGATTGGATGAAGGATTTTCGATTTTGATTAATAACTTCCCGAACAACTTCTATTACATTTACTATTTCCACCTTATAATCCTTAGCAAACTGTTCTAACCTTGCCATATGTAACGCTAAATCTAAACCGTGTAAAATACGATTATTTTCTTCTCGAATACTTTCAACAGTTTCTCTCGCCTCACGATGCGCACTACCAAATTTCTGTAATAGTAATTCAATCACTGAAACTGGCGTTTTCATTTGATGAATCCATTGATTCATAAAAATGATTTGCTGCTGCTCTTTCGCATGCTGCTGGTGCACCTCATTCATATATTGCTGCCTAAGCATCGTGAACGCTTCTACAATCATTTCTTGTTCAAACGTATAAGAATCATCAATTAGTAAAGCGTCATGTAACGTATGTCCTTCAGCAATATATTGTTCAATTCTGTTTAAAAACACACTTCGTTTTCGATAATCGTAAATAAGGTATACGATAAACACTACGATTGCTAATAAAAGCCCATACAACCATGTACTCCAATCAAGCGACCTTTTTTCTAAAAACACTTGTAATTGTAATACAAGCCCAAATAGGAGAATACTAACAAAATAGGAAATAATCAAAGAAAAACGATCGATGAGGTAACTTCTAAGCTTCATGCTCATCTCCCCAGTCTGTAAGAAGCGCATAACCATACCCACGTTTTGTCACAATTGCATTTTTGATTCCAAGTTCCTCTAGCTTCTTCCTCACGCGTTTTACATTCACAGTTAATGTATTATCATCAACAAAAGCTACCTCATCCCATAGCGCCTCTAATAGTTCTTCGCGCGTTACATATTGATTCGCCTGTTTTATTAAACACTCTAGTAAATAAAATTCATTTTTTGTAAGCTCAGTTTGTTGTCCATTCCACTCCACTGTATGTTGCGAGGGGAATAGTAATAATCCGCTAACACCCAAACAATCACTTTCTGTTGATGAAGCATACTCACCATACCCGCGTCGCAAGGCACTTTTCACCTTCGCCATTACAATATCTAAATGGAACGGCTTTGTAATATAATCGTCCCCACCATTTTCAATTGCCATCACTTGATCCATTTCGCCTGTTCGTGCTGAAACGAAAATAATCGGTGCATTCGATACTGTACGAATTTGACGACACCAATAAAAACCATCGAAGTACGGCAAATTAATATCAAGTAACACTAAATGAGGATTCACCTTCACAAACTCGTCTTTTATTTGACGTAAATCGCTTGCTCTAAATGATTGATAGCCGTACTTTTCTAAATGTTCTTCTAATATCCCTGCAATCTTTTCGTCATCTTCTACAATTAATATTTTATACATACTCTCTTTCTCCCCTTGTTTCTTACTGCGGAGTGTCTTTTTTATCTTCCTAAAACCAACTCCTTTCTCCATTATAAAAAAGACTGCCGTATTTTGGCAGTCTTAATCGATAAATTCGAATTGATATTCAAGAATTTTTACAATGTCACCATCTTTTGCACCGCGTGCACGAAGAGCTTCATCAATACCCATTCCGCGCATTTGACGAGCGAAACGACGTACAGATTCATCACGTGAGAAGTCTGTCATCTTGAATGTTTTCTCAATATCATAACCAGAAATGACAAATGTACCGTCACTTTCGCGTGTAATTTCAAACTTAGATCCTTCAGATTCAAATTTGTACATTACATTTGCTTCAGATTCGTCTACAACATCATGTACTGGGAATTCTGGTGTTGTTTCCACTAAGTTTGCTACTTCAAATAATAGATCACGAACACCTTGTTTTGTTACGGCAGAGATTGGGAAGATTTGAACTTCGTCTCCTACTTTCTCTTTAAATGCTTGTAAGTTTTCCTCTGCATCCGGCATATCCATTTTGTTAGCAACAACAACTTGTGGACGCTCTGTTAAACGTAGATTATACTCTTTTAATTCAGCATTGATTGTTACATAATCCTCATATGGATCACGGCCTTCTAAACCAGACATATCAATCACATGCACGATAACACGTGTACGTTCGATATGACGTAAGAATTGGTGGCCAAGTCCAACGCCAGCATGTGCTCCTTCGATTAATCCAGGAAGGTCAGCCATAACGAAACTACGATTATCACCCGTTTCAACAACACCAAGGTTTGGAACGATTGTTGTAAAGTGATATTCTGCAATTTTCGGACGAGCTGATGATACAACGGATAATAATGTTGATTTACCTACGCTTGGGAATCCAACAAGTCCAACATCTGCTAATACTTTTAACTCTAAGATTACATCACGTTCTTGACCTGGTTCCCCGTTCTCAGCGATTTCTGGCGCTGGGTTCGTTGGAGTTGCGAAACGCGAGTTACCACGGCCACCACGACCACCTCTTGCGATAACTGCCGATTGCTCATGCGTTACTAAATCCGCAAGAATTTGACCAGTTGCTTCATCTTTTACAACTGTTCCTGGTGGAACTTTTACGATTAAATCGTCAGCTTTACGGCCATGTTGGCCTTTGCTCATCCCATGTTGACCGCGATCAGCTTTAAAATGACGTTGGTAACGGAAGTCCATTAATGTACGTAAGCCTTCGTCAACAACGAAAACAACATCTGCACCTTTACCGCCATCACCACCTGCTGGGCCACCCTTTGGAACATACTTCTCACGACGATACGCAACCATTCCGTTTCCACCGTCGCCGCCTTTTACATATATCTTGACCTGATCTACAAACATTATTTCACCACACTTTTTTCGATTGGTTGTAATATAACCGAGACTTCATCATCTCTCACTGTATAAGAAATGGAATGCCAGTCATTGTTTTGGTTTGTAAGCCACGTTTGTAGTTCTTCTACATTCGTTAGCTTGCCACGAAAATCAAAAAAGAAACGAGCATTCTCCGCGTTACATTCAATTGTGATACAAACATAATTTTCAACATAAACGTCTAAACTATGCTGAAGTATTGAGAAAAATTGACTCGTCCATGTACATACAGTCTCATCCACATGAGATAAGTTATGTAGTTCTCCTAATACTTCGTACTCCAATAAGCACGGTTGCTGTTTCCAATTATATGTTAAAATCCACTCTGAAAATAGAGGCATCGATAGCTCCATCAGATAGGATTCTTGTCTCGCTTCTTGGACAAAACGCTCGATGAGCCCATGAATCTCTTCCACTCTTCCAAGAGAAAGGTTTCCTTTAATCATCTGCATACGATTAAGCCAATCATGCCTAGAATGGCGCAACGCATCTATAATTGTCCATTTTTTATTCATCCATATACCCCTTAATATAGAAAAACTCTAACCTGCACTCAGGTTAGAGTTTTCCGTGAGTTTCTTATGCTTCTTGAGCAACAGGATATACGCTCACTTGTTTGCGGTCACGGCCAAGACGCTCGAAGCGTACTACGCCGTCAACTTTCGCGTATAAAGTGTCATCGCCACCACGACCAACGTTAACACCTGGATAAATTTTTGTACCGCGTTGACGGTAAAGAATTGAACCACCTGAAACCGTTTGACCATCTGCGCGTTTAGCACCAAGACGTTTTGACTGAGAGTCACGACCGTTCTTTGTACTACCTACACCTTTCTTAGATGCGAAAAACTGAAGATCTAATCTTAACATACGTTACACCTCCTGCATTTTTTCTATTAAACGGATATACTTTCCGTAATCAAGTTCAATCGTCTTAAGCGAAACAACTAATCCTTCTAAAAGCGTTTGAGCTTTCTCTGCCGTATGAGCATCTAAATCATTAGGCAACTCATACGTTAAGAATCCACCATCACTTCCGAGTTCAATAGTTGCTTGCACATTACAAAGTACTTCCACTGCATTTATAGATCCAAACACGACCGCAGTTGTTCCAGCACAGACAAGGTCTTGTCCATGTGGCGCATAATCGGCATGTCCAGTCATTTTAAATGATTGGATACTTCCTAATTTCGTGCGACTTATCGTAATTTTAATCATCTTAACCAGAATTAAGCGTTGATTGCTTCAATCACTAGCTTAGTGTAAGGTTGACGATGACCTTGTTTCTTACGATTGTTCTTTTTCGCTTTGTATTTGAAAACGATGATTTTCTTAGCGCGACCTTGTTTTTCAACTTTCGCAGTAACTGTTGCACCTTCTACAACTGGGCTACCAACTTTAACGTTTTCGCCACCAACGAAAAGAACTTTGTCAAAAGTAACAGTTTCACCAGCTTCAACATCTAATTTTTCAATGTAGATTTCTTGACCAGCTTCAACTTTAATTTGTTTTCCACCTGTTTCGATAATTGCGTACATACTTGCACCTCCTCATAATTACTAAGACTCGCCAAAACGAGGTAGACATAAAATGTCTTTGGGGAACCTGTCTTGCGCGGTTGTAGCATATAGCCGTTTAGGTGCTATAAACTATAACATAGAGATGTTATCATGAAACATAGACGATTGTCAATAAATGTTCTGCCAACTATTTTTTCCGATTCATCATTTCTTTCTTCGTTCCAAATCGAATAATCGCGTACTTCTCAGCTTTTTCATCTGTGAAATAAATTTGAAATGGTATATTCTTTTGCAATTCTTTTTGTAAAAATATTTTTTGTACTTCTTTTGGCGCTGCAATTAACACTGCTTCATCTTCTACATGATTGTACGCAATAAGCTCTCTTTCTAGCTCATATGCAATTGTTTCATTTGAAATGACATATCCCGTCGTTTTGCAATGTAAACAATCTTCTAGTAATACGTCACGTAGCGAATGCTTCTTACGCTTACGTGTCATTTCTAAAATCCCGAGCTCTGTAAATCCGAGAACACGTGTATAGGTACGATCTCCTTGTAAAGAAGAAATAACTTTCTCTCTTACCTTCTCTTTCTCTTCTTGTTTTTTCATATTAATGAAATCAATTAAAATCATACCACCAATATCACGTAATCTTAATTGACGAGCAATTTCTTCCGCAGCTATTTCATTCGTTCTTAATACTGTATCTTGCAAGTTCTGTTTTCCAGTAAATTTACCGGTATTCACATCAATTACCGTCATTGTCTCCATTTGCTCTATGATTAAATAAGAGCCATTTGGAAGCCACACTATTTTTTGCAATGCTTTTTCAATTTCACGCTCAACACCATAGTGATTAAACATAGGAATTTTTTCGTTATACAGCACAACCTTTTCTTTTCCTACTTTATCTTCCACTTCATTTAAAATACTATGGGAGTCTATTACTACTTTTGAAATGGATTCAACTGGATTTTCTTGAAACACGCGATCTAGAAACGTCTCGGGACGATGAAGTAATAAGGGAGCCTTTCCTTGCCCCTCTTTTCTTTTCAACTCTTCAAACAGCTCCTGAAAATATTTCATTTCACTCTGAACTTCATCCACAGAACCTTTTTCACATGCTGAGCGAAAAATAAAGCCACCCGTTCCCACTACTTGAATGTCCATTAATTGTTGTCGTTTCTTATAATTTTTTATTTTCCGGGAAACAGCACGCATCTCATCATACGGCATATAAACGACATATTTCCCGGTAAATTCTATATTAGCTGTTAGTTTGGGACCTTTCATATCAATTGCTTCTTTCACAACTTGTACGAGCAGGGCTTGCCCTTCGTGTACTCGATAGGATGATGGAACGTCGTCATAGGAGAGATATGCATGTTTTTCTAAACCAATGTTAACGAAAGCTGCATTCATCCCAGCAATTGTACGCACAACGCGTCCTAAGTAAATATGCCCAATAATTTCTTGTGCTTCGTTTCTTTTCCATAGAAGTTCGACAATCTCTTGTTCTTCTTCGACAGCAACTCTCTTTTCCGAACCAGTATAGTTGATGTATAACGTCTTCAAAATACTTTCCTCACTTTTTATTTTCTTTTCCTCTTACAATATAAAAGGTTAGTGTCATCGTCAACACTAACCGATTAATTCTGCTACAGATGAAGTTGTTCGTTTCTCAGTAAAATACGCATAAAGCAATTCATTTTCATCTAATGTATAGTGCTCTTTATATTTGCCATGAACGATAATCGAGTGTTTATATCCTCTCCGAAACTTTGTAAAAACCGTATACAATCGATCGTCCGTTTGCACCTCGATTGGAGCAATTTTTTCAATATCTCGTTTGTTCCCATAATAACGTTCTAGTAAAAAACGCATAAATGCATAGCGCCGTTGCTTCCATTCTTGATATAAGGAAATAGCTAAAAACAGAAGAAGCACCCACATCATAATATTATTACTATTCCATAGGAGTTGCCAGCCTAATATCACACTAAAAAAAACACATGATATTTTCATCATCTTCTCATGCGCCTGTAAATAAGGGAATTGATGTGATAAAACATTAAACAACACTTTCCCACCATCTAGTGGCCAAATTGGTAATAAATTAAACCCTAGAATAATTAAATTGTTCCATACAAAAAAATGATACAGTTCCTCACTAACCCATCCTGCCCTAGCCAAGACATATGCTAACCCAAACATCCATATGTGTTGAATAGGTCCTGCTATTACAACGATTAATTCTTCCTTTAATGGTTTATTCCCATGTTCCTCAAGCTCCGCCACCCCGCCAAACGGCAACAACTGGATTTTCTTAATCCTCCATTTATAATGAGCGGCAGCAAAAGCATGCCCAAGTTCATGTATGAGAACGATGCAAAATAACAGCAGCAATTCTTTAAAACGCGCCGTAAAAATCCCAATCGCTATAATTCCCCAAAACAGTGGATGTACTGTGATTTTTAACAATACTTCACTATATTTATTCAAATGAAATCACCTGAATCGGATCGATAAATTTTTCATTCTTTTTGATTGCGAAATAAAATTTACCATTCTTATTATCTGTATTACTCCCAACTGTTCCAACCTTTTGTTTCTTTTCAACATAATCATATAATTTCACAGATGTCTCACCTAAATTTCCATACCAAGATTCCGTACCATCTGCATGTTGAATCTCAACTATATTCCCAAATCCCTCTTTCTTACCAGCGAAAATGACAATTCCTTCATTTACAGATTCAACAGCTGTATTCGTAGCTGTTTGTACAAATACACCTTGACCATCTTTTTGAAAACTTTGCATGACCTTCCCTGAAGCCGGAACTGCATAATCTTTTTGCTGTACTGTTTGTTTCTTTTCATTTGCAGGTAAAAATGCTAGAGGTTTTCCAAATTGATCTTCGTACCATTTTGATACAGTAGCAAACTGAAATTCTTCTTGCATCACTTGTTTTACAACCGTTTTTGCTCCATCAAAAGAAGCCGGTGCATTTTTAAATAAAATAGCTACTGAGAGAACAAGAATTGCTGCTAATAAAAGTTTAAATAAAAATACTTCTTTTCGAAAAAGAGAGTGCACCTCTTTTTCACCTTCTTCAATGAACATCGTTTCTCCATCAAAGTTTCCTTCTGAAAAGTACTGTTCTTCCTCATGCCTCTCTTGTTCTTCTTTTCTTTTTGCAATCCTTTTTTTAATCTCTTCTACACGTCTATTCTTCATCTTGTCCCCTTCCTTTTTCCGCCTCTTCTTGCAAGAGGCGAGTAAAGTGAAACTTCCAGTAAATAAAAGTTCTCTATTTACCAAAATACAGTTTGTACATATGTATGAGCCTTAAAAGGAAGATATTCATGAGAAGAAAAAAGAAAAACACCTCGCATACATGCGAAGTGCTTTTAACGAATTCCAAAGAAGTTCTTTACTTTTGCAAAAACAGACACTCTTTCTTGTCCAAACGCTTGTAGAGGTACAGATTCACCTAACAAACGTCTTGCAATATTGCGATAAGCTAATGCTGCTTTTCCACTCGGCTGCAAGGCTACAGGCTCTCCTGTATTTGTGGCACGAATGACCTCATCATCATCTTCAACAACCCCAAGTAGGTCAATTGAAAGTGTACGTACAATTTCATCTACATCTAACATATCTTGCTCATGCAACATATGACTACGTACACGGTTGATAACAAGTTTTGGTGGTTCAATATCTTCTTTTTCTAAAAGCCCGATAATACGATCCGCATCACGCATAGAGGATACTTCAGGTGTCGTTACAACAATTGCTTTATCCGCACCTGCCACCGCATTTTTGAATCCCTGCTCAATACCTGCAGGACAATCAATTAATATGTAATCATAATCTTGACGTAATTCCTGTATTAATTCATCCACTTGTTCAGGTGTTACCGCTGATTTATCACTCGTTTGTGCTGCAGGTAATAAATCAAGCTTATCGAAGCGCTTATCTTTAATCAGAGCCTGAGCTAAACGACAACGACCTTCGACGACATCAACAAGATCAAATACAATACGATTTTCCAGCCCCATCACTACGTCTAAATTTCTTAGACCGATATCCGTGTCAATTAAGCAAACCTTTTTCCCGGATAATGCTAGGGCTGTACCAATGTTTGCAGACGTTGTAGTTTTGCCTACTCCGCCTTTTCCAGATGTAATTACTATTGCCTCTCCCACAGCTATACAATTCCCCTTTCTAACTTTGTTAAATTAGGTCTAAGATGAGTGAGAAGTTGCAGGCGATCGACAACAATGTGATTGTTCTCATCAATATACGCACATTCTGTCGTCTCTGCTCCGTCTTCTTTCTCTTCCGGAGCCCGCATTGTCACATCACTAATTCGAAGTTGCATCGGATTCATAATAGATGCCGCAATGACAGCATCTCTATCCCCATAATATCCTGCATGCGCAATACCTCGTAATGCTCCAATGACAAAAATATTCCCCCCAGCGATAACCGTTCCGCCTGGATTAACATCTCCAATTAATAATAAGTTTCCTGTTACATGTACTACTTGACCTGAGCGAACAATTTTGGAAACAGGGACAATTTCTGTTTCTTCTTTCCACGCTATTGCTTCAGCTTTCGTGATAACATCACTCTCGATTGAATCCACAACAAGATTTTTTTTATTGCGAATCAAAGTTCGGATTTCTTCTTGCTGTACATCTGTCAAATAACGATTGCCAACTTTAACATGTACCTCAATTAATGAACGTCCATCACCATCATAATAGTGAGTGGAAAGTTTTTCGTCCAGTTCTTTCAGTAATTCAGAAAATGAACAGCAATCATCTAAATGTAATGTCAGTCCATCTTTTGTCCCTTTTATCGTTACATTCTGTTGCTTTTTTTCTTCCACTAAAGTTCACCCCAACGATTCAATTCGACATAAAATCAGAAAATCCTTTTTTCTTTTTCTTCCATCGCTTTTGAAAGACGCACAAGATATCGCCTCAGTGGGAAACAAACTAGCAATAAGAAAATTCCATTTAACAATAAAGTGGAAAGGAGACGATCTGAGAAAAAGATATGCGCTGGTACATGAATGCGACCTAGCAAAGTTAAAAATCCATATACATAATATTCTAATGCCGCGATACCTGTTAATACAATAAAAGAAACAATAAATAAGTTCAATTGCAATACTCTCATCGCACTATACACAAGATACGCTAAAATTGGATAAGCAAATATATACACACCAACAAGCTCTGTATATACGGTATCAAATAGAAAACCAAATAATAGTCCATAATAAATCCCTTGCAAAGGACTAAAGTAAACAGTAATAAAACATAGTACAATCATAAAGAAATGCGGAGCTGCAATACTGTCTTTCCAAAATAATTCTGTTGGAACTACAGTAGAAAACATATTTTCGAATAAGAACACAAAAAGAAGCAGTAGAGGAAGAGCTGCCCTTTTCAAAATAGCCATATCTTCTTCCCCCCCCTACTGTTCTAACACTGCTGAGGGCATAACTCTTTGTGTAACCATAACATGGTCTACATCATTTAAATCCGCAGCAGGTTTTACGTAAGCTGTTTGTGTTAATCCATATTCATCTGGTGCAACATCTACAATTTTACCAATGACTAATCCTTTTGGGAAAATATCACCTAATCCTGATGTTATAACCGTTTGATCCTTTTCTACTTTTACATCAGATGGAATTTTTGTAAAAACAAGCGTTTGTTTTTCTTTGTCGTACCCTTCAATCAATCCGAAAATACGATCTTCTCCTTGTACTACAGCAGAAATACGATTTGTTCGATTTATTGAGCTCAATAATTCTACAGTTGATGTAAATTGAGACACACTTTTCACTCGCCCTACTAAACCTTTTGAAGTCATAACAGCCATATCCTTTTGGATTCCTTGCTGTGCGCCTCTATCAATTCCGATTAAGTCATACCACTTGTCCGGATTGCGGGCAATCACTGTAGCTTGAATTGGCTTAAATTCACGAAGAGATTCTTTTTGATCAATCGTTTCACGAAGCTCCGCATTATCTTTTTCTAAATCCTTTACTTTCACAGATAACGCTGCATACTTATCTAATTTTTCTTTTAATGTTTTATTTTCTTCATACGTGCGCTTTACATCTTCTACATTCTCAAAGAATCCGGCAACATAATTCGCTGGCTTTTGGAATACACGTTCTACAACACCGACAGTATCTTTTACAAACTGCTCTGGCCATGTTAGACTTTTTCTTTCTTTCAATGAGATTCCAATCAATGCCACGAGAAGAATAATACTAACTAGCAAAACAATTAATCTTTTGTTTAAGAAAAACTGTGGCACGTTCACACCCTCTTAATTTCATTGATTTTTATTTTGAAATATTATCGAGCAGTTTTGAAAAGGTCGATATTATCTAAAGCTTTACCTGTTCCAATTGCTACGCAGTCAAGTGGGTTTTCTGCAACAAGAACTGGCATTTTCGTTTCTTCACTAATTACTTTATCCAAGTTACGAAGCAATGCACCACCGCCTGTTAACACAATTCCACGGTCCATAATATCCGCCGCTAATTCAGGTGGCGTTTTTTCTAATGTATTTTTCACTGATTCAACAATTGCCTCTACTGTATCTTTTAATGCATCTGCAATCTCTTCAGGTTTAATTAATACCGTTTTTGGTAAACCACTTACTAAGTCACGACCGCGGATTTCCATTGGTTCAATACCTTCTGGCTCGCCAGCAGACCCGATTTCCATTTTTAATGCCTCAGCTGTTCTTTCCCCAATCATTAAGTTGTAGTTCTTCTTAATGTATTGAATGATAGAATCATCCATGTCATCACCAGCAACACGAACAGATTGACTTGTTACAATCCCACCTAAAGAAATAATCGCAACTTCTGTTGTACCACCACCGATATCAACAACCATACTACCAGTTGGTTCCCAAACAGGTAAGTTTGCACCGATTGCTGCTGCAAATGGCTCTTCAATTGGATATGCATCGCGCGCACCTGCTTGACGAGTTGCATCGATTACTGCACGTCTTTCTACAGCTGTAATACCAGATGGTACACATACCATTACATAAGGCTTACGAGAGAAAAATCCATTTGTTTTTTGCGCTTGTTGAATGTAATATTTCATCATTGTCGCTGTTGTTTCATAATCAGCAATTACTCCATCTTTCATAGGGCGAAGAGCCACTACGTTTCCTGGTGTACGACCAATCATTTGTTTCGCATCGCTACCAACTGCAACGATTTGTTTTGAGTCTGTTTGTAATGCTACAACTGAAGGTTCACGTAAAACTACACCTTTTCCTTTCACATATACAAGCGTATTCGCTGTTCCTAAATCAATTCCAAGATCACGAGTAAAACCACCAAATCCAAACATGTCATCTATCTTCCTTTCTCATTTTCACGGACTCATTTTTTTACTTTATATTTATAATAAAACAGTACGTTTTTATAATTTCTATCCTTTATTGTAAGCGAATGCCTACAAAAAACTCATAAATCACATTATAAAACAAAATAAGCAAAAAGAATAGTCTTAAATATGACCTTTTTCTTTTAAACTCACGAATTTATGGTCACCTATAATAATGTGATCAAGGACTTCAATGCCAATAACCCTTCCACATTCTACCAATCGTTTTGTCACTTCAATATCTTCACGGCTCGGCGTAGGATCGCCTGAAGGGTGGTTATGCAGACATATAATAGAGGCTGCTGCGCGGCGAAAAGCTTCTTTGAAAACCTCGCGAGGATGCACAATAGAGGCATTTAGACTCCCGATAAACACTGTCTGCCGATGCATAACTTGATTCTTCGTATTTAAATATAAACAAACAAAGTGCTCTTGTTGCAAAAAGCGCATCTCTTCCATCATATAACTAGCGCAATCTTCTGGACTCCGAATACTATAGCGATTTTGGTACTCTAAACGTACCATTCTCCTTCCTAGTTCAAAAGCAGAGATTAACTGAGAGGCCTTAGCGATTCCTACACCATGAATACTTGTCATTTCTTCTATTGTGGCATCTTTCAACATTCGTAATCCGTCAAAATGATATAAAATTCGATCCGCTAATGTTAGAACAGACTCTTCTTTAGAGCCCGTTCTAAGTAACACTGCAAGTAACTCCCGATTCGATAAGTTGCTTGCTCCTTCTACTAATAAACGTTCCCGTGGTTGTTTCTCTTTCAAAACATCACGAATGCCGTTCATATTTTCACTCCTTTTTCAATTTTTTGCAAAGAAAACCCCATGCAACTTCACGCATGGGATGCATCACTATCAAATTGTTTTAATTCACGAACAAGGCGTGCGATTGGTAATCCGACTACACTGTAGTAATCTCCTTGAATATGTTGAACAAAGATGGAACCTTTTCCTTGAATGCCGTAACTTCCAGCCTTATCAAGTGGTTCTTTCGATGCAATATACGTATCAATCTCTTCTTCTGTTAATTCCCAAAATGTAACTTCTGTACGCTCATAGAACGTTACTGTTTTTTCTTTTGAAATAAGCGCAACACCTGTATATACTTCATGTGTTTTTCCTGATAATAATTGCAACATTTCTTTTGCCTCCGCCTCATCAGAAGGCTTACCAAGAATACGCGATTCATATGTAACAATTGTGTCTGCACCTAATACCACACAATCACCATGATTTTCTGCTACAGCAGATGCTTTTTGCAAAGCAAGTGACATTACGATATCAGCAGGCGATGAATAGGCACCAATTGTTTCTTCTATTTCACTTACAACAATTTCAAATGGTACATCTGCTAGTTCAAGTAATTCCTTTCGGCGCGGTGACCCAGATGCTAAAATAAGTTTCTTCATACGTTCTCCTTTCTTACATAAAGCAGAAAATATAACTTGATCGTACCAAACAAATACCTTTCCTACAAATTGGAGAAATACCTTTTTCTTTTTAGAAAATGATATTTTCTCACCATATAGCTATATATGCTCTCACGAGAAAACATTTCTATAGATATATAATCCAAAGGAAAAGAAAGAAGTATACACACTCCTTCCCTCTCACTCCATTATCCTACTCTTTTGCTTTTTGCGAAACCACTTTTTCGTAAGAAAGTAAACCATCAATAATAACTTGATTCAATTTAGCTACTGTTTCTTTATCAGTCTTCCCTTTTTTTATTGTTTGTATAGTTACTGATGCATACGTATATATTTTTTTTACATCCTCACGTTTAATTAATTTCCCTTCTTTTTCAATTGCCTTCCACTCCTGTTCAAGTGCTGCTACCTCTTTAGAATTACTTTTATCCCCAGATTCTATACCCGCCAAGTATTTTACAAAATGCATGTATAAGGGCTGCAACTTGCTTAACAATGGACCAGATTCTTTATCGTCTTTCAGCAATGCTTGATCTGTAATTTCCCACTTCTTTTTCAAAACTGATACTCCATCTTTTTTATACTTTCCAACTAATTGATCTACGGATTGCTCATTACTAGAAATTCCAACTACAAGTGAATACTTATCCTCATTCGGTTTAATAGCTGCTATGTTCCCGTTATCTTTCCACTCCTGAATAGCTGCTTGTCCTTTTTCTTCGGAAGAATAAAGACCACCTTGCACGAAATATAAGGTGATTGGTTCTAAGGCGGCGCTATTTCCCGATTTCGGTTTTTCTGCTTTTTTCTCTTCAACCGTTACTTCTTTTTGCTCTGCTCTACTATTCTTTTCTCCACTTGTAACCGTAACTTCTCGAGCCGTACCTTGTCCCGTTAACAAGTGCAGCATTCCCATCCCTAACACTGTGCCAATAATAATCGCGGTAGCAACTGTGAAAATAAGTATATTACTCCATTTCTTGCGTTGCTGCCGAATAGACGGTAACTTGTTTTTTTGAAACGGAACTACATTTTGCGATGTTTCACTCTCCACTACCATCCAATCAAATTCTTCTTTTTCTTTCTTCTTTTCCTCATACTTTGCTTCCGTTCCATTTACTTTAACTGAGATTGTTCGTGATTGCTTGTCCATACCCTCACACCTCACCTCTTATCGTTGTCCGCATCATAACATATTCCCTTCACACAAAAACGAGATATTTGTCGGAGAGGTTCGTCAAATTGTCCCATATAGTTATCCTATATGTATGCATTTGACTTCATTTGTAGAACAAAAAACTAGGACAGCAAGTTGCTGTCCTAGTTTTTTTCACGAATGTATTTTCGAACTTCCGAAATGAAGTAAAGAGAGCCTGTTATGATGAAAACATCATTTTCTTGTAGCGTCTTCATTTTTGTATCAATCGCTTCTTTCCAGTTCTCAAAAACTTGTTTTGTTTCTTTACTTGAATGAACAGCAAGTTCCTTAGCAGAAATTGCACGATCAAATGTAAATGTTGTGAAAATCATTTCATCTGCTACAGTTTCAAGTGGACCAACCATGTTGTCTAATTGCTTATCACCAAGAGCTGTAAATAAAACGATAACGTTTTCATCGTTATAATGAGCCTTCACCGTTTTCACAAGACTTGCAATTCCTTCAGGATTATGAGCACCATCTATAATTACATCCGGTTTACTTTGCAATCGTTCAAATCGACCAATCCAATATGCTTCACTTAATCCTAAACGAATACGCTCTTCCTCTAGTAAGAATGATAGGTATGTTTTCAGATACATAACCCCCATCAATGCTAATGCCGCATTTCCTACTTGATGACTTCCTTTCATTGAAATTCGAAATTCCTCAAACGAAGCAAAGGGACAAGAAAAATTAAAGTGTTCCCCATCTGCATCAGAACGCTGGTGAATTACTGTAAATTGCTTTCCAAGTTCATAAAGGTTTGCATTTTTTTCTTTAGCAACTTTTTGAATAACCTCAAGTGCTTCTTCATCCTGCACACCTGTAATAACAGGAACACCTGATTTAATAATGCCTGCTTTTTCATACGCAATTTCCGCTAGTGTATTCCCTAAAATATGCATGTGATCATGTCCAATATTTGTAATGATTGTTAGAACTGGATGAACCACGTTTGTAGAATCAAAGCGCCCACCAAGCCCTGTTTCAAACAAGACAATATCACAGAAATTTATTTTACCAAAGTAACAGATTGCCATTACTGTAATAATTTCAAATTCCGTTGCTTCTCCTAAATTTGTTTCATCTAATTTTTCTACAACTGGTTTGACCATATTTACAAGTTCAGTTATTTCTTTATCTGTAATTGGTTCTCCATTTACGCCGATTCTTTCGTTAAATGTTTCAATATACGGAGACGTAAATGTTCCCACCTTATATTTTTCTGCCTCTAGCATATAGCGCATATACGTTAAAGTTGAGCCTTTTCCATTTGTTCCTGCAAGGTGAATACATTTTATGTGACGCTCAGGGTTTCCAAGCTTCTCAAGCATCCACTGCATTCTTTCTAATCCTGGCTTAATACCAAATTTTAATCGACTATGAATCCAACCTATTGCTTCTTCGTATGTATGTATCACGTATGCCTTCCCCTTTCAAAAACAACCTTCTTAAACCCTATTATACGCAAATAAAAGAGACTCACCAATATGGTAAGTCTCTTTAAAAAGATTTTTATTTTTGAAGATCAGCTAGACGTTGGCGAACTGCTTCACGTTTTTCTAAGTAATCTTGCTCTTTCGCACGCTCTCCCTCAATAACTGTTGCTGGAGCTTTTGCTACGAAACCTTGATTTGCAAGTTTCTTCTGTACGCGTTCTACCTCTTTATCGAACTTCTCAAGTTCTTTTTCAAGGCGTGCTTTCTCTTCATCAAGATTGATTAGATCAGCTAACGGTAAGAATAACTCTGCACCTGATACGATTGCAGTCATCGCTTTTTCTGGCGCTTGTAAATCCATCTTAATCGTTAATTCACTTGGATTACAGAAACGCTCAATGTAAGAGCTGTTTTTCGTAAGCTGTGCTAGTACTGTTTCGTCTTTTGCTTTAATTTGCATTTGAACTTTTTTGCTCATTGGTGTATTTACTTCAGCGCGAATGTTACGAACAGAACGAATGATATCAACAAGAAGGTGCATTTCTGCCGCTGCTTCTTTGTCCTGTAAATCTTCGCGAACTGTTGGCCACGCTGCTACTGTAATAGATTCACCTTCATGAGGTAAGTGCTGCCAAATTTTCTCTGTTACGAATGGCATGAATGGGTGTAATAAACGCATCGTTTGATCTAATACATATACTAAAACAGAACGAGTTGTTTTCTTCGCCGCTTCATCTTCTCCATATAATGGAAGCTTCGCCATTTCAATGTACCAGTCACAGAAATCATCCCAAATGAAGTTGTACAATGCACGACCAGCTTCACCGAATTCATATTTATCCATGTTACGCGTTACACTTTCAATTGTTTCATTTAAACGAGTTAAAATCCACTTATCTGCAACTGATTTTTCACCAGTTAAATCAATATCTTCGTATTGCATGTCTTCCATATTCATTAATACGAAACGAGATGCATTCCAAATTTTATTAATGAAGTTCCAAGTAGATTCTACTTTCTCCATGCTAAAGCGTAAATCTTGACCTGGTGCACTTCCTGTTGATAAGAAGAAGCGCATTGCATCTGCACCGTACTTCTCGATAACTTCCATTGGATCAATACCATTACCTAAAGACTTACTCATTTTACGTCCTTGCTCGTCACGAACAAGACCATGAATTAATACGTCTTTAAATGGACGCTCTCCTGTAAACTCTAGACCTTGGAAAATCATACGCGATACCCAGAAGAAAATGATGTCATAGCCCGTTACAAGCGCATCTGTTGAATAGTAGCGTTTGAAGTCTTCATCATTTTCATTTGGCCAACCAAGTGTTGAGAATGGCCATAACGCTGAGCTAAACCATGTATCAAGTACGTCGTTATCTTGGTTCCAGTTTTCGATATCTGCTGGAGCTTCTGTACCTACGTATACTTCACCAGTTTCTTTATGATACCAAGCTGGGATGCGGTGTCCCCACCATAATTGACGAGAAATACACCAGTCATGAATGTTTTCCATCCAGCGTAAGTATGTGTTCTCGAAACGATCTGGTACGAACGTTACTTTTTCTTCTTCTTTTTGTTGCAGAGCAACAGCCTTTTCTGCAAGTGGTGCCATTTTTACGAACCATTGTGTTGATAAGTAAGGCTCAACAACTGCCCCGCTACGCTCACTATGACCTACCGCATGCATATGAGGCTCGATTTCTACTAATACGCCAGCTTCTTGCAAGTCTTTTACTAACTCTTTACGGCATTCGAAACGATCCATACCGTTATACTTACCAGCTGTTTCGTTCATTGTTCCATCTTCGTTCATTACTAAAATGCGTGGTAAGTCGTGACGGTTACCTACTTCAAAGTCATTCGGATCATGAGCTGGTGTGATTTTCACAACACCTGTTCCGAAATCTTTCTCTACATACTCATCAGCAATAATCGGAATTTCACGCTCTACGATTGGAAGTGTAACCGTTTTTCCGATTAAATGCTTGTAACGATCATCTTCTGGATGAACTGCTACTGCTGTATCACCAAGCATTGTTTCTGGACGAGTTGTCGCAAGACGAATGTGACCAGAACCGTCTGTTAATGGGTAATTCATATGATAGAATGCACCTTGAACATCTTTATGAATTACTTCAATATCAGAAAGGGCAGTGCGTGTTGCAGGGTCCCAGTTAATGATATATTCACCGCGGTAAATTAAACCTTTTTCGTACAATTTAACGAATACTTTATTAACCGCATCAGATAAGCCTTTATCTAATGTGAAACGCTCACGAGTATAATCTAATCCTAGACCAACTTTTCCCCATTGCTCGCGAATGTGAGAAGCATATTCTTCTTTCCATTCCCATGCTTTTTCAAGGAATTTCTCACGACCAAGATCGTAACGTGAAATACCTTCTTCACGAAGTTTCCCTTCTACTTTCGCTTGCGTTGCGATACCCGCATGGTCCATACCTGGAAGCCATAATACATCGTATCCTTGCATACGCTTTGTACGTGTTAAAATATCTTGAAGTGTTGTATCCCAAGCATGACCTAAATGCAGTTTACCTGTTACGTTTGGAGGCGGGATTACAATTGTATACGGCTGTTTTTCCGCATCTCCTTTTGCTTCGAAATATTTGCCTTCAAGCCACCATTTATAACGGCCTTCTTCAACGGACATATGATCATATTTAGTTGGTAAATTCTTTTCCGTGTTTGACATTATTTTCCCTCCTTCAGAATAAAAAATGTCCCTCATCCAAAAAAGGACGAGGGACATCGTGGTACCACCTTTATTTACAAACAAATTCAAAATTTGCTTATACTCTTAATTTGATAACGGACAGATCCGTCTTTTCCTAATGAGAATGACTCTGTTCAGAAAAGATGCTCCAGGGCTACCTTCTAACATAACTATCTAGAGAATCTCACAGCCAATGATTCTCCTCTCTGCAGACGTTTAATGTTATACTCTTCCCCTTCAATGCATTTATATAATTGTTATTTATTATATACAATAGTGTAAAAAACGAAACCATATTCGTCAAGATAAAAATATTTTTCAGCAATTTTCTACAATTGATAGATTCCATATTTTCTCATCATCTAAAAATCAGTGTGTAATCATCAATTAGCGTAAACATTTTTTATAACCTATGTACAAAAAATGAAAAAAAAGCAGCACAAGCACCTTAGGTACTTATCCTGCATATTATAATATTGCATCTTCACCTTTCAAGATTAATGTGTAGTAAATGCTTTCTGTACGGAGGAATGATTGATTATGCGACGATACCGACGCCCCTACAATTTTTCAGCCCCTTCATGGGTTAGAAATTTACAAACGTTGTTTTCTGATTTTGCCATTCCACTTACTATTTTCCAAGGGATTCGCACATTACTACTTCCAACCTTCTTAGATTTTATCATCCTTATCATCTTTGTTGTAGCAACAATCCGCTTACATTTTCAGCCGTAGCCTCACGATGACTTGAGACTACGGCTATTATTCATTTCCTTGCTGCGCAGCTTGTAATTGTGAAATGAAATATTCTATGTTACTTACAAGCCAATGTGCTTGCTGTAACATTTTCACACCTTGAAGTTCTTTCTTTTCATCACGTCTCTGCTGTTTGCTTGTATAAGATTGAATTTGCTTAATAAATGGGGACGGATATGTTAGATAAGCAAACATCAGGAGTTGCTCTTCTTTCGTAAACGGAAAATTCTTTTGATACACCTGATACCATTCGAAACGATCGCTTCTTGCAATTGGGTATGTGTTCAATGAGCGGGAATAAAAACGCACAAGATCTTGAACTGGCGTTGCAAATTGTGACCTTTCTAAACTAATAAAATAACCGTTTCGCTCATAATCAAATAAAAAATGATTCATCGATACATTGCCATGAATAAAAGAAACGCGTGTTTTTTCTTTCTCTTTCATCGCTTCATGCCACTCCGAAAGCTGTTTCGTGGCAAATTCACGCGCCCTCATCACATGATGAAAATACGTACAGTACTGTAGTTCAAATGGCGACATATACCATTTCGCCTCAGACTCTACAAGGAATTCCTCTAAAAGTTCTCCATCTTTCTCCCAACGATCGGAGATATTTGTATAATGATCCTCTAATGCTTCTTCAGTATATTTCTCTTCTTTTACCGTCCTTTGGTGAAGTAGTGCTAGCGTCTGAAACATTTTATGATATTGATCATTGTCCTCTCCATTTCCCTCCGCTCTTTCCAGCCAAGGCATTAAATAATAACTATATGTTTCGTCGCTCAAAATATGATTTCCATCTGTCGCATGATAAATCGGGGCATAATGTGTAAATCCCTTTTCACGCAAAAATTGAACATGATACATTAAATCATTTCGTTTCAATCGATAAGATGGTAACTTTTTCAATGCATATGGACCTTGATTCGTATAAATTTTTATGATACTTCCGTGCTCTTCCATATGGTGGACATCCAATTGATACCGCTGTACTATCGGCGCATAACGATCTCGTAATTCTATATCCATACGAATGATCCTTTCTCATTCAAAAACGTAAAATAAATTGAAACTTTAATCAGTGGGGTTTTCTTCATCCCCCACTGATTATTAGCCCTCACCAATCGGGCTTTTACGGGCAGTTGATCCCCTACCTATCTTCCTTGTTTCTCTCTGAATCTTGAGGTGGGGGTCTTACTACCCGTTAAGATTTTTTACTGAAACAAATACTTTCTATCTATGCAAAACTAGACTGCAAGAAAAGAGATGAGTGGAGAAAATCCTCCACTCACTTTGTCTTCACTCTTGACACAGGTATATATATAATTTGCCCTGCAGTTAAATATACTTCATCAGTTTGATTCACGCGGTGTAAATGCTGAACAGACGTTTCATATCGCTCCGCAACTGATTCAATTGTATCCCCTTCTTGAACGAAATACATACGTAATTTCGTAAACTCTTCTTCCGGCTCTTTCGTAAACAATTTTGTTAAATATAATGCATTTTCATCCCGTTGTGAGTATGCTACTTCGGCTTCTGCCTCTACTTTCTTTTCCTTCTCTTTCTTAAAATCTCTCCGGCCAAACAATTCAAACTGCGGTGTAGTTTCTTTTGCTGCTTCTTCTCTCTCTTCCTCATCCTGTTCTTCTAGATCTTCTATTTCTGCTAACTCTTGTTCTTTACGCTCTTCTAATTGGAAAGGCTCAAATGCATAATCCTCCCATCCATCTGATTCTGTATGAACTACCGCCTCTTCCACTGGTGTGTTATCCTCATCCATCGCTTTTACTTCCTCTATTCTATCCACTTCTATATCCTCTATCTCTTCCCCATACGCTTCATTGTGTATTCTTTCATCCTCACATAATCCAGATATTGATATATCCGCTAATAATTGCAAGCAACCGTTTTCCTTTAATTCATAATCAAATTCCTCAATGGAAACATACAACTCTTCAACTTGTTTCACTCTGTTTCGTGGAATCGAAATTTCTAATGGAAAAGAATGTACAAGTTCGTTTACACCATCTTCTCTCGTTTCTACATAATCAATCGATTTCGCCGGAGATAAATCTCGTAATGAAAATGCAGAATCATCTTGCCTTGCAACATATTCCCCCGTTAAGTCCAATTGCCCTCTCACAATTACTTCGTATTCAAGCTCTTCTATCTCAACGTCTGGATCTAACGAAATTGACAAAAGTTCTTCGACTTCCTGTCCTTTTTGGAACCAAACCGATTCTTTTAATGAAAAACGTAATGAATGATCAGTTGCCACTTCTTTTCCCCCTCCCAAACTGTATGTCATTACAGGTTTATGTGCATGGGAGTTATTTTATGAGTAAAAAATCAAACTACACATGCAGGCTCTCTATTCATTTTTCATATATCAGTGGGCTATCATTACATCTATCGGCATTTTTTAATATCTCAGCCATCAGGCGCCACTTATCAGCGCTTCGACAATATGTGTCATAACAAAAAAAGGTTGCCAGGACTCTCCCTGACAACCTTTTTCCTTTACGCTTTTAATTTTGACATTGCAATTTCTGCTGCTGCAATTGTTGCTTCAATATCTGCATCACTATGTGCTGTTGATAAGAATAATCCTTCAAATTGAGAAGGTGGTAAGAATACACCTTGTTCTACCATTTCACGATAGTAAGCTGCGAAGAATTCTAAGTTTGAAGTTTTCGCTGCATCATAGTTAATAACTGGCTCATTCGTGAAGAATATACCAATCATAGAACCTGCACGGTTTATATGATGCGGAATGCCATGTTTTTCAGCCGCTTTACGTAGGCCATTTTCTAACATTTCTGCTTTACGTTCAAACTCTTGATAACATTCTGGTGTTAATTGTACTAATGTTTCATAACCCGCTGTCATTGCAAGGGGATTACCGGATAATGTACCTGCTTGATAAATTGGGCCACTCGGTGCAACTTGGCGCATAATTTCTGCTTTACCACCATATGCACCTACTGGCAATCCACCGCCAATTACTTTTCCTAAACAAGTTAAGTCAGGCGTCACACCGTAATAGCCTTGTCCACAATTATAAGCAACGCGGAATCCTGTCATTACTTCATCGAAGATAAGCAGTGCACCATTTTGCTCTGTTACTTCACGAAGTCCTTCTAAAAATCCCGGCTGAGGTGGTACAACACCCATATTTCCTGCTACTGTCTCTACAATCACACAAGCAATATCGTCACCAAACTGTTCGAAAGCATATTTTACACTCTCTAAATCGTTATACGCTACTGTAATCGTATTTTGCGCTACACCTTCAGGTACTCCAGGGCTATCTGGTAAACCAAGCGTTGCAACACCGGAACCAGCTTTAATCAATAGGGAATCGCCATGCCCATGGTAACAACCGATAAATTTCAAAATCTTATTACGACCTGTGTAACCACGCGCTAGACGAAGCGCACTCATTGTCGCCTCTGTTCCAGAATTCACCATACGCACAATTTCAATCGATGGCACACGCTCGATCACAAGCTGTGCTAATTTATTTTCAATCTCTGTTGGTGCACCAAAGCTCGTTCCTTTTTCAGCAACAGCTTTTAATGATTCTACAACACGGTCATTTGCATGTCCGTGAATAAGAGGTCCCCATGATAATACGTAGTCGATGTATTCATTCCCATCAATGTCGTACACTTTAGAGCCTTTTCCACGCTCCATAAAGAGCGGGTTCATACCAACAGATTTAAACGCACGAACTGGACTATTTACGCCGCCAGGCATTAAATCTTGCGCTGTTTCAAATGCTTCAATCGATTTATCGAACTTTTTCATTATTGTGTGCCTCCTTCTTGTAACCATCGTGCTGCATCTTTCGCATGATACGTAATAATTAAATCTGCCCCTGCACGTTTCATACTTAATAGTTTCTCAAGTACAATATCTTTTTCATTAATCCAACCATTTTGCGCCGCTGCTTTAATCATCGAATATTCTCCGCTCACATTATAAGCAACGATTGGCAAATTAAAATTATTTTTCACATCGCGAATAATATCTAAATAAGAAAGAGCTGGTTTTACAATTAAGAAATCTGCTCCTTCCATTACATCTGATTCAGCTTCACGGAATGCTTCCATGCGGTTTGCTGGATCCATTTGGTATGTTTTACGATCCCCAAATTGCGGTGCACCGTGCGCTGCATCGCGGAATGGACCGTAAAATGCAGATGAATATTTCACCGCATATGACATAACCGGTACATGTGCAAAACCGTTCTCATCTAAAGCATGGCGAATCGCAGTTACAAATCCGTCCATCATGTTAGATGGTGCGATAATATCTGCCCCTGCTTTCGCTTGACTCACTGCTGTTTTCGCAAGGACTTCTAATGATTCATCATTTAAAATGATGCCATCCTCAATAACACCACAATGTCCATGGCTTGTATATTGACATAAACATGTATCCGCAACTACTACTAACTCTGGGAACTGTTCTTTAATTTGTTTAATTGCACGTTGTACAATGCCATGCTCACAAAATGCAGAAGATCCAACTTCATCTTTTTCCGCAGGTAAGCCGAATACGATAACAGAACGAATACCTAAATCTACAACTTCTTGCATTTCAGCTTGCAGAAGATCTAAAGAAATTTGATATACATCTGGCATAGAAGGAACTTCGTTACGAACATTTTCTCCTTCTAATACAAAAATAGGATATATAAAATCTTCTGTATGTAAAAATGTTTCACGTACAAGCGCACGCATATTTCCACTTTGTCTTAAACGACGGTGACGATTAAATTGTAAAGAACTCATAGATTTCTATCTCCCATTCTTTTATTTAGATTATGCATTTTGATTATATTTTGAAATGCACTGTATTAACGCCTCTATTGTATATTCTTTTGGAACGATTACATCGGCAAAATAACGCCTTGCCTCCTGCTCTGTTATCGGTCCTATACAAGCAATTGTACATTTTTTTATCCATTCTCTCCAGTTTGTACCCTCAAGTAATTTCACAAAGCTTATAACAGTAGATGGACTCGTAAATGTAACAACGTCTATCTTACCAGATTCTAAAGCTACGATGAGATCTTGTTGTTTCTTATCATTTGTCTTTGTTTCATATACAACAAACTCCTCTAAGAGTACTCCTAATTCTCGGAGTTTAGCCGGAATCACATCTCTAGCTAAATTCCCTTTTGGAAATAAAATGCGTTCCTTCGCGCTTAAGTCTCTCCCAAATTCTTCTGCAAAGGTTTCAGCAACAAACGATGTTGGAACAAAGCGAACCTCATAACCCCGCTTTTCTAATTCTTGACCTGTTTTCACACCTACCGCAGCGATGCGAACAGTAGGGGGGATTCGCTCTCCTAAACCATCTAAAAAGAAGCTTACTCCGTTCTTACTGGTAAAAATAATCCAGTCATATAAGTGTATCTGCTGCGCTACACTTTGAAACACTTGCTGAGGCACACCTTCCATACGCAAAAGCGGAATTTCCACTGGAATTCCGCTCTCTTTCTTCACTGCTACACTCATTTGTCTTGCTTGATGCTTTGCACGCGTAATCAGTACTGTTTTGCCAGCAAGAGCCTCCATGATTACTGTTGCTCCTTATTTGCAGCGAGAATGAGCTCTTTTGCTCCTTGCTTAATTAAACGATCAGCTGCTTCTAGACCAACTTGCTCTGAATCCATACCTGTAACCGTTTCTTTTAACAAAACAGAACCATCCATCGAGCCGACAAGGGCAGTTAATTCAATTTCATTATTTTCCTGAAGTGTTGCATATCCAGCAATCGGTACTTGGCAACCACCTTCAAGTTTATGAAGGAATACTCGTTCAGCTGACACAGTTCGTTCTGTTACATCATCATTTATATGTGATAATAATTGCAATACATCTTTATCATCCCCGCGACATTCAATCGCTAAGGCACCTTGCCCTACAGCAGGTACACATAACGTTTCATCTAAATGCTCTGTAATCACATCATCATCCCAGCCCATTCTCTGTAATCCAGCTGTCGCTAAAATGATCGCATCGTAGTCTTCTTCTTTTAATTTACGTAATCTCGTATCGATATTTCCACGAATCCATTTCACTTGTAAGTCTGGTCTAGCAGCTAATAGCTGCGCACTTCGTCTTAAACTACTTGTCCCAAGTATCGCACCTTCTGCTAACTCTTCAAAAGACTCCCCATTTTTTGAGATGAATGCATCACGTGGATCGACACGCTTCGGTATGCATCCAATTGTTAATCCATCTGGAAGTACCGCGGGCATGTCCTTCATACTATGTACAGCCATATCAATTTCTTTCGTAAGCAGCGCATGCTCAATTTCTTTTACAAACAAACCTTTCCCGCCTACCTTGGAAAGAGTTACATCTAAAATAACATCACCTTTTGTAACAATTTCTTTCACTTCAAATTCATATGGTAAACCAAGCGCTTTTAACTGATCAATAAACCAATTTGTTTGCGTTAACGCTAGTTTGCTCTTTCTTGAACCGACAATAATTTTGCGCATAATTTTCTCTCCTCATTATAAATACCAAAAGTGGAAGTTGGATAAACTGCTTAATAGGAAAATATTGATTAGCATAACGAGAAATGCAACAATGTTCCAATTTATAATCTTCTTACCTTGCAATATATCTGATCCTCGTAAATACAATCCCATGCAATATACAAATAAAACAACAAAAGACCCGATTACTTTCGTGTCATACCAATGGAAATTATCTAGCTTTGTATATCCCCATATACATCCAAGCAAAATAGCTAACAAGAAAAATGGAACCGAAAATAGATTTAGTCCATAAGACATTGACTCAAGCTTCGGTAAATTCCCCAACCTTCTTAATCTCGCATTCCATTTTTTCTGTTTTAATAATCGATATTGCAGCAAGTACATAATAGAAAAAATAAACGATACCGTAAATGCCGCATAGGAAATAATCGCCATTCCTACATGTACGTATACAAGTTCTGAAACTAATTGATCCGCAAGTACCGGCGACATTTTTCCAAGCGGAGTAAAAATAGAAAAAGCGCTTACGCCAAATGCAATGACATTTGTAAAAAAGACTAAAAAATCAATGCGCATAAACCGATTGATTACGAGTGACATTGTAATTAATAGCCACACATAAAAATAAATCCCTGACAATAACGTTAAAATTGGATTCGTCTCTGATTCCGTAGCCCGAAGTAACATAAAAATAGACTGTAATATCCATACAATTGCAAGTAACCAAAAAGCAATTCGATTCGCCTTTCGGTTACTTTGGAAATAATCTATAAAATATAAACTAATGCTGCAAGCATATAAAATAATTGCGATATGATAAATAATACTATTATTTAAAAAGTCCATCCGATCATCCTTCCAATTATAAAGATGGAACGGATGCTGTCCACGCTCGTTTATGTTCTCGTTCTTCCGTTTGTTTCGCTTCCTCTTCTTGCACTTCTAAATCAAAAATTTTCGCGAATAAAGCGAGTTTTTCTGCCGCTTCCTCTTCAGCTGCCAACTCTTTTGCTACTAAAATTGGATCCTTGAGCAGTTGATTGATAATGCTTTTCGTATGCTTACTAATCACTTTTCTCTCACGGTCACTAAGCGTTGGAATTTTTCGTTCAAGACTTTGCATCGTCTCACTTTGAATTGCCAATGCTTTATCACGAAGAGCTGATATTAATGGAACAACACCAAGCGTATTTAACCACGCTTTAAATATAACAATTTCCTCTTCAATCATAAGCTGAATTTTTTCCGCCTCTTTTAAACGCTCCGCACGATTTGCTTCTACTACGCCCTGCAGGTCATCAATATCGTACAGGAAAGAACCTTCTAATTCATCGATTGCTGGATCAATATCACGAGGTACTGCAATATCCACCATAAATAGCGGACGACCACAGCGCATCCGTTCCACTCTTGTCATCATTTCTTTCGTAATTACGTAATCTGAAGCACCAGTTGAACTAATTAAAATATCCGCTTCTAAAAGCGCACATTGCAATTCACTTAACGGTTTTGCATGCCCCATATATTTCTCGGCCATTGTTTCCGCTTTCGTAAACGTACGGTTCATAACGGTTACTTTACGTGCTCCACTTCCATATAAGTTTTGCAATGCAAGTTCACCCATTTTTCCAGCGCCCAGAATTAAAACATGGCAATCTGTTAAATCACCAAAAATTTTCTTTCCAAGTTCAACAGCTGCATAACTAACAGACATTGCACTTTCACCAATTGTTGTTTCTGAATGAGCACGCTTTGCTAACGTAATCACTTGTTTAAACAATTCATTAAAAATTGCCCCTGTTGTTTTCACTTTTTGCGCCTCTAAGAAGCTATTTCGCATTTGACCTAAAATTTGTGTTTCACCAACTACCATAGAATCTAATCCGCATGTTACACGGAATAAATGTTCAATCGCACCATCTTGTTCAAAAATAGACAAGTATGGCGAAACCTCTTCTATCTCAAGCTGAAACCAATCAGCTAAAAATTTCTTAATGTAATATCGTCCCGTGTGCAATTGATCGACGACAGCATAGATTTCTGTGCGGTTACACGTTGATACAATGATGTTTTCTAACACGCTCTTTTGATTTTGTAATGTTGTCATTGCCTGCTCTAACTCCGCTGCCTGAAATGTTAGTTTCTCACGAAATTCTACAGGGGCTGTTCGATAATTTACACCAACAACAAGAATATGCACGCAGCATGTCCCCCTTCAACCGTTTTATCACCTTATCTACTATCATAATACAACTTTCCTGTTATGAATCTGACAATCGTGTGAACATCGACAAATTATTTTTTCTGCTTTTCACACCTAGCAGGAAATACATTACTCATCTGACTATATAAATGCAAATTGAAAAAACGACATAAAACCTAATCTTTAGGTGGGAGAGAGCATCCAGCCACGCATAGAAGCGGTCAGATCCTCTCCCTGCCCCATGCCAAGTTAAAACAAAGAGAGAAAACGAGTACATGTCACCTTTTGTTCTTCATAACAGCGACTTATATGTTAAAAAATCAAAATGTATATATACCTTACTTTATAATCATTATAAAATAATAACTCTATTTGTACGTTACCAAAAAAATCTATCAGAATCAAGTGATGGAAACTATTCCATACGAATTGAAATACTCTCTTTCTCTATCTTCTTTCATCATACAGAAAAATATGTATGATTGTTCCAAAATGTAACAACTTCTTTCATGTGACACACTCCTCAAATTTTTTCGTTGCAATGTATTTGACATCTCATTTCTTTTCCGTTATATTGATTTTACAAAATTAAATTGTGCAAAATTTAAATAGGAGGGTTGTTCATGAAAGAGAATCCTTTACATCTTGATAATCAACTTTGCTTTTCTATTTATGCTTGCTCTAGAGAGGTCACACGTTTTTATCGACCTTATTTAGAAGAAATGGGTATTACGTATCCGCAGTACATTACATTATTAGTGCTTTGGGAGCAAGATGGATTAACTGTAAAAGAAATTGGCGAACGTCTATTTTTAGATTCTGGTACATTAACACCTATGTTAAAACGTATGGAAACATTAGAACTAGTTAAACGTGTTCGTTCTAAGGAAGATGAACGCAAAGTGTGCATTGAACTAACAGAACAAGGACACGCTTTAAAAGAAAAAGCATGTTCATTGCCAGAAACCATGGCTACCAATTTAGGAATTACAGAACAAGAATATCGATCATTATTAATTCAATTAAGTAAATTAATTGAAACCATGAAAACAATCAATGATAGAAAAGGGGAATAAACATGGAAAAATTATATACAGCAACTGTAACTGCAACAGGTGGAAGAAATGGAAAAGTCGTTTCTGAAGATGGTATTCTAAATCTTGATGTGAAAATGCCAAAAGCATTAGGCGGTATGGGCGGCGAAGCAACGAACCCAGAACAATTATTTGCAGCTGGTTACGCAGCATGCTTTGATAGCGCTCTGCAGCTTGTAATTCGTACAAAACGTGTAAAAGTAGAAAGTACAGAAGTCACAGCTCACGTTTCAATTGGAAAAGATACAGATGGTGGTTTTGGATTATCTGCTGTACTTGATGTACGTGTAGTTGGCGTTTCACATTCTGAAGCACAAGAGCTTGTTGAAGCTGCACACGACGTATGTCCATATTCAAAGGCAACTAGAGGGAATATTGAAGTTACATTAAACGTACTGTAAGAGGATGTTCAACAAGTCCGGTAAAGATAGCTTTCGTATTTCTTCGTTGCGTCGTCACTCCGGTACTCATGTAGATCCATCTACACTCCGTATCCTCGTGACTTCCGCGCCTCGAACTACCCAGCTCTCTTTATCCTCCTTTTTGAACCTGTACTATAAGTAAACAAAAAACGTGTGACGGATCGTCACACGTTTTTTGTTTTTGTAAATTTATGAATGGCTTTCCACGCTTCTTCTTTTCCAAGCCCTGTTTCTGATGAGAATAGAACGACTTCATCGCCAGCTTCTACATCAAGTGTTTCCTTTACAACCTTCAAATGCTTTTGCCATTTCCCTTTCGGAATTTTATCAGCTTTCGTTGCAATGATAATGGTTGGAATTTCATAATGCTTTAAAAAATCATACATCATCACATCATCGTTTGTCGGCGGATGACGTAGGTCAACTACTAATACAGCCGCATCTAATTGCTCACGTGTTGTAAAGTATGTTTCAATCATTTTACCCCATGCCGCTCGCTCTGTTTTCGATACTTTTGCATATCCATAACCTGGAACATCGACAAAGTGCATCATTTCATTAATTAAGAAAAAGTTCAATGTTTGCGTTTTTCCCGGTTTAGATGAAATACGCACTAATTTTTTACGATTTAAAATTTTATTAATAAAGGAAGACTTCCCAACATTAGAACGACCTGCTAATGCAATTTCTGGTAAGTCGCTATCTGGATATTGTTCTGGTTTAACAGCACTAATGACAATATCTGCTTTTGTTACTTTCATTGTTTCACTCCTACTAATGCGTGCTCCAATACTTCGTCTAAATGAGACACAAGCACAAACGTAAGGTTTTCTTTTACGCTTTCTGGAATATCATCTAAATCTTTTTCATTTTCGGCCGGCAAAATAATTTTTGTTAAGCCTGCACGGTGAGCACTTAATGTTTTTTCTTTTAAACCACCGATTGGTAATACGCGACCACGCAAGGTAATTTCACCTGTCATCCCTACTTCTTTACTTACAGGTACACCTGTTAGTACGGAAATAAGCGCAGTTGCCATCGTAATACCAGCTGATGGACCATCTTTTGGAACCGCTCCTTCTGGAACGTGAATATGGATGTCATTCTTTTCATGGAAATCTGGATCGATATGAAGTTCCTCTGCACGAGAACGAATGTAGCTAAATGCAGCTTGTGCGGATTCTTTCATAACATCCCCAAGTTTCCCTGTTAAAATTAATTTTCCTTTTCCTGGTGATACAGATACTTCAATTGCAAGTGTATCACCGCCAGCAGCCGTATATGCTAAACCAGTTGCCATTCCAACTTGGTCTGTCGTTTCAGCTTGCCCATAGCGGAATATATGTTTACCAAGTAGATCTGTAATATTTTTTTCCGTTACAATAATACGTTTACGCTCTTCTGTAACAATGATTTTTGCTGCTTTACGACAAATCTTTGCAATTTGACGCTCTAGCGTACGAACACCAGCCTCACGTGTATAGTAGCGAATAATTTCAAGTAACGCGTCATCACGCACTTGGAGATTCCCTTTTCGCAAGCCATGTTCTGTTAATTGCTTCGGTAATAAATGTTCACGAGCAATATGCACCTTTTCAATCTCTGTGTAACCAGCAATTGAAATAATTTCCATACGATCAAGAAGTGGACCTGGAATGCTTGCAAGTGTGTTTGCAGTTGCAACAAACATTACTTTTGATAAGTCATACGGCTCTTCAATATAATGATCGCTAAAGTTATGGTTTTGTTCTGGATCTAATACTTCAAGTAACGCCGCGGATGGATCACCACGGAAATCATTAGACATCTTATCAATTTCATCTAATAAAAAGACTGGATTGACTGTTTTCGCTTTTTTCATACCTTGAATAATACGGCCCGGCATTGCTCCAACATATGTACGACGGTGACCACGAATTTCAGATTCGTCACGAACACCACCAAGGGAAACACGTACAAAATTACGATTTAACGATGTTGCAATAGAACGTGCTAAAGACGTTTTTCCGACACCTGGAGGGCCAACTAAACAAAGAATTGGTCCTTTTAAAGAATTAGTTAGCTTTTGAACAGCTAAATACTCTAGCACACGCTCTTTCACTTTCTCAAGACCGTAATGGTCTCGATTTAAAATTGTTTCAGAATGTGCTAAGTCAATCATATCTTCTGTTGCTTCTATCCACGGAAGTGCTAATAACCAATCTAGATAATTGCGAATGACACCGCTCTCTGCAGAACTTGTTGGCAACTTTTCATAGCGATCTAATTCTTTTAAAGCGGCTTTTTTTGTTTCTTCTGGCATTCCTGCCTCTTCGATTTTTTCACGAAGTTCTTCTACTTCGCCACCTTTACCTTCTTTATCACCAAGCTCTGTTTGAATCGCCTTCATTTGTTCACGCAAGAAATACTCTTTTTGTGTACGCTCCATCGAACGTTTCACTTTTTGGCCAATTTTCTTTTCTAGACTAAGTAGTTCTTGTTCATCTTGAATGATAGAAATAAGTGTATGTAATCTTTCTTTTACAGATAGCATCTCTAGAATCTCTTGCTTTTGTTTTGTCTTAATTGGTAAATGAGAAGAGATTAAATCAGCTAATCGACCAGGCTCTTCCACATCCACTACTGTTGCAAATGTTTCATTCGATACTTTTTTCGAAACTTTAATATATTGTTCGAAATGTTCTAGCAACGTGCGCATAAGAGCTTTTTCCTCTAGAGTGCCCTCTTCTTCTTCTGCTACTGTTTGAATCGAAACTTTTACTACATCTTCTTCTTCAATAAACTCTACTATTTCTGCTCTATGTAAACCTTCTACAAGGACACGAAGCGTACCGTTCGGCAGTTTTAGCATCTGCTTTACTTTCGCTACCGTACCCACACTATATATGTCATCTTCTTTGGGATCATCGATATTCATTTCTTTTTGCATCGCTAAAAAGATGATATTTTCATCCATTGCTGCCTGCTCTAGTGCTTGTATCGATTTATCACGTCCTACATCAAGATGCAGAACCATCGTTGGATATACGAGAACGCCTCTTAATGGTAGGAGGGGCACAATTCTTTCGTTCGTATTCATACTAGACATAGCACCTCCATAATAAATTAAACTCCTGTTCAACTATTTTATATTACAATACCTCTTGATGCAATTGCAGAGATTCCTTGCAATTACAAATTTCTTTCTTTTTTGTTCCAAAAAAGAAAAAGGGACCTCGCTTAAGCATACAAACTTAAACGAAGTCTGGCAAATATTATTATATTCTAGTTGACGCCCAACTTACCTGAAGTCGTCTATTAGAAGCTTATTCGGTTTCATCTTACATTGATTGTACGTCACCTTCATCAACCTGATGACGTACATTGATTTCACGATGTAAGTTTTTCTGTACGAACGTTAACTCAAAGACTTCCTTCAATTTTCGAACAGGTATAATTTCAATACCTTTTATCGTATATAAAAATGGTTGCATATTTTCAGCAGGAATAATTACCTTTTTTGCCCCCGCCTTTTTTGCTGCTTTCACTTTTGCATATACGCCACCCACCGGCTTTACTTCACCATGAATACTTATTTCCCCTGTCATCGCGATTTCATTATTTACATAAGCTTGATGGAGAGCAGAATATACTCCTGTTGCCATTGCAATTCCTGCTGAAGGCCCATCAATTGGAATACCACCAGGAAAATTAATATGTATATCATATCCTTCTGGTAATAAATCAAGAGAACGAAGTACAGTTAACACATTATCAACTGAACCTTTCGCCATACTTTTACGTCGAATTGATTTCGTTTGACTACCAATGCTCTCTTCTTCTACAATGCCTGTAACATTGATTGTTCCTTTTTCCATAGCTCGTATTGCTGTTACTTCAATTTCTAATAGCGCTCCTGTATTAGGTCCATATACAGCGAGACCATTTACAAGACCAATCTTCGGAATTGGATAAATGCGCTTTTCATATTTTGGAGTGAGTTGACTAGAATGAACAACCCATTCAATATCCTCATCTTTAATGAATGAGCGGCCCTCATTTATCGCCATTCCTGCAGAAATTTGCACAAGATTAATCGCTTCTCTTCCATTCCTCGCATACATTCCAATTAATTCAATACCTTGTTCCCCAATTTCCATCTTCACTTTTTCTGCTGCATTCTTCGCTACTTTTTGAATTTCTTCTGTATCAAGTTCACGGAAGAAAACTTCTAAACACCGAGAACGAATAGCAGGAGGAATTTCATCCGGAGAACGAGTTGTCGCTCCAACTAGGCGAAAATCTGCCGGTAAGCCTTTTTGAAAAATATCATGTATGTATGTTGGAATCATTGAATTTTCTTCACTATAGTATGCACTTTCCAAAAATACTTTGCGATCCTCCAATACTTTTAACATTTTATTCATTTGAATAGGATGCAATTCACCAATTTCATCAATAAATAAAATGCCACCATGCGCATCTGTTACAGCACCCTTTTTCGGTTGAGGAATCCCCGCCTGCCCCATTGCACCTGCGCCTTGATAAATCGGATCATGCACTGAGCCAATTAACGGATCCGCAATACCGCGCTCATCAAATCGAGCCGTTGTTGCATCCAGTTCAATAAATGTTGCATTCATACGAAATGGTGATTTTTGATTTTTCTTCGCTTCTTCTAACACAAGACGGGCCGCTGCCGTTTTTCCTACCCCAGGAGGGCCATATATAATGACATGCTGCGGATTCGGTCCACAAAGCGCCGCCTTTAATGATTTAATTCCATCCTCTTGCCCAACAATATCCAAAAAAGATGTAGGACGTACCTTTTCAGCAAGCGGTTCTGTCAAAGAGATCTCGCGCATTTTGCGAAGTTGTTCTAATTCTTTTTTCGATTCTCGATCAATTGAAACTTTTTGTGTTCGCTGGTTTCGAAGCAAATGCCAGAAGTATAATCCGACAATTACCCCAAAAACAAGTTGAACAAGTAAGAATATGTTTGTCCAGCTCATGATTCATTTCCTCCCGCTATGTTTTACCATTTAGTATTTCCTAGGAGGAAAAGTGCTAAACATAATAAGAAACAGCAATTATAAAAATTGCTGTTTCTTACTTACACTATGCAGATGTTTTTGTATCAAGTACAGTACCGTCTTGTAACACCAATTTTGGTGGTGCATTATCCGCTACTGTTTCTTTTGAAAGAATGCACTTCTCGATATCTTTACGAGATGGAAGTTCGAACATTACATCTAGCATTAAGCCTTCAATAATAGAGCGAAGTCCACGGGCACCTGTTTTACGTTCAATTGCTTTCTTGGCAATTTCAACCAGTGCTCCTTCTTCAAATTCAAGCTCAACATCGTCAAGCTCCAATAATTTTTGGAATTGTTTCACAAGCGCATTTTTCGGTTTTGTTAAAATATCAACAAGAGCACCTTCATCCAGTGGCTCTAAGTTTGCAATAACTGGAAGACGACCAATAAACTCTGGAATTAAACCAAATCGTAAAAGGTCTTCTGGTAATACGTGAGATAAAACATGCTTTTCATTTACATCAGCATTTTTCTTCTCTGAACCAAATCCAATTACTTTTTCACCAAGGCGACGCTTAATAATAGGCTCGATGCCATCAAACGCACCACCACAAATGAATAGGATGTTCGTTGTATCAATTTGAATAAACTCTTGATGTGGATGTTTACGACCACCTTGAGGTGGAACGCTCGCTACAGTACCTTCTAAAATTTTCAGAAGAGCCTGCTGCACACCCTCACCAGATACATCGCGTGTAATTGATGGATTTTCTGACTTACGCGCCACTTTATCAATCTCATCAATATAAATAATTCCTTTTTCCGCTTTCTCTACATCGTAATCAGCAGCTTGAATAAGTTTTAGTAAAATGTTTTCTACATCTTCACCTACATATCCAGCTTCTGTTAAAGATGTTGCGTCTGCGATTGCAAATGGAACATTTAAAATACGTGCTAATGTTTGTGCCAATAGCGTTTTACCACTACCTGTCGGCCCGATAAGCGCGATATTACTTTTCGCCAATTCTACATCATCAATTTTGCTGTTAGAATTGATGCGTTTGTAATGGTTATATACCGCTACCGCTAGTGCTTTTTTCGCATTATCTTGTCCGATGACATACTCATCTAAGATTTCACGAATTTCTACCGGTTTCGGTACATCTTTGAATTCTACTTCTTCGTCTTTCGCAAGCTCCTCTTGCACAATCTCTGTACAAAGCTCAATACACTCATCACAAATGTAAACACCTGGACCAGCAACAAGTTTCCGAACCTGCGTTTGTGTTTTACCACAGAAAGAACATTTTAATTGCCCTTTTTCATCATTAAATTTAAACATATTTTCACACCCCTTACAAAGTGCTAATTTCTTGCCCTCGTATGTACACGATAAATGTATCGTATGTAAATACATATTATGTCACTACGCGGCGAGAAATACAAATAATATGACTAGTTATGTACAAATAAAAAATTTTTAAAACTTTTGAAGTATGTATATTCGACTTTAGAAGGTCCTTTTCCTTCTTCATCGAAAAGTTTTATAAATATATTTATATCTATATTTATAAAACAAGGCACGATTAAAATCGCGCCTTGTTATTTTATTATGCAGCTTTGCTGTTGTCTACTAAGAAGTCTACAGCTTTACGAACTTTAAGGTCTTCAGATAAAGCGTCTACGCTTCCAAGAGCTTGCTTGATAGCATCTACTGGCATACCGTACATTTCAGCCATTTTCTCAACTTCTGCAGTTACTTCTTCTTCAGTAACTTCGATGTTTTCAGCTTCAATGATAGCTTCAAGAACAAGATTGATTCTTACACGTTTTTGTGCATCTTCTTTCATTTGTTCTTTTAACTTGTCAGCATCAGTACCTGTGAATTGGTAGTAAAGCTCAAGGTTCATACCTTGTTGGCTTAAGCGTTGCTCGAATTCACGAACCATACGATCTAACTCAGTTTCGATCATAGCTTCTGGAATTTCGATTTCAGCGTTAGCAGCAGCTTTTTCTACTACTTCGTCACGAACTTTGTGCTCAGCTTCGTGCTTTTTGCCTTCTTCTAAGTTTGTGCGAAGTTTCGCTTTTAACTCATCAAGAGTTGCAACTTCTTCGTCTGCATCTTTAGCGAACTCATCATCTAAAGCAGGAAGTTCTTGTGCTTTAATTTCATGAACTGTTACTTTAAATGTTGCTGGTTTACCAGCAAGTTCTTCTGCATGGTACTCTTCTGGGAATGATACTTCAACGTCTTTTGACTCGCCAGCTTTTAGACCAATTAATTGCTCTTCAAAACCTGGGATGAATGTACCAGAACCGATTGCTAGAGAGTAGTTCTCGCCTTTTCCGCCTTCGAATGCTTCACCATCAACGAAACCTTCAAAGTCGATTACAGCTGTATCGCCGTTTTCAGCAGTACCTTCTTCTTTAACAACTAGTTCAGCTTGACGCTCTTGTAAAGATTTTAATTCGTTCTCTACATCTTCGTCAGTTACAGTTGTTTCAACTTTTTCTACCGCTAGTCCTTTGTATTCACCTAATTTAACTTCAGGTTTTACAGTAACTTTTGCAGTGAAGATTAAGTTTTCGTTTTTCTCGAATTTCTCGATGTCGATTTCAGGATGAGCAACTGGGAAGATACCAGTTTCATCAATTGCTTCACCGTATGCTTTTGGTAAGATAATATCTAAAGCATCTTGGTATAAAGATTCAACACCAAAGCGTTGTTCGAATAACGGACGAGGCATTTTCCCTTTACGGAAACCAGGTACGTTAATTGTTTTTACTACTTTTTTGAACGCAGCGTCGATAGAGTTGTTTACTTCTTTAGCATCAACTTCAATTGTTAAAACGCCAACGTTACCTTCTAATTTTTCCCATTTTGCAGCCATTTATTCTTTCCCTCCAACTATAATAATGTATGCACATACCTCTACAGATTGAGATTTCCATTATTTCTTTTTTGGAAACAACAAAAGCGTGAAAGCTCATTGATTCAGGCTTTTTAACCTTCTAGCAATAAGCTTTAAGCCACGTAATTCTCAATCTATTATTTGTCTATAAGACAAACACGGTATATTTTGTTCGAGAATAATATGAAACATATTAAGTAAGAGAATTATACTTCTCTCCTCTTACAAACAGGCATAATTCAGCCTTTTGCAACCCTTACATTATAACATAGAATATTCTCGTTTCAATAACTGAACGATTCTTTTTCGTAATTATACTGGTAAATGCCCTTCTCTTTCCACACGTAAAAACCATTGATAAGCAATATGAAACTCTTCAACCGTAATATTATACGCCGCCATCAGTTCCTCTTCATCGATTATCAATCCAAAACGTTTTCTTCCGATTCTCTCTAAAACAGCAGCCCATACTTCATGCTTGTCCATTAGTAACGGGAACGGGAAGATACTAGTTTGTATTTCTCTCCAATATGTAATAATTGCCTCAAACATATTTGGATTATCATTTTCTAAACGATTAGATAGTATATGTATGACTTTCTTCGAATACTCATCATTATGACCCAAATGAGCTGGGATAATCACTATTCTTTCGCCAAATTTCTCTACTTCTATTTCTTCTTCCATACGCTTCTCTATCATTTTGTATATAATGGAAGTTTTCAAATACGGATGTCGCGTGTCATCAATAAGAAATTTCTGTAAAGCTGGCAAAGCTTTTTCAAGATCTTTAAGTAATAGAGCATTAATCACTTGCAATTGTTGCCCAAAACTTTCCACAAATAGATTCTCCGAAAATTCTTCTAAATCAAAATCCGATTCTATCGGTGTTACTTCCTCACCACTTAGCATATTCTCGGCAAATTGGGCAAGCTGTGCTAATTTTTCTCTTTGCTCTACGGTCAATTCTTTTTTCTGCAAAACCTCTTCAACAGTTTCAATTACACCTACATAATCATTTGTTTGAACTAAAATTGTCACGTACGTTTCAAGAATATCCCCAAACAAAACGGTTCCTGTTTCAAGCAACTGTTCACATCGTTCTTTTGATTCTTCCATTCGCTTTAATTCTAATAAACAAATAACTGAAGCCAATTCTGTTTGTTCTGTTTCTCCATTATACTGACGCAATACTTCAAAACAGCGCAATGCATCTTCGAACTTCCGCTCCCGCAGCGCCATAAACCCTTGATCAATATAACGCTCTGACAACTGCGGAAACAATACGACCGTATTTTCTTTTTTATCCATACGTCCGCCTCTTTTTTTAGATTTTAAATCTCTTCAAAGTAAATATAACAAATGCCTGTTAAGAAAACAATATTCCAAATACATTTATTTGAAATATGAAAATATTTAACTTTTATAATTAAAACAAAAAAAAACATTAAAAATTTCTCTTTATACATATAAAAACCCTCGGCAAATATCGCAGAGGATTTTCTCATCAATGGAAAGCTTTTATAATTGTAGGATATACGAAAAGAGTAATCATTTGGAGAACAATAATTGTAATAACAATCATGCTAAAAAAGAAGATTGGCTTACTTTGTTTCATCAAAAACATAATAATAAGCATAATACAGGCGAGTAAACACATAAAAAATAAACTTGTAGTAGAGCTTAATATTCCACTTGGGACAAATAACAATAGTATAACGCTAGAAACACCTATAATTCCGAACAAACGTTCCATTCATCTACCCATTCCCTTTCCCTCTCATAACAAATCATCTCTACGCTACTAAATGTTTTACGATATCAATTACATCTGTTAATTTCTCATATGCAACAAATCCAAAAGCTACTGTTAAAGCTGTTACAACTAATCCTTTCATTTTTTCTTCCTCCTCGTTTCATCTTTGTTACCTCCATTATAAAGAACTGACCATTTGTTACCATCGAACTTCCTTACACTTACCTTACAGAATTGTAAGATTTCAAAACTAAATTCGGCAACTCACTCCCAATCCCTCCTTCAAAATTTTCATCTAAAACATATAAATTTTCCGCAAAAAATGATAGTATAATTTCGTACAATTCAGAATCTTAAAAGGGGATGATACATTTGTTCAAAAAAGTAGCTGCTGATGTTCTTGGACTAAGCGATGTAGGCTCTGTAATCACACCGAAGGATTACGATAAAGTCGATGCCGATGATTATGTGATGCATGAAGATGGAGAGAAAATTTATTTCCTAATTAAATCAAAATCAGATGAATATTGCTTTACAAACAAAGGATTGCTGCATTTAGATGGAACAAGTGCGGCCAGTAAAAAACGTACTCTTCGCCGCTTTAGTTACAGCAAATATCAAATTAGAAATGTCGCGCTAGAAACTGCTGGCACAATCGATTTAGATGTAGAAATTAAATTTCATATGGGAGATGAGTATTACTCAATTGATGTGCATAAAAAGCACATTGAAGAGCTCAAAGATTTGTATAAAGCACTTCTCAAAATTGAGGAAATTTCATACGAGAACGATATTACATTACAATACGCTCAAAAAAGCTTAGACATGGCCTCCAACACATTTAGCCGCATTACAAATGCACAAGTTAATTTAGCAGAACAATTTAAAGAAATGAACCAAATTGCGTTTAATTGGCTTGTAGATACGAAAAAGCAATATAACGTGAAAGATTATGGATTTGTGTTTGAAAAATTTATTAACAACTAATTTGAAAACAAATAAAAACGAAGAAGCTGTCCTAAAAGGTCGTTGAATAATGATCTTTTGCGACAGCTTCTATTATGGTACTTCTATAAAATTGGTGAAATAAATCTAATTCTTTGTTTTCAATTTGAGGAGGATCCTCATGTACCAAAATTGGTTAGACTGTTCATTTTGCAAATCCAAAAACCTCATTTACTTATGATACGGTTCACCACGTTTTCGTTTCCCTATCTACTTTCCAAATCTTTTGCGATATCCGTAATATCGTTCATCTTCAGTTAGAGTGACAAGTACACCTAGTGCAAATTATAATGATTTTTTAAAAGCGTATTAATTTACACGAAAAAGTAAGTTACAATAGAAAAAGAAAATAATCTACTATAAAACGAGACGAAACGAAATTTATAGTCATGAACTTGAAAAACTATAGGGGTATAAGAAAATGAACAATAAACTTCATGAACTCAATAAACAAAAAAAACCACTATTCGTCACTGTGTATGACCAATTATATAAATTAATCATGGATGGAACATTTCCTTTAGGAAGCCAACTTCCAACAGAACCCGAATTGGCCAAAATCTTTGGTGTGAGCAGAATGACATTAAGACACGCTTTAGCACTTTTACAGGAAGATGGATTGGTTAAAAATATCCATGGAAAAGGAAATTTCATTACAAAATTTCATCATAATGAAAGTAGCGATGGCTTGGAGAAGTTGGGGAATCCCTTATATAAATGTTATACGGAAGAAATAGATGATATCGAACTTAATTTCCGAATTGACCTAGTAACGGACTATGCAATGCAAGTATTAAATCAAGAAATGACCGCAGTGGTTGCGTTGGAACGCTGGTATAAAAATCACGATAAGATAGTAGCGTTTGCTTTTACCATGATGCCAATAGAAACCGTTTCTAAATTAAACCTTGACTTACATAATGAGAAGCAAGTATTGGAAATGTTGGAGGAGAAAGTATATGAACTGGCTAATTCCTCTACCATTGAAATTAAACGTTCTAATTCCGCCAATACTCCATCATTAAAATACCAAATTTTCCACGGGGAGGAATTTGATTTAATTTTAGAAAGTGTATATATCAGTGATAAATACCCTGCGGTTTATAATAAATACTATATACCAATAGAATTTAGTCAAATTAAGATTAAAACATCTAAATAACTGAATGAGTAATTCACCATCTCTTAGAAACTTCCATTCGTGGATAGCTTTAAGCGATAAAGTTCTATATTTAATTTGGAAGCGATGTATTTCATACGAAATACACCGCTTTTTTTGTAACAAAAAAGACAAATTCCAAAAGAAAGATGGGTTGTGAGCAAAGAAAAGGTATGATATCCTTTTCTTTGTTCAGATGCATACAAGTTTTTAGACAACTAGACAATATTGTATATCCAAAAAAGTTATCATGCACAATCATGAAAACGTTTCCTTTTAAGCATCATAAGAAGGAACGGTATCCTTTTCATTATTCAGGCACATACAAGTTTTTAGATAAACAGACAATGTTATATAGTTCAAAGAATTATTATGCATCATCATGAAAGCGCAATCAAAAAGAAAGATGCTTTTGGTTGTTTATGAGAACGTTTCCTTTTAAGCACCATGAGAAGGAACGAACAAAAATGAGTACAACTTTGCACAAGGAACCCCCGCATATGAAACAAATGGTGTAGAAATTACTGAAACCATCTTTTTACAAAAGGGTCAATTGGTAGTTAAAGGCCAAACAATCCTGACTCAGGAAGACAGTTCCCTGAATAACAAGAAGAGAGGAATATAACTATGTCTACAATAAATGAAGATGTGAGCATGAAAAAAACTCAGGAATATAGTGTTAAGAAAGCAGTACCTGTTACCTTACTGTTATTTCTATTATGTTTAGTGATTGACAATTCGTTTAAGATTATTTCTGTTGATATGGCAAAGGATTTTCATATTTCAGCTACCACAGTTAGCTGGCAAGCAACCCTAGCTGGCCTTGTGATTGGAATTGGTGCAGTGGTTTACGCAACTTTGGCGGATTCCGTTAGTATTAGAAAACTTTTTAGCATTGGTATTATTTTAATATGCGTTGGTTCAGTTATGGGATATATTTTTCAACACTCGTTTTTACTAGTTGTTATCTCACGAATTATCCAAACTGCAGGTTTAGCATCAGCTGAAACATTATATGTTATCTTTGTAACAAAACATTTACCTGCAGATGAACAAAAGAAATTTTTAGGATTAAGTACAAGTAGCTTTGCTCTTTCACAACTTATAGGTGCATTAACTGGAGGTTATGTTTCTACGTATTTCCATTGGACAACTCTGTTTTTACTTTCTTTAGTAACACTTTTCACTCTTCCTTTTATTTTAAAATATCTTCCTAAGGAAGAGGCAAAAAATAGTAATGTAGATGTATTAGGATTATTTTTAGTAGGAACGATTTCAGCATCCCTACTACTATATATTACCGATTTTAATTGGATTTACCTTCTCTTGTTTATTGTTGCAATTGCCTTGTTCCTTACTTATATCAGCAAGAACTCCAAGGCTTTTATCGGTATATCCTTCTTTCAAAATAAACAGTTTATCTCATTGCTTGGAGTTGCTTTTGTAATTTACTCTGTACAGTTAGCATATATTTTCTTATTTCCATTCTTGCTTGAAAAGATTTATGGTTTGAAGCTAGATACCATTTCACTATTATTGATTCCTGGCTATATAGCAGCTACTATAGTCGGGGCTCTTTCTGGAAAAGTTGCGAAGATTATGGGAAGCAAGCAATGTATTACAATCGCTATGTCTAGCATTATGGTCAGCTTACTATTAGGCGGATTCTTTATAAAAACTTCTGTTGTTGTATTCGTAATATCTATGGTTCTATTCTCTAGTTCATTCGCATTCATGTATGCACCATTACTTGATTCTTGCATTTGTACGATTGAAAAAGAAAAAACAGGAACAGCAATCGGATTTTATAATTTAACACTTAATGTCGCTATGTCAATCGGAATTGCCTATACAGCCGCAATGATGGACCATTCCGCATTGAGAAAAAATTTCCTAGGGATTATAAACAATTCGGATGTTTCCATGTTTAGTAATATCCTATTTATCCTCGTACTCATTACCCTTTTCAGTTTATCTCTGTACTGGATATTAGTGGGACGAAAAGCGACAAAATAGATTTATAAAAACCTTAAAATGATTATTTCATGTTAGAACCCTAAGACCAAAAGTTTAGGGTTCTTTTTTGTTAAATGAAACCTCAAAACACTCCTTTTTTTAGTCACAAAAAAACCTCCTAAATTATATTTAGGAAGTTGATTTCTGTTAACGATTTTCCAAGTGATTTCTTCAAAGATAGAATCTTTTTATTATTACCTAAAAACACAAAACCGCTAAGCTCATTATGAACTTAACGGTTTTAAAAGACGTCCCAGGAGAGATTCGAACTCCCGACCGACGGCTTAGAAGGCCGTTGCTCTATCCTGCTGAGCTACTGGGACATGGAGCGGGTGAAGAGAATCGAACTCTCGACCAGAGCTTGGAAGGCTCTTGTTTTACCACTAAACTACACCCGCATATTTTGTTTTTTATTTTCGATTGATATCTTATCGACAAGGTTTATTATATTTGCACACGAAGATAAAGTCAATACTTTTTTTCAAAGAGGATAATTTTTCTTATCCTCTTTGAAAAGTTTTATGTGCGACAACTTTTCCATCTAATGTTTCAAATCGAATTTCGATGTCCTTTTCGTTTACTTCTAACAAAGTAAATGTTTTTTCTTTACGAGAACGTGGCAGTAAAATGCTTCCAGGATTGATGAATAAAATACCATCAATAAATTCAGCTCCCAACATATGAGAATGTCCAAAACACACAATATTCGCTTCTACTTCTTTTGCGCGATACACAAGTGTTTGCAAGCTCATTTTAACATTATACCGATGACCATGCGTAGCAAAAAAACGTATCCCTTCTACATCAGTAATGATTTCTTCTTCAAAACCATTATAGAAATCACAATTTCCTTTCACTACTTGGAACTCTTGTAAATCAGAATGATCTGGTGTTAGTTCTGAATCACCGCAATGAATCATAATATCTACATTTCCCTCATATGTATCCTTTAATTGCTGTAATTCTTTCGTAGAACCGTGACTATCGCTTACAATTAAAGCTCTCATCGGTCTCTCCCCTTATTCTTCGTTTAAAAACCACGCCGGAATTTTCTCTTCTAACTTACGAAGAGCACGCCCGCGATGACTAATTTCATTTTTCTCATCTGAAGTTAGCTCAGCCATCGCTCTTTTATATTCCTCTATATAAAAGATTGGATCATATCCAAAACCATTTTCACCACGACGTTGTTCTAAAATCCTCCCTTCACATGTACCGTTTACAATAACTGGTTCTTTATCCTCTTCTGGAAAAGCGACTGCTAACGCACAATAAAAACGAGCTGTACGCTTTTCCATCGAAACACCATCTAACTCTGTTAAAACTTTATCGATATTCGCCTGGTCATCTTTTTGTTCACCAGCATAGCGAGCAGAGCGAACACCAGGACTTCCATTCAAAGCATCAATAATTAAACCTGAATCGTCTGCAATCACAATTGAATTTAACTGTTTACATAAACTGTCCGCTTTCAAAATTGCATTTTCTTCAAAGGTTTTACCAGTCTCCTCGATTTCTTCAATGTGAGAGAAATCATGAAGAGATTTTACTTCTAAATCAAATCTCTCGAATAGCTCTGCAAATTCGCGCACTTTCCCCACGTTTTTCGTTGCAACAACAACTTGTTTCATCTTTTCCACCTCTACTCTATGTGAGATACGATGTCGCCTAATGCTTCTTTTTGTTTTTCAACGAGTTGTAAAATCCCCTGTTCCGCTGCATCAAGCAATTCATTTAACTCCGCACGGCTAAATGTTGCTTCTTCTCCAGTTCCTTGCACTTCAACAAACTGGCCTTTTCCTGTCATAATGACGTTCATATCAACATCAGCTTTAGAGTCTTCTGCATAGTTTAAATCTAATACTACACCTTGATCTTCAACAATTCCAACAGATGTTGCAGCTAAGTAATCTTTTACTGGAATTTTAGATACTTTTTCTGCTTGTAATAATTTTTCAAATGCTAACACCATTGCAACATAGGCACCCGTAATCGACGCAGTTCTTGTTCCACCATCTGCTTGAATGACATCACAGTCAATCCACACCGTTCTTTCTCCAAGCGCTTCCAAATCAACAACCGCACGCAATGCTCGTCCAATTAAACGTTGAATTTCCATCGTGCGACCTGTTACTTTCCCTTTACTGGACTCACGAATTGTACGCTGTTCTGTTGCACGTGGAATCATCGCGTATTCCGCTGTTACCCAGCCTTTCCCTTCGCCTCTCATAAATGGCGGCACACGTTCTTCAATCGTCGCTGAACAAATAACCTTTGTATCTCCAACTTCAATCAGAACAGATCCTTCTGGATGTTTCAAATAATTTGTATGAAGATGTATATGACGCAGTTCTGCCGCTTGTCTACCATCTACTCGCATAAAATACCCCCTAATAACTACTACTCGTTAGTATAGCCCATTTTCAATTTATGATTATGTATAACAATAGAAGAAGGGGAACTCAAAAAGAAGATTCCCCTTTCTTACATAATTATATCAAATTATTTACGATTAAAAACTACCTGTATTCACGTTTTGTGGACGATCAACAGGTTTTGTTAGTTTCTCACCTTGCTCATTAACAAGATTTGCTTTCCCGTTTACTTCAACAGAAACATTTTTCACACCTTTCTTTTCTGTTAAAGATAAAACGAGTGATTGCAACACATAATTTGAAATCATACTTTTTCCCTTATCTGTATATATATTTTCATTGAAATTCAACGTAACTTTTCCATCTTGTATTTTCGGTTCACTAATAAGCTTCACACCAGGATTAAAATCATTGATTAAAGATGAACCCGATGGCCCTTTAACAAGCTCATTCACAACAGTTTCTACTTCATGCGCTTTCCCTTCTGCCACGCGGCGTGTTACTGGCACATAGTACTGTTTTTTATTATTTTGTGCCAAGAAATAAAGTGTAACTGGCTTCGTATTCGTGACATCTGCCACTTGCTCATCATCAAAGTTAATGCCATCAGCACGGCTCACACCTTCACCAATCGGCGTGCCAGCAACTGGCATCTTCGCCAATTTCTCACCATTTATTTGAAACTTAACTTGTTTAATATCTTTAAATTGCGTCAATGTCCAAGCAACCGATTCAACAATTTGACGTTCTTCTTCTTTTTTATAGTTTTTCATTTCCTTTGAAAAATCTATAACTGCTATCCCATCTTTTTTCAAATCAATAGTCATCGTTGTTCCCGCTGGAAGAACCGCCTTGAATCCATTTGGCAGTAAGTTCTCCACTGGCCCATCTTTCACAAGATATTCTAATGTTTGTTTCACAACTTCATTTTGTTTCGGAGCAGGTAATGTTAACGTTTGCGGCACAACATAACCATTTTTATCAACAAGATATAGCTCATATTTCTTCGTTTGCCCTTGCTTCTCTTTTGTAGCAGTCTCTTTCTTTTCACCATCTGTATACGTGACTTTTTTCGGTGGGTCAATTTGTTCCGTTTCTTTTTCCTTATTTAACAAACCGCATCCTGTGAGTAAAGCTGCGCTTACTGCAGTACAAACAAGCCATTTAAAAGTGGATTTAGGCATACCATTTCCCCCTAAAATCTAAGTTTGTACTATATGTATACGAGCCTTTTATCATTTTAGAACAAGCAATGACATCTTATCTTACAATTTACAAAACAAAAAAACTCCTAACTTCTCAGGAGTTTTCATACAAATATACTATTTTACTTACAAATTAATATGCTTTACATTTTCAATTGGTTGTCCAAACCATTTAGATGCAATTTCTTTAAACAAATCAATTTTCCCTGTTGTTAAGAAGAGATGATCACTTTGTTCTTCTCCTTCATTTAACATCTTACTATGATATAAAATCGTACTCACTTCACGAGCCGTTTCATCTCCAGAACTAATTAACTGCACCTTATCTCCCATTACCCGCTTAATAACTGGACCTAGAATCGGATAGTGCGTACACCCTAAAATCAATGTATCGATTTCAGTAGTTTTCAGTGGTTGCAACGTTTCCCTAACAACCTCATACGCCATCTCACTCTCAAAGTTTCCACTTTCCACAAGTTCAACAAACGGTGGACACGCTAAACTCTCAACCATTACACGGTTATTAATAGACTTCAGCGCCTCTTTATACGCACCACTTTTTACCGTTCCAATTGTTCCAATGATACCAACATGGTACGTATTCGTCACTTTCAAGGCTGTACGTGACCCCGGATGAATCACGCCCACTACCGGGATTGGTAATTGTTTTTGCATCTCTTCTAGTACAACCGCAGTCGCAGTATTACAAGCAATGACTAACATCTTAATATCAAGTGCCAATAAATGCTCCGTCATTTCCCATGTGAATTGACGCACTTCCTCACGAGAACGCGGACCATAAGGACAGCGCGCTGTATCTCCTAAATATATAATACGCTCTTTTGGCAGCTGACGAATTAACTCTTTCGCTACTGTTAATCCTCCTACTCCCGAATCAATGACACCAATCGCTCTATTCAACATAATCACCCATCTTCTCATTCATCATCTTACTTTTGCATACGAATATATCTTACATACTTTAGATCTTATAAACTAAAGTATCCTTTTTAATAGATTTTTAAATATGTACCTGTATAGACCAGGGACTTTTTTATTTTGCTCCTTTTCTTCGCAATTTGCAAGACAGAAAAATAGCCGACCTTTTATAAAAAGTCGGCTTCACCTATTATAATTCGAGTTCTCCCATACGAAGAAGCTCAACAACCGCTTGCGAACGTCCTTTAACCCCTAGCTTTTGCATTGCATTTGATATGTGGTTGCGTACAGTTTTTTCACTAATAAATAGTTCACTTGCAATTTCTTTCGTCGTTTTATCTTGAACCAACAATTCAAAGACTTCTCTCTCTCTCTTTGTGAGTAACGGTTTAGATTGATATGCTTTTTCCTTCAACTGGTATAACCCTCCTTGCTTAAGCCAGAGCTGTATATGTGTAAGTTGGGTGTTTATTTAGTCAAGATATTGTATGAACAAAATGTGTAGGTGGTGAATGAAAATGGGCTAATTTCGGCATGTTATTTACAGTTTATATGTATGTAAGAACTTCCAAAAAAGCTTTTTCAAACTATACTCGCTATTCATCAAAAAAATTATTAAATAATAAGCGCGAAAATTCCCCCACTCCATTTATTACCTCTTTCTTTTCAGAAAGATTCACCGAAAAGTCGCCAATACTACGAAATAGAAATGTATGTATTTCATAACAATTCGATTTGCATACAAAAAATATATTGGTGGTGTCATTATGTTTTCGGGCTTTAAACGATTTTTTATTGGTAGACCACTTAAGTCAACAGCACTAGGAGAACAAAAATTAAATAAGCTAAAGGCACTCGCTATTCTATCTTCTGATGCCCTTTCTTCTGTTGCTTATGGAACAGAACAAATTTTAATTGTATTAGCTGCATTTGGTGCGATTGCTTTCTGGTATTCCATCCCGATCGCAATTGGCGTTTTAATCTTATTGACAGCGCTCATTTTATCATATCGACAAATTATTTTTTCTTATCCGCACGGCGGAGGTGCTTATGTTGTTTCCAAAACAAACTTAGGTACAAATGCTGGACTTATTGCGGGAGGATCATTACTTGTTGATTACATTCTTACTGTAGCTGTAAGTGTTTCCGCTGGAACTGATGCGATTACATCTGCTTTTCCGGCTTTGCACACATACACCGTTCCAATCGCGGTCATACTTGTTTTATTTATTACAATTTTGAATCTAAGAGGCGTAACAGAGTCAGCATCGATTCTAGCTTATCCTGTCTATCTCTTTGCTTTTGCACTTGTTATTTTAATTATTGCTGGTGTTTTTAAAATTTCTTCTGGGCAAGCTCCTGCTCATTTACATACACCAATTGGAACTGTCGTGCCTGGCATTACACTCTTCTTCTTATTGAAGGCTTTTTCATCTGGTTGTTCCGCTTTAACAGGGGTAGAAGCAATTTCCAATGCAATTCCAAATTTTAAAGAACCGGCTGCAAAAAATGCAGCAAAAACATTAGTAATCATGGGGGCGATTCTAGCTGTTTTATTTACGGGCATTACCTTTTTAGCGTATTGGTATGGAATCGCTCCAAAACATAATGACACTGTCGTGTCCCAAATTGCTTCAAATATATTTGGAAGGAATTTTGTATACTACTTTATTCAAGGAACAACTGCGCTTATTTTAGTACTAGCTGCAAACACAGGTTTTTCAGCATTTCCACTTTTAGCATTTAATTTAGCATCAGATAAATATATGCCGCGTATGTATTTAATGCGTGGAGATCGCTTAGGGTATTCAAATGGAATCATTACGTTAGGTATTAGTTCTATCCTTTTAATCATTGCATTCCAAGGTAAAACCGAGCAATTAATTCCGCTATATGCTGTCGGGGTATTCATTCCTTTTACATTGTCACAAACAGGTATGATTATAAAATGGTTACGAGAAAAACCACAAGGGTGGATACCAAAGTTACTAACAAACTTATTAGGCGCTCTTATTTCATTAACTGTGCTTCTCATTTTCTTTATTACAAAATTTGCGCAAGTATGGTCCATTCTTATCTTTTTACCTATCATTGTTTTCATCTTTCATCGCATCCACAATCACTATGTTGCAGTAGGAGAACAGTTGCGCATCAATTTTAATGAAATTCCTGAAAAAGTAACTGGTAACATCGTGATTGTTCCTATCGCTGGTATTACAAAAGTAGTCGAACAATCCATCAATTACGCAGAAACAATTAGCGATCAAGTTATCGCTGTGTATGTAGCTTTTGATAAAGAAAGCGAACTACGTATGCAGGAAAAATGGAAAGAATGGCAACCGAATATTCGTCTCGTTACCTTTATCTCATCTTACCGAAGCTTGATGCGTCCTATCGCAAAATTAATTACAATTATTCAGCATAAGGCGCAAGAAAAGAATCGTTTCGTTACCGTTTTAATTCCACAATTCATTACAAAAAAGAACTGGCATAACATTTTACACAACCAATCAAGTGTATTACTACGCGTTTATCTTTTGTATAAAAAAAACGTCATTGTCACAACTGTTCCTTATCGATTTCGAAAATAAAAACACAATGCACTTAAATAGAAATCTGCTTTCTTCCTTTCTTTTAGGTGCATAATCATCGAAAAAGGCCTTACAAAACTGTAATCTACTTTCAGAAAAATGTAATATAATTCGATAGTTTCCATATTCTTTTCCATGTAAGATAAAAGTATAGAGGGTCACCAATACATAAAAGAAAACATGGTGATGAATAAAGGAGAGGATTTTATAATGGAAAAAAAGTTACGTAGGTCTGAAACTGATAAAATGTTATTTGGTGTATGCGGTGGTTTAGGAGAATATTTCGATATAAGTGCTAGTATGATTCGTATACTTTGGGTTATTGCGATTCTATGTTTTGGAACAGGTTTTTTAGCTTACCTCATTTGTCTATTGCTTATGCCACGTTCTTACTAAAAGGCACCGGTGCCCAATCGGTGCCTTTCTTTCATCTTGTCACTTTTTGATGGAGCATACTTTCTTTTTGTGTTAACAAATACTTATTTGCTAAAATAAGAAACACACTAGAAGTCCATGTAAACGCTAAATCACGCAATCCTTGCCCGGTTTGCGCATGGAAATTTTCAGCCATCCCACTTTTATTTGCCATCATACAAAAACGAGAGGCAATATCCTTCGCAAACTCATTTTGATCAACTGCTTGTAAAGCCTCAGTCATAATAAATGTTGTCGGTGCCCAAATTGGTCCGCGCCAATATCCATCATCACGATAATATGAACTCCTTATACTCTCTGTTGCAAAACCATACTTTGTCAAAAAGTGATTTTCTTTTTTCAATTCTGTAAGTAAGCTTTCAATGATTTCTTCAGGTAACCTTTTTCCTAAAATGAGGGGAATATATAACACGAGACTATCTGATACTTCATATGAATGATTCCCAGATTGCGGGGCAATAAAACGCTTTTCTCTCCAACAATGTTGAATCATACGATTAAGAGTTGTATTTGCTCGCTCTTCCCATCGCTTTGCCTCCTCTTCAAACCCAAGTTTCTCTGCAACTTCCGCTAATACCTCCATTTGTAAAATAAGAAATGAGCTTAAGTCCGGACTCTCAATAGGAGCACCACGGTGAAAAATCGTACTATTATCCCAACCGCTATCATTCCCATGATTATATTGAGGAACCCCATCCCCATCATCATCTCGATATGTAAACCACCAATCCGTCCATTTGCATAACGGTTCATACACTTCTTGTAAATGCTCTTCTGTTATAAAATCTGTATGTTCCATCATCCATTTCAGCGTCCACCCATGAATAGGTGGTTTACAGCAATTCCATAGCCCACTTTTATCATTAATATAATCTGGTAATACACCGCACTCATCTTGCTTATCAAAGAAAATCATAAACTGATCCCACGCCACTGTCGGTTGATGCATTGCTAATGCCATCGCATTAAAACAATGATCCCAACTCCATATATTCGTCATCCAGTTTTTTGACATATACATCGCTTTTCGCGGCAAATACCCTTCCGCTTCTACCATACAAGACCATGTAATATAAGCCGCCAACTCTTTTCCTTTCCATAAGTCTTCCGGAACAGCTAATGTATGACGTAACCAATTTACAAAATCCACCTCAGCAGCATCTACTGCCTCTATAAATGTCTTCGTCTCCTTCGGCTTCTGCAATACTGTTTTGTATTCCGTTAGTTCCACATCAATCCCTGATGCTTCATCTTGCGCATAAATATCAACAATAATATGTTTACAACGAAGTTCTTCAAACGGGGCATCCATATGCATAACCCCTTCTATAGCAGATAAGTGAAATCTCATTTCTTTTGAAAAGCTATTAATCTCCCATCCCCCTTGTGCACTTGAAATGCAGTAATCATACGAACTTGTAATCCCAATAAAACGTAGATGCAACCTCTCTGAATAAAAGCGAATTGTATCAGAATGAGAAAAACAAATCTTCACATCACCTTCTACAGTTTGGAGTGTTAGTAAGGATGGAGACATCTTCGTTTCACATGGTAAAACCTCTCCTTTCCGATTTAATACCTCTATTTTAAACACTTCACCAAAATCATCATCACCACCGCGAATATTTCGAATCAGTAATCCGTTATCATAGTTTAAAGAAATGACTAAAAAAGAACCGTACCGACTAAATGGAACTTGTTGTAAATCAAACATTTATATCCCCCTAGGAAAGAGTCCTAGCAATAGAAGGGCTCTCTTGTAATTTAAGATTCTTTTACAATCTCAAAAGCTCGTTTATGATCCCCATTAAAAGGAACAATGTACACTTCAAACTGGCACGACTCCGGATTCAACTGATACTCCGGAAGCTGAGCCGGCCCACAACTCGCGCTTCCTAAACCATTTTGCTTATAATCTAGATGGAATGTAACAAACTCCCTTTCTTGTAACTCATATAAATGCTTTGCTTTCTCTAAATCTTCTGTCGTGTAAGGCAAGGCGCTAAAATTAAAATCTTGCGTACTATACGCAACAAATCCAACATGATATTGATCATATAACGAAACCCACTTGACATCTGTTCGATTTCCCGTCTCTTGCGGAAAAACATACGGGAAAAATAAATCTTTTACAGTCATTTCATACAAATCTATTTTGTTCGCTTCTTTACTATCCACATATGATTCTCCTGGTCCACGCCCAAACCAACTTACATTTTGATATTGTTTTGGCAGACGCATTTCGAGCCCAATTCGCGGAAGCATCTCTGGTAAAGTACCGCTTGGATTCAACTTCGTCTCTATTTTCATAGCTCCGCTTCTTTCAATTTCATACGTATAAGTAAAGGCAATTTTCCAGTTCACGACAAGCGGGGAAATAAATCCTTTCACAACAACTTCAACATTTCCAGTTTCAAGTTGCAGAGCTTCTATACTCGCTACGTCATGTTTCACAAGGTGTACATATTGTTCTTTCCATTTTTCAACCACATACATATCATTATCAATTGTTGCCCGCCAAATATTTAATTCAGGCCCTTCTTCCATAAGTGATTGTCCTTTAAATGTCCAGTTTTTTATACGCCCTGTTATAGGATGAAAAGAAATAGCAAAACTTTCACCAGCAACACGAATTTCCTCCTTTGTTTCATGTAAAGTTACTGGCTCATATAACTTCGAATCTCTTTTTCTTCTTATCTTTTTCAGAGCTGGAATACAAAATTGTTCCCCAGCTATTTCATGTCCTGCTACTCCCCAATTTGTATCTGCTCCTAACACAATCGACACTGTTACATAGCAATCCTCTTCTGTATGAAGGGCTATATCATCTATAAAAGGCAGCTGAATCTCACAACTCTCTTTCGGTAACAAAGCCGGGGCATCTATAGAATCACTCACAATTACTTTGCCTTCTTTTTTGACAGCCCACTGCACACGATAGCCTTTCAATGAGCGAAAATCATATATATTTTGTATCGAAATTCTACCACTTCGTATGTCTATCTCTTCTACTTTAATAGGTTCAATTATTTTCTTATATTGCAACAAAGCTGGCGATGGCGTTCGATCTGGCAAGAGTAGTCCATCAATGCAGAAATTGCTATTATGCGGAGTATCTCCAAAGTTACCTCCATATGCAAAGTACTCTTCTCCATTTTCATTCACTTGACGTAACCCATGATCAATCCATTCCCAAACAAAGCCACCTTGTAATCGCTTATGACTATAAATCGCTTCCCAATATTCTTTTAATCCGCCTGGTCCATTCCCCATTGCATGGGCATACTCACATAAAATATGAGGTTTTTCCCATTTTTCTTCTTCTGCATAACCAATAATTTTTTCGACTGAAGAATACATTGTACTAAAAATATCGGCAACTTTCGTTTCTCGGTCCCCTTCGTAATGAATGATTCTTGATTGATCCAATTCCCTACACTTATTCGCCATCGCAATAAAATTACAACCGAACCCAGATTCATTTCCGAGTGACCACATAATAATGGAAGAATGATTGCGATCCCGACGTACCATACGTTCCGCACGATCTACATAAGCATTTTCCCACTCAGGATCATCACTTAATACGTTTGCATTACCAATTAACTCAAATCCATGGCATTCCAAATCAGCCTCATCAATTACATATAAACCATACTCATCGCATAGATCATAAAAACGTGGATCATTCGGATAATGTGCCGTTCGCACCGCATTAATATTGTGCTGCTTCATAAGCATTACATCTTGCTTCATTGTTTCATATGTGACATACCTTCCTGTATCCGGATTGTGATCGTGACGATTCACCCCTTTAAATATAATAGGAATACCATTGACAAGAAGATTCCTATCCTTCATCTCAATCATACGGAAACCAATCTTCTGTGAAACCACTTCTACAACTTCACCATCTTTATTTCGAATCGTGAACAATACAATATACAAATGCGGTTCTTCTGCAGACCATTTCTGTGGTTTTTTTACAAAAAACGAATGTGTATCCTCTATAACACTTGTCCCTTGTAAGTTCAGATACGATATATGTTGATCTAATACTTCCCCATGCTCATTATAAAATTTATACTCTAGTACATAATTTGTATGCAGTAATTGTTCGTTGCAAATCTTTGTACTCAGTTGTAACACACCATTTTCATAATTTTCATCTAGTGTTGTACATAACGTCATATCATAAATATGTACAGCAGGTTCATGCACAATGTACACATCACGAAAAATACCACTTAACCACCACATATCTTGATCTTCTATATAAGATCCATCACACCATCTATACACACATACTGTCATCGTATTCTTTCCCATATGAACAAACGATGTAATATCAAACTCTGCCGTCAAACGACTTCCTTGGCTATATCCCACTTCTTCTCCATTTATCCATAAATGAAAGGCACTATCCACACCTTCAAATCGAATACGAATACATCCACCGTTCCAACTTTCTGGTATATAAAATTCATTTTTATAACAACCCACTTGATTTTCAAATGGAACATGGGGTGGCTGAACCGGAAACGGATAATATAAATCGGTATAATGCGGCTTTCCGTATCCTTGCAATTGCCAATGCCCAGGTACATGAATCGTATCCCATTCACTACAATCAAATTCACTTATGAAAAAATTCTCTGGAAGTTGCTTTGGGGATTCTAAGTACAAAAACCTCCACATTCCATTCAGCAATTTGTAATAAGAAGAGCTTTCACGCGTAAAAGATAGAGCCGCTTGTTCAGTTTGAAATGGAATAAAATGCGCTCTTCCCTCCATGCGATTCCGCCCTGTTACTTGAACATTTTCTAAGTCCCCTAACATGTTTCGTCCCATATCGATCCTCCTTTTTGCTTTCACTTTGTCACATCATTTCTACACTCTATCATTTAAGACCTGTATGTCCCGACTCTTCCACAATATATCGCTGTGCAAAAAAGAAGAGTGCAAGAGGTACAATACTAATTAACAATGTCACCGCCATAATCCCTTCCATATCAACACCAAACATACCTTTAAACTGTGCTAAGCCTAGCGTTAATGTATATTTGCTTTGGTCATTTAAGAAAATAAGCGGTCCTAGATAATCGTTCCAACATCCTAAAATATTAAAAACAGCAACAAGAATTAAAATCGGTTTCATAATCGGTAAATAAATACGGTAATAAACTTGAAAAGCGTTCGCACCATCCATCCTTGCAGCCTCATCTAGTTCCTTTGGAACAGACATAATAAATTGTCTCATTAAAAAGATAAAAAACGCACCGCCAAACCAAGATGGAATAATTAAAGGTTTTAACGTATTAATCCAGCCGAGAGCATTAAATTCCATATAAAGCGGAATCATCGTTACTTCCCACGGGATCATCATCGTCGCTAGCACAATCATGAACAAAATATCCCGTCCTTTAAATTTAAAACGTGCAAAACCATATGCTACTAAAGAAGATGATATTAACTGTCCGATTGTTGAAAATACTGTTACAACAATTGAATTCCATAAAAAAGTATTAAATGGTTGACTCGTCCACGCCTTTGCAAAATTACTAAATTTAAACTCAGATGGAATCCACTTTGGCGGATATAAATATAATTCTTCTGGTGATTTCACAGATGTTGTAATCATCCAAAAGAAGGGCAATAAAAATAAAATGGAAAAACCTATTAATAGTGCGTACACTACAATTCGATGTATGCGCTTCTTCGTTCTCACACTGCATCCTCCTTATTTATCTTCTACTTTGACTTCATCTCATTTTCATAATAAACCCACGCTGCTGATGATTTAAAAACAAGTAGTGTTAACCCTAAAATGATTAAAAACATAAACCAAGCATTCGCTGATGAATAGCCCATTTTAAAATACTTAAATGCATTTTCATATACATACATCGCGTAAAAATAGGTGGACTTTAATGGGCCTCCGCCGGTTAATACAAGCGCTAATGTTAATTGTTGAAACGCACCGATAATTGTTGTAATTAAATTAAATAATATCGTCGGCGTTAACATCGGCAATGTAATTTTGAAAAATTGTTGCACTTTTCCAGCTCCATCAATGGAAGCAGCCTCATACAAGTTTTGTGGAATATTTTTCAATCCTGCTAAAAAGATGAGCATAAGCGTGCCTTGTCCCCATAAACTAGCAATTACCATCGCAATGAGTGACCAGTTCGGATCACTTAACCAATTTGGTCCTTTTATACCCACAAGCGATAGAAAATAATTCAAAATACCATACTCTCCGTTATACACCCATGCCCAAATCATCGCTAAAGCCACACCAGAAATAACGCTTGGCAAATAGAAAAATGTTCGAAAAAACGCATGTCCTTTTACCTTTTGATTTAGCAAAATCGCTAAAAATAGAGCAATAATTAAATTAAACGGAACAAATAATGCTGCAAATTTCACCGTAATCCATAACGAGTCCCAAAACATCGGGTCATTTAGAAACATATCTTGATAGTTTTTTAGTCCAACAAATTGAACTTCTCCGATAAGCGGCCAGTCAAAAAAACTAATAAATAATGAAAATAAAAGGGGACCCAGGGTAAAGGCTACAAAGCCAAATACCCATGGAAATATAAATGCATAAGGAACGAGTTTCTCCCATTTCATTTTCTTTTTTCTAACGGCTATATTCGTTTCACTCTCTATAGATACTCCATATTTCAACATCCACACCTCTTTGCTTTTACAATTATTTATCCATATACTTCTCTGAATCTTGAACCGCTTTATTTAATAATTTCTCTGGATCTTGTCCAAGCATAATTGCATTAATTGCTGCTGATAAATTCCGGTTTACTTCATCCCATTTTGGGTTAAGTAAAAATGCTGGTGTATTTGTTGAACGTTCTAGCATTGTGTAGAACGGTTTAATATTCACATCTTCTTCTTTCTTCAATTCTTTTACAACACTAATTCGAACCGGCAAATCAGAAGTTCGCATTTTAATCGCTTCTGGTGAAGAATAAAACTTAACAAACTCCCACGCTAACTCTTTATGCTTTGCATCTTTTGCAATTGAAACAGCTGATGTACCAACAATTCCCTTCACAGGTTTCCCTTTAAATGTAGGAGGTTCTACTGTACCAAAATCAATTTTTGCATCTTTAAATCCTTCTAACGGCCAAATTCCACTCTCCCACATCGCTAACTTCCCAGCTTTAAAAATATCATCACCGCTCTGTTGGTTTTTTCCACCTACTAATATAGCCGTTTTATCCTTTAGCATACTTTGGAAAGATTTCATAACTTCAATTGTTTCTGGACTGTTCATATGTCCTTTTATTTGTTTTCCATCTTCACTTACAAAACTACTACCGTTACTCCAAATAAACCCTTGTAAATCATACGTATCTGGCTCAGGTCTTAAAGCAAATCCGTATTGTTTATTGCTTGCATCTGTTAACTTTTTCGCAGTGTCTACAAACTCATCCCAAGTCCATCCATCTTTCGGATATGGAATATTCGCTTTATCAAATAACTTTTTATTGTAATATATAACCCGCGTTGTGAATCCTGCTGGCATACCATATAATTTCCCTTCAATACTAGAGTAGTTAAATAACCCTTGATAAAAGTCATCTAATTTCATATCTGGATCTTTCTTTGCCAGTTCATCTAAAGGCTCAAGAGATTTATAATAAGCCGGGAAATTCCACATATACATAACATCCGGTGGGTTTTTCGCTCCGAAAGATGCTGCGAGCTTTTGATCAAAACCATCACCATAAGCCTCCACCTGTACTTTCACTCCCAGATTCTTCTCTTCAAACTTCTTTGCAATTTGCTGCTGAATCTTCAAATTCTTTCCAGCATCCCAAGTTGCAAATCGCAATACTGTTCCATCATTCGATGTTTGTTTCTTTTCATCATCCTTTGATGATTTTTTACTTGTAGTCTCATTTGAGCTACAACCAGCTAAAAAAACAATAAGTACGAGCATAAAACTAAGACATACATGTACCATTTTTCTCACTGCACACACTCCCCTTCTCCAAAAACTTTTTATTTCTGATTTTTCAGAATAAATAATTTAACCGCTTTCATTTTACCTTTTATGAAAGCGGTTAAAAACATCGATTTGTTCGATTTTTGTTATCAAATTGTTCGTTCAACAAAAGTATGGTGTCAATTTGTTTTATATAAAGTTTCACATTGTTTGTCTCGATATTCTGATGGCGTTGTTCCTGTACACTTTTTAAACCATTTACTAAAATATTTACTATTTGAAATACCAATATGCTCCGCTACCTCTTGAATCGTAAGTGAGGTTGTTTGAAGCATTTGCATGGCAAGTTCAAGTTTTCTTCGTTCTGTAAAAGAATGAAAACTTTCACCTATTATCTTTTTAAAAAGCATACTAAAATGACTTCTGCTTAGCCCTACCATCTCCGCCACTTCTGAAACAACAATTGGCTCTGATAAATGATTCATTGTATACAAAATAGCCTCTTTAATTGTTTTTGGCCAATTGTTAATCGTTACTTTATACTTAATCTCAAGTTCTGCAAATTGCTTCATCGATTTAACTGAATCCATCCATTGCTCTATACTGAACAGCTCCCCTGACGTAATCCAATATAGCTCTTCGTATTTACTCTTTACATCCATAAACATTTGTTCCATCATTTCCTTATATTTTTCATTAAGAAATAAGAAACATTGATTCTTTCCACATAATATCTTCACATGTGGATTTGATACCTTTTGATCCATCTCTTGTAATATGAGATGTAATCTCGATTCTGATCTTATAAAACAGGCATAATACCCATCGTTCATCCATTTCCATTCATTACGAAATAAATCCACAAGTACCTCTTGGAACTGATTTTGAAAACCACATAACCATTGAAAAAAATCTTCGTAAAAGAGAGATTTTTGCTGTTCAATCGCTTCCGTTTCCCTATGAATGGTTAACTCTGTTTGAAATTCTCGTAAATATTGATCCAGTTCCTCATCATGAAACGATGTTTTCAATAAATAACCTGAAACTCCCAGTTTAATTCCTTCTTGTGCATATTCGAAATCACGATGACAACTTAATAATAATACCTTTGTTTTCGGCGCATATTGTTTAATCTTTTTCACAAATTCAATTCCATTTACAACAGGCATAACAATATCTGTAATAACTACTTCTGGTTCATGCTGTACAAACTCCTCCCATCCCCTCTCACCATTTGGTACGTCCGCTACTACCTCCATATTATACGCCGACCAATCTACCGCCATTTTCAAGCCCCTTCGAACAATCGTCTCGTCATCCGCAATAAGCACTTTTATGCGTTTCATTTCTGTATCCCTCCCTTTGGCCAAAGAATCTGAACTATAGTTCCTTTCTTTTCTTCTGATTGAATCGTTAATCCGTACTCTATCCCAAAATGCAATTTAAATTTTTGATCAATATTATATAATCCAAGCCCCCCCTTTTGTTCTGCAGGTGGCTCTTGTAATAAATCTCGTTTTCGCCTATCAGAAATACCACGACCATCATCGGTAATATGTATACATAAATCTCCATTATCCTTTTCAAATGCTGATAATGTAATAGCTCCTTCTCCATCATCGAAAGCATGAAAAAATATATTTTCAAATATAGGCTGAAGCGACATTCTTGGAATCTGCTCCTCTTTCATAGAAGATGGGACGTTTTGCGTATAAGAAAAATAATTTCCAAATCGAATCTCCTGCACCTTTAAATAATGCTCAATAATAGTTAGTTCACTTTGGAGTGTGACAAGTTCGTTCGCAAAGTTTAAATTTTCTTCTAGCACAGCAACAAGATGATAAATCATTTCACTCACATCATTTGCCCCCTGAAGCTTTGCTTTCCATTGAATCGAATTTAATGTATTAAATAGCAAATGCGGATTAATTTGATAATGAATTGCCTTAAGCTCAGCTTCTTTTTTCAATTTTTCCTTCTCATATATTTCTTCTACTAATGATTTAATTTTGACAACCATTTTATTAAAATTCACAGTTAAATTCCCTACTTCATCTTGTGAATTTACTGGTATATTTGTATAAAAATCTCCTTTACTTACTTGAGATATTGCATGATCCAAATTCGTGACATTTTCCGTTAGCTTAGCCGAGATTAAAAATGCCAACATAAAAGCTAGGCATAGCGATACAACAATTCCAATTAATGTAACAAACAAAATAATTGTAGAGGATTGATAAAATTCTTTTTCTGGAATAATAATTTCTAGACTCCATTTATTTGATGGAATTGGCTTTTCCCAAATGATATCATCCTTGTTTTTTTTATAATTTTCATCTGTCGTATAAATCACCTGTTTTTTGTCATCACGAATGGTAATCAGTGCATGCAAATCTGTTTCTAATGAATCAATAAACTTAAATAAATCCGTCGCATCTGTTTCCACTAATATCCGGCTATCTTTCAAGCTACCGAATGATGTTTTGACTGGAACAAGTAATCCAATTACTTTGCTTTTATCAGCTACAGAGTAATGGTTCGGAACATAAATCCCATTCCAATACCCTTGTGATAAATTCCCTTGTTCTTCCCAAAATTTTTCTTGTTTTAGTTTCTGTACATCTAAATACCGATCTCCATAATAATAACCGCTAGGTGTAATTAAAAAGATTCCCTTCGTTTGTGCTGTTTTATGCGCTTCTAAAAACCTTTCAAAATTTTTCTCAATAATAAATTCCGAATACGATTTCGGTGCTTCTTTTTTTAAAACAATTAACGTCGGGTCTGATAAATATTCTTGAATATCACTAGCAATTAAATGCATATGGCTTAATGTTAATTCAATTTGAGTTTGAAGCTGCGATATAGCAAACTTTCCATAATCCCCAAACTGTTCATTTACAAGATTGGATGACTTTTCATATGACATCCAGCTAAACAACATGAGCGGAATAAGTGCGACAACTAAAAAACATGATAATAACTTTAAACGAAGGCTTGTTCGAATTTGTTGCACCAATCTCCATAATCTAAATTTCGTCATTCGCCTCATCCCTTATCCTACTTAATCTATCTTGTTTTTCAGAATATTCTAACTTAACTATATTTTATCAGAAATATAGTTAAAATCTATAAAAAAAGAGCGCTTTATTGCAAGCGCTCCTTTTTTATAGCTAAGAAGAATACTTCATCGTTAAATGCAAAACAGCAATTTCATCTCCAGTATTTTTATAACTATGCTTCTTATTCGCTTCAAACTGAATCGAATCAAATTCATTTAATTCATACACATCATTTTCAACTTAAATAGCAACTTGCCCTTTCATAACAGTAACGAGTTCAATTGCCCCTTCATGGTGAGACTCTGGCTCGTATATACTATGGGGCCTTAAACAAGCACGGTGCATTTGCATGCAAGTAACAGAAGCTGGGCTTTATATCTGGGTTTCTTCCTGTTATTCTCGCAGCTTTCCTATATCCATTTGGTAATCGAGAAATGATGGGAGTTGTAGGGGGGCGTCTTGATACATTCCAGCGTGTATTAGGAATGGCAATCGGTAGTCTTCCTATAGCAATTATTCTTGGAATATATGGTTTTTGGGCAACGGGTATACCAACATCAGGACAGATGCTTCAAGGATTTTTATTAGCATTATGCTCAGGTGTTATTGCCACGATGACGTTTTTCTTTGCAACAGATTTAGCGAAAAATAACCTTGCCTTACTAGGTGCTGTAGAAGCAACGCAAGCCGGAACTATGGTATTTACTGTTCTTGGTGAAATCATTTTCTTAAATGGTTCGTTCCCGACCGGGCTTTCACTTATTGGGATGATTATCATTATGACTGGAATGGTCGTAAATAGCAGTTTAAATCGGTCTGTTCCAGTTTCCCGGCAGAAGAAAACGGCATAGCAGGACGGTAAAAAAGCATGGTTCTTCTTTGAAAACCATGCTTTTTCATGTCATCGAAATTGTATAAGCCTTCATTATTTATTTAATCGGAATATTTTTTCATTCCTTGTTTATAATTAGAACAGCATTATTCTATGTTATAATACGTACTCATGCATTTTCAAAGGAGGAAAATTATGCTAAAAAAAGGAATTGCTGAATTTATTGGTACTTTTGTACTTGTACTATTTGGAACTGGAACTGCTGTTTTAGGCGGCGGAATTGAAGGCATTGGTATTTTAGGAATTGCTATGGCTTTTGGATTATCAATTGTTGCTATGGCATATAGCATTGGAACGATTTCTGGAAGTCACATAAACCCAGCAGTATCAATTGCCATGTTCGTAAACAAACGAATGAATGCTATGGAACTTATCTGTTATTTATTAGCTCAAGTTTTAGGTGGTTTGTTAGGAACTTCAACATTAGTAACGATTTTAAAATCTTCTAATATGTCTTTAGATAACTTAGGACAAAATGGTTTTGGAAAACTTGGATTATCAGGATCTTTCTTAGTTGAATTTATTTTAACATTCGTCTTTATTTTAGTTATTGTTGCTGTAACAGGTAAAAAGAGTAACGCACAGTTTGCTGGATTAGTAATTGGTTTCACACTAGTATTAGTTCACTTACTAGGTATCCCATTAACAGGAACTTCGGTTAACCCTGCACGTAGCTTAGCACCAGCTCTATTTGCTGGCGGAGAAGCTATGTCTCAATTATGGGTATTTATTGTCGCTCCAATTCTCGGTGGTATCGTTGCTGCTATTGTAGGGAAATTCGTATTAAATACTGAAAAATAGCATTTTCAATCTTTCTGAAAGTAAAAAAGCGAGCCATATGAGGCTCGTTTTTTTACTTTTGAATTTTCGATTGTAAATTTGTTACAAGCTGCTGAACGGTTACATTTGCAAGTACATTTTCCATCGCTTCTTGTGCTTGCATTAATATAATCTCTAATACCGATTGAATATTCGCTCCTACTGGACATTCAATGTTAGGATTCTCATGGAAAGAAAATAGATGCCCTTCTTCCACTACTTCCACTGCTTTATATACATCAAGTAATGTAATCTCATCTAAATCACGAGCAAGCGACGTACCACCTTTTCCGGCTTGGACATCAACAAGACCCGCTCTCTTCAACATTCCTGTAATGCGACGAATCACAACTGGATTTGTATTCACACTACCAGCAATCCATTCAGAGGTACAGCGAGAGTTTCGATCTATCGCAAGTAATGTTAACATATGAACACCTACTGTAAAACGGCTACTAATTCCCATCTGCACGCCCCTCCTTTACGTTCATTCTATCAAAAGATGATACCTATTATTATATACTATATTTCATTTATACATAAAGAAAAAGCATGATTCTCCTTAGAAAATCATGCTTTTACTATTATTGCCTCTTTATAAACTTAGCTAAATCTTTAAATTTCACTTTATCAGAGTAATTCATCACACCATTGACGAAAATGCGGCTGGTAATCCAATTAATAATTAAAATTGTGACAACTAAAATTGCTAATGTAACGCTAATCTCTAACACTCCTGCTTCACCGGCTACAACGCGCGAGAACGTAACCATCGGTGTAAAGAATGGAATATAGGAACTGATTAAAACCAGTGTACTATTTGGATCAAATAGCGACTTCATACTAATGAAGAATGCTCCCATACCTAAAAATGTAATCGGCAATGCAACTGATTGTAAATCTTCTAACTTAGATACAACTGCTCCAGCCGCTGCATATAACATCGCATATAGTAAATATCCTGTAATAAAGTAGATAATAAACATACTAATCACTAATGTATCTAAAGTTGAAAAGTCTAAAGAAAGTCCAAATATTGAAGCATTATTTAAATCAATCCATCCTAATAAATACGGAATGATAAACCCACAAGCAAGCACAGCAATTTGTAATAAAGCTGTAGCTACAACAGCTAAAATTTTCGCATACATCATCGTAAGCGGTTTTACTTTTGGAAGCATAAGTTCCATAACACGTGATGCTTTTTCAGATGCAATTGTTGTCCCAATTGCATTTCCAAACGAGATAATAAACATATACAACGCAAACGAAAATGCATAACCGATACCAAAGGAAGATGCCCGATCTTTTATTGCCTCTTGCTTCATAGGAATTTCTATTTGCAATTGTTTCGCTATTTCCGGAGATACATTATTTTTTTCAATCATTACTGCCGTATACTGCTCCTTCAAATAACTTGCCATAAGGGTAGATGTTGACTGACTTGGAAAGCCACTATACATATACGTAACTTCGGGAATGCCATTCTTTTCTGTAATACGGAATAAACCGTCTAAGTCCCCCTCTTCCACTTGCTTACGTAACGCATGAAATTCATCTTTTTTTGCCACAGTTACTTTAGCTGACGGGATTAGTTTAGTTAAATCACTTTCTTGTACTTTATATATAGTGCTTTCTGTTACCACTGCGATTTTATCTTTCCCTTTATCTTTATCAGCAGTAAAGTGGGTAAACGCTACGATCCCAAACACAATTAAAAATAAAATGGCACTCATGATCAAAGATTTTTTAGATAGAAATGATTCCCTAAAGTAAAATGAAAATACATGAGAAAATTTACGCATTGCTATTTCGCCCTTTCTACAAATATTTCGTTTAGCGTTGGCTCTAACATTTTAAATTGTCTTAAGCTTATACCTTGTTCCTGTAATTTTTTTAAAATCGCTAAGGCTTCTGCATCATCATGAACTTTCACATAAAGTAGTCCTTGTTGTTTTTCGTACGAAATATGTAAGGCTTGCAATGCTTGTTCATTTTCTATCGCATCTTCAATTGTTAAATTACGAAAACCGTATTCTTTCTTAATATCGCTTAGTTGCCCTTCCACAACCGCTTCACCTTTTTTCAAAATACATACATGTTGACAAAACGCTTCTACTTGTTCCATACGATGGCTAGATAAAATAATCGTTTTTCCTTTTTGTACTTGTTCTTCAATAATGTCTGCTAGCATACCAGCATTCACCGGATCAAGTCCGCTAAATGGCTCATCTAAAATAAGAAGCTCTGGATCATGAATAAGCGCAGCAATTAATTGGATTTTTTGTTGATTTCCTTTTGAAAGCTCTCCCGCTGTTTTATATTTATATTCCGGGATTGCTAGTTTTTCTAACCATCGATCAATCGCACGGTCTACTTCTTTTTTCGTCATCCCTTCTAATCTACCGAAATAACGAAGTTGATCTATCACTCTACTTTTCGTATATAACCCTCTTTCTTCCGGAAGATAACCAATTGTTACATCACTTTGAGAAATTGCTTTTCCGTCCCATGTAATCGATCCTTCATTAGGAGTTAATAAACCGAGGAGCATTTTAATCGTTGTCGTTTTTCCTGCACCATTTCGTCCAAGTAGTCCTAACACTTCACCTTTTGGTAATGAGATTTCCAATTGATTGACTGCTGTTGCTTCACCAAATCTTTTTGTTAAGTTTTGAATTTGTAAACTCAAATATAATCCCTCCTCTTCTTCATCATTCTTACAATCTTCTACATGCTATGTTGAATACAGGAAAAATATTGCAACATATATAAATTTATTAATTTTTATATCATATTCATCCATCATTTGTTTCATTTAGTTAAAATTGTAAATAAAAAACTTGTTTTTATCAATTATAATTGTCGTTGCTTATCATATATTACCTTACTTATTATACTAAAATAGAGCATACTACTGTATAGACAAAGGACAATATGCAAAAATGCATAAAAAAGACTATAAAAAACATTATATTTTAATATATAATATTAAATGATTTAGTTACATCAAGGAGGATACATATGAAGATAAAAAGGGCTATTACCACATTATTATCTGTGGCCGTTCTATCTACATCGCTTGTAGCATGTTCAGGAACAACTGAGAAAACTGTGGCCAAAGAAGAAAAAGTAAAATTAACAGACCAGCAGCTAATGGCTGATTTATGGTTCCAAACAGCTGGTGAAACAAAAGCATTGTATTATCAAGGCTATAATATCGGTCAGTTAAAGCTTGATGCAGCTCTTGCAAAAGGTACAAGCAAAAAACCAGCTATTGTACTAGATTTAGATGAAACTGTTTTAGATAACAGCCCTCACCAAGCGATGACTGTTAAAGAAGGAAAGGGCTATCCTTATAAATGGGATGAGTGGATTAATAAAGCAGAAGCGGAAGCTCTTCCTGGTGCAATTGATTTCTTAAAATATACGGAGTCTAAAGGTGTAGATATCTACTACATTTCAAACCGTAAAACAAATCAATTAGATGCAACAATTAAAAATCTTGAGCGCGTTGGTGCTCCGCAAGCAACGAAAGAACATATTTTACTACAAGATCCGAAAGAAAAAGGGAAAGAAAAGCGTCGTGAACTCATTTCACAATCGCACGATATCGTCCTATTCTTCGGTGATAACTTATCTGACTTCACTGGATTTGATGGAAAATCTGTAAAAGATCGCAATCAAACAGTTGAAGAAACAAAAGCACAATTTGGTGAGAAATTCATCATTTTCCCTAATCCAATGTACGGTGATTGGGAAGGTTCTCTATATGATTACAACTTCAAAAAATCTGATGCAGAAAAAGATAAAATTCGTCGTGATAACTTAAAATCATTCGAAGTAAAATAGTAAAAGGATGGCATAGGCCATCCTTTTACTATTTTATCCTAATCTAATCATACACATATCTGAATGTTACATATATAATTCAACAAAATCACACATTTTTTGACATTTTCTTTGCAATTCTATTACGTTATGACTCTTATATTTCTTTTTATAATAACTAGACTTATAATAAAGACTATTAGACAAACTATACGAAAGGACTGAAATTACACAGCGTTATGAAAAAGGTAATTATTATTTCTGCCACTACGATTGTAATCGGTATCACATCCTTCGCTTACTTCGGCTCAAAGTCTCCACTACAAAATGAAGCGAAAGCTGTCGAAACAAAGAAACATATTGAACATCCAAAAGAAGAAATTCCTGCATTTCCAAAAGCAGCTCATACAGCAAAAAAAATAGATGAAAACTTCTCCCTTGTTACAAATCCGGATTCACCTCTTGTATTAGTAAATAAGCATCGTAAATTACCCGATGACTATACACCAGATGATCTTATAAAACCAGACGTTCCATTTGCATATCCAAAAGATAAAGAGAAAACATTACTTCGTAAAGATGCTGGAACAGCTCTCGAAAAAATGTTCCATGTAGCAAAAGAACAAGGGCTAGAGCTTACTGCTGTATCAGGATATCGCTCTTATAAACGCCAACAATCATTACATAACATGTACATAAAACGACAAGGACAAGCTGAAGCTGATTCAGTTAGCGCAGTTCCTGGAACAAGCGAACATCAAACAGGTCTTGCAATGGATATTAGTTCTAAATCTGCAAATTATCAATTAGAACCTATTTTCGGTGAAACAGCGGAAGGAAAATGGGTAGCAGCGCATGCCCATGAATTCGGCTTTGTCATTCGCTATTTAGAAGATAAAACAGATACGACAGAATACTCATATGAACCATGGCACCTCAGATATGTTGGTAATCCATATGCTACATACTTACATAAACACCACTTAACATTAGAAGAAGCAATGGGTGAAACAAATAAGAGAGCTAAATAGCTCTCTTATTTTTATTACAATAGCTTTTGCTTCCATTCTTGGGGCCAAGGTGCCCCTTTTCCTGTTTTCTTTGAGGCTTGCACCATTGCCCCGCGCCCAACTAAGCAAACCTCTCCAGCTTCATTCTTCACCATATAGTGTAAATCTAAAGAAGAGTTTCCAATTGATTCCGCTTTAACATAGACTTTTAAGTGTTCATCAAAGAAAGTCTGCTTCAAAAAGTTACACTGTAAGTCAGCAACAACAATCATTGTTTCTGATGCTTCATGTGTCCATTCTTGCATAAAACCAAGCTCTTTAAAAAATTCAATACGTGCTTCTTCAAAATATGTAAAAGCAATACCATTATTCATATGTCCAAACATATCTGTTTCACAAAATCGAACTTTCACAGGAATGTAAAATGAAAAACCTTTTTCCCAGCTCACAAAGTCTTCAATATAGGAAATCTTCTTCATGTTCTTCTCTCCTTTTCCTCTTATTCTCATAAGTAACATACCTTTTTCGGAGTAAACAAAAAATTAAAGCGCTAGAAATCTATATAAATATTGCCTCTTCGAATCGAAGAGGCAATATTTATTAATAGTTATTGTCGCTACCAAAGAAATCTTTAAACGACTGAATTGTTGTATCACGGTTTAATGCTGCAATTGATGTTGTTAATGGAATACCTTTTGGACATGATTGTACGCAGTTTTGTGAGTTACCACAGTTTGCAAGTCCACCATCACCCATAATTGCACGTAAACGCTCTGCTTTATGCATCTCACCAGTTGGATGTGAGTTAAACAAACGAGCTTGTGAAAGCGGTGCTGGTCCGATAAAATCAGATTTACTATTTACGTTTGGACATGATTCTAAGCAAACACCACATGTCATACATTTTGAAAGTTCATATGCCCATTGACGCTTTTTCTCTGGCATTCTTGGTCCTGGTCCTAAGTCATACGTACCATCGATTGGAACCCAAGCTTTCACACGTTTTAAAGCATCAAACATACGACTACGATCAACTTGTAAATCACGTACTACCGGGAATGTCTTCATCGGTTTTATACGAACTGGTTGTTCTAATTTATCGATAAGCGCTGTACATGATTGACGCGGTTTACCGTTAATTACCATAGAACAAGCACCACATACTTCTTCTAAACAGTTCATATCCCATGCAACAGGAGTTGTATGGTTTCCTTTTGCATCGACAGGATTACGACGAATTTCCATAAGAGCCGAAATAATGTTCATATTTGGACGATATGGAATTTCAAATTCCTGGTCAAACGATTGTGCATCTGGTCCATCTTGCCGTGTAATGATGAGGCGGATTGTTTTCTCAGACATGTTGTTTATCCCCCTTTTCACCCTTAGCAGCTACATCATGTTTTGAAGAATAGTCACGTTTACGTGGCTGGATTAATGAAATATCAACATCTTCGTAATGGAATGCTGGTGCATTTCCTTCTCCTTCAAACTTCGCCATTGTCGTTTTTAAGAAGTTCGCATCATCACGATTTGGGAATTCCGGTTTATAATGTGCACCACGGCTTTCATTACGGTTATATGCACCAATTGTAATAACACGAGCTAATTCAAACATGTTTGCCAATTGGCGTGTAAACGAAGCACCTTGGTTACTCCATTTTGCTGTATCGTTAATGTTAATGCGTTTATAACGCTCCATTAACTCTACAATTTTCGCATCTGTTTCTAATAGCTTTTTATTTTCACGAACTACTGTTACGTTATCTGTCATCCATTCTCCAAGCTCTTTATGAAGAACATATGCATTTTCATTACCATCTAACGTTAAAATATTGTTAAATTTCTCTGTTTCGATTAATTCATTTTGCTCATATAAAGCAGATGAAACAGCGTCAGATGATTTTGAAAGACCTTTCATATATTCAATTGCATTTGGTCCCGCTACCATACCACCGTAAATCGCTGATAATAATGAGTTAGCACCTAGTCTGTTACCACCGTGCATAGAGTAATCACACTCACCTGCTGCAAATAACCCTGGAATACTTGTCATTTGCTTGTAATCAACCCATAGTCCACCCATTGAGTAATGAACAGCAGGGAAGATTTTCATCGGTAGTTTACGAGGATCATCACCTGTGAATTTTTCATAGATTTCAATGATTCCACCAAGTTTAATATCTAACTCTTTCGGATCTTTATGAGAAAGATCTAGATATACCATGTTTTCTCCATTAATACCTAACTTTTGTTCTACACACACATCAAAGATTTCACGTGTTGCAATATCACGAGGTACAAGATTTCCGTATGCAGGATATTTCTCTTCTAAGAAGTACCATGGTTTACCGTCTTTATACGTCCAAACGCGCCCACCTTCACCACGTGCAGATTCACTCATCAGACGTAATTTATCGTCTCCAGGAATTGCAGTTGGATGAATTTGAATGAACTCACCATTTGCATAATATGCACCTTGCTGGTATACAGCAGATGCCGCTGTACCCGTATTAATAATAGAGTTTGTTGATTTTCCGAAGATGATACCAGGGCCCCCTGTTGCCATAATCACGGCATCAGCTTGGAAACTCTTAATCTCCATAGATTGTAAGTCTTGTGCAACGATTCCGCGACATACACCTTCGTCATCCACAATAGCACGTAAGAAATCCCAACCTTCATATTTCGTTACAAGTCCTGCTACTTCATGACGACGTACTTGCTCATCTAACGCGTACAATAATTGCTGACCAGTTGTTGCACCAGCGAACGCTGTACGGTGATGTTGTGTTCCCCCGAAGCGACGGAAGTCAAGAAGTCCTTCTTCCGTACGGTTGAACATAACACCCATGCGGTCCATTAAATGAATAATACCAGGCGCTGCTTCACACATTGCTTTAACTGGTGGTTGGTTCGCTAAGAAGTCCCCACCATAAATTGTATCGTCAAAGTGGATCCATGGAGAATCCCCTTCACCTTTCGTATTTACGGCACCGTTAATACCACCTTGTGCACATACAGAATGCGAACGTTTTACTGGTACTAAAGAGAACAGTTCCACGTTTACTCCTGCTTCTGCTGCCTTAATCGTTGCCATTAAGCCGGCTAAGCCACCGCCGACTACTATAAGTTTCCCTTTCATGCTCTCCCACTCCTTACTGATTTGCTAGCTGTGGATCGATGAACGCTAATAATGCACTCACACCTACATAAGATAAACCTAAGAAAATAGCTAATGTTACATAAGTAGAGATACGTTGTGAACGTGGCGATACTGTAATTCCCCAGCTAATGCAGAATGTCCATAGTCCATTTGCAAAGTGGAAAATTGTTGATACAACCCCAACTAAATAGAAGCCAAACATAGCTGGATTATTTAAAATATCTGCCATCATATCATAATTTACCTGTTCACCTAACAATGCTTGAATACGAGTTTGCCAAACGTGCCAAGCTATGAAAATAAGCGTGAACACACCTGTGAAACGTTGTAAAACGAACATCCAGTTACGGAAGTAACTATAAGATGTCGCATTGTTCTTAGCTGTAAATGCAATATATAATCCATATATAGCATGGTACAGTATCGGTAAAAAGATGACAAAAATTTCTAGCGCATAACGGAATGGAAGGAGCTCCATAAAATGAGCAGCTTTGTTAAAAGCCTCTGCTCCTCTTGTTGCAAAATTGTTTACTACTAAATGTTGCGTCAAAAAGACACCAACCGGAATGACCCCCATTAATGAGTGCCACTTGCGAAACGTATACTCGCGGCCTTTCATGTCCCCATTACCCCCCTTGATTGTTTGACTGCTGCTTTCAGATTAGTTTATAACAATAATGTTTTTTCACTATTGCTATAAGAAAAACTGAAAAAATTATTCGAAATATTTCAGCATAATTTGATACCAAGTTCATTTTACTCCTATTTTTGTCGAAGCGTCAAGAAAACGTATACATAATTTGTACATAATTTGCATATAATTTGCCGATTCCTTTTTTCTACCTATATATTTAGATTTTCCCAAAGAAAGTGCTATTTTTATAAATGGGAAATGTTATATAATAATTTGTATAGAAAGAGGGGAATATTGTGAGCAAAAATACAATTGATATAGCATCTTTGGAAGATGTTTCATTGAACGCCTTCGCTTATGAACTGTTGCGTGAAGAAGTACTACCTGACTTAATTGGCAAAGAATTAGACGACATCTTATACTGGTCTGGCAGAAATCTAGCACGAAAATATCCGCTAGAAACGATCGAAGAAGTCATTCATTTTTTTGAAAAAGCTGGTTGGGGCCGTTTGAACATCATCGAGCATAAACGTCGTGAAATGCATTTTCAGTTGACAAGCCCGCTCATTACAGAGCGTCAAAAGCAAAATAGACATTCTTCTTACCAATTAGAAGCAGGATTTGTTGCAGAGCAAATTCAAAAACAACGAAATGTTGTTGCAGAGTCATATGAAGAGCAAAAAAAGCGTTCGGATTCTATCACATTTCTTGTAAAATGGGACGTAAAAGATCCTATCGAAGTGTAGAATCTACATTAGCAGTCAACTAGACATATAGGTTTAGTTGACTTTTTCACTTTTTTATATCCATTCACTTTTGATTATTTTTAATGTTCTGAAATTATATCAAAAAATAGAAGACATTGTAAACTACAATGTCTTCTTATCAGTTAAATGGGAATAAATGGTTTCTGCAACATTTTGAGGCATTCCTGCTTCGACAAATTCTGTCACAGACGCTTCTTTCATTTTCTTTAGCGAACCAAAATGTTTTAACAATACCTTTTTTCGTTTCTCTCCTACTCCAGGAATCCCATCTAAAGCAGATTGAATAACGGATTTCCCGTGAAGCTGACGATGGAATGTAATTGCAAATCGGTGTACTTCATCTTGAATACGCTGCAATAAATAAAATTCTTGGCTATTCCTTTCCAGCATAACAGGCTCGGGAGGATCACCAATCATTAAATGCGATGTACGGTGCTTATCATCTTTAACAAGTCCAGCCATTGGGATATATAAGCCAAGTTCATTTTCAAGCACATCACTAGCGGCTGCAAGATGTCCTTTCCCACCATCAATTACAATTAAATCGGGTAATGGTAAATTCTCTTTCAATGCACGGGTATATCGGCGGCGTACCACCTCTCGCATCGATTCATAATCATCTGGCCCTTGAACTGTTTTTATCTTATATTTTCGATATTCTTTTTTCGCTGGCTTTCCATCAATAAAGACAATCATTGCTGAAACTGGGTTCGTTCCTTGGATATTTGAGTTATCAAATGCTTCAATACGATATGGCGTTTCGATATCAAGCTGCTTACCTAAATTTTCAACAGCCTTAATCGTCCGCTCTTCATCACGTTCAATTAAATAAAATTTCTCTCCTAAAGCAATCTTGGCATTCTTGCTCGCTAATTCAACAAGGTCTTTTTTCTTTCCGCGTTTCGGCTGCGTTGCATTCACTTCTAAAAAACGCTCTACTAATTCAGGATCAATACTTCCTGGCACTACAATTTCCTTTGGTTTAAAATGATTGTTTTGTTCATAAAATTGACCGATGAATGTTAAAAACCCTTCTTCAGGCTCATCATAAATTGGAAACATAGAAACATCGCGTTCGATTAACTTACCTTTTCGAACAAAGAAAACTTGCACGCACATCCAACCTTTATCAACTGCATAACCAAACACATCCCGGTCAACTAAGTCACTCATAATCATCTTCTGCTTTTCCATAATCGCATCTATATGAGCAATTTGATCACGCAATTCTTTTGCACGTTCAAACTCTAATTTTTCCGATGCTTCATACATTTTCTCTTCCAATTCCGAACGAACTTCTTTATGTCCACCGTTCAAAAACTTAACAATTTCATCTACAATTTCTTGATTTTGTACATCCGTTATCTCCTTTACACAAGGTGCTAAGCATTGTCCCATATGATAATATAAACAAACTTTATCCGGCATATTTGTACACTTACGAAGCGGGTACATGCGATCTAACAGTTTTTTCGTTTCATGAGCTGATTGCGCATTTGGATACGGGCCAAAATACTTTCCTTTATCCTTTTTTACGTTTCTCGTAATAAGCAAGCGCGGTTGCTTTTCAGCTGTAATTTTAATAAATGGATATGTTTTATCGTCTTTTAATTGGATGTTATATTTTGGATCATATTTTTTTATTAAATTTAATTCTAAAATGAGAGCCTCTAAATTCGAAGAGGTAACAATATATTCAAAGTCAACAATTTCTCCGACAAGACGGAGTGTCTTTCCATCATGCGAACCGGTAAAATACGAGCGCACACGATTTTTGAGCACCTTCGCCTTCCCGACATATATAACTGTTCCTTGTTTATCTTTCATTAAATAACAACCTGGTTGATCTGGTAAAATCGCTAATTTTTCTTTTAAATGCTCGTGCACTCGCTTTCTCCTCTCTTACTTTTTCCACTTATATAACACTATTTTATAATAGACAGGATCAAATAACGGATTAGAGCGAAAGGTAGCAACTTGTTCTACCTGTCCTTTTATATCGATCCCTTGCTTTTGAAATCCTTCAATAAGATGATTTGTAACGTATATCGTATCATTTTTATGATATTTTTTGTCTTGTAAAAAATAGTCATATGTGTAAAAACGTTTATGTTCATACGGCATCTGCAAGTATTCCATAATTCTCGTCTCTTCCCACGTGTATACAATAAATGGCTCCTGCTTTTCTTCTAAATAGGATGCAAGCTGATACGTTGCCGGTATCTCCATCTGCTGTTCTCTCATAAGCGGTATACTCACTATAAGTTGACTTGTAGCAAATATCAGCAATATAATACCACGATGCCTTCTTAACCACGAAATGGCAAGTACGCAAAGGAACATCGCTACAATTGGATAAGAATGACGCGGTTTATCAATATTTTGTCCAAGTAAATTCCAAAGAAAATAGCAACTTCCAAGAGCGATGAAAACCTTTGGATAGCAACGTATGTTCTTCCATTGTAAAACAAATAGAAACAAAAAGAAAAGAAAGAAACCTATCAGATAATAAGAATGCATGCCCATTCCAGCAAATACAATGTTCTCGGAAAGTAAACGGAAGAGACGCGAAATAAATGGTTCACTCGTTTCTGTAACCGCTCCACCCCATTCTGTAAAATGCCCTTCTACAAATCCAAAAGAGATTTTCCATAATCCTGCTATTCCACCAATGTTCCAAATAAGAGCACCAATCCAAACTAACTGGGAAAGAATAGCTGTACAAAATAGGATTACAAATCGCCATTTTTCTTCATGCCATTGTTGCCATAATAACAAAATAAGTACAAACCCTAACGGTGCATATGATAAGCGTATGCCCATTAATAGTGCAAAGAAAAGAATGGGCCAAAATTGAGCTTGGAAACACTTTGTGCGAAAAGCACGTTCTATACTCCATATATACCACCATACAATTGCTAGTGCTGCCCCTTCTGACATGGGCTGTGTTACTAAAATAGAAAAATAACCACTCGTTTGTAAAACAGCTACAACAATAAGAGCGCTCGTTTTACTTACATAATGACGCGCAATCCAATACATCGGAAAAGCTGCGCCAAGTGCCATGATGGCATTAAAAACCCCTAACGATTGCACAGGGTTTTCTATAAAGAGATGCGTTATCATTCCCCCTAAAATAAAAAAAGGATAGCCCGGGAAATGGGGCTGCATTGCTAATATGTCATATTGTTTTAGCGCAAGCGCAAAATCAACTTCGTCCCACGTTGCAGCAAACGGACTCGCATATAAAAACCGAATACAAATCGCACTTGTAAACAGGACAACGGCCCATATACGTAATACTTGTTTCATCTCATTTCCTTTCTGCAAAAAAAGTACAAGGAAACTCCTTGTACTTTTAGCTTACTGACTTATTTTTTTCGATTATTGTTTGATTTTTTTTAACAGGCTTTTTAAAGACGATTAACATATACAACACAACAAAATACCCAATATACACAAGTACTTCTTCAAGAGATGGCATTGACGAATATCCTAAAAATGCTTTTAAGAAAATACCAATATCACCTGAAAGAAGCGGTGCAGTACCATGATCACGTAAATAGTGAGCATAATCAATCGGGTGCTCTGGTAATAACCATGTAATATCGTATACATGTGGCATAACACTGCCGAGTATTTTTAAATCCTGAAGCATAGAAACGCCCTGTACGAGAAGACCAGCTGCAATTAAAACGATAAATGCGCCTGTTACTTTAAAGAATACTTTAAGTGAAATGCGCATCGTCCCTTTAAAGAATAAGTAGCTAACACCAGCTGCAACGAGTAGGCCTGAAATAGCTCCCCAGCCTTGCATCGCTGCTCCAATATTCCCGCCTGTAATAGCCGCGAAGAAAAACACCGTTTCAACTCCTTCTCGAAGTACAACAAGAAAGGAGTGCACCACCATTCCAATTATGTTTCCAGCTGTAATATACTGACTCATTTTATTTTCCATATTTGCTTGCATATTTTTACTATGTTCTGCCATCCAAAATACCATTTGTGTAAGTAAAATGGCCGAAATAAAAATAATAGATATCTTCAAATACATTTCGCTACCCATAGCAGCAAAACCAGTAAACACAACTTGGAAGACAAGAGCGACAATATAACTTGCTACAACCGCAAGCCCCGCTCCTAGCCAAACATATTTCACAAATTGCTTACTATCTGTACGCTTTAAATATGTCGTAATAATCCCAACAATAAGCAACGCTTCTAATACTTCACGAAATGTAATGAGAAATGCCTGAAGCTGCATCGCTCTTCCTCCTCATCCTTACTTACGTTTTCTTACCGCATATACAATGACTCCCACAAGTATAAGTACAATAACTACAATTGGGGCCCAGTTTTTCAAGTTACTTAAATCTGTCCATTCTGTTTTACCTGTGTTCTCTGAAGCTTCTTCTTTTCCACTCGCATCAAAATGTCCCACTTTAAAATCTTTAATTTTAAACTCTTTTTGTAAACTTGTTAAAATCACATCTTTACTTTTCTTGAAAGCATCTTGATTGGCTTCTTTTTGACCTACCCCAAATAACCCTGGGTTTCCTAATGATTCTAATGCTTTATTAAATTCATCCTTTAGCTTCGTATCTAACTCTTTATTATGTTCACCAACAACTGGTGATAACGCTTCATATGTAGCAAATGCTTTTGCTAATAAACGCTTGCTTGTATCATAGTCTTTAAATTTCTCATCAACATTTGTTAAACGACGATTAATATTAAGCGCAAGAATTTTTTGCATATCAGCAATAATATCTTCTTTATTTTGTTTATCGAAGTCCTTCATCATTGCTTTAGAAGGTTCTTTTCCCATATGCTGATCAATTTCTTCTTGCACATTTTCATATGCTTTTTTAGCCTCTTTAAAGTTGGCCGGATTTTCATCTAACTTTGCAACCATTTGCTTATATGCCTCTGCAACTTTCTCTTCATTTGGATTCCCATACGAATATGCAAATGCACTTGTTTGAATTGAGAATATTAAGAAAATAGCAACAAATAATGATATACTAATTTTTTTCATGGACGTTCCTCCCGAACTTAATGATAATTATTATCATTTTTATTGTCAAGATAAGAAATGTTCATTACGAACATTTCTTATCTTCCTTTAATACATGCGCAGCATAGTCGATCATAACTTTCTCTACTGAACGTGTCATTTCTTTCCAAATCGCTGGGAATACACGCGTCATATACTTACGAAAAGATATGAAAGACTCGCCTGTTTCTCGTACTTTATACGTAATCGGTACTTCTTGTACTCGAAATCCTTTTCGGACTAAATTCAAGGTAATAACTTGAGCATAGTTATAATCGTGAATAATTTCTCCATGTTCCATCGCCTGTCTAGAAAAGGCACGCATGCCTGATTGCCCATCGCGAATCCACTTCCTTAGTAACAAACATTGCAACATTGTAAAGCAGTAATTCCCAAGACGTCGATGTAATCTCATTCCTCGAATTGTTCCTCGAAAACGAGAACCCATCGTATAATCTGCTTCTCCTGCAAAAATAGGCTCAAGTATATTCGGAATTTCATCAGCTGGGTATTCATCATCAGCATCAATCATTACACTAATGTCAGCACCAAGACGGTAGCTCTCTTGCAAACCAGCTCGAACAGCTGCACCAAGCCCGCCGTTTTTTCCAAATGAAACAATGTGATCAGCTCCCGCTTCTTTTGCCACAGCTACTGTTCGATCAGTTGAGCCATCATCGATGACAAGTACTTCTACCGTTACATTCGGATGAAAATGACGCGGCACCTTTTGAATGACTTGTGTAATAGAATCCTCTTCATTTAAGGCTGGTATAAAAACAATCACTTTCATTTCTTTTCCTGCTCCTTTAACGCTTCTACTAATACAGGTCCACGACTATGAGATGGATACGGTGCTCCTAACAAATAAGCAATTGTCGGTGCCATAGAAACAAGACTTTTCTTCTCTTCTACTTTTATACCTTGAGCAATATGAGGACCGTACATAAAGAATGGTACAAACCGCTCACCCTCGTCTAAATGACCGTGACCACCAATTCCATCAGCTTGTCCATGATCTGCGCAAATGATGAATGTCGTATTTTCTGCTTTCCCCGTTTTTTCCAAATGCTCAATAAACTGCTTCACATGCTGATCTGCTTCATGAATTTTTTGTAAATATTCATCATATAATACACCGCGGCTATGACCTGTTTGATCTGTAGAAATAAGCTGAACGATAAATAGATCTGGATCTTGTTCATCCATAATCTTTCTTGCTTTCTCCATAATTTTCGAGTCAACAACATCATTTTTCATAACAGCCGTAAATGTTTCCACATCATCACCAAACGCGTCGACAAGATGGGCAACCGCCAGCATCTTCCCTGTTTTATCCACTTTACGAAGAGAATCGAAAATACTTTCTACATTCACTCCATGCTTCCAAACCATATTCGATTTAATACCATGCTCAAATGAATACGTTCCTGTGAACATAGATGAGAAACATACAACCGTACGAGCTGGGTATACAGTCTCCATATTTAAAAACTCTGTCCCTTGTTTTCGAAGGGAATCTAAATACGGTGTATGTGCCGCCTCAAAACGATCTTTTCGCATACCGTCAATCACAATCACGACTACTTTTTCATTTAAAGCCTTTTGATTTTCAGGCATGTTTTCCGTATAGGTAGGAATTGCTTTCGGCTGCCAATCAAATAAATTACGATGTAATATAAGTGTATATACGAGAAGCGCACCGTAAAATATAAGAAGCGTTTTCCAATCTATACCACTAAATGTACCGCCTTCTTGGAAGAACTCGTAGTAGTAATACCAAAGCGAAAGTAATAGTAAAAACTTTGGCATTTGTTCTTGTGCATTCCCACTGGTAGAATCACTATTTTTCAAAACAAGCTTCCAAAATCGTGTAAAGTTCAACCATGATGTCCCAATCCGCAAATGATAATATAACGTTCCCCAAAATAAAATTGTAAAGAAGAAATATAATCCTAATGCAAAAAAGAATAATGGTAAGTGGACCATCTTAAATACAATTAAATAGGCAACAAACGGAAACCATAAATAGTTTCGTAAAAACAATGGAAAATCAAACAAATAATATAAAACAAGTAAAGGTACAATGAGAACAAAACTGCTGAAAAATGCTGGAATAAAACCAGGTTGTCCAAACTGCGAGATAGAAAACAATAAAAATGTACCGAATACAAAAATCGGTGTAAATGGTTTCCCTTCATTCAGCAAGTTCCAGCAGCGGGCTGCTACCTTTTCAAATTTTGATGCCTTTTTTACTTCTTCCACCAGATGTTTTCTCCCTTCTGACTAACAAGTGAACGCAATTCCATCGGATATAAAACGAGTAAAAGTGCGCCCACACCATAAGAAAATATAAACTTAAATCCATGACTCATTAATGACCACTCATATGCCTCTACCGACCCTACACCAAGCGCTCTTAATGCAAACGTCATTACCGTCTCATATGTTCCAATACCGCCTGGCGTTAATTGAAATACTTGCCCTGCGATGGTCACACTATTGACCCAAATCGCTTGTATAAATGTAAGAGAACTCGCAATTTCATATATAACAAAAGCTTCACAAATCCAGCTTATAACAATCAGTAAGATAATGACGATCCCTTGTACTGTAAACAAAATCGCCTTTAATTGCTTCCACTGACTCTCCACAAATTGCGGTGCTTTCTTATGCAAAAGAAACAACATACCAATTCCGATACATATACAAGCGAGGATAACGGGAGCATTCAGTAAAATATCTCCCCATAGTATAAACATCCCTATGGCTCCAAATATACCAAGAATAAGCAAATCTAATATACGGAGCACAACAACTGATTGTGTTGCTTCTCCTAATGTCACTTTCTTTTCTTTTGTAATAATCGCAATGCGAACAGCGTCCCCTACTTTCAATGGAGAAACGTGGTTAATAAACAAACTATAAAACAATCCATATAAAGACTCTTTCATTGTAATATGATGGTGAAGATATAGCTTCCATGCATAAGCACGAAAGAAAAATGCAACACCATATATCATAATAAGAAGCACTACCGCACCAGGATGTTTCCATAATCCATATAGTTGTCTCCACAAAGAAGACGCTTCAAACGATTTCCACGATATTACAAAAAAAACACATAACAAAAAAATACCACAAAGATTAAACAGTATCCGGATATTGTTTCGCCCAAGCAATCGTTCGCTCCAACCCTTCTGCAAAAGATACACGTGGCTCATATCCAAGCTGTTCTTTCGCCTTCGAAATATCAGCCCATGTCGATGTCACATCTCCTTTACGATGCGCCTCTCTCCTTACACGCATCAATGGGAAATGCTTCTCTAACTGTGCAAGCAATTCTGTCATTAAAATAGGTTCATTCGATCCTAGATTGTATACATCACTTCTATTCGACTCTAACGTAAGAGCAATTCCTTCTGTAATATCATCAATGTAAGTGTAATCTCGGCCTGTTCCCTTTCCGTATACAACAATTTCTTCCCCATTTAGCAACTTCCGAATAAAGCTTGCTATTGCCATGTCAGGACGTCCCCATGGACCATATACAGTAAAGAAACGTAAAATATTTAGTTGAAACCCATACATATATTGATAAGCATGACAAAGCGATTCCGCTCCGTATTTGGATGCTGCATAAGGAGATAAAACTCGACCATTTGCCATTTCCTCCTGCAAAGGCATTCCCGTTTTCTCTCCGTACACAGAAGAAGAGGATGCCACGATGACATGTTTTACATTTTCTTCTCCGGCACATGTTAATACGTTACTCGTTCCTTTTATATTAATATCAACATAAGCACCTGGCATTTCAAGCGACGGCCTCACCCCTGGAAATCCAGCTAGATGAATTACTGCATCAACCTTCTCTTGCTGCATAACAGCTTTCACATCTTCTTTATGCAAAATATCGCACTCGTAAAATGGAACATTTCCATATCGCTGGACTTGTTCAAGCTGAAACTGTTTTCTTGATTTCGCATAATAGGAGTGAAAGTTATCAAGTAGTACAACTTGCTTTCCTTGTTCTAACAATTTTAAAGCAAGATGGCTCCCGATAAAACCTGCTCCTCCAGTAATTAATACTTTCATTCATTTCACCACCCTCTATCACACTATGTAAAAGAAGAAACCTTGTCAAGACAAGGTTTCTTCTAAAGGACACATGTATGAGCAGATTATTTCGCTGCTTCAACAGCTTTATTTAACGCAGCCTCAAGTTGTGGTAACAATTTATCAGCATCTTCTTTTTTCTTCGCTTTTACTGCGTCTAAATAAGATTGAGCTGTTTTTGTTAATTCTACTGTTTGCTGTTCGCCAAGTACTGTTTTCAAATCATTTTCAATGATATTAATGAATAACGCGCCTTCTAATGCTGTAATAGGACCTTTATCTTTTCCAAAGTTCTCTTGGCTTTCTTTATACTCACCTAATGCAACTTTTGCAAATCCACGTACAAACGCTTGATTTACCGCTTTTGCATCAACTGTTTTCAAATCAGTTTTTAAATCAAACTGCTTTAAGATAAAGTCTGCATCTTCAGGAGCTGCTTTTTTCATATACGGATAGATCGCTTGATAAAATGCCCATCCTTCCGCTTGCTCAATTTTAGCTTTTTTCTCATCTTTCTTTACTTCTTCTACCATTTTTGTAGCATAACCATTCGGCACTGCACCTGTTGCAAAATAGAATGTTTTCATTAACGTTTTATCTACAACTTGTTTTCCAAGCGCAAATGCAAGTTTGTCATCTTTGTCAATGGCTGCTTGCATTTCATCAAAGCCGCCTTTAATTTGAGAGGCCATTTGTGTACCGTACGCTGCATCACGTTTTCCAACTGTACCTTCTACACCTTTATAAAAAGCTAGAGCTTCATCCATCTCTTTTTTCACAACATCTTTTTTGCCCCAGTTTGTATCAATTTCTTTAAATTCATGGCGCATCGATTGGAAAAACTCTTTTTGCATTAATTTATCAAATAGTTGCTTTACAACCATAGGCTCCATTTCTTTCTTTTTCCCAGCTTCTAGTGCAGCTGTAATTGTTTGGTCGATTTGTTCATTAAATTCACCATCACGCTTTTGAACAAGAGATTGTAATTTATCTTTATATAACTTTGTTACTTTATCAAAGTCAACCTCTTTACCATCTTTCGCTTTTTCAAGTTCAGCTACTCCATCTTTGTAAGCTTGTACAAAATCTACTTCTTGTTGTTTTGTTTCTTCTTTTTTAGCGGATTGTTCTGTCTTTTTATCTTGTGCTTCAGATTTTTTTGGTTCCTCTTTCGCACAACCTGCAAAAAGAAGAGATGCTACTGCTGCTGCAGATAATACTTTTAACTTTAATGTCATGGATTGCTTCCCCCTACACCCTCAAGTGATAGTGATTTTCATTATTATCAAATTGATTATAAAAGCGCTTACGATAAGTGTCAACAAAAAAATGTACCTTTTTATCATATTATCATCAGGTAAATTCATCCAATAAAAAAAGCCCAGCGCACATGCTGGGCTTTTTGAATTAGAAATGTTTAGAAACTAATTCTACTAACGCTTCTTTTGGTTTGTAACCTAACGCTTGGTCAACCACTTTACCATCTTTCAATACGAAAAGAGATGGGATGCTCATTACTTCAAAACTGCGAGCAGTTTCTTGGTTTTCATCAACGTCTACTTTCACTACTTTTACTTTTTCGCCTAATTCTGCATCAATTTCCTCTAATACAGGAGCGATCATTTTACAAGGGCCACACCATGGTGCCCAGAAATCTAATAATACAATACCTTCGCTTGTTTCAGTTGCGAAGTTTTTGTCAGTTGCGTTTACAATTGCCATTTTATTTCCTCCTTCAAGTGTATTCTACCAAAAGTATATCATTAAGTTATATACGTGGCGAATATTATGTATCGTTATGTATTGTAACAAAAAAATGTACCTTTATACTATACAAAAAATCTATAGTATATGCTAAAAAACGAGAGGCAGGGGACCTCTCGTTTTTCTATATATAGGGGTATTTCACCTGGAACTCAAGGGTTATTCAAATTAAGAATGTACTTTTAACTTTTTAAATTCTTCTGTTAATAAGGGAACCACTTCAAATAAGTCGCCAACAATACCATAGTCAGCTACTTTAAAGATACTTGCTTCTGGATCCTTATTAATTGCAACGATTACTTTTGAGTTAGACATACCGGCTAAATGCTGAATCGCTCCAGAAATACCGCATGCAATATATAAATCTGGCGTAACAACTTTACCTGTTTGTCCAATTTGTAATGAGTAATCGCAATACTCTGCGTCACACGCACCACGTGATGCTCCAACAGCGCCACCTAATACATCAGCTAATTCTTTTAGCGGTTTAAAACCGTCTTCACTTTTTACACCACGTCCACCAGCGATAATGACTTTCGCTTCTGAAAGGTCTACACCTTCTGCCGTTTTACGCACAACATCTTGAATAATTGTACGTAAATCTTTTACATCAACTGTAATTGAAGATACATCACCTGTACGCGCTTCATCTTTTTCAAGCGGCGCAATGTTATTTGGACGCACTGTCGCAAATAGAATGCCATCCGTTACAATCTTCTTCTCAAACGCTTTACCAGAGTAAATTGGGCGTGTAAATACAACATTACCACCCGCTACTTCTAATGCAGTAACATCAGAAACAAGACCAGCTTCAAGTTTAGCAGCTAACTTTGGTGATAAATCTTTACCAAGTGCCGTATGTCCAAAGACAATACCTTCTGGTTTCTCTTCACCATACGCAGCTAAAAATGCTTGTGCATAGCCATCAGACGTATATGATTTTAATTTATCATTTTCAACTGTCACAACGCGATCTGCACCGTAATGAATCAATTCATTTGCAAAAGATGCAACGCTCTCCCCAACTAGAAGGCCAACTACTTCACCGCCTTCTGCAATTGTTTTCGCTGCTGCTACCGCTTCAAATGAAACGTTACGTAGTGATCCGTCACGAACTTCACCCATTACTAATACTTTACGAGCCATGGATTTTCCCTCCTGCATATATAATTTCGTATTTTATTAGATTACTTTCGCTTCTGTATGGAGCAACGATACAAGTTCTTTTACTTGATCTTGCAGCTCGCCTTGTAACACTTTTCCTGCATCTTTCTTAGGAGGTAAATAGATTTCAATCGTTTTTGTTTTTGCCTCCACATCATCTTCCTCTAAATCTAGATCATCTAATTCTAATTCTTCAAGCGGCTTCTTCTTCGCTTTCATAATACCTGGAAGCGATGGATAACGTGGTTCATTTAACCCTTGCTGCGCTGTTACTAAAAGCGGTAGTGATGTTTCAATCACTTCAGTATCCCCTTCAACATCACGCTCAATCTTCACGTTTGTACCGTTAATTTCAAGCTTTGTAATTGTTGTTACATATGGAATATTTAGCGCTTCTGCTACGCGAGGTCCAACTTGCCCAGACGCGCCATCAATCGCTACGTTTCCACCTAAAATTAAATCTACTTCTTTATCTTTTAAGTACTCAACAAGCACTTTCGCTGTTGTAAATTGGTCACCATTTTCAACAGCATCTTCAATATTGATTAATACCGCTTTATCACAGCCCATCGCTAGCGCAGTGCGAAGTTCTTTTTCACTATCTTCGCCGCCAACTGTTACAACCGTAATTTCACCGCCTTGTGCGTCTCTTACTTGAATTGCTTCTTCAATCGCATATTCATCGTAAGGGTTGATGATGAATTCCGCTTCGCCATCATAAATTGCACCGTTTTTAATTACGATTTTCTCTTCTGTATCAAATGTTCGTTTCATGAGTACGTAGATGTTCATTCCATTTACCCCCTTGTTTTTCAGAAAGATTCCGTCAATTATAATATTCTGTTAATTTATATTAAAAAAATAATTTGTACTACCTACCACTAAATGAAGGTTTGCGTTTTTCTAAAAATGCCGCTACACCTTCTCTTCCATCTTCACTCGTAAACACTTCACCAAATATTTGCGCTTCACGCTGTACACCTTCATAATAATGAGATGATTTTGTTGTTTGTAATAGTTCTAACACAGCACGAGTTGTCGCTGGGCTTTTACTAGCAATCTGTTTTGCAATTTTGAGAGTCTCTTCTAGTAATGTTTCTTCTGAGAACAAGCCATTTACAAGTCGCCATTCTAATGCCTGTGCACCTGTAATTGGTGTACTTGTTAGCATCATTTCACAAGCCTTCCCTTTACCAACATAACGCGGTAAACGTTGTGTACCTGCAAATCCCGGAATCAATCCAAGCGTTAACTCTGGTAAACCAAGCTTTACACTTTCAGTCGCAAAGCGCATGTGGCAAGACATAGCGAATTCAAGGCCACCGCCAAGTGCCGCTCCATGAATTGCCGCAATAACTGGTTTTGAGCACTTTTCTACACGCTCAAATGTAACTTGTCCAAGCTGTGCTAGTTCTGTCGCTTGTTTTGCTTCTTCAACAGAAGTAAATTCTTTAATATCTGCTCCTGCTGAGAAGAAGCGTCCTTCGCCATGAAGAACAACAACGCGGACATTTTCATCCTTTTCGACTTGATCAATTAACTCAGTAACGTCATGCATCACTTGTGAAGACATAGCATTAGCTGGTGGGTGATTTAATGTCGCCACCGCGATGTGGTCTTCTACTGTTACAGATAGGAACTTCAACATGATCCCTCCCATTATTGACGATAACCACAAGCTGAACTAAGCAGCCCATGTACCGTTTTTGAAAGTGCGACCAAATCATATTTATGATCGCTCATTACCCAATTGGTCACAACTTCATCTACTGTTCCAAAGATCATTTGTCTTGCTACGCGAACATTTAAATCCGCCTTAAATTCACCTTGTCTTATACCCGTTTCCAAAATTTCATCAATGACTTGTAAGTACCCTTTTAATACTTCATTTATTTTGAGGCGCAGGTCTTGGTTGGATTGACGAAGCTCTAGTTGAGTGACAATAGCAAGAGGATCATTTTTCGACAACAGCAAGAAGTGCGTTTCTACCAACATAAATAACTTCTCTACAGCGCTTTCAATTCCTGCTGTTTTTTGACGAATTGTTTCAATAAATTCTCCCATCTTCTCTTGGAATAAGGATATTAGTATATCTTCTTTATTTTTAAAATATAAATAAATAGTCCCATCAGCAACACCAGCTTGCTTTGCAATTTTAGAAACTTGCGCTTGATGGTATCCATTTTCTGCAATCACAATAACCGCCGCATCAATAATTTGGTTATATTTTGGTCGATTTTTTTTCACTTTACTGTCCCCTTCAAGATGATGAATGACTGAATGAATAATCATTCATATCTCAATAATACTGACTATTTTAAAAATTGTCAATCTTATATTTCCAAAAAGAAAGGGCCTTTAGCCCGTCTGCTCATCCTCTTTCTTTTTCTTCTCTTCATCTATAAGAACGCGTCGTAAAATCTTACCAACCGTTGTTTTTGGCAACTCACTCCGAAACTCATATACTTTTGGAACTTTATAAGCAGCCAAATATTTACGAGCAAACTGATCTAATTCTTCTTCCGTACACTCTGTCCCCTCTTTCAATACGACAAACGCCTTTACAGTCTCTCCTCTGTACGGATCAGGAACACCGATTGTAATCACTTCTTGCACTTTTTCATGTTCATATAATACTTCTTCTACTTCACGCGGATATACGTTAAAACCACTAGCGACAATCATATCCTTCTTACGATCCTTCACATAGAAAAAGCCGTCTTCATCCATATAACCAACATCACCTGTATGGAGCCATCCATCTTGCAATACAGCCGCCGTTTCCTCTGGCTTATTCCAATACCCCTTCATAATTTGTGGCCCTCTCACAACAATTTCACCAATTTCACCTGGAGGTAATGCTTCTCCCGTTTCAAGTGACATAATGCATGCATCTGTATCCGGCCATGGTACTCCAATACTTCCTGGCACACGTTTTTCCCATAAAAAATTCCCATGTGTAACTGGAGATGATTCTGTGAGTCCATATCCTTCTACTAGCTTACCACCCGTAACTCTTTCAAATTTTTCTTGCACTTCTACCGGAAGTGGGGCAGAACCACTAATACAAGCGCTAATTGAAGAAATATCATATTCCTTTAAAAGCGGACTATTTAAAAGAGCAATATAAATTGTTGGCGCTCCTGGAAATAACGTAACTTTATGTTTTTTAATTGCTTCAAAAACCATTTTCATATCAAACTTTGGAATGAGCACCATTTTATATCCTTGCATAATGCTCAAATTCATTACCGCCGTCATCCCATATACGTGGAAAAACGGGAGGACCCCAAGGATAACTTCCTCTCCCTCTTTACAATTATATAGCCAGTGTGCGCCCATTAAAGTGTTCGAAACAAGATTTTTATGGGTTAGCATAACTCCTTTCGGAAACCCAGTCGTCCCCCCTGTATACTGTAAAAGTGCTAAATCATTTTCAGGATCGCAAGGTACTTCAACATCAGCATTACTTTCTCTTTCTATTGATTTCCAAAGGTGAATCGTCTCGCTTTCTGAAACTTTTATAACAAGGTTCGTTTGCTTTTTTTGTACAAATGGATAAAGCAAATTTTTTGGAAATGGTAAGAAATCTGCAATACGAGTTACGATAATATGCTCAACTTTTGTAGCAGACTGAACGTTAGTAATCCTCGGAAAAACTAAATCTAAGCAAAGAATTACTTTCGCTCCGGAGTCATGAAGTTGGTATTCTAATTCTCTTTCTGTATAAAGCGGATTCGTTTGTACGACAATACCACCCGCAAGCAAAGTGCCATAATAACCAATTACGGATTGTGGACAATTTGGTAACATAATTGCAACTCTATCACCTTTTCTCACCCCAAGCCTTTGAAGGTAATTTGCAAATTTCTTTACCTTATCATGGAAATCCGAAAATGTAATATCCTTCCCTAAAAAATGAAGCGCTTTCTTTTCTGGATACCGAGAAGCCATCTGTTGTAAATATACATGGAGCGGCCTAATATCATACGAAATCGCATGTGGAATTTCCTCTGGATAATTTTGTAACCAAGGTTTTTCCATCCCCATTCCTCCTTCCTGTTCTTACACGAATAAAATGAATGTCCATTCATGATGATTGTTTTCATTATATTACAGTCATAATTGTGTTACAATCATAATATTCTGACTTTTGATCAACTATTCCACAACACACACAATAATATCCGATTCCTTATACTTCTCCTGTTCTTCTTAAAAATTCATTAACAAATTCATATTTTAAAAGCTTTATAGCAAAAAAAGATATACCCTAATGTTCTAAAGAGTATTTTTTGTCAGAATAGAAAGAAAAGGATTGACACTAATAAACTCCTCATAGTATGATTTCCGTGTTGATAGTGATAATCTTTTTCAGTTATAAAGATTACCACATTTTAAAATACTTTCTTTGGGGGAAAAAGATGAAAAAAGTTGTTAGCATTCTTATGGTTATTCTTCTATTCGTTGTCGGATGTGGACAACAAAAGGAAGAGAAGAAAGAAGTAAAAACAGATGATAAAAAACAAGCTATAACAATTAAACACGCTGAAGGGGAAACAAAGTTAGATAAACCAGCGAAAAAAGTTGTTGTACTTGAGTGGGTATATGCAGAAGATTTATTAGCACTTGGCGTTCAACCTGTCGGGATGGCTGATGTTAAAAATTACAATAAATGGGTAAATACAGAAGCAAAACCAAATAAAGATGTTGTAGATGTTGGTACACGTCAACAACCAAACTTAGAAGAAATTAACCGCTTAAAGCCGGACTTAATTATTACAGCTTCATTCCGTAGTAAAGCAATTAAAAATGAGTTAGAACAAATTGCACCAACAATTATGTTCGACCCATCAACAAGCAATAACGACCACTTTGCAGAAATGACAGAAACATTTAAACAAATTGCCAAAGCAGTTGGAAAAGAAGAGCAAGGTAAAAAAGTATTAGCGGACATGGATAAAACATTTGCTGATGCAAAAGCAAAAATTGAAAAAGCCAACTTAAAAGATAAAAACATCGTATTAACACAATCATTTACAGCAAAAAATGTTCCAACATTCCGTCTATTAACAGACAATTCTACAGCGATACAAATTACGAAAAAATTAGGTTTAACAAATGCATTTGAACCTGGTAAATCTGAGCCAGATGGCTTCAAACAAACAACTGTAGAAGCACTGCAAGGTGTACAAGATGCAAACTTCTTATACATCGTAGCTGATGACGATAACATTTTCGATAAACAGCTAAAGGGTAATCCAGCATGGGAAGAATTGAAATTCAAGAAAGAAAATAAAATGTATAAACTAAAAGGTGACACTTGGATCTTCGGTGGCCCTGAATCTGCAAAATCATTAGCAAAACAAGTTGCAGATGTAATGACAGCGAAGAAGTGATTGCATAATGAATAACTTACAGCATACACTTCGAGCAAGTCTTGTATTCGGAGGAGGAGCAGCTCTCTTGCTCCTCCTCTTCTTTATTCATATCGGACAAGGGCAAGCAAATATTTCTTACGGCATGATTATGGATGCTCTCTTTTCACCAAATCAATCTCTTGAACATCAAACATTAATTATGCTGCGTTTACCTCGGGCTGCTATTGCTATTTTAGCTGGTGGTGCGCTCGCTGCATCAGGCGTTATTTTACAAACTTTAACGAAAAATCCACTTGCTGAGGCAAGTACAATGGGAATTCATTCAGGAGCATATTTCTTTTTAATCGCCGCAACCATCTTTTTACCGAAGTACTTACAAGTACACTCCCTCTTTTTCACATTTATTGGGGGAGCAGTAACAGCTTTGTTCGTATATCGTATTTCTGGTGGCAAAAAAGGAACGCCGCTACGCATGGCATTAGCAGGTATGGTTGTCACACTAATGCTCTCTTCCTTTACCGGAACGATGCAACTTTTTTATGAAAATGAAACAGCTGGACTATTCCTTTGGGGTGCAGGGTCACTTGTACAAAACAACTGGGATGGTGTTCAATTTGCGGTGCCATTTGTTGTCTGTTCCTTTCTTGCTGTACTGTTTATGTCACGTAAATTAAATGTGCTTCTTTTAGGTGATGATGTTGCTGTTTCACTTGGAGAAAAAACAGAAGTAACGCGTTTTATTGCTTTTATTGCAGCGATTTTTTTAACAGCAGTCGTTGTAACAGTTGTTGGACCAATCGGTTTTGTTGGCTTAGTTGCACCGCATTTAATGCGACTGATCGGCTATCGCCAACATTTTCCACTGCTTCTCTCCTCTTTCTTATGGGGGGCTATTTTATTACTCGGGGCCGATGTCGTTGGTAGATTAATAGACCCAACTGGCGCTGAACTTCCGGTTGGTGCTGTTACTGCAATGATTGGCTCGCCATGGCTCATTTACTTAGTTTATCGCATGATGAAATCAAAGCAATATATGAACGATAATAGCGCAAATGCAGCTGGTACTAGCTCACGCTATTTTTCTTATAGAAAAGTTCTCATCATCTCTATCATGCTTTGCATTGTAATAATTACTCTCGGCGTTACAATCGGCAGCAATGCTTACATAGAAAGCATAACAAATGTAATAACAGGACAACTGACCCAATTTGATAAAAATATGATGATGAACCTTCGTTTACCGAGAATGCTCGTTGCAGCTGTTGCTGGGGCATGTCTTGCAATAAGCGGACTAGTCTTTCAAGGAATATTACGCAATCCGCTTGCCGATCCATCTATCATTGGTATTTCATCTGGTGCAGGTGTCGGTGCTTTAACCATTATGTATGTCTTCCCGGCACTGCCAGGAATCTTCTTACCAATCGGTGCATTCATTGGCGGATTACTTGCAGTTGGAATTGTCCTCTTCTTTTCATGGAAGTCAGGCTTTAGCCCAACAGCACTTGCATTAATCGGAATTGGTGTATCTGCACTCGGTTCAGCAATCATTCAAATCTTTATCGTCAGGGCAAACTTAAATGTAGCCGCTGCCTTAACTTGGTTATCAGGTAGTACGTACGCAAGAGGCTGGAATCACTTAGAAAATATACTTTTATATCCATCTCTTATTCTCGTACCAACGATATTCTTTTTAATGAAACAGCTTGACGTTCTCGTACTTGGAGATGACTTAGCAACCGGACTTGGGCAACGCGTAAACAAAACACGCTTCGCACTTATTATATTAGCAACATTGCTCGCATCAGTGAACATCGCCGCTGTTGGTACAATCGCATTCTTAGGATTGGTTGCACCGCACTTAGCACGCATTGTTGTTGGGATGAACCATCAAAGATTGTTTGTTTGTTCAGCGCTGTTTGGAGCGATTCTTCTTTGCATCGCTGACTTACTTGGTCGGACAATTGCCTATCCGAAAGAAATTCCTTCAGGGCTAGTTGTCGCTGTACTTGGTGCGCCTTATTTCTTGTGGTTGATGAGAAGAAGCGGGAAGAAAGTTAGTTAAAAAATGCAAGCTTCTTTTATTTAGAAGCTTGCGTTTTTTATGTCATAGCACTTATTTTAAAAATTTCAGTGCGGCATAAAATTAACATACGCCTTATAAAACAAATATAATACGATCGAATAGTTTATTATATAAAAGATACTTCTTTTACCTCATCCCCACTCTTTACTCCATTCTCTACTCACTTAATATACGAATTATAATGTTGATTTCCTGAAACTTTTATGAAAATCCCCAAAATTTACATATCTCTTTCCAAACATATTGTAGCACTGATAGAAAATTAAATAGGAGAAGGAAAAACGAATTCTTTCACGAATTTACCCTATGAATGTAACCATAGGGGGGATAACATGTACCAAACAATTGAAGGCTTTTTAAAAACATGGAAATATGAGGCTGATTCTACACAAAAGGTGTTGGATGCATTAACTGATGAATCATTATCGCAGGAGATTGCACCTGGCCACTGGACCTTGGGCAGAGTTGCTTGGCATATCGTCACTGCGATTCCTGTGATGCTATCAGGGACAGGCTTGCAATTTGAGTGCGAAACAAAAGATTATCCTGTTCCAACTTCCGTGAAGATGATTGCGGAAGGTTACCGTAAAGTAAATACGGATTTTGTGGAAGCACTTCAAACACAGTGGACTGATAAAGATTTAGCAACAATCAATGACTTCTTTGGACGCCCAATGCCGAATTCTATATTTTTAATGACTCTCATTAACCATCAAAACCATCACCGCGGTCAAATGACTGTTTTAATGCGCCAAGCTGGATTAAAGGTTCCCGGTATTTATGGGCCAGCTAAGGAAGAGTGGACAGCTGCTGGGATGGAAGCTCCGAAAATGTAATAACGAAAAAAAGACAAGGTAGCTGGGCACCTTGTCTTTTTCTGTAACTTGTTTCATGTGAAACTTTACAGCGCATCTTCATTCTCAATATTTCGAATTCCATAATAAGCAATCATAATGCCAATAGCCGCAAGGGCTAATTGAAGTGGCAAAAAGGTTGCTAATGAGAACTCTGGCTGACTTTGACATGCAATCATCACAACAATTAAGGAAGAAACAATCGTCGTTGGAACAGAATATTTACGCATACCAAAATACAATGGAATTAACCCTGCTCCTGCGGCTGCAATGGAAAAAGGAACCACTTTTATACCTTCTTGAATCAACTCATCTATCGTTATTGTATTCGGAATCACTAACATATAGCTATTTACTGTAAAGAAGACACCCACTATAAAAATGTTAGATAATAAGACTGTTATGAATGTTAGTATTGCGGTAATTAATAACTTACTTGCAATGATTTTTTTTCGATTAATCGGATACGAAAACATGAGCAATATTGTTTTATTTTTATATTCTTCAATTACTAATTTTGCAATTAATACTCCTGCAAAGACAATAAATGTTCCTCTTACCATTGCACTCGCCATTAAAAGAATACCTTGAGGATTTCCTAATTCTACATCCCCTTCAATTTGTGATACGTAGCTTACAAAAAACAACATCGCAACCATCACTATATTTGCGATAATCGCTCCTTTTATATACCAGCCGAGCTTACTTTTCTTTATTTCTAGCTTTATAAGTTGCAACATTTTATCCCCCCTAGTTCATATGTTTATTAAATAAATCCTCCTGTTCAATTTTATTGTTTATTCACTGGTAATACTTTACGATAACTTCTAGATAGAAAGTTCAAATAAATACGGAGGTACTTCCAACTAAAATAGGCGATACTTCCCACGATTCCACCTATGCCCAGAGCCCAAACTATGCTCCACTCCTGAGGGATTGATAAACCAGGGCCAATATCCATTTGTACCCATGTAGCTCCAAGGGAACGAATAATACCTGCAATAAATATAAGTACAGTGCAAAAACCGAAACCGTACGCAATCGTTGCCAAAACTGGAACAACAATAACGCTTAATAGTCCCGTCGTACAGTAAAAAAACAGCATAGCAAATACGTCACTGACGGAACGAGTTGATTTTTTCTGCATGATATATTCACCTCTTCTGATTATTATTTGATATATATAGTGCCTTTTTTGCTTAAAAGCTCCACCTTATTTGATGCATCACCAATTACACCTTCTTTTGTTTTTTCCGTATTCGTTCTTTTCTTAAATCCATTTAAACTCACTACTATATCGGATGAGTCGCTGTTAGCAGCAAGCTGTAATGAAGTTGGAGCTTCTTGATAAGACACACCAATATCTCCTGATTTTGTTTCTACAAGTAATGACTTTCCTTCTATTGTCTCTTTAATCAATACTTCACCATCTGTCGAAGTAACTTTTGTCTTAGGGCTCCTTACATTTGTAAGGTAGTTATCACCGGTAGTAGAAGCTACAGATAGTTCCTGTAACGAACTATTTTTCAAACTTAGTTCCCCACCTTTTGATGTAAAATTACCTTTTTTTGCTGATAGTCCCTCAATCTTTTCAGCACCAGATCCGTTTGAAAATACAATATTTTTAGTCGTTACATCATTCATTTTTATATCACCAGAGCTATTATTCAATGTAATCGTACCTACTCCATTTTTGGGGATGGAAATATAAATAGTAGCTTTCTTTCCAAAACTGAATCCTCCCGCAAAACCTTCCTTTCGCTCTTTCTGATTCACTACAATTTTCTTTCCATCCTTTTTCATTGTTACAGGATCATTCTTCTTATCTTCCTGTTTTCCCTCAACTGCGATTGTTACTTTGCTTGATTCCGCACTTTTGAACGCAACATCCCAATTTTCGTTATTTATTTCTATTTCTTCTACACTATCTACTGCAAAAGAATTTTCTTTTTCAAAACTCTTTGTCCCTACTTCCTTGAGACTAAAAACTACTCCTGCAACTACAATTATTAAAATAGAAGCTAATATCGTTTTCTTCATGTTTTATTCCCCAGTTCATTTTAAGCCCACATCTCATTCAAGATTGTATTTTTATTTAAGCCACATCTATTTTATCCACTTTATGATAAGAAAGGTAGCCAATTGCAAGACCTAATAGACAGAGCACAATCGGTACTATAATGAAGTCAAACAAACTAAGCTGTCCTCCCCCATTAGAAACAGTGGAGTTAATCAATAATCCAATTAATATAGACGAGGTAATCGTTGTAGGAGTTGATTTTTTTCTCATGCCAAAATATAAAGGAATGAGACTTACTCCAGCCATCATAAATGCGCTAATAAAAGTAGCTGGAACTGTAGCAATGATTTGCCCCATAGTAACAGGTGTTTCAAAGAATCCTATCATTGGATTTAAGAAGAAAATTAACATATTGATGATAAAAGTAGCAATGATTATGCTGCAAAAACAAAATCCAAAAACAATTGCTAACTTCGCTTGCATGAGTTTTTTTCGTTGTAACGGATAGCTAAACAATAATTGCATCGTTTTACTTTTGTATTCATCAATTACTAAACGTGATAAAATGACAGCTGAAAAAATCATAAATGTTGTTCGAATAAAAATATTTGTTAAAGACATGAATCCTGCGTAATCTGAAAACATTTGCTCACTCTCAGCTTTAGAACCCCATGCCATAAGACCAACAGCAACGAAAATTGCTACAATACTAATGGCTACTCCTTTAAAATAACGAGATAAGCGATGTTTTTTCCATTCTAGTTTCATAAGTTTAAGCATGTTGTTCTCCTCCATTCATTAGATTTTAAAAATATGTTTCTAATGAGTTATATTTTTTCGTTTCTATCTTCTATTTCCTATTCTTTAAACTTGCCCTATTTAAACAAATCTACTTGTTCAATCTTTCTTATTGCCATATAAGCGATCAACAAACCAATACAAGCTAATATAACGAGAATAGCAATAAAATTGAATAATGTACCCTCAGTCCCCCTACCTGAATTTAACAATGCTACAATTACTATCGCTGACACAACCGTTGTTCGCACAGAATATTTTTTCATTCCAAAGTATATCGGGATTAAACTAATTCCTGTTGCTGCTAATGCATTCATGAATAGCTTTAAGGCATTTTGAAGTAAGATTGATACGGTTAATGTTCCTGTAATGATTGGCTGATACAAATTGAATACATAAACAACGCTAAAAATGATAATATCTGAAATCACAATACAGCAAAGTGTAAAAAAAATGATAATAAATATTTTTGCAAACATCATCTTTTTACGATTAATTGGATACATAAATAGCACTGTCATCGTCTTTTCTTGAAACTCTTGAATAATAAATTTTGCAATTAGACTTGCTCCGAAAATCATAAATACCGCTCGTGAAAAAGTGTCAATGATTGCAAACGCTTGATTATATCCATTTACTCCTGCTTCATCCCATAATATCAACGGAATACATATAGAAAGAATACATATTGCAATGAGTGCCCCTCTCATAATAGGCGCCATTTTAAATTTCATAAGCTCAAGTCTCATTAAATTAAGCACGGATTCCCTCTCCATTCACAAGGTTCAAGAAATACTCTTCTAATGAGCTATGCTTTTTATTTATACTTTCAATTTCTATGTCATTCATGATCAGCGTTTTAGAAATTGCTTGCTGCGTAGCTGTCATTTCATACACACGAATGATACCCTCACTCATAATTTTGTAGTTTGTTATGCTGAGTTTATTTTCTAAAATATAAGCCGCTCGTTTCACATCTTGAACGTGAATTTCAATATACTCCGTTTGCTTCCCATTAATACTTTTCATTGAAACTTCTTTTATCAATTTTCCATTTTGAATTACACCAATCGTATCTGCCATTTGCTCCATTTCCCCTAAAATGTGGCTAGAAACTAATAGCGTAATCCCATATTCTTTGCAAAGCATTTTAAATAGATCGCGCAGTTCTCTAATCCCGATTGGATCTAAACCATTAATTGGTTCATCTAAAATTAATAACTCAGGCTTCGTCAAAATCGCTCTAGCAATTCCTAATCTTTGTTTCATCCCTAGTGAAAAGTCTTTTACCTTTTTATTCTCCACATTGTGTAAATTGACAAGACCTAATGCTTGCTCAATCCCCTTCTTGTCGTAGTAACCCATATATTCGCAATGGAGATATAAATTTTCCTGAGCTGTTAATTTTTCATAGAAAATAGGATACTCAATAATAGTTCCCATACGTTTTAACACCTCATAAGATGTATCTGTTAACTTCTCACCGAAAATTTCAATATCACCGCTCGTTGGTTTTATTAAATTGGTAATCATTTTCATAATCGTGGTTTTACCAGCACCATTTGGTCCTAAAAACCCGTAAATTTCTCCTTTTTTCACATGCATGTTAACGCCAGAAATTACTTCTTTCCCCTGAAACACTTTTGTTAGCTGGTTTGTTTTTAATATATATGACATGGTATTTTCCCCTTTCGCCGTCGTATCTTTATATTTCTATCATAGTCAATGAACGTCTCTTTTTTCTTACCCATTCCTTACAAATTTCTTAATTCAAAAAAGCTTGTAGAATCACCTTTTCTACAAGCTAAAACTTCATTTTTTTCAGCACAATTGTAAATACCGTTTTCTCATATGGCTTACTGGAAAGATGAATTTCTCCACCTAAAGCTTCCATGAGTCTTTTCGTAATCGTAAGTCCAAGGCCGCTTCCTTGATATAATCGGTTCCTTGAATCCTCTAACGTATACATACGTTCAAATACTTTATCAATATGAGATTCATCGATTCCTTTTCCTCGGTCCCATACATCAACATACACACACCTATCATCATCTCTTAATGTAACACCAAGTGTTTTGCCTTCATATCCATACGTAATTGCATTTGATATTAAATTATTTAATACCCTGCCCAACACTTCTGCATTTCCAAGTGCGTATACATTTTTCTCCGGTATATCAATATGTACCTGAAACCCTTTCGTCGTCAATAAATCATAAAATGATAAAATTTTCTCTCGGCACACTTCATTCATATTCACCTTTGTCATTTCAATTGCTTTATCCCCAGATTCTAATTTCGCCAAATCAAAAAATTTATGAATGAGTTCCATCACTTCCAGAGTTTTCAAATGTACCTTTTCTAGCAATACTTGTCGTTCTTCTTCTTTCATCGTTTTATCCACATTTAGCATTTCTGTATATCCAAGAATAACAGTAAGCGGCGTTTTTAAATCATGTGAAATGTTAGACAACATCTTTCTCATTGAAATTTCAACCTTCGCATGATCAGCATTCGTTTTCTGTTTCGCATCTAATAAATGATTAATTGCTACTAATAAATGTTGCAGCTCTTTATCATCCGTTATAACTAATAACTTTTCACCTGTTTGTTGCTTTACAATATCCTGTAACTTTTCATATGTATAGCGCACATTTGCACTCTTACTTTTTTGGATTCTATATTGAAAATAAATAACACCTAATAATATGCAGATAACAATCATTAAAAGAGATGTCATACTACATCACTTCCAATTTATAGCCAATGCCCCATAGTGTTTTAATATATTCCGGATTAGACGGATCATCTTCAATCTTTTCACGCAACCTTCTCATATGAACATTAATCACATTATCATCACCATAATATTCTTCATTCCAAATCAGGTTATAGATTTGTGCTTTAGTAAATACACGATTTTGATTCTTTACAAATAGTTTTAAAATCTCGAACTCTTTCAAAGTAAGTTTTAACTGTTTTTCTTTTTTTTGCACAGTGAAGTTAATCGGATCAATTTTCAAATCACCGATTTCAATCATTTCTTCCTTCTGCTCTGGAGCTGAATACTTTGTAGATCTTCTAATGCCTGCCTTTACCCGAGCTGCCAGTTCAATCATAGAAAATGGCTTACAAATATAATCATCTGCTCCGAGTCCTAAGCTGATCGCCTTATCTACATCCGTATCCTTCGCAGACATCATTAGAATGGGAACAGCACTTTTTTCTCGAATAATTCTGATAACCTCTAATCCGTCTAGCTTTGGCATCATGATATCGAGAATGATTAAATCAAATGAAGCTTTTAGAAATGCGAGAACTCCTTCTTCTCCATCGGATGCGATTGTTATTTGAAAGCCCTCTTTTGTTAAATATTTCTCGACCATCTCTTGAATCGAAACGTCATCTTCCACTAGTAAAATATGATGTGACATGATTCTATCCCCTTTTTTACAAACATTAACAATTTAATTGTAACTGAAGTCGATAAAGGTGAAAAGAATTATATGAAAATTCAATCCGACTTCATTTCTTTTCGCAACAATGTTATGATAAAGTTCACTACTATTGTTTATAATTAACCTAATATAAAGGAGACTTACCATGTCAGAAAATAAAAAAGTAAGCTTAGCTGATTTAATGCGTGAGCAACTTGCGAAGAAAAAGCAAGGAAATGGAAATGGCGCAAATACGAAAAACCAAAGTCAAGCAACGAAAAAACTACAAAACCAACAAACGAAGAAAACGAACAACCAACGTAGACGTACAGGTGTGTAAATGAACGGGCAGAAACGAGCTAACATTTCACCAGGTCTTGAAGTTGATATTGTCTTAAAAAAAGACCAACGTACTGGTACACTCACTAGAGGGATTGTAAAAGATATTTTGACAAACTCACCGTCTCATCCGCACGGCATTAAAGTGCGATTACAAGATGGACAAGTTGGTAGAGTACAGCACATTGTGCAATAAAAAAAGGAGCTCATTTTGAAATTGAGCTCCTTTTTTTATTCGTAATTCATGTGATTTTTTGTCTGTAAATCGATATCCTTTATCGAAGCACCGATATATCATGCGAAACCGCTGGCATATTTTGATTAACCTTTAATTTTTTCGATAAAGACTACTTTTAAATAGTCGCCTTCTTTAAATTGGTCAATCGTACGGAAATCTTCTGGCAGTGAATGTTCTTCTAATATTTTATATTTACCGTTCATTTCTTTAAACGCTGTGTCGATAAAGCCTTTAAACTTCTTCATATCGAATGTACTGCAGTTTGTAGAAGCAACGATAATACCACTGTTTTCTGTAATGGCGATTGTTTCTTTTAATAGATTTTTATAGTCTTTTGCTGCACTGAATGTGTATTTTTTAGAACGAGCAAAGCTTGGTGGATCTAGTACAACCATATCAAATTTCATTTGTTTTTTCGCTGCGTATTTAAAGTAATGGAATACATCTTCTACGATAATATCTTGCGCTTCGTAGTCAATACCGTTCACGCTAAATTGTTCAATTGTTTTACTTAAACTACGATTTGCAAGGTCAACACTTGTTGTTTTTGTCGCTCCGCCAAGTGCTGCAAATACAGAAAAAGCACCTGTGTAAGAGAACATATTTAATACTGTTTTCCCTTTCGCGTATGTGTCACGAATTTGTTTTCGCACGTTACGTTGATCTAAGAATACCCCGACCATCGCCCCGTCGTTTAAATATACTGCAAAGTTTACACCATTTTCTTTTACGATAAGTGGGAACTCACCGCGCTCTCCAGCTACGAAATCATCATCTTCAATATATTTCCCTTTTGTATCAAAGCGCTTTTTCTGATAAATCCCTTTAAAGTTTGCTACTTTTTGAAGAGCCCCAATGATTTCATCTTTAAAAGAATAAATCCCTTCACTATACCAGCTAATTACATAATAGCCATCGTAATAATCGATGATTAAACCACCAAGGCCATCACCTTCACCGTTTACAACGCGGAATGCAGTCGTGTCATTTGATTTGTAAAAACCTTTTCTCTTATGTAACGCTGATTTGATTTTTCTTTCAAAGAAAGCTTGGTCAATGTGCTCCTGCTCTTTTCTTGTTAAAATCCAGCCGTATCCTTTATTTTGCCTTCCGTAATACCCTTTACCAAGAAATTGGTTCTTCTCATCAACAATTTTGATGATTGCCCCCTCTTCACGTATATCATTTAAGTTTTGAATTGCATCTTTTAAAATAAGTGGGTAGCCACTTTTAATTTCTTTTATAAATTTCGGTTTTATCTTTACAGTTACTTCTGATCGCATGTAATGTCTTCCTTTCCATTTGAATGCTTTCTATCTAATAGGAAGCATTTAAAAAACGAGACCGAAAAAACAGCCTCGTTTCACTATACCATATTATTGCTTTGCGAGTACAACCAGCTCGTCACCTAGCGCAACTGATAACTACTTCTCTACAACAACTTCTTGTTTCTGAAAAACAGAAATAACATACCCAACAGACATACCAACCAATCCTGGAACGAGCCATCCAATCCCTACACTATAAAACGGAATTTTTTCTAAAATCGGTGCTAGTGCTGCAATTTGAATGTGTGCATTATTTAATCCATCGAAGAAACTAATAACAAATGCTCCTACAATTCCGCCCACATACATTGCTAACGGGATACGAATGTAATTTTCAATTAGTGATAATACGATTAATACGATTCCAATTGGATAAATTGCGATTAAGATTGGTAACGCTAATGCATTTAGCTGTGTTAAACCAAGGTTTGCTACCATAAATGCTAACACGCAGAAGATGAAAACAACTTTTTGATACGAAATCTTTGGCAATAATGCTGAGAAAAACTCTCCACAAGCTGCGACAATGCCAACAGAAGTTGTTAAACATGCAGCCACGATTGCTACACCAAGTAATAGAGTACCGTAACTACCGAATAAATGATGTACAACGTTTGTTAAAATAACACCGCCGTTTTCTCCCATTCCAAGCGATACACTAGAAGCTCCAAGATAAGCCAGCGCTAAGTAAACGATAAGTAAACCAAGCGCTGCAATAATCCCTGCAAAGATTGTTACTTTCGCAATACTTTTCTTGTTTGTAATTCCTTTTCCTTTTAAAGTATTGATAACCACATTTCCGAAAACAAGTGCTGCTAATCCATCTAAAGTTAAATATCCATCAATAAATCCTTTGAAAAGTGGATCTTTATATGTTTCTGTCGGTGTACCAAACTCACCCATCGGTGAAATAAATGCTTTTACTACAATAACTGCAATTATAGCTAATAAAATTGGTGTTAATACTTTTCCAATGCGTCCTACTAGTTTCGAAGGATTTAACGCTAAATAAAAGGTAACTGCAAAGAAAATAAATGTAAACATAACAAGTGGATAACCCGCACCAGCTACTGAATTTAGTAAAAATGGAGCAACCGCCATTTCATAAGCAACAGTTCCTGTACGTGGTACACTAACAAATACACCTAAGCATAAATAAATCGCTATGATAAAAACAAGTGCAAATAACGGATGCACACGACCTGCTAACGCATTGATATCTCCTTTTAAAGCAATTGCAATGACTCCTAGTAAAGGAAGCCCTACACCTGTAATAACAAAACCAAACAATGCAATCCATACATCTGTTCCAGCACCTTGTCCTAATGCCGGCGGGAAAATCATATTACCCGCACCGAAGAATAGCGCAAATAACATTAAGCTTATCGCAAACATCTCAGATAATTTTAAAGATGATTTCATTTCAATCTACCTCCTAAAAATCAATAAATAGACAAAATATTCAGAAATAAAAACTCGTTACATTTCCTCTTTCCACCCTACTTTCCCTATAAAAGAACGCAAAAAACACCCGTCCCTAACAAAGGGACGAGTGTTGAAATCGTGGTTCCACCCTTATTCTAATAAAATGAATGTATAACGAAACAAACTCATTTTATAGCTCGTGTAAATTGATAACGGTTTTATCCGCCAAGAATTACAATGCATCATGCAGTTCACTCTTGAAGTTTAGAGGTGGTAAGTGTATCTTTTCGTATTAGGAAGCTCACAGCCTAATGCTCCCCTCTCTGAGAATCGTAAAAAATAACTCATGTCCTCATCATTACTTTTATAAAATATATTGTCGAATATTGTTGTTTTTTATTATATGGGCTATTTTTTAAAAAATCAATAGTTTTATTTTTTCTGACAAAAAATAAAACTGAGAAACAGCTATAGCTGCTTCAATACTTTTTGTAACTCTTGCTCTGTGACATTTCGCCACTTTCCAGCTTCTAATCCATCAAGCTTAATATTCATAATTCGTACCCGTTGTAGCTTCGTTACTGTATATCCAAACGCACGGCTCATTCGGCGAATTTGTCTATTCATTCCTTGCGTTAAAATAATTCGAAATGTCGAGTGATCTACTCGCGTCACTTTACATGGTTTGGTCATCCCATCTTTAATTTTCACACCGCGGCCCATTCCATCAATAAACCAATCTGTAAATGGCTTATCGACTGTCACTACATATTCTTTTTCATGCTCATGGTCACCGTGTAAGATTTGATTCGCAATTACCCCGTCATTTGTCAGTAAAATTAGTCCCTCTGACGCTTTATCTAAGCGGCCAACTGGAAAGATTCTCTCCGGGTGATTGATGTAATCAATGATGTTTCCTTCAATATGTTCCGCAGCAGTACAAGTAATCCCAACAGGTTTATGGAAGGCAATATAGATTTTTTCTTTATCCTCTTTTTCAATCGCTTTACCGTCCATCGATACAATATCATCCGTCGTAACAATATCACCATGCGTACAAATTTCACCATTAATTGCTACGCGATTCGCTTTAATAAGGCGATCTGTTTCTCGCCTTGAGCAGGATAATGCTTCACTTATAAATTGATTAATTTTCATATCGTATTCCTTTTTTCTATAGATTATCCCAAAAGAAAAAGCGTCAATCTCAAGCGGTATAAACATGCTGAGATTGACGCTCTCTTACTTCGCAAAAACCACTAAATAAATAACCCCAATCACAAAAAATATGCCGCAACAAGCTAACAATACTTTTGCAAGTTTGTCCATAAACATAGTGTTTACCCCTTTTGCTTGGTTTTTTGCTATTTTAATTCGACAACTGTTACGCCGAGGCCTCCCTCGCCCATATCACCGTAGCGGAAGTTTTTCACGCCGCGATGTTTTTTCAAGTAATCTTGTACCCCTTGGCGAAGTGCTCCTGTTCCTTTTCCGTGAATGATTGATACCTGCGGATAGTTTGCAAGCTGTGCATCATCTAAATATTTTTCTACACGCATCATCGCATTTTCAAATCGTTCACCACGAAGATCAAGTTCTAAGGAAACATGATAATCTCTCCCCTTAACAGTTGCGACTGCTTTTTTCTCAACTTGTTGTGGTGTATTAATATATTCCATATCAGATTCTTTTACTTTCATTTTTAGAATACCAATTTGAACGTTCCACTCATTATCACTTACTTTTTTCAGCAGCTGTCCTTTTTGACCGAACGTTAATACTTTTACTTCATCGCCTGCTCTTAATTGTTGTTTTGGCGCTGTGTTTTTCACTTTTACTTTTTGTTTTTTCACAAGCTCTGGTGCTGCCCCTTCTAGGCGACTTTTCGCTTCAATGAGCTCATGATCTTTCACGTTTGCAAGCTGTGCTTTACGCAGTTGACGAAGTTCGTGAATAATACCTTCTGCTTCTTTTTTCGCAGCTTCTACTTTTTCTTCGCCTTCTTTTTGCGCCTTTAATAATCTTTCATCACGCTCATCGTTAAATTCAATAATTTGACGTTGTAACTCACGATGAAGTTTTTCAGACTGTTTACGATGCTCTTCTGCTTCGTTCCATTCACGCTCTGCATTTTTTTGGCTTTCTTCTAGCTTCGCAATCATATTTTCGATTTTATTTGTATCGGTACTAATATGATTACGAGCACGATCAATTACTCGATCAGACAAACCAAGGCGTTTTGAAATTTCAAAAGCGTTACTGCGTCCTGGTACACCGATTAATAACTTATAAGTTGGGCTTAATGTGTTTACATCAAACTCAACACTCGCGTTAATAACTTGCTCGCGATTATAACCATACGCTTTTAACTCTGGATAATGCGTCGTTGCGACAACGCGTGCTCCGCGGTTATATACTTCATCTAAAATAGAAATCGCAAGTGCTGCTCCTTCTTGCGGGTCTGTTCCAGCACCTAATTCATCAAATAATACTAAGCTTTCAAAATCAGCTTTTTCTAATATATCTACAATGTTCACCATATGTGAAGAGAACGTACTTAAACTTTGTTCAATCGATTGTTCATCACCAATATCAGCAAAAATATTTTTAAACACACAGATCTCTGATTCGTCTAATACTGGAATATGAAGGCCCGATTGCGCCATTAAAACACAGATACCGACTGTTTTTAATGTAACTGTTTTACCACCTGTATTTGGCCCTGTAATAACGATTGTTGTAAAGTCTTTCCCAAGCATAATATCGTTTGGCACAATAATTTCTGGATCGATCAGCGGATGACGTGCTTGTCGTAAATCCATATAGCGTTCGTTATTTACAATCGGTTTCGTTGCTTTAATACGCTTTGCATAAAATGCTTTTGCGAAAATGAAGTCAAGATTTGCGATAACCTCTACATTCGCTAACACAATATCAGCTTCGACTGCTACTTCTTCCGTTAACATCATTAAGATGCGTTCTACTTCTTGTTTTTCTTTCACACGCGCTTCTTGCAAGGCGTTATTTAGTTCCACAATAACTTGTGGCTCAATAAATAACGTTTGCCCAGACGCTGATTGATCATGAACAATACCGCCATATACACCGCGGTATTCCTGTTTTACAGGAATTACGTAGCGATCATTACGAATTGTCACGATTGCATCTGATAGCATCTTCTGTGCATTAGAAGATCTCGTCATATTTTCAAGTTTCTCACGAATACGACTTTCCGCAGTGCGGATTTGGTTACGAATACCGCGCAGTTTATCACTTGCACTATCAAGTACTTCGCCACCATCACCAATGCAGCTTGTAATTTTCTTTTCTAAATCATATAGAGATACAATTTGTGCCACATGCGTTTCTAAGATTGGTAGCTCTACGCCATTATCAATCATATCTTCAATAAATCGCTTCATTTGGCGGCTACCATACATCGTACTTGCAATATCAAGAAGTTCATGTGGGCTTAGCATGCTTCCAATTTTTGCACGTTTTACATTCGGACGAATATCAAAAATTCCGCCAAGCGGCACATGCCCTTTTAAGCGAATGACTTTCGCTGCCTCATCCGTTGTTTCTTGCATTTCTACAATTTCTTCAAAATCTGTACTTGGCAGTAGGCTCTTCACTTTATCACGACCAAGCGAAGATGCAACATGCTCAAGTAATTGTTCTTTTACTTTGTTATATTCTAATACACGCAACGTTCTTTCCAACATAAGTTGCCTGTCCCCCTTGTGTTACTTATTCCGTTTAATATAGTCTAATAAACGTTCGATATCCCATGTATTAATCACGGTATCTTTTTGAATCCAGCCTTTACGTGCTGCCGCTACACCTGTTTCCATATCTTCTAACATTTCAAGTGTATGAGCATCGGTATTAATAGCTACTTTCACACCAGCATCTTGTGCTTGTTTTAATAGCTTTGAGCTTAAATCTAAACGGTTTGGATTCGCATTTAATTCTAAAACTGTATCAGTTTCTTTTGCGAGTTCAATCAGTAAATCTGTATCTACATCGTACCCTTCGCGGCGTCCAAGAAGACGACCTGTTGGATGAGCAATCATTGTAACATGCTTATTTCCAATCGCTGTGCGCAAACGTTTCATAATTGTTTCACGATCTTGTGAGAAGCTAGAGTGGATTGCACCAATTACATAATCAAGCTCCGCTAATACCTCATCATCAAAATCTAGCGTTGCATCTGGTAAAATGTCCATTTCGATTCCGCGTAAAATTGTGATATCTGGGTATTTTTCATTAATACGCTCAATTTCTTTTCCTTGTTCACGAAGACGTTCTTTCGTTAAACCATTTGCTACTTTCAAGTATTGTGAATGGTCGGTAATTGCCATAAACTTATACCCACGGGCGCGACACGCTTGTACCATTTCTTCAATCGAAAAAGCACCGTCACTCCATGTTGTATGCATATGTAAATCACCTTGTATATCAGAGAACTGAATTAAATTCGGATATTCTTTAATTAACTCAATTTCTTTTCCATCTTCACGCACTTCTGGCGGAATAAACGGCAGGCCAAAATGAGCAAAGAATGCTTCTTCTGTTTCAAACGTCTTCACTTCGCCTGTTTCTAAGTTTTCCACGCCGTACTCACTAATCTTTTCACCTTTATCTTTTGCAATTTGACGCATTCTTACGTTATGATCTTTTGAACCTGTGAAATGATGAAGTGTTGTAATAAATTCATCAGGCTTTACAAGACGGAAATCAATTGAAATATCGTATTCATATTGCAGACGAACCGATACTTTTGTATCCCCACTTGCAATGACTTCAATCATATTATCAAACTGCAATAAATGTTCACGTACTGCTGCTGGATTTTCCGTTGCGATAATGAAATCTAAATCTTTCACTGTTTCGCGAACGCGTCGCAAGCTACCAGCGCGAGAGAATCGAACAATTTCCTGGATATTCGACAATTTCTTCTCTATTTCCCCGGCAATAGGCAGGACCATCGCAATCGGTAAACGCTCTGGACGAGAGCCAACTTGAGCGATTGCTTCTAATATTTTCTCTTCCGTTTTCTTACCGAACCCCGCAAGTGCCTGTACCTTATTTTCTTCACAAACCTTTTGCAATGTTTCCATATCAGTAACGCCAAGCTCTTTGTACAACTTCGCTACTTTTTTACCACCAAGCCCTGGTAATTTTAATAATGGTAATAGGCTGCTTGGCACTTCCTTTTCCAGTTCCTCTAATACTTCTGAAGTTCCAGCTTCAATATATTCTTGAATAACCGCCGCTGTTCCTTTTCCGATGCCCGGAATTTTTGTAAAATCTTCAATTTCAGAAAGACTACGATCGTCACTTTCTAATGCTGCTGCCGCTTTACGAAATGCTGATATTTTAAATGGATTTTCGCCCTTTAACTCCATAAAAAGGCCGATTGTTTCCAGTAATTTAATCACTTGTTTTTTATTCACTTTCATTCTTGCCCCGCCTTTCTTTCATAGAAAAAAACTCCTCTTTCCGAAAAAAGAGAAGTTATACTCTGCTACCAGTCTGCCATAGTTCCTTCACCTTTTCAGAAAGAATCGGTGTATCGTCTACAATTATTTTACTAATTGATGATTTTTGTAATGGTGTTTGTATTTGTTCAATCGGAAGAATTGTTCCAATAATAATTAAAACAAACAAAATAATATATACTTCTAAAAAGCCAAGAAGTGCCCCAGCAAACGCATTTACTTGCTTTAAAACTGGGATTTCTGTAAACATATTTAGCAAATTCCCAAGCAATGAAAGTGCAATTTTTGTAATAATAAACAATACAATAAATGCAATTGCTTGATAGAATACTGCTTCGATATTATTCGCATCAATCCATTCTGGAACAGATACGTTCTTATCAAATGGATACGGAATAAATCTCTCAAGCACTGGCGCTAAATCTTTGCAGTACCAGTATGCAACAAGGTATGCGATAATAAAGCTTGTTAACTTTACAAGTTGCAGGACAAACCCTCTTCTTAAACCGAGGAAAAATCCCATAACAAGCAGTACAATGATAATAATATCAATCATGTTATTCCATTCCTTTTTTTGTCATACTTTCTTTCAATTTTTCATGTTCATCTTTTAATTTTATGTAATCGTGTATGACGTTTACCGCCGTCAACACCGCTAGTCTACTCGTATCAAGCGAAGGATTCTTGGCATTGAGTTCGCGCATTTTATCATCCACAATCGCTGCTACCATGCGGATATGACTTGTACTTTCATCGCCAACAACTGAATATTGCTGACCATAGATTTCTACATTAATTCGACTTTTATTTCCCTTTTGTTGTGACAACTCACCGGCCTCCAATCACGTACAGAATCCTAAAGTTTATCATACCATGAACCATCATAATATGGAAACAGAAAGAACAATCCGATATGATAAAAATAACAATATTGAAAAAGGAGCGACTACTTTGTCAAATTCGATCGTAATCCAAACAAATCCTGTAATAATTGAAGACATGAAACAACAATATAAACAAGCAATTGCCCCAAAAGTCCCGCAAGGCGGTGTCTTTATGGCGAAAGTTCCATCTTGTACTATTACGGCCTATAAATCAGGCAAAGTAATGTTTCAAGGTATTCGTGCAGAGGAAGAAGCAGCACGTTGGCAAAATGTTTCTCAAGTACCGAAACCTTCTGGCAAAAAAACTGCAAATTCGCATCGCTACGCTCCACCTTCTTCTATTGGAACAATGTCTATAGCTGGATCTGATGAAGTGGGTACTGGAGATTACTTCGGACCAATGACAGTTGTTGCTGTATATGTCGACGCGAAGCAAATTCCACTCTTAAAAGAACTGGGTGTAAAAGACTCTAAAAACTTAAATGATACGCAAATTGCTGAAATTGCAAAACAGCTCCTTGCTGTTGTTCCTTACAGCTCTCTCGTTTTGCATAATGAAAAATATAACGAACTGTTCGAAAAAGGAAACAATCAGGGAAAACTAAAAGCACTCTTACACAATAAGGCTCTTACAAATTTACTAAAAAAGATCGAGCCGATAAAGCCAGAAGGCATCCTAATTGACCAATTTACACAACCTGATACATATTACAAATACTTAGCAAAACAAAAAGAAGTACAGCGTGAAAACGTGTATTTTGCAACAAAAGGCGAAAGTGTTCATTTAGCAGTTGCCGCAGCTTCCATTTTAGCTCGTTACTCATTCGTAAAACAGTTTGATGAACTAAGCAAAAAAGCGGGTATGCCACTTCCGAAAGGAGCAGGCAAGCAAGTTGATATTGCCGCGGCTAAATTAATTCAAAAACTTGGAAAAGAACGACTTCCTGAGTTTGTGAAACTTCACTTTGCAAATACAGAAAAAGCATTTCGTTTATTGAAAAAATAGCTATTTTTTAGTATCGACAATATATAAATGAACTAAACAAAATAAAAGCATATAAAAAGAGTAGTCGAAACGACTACTCTTTTTATATGCTTAACTACGCTTTTGTCTCTTATTTGATGAAGGCACTTTAAAGGAACCCGTTTCGTGTGTTGTAGTTCCTTGACCTTCAACTTGCGAAGAACCAAGGCTTGCTCTAGAAGGATCTTTTTTGATCTTTTTGCCCATTTTATTCACCCCTTGGCGTTACTTTTTGCTTAGAGGTGAGAAAGTATACAACATAACAAACACAATATATACTGCTTATCCAAGTAGGAGAAAATCACTCTTACACTTTCATTTCTATTAACGCTAAGTCTACTTTCCTGAGAGATGGGTCTGTTCTTCACTAATATTCCAAAGACGCTTTGCGGCATCCATATCCAATGCAACCTCAGATGGTGCCTTCACTTGCCTATCAACATAATAACAGCCACTATGATCCGTAATACCAGTTGTTTCTGCTAGCCATACTAAAGTTTCAGCGCCTTCTTCAGGAGTACGAGAGAAAGGTTTCATTGCCGCCATAGTTAAACGAGCTAAGAGGCCATTGTCTTGGTTAAAATTCGTAGCCACCAGTCCCGGATCGAAGCAGTAAGCTGTGACACCTGTCCCCTCTAGTCGCCGCGCCAACTCAGAGGTGAATAAGATGTTAGCCAGTTTTGTCTGCCCATAACGCATCGTAGGACCACCCATTAATTTCTTAACACCACGATAAAGTTGTTCTGCATCTAAATCACTGAAATCAATTCCTTTTTTAGCCATTTTGTGGCCATGAGATGCGGTAGTAATGACACGAGCAGGGGCACTTTCCTTTAAACGGTCAAGCAGCAAATTAGTAAGTAAGAATGGACCTAAATGATTAACGGCCCAAGTCATCTCCAAACCGTCCTCCGTAATTTTCCTTGTTTGAAATAAAGCACCCGCATTATTAACTAACATATCTATTCTAGGATATTTTTCTAGAATGTCAGTAGCTACTTGACGTATAGACTTCTGAGAAGCCATATCAGCTCGAAATATATCTACTACTACATCCCTATTCGTTGAATCCTTAATTTGAGTCACAATATTATTTGCTTTTGCTTCGTTACGTGCAATGATTCCTAGCTTGGCACCACGTTCCGCAAGTGCCTTAGCCGCCGCTAGCCCAATACCACTTGTTGCGCCAGTAATTACTACATACTTGTCACGTACCGTCCACTCTACACATCTAATAAATTCCCCCATCTCCCCAAAACCCCTCTCCCAATTTCCATAAATGATCTATTCGTTTTACTATATATGAAATAAAAAGAAAGCTATGAATAATATTTTTCATCCTACCTCAAAATAATTTATAAGATTTGGGATCTAGTTCTATCCTCTTCTAAATAAAAAAGCGAGAGCAATTGCTCTCGCTTTTTTCATCTTAAAACTCCGAAGAACCTGGAGTTCTTGGGAATGGAATTACGTCACGAATGTTTGCCATACCAGTGATATACATCAGGAAACGTTCGAAGCCTAGACCGAATCCAGCGTGTTTTGTGCCGCCGTATTTTCTAAGCTCTAAGTACCACCAGTAGTCTTCTTCATTCATGCCTAATTCTTTAATTCTGTCTACTAAAACATCCATTCTTTCTTCACGTTGGCTTCCGCCGATTAATTCGCCGATGCCAGGAACGAGAAGGTCCGTAGCCGCTACTGTTTTACCATCATCGTTCATACGCATGTAGAATGCTTTAATATCTTTTGGATAATCTGTTACGAATACAGGGCGCTTAAAGATTTCCTCTGATAAGTATCTTTCGTGCTCTGTTTGTAAGTCAATACCCCATTCTACTGGGTATTTGAAGTCTGCACCTGATTCTTGAAGCACTTTAATTGCTTCTGTATATGTGATGCGACCAAAGTCAGAGTTGATTACGTTGTTCATGCGCTCAAGAACTGTTTTATCAACAAAACTGTTGAAGAATTCCATCTCTTCTGGTGCGTGCTCTAATACATATTTCATTGCATATTTCAGCATATCTTCTGTAAGATCCATTACATCTTCTAATTCAGCGAATGCAATCTCAGGCTCAACCATCCAGAACTCAGCTGCGTGGCGAGTTGTGTTTGAGTTTTCCGCACGGAATGTAGGTCCGAATGTGTATACATCGCGGAACGCTAATGCATAAGCTTCAGCATTAAGTTGTCCACTTACTGTTAAGTTTGTTTCTTTACCGAAGAAGTCTTTTGATTCATCAACTTGGCCGTCTTCACCTTTTGGTAAGTTGTTCATATCTTGCGTTGTTACGCGGAACATTTCGCCTGCGCCTTCTGTATCACTACCTGTGATGATTGGTGTATGAACATGTACGAATCCACGCTCTTGGAAGAACTGGTGAATCGCAAACGCTGCGATAGAACGCACTCTAAATGTTGCAGAGAATGCATTTGTTCTTGGGCGTAAATGAGCGATTGTACGTAAGTATTCAAACGTATGACGTTTCTTTTGAAGTGGGTAATCAGAATCTGATAATCCCTCGATATCGATTTTTTCTGCTTTAATTTCAAATGGTTGCTTTGCTCCAGGTGTTGCAATTACTTTACCTTCTACTTTAACTGAAGAGCTAAGTGGAAGTTTCGCAATTTCTTTGAAGTTATCTAATTCTGTATCGAAAACGATTTGAACGCTTTTGAAGAAGCTACCGTCGTTTAATTCGATGAAACCAAATGCTTTTGAATCACGTAAGTTACGAATCCAACCTGATACTTGTACTTTTTGATCTACGTATTTATCTGTATCTCTATACAGACTTTTTACTAATGTGTTTTCCATAGTGAAATTCTCCTTTGCTGATATATTTGAATACAAAAAAACCTTTCATCCATAAAGGGACGAAAGGTTAAACTTCGCGGTACCACCCAATTTGTCATAAAGACCAACTTTAACTCGTATGTAAACATACTTCCCGATTTGTAACAGGCCGGATTCCCGTCTAAGTCTACTCTTGAATACAAGCTTCAATTTCGGTTAGCAACTCCAAGGTGTTCTTCACATATACCGCCTCATCAGGCTCTCACCGTCCCTGACTCGCTTTGGATTATAGTATATACTACTTTTCCTTATCATCGTCTTTCATTTTGTTAAACTAAAATTAATGTACTACATTCGAGGGAAAGATGCAAGGTGTCCTTTTATTTCCTAACTAACTCTATTTCTCCAAACTTCTTCATTTGGAGCTTCAATGTATTCGCTTTGTCATAAGAAGTAATCGGGAAATTAACATAGACAGTCATTTTACCATTCTCAACATCCTGACTATACCCTTTTGATTTATATTCTTTTCCTGTTTCGTCTACCATCTTCATATCCATAAAAGTATTTTCATCTTCTACTACTTCATCCACTGAAAATGTTAGATTGAGAGATGTTGGATTTGTCTTTGCGGATACAATTTGGATGTTAGATGTTGTTTCTGCTGATCTATACTCAACCGTTGACGTTGCTTCTTCTTTCGTTTTGTCGCTAATCGGTAAATTCCATATGCCATCAATTTCTTTCCGTTCATCATTCTCATAAAAAACCTTAACGCTCTCTATTTCTAACACAGCATCTTTCAGTTTAGGAATAGAACCTTGGTTCGATTCAAATACTACATCATATTGCACTTTCCCGGTCTTTCCATCTACTGATGGATTTTTATCTTCCGCTTTAGACATATACATTTTTTTTCCTTTCAATGGCTTTGTATCCGGAATAGACTCCATAATGTATTCGCCATCTCCATTTTTTAATCGATAATCAAAAGACACTTCTTTCACTTGTTTCTTTAGTATACTTGTATCCTCAAATACCAATTGAAAACTAAATCCTAATTTATTCGCGTCAGCAAAATAACGGTCAAGTGCCACTGTAATCCCTTTATCAGTAGCTATACTATTGCTTTTTTGTGGAAACTCTTCATCCACTGCTCGCTCAATTCCTTTATCATTAAAATGAAATAGTTTGTTAATATTCGCTTGCACATGCTTATTTGTAAAAACACTACCGGCTATCACAAAACAACAAGCCGCCACCGCCAATTTTCTCCACATCACATTTCTTTTCTTTTTCTTTGCTTTCATACGTATCACATCATAGGAATGATCTAAAGACTTTCTAACAATACTAGGCATTTCTTTTTCCTCATGTAGCAACTGCTGAAATTCTTTTTCAAAGTTATTTTTCATTTACCCTCACTCCTTCACCACTGTAATAATGATTACGTAATATCGATTTAGCTCTGGAAAGTCTTGATTTAATCGTTCCTTCTGGTTCTTTTAAAAACACGCTCATTTCTTTTATACTAAGTCCAACAATATAATATAGAACAATCGCCATTTTATAATCTTTATTTAAGCTATTTAACGCATCTTCTAGTTCTATTTTCAAAAATTCATTTTTATTTTGTTTTTGCTCAACGTGCCCATCTACTAACGTAATTTTTTGCCTTTTGTTTAATATACCGTTGCATGTATTGATTAATATTTTACAAATCCATGTGTTAAAGTACTCTTCATTTTTGAGTGTATGTATTTTCTCATAAGCCACTGTGATTGCTTCTTGCATCGCATCTGCTACATCCTCATCTTTCTGTAACAATCTACTTGCGACTTTGTACAACACATCTTCATACCGCTGCACAAGAGAAACAAAAGCTTCTCCATCACCTTTTTTCGCCTTTTTCACCAAGGCTTCTAGCTTTCCCATTCAAGAACCCCCTTGCTAATTAATTTCAATATACGACTGTTTTCATGTTCTTTACACCCTATTAGATACAGAAAACTAGTATTTGGTTGCATTGATTTTTTTTCTTTTTACAAAAAAGAGGATTATCACTCTTATCACGAATGACAATCCTCTCAAATTATTTACGCAACTCCGTACTAAATTTCTCTTCTAACGCTGCTAATACACCTATGACAATAGTTCGTTTTTTGTAATTCATTTTTAAAAACAAACATCTACAATTTAGAAAACATATTCTACACTATATATTAATGAAAGGTGAGGAAACGCAAATGAATCTGTACCATCAAAAAGGATTCACTTCAACAAGTACACCTTTTTTTCCTTATATCGATCTACCAGAACTTCCTGAAATTCAAAAACCAATAAAATTATCCAAATCTGCCAAATTCAAAAAAACAATAAAACCAGCAAAACTTCCTAAAGCAATAACAATGTGCTGCAGACAAATTGTAGAACATAAAATCCAGTTAGTTCCCCCTGCAAAAAAAGGAACTACTAAAGTTAAGAAACAGATATTCACTACGATTGAAAAGGTGTGTTCAGAAGTAGTTATCATCCTTGGCTTTATCCGCAAAACGATTACCTATACGGCGGTCACTCACAATAAGGAGATTCCAAATCATAGCATCCAAGATGACGTTCCCTTCCAGTGTCTTATAGAATCAATAGATATTAAAGAAAACCAGCCAGTTCGCATCATTGAGCAGAAAATTCTCAGTGAAGTTTTTTCTCATGAAACTAATTTTGGAAAAGCAAATGATTCTCAATTATATAGACACCCCATTGCCTTTAGCTTTACCGAAAAAGATATTGTAAAAATTTCCATAAAATAATTACTTCATAAAACAATTTGTTGGATTAGAAAATTTTAAAATAGAAACCTTGTCCAAGATACTTCCCTATACAAGCTCCATATATATTTCATAATCTATAGAAAAATATGCTATATAAAATCAAGGAGGAATAATTCATGGTTTGTCCCCTTATTAATCCAACAACTTGTTGCCAAGTTGTTGTTGAGCGCACAACGCAGCTTGTCCCCCCAGCCCTTGCAAATACTGTTACCTTCACACAAACGGTTGAAGCAGATATTGAAAACGTAATCCCAGAAAAAGTTGTAATCTGCGGGGTAGTTCGTAAAACGCTAACTTATACTGCCGTTTTGGAAGATGGCACTCAAGTGCCAGGTTTTGAAGTTTTCGACGATATCCCTTTTCAATGTGTTATTGACCGCGAAGATGCCAATGAAGGAGACCTTTTCGAGGTCACAGGTGTAGCAATTCTTGGCCAAGTTTCTGCCCAAGAACAAAATTTTGGAGTTATCGATGGATTGCGAGTTGCTTTTAAGTTCAGAGAAAAAGAGATTGTCAAAGTGTGCATTAGAAGAATACCGGTGACTAGTACTGAAGTGGATCTTGGACTTGGTTTTACAAGCGAAGATTGTAACGTTCCCGTTGTTGCACTAGGTCGTTTATTAGTAAATGGCGTTGGATTTGCAGGAATACCAGTCTTTCTCACAATCCAAGGTGCAGCAACTGTTTCTCCAACTACAGTTTTTACAGGGGAAGACGGATTCTTTAGTACGAATGTCACTGCCTTTGGACCTGGAAATATAACGCTTACCGCTTCAGGCACAGTAAATGGAGTTCCTTTTTTTGGAGAAGTAACCACAGCCTCACCTTGTGTATAATGAACAGTTCAAGTAAAGATCCAACAAAAAAGCAGCCAAACGGCTGCTTTTTTATATTATTTACGTAACTCCGCACCAAATGTTTCTTCTACCGCTGTTAATACACGGCTGTGTGCTTCTGTTACTTCTTCATCTGTTAATGTGCGTTCTGGATCGAAGTAGTTCATAGAGAATGCAAGTGATTTCTTGCCTTCTTCCATTTTTTCACCTTCGTATAAGTCAAATAGTGTTACTTCTTTTAGAAGTTCTCCGCCAGCTTCAGCAATTACTTGCTTCATTTCACCAGCTTTTACATCTGTCGTTACGACAACAGCCATATCACGTGTCATAGATGGGAAACGCGGAATTGCTGAGTAGTAAGTTTCCTCTACGTCTGCACCGAATACTTTTACAAGAGATAGTTCGAATACGAATGTATCTTTCACATCTAATTGTTTTTGCGTTTCTGGGTGTAATTGACCGATGAAACCAATTACTTCTCCATCTAGTAAGATATCAGCTGTACGTCCTGGGTGCATACCTTCACGTTTTGCAGGAGCATATGTGATGCTGCTTGCAACGCCAAGCACGTCGAATAATCCTTCTAACACACCTTTTGCAACGAAGAAGTCAACGACTTTCTTCTCACCTTGCCATGCATGATGAAGAGCAAGACCTGTCATAACACCAGCAAGATGTTGTTCTTCTTTCGGAAGCTCACCTTCTGCTGTTGGTAAGAAGATAGAACCTACTTCATATAATGCAACACTGTCATTTTTACGAGCATTGTTATATGAAACTGCTTCTAATAATTGTGGTACTAAGCTTAAACGAAGTTGGCTGCGCTCTTCACTCATTGGAAGTGCAAGATTTACAGGCGCCTTTTCGTTTGGCTCAACCATATATTGTTTCGCTTTATCGGCGCTTGTTAATGAATACGTAATTGCTTCATATAAACCAGCACCTTCTAAGAAACGACGTACTTTACGGCGTTTTGTCTGCGCTACTGTTAATTTACCACGCGTCATTGTACCAGTTGGCAATGTAGCTGGAATATGATCGTAGCCGTACAGACGACCTACTTCTTCTACTAAATCTTCTGCAATTGTAATATCAGGGCGACGTACTGGTACGTTCACATGGAATGTTCCTTCTACTTCTGTGAATGGGAATTTCAAGTTTGTGAAGATTGTACCCATTTCACTAGCAGAGATTTCTGTACCTAATACACGGTTTACTTTTTCAGCTGTAACAGATACTGTACGCTCTTGTACTTGTAAGTTATCAACTTCTACCACACCTTCAAGTGCTTCACCACCAGCGTATTTTGCCATTAAAGCAGCTGCATGTTGAATAGCTTCGAATGTACGTGTTGGGTCGATTCCTTTTTCAAAACGTGCACTTGATTCACTGCGAAGACCTAAGTCTTTTGATGCACGGCGCACTGTTTGACCTTCGAAGTATGCAGATTCGATTAGAACGTTTACTGTATCGTTATCAACTTCAGATTCAGCTCCGCCCATTACACCAGCAACAGCTAACGCTTTTGTACCGTTTGTAATCGCAAGGTGATGCGCTTGTAATGTACGTTCTTGATCGTCTAATGTTTGAATCTTTTCGCCTTCTTTTGCAAGACGAACAACGATTTCTTTTGAACCTAATTTATCATAATCAAATGCATGTAGCGGTTGACCGTATTCAATTAAAATATAGTTTGTAATATCAACTACATTGCTAATTGGGCGAATACCAGCTGCCATAAGGCGCGTTTGCATCCATATTGGTGATGGACCAACTTTAACGTTTTTCACCATTTTTGCGATATATAATGGATTTTGCTCTGTTGCTTCTACACTTACAGAAATATAGTCAGAAGTTTTTTCTTCTACTTCTTGTAAGTTAGCAGCTGGTAGTTTCACTTCGCGGCCATAAATAGCAGCTACTTCATATGCAACACCTAACATGTTTAAGCAATCAGCACGATTTGGTGTTAAACCCAGTTCTAGTACTTCATCATGTAAGTTTAAGATTTCAAGTGCATCTGCACCAACTTCAGCGTCACTTGGGAAAATGAAGATACCGTCTGCATATTCTTTCGCAACTAGTTTCCCGTCAATACCAAGCTCTTGAAGTGCACAAACCATACCATGAGAAGCTTCGCCGCGTAGTTTTGCCTTTTTAATTTTGAAGTTACCAGGAAGAACAGCGCCAACTTTTGCAACTGGTACTTTTAAGCCTTTTGTAATGTTAGGAGCTCCGCAAATGATTTGTACTGGTTCTTCTTCACCGATGTCGATTAAGCATTTACTTAATTTATCAGCTTCTGGGTGTTTTTCACATTCTAATACGTGACCAACGACAACACCTTTTACACCTTTATTTAATACTTCAACACCTTCTACTTCAATACCACTTTTCGTGATTTTATCTGCTAGTTCTTGTGCCGTTACATCTTTAATATCTACATACTCTTGTAACCAACGATATGATACGAACATATTTATCCTCTCCTTCCCTTACGCTCGTTTGAATTGTTGTAAGAAACGTACATCGTTTGTATAGAAATGACGAATGTCATCAACGCCGTATTTCAACATTGCAATACGCTCTGCACCCATACCGAATGCGAAACCTTGATATTCTTTTGAATCATAGCCTGCCATTTCAAGTACGTTCGGATGAACCATACCTGCACCTAAAATTTCAATCCAGCCTGTTCCTTTACAAGTGCCGCAACCTTTGCCGTGACACATCATACAAGAAATATCCATCTCTACTGATGGCTCTGTGAATGGGAAGAAACTTGGACGAAGACGGATTTCACGATCTTCACCGAACATCTTTTTCACGAACACTTGCAGTGTACCTTTTAAGTCACTCATGCGAATGTTTTTATCAATTACAAGACCTTCAATTTGCATGAACTGGTGTGAATGCGTTGCATCATCATCATCACGGCGATACACTTTACCAGGGCAAATAATTTTAATTGGACCTTTTTCTTTATTATTTTCCATTGTTCTTGCTTGCACAGAAGATGTATGCGTACGTAGTAATGTTTCTTCTGTAATGTAGAAAGTATCTTGCATATCACGCGCTGGGTGATCTTTCGGTAAGTTTAATGCTTCGAAGTTATAGTAGTCTTTCTCTACTTCTGTTCCTTCTGCAACTTCATATCCCATACCGATAAACACATCTTCAATTTGTTCAACAACCGCTGTTAATGGATGGTGGCAACCTGTTTCTACAGGTCGACCCGGTAATGTAACATCAATTGTTTCAGATGCTAATTTCGCTTCAATTACTGCTTTTTCTAAGTGGTTAATCTTGTCTTCTAAACGTGTTTGAATTGCTTCACGCACTTCATTTACTAATGCTCCCATACGTGGACGCTCTTCTGGAGATAATTTCCCCATGCCGCGTAATACTTCTGTAATCGGACCTTTTTTTCCTAAATACGCTACGCGTACATCGTTTAAGCCCTTTAGCTCTTTCGCTTCTTCAATCAGCTCTAACGCTTTTTGCTTTAGCTCTTTTAAACGTGCTTCCATTTGGAACCCTCCTAATTTTAAAAATAAAAAAACCTCGCTCCCTAAAAAGGGACGAGGTAAATTCGCGGTACCACCCTAAATTGACAGAACAAGTCTGCCCACTCAATTAGTTATAACGGTCAGCTTTGACCGGAACGCCTTTACATATCAATGGTCCTGGCGTCAACTCCAGAGGTGAATTCACTTCCGTCTACCATAAGAATGCTTTCAGTCTACGACATTCTCTCCCTATATGGCGATTTTGCAAGCTACTCTTCTCTATCAACGTTTTTCATTATTTTACCTTTATTATATGTTCATTATGAACATGTACTTCAATTTATTATAAGAAGTTTTTTATCGATTCGCAACCGGGCTTTGTAAATAATACGTTAAAATCCCCGCAGCAACCGCAACATTTAATGATTCTGCCCCGCCGTAAATTGGAATATACAAGTTTTGATCACATTTTGTAAGAATTTCTTGGCGTACACCATTTCCTTCGTTTCCTACAATTAATGCAAAACTTCCTGCCGGTGTTACTTCACCATAAGGAACTCCGTTTTCCAGAGCTGTTCCGTATACAGGAACATTCTTCCCTTTTAGCTTATCTACCCATTCTTCTAAGTTTCCTTTTACAATCGGTAAATGGAAAATAGAACCTTGTGTAGAACGAAGCACTTTACTATTATAGGCGTCCACACAGCCTTCTCCAAGTACAACGGCATGAATACCAGCTGCATCTGCTGTACGAATAATCGTTCCTAAATTACCTGGGTCTTGCAAGCCATCTAATAATAGAAATTTCCCATCTGTAAGATCTACCTCTTTCTCATGCTTCTCACAAACAGCAAATACTCCTTGCGTCGTTTCTGTCTCGCGAAGTACCTTTACAATTGCTTCAGGCACAATATACATTTCAACATCAGTAACCGTCCAATCTTTCGGAAGATCTGTCTGATCTGAAACGATAAGTTCTGTTATAACTCCTGCCTTTAAAGCTTCCTCCACTAAGTGGAATCCTTCTACAAAGAATAAACCCTTTTTATCGCGCTCTTTTTTCGTCTGCAGCTTTTTCCACTGCTTTACACGCGGATTTTGCACTGAATCAATGTTTTTCATATTATGTATTTCCCTCTCTTCTTGTCTTCTCATTATAGCCTATTTTTTATACATATTTACATAAAAAAGAACAAAAACTAACGTCAGTTTCAATTCAGAAGAAGAGGTGAAAAGAATGAACTTTAATCTACGCGGCGCTGTATTAGCAAACGTTGCAGGAAATACGCAGGGCGAATTACAAGAGACAATTGTAGAAGCAATTCAAAGTGGTGAAGAAAAAATGCTTCCAGGGCTTGGTGTTTTATTTGAAGTCATTTGGCAAAATGCCGACGAAAATGGAAAACATGAGATGTTAGAAACACTTGAGCAAGGATTAAAAAAATAAGCAGTAGGAAGTCACCTTAGCATCAGCTAAGGTGATTTTTATGTTCACAATAAATTCTCCTCTCCTAAACATTTCTACTTTACTAACATAACGTGATGGAGTACAATGTTCAAAATACATTTAAACCTATCGATTTTCTTTATATACATCAATAGATAAAAGGAGTGAATGTTTTATGCACCGTATTACGCTTGAACAAATTTTCAAACATCATATTACACAAAAATACGTAAACCGTTCTGGAATGGTCCATGCGATTGCAGTCGCTTACCATGCGTTTCACTTAGCCAAAAAGCATCACGCCTCAGTCGATGCGGCAACAAAGGCTGGTTTTCTTCATGACATAGGACATCATACATGGTACACAGGCGGAGAATGGGACTATGAATTGTATAAAAAGAATGATATACATGCGATTAAAGGAGCGGAAAGAGCTCATAAATTATTAATCCGATTAGGGGAACACCCGAAGCAAGCAAAGGAAATTTCTGTTGCCATTCTCCTGCATACGGACTCTTTTCTACTAGAACAAACACTTGAGAGAACACCTCTTCAAAATATTATTAAGTGGGCGGACGAAGCAGATGAAGAGCCAGGCGGAGCACACCATTATCGAACAATTTCTTATGACAAAGCATTGAAAGCTATTCAGCAATTAGACCGACTCGTAGAGCTTGAGTTACAAATACAGAAAGCAAAATCTAATAAAAAAGTAGAACAAATCTACCAATAAAAAAGAGGCATCACTACAGAGTGATACCTCTTTTATTATTTTGCAACGACTTCAAAAGCTTCCTCTTTTAGCACTTTCCGATAATCTGTTTTCTTCTCTCCCTCTTCACCTGATGTTACGGTCGGAGTAAACGTAATTTGGGTAACGCTATCGTCCAATTTTTCAAAACGCCAATAACTGTCTTCGAGTAATGTATGTCCTGACACAAACTTTAATTCATTCCCATTTTGATCTTTGGCTGAAAAGGTAACATCTAGTTTGTTTCCCTTCAACATCTTATAGTTCAACTTTGTAGATACAGGAGAAATTTTTAAATCTTCTACTTCTATTTTTTGACCATTTTCTAATGTAAAATGCTTTTGAATTGGTATTGTCTTCGTTTCCGCTTTTAATTTATCGCCAGATGCTTTGAATGAAAAGCCCCATTCGCCTTTAACAGAAGATTTATGACTCATCAATGTAATATCTCGGTATACAACTTGTATATCTAGTTCTCCTTCAACATTCATTTCTCGCATATTCTCATCTTTCAAATCTATAGCAGAAAAAAATGTGTACGTATAATCGTTTACTTTTTTCTGATTTCCGCCGCCACTACCATTTAATGCTTTCCCATTTATATAAATATTAGGACTCGGAAACATATCCTTTAAATCTGCACGGTTCGACTTAAACGTACTATTAACAATAATCTGTCCCTCATCTATAAGTACTTCATCTAACCGAACTTCCACTCCATTATCATAAACTGTTTGCCCAATCGTTGTTTTGTATTCTTTTAAAGGCTCTCTCCCACTATTCACATAATCTTCCATATTACTACCAATTAGCGGGATATCTGCAATCATTCCTCGCATATCAAATGTCATTGTAATAAAGAATAATACAGCTGCTGAAGTTACAATTGCTATGTTACGTTTTGTATGACTCCGCTTCTTTTTTAATTTCTTGCTAATTCGTTTCTTAATTCTCTTGTTCTCTATATCGCTTAATTGCACTTCCGTATACTCATTCTCATCAACAACTACTTCATTTAACATTTCATATGGATCTTTCATTCTGTTCACCTCATTTCTTTGTTATTTCAATCGGTTATGTAAAAATAATGTCCTTAATTTCTGTCTTCCTCTTGATAAACGGTTGTATATAGCAGAATACTTCATACCCATGTCATCAGCAATCTCTTCTACCCTATTTTCTTCTACATAACGTTTCATGAAAATTTCTTTATCTTGCTTATTTAAATGACTTAGCATATTCTCCATTTCGATACTTACTACATCTTCTGGCATACTATTTTTTTCTAATATTTCTCCCACCTGATCTAGACCTTTTTGATTTACTAGTTTTGCATATTTTCTAGCATAATCAATCGATTTATATTTTGAGACAGCTGCAATCCAGTTTTTAAACGTATTTTTCTCTTCATCAAATTTTTCAATATGATTCCAAATTGCTAGCAATATATCATCCATGCATTCTTCCTGCACATCTTCTAAAAGAGATAAATGCTTTCCAATAATACTTTTTATAAGCCCGCCGTACTGATTAATAACAAAATATAGTGCTTTTTCATTTCGCTTCCTTAACTCTTGTACAACATTTTTCCCTGTAATTTTCATATGCAACCTCCTTTCTCATACGTCCTACACTTATTCATTCGTTTCCTCATCATCTATTTCTATCAAAATTCATATATTTCTTACTAATATTTAACTCAACACTTATATATATGTAATATTCAGAAATGACAGTTTTATAATATTTATATATAATTATATATAAAAATAAAAAGAGAGGATTCGATATATGCAATTGACTACACAACTTACATATAATCAGAAACAGTCTATGTCATGGTTACAATTTATTGGGTCTTTTTTGTTTGCTTTCTATGGGACAAGGCTCATATCCGAACTTTTCATAGGCTTTCCAGTTCTTATTTATTCCGAAGGGGTTACTGATCAAAAACAAATCACCTTAATCACATCCATTCAAGATACCGGAAACTCATTATTACTGTTAGGAATTTTATTGTTATTTATTTACAAATACGAACCACTAAGAAACTTGATTGTTCCAGCGATTAACTTCAAAGCACTCAAAAAGGTTAGCACATATATATACTTATTTCTTTTCTTTGGACTAAGTATTGTTATTAATTCATTTATACTTATTCACCTATTTCCTGATGCAACAAAGGAACAATCCTCCGCTTTAAATTTGGAGGTGTTAAAACAATATAAACTCTTATTACTGCTAGGAAGTGCTGTATTTATCCCAATTTTCGAAGAGCTCATCTACCGCGGCATTATCCTTCATTTCTTTCAGCAGCGTTTCCCATTTTGGTTAGCTGCAATCGGCTCTAGTTTCCTCTTTGGAATAGGCCATACATATTCATTAGGTGTTATGGTTACTACATTCATTATGGGACTATTCATGGCTATTTTATGTAAGAAGACGAATTCAATCATTCCAGCTATTTTGTTTCATATGATGAACAATACACTGGCATTTTTATAAAGAAAAGGTATCGCTGCGTAGTGATACCTCTTTTATTATTTTACAACAAGTTCAAACACCTCATCTTTTAACACTTTTCGATAATCTATTTTCTACCTGTTCTTGTATTACATAGCATTTACATGCATTAAGAAATGCCATTATAAAAAGCCCAATTTCTCAATTTAAATGCTGAAAAATTGGACTGTTTCGTTACTCTATATATGCATCAATTATAAAATACTAGAAAATAGACAACTGATATTAACCGACTCAATCACCATATCCCTAAAACTTATTCATTCTTAAGTATAGGAACCCAAAGCTCACTATTTGGTTCTCTATCGGGTGCTAAATAATTTTCAATACAAGGAAGGTCTGCCAATTCGTATCCTGAAGTAGGTAGCCATTCCGTGTATAAACGCTCCCAAGCAGCAACAACATTTGGAAAAACAACCCATGTACTTTTAGGTATCACTATTTTCTCCATATCACTGGCGAATTCTCCCTTATAACGGCAACCCATAAAATAATCAAATTCTTCATCTGTAATGGAAGCTTGCTTTCCGCATACACCTAAAATCCCTTCCAATTTGCATTGTGGATTTTCCCATGACATATCTATGAGTCGTTGCAGTAATCCATTCTTATTCGCATCTGTCCATAATGTAGGAATTATATTGAAAGCATCCTTTGTAACAACCTTTTGCTTCGCTCCTACGATTTCAATCTCAGAATCTAGCACTTCAATTCTATAATCCATTTCCACATCCCCTTTAATCGTAATTTGAAAGGAAAGTCTCGGAAAGGCCTTTAATTCGATCCCGTTACTACGTGCCTCTGTTGGAGTAACCCCATGAAGATTCTTAAAGGCGCGACTAAAGGCATCTGGAGAATCATACCCATACTTAAGGGCAAGATCAATGATGCGAACAACTGTGTTATTTTGCAGTTCAAATGCCGCCTGCGATAGACGTCTCCGCCTTATATACTCTGATAAAGTTAATCCTGTTATAGATGAAAACATTCTCGGAAAATGATACTCAGAGCAGCAAGCCAACTTTGCTACTTCTTTGGCATTTATTTCACTCGATAAATTTTGTTCGATATAATTCATTGCCCTATTGATTCTCTCTAGCCAATCCAAATTTCATCATTCCCTTCAAATACATTGTGGATGAAGCAAAAATATCTTTCCCGATTTTTTAGAGTTAAATTAAGTCGTATCATTCTATTAGAAATTCGTATTTAAAAATATATTTTCAGTTTATCATTTGACTTCAATAGATTTACAGCCATCTTTTAGTTTATTTTTTCGGTTTAGAGTGTAATAAAAAAAGCAGAGAAAATTAATTCCCTGCTTTTCTATTTGGCTTATTACCTGATTGTAAAAAGAACGATAACACCCAAGCAATCCCCGCTAATATTGTTGCGATTAAAAATGCATCATTAATACCATTGATGGCGGATAGCTTCGAAATTTGCCCAAATAATAGTTGTGAGCTCATCACGTCTCCAACTTGTGCTGATCCAGCCACGGATGCTAAGTTTTGTCCCATTCCGTGTACTTTATCAACTAAAATTGGATTTGTTTTTGTTATCATATTTCCGTAATCTGCAACGTGATTCGTTGTTTGTTGCGTCATAATTGTAATTAAGATCGCTGTACCAATTGAACCCGCTACTTGTCGTGACGTATTTTGCGTTGCTGTACCGTGAGAGATTAATTTCATCGGCAGAGCGTTCATACCAGCTGTCATAATTGGCATCATAATGAATGACATTCCAAATGAACGGATAATATAATCCGTCATAATAACGCTATATGGTGTATCCATCGACAGCTGCGTAAATTCATACGTTGCATATGTCGTAATCGCTAATCCAACGATTGCTAGCGGGCGAATACCGTATTTATCAAATAGCTTTCCTGCAACTGGTCCCATAATCCCCATAATTAATGAACCTGGAAGAAGAAGGAGACCTGACTCAATTGGCGTAAACCCACGAATATTTTGCAGGTATACAGGAAGTAATAACATACCACCGAATAATGCCATTGTTACAATCGCGTTAATTGATAACGTGAAAGTAAACGTTGGATATTTAAATACTTGTAAATCTAGCATTTTGTTATCCGTCGTCATCTCTCTCCAAATAAATAACGCTATACCAATTACACCAATGATAAGTGAAATAACAACTTCAGCACTGCTCCAGCTGTTATTTCCAGCTTCACTGAATCCATACAGTAAACTACCAAGTCCAATACTCGAGCTAATAACACCAAACATATCTAGCTTTGTTTTTGAAACTGGCTGAGCCAGTGTAAAGAATTTTAAAGATAATAATGTAATAACTAAACCGATTACAAACATCCCATAGAACATTAAATTCCAGTTGTAATTTTCAATAACCCAACCCGTTACAGTTGGTCCGATCGCTGGCGCTAAAATCATCGCCACCCCAAGTAATCCCATCGCAGCTCCGCGCTTATGCGGCGGGAACAGAGTCATGAAAATATTCATACCAACTGGCATTAAAATCCCTGCGCCAACTGCTTGAATTACGCGCCCTGTCATCATCATTGTGAAGTTGCCAGATATAGCACAAATGATAGAACCTACTGTGAAGAACAGCATAGCTGCTACAAATAATTTACGGTACGTAAACCGAGAAACTAAGAACGCACTAATTGGCACTAAAATCCCGTTCACAAGCATAAAGCCTGTAATTAACCATTGGGCTGTTGAAGTTGATACATTGAACTCATTCATTAATGGAGGCAATGCTACATTAATGATTGTTTGGTTTAAAATCGAAACGAACATACCGAGAATTAATACCGCTACAACGGCTTTTACATTGACATTCTCTACCGGCATTTGTTGTTTCTGTCTTTCTTGCTTTTGTGTTTCTTGTTTTGACGCTTCTAATTCGACTACATTGGAAGGTTCTTGCTTTGGTTGCTTTGTTTCTATCTTACTTACGGCTGGGACTTGTTCTTCTCCCGCGTTCGTTTTTTTCTTTCTTAAAAGACGATTTACAAGGAAGAAGACGATGATACAAAATAATGCATACCCTGCAATTAAAACTGAGGACATTTTATCTTCCCCCCTTACTTATGAATCCGAACTGTCACATTCATTCCAGGAACAATATTTACTGATTTGCTATGATCTAATGAAACTTTAACCGGCACAACTTGTGTTACTTTCGTATAGTTCGCTGTCGCGTTGCTTGATGGAAGCATAGAGAATGTATTTGCAGTTGTTAATCCAACTTGTTCTACTTTTCCTGTTAAAGTTGTATTAGGATATGCATCTACATACACATCAACTTCTTGACCTTTTTTTACATCATCAACATCTGTTTCTTCAATATTTGCTGTTACCCATAAATCACTCATATCGTATGCATACGCAATTGGACTACCAGCTCCAACAAACGCATTTGTTGTTGCATTTGATTGAACAACTGTTGCACTATGCGGAATTGTTACATCCATCGTTTGCTCACCATTTTGGCTGGCTACAGAAACAGAACCTAATTTATCATTTTCATTGTAATTCTTACCTATTTCTGCATTCCATTCTGTCAATTTCCCTGCTACAGGTGATGCGATCGGGATTACTTTCCCGTCGATTTTTGCATTATCTGTTTTTAAATAGTTTTCAGCTTGATTATAGTAGTAATAACCGCCAATACCGCCGCCAACTAATACAATTAATGTGATAATATTAATAATCACCATTCTTCGAAACTGATTCATTGCATTCCTCTCCTTATATCGCATATAATTTTTTTCTAAACTATTTCTACCCCTTTTGTTTATACTGTTTAATTGTTAATTATATTAACCATTAAACAAAAAAGCACACCCTTTGCTATGCAACACAATCTTTACCTGCATGCTCGCGGTGCTGTTTTCTAAAGGAATATCGTTTATAATTATAAATAATTATTTTGACTCTACAACCGACAATGTGAGCATATGTGTTGGTTATCCAACACTTTGCTATCTATTTGTTGTTTAAGTAATTAAAATTCAGCAAGGAGAAATAAAATGTCTATTAAAAATACAAACGATCCGCGTGTGAAACGAACGAGACAATTAATACAGGATGCTTTTGTCGCTTTAGTAGGCGAAAAAGGATTTGAAAATGTAACCGTACAGCATATCGCTGAGTGTGCCCCAGTGAACCGTGCTACCTTTTATAGCCATTATCATGACAAATATGACTTATTAGATAAAAGTATCGAGGAAATGTTAGTAAAGCTCACCGAAATAATTAGGCCTAAAAGGAATAATAAGGAAGATTTTCAACTTACATTTAACTCCCCGCATCCAACTTTTCTAGCCCTATTTGAGCACATCGCTAAAAATGCTACCTTCTATAACGTCATGCTTGGCGACAAAGCAGCAGGAAATTTTTTTTATAAAATGATGAAAACAATTCAAACACATTTAACGTTAAGCTTATCCATTTCACAGCCAAATGATGAAGAACTCATGATTCCACGCGATATTCTTATTAGTTATGTAACAGGAGCTCATCTTGGAATGATTATATCGTGGCTAAAAAAAGGTATGATTTACTCGCCACACTTTATGGCAATGCAACTAACAAGGTTAATTATTTTAGGGGCTCATGCTGCTGCTGGATTAGAAAAACCTTTTGAAATATAAAAAAAGCGAAGACATCTCTTCGCTTTTTTTATTAGTTAAATGTGATATTATGTACAGCCTCTTTATCAAGACGTTTAATCACTTCTACGATTAACTTCACTGCATTTTCATAGTCATCACGGTGTAACATTGCCGCATGAGAGTGAATATAACGAGTTGCAATCGTAATCGCCAGAGATGGAATACCATTGACAGAAATATGAATTGCACCTGCGTCAGTCCCTCCACCAGCTACAGAATCATATTGATAAGGAATGTCTAATTCATCCGCCACATCAACTACGAAATTGCGAAGTCCAGTATGTCCAATGACTGATGCATCATATAAAATGATTTGTGGTCCATCACCCATTTTACTTTGCGCTTCTTTTTCCGTTACTCCTGGTGTGTCACCAGCAATACCAACATCTACCGCAAACGCGATATCTGGTTTAATATAATGTGCAGATGTTTTCGCACCGCGAAGACCTACTTCTTCTTGAACAGTTCCAACACCGTATACAACGTTTGGATGCTTTTCATCCTTCAATTGTTTTAACACGTCAATTGCAATCGCACAGCCAATGCGATTATCCCATGCTTTTGCAAGTAGCATCTTTTCATTTTTCATCACTTGGAATTCAAAGTACGGTACAACTTGATCCCCTGGTCGTACACCCCATTCCATTGCTTCTTCTTTACTAGAAGCACCGATATCAATGAACATATCCTTAATTTCAACCGGTTTTTTACGAGCTTCTGCCGGTAAAATATGAGGTGGTTTTGACCCAATTACACCTGTTACATCGCCTTTACGTGTTACAATTGTTACACGCTGTGCAAGCATAACCTGTGACCACCAGCCTCCAACTGTTTGAAAACGAAGGAAACCTTTGTCATCAATTTGCGTAATCATAAAACCAACTTCATCTAAGTGACCAGCTACCATGATTTTCGGACCGTTTTCTTCCCCTACTTTTTTCGCAACTAGACTCCCTAAATTATCTGTAGAAAGTTCATCTGCAAACGGCTCGATATATTTTTTCATTACCTCACGTGGTTCGCGCTCATTACCTGCAATCCCGCGTGCATCTGTTAATTCTTTTAGCATTGTCAATGTCGAATCTAATTTTGTCATTGCCAACACCCTCCTTTTTCTTCAGTCACTTCATTATACAAAAACAAATTGAAATATTCAAAAATTAAATCAGTATCCTTGTGTTTGACGCTGATGGTTCACTTCGTTTTTATCTAAATATGCTTTTTCAATTTCTTCTTGTTCAAACTCAAGAGCTTGCCCAAGACGAAGGTAGCTTGTAAATAGTTCAATATAATTTGTAATAGACGGCTGATCAGTAAATCGAATCACTTTCGCATACGTGTCTAAGAAAATTTCAACTTGTGTTTTATTCGTTTGAGCACACTTATAAAACAAGAAGTTCTTATCAATACCTAAATCAATCCCAATTGATAAAATAAAATGTAAACCATCTACATATTCCTCAAGTATAACTACACGCTCAGCAGCTGGCTTTTTGCTCCAATATTTAAAACAACGTGTTTCATTTGCAAGTTCCCCAATCTCAACAAGCAGTGCTAACATTTTTTCTTTTAGTAATTTTTTCGGTTGTAAATCATGTTCTTTTACAATACGGTCATCTAATTCTTTTTGTAATTTAAATAATTGTAGTAAATCCATTCTATTCCTCCTCCAACATCGCATAAGAACAATGTTGTTTCGTCTCATATTTATTGTAAGCTTAAAAAACCCTACCCGTTATTATCTATTTAGCTTCCTAGCCCTTATGAAATAGCTTGTCCCTAAATCATCAATACGTTTCAGATAGACTCTATATATGATGAAACTTCCATATCATCTTTCCATTATAGCAGTGTCGTTTCTACTAGGAAAGATGCCTTTAATTGACAGTAAAAAAGCCAGAGGAATCTCCCCCGACTTTTTCACTGTATATTCTTCTATATTGTTATAGCTTTTATGCTTATTTTGTCATATCAAGTACAACACGTCCGTTAATTTTTCCTTCTTCCATTTCACTAAATATCTCATTAATTTCATCAAGCTGACGTGTTTCTATAATCGCTTTTACTTTTCCTTCTGCTGCAAGTTGCAACGTTTCTTGTAAATCTTTTCTTGTTCCTACGATAGAGCCAATAATTTTCACGCCATTTAAGACGGTATCAAAGATTGGGACTTCCATCATTTCTGGTGGTAATCCCACTGCTACACATGCACCACCACGTCTAACGGAACGATACGCTTGATCGAATGCTGGCTTAGATACGGCTGTACAAATAGATGCATGCACACCTTTTATTTTTTCAAATATCCATGCCACCACATCTTCCTTAATTGGATTCACAACTAAATCTGCACCGAGTTCTTTCGTAAGATCCAACTTCTCATCTACAGTATCAACAGCTACTACATGTAATCCCATTGCTTTTGCATATTGAACCGCCAAATGACCAAGACCACCAATTCCAAAAACAGCTACCATTGTCCAGGCTTTGCTTCTGAAACTTTTAACGCTTTATATGTTGTCACACCTGCACAAAATAGCAGAGCTGCTTCTACTGAACTTAAATTGTCTGGTACTTTTACAACATAATCAGCTGCTGCTATACAATACTCTGCATAACCACCATCAACTGAGTAACCTGCATTATGTTGATCTAAGCAAAGCGTTTCACGGCCAGATAAACAATATTCACAATGACCACACGCTGAATATAGCCATGGTACTCCAACCCGGTCACCAACTTTTACGTGAGTAACACCTTCCCCTACTTCTTCAATAACTCCAACACCTTCATGTCCTTAATGGGAGTTTCGGTTTTACTGGCCAATCACCATGCGCTGCGTGTAAATCCGTATGACAAACACCACACGCTTCAATATGTACAAGAACTTCACCAAGTCCAGCTTTCGGTTTTGGGACTTCTTTCACTTCTAACTTCTCTTTGAACTCATTTACAACTGCTGCGTTCATGTAAACGCCTCCTTGTTATAGGTACAAAAAGTTCTTACAAGTTCATCTTAATATATATAGAAGAAACGAGAGGTAGTTGAATTATGACAATAATTTGTGAAATATCTCACAAATTATTGAACGATTATATTAATTATAAAAGTAGCTCCAAACAATAAAAAAACCTCAGAAGAAAATTCTTCTAAGGTTTTTGAACAATTAGTTTAAGTTGTTTTTTGCAACTGTTGCTAATTCAGCGAAAGCTTTTTCGTCATGAACAGCTAAGTCAGCAAGCATCTTGCGGTTAACTTCGATACCAGCAACTTTTAAACCGTGCATTAAACGGCTGTAAGAAAGACCGTTAATACGAGCAGCTGCGTTGATACGAGTGATCCATAATTTACGGAAGTCACGTTTCTTTTGACGACGGTCACGGAATGCATATAGTAAAGATTTCATAACCTGTTGGTTAGCAACCTTAAATAATGTATTTTTAGAACCGTAGTAACCTTTTGCTAATTTTATAACTTTTTTACGACGTTGACGAGTAACTGTACCACCTTTTACTCTTGGCATAATATTACCTCCTATTTGTTCTATATATCAGCCGAACTTATTTTAAGTTGTCAAGCATTTGACGAATGCGTTTGAAGTCACCAGCGCTTACTACACCAGCTTTACGTAGTTTACGTTTAGCTTTTGTAGATTTGTTAGCGAATAAATGGCTTGTGTAAGCGTGTGAACGCTTAAGTTTACCAGATCCAGTCTTTTTGAAACGCTTTGCAGCGCCGCGATGAGTTTTTTGTTTAGGCATAGGTATTTCCTCCTCTATCTATTACTTATCGTTTTTCGGTGCTAAAACTAAGAACATACTACGTCCTTCCATTTTAGGCTTAGATTCAATTGTACTAACTTCAGCACAAGCTTCTGAGAAGCGATCTAAGACACGTTGACCGATTTCTTTATGAGTAATGGCACGTCCTTTAAAGCGAATTGACGCTTTAACCTTGTCGCCTTTCTCTAAAAACTTGATAGCATTACGAAGTTTTGTGTTAAAGTCGTGTTCATCAATTGTTGGACTTAAACGAACTTCTTTCATGCTAATTACTTTTTGATTTTTGCGCTGTTCTTTTTCTTTCTTTTGTTGCTCAAAGCGGAATTTACCGTAGTCCATAATGCGGCATACTGGTGGTTTCGCATTTGGAGCAACCAATACTAAATCAAGATTAAGATTTGCAGCTAAGTCTAAAGCGTCATTACGAGACTTGATGCCAAGTTGATCACCATTCGCACCAACTAAACGTACTTCACGTGCACGAATTTGCTCGTTAATCATCATATCCTTGCTAATAGTAAGCCACCTCCAAGGTTTTCTTAGAATACGTTTGCAGTCGTAGAACCCAAACAAAAAAGTGTGGGCATACGAACACCCACACTTGTACGATCTTAAGTAAGAAAGACATTTACCTGCTAACTGCATATGCGTCAATCAGGTGAGAAGCGGGTGCTTCTACTTGTTCTACAAAACAATATTCTATTATCCTTGATGAGTGTACCATAGGACATAACGTCTGTCAAGAAGACACGTTTTACTAACAACAAGAAATATTGTAACAAACAACACGAATACATGCAATACTTTTTTATGATAAGTATTGCTTGGTTATTATTTCTATTTTTTATTACGTGTAATATGCAAAAAAGTCGCGGCATGCCGCGACTTTTCATTAGCGTTTTCCTTCTGCTTTAATCATATCCACAAACGCATCTAATGCGATTGTTTCTGATTTTTGCTCACCATATTTACGTACGTTTACGCCGTTTTCAGCAACTTCATTATCACCTACTACAAGCATGTACGGAATTTTTTGCATTTGTGCTTCACGGATTTTGTAACCAATTTTCTCTTCACGAGTATCTACTTCAACACGGATACCAGCGCGTTGTAAGTCTTCCTGTACTTTCTTCGCGTAGTCTAAATGTACTTGCGGAGAAACTGGGATTACTTGTACTTGAACTGGCGCTAACCATGTTGGGAATGCACCTTTGTACTCTTCAATTAAGAAGGCAACGAAACGTTCCATAGTTGATACAACACCACGGTGAATTACAACTGGACGATGAGGTTTACCATCTTCACCAACGTAAGTTAATTCAAAGCGCTCTGGAAGTAAGAAGTCTAATTGTACAGTTGAAAGTGTTTCGTCTTTTCCAAGTGCAGTACGAACTTGAACGTCAAGTTTTGGACCGTAGAATGCTGCTTCACCTTCAGCTTCATAGTACTCAAGACCCATTTCATCCATTGCTTCTTTTAGCATACCTTGTGCTTTTTCCCACATTTCATCGTCAGCATAATACTTTTTAGTATCCTCTGGGTCGCGATAAGATAAGCGGAATGAATAATTTTCTAAACCGAAGTCTTTGTATACTTCTAAAGTTAAGTTTACTACTCGTTTTAACTCTTCTTTAATTTGATCTGGACGAACGAAGATGTGCGCATCATTTAAAGTCATTCCACGTACACGTTGTAATCCAGATAGTGCACCAGACATTTCATAACGGTGCATTGTTCCAAGCTCTGCAATACGGATTGGTAATTCACGATAGCTATGAATATCATTTTTATATACCATCATATGATGAGGACAGTTCATTGGACGAAGTACTAATTCCTCATTATCCATCTGCATTGATGGGAACATACCATCACGGTAGTGATTCCAGTGACCAGAAGTTTCGTAAAGTTCACGGCTTCCTAATACTGGAGTATATACGTGGTCATAGCCTAAGCTTGCTTCCTTATCAACAATGTAACGCTCGATAATGCGGCGGATTGTTGCACCTTTTGGCAGCCAAAGCGGTAAACCTTGTCCTACTTTTTGGCTATTTGTAAATAATTTCAATTCTTTACCTAATTTACGGTGATCACGTTCTTTTGCTTCTTCAAGCATACGCATGTACTCATCTAACTCTGCTTTTTTCACAAATGCAGTACCGTAAATACGTTGTAGCATTTTATTGTTGCTATCGCCGCGCCAGTAAGCACCTGCAACACTTAACAATTTAAATACTTTAATTTTCCCTGTAGATGGAAGGTGAACCCCACGGCAAAGGTCAAAGAATTCGCCTTGTTCATAAATTGAAATAACTGCATCTTCTGGAAGATCGTTAATCAATTCTAATTTTAGCTCATCGCCAATTTCTTCATAACGACGAAGCGCTTCAGCACGTGGTACTTCATGACGAACGATTTCTAAGTTTTCGTTCACGATTTTTTGCATTTCTTTTTCGATTTTTGGGAAGTCCTCAACTGTAATGGCTTCTTCCATATCGATATCATAGTAGAAGCCATTTTCGATTACTGGGCCAATACCAAGTTTTACATCTTTATATAAACGTTTTAACGCTTGTGCTAAAAGATGCGCTGTTGAGTGTCGTAAAATATATAAACCCTCTTCAGAATCTAATGTAATGATTGAAACTGCACCATCTTCTTCAATCGGTGTACGAAGATCGATCATCTCATCATTTAATTTTCCAGCCACAGCTTTTTTCTTTAAGCCTGGGCTAATAGAAGCTGCGATTTCTTCAGTTGTTGTTCCTTTTGGAAACTCCTTCACAGCTCCATCAGGGAAAGTAATTTTAACTACATCTGCCATCACTGGTCACTCCTTTTTTTCTCAAAATAAAAAACACCCATCCCGTAAAAAGGGACGAGTGTTGAATTCGTGGTTCCACCCTTGTTCCAATTAACAAAACTGTTAATTGCTCAAGTACAACATAACGGTGTTGGCCGTTAGCAATTACTAGACAAAACGTTCACTGCTAAAGTTTAGAGGTGGTAAGCAATAAACCCGTACTAGGAAGCTCACACCCTAAGGCTTCCCTCTCTGAAAATCGTAGTAAATTACTCATGTCCTCATCGTGACATTTCAATATATTTCATTTATGTAGGTAATTATATGCTCAAAAACTTAGAAAATCAAGGGTGTTCCCCTTATTTTTAAAATTTTTCACGTTGTGTTCAAATTCATGAGGTGCACATATTTGTACTCTTTCTTGAAATACATTTTGAAGGGTAACAATCATATTGTGATCTTGTTCTTTTGTATACAAATAAATCATTTTCGGCGAAATAGAAAGAAGTGGCGCTATTACCTTGGTATCAATGTATACACCCTGTTTAGTTAGTAACTCCTCGTCTATATATTGAACCAATTTCTCTTGTTTTAAACGTATTCCTTTTTCATCATAAAAAATAAAACTTTCATCAAACACAAGATGCAAGCAAGATAAACGTGATTTTCGGCTACTTACTTGTTGCCGCAGCATTTCTACAAACATTTGATACTCTTGCTCCATTTTATATTCATCAATCGCTACTTCCGCAAGCCTGTGCACCATTTCTTTATATGTGCGCAAGCGAAAACGAATATAGGATGAAAAAGAAAAAGAAAGCGGGTCACAGAGCCATCCTTTTAAAGAAGACATAATATGATCCTCAATTTGATTACGTGTTAAATCTCGGGTAATTCCTTTTCTTTTTCCATTTAAAATAGCTTGTGCCATATGTAAAATTTGATGGCATTCTTCCTGTTCTTCATAAAAAAACTTTTCTTTTAAAAAAATACGAAGCCATTCATTTTGTTTTATATTAACAATAAAATAAAGGAGTACCGGTGTTAAAACTTTCCCCATATAGTCCGATTCACATATTGGAATATGAATTGTTACTTTTTGTTCATGTAAATAAACACTCGTTTCTTTATATAGCTTTTCCGTTCTCTTTATCAGTTGTTGATATACGTACGCAGCATCATTTTTTTCTTCGAAGCAGATTTCAATCACTCTTGTCCCCCCTTTTATCCCGCTCTAAAGGACCGTTAACCTCTCAGCTTAAAACGAAGTGAGGCACACATCCATAAGAGTCCGATCCGTGAAGCCTCATCCTAAGTAGAGCTAACTCCCCTATCGCCGAAAGCCTTCACTCGATATTTCTTGCTAATTTTATATATATTAACGGTGGGAGAAAAAAATGATACAAGCTCGTATGAATTTTCAGATTAACAATAAATTCCCATTACTTAACTGCGCATAAAAAAGAGTCTGTTTTCATACAAAACAGACTCTTTTTTATATAAGTACACATTTAAAATATATTAAAAATAACTTTCTCCTATTTCTTTCCTACCTTTAAGTGTGACGACGATTCTTCCCGCCAATCTCAACCGGTTTTGCTAAATATCTAATGCGCTCCATAATACGGGCCGCTTTCATTTCTTCTGCTTCTCCGCGCTGCGTATACGTTAAATGATGTTCTAACTGTTTAAAATCAAAGTTAGATGTAAAGAACGTTGGTAAATTTTCCAACATACGAAATTGCAGTATAGCTCCAAGGACATCATCACGCACGAAACTGGACATTGCTTCTGCCCCGATATCATCGAGCATTAATACTTGTACACGCTTCACAGCATCAATCTTTTCACCGATTGTATTATTTTGCAGTGAGCTTTTAATTTCCCGTAAGAATTCTGGTAAGTATACAATCATTGAACTTATTTTTTTCAAGGCTAATTCATTTGCAATCGCTCCTAAGAGATACGTTTTTCCTACACCAAATTTACCGTAGAAATATAACCCTTGTACTTTCTTCCCAGGTTCGTATGCACTTAAAAACTCATTTGCTGCACGAATCGCTCCAATGCGCGGCTCTAAATCTGATGGATCTAAATTTTCCATAGAAGCCTGTAAAATATCACTTGGCATATAAACACTTTGCACTAATTTTTCATATTTCTTCCTCTCATCATAAGCCACTTTTCTTACACAACGATCATATTGAATATCAATCATCTTACCTTGAATAATCAATTTCGGCTCATATCCTTGAATCATATTTTTACAGGATTCTAAGTTCGGGCAATCTGCACATCCAACACTTTGGCCAATATATTCATACAGTTTCACAAGACTTCGTTCTATCATAGAAGTCGTTACTTCACCTTTATGTTCTTCAACAAACTCTTTCACACGCGGATGTGCCATCACTTCCGCCTTTAATACTTCATATCTATTTTTAAAATTTTCATTTTGCATCAACTTTGCAAATGAATTTTGAATATGCTCCATTCTCTCACCTCAAAGAGCGTTCATTCTCTTCTATTAATCACGCTTATATTTTTTTAACTCTTCTTCCAATCTCTTTCGTTCTTCTTCTAGATTGCTCGGATTTTCTTTTGAACTTGCACCTTTTTGTGATTGTTTTTTCGGTTCTTCTTTCGATTCTTCCTTGAGCCAATCTGGCACCATCTCTGTCCGTACCGCTTTCTTCGTTGTACGGCCTTTCTTCTTCGTCTCAGCCCACTCTTGATATTGACGATTCTCTTCTTTCGCTAAAGCCATTGCTTCTGATACGGTACCAACCTTTTTTCGCGCCCAATGCCCCGCAATTTTCTCGACATATGATTTAGCCAATTTCATATCAGAACGAAGCATAACGTAATAAATAAGTACGTTGACAACACCTGGCGCTAGTTTTTGACTCAACATCACTTCTTCTACAATTTGCAAATCTGCTTTTGTTGGTTCTGCCCCGCCTGAGATTTCTTTTAATAATTGTTTCGGTGAAATTTCCTCAAGCTGTTTGATAAGCATCTCTTCTTGTGTAGTTGGTTCTTTCTCTCTCATTGTACGCGCGGAATGAGGCTGCACCCGTTCACTTAACACCGGAAGCGCTTGACCATTTTCAAATTGATACCAATCACGTGCTCCTTTACGGAGTCTTTCCATATCAATCGCTTGTAATTCTGTCATTGCACCAAGAACTATATTTTGCATCGATAGTACATCGACGCCATACACGTAAGCTAGCGTAATAACACATTCACGTACTTGATCCGTAATTGCCTTTCTTGGGACAAGCGTCGATAACCCTTCTACAAATAAAGAAAAATCAAAGAAATCATTCCAAACCTTAGGAGCAGTCCCTTTTTCATTTCCAGGCATCACTGTTGTCTTCGGAATACGAACTTCCTCTTGCGCATGCTCAAATTGACCCGGATTAAATGAACCAAATACATCATTAAAAGAACGTGTAACATTTTCATATGAAGTAAAATCGAACTCTTCTTCTAAGAAGTATTGTTTAACTTGATTATATTTCGCCCTGCTTAATCTGTTATACAAGAAAATACTCAAAACAATATCATCAAAAAATTGTTTTGGAGTTAGTGGTGGCTGCAATTCGTATATAAACATTCGAATATCTTTTTCTTTTTTAATATATACGTTTAAAAGCCCAATTGCTTCTAATTTCACCCGTTCTTCATATACTTCAGGAAGCTGCATTTGCATCGTCACCATAAGAGAGTGATGTGTATTCTCTTTTCCAAATACACGATCCTGCTCTAGCTCTCCCCACAGCGTCATGTATAAACTAAAAGCCTTGCTACCCACTAATGGTTGATATAACATCGTTAGTACCTTCCGATCGTAATTATGTAGCAATCCTTTTGCACTTACTTTATAACGATCAATTGGCAATAGCTCCATCCATGACTGTTTTTCCATTCTTGCAATTCCTTTCTTTTGTTCATTCTACGTATATAATTTATTAGTAAAAAAGAGCTAATAGCTTACGCTTCTAGCTCTTTTCCACGTAATTTGCGGGTTCAATTCTTCTATCATCTCCAAAAGAAATGAAGTAAAGAGACAGCCACCGCGAATCAGAGTTCTACCTTATTCTCTTTCTTTTTGCAGTATATCTTTTAATTCTTCAATGAATACATTTAAATCTTTAAATTGGCGGTATACAGAAGCAAACCGCACATAGGCAACATCGTCAATATCTCGAAGTGCTTCCATTACGATTTCACCGATCATATCGCTTTTCACTTCTGATATTCCTAAATTACGAAGTTCCCGCTCTACATTTTGCGTTACTTCTTCTAATTGTTTTAACGATACAGGGCGTTTTTCACATGCTTTAATTAACCCGCGTAAAATCTTTTCTTTATTAAACTCTTCTCGTGTTCCCTCTTTTTTTACAACAATAAGAGGCGGTTCTTCTACTCGTTCAAATGTCGTAAATCGATTTAAACAACTTTCACACTCTCTTCTTCTTCGAATGGAGCGTCCCTCATCTACCGGACGTGAATCCAATACTCTTGTACCATTATGAAAACAGGTTGGACAACGCAACTCATTCACTCCCTTGCAATTTAATCTTCATTCTTCTCATTTCACCTACATGTGAAAATATATATACAATATTATATAACCCATTTGTCTGCGCTTACTACTTATCAATACTTCCATTTATATAAACTAAAAAAGAGGTGCATTATACACCTCTTTACATTTTAAATCAATTATGTTCTTTTTTAAAGAGCTTTTGTTTCTCTATGCTTAATTTCGAAGCTACCTGTGCCTCGAGGAAGCTCGATGCTCTCTCGCGTTTTCGCATTTAAACCTTCTGCAATATATTCTGCAGCAACATTTGGATCAATACGATCCCCGCAAGTATAAACATCAATACTTGCATAGCCGTGCTCTGGAAAGCTATGAATTGTTAAATGTGACTCCGAAATGATTACAACTCCACTTACACCCTGTGGCGCAAATTTATGAAAAGCAACCTCACGTACTTCAGCACCAGCTCTTAGTGCTGCATCCACAAATAATTGTTCAATAAACGGCATATCATTAAGCTTGTCGAAATCGCAATCCCAAAGTTCAGCGATTACGTGACGACCCATCGTGTCCATAGTATCCATTCTACAGTTCCCCCTCATAAAAATTTAATCTAACTGTTCGAATTGAAAACTAATTTGCAATTTGGCTTGCTCTACTACCACGGGGGAAAGTTAGTCCAGAGAGGTCCTAACCCTTTAAGTAGTAACTACGTACCTCAGCTCTTAAGTTTACGAGTGTTAGTATACTTTGTTTATTTTCATTTTGCAACAACAGTTTTTTCGATTTTTTGTCATATTTTCTTCTTTACTTTTCCCCAAGAAAAATAATTGATTCACAAATACAGTAATCACAATGGTTTCTCCTATGTACCATTCGTAAAAATATACTTGTATAATTTTTTTCCTTTTCAGAAAAAAACATAAAAAAGAAGACAAGCAATCGCTTGCCTTCCCTGTATCATTAAATGTGTTGTACACTTTCTTGTTTTGTTAATTCAGCGGCAACTAACTTCACAAGATCTACAACGCGGCGAGAGTAACCCCACTCGTTATCATACCAAGCAAGTACTTTTACTTTACGTTCGCCCATTACCATTGTAGATAAACTATCAATGATAGCTGAGTGTGTATTTGTATTAAAGTCAATCGAAACTAAAGGTTCCTCACTGAACTCAATAATCCCTTTCAATGGACCGTTTGCAACAGTTTTAAACGCTTCATTAATTTCCTCAACTGTTACATCACGTTTTACATCTACTACTAAGTCAACAAGAGACACGTTTGGTGTCGGAACACGAAGTGCCATCCCATGAAGCTTTCCGTTTAAATGTGGAAGAACTTTCGCTAGAGCTTTTGCAGCGCCTGTTGTTGTAGGAATAATAGACTGTCCACAAGCACGCGCTCTTCGTAAATCTTTATGTGGGTTATCAATATTTTTTTGGTCATTTGTATAAGCATGAACGGTTGTCATTAAACCGTTTTCAATTCCAAACTGCTCATCTAACACCTTAACAACAGGCGCTAAACAGTTTGTTGTACAAGATGCATTTGAAATCACGGTATGTTTTGTAATATCTAATTGTTCTTCGTTCACACCAACTACAATTGTTACATCTTCATTTTTACCAGGCGCTGTTAAAATAACCTTCTTCGCCCCAGCTTCTACGTGAAGAATTGCTTTTTCTTTCGCATTAAATTTACCAGTTGCTTCAATTACAATTTCAACATCCAGTTCTTTCCAAGGCAATTCTTTTGGATCGCGGTTGTTTAGAAGGCGAATCATTTTCCCATCCACTAATAAATGATCTTCAAATGCTTCCACTGTTCCGTCAAACTTGCCATGAACTGTATCATACTTGATTAAATGTGCTAATGTTTCTGGTGGATAGCTTGCGTTAATCGCTACAATTTCGAATGCGCTTTCTTTTATCGCTTGACGAAATACCATTCTCCCAATACGTCCAAATCCATTAATTGCCACACGAGTCATAATATGTTATCCCCCTTGAATGCGTTATACTATTTATCTCCAATCCCAATAATAGTATAACACAAAAAGAAGATATGTCACTAAGCATTTTCACTAATTTCACAATTTTTTAGTTAATGATGTTCCACTCTTTTAAAATGAGCTGTAATTGTGCTTTTGTCTCAGCAATTGTGCCATCATTATAAATAACTTTATTAGCTAATGTTACTTTCTCTGCTAAAGACATTTGCGAATCAATACGTGCTTTCGCATCCTCTTCTGTAAAGCCATTTCGCTTCATTAAACGTTCTAATTGCGTACTAGGTGATACAGCTACAACTAAAATTCGATCAACAAGTGCTGTTAACTTACTTTCAAATAGAAGCGGAATATCTAACACAACCGCTTGCACTCCTTCTTTTATGTACATATCCTTCTGAGCATTCATTTCTTTCCGAACAGCAGGATGAACAATTTTGTTTAACTGCAATCGTTTTTCTTCATTATGAAATACAATACTCCCAAGCTTTTGGCGATCTAGTTCGCCATCTACTTGTAATACACCTTCACCGAATACCTCTACAATTTCTTTATATGCTTCTTTACCTTGTTCTACAACTTCTCTTGCAATAATATCCGCATCAATTACAGGAATGCTTAGCTCACGAAACATTTGTGAAACGGTACTTTTCCCGCTTGCAATACCTCCTGTTAAACCAATAACAACTGTCATTATGCTACCTCCTAACAAATAGAAGCGTGAAACTTATGTTTCACGCTCCCGTTTACATTTTCCAAATCCCAATAATAATGAGTAAAATTCCAGGTAGGAACGTAAATTTTTGTAACCATCGCATATTCGATAAAACCGTCCCTAGCCTCATTCCGATAAATAAAAACAAAGAGCTCATAACAGCTACTAAAACTGCCATCATAGCAGGTGTATACCCGAGTAAGGATGCACCAATACCCGCTCCAAATGAATCTACCGAAAGAGCGATACCTAAAAGTAAGGCTTCTCCACCAGAGATCGTGCCTGACTTATCAAAATCGGCAACAGTCGGTTTCCGTAAAATTTGAATAACTAATCCAAGCGAAGCAATTTCTAATTTCCAAACTTTCTCTTCTTGCTGCGGTTCGTCTTTTTTATCACTCCGAAAAAACTGATACAATACCCACGCTCCAATGGCTACTAAAACAACTCCCCCAATGCGAGTTGCAATCACCGGAGAAAACACTTTAGCAATCATATGTCCAATCCCCATCGACACAAGCATAACAGCGGCTGAACACATCCCAATGATGAGTATCGATTTTAACGGAATTCTCACGCTCCGCAGTCCATAAGTAAGCCCTACACTACAGCTATCTAAACTTAATGTAAAAGCTAATAAAATAAGAGAGAAATAATGATACATCGGTAAGCTCCTTCCCTATACATAGCTTTGCTGTATGTATATGACAAATGCCTATCCGATGTTATTAGAAAAAAATCTCTTTCTTAGCTTTTTGGCTGGCATATAGGACAATAGTGCGTCCCTCGTCCACCAACAACTGTCTTTTCAATCACGTTCCCACAAGTTACGCACGGTTCACCTTTTCTTCCGTACACATTTAACAGCTCCTGAAACGAGCCGATTTGTCCCTGTGAATTGATATATGTTCTAATTGTACTTCCACCACGCTTAACCGCTTCTCCTAATGTTTCAACAGTTGCCGCATGAATCTTTTCTATTTCAACTTTCGTTAAAGACGAAGCTTCACGTTCCGGGTGAATCCCGGAACGGAATAAAACTTCATCTACATATATATTTCCAAGCCCAACTAAAAGACGTTGATCTAACAATACAACTTTTATTTTGCGGTTCGTCTTTTGCAACCTCTCTTGTAAGTACCCTGGTGTCAGTTCAGCGTCAAATGGCTCAGGTCCTAAATCAGCAAGTGGCATTTCTTCAAATTCTTCACCTTTTTTAAAGAGGTGCATCGTGCCAAACTTTCTTACATCTTTATAGTGTAATTCTGTACCGTCTGTAAACTGGAAACGCACATGCGTATGTTTATCAATTGCCTCATCACCTTCATGAAGCAAATACTTTCCTTCCATACGCAAATGTGAAACAATAACATACTTTGTTACATATAAAAGTAAAAACTTACCTCTTCGTTCAATTCGTTCAATCATTTCACCGCGTAACATCGCTTTAAAGCGTTCAGCGTCATCAGGTCGCTTTACTAATTTTGGATATGTTACGATCACATCTTTAATTGTTTTTCCTGTTACAAGGTTTTCAAGTGTTCTTCTAACATTTTCAACCTCTGGTAATTCAGGCATTCAATCACTTCCTTATTTTGCATCATACCAAGTTGGACCAGAAGAATAATCCACTTTTAGCGGAACAGCAAGTTCAATAGCATGTTCCATTACTTCAGGTACAAGCCTCTCTAATTTTTCTACCTCTTCTTTTGGCACTTCAAAAATCAATTCATCGTGTACTTGTAGAAGAAGACGTGCTTGCAATCCTTCTTCTTCTAAGCGATTCGCCATAATAATCATCGCTTTTTTAATAATATCTGCCGCGCTACCTTGAATTGGCGTATTCATCGCAGTACGCTCTGCAAAGCTGCGTAAATTAAAATTACGACTTGTAATTTCTGGAATATAACGGCGGCGATTTAATAATGTAGAAACGTATCCATTTTGCTTCGCTTCTTGTACAATCTCATCCATATATTCTTTTACACCAGGGAAACTTGCGAAATACTTTTCAATAAATTCCCCTGCTGCTTTTCGTGTAATTCCTAAGTTTTGTGAAAGTCCATAGTCACTAATACCATACACAATTCCGAAGTTAACCGCTTTTGCTTGACGTCTCATATTCGATGTTACTTCATCTTTTCCAACGCCAAACACGTCCATTGCCGTTTTCGTATGAATATCCATATCATGTTGGAACGCTTCAACTAGCCCTTTATCTTTTGCAATGTGTGCCAGTACGCGCAGCTCAATTTGTGAATAATCGGCAGCATACATAATCCATCCTTCTTTTGACGGAATGAACGCCTGACGAATTTTTCTTCCTTCTTCTAAACGAATCGGGATATTTTGTAAGTTTGGATCTGTAGAACTTAATCGTCCTGTTTGTGTTAACACTTGATTAAAACGCGTATGAATTTTAGATGAATCTTCATGAACGACTTTTAACAATCCTTCAATATATGTCGAATTTAATTTCCCTAATTGACGATAATGTAAAATATTAGGGATAATTTCATGATGATCCATTAACTTGTCCAGCACATCAGCTGACGTAGAGTATCCTGTTTTCGTCTTTTTAATAACTGGCAAGTTTAAACTCTCAAATAAAACTACACCAAGCTGCTTTGGTGAGTTAATGTTAAACTCTGTCCCAGCAAGTTCATAAATCTCTTGTTCCATTTCTTTCAGTCTTCTAGCAAGTTCATCTCCCATATTACGCAAGCGTTCTGTATCAACTTTCACGCCTTTTATTTCCATTTCAGCTAACACGCGAGCGAGTGGCATTTCAAGTTCAGTAAATAGTTCGTATTGTTCATTTTTTTCTAGTTCTTCTACAAATGTTTTTTGCACATCGTACAATACATGTACTTTTCGAGCTACGTGCTCCGCAACTACACCTTGTTCTGGAACTGCACGTTTCGCACCTTTTCCGTATACTTCCTCATCAGATTTAACAGCGTGCGTCTCTTTCATTTTTGCTACAGCACGGAAATCTTTATCTGTATCAGCTGGATCAAGTAAATAAGCGGCAATTAGTAAATCAAAATCAATCCCCTTGATTTCTACGCCTTTCCACTTAAGTGCAACAATGGCACGCTTTGCATCAAACGTATACTTTCTCATTCCATCATCTGCAAGCCACTTCGTAAAAGCTTCAGATTTGAGTGCAACATCACTTGGAATAAAATAGCAGCCATTTTCATTTTGAATACCAAAACCTTGAATATCAGCTTTATGATAGTTATCTTCTTGTACTTCCACAATAATCGCACTATCTTGCTGAAGCATTTCACCTGTCACTTCTTCTACAATATCAAATGAAATATCATCTAATTCAGCCGGCGCTGTTTCCTCAGGAGTAGCACCAAGCTTGTTTAATAGAGAAGTAAATCCTAAATTCTCGAACATTGGAATAACGTCGCTCGCTTCATAACCTTTATATTCGATATCGTCTACATGTACCGTGATCGGCGCATCCGTAATAATCGTTGCAAGCTCTTTACTCATGAGCGCCTGCTCTTTATTTGCTTCTAGCTTCTCTTTTAATTTCTTTCCGCTTACCTGGTCTAAATTTTCGTACACTGCTTCTACTGTTTCAAATTGCGTTAGCAACTTAATCGCAGTCTTCTCACCAACTCCCGGTACACCCGGGATATTATCAGATTGGTCTCCCATTAAACCTTTCATATCAATAATTTGCTTTGGCGATAAACTATATTTTTCAAATAGAGCTTCTTTCGTGTATTCATCTACTTCTGTAATCCCTTTACGCGGAATACATACAAGTGTGTTATCAGAAACAAGTTGCAGTAAATCTTTATCTCCAGAAATAACTTTTACATGAGCACCTTGTTCACTCGCTTCTTTCGCAAGTGTTCCCATAATGTCATCTGCTTCATAGTTCTCTAACTCATAGCGCGGTACATGAAACGCATCTAACAGTTCACGAATAAATGGGAACTGCTCGGACAATTCAGGTGGCGTTTTTTGACGCCCTCCTTTATATTCACTAAATGTTTTGTGACGAAATGTTGTTTTACCCGCGTCGAACGCAACAAGCATATGCGTCGGTTTTTCTTCTTCTAATATTCTCATTAACATCATCGTAAAACCATAAATTGCATTCGTATGTATACCTTTGTCGTTATTTAAAAGCGGCAGTGCAAAAAAAGCACGATACGCGATATTATTCCCATCGACTAATACGACCTTTTTTTCCAAATCAGAAACCTCCCCACACAAATTTAAAACGATTTATATATATAAATCCAAATTGAAGAATCAACATAACCCTTTTCTTTTTAGGGGGAGAGAGCATCCAGTCACGCATAAAAGCGGTCAACTCTTCTTCCCGCCCCCCTGTCAAATTTAAACAAAACGAGAAACCGAGCGCGGATCACCTTTTGTTCTTCATAGCGGTGACTTATATGCCTGCAAATCAAAATGGATTTATATAAAAAGAAAAAACCGTTATTTTCTTCTCTCTATATTAACACGACTGAGAGAGAGAAGAAAAATAACGGTTCTTTCTAATACATATATTTCACATATGCATGGAGATGCTGTCACAATATCCTTATTGTATTGTTATAACACTTTGACATAAGTTACATCGAGATATTTCAAAAATAAAGATATTATGATTTCACAAAAAAGGGAAGTGACGAGAATAGAGCACTATTCTCGTCCAAAACTACTCCTTGGATGAAGGGGTTTTCATGTATTATATTAACAGGACTTTATTAATATTTAATGAAGCTATTGTTAATATAATGTAAATATATTCCGTCCAAGGTGCTTCACATTATCACTACTTTTCCAAATCCGCTTTTGGCAAAGCAACTGTAAATATCGTACCTTCTCCCACTTTACTATCCACAGTAATCGTCCCTTGATGTGCTTCTACTAAATGTTTTACAATCGATAACCCTAGGCCTGTACCGCCCGTATTTCGGCTTCTCGCTTTATCTACGCGATAAAAGCGTTCAAAAATACGCGGGATTTCTTCTTTACTAATCCCAATTCCTGTATCAGATACTTTTATATAGGCGTTATGTTCATCCTCTAACACCTTTACAGAAACCGTCCCACCACCTGGTGTATATACAATTGCATTATTAACTAAATTGATAAAGATTTGCTTTAATCTGCTCGGATCTCCTATTACAGATACATGTCTCAGTACATCAACTTGCAAAGAGATTTCTTTATCTTGTGATTTATTCTCCAGGACCATCTTGATTTCTCCGAGCAATTCCTTCATATCAACAGTACCCATGTTTAACTTAAAGCCTTGTTGTTCAATCTTTGATAAATCCAATAAGTCTTCGATTAATCCTTGCATACGTTCACTTTCCTTTAAAATAATATGCAAGAAATGCTCGCAAAACTGCTGATTTTCCATCGCACCATCAAGCAAAGTTTCAGAAAACCCTTTAATAGAAGTGATTGGCGTTTTTAGTTCATGTGAAACGTTTGCTAAAAAGTCTTTTCGCATTTGCTCTAATTTCTTTAATTCTGTTATATCGTGGAATACGAGAACAATTCCTTTCCACTCATGATTCGTCCCAATAATTGGCGCACCATATACCTCAAAGTGTTTTCTTTCAATTCCAAGTGGCAGCAGCATTTGTTTCCGCACTTTCACTTCTGTCATAAAAATTTCTTCCACAAGTTCAATGATTTCCGCATGGAGAAACACTTCATAATATAAGCGGTCTAAATACTCTTCATTCGTTACATGAAAGATTTCTTTATACGAACGGTTTACAAGGCTTATATAGCCACGGCTATCAATTAAAATCATACCGCTTCCCATGTTTTCAATCAGTGTATGCAAACGATCTTGTTGCATTTCTTGCTCTAACGTCATCTCTTGTAAATTACGTGCTAAAATATTGATGGCCTTGCTTAACATTCCTGTTTCATCCGAATTATTTTCATAAGCACGCGCCTTATAGTTACCCTTCGCCAATTCAATCGCTACTTTCGTAACAGACTCTATCGGACGAATATATTGACCTGTAATTTTCACACCAAGAAAGACAACGACAAGACAAGCAATTACAAATCCTATAATTAATAATCCCCACGTTTTTTGGTGAACGTCTTTCAAAGGAGCTACCATGCTTTTTATAAGAATATATCCTTGCTTACCATCTGCATCTTGAACAAATATCGCATGGTGAAATACGTTCTTATCATTTGTTTCTTTCGTAATCACTCTATTTTTTTGCTTTGCTGTTTCAGAAGAAAGTTCATCAATTTTCGCTTGATTGAATACAGTTTGCTTATCTTTACTATATTTGACCTTCTTCTCTTCATCAACAAATATAATCGAAACAGGAACTTGTTCTTCTAATCTTCTAAATATATTTGGTGCTTTTAAAACATGATCAATACCCTCTGCCTCTACTAATGAAGCAACATACCGCGCTTCTTTTATTGTTCTCTCTTTCGCATGATCAATATAATAATTCTCAAACAGTGTTTCCAAGAGTACTCCTAGTCCCACTAAAATAAGAATAATAAGAGAAACAAATGTAAAGAGAAGCCTTGAGCGAAATTTATTCATTCCCCTTTGGCTCCTCTAATTTATACCCTAATCCACGAATTGTTTTAATATATGCTGGTTTTTTCGTATTCTTTTCAATTTTATCTCGTAAATGGCTAATATGAACATCGACGATTCTTGTATCACCGGCAAAATCATAATTCCATACCGCACTTAATAACTGATCACGTGTTAACACACGTCCCTTATTTCTCGCTAAATATACAAGTAATTCAAATTCTTTTGGCGTCAACTCTAACTTTTCCCCTTGGAAATACGCTTCATAAAACTCAGGTAAAATTTTCAAATCAACGATATTGATACTGTTTTCGTCCTGTACTTCTGGAACTTGTTCATCTTGCAATTTCGTACGGCGTAAAATCGCCTTTACGCGTGCAACAACTTCCCTTGGACTAAAAGGCTTTGTCATATAATCATCAGCCCCAAGTTCAAGTCCTAACACTTTATCAAACTCGTCATCTTTCGCTGTGAGCATTAAAATTGGTGTCATAACCCTTTGCAAACGCAATTCTTTACACACTTCCATACCATCCATTTTTGGAAGCATTAAATCTAATATAATCAGATCTGGACGTTCCGTTATCGCTTTTTGAAGCGCTACTTCACCATCCATCGCTGTTATAACTTCAAATCCTGCTTGCTGTAAGTTAAATTCAATTAAAGTTAAGATAAACTCCTCATCATCAACAACTAAAATTCGATTGCTCATTCTCTTCCTCCAAGTTATAGACTTGAAACCTTCTTCATCCTAGTATTTCCCCACTATTCCCATCATACTAGAAAACAATGCCCCTCTCAATAAAATTGTCCATTCACTAAGTTTGATTGTGATATAGTTATACAGAAAAATATCTCTAATAGAAAGCGATGGTATATTCATGGTTAAAGCAGCTATTGTTTTCATTCTTGCCGGTCTAGCTGAAATTGGTGGTGGATATCTCATTTGGAAATGGATACGAGAAGGTGGTTCCATCTGGTTCGGTCTAATCGGAGGCATTATTTTATGTTTATATGGTGTAATTGCCACATTCCAAGTATTTTCGAGTTTCGGCCGTGTTTACGCAGCTTATGGCGGCGTGTTTATTGTGATGAGTTTACTATGGGGATGGATGGTTGATAAAAAAACACCCGATTTGTTCGATTGGACTGGTGCAGCCATTTGTCTTGTTGGTGTGTTTATTATTCTTTGGCCACGTGGTTAATACATAAATCGAAACTTTCATCAGTGGGGATTCTCTTCATCCTCCCACTGATTATTAGCCCTCACCAGTCGGGCTTTTACGGGCAGTTGATCATCCATCTATCTTCCTCATTTTCCTTTGAATCTTGAGGTGGGAGTCTTACTGCCTGTTGATGCGGGATAAAATAGAAAAACAGGTGATTTCTCACCTGTTTTTCTTAAAAATTATCTAACGCTTTTTCTAAAATAGAAGCTGATTTGTATGGTGGCGTCACCGTTAATACACCTTTGACAACTACTTCTTCTTTTTCATCATAAGCGAATACACGCATATCAATTGTATGTTTCTCTTCCGAAACAGCTACAACCTCAAAATGAATTTGCAAAGTTTCATAATGGTGTACAGGTTTCACAAAAGTAAGATCCTTCCTAACAACATGACTGCCTGGGCCTGGTAAATATTTCGTTACCGCTGTTGTAACCATACCTGTTAACATAATGCTTGGTACAATTGGCTTTTCATAAGGAGTTTGGGATGCGTAATCATGCTGGATATATAATGGATTTGAATCATTTGTTAACCCTAAATACAATAATAGATCTTTATCCTCAATTTTTTCAGTGATAGATAACTTTTCCCCTACTGTAATTTCATCCATTCGACGACCAATTTGAACCTTCTTCTTTAACATGTTACAATCCCCCTCCAAGTTTTATTTTATTATCCTACCAAAAGCAATATACTATCCGAAATGCTACTATAATGAAGGCAATGTATATTATAAGTCTATGTTCCCGTTGTAGGATACAATTAATGATAGCGTTTTCATATTATTTTAAAAAAATAATCCTCTAAATAGTAGAAAAAGATTCGGGGCCCCGAATCTTTTTCTAACATATATTTTGTATTAAGCAAGAACTTTCATAACGTTACGTACAGATTCTACTGAACGATCTAACGCTTCTTTTTCCTCTTCACGAAGCTCTAATTCAATAATTTTTTCAATTCCGTTACCACCTAGAATTACTGGTACCCCTAAGTAAAGGTCACTATAACCATATTCACCTTCAAGGTATGCGATAGCTGGTAAGACGCGGCGTTGATCTTTTAAGATCGCTTCAGTCATTTCAACTAAAGAAGCAGCTGGCGCGTAGTATGCACTACCGTTTCCTAGTAAGCTTACAATTTCACCGCCGCCTTTACGCGTACGTTCTACGATTGCTTCTAAGCGCTCTTTAGGAATTAATGTTTCTAATGGAATACCACCTGCATAAGAGTAACGTACAAGAGGTACCATGTCATCACCATGACCACCAAGAACGAATCCTGTAATGTCTTTTACCGAAAGATTCAATTCTTGTGCGATGAATGTACGGAAACGAGCTGTATCTAATACACCAGATTGACCGATAACGCGCTCTTTCGGGAATCCAGCTTCTTTAAATACAGAATATGTCATTGCGTCAACTGGATTTGTTAACACAACAATAATTGTGTTTGGCGAATGTTTTGCAATATCTTGCGTGATACTTTTCATAATTTTAGAGTTGGTCGCTACTAAATCATCACGGCTCATTCCTGGTTTACGTGCAATACCTGCTGTAATAACAACAACGTCAGAATCAGCAGTATCTGCGTAATCAGATGTGCCGATAATGTTAGCATCAAAACCTTGTACAGGGCTTGCTTCTAACATATCTAACGCTTTTCCTTTTGTTGGATTCTCCAGTTGTGGAATGTCCACTAATACAACATCTGCAAGCTCTTTTTGAGCTAATAAGAACGCTGTTGTTGCTCCTGTAAATCCTGCACCGATGACTGAAACTTTTTTGCGTTTGATTGTCATACTTTCTCCCCCACTCTGAATTATGCGTTTTTGATTACTGCTAAGTCCATATTGTTAATAAGAGCATCAGCAAATTCGGAACATTTCACTTCAGTTGCACCATCCATAAGACGTGCGAAGTCATATGTTACCACTTTTGAAGCAATTGTTTTTTCTACTGAAGCAGTTACTAATTTCGCAGCTTCATTCCATCCTAAATGCTCTAATAATAATACTCCTGAAAGAAGAACAGAAGATGGATTTACTTTATCTAAACCTGCATATTTTGGAGCTGTACCATGTGTCGCTTCAAAAATAGCATGTCCAGTAACATAGTTAATGTTTGCACCAGGTGCAATACCAATGCCACCCACTTGTGCTGCAAGCGCATCAGAAATATAATCTCCATTTAAGTTCATTGTTGCAACAACATCGAACTCGCGTGGACGTGTTAAAATTTGTTGTAAGAAGATATCTGCAATAGAATCTTTCACAATGATTTTACCAGCCGCTTCAGCTTCTGTCATTGCTTTATTCGCTGCATCTTTACCATCTTTTTCAACAATACGATCGTATTCAGCCCAAGTGAATACTTTATCGCCAAACTCTTGTTCCGCAACTTCATAACCCCAGTTTTTGAAAGCTCCTTCTGTAAATTTCATAATATTTCCTTTATGAACTAATGTAACAGAAGAACGTTTTTCATTAATCGCATATTGAATTGCAGCACGAACAAGACGCTTTGTCCCTTCTTCTGAAATCGGTTTAATACCAATTCCTGATGTTTCTGGGAAGCGAATTTTGTTTACACCCATTGTTTCTTTTAAGAACTCAAGAACTTTTTCTGCTTCTGGAGATCCTTGTGCATATTCAATACCAGCATAGATATCTTCTGTATTTTCACGGAAAATTACCATATCAGTATCTTCCGGACGTTTTACAGGTGAAGGAACACCTTCAAAATAACGAACTGGACGTAAACATACGTATAAGTCTAACTCTTGACGAAGTGCTACGTTTAGAGAACGGATACCACCACCAACAGGAGTTGTAAGTGGACCTTTAATTGCGATTAAATATTCACGAATCACATTTAACGTCTCTTCTGGTAACCATTCACCTGTTTGGTTGAATGCTTTTTCCCCTGCAAGCACTTCTTTCCAAACAATTTTCTTCTCACCATCATAAGCTTTTTCAACAGCTGCTTCTAATACACGAGATGCTGCTGCCCAAATATCTGGCCCAATTCCATCGCCTTCAATAAAAGGAATAATCGGATTGTTTGGTACATTCATAACACCATTCGTTACAGTAATTTTTTCTCCTGTCGTCACTGTGATAACCCCCATGTTTGAAATTTCATATGTGTGAAACTGAGGGAATAAAACCCTCAGTTCAAACCGTTAGTCAAATTAAAATATTCCAATCATTACATCTTCCCCAAAAAATCTGACTTTTGAAAGCGTATTTACACTATCCAAATAGTGTTTTTAGCTTATCGTTGTGCCAGTGGTACATAACGTTGATGCGTTGGTCCATTGTAATCAGCACGTGGACGGATTAAGCGGTTATTTTCATATTGTTCTAGAATATGAGCTAACCATCCTGACATACGGCTAATTGCAAAGATTGGTGTAAATAAGTCATGATCAATTCCTAAACAATGGTAAACGGAAGCAGAATAGAAATCGACATTTGGTGGAAGACCTTTTTCTTTTGTAACAATGTCCTCAATTTTGATAGACATATTATACCATTTCTCTTCCCCTAAAAGCACGCATAATTTCTTAGACATTTCACGCAAATGTTTCGCACGAGGATCACCGTGCTCATATACGCGATGGCCAAATCCCATAATCTTCACTTTATTTTGAAGTGCATTATAAATATAGGATTCTACATTTTCTTCTTCGCCAATTTCTTTTAACATCTTCATTACATTTTCATTTGCCCCACCGTGCAGAGGGCCTTTTAACGCGCCAATTGCTGCTGTAATACCAGAATACACATCTGAAAGTGTCGCAACACAGACACGCGCTGTAAATGTAGAAGCATTTAACTCATGATCCGCATGAAGTACAAGCGCTTTATCAAAAGCTTCAATTTCCACTTCATTTGGTTCGCGGTCATTTAACATATAGATAAAGTTTGCAGCCAATGATAAATCTTTTCGTGGCTCAACAACTTCTAATCCTTTACGAATTCTTGCATACGCTGCAACAAGAGTACCTACTTGAGCTTGTAATTTAACCGCTTTCAAATAATTGGACTTCTCATCCATTAATTCAGCGCTCTCATCGTATAATGATAACATGGAAATCGCAGTTCGTAAAACAGACATCGGATGTGCAATCTTTAAATCTACTTGTTTTAAATATGATAAAATCTCACTTGGAACTTTAGAATATTCAGATAGAGTTCCCTTTAACTCATTTAATTCCTCTTCATTAGGAAGTTTACGGTGCCATAATAAATATACCACTTCTTCAAACGTAGCATTTTCCGCTAAATCATCAATATTATACCCAACATACGTTAATGTATCATCAATAATAGAACTCACGGATGATGTTGTTGCTACTACCCCTTCTAATCCTCGAATAACAGTCATGACATTCTCTCCTTTTCCTGAAAATTCTCCCAACCTTGCTCCCTTATATCTGTTTGCTTCCCTTCTAAATTATGAACGCTCGTTCACTCTTTAGGCAAGCAAAATGCACGATCATGCAAATTTGTTGTGGTGTTCCCATCTCGTTGTTCCATTGCTTTATCAAAGCATGAGCGTGAGTTTCTCCCCGAATCCTCACGCTTAGAACAACAGATGGTGAGGAAAACTAGTTTCGAAGAGTTTAGGATAAAAACAACATAAAACAATATCAGTAAAAAATTACTTTATGTTGTTTTTATTTTATATGGTGTAAGTCTTCGTTGCTATGTAGCCTTTATGTGTCTTCTAATTCTATTATAAACAATTATCTGACTTTTGTGAATGGAAAGAATTCAAAAAATTTATATTACTATAAAATTCCTCATTTAAACATCTGTATAATGTTCATCACCGCATAAGCAATTCCCGCTCCGATTAATGGTCCTACAGCGACTCCATTAAACAACGCAACTGCTATAATTGTTCCAAATACGAGCGCAGTTGTAATATGAGGATCACTCGTTAATAACTGTACTCCCCCTTTTGCCAAGAGAGCAACCGCTATTCCTGACGCTAAAGCAATCCATGCGTAATAAGATTTAGTCGCTTCACCTAACTGCTTAAATCCGATTTCACCCGTAGCAATTGGAACAAGAACTGCAATCGTAATAACCGTTACACCAAGATTAATTCCTTTTGTTTGTAAATATGGAAGAATTTTATCTCCTAAAAACGTCCACTTTAACAAAAACAAAACACCAACTGCTACAGTAAGTGATTGGTTTTTAGCAATAAGTCCAATAATAAGTAGTATGAATAAAAATAACGTTGATTGACTAATCATGATTACACTTCCTTTCTGAAAATAATGAACCGGTTTACAAAATAAATTGCTGTTAAACATATCATTATACACGCTATAGACGAAAGTGTTCATCGATCCATATAGATGATATACACAAACTTCTAACACTTTAAATAAGTTTGAAATGAAATGTTTATAATTTCCAAAAGGGAAAAGCACTCTTCTTTCTTTTCTTATAAGAAACAGGTAAAATAAAAAATAACTCAAGTGAGACACTCATCAAACAGCATTAAAAATATTTTTACTGTTGGTTAACCATCACCGTCAAGCTATTAAAACCAGATTACTTCGCACCTTGAAGCGAGGCAACCTGCCCGCAAATAGCAGGATAAATCCATCATTCCACTATAACATAAATACCATTTGGAATGGGAGGTAGGCACATTTGAATAGAAATTCACTGTATATCATATTGCGACTTATATTTGTCATTTTAGCAACGATAATTGGGTTCTACGCGCTTTTATATGTTTCAGGTCTTATATACCCTTTTATTATCGCATTAGCTTTTGCTTATTTAATCAACCCAGTCGTAAATTTTCTCAATCAAAAACTACAATTCCCCCGTGCCTTAGCGGTACTCGTCAGTTTAATTCTCGTGTTCGGTGCCATCGTCGGACTTGTTACATACCTTGTGACAGAAGCCATTTCCGCCACAACTTACTTACTGCAAATCGTCACAGAAAAGTTTCCAGCAATTGTACAATATGCACAGCAATTTGCACTCAATAATATTATGCCTTTATATGATGATTTAATTTCTCAATTTAATCATCTAGGTGAATCACAGCAATATACAATTACACAAAACATTCAAAATCTAGGAACGGAAGCAACACAGCAGATGAAAGAATTGTTGACCGCTATTATAAGCGGATTAACAAACTTCATCAGTGCACTTCCAACGACTTTAACAGTTCTTGTCTTCATCTTATTAGCAACTTTCTTTATTAGTTTTGATTGGCATACACTTGCTTATAAAGTGAAACAATTGCTTCCGAATCGCGTACACGGATATGGAAAAACTATTTTTGTCGATTTGCGAAAAGCATTATTTGGATTTGTAAAAGCACAACTCACACTTGTATCTATGACAACCATCATTGTACTAATTGGACTATTAATTTTGCGTGTACCCTATGCTATCACAATCGCAATCATTACCGGAGTTGTAGACTTGCTTCCTTATTTAGGAACGGGAGCAGTTTTTGTCCCTTGGGTTATATATGTATTTTTCACAGGGGATACAGCATTCGCAATCGGTCTACTTATTTTATATATTGTCGTCATTGTTCAAAGACAAATCATGGAGCCAAAAGTATTATCATCCAATATTGGACTCGATCCACTCCCAACACTTATCGCATTATTCGTTGGATTTAAGCTATATGGTTTTTTAGGATTAATCATCGGTCCTGTCACATTGGTACTATTAAACACATTGCACAAAGCCCATGTATTTCATGATTTATGGAAGTTTATTAAAGGTCCACCATTAAAATAACATTTTCACTCTCAGCCAAGTCTTACATTTAAATGTTCTTCCAAAAAAATAAAACAAGGGAATTACCCATAACAAATGGATAATTCCCTTGTTTTTTGCATGAAATGACATCTTCAAGGTTGATTTTACATTTTTATTCTGTTTTATACATTTTTATTATTACCTTTTCTTCCTTTTTCTTCAAATGAATAAAAATACATCCTAGTCCATATTAATGGTCAGCAAACTCCTAACTCACTATTATTCAGAATCAACAGGCCAAAAAAAAAAAAAAAAATGATACGCGCAACTTTATCCTTCAAAAAAATAGCACTTAGAACAATTTGTGTTCTAAGTGCTATTTTTGCACTATAACGGTTGTATTCTTTCTTAATTTCCATTCTAACCATTTCATTATTACAGGCTTACATAACTTTCTCGTTGCCGGAAATATAAAAATAAGCCCTATTATATCTGTTACGTACCCAGGTACCAACAGAAACACTCCACCCACAAAGACAAAAATACCATCTAATACAGCATCACCTGGCATCTCACCCCTATTCAACCTTGAACGAATTTCTCTCAATACCATAAACCCCTGTCGTTTCGCTAAATAAGTACCAAGCACACCCGTAAACACAATCATAGCAAACGTTGGCCACATACCAATCAAGTGACTAGAACCAAATAGCAGTGTCACTTCAAGCGCTGAAATTAAAATAAAAAGAAACAGCATCCACTTCATTTCCCCACTCTCCTTCACCTTACTATTTATAACTCACAATATACCCACCTCAGAAGAACAACTCTAGAAACGATCTATCCCTTCATAAAGAGAGCAACCTTTACCTATCGCTCCACACGACCTCACACCTATAAAATGGCACTTCACCGCTCTTTTATAGGACAAAGCCTTAACTCGGATAAAAACAGCACCAAGAGCCTCTTAAACACTAATAACAACAACTCTATCACTACCAATCCTCTTATCTTCACTACGTTTTTTTGTATTCTAGGTGTAAAAAAAGAGAAGGACTCCCATCCTTCTCTTCACACTACTTCTTATAGCACTTCCGCATGTCCATTATAAACAATTCCGCGTGCCGCATCAACTGTTACTTCTTGGCCATTTTTTAGAGTTGCTGTCACACCATTTACACCAACGATAACCGGAATACCGATTGATACACCTACAACAGCTGCATGGCTTGTTAAGCCGCCTTCTTCCACTACTAGAGCTGCAGCTTTTTCAATTGCAGGAATCATATCTTTATCAGTGCTTGTTGTAACTAGGATATCTCCTTCTGTTACGTTTGCTACAGCTTCTGCAGCTGTTTTCGCTACAACCACTTTACCTTTTGCAGCTTTGCGACCAATCCCTTGTCCTTTAGCGATTTCTTCACCAACAACATGGATTTTCATTAAGTTTGTTGTACCAGTTTCAGCAACTGGTACACCAGCAGTAATTACAACTGTATCTCCAAGTCCGATTAGACCCGCATCCATAACTGTTTGAATTGCAGTATCTAACATTTCATCAGTAGATGCTGCACGTTTTCCAGCCATAAATGCTTGTACACCCCAAACAAGCGCAAGACGACGGCCCACTTGCTCGTCAGATGTTACAGCTACGATTGGAGATTTCGGACGATATTTAGAGATCATTTTTGCCGTATATCCACTTTCTGTTGGAGCTACGATTGCAGCTACATCAAGAGCAAGTGCTGTGTGTGCAACAGATTGACTGATTGCATCTGTAATTGTTGGCGTAAACTCTTTAATACGTTTTTTGAACATATCTTCGTATTGCAATGATTTTTCAACACGTACTGCGATGTTTGCCATCATTGTTACTGCTTCTACTGGGTATTGTCCCGCTGCAGTTTCACCAGAAAGCATGATTGCATCTGTACCATCAAAGATTGCGTTCGCTACGTCACTTGCTTCTGCGCGAGTTGGGCGTGGGTTACGTTGCATAGAATCTAACATTTGTGTTGCAGTAATAACCGGTTTACCTAATACATTACATTTTTTAATTAGGCGTTTTTGTACTAATGGTACTTCTTCTGGTGGAATTTCTACACCCATGTCACCACGAGCTACCATTAAACCGTCAGAAACTTCTAAGATAGAATCGATGTTATCGATACCTTCTTGGTTTTCAATTTTTGGTACGATTTGAATGAATTGTGCATTATGCGCTTCTAACAATTCACGGATTTCTAACACGTCAGCTGCTTTACGAACGAAAGATGCCGCGATGAAATCAACTTTTTGCTCGATACCGAAGACGATATCTTTTACGTCTTTTTCAGTGATACCAGGAAGCTTAATGCTTACGTTTGGTACGTTAACACCTTTTTTATTTTTCACAGTTCCGCTGTTTAATACTTTTGTACGGATGTTTCCATCAGCTTTCTCGATTACTTCTAGTTCGATAAGACCGTCATCAATTAGAACGCGAGAACCTGGATCTACATCATCATAAAGACCAGCATAAGATACAGAGAACTTCTCTGCAGTTCCTAATACTTGCTCAGTAGAGATCACTACTTCTGCACCTGTTACAAGCTCAGCTTGTCCGTCTACGAAATCATGTGTACGGATTTCTGGACCTTTTGTATCAAGTAAGATCGCAACTGTTTTACCAGTTTTCTTTGAAGCTTCACGAATGTTTTTAATACGTGCTCCGTGCTCTTCATGGCTACCATGAGAGAAGTTTAAACGAGCAACGTTCATACCCGCTTCGATTAATTGCTCTAATTTCTCAATACTTTCACTAGCAGGACCTATAGTACATACAATTTTAGTTTTACGCATATTGCACCTCCGAAAATTATGAAACCGTTCCCAAATATTTGATATTACGCCGATTAGATGGATAATTCTTTAGATAATTGATACATATCTTTATCAATCGTATGTTTTTGAGCTAACGCTTCGATAATGTCATGATCAACAAGTTGGTTGTTTTGGATACCAACGCAGCGTCCACCTCTACCTTCAATCAACAGTTCAACTGCTCTTGCACCCAGGCGGCTTGCTAATACACGATCTTGTGCACTTGGTGATCCACCACGTTGTACGTGACCTAATACAGTTACACGAGTATCAAAGTTTGTTGCTTCTTCAATGTGTTTACCGATGTCAATCGCGCTTCCAACACCTTCAGCTACGACGATAATACTATGTTTCTTTCCACGCTCACTACCACGTTTCAAACGAGCAATAACATCTTCCATGTCATACTCTTCTTCTGGAATTAAGATTGTTTCTGCGCCATCTGCTAAACCAGCCCATAATGCGATATCACCAGCGTGACGGCCCATTACTTCGATAACATATGTACGTTCATGAGATGTAGCTGTATCACGAATTTTATCGATTGCATCAATAACAGTGTTTAATGCTGTATCGAAACCAATTGTGAAGTCTGTCCCAGGAATATCATTATCAATTGTACCTGGTACACCGACACACGGGAATCCTTGCTCCGTTAATTTTTTAGCACCTTGGTAAGAACCGTCTCCACCAATAACAACAAGTCCTTCAATGCCAAATTTATTTAATTGCTCGATACCTTTTAGTCGTACTTCTGGGTCTTTAAACTCAGGACATCTCGCTGTATATAATTTTGTACCACCACGGTGGATAATATCGCCAACAGAACCAAGTTCTAATTTTTCAATGTGACCAGAAATTAATCCAGCGTATCCATGGTAGATACCATATACTTCTATATCATGGAAAATCGCTTTACGAACAACTGCACGAATGGCAGCATTCATACCAGGTGAATCTCCACCACTTGTTAATACACCAATACGTTTCATTTGTACTCACCTCATAAAGATTATTTGCCTTATAATAAAATAACATGAAGAAATATAAAAATACAATGGAGAAGATGTGTCTTTTCACAATAAAAACGTGCATTCGCGAAATGGAACGCACGCTTTTCTTATTTTATCCAAATGGAAGCGTTTGAAAACGAAACTTGCCCAATTTTCATATATTTTTCATAACGTTTTTCGATTAATTCATCTTTCGAAATACCGTTTAATTGCCCAAATGTTTTTTTCAACATTAAATCAATATTTTCCGATTGCTTCAAAATATTACGATGCGCACCGCCGCGTGCTTCTGGAATAATTTCGTCAATTACACCTAATTCTTTCAAATCTGCCGCCGTGATTTTCATCGCTTCTGCAGCTTCTTTCGCTTTTCCTGCATCTTTCCAAAGAATCGCTGCCGCTCCTTCTGGTGTAATAACAGAATAAGTGGAATTTTCTAGCATATGAACGTAATCTCCTACTCCAAGACCTAGCGCACCACCACTGCCACCTTCACCGATAACAATGCAAATCACAGGTACAGTAAGCCCTGCCATTTCAAATAAATTGCGTGCAATGGCTTCACTTTGACCACGTTCTTCAGCTGCTTTACCAGGATAAGCACCCTTTGTATCAATGAAACAGATGATTGGACGATTAAATTTCTCCGCTTGTTTCATTAAACGTAGCGCTTTTCGATATCCTTCTGGATGAGGCATCCCAAAATTACGACGAATATTTTCTTTCGTATCTTTCCCGCGCTGGTGCCCGATTACTGTTACAGGCATTCCATTATATTTCGCTATGCCGCCGACAATCGCTGCATCATCGCCATATAGACGATCTCCATGACATTCAAAAAAATCAGTAAATAAGTGCTTAATATAATCGAGCGTTGTCGGTCGTTCTGCATGACGAGCAATTTGAACGCGGTCCCATACTTTCATATTGCCGTATATTTCTTCCTCCAAGTTTTCTAGCTTGTCTTCCAAAATACGAATCTCCTCACTGAAGTCCATCTGGCTGTTTTTCGTATAGTCTTTCAGTTCACGAATCTTATTTCTTAGCTCAACAACTGGTTTTTCAAATTCTAGCTCTGCCATATAGCCGTTTCCCCTCCTTGATGAACTTCTAAAATCTTACGGAGCGACTCTTTCATATCGTCGCGATGCACAACCGCATCCAATTGACCGTGCTCTAGTAAAAACTCTGCCGTTTGGAAGTCTTCTGGAAGTTTCTCACGCACTGTTTGTTCAATTACACGTCTACCAGCAAAGCCGATAAGTGCACCTGGCTCTGCAAGATTATAGTCACCAAGTGAAGCGAAACTCGCTGAAACACCACCTGTTGTCGGATGAGTCATAACAGAAATAAATAATCCTCCAGCATTGCTGTGCTTTTTCAAAGCTACGCTCGTTTTTGCCATTTGCATTAAACTTAAAATACCTTCTTGCATACGCGCACCACCCGATGCAGTAAAGATAATAAATGGAACTTGTAATTCGTATGCTTTTTCAACTGCACGTGCAATTTTTTCTCCTACAACAGAGCCCATGCTGCCCATTCGAAAGCGAGAATCCATTACTGCAATCACAACAAGCATTTCATCAATTGTTCCTTCACCTGTCACAACTGCTTCATTTAATTCTGTTTTCTTGCGATCACTCTCTAATTTTTCTTCATAATTTGGGAACTCAAGTGGATTTAACGAAACCATCTCTTTGTCATACTCACGAAATGAACCTTCGTCCAATACACTATCCAGGCGTTCCCACGCATTCATAGGATGATGATAACCACAGTTTACACATACTTTTAAATTTTTAAGCAGCTCTTTTGTATACATTATTTTCTTACATTTCGGACATTTTGTCATGACACCGTCCGGTACATCTTTTCGTACTTGTTCTGAAGGAATTGCAGCGTACTTTTTCTTTTTTACGAATAAATCTCTTAGCACAATTTGACCCCCTTTGTTGAGAGCTAAGGTTAGGTTAGGAAGAAAATGGGGCTAACACCAAAGATTGATGTTAGCCTGCTTTTCCTAATCTGTCTAATAACCTCTCTCTTTACGTTTAACTTTAACCGCTATGCGATAGATTGTTTGTCATAACGTGTCATGGTCATTTCGACAAATTTTATACATTACGAGTGAAACTGTATGTTTTCCATTAATTCATCATAAATTTTTAGCGCCTCTTCTTCTTTTTTCACGTATAGCGCTTCGTAAAGCTTTCTATACATTTCTATAGATTCTAGTGAAATTTCATAAGAAAGAGTCGCAACGTAATCATTTACAATTCTCCAAATTCGATATAGTAAATAATTGTCCACTTGTTCAATAAGTGTTTTAAAAAACGTTTGATGAAACTCCTGGATTGAACTTTCGTCCTTTTTAAGAACTTGTTGCAACATACCTAATACACTAGGAAACGTTTCTTTTGGTAAATCACATACGATTCGAAGAATATCTTTTTCAAGCAATCGTTTCGTCTGTAACAAATCACGAATTGTTTTCTCATCTTGTAATAAAAATGGTGCGATTAATTGAACAAGACCATTGTCATAGAAGTTTCGAATAAACGTCCCTTCACCGCGTCTTGTTTCAATTAACCCTACGAGTTCTAAAGCTCGCAATGCTTCCCGTACAGATGAACGCCCAACGTTTAAACGTGCACTTAACTCGCGCTCAGATGGTAAACGATCACCTGCTACTAAACCATCCTCTTCCATAATGGAACGGATTTTCTTTACAATTTCGAGATATACTTTTGTATTTGATGATGTCAATAGAAATTCCTCGCTTACTCTTTACCAATCAGCGCTAATTGTCTTGTTTTCTCAGCAACTTCATTTGGATCTACTTGACGGCGAGCTACGCCTGTTTCCATCGCAGCTTTTGCAACGTAAGCTGCCACCTGCGGCGCTACACGCGCGTCAAACGGTGCTGGAATGATATAGTCTGTATTCAACTCATCTGCCGCTACAAGCTCTGCAATAGCCTCTACAGCTGCCATTTTCATTTCTTCATTAATTTGTGTAGCATGTACATCAAGTGCACCACGGAAAATACCAGGGAACGCTAGTACATTATTTACTTGGTTCGGGAAGTCAGAACGACCAGTCCCAACAACAGCTGCTCCTGCTGCTTTCGCAATTTCTGGCATAATTTCTGGAACCGGATTTGCCATTGCAAAAATAATTGCATCGTCATTCATTGTACGAACCATTTCTTCAGTTAATGCACCTTCCGCAGATACACCGATAAATACATCCGCACCTTGTACAACATCTGCTAATGAACCTTCTATACGATTTTTATTCGTATATTTTGCAACTTCATCTTTCACCGGATTCATACCAACAGGGCGACCTTCATAAATTGCGCCTTTTCGGTCACACATAATAACGTCGCGTACACCATAGCGATATAAAAGTTTAATGATTGCAATACCCGCTGCACCAGCACCGTTTGCTACCACTTTAATGTTAGACATTTTCTTTCCAACTAACTTAAGTGCGTTTACAAGACCTGCTACTGTTACAATAGCTGTTCCGTGTTGATCATCATGGAATACAGGAATATTTGTTTCTTTTTTCAAACGTTCTTCAATGATAAAGCAGTTTGGTGCTGCAATATCTTCTAAATTTACACCGCCAAATGTTGGCTCCATTAATTTTACAGTTTCAACAATTTTATCTACATCGTTTGTATTTAAAGCAATTGGGAATGCATCTACACCAGCAAAGCTCTTGAATAATACCGCTTTACCTTCCATTACTGGAAGAGATGCTTCTGGTCCAATGTTACCAAGACCAAGTACAGCTGTTCCGTCTGTCACAACTGCTACCATATTGCCCTTCATCGTATATTCATATACCTTACTTTTATCGTCATAGATTTCTTTACAAGGTTCTGCAACCCCTGGAGAATACGCAAGACTTAAATCTTTTGCATTTTCTACTTTTACTTTTGATACAGTTTCTAATTTTCCTTGATGCACTTTATGCATGTGAAGTGCTTCTTCACGAAGTGTTGACAAACTATCCACTCTCCTCAAATTATTCTTGCTGCTATCATTCTCTCCAAGTGGTCTGACCACGAACACTATTACTATAATAATCGAACTATAGGGAAATTGTCCATTATATTTTCACTACAACATTTTCCTGACCGACTATCTCACGAAGTGCTCCTAAACACTCTTCACTTGGATGGATTGACAAACTACGAGATAATTGTACCATTTTATGTTCCTTTTCATAATAAATTAGTACTTTCGCAAAACCTGAATAGTGAAATAATATTTTTGTAACTTGATTTAACAACTTCTTTTCATACTGCGATGGTAATTTTACATAAATCGATGCTTCTTTCATTTCATTGTAAACTTCCATTTGTTCTAATGAATAAAGACCATTCACAATCCATTGCAATTTATGATTTCGCTGTTCAATCGTCCCTTCCACCAAAACAATTGCACCTTCTTGCAACCTATCTGAAAAATGAATATACGTCTCTGGGAAAACGACTGCTTCCATTTCATCATTTTGATCACAAAACGTGATGAACGCCATTTTTTGCAATTTTTTCGTCCGAATGACTTTTACACCTGTTATATAAACAACGGCACGCTGTACTTTTCTCTTTTGCCTCATCGCTTGCGCAAGCGATGGAATTTCTAACTCTTTTACAAGCTTTGCATACTGCGCCGTTGGATAACTGGATAAATAAAAGCCAAGCGCTTCTTTCTCATTATTTAATTGTTCAATAAATGATAGCTCTTCTCCTTGTACATATACTGATTTTGGGACACTTTCTTCCCCTAATTCACGCGCAAGGCTTGCATACTCTAGAGCACCCTTAATGCTGTTAAATAAAGTTGTTCGTGAAACTTGAAAATCATCGAAACAGCCAGCCCAAACAAACGCCTCTAAATTGCGCTCCGTAACAAACTTAGCTGGCATACGAAGACAAAACTCAAATAAGTCTCGGAATGGGTTTCTTTCTCTTTCTTCAATCACCGCATTCACTGTAGCCATCCCGATATTCCGAATTGAAAGCAAACTATAGCGAATCGCATTTCCTTCTATTCGGAAATTATAGCTACTCCTATGAAGGGAAGGCGGTAAAACACGAAAACCTTTGCGCTTTGTTTCGCGTATATATTGTACAATCTTATCTTCATTTCCTATCGCACTGGATAATAGTGCAGTCATAAATTCTAAAGGATAATTCGCTTTTAAATAAGCAAGCTGATATCCAATCATACTATACGCTACAGCATGGCTTCGGTTAAAACCATAGTTCGCAAACCTAACAATTAAATCATAAATCTGTTCCGCAGATGTTTCATCGTATCCATTTCGCAAACACCCTTGTACGAAATGCTTTCGCTCTTGGTCTAAGATCTCACGGTTTTTCTTACTTACTGCACGGCGGAGCAAGTCGGCCTCTCCAAGTGAAAAACCAGCTAACTTCGAGGCAATCTGCATAATTTGTTCTTGGTAGACAATTACGCCATATGTGCTCTCTAAAATTGGTTTCAAATCAGGATGTAAATATTGAATTTGACGCTTTCCATGTTTCGATTCAATAAAGGTTGGAATTTGCTCCATCGGTCCTGGACGATATAAAGAGTTAACCGCAACAATATCTTCAAACTCATTTGGTTTTAAACTGCGTAGTACATTCCTCATTCCCCCAGATTCAAGCTGGAATACACCTGTTGTATCCCCTCTTCCGAGTAACTGGAATGTCTTTTCATCCTGAAGAGGTAAATTTCGTATATCAATTTGTTTACCTGTTTTGGTCACGATAAACGTAAGAATGTTTTCAAGTAACGTTAAATTGCGTAATCCTAAGAAATCCATTTTTAACAGACCAAGTTCTTCTAACACTTCTGCTGGATATTGCGTTACATATACATCATTATGCCCTTCTTGAATCGCAACACTTCCTGTTAACGGCTCCTGACTCATAATGACTCCTGCTGCATGAATAGATGTATGACGCGGCATACCTTCGACGCGCTTTGCAATTTCAAAAACGCGCTCATGCAAGAGGTTTCCTTGTACAAATTCACGAAGAGGCCTGGACTCTTCGTACGCTTCTTTTAGTGTGATTCCTAACTTTGAAGGAATCAGCTTCGAAAATATGTCAATATCTCTTGGTGGAAGTCCCATTACGCGAGCGATATCCCGAATCGCCGCTTTGGCAGCAAGCGTTCCGAACGTAACAATTTGAGCAACACAAAGCTGACCATACTTATCTTTTACATAACGAATCATCTCATCACGTCTAATGTCAGGAAAATCAATATCAATATCTGGAAGCGTCACACGTTCAGGATTTAAAAATCGTTCAAAAAGCAAGTCATACTCAATTGGATCAATATCTGTAATTTCTAACACATAAGAAACGAGTGAACCTGCTGCCGAACCACGACCTGGTCCTGTTAAAATGTCATGTGCATGCGCGTATTTCATAAAATCCCAAACAATAAGGAAATAGTCGCTAAACCCCATGCGAGAGATAACTTCAAGTTCATGATTCAGACGTTCCTTATGCACACTTCCAATCACTGCATATCGCTTCTGTAAACCCTCGTCACAAATACGGCGCAAATAAGCATCTGACGTTTCATTAGATGGAACAGGAAACTTCGGCAATTGATTGACATGGAAAGGAATTTCTACGTGGCAACGTTCAGCTATACGAACTGTATTCTGAAGCGCTTCTTCTTCACGAGAAAATAAAGCTTCCATTTCAGCTGATGATTTTAAATAGTACTGATCTGTTTTAAGCCTTGGTCTATCTGGATCTGTCATCTTAGTTCCGCTCTGAACTGATAACAAGCATTCCTGCACAAGCGCATCGATTTGATTCACATAGCGGACATCGTTTGCCGCAACGACTGGAATATTCACCTCGCTTACAAATTGCGGTATTTTTTCTTGCAGGAATAACTCATCTTGAATCGCGTGATGCTGCAAACTCATATAAAAGCTTCCAAACATATTTTGATACGCACGAGCAACATCTTCAGCAAGCTCATCTCTTCCTTGTAATAATAACTGTTCAATTTCCCCGTCTTTTCCTGGTGAAATTGCAACCAATCCTTTTGCATAATGAGCAAGCCACTTCTTTGGAATCCCTTCTTTAGACTTAGTCATAATGGTGCTAGAAATTTTCAATAAGTTTTGATAACCTATTTCATTTTCTGCTAGTAATACAAGCGGATAAGTTCCCTCTTCCTCTCCACTAAAAATAGAGGCTGTTAATCCAATAATCGGCTGTATGCCATTTTTCTTACATGCTTTATAAAACGGAATTACTCCGTACATCACATTTTCATCTGTAATCGCGAGCGATGAAAAACCAAGCTCTTTTGCCCGGACGACGAGTTCATCAATTTTACAAGCGCTTTTTAATAAACTAAAAACGGTTTGACATTGTAAATGCGCAAACTTCACTGTTGTACCCTCTCTTTACCTATTTGACTACTTTCATTATAGGTGATGAAGAAAGCGGAAATCAAAACATACTTCTTATACTTTGTCCATATATATGAAGAAGAAAGGGGAATGACGATGGATGTAAGACAAATTACTTTTTTCTCTCTTCTAATCATTAGTTACTTTATTGCCTTTGGCGTTATACTTGGCGGCTCTTTAATTGGGGGAATCGGTGCATTTCTTGTTGGACAGCCTGCCCTTACTTCAATTAATCAATTCGCACAAAATTTACGAATTTGGGCGCTCGTTGCAGCAATTGGCGGAACTTTTGATACGTTTTATAGCTTTGAAAGAAGTTTTTTTGAAGGGGATATGAAGGACATTGTGAAACAAATTTTACTCATATTTTTTGCAACAGGTGGCATGCAAACCGGCCTTACTATTATTAAATGGCTTACACAGGAGCATGTATGAGGGTCCCTAACGCTTCTACTGCTAAAAGGTGGTATTTATTTTTAGCAGGCGCTGCTGTTGGCGGTATTCTAAGCTGGTTTATTTTTTTGTACATATACGGTGTTTTTCAGCAAGAGCAAGCAAGTACAATAGCTGCACAAAAACAAATTATTAAACAGCAAAAAGAAAAGCTCCATGTTCTCCTTGAAGATCACGATAAATTAAACAAAGAAAATAAACAGCTCTTAACAATCCAAGAAATTAAAATAAAAATTGTAAACCGCGATAAATACGACTTAGACAACCTGACTTTAGAAAATATTGCAACTTCGATTCATAATGACTTGCAACACCTCTTAACAAAAAACATACAAAGCATTGCGAAAAATAAAGAGCTCCTAAAAAAAGTAATTGAGAATAAAGTATATAAGCATTATGACCGTACGTATCACTTTAAAGTCGACATGATTTCTTTTGATACCGTGCTCGAAATTAGCATCAATATAAAACAAGAAAAATAGCCCTTCACCTGATCCTTTTTACTCAGGTGAAGGGCTATTTTTTCATATTTTGGCAAGCTGCTAAGATCTAATTTTTCTAGGACCTACAATTAATTTGATTGCTGTTCTTTCTTGATTATCGATAGAAATATCATGAAACGCAGGAACGAGAACCAAGTCAATACCACTAGGAGCTACAAACCCTCTTGCGATAGCAATGGCTTTAATGGCTTGATTTAAAGCCCCAGCTCCAATCACTTGAATTTCTACATTACCATTTGCTCTTAATACCCCTGCAATTGCACCGGCGACTGAATTAGGACTTGATTTTGACGATACCTTTAATGTATTTTCCATATAAGTTGTTGCTCCCTCTGTTATTTGATGGCCTTTTTCTTTACCAACTGGAATGTAATTAACGTATCTTTAACTAATATTCACACCTAAAGCAAACAGTACTATTAACTATACTCATTCGATATTTTTTGAATTCTTCCTGCCCATCTGCCCCAAAAACAAAAAAGATGACTAAACTTTAAATTTAGTCATCTTTTTGTTCATCCCATTCTGGTTCACACCAATATTTCGTGATGCAACTCTTTCAGATGAATGGTTACATATCTACATAAGTAATGTACGATTCTTTATTGGCATGTACTTTTGATATATAAAAGGATTATTTTGTTTAAATCAATCTTAATTTAAATCAACATTTGTCAACATGCTAAAGAAAAGTAGAGCTTTAAGCTCTACTTTTCTTGTTTTTAATACAGCTATATTTACTTGCAAAGCTCACGTAAGTCTGCGAAAAGACGATCTGCTTCTTCCCAAGACGATGCTTTCGCACCAGAAGCCATCGGATGACCTCCGCCACTATACTTCATCGCTAATTTATTAATAACCGGTCCTTTTGAACGAAGACGAACACGAATTACATCTTCCTCCTCTAAAAATAGAACCCACGCTCTTAATCCGTCAATATTACCAAGTGCACCAACAACCCCGGATGCTTCAGAAGGAAGTACATCAAACTCTTCTAATACTTCTTTTGTCAATTTAATATAAGCTGCACCCTCTTCTGCCATCGTAAAGTTTTGTAAAATGAATCCATTTAAGCGAGCGATTTTCTCTTTTGTCTTATACATTTCGTTATATAACACTGGGAAATCTACGTCCATCTCAACAAGTTCTGCTGCAAAGCGTAATGTTCTTGCGGATGTATTCGGGAATAAGAAGCGCCCTGTATCTCCAACAATACCAGCTAAAATCAGACGCGCAGATTCTTTTGTAAGCTTCAAACCTTTATCTTTTCCATACGAATAAAACTCATAAATAAGTTCGCTTGTAGAACTTGATGTCGTATCCACCCAAGTAATATCTCCGTACGGATCTTCATTTGGATGATGATCAATTTTAATAAGCTTCTTCCCTTTCGTATAACGCTGATCACAAACGCGTTCTTGATTCGCTGTATCACAAACGATCACAAGCGCATTTTCGTAAGTCTCATCATCAATTTCATCCATTACTCGTAAATACGATAAGGAAGGTTCATTGTAACCAACCATATAAATCTTTTTCTCAGGAAACGATTCTTGAAGAATTGTTCCAAGGCCACACTGAGACCCTAATGCATCAGGGTCTGGACGCACATGGCGGTGAATAATAATCGTATCGAACTCTTTAATTGCTGCTAAAATTTGTTCATGCATATGTATAGTCTCCTTTTTATAAAAGTCTCACTTTATTTTTCATTATAACGTAAAACAATTTATACATAGAAAGAATTGCTTTATAATAATAGTGTGAAAGTTTCGATAATCCTTTTTCTTCTCCACTAACCTCTCATAATTCGTGGAGTTCCATTATATAAATCCAGTTTGTTTTTTCCTATATATCAGTCTCGGCTATGAAAACAAAAGGGAATCCCCACTCATTTCCTTCCTTTGTTTTCACTCGGCATGAGGCTAAAACAGGCACTGACCATTTCTATGCTTGGGCGGACACACTCTCCCACCTAAAGAAATGGGGTTTTATTTTTGAATTTATCTAAATACAAAATAACGGAGGATCATATCATGCCAGTATTAGTCTTTTGTATTATCATCTCATTTATGTTGTATCTCTTCTATAAAACAAAATATTTCCGTACAAATCGTCCGATGGAAAAAGGATGGCTTGCCGGAAAGTCCGCGATGGCGCTTGGTGTATTCGTTGCATTATTCGGCGCAAATCAGTTTTTCCTAGAACTCTCTACCGCACGTATCATCGTCGGTGCGTTATTTATCTTGTTTGGCGGCGCGAGTGTTTTTAACGGATTCCGTCAATATAAACATTTTTCACCTCTTGCAGTAGAAGAAGCAGAGGCTTATAAAACAATGTAATCATGTAAAAAGCATCAGACATTTATTCTGATGCTTTTTTGCGATTCTTTATTTTTAAAATTATATAGGCAACAAACGCAGGTGGGATATTAAAAGGGTTTCCTTGCACATAAAAATGTAATTGTTCTTCTTCAAAAGACATATTTTTATACAATTCTTGTTGTGAACGTATCGTTCTTTGTCTCTGTTCATTTAACCCTTCAATGTAAAGATACTGAATCGGTATCATCATAAGAAAATAAAACAATGCCACACCGCCAAAAAAGAATAACTCTGCTGACATATGGAACACCATCCTTTTTTCTTTTATATATCAATTATCTGATAATTTAATTATACTACAATCCAATTACCAAATGAAGGGAATTTCTATCGAGTTAATTATCCTAGATCATGATTAGTAGCTATATCATAAAAAAAAGAGCTGAATGAATCTTCCTCTAAAAAGGATTCTCCACTCAGCTCTTTTCTATACTTATCGATCAATTAACTGCACCATTAACAGTGCTTTCCCAACAACATCCCCTCCGTGACGCACTTCCACATCTACCTTACCAAACTTACGACCGATTTCTAACACCTTAGGATGCACAGAAACAACGTTGTCAATTTGAACGGGTTTTACAAAATAGATTGTTAAATTCTCAACAATCGAATCGCTTTTTTTCTGCGCACGAATGGCACGATTCGTTGCTTCTGTGACAACGGTTGTGAGTACACCGTACGATAATGTCCCAAATGAGCTTGTCATTTGTGGCGTCACAGAAAATTGATAACTATGTTCGTTCTTTGCTTCTTTCGGCGTCACAAATTGATTAGTGACGATATCTTCAATCGTCTCCCCAACTTGCGGTTGGCGTTGAATCATTTGCAATGCTTGCAGTACATCTTGACGACTAATAATCCCTTGCAGGCAATTATTTTCATCGACAACAGGAAGAAGCTCAATCCCTTCCCATACCATCATACGAGCTGCCGCTGCAACAGACATTTTCCCATTTACTGTAATAGGCTGCTTTGTCATCACTTTTTCAATTGGTGTTTCTTTTGCAATACCAATCATATCTTTTGAAGTAACAATCCCTAGTACCTTTTTATTTTCATCTACAATTGGATAACGCCCATGCATCGTTTCTTCATTATACGCATGCCATTGTTCTACTCTATCACTAGGTTTTAAATATAGCGTCTCTTCAATGGGTGTTAAAATATCTTCAACAAGTACAATTTCCTTTTTAATAAGCTGATCATAAATCGCACGGTTAATTAACGTTGCCACAGTGAACGTGTCATAGCTACTTGAAATAATCGGCAACTTTAATTCATCTGCTAATTTTTTCACATGCTCTTCTGTATCAAAACCACCTGTAATTAATACGGCTGCGCCCGCCTCTAACGCTAGTTGATGCGCATTCGTACGGTTACCAATAATCAGCAAGTTCCCCGCTTCTGTATAGCGCATCATCGCCTCTAATTTCATAGCCCCGATCACGAATTTATTTAATGTTTTATGTAACCCGTCTCTTCCGCCAAGCACTTGGCCATCGACGATATTGACTACTTCGGCATATGTTAGTTTTTCAATGTTTTCCTTTTTCTTTTGTTCAATTCGGATTGTTCCGACACGTTCAATTGTACTAACATATCCTTTATTTTCTGCATCTTTAATCGCACGATAAGCTGTTCCTTCACTTACACTCAAATCTTTTGCAATTTGACGCACAGAAATCTTGTGCCCTATCGGCAGGCTATTAATATGTTCTAAAATTTGATTATGTTTGGTAGCCAAATGGTTTCACCATACTTTCTTTTCCCTAAATTCTTCATGTGTTGTATTTTTAGTATACTATATTTCCGAAACTGTTACACTGTACTTTTACGTACCTGTACTATTTTTTTTATAACAAAAATGCCCCTTACATTCTATTAGCCACATTCTTACAACAGTGTAATACTATCGTCATCTCATTCGATAGTTTATCTCCTCACTCCAAGATACAATAAAGACAAGAAATCAAACAAAGGAGCGAATGAAAATGAAAAAATTATTAGAAGTTGTGGGTGCTGTATTTTTAGCTTTTGTTGATGGCAAAAAGGTTGCGATGAAATTAAATGAAATGCCCGAACAAACATTACTAGAAACAAAAGAAACACCAAAACAAGCACATACTTTTAAACTGCTTTTACACACATAAAAACCCTTCACTTGTCTTTTCAAATGAAGGGTTTCTTTCTTATAGTGTGATACTTTCTCCAGCTTCTAACACCTTTCCTGTACTACTTGTTAGTTTTTGTACAAAAAGATGCGGATCCTGTTCAATCACCGGGAACGTATTGTAATGCATAGGTACAACTGTTTTAGCCCCAATCCATTCTGCAGCTAATACTGCATCCTCTGGTCCCATTGTAAAGTTATCACCAATCGGCAAAAATGCTACATCGATGTTATTAAGAGCACCGATTAATTTCATATCGGAAAATAAAGCGGTATCCCCTGCATGATACACGGTTTTCTCTTCTGCCGTAAATAAAATTCCAGCCGGCATTCCTGTATATGTAATCGTCTTATTTTCTTCATCAATATAACTAGACCCATGGAATGCTTGTGTAAATTTCACTTTCCCAAAATCAAATATATGCGAGCCACCGATATGCATTGGATGTGTATTCACACCTTGCCAGCCTAAAAATGTTGCAAGTTCAAGCGGCGCCACAACGACTGCGTTATTTTTCTTCGCAAGTGCTACTGTATCACCGACATGATCCCCATGACCATGCGATAAAATAATTACGTCTACCTTGACATCTTCAGCCTTTAAATCTGTTTTGGGATTACCTGTTAAAAACGGATCAATTAAGATAACTTTTCCATTTGTTTCAATCTTTACAACTGAATGCCCGTGATAAGATATTTTCATTGTTACATTCCTCCCTTATTCACATTCACACCTTTTATTCTACATGATTTCACAATTTCCTGTCTTTTCAAACAACGATTTACTTGTCATAACTCTTTCATCCGATGTAAAGTAATACATGTAACTGAAATCTCGGAGGTGCGAATCTATGAATACTAGATTAGAAAACTTAATGCAATGGCTACAAGAACAAAACGTGGAAGCTGCATTTTTGACTTCTACACCAAACGTCTTCTATATGACAAACTTCCATTGTGAACCACACGAAAGACTACTCGGTCTATTTGTATTCCAAGAAAAAGAACCAATTTTAATCTGTCCTAAAATGGAAGAAGGACAAGCTAGAAACGCTGGCTGGGCGTACGAAATTATCGGATTTACTGATACAGACAAACCATGGGATATGATCGCAAAAGCAATTAAAGATCGCGGCATTGATGCAAGTGCAGTGGCAATCGAAAAAGAACACTTAAATGTAGAGCGCTATGAAGAATTAGCAAAATTATTCCCAAAAGCTGCTTTCAAATCTGCAGAAGAAAAGGTACGTGAACTTCGTTTAATTAAAGATGAAAAGGAACTTTCTATTTTACGTCAAGCAGCTTATATGGCTGACTACGCTGTCGGAATTGGTGTAGAGGCAATTCAAGAAGATCGCAGTGAATTAGAAGTATTAGCAATCATCGAGCATGAGTTAAAGAAAAAAGGCATCCATAAAATGTCCTTTGACACAATGGTACTAACTGGCGCAAATTCTGCCCTGCCACACGGTATTCCTGGAGCAAACAAAATGAAACGCGGTGACTTCGTACTATTTGACTTAGGTGTAATCATTGACGGCTACTGCTCTGACATTACACGTACAATCGCATTTGGCGATATTTCAGAAGAACAAACACGCATTTACAATACTGTACTAGCTGGACAATTACAGGCGGTTGAAGCTTGTAAACCAGGCGTTACACTTGGCGAAATTGACCATGCTGCTCGCTCTATTATCGCAGATGCAGGCTACGGCGAATTCTTCCCGCACCGCTTAGGCCACGGGCTTGGCATTAGCGTACACGAATATCCGGATGTAAAAGAAGGAAACGAGTCTCTATTAAAAGAAGGTATGGTCTTCACAATCGAGCCAGGTATTTACGTACCAAACGCGGGCGGCGTTCGTATTGAAGATGATATCTACATCACGAAAGATGGATCAGAGATTCTAACAAAATTCCCGAAAGAATTACAGTTTGTGAAATAAGAAAAAAGGTAGCGCATTTGCTACCTTTTTTTCATATCATTTTTCTCTACTATTTCAAACTTATTAACAATTATTCTTCCTGGATGACTTTCAAGTATGCGAGAAGACCATACTTTTATTTTATATCCTGATTTCAACTTTTTATATGCACTTTCATCGCCCAAATTTAAAATCATGTCTGCTGGGATATCCATGTGTAGGTGTTGATCTATATAACTCTGTAACTCTTCTATCGTTTTGAATTTTTTATTCATGATGAAATATACAGTCTTATCTTTCACCATAACGTATCCTTCCATAGCACCTTGTTCTGTTTGTTGTTGCACATTCGTCGGCTCATTCTCAGTTTGCTCATTACGTGTACATGCTGTTAATATCACGACAAAAACAGTAAGTGGCACATACACACACACCTTCAATACATTTCGCTTCATTTTATGCCTCCACTGTAGAAACTTTCCTAACCAATCTCAATTCTAATATTTTTGTTCTTTTTTACTCATTTCGCTGGAGAAAGGTATGTATTTCTTTTATATTCTCTGTTTCTATCATAATATAAAAATACAGAATTTTCTAAACAATAAAGGAGAGATTGCATGCAACAACTTCAGAAACAATTAGAAGAAATACGTACGAACCATTACGCCATAGATTCCACGATAGACATTCATGATTTAAGTTCAAAAATGCTCCAACATATCGGCACACCAGACGGCTATTTACGAGACAAATTAATCTATACGACCTTTTGGCACCTCATCATAAATGACCATATTACACAAACTCAATTACAGCACTTATTATCACAAAGTATAAGCGAACAATATTTATTTTATAAAATCACTACAGAAGATAAAGATGCTGTGTTCACCCGATCATTTACAGCACTATTAATTGCTTTAATCATAAACGCCGATACAAAACATAACTTCTTATCACCGTCTGACATATTAGATGTGAAAGACAAATTAATTTTATATATGAACCAAGAACATGATTTTCGCGGATATGTTAACGACCGAGGTTGGGCTCACAGCATCGCTCACGTCTCAGATACATTCGATGAACTTGTTATAAATCCGAAACTTGAAGTCTTCCATTATCCTGAAATACTACAAACCTTGTTAGAAAAGATAAATGTGCATACAATGTATTACAAGTACGAAGAAGATGAGCGAATTATCACTCCTATCATTGCCATGCTTAAAAATGGTTTAGATGAAAAAGAACTCATTGCAGCCTTACATTCCTTAGTTAATCAAATACAAATTCAAAAAACCGAATTATCTATCGTGTCTTATGAAACGTTGTATGGAAATGTAAAATCATTCTTACGAAGCCTATTCTTTAGACTAAGAACCTTATCCATGTGTGAAGAGGCGGAGAAACAAATTGAAATACTATTAAAAGAGTTAAACAGATACTACTAAAAAAGAAGGCTACTCAAAAAGTGCCTTCTTCCATCTCACTAATATTTAGTTGAAACTTTACAATCCAAACTGAGAAAAAGTGTACACAAATCGCTATGGCCATACATGTACCGCTCAAAAAAGTTAAAATCGGGTGCGAGTATAAATGCCCTAAACCATAAGACGCTCCAATGAAAAACATTGTTATGTAGATGTAGATTGCTCCATGTATTTGCTTCATATAGGCCCCCTTTTCTCCATATTATACCATAAATTTTCAGATTATTCTAATTAGTGTTTTGTAATTAATATTTCTCAACTGTTACACCTCTTACAGCTGCTTTTATATACGGTGAACTTTGTAAATTTTTTAAATCCTCTGTTTTTCCTGTTACGACTACGCCGTAGATTGGTAAGTCTTTGGGCTTGATATTTTTTATTTCTTTATAATATTGATTGAAATAATCACTTGGTATCCCTTCACTATTCTCTGCTAAATACTTCATTTGATACAGAAATTCTTTTGAGTTTCTTGTTACATCATTTTTAATATTTTCTTGTGCTTTTGCGTAACTCCCCTCGAATCCAAATACATTGATAGCCATTACAGCATTTAATACCGCTCCACTCTTCGGATCTTTTAATCCTACATATGTATCCGCATTTTTTTCATTATATGTATCTGCCCAAAACCAAACAGGTTGTATATTTTTAGGTAACATCTCTACAATTTGCTCAGCTGTATATGCTTTATCAAAAGATAACGCTACTTCCGCGACTTTATTTTGTAACTCTCCTATATCCGCTAAATCATTCACATAATTTTCATACGTAACAAAAGGTAAATAAAATCGCATCTCTCTTTGCATTGTTTGAACATTATAATCTGGTAACTTGATATTCTCCTCCTCTTTATTCACCTCTTCCTCATCTAACCTAACAAGATCACCATCATAGTGCATCATCCTATAATTCCATAAACCTGATTCATACATCTCATTTGCCCATTTTACTGGTTGTCCCGCTATATTTTTATAAGAGTTATATATGATGGTTCGACCTGTCATACTATTACTTAAATCAACACTGCCACTAAAGCGTATATTCGGTCCTTGGACAGTATGTAACGCAGCCACTTGTCTTTCCATCCTTTCAAAAGTTTGTTGTGAAAAATATGTTGTTCCTAAAAACAGGCCTACGATAACTACAACAGACGCACAAATAGAAATAATCCAGTTTCGCAGAAGCTGTTTCCTCTTTGCCCTCTTCATCAAAGCCTTCATCTGCTTCTCATCCATATCAAGTTCAAAATCTTTCCGACTCATCGCCTTTCCTCCTATACAATTTCTTAAATTGATTTCGTGCTCGGTACAAACTTGTTTTCACTGTATCTTCTTTCACACTTAATAAAACGGCGATTTCTTTATAAGAGAGCTCATATTCATATTTCAGCAATAACATATGTCGATAGTCTTCTGTCATCGACTCTAATATTTCTTGTACTTCTCCTTGAAGCTCACTTGTTAGAAGAACTTCATCTAATGACTTTTGACCGATTAAAACAACTGATTCAATCGTAATTGGATTCAATCTTTGTTTCTTCCGATACAAATCGCGATGCTGATTAATCGCGACGCGGAATAACCATGGTGTTAATCGTTCTAACGGTATTTCTTCCATGAGCAGAAGAGCTTTATACAACGTGTCTTGTACGATATCTTCTGCTTCTTTTCTTTCTGCGCCAATTTTAATTAAGTAACTATAAACCGACTTCGATTTTTCTATTAATAATGATTCAAATGTATCATGGCTCATTCTGCTCTCCTTTCTATATACTCAACGTTTGAGAGTTTAAAATGTATACAACTTTCACTAAAAATTTTTCACAAATAAAAAAGCCCATCTATTTGATGTGCTTTCTTTACTATATACAAAAATACTATTCTATTATTTCATCGCTTCTTTAACAACATCTTGAATCATAACCACTTCGGTTTTCATATCCGTAGCTGGTGCCTCTTCATCAATACATTCATACCAAAACTCTACATGCTTTTTATCAATTTCATGCTGAGAACTTTCGACATCTGTCCCGCCTTCTCCTTGCACCAAATACCAATATAAATACTCTTCTCCATCCCTTATTTCCCGGAAAATTGTCTCTACATACATTTTCTCGTCGTTTAATGTCAATAGCACTTCTTTCATATGATCATTTAGCATCTTCATCCATTCATCAACACGGTGACTTTTCCCTGGCTTCACTTTGAACCTTGTTAATTCGACATTCATGTTTTATCCCTCTACTTTCTTACGTACATATAAAACATATTCCACTGGATGATCAAAACCTAGTTTACTAGCCAGTCTTTGCGAAGGAATATTATCCATATTACAATCCCAGCACGGCGTAATTCCATTTTCCATGCAATGTTCTATAAAATAAGTTGCGACTAACCGAGCAAGCCCTTTTCCTTGATAGTCTGGATCTGTCGCGATGTCAATTTCAGCAAAACCACTCCCTCTAAAAATCGAAACACATTCAGCTACTACCTTTTGATCTCGAACAATACAAAAACCAAAACCATGCTTTAAAAACGCTTCTTTTGATCCCCAATACTCTTTATAATACTGCTCCGTAAATTCCATACTTTTTTCTATTACATTTTTATCGACCTGTATAACCTGGTGTGTAAAATCATCTAATTCTCTTTTTCCATCTTCAAAGCGCTCTCTTTGAAATAGAAATTTTTTTCGAGGGATTTTCCGAAAAGAATCCTTGAAATGATTTTCAATAATGCTTTCCCACTCTATGCTAGACACAAATAATGTGAATCGTTTCTCCTGTGTTAAAACATCATTTTCAATATAAGAAAACAAAGTACATTGAAATTCCTGATCATATGTATCTCCAAACAGATAGTAAATGCCATTAGCAGTCGCAATCATTCCTGCTGTTAATCTCTCATTTACAAAGATTTCACCCTCTATCATTCGATCACATACTGCATAGGAAAAAGTAGATGTCCATTTGTTCTCTTCTAATACTGGTAGAATCGTATCATATTCTGTTAAGGCTAACTTTCTCATACATGCTCCACAATAACGGTATCCGCTTCTAGATTTTCAAAACAAAGATTAACAGTTCGCTGTAGTGCCCTTGTTCGGTGAATAGTACCTGCTGGAATTAAAATAGAATCATTCGGTTTTAATACAGCTGTATCTCGATCTCGAAAATCGATAAATAATTCCCCCTCGAGTACTATAAATAATTCATCCGAATTCGAATGAAAGTGCCAATCATATTCTCCCGTAAACACAGCAATCCGTAAGCAATGATTATTTACATTCGATACAACAAAATTTTTATGCTGCTCTGTAATATCTTTCGTGAGTTCTAAAAGATTTACTTTCTCCATCGTTCTCCCAACCCTCTAGGTTATTTATTATTTCCCCCAAAACCATCCAAGTGCAATAATCATCATACAAACCCAAAAGCCGATCGTTCCAAAATCAATATCTTTTTCCTGTTTCTTCTTCCTTACTTTTTTCACTTCTTCTTTTAACTCTTGTACACTTTGTTCTAATTTAACAATAGCTTCTTTCATCTCACTTAGTTCACTGTTCTCTTGTACTTTTTCTTCTGGCTCTTTTGCTAGATTCATTGCTACGCACCCTTTCTGCGATATTCTATTCCATTCTAGTGCCCTCGTTTTTTCAAAATCTATTTTTAGTTTGAAGAATCAAACATTTTAAAGGAAATTACTTTTTTTAATCTCCACCGCCTCCGCAATCTCCACCCCCACTATCGCTTGCACTACTACAATCATTATCGCTATAGTTTACAAATCCACTTGATGAATGGGAAGAATAAGAAGATCGTTTTCTTTTCTGCTGTCTTTTCTTATCTTTTTTACTTTCACGGCTTGGCCATACTTTATCAAACACTACAAAAAACATACCGAATGGTGCCAAAAAAACAATACCCTGAAAGATGTCTTCCAAAAATTCAGGTCTTATCTCTATTTGATAAAATACACCTAACAAATACATACACAAAATCACATATAAAACCATACTAATATACCTAGCAATTTTCTCTATACGAAGAGCCAACTTCTGTTGAAATGGTATATTCTGTTCCTGCTTTTTCTTTATATATTTCTGTCTTCTTATTTGTTTTTTCTTTCTACTCTTTCTCCCCATGACATCCCCCTCTTTTATTTTCCTTACGTATACAATTACAAACTAGCATAAGAGGAAGTATATTAACAAGAAAAATATACCAATTTTAATGTTTTCAAAAGAAAAAGATGCTCTCTAACTTCTCGTATCGTGAGTAAAATTAGAGAGCATCTTTTTTATCTCATTGTAAATGTACTATCTCCAGCTGAAATCCAGCCTTCTATATAACCTTCTATAAATCCTGGTAATCCCATAATTAGTACACAAGTTACTATTCCAATGCCTATACCTCTTATTTTCTGATCATTTTTCTTTTTACCTAAAATCATCATAACAATTCCAGCTATGAGCAAGCCAAATGATAAAATGTCATATATATACCCCATGTTACCCTCCTGTTTTTATTTCTTTTTATCCATATTATACAATATACATTCGTAATGAAAAAGACCCTCCTCATAAAAGGAAGGCCTCACAATTTTTCTATTACGATAAAGCAGGAGCTTTTTCAAGAAGCTCTTTCGCATCAGCATATTGTAATCCGTGTGCTTCTGCAACTGCTTCGAATGTTACATAGCCTTCTAATGTATTAACACCTTTTAATAATGCAGAGTTGCTTAGGCAAGCTTGTTTGTAGCCTTTGTTTGCAATTTGCACTGCGTATGGTACTGTTACGTTTGTTAATGCAAGAGTTGATGTACGTGGAACCGCACCTGGCATGTTTGCAACTGCATAATGAACAACACCGTGTTTTTCATAAGTTGGGTTATCATGAGTTGTAATGCGGTCAGTTGTTTCGAAAATACCACCTTGGTCGATTGCGATATCTACTACAACAGAACCTGGTTCCATTGATTTAATCATTTCTTCTGTAACAAGTTTTGGCGCTTTTGCACCTGGAATTAATACTGCGCCGATTACAAGATCAGATTCTTTTACAGCTTCTGCGATGTTGTAAGGATTAGACATTAACGTTTTTACTTGGTTACCAAAAATGTCATCTAATTGACGAAGACGTTCTGCACTTAAGTCAATAATTGTTACATCAGCACCTAAACCAACTGCGATTTTCGCTGCGTTTGTACCAGCTTGACCACCGCCGATAATTGTTACTTTGCCGCGTTTTACCCCTGGAACGCCTGCAAGTAAGATACCTTTACCGCCTTTGTTTTTCTCAAGGAATTGTGCACCAATTTGTGCAGACATACGACCAGCTACTTCGCTCATAGGTGCAAGTAGTGGTAAAGAACGATTGTCTAATTGTACTGTTTCATAAGCAATTGATGCTACTTTGTTATCAATTAAAGCTTTTGTTAATTCTGGTTCTGGAGCTAAGTGTAAGTATGTGAATAAAATTAAACCTTCGCGGAAATAACCATATTCACTTTCAATTGGCTCTTTTACCTTCATAACCATATCTTGATTCCAAGCTTCTTCAGCAGTTTCAACAAGTTTCGCTCCAGCTTGTACGTATTCTTCATCTGTAAAGCCAGATCCTAAACCTGCACCCTTTTGAACAAAAACTTCATGACCACTCTGTACTAAATGTACAGCTCCAGCTGGCGTCATTGCCACGCGGTTTTCATTGTTTTTAATTTCTGTTGGAATACCGATACGCATTATTAATTCCCCCTTGAGTTATGAAATGACCCCTGAATCATTTTTTAAAGCGCTTTCTACGCTCTTATATCTTAACATAATATCTCAATATTTGACAAAAAAATAATGCGAGTTTTCCGATAGATTTTACCCCGCATTAACAGACAGTAATGCCCCCCTCTCAAGATGAAAAAAACCAAAAATTAGGTGGGGGATACACTGTCCATAAATGCCGATTGGTGAGGGCTAACTATCATTTGGAGATAAAGCTCCCCAATGATAGAAGTTTCACTTTATCTATTTTTATCGATATCTATGAATTACGTCAACTGCACCTGTTACTTCTATAATTGTGCCCGTAATCATATCGGAATCTTCCTCGCATAGAAATGCAATTGTGCGAGCGATATCTTCACCTGTTCCAGATCTACCAATTGGCGTCCTACTGTCTTTAATCGTACGCGCTTCCTGAATCGTTGCTTCTTTCATTTCACCAATGATATCCCCCGGACAAACCATATTTGATGTAATACCATACTCTGCTTCTTCATAAGCAATTGTCTTTGTTAATGAAACAAGCCCTACTTTTGCAGCGGCGAATGCGGAACGATACATCCAACCAGGTGCACTATCTGCTCCTTGAAATCCATAGTTAATAATGCGACCAAAACGCTCTTTCCTCATAATTGGAACGACAATTTTTAATAAATGGAACACCGCTGTTAGGTTTCCTTGTATCATTTCATTCCATTCATCTTCTTCATAATCAATTAACTTTTTACGCTCAAATACGTAAGGACCTGCATTATTAATTAAAAAGTCAATTTTACCAAAACAATTAATTGCTTCTTCTACTATTTTATGTAAATCTTCTTTTTTCGTCACATCCGCTTGCACAAATTGCAAACGTTCTTCTATATGCTTATATTTTTCCTTCATTGTTTCTACAGCACTTATATCGCTATGATATGTTACAGTTACTGAATACCCTTCAGCCAATAATTTGTCTGTTACTTTCTTTCCTAAACCTTTCGTACCGGCTGTAATGAGCGCGTGTCTCACAAACATAGCCTCCTTTTTATTCCTATACTAAATATGTAACAAGTTCTCCCTACAATTACAACTAAAAAGAATCAAAATAAATTTTTCAAAATTCTGTAACGTTTTCGACAAGCACGCTACCATATTTTGTTTTATAATTAAGTTGTAAAAGGTTATAAAAACGAATTGGGAGGAATCTACTATGAATAATACATATACAAATATTTTAATTGCAGTGGACGGTTCCAAAGAAGCAGAAAGAGCCTTTAAAAAAGCAATTCAAGTCGCAAAACGTAACAACGCAACATTAACAATCGCTCATATCGTTGATGTAAAAGCATACTCTGCTGTTGAGGCATATAGCCGTGCAATTGCTGAGCGTGCAAATCTCTTTGCAGAAGATTTATTAGAAGACTACAAAAAGACTGCAACTGAAGCTGGTCTTGAAAAAGTAGAACTTGTATTAGAATTCGGTAACCCAAAATCTAAAATTTCAAAAGACATTGCCCCAAAACATAAAGTAGATTTAATTATGTGTGGTGCAACTGGTTTAAACGCTGTAGAACGATTCTTAATCGGTAGCGTCTCTGAACATATTATTCGCTATGCGAAATGCGATGTCCTTGTTGTTCGTGGTGAAGAAGAGCAAGGTGACATTTAATAAATAACGAAAACACCAAGTCTTATGCAGACTTGGTGTTTTTTATTTTATGTATTTTCCTATGAAGACAAGACAAGCTAAGATGACAATAACGATGGCATATAAATATGGCGGCAGAAACTTCAACGACCAGAGTCCTGTCATAAGCGTCGCTACTATCAAATACTCCTGCTTAGCATCCTCTGTCATTTTCTTTCGTAATAAAAGTACATATAGGTAGCCAATTGGCGGCGTAATAAAACAAAGAACATATATCAATTTAGATTTCAAGTACCACTGTTGCTTTCTAAGTTCTTTTATATCTTCTTCGATTCTCTTACTCTCTTGTCCCCTTTCCTCTCGTTCAACAGGGTGTTCCCCTTGCCTTTCTCTCATATAAGGAAGGAAGTGAAAGAAGAAATAACAAGCAAATACAATGGTCCAAAATTTGATATCTAATCTATCTAACGGAATATGTTCACTTACAAAAGCTGCAACAATAATCAAGGAAAAGAAATATGTCATCATCCAAAACGATTTCTTCCGTTTTTTTCGCTCTATTTCTTTTCTATCCTCTACTATCTTCTTTTTTCGTTTCAACCATAAAGAAATATAGCAATCTACTACAAATAAACAAAAAATAAAAAGAGCAATATGTATCGTCTCTACATACTTTAATGAAAATGTTTTTGGAAATGCAACTCTGAGCACAATCATTGTATACAAAATTAATCCTATAAAATAAATACGTCTCATCATCCACCCCTTTCTTTTCTCCCAAATATCACATTAACATACATAATTTAGAAATATAAGGATAGACTATATCCGTTCGGTTACGCTAAGAAAAAACGAAATGAGGGATACTACATGGGAGATTATGAACGAATTATTTTAGATGTAAATGATGAAGAGTTGAAAATGCTCGATACGATTTGTTCTCATTTTAAAGAAAAACACGGCGTTGAGCTAAGCCACGGTGCACTCCTTCGTGATTTAATGGACATTGAGTATATTCGTATTACAGAAAATAGACATAAATATGAATAAGGAAAAAATGACATAATACTACACTTATTAGAGGTTATACGATTGTATATCCTCTTTTTTCATAATAAAAAGACGTTCATTCCGTGGCAAAACCACCTTATTGAACGTCTTTTCAATCACTTTTATATAACTATTTTATGCCTTTTTAACAAATTCAGATTTTAATTTCATAGCTCCAAAACCGTCAATTTTGCAATCGATATCATGATCTCCATCAACTAAACGGATACTCTTTACTTTTGTACCTATTTTTATAACTGATGAAGTTCCTTTTACTTTAAGGTCTTTGATTACTGTTACAGCATCACCATCGTTTAAGATATTTCCATTTGCATCTTTAACAATTTTTTTATCTTCACTATTTTCAGTTTCTGATTCTAAAGCCCACTCATGCGCACACTCTGGACAAACAAAAAAACTTCCATCTTCATAAGTATATTCTGAATTACATTTCGGACAGTTTGGTAAATTTTTCATACTTTTTCATTTCCTCCATTATAAAAATTACTTTCAATTCCCTTTTTTATAACTTCGTAACCATAACAATTGCGAACTTAAAATTCACGAAAAATAGGGATGTTCCTTATATACTGCCATAGTATTTTCAGATTGACAAGCCAACTTTATGTGAACACGTTTTCTAAGAAAGAGAATACATCCTATAATGTACTCTCCTTTTTTACGTTGATAGCAATGCGGTAAACTTAGATTTTTAAACATACTATTCCAAATGAAGAGTTGTTTAGCATAGATTCCTCTTCCAAAATACAAAACAATCATAATAATGGTATAATTAGGAAAACGAAGTAAGGGGTTCTAGCACATGAAATCTGAAAGTATATCAAAACATTTTCATACATTAAATCAGCAAAGAGCTCAATTTCTCCTAAAACTACAATCACTTCCACAAGAAAAGCTATGGTATCAAAATGAAAATGGGAAATGGTCGATTGGAGAACATTTCTACCATTTGTACTTAATCGCAAGAATGCTAAAAGTTGTCATTAAATTTTCTTTCCCGCTTCTTCCCTATGCCAAAATAAGAAGAAATGCCCCGTTTGCAACTGAAATACATGACATCTATGCAGAGTACAAAGAGAAACATGGTAAAGGAATGAAAGCTCCTTGGATTTTAGTACCCTCAAAAAAAATCTATTATTCTATGGATGGTAAAGAGCTAGAACGATTGCTAGTTAACGAAACAAATGCAATCAAAGTATGCGTTCAAAATATAGAAGAGAACATTGCAGGACACATTGTATTTTTGGATCCAATCGCTAAGTATCCAAACCTAATTCAAGCCATTCAACTTTTAGCGATACATGAGAAACATCATTTTTTAATCATTGAAAATATCTATAAAATGATGCATGCACGTAGTCTAGAAGTATAAAAACACTAAATCAGTGAGGGCTGAATCCCCCACTGATTTAAGTTTCACTTTATCTTTACTTCTTCTCCTACATATTCCAAATGCCAGGCATCTTGAATAGATAAGACTGGAAATCCGCTTATATTCTTTGCAAATCGAAGAAGTCCATATTCTCCTGCATAGAATATAGAAGCGTTGATCGGAAAACAAGTATAGTGCTGGTCTTCATCTACAAATACTGGTTTACCTTCTTTTGTTAAGAAGCTAAACTCAAATATGCCTCCTGAATATACCCCCTCATATTTCTTCCATTCTTCTGCTTGAACATGTTTTCTTTTCAATTCTGTACATTTACAAGGACTTCCATTTACAACAACATACTTTGTTTCTTCATCTATTACTCGAAACCCTACCGATATAGTCTCTCCTTCATTACGTGCTACATAAAACTCCTTTCGAATAGGGTGTAGTCTTAGCCTCTCTCCATTCCACTCCATCATAAGAGAAGCATCTTCAATTGTTATACTGACAAATCCTCTTTTCGCACCTAAATAATTCCCCTCATAGTTTCTCCAGCAATCTGAATCGACTTGAACAGGATTTAGTTTAGGTTCGTCAATTGGTCCTATGAATTTGTCCATCAGCATTTCTATGACTTTCCACCCATAATCCTGCGTCGCCATCGTCACAAATCCTAGCTTTTTCTCTGGGAACAGCACGAAAAAGCATTTATAAGTGCTTATCGCTCCGCTATGCCAAAGCATTTCACATCCTCGCTCTTTTTCAGTTATTAAACCTAAACAACTACCAGATTCGTTTAAAGTGTAATTATCCACTTGTTTCTTATGCATTTCCTCTACTACTTCTCGATTTAAAAAGGTCTTTCCATCTAAAACGCCTTTATTTAAATGCATCATAGCAAAGCGAGATAAATCTGTTATGGTCGACATTCCAAAAAAGGAAGGATAATTTGTTACATTTTCTGCAAATTTACGTTGTACCTTCCAATCACCTTGTTCTGCTTTTTCATGAGCTAAAGCAAGAGGATACGTCATCGCTTCAAGCGGATCATACATCGTTCTATTCATTCCAAGTGGATCTAATACATATTCCTTCATGAGCTCTGCAAACGGCTTTTTACATACAGATTGTGCTACATACCCTGCAAGATTATAAGCATGATTACCATATGAATATAGCGCTCCAGGTGGGGCTACTAATCCCAAGGTAGGAACAATTTCTTCTATATAAGATATCCATCCTTCTTGATCACGAGGTCCTTCTATATCTCCTCCATCAGGTAAACCCGCGGTATGGCTTAGCAACATACGAAGAGTTATAGTGCGAGCGTGCTCTTGATTCTGCAGGGGAAACGCTTCTATATACGTACAAATCGGAACATCTAAATCTAAAATCCCTTCTTCTACCAACTTCATTATTAAAGTCCCCGTTAAACTTTTACTAACTGATCCAATACGAAACAATGTGTCAGTCGTAATAGCCAGCTTCGACTCTTCCCAGTTCATAAGACCGAATGCCTTTTCATACAAAATTTCTGTTTCATTTATGATTGATAGCGCAAACCCCGGCACTGTTTTATTCTGCACTTGTTCTTCTATCTGGAATTCAATATCTTTTATAGATAACATAGTATTACCTCTCTATTCTTTTTGAATTTCATTTGAAGTAAACGATTGAATACGTTGGCATAATAAGCGCTCCTTACATTACTAAATTTTCCATCTATCAAAATTTCAACTTAAGATTATGAAACTCCTTTTCCCTTTAGCACACTTATTATTTTTTCTAGCAATAAAAAAAAGGATACTTTGCTCCTGTATGGAACTTAGTATCCTCTCATCCTTATAAGTTTACTGTCTCTCCCACTAACACCTTCGCTTTTTCCAGCGCTTGTTCTATTTGAACAAACCCTGTCCCACCTGCACTATTACGACGTTTCACAGCTGCATAAGGTGAAAGAACTTCATATAAATCCGCTTCAAATAATGGGCTCATTTCTTGATACGTTTCTAGCGGTACATCTAATAAATAGATTCCTTTTTGTGTGCAATGAAGAACGAGCTTTCCGACAATTTCATGCGCCTGACGGAATGGAAGTCCTTTGCTTGCTAAATAATCAGCAATTTCTGTTGCATTGGAGAAATCTTGTTTTACGGCTTGACCCATTTTTTCTTTGTTTACAGTCATCGTTTCGAGCATGCCAGCCATAATGTGCAGGCAGCCTTCTACTGTTTTCACCGTATCAAACATTCCTTCTTTGTCTTCTTGCAAATCTTTGTTATAAGCAAGCGGTAACCCTTTCATTACCGTTAATAAACTGAATAAGTTGCCGTATACTCTCCCTGTTTTACCACGAATGAGTTCAGCCATATCAGGGTTTTTCTTTTGCGGCATAATGCTGCTTCCTGTTGCGTACTGGTCGCTCATTTCAATAAATTGAAATTCCTGACTGCTCCATAAAATGAGTTCTTCACAAAAGCGCGATAAATGCATCATTAGTATGGATGAATTGCTAAGAAACTCTAGTATGAAATCACGATCACTCACCGCATCTAAACTATTTTCATAGATTCCTTCAAAACCGAGCAGCTCTGCACTATACGCACGGTCAATCGGAAATGTCGTTCCTGCAAGAGCACCCGCGCCAAGCGGAGACATATTAATGCGCCCCAGTGAATCCTCATAACGATTTACATCGCGCTCTAACATCCAAAAATATGCAAGTACATGATGAGCAAACGAAATTGGTTGCGCACGCTGCAAATGGGTATATCCTGGCATAATCGTTTCAATGTTTTTCTCTGCTTGATGTACAAGAACCGATTGCAGTTGTTTCGTTGCCTTTATAATATTTTTCACTTTATTACATAAATATAAATGCATATCTGTTGCAACTTGATCGTTACGGCTTCTTCCCGTATGAAGTTTCCCACCAACGTCACCAATTTGTTCAATTAACATCTTTTCAATGTTTAAATGAATATCCTCAGCATCTACTGAAAAAGTTAATTCATTTGCTTTCGCTTTTTCTAGTAAATGTTGTAAGCCTTCTTTAATTTTCTCTGCCTCTTCTTTTGTCACAATCCCCTGCTTCGCAAGCATCGTAACGTGAGCAATACTTCCTTCTATATCTTCTACCACTAATTTTTGGTCAAAGGAGATGGAAGCTCCAAACTCCTCGACCCATTCTTCTGCTTCTGCTGTAAAACGGCCACCCCAAAGTTTGCTCACGCTTCCACCTTCTTCTGATTCACTTGGCTATATACTTTTGTTGGAAGACCAAATAAAGAAATAAAGCCAACTGCTGCATCATGGTTAAATTCATCATCTACTGTATACGTTGCTAATTTTTCATCATATAGAGAGTATTCTGATTTACGTCCTTCTACAATTGCATGGCCTTTAAATAATTTCACACGTACTGTACCTGTTACTGTTTTTTGTGTTTCTTGTAAGAAAGCAACAAGCGCTTGTTTTAAAGGTGAGAACCATAAACCGTTATAAATTAATTCCGTTAATTTTTGCTCAATCATTGGTTTAAAATGAGCTACTTCTTTTACAAGCGTTAAATCTTCTAACTCTTTATGTGCTGTAAGTAATGTCATTGCAGCTGGACATTCATACACTTCACGTGATTTAATCCCAACAAGACGATTTTCTACATGGTCGATACGTCCAACCCCATGCTTTCCAGCGAGGGAGTTTAATGTTTTAATCAGTTCTGAAAGTGAATAAGCCGTACCATTTAACGTCGTTGGTACACCTGCTTCAAAACCAATTTCTACAAACTCTGGTTTATTCGGTGTATCTTCTAGTGCTAATGTCATTTCATATGCATCTTCTGGTGGTGCTGCCCATGGATCTTCTAAAATCCCACATTCATTGCTACGTCCCCATAAGTTTTGATCAATAGAAAACGGGCTATCTAAATTGATTGGAATCGGTACATCGTTTTCTTTTGCATATGCAATTTCTTCTTCACGTGACCATTTCCATTCACGAACCGGTGCGATAACTTCTAAATATGGATTTAATGCTTGAATAGAGACTTCAAAACGAACTTGGTCGTTCCCTTTTCCTGTACAACCATGGGCTACTGCACTTGCTCCTTCCTGCTCCGCAATTTCTACTAGTTTTTTCGCAATTAATGGACGCGATAGTGCCGAAACAAGTGGATATTTTCTTTCGTATAACGTATGACCTTGCAAAGCCATCAATGCATATTCATTCGCGAATTCTTCTTGAACATCAATCATATATGATTTCACAGCACCTACTGAAAGTGCTTTTTCTTTTACAAACTCTAAATCTTTACCTTCCCCTAAATCTAAGCAAAGTGCAATGATATCATAATTTTTCTCTTGTAACCATTTAATTGCAACGGAAGTATCAAGACCTCCGGAATATGCTAACACAACTTTTTTCTTCTCCATTTTATATCCCCCTAAAGAATAAATATTCATTATGATTAATATTAATTCACACTTTAACACCTTTTACAAAATGAATCAAGGGATATTATCAAAAAAATTTCTAACAATTCCGTCGAACTTCTTTCTTTTTTCGGTACAATGGAAACAGAAAATGGGGGTGTCTATATGGAACAATATTTTATATACGATGAACACCTAGGAATAGAAGTACCTGAACTACAAGAAAAATGGGAAGATATCCCTGAAAAAATGCAGCATGCTATTTTATTAAAGTGGGAACAAATTCGCGGGAAAATTCCTGATCGTATAAAAGAGCTCGAATATCATATTAATCAAAAACAACATCGTTTAAATAACGAAGAGAACTTTGAAATATCCTGTAGGCTCAATTCTGAAATCGCAGATCTTGCCTCCATCATTAATGATCTATGGCTTTGGTATCGCCTTACTCAAAGTGTGTCAGAGGGAAAAACTCATCAATAAAGGAGGAATCTATTCTTGCTCATACACCAAATAAGCCAATTAAAAAAGCATCTATAAATAGATGCTTTTTTAATAGTAATTCCATCCCTTTTCATATAGGTCTAATAAATTGGGCTCATTCAAACGGTTAACGGGTAACTCAATTACCTCCCCATTCTTTGTGATTATCTCATCTTCATCTTTCCCAAATTGAAATAGAGATGGAATCATTTCTTCTGCCAAATATTCCGTATCTACAGTAAGCCTCATACTATTTATTTTAAATTGTTCTCTAGACGCAATTGTAAATCCCCAATTTCCAAATGAAGGGATATCTAAATGATAATTTTTTGCATATAATCCTGTAGATTTTACTGTCTTACTAATTGTCCAAAAAGCTTCTGTTGCAAATACTGGTGACGTAGATTGGATGGAAACAAATCCTTCCTGAGATAAATGATTTCTAACAAGACTGTAAAATTCCCATGTGTAAAGTTTATTCAGTGCCTCATTATTGGGATCGGGTAAATCAATGATGATTACATCATAAAAATCATTCGTTTGTTTTAAAAAGTTGAATGCATCATCATTAACAAAATTCATTTTGCTAGAACGAAATGAATTTTGATTTAATCGTAGTAAATGAGGATTTTCTTTAGCTAGCTTAATCATCTCTGGATCTAAATCAACTAAAGTAATTCTTTTTACCTCTTTGTATTTTAAAATCTCTCTCGTCGCTAAACCATCTCCCCCGCCTAATACTAAAACATTGTGTTTTTTAGGAGCGAGAGACATCGGAATATGTACTAAAGCTTCATGGTATCTATGTTCATCAGCCTCTGAGAATTGCAGCTGTCCGTTTTGGTATAACCGTACATCTCCAGGGCCTTTCGTCATAATAATTTTTTGATATTTTGTTTGCTTTTTTAATACAACCGGATCTCGATATAACTTATTTTCTAATGTATACGCATATCTTTCTCCAAACAGAAAACCCAGTGCTATTATAATCGTTAAAATCATGCCAGTAACTCGTAAGTAAACATGATTCATTTCTTTTTTAAAGACAAAGCTTAACCATACCGCAACAAGGATATTGATGAACGCAATGAAAAAGGCTGTCTTAATAAGACCTAACATTGGTCTCAATAATAAAGCAAACGTCACGGTTCCGATTAAACTGCCCGCATAATCAAAGAAAAGCACTTTTGCAGTAGATTCCTTTAAATCAGCATTAATTTCTTCTGATTTCCGAATTAAAAGCGGTAATTCTAAACCAGTTAAATAACCTGTGACAACAATAATGGAATATAAGATAATTTTAGCTGTCCCGTCACCAAAGTGAGCTTGCATAAAGAAAACCATAAAAATAGAAAATCCACCAATAATGGCAATAAGGTATTCTGTTACAATAAACGTTGATAATAAGTGACGATGAAATTTTTCACTATGCATCGCTCCAATACCCATACCACTTAAAAAGAGCCCTATCGTTAAACAATAAAAAAGCGTAGAATCCCCAAACAAATATCCACCTGCCGCTCCATATAAAACCTGATATACAATGCCACAAATTGATACAATCCCTGATGAAGTGAAGATTCTTCTTTTCTGAATCGATTTTTCCTTTTCTGTCATACCTGCACTCCTTTAATAAAGTAGAACTTCCACCAGTGAAGGCCCCGCTGATGGAAAGTCCGCTCCAATCAGGCTTTAACGGGCGGTTATCTTCCACCTATATTCCTCGCTCTCTCTGAATATTGAGGTGAGATACTTACCGTCCGATAAAACGAGATAAACTCTTTTCATTTAATCAGAATAAAATATATTTTCATTGTTTCATGGAAAAAAGAACCTGCGCTGGCAAGTTCTTCTACGAAATAGCTCCCGATGTTATTAATGCTATTGCTAAGGAAATACTTGCAGCGATAATTCCTACCGCAACATTTCCACTTTCAATTTCTTTATCAACACGAACGCGCGGAGTGAGAAACTCAAAGATAAAATAACCAATTAGCATAAGTACAAAACCAATAACACCCCAAATTGCCGCACCAAGAAGAGAATCATTCGTAGCAATAGCTGATTTCATAATTAACGTAATCCCTATTATTTTTCCAAAAAACTGAATGGCAACAGCTTTATTTCCTTTTAGTAACTGCTCCCGATCATTATACGGTGTAATCATTTCAAAAATAAACATACAAATGATTGTTACACCTAATAAAACAACAAAATAAAGAAGCGTATGTAATACTTCTTGTACATCTAAAATTTCATTAAACATAAACCATATCCCCCTATTTCCCTGTTCCTGGGCCACCGCCACGAACTGTACTCCCGCTTCGTATGGAGCCGCTCTCTGATGATTTTTTTTCAATGTTCACTGAAAAGCCTCTACCGCCAGATCCTGAAGAACTCGAGCCTTCTTCCTCTTGGAAATTAGCAGGATTATTGCTAAAAGCACTTACGTATCCTCTGTAACCACTTCTTTTTTTCTTATTATCAAAATCTGCTTTATTCCAACCATAAAGCGTAGCAGCAACACCTAATACACCCATTGTTTCAAGTAAAGAGAAATCATAACTATTTTCAGCAAAATCTTCATTTGCTACCTCAACAACTGTATGATTTGAATTTATTGGATCCTGAGTGATTTGGATAAATTCTTCATTGGAACTTTCAGGATACAGAATAAACATTTCTGTATCACTTTCTTTCGAAACATACTTTGGCTTTTCATTAGCAATAATTTCTTGCGCCACTTCTTTTACAGTTTTGTTTTCCACTGTGTAGACCTGGGCACTATCACCTAAATCATTTTCCATTGTTTCAATGTGCTCATAGTTAGATGAGACAAATCCATCTGTACTACAAGCTGTTAAAATTAATAGTAACGATGAGATAATCAAAAAAATTTTTTTCATTGTGAACGATATTACCCCCTGTAGTAAATTACGTCTTCAATTATAATTGGGTTATATAGGAAAAACCACTAAAATATGATATCGCTACAAAAAATCCTTCCTGCTTACGAGAAATACGTTTCATTTCATTTTTTATCCCGCATTAACAGGCAGTAAGACCCCCACCTCAAAATTCAGCAAAAGCAAAGAAGTTAGGCGGGGGATGAACTGCCCGTAAAAGCCCGATTGATGAGGGCTGATAATCAATGGGGGATGAAGCCCCCCCACTGATTAAAGTTTCACTTTATAACAAGCTTTGCAATATACTTCTTGTGCTGATTTAGCCAAGCATACATCAAACGGTCCAACTAACAAGTTCCGTTCTTTTGGTAACTTTATAAAAGCAACAATTTCTTCTTCATATTGAATCTTTCTCTGGCAAGCAGAACACTTCAATTCTTTTCTTTTAAACATATCTTTGAACATGCTATATTCTCCCCCCATCAATCTATATTAATATCATCTCATAAAGATTTACTTTTGTGAAAAATTCACATTTCATGTCCTCTTTTTCATATACTAATGAAAAGAGTTTGTAAGAAAAACACTACTCTAACGGAGGTAAAATCTTATGAAAGCTTTATTTATTATCATTTTAACTCTTCTTAGTGTCATTAGTTGGGATGCTTTCTTCAAAGTGAAAGAGGATACCCCAAAAACGGACGATTAAACTTCAATGATTCTTTCCATCCCTTATTGGACAAACCCTTAGAACCATTGTCCAATTTCTAAACAACTAGGACTATCCTACAAAAACATTTAAGAATAACAGCATGATTCTTGTAAACCGACAAATTCTGTAGTTTTTCTCCGGTTATTGTCGGTTTCCATCCGCATACATTTTTTGAAAGTATGATATAATAATATAAAATCTTTTACAGAAAGGATTTAGATATCATGATCGCTCGAAGGAGCATGTGGCATCGAATTGATGAATCTTACACGTAGCGTATTTTTTCAGCTCAAATATTTTAGTCTAGCGAAAAAAAATACGAGAGTGGGGAAATTATGATTGCCCGAAGGATAATTTGGCAACGAAAAGACTCTTCTTACACATAGCGTTTTGTTTAAGTCACATTGGTAATTTCTAAACAAAACAAAGAAGAGGCAGGATTGCTAAATAACAAATCCTACTCCAAGTTTTGTTTGGTCGTTTTTAGACTTAAACTAAAACGAAAGTAGGGAGAATTGATGGACGAGAGGATTATTCGTTATTTCTTCAGCGACATATAGCATAGTTAGTTTGATGTAAACTAACTAAAGGCTACATGGGCTCGTAGTTAGTTTACAAGATGAAAAGAACTACTAACTACGGAAAGAAGGAATAACGATGAGGAACATCCAAAGTCGACAAATTATTAAAGAAATTTTTATGGTTATAATCGGTTCATTTATTTTATCAACAGCACTATATCACATTCATTTCCAAAACCACTTAACTGAAGGTGGCTTTGTAGGAATTGCGCTATTTATCCAAAACTTTTTTGATATTTCACCGTCAATTTCAACTGTATTGATGGATATTCCGATCATTTTATTATGTGCTACATTTTTAGGTAAGAAGATGGTTGGTTATTCATTTATGGGTTCGATTTCATTCGGAGTGTTCTATTCTTTAATGGAAAATTTCTCTCCATTTACAGTAGATTTGTCAAATCATTTATGGATAGCCGCAGTACTTGGCGGCGCGCTAGCTGGGATTGGACTCGGTTTTATATTACGATTTGGTGGTGCAACCGGCGGAGACGATATTTTAACAATTGTACTAAGTAAAAGAACTCGCTTTACAATTGGACAGATTTTCTTCGTCTTTGATGCAATCGTACTTGCACTTTCATTATATTATTTAACTTGGACAGAAATTGCTTTTACTATTCTTTCAATTGCCGTACAGGCAAAAACATTGGATTTAATTTATTATCCAAAAACAGAAAAGAAAACGGTATCTATTCCAATGTCAAAAAAACATGCAACAAACTAAAAAGCGAAAGGCCTTTGCCTCTCGCTTTTTTCATGCTCTTTTTTCTTTCTCTAATATGTAACGAACTTGGTAGAATCTATTCGCAAACTCTGTTACATTCCGCGTTAGACGATAATTCACCGTAGAGCCAATCGCTATTCCTAACACAGGAATACCTTGAAGGAGTTTACGACGAAGCGCATAAATAGAAAAAGTCTTCAAAATTTGTTTTAACACCACTTCTGTAGAAGCTGGTTTTAACACTTCTTCTTCCCCTTCATAAAAGAACAAATCTTCTTGTTCTAACTCCTGAAGCAAGTTATACCAAGCATATTGCTGAAGCCTTGCTGGCAACAGCGCAGCATGGAATACTTTTAAAGCAAGCATCATTTCATAAGGCTTGTTCACATCATGACCAAACGACGTTGCAATAAGCTGCACAGCCTTTACATTTAACGCAATCATGACAGGAAAATCAGCTGTCAATAATAACAAACCACCTACTCCGGTTGCTCCTCCCTGCACGAAAGAATACAAACGATGACGCGCCGTCTGCTGCTCTGCTATATATGTTAATTGATCTATGGATAACTCTTTCAATTCTTCCAACTGTTCAATCGATTCATCAAACAATCGTGCCGTTCCTAAAATACGATTTCGTGCATCAAGTTGTGATTGTGAGCTTTGAATCAATGCATGGAGATGGAATAACCCTCCGTCCGCTTTTGCAAAAAACTCTTTTCGCTTTTTCTCTGGAACTTTCGCAACTGAAGCATGCAACCACTTATCAAACATCTTTTGAAAATCGGTAGACTCCTGTTCTAACAATTGCATTTCCCAATTTTTAACCTCTTGTAAAATGGCTTGTTCTCGCTTTGATCGCATCGTAACAACCACCTCGCTCAATTTTTTTCTATTGTAACATATTTCCGGTTTCTCTTTGTAAATCTGATAAAGTGAAACTTTAATCAGTGGTTTTTTTCATCCCCCACTGATTATCAGCCCTCACCAATCGGACTTTTACGGGCAGTTGATCCCACCACCTAACTTCTTTGCTTTCGCTGAATTTTGAGGTGGAGGTCTTACTGCCCGTTAATGCGGGATAAACTAAACATATATTTATCCAGTACATGGGAGGTTATTATATGTACCCACGCGTAAAGGCATTTGGAATTGTACTTCACAACGAACGAATTCTCGTTCAAGAGCATCTTACGGAAAATGAAACGTATTATAGACCACTCGGTGGTTCTATTGAATTTGGAGAGAAATCAGATGAAACAGTGATTCGTGAATTTAAAGAAGAACTTAATGCACAAGTAGAAATTACAACTTACTTAGGATGTCTTGAAAATATCTTTTACACAAACGAAGAAATCGGCCATGAGATCATTCAATTGTATTCTCTTCATTTTGTAGATACATCGCTTTATGAGATCAAAACAATTCCTATTATAGACAGAGAACTCAATGCATACGCGACGTAGATTCCGATTACAGCATTTCTGAATCAAGAAAAAGTATTGTATCCAAATGGACTAACGAAATTTGTTGCCACAAAAAGAAAAAACGGAATCCTATAGGATCCCGTCTTTTTTACATATATTAACCAATATCTCCAAGACGTAATACGTCACGAGCAATCATAACTTCTTCGTCAGTTGGAATTACAATAATTTTCACTGGAGAGTGTGGGAAGCTGATGAATGCTTCTTCGCCATGAATGTTGTTACGTTTTGGATCGAAGTATACTCCCATAAACTCAAGGCCTTCTAATACACGCTCACGAATTAGAGCACTGTTTTCTCCAATACCAGCTGTAAAGATGATTGCGTCTACACCTTTCATACGAGCCGCATAAGAACCGATATATTTATGAATACGCTCTACGAATACATCTAACGCTACTTCTGCACGGTGGTTTCCTTCTTTTTCCGCTTGTTCGATGTCACGTAAGTCACTAGAGAAGCCAGAAAGGCCTAGCATACCACTTTTCTTGTTTAATACGTTCAGAACTTCTTCTACAGATTGTCCTGTTTTTTGCATAATGTATGGAATTAACGCAGGGTCAAGGTTACCAGAACGTGTACCCATTGTTACACCAGCAAGTGGAGTGAAGCCCATAGAAGTATCAATAGATTTTCCACCTTCTACAGCTGCAATACTTGCACCGTTACCTAAGTGGCAAGAAAGTAAACGTAAGCTTTCAAGTGGGCGACCTAATAATTCAGCTGCACGCTGTGTTACATATTTATGAGAAGTTCCGTGGAAACCGTATTTACGGATGCCGTATTTCTCATAGTATTCATATGGTAAGCTGTATAAGAAAGATTCTTCCGGCATTGTTTGATGGAATGCTGTATCGAATACTGCAACTGCTGGTACGTTCGGAAGTACTGCTTGGAACGCTTTAATACCAACAACGTGTGCTGGATTATGAAGTGGTGCTAATTCGCTTAAATTTTCAATTTCCGCTAATACTTCGTCAGTAATTAAAGCAGAATCATCAAATTTTTCACCGCCGTGTACAACGCGGTGACCGATACCGCTAATCTCATCAAGAGATTTTACGATTCCGTTTTCAGTTAATTTGTTAAGTAATATATTAACTGCTACTCCATGATCTGGTATACTTGTTACTTCTGTTTGTTTTTCACCGTTCACAGTAATTGTGAAGATACTATCTTCTAAACCGATACGTTCTACTAAACCTTTTGTTAGTACTGTTTCACTTGGCATTTCAAATAATTGGAATTTCAAGGAAGAGCTTCCTGCATTAATCGCGATGATTTTTGACATCTAGTCTTTCGCCCCTTTTTTCTCTTGGTAGTTGTGTGGATGAGACCACAAACCGCTCGATTTTATCTGATTAAATGTACCAAAGATGAAAACGTTTCATCCCCAGTAAATTTTATACTCACGAATTTAATTTAAACATCGTACGACATATATTTCAAGTGAAAAAATTGTAACACCAAGAAAAAATATATATTACAGATTTCAAAAAAATTCAGTTTTATCTTGTATATATTAAAAATTATTACGTACAATACAAAACTGTACTATATCTAAGAATACTTCTGTTACACACATTACGATTTATGAGTTGCAAACCAAGTATTTAATTGATCCATAATATTCTCCATCGCCTTCATTTTGGAAAATTTAGGCAAATCTACTAACAACGCTTGTTTCGGCATTGTTACATTTGGACCTTTCTTTTGGAGAACAAATATACTTTTTGCATTTTTCTCGTTTTTAAACATGGAAACAGGAAGCTGTAATAGTCCTTGAATAAAGCTTGTTTCTTTAATAAATGCATGTAATTTTGGCGCTTGATCACTTTCAAAGATAAAGTTTGGTACTAAGAAGAATAAATAGCCTCCTTCTTTTGTATGTTTCACACTTTGTTCAATAAATAAGTGATGTGCATAAGACATTCCTTCATCTGCTTTTAAAGTATATTCACTTGCTCCAATTTCGTTTGGATAAAATCCAACTGGTACATCACAAACAACTGCGTCTACTGGGTCAATATAAAGCGGTGCTAGTCCATCTTGATTGAAGAACTCGATTGCTTGCTTTTGTAAATTCGCATTCACTAAAGCAAGTCTAACAAGTAAATCATCCACATCTACACCAAATCCGCTTATCGTTGTACCTTCTTGAGCACCATTAAAAATTGTCGTCATTAAGTTCCCTGTGCCAATAGCAGGATCTAAAACAACGATTTCTTTTTGATCTTTCATAAATTTATGCAATAAGTAGCTCATAAACATTCCAACTGCATCAGGCGTCATTTCGTGATTGGCTTGCACGCCCTCTTTCATTCCTTTTAAAATGGCAAGTTGAAATGCTTTGCGAATTTCCTCGCCTTTATATTTTTCTTCATTAAACTTACTATATTCACGATTCAATCGTTCAATTGTTGATTCAGATAATTCCTCTTGCAGAATCGCTCCTTCAAACAAGTTATCTCCTGTTTCCACAAGCGCTTCTAAATATGTTACATCCAATTCTTTACGTAAAATTACGGTAGAAGAATCAAAAATAGAAAATAATGTTTCTACTGTCTGACTCACATATATTCCTCCTTCAGTCAATTACACATAACTTATATCATACCACAATCTAATTTTTTGCCAAAAGAAAAAGCGACCCCTTTTTAAGAGCTCCCTTTTCAGATTTTAATTTTATATCGGCGTTTTTTCTCATATATCGACTATTTCTTCTTATATATCAGCGCTTTTTTCAATATATCGGCGTTCGACACTATATGAGAAAAAACGACCTCTTACATAGAGGTCGCCTTCATTTACATTACTTAGCAGCTTTTGCTGCTTCTAATGCTGCTTCGTAATTTGGATGGCTTGTACCTTCGCTTACGTATTCTACGTAAACTACTTTGTCGTTGCTGTCTACTACGAATACTGCACGAGCAAGTAAACGAAGCTCTTGCATTACTACGCCATAAGCTTCACCGAATGAAAGGTCACGGTGGTCAGAAAGTGTTGCTACGTTTTCTAAGCCGTTCGCTGCACACCAGCGTTTTTGAGCGAATGGTAAGTCAACACTAATTGTTAATACTTTCGTGTTTTCAATACCAGCTGCATCTTGGTTAAAACGACGAGTTTGTGCATCACATACACCTGTGTCGATAGATGGTACAACACTAATTAATTTCACTTCACCTTTGTATGTTTCTAAACTTACTGGAGATAAGTCATTTGCTAGCACTTGGAAGTTTGGCGCTTGATCGCCAACTTTAACTTCTGTTCCAACTAAAGTAATTGGGTTACCTTTAAAAGTTACGTTTGCCACTTGAAAATCCTCCCTTATTTTAAACAAGATATGTACACTGTAAATGATAGTTTGTCCCTATCCAGAATGCAAATAAAATCGCTTTATTTACAAAAAAAATAAAGAAGCTAACCAATCGATTAGCTTCTTTTCGCTGCTAGATTTCAAATTCCGGTTCATCGCCTTTTCGCTTCTCCATCATTTCCTTCACTTTGTCAACAGCTTGTGGTGCTAACTCAATGATTTTATCAATGACATGTGTTTGTTTATCTAAATGTAGTACTTTTACCCCTTCTCCATTTATAACGAGAAAAGCGACTGGGTTAATGGAAACACCACCACCACTCCCTCCTCCAAATGGATGACGGCCAGAACTTTCTACCTTTCCAAACTCGCTCCCACCAGCAGCAAACCCAAAACTCACTTTAGAAACTGTTAAAATGACGCTTCCATCAGCTGCTTTAATTGGGTCGCCAATAATTGTATTTACATCAGTCATTTGTTTTAAATGCTGCATTGCAGTTGTCATTAACCCTTGAATTGGATGATCCATTCCATTATCCCTCCTATGCTTGAACAGATTTTTCTGCTATACCAGATCTTTGCTTTCTCATGAACATGAGTAACTTAACTCCTATCACTACAGCTCGATATATACGAAAAGAAGCCGTTAATTCACATCTTGATGCAAATCCCTTCCCTTGAAATACAGGCGTAATCTCAAACTCCGGTACATCGATAACATGTGTATATTGTCCCAAGGCCCCCGCAGTCATTCCTTTTATTCCCCATGCATATCCAGTAACAATGCCAGTACTAGCTGCATCCCCAGTTCCAATTTGTGAATGCCATCTCCACTTATTGATTTTCACTTTTTTAAGAAAACCTTTAATGATAGTATGGATTTCTTGAAGCTTTTTTATCAGTTCCCCAATACTATCAAGTTGCGCCATAATTTTATTTTCTATACCGCCATCGTTCTCTGCCTTTTCGATTTTTTGTTCGGTCTTTTTTTGCTGTTTTTCCATTCTTTCCAGCACATCAAATGTATATCGAATCATCCATATCTTCACTTGAAATAAACATTGTTTCTCTATTTCTGAATATAAAAATGTCACTTTCAGCGATATTTTTGACAATAGTATAAGTAAAATGAGCAAGAGAAGAATTCCAACTCCAATTACAAGCCACTTCATTCGTACCATCCTTTCACTCCACATCCATTATCGACAGGTTCAAACAGGATTAAACAAGTAATAATAAAATTGAATATAAAAATTCTTCTAAAAACAAAGAGGAATTTTGACATTTTATATCGAAATATACTATTTGAGCATACCATCAGATTTTTTTCTAATGGCGCACAACGCTAAATTTTACTGCAATGGAGGGATACAGAATGGCAGATCGTCGCAATTTATTTTTCTTTTATGGTGATGACAAAACAACACTTGTCGAAAAAATGAAGCCTATATATCGTATTTTAGAGGAAAATGGATTTACCATATTAGATCATCCAAAAAATGCAAACGCTATCGTCAGTGTCGGAGATGACGGAACCTTCTTACAAGCTGTTCGTAAAACAGGCTTTAGAGAAGATTGCTTATATGCAGGTATTTCTACGAAAGATGAAATTTCTTTCTACTGTGATTTCCATATTGACCATGTCGATACAGCCCTTCAAGAAATTACACAAAATGAAATTGAAGTGCGAAAATATCCAACAATTCAAATAGATGTTGATCATGGCACATCTTTCTATTGTTTAAACGAGTTTTCTTTACGCTCTAGCATTATTAAAACATTTGTAGTAGATGTGCATGTTGATGATTTATACTTTGAAACATTTAGAGGAGACGGTTTAGTTATTTCTACCCCGACAGGAAGTACAGCTTATAACAAATCATTGCATGGGGCGGTTGTTGATCCACTCATTCCATGCTTCCAAATAAGCGAACTCGCTTCTTTAAATAACAACACATACCGTACACTTGGATCACCATTTATTTTGAACCACGAGCGTACGTTAACATTAAAACTTATTCCAGACGGTAATGATTATCCTGTTATCGGCATGGATAACGAAGCGCTTAGCATTAAACAAGTTGAAAAAGCAGTTGTACGTTTAAGTGATAAACAAATTAAAACAGTAAAACTAAAAAACAACTCGTTCTGGGAAAAAGTACAGAGAACGTTTTTATAAGAAAAAATGAGTGCCGAGAGATTCCACGGCACTCATTTTTTTCGATTCACTTTATTGTCTAACGGTCGATATATTTAAAGTTGCGCTGATAAATCATGGCGAACCGCTAATATTATTTTTGGTAGACAACTTGGCCGTCAATTACGGTCATCTCAACTTGTATATTTTTTATTTCCTCTGCTTTAACTTCAAATATATCACGATCTATGATGATGAAATCTGCTTCATATCCTTTTACAATTTTACCACGCTTGTTTTCTTTTCCAATCGCATAGGCACTTCCAGTCGTAAATAAAGAAACAGCTTCAAATACAGATAACCTCTCTTCAGGTATGTAACATGTCCCATCAATAAAGCTTCTCCTCGTTACTGCGCTATACATTCCTAAAAACGGATTTACTTGTTCAATTGGTGCATCTGATCCACCTGAACAATGTAATCCGGCCCTGAGTAATGTGTTCCAAGCGTACGCATAACGAAGACGACGCTCCCCTAACTTTTCAACGACTGATGGAAAATCAGACGAGACGAATACAGGCTGAATATCAATGATAGCCGACAAGGACTTCATCCGCTCAACTAACTCTTCGCGCGCAAGCTGGCAATGAATAATACGATCACGCAGTCCCTCTGCCGGTGGATATAACTCCAGTGCATCAATTACATATTCAAGAGACAGATCACCAATTGTATGAATCGCAACTGGCATATGTAAATTACGTGCTTTTTTCACTAGTTCGGCCAATTCTTCCCGAGAAAAGATTACCACGCCATTTGTTTCCTTTGCATCTTCATATGGCTCGCTCAATAATGCTGTTCGTCCACCAAACGAACCGTCTGAAAAGATTTTCATCGCACCAAATTCAATATAATGCTGATTCTCATATTCGCTTCGTTCATTTGCTACTACATGATGTACAAGTAAATGGGCTTTGAATGGCATATCTTTTATCACATGAGAAAACGCATTATACGTTTTTTTAAAACCACCGTAATAATTTAAATCTTCCGTATGTCCACCTACTAATCCATACTGCCAACAATCTTGAATGGCTGTTTGCAGGGCTGTTTGTAAATAAACCGCATCAATTTCCGGCTGCACATGCTTAATTAAATCTTGCGCCTGTTCATACAATAAGCCTGTTAATTCTCCTCCTAATCCACGACCAATTTTCCCACCTTTTGGATCTGGCATTTCAGCTTTTATATTCGCTTTTTCTAGTATGTAAGAATTCACCCACGTAACATGTCGGCAAACACGTTTTAATAAGATAGGATGTTCTTTCGAAATCGCATCTAAATCACGGATATGGACGCTTTTCGTATCTGTGAAATTATTTTCGTTCCAACCTTCACCAATAATCCATATACCTTTTGCCACTTCATTCACTCGCTCTCTGACGAGCAGGAGCATTTCCTGATACGAAGTGCATGCAGACAAATCTAATCGAAGTAACCTTTCCCCATACCCAATAAGATGCATATGACTATCTACAAGACCTGGAATCATCGTTTTTCCTTCTAAATCATGTAACTTTACAAATGGATACCGACTTTCTAACTCCTTTTTATTTCCTACATCGATAATCATTCCATTATCAATATAAACAGCTTCCACTGTTTCATTTTCTTCTCTCATCGTATAAATATTTCCACCATGCCAAATCTCTCCCATCTTCTCGCCCCTTTTTCTTTCTAGTCTACGAAATTAAAACGTAGAAAAAAAGCACCATTTGTATCACATGGTGCTTTTTCGAAAATTAATTTTGAGGAACCGTTGAAATTTGCCATTCTATATCAAATTTATCTTTTACTTGTCCATACGCCGGGCTCCAGAAAGTTTCTTGAATTGGCATGATTACTTCACCGCCATCTTGTAATTTTCCAAATACTTCTTTTGCCTTCTCTGCATCGCTTAATCTGATCGCTATCGTTACTTGCGATCCAATTTCGTGTGGTTTACCCGGGAATGTATCTGAAATCATAAGGTCTGTATTACCTACTTTTAAATGTGCATGTAAAACGCGGTCTTTTACTTCATCCGGAACAGTGAACTCTGGAGTTTCAGGCATTTCTCCAAATGTTTGAATGATTTCAACCTTTGCATCTAATGCATGTTCATAAAACTTCACTGCCTCTTGTCCACTACCATCCAAAACTAAATACGGGTTAATACCTAAAATCATAAAAGACACCTCTTTTTTAATTTTTTTGGGTAACTGTTACATAATCATATTTAACTACAAAAACAGAACGTATGTTCCGTTTTTTGATGATATCATATATTACATACATATACAACAACTTAATGCTACTATCCTTCCTTTTTTAAACATAAAAGTTAAATATTCTGAAAGTTTATATATTGAAACCATTTTTCTTACTTTGACGCAAGCCCCATTTCTTGTTTTCTTAGTTCAACGCGGCGGATTTTTCCAGAAATTGTTTTTGGTAGTTCATCTAAAAATTCAATTTTACGAGGATATTTATATGGTGCTGTTAATTCTTTGACATGTTCTTGGAGTATAGGAATCAATGTTTCTTCAGTTTCTTGTACGTTGTCTCTTAAAACAATAAATGCCTTCACGACACTTCCGCGAATTTCATCCGGGCTTGCGACAACCGCACACTCTCTTACATACGGGTGTTTCACAAGTGCATCTTCTACTTCAAATGGTCCAATTGTATAACCGGAGCTAATAATAATATCATCCCCGCGGCCCTCAAACCAAAAATAACCGTCTTCATCTTTTTTCGCTTTATCACCTGTAATATAGTAATCGCCACGGAATTGCATCGCTGTACGTTCATCATCTTTATAATATTGTTTAAAAAGTGCAGGTGTTTCAATATGAACGGCAATATCTCCTACTTCTCCTATGGATACAGGTTGTCCTTCTTCATTTACGATATCTACATGATTACCTGGCGTTGGTTTCCCCATAGATCCCGGTCTAATTTCCATTCCTTTCATGACGCCAACAAGTAATGTATTTTCTGTTTGGCCATAGCCATCTCTAACTGTCACATTAAAATGATTTTGGAATGTTTCAATTACCTCTCGGTTTAGCGGTTCTCCTGCTGATACCGCACTATGTAACGCTTCCAAATTATACTCCTGCAAGTTCTCTACTTTTGCCATTAAGCGATACTCTGTCGGTGTACAACAAAGCACATTCACTTTATTATCATCTAATAACTGCAAATATGTTTTCGGTTCAAATTTACCGTGATATACAAACCCTGTTGCTCCTGAACCAAGCGTCGCTAAAAAAGGACTCCAAATCCATTTTTGCCAACCTGGACTAGCCGTTGCCCATACAACATCATTCCCTTCTATTCCAAGCCAATTCGGAGCACTTGTACGCAAATGTGCGTAGCCCCAGGCATGTGTATGAACTACCCCCTTCGGATTTCCCGTTGTCCCAGATGTATAGGATAAAAAGACCATATCTTCTCGGTCTGTCTTTGCGATTGCTAATTCATCACTTTCTGTTTCTAAAGCGTCTTTTAAATTAATCCATCCGTCTACTGACTGCTCGCTCAGCACGAATTTTTGAAGAGACTCCATCATCTCTACATCTTCAAACTGTTCGATATACGGTTCATAACTGACAATTGCCTTTACTTCTCCGTGCTGAATGCGATATTCAATATCTTTTTTGCGAAGCATTTCTGAACTTGGAATGACCACAAATCCTGCTTTAATTGCGGCAATATACGTCATATACGCTTCAATTAAGCGGGGCATCATAATGAGAAGCTTGTCCCCTTTTTGCAAATCACTCTTTATAAAAGCGTTTCCAATTCTATTCGCGCCTTTTATTAATTCAAGATATGTAACCTCACGTCTATTTCCTTCATCATCTTGCCAAATTAAAGCAAGTTTCTCTTTTTCATTTGTATATTTCTCAATCTCTGCAACTAAGTTATAAGACGGCGGCGCTAATAATTCTTCTCTATTCATAATCTCATCCTCCCTTGTCTCTATGCCTCTCTTCTATAATAAAGAATTTTCAGTAAATTTTAAACCTACTTCTTTTGACAATTTTTTTAGTTACTTGTCGACAAAAAGAAGGAGCGGGAAAACCCGCTCCTTCTAAGCCATCGTATATGGGATTATTTGTGGAAACCGCCTAATTGTTGTTCAGCTAGTGAAACTAGACGTTTTGTAATTTCGCCACCAACAGATCCGTTAGCGCGAGATGTTGAATCAGCTCCAAGTTGAACACCGAACTCTTGAGCGATTTCGTATTTCATTTGGTCTAATGCTGATTCAGCACCAGGAACCGCTAATTTATTTGTGCTTCGTGCCATATGGTATCACCTCCTTGTGAGTATAGAGTGTGATAAACCATATGACTTCATGCATATCTAGAGATGGTAATTTATGGTTTTAAAGGATGTTCAAAAAGTCCGGTAAAGATAACTGTCGCATTTCTTCGTTGCGTTGCCAGTCCGGTACTCATGTAGTTCACTCTACACTCCGTATCCTCCTGGCTTCCGCGTCTCGAACTGCTCGGCTCTCTTTATCCTCTTTTTTTGAACAAGAACTTTTAGAAAAGATTTTCAAATTGCTCCTCTTCAGCCACTTCTACTGTTTGTAGTACGATTTTCTCTGCATTCGCAACAGCTGATTCAATAAGTGGTGCAAAGTCATATTTTGATTCAAAGCGATTTGCTTTTTCACGCTTCGGTTTTGTAGATGGGCTTGCTGGTGTGAATACTGTACAGCAATCTTCATACGGACGAATTGAAATATCATATGTTCCAATTTCATTTGCAATTTTAATAATTTCTAGTTTGTCCATCGTAATAAGCGGACGAATGACTGGATAGTTTGTCACTTCATTAATTGTATGCATACTATCTAACGTTTGGCTTGCTACTTGGCCAAGACTTTCACCAGTTGTGATTGCAAGTGCATTACGCTCTTCTGCAATGCGCTCCGTAATACGCATCATCATACGGCGCATTACTGTCATAGAATAACTAGATGGAATTTCTTTATTAATTGTTTTTTGCACTTCCGTAAACGGAACAAGGTGAAGCGTCAAACGTTTGCAGTATTTCGTTAACTCTTGTGCTAAATCAATTACTTTTTGCTTCGCACGCTCACTTGTGAATGGTGGACTATGGAAATGCACTGCCTCCACTGATACGCCACGCTTCATTGTTAAGAAGGCAGCTACTGGGCTATCGATTCCGCCAGAAAGAAGTACCATTACTTTTCCGCCAACACCAACTGGTAATCCACCAGCCCCCATACGCTCATCACACATAATATAGCTATAACCACTACGAATTTCTACACGAACATTCACATCTGGGTTATGAACATCCACTGTGATGTCTTCTGTATTTTCTAAAATATAGCCACCAATCTCCGGAAGTAACTCCATCGTTTGCATCGGGAAATGTTTATAAGAACGGTGCACTGTAATTTTAAATGTTTTTACATCGCCTTTTACTTGTAAGAAAGCCGCAAGCGCACCTTTTTTAATTTCTTCTAATTCTGATGGTACTTTCATTGCTAAGTTAAACTTGTGAATACCAAATACATCTTGCAGTCTATCTGCAATCGCTTCATGATCTTCCCCATTTAACTGGATGTACATACGGTCATGTGTCGCATCGATTTTAATATTTGGGAATTTCTTTAATTTAAATTTAACGTTATCTTTTAACGTGTTTACAAACTTAGAACGGTTTTTTCCTTTTGTCGTCATTTCACCGTAACGAACTAAAATATATTCATATTTCATCATATTTCTTTACCTCATCACTTCGTATAATTTTGGCAATGTTTCTTTTATAATTCCTTCAAATTGTGTTACTTCTTCCATTGTGTTTTCAGATGCTAAACTAATGCGAATCGCACTTGCTGCGGCAACATGCGGCACACCCATTGATACTAACACACGACTTACTTCATTTGCTTTGGAAGAACAAGCTGATTTTGTTGATACATATACCTCACGTTCTTCTAGAGCATGAACCACTACTTCTGGTTTTAAACCAACGAATGACACATTTAAAATATGCGGTGCTGCATATTGAAGCGACGTATTAATCGTTACGTCTTCCATTCCTTCGAAGAAACGTACAAGTTCTGCTTGTAATTTTTGCAAGTGGTCACGCTTCTCTTTCATATGTTCCATTGTCATACGTAGTGCCTTAACCATCGCAACAATACCAGGTAAATTCTCTGTACCAGAACGATAACGAAGCTCCTGCTGACCACCTGATAAAATCGGATCTAATCTTACACCATCACGTACATATAAAAGTCCTGTTCCTTTTACGCTATGAAATTTATGTCCAGATATCGAACAAAGATCAATATGAGAAGCACATAGATCAAGTGGTACTTTTCCGATCCCTTGTACATGGTCCACATGAAACCTTACTTTTGGATAGTTCTCTAGTAATTTCCCCACTTCAGAAATAGGTTGGATCGCTCCTGTTTCATTATTCACATGGATCATGGAAACAAGGATTGTATCTTCACGAAGCGCTCGTTTTACATTTTCTACGGATACAACACCATGTTCGTTTACAGGTAAATAAGTCACATCAAAGCCGAGCCCTTCTAATTGTTTATATGCTTCAAACACAGACGCGTGTTCAATATTTGTTGTAATAATATGCTTGCCGCGAGAACGATTCTTCATCGCTATTCCTTTAATTGCAAGGTTATTCCCTTCCGTTCCACCCGATGTGAAAATAATCTCAGAAGGCTTAACATGAAGGAGCTGCGCTGCAATCGTTCTTGATTGTGTTAATAAATGCTCTGCTTCTCCCCCGAGCGAATGAATAGAAGAAGGGTTTCCAAAATATTTTCCTGCAACCGTTACGTAAGATTGAAGGACTTCTGGATATGGTTTCGTCGTCGCACTATTATCAAAATAGATCATCGTTCTTCCCCTTTCAGCGCTGTCACATCATATAATCATATCACAAATACATGCAATTACGCTAAACATACTCAAAGGTTCTATTTTTTTGATACAGAAGTATCCTTTTATATTTTGAAACGAAAAACACTGCTGTATTCCGCTATTCATTATAGCAATATCGCTCTAGAATTTACACAGATCCGATGTAAAAAAACAAACCCCTTTTTCATCAAGGGGTTTGTTCATTATCAACAAATTCAGCAATTTTTTGTACAACACCAGGTTCAAGTTGTTCCAGAACAGAAGCTGCTTGTTCTAAAGCGGCATCATATTCATATTCACGGAACAATCTCTCTGCATTTTCTAAGCTCTGCGCCAAGTCACCATCATGACTGCGGTAGCGATTACCGTATTGGATTAGCTTTTCTACTAAGTGCGCTTGTCCAATTAACTCCTGCGTCTTTTCATATACACCGTTTACGATTGTATATGCTTCTTCTAACATGCTATTTACAACATTCATATTTAGTGGTTTCAATTCTAACTGCTCATAAACACTTTGCATTGCCTCTTGTCCTCTTTGTAAATCTTCCATAATGCTTTCTGGAAGACCTGGTAAGTTAGACTTTTGCATAAAGCGTTTTGCTTCTACAATCATATGACGCATTTCTTGTAATGTTTCACGCGCTTCAAATTCTTCCTTACGCATCGTTTGTAGCATCTCTTTATATTCTACATGAAGCACTTTCAGTGTTTCACATTGCTCATAAATCTCTTCCAGTTCTTCACGAATAACAGAGAAAGCAATATCTTGCTCCGCAATACGTAGTTGCAATACTTCAAAGCGTTTCATTAAAATATGCATTTGTTTTTCAATCAATTTTTGTGACTCAATGTCTTTATCTTGCAATTGATAGCTTTGTTTCACAAACTGCGTTTCTGATTTTGTCTCAATTGCTTTTTCATGAATTTCCTCTAAATCTTCGTAAACACTAACTGACTTTTTCTCTACATAATGCTTCGCATGTACTTCTTGTTCTAATTGATCGTACAACGTATCCAAACGCTTTTTTAATCCTTCTATTTTCTCGCCCACTTCTGTTATATGAAGCTCTTCCAAATCAATCAGACATGTTTGTAGTTGTTTGTTCATCTCTCGTACTTCTTTAGGGATTTCTAAATGGTTTAATACATATCCTTGTCTTTTCATATCATCATGACCTTGTAATAAATCATCTAATTGTACTGGTAATGTCGCTTGACACTCCACTAATAAATCAGGAACTTCATGAATGATAATTTCTAAGCTCGCTAATCCATCTTCCAAACTTTTTACAATGTCACGCGCCTTTAAATAATCACCGTTTGCTGTTGCCTCGTCAAATTCTTGAAATTTCGCTTGTTCTATATCAAGTAACTCTTCGATTTTCTGTTCAGATTGCCCAAACATATGACGATGAGCCAGCACGCTCTTTTTCATACTACGATATGTATCACGTAAACCTTCAATTTCTGAACTATTTTTCTCATAGCTCTCTAGCAATTGTTGCAACTCATTTAATATTTCCGTAATGCGGTTATCCGCTTCATCTAAATCACGAATGGATTCACTCATCAAACGTTTTGCTTTTCGGAAGGAAAATTGTGAGGCAGATTTTTGGGCGCTTTCTAATGTTTTATCAGCTTTTGGCAGAAGGTTTGTAACAATTTCATCCCATTCTTCACGCCACTTTCCAAACAGCTCTTCTGTTTGGCCAGTCATATTTAAATCCTTAACCCGTTTCAATTCATCCGCAACAGGTTTATCTTTTATTTCTTGTTTCCACTGCTCAAGTGCTTCAATATCTTTATATAAACGATTTCTTATCACAAGCTCTATCATGAGCAGCACTAGAATAGAGCTTACTAAGATGATAACGATCGTTAGGATAGAATTCATGCAAAATAGCCTCCTATTATCTCTCTTTTTTTGTCCGTTCCGTTTATGAAATGGAAGGCATTATGTATAACAAGGGAAATCCCCTATATTTAACAACTAACAATGTACTAATCATACCATGTAATCATGTGTTTTTGACCTAATTTTTTTTAAAATTTCACGTTTCTTTTATTGCGTTTATAATATTTCTCCCTAAAAGTTTCTATATCTTCGCTTTCATACATTTACTGTAACGCCTTTATCGAACTCCCTCCACCTTCACTTCGTTTAGAGGAGGAGGGCTTCTCCGTTAAAATGATAAAGACAACTCTTCCTTATCGAAATAAAAAGGAGAAAGATACTCTTGGATAAAAAACAAATACTATTTGGATCTCTTTTATGCTTACTTGCTGTAACAGCTTGGGGCTTTATGTTTCCCGTTATGGCCAGCGCCCTACAATTTATAGACCCATTCTTTTTCACTACTTTTCGTTACGGGTCAGCAGCTATTATTTTTACCATTCTTCTCTTCATGATTGAAGGAAAACACGCTTTTCACTTAGAAAAACAAACTTTCTATTTGTTATTTTATGGTACAGTCGGTTTTGCTGGATACGGATTTCTTGTTTTTTATGGACAGCAATTAGCAGGACCTTCAGGTGCCATTCACACGGCCATGATTCAATCTCTTATGCCACTACTTACCTTACTATTGCAATGGGGCTTACAAAATAAAAAGCCACAAAACTATACATTTCTTTGTATGTTTTGTGCACTTATCGCGTATTACTTGTTATTTCAAAAGGCAATATTCATCTATTATTTTGAACAGCAAGTCATCTCTTCACAAATATATTCATGCTCTCTGGCGTTATTTGCTGGGTTATTTACACAAATGGTGGCTCTCATTTCCAAACTTGGTCGCCGCTTCGTTATACAACACTCACATGTTTATTCGGATCTATTTCGTTAGTTCTTACTGTTACTGTACTAACATATATGAAAGTCATTTCTGTACCTACATTCCACACTATCGTTACAGTACGGTTCGAACTATTGTATATGTCCATTATTGCTGGGGTCGTCGCAGTCTTTTGCTGGAACATGGGCAATCGCCTTATTTCATCTATGAACGGCATATTATTTATGAACTTAGTACCTGTACTTGCACTTATAGGATCCATTTTCCGCGGCTATCAAGTTGAAAAGATTGAAGTAATTGGCGCGATAATTACAATTATCGCTTTACTATGCAACAACTTATGGCAACGAAAACAAGAGCGTGTACAACAGGAGATCACTTCGTAACAAACAAACCATAAAATACCCCCACCTACAATGTCGTGGGAGTATTTTACATATGAACTGCTCGCGGCAGAGGGTAATACGTATTTGTTACACATAATATTTGTTCTATCCACTGCTCTACTTCTTTCGTATACATTTCCAAAAAGAATGTTTCTGATGGAAACGAATGCAGGACTTCTGTTATATACTGCGGATATAAATACGGCATATTTATCATGCCCTTTAATTGCGTCATAAACATCGTAAAAGAAATCTTTTGAAATTCCTGCTGCATTTGTCCCTGCTTAATAATTTGCTCTATATAATATCTTTCTTTAGAAAAATAAACAGTCATCACTTCCCGGATTAACGTTGTATCAAGGGAGAGCTCTCTATAAAAGAATCGCGTAAGTTCCCTATGCTCAAACTGATAACGCAAAATTCCTCGTACGATTTGATTCATCACTTCTTTAGCTGACAAATACTCTCTTTGTTCAACTGACCTCTCAATTACCCCAATATATCCTTCTAAAAAATCTGTTATAAGCTGTTCTAATAAACCTTGCTTCCCAGCAAAATAATATGAAATATTAGCCACATTCACATCCGCCCGCTTTGCAATATCTCGCACCGATGTTCCATCGTATCCTTTCGTATAAAACAATGAAATTGCCGCATCAATTACTTTTTGTTTCGTCTGCTTCATGCGCTCACTTCCTCTCACCCTAAACAGCTATAATGTAAATTTCTTGACTTTTAAGACAAATTCCTTTAATTTTCTATCGACAAAGTCATATGAAATACAGCGTATTTTGCTATGATTTTACATTTCTCGATAGAAAGGACGACGTTTCCATGTTTACAAAAGAAAGTTATGCAGGATCACGCGAGCAGCAATATGAAACAGTAATCAAACAACTCGATGCATTGTTAACCGGCGAATCGAATGTAGTCGCAAATTTAGCAAATGCATCTGCACTACTAAATCAATTTTTAGAGCGTATTAATTGGGTTGGCTTTTATGTAACAGAAGGAAATCAACTTGTACTGGGGCCATTTCAAGGAATACCTGCGTGCGTTCGCATCCCATATGGACGCGGTGTTTGCGGCGCAGCAGCTGAAACAAAAACAACCCAACTTGTTGCAGATGTTCATCAATTTCCAGGTCATATCGCTTGTGATAGCGCCTCTAATTCTGAAATTGTTGTACCAATTATCAAAGAAGGTAACGTCATTGGTGTGTTAGATATCGATAGTCCTGAAAAAAATCGCTTCGATGAAGTAGATCAACACTACTTAGAAAAATTTGTGGAAACGCTCCTAAAACATATGTAAAAGATAAGAGCCACCGATTTCATAGATCGATGGCTCATTTTTTATTCTCCGTTCACATGGGAAAATGTATTCGATAGCTTCTGTAGTGCATGTGCTAAATCTAGGGCAATATCCTCCCACGCTTCTAATCCAACAGATAGGCGTATTAAATTATCAAAAATGCCCATTTCATGGCGTACTTCTGCTGGAATAACAGCATGTGTCATCGTTGCTGGATGCTGCACTAATGTCTCTGTATCTCCAAGACTTACCGCAATTGTAATAAAATTCAACTCATTCATAAATGCCTGTGCTTCTTCTTTTCCGCCTTTAATCGTAAATGAAATCACACCGCCCCCGCGCTTCATTTGAGAAGATGCAATTTCTCCTTCTGGATACCATACCGATTCAATACTTTCGTGATTTTTCAAAAACTCTACCACTTTTTCCGCATTATCACAGTGCCGATCCATTCGTACAGCTAGCGTCTTTAAGCCGCGAAGCAAGAGCCATGCATCAAAAGGCGCCATAATTCCGCCAATATCTTTTCGAATCGGGCGAATTTGTTCAGCTAGCTCCTTCGTTTTACAAACCGTCACACCCGCAACAACATCTCCATGTCCACCAATATATTTTGTCGCACTGTGAAGAACAACATCACATCCAAGTGTAAGAGGCGTTTGTAAATAAGGTGAACAAAATGTATTATCAACAACGACAAGCAGTTCATTTTGTTTTGCAACTTTAATAACCTTTTCTAAATCGATGAGCTTCATTGTCGGATTAATGGGCGTTTCAACAAATATCAACTTTGTATTTGGACGCATACTTGCCTGAATCTCTTCTTCTGTTTCCATATCACATAATGAATGGGTAATCATAAACTTCTCTTCTAACACTTCCAAAAAACCGTACGTACATCCATACAAACCGTTTGAACAAATGATATGATCCCCAGCACGTAAAAATGCGAGAAGTGTCGCCGAAATTGCGGCCATTCCAGAACCGAACGCTAACGCCGATTCTCCCCCTTCTAAAATAGCCATACGCTCCTCAAACAATTCCACAGTCGGATTTCCAAGTCTTGAATAAATGTAAGATGGATCCTGCCCAGCGAAACTTGCTTCTCCTTGCTGCGCTGTTTCAAATGTATACGTTGAAGTTTGAAATAGCGGTGGCGTTAAACTCCCTTTATGCATCTTGGAATCATACCCGTGATGAATCAGCGCTGTTTCTATCTGTTTCTTTTTCATACAAACATCCCCCTTATATTTCTATTTTATGTAAGCGTTTTCTATCTGTTGCTATCCTTTCTTTCATACCGCTTTGAATTCCTTCTTGCAATTCCCAAAATTTCCATGAATAAAACAAAAAAGAACTCGCTTGACGAAATTACAGCAAAAAGATATAATAGCGTTTGTGTAAAATAAAAAGGCAGCCTTGTAATGTGAGTTTATCGTTTGTATTTTGTTCCTCACGTTTGAGGTGTATCTCGTAACTCCCTGCTGCTGGAGCGAAGGTACATGAAAACAAAATGCGCATAAATGTCGATTACGTCTGTTTTTATTTTACGAAAATAAAAACACTTAAAGGAGGAGTCAACTATGGCTCGTTATACAGGTCCAGCTTGGAAACTGTCTCGTCGTCTTGGAATCTCTCTAAGCGGCACAGGTAAAGAATTAGAAAAACGCCCTTACGCACCAGGTCCTCACGGTCCGAACCAACGTAAGAAACTTTCAGAATACGGTTTACAATTACAAGAGAAACAAAAACTTCGTCACATGTACGGCATGACTGAGCGTCAATTCCGTCGCACATTTGACCAAGCAGGTAAAATGCCAGGTAAACACGGCGAAAACTTCATGATCCTTCTTGAAGCTCGTCTTGACAACCTAGTTTACCGCATGGGCTTAGCTCGCACTCGTCGTGCAGCTCGCCAATTAGTAAACCACGGCCACATCATGGTAGATGGGGCTCGCGTAGACATCCCATCTTACCGCGTAAAACCTGGTCAAACTATCAGCGTTCGCGAAAAATCTAACAACCTTGTTGTTGTTAAAGAAGCGATCGAAGTTAACAACTTCGTACCAGAATACTTAACTTTCGATGCTGACAAATTAGAAGCTACTTTCACTCGCTTACCAGAGCGCGCTGAGTTAGCTGCTGAAATCAACGAAGCATTAATCGTAGAGTTCTACTCTCGTTAATGACGAAAAGCCAATCCTTTTGGATTGGCTTTTTTCGTTCTTGTACATTTAAAAAGAAGGATTAAGAAAGCGAGCAGCTATCTTTATCCTTCTTTTTTGAATTCACTCTTATATATAAATAAACTTATTTGTTTTCTTCTTGTTTCTCCACATACACATAGGCATCCTTTGGACTTGTATGTATATCACCTTTTGTATTCTCCGCCAGCTGACCAGCATTTAGCAAAGAAAAGATGATGAGCGCTTCTAGTGACATTTTGTTTTACCACTCCTTTCGTTTTCACCTGATACATATATCATACTCCTCACTTGTGACTTTCGTATGAACATAAAAAGAAGATTAAAACAAAAAAGCTTTGAGGAATCTATCTCCTCAAAGCCTTTTAATAATTCCCTATTGATTAGTAACGAATTAAGAAATATTTCTTCTTACCACGGCGGATAATTGTAAATTTACCTTCAATGCGATCCTTTTCCGTTACAACATAATCTAATGCTTGTGTACGCTCACCGTTTACATAAATTGCACCATTTGTTACATCTTCACGAGCTTGACGTTTTGATGGTGAAATTTTGCTTTCTACAAGTAAGTCGATTAATCCTGCATCTTCTGCACTGCGTTCTACAGATGGTACATCTTTGAAGCCTTGCTCGATTTCACTTGCAGTTAACTCAACTACAGAACCACTAAATAATGCTGCAGAAATTTTAATTGCTTGCTCTAATGCTTCTGCACCGTGAACAAGTTTTGTCATTTCAGAAGCTAATGCTTTTTGCGCTGCACGTTTTTCTGGCGCTTCAGCTACTTGTTTTTCTAACTCAAGAATTTCTTCATGAGATAAGAATGTGAAGTATTTTAAGTATTTTACAACATCGCGGTCATCTGTATTGATCCAGAATTGGTAGAACTCGTAAGGCGTTGTTTTCTCTGGGTCTAACCAAATTGCGCCGCCTTCTGTTTTACCAAACTTCGTACCATCAGATTTTGTAACAAGTGGAATTGTTAAACCGAATGCTTTCGCATCTTCTTCTGATTTACGAATTAACTCAAGACCTGCTGTAATATTACCCCATTGGTCACTACCACCAATTTGCAGGCGGCAACCTTGTTGTTGGTATAGATTTAAGAAGTCGTATGATTGTAAAATCATGTAACTAAATTCAGTAAATGAAATACCAGTCTCTAAACGAGATGCTACTGTATCTTTTGCTAACATGTAGTTTAAACCGAAGTTTTTACCGATGTCACGTAAGAATGTAATCACATCTAAGTTGCCAAGCCAGTCATAGTTATTTGCCATTGTTGCTGGGTTTTCTACATTTTCAAACTCTAAGAAGTTTGAAAGCTGATTTTTAATACTTTCTGTGTAGTAAGCAACTGTATCTTTCGTATTTAATGTACGTTCTGCTTTTTTACCACTTGGGTCTCCAATCATTCCTGTACCGCCACCAACAAGTGCGATTGGTTGATGACCAGCTAATTGGAAACGACGTAACATTAATACTGGTAGCATATGACCGATGTGTAAGCTGTCCGCTGTTGGGTCAAAGCCACAGTATAATTTTACACTTTCTTTTTCTAATAATTGTTGTAAACCTTCAGCATCTGTTTGCTGATTAATTAGTCCGCGAAATTCAAGATCTTGTAAAATACCCATATCCTACATACTCTCCTTTAAATTAATCGAGCGCGAAATTTGAAAACATAAAAAAATCGCCCCTCAAATAAGGGACGATTTTGATTATCGCGTTACCACCCTAGTTGCAGGCAAAAGCCTACCACCTCATTCACATAACGGCTCAGCACCGTCTTTTCCCTTTTGAATACGATTCAATCGAAAAAAGATGCTCTAGGGGCGTAATTCGCGATCATCTATGTGCTGATTTTCACCGACCATCAGCTCTCTAAAACAGGGAAATGATCACTACTTCTCCCTTTCCACGCTCAATTATTTATATACTTTTCTTTATATCATTATTTGTATAGGCGTGTCAAATAGAGGTTGAAGTTTCTTAGTCTTCCATTCCTTTACAAACTCGCGATTAATATCGTAATAAGAGAAAGAATTGGAACACCAGCTAATAGTGAAACATGAAAGACAATCATAAACTTATACAAACAAAGGAGACAACTGGTTCAAAATTTATTTTATTTTTTTAATGATTTTCGCAGGATTCCCACCAACTACAACGTTATCAGGAACATCCTTCGTTACAACTGCACCAGAAGCAATCACCGCATTATCTCCAATTGTTACACCAGGATTAATAAGCGCTCTTCCGCCAATCCATACGTTATTTCCTATTGTAACTGGTTTACCAAATTCAGCACCGCTTATGCGCTCGATTGGATCAAGCGGATGTGTAGCTGTATAAATATGTACGCCAGGAGCTAACATACAGTTATCACCAATAGTAACTGGACATACATCTAAAATGACACAATCAAAGTTCGCGTAAAAATTTTCTCCAACATGAATGTTATAGCCGTAATCACATTTAAAAGCAGATTCAATATGAATATTATCTCCTGTCGTTCCAAATAGCTCTTTCACAATTGAACTGCGCTCTTCATATTTTGTTTCCGGTGTTTCATTTAACTTTCTCGTTAATACACGAGCCATCTCTCTTTCTTGGACTAAAACAGGATCGGCCGGTATGTACATTTCCCCTTGGATCATCTTTTCTTTTTCTGTTTTCATAATATCCTTCCTCAACACGTATATATAAGTTGTCCGCTATTATTGTCCCATTAAAAGATGTTTTAGGCTAGAGGGAACAGTATGAAATTACTAAAAAGTAGCTTTAAAATATATTCCGTTAGCAAAATTTATTTTTTCTCAACCAATCTTCTTTATAAAGGACATAGTGATTTTCTATAAACATATCGTTGTACTTCGTAAATAAACGTTTTATTTGTTTCTCTAATCGAAACCCCATTTTTTCCATAGAGCGACAAGAATTAATATTATTCTCCCAAGCTTGCGCATGGACCTCATCTACTTTTGAAAACACGTAATTATATATTAGGGTTCGAGCTTCACGACTTATTCCTCTCCGCCAAAATTCACGTGCAATTCGCTGTGCTTCTGAAGTAACCACTAAACCATTATTTTCATTCCTTGTTGGTACAGCAATCCAATATATCCCTACCATTCGTCTCGACTTTTTAATATAGCTGACCAAGCAACAATATTTTCTAGGTCTTTATATGTTTCTAGCAACTTCTTAATTTCATTAGCATCTATAGGAACTGTGTTTCCAGTCCAATCATGCATTTTTGGATCTTTCATTATCGTATACCACTGTTTATAATCCTTTTCTGGTTCTATCGGACGCAATAATATCGTCGTTCCTTCTAAGATGGGTACTGTTGTAAAATCCATACATTACCACCCTTTTTAATGATTAAGATATAAAACAATCCTCCACTTACACCAAATAGAATGAGCCGTCTAGTTTATTTATTCTCTAACACAAAAAAGAAAGGTCTGAACGAAGTATACATTCAGACCTTTCCTTCTTAATCTTCCATCGTTGATAAATCGCCTGTTGGTAAGTTTAACTCCCAAGCTTTTAACACACGGCGCATAATTTTACCACTTCTCGTTTTCGGTAATTTATCACGGAATTCAATTTGTCTTGGCGCTGCATGAGCTGCAAGGCCCTTTTTCACAAATTGGCGAATTTCTTCTTTTAATTCATCAGATGCTTCGTATCCTGCGCGCAGCGCGATAAATGCTTTAATAATTTCGCCGCGCACTGGGTCTGGAATACCGATTACCCCAGCTTCTGCTACTGCAGGGTGCTCAATTAATTTACTTTCTACTTCAAATGGACCAACGCGCTCACCAGACGTCATGATTACATCATCAATACGCCCTTGGAACCAAAAGTATCCATCTTCATCCATATAAGCAGAGTCACCTGATACATACCAATCTCCTGGCATGAAGTAAGACTCATATTTTTGCGGGTTGTTCCAAACAGCGCGCATCATTGATGGCCACCCTTTAGCAATTGCTAAATTACCCATTGTGTATGGTGGCACTTCATTACCTTCATTATCAACAATCGCTGCCTTCACACCTGGAATTGGTTTTCCCATTGATCCTGGACGAATTTCCATACAAGGATAATTACAAATCACTTGTGCACCAGTTTCTGTCATCCACCATGTGTCATGAATACGAAGACCAAATGCGTTCATTCCCCAGCGAATGACTTCTGGATTTAATGGTTCCCCAACACTTAACACGTGGCGTAGTGCCGCTAAATCATATTTCTTAATTGCTTCTTCACCAGCTCCCATAAGCATACGGAATGCTGTTGGCGCACTATACCAAACTGTTACACCATAGTCTTGCAACGCTTCGTACCATGCCTCTGGACTAAAACGTCCTCCTAAAATGACATTTGAGCCACCTACTAACCACGGCGCAAAAATACCGTAAGCAGTTCCTGTTACCCAACCTGGGTCAGCCGTGCACCAATATACATCATCTTCTTTTAAATCCAGCACCCATTTTGCTGTTTGATAGTGCTGCACCATTGCATTTTGCGCATGAAGAACTCCTTTTGGCTTCCCTGTAGAACCGGAAGTATAATGAAGAATTAATCCATCTTCGCGATCTAACCATTCAATTTGCAGTTTGTTAGAAGCTTGTTTGAATAATGGATTAAACGCTACAATCTTTCCGCCTTCTTCTACATTATCACCAACAAGAAAGACTGTTTTTAATGCTGGTAAATCATTTAATGGTACGCGCTCTAACAATTCAGGTGTTGTAATTAACACCTTTGCTTCACTATCTTCTAGGCGATCTCGTACTGCTCCTTCCATAAATGCTTCAAATAAAGGACCAACAATTGCCCCTAATTTGACTGCACCAAGAAGCGCAAAATATAATTCTGGTGAACGCGGCATGAAAATAAAAACGCGATCGCCTTTTTCAACATCACCATAGTTTTTCAGGACATTTCCTGCTTTATTGGAGAACTCCTTCATTTCTTTAAATGTATATTTCTCTTTGCGCGCTCCATCTTGATAATACAGAGCTACTTTATTTTTCCGAGCAGATTTCGCATGTTTATCAATTGTCTCATACGCCATATTTACTCGGCCAGTTTCATACCAAGAAAAGTTTTTATTCACCTCTTCCCAGTTAAAACCCGCATATGTTTCTTCATAGTTCAACAAATTATTTTCTCCTTTAATAACTGGAAGCGTTTCTACTTTCATACTTTACATCCCCCTCCTATGTATTCTATTATAATAATATTATTTAAAATTTTCAGTATATTTGTTGATTTTTAGACAAATTTTTACTGACAAAATTCGATTCACATCGCATATATTATAAAGTACGATTATAGTAGATTCACAAACCCTCAAGGTGGTGAGCAAAACATTGATTCATAAAAAAATATATAATGCAAGAAGCTTAAAAACAGCTAAAGGGACTTTAATTATTGAAGGTCCTGTCTCTACACATAATCTTGAAATGTATGAGTTCCATCCAGACTTAATTGCGTTTCGTCCTGCCAAGCAGCAGTATAAAGCAATTGTCGAAATTTCTAAATTACCCGAAGCTCGTCTCATTATTGCGAGACAGGATCGAACAATTGTCGGATATGTTACATACTTATATCCCGATCCACTAGAAAGATGGTCAGAAGGAAAGATGGAGAATTTAATTGAACTCGGGGCAATTGAAGTCATTCCAGCATTCCGTGGGTGCTCAGTTGGAAAAAATCTATTAGAAGTTTCTATGATGGATGATCATATGGAAGATTATATTATATTAACGACTGAATATTATTGGCACTGGGATTTAAAACAAACTGGTTTAAATGTTTGGGAATACCGAAAAGTGATGGAGAAAATGATGAATGCTGGCGGCTTAGAATGGATGGCAACGGACGACCCAGAAATTTGTTCTCATCCCGCTAACTGCTTAATGGTTCGCATCGGTAAGCGCGTTGATACAAACTCCATTCAAGCATTTGACCGCTTACGCTTTCAAAATCGTTTTATGTATTAAGAAAGGGGGCATATGAAGTGATTGTAGAAGAAATTATGAATCATGACGTGATTACACTACGTCCAGATGACACAATCGAAACCGCAATTCGCACAATCCGTACAAAGGGCATTCGTCATATTCCAATTGTTGGGCATAACAACAACGTAGTCGGTATTATTTCTGACCGTGACGTACGTGATGCAAGTCCATCCATTCTCGATGAAGAAGTTTCAATGAATATGCTTAAACAACCTATTCAATTAATTATGAAACAGCCTGTAATGACATGCCATCCGCTTGATTTTGTTGAGGAAATTGCGACGCTATTTTTTGAAAATAAAATCGGATGCCTTCCTGTTACAAAGGGTGGTAAGCTTGTCGGAATCATATCGGAATCTACAGTATTGCATACACTCGTTAAACTAACAGGTGCCCATCAGCCAAGTTCACAAATTGAAATTCAAGTAAAAAATGAACCTGGTATTCTTGGAAAAGTAGTTGCGATTTTTAGTGAATTACACATTAATATTGTGAGCGTTCTCGTCTATCCAGCAAAAGATGAGAATGATAAAGTACTCGTTTTCCGCATTCAAACGATGAATCCTCTAAGAGTGATCGAAGCGTTAGAGAAAAAAGGCTATCATGTTTTATGGCCAAATATTATGGGGATGCAGGCATGACAAATGCCTTCATCTATTCAGAGGATTTTCGGGGCTATTCCTTTAGCCCTGAACATCCCTTTAATCAGCTTCGCGTAACACTCACCTATGATTTATTAGTAAAGAGTGGATTCATTCATCCTTCTCAAGTCATTCCACCACGAATGGCGACTGATGAGGAAATTGCTTTCATTCATACAGAGGAATACATAAATGCGGTAAAACGTGCTGGGGAAGGAAAATTAGAACAATCAATCGCTATGTCATATGGTCTTGGAACAGAAGATACACCGATGTTTCCAAATATGCATGAAGCGGGTGCACTGCTTGTTGGCGGTACATTAACAGCCGTAGATGCCGTCCTTTCAGGTAAAGTAAAGCATGCTTTAAATTTAGGCGGTGGGCTGCACCACGGATTTCGGGGGAAGGCATCTGGTTTTTGTATTTATAATGATAGCTCTATTGCAATAAAATATATGCAGAAAAAATATGGATTGCGTGTTTTATATATTGATACGGATGCTCATCACGGTGATGGCGTACAGTGGTCCTTTTATGATGACCCTAACGTCTGCACGATCTCCCTACATGAAACCGGGCGCTATTTATTTCCTGGAACAGGTGCTGTAAATGAACGCGGCCAAGGCATGGGCTACAATTATTCTTTTAACGTACCACTCGATGCCTTCACAGAAGATGAATCTTTTTTACAATCGTATCGCACTGTTGTAAAAGAAGTAGCAGCTTACTTTAAACCAGATATCATTTTAACGCAAAATGGAGCCGATGCACATTATTACGATCCCCTTACTCATCTTTGTGCAACGATGCAAATTTATCGTGAAATCCCAAAACTTGCTCATGAAATCGCCAATGAATATTGTGATGGGCGCTGGATTGCCGTTGGCGGTGGTGGCTACGATATGTGGCGCGTCGTTCCAAGAGCATGGGCACTCATTTGGCTCGAAATGAACAACATCCAAAACATCTCAGGTTACCTCCCTCCAGAATGGATTGAAGCTTGGAAAGGACAAGCACCGATAGACCTTCCTCTTACATGGGAAGATTCTAACAACATGTATAACCCCATCCCTCGAAAACTAGAAATAGAAGAAAAAAATGCATTAACAGTGGCAAAATGCCTCGAGATTATTCGGAATAATACGAAAAAGGCTTTATATTAAATGATAAGAATAGGGGATATTCTCCTATTCTTTTTTCCCGGAGAGTGATATTTTATGTGGAAAGGGCAACTCATACACACAATGCGCGGCACTTTTGAAATTTTTACAAAAGGCACTGGGGAACCACTTTGTGTTACACATCATTACTCACAATTTAATGAAACTGGTGATTATTTTGCAGAAAGCTTTATTCATACTCACCAAGTGTTTCTCATCAATTTAAAAGATGCTGGTCATTCTGTGAAAGCTCCAACGGAACATGAATTAAGTATGAGCGAAACAATTGAAGATTTAGAAGCAATAAAAGAATCACTGCACCTTTCAGCGTGGCATTTCGCTGGTCATTCTACAGGTGGTATGCTTGGTCTTCTGTATGCAATTACCTATCCTACCTCCTTGCAATCCTTAGTTGTTGTCGGTGCCGCTGCTAGTAACTATACAAAAACACCAGATTGTATTTATCATCCAAGCCATCCACAATTTCAATATATGCAAGACATTATCGAAACATTAAAACTCTCTCCTCTTACACTAGAAGAGCGGAGTGTATTATCAACCAAGCGAACAAAATTATCTTTATATAAGCCTGAACACTATGAAATATATTTTTCAAAGCCTATTTATAAAACGATGGCTGTAAGTCGGATGAACGCTTTTTCTCAAGAGTATCCACAATTCGATTTAAGAAATCATCTTTCATCTATTACAGCAAAAACATTAATCCTTTGTGGAAATCATGATGTACAGTGCCCGGTGCAATACTCTGTAGAAATACACAAAGGTATACCAAATTCTATATTCATTCCATTTGAATATAGCAACCATTACCCTTTTTTAGAAGAAAGCAATCGTTTTGCATCTATCATTAAAACTTTCTATAAATCATTACAGCACGAAAGCAGCAAGTACTAAATCACTTGCTGCTTGTTTAAAACTTTTCTTTATTTCGCTACAAACGTCACCTGATTTGCAGTTGCCCAGCCATTCATCGGTACAACTGTATATTTCTTACCTGGCTGCAACGTTGCACCATTTTGTAAATCAAAGATTCCTACTGCTCCTTTTCGAGAAGTAAAACGATATTGCGCTTCTATTCGATTTCCATCTTCACCTTGTAATTCTACTTTTCGTCCAGCAAACAGCTCCATACTTGGATCTTTCTCTAACGTAATTTGAATCGACTTATTATCTATCGCTTCTGCACTTTGAATCACAAGTGGCGCAATAGTCTCCGCAGTGAACGTTGGATTCTTAACCGTCGCCCAATCAGATGTTATTGTATACGTCATACCTGATTGCAAGGTTTGACCAGCAGGTAGACGAAACTTCGGTGCCTGTCTGCCATCTGCCGCCTGTGTAAACGGAACATATCCTACAACAATTTATTCCCCTGAACTTGATGTAATCGTCATTTTTCGATCACGTAGCGAAGAAATAATTTGATATTGTTTTCCTTCTTTATCTTTATTTTCTTCATCTAACTGAAACGCTTGATTTCCTCTCCCTGCTTTATACGCTTCAATAATGTTTGCATAATCTGTCACACCATCTTCTAAAAATGATTCAATCTCAAACGTATCATTTGTCACTTGTTTTGCTTGACGAACATTAATTTTTTCAGTACTCGCCTCAAATTTTTCTTTTTTTCCACCTTTATAACTTACTTTATATTTTGTTCCTGGTTTTTGGACTGTAACAGGTACAATATATGTACTTGTAGCACCTGTTTTTAATCGTGGTACATTCACAATTTCTAACCCGTTATCAAATACAAAATTTTTCTTAATCGCCTCTAAATTTTCTAATTTCACCTCTTCTTCTGATAAAGGTTTAGAAAATGTTAGTTGTAATGTCATTGCGTTTAATGGCTGTAATTTTGTAATCTGTGCTTCTTGCTGCTTCTTTTCTTTTTTCACTTCTTGCTTTGTCTCCTGTTTTGCTTCTGCTTTTGCTTCTCCTTGCGCGCAACCTGTTACCATTACTGTAAACCCAATCATAGCTGGTACTAAAAATTTTATTTTTTTCATTTTCATCAAACCTCCAAATGATTATTTTTCTTTCAGATTCAATCATCTAATACATAGCAGATAATAGTTTCCTCAAATCACTTTACCTGCTCACTTTCTTTCTGTGATACTTATAGTAGATGGCAAGTATAAATTGCCAATAAATAAATTCTTAAAAAAAGATAAAATAAAGGTAATATATTTTTTAATTTTGTGAATCTTACTGCCTTTAAACATAAAAAAACCTGTCAACACTTTGACAGGTTCGCTATACATTAAAACGATATCCAGCTCCCCACACCGTTTCAATATATTGTGGATGAGCAGGATCTCTTTCAATTTTCTCACGTAACTTTCGCACATGAACAACAACTGTAGCTAAGTCTCCAGCTGAATCTAGTCCCCAAATACGTTCAAATAATTGTTCCTTACTTAACACTTGATTCGGATTCATCACAAAAAATGTTAGCAAATCAAATTCTTTCGTTGTAAAAGCAATTTCTTCATTGTTTATGAATACTTTTCTAGCACGTTGATCAATAGAAATCCCGTGGATATATAACGTATCTCGCTGCTTAATTATATTTCCAGATAATCGTTCATAACGCGCGATATGTGCTTTTACCCTTGCGACTAATTCACTTGGACTGAATGGCTTCGTAATATAATCATCAGCCCCGAGTCCAAGTCCACGAATTTTATCGATATCCTCTTTTTTGGCTGAGGCAAGTAAAATCGGAATATCTTTCACCGCACGTATTTGTTTACAAATTTCAAATCCATTCATTTTTGGAAGCATGATATCTAAAATAATTAGATCGTATTGTTCCTGTAAAGCGCAGTGCAGTCCTGTTTCCCCTGAATGTTGTACATCAACTTGAAAATCATGAATCTCTAAATACTCCCGCTGTAATTCTGCAATACTTACTTCATCTTCAATTAATAACACTCGCTTCAATTTACTCACCACATTCCTATACTTTTTTCAATGAGAAGAAAACACTGGTACTTTCCCCTAATTCACTTTCCGCCCAAATCTTTCCGCCGTGTTCTTCAACAATTTGCTTTGCGATAGCTAAGCAAAGACCACTTCCACCTGTACTCGAATTACGTGATTGTTCTGCACGATAAAAACGTTCAAAAATATATGGAAGTTTATCAGATTCTATACCCGATCCATTATCTGTCACTCTCACGATTGCCATATCCGCTTCCTCTAGTAATGTAACTGTAATTTCTTTCTGCGGTTTATCCATGTACTTCACACTATTATGAATTAAATTGGATATAACTCGCTTTACTTTCTCACGATCAGCTAGTACATAGAATTGTGAAGCTTCAAGTGATTGTAAGTGCAAATTAATTCCATACTTACTCAAGTCCATCCGCATTTCTTCTATTAAATCTTCCATAAACGTATACAATTCTATCGTTTCAAATTGAAATGGCACACGATTCAAATCTAATTTTGAAAATAAAAAGAGTTCATCAATGAGTGTATCCATATGTGTTGCTTTTGTATAAATTGTTGTTAAGTATCTGTTCATCTTCTCTGGTGTATTTGCAACTCCATCTTTTATTCCTTCTACATATCCAATAATAGATGTAATGGGTGTTTTTAAATCATGGGAAATATTCGAAATAAGTTCTTTTCGATTCTCTTCATATTGCGCTTGCACTTCAATTGATTCTTTTAATTTCTGCCTCATTTCTTCAAATGCTTGGTTTAATTGACCAATTTCATCATGAGACGTAACTGGAATTTGAAAATGTAAATCTCCTTCTTTAATTCTTCCAGTTGCATCCGTCAATATGAGAATAGGCTTTATCACACTTCTTGAAACGAAATAACTTAATAATCCAATGATAAAAATAGCTAACAGTAATAACGATATAAACAAAATGGGAAATAGCTTTTCGGTTAGCTCTACATACGAACTTTGCTCATTCAATACAAATATACTTCCTTCTTCATTATGAGGAAAATAAAAATCAAACTTTACGTAGCGATAAAATGTGTCATTTAATTCAGCCGTACCACGACTATTAATATTCGTTGCTTCAAATTTTGGAAGAGCCCCTTTTAAATTAGAACCTTCAATTGCTTTTGACGCATATGAAATTGTTTCTCCTTTTCTTACAACAATCTTCACACCTTTTTTCTCTAATGACGGCATCATTGCTTCATCTAATAGTTGCGGTTGATTCTGCTTAGCTGCTGCCTTTAATTCAAGAAAAGCATTTTCTTCCTCTGGCGTCAGTGGCTTTTGAATATAAGAACTCTTATAAAAATTTTTCACTGATTCTAAATTTCCCGTTATAGAAAAAACAATTAAAAAACCCGTAACCAACAAAAGAGTAATTGAAACAAAAATAACAGCAATATAAGATAATAAAAACCTTGTTTTAATAGACATGACTCCATCCCTCACTTTACGAACCTTCCAATACTAATCATAAGCATAAGAAGATATTTCCGAATGTTCAAGCGATTTTATAGTTATTTTAGCGACAGTTTATAAAAAATTAATATTTATATTTTACAGTATAAGGCGAAGCACCTATATTCTAAAACAATTCTTACAAAATTATAATTCCTTACACTTATCAATGAGAAGGTGGTGAAATACAATATTAAAAAGAACTTTAAGTATGATATGTTGTTTATTCTTTTTGCAAGGTTGCACACAAGATCAAGAATTGAAAAAGGAGATAGAAAGCATGGAAAAACAACTACTCACAGCTACAGAGCAAAAAGATACAAACACCGTCCTATCATTGATTCAGCAAGGAGCAAATATAAATGTAACAGATAATCAAGGTCGCACCCCTGTTATGATTGCTACATATGGAAATGATATAAAAACTGCAAGGACTCTTATTAAGGCTGGAGCGAATGTAAACATCCAAGATAAGATGAAAAACAATCCATTTTTATATACTGGCGCTGAAGGTTATTTAGAAATTCTAAAACTATCAATTGATGCCGGTGCTGACCCGACACTTACAAATCGTTACGGAGGAACAGCTCTTATTCCAGCGGCAGAACATGGCTATATCGACGTCATAAAAGAACTTCTCACTCGAACAAATATTGATGTAAACCATGTGAATAACCTCGGATGGACTGCTTTAATGGAAGCTATCGTACTAAGTGATGGCACCGAAATACAGCAACAAGTTATCCGTCTCCTCATTGAACATGGTGCAAATATAAATATTCCCGATCATGATGGCGTTCCCCCTCTGCAACATGCACGTGCTCATAACTTTAAAGAAATCGAAGAAATTTTAATCCAAGTAGGCGCACAGGAATCCAACATTTATAAATAAACAATTTATGCTATAAAACTATCCGAAGTACTTGTACTAAAAGAAGTACTTCGGGCATATCAAAACTTTAATTTCCCTCTTCCATACACATACTACATTTCTCTCTGAATCCGGAGTTTGGAGTTCTTCCTGCCCATTCATGCAGGATAAATCTCAAAATGAAACGGATACATTTTTCAGAATTTACTTTCATTCCCATTTTCCCTTTATTTCTATCACAAACTTCTATAGAATATGTTGATAGGAATTATAAATTTCATACTGAGTCGTGGAAAGGCTGGGAATTATAAATGTGGAACGAGTTTAAAAAGTTCGCCCTAAAAGGGAATGTTATTGATTTAGCTATCGGGGTTGTAATCGGAGCTGCTTTCGGAAAAATTGTAAGTTCTTTAGTAAAAGATATTATCACACCATTAATCGGTATGTTAATGGGTGGTATCGACTTTACAGGTTTGAAAATTACATTTGGTAAAACAGCTATTATGTATGGTAACTTCATCCAAACTATCTTTGACTTCTTAATCATCGCAGGTGCTATCTTTGCATTTATTAAAGTTTTCAACAAACTAACATTCAAAAAAGAAGAAGAAAAAGTAGAAGAAATTCCAGAACCAACACAAGAAGAAGTACTTCTTGGCGAAATTCGCGACTTATTAAAACAACAAAGTGCTTCAAAAGACAACGCATAATTGAACGGATAAAAAGCATGCCCACATGGGACATGCTTTTTTTTATATCTTATGGTGTTTCCGAATTCATATGAATAAACAAAATAATACCAGCAACCATTAATATCATAATGGAACCTGCAAATAATGTAATCGCAACAAATACGAGACTTGCGCTCAAATTCACCGAAATATTTTCAATAAAGATAGAAGTTACATACGTGATAAGGGCAATTCCTGCAAGAGTACTTCCTGGAATAAATCGCTTTAGGCCACTTTGTTTTAACGTCATATATGCAAAAACAGCCGTCATACAAAGCGTAAGCATCCAAAGAATAATCATCTCTTCTCCCCCCTCACAAACCTTTTCTTTCTATTATACATGACATTGCGTATTCATAGGAAATTTCGCTTCTAGATTATAGACAAGACAGGGAATAATGAAATATATAGCGAATGATGAACAAAGAGAGATTTTATCACGAAAGGATTGGTCTTTATTCAGCCACTATCCCTAAATATGTATGCTGTAAAATTATTATTTGAATCCGTTCATTCAAGTGAGCCTGATCCTAAATTGATAGTACTTATGAAGAAAGTATTATTCTCGTTAAGGCAGAAAGTTTAGAAGAGGCGAATAAATTAGGAGAAAAACTCGCTATAAACTCTGAGCACTCCTACTATAATATGTATGGCGTTCAAGTAACATGGAAATTTCGCAAATTATTACATGTTTTCGAATTAGATGATACTCATTTTGAAACAGGAAAAGAATTATATTCAAGATTTTTACATGTTAATAAAAATGAGCGTTTAGAAACATTAGTTCAACAATATTTTCCTGAATATGTAGAAACACTGGATTAAATATCATAAAAAAACTCACAGCACCACGCTGTGAGTTTTCGTATTCTTACTTCGTTGAATCTCTAAATTGGATACGGTGAGGTAAGATAACTGTATGATCTTCTACTTTTTCTTTGTTCATATATTTTGTAAGCAAACGCATTGCTACTGCACCGATATCATACATTGGTTGTACAACTGTTGAAAGCTGTGGGCGTACCATTAGTGCAAGACGTGTGTTGTCAAAGCCAAGTACTTCTACGTCTTTTGGTACGTTTAATCCAGCGTCTTGTGCCGCGTGAATTACGCCTAGTGCCATTTCATCTGAAGATACGAAGATTGCTGTTGGTTTTTCATCAATTTCCCAAAGCTTTTCAAATGCTTCTAAACCTGAATCATATGTGTAATCTCCATCAATTACAAGATTTTCATCATAAGCCATACCAGCTTCTTCTAACGCTTTTTTGTAACCTTGTAATTTTTTTGCACTCCCAGCTTTGTCAATGTAAGGACCTGATACAAAACCGATACGCTTATGGCCTTGTTCTAGGAAATGCTTCATTGCATCATAAGCCGCTTGTGTATAATCAATATTTACTGATGATGTTTCATTGTTCTCATCAAATGATGCTGCTAAGACGATTGGTACTGGAGACTTTTTAAACTCTTCTACATGAGTATCTGTAATATCTTCACCCATAAATACAATACCATCCACTTGTTTACCAAGCATCGTATTTAATAAATGGAATTCTTTTTCTCTATTTTGGTCAGAGTTACTTAAAATAATATTATATTTGTACATTGTTGCGATATCTTCGATTCCACGTGCAAGTTCTGCATAGAATGTATTAGAAATATCCGGAATAATAACACCCACTGTTGTTGTCTTCTTACTTGCTAGTCCACGTGCTACCGCATTCGGGCGATATCCTAATCGATCAATTGCTTCTAATACTTTCTTTCTTGTTGTAGGCTTTACATTCGGATTACCGTTCACAACGCGTGATACAGTTGCCATCGAAACGTTTGCTTCGCGCGCTACGTCATAGATTGTTACGTTCATCTTTTTCGCACACTCCTTCTATATTATGTTATCTATCTTTATGTATCGGTTCACTTAAATGAAAAAAAGACATCAACTCACCTTGAAGATGTCACTCCCGAGTCCTTTTACTAATGATACGATAAAAATGCAGGCTCATACAATATTTTCCCGCAAAAGTTTCGAAAAAATTCGCTTCTTTTCTCCTATTTTCGTATTTTTTATGTAAAAAAGGATATTTCCCGCGAAAAAGTCTATGCAACAAGTGCCGCATAGACTTTAAAATCCACTCTGATTATCTACCGCGAAATGCTTTTAATTCTTTCATAAACTCATTGAATTCTGGAATATCCATTTGTTGTGCTGAATCTGATAACGCAACAGCCGGGTCTGGATGTACTTCAGCCATAACCGCGTCAGCACCAACTGCCATCGCTGCTTTTGCAGTCGGTAATAAGAGGTCACGTCGTCCTGTAGAATGCGTTACATCTACTACAACAGGTAAATGTGTCTCTTTCTTCAAAATCGGCACAGCGGAAATATCTAGTGTATTACGCGTTGCCTTCTCATACGTCCTGATGCCACGCTCACATAAAATAATATCCTCGTTACCTTGTGCGATAATATATTCTGCCGCATAGATAAACTCTTCAATCGTTGCTGACAAACCACGTTTTAGCAATACTGGTTTTTTCACCGATCCAGCCGCTTTCAAGAGTTCGAAGTTTTGCATATTACGAGCGCCAATTTGAATCACATCAACATAATCTAATGCCATTTCAATATCATTCGGATTTAAAATTTCGCTAATAATCGCTAAATCATACTCATCTGCCACTTGGCGTAATATCTTCAATCCTTCTAAGCCAAGACCTTGGAAATCATAAGGTGATGTACGAGGTTTAAACGCACCGCCTCGCATCAATTTTAAACCTTGTTCTTTCATTGCTTCTGCCACTTGGCGCACTTGCTCATAACTTTCTACCGCACACGGTCCCATAATAAAGTGAGCATTGCCATCACCAATTTTTTCACCTTTTATATCAACAATGGTATCCTCTGGTTTTTTCTTTCTTGAAACAAGAAGTGCCTTACGATGATCATCTTCTTGTAATTCTAAGCTTGTCTGGAAAATGTGTTTGAAAATATGTTGAAGAGTCGATGTTTCAAACGGCCCATCATTTTTCTCAGCAATTAAATCAAGCATGCTTCTTTCACGTACAGGATCAAATCGTTTTACACCTTGCACTTCCTTTAGCTTACCAACCTCTTGTACAAGACGACCTCTCTCATTTAATAATTCTAAAATTTTTAGGTTCATTTGATCGATTTGAGAGCGTAAACGATTTAATTCTTGTGATGCCATAAGAAAGCCACCTCTTTCAAGTTATATAAAGATTACCTTATTATCATGGTTAAGATAATTTATTATATCCGATAGATATCAGGTTGTCACATGATATACATTACAAATAGAATCGTTCTCTAACATTAATCACAATATAATATATACAACTGTATTATTGATTTCTAAAATCAAACTTATCATTTGGCACATCCAGTTTATGCCCGTTAATTATAACTGTATCATTATCATTCCAAGTGATATTTGCAGTATTCTCACGATTATTCCAATAAATATTTTTCGTTTTATTATTTTGTTCGTTACATACTAATTCACCTCGAACAGCGTAAGAAGTTGTTGCCCCTCCATTCGTTACATACACTCTGGGTAACCTATTCATATCAAAGAATGCCCAATACACTCCATAACCAATGATTCCTGCAATGAGCAAGCTCCCCATTATAAAATGAAACTTTAATCAGTGGGGGGTTCTTTCCTTCATACTTAATATCCCTAACCAAATCTTATCCCCCTAGCAAAACAAATATCTCCCATAAATTTTCACATTAAATTAGTATTTCAAAAAAATAATTTTACCCTAGAATAGACAACTCTCTACATATCTATCTCATAAATCCTAACAAAAAAAGCAAGCGCATTTGCTTGCTTTTTTCCTACTTCACATTCTCTTCTAAAGTCTGCTTCTTAATATTCCAATGGGATGTATGCCATACTACTACCCCATCTTTTATGTATAGCACTTGTGGCGACTCATGTTTAATACCAAAGTGCTCTGCAATACGATTCGAAACATCTCTTGCATCTTGCACGTATAAATAATAAGTAGGTGCTTCTTTTGCATCGTGACAATATGCCTCGAACTCCGTGTATGCTCCTTGGCTAATTGGGCATGTTGTACTATGTTTAAAAAGAATATATGGTTCCGCTGTTTCTAACAATGCGTCAAACTCTTCCATTGTTTCAATTTTCGTCATGCTCATGCTATTCACCCCTCATACGAATCGGAAGTCTAGAGCGCTTCTCTTTTTTCTCTGCCTTCTCTAACTTCTTCTCGGCCTTTTCTAGCTTTTTCTCTTGTCTACTAGTACGATAATGATTGTACACTTCAATCGCTGCACTACTCCATTGTACGACTTGCGCTACTTTATCTGCATTATTTTCAATTTCATTTGTTACAGAATCTGATACATTACGAAGCTTCGTATTTAAAGAATGAATTGTTGTTCCGATTCCATCTACGCCTTCTACTACTTTATTTAACGACTGAGATTTTTGCTGAATATCGTCAGCTAATGCATTCGTCTTATGTAATAATTGTTCTGTCTCTACGCTTATCCCTTGCATTTGCTTCTCTAAGCCTTCTAATGTACTTGCAACATTTTCTAACGTCTTCTGCAATGATAATAATGTTCTACATGTATATATCACTAAAATTGCAAAAGCAACGGCAGCTATAGCTGCACTTACGTATAAAAGAACTTGCATTTCATCACTTCCTTTATCTTTTTCATACTTTCTCCTATTATACAATCATTTTCCGTTTCGTTCTAATCCTTATGAGGACGCAAGAATTTTCATACTTGTTCGTCAACTGTAACATAAATCATTAAACAAATACCACCAATTAGGGTACAATGAGAAAGGATACATAATTAATAGGGAGGCTTTTACATATGAAAGACCCACGTATTGAAACTTTAGCACACAATTTAATTAACTATTCCATCCGTTTACAAAAAGGTGAAAAAGTATTAATTGAAAACTTTGGCTTGCAAAAAGAACTTGTAACTGCACTTGTCAAAGAAGCATATGCAGCTGGTGGTTTCCCATTCGTCTCATTAAAAGATCATCAAGTTGACCGCTCTTTATTAATGGGCGCTACCGAAGAACACTTCGAGCAAATCGCTGCCTATGAAGCAAGTGTAATGAAAGATATGGATGCTTATATTGGTCTGCGTTCTGGCGACAACATTAACGAACAAGCTGACGTTCCAAGTGAACGCATGAAAATCCACGGTCAAACAGTTGGTAAAAAAGTTCATAGAGACATCCGCGTTCCAAAAACACGCTGGGTTGTTCTTCGCTACCCAAATGCATCTATGGCACAGCTTGCAAAAATGAGCACAGAAGCATTCGAAAACTTCTACTTTGAAGTATGTAACTTAGATTACGGTAAAATGGACAAAGCAATGGATAACCTTGTTGAACTTATGAACAAAACAGATAAAGTTCGCCTTGTTGGCCCTGGAACTGACTTAACATTCTCTATTAAAGACATTCCAGCTATTAAATGCTCTGGTCATTTAAACATTCCAGATGGTGAAGTATACTCTGCACCAGTTCGCGATTCTGTTAACGGTACAGTTTCTTACAACACACCATCACCATATAACGGCTATACATTTGAAAATGTACAACTGAAATTTAAAGATGGACAAATTGTTGAAGCAACTGCAAACGATACAGAACGCATCAACAAAATCTTTGATACAGATGAAGGCGCACGCTACGTTGGTGAATTTGCAATTGGCGTAAACCCATACATCTTACATCCAATGGGCGATATTCTATTTGATGAAAAAATTGACGGTAGCTTCCACTTCACTCCTGGACAAGCTTACGACGATGCATGGAATGGCAACAATTCTAACATCCACTGGGATTTAGTATGTATCCAACGCCCTGAATACGGCGGCGGCGAAATTTACTTCGACGACGTATTAATCCGTAAAGATGGACGCTTCGTTATACCTGAATTAGAAGCATTGAATCCTGAAAACTTAAAATAGGTGAAAAAGAGCTCTCCCTTTGATGGGAAAGCTCTTTTTGTATGTCTTATTTATCTATTATTTCTTCACTTTCTCTTCCTTACTTCGAATTTGACGAGCATGATAATAAAACAAAAGTACAACTGCTAAAATGCCTACTGCTATTGATAAATACAGCGGCCAGCCCCAGCGAACATGCCCTCTAACACAAACAACCAGCACCATCAATAATTCAAAACAAAATAACAGTCTAATATGCTTCATTGCTCGCTCCCGTTATGCTTTCACGTCTATTTTCACATGTGGATTTGCTTCTTGAATAAGCAATAATAACTTTTCTTTATTTCGCGGCATAGCAATCATATGCACTTTATATTGATTTGTTGTCATTTCGAGCGATTTGCTAACTTGACGAACAATCAGCACATCAGATAACACAATATCATCATTTAGTATTCCGTATTTCAAAATCCCATTTTCTACAGTATGTTTTTTAATAAATACTTCCCAAACGAGCGGGACATTTACAATAAGACAAATTGCCATCCCAATTAGTGCTGATCCCCAGTTTTCCTTATTCATCATGAGCATCACAATTGGATAAATAACCATAAAAACGAACATCACACTTACAAAAATCATAATTGGTTTGCTTCTTTTGATAGGAAAGTTCATACCATCACCTCTCAACCAAATTATACCATTTATAATAATAAAAAAACTAGAGACACTTTTATCTCCAGTTTTCACAGACTATAAAATTCCTTATTCAGCCATACTCTTTAGTAATCCTTCCACTCTGAAGCTAGTAAACTGTATACAGCAATGTCATGAAAATGGTCACATAGCCATTCTTCATCACGCATAATACCGTCTAATTTAAAACCAAGACTTTCTGGAATCGCACGACTTTTTTGATTCTCTACACCGCAACGGATTTCTATCTTATTCAATTTTAAGTCTTCAAACGCATAGCGTAGCACTGCTTTCACACTTCGCGTCATAACTCCTTTTCCGCCTGCTTCTTCTGCAAGGTAATACCCAAGACTCGTTGCTTTCTTTCCCCAACTCACCTCATGAATACCTAACATCCCAACAAGCTTTCCTTTATAACGTATACCTGTTTCAAAACCATTTCCATCCGCAAATTTCTTCAGCCACATCGGAAGAATGTCATCATATGCATCAGCTGATTTTGTCCCATCTACCCATGGAAGCCATCTTTTTAAATGCTCCCGGTTTTGATCTACTAATTGATACAACTCTTCTTTATGATGTTTTTCTAACAATTGAAGTTCGATTTCATCATCTACTCGGAGTGTGAACATTTCTCCATCCCCTTATTTATTTTCTTATTATTCTAACATTTATAGATAAAAAATGTTAGATGCTCACACTTTCTTTTGATTTCATCTTAATAATACCAGAAGAATATAGTACCCCTGTAATCACTAATATCATCCCTATACATTGTGCCACCGTTATGTTTACTCCTTCTATAAAAGAAATAAGCATAGTAACAACAGGAACTAAATTAAAGAATAAAGATGTTCTTGCAGCACCGATTTGAGCAATCCCATTATTCCACCATAAGTAACCTAGCACACTCATTCCAATTGCCATAAAAATAATAGATAACCAAGCTAATAGAGGGATTTCTAAAGCTGGCACTACACTCTTTTGCATAAAGGACATCATGATGAAAATAAGTGATCCAACAGTCATTGTATATGCCGTCGTTTGCATTGGACTACTACCTCTAATAAACTTTCTCCCTAACACACCGTATAATGCCCAGCAAATATTCCCTAATAAAATATAAAAATCCCCCTTTGAAAATGCTAAATTTTGTATCACCAAAAATGATCCGTTTGTAATAACAAAAGCAACCCCAAGTAATGCAAATCCCATTCCAATCGCTTGCTGTCTTACAATTTTCTCTCGCAAGATTACACTTGCCAATATCATCGTAACAAGTGGATTCGTCGCCATAATAAGTGATCCATTAATAGCTTCCGTATCTTTCATTCCTAAAAAGAAAAAGAAATTAAAACCAAACACACCGACTATCCCGAGCAAAATATAATAGACCACATTACCCTTCCCTGCCTCTATATCAAAGTGTTTTCCTATCTTTAAAAGACAAAGCATTACAAAAGCAGCGATTCCAAAGCGCCATGCAGCTATATGAATCGCTGAAAAATATTGTACTGCGTATTTCGAAGCGTTGAACGTTCCACCGGTAAATATCGCAAATCCTAATAACTGGACATATACTTTATTTTTCATTGTCGCCCTCCGCATCTTTACCTTCTAAAAAGCCGTAATAAATTTCTAATTTTTCCTCCGTTAGTTTTGCTACACGTCTTAATTGTTCCTGCTGTTCTTTTAACCGCTCTAAGTGCGTTGTTAAAATAGTAATACGTTTTTCTATTTTAGCTGGTACTTCTTCTTTTCTTTGCTTAATTTCTTCAATAATACAACCATCACTTGCAAATTCCGCCATCTCTTCTAGTGACATCCCCGTTTGTTTTAACGAATATAGAAATTTCAACAAGCGCACATCAGCTTCTGTATATTGGCGAATACCACTATTTCGTGTTGGTGGTGGTAATAATCCTAGTTTTTCATAATAGCGAAGTGTATGAATGCTCATCCCTGTTAATTCTGCTACTTCACCAATCTTATACATGTTATCTCCCCCTTATTTTTCACATTTTCATCTTACAACCTGAAGTTAACTCTAGGTCAATACATACATAAAAATCGCTAATATATTGTTGATGTACCAATACAGCGATTTTTCAAATATATCGACCACTCGACATGATTCGATACAGAGACAAACAAAAAAGGCGTGCAGCCACCGCTGCACGCCTTTTTCACATCATTACTTCTCCGCAACTTGCACTTCTTTCACGTAAGCTGCTTCGAATTTTTGGATGTCACCTGCGCCCATGAAAATAAGAACGCCGTTTTTATGTTTCTTTAATACATCTGTTGTTGTATCTGTAATCAATTCTGCACCATCAATACGTTGTTGCAAATCTTGAATCGTTAATTCACCTTTGTTTTCACGCGCTGATCCGAAAATATCACATAGGTATACTTGATCAGCCTTGCTTAAGCTTTCTGCAAACTCATCTAAGAATTTTTCTGTACGTGAGAATGTATGTGGCTGGAATACAGCGACAACTTCACGCTCTGGATATTTTTGACGAGCAGCTTCAATCGTTACATTAATTTCTGTCGGATGGTGCGCATAATCATCAATGATGACTTGTTCTCCCATCGGCTTTGCATTAAAGCGACGTTTTACGCCTCCAAACGTTGTTAATTGTTGTTTTACTGCTTCTACATCAACATTTTCATAGTGGCAAAGCGCAATAACCGCTAACGCATTTAATACGCTGTGATTACCGTATCCTGTAATTTGGAACGTTTCATAATACGTATTACGAACGAACACATCAAACACAGTACCATCTGTTCTCTTTTGGATGTTACGAGCTTGGAAGTCATTATCTTCACCAAATCCATAGAAAATAACAGGTACTTTCGCTTGAATCTTTTGAAGTCCTTCATCATCACCACATGCAATAATTCCTTTTTTCACTTGCAATGCCATCTCTTGGAATGCGCTAAATACATCATTCACATCTGTAAAATAATCCGGATGATCAAAATCAATATTTGTCATAATTGCATAGTCTGGATAGTAAGACAAGAAATGACGACGATACTCACATGCTTCAAACACAAAATACTTACTATTTTCTACCCCATGCCCTGTTCCATCTCCAATAAGGTAAGATGTTGGGTGTGCACCTTGCATTACATGGGCTAACAAACCTGTTGTTGACGTTTTTCCGTGTGCACCTGTTACAGCAACACTTGTGTACTTACTCATAAGGTCCCCTAAAAAGTGATGGTAACGGTGTACTGGGATATTTAACTCTTTCGCCGCTACAATTTCTTCATGTGTATCAGGGAATGCATTTCCGGCGATAATCACTTGTCCTTCTTTTACATTGTTTTTATCAAAAGGAAGGATGGTGATACCACGCTTTTCCAATGCTGTTTGTGTAAAGAAACGCTTTTCAAAATCAGAACCTTGAACAGTATGCTTCATATCATGAAGAATTTGTGCTAATGAACTCATTCCTGTTCCTTTAATTCCTACAAAATGGTAAACTGTCATCTTAAAGAACCTCCAACATTTCGAACTAATATAACGGCCTATCTATAAGACAGTATATGAATCTTTTCTTATTTTGGTAATCATCATACATTTCCCGATACGGTGAAACTTTAATCTGTTATCACCAGTCGGGATAAACACGTACGTACTTCTTTCATGTCCATAACAAACCTATTATAGCAAAAAACAATCCGTTATACTATGATAACAGAAAAACTGATAGGGTCAATCACCTATCAGTTTTTCTGCTTTTTACATATCTTCTCTGTTTTCTAATTGAACACGCTCTAAACGTGGGTTTGGACGATATTTACGTCCAGCCTTCGCTTCTGGCTTTCCATTTAATTCTACATTATCACCTGTAAAACCGATGTTCATTTTTAATAAACTACTTCCTACTCCGTATAGATCTACAGGAACATTTTGTGCTTCAAATTCACGAATACGCTTTTCATCAAATCCACCAGTTACAACAATATCAACATGCTGGAACCCTTCATCATCGAGCGCTTTACGTAGAGCGAAAACAAGTGATGGATTTACACCACGTGGGTCAAATGTTCCAAGTACTTCTGGATGGCGAATGAAGTATTGATCAATCATTGTACGTGATGTATCAATACGTACACCTTTTAATTCTGGACCAAATTCACGCGCAACACGCAGTCCATCTGTAATAACATCATTGTTATAGTCAATCAGTACAACGAGATCGTCTTCTGGAAACTTTTTGTAGTATGCTTTCGCAGCTTCTACAACATCACCATTAAACATTTGAATTAATGCGTGAGGCATCGTCCCCATTCCACTTTTGCCCCACCATTCATTCATGGCATGCGTTGCCTGTGCACTCATGCCACCAATATACGCGGCATATCCGTCACCAGCTTGCTGTGTATAATGATCATCACGGTCTCCCATGAAAATAACAGGTTTTTCTTTTTCACCGCTGCGAGCAGCTTGTACAACGTTATATACATTTGTTGCAACAGATGTACGACGAGCCAAAATCCCATCAATTACACCTTCTAAAAACCCGAAATATTCATAAGGCCCTGTAATTGTTAAAACTGTTTCAAACGGATTAATATTATCCCCATCCTTTAAAGAATGAATGTCAAGCTCTTCAGGATGTGTAGCAAATGTTTGTAACAATGCTAATACTTCATCTGTTCCGCAAAGTACCGCATGCTCTTTTTGGAAAAATTGCATTGTCACAACACTTTTCGGGCGAAATTCTTGAATAATGTCACGAGTTTTTAAAAAGTAAACGGCAGAGAACCAGCCTTCCCCAACTCGTTCATCAAATTTAAATGTTTTATTTGTTAGTCGATTGATTTCACCTTTTAATTTTAATTCAATTTCTTTCATGTCGTTTACTCCCTACCTTACTATCCAACATTTTCTCTTAGTATACAGCAAAACCGCTTCCTATACATTCGTTTCCTGCATAGCGGCAAACTCATCCTCTGAAATAAGGACATCCCTCGGTTTTGTTCCCCGTGCTTCAGAAATAATCCCTTGTGCTTCCATCTCTTCAATAAGACGTGCCGCACGATTATAACCGATGCGGAATTTTCTCTGTACAGAAGATGTGGACGCTCCCCCTTGTTCTACAACAAATTGACATGCATCAAAAAACAGTTCATCTTCGGCTTCATGTTGCTCTGTTTTCGCCAATAAATCTTCTTGTTTAAATAAATAGTTCGGTTTCATTTGCTTTTTCACATGTTCAACTGTTTTTTCAATTTCATCATCCGATACGTATACACCTTGCACGCGAACCGCTTTTGACGTACCGTTTCCTAAAAATAGCATATCCCCACGGCCAAGTAATTTTTCCGCGCCGCCAATATCAATAATTGTACGTGAATCGACTTGGGAGGATACTGTAAACGCAATACGCGTTGGAATATTTGATTTAATTAACCCTGTAATAACATCTACAGATGGACGCTGCGTTGCAACTAATAAGTGGATGCCACAAGCACGTGCTTTTTGAGCAATACGACAAATTGCTTCCTCAACATCACCAGGAGCAACCATCATTAAATCAGCTAATTCATCAATCACAATGACGATATATGGCAATGTCTCACCTGGAACTTCCTGATCGCTCACAATTGTATTATAACGATTTAAATCACGTGCGCCAGCATGTGCAAACAATTCATAACGACGTTCCATCTCTTCTACAGCCCATTTTAACGCTGCTGTAGCTGCTTTCACATCTGTAATAACAGGTGCGACAAGATGCGGAATAGAGTTATATGGTGCAAGCTCTACCATTTTCGGATCAATCAACATCAGCTTCACTTCATGTGGTTTGGCTTTATATAAAATGCTCGTTAAAATCGCGTTAATGCACACACTTTTCCCTGAACCAGTCGCACCCGCAATCAGTCCATGTGGCATTTTTCTAATATCCGTTACAATTGGCTCTCCAGAAATATCAAGTCCAAGTGCAACTGTAAGCGGTGATTCACTCTTCGTGAACACAGGACTTCTCAAGATTCCCCTTAGAAATACCGGCTTACTCTCTTTATTCGGAACTTCAATTCCGATGGCGCTCTTCCCTGGAATTGGTGCTTCAATTCGAACATCTTTTGCAGCTAAACTTAGCTTAATATCATCGCTTAAGTTTGTAATTTTATTTACTTTCACACCTGGGTCAGGTTGTACTTCAAAACGAGTTACAGCCGGCCCTTGCGAAACATTGATAACATGAGCCCCAACATGGAAATTATTAAACGTCGTATCTAATAATTCTTTCTGTTCTGTTAGCCATTCTGTATTATCTAACGCCGCTTGAGTTGGAATCGTCAATAATGTTAATGGTGGCATTGTATATTCCGGCGGTGTTTGCAGTACATTACGCATATCATTATCTCTTTTTGCTACAACATATGCTTTTTCTTGTACTCCTTCATTTGCAACAGGTGCCTTCACTTCCGTTTGCTGAATTGACTGCTCTGTTACTTGTGCTTCCACGACTACTTGTTCTACTAGTTTCTCTACCACTTGAGCTTCCACCACAACTCGTTCTACTGGTTTCTCTTTTACTTGCGTTTCCACCACTACTTGCTGTACTGGTCTCTCTTCTGCCTGAGTTTCCACTACTACTTGTTCTACTGGTTTCTCTTTTACTTGCGTTTCCACCACTACTTGCTGTGCTGGTCTCTCTTCTGCTTGAGTTTCCACTACTACTTGTTCTACTGGTTTCTCTTCCACTTGTGTTTCCACTGTAACTCCCTGTACAGTTTGCCCTTTCTCTTGTGGTGCTTCTTCCACTTGTTGTACAGGTTGCACGTTCACTCTCGAAGTTTCTTCTGTTTGTTTTATAGGAGTCTGCGATGTTGGCATTCTAACCGCATGTCTCTCCATCAACTTTCTTCTATCTTGTTTTAACATCACAACATTAAACGGCACATGACGCTTTTTCTCACGCTTCGGTTCTTCTTTTTGCTTAACAGGCTGTTCTAAAGCAACCTCTTGCTTTTCTTCAGCTTCTTCAATTAATACATTTGCAAAGTTTTGAACTTCTTTCTTCGTATGCTCGTCTGCCACTAAAGATGTTTCGGAAATATCGTTTTCCACTTTAGAAATACCCTTCTCTTGTTCTGTAGTTTCTACAACTACTACTTGAGCGGTAGCTTCTGATACTGGCTCAACTTCTTCCACCACTTCAACCTCAGGCGCTGGTTCTGTTTCTTCCACTTCTTCTACTTCTGATACTGGTTCAGCTTCTTCCACTTCTTCTACTTCTGATACTGGTTCAGCTTCTTCCACTTCTTCTACTTCTGATACTGGCTCAGCTTCTTCCACTTCTTCTACTTCTGATACTGGCTCAGCTTCTTCCACTTCTTCTACTTCTGATACTGGCTCAGCTTCTTCCACTTCTTCTACTTCTGATACTGGCTCAGCTTCTTCCACTTCTTCTACTTCTGATACTGGCTCAGCTTCTTCCACTTCTTCTACTTCTGATACTGGTTCAGCTTCTTCCACTTCTTCTACTTCTGATACTGGCTCAGCTTCTTCCACTTCTTCTACTTCTGATACTGGCTCAGCTTCTTCCACTTCTTCTACTTCTGATACTGGCTCAGCTTCTTCCACTTCTTCTACTTCTTCTACTTCTGATACTGGTTCAGCTTCTTCTTCAATAACACATTCTGTTAAAACAGTGTTCTCTACTAGCTGTTCTTCTGTTTCTTTCTTATATTCAATCTCTTCCATTGACGTTGTATTGATGTTCTCGACAATAGAGTCTCGTAATTGATTTTGTAGAGATTCTTCATTTTCTCCGTTATCATCTTGTGATAACACCACTACATCTGACTCTTGTCCAAATACCTGTCCGTTATGAAGAGTATGTTCTTCCTTCTTGTTATCCTGTCTAACTGATTTATGTAACAAGCCATCAGTTGCAAATGGACGAGAGTCTGAAGGAACATCCGTCTTTTCTTTCTCCTCTAACGCAGTAAATGAACGTTCAGAATCATAACCATTTTTCTCTAACCACTGATCAACAACGGATTTTTCCTCTTTTTTACTTTCTTGTTGTTGATCATCATCTAAGCTTGGCTCTCGTTCCTTTGAAGGGATAAAAGATTCGTCTGAAAAATTCGCCAGTGAGTATCCTTTTTTCTCTAGCCATGCATCGACGACTGGTTTTCCTTCAACCGATATTTCAAGATCTCCCTGCCTTTTTTCTTCCGTCTTCACTTCTTCTTTTTTCATAGACGGACGTTTATATCCAAAGATCGGTGAAACCATCTCTGTTGGGCGAAATGGTCTTCGATTGCTTTCTTGTGTTAGCACAGATTTTTGGGGTATGAAAGGCTCTGGCTCAATTTCTCGTTCAGCTTGTTGAGGGACAAATATATGGATTGGTTCTTCTTCTACATATCTCGGCCCACGCCTCTCCACGTTTGTTACTCTTGGCAGTGGCTGCTCTTCAACATATGTTGATTCTTCCACATTCTCCTCATCAAATCCATCATCAGGCACTAACGGAAATCGACATTTCACACCTGAATTCCGACTAGCCATTTGCGCTTCTCTTGCTGCAGTGTAGTGGTTTACACGAGGAATTTTCGGCTTACTTTCAGTGTTCTTCGGTACTTCTTTATTTATCGCTGTTTTTTCTTCCTGATGTTCCTCTTTGTTAAACAGCTTTTTCATCCAATCTAACATGCTTACCACTCTTTCTACTAAATAGTAACATCCTTTATTGTATCAGCATTCAGCAAAAAGTGCAGGTAAAATTACGTTCTTGTATTTTGTCCACCATATTCAAATTTTCAGTAAGCACAAGATAAAGTGAAACTTCCATCAGTGGGGAGGTTTCTTCATCCCCACTGATGGAAAGCCCTCACCAATCGGGCTTTTACAGGCAGTTATCCCCCACCTATCTTCCTTGTCTCTCTCTAAATCTTGAGGTGAGGTCTTACTGCCCGCGAATAGCGGGATAAATCCATGTTGATTTTTCAACATATAAGTTGCTGCTATGAAGAATAAAAAGTGACCTGCACTTGCGTTCCCCTGCTGTCTTCACTCTGCATGAGGCTAGAAAAGACCCTGACCGTTTCTATTCATGGCATAATCCTCTCTTCTCTCCAAAAAAAGAAATATTTTCACTTATATTTCTATATAAAAAGCAGCCTCCTATATAAGACTGCCGTTTAAGCTTTACTCTTCCGATATTCTTCCACACTCTCCGTCACACTTTGCAATAAAGAACCTAAATATTGTGTATCTGATAGTTTTTGGTCTTCTTCAGGATTCGACATAAATCCAAGTTCAAGTAAAACACCTGGAACTTTTGACCAATTGAATCCAGAAAGATCATCACGAAACTTAATCCCATTCACTTTCACCTGGCTGTTTTCTTTCATTTTCTTTACGATTATTTGAGAAACTTGTAAACTTTCTGCATAAATTCCTTTTGTATATGTATTTCCTTCTGCCGGTGTCAACACAACAAACCCTTTTTGTGCTTGATTTTCTGAACCATCCGCATGAAGACGTAAAAATAAATCTGCTTGATGATCATTTGCGAATGTCGCTCGCTCTTTGTTACTTATATCAACATCATGCGACGTTCTTGTCATAAGTACTTGTATACCTTTCGCTTCAAGTTTCTCTTTCAACATAACAGCAGCTTCTAATACGAGAACAGATTCGCGCTTTTTCGTCACAACACCAGTCGTTCCATCGGTTACTTTATACTTTTTTTCAGTTGCCCCCGGTCCAATCGGTTCTAAATTTAAATTTGCTTTCTCTTGATGACCTGGATCAATCACAACAAGAAACTTCCCTTGTTTTTGCTCAGCATTCGCTGTTACCTCAGGGATTTTCACCGCTTCCTTAGTCTGTGGCACTTGTTTTTCATCTTGCTCCATGGATGGCTCTTGTTCCGTTTTTTTCTCTTGTTCTCCACTTTGTTTCACCGATACTTCCGTTTCTACTTTCTTCTCTGGTGGTGCCTCTTTCGTTTGCTTTACGACCTTTTTATTCTCTTCTTGCACAGTAGATAGTGTTTCTTTTTTTTGTTCCTTCGAGCATGCTCCCATATATATTCCAAACAATGCAACTACACACATCATTTTTATATATTTCATCGTTTCTCTCCCTTCTAAAAGAAAGATCTTTATTTTTCCATTTATATTTAAAGTCACTCTAACGTTCTTTTAATTGTTTCATAACTCCATCTATACTACGAGCAATGCAGACTGGCTCCCATATTTCCGCCCCTTTTTCTGCTGTATATATTGGATGTAGTGGATCCTCTATATCAACAAAGATTGGATCACCCATATCTGTATCATATCCAATCACAATCCAGCCTTCTTGCCAATCTCCCCGTTTTTCACTAATAAGTGATTTTTTATTTTTGTCATATCGATATCCAATTTGCCCCTTTTCTAATTCATTTTCATGAAATAAGTAGATTTCAAATAATTGTAATTCAATATCATGTTTCTTCGAAGTTTCGATAAGCCCTAGAAGCTCTTTTATTTTTAGATGTTGTTTCATACGTTCCTATCCCCTTCTATTTTTTCTAAATTTTAACTAATTTGTTTTTGAAATACAATATAGTTTTTTCGAAAAAACGTTACAATCTAGGGATATTTCTGCAAAAAAAATAGCCACATTTTATAATGAGGCTACTTTTCTATATCATTTAAAATTTAAATTCTTGTCCAACTTCATAGCTATCTTCTAATACAAGAATACCTTTTTCCTGCGGAGCATCTGGAAGCTCTAATTCACGTGCAGAGCAAATCATTCCAGAAGATGGAACGCCGCGAAGCTCAGCTGGTTTAATTAACATACCACTTGGCATAACAGCACCGATTTTTGCGACAACAACTTTTTGTCCTGCATCAACGTTTGGTGCACCACATACGATTTGTAGTGTATCTGTACCGATTTCCACTTTACAAATGTTTAATTTATCTGCATTTGGATGCTTTTCTTTTTCAGCTACGTAGCCAACCACGAATTTCGGCGTGAGGTCTGCTTCTACTTTTTCTTCAAAACCATTCTTTGCTAAAATGTCATTGATTTTTTCAACAAGCTCTTTTGTTAACGTAATGTTTCCTGCTTCCTTTACTTCTACATAAGAAGACGCATTAAAGATGTTGAATCCTCCTGTTACGTTGCTTTCACGATCATAAACGCGTGCAACATCTCCTTTGCGGTCAAATGTACGGTTTTCTAATGTGATATCTTGTAAGGCAACGATTAATGTGTCGCCAATTCCTTCAAGGTTGTAAAAAACGTTCACTTTGTTCATCCTTTCTCTTTTCCATTTGTCTTCTTCCGATTCTTCGCTAAAATAAAGATCGGTTCAAAGTCCCCATCTTCATATACGAATGAAAGTGATGTAATCGGAACATGACCTTCGGCAAAAAACTTCATTGTCATTTGTGCAATAATATCATAACCGATTTCGTTCACGATATCAGCAATAATTAAAACATCTTGATGCGGAACAGCCACCACCATGTCGCCTGAAATCTTTTCACGCATTGATTGTAATAACGATTCATTCAAAATACGACTCGCATCATAACCATCATTTGTGTTTAAGAAATAAAATGTATTTCCTGCTACTTCATCTTGTTTAAATGTATGACTTAATGAACGCATATTAAACAATGCCATTTCACGTACTTGCTGCTCGGTAAGCCCTAGCTTTTGTAACAAACGTTCATCAATTAATCGATATGTTTTATTAGAATCTAATGCATAATAAATACGTGTTTCTGCTGTATGATCCGTCATTAAAAACGGATTACCTTCCTCTGCTTGTTTCGGGAAAGAAGTAGAGCGAATAACTGGCAGAATTTTTGCTGCACTACTTTCTTCTTTATGCATTGCAAGGAGTGCCTCTTCCACGTAATACGCAACCTCTTCAATTGCCGTTTCCTTTTTCACTTCCCACTTTGCTACAACTCCTGGGAGTGATACATTAATTCCTTTTTTCGTATCTTTTTGTTCAATACGAAGTGTATCCTTTTCGCTATCGTAATGAAATTCCCATTCCGGGCGAGCCAATCTCTTCATTAACTCTTCTTTCATCTTTTTACTTGTCATTTTCATGCCTTTTGCCCCCCTTCCAAAAAAATAACCTCCCCCGCGAAGGTAGAGGTTGTTTTTACAATTTAATTGGCTATTCGCCTTATTTTAACCCTTCAATAAACGCTTCGATTTGCTCTTGTGTTTTACGATCTTTGTTTACATAGCGTCCAGTTTCTTCACCTTTATTGTACGCTACAAAGCTAGGAATGCCAAATACGTCTAATTTTACACATAGATCAATAAACTCATCACGATCTACATAGTAAAATGAGAAATCACTATATTTCTCTTCTACTTCTGGCATAAACGGATCAACAAAACGGCAATCTGGGCACCATTCTGCTGAGAACATAAAAATGACTTTCTCTTCATTTTTTAACGTTTGGAATTGCTCCATGCTTTCTAATGATTTCATCTATATTTCCTCCTTTAACGAAGTGTATCTTTTCATATTTAATCTTCTTTTATACTACCATACATCACGCGTGGTGCAAGGTTTATGCTTGTTTTTCATCATACTTATATTGCCCAATTAATAGCTTTACAACATGTACAAATAATCCTGTGCGATCCACATAATGATCTGTGAAGATTCCGATTGCACCTTCATGACTACGAATATCTTTCCGTTTCACAAACGCCTCCATTACTTCACTTAACTCTTTTCCCTCTTCAAGAGGAGCAAGAAAATCATCAGGAAGCTTAATCCGTGCTCCACCTGCGACAAACACCTTTCCCGCACTCGTCGCTAAAGCACCCCAGTTACACATAAATAAACCATGTTCAGTTTTCATTACGCCGCCTTCTAATCCAAACCCAATGTCAGCTTGTTCTGCTTCTAGCGCTCGCTTCGCTCTATTAATTGCGCCTTGCATCGTTTCTTCATCAGAAAATGGCTGTGCTGCTACCCCTGAAGGAACCGAAACCGCGGTAATAATCGCCTCTTTCCATACTTCTTGTACCGCTCCTACTTTAGTTTGATTTTTTGATCCAACTGCAACTTTCATATCATTCACCTCTATATAAATTCGTACTACAAAGACCAAAAGGTAATTAACACTCTCATTCATTCTTTATTTTAACTCTTCGCTTTCACATCATATAATTTCCAACTCCGAAAACAAAAGCAGATCCCTCTCACTTCCTCTTTCGGGATTTAAGGCACTGACCGCTTCTACACATGGCTGGATCCTCTCTCCAATCTAAAAAAGAAAGGGTTTTTAGCCCCTTTCTTTTAAGCGTTATTTTTAATTGTTTCTAACGTTGTTTTATCTGTTGCTTTCACAAGTTTCGTAATCAGTTCTTTCGCTGCTGCATAATCATCAACATGTAAAATAGATGCATGTGTATGAATGTAACGAGCGCAGACACCAATTACTGCTGATGGAATACCAGAGTTACTTGTATGTACACGACCAGCATCTGTACCACCTTGTGAAATAAAGTATTGGTACGGAATGTTATGTGTTTCTGCTGTATCTAAAATAAATTCACGCATTCCTCTATGTGTTACCATTGTACGGTCATAAATACGAAGAAGCGCTCCTTTACCTAATTGGCCGAACTGCGTTTTATCCCCAGATGCATCATTTGCTGGACTTGCATCAAGCGCATAAAAAATATCTGGCTGAATCATATTTGCAGCTGTTTGTGCGCCGCGAAGACCTACTTCTTCTTGCACAGTCGCACCAGAATATAATGTATTTGGCAACGTTTCATCTTTTAATTCTTTTAATAATTCAATCGCAAGGCCACAGCCGTAACGGTTGTCCCAAGCTTTTGCCATGATTTTCTTTTCATTTGCCATCGGTGTAAACGGGCAAATTGGAACGATTTGTTGACCTGGTTTCACACCAATTTCAAGCGCATCTTCATAACTGTCTGCACCGATATCAATTAACATATTTTTTATGTCCATCGGTTTTGCACGTTGCGCATCACTTAATAAGTGAGGTGGAATAGAACCAACAACCCCAACAACTGGGCCATTTTTCGTCATAATTTGTACACGCTGTGCTAGTAATACTTGACTCCACCAGCCTCCTAGCGTTTGAAAACGAATCATCCCGTTTTTCGTAATTTGCGTGACCATAAAGCCAACTTCATCCATGTGACCAGCAACAAGTACGCGTGGGCCATTTTCATCCCCTTTTTTAAGACCAAACACGCTACCTAAACCGTCTTGGACGATTTCATCGGCATATTTACTTAGCTCTTGTTTCATAAAACGGCGCACATCATGCTCAAATCCTGATGTACCTTGTAATTCTGTTAACGTGCGAAATAATTCTAATGTCTCTTTATTCACGAAGTTCCCTTCTTTCAAACCTTAGTAGAATACCTCTTTTATTGTAACGAAATTTTCGAAATGTTTCTAGTTTCTTCTTTTTTCATTCAAATTGCATTATAATTATTATCGATACACTATTTTATAGAAGTGAGGTGAATATATGAGCTGGAAAGGTTTACTAGCTGGTGTTGGTGTTGGTTTTGCAGCTGGTTATCTTGTTGCAAACAAAGTTCAAGAACAATCCCATATTTCTTCAGAAAAAGCATTGAAAATGGTGAAACAAGCATTAAGTCATAAAGGCGAAGTTACTGGCTCTTGGGTACATATGGTTCCAGAGACATTTGAAAAATATGATGTCGCGTACGAAGTATACCGCGGCGGGCTTACAACAATTTTAAATGATATACAAGAACGATTTGAATTTTTAGTAGATGCAAAAACAGGTACAGTTTTAGAAGTAAATGCTGCTTAAAGGCACTCTGAAAATCCGAAAACATAAGTTTAAATAAAGTGAAATTTTAATCGGTGGAGGTTTGTTTCCTCACCAATTGATTACTAACTCTCACCAATCGACATTTTACAGGCAGTAGCCGCATAACAGCGTGCAGATGAATTTCTGCACGCCTTTTCACATTCTTTCAATTATCGTTGCAGTCGACATCCCATGTCCAATGCAAATTGTCAGTAGGCCGTATCTTCCCTGTCTCCTCTCCAATTCATGAAGAAGAGAAGTCATTAATTTTGCACCGGTTGCCCCAAGCGGATGACCTAATGCGATCGCACCACCATTAACATTCACCTTTTGTAAATTTGCTTCCATTTCCTTTTGCCATGCTAAAACTACCGATGCAAATGCTTCATTGATTTCTACAACATCCATATCATGAATTGTTAAATTTGATTTTTGTAGTACTTTTTTCGTTGCAGGAATAACGCCATCAAGCATTGTCGTCGGATCAGAACCAACAACCACTTGATTCACAATACGAGCACGTGCTTTACACCCTAGCTCTTTCGCCTTTTCGCTATCCATCAGCAAGATTGCTGCAGCGCCATCACTAATTTGACTAGCATTGCCAGCTGTAATCACGCCACCTTCTTTAAATACTGTTTTTAAATTAGCTAATGCTTCAAAAGAAGTATCTCTTCTCGGACCTTCATCATTTTCAATTAATATTTCATTGCCTTCTTTATCTACACCGCGCAGTGGTACAATCTCTCGCTGAAAGTTTCCCGATTCAATTGCTTGAAGTGCTCGTCTATGGCTTTCTAACGCGTAAGTATCTAACTGTTCACGAGTAATACCATATTTTTCTGCAATCATCTCAGCGGATACACCTTGATGAACAATTTGATACTTTTCATGAAGACTACTTGGGATGGTCTGTTCATTCCCATCACTTAAAATAGGAACTTTTGTCATATGTTCAACACCAGCTGCAATCGTAATGTCCATATCCCCTGATTTAATTTCTTGTGAGGCAAAGTTAATAGCCTGTTGTCCAGAACCACAGAGCCGATTAATCGTTACTGCTGGAACTGTAATAGGAAAACCCGCTTCAAGTGCCGAAAGTCTTCCAATATTAAAACCTTGTTCGTTAATTGGCGTTACACAACCCATAACAATATCTTCTATGAGTCCTTTCTCTATATTTCCCCGTTTTGTTACTTCATCCAGTGCAACTGCCGCAAGTTGTACAGGGTGAAGTAAACGAAACCCTCCATTTCTTTTACCAACCGGCGTACGTACAGCTTCAACAATGACAACATCTCGCTTCATATTTTCTCTCCCACTTTCCCTTTTGAATAATCATAAAAACCTTTCCCAGTCTTTCTTCCAAGATGCCCTGCCTCTACAAGTTTCACAAGTGTTTGCGGTGCTCTAAACCTATCACCAAACGCTTCCGTTAGTCCTTTGCTTGCAAATAGCATTGTATCTAGTCCCACATAATCTGCTAATTCAAATGGTCCCATAGGATAGTTCAAACCAAGCTTAATTGCTTTATCAATCTCCTCTTTACTTGCAATGCCTTCTTCATACATACGCATACACTCTAACATATGAATAGCAATTGCCCGTGACGTCACAAATCCTTGCATATCTTTCACAACAACCGTTTCTTTCCCAAGTTCTTCTGACACTGTTCTTACTGCTTGTATCGTACTTTCTGCCGTAACTACTCCTCGCACAATTTCAACGAGCTTCATAACAGGAGCAGGATTAAACCAGTGCATTCCCACTACTTTTTCGGGACGATCCGTTACACTTGCAATCGCAGTTACACTTAGCTCAGACGTATTTGTTGCTAGAATAGTAGATTGCGCTGTATACAGATCTAGCTTTTGAAAAATCTCCTTCTTCAACTGTAATATTTCCGGTACCGCTTCAATAACAAGCTCTACATTTTGGCAAGCTTCTTCCAATATAACTGTAGAAGTTATATTGGATAAGATTCCATTTTTCTCCTCATCCGTCATACGCCCTGCGTTAACGAAACGATTCAAGCCTTTAGTAATCGTGCCATAAGCTTTCTGTAAACTTTCTTCTGATACGTCATACATTTTCACCTGTTTACCGCCCATCGCTAATGCTTGGACAATTCCACTCCCCATAATTCCTACACCAATTACTGCTATATTTTGAATCATCATATTCCCCCTATCATTACTTTTCATTTCTTCTATGTAATGTATGAAAACAAATCATTTGTTTCGAAATAGTCTTAAATATTCGTGAGCAATATAATGAAAGACATCAACAACTTCCTCTCAACATCATAAGCCCATACTTTTTGCAATTATATTTTTCATAATCTCATTCGTTCCAGCATAAATCGCACTTACTGGAATATCACGATAACGCCGCGCAATTTCGTATTCTTCCATATATCCATACCCGCCGTGCAGTTGTATGCACTCTGCTGACACTTTTTTTGCAAGATCTGTTAACCACCACTTCGCCATCGATACTTTTGTTACAATGTTCTCACCATTCATATGCGCTGTAATACAATCATCTACAAATGTTCTACCAATTTCAATTTCCGTATACATCTCTGCTAATCGAAACTGTACTGTTTGAAAATCACTTATACTTTTTCCAAATGCTTTTCTCTCTTTGACATAATCTTTCGTTAAATGCAACATTACTTCCGCAGCTGTTTTAGCTGCAATCGCAACGATGAGACGTTCTTGCTGCAGCTTTTCCATAAGATAATAAAAGCCTTTTCCTTCTTCCCCTAACAAATTCGCGGCAGGGACTTTTACATCTTCAAAAATAAGTTCTGCTGTATCTTGACTATGTAAGCCGATTTTGTTTAGTTTTTTCCCTCTCTTAAATCCTTCCATTCCTCTTTCTAAAACGAGCAAACTCATGCCTTTATGAGCAGGGGTGACATTTGTATCTGTCTTACAAACAACGACGACTAAATCTGCATGAATACCATTTGTAATAAATGTTTTTTCACCATTTACGACATAATAATCACCTTCTTTTCTTGCGGTTGTTCGAATACTCGCCAAATCAGAGCCTGCTCCTGGCTCTGTCATCGCAATTGCAGTTATATATTCGCCGCTTACGCATTTTGGTAACCAGCGCTTCTTTTGTTCTTCTGTTCCGTACTGCGTGAAGTATGGAACAACAATGTCATTGTGCAAACCAATTCCGATTAAACTTGATCCAACCTTTTCAAGTTCCTCGTTAATGACAACCGAATATCCAAAATCAGCACCTGCTCCACCATACCGCTCATCTACCATTGGACAAAGAAAGCCTTTACTCCCCATACTTGTCCAAAAAGCACGAGGAATTATTCCTTCTTTTTCCCATTCGTTATAGTATGGATATGCTTCCTTTTCTAAAAATTTATGAAAAGCATCACGAAAAATGTGATGCTCTTCTTGCAAATACTTATGTTTCATCATATCCCCCCCTTAGATTCCTCTTCTGTCACTTGGCTACGTAAAATAAATTTTTGAATTTTACCGCTCGCATTTCTTGGCAGTTGTTCAACAAATACATAGCGACGCGGACGTTTATAATCAGCAAGCTTTTCACTTGATTTACAGTACTCATCTAATATTTCGTCAGTAAGAGACTGATCTTTTGAAACGATGTATGCTAGAACACTTTCTCCCCAAAGCTCATCTTTCTCTCCAAGCACCGCAACATCTAAAATGCTTTCATGTGTATACAAAAAATCTTCGACCTCACGCGGATAAATGTTTTCTCCGCCACTAACGACCATATCGTCAACGCGATCTGCAACGTACAAATAACCATCTGCATCTACATAACCTAAATCTCCTGAATGGTACCATCCTTTATATAATGCTTTTGCTGTCGCCTCTTCATTGTTGTAATACTCTTTCATCAAACAGGAGCCTCGCATAATAATTTCTCCGATTTCATATGGTCGTAATATATCATTTGGCTCAGATGGACCTTCTTCATTTGGACGGACAATACGAATTTCATGATTATAGGCAGCCTTTCCTGCAGAACCTACTTTAGTAAGCTGCTCATTCTCTCGTAAAAAAGTAACTGCCGGTCCCATTTCCGTCATACCATAAGCTTGTACTAATGAAACATTCAATTTTTCATCACAAGCTTTTACAAGTGCTGGTGCCATTGAAGCTGCTCCATACAAACCGTACCGAAGAGAAGATAAATCGTACTGTACTAAATCTTCCTGCAACATCATATTCCACATTGTAGGTGCCGCAAACATAACGGTAACCTTCTCTGTTTCAATCGTTTCGAGCACATTCTTTGCATCAAAATGGTGCAGAATAATATTCGCCCCGCCGCTATGTACCCTTGGAATAAAGCAACAATGTAGCTCAGCACAATGAAACATCGGTGCTGTTACAAGACCACGACTATTCTCGGTATAATGTAAATATGCGATTCCCATCAAACTTTGATCAATAATTTCTCGATGACGGTGAAGTACTCCCTTCGGATAACCGGTTGTTCCACTTGTATACATAATGGAACAAATATCATCTTCTTTTACTTCTACTGCTTCAAATTTCGGTAATGCATTGGATAGTTTTTCTTCATATGAAATAGAAAACGGTGGATGATCTTGATCAATGTACCAGAACTGAATATGAGGAAATTGTTTATGAATGCTTTGTACTTGGGAGGATAATTGCTTTTCAAAAAGTACGATTTTTGGAGAAGCATCTTCTAATATATAACTGAGTTCTCGTGGCTTTAATCTAAAATTAATTGGGTTAAATATGGCGCCAATTTTTGCACAAGCAAAGCATGTAGTTGCGAGCTCACTACTATTAAAGAGAAATGTCGAGACGCGGTCACCTTTTTTTATACCACTTTTTTGAAGCGCATAAGCTAGCTTATTCACTTGTTCATTCCATTCCGTATACGTCCAGCGAATATTTTTTTTCGGTTCAACAATCGCTTCTTTATTTGGATAATTTCCACTAGTCAGTTCAAGTAAATTTCCAATCGTTATATGCAATATATTTCCCCCTTTCGAATAAAAAGCTTCTCATATAGAGCATGTCATAATGCAGTAACTCAGAGATATTATAGCAATTTTCAAAATATTTTAACAGTATTTATTTCAACAAATCCTTGCAATGTGTTTGTAGTTGAACAAGAACATAAAAAATTTACTTTTTAGTGGAGGGGGTGACCCTCCACTCCATACTTCTATCTTTCTTACACTTCACTTGATACATTTTCCTCTTTTCGTTCCACCTTCTCAACCATATTCCCTTCCTCATCCCACTTCACAGCGCGATAATAGGCATCATGATAAAAAGTAAACCATGCTTTCTTTTCTGTGCCATACTTCATCCATTTTTGCTTATGTTCAATTGAAGTCATTGGATAATCATCATATGCCATCACCCATAATACGTTTTGATGAGCATGCGTTGGCAAGAGATCCGCTAAATGAAGCATCGTTTCTCCCTTACTTTCAAGAACAATTACAGCATGACCATCACTATGCCCTCCTGTATGTACCATTCTGACTTCATCTGAAATTTGTATTTCGTCTTTGAAAGTGACAATTTGCTCTACAATTGGCTCCCAATTTTCTTTCCAATATGTATTACGAGAGCGGATATTAGGGTTTCTCATTTCATTCCATTCTATTTCTGATACATACACTTTTGCATTTGGAAACGTCGGAACAAGCTCACCATCTTCCGATTTTGTTAATCCTGATGCATGATCAAAATGAAGGTGTGTCATTAATACATAATGAATATCTTCAGCTGTTAGACCGCGCTCCGCTAGAGAATGTTCAACTGACGATTCTTCTGTTATCCCTTGATTCCGCTTCATTTTTTCATTCATTTTATTATTTCCAATTCCTGAATCAATGAGCATATTTCCTTCTTTCGTTTGTACAAGCAATGGGTCTGTCCGTAAATAAATATGATTTGTATCATTATGTTTATATTTGCGTGACCATAAGATTTTTGGTACGACACCAAACATCGCTCCCCCATCTAAATGAGTGTTCCCTCCGCGGAGCCATGTCACTTTTATTTCTCCGATTTTTAAAGATTCCATTCCACATTCCCCCTTTTTTCATTTTAATTTTAACACAAAATTCAGATTTTTTTCTGTATAAAAAACCTGCGCATTACTGCGCAGGTTCTATACGATATTTCGCTTCAACACGATAAATACGGTGTCCTTTATTTGAGAACTTCTCTTCGTATTCTGTCATAATGTTACCTTCGAAATCACTATTATGAAGATCTAAGCTAAGGAATGTGAGTAACATACCATATTCAGCCATACTCATAAGAGAGTATTCAAATAAACCTTGGTTATCGGTTTTAAAATGAATTTCTCCACCCGTTACTAACACTTCTTCATAATTACGTAAAAATGTTTTATATGTTAAACGACGCTTCGCATGACGATTTTTCGGCCATGGATCTGAGAAATTTAAATACACACGGTCAATTTCGCCTTTTGCAAAGAACACTGTTAAATCTTCAGCATCTTTATTAATTAATTTTAAGTTTGGTACTTCTTCTTCAATTAACTTATCAAGCGCATCTACGATAACACTTGTAAATTTTTCAATTCCGATATAATTAATATGCGGATTCGCTTTTGCCATCTCATAAACGAAGCGACCACGACCTGTACCTACTTCAATATGAATTGGATTATCATTCCCAAACACTTCTTGCCAATTGCCGCGACGCTCCTCTGGATTTCCGATTACAAACTGTGAGTACTCATTGATTCGATCCATTGCATATGGTTTATGTCTTAAACGCATTGATGTCTCCCTCTCTTTACCAGACTATTTTTAGAAGGTTTATTCCTTCTTTCTTTTTTTACTCAATCTATCAAACAAAAAACCAAGTACGTACGAGCACTCGGTCCGTTTCTTTCAAGTATAAGGTGTACCATTTTGATGCAAACTACAAAGAGCATAGAACGAAACTTTCATTCCTGTAGAAATGTTTCGTTAGACACTGACTAACTACTCTCCATGACGAAACAGAAAATTTCTCTTACTTGTTCAAATTGAACAACAATCGAAAGGATGATTCAATCATGCCGATTAATCAACAACATCAATTACAAATCTTAAAAGATATTTTAATCAATCACCAAAGTGATTGCTGTGGAACGGTTTCTGAGTGCGAGCAATTAGAACGGCTCATTCAATCATTGCTTGCAAATGATACTATACACAGCGACGTGAAAGCAATGCTAAATGATGTATATTATTATAGTCAATCGGGTAAATATTCTTCTGACTTGGACAATCATATTTCCAATAATCAAGAACAACTCACCGAGTGGATTGCTGGAATGGATAGTTTTTCTTAACCTTTACTCCATGGCAAGTAGTTGCTGTAAATATTGATGCCAATATTCAGCTTCTGCTTGCTGTTTTTTTGCTGTATCCCATTGAACAGATAAGATGGTTTGTGCCACTACATACCATTTCATACGCTGAAGCAATGATTCATTCATTGTAATCCCATAATAAGATAACCATTCGTTCCATTGATGGCGAGGGACATACCAATATAATAACATGCCAAGATCAAGGGCAGGATCCGCAATAACAGCCCCATCCCAGTCAATTAAAAATAATTCATCTTCATCCGATAATAACCAATTGTTATGATTGACATCACAGTGGCATACGACAAACTCATCATATTCAATATCCTTTAATGAACTTTTTAAATATTGAAGCCCCGCCTGGATGGTTTTATCTGTTTTTATCTCTCCTCTTAAAACAAAATACAATTGCTGCAATAGCTCTTGTGCATGAATGGGCTGTTTTCCAAGCCTTTGTATCATCTGTACAAGCGCTTTAGAAGAATGTATTTTCTTTAAAAGCTTCGCAACACGCTCTAATTTCATATCTTCTGGCTCTAGCTTCTGCCCGGGAAGCCATTTTTGAGCTGAAATTACATCACCGTTCGTTACCCTTCTTGTCCAAAGTAATTTTGGAACAATTCCCTCTGCTGACAATACCGCTAAAAAGGGCGATGTATTCCTCTTTAAAAATAGCTTTTGTTGTCCATTTTGCGCAATATATGCATCGCCCGTTGCCCCACCAGCTGGTATAAGACTCCACTCTTTTCCTAATAATTGTTCCAACCATTCCATATCCATTACCCGTTAACAAATCCTTATCTTTTATAGTTATGAAAAGAAAAACCGCAACACATTTTGAACATGTTGTGGATTCATATGAAAACGCCCACCACTTAGCTCCTTTAGATCTTAAAGCGAGGGTTTCTCGTGTATCTTCTCGAACAGATGTCTAACACGAGCAGAGTTGACACAGTTTCCCAATGGTACAACCCCTTTATTCCATTGGCAAACGCCTTTGGAACTACTTTTTTAATATATTCTACAACGGCAATTACAATCAATTCATCTTCGTCCTCAAAGACATGCTGAGCATAGCCCCTGAGGACGGTATCTTCTTGCTTGTTTTTTGATATAAAACTTGGCATAGGCCAAGAAATCAGGACAAATGATCTGTCCATTCTTTTATATTTTACAAAACCAATCATGCAATGACAACTTATCGAAATCGTCACCTTTGTCAATTCTACATTTATTACATTCTCATCGTCAAGTAGCGATTTGTCACATTATCGCCAATATATACGAGCTAATTGGAGCCATTTGGAATTGCCTTCCTTGAAATGAGGAAATCGGCTGTATATTTGCTTGTGCACTATCTGCTAATATGTGCCACATTTCATGTTTTGGCAGTGAAATCGTCTCTAATTGCAAACCGTTATGAAACAAAACAACAATTTCCTTCCAGGGACCGAATTCTTCTACATGTTGTAAATGATAGGCAACAACAGTAGGAGGCGCTTGTAAAAATGTCATATGCTTTTTTATAAGATGAGCCGCTTGAAAACGAAATGCTCTATGTGCCTTACGAATTGCAATTAACCCTTGTATATAAGCGGCCGTTTCCATTTCTTTCTCTTTTTGATCCCAATCAAGCTGATTAATTTCATCAAGCGCATTGTAACTATTTTCATTTCCTTTCTTAGAACGGTAAAACTCTTGTCCTGCATGTAAAAACGGAATCCCTTGTGAGAACAATGTCATTGCTGTCGCTAATCGATGACGCCTTTTTTGTATATCTTCCGCTTCCTGATTGCTACGCACGAGTTTATCCCACATCGTCATATTGTCATGACATTCTACATAGTTGATACTTTGAATAGGCTCTAAAAACAACCCTTCTCCTTTTTCATTTACAAGACTTCCTGTTAACACATATTGTAAATGTTTCAAATCTATACTTTCTCCAAATGCAAAGCCACGTTTACTTACATCGAACGTGCTACCTTTTATGGTATCACGAAATTGATCATTGAACTGGGCAATTCGTGGCATTTTATGCGCATTATGAAGCGTTGCCTTCTCTTCTGCTGAAAGTGGTGTTTGCAAATCCCATCCTTCACCTAATAGCAATGCATCATGCTTTATTTTTCTTACTTCCTTCTCTAACTCATTCATCGTTTCTACATCTAAAACTCCCATTAAATCAAATCGAAACCCATCAACATTATATTCAGTAAGCCAATATAACACAGAATCTATTATAAATTTTCGCATCATCTTTCGCTCTGATGCTATATCATTGCCAACTCCTGTTCCATTTGATGGCATACCATTTTCATCATGTCTGAAATAATATCCCGGTACAAGCTTTTCAAAAGATGACGTTTCTCTTTCATATACATGATTGTATACAACATCCAAAATCACACGAAGTCCATGTTCATGAAACTTTTCAATAAGTTGTTTACACTCCTTGATTCGGTTGTAGGGATCCGTAGGATCACTTGCATATACTCCCGTTGGAACGTTGTAATATAACGGGTTATAACCCCAGTTATACATTTCCAGAGGCTTCATTTCATCTACACCAGCAAAATGATGCAAAGGCAAAATCTCAACATGTGTAATTCCTAATTTTTTTATATAAGAAAAGACAGTTTCCGTTCCAAGTTTCCCCTTCGTGTTCTCTTCTGTTAATCCCACATATGTTCCCTTTTTTGTGACACCACTATTTGGATGCATGGTCGCATCACGAATATGAACTTCATATAAGATTGCATCAGTAAAAGAATCTAATTTCGATAACGTATTTTGCTGCTTTATATATGTCTTCGCAAGATCAACTACAATTCCATATTTCCCATTCACCGATACAGATTTCACATATGGATCTATAGCTTCGTTCCATATTAAATTAATACAAACGAGAAATGTGTACTGCGCCCCTTCAAAATCTCCTTGTAAAACATAGGACCAAACACCATTCCATTCCCTTTGCATCTCATAATCCGTATACTCTTTATCGTTTTTATAAATTCTTACTTTCGCAAGTCTTGCAGTTGGCGCCCACATTTTAAACGTTGTTTTTTCCTTTTCATAACAAGCTCCTAAATCGCTACCATCATAATAATATTTCTCATCAAATACATTCGTTCGAATAACCGCCCCAATTTGTAAATCTGTTTCCTTATTCCGCTCATCTCGCACTGTATAATACTTCCCCACATCAAGTGGATATTCTATATAACATTCATACTTCGTTACATCTGGAAGGGAAATGATTTGAGCAATCTTCAGCTCCCATACATGATTTCCTTCCTGCATAAAAAATGTCCGGCTTATTCCATACGTATGTGGGAGCAAAATTGTAATTTTATTCATTTCATCTAAATAGGCTTCAAATGGACGTTTTACTTTCAGCATAAAAAATCACCATCATTCTCGAAATTAAAATGAAACTATATGAATACAAATTGAAAAAACGACATAAAACCTTTCTTTTTAAATGGGAGAAAGCAACTGACCATGCATAGAAGCGGTCAGAACCTCTTCCTGCCCCGTGCGCCGTTAACCTAAAGACAGAGCATGAGTTCAAATCACTTTTTCTTTTACATAGCAGAAGTTTCTATGTCGAAAAATCAAAATAAATTTATCTCTTTAAGAAATAGGTATCCCCTAAAGTTAAAGTGAAACTTTAATCAGTGGGGGTCTTACTGCCCGCGAATAGCGGAATAAATCAGACGTTACATACACTTACTACTTTCTACAGTATATTCACATTCATAAGAAACGTTTTTTACACTTTAGATTTCTCTAATTTTATTTCAGCAATTGCTCTATATTTGGGAGTTTCTTGAACATTCGATTCGTATAATGTCACCGTATTAGCTTGAAACACAATCGAATGTAGCAATTTTACATCATTTAAATCAAACGCGTTCTCCCCCAACCATTTACGCGCTACTGTAATATGCGGGTGATATGGACGTGTTTCAAGAGAAAATCCATTATTTTTACACATAGCATGTACTTCTTTTTGCAGGTCAAATAGGGCCTGATTTTCTTTTAATCCAGCCCAAAATATACGTGGGCTTTCCCTTAGACCGAATGTAGAAAATTTTTGCAGCGTGAGCTCTAACTCCGGTGTATTCACAAGGAGTTGTAATCCTTTCTCTATCCCTTGCAATTGTTCCTGCGTCGCACTTCCTAAAAAAGAAAGTGTAATATGATAATCTTCTTTATGTACCCATGAGCGAAATGGTAACTTGTCCTTCATTTCCTCCTTATAATTTGCAAGTATGTCTTTTATATGACTTGGTAAAGTCACTGCTATAAAATAATGTGGAACCATATCTATCTTCTCCTTTTTGTTATTGTTGCTTTTCTTTTGCATCTCATTCCAACAAGATAAAGTGAAACTTTAATCATTGTTTTTTCATTCTCCACCTAACTTCTTTGCTTTCGCTGAATTTTGAGGTGGGGTCTTATTGAATGCAAATATCTAGATAAAAAAAATCCGCCCTCCAAATGGAGAACGGTCATATTTCAGCATACAATCAGCCTATTTCGCTAATTCATAAATCGCTTGTGCATAAATTGCTGTTGCTTTTAGTAAATCTTCTATTTCAATATACTCATCCTTTTGATGAGCAAGTTCTTCTTTACCAGGGAATAGCGGACCAAATGCGACACCAGCTTTTAGTGAACGAGCATATGTACCGCCGCCGATTGCTAATAGCTCTGCTTTCTCTCCTGTTTGTTCTTCATACACCCGTTGCAATGTACGAATTAAAACATGATCTTTATCCACATGATGCGGACGTGAATTAGAATAATCAGCTACTTGGAAGCCATTCTTTCCGACGTAGTCTTTTAATTTCTGCACTGTCTCTTCAAAATTCGTTGTTACTGGGTAGCGTACATTTATACCTAAGTTTCCGCCTTCTTCTTTCGTATAAGAAAGGCGACCTACATTGATTGTTAATGGTCCACTAATTTCATCTTTATAAGCGATTCCTGCTTTTTCTCCAAGCGTATCATTCGTAAATGTTTCTGTAACAAATGCTACAAATGAAGCACCTTTACCGTCAAGAGCAATCGTTGTTAAGAAGTTCGCTAACAAGAGCCCTGCATTTTCACCTTTTTCAGGAGTAGAACCGTGAGCAGAAATCCCTTCTACTTGTAACGTTACTGTATTTCCTTCTATATTTGCTTTACCTGTTTTCTTCATAGTTTGTAAGTATTGTTCATAAGTATCACCAACCACCTCTGCCTTTTCAGTCATAATCACTGCTTCTGCAAAATCAGGAACCATATTTAAACGGCGACCTGAAGAAAATGAAACAAGCTCATATTCTCCAGCTTTTGTTTCACTATTCTGTTGCACAACTTGTATATCGGAGATCCCTTTTTCCGCATTAATAATAGGAAAATCAGCATCTGGTGCAAACCCAAGCGTTGGCATTTCTTCATTTTTAAAGTAGTGATCAACACATTTCCAGTTACTTTCTTCATCCGTTCCTAAAATCATGCGAACGCGTTTTGAAAGTGGTAATCCTAATTCCTTTACAATTTTCATTGCGTAATAAGCCGCCATTGTTGGCCCTTTATCATCAATCGCACCACGTGCATAAATCTTTCCATCACGAATATCAGCGCTGTATGCAGGAGTTGTCCAACCATCTCCTTCTGGTACAACATCAACGTGACAAAGAATACCAACTAACTCTTCTCCTTGTCCCATTTCAAGATGCCCTGCATACCCTTCTAAATTTTTAGAAGTAAGTCCTTCTACTTCCCCTTTATGTAACATGAAGGACAATGCTTTTGCTACACCCTCTCCAAACGGTGCACCCTCTTTTGTCGTCTCTTCTTCCCATACACTTTTAATTTGCAGAAATTGCTGCGTGTCATGAATTAATGCATCTTTTCTTTTCTCAACTTCTTCTGTCCAATTAATTGCTGACATAACTCATTCACCTCTTCTATATTCTCTCTTTCATCATAGCAAACGAAAATCCGATATGCCAACAAGAGAACATTCAATGATTAACAATTTTAATATTTCAGACACTTCTCATTAGTTTTTCTTTTATTTTTCTAAAAAAATTTGCAGGAATTTGGCGTTTTACGTAGAATTTTATGTGGTAGTTGATAGAAGAGACATAGAGTGTCAACTACCAATATTTTTCTATTTTATTATTTGTTAAACTTTTGTAAAATTTAACTAGGTTAAAGCATGAAATTTGTCAAGTGGAGTACAATGGAAGTAAGGACCTTCTTTCCTGAATGGGGTCAAAAAAACTAGTAGAGGAGTGGTTTTCTCTTGAAACCTACGACTACTCGTATGCTAACACGCATTAAATCAATTTATATGTACATCAATGAGAATGGTACGGTAACGACGAAAGACCTTGTAGATGAGTTCGGGATCACACCGCGAACAATACAACGTGATCTGAATGTGTTGCAGTTTAATGAACTCGTGTATAGCCCTTGCCGCGGTAAGTGGACAACAACAGGAAAGAAAGTGAGAATGACCTCATAACAAAAACAATTGTATCTAAAATATAATACATACCCCTTTCTATGAAATTAGAAAGGGGTTCTTTCTATTTTTTGGAATCGGTCTCAATCTTAATTATCAGTTTGAACTTGATACGTTTTTAACATTTCCACTTCTTCATCTGTTAATTCACGATATTGACCAAGTTCTAATTCTTCATCTAACACTAAAGGTCCCATCTCTGTTCTCTTTAAGTAGACAACTTTTTTCCCTACCGCTTCAAACATACGCTTTACTTGATGGAATTTCCCTTCTGTAATGACAAGCTCGATTTCAGACACATCGTCGCTTTTCAAAATTGTAAGCTCACCTGGCTTCGTTTCATAGCCATCATCTATAATAACACCTTTTGCAAATTCTTCTACATCTTTCTCTGTTACAACTCCGGCTACGTGTGCATAATATTTTTTCGGCACGTGTTTTTTCGGAGTTAACAACTGATGTGCAAGCTTCCCATCATTTGTTAATAATAGGAACCCTTCTGTATCAATATCAAGTCTTCCAACTGGAAACGGATCAAAGATTGCATCTTCTAATTCCAATAAATCAACAACTGTTTCATGATTATCATCTTCTGTTGCCGAAATGACACCTTGTGGCTTATGCATCATTAAATATACAAATTCCTTATATTCAACAATCTCACCGTGAATCGTAACCTCTTGTTCTTCTACATTCACATGAAACTTCGCATCTTTTACTGGCATTCCATCAATTTTTACAACGCCGTCCTTTAATAATTTCTTCACTTCTTTTCTACTTCCGTATCCCATGTTTGCTAATAATTTATCTAATCTCATTCTTTCACCTTCTTGTATTTATCATAGAAAAGGGGACGTGTATTACGCCCCTTTTGATTTCATCTTTATTTTCAGCTTGCCACCAAGCTTACGCTGAATCTTCTCTAAAGCTTCTCCGCCAAATACTCTTTCAAGTACACCTGTGCGAATTGCTAACAATCCATAAGTAAGGCCACCAATACCTGCACAAACTGCAACGGTAATAAGTGCACCAAATCGGCTCTCCGGCGAAATCACAAAGGATAAAATTCCTTGTGATAGTTTTACGACAATGACCATCGCAATTGTTAATATTGCAATTTGGAATGTTCGTTTATATACAACACCGAATGAATAGTGTGCATGTTTTCGAATTTGTTTATTCGTATACAAAATAGAAGCTAGGAAGCCAATACCTGTTGCTAAAACAGCTCCAATTGTACCGAAGTAACGGATTAAAATCACATTACATAAAAACTTCAAAATAACGCCCATGCCAAGCGCAATAATCGCATGCTTCTGCTGATTAATTCCTTGCAATATCGCTGCAGTCACTGTAAATAAAGCAAATAATAACGCAACTGGCGCATACCACATCAGTACTTGTCCACCTAATGGATCCTTTTCATAAAACGCTGTATAAATCGGATACGCAAGCGTCGAAATACCGACTACCGCTGGTAATGTCAAGAACATATTTGCCTGGAATGTTTGTGTGATTTGTAGTTTTAAATAGCGAAATTGTTTTTCTGTAAATGATTTTGTAATAGCTGGAACAAGCGTTAAACTAAACGCCGTCGCAAGCGACACAGGAATCATAATTAACTTATGCGTCCACATCGTAAAAATACCAAGTGCTCGCTCCGCAATATCACCTTGTCCAATCGCTTGCATGATAGAGTTGAATGTTAATGTATCAATTTGTTGATATAAAGGAATTGTTAATCCAATAACAACATAAGGAATTGCATATGCAAATAATTCTTTAAATAATTGAATCGTACTTACTGTTGATTCTGGAACAGTTTGTTCAATTAAGTATTGATCGAGATGCTTTTTGCGTTTTAACCAGTACCATATTAACACACCGAGCGCTCCCACAGCTGAAACAAACGCTGCAAAAGTTGCCACTCCAACTGCTGCTGCTACTGATCCTCCTATTACTTTAATGACAATAAAACTACCCGCTAATAAAAAGACAATACGAATAATTTGTTCAATAATTTGTGATACCGTAGTTGGTCCCATTGATTGATGACCTTGGAAATAACCACGAATTAAGCTTGCTGCTGGTACAACAATAAGCGCAAAACTTACGAGGCGAATAATCATCGTAACGTCTTCTATACTATTTTGTACACTTTGTTTACCAAGCATTGCCTCAGCAAATAATGGCGCAGACATGTAAAGAACTAAGAAGGAAAGGATTCCTGATGCAATCATCATAACCATTCCCGAGCGGAACATTCTCCGGCTCGTCTTATAATCTCCAAGCGCATTATATTTAGAAACAAACTTTGAAACAGCAAGTGGCACCCCTGCCGTTGCAATACTTAAAAAGATCGTATATGGAATATATCCATACGTATAGAGCGTTCCGCCTTCTGTGCCAACTAATGCATGAAATGGAAAGACATAAATCATGCCTAAGAACTTAACTAAAAAAGTTCCTAACGTCACAATAAGCGTTCCGCGCAGAAATTTTGAATCGGACATAGATGATCCTCCTACATAATATAACGCTGAACTCTAACCTTTGTATTGTACCACAATTCTTCAGAGAAACAGTAACTCACTGAATTTTTCTTTTCCACGAAAACATGCTATTCTTTTAGGCAGGAAATGTAGAAAATGAGGTCGATATACTATGCATTATGATGTTATTGTCATCGGAGGAGGCCCTTCAGGATTAATGGCCGCAATCGGTGCTGCTGAAGAAGGCGCACGCGTCTTACTTCTTGATAAAGGAAATAAACTTGGACGTAAACTTGCCATTTCTGGTGGCGGTCGCTGTAACGTAACAAATCGCTTGCCGCTTGATGAAATTGTCAAACATATACCTGGAAATGGTCGCTTTTTATACAGTGCCTTTTCTATTTTCAATAATGAAGATATTATTACATTCTTTGAAAAACTTGGCGTGAAGTTAAAAGAAGAAGATCACGGCCGCATGTTCCCTGTCTCTAATAAAGCACAATCGGTTGTAGATGCGTTATTAACGAGACTACAAGAACTAGGCGTTAAAATCCGTACGAATACACCAGTTGAAACAATCGAATATGCAGACGGTCAAACGAAAGCTGTTTTTCTCAAAACAGGTGAGATTCTTGAAACAAACCATGTTGTCATTGCAGTTGGCGGAAAATCTGTTCCTCACACCGGTTCAACTGGGGACGGTTACGCTTGGGCTGAAAAAGCAGGGCATACAATTACCGAACTTTTCCCGACAGAAGTACCGATCCTTTCAAAAGAACCATTTATTCAAGACCGTACGTTGCAAGGTCTTGCGCTTCGCGATATAAACCTTAGCGTCTTAAATCCAAAAGGAAAAGCAATCATCTCCCACAAGATGGATATGTTATTTACACATTTCGGTATTTCTGGCCCAGCAGCTCTTCGCTGTAGCCAATTTGTCGTAAAAGCACTTAAAAAATTCAAAACGAACAGCATTCAAATGAGTATCGATGCATTGCCGGATGAAAATGCAGAACAGCTTTTCCAGCGTATGATGAAACAAATAAAAGAAGAGCCAAAAAAAGGTATTAAAAATGTGCTAAAAGGTTACGTTCCAGAACGTTATTTCTTATTCTTATTAGAGCGCAACGAAATTGATGGCAGCCAGCAAGCAGGACAAGTATCTCATGAAAAAATCCGTGCACTTGTGAAAGACTTTAAAGAATTCAAAGTAGCAGTAAACGGTACACAACCACTTGAAAAAGCATTCGTTACAGGCGGTGGTGTTTCTGTTAAAGAAATTTATCCGAAAGAAATGTCTTCTAAATTAATGAATGGCCTATACTTCTGCGGAGAAGTTCTTGATATCCACGGCTATACAGGCGGCTATAATATCACTTCCGCCCTTATTACAGGCCGGATTGCCGGAACAACCGCAGGACAAAACGCAAAAATGCAATACTAAAAAAGAAACACGAGTGGATTCTTTCCATTCCTGTTTCTTTTTTGTTGCTTTATATAGCTTAGTAGCTTTATATTTTATAATGTTGAATAATCGAAACAAAGGGGAAAACATATGCGAAAAAAAGTCATGATATCTTTAATGTTAATGACGTTCCTTTCCGCTGTGGAAGGAACGATTGTAAGTACAGCAATCCCTCGTATAACGAGCGATTTATCTGGCGTTGAACTTGTTAGCTGGGTATATGCAATTTATATGCTCGCAACAGCTGTCTCAACTCCAATCTACGGCAAATTAGCCGATTTGTTTGGTCGTAAAAAAGTACTGCTCATTGGCGCAGCCATCTTTTTAATCGGTTCTGCACTATGCGGAGTCGTTACATCGATGGAACAATTAATCTTCTTCCGCGCGCTTCAAGGTATCGGTGCCGGTGCTGTTATGCCGATTACAATGACGATTATTGGAGACTTATATAGCGAAGCGAAAGACCGTGCGAAAGCACAAGGCTGGATGAGTGCTGTTTGGGGCGTTTCCGGTGTTATCGGGCCATTAGTAGGCGGATTCTTAGTAGACTCCCTTTCTTGGCGCTACATCTTCTTCTTAAATGTGCCATTTGGAATTCTTGCTTGCGCGATGATCGCCATTTCGTATAAAGAGTCAATCAAACCAGCGAAACATCATATCGATTATCCTGGTGCAATCATCTTCTCACTAAGTGCAATCGCCTTACTATATGCACTCTTAACAGGAAGCAGTAAGCAAAACTGGAGCGACATTACAATTATTGGCCTCTTAATCTTTGCGGCTGTTTCATTCATTATTTTCTTATTCGTTGAGAAAAAATCTCCAGAGCCGTTAATTCCGTTAGCACTTTTCTCTAATCGTACCTTGTCAACGGTAAACATATTAACACTGATTGCTGGTGCCATGATTATTAGTATTACAATGTACCTGCCGATTTGGAGCCAAGGAGTATTAGGAAAAAATGCAACAGAAGCTGGACTTATTCTTATGCCAATTCCTGTTATGTGGACATTCGGCGCCATTTTTTCTGGTAATTTAGTCGGTAAGTTGCAAACGAAACAAATTATTTTACTCGGCGCTAGTATTTTATCAGTTGCAACTTTCTTACTGTTTATCTTATCCACTCATTCACCGGCATTTCTCATTTATGTTGCCGTTGGATTGTTCGGTTTAGGAATGGGACTCATTACACCAATTTATATGATAACAATCCAAGCAGCTGTTCCTGCACATACACGTGGTACAGCAGTTGGCTTAAACACATTTATTAATACATTTAGCCAAACGTTAGGTGCTGCTGTCTTCGGAACGATCTTTAATACAATGATCCATAAACAAGGCATTAAAAATCTCGATTTAGTCTCCTCAGGCGGACACAGTGCAGCAACTAATGTAGTAACAGAATCTCAAGAGGCATTGGCTTCTAGCGTTCATGTTATTTATATGAGTACATTTGCGCTTGCACTTCTTACACTATTTATCGGCTGGCTTCTATTAAAGCCAGCTAGTCAGACTGCTGAACAGTAAAAAAAGAGGCTGATCGCTTATAGTGATCAGCCTCTTCAGCATATTGGGAAACAAGAGCCAACAGACTCTTGTTTTTTGTTGTTATTTGGCGGAAGGTCGATAACCTTTAGCGAATCGCTGATATAATTTCACTTATCATTTTACACCTTATCAACCTCATATATAAGGATCGCACTTACTCCTCATTTTCCACCACGTATTTAAGCATGGACAATTTATTGTTCCAAAGCTGTTCATAATACGAAAGCCACTCTTGTAACTCAGCTAACGGCTCAAGGTGTAAGCGATATATCTTTTCTCTCCCAACCTTTCTTCCGCTTACTAATTTCGCTTCTGAAAGAATGTGAAGATGCTTTGCTACTGCTGTACGACTCATCGGAAAATGATCTGTTATTTTAGAAATTGGTAATTCTTTTTCAGTTAATAACCGGAGTACTTCTCGGCGTGTTGGATCAGCAATTGCTTGAAAGACATCATATTTCGCTGCTGATGAGGACACTTATCCTTCAACAACCTTTTTCAATTTTTCATTCACAATAGCTACCCAGCCGCCTGCCATTCTATCACGAATAACAGAACTTTTCTCATTTGCTTTCGGAAGAACTGTATCAGGCTGTTTCCATCCACCATGAATAAGAGTGAACTCCGTTTTATCACCTAAATCTTTTAAAACAAATGAAACGACCCAGCCATCAGTATCCCATGAAAAAGATAAACGATGAGGCTCTTCAATTTCTAACACTTTACATGGAGATGGCCCGAAAGGTGATTGTACATGAAACTCATGCCCTACCTTCGGCTCAAAGTCATTTGGCATAAACCAAGACGCAATTCCTTCTGCAGTAGATACTGTATTCCATACCTTTTGAATAGGCGCTTCAAAAATAACGGTTTGTGTAATATCTTGTAATGTATTTTGCTGATTCATATTAGATCTCCTTTGTTTGGCATTAAATTATAACACCTTTTGGTTTTGCTTATTAACAATATAACACCTTTTGGTTTCATGTCAAGAAACCTTCATTCTTATATAATCCCTACTTAAAAACATAAAAAAGAGCTTCCTCAGCAGCTCTTTTTTATGTTTTATATATGACCATCGCCGAAAAACAATAAATTTGATTTTCATCGTCATTAATGGATACACCAACTTGATATTTAATATCTACAAATTGGTTTTCATCAAGCTTCTTCAAAAACACATTTACGGAGTCTTCTAAGTCCTTCTCATGACTTTCATCGAACACCTTAACGCGAATCATGTTAACACCATCCTAGATCGCATGATTATTGCCACGGTGCGTATCTATGATGCGATAAAACTTACCATCTTCATATATATATCCGTCTTCTAACACATATTTCTTATCTTCAGTATAGACATAAAACTTACCTATCATAAATTTACTTGTATACAATTCTAAATAATTTGATTTAAATTTTGCTACTACCTTATTTGTAATATCAATTTTTATTGTCCGCCCCACCTTCTCTCCCTCCTTTAAAAAGAACGGATTTAGGTATATTGTATTAGCGATTTTACATTTTATGATTAAAAATAAGTGGATATGCCTTACATTTTTCACCAAAAGTTCCTCAAGACACCCTACTTTTCATTTACGACTCTTTCAAAAAACGCTGTGTTTTTTCAGATAAAAATAGGATGAAAATTTCACCCTGAAATTATTGACATAAATATATAATATATGTTAATATAATAAATTTGATATTTTTCTCCATATATGTTATCATTACATGTAGTTACCACATATGGAGGTGGATGATTTGTTTCAAATCGGTGATAAAATTGTTTACCCTATGCACGGAGCAGGAATAATCGAAGCAATTGAGGATAAAGAAGTGTTAGGAAAAACACGTCAATATTGTGTGATACACATGGTAATTAGCGATATGCAAGTGATGATCCCTATGGATAAAGTAGAAAATTCAGGCATACGTTATGTTGTCGACAAAAACACATTAAACGATGTATTAGTTGACATTCATAATGGTGAAGCTGACCACTCACTCTCATGGAAACAAAGATATACCATGAATATGGAGAAAATGAAAAATGGGAATCTCTCAGATGGCGCTGAAGTTGTTCGTGATTTAATTCGCCGCAATAAAGAAAGAGCATTAAATGCGAGTGAAAAGCAAATGCTAGACAACGCACGCAGAATTTTAATTAGTGAAGTTGCACTTGTGCAAAATGTTTCAGAAAATCAAGCAACTGATTTTCTACAAGATACTATCAATCATTAATACACGAATCCCTAATTTGTATAAATAGCGTTCAGCTATTTTTTTGTTTATATAAGAAAAAGATGTCTATGGATAGACATCTTTTTCTTATATTATTTACTATTTAACATCACTAACAGCTTCTCTTGACTATACATCCAAACTGTAATAATTAAACATGCAAGCGCTACTTCTGACAGTGCCATAAACCCAATTGCATAATGACCAGTTAATTGGAATAGTAACGTTAAAATTAACGGCGGGAAAAATCCTCCTAATCCTCCTAAAGCTGCGACAAGTCCGTTTACAACCCCTGCTTGCTCAGAAAAGTACATTGGTACTAATTTGAAGATTGTTCCATTTCCAATTCCAGCGCAAAATGCGACTAGTAAGCAACCAAATGTATACACGTTCATACTTGGCATAAACGATAAAATAATACCAGATAATGTGAGGCCAATAAATACGAAGATTAAAATTTTAAATGGATTAAATTTATCACCGAGCCAACCACCAATTGGGCGCATAATCGTTGCTAATACGATGAATCCAGCTGTCCGCATACCTGCATCTACTTTTTCTAGTTCGAAATGAGATACTAAGAAATTGGGTAAGTATACCGTAAATGCAACGAATGAGCCAAAAGTTAAGAAATAGAAAATACATAAGAACCAAAGTTTTTCATTTTTGTATACACCTTTTAACTGTTCCATTAATGGTGTGTTCACTTTTCTCTCATTACGATCACCTAGTAAAAAATTCAGAAGTGCGAAGATAGCAAGTAAGATTAAAAAGGATTGGACAGTTGCTCTCCATCCAAATGAAGTCGCAATAACAGGTGCTAAGAAAGATGTAACTGCTGTTCCTGCATTACCTACACCGTAAATACCATTTACAAAACCGTGACGCTCTTTTGGATAATACTTCGGTAAAGACGTTACCCCTACAGAGAATACAGCTCCGCCAATCCCTGCAAATAAACCGCCAATAATTAAATCCATCATCGAATTCGCAATACTAATATAAAAGACAGGGAATAGTAAAATAATAAAGCTTATAAAGAATAATTTTCTCGCTCCGTAACGATTGGTCCAATAACCAATTGGTATTCGAAGCACAGATCCTAAAATAACGGGTACTGCTGTAACAAGGGAAATTTGTCCTGCTGTTAACGCAATGTCTGCTTTAATAAATGGCATTAACGAAGATAAAATCACCCAAACCATAAATCCAATAATAAGATTATAAGTTTGTAACCCTAACTGAAAATTCGGACTTCTCATCCTTTTCGCCTCCTATTTTGTTCAATGTTTCACAATATATGTTAATTCCCTCCAGTCTAATCACGTACTTCCGTGATTAGACTGAAAAAAATCAACCACCGCTCACTGGCGGAATCAATGCGACAACATCACCTGATTGTATTTTGTCATCTTCATTTGCATATTCCTCATTGATAGCGACCATAATTTGCTCTGAAACTGCGATATGATGTTCTTTTGTAATCATATCCTTTAATTCTGCAACGGTAATATTTTCACAGTCTATTTTTAGCTCGTTTGTTCCGGCTTCTTCTTGTAAATGCGCAAATAATAATACTTGAATCATTTTCTCATCTCCTTTCCAGGTTCTCCATTTGGATAATGCGTTTTTTCTAATTGATCACCAATCCATGAGTCTCCATCTTCCCAAGACTCTTTTTTCCAAATCGGAACAATTTGTTTAATGCGCTCCATGATGTATTCATTCGCTTCATACGCAGCTTTCCGGTGCGGAGTTGATACAGCAACAACAACGGCGATATCAGAAATTTGAAGTGTACCGATGCGATGTGTAATCGCAACATGTGTTCCAGGCCATTTTTCTTTCACTTCGCCTCCAATTTTCGTAAGCATTTTCTCTGCCATTGTCTTATAGGCCGCGTATTCTAAATATAATGTGCGGCGCCCTTTCGTAAACTCTCTTACAGTACCAATGAAAGTTGTCACAGCACCACATTCGCGGCGAATAACTTTATTTGTAACCCCTTCAATCGAAATTGGTGTATCTATCACTTCATAATACGTCTGTGTCATTTTGCACCCCTTACCGTTTGTACAAACCATTCCACATAAGCTTCTTCCTCTGATATATGAAATGTTTTATATGTTTCTCTTAAACTTTGTATGGTATCATCCCATGTGATAACTGCCATCACATTTTCCACTTTATTTAATAAAAAGATATCTTCAACTGAACGTAGCAAAACTACTTTTGGATAATTCTCTGCTTTATATCCTTCAATTAAAATGAGATCTACTTCAAAAAACTCATATAGTCGAATGATTTCCTGCAAAGGCCACTTATCCCGAAGAGAAGAAAGTGATAGTAATCCAGCTCCTTCTACACTGCTAACAACCGCACCCGCTTTCCTATGACGTTCACTATCCTTTTGTGGTACCTCAGGATAGCCACCATGTCCGTGATGCTTAATTGTGGCAACTTTCATTCCTTCTTGTGAAAAAGCTCGAATCAATTTCCCCGTGAGCGTCGTTTTCCCGCTATTTTGATAGCCAACTATTTGTAAGATTGGAGCGGTTCTGCCCACGGCCACTCACTTCCTTCGTTCGATTCTAGCAATAACACAGAAACCGTCATTCCTTCTTCAAATCCTCTTGTTCCTCCTGGTAGAACAATAAAAGCATTGCTATCTGCAAGAGAAGAAACCGCACTTGACTTATCAAGTCCTACTGGCATAACTTGTAGCTGTCCATTAACAAAATCTACTTTTCCTCTTACAAATCGCGTAAATGGATTTGCCTTTGGAAAGTCTTTCTGTAAAATCGCATCTGCTCGATATGCATGTGGTTCTTTCACATGCAGGAATGTTTGAACAACTGGATGAACGAGTAACTCAAAACCGACATAACAAGCAGACGGGTTACCTGATAATCCGAATAACAATTTCCCATTTACTTCAGCTACTGTTGTGACACTACCTGGTCTCATTGCGATTTTATTGAAAAGAACATTCGCATATAATTTTTCATAAATCGCAGGTAAGTGATCGTAATCACCTACCGAAACACCGCCTGTTGTAATCAAAATATCTACTTCATCCATCGCTGCTTTCACTGCTTCATAGCAAGCTTCTAACTCATCAGCAAGCTTTCCATAATACTTAACGATTCCGCCAACTCTAGCAATTTGAGCTGCAATCATGTAAGAGTTACTATTTCTAATCTTTCCTGGCTGAAGTGGTTCATGTACTTCTAGCAGTTCACTTCCCGTCGTTACAATTCCGACAACCGGCTGTTTCACAACCTTTACTGAACTGTAACCAAACGTCGCTAACAGTGCTGCTACACCCGGGTTAATCCTCGTACCTTTTTTCACAAGTATTTGATTTTGTCTCACATCTTCACCTTTAAACGAAACATTATCACCTGCTTGAAGAGCACGCTTTAACTTCATATACGTTTTTCCGCTTCTTTCAAGTCCTTCGGTAAGTTCTAACATTACAACCGCATCACAACCTTTTGGAATTGCTGCGCCTGTCATAATTCGAACAGCCTCGAAGGCCTTTACTTCATCTGTAAAGACAGAACCAGCTCCAATTTCTCCGATTACTTCAAACTCAATTGAATGATTTTGACTCGCCTCTTTTGTATCTTCCGCTCGAATCGCAAATCCATCATATGGAGAGCGGTCAAAATGCGGTACATCGTGATCTGCTACAACATCTTCTCCCAGAATTCTTCCGTAGCTTTCGGTGATAGAAACTGCTTCTATTTCACCTTGCTGAGCGTATTTCATCACCCTTGCTACTGCTTCAGCAACTGGAATTGGCACTCGTTTTTCTAACATTGTTTTCACCTCATATTTGCAAAATATCACATCTTGGTTACACTTTATATTGTACAATGCTAATCATAATAGCAATTACTTCAAGGAGGTATTCTATGTCTTCATTTACTCATTTCAATGACCAAGGCCGTGCAAAAATGGTCGATATTAGCGATAAAAAAACAACTGTGCGAACAGCAATTGCTCGCTCTAGCATCTTAGTTACGAAAGAAATTTATGATAAAATCTCTCAAAACGAAATTGGTAAGGGCGATGTATTAGCCGTTGCACAAATCGCCGGTATTATGGCTGCCAAACGCACTTCTGATATTATTCCAATGTGCCACCCCTTACTTCTAAAAGGCGTAGATGTCTCCTTCGACTGGGAAACAACGAAAGAACAGTATCGTTTACTTATTGAAGTAAAAGTCAAAACAGAAGGTAGCACCGGCGTTGAAATGGAAGCTTTAACAGCAGCTTCTGCAACTGCTCTTACCGTGTATGATATGTGTAAAGCTGTTGATAAAGGTATGATTATTGGCGAAACATATTTACTTGAAAAAACAGGCGGGAAGAGCGGAGACTACGTTAGAAATCCACATTCCTAATCCCTTGAACCTAAAGGTTTTCCTTTAGGTTCAACCTATATATCTTGCATACAATCGCTTCGCTACCGTCATATCATTCGTTCCGTGAACAAACGCTCTACCATCTGTAAATAAAACAAAACGATATTCATCAACCAGAAATGATAATAAATATGGCGTTGTTTTCACATCCACACTTTTTTGTAAGCGCTTTTCAATTTCTTCTAATTTAAGAGTTTGCGGAATTCCCGGACGGATTTGAACCGTATTTCGCCCACATAACACTTCCGTTTTCATTTGTGATTCAAACATTAAACTTGGGTACGTGCGCAGCTTTCCGCAAGATAAACACGTATCTTTTTTCTGCCTATTCACTTTAAATGCCATATGCTGATTGTTCCAAAGATCAAATGACAGCATCGTTTCACGAAGCGTTTCAAAATCTTCTACCAATATTTTAAGTGCTTCTGTCACTTGATGACTGGCAACTATTTGCACAGCTGGCTGTATAATTCCCGCCGTATCACATGTCACACCGCTTGATGGATGCTCCATTAGACAACGGAAACATGGTGTTTTTCCCGGGAGAATTGTATATGTGACGCCGTAGCTTCCAACGCATCCTCCATATATCCAAGGAATATTGTATTTTTGCGAAATGTCATTAATAAGAAGACGTGTCTCAAAATTATCAGTCGCATCTAATATTAAATCTACGTTTTTAATTAATTCTTCCATTTCTTGCACCGCTACATCCGTTATGACTGGTACGATTTCTACTTCAGAATTAATCTGCCTTAAGCGTTCAGCTGCTGCAACTGCTTTTGGCTTGTACTGCTTTGCATCTTCTTCTGTATATAACTGCTGCCTTTGCAAATTACTCCACTCAACATAATCACGGTCAGCAATGGTCAGTGTTCCAACTCCCGCTCTAACAAGCGCCTCTGCACTAGCTGCTCCTAGTGCACCTGCACCGATAATAAGTACATGCTTTTCTCTTATTTTACTTTGACCTGTCCCGCCAATCCCAGAAAATAACATTTGTCTTGAATAACGCTCCTGCACACTGCATCCCCCTTTCTTATCCTCCGATATAAGACATTTCAATTTTCGGACGATTATTTGCGCTTTCTTCAGTTCGCTCATCAGAATACCGATCCTGTCGATATTCCCATACATTTTGCACAACCTTTAATAAATCCGTATCCGAAATATCTTCTCTAAGCAAGCTTCTTAAATCTGTTCCTTTCGTTGCAAACAAACAAGTATAAAATTTACCATCTGCCGAAATTCGTGCTCTCGTACAAGAAGAACAGAAAGATTCAGAAACCGAAGTGATAAATCCAACTTCTGTATCACTGCCAACGTAACGATAACGCTTCGCAACTTCTCCAAAATAATGAAGATCTACAGGTTCAATTGGATATATCTGACTGATTTTCTCAATCAATTCTTGTTTCGTAATGACCTGTTCAAAATTCCATCCATTCGTACTGCCAACGTCCATAAACTCAATATAGCGGAGCGAAATTCCCTGTTCTTTGAAATAAGCGGCCATCGGAAGAATTTGACTATCGTTCATTCCCTTTTTCACGACCATATTTACTTTCACATCGAGTCCAGCTGCTTTTGCTGCGACAATCCCTTTCAGCACAGGTTTTGTACTAATATTCCGGCCGTTAATTTTGCGAAATACATCGTCCTCTATCGCATCTAAACTAACATTCACTCGGTGTAATCCAGCTTCCTTTAACGCCTTTGCTTGCTTTGTTAAATGAATTCCATTTGTTGTAAGTCCAATATCTGTTAAGCCCTCTAGCTTCGCAAGTCTTGCAATAAGCTTTGGCAAGTCTTTACGTAGTAAAGGTTCACCGCCTGTAAGCCTAATTTTCTTTACCCCCATGCCTACAAACATTTTTGCTAATCGTTCAATTTCATCAAATGTAAGCAAAAATTCTTCTTGCAAAAATGCATAATCAGGTCCGAATACTTCAGCTGGCATACAATATGTGCATCTGAAATTACAACGGTCAATGACAGAGATGCGTAGATCTTGAAGCGGACGCTGCAAAGAATCTGTAATCTTCTCGCGCATCGTCATCCCTCCTTTTCTGCTAAATTCTATCTGTCTTCATTCTATTATAATATATTTTCAAACTGCGATGTTATTGCTCAAGTTCTTTATTCACTTTCTATGTTTTTTAGTTGCCTCCATCATAAAAAAGAAGAAGAAAGTACGTTGTGATATTTCTCACATCAACTTCTTCATTCAAAATTTCTTCACAAATTCGTTCAAATTTTATTCACATCTCAGTTAAAATCACTGTATCACACTATTGGTGGGGCTACTACCAGTGTGGCTGAAGCCCCCACTGGTAGTAAAGTTTCACTTTATTTGTGTACGATACTCATTTCCCCACTCACGCATAAGTGTAATAATTGGTGTAAGAGACCTTCCGAATTCCGTTAAAGAATACTCCACTTTTGGCGGAACTTCTTTATATACTTCTCTGTGAATTACTCCAGCCGCCTCAAGTTCTCTTAGCTGCCTCGTTAGCATGCGCTGCGTGATGCCCGGCATCAATCGTACAAATTGATTAAAGCGAATCTCTTTGGCATTCATTAAATGAAATAAGATAACTCCCTTCCATTTCCCACCAATTACATCTAACGTTACTTCGACTGAACAACGATTTATCTCTTTCTGTTCCATTTTGTCACTCTCCATTAGTATACAAATTGATACTATATGCTAAAAATGTGCGTACTTACATCATTCATTTTACTATTGTAGAATCAATGTTGTAATCAACTTACTAAGAAAAAGTAAATTATCAAAGGTGGTTATTTAAATGGAACCTACAAAAGAAGAAATTTTAAAAGCGTATCAATTTCGACATGCTTGTAAAGAATTTGATGTAAATAAAAAAATCTCTGATGAAGATTTTCAATTTATTTTAGAAACAGGTCGCCTGTCTCCAAGTTCATTCGGTTTTGAACCTTGGAAATTTGTTGTGATTCAAAATCAAGATATTCGTAACAAACTTCTTCCTGTAGCATGGGGCGCTCAAAAACAGTTACCAACAGCAAGCCATTTTGTCGTTATATTAGCTCGTAAAAAAGAAGAAATGATTTATAACTCTTCCTATATTTCTAACTTTATGAAAAACATTCAGCAGCTCCCAGAGGAAGTCATAACAATGAAACGTGGTTTTTATAAGGAATTTCAAGAATCCGATTTCCAATTACTTGAAAGTGATCGTTCTATGTTTGATTGGGCTTCTAAGCAAACTTACATCGCTCTCGGGAATATGATGACTGCCGCTGCTCAAATCGGCATCGACTCTTGCCCCATTGAAGGATTCAATAAAGAGAAAGTAGAAGCTGTTTTAAAAGAAGAAGGTATTCTTTTAGACAAATCATTCGGTGTTTCTGTTTTAGTTGCTTTCGGTCATCGCTTGGAAGAACCGAAACGTGATAAAACTCGTCAAACAATGGATATGATTGTGGAATGGATTAAGTAATGTAAAAGAGTGTCTACAAAAGACACTCTTTTTTCCAGTATGAAATGTGCGCTTGTTCACAGCTAAATATTAACTTATCACCTATAATAAAAAGATATTTCTTGCATTTTCATCATGTTTACATCCAAAATAAGAAGTAGACTGCTTTTAAAAGAAAGGTGATTGCTGTGACAAACCGTACGGCATTATCAGAAGATTTAAAGGAATTACTTGCGTCTGTTGAATATAAAATGCAGATTAATAAAGGAAGTTATATTTTCCAGGAAGGTGTGGAGGCAAAAGAACTCTATATCATTCGCTCTGGAAAAGTGCAGATTAGTAAAATTAGTGCTGACGGACAGGAGTTAACACTTCGCATTTGTTCAACGCACGATATCATCGGAGAGTTAACATTATTTACGGACAATGCAAAGTATTTATTAAATGCGAAATGCCTTGAAAATGTTGAGGTTGGCGTAATTAAACGAGACGCTCTAGAAAAAGAATTGTTCCAAAAACCTGCTCTTGCATTTGAATTTATGAAATGGATTAGCGAGCATTTAAGGAGAATGCAAACGAAATTCCGTGATTTAGTGTTACATGGTAAAAAGGGGGCTCTTTATTCGACTCTTATTCGCATGACGAATAGTTATGGCGTATTAAAAGAAAACGGCATCCTTATCGATCTTCCTTTAACAAATCAAGAGCTTGCGAATTTCTGTGCAACCTCACGTGAAAGTGTCAACCGTATGTTAAACGATTTAAAAAAACAAGGAATTATTTCTATTCATAAAGGAAAAATCACGATTCATAATTTGCAATTTTTAAAATGCGAAATTGCTTGTGAAGATTGTCCTGCCTCTGTTTGTAGTATTGAGTAGCCTCTCTATTTGAGATGCTACTCTTTTTTCTTTCTCCTTTACTCTACAAAAAAGAATCGCTCTTCGATGTGAAAAATGTCACAACTTCCCAAAAAATGTTATAAAGTAAAACTTTAATCAGTGAGGGGTGTCTTCATCCCCCACTGATTATCTGCCCTCACCAATTGGACTTTTACGGGCAGCCCGAAAATAGCGGGATAAATCTGATTTTTGACAATCTGTTGAACTGTGATAGATATCACATCTCTATTTTGCACGCTCTCTTATATTGAAAGTAAGCAAGAGAGATGCAATAAAGGAGTGAACAGTATGAAAAAGAAACCTTCAGCATTAATGAAACGTTTAAAATATTTTTCTCCAATAAATCGCTATAACGACAATCATACACAAGAAACATATGAGGATCGAGAATGGGAAAACGTGTATAGAAAACGCTGGCAACACGATAAAGTAATTCGTTCTACACACGGTGTAAACTGCACTGGTTCTTGTAGCTGGAACATCTACGTAAAGGATGGGATTGTAACTTGGGAAGGTCAAGAACTGAACTATCCATCTACTGGCCCTGATATGCCAGACTTTGAACCACGAGGATGTCCACGTGGAGCAAGTTTTTCTTGGTACATTTATAGCCCACTTCGCGTGAAATATCCATATGTACGCGGTGTACTTTGGAATATGTGGCAAGAGGAACTACAAAATCACAAATCACCACTAGACGCTTGGAAAAGCATTGTGGAAAATCCTGAAAAAGCACGTACTTATAAGCAGGCACGTGGTAAAGGCGGATTCATCCGTGCTAGTTGGGATGAAGTATTACAACTTGTTGCCGCTTCTCTACTTTATACAGTGATCAAATACGGCCCAGACCGAAATGTTGGTTTCTCACCAATTCCAGCCATGTCGATGTTAAGTCATGCTGCTGGTAGCCGCTTTATGCAGCTCATGGGTGGTCCTATGCTTAGCTTCTATGATTGGTACGCTGATTTACCACCAGCTTCTCCACAAATTTGGGGTGATCAAACAGATGTACCAGAAAGTAGTGACTGGTATAACTCTGGCTACATTATGACATGGGGTTCAAATGTACCAATGACAAGAACACCAGACGCCCACTTCTTAGCAGAGGTGCGCTATAAAGGAACGAAAGTTGTTTCTGTAAGTCCTGACTTTGCGGAATCTACAAAGTTTGCCGATGATTGGATTAGCGTAAAACAAGGTACAGACGGAGCACTTGCAATGGCAATGGGACACGTCATCTTACAAGAATTTTACGTGGACAACCAAGTGGAATACTTCACAAATTATGCAAAACAATATACTGATTTCCCGTTCTTTGTCACATTAAAACAACAAGGAGACCAATTTGTTGCAGACCGTTTCTTAAACGCGAATGATATTGGCCGTGAAACAAAGCTTGGTGAATGGAAACCTGTTCTTTGGAACGATAACACGAAAGATTTTGCAACACCTCATGGCACAATGGGTTCACGCTGGGATAACGAAAAGAAATGGAACTTGCGTTTAGAAGATGAACAAACAGGCGAAAAAATTAATCCCCGCCTTTCCTTACTCGGTATGGAAGATGCTGTTGGAACTGTACAAATCCCATACTTCTCTGATGATGGAAACAAAGTATTAGAGCGTACCATTCCAATGAAAAAAATCACGACAGAAGAAGGCGAAATTTACGTTACAACTGTATACGACTTAACGCTAGCAAACTACGGTGTTAACCGCGGACTTGGGGGGCAAGAACCGAAAGACTTTAATGATGATGTGCCATTTACACCAGCATGGCAAGAAAAAATGACCGGAGTAAAACGAGAACTTATTATTCAAATCGCTCGTGAATTTGCCCAAAATGCTGTTGATACAAATGGACGCTCGATGATTATTGTCGGCGCTGGTATTAACCATTGGTTTAACTCTGATACAATTTACCGCGCGGTTCTAAACCTTGTTCTTCTCGTTGGTGCACAAGGTGTAAACGGCGGCGGTTGGGCGCATTATGTTGGGCAAGAAAAACTACGACCAGCAGAAGGTTGGCAAACGATTGCAATGGCAAAAGACTGGCAAGGTCCGCCGAAACTGCAAAACGGCACATCCTTCTTCTATTTCGTAACAGATCAATGGCGTTATGAAGATACACCAGTCGGCCACCTAGCATCGCCAGTTGTCGGCAACTCACGCTATCAACACCACGGTGATTACAACGTGTTAGCTGCTCGTCTTGGTTGGTTACCTTCTTACCCAACATTTGAGAAAAACGGAATTGAATTATATAAAGAAGCTGTCGCTAGTGGCGCAACAACACAGGAAGAAATCGGAAAATATGTTGCACAAAAGCTAAAAGATAAAGAATTGAAATTTGCAATTGAAGACCCTGATAACAAAAATAACTTCCCGCGTAACTTATTCGTATGGCGTGCAAACTTAATTTCAAGTTCCGGTAAAGGACACGAGTATTTCTTAAAACATTTATTAGGTACAACAAACGGATTAATGAACGACGATAGCGATTCATTACGACCAGAAGAAATAAAATGGCATGAAGAAGCACCTGAAGGAAAGCTTGATCTACTAATCAACTTAGATTTCCGTATGGCTGGAACAGCACTGTATTCTGATATCGTCCTTCCTGCCTCAACTTGGTATGAAAAACACGATTTAAGTAGTACAGATATGCATCCGTTCGTGCATCCATTTAATCCAGCAATCGGTTCACCATGGGAAGCGCGCTCTGACTGGGATATTTTCTCCTCCCTTTCTAAAGCTGTTTCAGATTTAGCTACAGAACTTGACCTTGAACCAATGAAAGAAGTTGTCGCAACACCACTTCTTCATGATACACCGCAAGAATTAGCACAGCCACTTGGCAAGATTAAAGATTGGAGCAAAGGTGAGTGTGAACCAATCCCAGGAAAAACAATGCCGCAAATTCATGTTGTAGAACGAGATTATAAAACGATTTATGACAAGATGACAGCGCTTGGACCAAACGCTGGGAAGCAACCAATTGGTACGAAAGGGATTTCTTGGTCTGCAGAAAAAGAATATGAACAATTAAAGAGTCGACTAGGCGTGATTCGCACTAATTCTATCGCCAAAGGATGCCCTGACATAACAGAAGCCATCAATGCTGCTGAGGCAGTGTTAACTCTTTCTTCTACAACAAACGGTCATATGGCTGTAAAAGCTTGGGAAGCTCTTGAAAAACAAACAGATTTACAGCTTCGTGATTTAGCAGAAGAACGCGAAGAAGAATGCTTCACATTTGAACAAATTACCGCGCAGCCAAAAACGGTAATTACTTCCCCTGCCTTTACTGGTTCTGAAAAAGGAGGACGTCGTTATTCACCATTTACAACAAATGTTGAGCGCCTTATCCCTTGGAGAACGCTAACTGGTCGACAATCGTTCTACTTAGATCACGACATGATGAAGGAATTCGGTGAAACAATGGCAACATTCAAGCCAATCTTGCAGCATAAACCGTTCCGTAAATCACGTCCTGACGTAGAAGGAAAAGAAATTACGTTGAACTATTTAACACCGCATAATAAGTGGTCGATTCATAGTATGTACTTCGATTCCTTACCGATGCTAACACTATTTAGAGGTGGCCCAACTGTTTGGATGAACAAAGATGATGCTGCCGAAGCTGGCGTAGCCGATAACGATTGGATCGAATGCTTCAACCGTAACGGTGTTGTTGTTGCACGTGCCGTTGTAACACACCGCATACCAAGAGGAATGGCCTTTATGCACCACGCACAAGATCGTCACATTAACGTGCCTGGTACAAAATTAACGAGCAACCGCGGCGGAACACATAATAGTCCAACACGTATTCACGTGAAACCAACACATATGATTGGTGGATACGGCCAATTAAGCTATGGATTTAACTACTATGGTCCAACTGGGAACCAGCGTGACTTAAACGTCGTAATCCGCAAACTGAAGGAGGTAGATTGGCTTGAAGATTAAAGCGCAAGTCGGAATGGTAATGAACCTAGATAAATGCATCGGCTGCCACACTTGTAGCGTAACATGCAAAAACACCTGGACGAATCGTCCAGGTGCTGAATATATGTATTTCAACAACGTAGAGACAAAGCCCGGTATCGGTTATCCAAAACAATGGGAAGATCAAGAAAAATATAATGGCGGCTGGGAATTAAAAAATGGTGAAATCCAGCTCAAGTCGGGTTCCAAAATGAAGCGTCTCATGAATATTTTCCATAATCCAGATCAACCAACGATTGATGATTACTTTGAACCTTGGAACTATGATTATGAAACATTAACAAACAGCCCGCAGCGTAAACATCAGCCAGTAGCTCGCCCGAAGTCAGCAATTACTGGCGAATTTATCGACAAAATTGAATGGGGACCAAACTGGGAAGATGATTTAGCAGGTGGACATATAACAGGATTACAAGATCCGAACGTCAAGAAAATGGAAGAAGATATTAAAACAGATTTTGAGAACGTCTTTATGATGTACTTACCTCGCATTTGCGAACACTGTATGAATCCATCTTGCGTATCTTCTTGTCCATCTGGCGCAATGTATAAACGTGAAGAAGATGGGATTGTCCTTGTTGATCAAAATGCATGCCGTGCTTGGCGATTCTGTGTATCTTCTTGCCCATATAAGAAAGTATATTTCAACTGGCAAACAAATAAAGCAGAAAAATGTACAATGTGCTTCCCCCGTATTGAAGCTGGTATGCCAACAATCTGCTCTGAAACATGCGTAGGGCGTATTCGTTATATCGGAGTTATGTTATATGACGCTGACAAAGTAAAAGAAGCTGCTTCTGTCGAAGACGAAAAAGATTTATATGAATCTCAGCTTACGGTCTTCTTAGATCCAAATGATCCAAAAGTAGCGGCTGAAGCTAAAAAACAAGGCATTCCTGAAGAATGGATTAAGGCGGCTCAAGAGTCACCTATTTATAAAATGATTATTGATTGGAAAATCGCCCTTCCTCTTCATCCAGAGTACCGGACAATGCCAATGGTTTGGTATATCCCACCGCTCAGTCCAATTATGAATATGGTGGAAGGAAAAGGAAGCAACTGGCAAACAGAGGAAATTTTCCCTGCTATTGATAATATGCGCATTCCAATTCAATATTTAGCGAATTTACTGACAGCGGGCGATGAATCACATATTCGTCTTACATTGAAAAAAATGGCTGTTATGCGAACTCATATGAGAGCACTGCAAATTAATAAAGAACCAGATGAAGCTGTATTAAAAGAACTCGGTTTAACGAAAGAAGATGTAGAAGATATGTATCGCCTTCTTGCAATTGCAAAATATAAAGACCGTTTCGTTATCCCTACATCTCACCGTGAACAAGTTGCAGATTTATACAGTGAACAAGGAAGCTGCGGCCTTTCCTTCGCAGGCGGCCCAGGTTCTTGTATGACACTCTCTTAAACTAAGGAGGTAATAGCTATGAAACAAGGTTTACAAACTGCTTTTTCTTGTGCTTCCTTCCTTCTCTCCTATCCTGAAACAGGATGGAGAGAAGCTTTACCAGAACTACAAGAAACAATCGATACGATTACGCATGAAGAAATTCACACGTTGCTTACAGCTTTCATCAAACAAGCTCAAGAAAAAACAAACGATCAACTCATTGATTCTTACGTATATACATTCGACTTTGGAAAGAAAACAAATATGTATCTCACTTACATGAACACAGGTGAACAAAGAGAGCGTGGAATTGAATTATTAGAGCTAAAACAACACTATCAAAAAGCTGGCTTTGCGGTAACAGATAAAGAACTACCTGATTATCTACCGCTTCTACTTGAGTTTCTCGCAAACGCAAATGAAGAAGATAGCGAACCAATTATGAGTAAATACACGAAAGATATACAAGCATTGCACGGACAGTTAAAAGAAGCAAATTGTATGTACGAACCAATTCTTGCTGCCATTCTCCGCGCCATCGATGTCTGGGGAGTACAAGCGAATTAGAAAGGAGTGTCGTCAAAATGATGGATCAATTTTTATGGGTGCTGTTCCCCTATATCATTTTCGCAATCTTTATCGGTGGACACATTTTCAGATACAACTATGATCAATTTGGCTGGACATCAAAATCTAGCGAACTATTAGAGAAGAAAATGCTCCGAATCGGAAGTTTACTCTTTCACTTTGGCATTATGTTCGTAATCGGTGGACACATCATGGGAATATTAATACCAGAATCTGTATATACCTCTTTCGGTATTTCTGAGCATATGTATCATATGGTCGCTATCAGCTTCGGTCTTCCTGCAGGAATTGCTTCAATTGTTGGTTTAGTGATTTTAATGTATCGTCGCTTTACAGTAAAACGCATTATCGCAACAAGTACAAAAGGGGATTATGTCGCCCTCGTCCTCTTGTTCATTGTAATGTTAGCAGGTCTATCCTCTACATTTTTCAATATTGATGCAAAAGGATTTGATTATCGAACAACAATTGGCCCATGGTTCCGCAGCCTCTTTGTTTTCCAGCCGAAAGCAGAATATATGGCAGAAGTACCTATTTGGTTTAAAATCCATATCATTGCAGCGATGGGGCTCTTTGCAACATGGCCATTTACAAGACTTGTACATGTCTTTAGCGTTCCAGTGAAATATTTACGACGCAGTTATGTTATTTATCGAAAAAGACAACCTATTGAATCTGAAAAAGCAAAAATCCAATAAAAAATAGCACCTATCCTATAAAAATAAGATAGGTGCTATTTTATTTTTATGTTAATCTTCCATATTCATTTTACTATTTATTCGGATTCTAAGCACCATTACTTTCGAAATAGTACTTTACTCCTTTAATGAGTTGCCAGCCTGTTTGCATTGCCCCACTTCCGTTGAAGTAGTACCATTTTCCATCAATTGCTTGCCAACCTGCTTGCATTGCTCCGCTTCCGTTGAAGTAGTACCTTGTCTGCTTCGTCTACATTTCATATTATAAAGTGCTGATTTTCACCAAAAATTTTGCTGTTTTTATCATTTTTTAACATAAAAGACTCCACTTTTTGCCTAACATTAGAACAAATTTGCGCAATATATAAGAATCGTTGCGAGTATCCTCCCATGTTGTTGTCGTTGCTTCCCTCCCTGTTTCCCTTGTAAATGAAGCAGACGAAAACGGATGATATGTTATAAGTATGTGAAAAACCCCCCGCTTTTGGCAGGAGGTTTTTCTATAAACCAGGCGCCGAATCAAAATTATCCGTATTCGGTGCAGCCTGTAAGATGCCAGTTGCGCTTATACCGGAATCTGTATTTCCACTTGTTCCTGCAGGTGCTCCTTTCGTATACGTTGTAGTTATTGTATCCCCTGGCTGTAAACAAACCTTTGTTGTTGTTCCAATTACTGTCACAACATCAATACAAGTTGGCCCAGATGCTCCACTATACGTCTTTGATGCACTAAATGAAGTATCCCTTAAATTATCTCCCGTAAATAGATTTCCATAGTTATTAACAATTATAAATTCTTTAATATTTGCCGGCATTACCAGTCAACCTTTCTTTTACGAACCTAATGTTAATTCACTTGTTTCTAACGGAGGAATAAATACAGTCCTCCTCGTCACTGCTGCTGGCATGCGCTTCCCATTTAAAAAGGTGGCAACGCTCGAACCCCCAGAACCAGCATATATTTTCGCTACAGCAAATGACTCGATACTACAACAATCGCCTACATTTACCGCTCCTCGATTATTTATAATTTTAATCTTCCGAAGAAATGCACTCATAAGTAACCTCCCTTCTAAGAAAATGATTCTTTTGTACACTGTATGCAAAAGAAAAAAACTTGAAACAAACACGTTTCAAGTTTTAAGAACGAACTATTGAATTTCACCTTCATATTGCAGCATACCGCCAACCATATTTACCGTTTTAAACCCTTGCTCATTTAAATAGTGACATACATTTTCACTACGCATTCCTGATCTACAAATAAAGATATATTCATTTTCTTTATCAAAGAAGTCGACTTTATTTGGGATATCACCCATTTTAATATGTACAGCTTCTGGAATTTTCCCTTGTGCTACTTCCTCATCTTCACGCACATCTACTAAAAATAATGTTTCTCCATTTTCTAAACGCTCTTGCACTTCTTCTGTTGTAATTGTTTTTACTTCCGTCATATGTTGTTCCTCCTTATATAATTAAGCCTTAAGTAGTACAGTTTTCTCTACTCATCTATTCATCACCAATTTTAGCATGCAAAAGTACGAACGCAAAGAATGGCAGCTTTTCATAGTCTTATTCTTTTTCAACCCTTTTGTAAATCTATCCCTTTACAAATACAACACTTACATTGTATTCTCAATATACTTGTTTTACGAAAGGAATCGATCGAAATGACACTTTTTCTATTCGTTATAGGTATCATTTTTTTAATTCTTGCTATCATTTCACTCGGTATATTTAACAAAAGAAAAACTTCACAATCCTCTCAAGAACGATCATTCATTTATTTATTACTTAGTATAGCTTGTCTTGGAATATGCATTGCTACATACATCTTCCGTTTAAAAATCTTCTAAAAAAGGTGCTTGCTTAACAGCTCGCACCTTTTTTCATACATTGTTATCTATTCATATCGATTTTCCATATATAAATTGCTTCTATCCATCGCCAGATCCTCTCTTCGAGCTAAAAAAGAGAGGTTTTATATGCATTTTCAAATTACAGAAACTCTTCTCTTTAAAAACTCATCCACTTTCTTTTCAAATAAATGAACATCTAATACACCGGCCATATGACCATTTATACTTTCAATCTCATAAATTTCCGCGGATTTCCCTTGTTTCTGAAGCATCTCTACCATTTTATAATTGTAGCGAGAAGGTTGCAGTAAATCTTGCTTACAGGGAATCATAAGTACATCTGCCTCTATTTGAGAAATTGCTTCTTCTAAAGAAGAAAAACCGCGTGCGATATCATGTAATAGTGTCGCTTTCGCTGTATACATCCACGAATTCGCATCAACAAATGCGATGTTTTGAAGTGTTAATGCATCTATATTTTCTTCAAATGATGTCAGTGCTGAGAAATTCTCATAATCTGCTGTTTCTATACTATTACGTGGAAATGTCGTTTCATAATAATGAGCATCAAATGCATTTATAAACATCATCTTGCCAGCCAAATGTAATCCTTTTGTCGGTTGTTCCTCTCCATAATTTCCACCCTTCCACTTCGGATCTAACTGAATAGATTCAATTGCATTTTGGAGAACGTTAACTGATGTTACAATCGGGTTTTGCGGATTCGTAATTACACCAATCATCCGCTCTACCATATCCGGATAATGAACAGCCCATTGCTGTGCAATCATTCCACCAGCTGATGGCCCCATTACCGCATGCAACTTTGTAATACCCATATCCTTCACTAATTCCTTTTGTGCACGAGCTACATCTAAAAAGGTAAACACGGGAAAACTCATCCCATATTCCAATCCCGTTACTGGGTTGATTGATTTTGGTCCTGTTGTAATCACATAAGGATTTTTCACCTGCACATTACAAATGTTATCGGTACATATTACAAAATAGTGGTCTGTATCAATTGCTTTCCCCGGTCCAATCAGTCCGTCCCACCAACCAGGAATGAGATCTTGTTCCATATATTTTCCTGCCGCATGGCTCGTTGCACTAAAGTAATGACAGACTAAAATCGCATTTGATTTTTCCTGATTTAATTTACCGTATGTCTCATATCCAAGCTGAACCGGAATCTTTATGCCATTTTCAAATGTGAACTCTTTTAAATGAAAGCTTTCTTTTTTTACATACAGCACTTTTCCACCTCCTTCATTGCATTACTTCTAGCACGTTCGCTCATGTATTCTTTTTAATACTATAAAAAGAAAAACTTCCTCTCAAAGGGATTTAGATATATAGCATAAAATTCCTTCTTTTTTCCTTCCTTAAATAAATGCATAATATGCAAAAATCCCCACAAACTAACATTATCTAACATCATCAAAGAGGGAATTCATATGATATGGAAATGGTTACGTAAGAAAAAGAAAAAAAGCGCTACCGCTTTAAATGAGACAACCCCAGATCAACAAAACCAAACTAAACATCAGGAAGAAAATAAAAATCAAGGGTATCAAACGACTAAGCAAGAGAAAGCACACCAACAGCTAGTCCAGATTAAGAAACAAGATAAGGAAAAACAGCATCAAACCGATAACCAAAACAAACAAAAACACGTCCAAACTACTAACCAAGACGAACAAAAACAAAAAAATGAAAATGATAAGACACAAACAGGCAATCAAAATAGCATTTATGATTTCAGTAAACCTGAGAAAGAAAAGATTCACTCTCTTCAAGATTTATTAGAAAACCTAAAAGCATCTAGTGATTTTGTAAGTTATCATACGTCAGATGATGAAACAATGCCGTACTGGATTTCTTATTATCGGCCATCGCTTGATGGTGAAAAATTACAAAAATATTTAATGCCAGCTTTATTAGAGCGTACATACTCTACATTAGAAGAATTAAAAGAGCATATTCCAATGAGCGGGATTACGATTACAAACGACCTTCAAAAAATTGAAGATATGGTTTTAAAAGGTCATGCTATCGTACAGTTACATAAACAAGATCAAAAATGTATCTTAGCAAATATCACAATTGATAATTATCGGGCACCATCTATTCCATTAAATGAATCTACAGTTATTGGTCCACAAGAGGGATTTGTAGAGGATATTGATACCAATATTAACTTAGTACGTAAACGCCTTCCGGTGTTAGCACTACAAACAAAAGAAGTTATCATTGGGACATTCTCTAAAACAAAAGTTGTCATCATGTATTTAGAGAACCTTGCTGAAAAAGACAGTGTTGATTATTTAGAAGAATCACTTCGTACAATTGAATACGATCAAATCAACGACAGCTCTTATATTCAAGAATTAATGGGAGAAAGATCAATCTTCCCACTATATATTAATACAGAACGTACAGACCGAGTAACGACCGCATTAATTGATGGGAAAATCGCTATTTTTGTAGATGGTTCACCGAGCGTCTTACTCACTCCTGTTTCATACTTTGATTTTTTTGTTTCACCAGAGGATTACAACGTATCTTGGCTTTACGCTACGTTTTCAAGACTTTTACGACTCATTGCTGTTCTGTTTTCCATCTGCGCAGCACCATTATATGTTGCCATTTTAAGTTATCATTACGAATTAATTCCAAGCGATTTACTCGAAACATTAATTTTATCAAGAGCTCAAGTTCCTTTCCCACCCTTAATAGAAGCACTCTTTCTAGAACTGGTTATTGATTTACTTAGAGAGGCCGGGGCTAGACTGCCAATGAAAGTAGGCCAAACACTCGGCATTGTAGGCGGTATCGTAATCGGACAAGCATCTGTACAGGCCGGACTAACAAGTAATATTTTGTTAATCATTGTCGCCTTATCTGCATTAGCTTCCTTTATCACACCGATTTATAAGATGGGGAACGCAGTTCGCTTACTACGATTCCCATTCCTTTTATTTGCAGAATTAAGTGGACTATTAGGAATTTCACTAGGTTTTATCTTTTTATTTACTCATCTATTCAGGCTTTCTTCTTTACAGAAACCATTTGCGCTCCTTTATCCAGCAAGGAAGCAATCACTAAAAGACTCTTGGATTCGCTTTCCGTTATCTATGATTGATACAAGGAATATTCAAGCAAGACCGCAACACGTAAAAAAATCAGCAAAAGGAATTTCAATAAAACATACATCTGATTTTGATGAATAAGAAACGAGGTGCACATATGAGTAAAGTCAAAACAAAATATCAAATATCCCCTATCTTTGTTTTCTTCTTAATTCATAGTGCACAATTTGGAGCTGGGGTTCTCGGGTTTGCACGCATTATTGCTAAAGCTGCAGGCTATGATGCTTGGATTGGCGTTCTTATCACAGGAATCATCATTCATATTCTCGTTTGGATGATGTATTACTTATTAAAAAGTACAGAGGGCAACCTAATAGATCTTCATCAGCAAACTTTTGGAAAATGGATTGGTAATGGCATTAGTATTGTATTCATGTTGTATTTTTTCATTGCAAGTATATCCGTTGTTCGAACGTATGTTGAGATTGTTCAAGTATGGATGTTTCCTACCGGCTCCACTTGGATGTTCACATTCTTTTTATGTTTATTAAGTTACTACATTATCTCCTCGGGATTCCGCATCATCACTGGTATCTGTGTCGTTTCAATTAGTGGGACACTAGGTTATATTTTTCTAAGTCTATTTATGCTTAAATACGCACATTGGGAAAATTTACTTCCTGTTTTCACGCATTCTTTTGGACATATTTTAAAAGCATCTCAATTGTCAATTTATACTATGACAGGTTTTGAAGTTTTTCTTATGATATACCCATTTGTGAAGAATCCTGAGAAATCTCATAAATTTGCACAATATGGTGTATTGTTCTCTAACATTTTATATTTATTTAGCACGATCTTGGCATTCGCTTTTTTTAGCGAAAAACAGTTATCTAAAGTAATTTGGTCTCAGCTTTCCATGACACAAGTTATTAAATTACCCTTTATCGAACGACTAGAATACATTGCCATCTCCGGCTATGCACTTGTAATTCTTACAAGTTTCATTCTTCCATTATGGGCTGCTACAAGAGGAACGCATGAAATCTTTCATGTAAAGCAAAAATACATTTTACTTTCTTTCATGTTCATTACCATTATTGTGTCACAACTTTTAACAAACAGGCATGATATCAATGACTTTATTAGTTATACTTCCAAAATTAGTCTTTGGCTTATATATGTTTACATCCCAATCTTATTTCTTATCGTGTGGGTGAAAAGAAAATGGAAAAAATCAAGAGAAAACTAACTCTTCTTTCATGTATTTGTTTGTTCACCATAACAGGTTGTTTGCAAAAAAATATTGTTGATGATGTTCAGTTAATTCAAGGAGTTGTTTTTGATACAGCAAAAAATAATAAAATAAAGGTGACATCGGTTTGTCCGGTTCAGCGAAAAGGAAATAAAGTACAGGTCTATGAAGGAATAGGAAATGCCGTTAAACAAGTAAAAGCTGATAATTCTTTGGAATCTTCTCAACCATTTGCAAGCGGACAAATGCGCGTTGCTTTATTCACAACAAGAATTGCCAAAAAAGGATTGTCGACCTCCTTTGATACACTGACTCGCGATGTCAGCATCGGAAACTCATTGTATGTTGGATTATTAGAAGGAACTGGGCTTGAGCTGTTAAAAGGAAAATATACAACTTCATCTAATGTGGCTATCTATATAAAAAAAATGTTAGAGCATAACATGCAAACAGGTCCCTTACCAACTGATAATTTATATTTAGGTGCATTTCGATATTATCGTCAAGGCCAAGATTCTTATATGCCTATCCTAAAAAAGAGTAAGGACAAGATCAAAATCACTGGCATTGGACTTTTAAAAAAGGATAAGTATGTTGGAAAAATTGATCAACAAGATATGTTCGTATTTAAAGGGTTATTGGAAAAACATCGGTTAGATTCACACGAATTTAAAAGTAATAATGGATATGTAATGATCAATAATATACGCTCCAAGCCAACGTATACTGTAAATATAAAAGGTGGAAAGCCTTCCTTTTTAATTAAAGTAAAAATAGATGCACGCATTCTAGAACTTTCGAAACAAGTAAACCTAGAAAATAAAAAGAACACAAAAAAAATATCACGAGAAGTTGAAAAACGCTTAAATACTAAAGCCGCAAAACTCATCAAAAAATTTAAATCGCTAAATGTTGATCCCCTTGGGCTAGGAGCTAAATTTAGACAACGCTATAGACCATTTAAATTAGCAGAATGGAAAAAAATGTACAAAGACGTACCTATCACAGTAAAGTATGAGGTTGATATTACAAATTCAGGTGTAATCGAATGATAGGAGATATAGTTTCCTCAAAATGTAAGATAATGATTGAACTCCTCTTTCGGTCATGATACAACGGAGAGAGGAGTTTTTATATTACTTACATAGAGAAAAAGATATTTACGGGGGAGCTTATGTCTAAAAAGTTAGTAAAGCCTATTTTATATGGTATCCTATTTCTCAGCGTCTTTTTATTTGCTCATACATATTTAAAAAATGTTTCATTTGCACGTTATTTACTTGTTGTCGTACCAATGTTACTTGTGGGGATGTTTGGGATTGATCTTGCTTTATCATTTTTAATAAAAAAAGAAGAGTAGGGATAGAGAGAACATCTTATTTTATATAGGATGTTCTTTTTATTAAATAATCTCCTTATGTTACAATGAAACTCGGCACAAAACGAGAAAGGATGAAACAACATGGCTAACGAAAAAGGTTTAGATAAAGGATATGAACTTGTCGCAAAAATGCACGAGGTATTTGGACATCCTGTTACAGATGTACCAACAAAATTAACTGAAGAACGTGCAAAAATTCGCGCAAGCTTTATGCAAGAAGAGCTAGAGGAGTTTTTAGAAGCTAATACTGTAGAAGATCAATACGATGCATTAATTGACCTTATTTATTTCGCATTTGGAACATTTGCAGAAATGGGAGTTCGTCCTGATAAAGGTTTTGAAATTGTAAACAATGCAAATATGGCCAAACTATTCCCTGATGGTAAACCACGCTTCCGTGAAGGCGACGGAAAAATTTTAAAACCAGAAGGCTGGCAAGCACCAGAACCACAACTACGTGCTGAAATTGAGCGCCAACGTCAAGAAGCATTAGCAAAAGCGGGCAAATAAACAGCACGATAGCTTCTATTTTGAGTTCTTATTTTGTCGAGCAATCGATATACTCTAAAAAGCGCCGATATATGATTAAAAGGAGCTATCTTTCTATAGAGATAGCTCCTTTTTGCTTATTTTTTCTTCTTCTCTACCGGTTGGCTTTGTTTAGCGAAATTAGATGAATCATCGAAATTTGGTTGCTTTTTACCAGCATTATTACTTCTGCCTTTTCCCATATGTACACCCCCTCCTACTACTTACTATTCCCAAAATAAAAAATCCCCTTGCTTCCAAGAGAATTTTTTAATATGTTTTTATTTACTTTATTAATGTCCAACATGGCCGGCATGATCTGCCGCTCCTGCAGTTCCCGCTGACCCTGCCGTATTTCCAGCCTCACTATATCATATTTAATGTTGCTAATATTGTTGCTGGCCATGGTGGTGATGAGGACCATGTTGATGTGTTTGGTACAGAACAGCCTGTGGATGAGTTTGATGATGACCGTGGTGATGCTGGCCATGCTGATGTTGGCCATGGTGATGACCGTGATGCGCATGATGACCGTGGTGATGTGTTTGATACAGGACAGCCTGTGGATGAGTTTGATGATGACCATGATGATGTACCTGTTGCTGATGATGGCCGTGGTGGTGCTGGCCATGGTGATGACCATGATGCACATGATGACCGTGATGATGACCGTGATGCGCATGATGACCGTGGTGATGACCGTGATGAACATGGTGGCCATGAATCATTTGTGGAGACGTACCTACTCCTCCTACTAGAATAGGAGAAACACCACCAAATCCTGCTTGTGGACCAACTGGTGCAGGGAAGCCAGTTGGTGCCCCACCTACAAATACTGGAAATGTGGTTGGTGCCCCTACAGGAACTCCGCCCTGTGCCCCGCCTACAAATGTTGGCATTCCTGTTTGCATACCCGCAGATGTAGGAGACCTTCCTGACGCTCCGTCCATCCATGCCTGCATTCCGCCATATCCTTGTTGACCAGCCCCGGTTCCTCCCATTCGCATTTGTGGTGCATAGCCACCTCCCTCGCCCACCATAAAACCGTGCGGTGCGTTATTACCCATCCCTTTCATTTCTTTCACCTCTTCTTCTCAATTTAGCCTACCTTTTTTATCATATTTCATATAGAAAAATAGGTGTTTGTCTATGCGTGAATTCCGCTCTTTTTTCAGTTGTCTCTAAAAAAAGAGCAGCCCTCAAAAGGACTGCTCTTTCGCATTAGTTTGCTACGATATTAACAAGTTTTCCAGGAACTACAATTACTTTACGTACTGTTTTCCCTTCAATTTGCTCTTTCACTTCTTCAAGAGCAAGTTGTTCCATTTCTTCTTTTGATGCGTCTTTTTTCGTTTTCAGTTTTGCACGAACTTTACCCATAACTTGAACAACGATTTCAACTTCGTCTTCTACAAGTTTAGACTCATCAAATGTTGGCCAGTTTGCATATGTGATTGTTTCACTGTATCCAAGTTTGCTCCAAAGCTCTTCCGCAACGTGCGGTGCAACTGGTGCAATCATTTTCACGAAACCTTCTACATATTCTTTCGGAAGAGCTTCTGCTTTATATGCATCATTAATGAACATCATCATTTGAGAAATTGCAGTGTTAAAACGAAGCTCTGCATAATCTTCCGTTACTTTCTTCACTGTTTGATGGTATGCTTTTTCAAGCTCTTTATTCGGTGCATCTGTAATTTTTTCACTTAGTTCACCGTTATCTTGAACGAATAGGCGCCATACGCGATCTAAGAAGCGGCGGGCTCCATCAAGACCATTTTCAGACCAAGCAATTGAAGCATCTAATGGTCCCATAAACATTTCGTAAAGACGAAGTGTATCTGCACCATGACTTGCTACGATATCATCAGGATTTACAACGTTACCTTTTGATTTACTCATTTTCTCGTTGTTTTCACCTAGAATCATACCTTGGTTAAATAATTGTTGGAATGGCTCTTTCGTTGGAACCACACCGATATCATATAATACTTTATGCCAGAAACGAGCATATAGTAAGTGAAGTACAGCGTGCTCTGCACCACCGATATAAATATCAACTGGAAGCCATTGTTTTACTTTTTCAGGATCTACAAGTGCTTCACTGTTGTTTGGATCGATGTAGCGTAGGTAATACCAGCAGCTACCAGCCCATTGCGGCATTGTATTTGTTTCACGACGACCCTTTTTACCAGTCTCAGGATCTACAACGTTCACCCACTCTTCAATGTTTGCAAGTGGTGATTCACCTGTACCAGATGGACGAATGTTTTCTGTTTTTGGAAGAACTAATGGTAATTCTTCTTCTTTCACAGCTGTCATTGTGCCATCTTCCCAATGGATAACTGGAATTGGCTCACCCCAATAACGTTGACGGCTGAATAACCAATCACGAAGACGGTATGTTACTTTTTGATTTCCTGCACTTGTTACTTCAAGCCATTCAATCATTTTTGCAATTGCTTCTTCTTTATTTAAACCATCTAAGAATGCTGAGTTTACGTGCGCGCCATCACCTGTATGTGCTTCTTTTGTGATGTCTCCGCCTTTTACAACTTCTTTCATAGGAAGATCAAATGTTTGTGCAAATTCATAATCACGCTCATCGTGAGCTGGAACTGCCATTACAGCACCTGTTCCGTAAGTTGCAAGAACATAGTCAGCGATCCAAATTGGTAATTTCTCACCGTTTACTGGGTTAATTGCATAAGCACCAGTGAATACGCCTGTTTTTTCTTTCGCAAGTTCTGTACGCTCTAAATCACTTTTCGCTTTTACAGAATCAATGTATGCTTCCACTGCTTCTTTTTGATCAGCAGTTGTAATTTCTGCAACAAGCGCATGCTCTGGAGCAAGCACGCAGTAAGTTGCACCAAATAACGTATCAGGACGCGTTGTAAAGATTGTAAACTTCTTATCTGTACCATCGATATTGAAGTGTACTTCTGCACCTTCAGAACGACCAATCCAGTTACGCTGCATATCTTTTAAGCTTTCCGGCCAATCAAGATCATCTAGATCTTCAAGTAGACGATCTGCATATGCAGTAATTTTTAACATCCATTGTTTCATTGGACGACGCTCAACAGGATGTCCGCCGCGCTCACTCTTGCCATCGATTACTTCTTCGTTTGCAAGTACTGTACCAAGTGCTGGGCACCAGTTTACAGGAATTTCATCTACGTAAGCTAATCCTTTTTCAAATAGCTGTAAGAAAATCCATTGTGTCCATTTGTAGTAGTTTGGATCTGTTGTATTTACTTCACGGTCCCAATCATAAGAGAAACCTAATGCTTTAATTTGATTGCGGAACGTGTTAATGTTTTTCTCTGTAAATTCTGCTGGGCTGTTTCCAGTATCAAGTGCATATTGCTCTGCTGGAAGACCGAATGCATCCCATCCCATTGGATGAAGAACATTATATCCTTGCATACGTTTCATACGAGATAAAATATCCGTTGCTGTATATCCTTCTGGATGTCCTACGTGTAGGCCTGCACCTGATGGATATGGGAACATATCTAGTGCATAAAATTTTGGTTTTTCTGTCTCATCTGGCGTGCGGAATGTTTTATTCTCTTCCCAATACGATTGCCACTTCTTCTCAATTTCTTGATGATTAAAGCTCATGAGATATCCTCCATTCAAGTTATATTTATTTTCACCGCCTAAAATACAAAAAACCTCTCATCCCTAGAAAGGGACGAGAGGTTATAGATTCCCGCGGTACCACCCTAAATTAATGTAATAAAAGATGTTCAAAACGTCCGGTAAAGGTCGCTAAACAAGCATCAATATATACATTCGCTTAGATCCGTAACGTGGATTAACGGCAATTGCTACTTCATTTCACAACTGCAACTCAAAGGCGAGTTCATAACGAAACGTGGATTGACTTGCACCGACCGTCAACTCTCTAAACCAGCTTCTATTACTACTACTCCTTCTCACTGTTATTACAATATGAGTTAATTTAAATATATTCTAAAACAAGTTACATGTTCCGTCAAACTAAACTGCAATTTTTTCTTCGACTGTTTCTTCCACTTTTACTCGTTTATCATACATACTCGTTGCGATAAGCGCTACTACAAGCATTACCATGATCGCGATAAACAATACTTCCATATTGTATAAGTCAACGATTGCCCCGCCGACAACTGGTCCAAACATTTTCCCAACAGTCGCTGCACTATTTACAACCCCTTGATAAAAACCGAGCTTATCATTTGGTGCAAGAATATTTGCAATCGTTGGAACAGCTGGCCAAACAAATAATTCACCAATTGTTAATGTCACCATTGCGACAAGGAACATTGTAAATTGCTCTGCTTGACTAAGTACGATAAATGACACTGCAAAAATACCGATTCCGATCATAATTTGTTGTTTTAAAGAACGTTTCATCGCACGAATTATCATACTTACAAGTGGCTGCGCACAAACAATCATTGCACCGTTTATCGTCCATAACAAGCTGTAATGGCGAAGGCTAATATTTAATTCTTGCATATGTGTCGCAATCGCGCCTTGCCATTGTACATATGTAACCCAGCATAAAGCATATGCTACACATACGATAAGAAGTGCCTTGAATCCTGGTGTAAGAGACCAACCTTTTTCCGCTTTGACCGCTTTTTGTATACTTTGTTCGTTTTTGTCCTCCATACCACGGAATCCAATAAAAGCAATTAAGAAGAAAATAAAGTATAAAATAAAGTTCGCTAAGAAAATATAATCAAAACGATAAGAAGCAACTAAACCACCGCATGCCGTTCCAACCGCAATCCCAACGTTTTGCCCAACATACATCGCATTAAATGCTCTTCTTCCGCCCTCTGGCCAAATCGTACCAACCATCGCATACATCGATGGAAAGACCATTCCAGAACCGAATCCAATTAACGCTAGCCACACAACATAAAATGGCCATCCGTGGAAGAATACAAGACCTAAAATTGATACTAGTGTAATCACAATTCCAACTAAAATTGACTTATATCCGCCCCATTTATCAAATAACACACCGCCAAGCAAATTTCCGATTACTCCTGTTAACGAGTTAATCATCAATACCATTCCGGCCACAGATAATGATTTTCCTAAATGATCATGTAAATAAATTGTGTTAAAAGGCCATAAAAAAGAAGCACCTGTGACATTAATAATCATCCCAGCTACTAATAGCCATACTTTTCTTGGCATCGTTTTCCCTCCTATTCTGTTTTTTTCGTTCTATCCATAATAGTAAGATTGTAGTCTTTTTTAAATAGGAAGGCAACTGATTAATAGTTGGTGAAATTCAGATAATGAGATGTAGACTATATAAACACAAATTAAAAAATCGATATAAAAACCCTCTTTTTTAGGCAGGCGAGAGCATCTGGTCACGCATAGAAACGGTCAGGGCCTTTTCCTGCCACATGCAAGGTTTAAAACAAAAGGAGAATGCAAGTAGCGATCATGGTGTATTCTGCACGGCAGTGACTTATATGTCGAAAAATTAAAATGGATATATATAAAACCCACATCTACATAAAGAGGTGGGTTTTAGTTCACGCTTTACAGCATTTGGAGAATACACTGAAATTTCATCCCCTTATAAATCACGTGATTTAAATGTACAAATCGCTATAAAAATAGCTGCTAACACATATAAAACAGCATAAACAATCATCATATTACTCGGTGTCGAAACACTCCCGAACACTCCTTGTGAGGCTATTGATAAAGGATTGTCTCCTGAATCAAATAAATAGATTGTCATTTTACGATACATTGTATCAATTGGGAATAAAAGGCTTGCGATTATGCCCATGTTTACAAGTGCTGTTTTTTGTGCCAATGTACCGATTTGTTCAACAAATCCGCCAATAAACCCAGTTCCGTACAAAATAATTAATACAATGCCAGCATTTAATGTTGCCATACGCGTGCTTAGTAATATCGCGATGCTAATTAAAATAACAGGCTGTAGCAAGAAAAGAGCCAATGCTTTTATAATCTGCGTCGCCGTGAAGTCTAAATGAAACGTGCTCCCTCCCATTGTTTGATGGATGAGTACGATACTTATAAACAGGAAGGCTGCGTACGCAATCAGTAAAGAGCATAAGCCGATCCATTTCCCCATTAAAAAGGAGAAGCGTGAAATTGGTCTCGTTAGCCACGTATCAATTTGATGACTTTCAATTTCATTAGCAATACTGCCAACACTACTTAAAATAGCTAGCAACGCCGTAATAAATGAAGAAAAGTATAAACCCACTCCAAGCAGCTGTGTAGAAATAAAACTTTTGTTCATAAAATCTTTAGCTGCCGAAAGACCACTAGATTCTCCCGGAAGGATTTCACTGACGGCATAATGAATGGCCACTCCATAAAATATTAAAAAGGCAAAAGTCATACATAACGTAATGGTAAAAATACGCTTTAACAAAATTTCTTTAAATGATAATTTGGCGATTGCCCACATGCTGCGTCCCCTCTTTCTTATTTACCCAGTACATAAACACATCTTCCAAATGCGGGTGAACCGGATTTAACTGATACACAGGAATATGTAGTGCTACAAATGCTTCTAACAATCTAGGAATGTCATCTTCTTGTTGTAGCGTGATAATCCAACGCTTACGATTTTGCTGTTCTTCTATCTTCCGTACATTTTTAATAAACGAAGGCAGTTGTTTAAAGAATAATTCGCTCTTTTCACCAAGTGTTACTTCAATTTCCGTTTGAATCATCATCAATGAGCGCCAATCCCCTTGGACAATTAACTCTCCCTTATTAATAATCGCCACGTGATCACATACATGTTCAATTTCATTTAATAGATGGCTGTTTAAAAATACTGTCTTCCCTTGGTCCCGAAGCTCTTCCATTAAATGACGCACTTCTTTCCGCCCGATTGGATCAAGCGCAGATGTTGGCTCATCTAAAAAAATCAATTCCGGATCAGAAAGCAGGGCACAAGCAAGTCCGATACGCTGCTGCATTCCTTTTGAATAACCGCGAATTTTTTCTTTTTCCCTACCATTTAAGCCAACTTTTTCAATAACCTCACTCATTTTTGCTTTCCGCTCACGAGAAGGAAGATCGCATAGTTTTGCATGCGTTTCAAGTAACTGCCATCCGGTCAGCCAATCAGGATAGCGAAACAGCTCAGGTAAATAGCCAATACGCCGTTTTGATTCTATTGTCCCAATCGGCTGTCCTAACATTTGCGCCATTCCAGAATCCGGATGAATTAAACCAAGCATCGTTCGCACAAACGTACTTTTCCCTGCACCGTTAGGACCTATAAATCCGAATACAGTACCGCGCGGCACATCTAATGAAATGTTGCGGATACCGCCTTTTCCGTTATATTGTTTTGTTAAGTTCTTCGTTTGAATAATCCAGTCTTGTTTCATGTTTTACCCCCGCTCTATACAGGAACAGAGCCGCCCCATTTCGCGGAGCCGCTCTTGTTCAATCATTATTTTAATTCATTTGCAAGTTTAATAAGATCGTTTGCATTCAAATCTTTCTCTTGCTCTTTATGTTGCTCGATCATGTGCATTTTCCCATCTTTCTCCCAAATCATTACGTTTTCATAATCTGTATTATATAAAACGGCCTTTACTCCTTGAACCTTTGTCTCCGATACTTTTGAACCTTTTGCTACATAAGGAATCGGCAATGTATGTGTCCAATCTTGAATACCTGCAAGTTGTGTTTTCACATTCGCAGGAATAATTGGAAGCTCTAAAACTGTTTTTTGTAATTTCGTAACATCTACACCTTCTGGAACAGAAATTTTTGGTGCATCAATTACATTATAGGAAAAAACATTGCCCTCAGCTTCTATTCGTGTACGTACTGATTCCGGAACTGTGATTGAAAATTGCTTGCCATTCAAAGTACTTTCAAACTGCGTATTGCTTTGTAGTTGTTTCAATAATTTATTAGCTTTTTCTGTATCAAGTTCAAACTGCATAATAAATGACGGATTCGCATCCACACTCGTTACACGGTACCCATTTGGCACTTTTGGAACAGCATATCCAGCTTCTCTTGCTTGCTGTTCCGACTGAAAATGAGCATCTTTTTTGCTTCCATTATCTTTGATTCCTATTTTCCCAATTCCTTTAATGGACTTTTCTCCTTCTTCCATGTTAGAGATCCATCCTTCAATTTCACGTAAATCAGAATCTGTAAGTTGAACTAACTGCACATCCTTTACTCGAAAAATCGATAACAAGTTACTTGCTCCTGCGCGCACTTGTGGAACGGTTAAGGACACACACACAATTGCCGCTGCCGCTGCCCCGGTAATCCAACGTTTAGATGATTTCTTCATATTATACCATCTTCCCTTCTTTTTACTTTCTTGACTATTCGTTTCTTCCGTTTTATGATTTTGTATATTTTGTTCAAAGTTTTTCCAAGCTTGATCAACATTGATATCAATTTCTTGACTAACATTTGTGAATTCATCATCCAATATCACTTGTTCCCATTGATTAAGCTTACTTACTTCTTCTAACGTCTTTTGGCATACTTTACATTGATCAAGATGTTGAATATATTGCTTTCTTTCGCCGCGATTTAATTCTCCATCTAAGTACGCCTGAATAAATCCAATATCTTGGCATTTCATTTGTTACCCCTCCTTCATCCCTCTATACATCTTCCGAAATTTCGCTTTCGCTCGTGCTAGCAATGTTCCAACTGAGGACACTTCCATATGAGTAGCCTCCGCGATTTCTTTGTATTGAAACCCCGAAAACTTCATTAATAAGAGGGTGCGTTCACGCTCATCCATCTCTTTCAATGTACTTTGTACACGAGTAATTTCTTCTTTTTGAATACATTGTTCTTCCGATGACGGACTGCTAATTGACTGTTTATAATTTGCTTCTTTTTTGATTCTTGCTTGATGCCTTTTTTCAGATCGCAAATAATTATATGCTGCATAAATAGATGCTTTTGCTAGCCATGCTGATACACTTTCAAGCTGTTTCCATTCTGTATGATATAATTGCAAAAATACTTCTTGCGCTAAATCTTCAGCAATTGTTTGCTCTCGCACAATCCGCATAATTTGTCTCACAACGTGAGCATAATATTGTTTAAATACATCTTGAAACTGTATATTAGAAACTGAATCTTGTTCATATATATTTAACAATGAAGCTTTCACCTCCACTCGTTTCTTCCTCCTTATTAGCCACTTTCACTATAAAGAAACCACAAATTTGCTATTTGTGACAAAAAATAAAAAATATTTTCTTGTAATGGTTCATCCTTATTATAACCGTGAATTGAAACCAGTTTTAATTCCTTGTTCTCTAAGAGATTTTGTTAAGAAGCATAAATCTATATATAAGTTAAAAAACCAACATAAAAACCCCCTTTCTTTTTAGGGAGACGAGAGCATCTGGCCGCGCATAGAAACGGTCAGGGCCTTTTCCTACCACATACAAGGTTTAAAGCAAAAGGAGGCAGCAAGTGCAAGTCATGTTGTATTCTGCATAGCAACGACTTATATGTTAAAAAATTAAAATGGATATATATAAATCGAAAAAAACGACATTACAAATAATGATTTAGGAAAAGCAAGAGATCGACTACATAGTTTAATTTGACTTATCCCAATGCATTAGCTCTGCGCAAGAAATTAACGAATTGAAAGAATCTATCAATGAATTAAAAGATGAGGTCCGTAGTTTAAAAGAAGAAAAAGAAAAGCTTTGATATCGGTGATAATCTCGGATTTGTTGCTATACTAATTTTTTTGTTGCAATTATGTATATCACTCGTTAATAAAAAAAGGGGGTGACACTCAAAAGACCGCTTTTAGCGGTCTTTTGGGGCAGCTCCTTTCTATATTGGAATCGTTCTCTTAAAAACACATCCTATCCCACATGATTTCCTGTTATAACTTGCATTCTATTTTGTAATTACATCAATAGAATTATTTTATGATTAATCTTTATATTAAAATTTTTCACAGGAGATTCATCCTATTTTTGATTTTGGCCGTTCTTTAGAACTCCATTTAAATATCTTATCTAATACAGCATATATCCTATTGGATTCCTTCGCTAGTAAAGGTCCTACAGATGCTAATATCAAAACATATAAAGCTGAAAATGGTTTAATTGTAGCCATTAAGCCACCTGCCATCCCAATGTTTGCTAAAATGATAGAAAATTCTCCTCTTGATACAATTGTTAATCCAATATTCACAGAAGCCTTATGGGATAACCCTGCTTTACGTCCAGCAATCATTCCAGCTACAAAGTTTCCGCAGATTGTTAATAGAACCGCTCCTAGTGTTAACCATATAGCCCCACCAAGTGAAAAAGGGTCAATACTTAAACCGAAACTGAAAAAGAAGATGGCTCCAAAGAAATCCCGGAAAGGAACAACAAGATGTTCAATTCGATCACTATGTTCTGTCTCAGAAAAAACTAATCCTAAAAGAAGAGCTCCAATCGCTTCCGCAACATGAATCGTTTCTGAAATACCAGCTATAAAGAATAAAGCTGCAAACACTACTATAATAAAAATTTCATTTGAACTAATATCTAATAACTTATTTAAAATAGGGGTAGCTTTTCTGGCCACTATAAAGAATAGGAGCATATATCCTAAGGCGATACCTATAGAAGTAATTGCACCTAAAAATGATGCATGGTCTCCAAGAACCAATCCAGAAACTACTGATAGATATACAGCAAGAAAAATATCTTCAAACATAATAATCCCTAATATTAGTTCTGTTTCATTATTACCAGTTCTTCTTAAATCTACTATTACTTTTGCTACAATGGCACTAGAAGAAATTGTAATAATTCCCGCTATAATTAATATTTCTAATAAAGGAAAACCAGCAAGATACCCATATAATAACCCTAATGTAAAATTAATGAGGATATATATTGTTCCACCAGTAACAATAGAGCGACCGGATTTAATTAGTTTTTTCATAGAAAACTCTAAACCCAGGTAAAAAAGAAGGAAGAGGACACCGATTCTCCCAAGAAAAGAAATAACTTCTGCACTTTCTATAAATCTGAAATCGATAACACCAATTACAGGAGCGTGAGGCCCCACTAGCATTCCGAGGATAATAAGGAAGGGTATAATGGAAAATTTAAATCTCCCAGCAAGTATTGCACCAATTGCAACTAAAACTAAGGCTGTTCCAACTTCTAAAATCAAAGTATTCATCGGCTATCAATCCCCCCCATTTGAAAGTAATTCCTTAATAAATTTTTTAATCTCTAGTCTTTCTCCAGATAGAACTAGCATATCCCCTGCATCAATTACAGAATCTGGTCCTGGATTAAACAACTTCTTCATATTCTTTTTCATTATTGCAATCACAGTTACATTGTATTTTTTCCTTATTCCTAGATCACCAATTGTTTGACCGATTGCTGAAGCACCATTTTCAACTTTAAACCACTCAATTGCTAATCCTTCAAACACCATTTCAATCGTTTCTAAGGCTTGTGGTTTATATACCATCCCTCCTAATATGGCAGCGATTTGTCTTGCTTCTGAGTCACGAAGAGAGATACTTGAAACACTCTCATCATGATCGGAATCAAAATGATACATTTCTCTACGCCCGTCATCATGAATAACAATCACCATTTTTTCGTTATTTTTAGTAATTACTTCAAATTTATAACCGATACCCGGAAGCTCACTTTCTCTAATATTCATTATATTTCCTCCTTGGTATGTTTAATTTGTAATGCTTTTTGTTTTATAAATCTACATCAATTTTTGTTTTGAACTTTTCTTCTTTAGAAATACCAAGATATTTTAACGTTTCAGATGGAGTAGCATGATGAAAATGCTTTTGAAGAAGTGCAATTGCTACCCCTCGTTTATATGCATGATAACCAAATGTTTTTCGCATAGAGTTTGTTCCAATCTTTCCAGGAATACCGATTTCTTCAGCTGCCCGATGAATAATACGATACGCTTGTTGACGCGTAATCGGATTTTTCGTTTTATTGGATTGAAATATATATTGCTCCTTCTTCACTTGAGAGGATTGAAAATACTCTAAAAGAGCATCTTTTACTTTTGAATTCAAATAAATATCTTGATTATATTTTTCATCTTTTGCAGGAAGCAAATAAAAATCTTTAATCGTTCCATCTTCATCTAAAACATCTTCAACTTTTATAATTAATAATTCAGTAATTTTAAGGCCTGTATTAATCCTAAAACAAATAATAAATAATCACGTTTTGAATGTTCCTTCAAATATTTCTTCATCGCTTGAATTTGCTTAATATCCTTTAATGCTTCTACACATTCCATACATGTATTCTCCTCATCATATGATACATACTCACTGTTTTTATTTCCCTTATTCTGTATCATTTTATCTTATCATATCTGAAGATTTCCATGTATGTTGCCTATTTTCACTAAAGTTATTTATGCACTACACAACTGGGGCAATAGATTTTAATATCCCTAAAAACTCAGGGTATTTATGATTGGGGAATTTAACATTATAAAGATAGGTTGAAATAACAAAAATCACAAGAGATAAAAATGAAAACACTATAACATCTTTTGATTTCAGCATGGTACCAACTAGACGAAATAACGATTCATTTTGTGTATTCAAAATTGTTTCCTCCTATCTTCTAAAAATGGGTTTCGTAATACGTTGTTTCATAATTCTTATCCCTTATTTATGTTTTACTAAACGATACTTGTTCATCTCTCCTTTCTTCACCTTTATGTTACTTAATAATAGTTTAAACTATCATTAAGTAACATTTCAAGTGTTTTCTGTTTTTTCTTATTAATAGATTTTTTGAAATTAGGTCCTTATACTTATAAAAAAATTCGCCTGAAACGTTCAAGGCGACTTTTTTATAAGGTAACTTTACATATTTACTTTGATAGGTTATGAGATTTATGAAACGTTTTAATCAAAAAAATACCGAGCACCCTCTGCTCGGTATTTTCTAAATTTTAGTCTTCTTTTGGAAGAACTATTCCTTTATACAATTGAACTGTAATGAAGTAATAAATTGCGTAAATGACTACGAAAATAACAATTGGAAGCCAAATACGGAAGTACGGATCAATTAAGATAAATCCGAAGATGTTCATACCAACTAATACGTGGACAATCCCGACAATCGCTGGGAATAAGAATACTAAGAATAATTCTTTATAGATTGATTTTGTTAATAATTCACGGCGCACACCGATTTTACGAAGCATTTGATAGCGCGTAATATCACTAGATGCACCAGATAGAATTTTAAACATTAAACAACTTGCCATCATTGCTAAGAAAGCAATTCCTAGGAAGAACCCCATAAATACTGTTCCACTAGCAATGCCGTAAAACCCAGTATAAAATTGGTTCTTACTTTGCAAGGAATTTTCTTTTACATTTTCATATTTAACTAGCTGCAACTCGTCAATTTTTTTCCATTCTTTTTTATATGTTAAGAAATTATCTACTTTTCCAAGTAATGCAACGTCCTCTTTACCTTGCAAACCATCATACATTTTTTGGTCTACAATTTTGATTGTTTGATTAGAGGACACATAAATTGGATGAATCGTGCTTAATGCCTGATCCCACTCTTTTGGAATCACATTATCAGATTTTTCTTGACTGGAACTCGAAATCGCACCTACTGGCAATTCTTCAGAAACTCGTTTCACTTTACCAATATCTTTCATTCCTTTAAAATCTTTTAAATCTTGTACGAAAGGACGATTTTTCTCTAAATCTTCTTTTAAATAATACGCATATTTATCGTCTGTTTTGTAACGATATTCACTTTTCTCTTTAAATGTAATACCATCTAAAATTTTCTTCTCTTCGGCTGTTGGATTATGAATCGCAATATCATAAATTGCTAAACCATCGACAGTAAGCATAACGTTATTTTTGAAAGCCATACCGCCTGAAATCGCACCTGCTCCAAGCGCAACTAACATCGCTACTGTCGCTAGTACCTTTGTTAAGCTATTGATGCGGAAATTTAACTGTGCAAATGTAAAAGCATTAAGTCCTTTTTCAGTACGTTTTTTATTACTTTTCAACTTTTTAATAATAAGCGGCAAGAATGTTCCAAATAACATGTAAGTTCCGGACGTTACAGTAATTAACGCAATAATAATCCCCATTTGCTGTAGCTTATCCATATAAACCATAGAAGCATAACCGATTGCTAATAGGATAATTCCAATGAACGCCAATACAACAGTCTTCGCTCCTGTTATAGAAACACGATCCGTTTTGGAATCTGCATGAACCAGCTGTAAAACCGTAATACGTGACAATTTGATACTATTCATAATTGCTGATAAAACAAATAGTACTGAGAAGAAAATACATGTAACAAGCATAGATGGAATATAAAATGCATGATAGCCACCTGCAGTAAATTCAAGCTGCTGCATAAGTAGTTTACCAATTCCTTGTGCGAGCCCTACACCCACTGCAATACCAACTACAAGAGATGTTGCTCCTAATACAATTGTTTCAATAAACATAAGCATTGTAACCTTATGCTTTTTGGCTCCTAACATCATATACATACCAAATTCTTTTTGACGAAGTGATAGCAAGAAAGAATTAGCATATAAAATATAGAAGAATGTAATGATAGCTAATAGTACCGCACCAGCATGAAAGACGAATTGAATACTGCTGATTACAGAATTCGCTTCAATAAACGCTTTATTCAATGCTAACGTTTGGAACATGTAAAAAATTGAAATGGACATGACAAGACCAACAAGTAAGACAATGTAATCTTTCAGCTTACTTTTTAGTCCTGACATAGAAAGCTTAAATAACATGCTTGAACCTCCTTTCTTATGCTTTTTGTGTACCTAAGTCTGCAAGCACATCTAAAATCTCTTTATAGAACACTTCACGCGTACCACCGCGGTGAATTTCTTTATATAACTCTCCGTCTTGAATGAATAAAATACGCTGACAGTAACTTGCACTATATGGATCATGTGTAACCATCATGATTGATACACCTTGTTCTTCGTTTAAGTTTGTCATCGCATCTAAAAGACTTGTTGCATTTTTAGAATCAAGCGCTCCTGTTGGCTCGTCTCCTAAAATAATTGCTGGCTCATGCACAAGAGCACGAGCTGCTGCTGAACGTTGTTTTTGGCCACCAGATACTTCAGATGGATACTTTTGAAGTATTGCTGAAATTCCTAACATTTCTGCTACTTTTTCTACTTTCGGTCCAATCTTACGAGATGGCACACCTTGAAGTGAAAGTGGCAGGGCAATATTTTCATAAATTGATAGATTTTCTAGTAAGTTAAAGTCTTGGAAGATGAATCCTAATTTTTGAGAGCGGAAATCTGAAAGCTCACCTTGCTTCATCTTTGTAATATCCGTACCTGCAATTTCAACAACACCGCCCGTTGCTTTATCTAATGTTGAAATTACATTTAGTAACGTTGTTTTCCCAGAACCAGATGGCCCCATGATTCCAACGAATTCCCCCTCTTGAATTGAGAATGATACACCTTTTAATGCATGTGATTGGCTCTCGCCTTTTTTACCGTATACTTTTTGGACGTTTTTTACGTCTACAACTGGCTTGTTCATCGTTATCCTCCTACGCTTGTTTTTCCTCTTCCTATTTTCTTCCTTTCCAGAGATATCTGCCATTGTTTTACATTACATTTACCTTACATTTTTGTAATCTAAACGAAACGGCTCATTTCTGAAGCTGTTTTTCTATTTCTTTAAAGGCGTAACCGTCCAATACGTAATAACGCGCCAAATCCATTCAAATGGACCTATGATGACAAAATAAAACCAGGTCATACTGCGACCTGGTTTACTCTGATTGCTTTGATTTTTGTGGTTGTCCTTTTTTACGATTACGCTGCTTTGCTTGTACTACTGGATCGAGTTCATTTGAAAACTCTGCGTTATGCCCATTTTGTGTTTTTTGCTCTGGATTGTTTTGATCTGAACGCTTTGCCATTTTCATTCACTCCTTATTAGTGCGGTGTAATAATCATTTGATGCTGCAATTGACGAACCGCCATACGTGCACGGTTTAACTGTTCACGCTGTTCATCATTTGCGTGTTGCTGCATTACTTGTAAATCGTTATAAGCCTGTTCCAATTTTAACTGAGCATCAGAATACTCCATGGTATTGTAATGCTCTTGTCTACTTCCAATATCTAATTGTTCTTTTGCATATTCGATCGCTTGCTCTGCTTGCGTAATATATTCTTCAAGTGATTGACGCTCTGCCATTACATTTTTCCTCCTTGCCTTTAATTCCCCTTTAGTGTGTCCTTTCCATATCAACCTTATGAGTATGTTATAATGGATTTTGTTTCATTTTAGGCTTTAGGAGGGATATGTAATGAAGGTTCAAAACCCTTTTCCATATACAAATGACAATAAACGTTACCATACGTGGAATTATCACTTACGAAAAGAGTTCGGCGAAAAAATCTTTAAAGTTTCATTAGACGCTGGATTTGATTGCCCAAATCGTGATGGCACAGTCGCATACGGTGGATGTACATTTTGCAGCGCTGCTGGCTCTGGCGACTTTGCTGGTGATCGCCGCGATGACGTTATAACACAGTATCATGAAATGAAAGAAAAAATGCATTCAAAATGGAAGGATGGAAAGTGTATCGCTTATTTCCAAGCATACACAAATACACACGCTCCATTAGAAGTGTTAAAAGAAAAATTCGAACCCCTTTTAGCAGAAAACGACGTTGTTGGTCTTTCCATCGCAACTCGTCCAGATTGCTTACCTGATGATGTTGTTGCGTACTTAGCTGATTTAAATAAACGCACGTATCTTTGGATAGAACTTGGACTACAAACGGTTCATGAACGTACAGCGAACCTTATTAACCGTGCTCATGATTATCCGTCATATGTAGAAGGTGTAAACAAACTCCGTAAACATGGCATTAGAGTATGCTCTCATATTATTAACGGTCTTCCGCTCGAAGACTACGACATGATGATGGAAACAGCACGCGAAGTAGCTAAACTTGATGTACAAGGGATTAAAATTCATTTGCTTCATCTATTAAAAGGAACGCCAATGGTGAAGCAATATGAAAAAGGTCAGTTAGAATTCCTTTCTCGTAAGGATTATGTAAGTCTCGTTGTCGACCAACTTGAAATCATTCCAGCAAATATGATTGTGCATCGCATCACAGGTGACGGTCCGCCTGACTTAATGATTGGTCCAATGTGGAGCTTAAACAAATGGGAAGTATTAAATTCCATCGATGCGGAATTTGTACGTCGCGGAAGTTGGCAAGGAAAGTATGCAAACGAGGTGAAACCGGTATGAAATTAGAACGTGTATTGCGGTTTGCACGCACGCTTTTGCAAACAGCTGTTAAAGAAGGTGACTATGCCGTAGACGCAACGCTTGGCAACGGTCACGATACTTGCTTTTTAGCTGAAATTATTGGAGAAAGCGGGAAAGTATTTGGATTTGATATTCAACAAGAAGCGATTGAAAATTCGACTACTCGCTTAAAAGAAAAAGGATTTGAAGAACGGACTGTTTTAATTCATGATAGCCATGATACGTTATTAGATGTCTTGCCAGAAGAGGCAAAAGGAAAAGTAACGGGAGCCATTTTCAACTTAGGTTATCTTCCTGGTGGCGACAAACATATCGTTACAAAACCAAACTCAACGATAGCTGCTATTGAACAGTTGTTAGAAGTCATGGCACCAGAAGGAATCATCGTTCTTGTCATTTATCATGGACATCCAGAAGGACAAGTAGAACGCGATGCTGTTCTGAAATTCGCTGAAGAACTCGATCAAAAACAAGCTCATGTACTTCGTTACGGATTCATTAATCAGCAAAACAACCCGCCATTTATTGTGGCAATTGAAAAGCGCTAAATATATCGGTTATTCGATAAGAAGCATAAAAAAAACGTACATGTGCTGTACGTTTTTTTTATTGTTCCAATAATAGGATATACCATATAATGGATATACAAAACCTTTAAAGAAGGAGACAGTCATTTTGTTATTAGAACTAAAAGAAATACAAAAGGCCTATGGCAAACAACTGATACTAAAAGACATTCATTTATCTATTCCGAAAGGACAAGCGGTTGCCATTATTGGCGGCAATGGTACTGGAAAAAGTACTTTACTCAAAATGATTGCTGGATTTATTGTACCAACGACAGGCATAATCCACAAAGCCTCAAATATGAAAATCGGATATGTACCCGAGCATTTTCCAGAAGACATTCGTTTTACACTAGAAGATTATTTGTACCATCTCGGCCGTATTCATGGTTTATCGAAAGAGTATTTACAAAACAAAATTCCTTCGCTACTAGAAGCTTTTCATTTACAACACGCCAATCATTCCATTATAAGAAATTTTTCAAAAGGAATGAAACAAAAAGCAGGTATTATGCAGGCACTCCTTAATGATGTTGATGTATTAATTTTAGATGAACCTCTTTCTGGCCTTGATCCACAGTCCCAAAAAGAACTTGAACATATACTACTTACATTAAAAGAACAGGGTCTTACCATTCTCTTCACGTGCCATGAAAAGCAACTATTAGAAAACTTTACTGACCGAATCGTGACATTAGCTAACCATACCATTACAGCAGATAAACTTTTAACATCTGATACAATCCCGAAAGAACATATCTATATAGAAGCAACAGTACCGCACACTTTTTCTATCCCAGAATTACAGAAACAATCTGGCTACATACATGTTACATATGCCGAAAACAAAAACCTTATTCGATTACAAATTGAAAGGACTTATACAAATGACATACTTCAATATTTATTACATAACAATGCGTTCATCACATTACTACAACCTACATTCCTAAACCGAGAGGAGGATTTCTATGATCACACTCATTCGCTACAATTTTCTTGATTATACAAAGTCGTACAAGTATGTTCCCCCCATCGCGATGTACATTGTAAGTTTACTTTTTGTGTATGCTTACAAACCAAATCCTATTGTTGCAACGTATTTAGAAACTGCACTTACACTCTATTTACTTTCAGCTTGGATTACGATTACACTCTTTCATACTGAAGACCCTGTTCAAGAACAAATTACTCTTTCACATACAAAAAACATACGGACTTTATACCTTGGCAAATATGTAACAGCACTTCTCATTAGTAGCGTTCTATCTCTTATATCTGTCATATACCCAATTGCCTTTCATATGTTTAACGAGAAAATGACAGTAGCATTATTTATAACTGGTATCCTTGCACACATTTCTTTATCTATACTCGGTATTTCCATTGCAACACTATTTACGAGAAACATCATTAAAAAAGCGAGTACCGCTTGGCTGAGCCTTTCATTTGTGCTACTGATTACAATTGCATCTATTCGTCTCAAAAAAGACATGCCGGAACTATTATGGTTTTTCCCACCGATCAATGGTTTTATGATGCTTGGACAATATAAACATGATTTACTTCATCACACACTTTGGCTTACTGCATGGTCTCTTTTATATTCATTTGCTTTAATTACTTTATTTCTCTATCTCATTCGGAAAAAACGTTTTTAAAGAAGGGCTATATAATCAAAAACGCAAAATTTTAAACTTAGATATTAAAATTTTCACAAAAGGAGAACTAACAATGATTGGAATACTAGCAGGAATGGGGCCAAAGTCAACAGGTCCATTCGTTGATACAGTAGTGGTGCAATGTCAAAAAATATACGGTGCGAAACATGATATGGACTTTCCGCATATGATGATTTATTCTTGTCCAACACCTTTTTATATAGATAGACCGATTGATCATAAAGCGATGGAAAAGTCTATTATAAATGGCGCACAAAAACTTGAAAGTACAGGTGTGGATTTTATTGCGCTGCCTTGTAATACAGCCCATTTATATTTTGATGAGTTACAAAATTCAGTTTCTGTTCCCATTTTAAATATGGTAGATGAGGCAATAAAAGAAATACCAAATCACGTAAAGAATGTCGCTCTCTTAGCAACCGATGTGACCGCTCAATCTGGAATATATCAAGATGAGATTGCAAAACGTGGAATAGACTATATACATAAAGATAGCTGGCAAAGGGATACCACTCAGATCATCTCAAAAATAAAAGTAGGAAATCTGCGTGAAGCGAGTGCATTATGGCATACACTTTGCGTAGAATTGGCCGAAACAGTAGATGCCGTTATTATAGCCTGTACAGATTTAAATGTTGTATCAAACATAGAAACAAATAGCCTTTACTTTGTGGATTCATCTACTTGTCTGGCTAAAGCTGTTGTAAACAACTATTTAGCCCATCAAAAAAGATAGAAGGCGAATTTCATGAAAATTGAAAACCTCTCTTTTGAAATGGGTTATACATTCGATGAAAATCTCCGTGAAAAACCACTATCCCTTGCTCTAATGAAGCAAGGGATTACATTTCTAAAAACAACTTTAACTCATTCAGATATATCGTACGCACAGTAATGTGATTGAATTGGTGTTTACGAACGAATCGTAGGAAGCTTTTCTGAAAGCAAATATTACTTACAACAGGCCATAGTTTTCCAAATATCCATCCAAGCGTTCAAAACACCTTTTGGCTCATTATGATCTACCTCTACAACGTAATAATTCCCTGCTGGAATCGTCACACTACTTTCCTCAGCAAATTTCTCTTCCGTACCAATATACAAATCATAATCACCTGTAAAATCACTTGCATAGTTCGTATAAACACCATATACATCACCTTTTAAATCTAAACGAAGAAACTCTTCCCACAAATTAACTATTACGTCTGTATTTTGATTATTTGTTCTTACTTTCTTTCCATGAGAGATATGTAAACGATTAGCAGATTGAACTTTTCATAAGCCCCTTTCATTTTACAAAATTTGTTTTTCATCAACCATAGCAAATCACATTTTTAAAATATACATAGTAAAAACCACTCCTAAAAAGAGTGGTTTTCTCTATCACTGCGCCATTTTCTTTCGGTACATCTTCCCGTTCCAATAGAAGAATCGTGAAGTGAAACCTCCGTATTTCACAATGCGCCGTGCCATTTGCTGCATATTCTTTTGCTCTGATACCTTTCGGTCTGATAAATAAATTCCAAGGAGACCGCGGCTAATAAGGCGATGAAACTTCGCATGTGGTAAGTCACCGATATTTCTTTCTGCCTCTTCCACAAAATGCTTCATTCGCTCTAATATGACTTGTTCATTCTCATAATAACTACAGAAATTTAAGTCCCCACCGATGCGATCTTCTTCTTGATCGATGAAGTAATCAAGTAAAATATGAAGACCCTGTACATAAGGGAAATAACCTTGTTTAATCTTCGCAATATCTTCATCAAGTAATTCATCATGAAACGCATACGCAACAAGACAAAAAATTCCAAGTGTTGATCCTGCACATGCTGAAAATTCAAACCAACTCATTGGCGGTACATTTTCTTTATGAGCCTCAAACCATGTTTGCAAGCGCGGTTCTCGCTCTTCTAATTTCACATGCTTATGAATTTGCAAATCACAATAATAACAAGCAAGTTCATGAAGGATTGGGGCAATTTTGTCATAATGCTTTGTTTTTCTTAATACCTCTTGACATGTTGCGACAAGCTCATCTAAATAACCGCCATCATCTTGATCATCACGGTAACGATAGTAATTCGCGCCTTCACTTTCAGGTGTTAGTGCTGTTATCATTGATTCATGCAGTGCAGCAAAATCGTTCGGATCAAGCGATGTACTGCGATCACATAAGTTATCTAAGTAATCACTAATCGTCTGATACGCTACAATAAAACGAATACATTCCTCACGGTGTTCATTTGCAAGCAGTGCTAAAATACCACCGCCTTCACAATGAAACGTTTTATGTTCGATACTTGCAATTGCTTGGTTATGAAGCTCATCATTTGGAATATGGTAGGCACGCTCTTTCCACATCGCTAGCTCATGGTGTACAGCCGGAAACACATCACGGTATACTTTTGCCATGAGCGTTATGGGATTACTCGGTACGTTCACTTCTTCCTTCATCTCCTCTATTAAATGTCCAAATCATTATTTATTTGTTTCTATTATGTTATTTACATGTATTTCAGTAAATGCTTTGATATAGCTAAAAATTTCATCTCGCTCATACTCATTTAATAACTCATGGTAACAATTGGGCCATTCTTTATACGCCTTATCACTAATCTTTAAGTTATCAAACCATTTACGGACACGTGTTTTATCTACAAGTTTATCCTCACACGCTTGTATTAGCAAGAGCGGAACATCTGGAAAATCATCTATTTTTTCGTGAGCGATTTCAATAGATTTTATCAATTCACTATACCAACGAACAGATACCTTGCGCAAGAACAACGAATCATTTTCCATTGCATCACGAATTTCTTTATTCCTCGTTGACATTTCTACTGTAAGATTTGTGGGAAATTGAAGTTTCGGCGTGATAATATTTAACACTTTTGAGGCAGCTCGGAGCGGTGCGGCAGGCATTGCTAAAACCCCTAAGCATGGCGAGCTTAATATAATTCCATCTATATCTTCTCTCTTCGTTTCTTCCATCATTCGAATAACAATTAATCCGCCCATACTATGTCCAAATAATAATATGGGTAACCTATATTTCCTTGCTTCTTTCACCCACAATTTTACTTCTTCTATGTATTCATCAAATGAGTCGATATGTCCTCTATTTCTTGAAGTTGTTCCATGAGCTGGAAGATCTCCCATTACAACATGATACCCAAAATGATTCCACATTTCTGCCAGCGCCTCATAACGTCCATGATATTCCATCGCACCGTGTACAATCACGATTACCGCTTTGGCTGCTTCCGCTTCATAATTCCACATAAGAAACTCCTCCATTTCACTCTTTTCCATAATTTGATACACTAAAACTAGTTTCTAGGAAAGGAAGGCTTTACATGATATATCCTTACAAAGATAAAAATCCGAAAATTGCGAGTAGTGCTTTTATCGCTGATTACGTTACAATTACAGGCGACGTCACAATTGGTGAAGAATCGAGTATTTGGTTTAATACAGTCATTCGCGGTGATGTGTCTCCAACGATAATCGGAAACCACGTTAACGTACAAGATCAATGTACACTTCATCAAAGTCCACAATATCCTCTTATTTTAGAAGATGATGTAACAGTTGGGCATCAAGTTATTTTACATAGCTGCACGATAAAAAAAGATGCTTTAATCGGGATGGGCTCTATTATTTTAGACGGTGCTGAAATTGGTGAAGGCGCATTTATCGGTGCCGGTAGCTTAGTTTCACAAGGCAAGAAAATCCCTCCAAATACATTAGCTTTCGGTCGCCCTGCAAAAGTCGTTCGCGAATTAACTGATGAAGATCGAAAAGATATGGAACGTATTCGCAGGCAGTATGTTGAAAAAGGACAGTACTATAAGTCCTTGCAAAAATAGCTCTATTTGCTGCCACCACACTGGCAGCTTTTTTTGTTAAAGCCTAACGTTTTCTTTACAAAATCTTATTATTCCCTCAATAAAACCTTATTAAAATAAAAGATATCATCTGAATATATATGCAAATGAGGGGGAGAGATTTCATGAAGGCCAGCTCCTTATACAAAATAGAATGTTACATTTTCAAAGGAATTAACCGTTACTTTGATCAAAAAACATTAAATATCTTTTTCCGTACCATTACACATATCGGTGGTGCAATCTTTTCTATCTCACTCACGTTATGCTGTCTTATCTTTTCAAAAGGGCTTCTGCACACTGCCGCAATTGCAGCATCTCTTTCATTAGCAACAAGTCATATTCCTGTACAAATATTAAAAAGATGGTACCCACGCAAACGGCCTTATTTAACAATTGAAGATGCAAAATATCCATTGCATCCATTACAAGATTATTCATTTCCGTCTGGTCATACAACAGCTGTTTTCTCTGTTTTCGTTCCGCTTATTTGCTATGATTCAAACTTAATGATTTTTTTACTCCCATTAGCACTATGCGTTGGAATTTCGCGTATTTATCTTGGGCTTCATTATCCATCAGATGTATTTGTAGGTATGTGCCTTGGCACATGTTCTGGCATCATCTCTTTTTATCAATTCATTCCACTTTTCACGTAAAGGGGAGATTAGATGAGGGTCGCCATATTTACTGATACATTTACACCGCAAGTAAACGGCGTAGCAAAAACATTAGATCGCTTGACCTGTTATTTTCAAAAACAAAATATTGCATATGCTGTATTTGCACCGCAGCATACAGCAGAAGATGACTTCGTAGCCAATGTAAATAAGATGAGAAGTATCCCACTGAAAATATTGTATCCAGAATGTCGATTTGCTTTTCCAACCCCGCGTATTAAGCGGGAACTTCTCAACTTTCAGCCAGATTTGATTCATGTTGCGACCCCTTTTAATATGGGGCTATGCGGCATGTATTACGCGAAAAAATTAAATATTCCTCTCGTCGGTTCCTATCACACTGATTTTGACGCTTACTTGCAATATTATAAAATTGAATTTTTCTCCAATATGTTATGGAATTATTTAAAGTGGTTTCATAGCCATATGCAAAAAAACTTTGTCCCTTCTCTTGAAACATTACAGCAATTAACGAAAAAAGGATTTCAAAGTTTATATATATGGGGCCGGGGCGTAGATTGTTCACTCTTCCATCCTGCTTATAATAAAGACGTATTCCGAAAAAAATATAATATTACTGCTCCATACATTCTTTCCTACATTGGACGCATTGCCCCTGAAAAAGATATGGAAACACTTCATGCACTGATTCACACAACATTCAAAGAACGAAAAGATAATATTCATTGGCTTATTACTGGAAACGGTCCCCTTGCTGAAGAATTACGTAAAACTGTACCAACCCATAACGTAACCTTTACTGGATATTTGCAAGGAGAAAATTTAGCAGAAGCATATGCTTGCTCTGATCTAATGGTATTTCCATCGACCACCGAAACATTTGGTAATGTCGTCCTTGAATCGCTCGCATGTGGCACACCAGTACTTGGTGCAAATTCTGGTGGGGTAAAAAATATTATTTCAGATGGAAAAACAGGTTTTCTTTGTGAGCCTAAAAATGCGAACTCATTTTTGTCATCCATTTATCAATTGTTAAATAACGAAGAAATGCGTAAACAAATAAGCCTAGATGCTCGATCCTATGCTGCTACACAAAGTTGGGATGAAATTTTCACTGGTTTATTCATGCAGTATGAAGATGTACTTCAGCAAAACAATACTGAACTACTTGCATAATAAGAAAGACATACTGAACTCACCGACCTTATTTTATTCATAAACAAGTAAAAGGTATGACCCACGTCATACCTTTTTGTCGTTTTTCCTATTCAGTAACCAGACATATTCCTCTTGTGTATTTACATTCATAAACCATTCTTTCGCTACATTCACTTCTTCTCCTATCACATACTTTACGTTACACTGTGATAAAAGTTGTCCCATGCTTCGCTTTTCTTCATTTAACAATGCGTATATTTTTTCTTTTACACGATCATGATAGGCCGCTAATAGTGGCTGCTTTCTTCCATCAATCACTGGAACGATTGCCTCATATTCATCACTAATTTGTCCTATTAATGCTGTAATCCACTCATTTGAAAGATTCGGTGTATCACAAGGCGAAACGATATACCACTGCGCCTTTATTTGCTCCATTCCCGATACAATCCCAGCAAGTGGTCCCTCTCCTTTATAGGAAGAAATATCTTCTATCACAGGAACGTCTACTAAAGTAACCACTCTTTTTTTTATATCTGGATGGCTAATCACAACTACATCTTGCACGGTAGTCTGCATGACCTGAACAATTTGTTCGATAAAAGTATGCCCTTTCCAGCTTGCTAATGCTTTGGGCTCACCAAAACGACTGGACCTTCCGCCTGCTAATACAATTCCTGCTATTTTCATTGGCGATGTAGCTCAAATGTAATGTGTCCAAGCTCTGGTAAAATCAATTTATTCATCGCAAGGCGAACCGCTCCCCTAGAACCTGGCATTGAAAAGACAACCTTTCTTCCGATTGTTCCGCCAATTGCTCGACTTAACATTGCAGCGCTGCCGATATCTTCTAAATAACTAATCATCCGAAACAACTCACCAAATCCAACGATTTCTTTATCTAATAATGACGAAACTGCCTCAATCGTTACATCACGCTTTGTAATCCCAGTCCCTCCATTTGTTAACACCACATCAACATCTTCTTGATGATATCCACTTAATACAGCCTGTCTAATGCTTTCCTTATCATCTTTTACAATTTCATAAGCAGTTACCTTGTGTCCTGCTTCTACTAATAATTCGTTTAATAACTTACCGCTCTTATCAGTCTCTTCTGTACGTGTATCAGAGACCGTAATAATTTTACAGCGCACTTCTTTCGGTGCTTGTTTTTTATGTTCTATTACGCTCATTTTTATTCGCCCCTTCTGATGAACTACTTATAATTTTATCATATCGCACCATAACTTTATGAAATATGAGATACATCACATATCTACAATTATGTATCAAATGAACAAAACATCATGATACAATATAAGTATATATAACCATAAAAAGGGAGTCTCTATAATTCGAATGCTATTTCATAATATGGCGCCGTGTATCAATCATCCCATTTCTCATTCTCCTATGCCTTTGTCAACTCATTGCCTATGAATGGGATATCGATATTTTAAAACTATCTATTACAATGTCCGATGGTTCTAACCGCACATATTTAACAAGTACAGCAATCCCTCTCGCACTCGCCTACTCATTTCAATGGGTTTGGAATCAAACGAAACAATCTGATACACACTAAATGAATTTTCATAATTAGGAGGTTTGCTCATGGAACTATATCAAAAGCTCACAACGGTATTTATCCTTCTATTTATCGCTTCCATCAGTGCTGGGATGGCGTTAAAAGATGTTGTCCCATACTCAGCAATCGGTGGCTGGGGATTTGCGACTCTCTTTTTGCTATGCAGTGCATTTTGCACTGGAAAAGCGCGTCAAAAGAAAGGATAATGGCCATTGTTTCGTAAAAAACTTACACTTTGCAAGTCATGTGGTAAAGAAATAAAAACATATGAAAAAGCATGGATTCATATGCCTTTTCCAACAAGTGGAATGACAAATATGAAAAAGTATATTGAACTTGAGGCAGAAGTGTATTGTAGTTCATGTGCTGGAGTATGTAAAAAACAACATAATGAGATAAAGTAGGAGGTACACCAAATTGTTCGAATCCAATCGAATACACTTACGAAAGTTTTCAGAAGAGGATATTCCAACTTATTATCACTGGCGTAATGACATGGAAGTTATGAGTACTACAAGTCTTAATCTTGATACCTATTCATTTCAGGAAACTGAACAATTTTGTAGACAAATCATTCACTCTTCAAATTCTAGAAGCTACATCATCGAACAAAAGAGTAGTAGTCTCCCTATCGGCCTCACTTCTGTAATTAACATCGATCCACATAATCGAAATGCAGAATGTATAATTGATATCGGTCGGAAAGATTATTGGGGGCAAGGATATGGAAAAGAGGCATTAGCTTTATTGTTAGACTATGCCTTTTTAGAGTTAAACTTACATCGTGTATCCTTACGTGTATTTTCATTTCATGATAAGGCCATCCGTCTCTATAAGAAGCTTGGATTCCAGCACGAAGGTACATGTAAAGAAGCTGTATTCCGAAATGGAAAATGGCACGATATTGAAATGTTTGCTTTGCTGCAGAATGACTACCAATAATGTAAAATATCTAGCAGTGAAGTTAGCCCATCTATATGTAAACAAAATACCCAAGCTGGCTTGAATAATCCATACAATAAAAAAGCTTTACGCCTTCGCGCAAAGCTTTTTCTTCTTATATTATAGACCAGCTTGCTCTTTTAAAGATGCTGCTTTGTCTGTACGTTCCCATGAAAGGTCTACATCAGTACGTCCAAAATGACCGTAAGCTGCTGTTTGTTTGTAAATCGGGCGACGTAAGTCTAACATTTTGATAATGCCAGCTGGGCGAAGATCGAAGTTACTACGAACTAGTTCTACTAGTACTTCTTCAGATACTTTACCAGTGCCGAATGTATCAACTGAAATTGATACTGGTTGTGCTACGCCGATTGCGTATGCAAGTTGTACTTCTGCTTTTTCAGCAAGACCAGCTGCTACGATGTTTTTCGCAACATAACGAGCTGCGTATGCTGCAGAACGGTCAACTTTTGTTGCATCTTTACCAGAGAATGCACCGCCACCGTGACGAGCGTATCCACCGTAAGTATCAACGATGATTTTACGTCCTGTTAAACCAGCATCCCCTTGTGGTCCACCGATTACGAAGCGGCCAGTTGGGTTAATGAAGAATTTTGTTTCCTCATCCATTAATTCTGCTGGTACTACAGCTTTGATTACGTGCTCTTTTAAGTCACGATCGATTTGTTCCCACGTAGCTTCTGGATGATGCTGCGTTGAAATTACAATTGTATCGATGCGTACTGGTTTACCATTTTCATCATACTCAACTGTAACTTGCGTTTTACCGTCTGGACGTAAATATTCTAATGTTTCATCTTTACGAACTTCCGTTAAACGGCGAGCTAATTTGTGAGCAAGTGAGATTGGCAGTGGCATTAATTCTTTTGTTTCATTACATGCGAAACCAAACATTAAGCCTTGGTCTCCTGCACCAATTGCCTCAATCTCAGCGTCAGTCATTTGACCTTCACGCGCTTCTAACGCTTGGTCAACACCCATAGCGATGTCAGCAGATTGCTCATCGATAGATGTTAAAACTGCACAAGTTTCTGCATCGAATCCGTATTTTGCACGAGTATAACCGATACCTTGGATTGTTTCACGAACGATCTTTGGAATATCTACATAAGTAGAAGTCGTAATTTCCCCCGCTACCAATACTAAACCAGTTGTTACTGTTGTTTCACAAGCTACACGTGCATTTGCGTCTTTTGCTAAGATCGCATCTAAAATTGAATCAGAAATTTGGTCACAAATTTTATCTGGATGTCCTTCAGTTACAGACTCAGATGTGAACAGATGACGTTGTTTTGTCATGCGGTAAACCTCCCTACAGTAATTGTATATATTGTACGGAACTCATCCTTAATTTGCCACAAACTGCGACATACATTTATTCTCCCACACAAGCATAAAGAAAAACCTTTCCTATTATAGAGAAAAGGTTTAATTTGCTACTTGCATACTGCTTTTTGCCCTTCGCTCTTATCGTTCGAGACCTTTCGCCTCGCACAGGTTTTAGCACCTATTCACTTGTTTTTACCAGTACAAGTGAGGTTGCTGGGCTTCATCGGGCCTGTCCCTCCGCCAGCTCGGGATAAGAGAGTATCCGTCCCAACCTATACTAAAGAAATGATATTCATTTGTCAATTAATATTCACATATTCCTACAAGTTTTTCGCATTTCTTGTTGAACGAAATATAAATAGGAAAATAATACATTCACACAAACAAAAATAAATAAATAGTATACATTATTTATATGATTGTGTTATACTCTTGGTGGGGATTACGAGAAACATTTCATTAAAATGAAAAGGATGGTATATAAATATGAGTACTGTGAATGTCCAAATTGGATTACACGAATTACTGAACGGAAGCAATGCACAGGTTCAACTAAGCGTTCCACAATTAGTGGAAAAAGTACTAATGAGAAATGAAGGAAAATTAACTTCTACTGGTGCCGTCTCTGCTTCTACAGGAAAGTATACAGGACGTTCTCCTAAAGATAAATTCATTGTGAAAGAAGCATCGGTTGCCGATAAGATTGCTTGGGGATCTGTAAACCAACCGATTTCTGAAGAACATTTTAATAAATTATATACAAAAGTATTAGAGTACTTAAAGGAAAAAGAAGAATTATTCGTATTTAAAGGGTTCGCTGGTGCTGATCGTAACTATCGTCTTCCATTACAAGTTATTAACGAATATGCATGGCACAATTTATTTGTACATCAATTATTTATTCGTCCAACTGAAGAAGAATTAGCAAATCATGAATCTGAGTTCACAATTGTTTCTGCACCAAGCTTTAAAGCAGATCCAGAGATTGACGGCACAAACTCTGAAGCATTTATCATGGTTTCGTTTGAAAAACGCATCGTATTAATCGGTGGTACGGAATACGCTGGAGAAATGAAAAAATCAATCTTCTCCATCATGAACTTCTTACTTCCAGAACAAGATATTTTATCTATGCACTGCTCTGCAAACGTAGGTGAAGAAGGCGATGTTGCTTTATTCTTCGGTTTATCTGGAACAGGTAAAACAACACTATCTGCTGACCCACACCGCAAATTAATTGGTGACGATGAACACGGTTGGTCTGATAACGGCGTATTCAATATTGAAGGCGGTTGCTACGCAAAATGTATTAACCTTTCTCATGAGAAAGAGCCACAAATTTTTGATGCAATTACATTTGGATCAGTGCTTGAGAACGTTGTAATTGATAACCAAACACGTATTGCAGATTATAATGATACTACATTAACAGAAAATACACGTGCTGCATACCCAATTGATGCGATTGATAATATCGTAGTGCCAAGTGTTGCGGGACATCCAAATACAATTATTTTCTTAACTGCTGATGCATCTGGAGTATTACCTCCAATCAGTAAATTAAATAAAGAGCAAGCTATGTACCATTTCTTAAGCGGTTACACTAGTAAACTAGCTGGAACTGAGCGCGGCGTAACATCTCCACAAGCGACATTCTCAACTTGCTTCGGTTCTCCATTCTTACCACTTGATGCATCTCGTTATGCTGAAATGCTTGGTGAGAAAATCGAGAAACACGATGCAAAAGTATTCCTAGTGAACACTGGCTGGACTGGCGGCGAATACGGCGTTGGAAAACGTATGAACTTAGGTTACACTCGTGCAATGGTACAATCAGCATTAAACGGCGAGCTTGATAACGCTGAAACAGCAAAACATGACATCTTCGGTCTTGAAGTTCCACTTCATGTACCAGGTGTACCTGATGAAGTATTAATGCCTGAACAAACATGGGCTGATAAAGCAGCTTACAAAGCAAAAGCAATCGAACTTGCAGATAAATTCAAAGAAAACTTCAAAAAGTTCGAGAACGTTTCTGAAAGCATTATCAAATTAGGCGGTCCAATCGCTTAATTTAACCTTTACTGTTTGAATACCCCTTTACTCATATGAATAAGTATAGTGTAACCTAAAAAGTTCGCGTACTCACCGACAAAACCCATGCGACTTTATAGGTTACACATACTTACAATAAAAAAGAAGCTTACGATACAAACGTAAGCTTCTTTCTTTTACTTTCGTGGTACTCCTAATGCGCATTTCCCACTCACCTGCTCCTTTTGCTTTCACACGGCATGGGGCGAAAAAAGGCACTGACCAGCCGGACTCTCTCTTCCCGCCTAAAAGAAAAAGTTTTATACCAGAGGGCAATTTATATATCCACCTTGATATTTTCCAACATACAAATTACGGCTTCGAAAACAAAAGCGGATCTCCCTCTCACTTGCTCCTTTTGTTTTCACATGGCATGGAGCGAAATAGGGCACTGACTGCTTCTACACATCGCCGCACGCTCTCTCCCACCTAAAAGAAAAGTTTTTTGGTTTTTGTACTTATCTATTTCCTCGCATCTTTCATGCTATAGTATCCTAAATTAATAACAATTAAAAAATAACCGCCCATAATCCCAACTGCAAACGCCCACATAACCATATGGTGTTCAATTTCATACATAATAATTGCACCTAGTATCGCTGCTGCAAAACGATTAACCATACCAAGTGTTGGTGCTTTACTCTTTTTTACAATACTATCTCCAAGCTTTTCAATACGTCTGCCTAAAATCCAAACGCAATACATACTAACGAGTAAACCAATCCCAGCACCTAAAAAGTGAGCAGAAAAAGGTGTCATCGCCCAACCTAATAGCATTGCACCTAGCAAATAATACATTTGGATTTTAAATGACCTTAGTGACATACTAATCATGCAGTTCTCCTTTATCATCTTATTTACATATCATCAGACTTTACCTGTTACACTCAAAAATAAACAACATAAACACTACACTTATGTTGTTAAAATATTTTTTAGAAATAATATTATACAAGATTTCTAGTTTGGAAGTAGGAGCATTTTGTGACTTTTTTTCAAACATTTTTCATAGATTTACAAAAAAGTGATATCAATCTACAAAAATATGGATATGATGTATATATATCCACTTTCATTTTCCACCATATAAACCACGGCCTTGAAAACAAAAAGAGATCTCCACTCGTTTTCTTCTTTCGTTCTCACATGGTATGGGGCGAAAAAGGACCTGTCCGCTTCTATGCTCCATCGGATCCTCTCCCCCATCTAAAGAAGGCCTTATACCGGTTTTTCAATTTGTATATAGTAAGTACACAAGTAAAGGGGGCTTCTAATGATTCATTTTTTACTGGCTCTCATCCACCTCATTATTCCTGCACTCATAGGACTCTCATTATATTGGTACACAAAAAAACATAGTATTTTCTATGCTGTCCTTGGTGTCCTTCTCCCTGGCATTATTCTCATTGCACTGTTTCGCATACCATTTCTCAATTTAATCCCACTTATTACTGCTATTTTATTCCTTATGTTTCTACCCAAAATAAAAAAATAGGAAAGCAGATCATAACTGATCTGTTTTCCTATTTTGATATATGTTCTGATGCGATATGCTGCGCATCAAATTTTTCAGACTTTACAAACCATAAGCCGAGAAAGATAATACAACCGCCAATCATTTGTTGCAACGAAATATGTTCTTTCGCCCATATCGCCGCAAATACAACCGCAACAAGCGGTGTAATGTACATATATACCATCGTATGTGAAGCACCAATTTTTTGAACCCCAACATACCAAATGACTAAACCAAATACCGTTACAAAGAAAATAGAATATAGTAGTGCAAACCATGACATCCCTTGTTCAATTTGGAATGGCAACAAAAAAACATGTGGACCGCTCAGCATAACAAGCGGAATTGCTCCAACAACTGCTGACCATGCAGTCACGCGGAGTGCCGAATATTTTTTAATAAGTGGTCCTACTAAAACTGGATATACTCCCCAGCATATCGATGTAATGAGTCCAATTCCATTCCCATAAAAAGACCCCGCGAGCGAATGTCCAGCTAATAACACAAGAGCCGCACCAGTGCAGGCTATAATAGAACCGACTAACTTTCGCTGAGAAAACTTCTCTTGTTTCAAAAAAACTGCAAACATCGTTGTAAAAATAGGTGAAATAGAAATGAGTAAGGAAGCATTCGTAGCAGATGTATATTTGATGGTTTCCATAAATAATGTTTGATACAGCACGATTCCCACAACACTTACTACAATGAGCCTTGGTATATCCCTTACTTCCATATGCAATGACTTTTCAATATAAAATGTAAGTAATAATAATAGCGGTGCTGCTGTAATCATCCGGAGCGCAGTAAACTCAATTGCTGTAAACTCCTCAAGTCCATACTTTCCGATCGTGTAGTTTACACCCCAAATGATGACGACACTTAAAAGTAATAATTCAATCCCCCATCTTCTCATACGTATCCCCTCCGCACAAAAATTATACAGAAAATTCGATCATATGTACATTTCATTAAATGAAAAATTTCATAAGAAAAAGGAGCATGCAATTTGCTCCCTCTGAATGAGTTATACTCGAATATGAAGTTTCATATTCGGATTATAAAATTGGCTTGGACTTTTCAATTGAAAATGTCCTCCTGATTCATGTAGATCAACAGTCAACTTATCATCCATAAAAACAAGCTTCGTACGATCCGCAATAAACTGCAATTGATTGGATTCAATATCTACATCACGTTCATCTTTCTCTGCTACAGCTACTAAATCAATAATTCCGCTCATCACACAGCCGCATCCTTCATTATCATAAAATAATTTTATAAACTTCGCTTCGCTTGGAATCGTATCCACAATCTTTTTATATGCTGCATCTGTTACAGTAATGTACATTCAATAGTCCCCCTACCTCTATACATAATTCTTATATTGTACCATTCTTTTTATGAATTCTATCCATTTTTTGTATACAGAAAATTAAGACTAATATACAATAAATGTGATAAAGGAGGATGTATTATGCCAGCTTTAAAAGAAATACAAATTGCACTAGATTCTTTATTCCAAATTAAAAAATACGGAAAAGACGGTGCCTTTAGCCGTTTTATTCCAGCTGTTTACAATCCGATTAATTTTCCTTGGCAACAATTTTTCGAAACAGACTTTGTACAGAATTTTAACGGACTTATGATAAAAGGTTCTGAAACTGTAAATACCGTCTTTTTAGCTGTATTCCCAACAGATGATGTTCTTGAAACATTCATCTCGCAATCAAAGACAGGTGATTTACTCTTTATGCATCATCCTCTTGTGATGGAATGCGGTGATCCACTTGGAAAATCTGGACGTGGTTTTGTACCAATCCCAACACATTATTTACAAGAAATCAAAGATAAAGACCTTTCTATTTATACATGCCACGTGCCAATGGATCATCATCAAACATATGGAACAAGCATTGCGATTGCTAAAGCTCTAGAGGCCGATATAGTAGATGGGTTTGCTTATGATGGTAAGGATACACCTTGTGGGCTCATTTGCGAAATTCCTGAAACAACAACAACAAGAAACCTCGAACAACAACTAAAAGAACTCTTCCACATTCCATACGTAGACTTTGAAGGAAAACGCCATGAATCTATCACAAAAATTGCCATTGTTGCTGGATGCGGTGATAAAGTAGATCTTCTCAAAGAAGCAGAAGAAAAAGGCGCTGAGGCGTATATTACAGGTGAAATTCATTGCCATATCGATAATGAATACGGCAAACATAAGTATTCATTAATTATGGACTATGTGAAAGAAACGAATATGTCACTTATCGGTGTATCACATTCAGCTTCTGAATATTTAGTGAAGAAGACATTAATGCGTGATTGGTTTATAGAAAACTTTAGTGCAGACGTTGTTTTGCTGCCGCAGAAAAGATGGTGGTATTAAATGCGAGTGCGAATACTTTCTTTCGTGCTCCTCGTTCTTGTCTGTTTTCTATTAAGTTCATGTAAAAATACCCCTGAGGACGAATTAAGGAAAACAGTGTGGGATCAATTATCTGAACATACGAAAGAAGAAATAAGTGATAGTTGGAAAAATGCTACAATTACAACTGAAACATTGCGAGCCGGAATATCTTCTGTCAAAGAATCCTCTTATATAGGAAAAGAAGTCTATCGTGTTTCATTTCCATCTGATCGTTCTTACACACTTGGAAATGTGGATACATTTGTTGATATGAAAACAAAGAAAATAATTGGATTTGGTTTGCGGGATTAAATAAAAAACAAAAGAGAGGGCTTCCTTCCCTCTCTTTCCCATTCATCAGTGAATCGGTAACATAATCTCAACAGTAGTCCCTACACCAACTTCACTCTCAAACTGTATCTTTCCTTGATGTTCTTCAATAATCTTATATGTAACCATTAATCCTAAGCCAGTTCCATCGTCTTTCGTTGTATAAAAAGCTTCGCTCAGTCTAGGAATTTTGTCTTTCGGTATGCCACAGCCTTCATCTTTAATTCGAACAATCATCACATCTTTTACAGCTACCTGAATTATAATTATTCCACCAGCATGCATAGATTCAATCGCATTTTTTATTACATTTAAAAACACTTGTTTTAAACGTTTTTCATTACATGTTATACTTGGTAACTCACCTTTATAAATGGTATGCATTTTAATTCCTTGTTCCGAAGCAGGCTGTCCCATAATTCTTACCACGTATGAAAGAATGTCTTTTATATTATGATTCCCGCATTCCATTGGCTTAGAATTTCCAAGCTCCACAAGTTCGGTGGCAATTGTATCGATTCTTTCGATTTCTTGTTCCATAATGTCACAATATACTTTATCCTCAGGATACTTTTCTTGTTGCCCGCTAATAAAGCTTTTCAGCAGCATTAATGGATTACGCATTTTAAAACCGATAACTGTTGCCACCCTTCCAATTACAACCATCTTCTCCGATTGTTGCAATTCCTTATGCGTCATTTCAATTGTGCGTATATAAGATTGAAATCTCAATAAAATAATCCATCCTATAATGGAAAACAAGCTACAAAGAACAATAGGAATGAGAACAATAAAAGAATTCACAACGAATCCCATTAAAGCATACTTTACTATTGTTCCTCCCGTTACTAACCAAAAATAGCGTTTGTTCAAAAAGAATGGTGCAAAAAGGAAGAAAAATCCTTCCACTATATTCCCTGCATCAAACTCTAAATCTGTTCCATAGTAAATGATAAAATTATGAATGATATCTAATATATTATATCCTATGAAAATAATATATTTCACAGTATATGGATTCTGTCGCTTCGCCACATATATTCCCACAAACACCAATATAACCATGAGAATATACAACCATATCCCTAAACCCCTTTCTAGAATTGGAGCCCCATCTCCTCCCCCTTCTAGCTTAGGCATAATATAATAATATGCAACATCATAAATAAAAAAAGTCGTAAAGAATAAACTTAAAAACAGCTTTAACGTTCGAATCTCTTCCTTTGTTAATTTATAAACACTGTCCATGTAGTAACTCCTCTATTCACAATAGATATGCTTCACCTAATCCTGCATTCTAGGTAAAATAATATCTACTTTCGTTCCTACGTTTCTTTTACTTGTAATATGTATTTCTCCATTATGTTCTTCAATAATTTTACAAGCAACCGTCAGCCCTAAACCTATGCCATTTTTCTTTGTCGTATAAAAAGCTTCTGTTATACGCTGTAAATTCTCTTCCTGCACGCCGCACCCATTATCTACAATACTTACGATTACACCATCTTCATTTCTTTTGTTTATATGTATCTGAAGTGTTCCGCCATGTTCCATCGCTTCAATTGCGTTCTTTATTATGTATAGAAATACTCCTTTTAATTTACGATGATCACAATCTATTTTTATTTGATCAGGTACAACATCATAAGTGAGATACAGCTGTTTCCTCTTGATTTCTGCACTCATTTCTTTCAACGCATTTGATACAATTTCTTCTATTAAATAACTACTGTAGGTAGAAGGCTTACAAGTTGCCATTACCATAAGCTCACTTATCATATTGTTTATATGCTCAATCTCATCAATCATCTGTTCATACACTTTATCCTCTACATATTTCTCTTTCTGCAATTGTGTAAATCCCCTTAATGATGAAAGTGGATTTTTAATTTCATGTCCAACAGACGCTGCCATTCTCCCAATAACTGCGAGCTTTTCAGACTCTCGTTTTTCTATCATTACATTGTTTACAGCAGAAAGGTACTGTAAAAATCGATTCAATAAGAGATATGTTACAAATAATAAAAGACTATACATAACCAACGGCATAAATGCCCCTTTTTTTTCCAGGACCAAAAATGCACTATATTTTCCCATAACAATCAAAAATAGCCACAGTAAATACCTTTTACTCATAAAAATAGGCACAAATAAAATAAACACAAATTCAAGTATATTCCTATCATCAAATACTACCTTATTGTGAATTGCATACCAATACAAATTAAAACCTTCCGAAAACATATAAGCTATTAAACATATGTACTTAACACGATATGCCTGTTCTCTTTTTATCAGATACATACTGCCTGCGATTAAGCAAGCTCCATACAAAAACTTTGGAACTTGAACATCTAATCTTATAAGTGATACAGAATCTCCTAGCATAATAGAATAAACTATTTCATATATAACCCATACAATATTCAATACCCATAAAAAGAGGCGGGCATTTTTCTTTTCTTCTTGAAATGAGATAAAGTTTTCTTTCACTTTAACACTTCCCCACACCCATATCCTTTCACCATGTTACTATTAATACTTATTATAATAAACAAAAATAGTGTTTGAACAAAATATTATCGAATAATGTAGAAAATGTAAATTCATTTTCTTTTGTTAAAAATCAAGTGTCTCTTACGGCTATTAAATATGTAATAAAATTTAATTTTAAAAAGAATTCAACTCTTAAGCGAATTCTTTTTTTGTTATTTATCACAAGCAATCCCATCAAGTTTAAGTTGAGTGAGGAAAGAGACTTCTGTAGAAGTACTATGAAATGAACATTTGCACTTCCTAATTTTATAATTCACACAATTTTCAATAATATAAACTTAAGAACACTATGATATGTTATATACTAAACTTGTCAGGTTAGCTGTAAATAGAACTCCCCGTTCTTTATGTTTGAGCTGTTTTGTCTAGTTTACCCCTTTATTAAATATAAGTAAAAAAGAACTTGTAGCGTATCTACAAGTTCTTTTTTTGTTACAATCAATCTACTAAATTATAAAGAATATTTTTATACCGTAAAACAAATCAAATTATTGATTCACGGCTTTTGCTACAAGCGCAGCATATGCTTCGGCACCTGCTTTTGTTAAATGTACGCCATCTGGTTCAAAGTACGCCGCATTTCCAGCACTTGCTGAATACCAATCGATTAGTGTCACATTTGGGTAAGCAGATGCTACTTCTTTTAATTTCTCATTCACTAATGATTCCCATGGGCGTGGTACCCTCGTATTAATTAATACAATTTTCCGTTCATTCCCTATCAATTGTACTAATGATACTAATTGATCCTTTGTAAATGCCCCATTTGTCCCTAATCCAATAATGACATGATTGCCTAAATTCCCCTCTTTCTTTAACTGTTCCACCACTGGAATCGCTTTAGACAGTTGGCGACCAACTTTTGCGTCAATCTTAATATTAGGAAATGTATTTTTTAAATATGGGGCGATATCAATCATAATAGAATCACCTACAGCTGTAACTGTTTGATCATTATTAGTATGTACAGTAGCTTCTTGCTGTTCTTTATTTTGAGGTGGTTCCTCAGCAGGTTTTTCCCTAATTGCCACTGGGTGTTTCGGTTTTCCTTTTTGTTCCGTTTGCATTGCTTCTGCCTTATCCTTTTGAGATGTATCCTTCGCTTGACTAGCTGTTGATAACCCCAAAACAGCTATCGTAGAAATCAATAAAGCACCTACTACAGCTAACTTGCCACCTAATGCTATGTTTCTCATTCTCCAATTCTTGGAGCCAATATTTTTCAATGCCCCTTGTCTGATTGGGTTTTCAATAAACTTCCACGAAATTTGTGCAACAGCTATAATAAGTACAAATTGAAGAATTGCCCTTGTAAATGAAAACTCTCCAGCGTTCCCCCCTGAATTCGTCAATGTGATAATCGGATAATGCCAAAGATAGATTCCATACGATCGTACCCCCATCCAACGCAGTGGTCTAAATCGTAAAAATTGAGCAATTCGACTAGCTGGATGAGCAAGATTTGCTACTAACAAGGCAGTAGCCAGCGATAAAAGAACCATTCCCCCACGATATAGAAACGGATCATATTGATTCGTCTTCCAAAACATAACAAGAATAATGATAAGAGCAATTCCTCCAACTACGTCAAGAACGAGACGTGCCTTTGGAATAATTTTATTCGCAAGCCTACTGCTCGGCCAAATTAAGGCAAGTGCTGCTCCAATCAATAAGGAAAAAGCTCTCGTATCAGTGCCATAATAAATTCTACTTGGATCAGCTCCTGGTTCATATAGAATTGCCATTGCTAATGCAGACATAACTGCCCCTAAAATGATAAATAAAATAATACGTGATTTCTTTTTTATGTAATAAAATGCAAGGCTAATGATAAATGGCCAAATTACATAGAACTGTTCTTCAACAGCTAACGACCAAAAATGATTTAACGGAGAAAGTTGATTAAAACTCTCAAAGTATGATAACTTATGATAAATATACCACCAGTTACTGAAATACAATAAAGCTGCTAATGAATCCCCTCGCATCTTTCCTAGCAAAGAACTATGGAAAATAGTGATCCACGCTAACACAATTACAAGCATAACAAGCATTCCAGGAAGTAATCTCCTTGCCCTACGGATCCAGAAATTCTTTAAGTCAATTCTCTTATTTCTCTTCCATTCTATCGCCAGAATATCCGTGATTAAATAACCTGAAAGCACAAAGAATACAGTAACACCTAAAAATCCTCCAGGCATCCAATTAAAATTGATATGATATAAAATTACACCTAGTATAGCTAGGCCCCTTAGACTGTCCAATCCAACCATATAGCGACCATTTTTCTGTAATGGTTTGGGCATCTAGCAGTCACCCCCATGTTTTTCATCTAAAAATCCCGTCAATATTCACAATATACAACTCTATTAATTGTATAGCCAAAAAATATGAGCCCAATCAAAATATTACAAAACCTTTTAATAAATTCTCTCTTTTTTATGATTACATACACAGTAACTACGATTTTATCACGTTATCTAATGACATAAAATAGTTTCATGAATAAACTTTCTCTTACAAAATTAAAAAAAGAGATTACCCCATAAATTTCCTCTTAGGATAACCTCTTTTCTTATTAGCCGACACTTTGAACTCTACCAATTTGCTCATCTTGTAATCGCCCTTTAATTCCGTACGTATGCGTCTACGTTTTGATTAAAATATCTTTTTCAAGAAACGCTCGTTCTCTTTAACGAAAAAACAGAAAGTTCCGGCTTACTTAAAAACCGTACTGGCATTCTAGTAGTACCAATACCTCGATTCACATACAACTGTAATGGTTTACTCTTTCCTTCTAATGAATAAAGCCCTTCTACATATTTATTCGCTAGTAACGTGGTAATGATAGGGCCTATGAACGGAAGCTGTACTTGTCCACCATGACTATGACCTGATATTTGAAAATCTACTGGGTATTCCAATATTTGATCGACAGCATCAGGTTCATGTACTAACAGCAAGTTAAAATCCTTTACTCTAAGGTCCTGCAAGGTTGGCTGAATTTTTGGTTTTCCAAGTAAGAAATCATCAAGACCAGAAATAGTAATATACTCCCCATTCGTAGCTTTAATCTTTTTCGTTTCATTATTCAAAACCGCAAAGCCCGCCTTCTCCATATACTCTTTATATAAGTAACTACCCCCACCTCCTCGGTCATGATTGCCAAACACAGCATATTTTCCAAGGGGAGCATGAATTTGTGCCAAAATAGTTTGTGAGTACTTTCTTTCTGCAGTATATTCTCCAAATTTATCAATCAAATCCCCTGTAAAAACCACAATATCAGGATTTAATTGATTGATTTTATCCACTAATAGTTGTTGCTGTTTGTGAGGAAAATTTGGTCCGAAATGTGTGTCTGAAAACTGTACGATCTTCACACCCTGAAAACCTTCTGGAATATTTGGATTGCCAATGTCATTCCACGTAACTGACAATGCTTTTGTTTCGAAATGAAAAGCATATATATAAATTGTTAGCGGAAGCATGGATAGTATGAGGGAAATCATACATATTTTTCTCAACCACAATAAGGAAGTACCTTCTTTTGCTTGTTCCAAAGAAGGTACTTCCTCGTTCAAGTCTATTCTATTTATTTTGGAATGCTCTAAGTTCGTTTTCATATATTCACCTCTAAATTCATCTTTGTAAAAAGATACGCTTTAAATAATGTTGTAGCATTCTGATGTTACAAACATATGTCTTTTTGAAAATTGAGGTGAACATGAATAAGCTAATCAAACCAAAATTACGCTTTAATGCATCATATAGCTCTTCTATTAAGGGGGAAAATGATAGGATACTTACTACTAATACTATCAGAAGCAGTGTGAATGATTTTATAGACTTTACATTATGAGAGGAAGAAGCCAAATTTTCCATATGATGCATACAGTCAATATAAATATATAATCACCAACATCTAATTTCGGCCCTTTCTTGACGTGCATATCCAACCAAATATACATACGTTTCGTTTCCTTATATTTATGAATATTCTTTTTTGCAAAGCGATAAGAAAGCGACTGTAGTATCATACAACCTGCTCCAAATATAAATAACCAAACGAGAAAATCAATCATCTTATTTCTGCACTGTTTTTTCTAATATCCGATGCCCTAGCAGCCATTCTTCAAACTTAGCACTCCCAAATTCCCAACTCAAATCATTGGCATGTACGGAAAAAACGCGATATCCTGAATGTTCATCCATATATGCGTCTTCCTTTAATTCAACTTGCTCAATCCCATAAAAAGAAAAGTTGAAAAAGACATCCCATACATCTTCATGTTTTCTTTTATAAGCAATCGATTCCACATCATATTCTTCTCCGAAATAATCAAGATATAAATGCAAGCTATCATCATATTCATACTTCATTTTTATCACCCCTTATATTTGTACTTCTTTATCATCCAAAAAATTCCTTCTATGTCCACTCACATCTAGGCAATTACCTACATATTATGGAAGTAGATTCATTTCTAGGAGGTGTCATATTTTGGAAAAATTCATAGCTGTTTTTTGTATACTTGTACTTACTGTTTTTACGTTTGTCGCGTGTAATAAAAAAGACGATACGAAGCAGCAGATTCGCATTGGTGAAGTTACTCATTCCCTCTTCTATGCTCCGCTCTATGTTGGCATTCAAAAAGGATTCTTTAAAGATGAAGGATTAGATATTGACCTGCAAACGACAGCTGGTGGCGATAAAACGATGACTGCATTGTTATCTGGTGGCATTGACATTGCACTTGTCGGTTCTGAAACATCCATTTATGTTCACCAGCAAGGAGCAAAAGATCCAATTATTAACTTTGCACAACTCACACAAACAGATGGTACATTTTTAGTTTCACGTAAAAAGTTAGCCTCTTTTAATTGGAACAATGTGAAGGGTGCTACTTTTCTTGGTCAGCGTAAAGGCGGTATGCCGCAAATGGTTGGAGAATATGTTTTAAAGAAAAATGGTATTGATCCACATAAAGATACAAATTTAATTCAAAATGTTGAGTTTGCGAATATTGCTAATGCATTTGCGTCCGGTACAGGCGACTTTGTCCAATTGTTTGAACCAACTGCAAGTATTTTTGAGAAAGAAGGAAAAGGCTATATCGTTGCATCCTTCGGTACTGAATCTGGAACCGTTCCGTACACAACATTTATGGCAAAAGAAAGCTTTTTAAAGAAAGACAAAGTAGCTGCTGAAAAGTTCACGCGTGCATTATATAAAGCACAACAATGGGTAGATACACATAGCACTGAAGAAATTGCCGAAGTAGTTACACCGCTCTTTAAAGATACTTCAAAAGATATTATGGTAAAAGTAATTGAGCGCTATAAAAAGCAACATTCATATGCGACAAATCCATTATTAGATGAAGAGGAATGGAAACAAGTACAAAAGATTATGAAAGAAGCTGGTGAACTACAAAAAGAAGTTCCACATGAGGCGCTCGTCAATACAAAAATTGCTGAAAGCGTTATAAAGAAATAGAGGCGAATACGATGAGTTTCTTACAAATATCTCATGTTTCCCAATGTTTTTTTTCAAAAGAAAATGCTCGGCTCATCCTTGAAGATATTAGCTTACATGTAGAAGAAGGAGAATTTATATCCTTTCTCGGCCCAAGCGGCTGCGGGAAAACAACACTGCTTTCTATTATCGCAGGACTGTTACAGCCAATCGAAGGTGTTGTCTTTTTGAATGATAAACCAGTAATAAAATCAACAGATTCAATGGGATATATGCTCCAGCAAGATTACTTGTTCCCTTGGAAAACGATTGAAGAAAATATAATGCTTGGGCTGCACATTACAAAAACATACGAAGAGGCGACGAAAGAACATACATTACAACTTTTAAAGCAGGTTGGCCTGCAAGGAGTAGAAAAACAATACCCACCAGAATTATCTGGTGGTATGCGTCAACGGGCGGCACTCGTTCGCACACTTGCGACCAATCCGAAAATCCTTTTGCTTGATGAACCTTTTTCAGCCCTTGATTATCAAACGAAATTAAAATTAGAAGATCTCGTATTTTCTTTATTGCACAAGTATAAGAAAACCTCTCTTCTCGTCACACATGATATCGAAGAGGCTATCGCAATGAGCGATCGTATTTACTTACTTCGAGCAAATCCTGGCAAAATCGCTAAAACGTTTACCGTACCAGAAAGCATTCGCTCTCTACCACCATTAGAAGCAAGACACCACCCTGAGTTTCCAGCTCTTTTTCAAGCCATATGGAAGGAGCTTGAGAGCCTTGGATAATATAAAACAACTACACGCACAGTTTCGAAAAAAAGAACGTAAGCGTACTTGGACGGCTGTTTCTTTACAATTATTACTCCTCATTCTCTTCTTTGCACTATGGGAAATTTCTAGTAAGCAAGAGTGGATTGATCCATTACTCTTCAGCTCTCCTTCAAGCATTTGGGAACTATTTTTAAGCAAATGGACAGATGGATCACTTTGGATTCACATATGGATGACACTATTAGAAACAAGTGTTGGATTTATTCTTGGGACATTGCTTGGAACAATTATCGCAACCATTCTTTGGTGGGTACCTCTTATCGCCCGCGTATTAGATCCATACCTTGTTGTGTTAAATGCGATGCCAAAAGTAGCACTTGGCCCAATTATTATCGTTATTTTCGGTCCAAATATCTCCTCTTCGATCGCAATGGGAGTCATTATTTCCATCATCATCACCATTCTTGTTATTTACAGTGCATTTCAAGAAGTTGATTCGAATTATATAAAAGTAATGGATACGTTTGGTGCAAATAAATGGCAAACCTATCAACAAGTTATTTTACCTTCTTCCTTTCCCGCTATCATTTCAACTTTAAAAGTCAACGTTGGTTTATCATGGGTTGGTGTTATTTTCGGAGAACTTCTCGTTTCCAAACAAGGACTCGGTTATTTAATTAGCTATGGATTTCAAGTGTTTAACTTTACACTTGTGCTGCTTAGTGTCTTACTGACATGTATCCTCGCTACCCTTATGTATGTGTTTGTTGAAGGATTGGAGAAATTAATGGTAGGGAAAAGAAAAAGAAGCTGACTCCAAACAATCATGCTGGAGTCAGCTCTTTTTTATTGTAAATTGAATTCATATAGTTATTATCAATCACATACTTTTATATCATTCATTACAGTGCTATTTTGAATCGTGACCGTATGAAAACAATTTTTCACACGCACTGTTACAACATTATCTTTTCGATCTATAACACGGTAGTCACTAAATTTTTTATCTAACGCTGTACGAATTTGTTCCCCTTCGAAAATCGGAATCCCATGCGACATTACCCAAATAAGACTAGCAATAGCAAGAATGGTTTTCATACGATCTACCCCCTTGAGAATAAATTCATTACATCTCTACTATGTATATTCTATTTGTGTCAATTTTGTGACAATTTTTCTTTTATACTCTATTCTATTTGAAAGCGCTAGTTCCTGCTTCTACGTAAAAAAGCAACCTAATTATATTTTGGTCGCTTTTACTCATTTTATTCTTTTACTTTTTGTGAAACTTCATATAATCCAGCCAACACTTCCGCCCTCATTTTTACGAGCTCTGGGAACTGATAGAAGAATGCAATTTTTTTATACTTCAGCTCTGCTCCTTCCTTTATTTTCTTTGAGTCTTGTAAAATGAACGCTGTAAATGTATCTGCAATATCTTCCGCTACATTCGTTGTCCCATACTCAGAAACGAATTGATCATGCTTCTCCGCGAAAAATTGCATTTGTGCTTCTTCACTTATTTCAACTTGCTTTTCTTTCCACTCCTGTTCAATTGCTTTCCAGAAAGAATTATGAAATTGATTCAGGTAGGAATCTGCTTTCGCGCATCCTTCTTGCAGAAAAAGATTTTTACACTTATTTTGATAAGAAGAAACATCTTTTTCCGCTTCAAATGCCTTTAAATACTTTTCATCTACTGGAATTTGTTTATCACTAAGCGTTAATACATGAGCAGTCTCGTGTATTAACGTCTTCATCACTTCATCTATACTTACACCTGAATCAAGCGTATCTAAACTTAACACCCAATCTTTCGGATTCTCCATACTGGGAGTCACATGAGCAACAATTCCATCGTATCCATCTGTCACAATATCAAACTCTTTTATGTTCTCTCTATATTTAGACGGAATTAACGTACGATAAATTCCCCATAGCGTCTCATGATAATCTCTATCTTCATGCTGCTTTATTATTTCTTCCTTCGCTTCTTGATCATCCGCAAATACTTTATTTAAACGTTTCTTATCTAGCTTTTCAAAATAAGGATCTATAATGTCTTCCTCATCAATATAATACGATGCTAAAAAGAAATAGTTTTCATCATCATCTGCCTTTTTCTCAGCTGCCTTCACGCTATCTTTCTTTCCAGTACCCTCTTCTACATTTTTTTCTATTCCTTCTTCTAATCCTTCTACATCTTCCTCTAGTTCTTCCAGCTGGGACAGGCTCTCCATCTTCTTATATACTTTTTGAACCATGTCATCTCCAAGTTTCGTACATTCATCTTCTGTTTTACATATCTCTTTCTTTTCAGAAACTTTTACCTCTTTACTACACCCTGTTATAACAGCAATTGTTAAGATAAAACATAGTAGTTTTCCATAAATTTTCCCCATATAACCCTCCATTATTCCATTCTACAAAGATATGATACAGTGAAACTTTAATCAGTGAGGGAATTTTTTCATCCCCCACTGATTATCAGCCCTCACCAATTAGGCTTTTACGAGCAGTTTATCTCCCATCCCTTGCTTTCACTTGAAATTTAAGGTGGGAGTATTACTGCCCGCAAATAGCGGGGTAATCATTTTCTTACAAATATGCGATAATTATTTTTAGGGAGTTTTTTATTTTTAAAGGGGATGATGTATGATGATACGCGCTGTATTATTTGATTTAGATGGAACATTATTAGATCGACGGCTATCTTTAGAGAGTTTTATTCACAATCAATATGATCGTTACGCAGAGCATTTTACTGGGATAGAAAAAAACGAATATTGCACTCGCTTCATTCAGCTCGATAATAACGGCTATACTTGGAAAGATAAGGTATATACTACCTTACTCAACGAATATAACATTACAACTTTAACAGCCGATCAACTCCTGCATGACTACGTAACAGAATTCACAAATCACTGCATTCCTTTTCCAAATATGCATGAATTGCTACAACAATTGCAAAATCAAAATATTGCAATCGGAATTATCACAAATGGCTTCACCGAATTCCAGATGAACAACCTTCGTGCCCTAGGGCTACATGCTTATACCAATACAATTCTTATTTCGGAAGCAGAAGGTATTAAGAAACCTCATCTCGCTATCTTTGAACGTGCTCTTCAGCAATTAAACGTAACAGCCCAGGAATGTATCTACGTTGGAGATCATCCAGAAAATGATGTAATCGGAGCTGAAAATGCTGGCATTACCGCTGTTTGGAAGAAGAGTTCATTTTGGGAGGGGTTTGAGCATTCTCGTGTGGCCAGAGAGTTACTTGAAGTACTTTCGTTCGTAAAACTTTGATAAAGCTAAAATTATAATAAAAACGCCATCCTTTCCTAATCCTAGAGAAAAAATGGCGTTTTTTCATTTTAATAGTGTATTTTTTTTCCTAACTTAATCGTGCTGTTACGCTACCTCTAATTAGAGAAATATTGTAGAGTTCCTTCAAACACCGACTGTGCTAATACATTTTGATATTTATCAGAAGTCAATTTTACTCTTTCGTTTGGATTTGTTAAAAATCCTGTTTCTACTAATATAGGTGGTGCAATATTATCTGCCTTTAACACACGAAGATCTGGTCGATCTTTTACACGTCTATCTTTGGCACCTGTATTTTTAATTAAAGTATTCTGTACAGCATTTGCTAACTTAAGTACTTCTTTACTTTTTGGATGTTGAGAGTTATATAATGTTTCAATTCCTTCTGCTGCAGTCGCATCAGCTGAGTTTACATGCACACTAACAAAAATATCTGCTTTATTTTCATTTGAAATACGAACACGATCTCCTAATGGAATGAAGATATCCGTTGCTCGTGTCATCACAACATTTGCGCCACTCTGAGCTAATAGACTCTTTAACTTCAAACCTACTTGCAGAGCAATCGTTTTTTCATATATATTTTCATATAATGTCCCCGAATCATATCCCCCATGGCCTGGATCAACTATAATTGTTTTACCAAATATGACTGGATTTTCTATCCAAGCACCATTTGTGTCAAAATAGTATACCTTACCATTCTCTTCTAACCATCCGATTTTCATCGCTCCATTGCCTTGCAGGTAGTACCAAGTTGTTCCTTCCTGTAGCCAACCTGTTTTCATCGCTCCATTGCCTTGCAGGTAGTACCAAGTTGTTCCTTCCTGTAGCCAACCTGTTTTCATCGCTCCATTGCCTTCCAGGTAGTACCAAGTTGTTCCTTCCTGTAGCCAACCTGTTTTCATTGCTCCGTTACTTTCTAAATAGTACCAGGTTGCTCCTTCTTGCAGCCAACCTATTTTCATCTCACCAGTACTTTGGAAGTAGTACCAAGTTGTCCCTTTCTGTAGCCAGCCTGTTTTCGCTGCTCCATCACTTTCTAAATAATATTTTTTATCCCCAAGCTGCAGCCAGCCTGTTTTCATCGCTCCATTACTATCGAAGTAATATTTTTTACCTCCAAGCTGCAACCAACCTGTTTTCATCGCTCCATTACTATCGAAGTAATATTTTTTATCTCCAAGCTGCAACCAGCCTATTTTCGCTGCTCCATCACTTTCTAAATAATATTTTTTATCCCCAAGCTGTAGCCAGCCTGTTTTCATCGCTCCATTACTATCGAAGTAATATTTTTTACCTCCAAGCTGCAGCCAACCTGTTTTCATTGCTCCATTACTATCGAAGTAATACTTTTTATCTCCAAGCTGCAACCAGCCTATTTTTGCTGCTCCGTTACTTTCTAAATAATACCAAGTTGTTCCTTCTTGTAACCAGCCCGTTTTCATTGCTCCATTGCTTTCGAAGTAATATTTTTTATCTCCAAGCTGCAACCAGCCCATTTTCATCGCTCCGCTACTTTGCAGGTAATACCAGGTTGTTCCTTCCTGTAGCCAGCCCGTTTTCATTGCTCCGCTACTTTGCAGATAATACCAAGTTGTTCCTTCCTGTAGCCAGCCCGTCTTCATTGCTCCGCTACTTTGCAGATAATACCAGGTTGTCCCTTCTTGTAGCCAGCCTGTTTTCATCGCTCCGCTACTTTGCAGATAATACCAGGTTGTTCCTTCTTGTAGCCAGCCTGTTTTCATTGCTCCGCTACTTTGCAGGTAATACCAAGTTCCACTTTCTTGCAACCATCCTGTTTTCATTACTCCGTCCTTTTGCAAATAGTACCAATTAGTTCCTTCTTGCAGCCACCCCGTTTTCCGTGTACCATCTGGCTGAATATAATACCACTTATTATCTTTATTCACCCAACCTCCTTGTGTTTTCGGCGCTGTTTGTACTGTTGTAACATTAGTTTGATATGTTTTTATTTCACTAGTACCTAGTCGTTGCTCAATTTTCACATCTGCTGTGCCTTCAGGCTGACTTGTTACATCTTTCTGTATTTCCTTTGGATCTTGCTGTTTAGATTTTTTTTGTTGCTCAGTACTACTTTCTTGTTCTTTTTTCTTTTGCTCAGGTAGTAATTGATTGCCTTGTTTAGAGTTTTCTTGTTGCTCAGTACCACTTTCTTGTTCTTTCTTCTTTTGCTCAGGTAGTAACTGATTGCCCTGTTTAGAGTTTTCTTGTTGCTCAGTGCTAGTTTTTTGTTCCAAAGGTAGCTGTTCATTCTCTGTTTCAGCCAAAGCTTGCATTGGGCTAAGCACATAGCCTAATGTTAAAACAGCTACTACAGTTTTCTTCAACATGTGCGGTTCACCTTTCCTTATTCGTTTGATTTAAAAATTCAAAAAAAAACCAATTATAGCAAGATAATGAAAGACTCAACATTTGATTTCTATAAAAATATTAATCAAAAAAAGCAGCCCCCAAACAAAAAGGTCCTATGTAGTGCGATATGACTACATAGGGCCTTTTTGTTTGGAGATTGCCATAAGTCAAATTCTCAAAATCTACTATAATTAGATGTTACTATACAACTAATTTTCTTAATTTAATTTAATTTAATTATAATGTTATAATATCAACTTTCTAAATGCAATTAAAAAGATACATTTTCCTTTTTAAGTTTTTTGTTTCTATCTTTTTCACCACTCCATATAAAGTGAAACTTTAATCAGTGGGGGTTTTCTTCATCCCCCACTGATTATTAGTTGAACCAATCAGGCTTTTACGGGCAGTTGATCCCCCACCTATCTTCCTTGTTTCTCTCTGAATCTTGAGGTGGGGGTCTTACTGCCCGTTAATGCGGGATAAACCTTTCCACGAATATATATTGGCAGCACTACATTACAAATACTCTGCTGGAATATATATAGAAGGAGCAAGTATAATTTTAATAACAAAAAAGAACTCGGCTCCTTTACTTCGTAAAACAGCCGAGTTCTTCTATATGTTTCATCGTACGCGCTAATACATCATCGCGCATAATAAAGCTAAATTTCCTATCACTTTTAATGTTATCAGGGATTTCTTTTAATAGAACAGACCCTTTTGTCTCTTCATAGTGCGTATGCTCTTCTACCGCGCTAATTGTTGCAAAATAAATGTTTTTAATGATTATTTTGTCTTTTCCAGATACTTTGTATTGTCCTAAGTAAGTTAAATCAGAAACAATCCCGCCGGTTTCTTCATGAACCTCTCGAACTGCCGCTTCTTCCGGTGTTTCCCCAATTTCCACCTTACCACCTGGAAATTCAAGACCGCGACGTAAATGATGCGTTAATAACCATTGATCCCCGTACCGGCATACAACCCAAACATGCTTTGGCTCAGGAGAAAATGGGTAACGTTCAAACGATAATTGTACAGTGTTGTGGTAATAATCTTTAAATTTGTACATGCCATTACTCCCCTATAGATGGTTACAAGTTTTTCCTACCACAAATTGTAGCATATTCTCGCTTTTCTGCACAATGTTATCCAACTATAATCCATTGATTATTCCCATTTGCGCGACTAATTCCTTCGTTTCATGATTCCCTAAATCATAAATCATCTTATAGGCTTTCTGCAGCTCAGCATCATACCGATCATTATTCGAATCATGATGATACTCAACATACGGAACGTGAGAACGCACAAAAGAGCCAAGATCTTCACGATATGCTTGATCGAAGTATTCCCGCAGTTGAATAATTTCCTCATCATTTGCCTGGATTTCAAAGCTATATGTATCTGCTGTTTTCACCTGCGAAATCTGTCCATTTCCTACTGATATATAGTAAGTTTTCTTATTATCCATATAACGCTCCTTCTTTCACCTTTTTAACTTCTATTGTTTTCAACAATTACAAAATTATGTAAAACGAAGTTTCGTTTAATGATAAAATGGAGAAAAGGAGGGTTCTGTGTGATTAAAATATTAATTATTGGGGTCATTATTGTACTTATTGTCTTAGCTCTCTCTGTACTGACAATTAATAAAGGTTATTCATATAAACATTCGGTTAATAAACCAGAGGACAACCCTTATCTAACAAATAAAAAAGAGGATCAATAATATGCTTCGTATACTCCGCCTCCTCACTGCTTTCATTGTTGTTATCGTATCCTTGTATAGTCTATTTACACAAAATGATGCATTTCTTACCCTTTCACAATTTTTCTTAGGAGCCTTAATGTTTATAATTGCGATTGAACAAATACAAAAGAAAGATCCAGGCACTGGTTTGACGTGTATGGTCGCAGGAATTTTCGTGTGGGCTTTTCTTGCAGTAAAGTATGTGATGTAATGACTATTTTCTTGAGGAGGGATTCACATGCTGAAAATTGTTCGGATTACATTTGCACTCATTGCACTAGCTTTAGCTATCTATAGTTTTATCACAGATAACAGAGGTATTATGCCCTATATGTTTATTGCTTTAGGCCTAATGTCTTTCACTATGAGCATTGAGGAATTGCGTGAACAAAAGAAAGCAAGCGGAACAATCTGTTTTCTAATTGGAGCTCTTGTTTTATTCATTGCCCTATCAGAATTACTCCGCTAATATTAGCTTTTAAAGGAGGGTCACAATGCTAACTGGATTACGTATTTTTTTCGGACTGCTTACAATTGTTCTCGGGGTATATTACTATTCTACTAAAACCGATGTACTTCCTTATATACAACTCTCACTCGCTTGTATGTTCAGTATCATGGGCATTTCTGAAATGAAAGCGAATAGAAAAACATTAGGGGTTGCTTCTTTTTTGGTTTCTGGTTTTATCTTCTTTATTGTAATCTCAATACTTTTAAAATGAAAAAGAAACCCCTGTTTCAATAAGCAGGAGTTCCTTTTTTTCATTTATTCATTTACTAAAAACTACTTTTCCTAATGTTTAATTTCGTTGACAAAATTACCTTTTTAGCTACATTCCGTCCTGAAAATCGTTCCATTAATAAATCCACTGCCGTTTCTCCCATAAGTCCTGTATATACTTTCACTGTACTGAGCGCTGGAGAAAGATACTGAGAAATACTGAGATCATTTACACCAATTATATTTACTCTTTCTGGAACAGCAATTCCATACTCATTTAATGCCCTTAGACATCCGATTGCCATCGCATCATTTCCAACAAAAAAAGCCGTCGGTAACTGATTCTGTAGCTCTTCTATCGCCTGCTTCATTAATAAATAACCATCGTTTACTGAAAACTGACCCATGTATATATAATTTTCATAAAATAATTCTTTTTCCTTTATATATTTTATAAAGGCACGTTCCCTTGGATCTTTAATTTCGGAAGTCTGATCTTTAAATGTTTCTCGGCCTCCTATGTATCCAATCTTTTGATGTCCCTTTTCTATTAAATGATCAATCACCTTCATTGTTACCTTTTCAAAATCTACCACAACCGTATCAAAAATCTCTTCATTTGGAGAATAATCTACAAATACAATGTTTTTTGTTATCGTTTCAAATAAACCTATTTCTCGTTCACTAAACTTCCCTATTGCAATCATGCCTTGAATGTTTTCTTGCATCAACTCTTCCATTTGGCTATGAAAAAGTTTTACAATTTTCAAACCTTGCTGTTCACATCTTTTTTCTATTCCTAAACGAATGGACATATAATATAAATCGTTAAGCTCTTCTTCTTCTGTATACCAATGAACCAAAGCGATTTTCGGTAATTCTTTTTTACGATTTGTACGCCTCTTATAAGAAAACTCCTCTGCTGCCTCAAATATCCTCTTCTTCGTTCCATCACTGACAGAAAGCAATGGATCATTATTTAACACCCGAGAAACAGTAGCGATGGATACGCCTGCCTTCTCTGCTATATCTTTAATCGTTGCCATGCCTGATTCACCTACTCTTCTCAATTATTCAACCCGAAACGTATATTTCGTTGAAGAGGAGAATAATTGATTTTTATTTAAAATATAAGAAGGAAAATTCGGATGATGAATGGCATCAGGCAATCCTTGCGTTTCTAGACAAAGACCTAAATACTGCCTAGATTGTACTCCATATATTTTAAAATCATCTTGTAACTGGTTACCTGTATACAAAACTACCCCAACTTCATCCGTTTCCACTACTAATTTACGACCACTATCTTCATCCCATAGTATAATTTCCTGATCGTAGTTGCTATTCAAAAGAAAAGGATGATCATATCCTTTTCCTACTAATTCATTTTGATAATAGCGAGAATATACTCCCTCTTTTATTTTCCTTCCTGCTCGGAAATCAAAAGGCGTATCTATTACATCCAATATTTCACCCGTTGGTAATAATTGCTCATTTAATTCTAGAAATTGATCACTATTCATTTTTAAAGTATGCTGTAAAACATCTCGTTTTAAATTACCACTTAAGTTAAAATACGTATGATTCGTTACGTTTAATATGGTCGTTTTATCTGACTGCGCTTCATAACGAATCAAAAATTCATTCGCGTTATTTAATGTATAGATCACTTTTATATGTACAGTTCCTGGATATCCTTCTTCTCCGTTAGGGCTAGTATAAGTAAATTCAATTCCAGTTTCCTTCTCATTTTCTATTATTTTAGTATCCCAAACGATATAACTAAATCCTTTTAAACCACCATGGAGATGATTGTCTTGATCGTTTTTTACTAGCGTATATGCGTTGCCATCCAACTCAAATTGAGCACCTTTGATTCTACCAGCCACTCTTCCTACAACTGCCCCAAAGTATGGAGAATATCTCTCATAGTTTTCTAATTCTTCAAAACCTAAAACGATATTTTCATAATTTCCTTTCCTATCAGGAGTAATGATTTTTGTAATCACACAACCGTAATTTAAACACGTAACTTCTATATCCTTGTCATTTTTTAATGTATAGGCGTACACATCCTCTCCATTTACTTTACCAAATACATTTTGAAAGACTTTCATATCCCTATCTTCCGCTCCTCTAAACTTTGTATAAAACGTTTAAATGCAGCTATTCCTTCATCGTTTCGTTTGAAAACCCCAGCATCTTCTAATGCCCTTAAAAATTTAGCCGCTAACTCTTTTTGAACAATATGGTGAATATTCTCTTCATTCGCTTCCTTTTTATACCGCTCTCTCAGTTGTTCTGCCCATCGTTTGTGATATTCCGCTACACAATTGTCGTTATACAATATATATCGTTCTACCTCTTGTAGTTCTAATTTTAGCCTTGCTGGAAGTACAGCTAATCCCATCACTTCAATTAAACCGATGTTTTCCTTCTTAATATGTTGTACATCCTGATGCGGATGAAAAATACCAAGGGGATACTTCTCACTTGTACGATTATTTCGTAATACGAGGTCTAACTCATACTGTTCGTTTCGCTTGCGAGCAATAGGCGTAATCGTATTATGTGACACACCGTCTGTATGTGCGTAAATATGAACAGATGCATCGCTATATTGCTTCCATTTTTCCAAAATGTAATCAGCCACATCTACTAATAAATTAGAATCCTTACCTTTTAAGCGAATAACAGACATGGGCCATTTCACTACTGAACATTGAACCCCTGGAAATCTATCCAATTTAAATGCATAATCATCTACTGCTTTTGCCATTGCAAATTCATATTTACCACCTTGATAATGATCATGTGATAAAATAGACCCGCCTACAGTAGGTAAATCAGCATTGGAGCCAAGAAAATAATGAGGAAATCGTTTCACAAAAGAAAGTAACCTTCCGAAAGCTTGGCGATTTATTTCCATATTCCGATGCGTTTCTGCTAGTACAATGCAATGTTCGTTATAGTACACATAAGGCGAATATTGTAAGTACCATCGCTCTCCTAATAATTCCATTCGAATCATTCTATGATTAGAACGTGCCGGATGGCCAATTCTGCCCACATATCCTTCATTTTCAATACAAAGCAAACATTGCGGATAATCCGTATTTTGTATTACGTTTTCGTTTACAATTTCTTTTGGATCTTTTTCCGGTTTAGATACATTAATCGTAATGTCTAATTCTCCATACTCTGTATTCGCTTTATAACTAATATTTTTTTGAATACGCTTCGTTTGAATATAGTTGCTTATTCGACTTAATTCATAAAAATAATCCGTTGCATGTTCCGGATGGCACTCATAATGTTGATAGAAACATTGATTAATAGTCGATGGTTTTGACATGAAGCAGTTCATAATTTGACTCGCCAATATTTCTCTATGATGAGAATAACCATCTATAATTCCTTGTTTACTCGCATACCGAACCAAATCTTCTAGTAAATCTGTTATTTCTTTTTCTTTCACTTTACTTTCTTGCATTTCAAAACGTTCTAAATGAAGAAGGTGAAGAATTTGATTTCTTATATAAATTCCATCTTCTCTTTCGATAAACCGAAGTGAACATGCCCGTTTTATAAGTTGCTCAATGACTTGATAAACATTCATGATACTTTCCCTCCGCTGAATCGTTATATCCATTCGGATTATTTTCATACCCATCCTAAACATCTATAAAGAGAAATAAAATCGTTATAAACTAGCTTTACTACATTGAAGTTTGTTCGATTAATTGCTATACAAGCACAGGAGCTGATGTAGCATGCCATTTATTGCATTGCCTCTTTCTGTAACTCTCGTGCCCCATCTCCAATATCGGCAACATAAAATGTCGCTTCGTAACCGATGATTTCTCTATACTTTTGTCCAACGTTACAAATAAATTGATCCGTACACTCTTTCCCAACGATTGCAATCGCACAACCACCAAATCCCGCGCCTGTCATACGTGCTCCTATAATCCCTTCTTGTTTCCAAGCTGATTCAACCAATGTATCTAGTTCTTGCCCTGTCACTTCATAATCATCACGTAAAGAACAATGAGATTCATTCATCAGTCTTCCAAATTCTTTTATATTATTTTCTTTTAACTCTTTTACAGATTGCAATGTTCGGCAGTTTTCATACACAACATGTTTAGCCCGTTTTCTTAAGCTATCTTCCTTAATTACATGTTTATATTGTTCAAACATTTTTTCAGTTAGTTCTCCTAAGGAGCTTATATCAATTACCTCTTGCAAATTTGCAAGTGCCTTTTCGCATTCCATTCTTCTCTCATTATATTTAGAAGCAGTAAGCTCTCGACGCTTGTTCGTATTCATAATAATAATATTGTAGTTATCTAACTGCAGTGGCGCATACGTAAAATTCATTGTTTGACAATTCAACAACATCCCATATCTTGCTTTTCCCATCCCAATAGCAAATTGATCCATAATGCCACTATTTACACCGATAAAATAATTCTCCACTTTTTTACCAATTTCAACTAATTCTATACGATCTAATTCGAATTGAAATAATCCTTCCACCGTTACCCCTGTTACAAGCTCAATAGAGGCAGATGATGACAATCCCGCACCATTTGGAATATTTCCATAAAACATAATGTTAATTCCTGAATCAATGCTATATCCAGCTTCTATGAGATAACGAATCATACCTTTTGGATAATTCGCCCAATCATGTTCTTGCTTATAATCTAAATCGTGTAAAGAAAATGAAATAACACCCTTTTCGGGGAAGTTCAATGAATAGGCACATATTAAAGCATCATCTCGTTTACTTGCTAACGCATAAGTACCGAAAGTAATGGCACACGGAAACACATTTCCTCCGTTATAATCAGTATGTTCTCCAATCAAATTAATCCGACCAGGCGCAAAGAAAGTACGATATTCCTCTTGATGAAATATTTTCTTAAAGTTCTCCATTAACTGGTTATGTATCATCTAAAGGCCCCCTTATGTAATACGAACTAAAAAAGTTTTCTATCCTAACTCCTGATTCATTCTACAAAAAACAAACACCTATTATCTTTTTACTAAAAATATTCAAAAAAGTCAAAATATTTTAGTAAAAAACAGTATCATACCGCTATATATTTTAGTAAAAAAACTACATGATTTTACTGTACAGTTTAAACTAGGTTGAAAAAGTATAAATAGGAGGCCATGCAAGGAAACTTAGCTAAAAATCGTACTCTCTACTTTTCCCTATTTACTGTCTTATTGTTAGTTGATTAAAGTAAAACAAAGTATATAGAGTACTATAAGCATAAAAGAATTAAGGAAAAACTAAAAGACATGATCCCGGTACAATACCCGGGATCATGCCCAAGAAGTTGCCTAATAAGCCAATCTGTGTTTTTGTGAAATCTAAATCTTTCATAATTTCAGGAGTAGCAATTGATAAATTCGTACGGTCTAAATAATTAATAATCCCACCTGCCAAAAGCCAAAAAACAACAGTCCATCTAAATTTTTTTGTTGTATCAGCTGGATGTACATCTAGTTTTGGATTTATTCCCCTCTCCATCATTCATCCTCCCTTTTTGAACAAAAAAACAGACATATATTTTGGGTATAGAAAAAGGATATGGAATCCATATCCTTCTCTCAAACTACTCCAAACTTACCCAAATACTCTTCACTTCCGTATAATTATCAAGCGCATACGATCCCATTTCACGGCCGATACCAGATTGTTTGTAGCCACCAAATGGTGATGCGGCATTTTCTAAGTTATAACTATTAATCCACACTGTACCTGCTTTTAATTGATTCGCAACTTGATGTGCTGTTTTTACATTTTCCGTCCATACACCAGCTGCTAGGCCGTACGGTGTATTGTTTGCCCGTTCAATGACTTCTTCTATCTCATCAAAAGGGAAGACAGAAACAACTGGGCCAAAGATTTCTTCTTGTGCGATTTTCATATTATCCGTTACATCTGCAAATACAGTTGGTGCTACGAAATATCCTTTTTCAAATTCTTTCACGCCGCCCGCGACAAGTTTTGCACCTTCTTCTATCCCGCTCTTAATATAACCCAGTACGTGTTCCTGTTGCTTCTTCGATACGAGCGGTCCCATTTCTGTTTCAGGGTCTAATCCATGTCCTAACTTCACTTCATTCGCCATTGCCCCTAATTCACTAACAACTGTTTCATAATGCTTCCGATGAACAAATACGCGTGAACCTGCGCTACAGTTTTGTCCGTGGTTATACATAATGCCGTTGAATGCTCCAGGGATTGCTTTGGAAAGATCAGCATCTTCTAAAATAATATTTGGTGATTTTCCTCCAAGCTCTAATGTGACGTGCTTTGTTGTTTCTGCTGCTTTACGCATAATCCCTTTTCCAATAACAGTTGATCCTGTAAAAGCAACTTTATCGATATCCGGATGATTCACAATTGCTTCACCAGCACCTCCGCCAAACCCAGGAACAAAATTGACTACACCATCTGGGAATCCAGCTTCTTTAAATAACTGCGCTGTATATAGAAGAGAGAGCGGTGTTTGCTCTGCTGGCTTCAAAACAATTGTGCATCCTGTTGCAAGTGCTGCCCCTAGCTTCCAAGCAGCCATTAATAATGGAAAGTTCCACGGAATAATTTGCCCGACAACGCCAATCGGTTCATGGCGTGTATAGTTTAAATATTCCGGTGAAATTGGGATTGTTTGCCCAAGAATCTTTGTCGCCCACCCCGCATAATAACGGAAATGATCAACGGTCCCTGCAATATCATCTTCGAATGCTTGCTTATAAGGTTTCCCATTGTCTAGTGCCTCAAGCTGTGCTAATTCTTCTTTATTCTCATCGATTAAATCTGCAAGCTTGTAAATCAAGTGCGCTCGTTCTGCTGCACTTATTTTTGACCATGCTCCTTCTTCAAACGCTTTGCGTGCAGCTTTCACTGCAAGATTCACATCTTCTTCCCCGGCCTCACTTACGACAGCAAGCACTTCCTCTGTCGCTGGATTCCAAACGTCAAATGTTTTTCCACTCACTGCTGGAACAAATTTTCCATCGATGAATAATTCCTTTTTTCCGTCCAAAAATGCTTGAACTTTCGGCTTTAAGTTTTGTCCTGTCGTTAGCATAATCTCTCTCTCCCTTCTTATTTTTGTAATGTTAATAGATTTTCTAAAATCTCTTGTAACTTCTTATCTTCGTCCTCTGTTAATGACAGACGTGGTTTACGAGATGGACCACCAGCTTGCCCTTTTAAATCCATCACTCTCTTAATGATTTGAACATACTTCCCTGACTCTTCAATAAAACTACATAGCGGTAAAATTTTATCGTATAGCTCCCACGCTTTTTCAAGTTCCTTATTTTGCACCGCATCAAATAATTCCGTTACAAGTTTTGGTACTGCGTTACCTGCAACTGAAATCCAGCCTGTTGCGCCAACTAAAAAAGATTCTAATACTAAATCATCCGCACCGCAGAATGTTTCAATATCACCTTTTCCTTTTCTTGTAATATCACGAACTTTGCGAATATCACCGCTCGATTCTTTTACATGCGTAATATTCTCTACATCACGACCGACACGAAGGATCGTTTCTGTGCTAATATCAACGCCAGATGTAAATGGATTATTATAAATCATAATTGGAAACTGAACGGATTCCGCTACTGCTTTAAAGTGTTCATAAATCTCTTCTTCTTTCGGATGAGCGTAGTATGAATTAATTAATAGTGCACCGCTTGCCCCAGCTCTTTCTGCTTGCTTTGTATATTCAATCGCTTCTTTTGTCGTTTCAGCCGCCGTTCCGACAAGAAGTGGAATACGTCCGTTAATTTGTTCCACCGCTGTCTCCACAACTCTAAAACGTTCTTCCTTCGTTAAGCTCACAAACTCTCCCGTACTTCCGTTAACAACTAAACCTGCTACGCCTTCTTGAATAAAGTGCTCAATATTTTGTTTCAAGCCTTCCCAATTAATCTCTTCGTTTTGATTCATCGGTGTAATAATAACTGGATATGCCCCTTTAAATGTTTGATACATGTTTTTTCCTCCCACCGCTAAATTTAACTAATAACAAAACAATTTGAAGTGTCACTTCAATTTTTTCGTAAAAAAACACAATTCATATCATCTATACACTTAGGGCCATTATAATGCAGAAAAAAGAAATTTACAATATACCTATCTAATTTTTCTGAATTTTTCAATGGTAATTTGCAAAACTCAAAACTTTCCTTTACACTTTTTTCATAAGAAAAATTCTATCTAATACATTATTCGAGGGATTATCATATGGACGAAAATATCGGAAACAAAATTAAAGCTCTTCGCTTAGAAAAAAGAATGACCTTAAAACAAGTATCTGAAAAAACAAATCTATCTATTAGTTTTATTTCTCAAGTAGAGCGTTCAAAATCTTCTATTACACTAGAATCATTGAAAAAAATATCAGAAGCACTTCATGTCAGCCCAAGCTATTTTTTCGCAGCTGAGCAAAAATCAAATACAAGTATCATACGCCGCGGGCAACAAAATGAAGAACATGTAAATCACTCTCATTTTGTTTACACGAATCTTTCTGGGAATGTGTTAAATCCACATTTCGAACCAATTTTAGTAACACTTCATCCTGGTGAAATAAAGGGGAATCCTTATTCTCATAATGGACAGGAGTTCGTGTTTATATTAGAAGGTATACTCACTATTCTATTGGACAAAGAAGAATATGATCTACATCCTGGTGACAGCATTCATATGGAATCTGCTACACCACATAATTGGTTTAATCATACAGAGAAGCCCGCTAAATTTTTATTTGTTAGCTCGCCTCCTATGTTCTTTAAAAAGTAACTGTTCCTTCTCATCTATCGGTGCTTCGTTAATATATGACATACACACGGACTAAAAAAGCTGCCTTTTTCTCATCAAGGCAGCTTTTTTTCATCTATTAACCAAATACTTTCTCAAGGTCATCTTTATCTTGGCTTAACCAGAAATTCATTAAGCGTTTTGCTCCTTCTAAATCATGAAGCTTTGCTTGACCACACTGCGTTTCGTTTGCAGCTGGAATTTCTGTAATTTGAACCGCATCTTTTAATGTAAGTTCTAATAAATCAATGACTTCACGAACAGTTGGTGTCCCGCTTACAACAAGATAGTATCCTGTTTGGCAACCCATTGGTGAAATATCGATAATATCAAAATGCGGATAACGATCAATATATTTACGTAAATTAAATGCTAATAAATGTTCTAACGTATGAATGACATCTGGTTTCATCGCTTGTTTATTTGGTTGGCAAAAGCGAATATCGAATTTATTCACAATACCGTCGCTACCTACTTTATGAACACCACAATGTCTTACATAAGGTGCCTTTACAATCGTATGATCTAATTCAAAGCTTTCTACTGATGGCATAAAACATCTCTCCCGCTTTCAATTTAATTCCGTTATATCCAATATGATATAACGGAAATTCAAATTAGTAAAGTATTATGTAGAGCCCGTGCTATAATACTAGAAGAATATGCTGAGAAGGAGACCGTTATGAAACAGATTTTTATCGGAATCATACGCTTTTATCAAAAATTTATTTCTCCGATGAAACCACCTACATGTCGCTTTTATCCATCATGCTCTCATTATGGATTAGAGGCATTTCAAAAACACGGTGCTTTCAAAGGATTCTGGCTCACACTAATACGTATATTAAAATGCCATCCTTTTCATCCAGGAGGATTTGATCCAGTCCCGGATAAGAAGGATGACAAAGTAAACACTTAAGCTTCGTAGCCGTTCACAACTACATCTAATTTTCCTGTATCAGGGTGAATGACAAGACCATGAACAGGTACTTCTGCTGGAAGTAGCGGATGGTTACGAAGTACAGAAACGCTATGTTCTACACTTTCTTCTACACTAGAGAATCCTTGTAAAAACTTCCCTAAATCGATTCCAGAATATTGAATTGTATCTAATTTATCTTCTGTTACGCCGCGTTCTTTCATTTTTTCAATTGTACTTCCTGCCTGTATTTTTGCCATACCGCAGTCATGATGACCAACAATGCATATTTCCTCTGCACCAAGCTCATATACAGCAACTAATACACTACGCACAATACTTCCAAATGGATGTGAAATAACAGCACCTGCCACTTTAATAATTTTTACATCACCGTTACGCATATTCATTGCTTTTGGCAATAATTCAACAAGACGTGTATCCATGCAAGAAATGATTACCATTTTTTTATTTGGGAATTTTCCTGCCTCATACTCTTCATATTTTTTCTCTTCAACAAATTTTTCATTATACTGCAAAATCTCTTCTAATGACTTCATAGTAAAAAGACCCTCTTTTCTTTTATATAACCTACATACTCAGTGTACCAAAATCTAAAAAATCCCAAAAGGATATTACTTTATTGCAAATATATAATTTTTCAGACAACCGACATAATTTTTTCATAATATACACACAGCTCTGTAACAACTCTCCCATACTTTGCTCACGTTTCCACTATAAACTAAATGTAGATAATGTTAAAAAGGAGTGAATCTTTATTATGTCCGACGTTCTGTTACTGAGTCGTTTTCAATTTGCAATTACTATTTTTTATCACTTTTTGTTTGTACCTTTGACAATCGGACTTGTTATTTTAGTAGCGTGTATGGAAACACAATATGCACGTACATTAAATCCCACTTATCGAAAAATGGCGAATTTCTGGGGTAAGCTATTTACGATAAACTTCGTCATGGGGATTATAACCGGTATTACGATGGAGTTCCAATTTGGGACAAACTGGTCAGAGTACTCAAAATACATGGGTGATATCTTCGGATCACCACTCGCAATCGAAGCACTTGTTGCTTTCTTCTTAGAATCTACCTTCATGGGAATTTGGTTATTCGGTAAAGATAAAATCTCACCAAAGTTCCGTGCTTTTTGTATGTGGATGGTTGCACTTGGAACAAACATTTCCGCACTTTGGATCATTACAGCAAACGGCTTTATGCAAAACCCTGTTGGCTACGTGGTGCGTAACGGCCGCGCTGAATTAAATGATTTCTGGGCACTTGTTACCAATCCATACGCATGGAACATGTTCTTCCATACAGTAATTAGCTGTTATATCGTTGGTGCTTTCTTCGTGATGGCGATTAGTGCGTATCATTTATTGCGTAAAAACGAAGTAGAATTCTTTAGAAAATCATTTAAATTCGGTTTAATCTTAGGTTTATTCGCTGCAACTGCGACACCATTTATGGGACACCAATCCGGTGTATCTGCTGCGAAAATGCAACCTGCTAAAGGTGCTGCAATGGAAGCTGTTTGGGAAACTGGTAAAGGTCAGGGCTTCTCAATCATCCAAATTCCTGATGTGAAAAATGAAAAAAACTTTGAGCTATTAACAATCCCGAAACTTGGAAGTTTCTTCTATACAAACTCATTTGACGGAGAAATTGTCGGTTTGAAAGATATTCCGAAAGAAGATCGTCCAAACGTAAACCTTGTTTATTATAGCTTCCGTTTAATGGTTGCACTTGGCATATTCTTCATGGCACTTACTTGGTATGGTTTCTATTTAAATCGGAAAGGTAAACTAGAAGATTCAAAACGTTACTTAAAAATTACAATGTGGTCTGTCTTACTGCCATATGTTGCGATTAACGCTGGATGGGTTGTTGCTGAAGCAGGTCGTCAACCATGGACAGTATACAAATTGATGCGTACAGCTGAATCTGTCTCACCAATCTCTGTTCCACAAATTTGGTTCTCATTACTAAGTTTAGTATTATTCTATACACTGCTATTAATTGCTGATGTATACCTAATGTTAAAGTTCGCGAAAAAAGGACCTGCAGCATTAGAGGAACCTACTAAGGGGGGTGCCGCTCATGTCTCATGATATGCTTGCAGTCATTTGGTTCGGTTTATGGGGCGTGATTTGGACAGTTTATTTTATTCTTGATGGCTATGCACTCGGTAACGGAATGATTTTCCCGTTCGTTACGAAAGACCGAAAAGAACGAAATCAAATGCAAGAAGCAATCGGACCGTTCTGGGGCGGTAACGAAGTATGGTTAATTACAGCGGGTGGTGCAACATTTGCCGCCTTCCCGGTCACTTATGCAAATATGTTTAGCTACTTATATACACCGTTATTTTTAGTCCTACTTGCTCTTTTTGCTCGTGCAGCAGGGCTTGAATTTATGCATAAAGATGATTCTCCAATTTGGCAAAAAACTTGTAAATGGGCGTTTGCAATTGGTAGCTTCCTTATCGCCTTCTTATTCGGTGTTACATTTGCAAACCTATATTACGGGCTGCAAATCGGAAAAGATGGCTACGAAGGAACATTACTTAGCTTATTAAATCATTACGGTATTTTAGGCGGTCTCTTCTTCACTGCAATCTTTGTCGTATCCGGTGCACTTTGGGTCATGATTAAGACATCTGGTGAAGTATCAGATCGTGCTTATAAAATCGCAAAACCATTTTCAGTAGCAGCTGCGAGTATTCTAGCAATTTTCTATGTGGCAACTGCAAATCGTACAAACTTATTCCAAAACTTTACGGAGTATCCTGTACTATTCATTCTGCCAGCTCTTGCAATGCTAATGAGTGTCCTAGCAATTATTATGGTTTACAAACATAAAATTGGTCTTGCATTCACATTTGTTTGTTTAACAATCGCAATGTTTATGACAACTGGATTTGCAGGTATGTTCCCACGAATGTTACCATCACGTATTAATGATGCGTACAGTACAACGTTATACCAAGCAGCAGGAAGTGAATTAAACTTAAAAATTATGTTCTTCGTCGCAATGGTAATGGTACCAATCGTTATTGGATATCAATTATGGAGCTACACAATCTTTAAAGAAAAGATTCATAAAGACTCTGCGAAAGGGTATCACTAGAATAAAAAAAGACGCTCACCTAGGAGCGTCTTTTTTTATATACAGCTTATAATGTAAATTGGATTCCTTGATCATTCACATCTTTATCATATACATCTGCAGTACTTATTCCATTAAAAGCTTTTACAGTAAATGCCACATTGGATGAACCAGAACCATTATATGCTTTCGTTTGTTCGATTGGATGTACATTATATTTATCACCTAAATTAATTGAACCGTTACAGTTTTCAATAACTACACCATCAATAACAGCAGGCATCGTATCACTCACCTTCCTTATGTTATTTTCAGTTTATGAAAAGAGCCTAAAAAAATAGCCTGTTTACAGGAAAAAGAAAAAGATATTCTCCGACAATGTTTATCATGAATTATTTTTCAATTACATTATTTACGAAATATAATATATAATAAATGGGGCAGTCAATAAAAAATTGGGGTGTATATAGAAGTTATGTTTTTTGAAGTCGTTACTCTTATTTTACTTGTTATTTTTCTATTCTTTTATTTAAAAGATCCTCGAAGTTTACTAATCGGATTTTTATTTAACCTATTCTTTTGTTCATTTTTAGTTCTTTGTCTTTATTTAGCACTTAGCTCTAATCAAACGATATTTAGGGTTATTGCAATTATACCATTTATCATCATTTTCTTAATGTTAACCTTTGGTGTTTTTGCATTAATGGTTGGATTATTTCTCAACGCAAGAATCTTGATGAGAAAAGAAGGGCGTCGTTTATCGAACTGCTTAACTTTAATTGCTGGAATGGGCATGTTACTTGCTATGCTGACCTTAATCGTTGATCCAACTCGATTTTTCTCTCCTCACTTCCAGCCAATTTTTGCTGGAATGTTTTTTATTATGATATATTTCTTTTTCCATATATCTACTTTCTTAACAGCTTATTTTCTGTATCAATTTAATAGACCAAGGCGCAATCAAGATTTCATTATTGTGCTTGGCAGTGGATTAATTAATGATAAAGTGCCACCACTTTTAGCAAGCCGAATTAATAAAGCCATTGATTTCTACTGGAAGCAAGCAGCTGTCACTTCTCCGCCTACAATCATTTTTTCTGGTGGACAAGGTCCAGATGAAAATCTTCCTGAAGCTGAAGCGATGCAAAAATATGCTGTTGAAAAGGGCATTCCTATCGAACATACAGTGCAAGAAAATCGTTCTGTAAATACGTATCAAAACATGCTTTTCTCAAAACAAATTATGGATTCGTTAAAAGATAACTATAAAAGCATCTTTACAACGAACAATTTTCATCTATTCCGCGCTGGACTATATGCAAAGCAAGCTGGATTAAACAGCCAAGGGATCGGCTCAAAAACAGCTTTCTATTACTGGCCAAATGCGATGATTCGAGAGTACATTGCAATCGTTGTTATGAGTCGGAAGCGTCATATGAAGGTCGTAGGAGTTATTTTAGGTTTCTATGTCTTCTTATCAGCCATTAGCTTTTTATTTAGTTAATCTATACTAGAACAGCCATCCTTACGAAAGGGTGGCTGTTTTTGATCATGCTATTTTTATTGTATGGTGCCAAGTTATCGATATGTGGACGTGTTATGTTGTCTTTCTAACTATACCGAATGATAAATCCTCTCTTACTTCCTTCTCCATTCCCCACCATGCTTCACCCATTCTACATACTTGTGAAACATAGGTACTTGCTCTTGAAATTGAAAAGGAATGTACAAGAAAAGAAGATAGAGTGGTATATACATAATGACTAAAACTAAAAATCCAGTTCCAGCGTTTGACGCTACTGTTGTACTTGTAAACAAGCTCATGAACAATACGAGGAATAACACGAAACTAAATCTTTTATAAGTATTCATGAATCATCCCTCCTCTATAACCTTATTGTAGCACTTAAAAGAAAAAAGCCCAAGAAGCATCTACTCTGCTCCTTGGGCTTTCCTCTATCTTCTCTTCGTAATTTTCCCAGAACCGCCAACCCTTGTTTTAGGGGGAGATGTATTTTTTGGTGGGCTTTTAATCGATGATTTTGGCTTCACATCAGATTCGCTAGAACCACCTGGTGATTTCGTGATTTTGCCTTTTTTCTCTGTAGATGGTGGAACTGTGTTACTTCCTTTTTCCTTAATACTTCCTTTATCACCTACAGATGTTTTTGAATCAATTTTATCACTTCTTTTAATAATAGAGCCTTTACCTTGCTTTGTAATAGGCGGTGGTGTTTTCTTCTCTTCTTTTGTAGGCGGTCTTTCTGGAATAACCGGTTTATGATTTTTCCGATCCGTATATCCGCGGTAATCACCGTGGTACGATTTACGTGAATCAAATATATCGTCTAATATACTTGCTAAAATATAACCTTGTAAGAAAGATGGCTGATAATTTTGGCGCACATATTCTGTATTACTTATTTCAATAATGGTATCTGATGGTTTCTCTTTATCCTTTTGCAAATTATACATTTTGTCAGGATAAACAAGAAACATCTGGTTTTCATCTTCTTTAGACGCTTGCTTCGGCTTTTGTTCATCAATCAGTTCTTTTGCAACCTCTGGAACTGATTGATTGGCCGCCCTATATACATATGACTCTTGCTTACCATCTTTTGCGACGGATTCTAACGGATAACGGTCTTGAATCGATTTTTCATTTTGACACCCTGATAAGGCAAACCCAGCAATTACAAGTAGCGTAATAATGGCAAGAATAGGGATTAAGAACGATTTAATCATGGTAAACAATCGGTTTGACATGATTACGCCCCCTTACGTTGCCCTTATAATTTGTACATCCGCAGAAAGAATCGCTTCTCCCTCATACATCATTGTCCGGCCATCTTGCCATTCAATGCGAAGTAATTTTCGGTTATCAGATTGAAATTCCCACACATATTGTTCATCAGAAACAGCAAACGGTGTTTTTCCCATCGCAACAACACGTCCGCTATATTGTTCCTCCATGTGGTACTCGATATCATCCATTTCAATCGTCGTTGGAATCTCATCTATCGAGTCTAACCGACCATCAATTGGTGTATATAACTTATAATACGTACTTTCACGATTTTCAATTTTTAAATAGCGAATCGTCTTTCCATCTTGCAATGTTAAAACAATTTCATTACGAGAATGCATGCTTGTTTTTCCGATCAACTCATACATTACTAATGAAACTTCAACCATATCGCCAGGCGCTAACGTTAATAGACTTTTCTCAGGCTTAACGGGCTCTGGACTTTTCATTATATTTTTAATTCGTTTGAATAAACTCATGATCTATCTATCCCTCCTTTTCTGTTTATAGACAAGCTGCTAAAATGAGGGCTCCAACAATATGTAATGAACCCGCTAGCATAGCATGAGCGACATGCCCTTGCTTCGTTCCCTCTTCTAAATCTAAACCAACGACTTTTCTCAAAATAAATTCAATAAACATTTCTACAACTAATAAAATAACGAATGAAACTGCCGATGCAAGGAGTGCCTGCCATAAATCATTTGCTTTCGTAATCGATTGCGACAAAATGTACCCTTGCGCAAATAATTTCATAACAAAGCGTGTTGTAACTGCCATATTTCCTTGTTTTATTTCTGCTAAATCATTGTATTTTGTAAAAATAGAATCAATCCACATAAGTGCAAATAAAAGAACAGCACTTGCTCCTGTCCATACGAGCATGGCTAACACATTCATCCATGTCATACAAAAACCTCCTCTTAGAAAAATAATAAGAAAACCGACATGATTGCTTTTCATGACATGTCGGCTCTTTTATCTTCTATATATCTATTTCGATTTTCCAACATCTAAACTGCAGTTATAAAAACAAAAACAGGCTTTCTCTCTTTTCCTATTTTTGTCTTCACACGGCATGGGATCCAAAAAGGCACTGACCGCTTCTACGCATGGACGGACGCTCTCTCCCACCCAAAAAGAAAAGGGTTTTATGTCAGTTCTTCATTTATATATTATTACTTCTCATACTGCTTCATAATACGTGCTAATTCATCATCCACAGCTGAATTTTTATTTAACGCCGCAAACTCATCATCTAACGACTTTTCTTTTTTATAAATTTCACCACTTGCCTCTGCTTCAGCTTCTAATTGAAGAGCTTTCTCTTCCATACGGCTTAGGCCAGCTTTTGCAGTATTTGCATCAAATCCAGACATCGCTTGATTAATGCTCTTTTGCGCTTTCGCAGCATTTACACGTGCTACAAGTGTTTCACGTTTATTTTTCAGCTCTGTTAACTGCTTACGCATTTCTTCTAACTTCGCACGTAAGTTATCAGCAGCAGCTTTATTTTGCTCATAACTTGCTTTATATTCATTCATCTTTTGCTCTGCATTTTGCTTTTCTTCTAAAGCGCGGCGTGCAAGATCAATATTGTTTGCTTGAACAGCCATATGCGCTTGTTCTTCACGTTTCTTTACAAGTGCTTCTTGCTCTTCAAACAACAATTTAAACTTTTTCTCAAGCGCAATTTGAGCCGCTACACTTTTCTCAGCTTCTTGTACATCCGCTTGCATATCACGTAAATATTGATCCGTCATCTTAACTGGATCTTCCGCCTTCTCAATTAATGCATACACATTTGACATCGTTAAATCTCTTAATCGTTTAAAAACAGACATTTAAATTCCTCCTATGGATTAACTCATATTTCAAATTTACTTCCCGTAAAAACTTTCCTTTACAGTAAGAATATTCATTTTTAAATTCCTTGTGTTTATTATATCAAAACTTAGATGTCCTTACATGTTATTTACCAAATATACGAGCTATAATCTGACATTGTTATTGCAATATGTATCCATACTATAAATTTCATCTTTGTATTTTCTTTTCCTATCAAATTTTTAACTCTTTTCAAGACATTACAGCATTGTAATGTTAACATAAGCTAATTCGATAGTTAGAAGAACGTTATTTTTATAAAATGAAATCAGCAGCTGTACAACTTGTAAAGATTAAAAAGTAAGTCAAAAAAGCTTTGCGAAATCCGCAAAGCTTTTTTGGTATTAATATCCAAATGATAGGTTATTCTAATAAAGACTATTTAAGTTTGTATCCTACTATCGTGGAGGTATATATGATGTACTATGTGAAATTAATTAAGGGACAATCTTTCTACGCCTTCGACCATCGTTTCTTATTACATCAAGAGGAAGAGGTTACACAAAAAATCTTTAAATATCTTTGCAAAAATGAATTTTTTGAAGCACGCAAAGGTGAAAGTGCTTCAGTTCATGAAAAAGAATAAGAAAAATAAAAAAATCATCCCATAATAGGATGATTTTTATTTATGCGCTACATGCTCCATATCAGTACTACAACTCTTTGACGGACATGATCTATTCAAGGAACATGCTGCACATTTCCCTTTTTTACTTCTCTTCACAAAATTGAATAATGTATATCCTGCGTAACCAAAAATGACAGCTCCAATTATAATGTTGACCATCATTATGATGCATCTCCTTCTAGAATCCGAGTAAGGATCCAACTTGGTATATAATGAGCGTTAATACATAAGCAATAATAAGTGGATAAACTACAGAAAAAACCGTCCATTTTACAGAACCTGTTTCACGACGGATTACTGCTACTGTCGCTAAACACGGCACATATAATAAAATGAAGAACATAAACGCATATGCTGATAACGCAGTATAGTGCGCTCCCATGACATTTCCTAATACATCTTCTTTCACTGCATAAATAATGGCCATTGTCGAAACAACAACTTCTTTTGCTAAAAATCCTGTTAATAATGATGCTGCTGCTTGCCATGTTCCAAAACCGAGCGGTGCTAAAATTGGTGCCACGAAACCACCAATCATCGCTAAGAAACTCTCTCCCATATCAACGCCAAATCCAGATGGACCAGCATAGTTGAGTAGCCAGATGACAACAGATCCACCAAAGATAAATGTACCAGCTTTACGTACGAAACCTTTTCCTTTTTCCCACGTGCTAAGCCATAACGTTTTTGCTTGTGGTACACGATATGGCGGAAGTTCAATAACAAAAATAGACTTTTCTTCTTTTAAAACAGTAAGCGACATTACCTTTGTAACTAAAAGTGCAAGTACAATACCGGCAATGTATAAAGAGAATACAACAGTCGCTTGGTTATGAGGGAAAAAGACTCCCGCAAATAATGCATATACAGGCAAGCGCGCTGAACAAGACATAAATGGTGTTACTAAAACGGTAAGTAATCTTTCTTTTTCCTGCTCTATTGTTCTCGCTGCCATAATTCCAGGAACGTTACAACCAAATCCGATAATCATTGGAATAAATGCCTTTCCGTTTAATCCAAAGAACTCCATAATCCGGTCCATAACAACTGCAATTCGCGCCATATAACCTGAGTCTTCTAATAACGAAATAAAGAAGAAGAGCGCAAAAATTTGTGGGACGAACACTAATACAGCACCAACACCAGCAATAATCCCCTCTGTAACGAGCGCTTGAATAAACTCAGAGGCACCGATAGTTGTTAAGCCCGCTGTTACCCAATCAGTAAGTTGCCCACCGAAAAATTCATCAAGCAGATCCGATAAAGGCGTTCCAATCCACGTAAACGTAACCTGAAAAATAAAAAACATAACTGCTAAAAAGATTGGAAGTCCTAAAACTTTATGTGTAATTAGCTTATCAATTTTTTCCGAAAAGGGGATCTTTCCTTCCTTTTCATGCTGAATGACATTTGTTTTTAACTTTTCAATATACGCTGCACGTGTATGATAAATATGCTGCTCTAGCGTAATATCAAGCCCTGCTTCTAACGTCGAACGAATTGCTGCAAGTTCCTTATAAATAGACAACTGATTTAACTCTTGTTCTACTACTGCATTATTACTTAAAAATTGAAGTGCAAGCCATCTTGGGTGTTCATAATTTTCCTTAGTTAAAAGTCCCATAATATCTGCAATTCCTGCATCTATTTGTTCACCATATGAAAGAATGAACGGCTTGCTCTCTTTTTTATCGCTCTCATGCAGGGTAGCAAGTAAGTCTTCGCATCCCTTTCCACTTCTCGCAACAACAGGAACAACTGTTACTCCTAATATTTCCGACAGTCTGTTCACATTAATAACGATCCCGCGCTGCTTGGCAACATCAATCATATTTAAACCGATAGAAACTGTTTTACCAAATTCCAGTAGTTGCAAGGTTAAATGCATATTGCGTTCAAATTGAGAAGAGTCAACAATATTTAGCATATGCTGAAAGTCTTCTATTAGTAGAAAGTTTGTAACAACACCCTCATCACGAGAGACAGGATTTAAATCATATACACCTGGTAAATCAATTAATGTCCCTTGCTTATTCTTTAACTTACCAATCTTCTTTTCTACTGTTACCCCGCTCCAGTTTCCTACATATTCATAGGAACCTGTTAGCGCATTAAATAATGATGTTTTCCCCGTATTCGGATTCCCTAGTAACGCAACCTTATTCACGCTAATTCCACCTTTATCATTTTCGCGTCACAATGACGAATACTAATTAATTGTCCGCGGCATTCTAATGTACACGGCCCCTTAAACATTGCTTTTTGTTTTACACGGAGTTCGCTTCCTTCAGAAAGACCAAAAGCAGCTAATCTACGCTTTAATAACTTATCTAACGATTGTATATTTTTCACAAGTACCTTTTCACCAATTTTAATATCAACTAAACTCATAATCTTCCCCCTCGAAGAGAATGATAATTATTTTCATAAAAATTATATCATATTCTATGAATCAAGTACTATAGCTTTCCCTTCATAGTTATTAACATTTTTGCACAATTAAATTTAAACAATTGTCATAACAGATTCATTTGCCATTCTCATCCATTTCAATTACAATAAACCTAACAAATAAAGAATCTCGTTATCACAGGGGGAGCTTTGCTGCTGAGAGGGAACACTTCGTTCCGACCCTTAGAACCTGTTAGTTAATGCTAACGTAGGAATTGTGCAAACGTCGAAATACATATACCTCATCATTTTCTATTTACGTATTTCATATCTCCCTATGATAAATTATTCTTTTTTTGTGCAACTTAGATTTAGGGGGAATGACAACATGCGTAACACCAATTTACAAGCGATGATTGAATCTGCAATCCTTGCAGCCTTCGCCTTGATCATCGACATTTTACCACTATCCATTAAACTTCCAACAGGCGGTTCCATTTCATTTGCTATGATTCCTATTTTTATTATCGCATACCGCTGGGGATTTAAAACTGCATTCTTAGGAGGACTTATTTGGGGTCTACTACAAATTGTAGTCGGCGATGCTTACATTTTAACGCCAGTTCAAGCGTTTATTGAGTACTTCGTTGCATTTGCTTTTATCGGTTTTGCTGGTTTATTCTATCGTCCAATTCAAAAGGCACTTGCGAACAACCAACATACATTTAACGTACAATCCGACATTGGTAGCCGCAAAGATAAACCTTCATCAAAAAGCGGTCAAGGGAAAAAGGCGCTTTTTTATATTATCCTTGCTACATTTGTTGGTAGCTTTGCCCGTTATTTCTGTCACTTTATTGCTGGTGTTATCTTCTTTGGGAAGTACGCACCGCCGGGACAGTCGGCTGTTCTTTATTCATTAATCGTGAACGGTAGTACAATGCTTGCTTCCTTCGTATTATGTACAGTGTTACTACTTCTTTTATTTACAACAGCGCCACGTTTATTTAAAAGTATTGGTGCACATAGTATGAATTCAAAAAAGAAGAGTGCCTAAATGGTACTCTTCTTTTTTATAAATCAACTCTCAATGAGTTATATCAATAATAAAAATAATAAATGCACATAAGAATATAAATACCATTACACTTAGTAAATTGCTATTCATGGCTAATCTACTCCTTGCCAAACCTCATTTTCTATGTAAATTATACGTGTGGAATATAAAGTTAAGATAAAGATACTATCAAAATAAAATTAAGAAATAATAAAAAAGTGTAGAATTTCCTTTCTACACTTTTTTATGTAGGTAGAAGTAAAATAATACCCCATCTTCTGTATTTTCTACATCATATTCCACACCATGAAGTTCTAAAATATTTTTAGAAATGGCGAGCCCCAGTCCTGTTCCACCTTTTGAACGCTGACGAGCTGTATCTACACGATAAAAGCGATCCCATATTTTATCTAATTGCTCTTCTTCAATATGAGCACCTTTATTTTCTATACAAATCTTTACTCGATTTGATTCATCTATTGTAGAAATAATAATATCCTCTTTTTCAGGTGTATAACGGATTGCATTCGTAATGAAGTTGACAATTACTTGCTCAATGCGATGTTGATTTGCAACAACTTGAGCTGGAGATATGTGTTTGTAAACATGAAGTTGTTTCTTCTCTATTTCTAATGATAGTTGTCCACATATATACTCAATGACCTCATCAATATGAAAAGTATCCATCTGCATTTTATACGTGCCAGATTCAAATTTAGCTAACTCCAGCATGTCCAAAATTAACATATCCATCTTATCCACTTCTTTTTCCATTGCCTGAAAATAATATTCTTTCTTATGTTCGGCTACCCCATCTTTTAGAATCGAAATACAGCTTTTCATAATACTTAGCGGTGTCTTCAATTCATGTGAGACACCTGAAATAAATTCTTTTCTCGTATTTTCTAGCTTTCTTTCTTTTTCAATATCTTGTTCTAATTGTTCAATATGCGAATGGAGCGTATTGGATAGCATATTAATATTTTGCGACAAATCACCAATTTCGTCTTTAGAAGTAATCGGAATCCTCTCCGAAAAATCTAAATGTGCAATTTTTTTCGTTGTATCATTAATTCGTAATAGCGGTTTTGCAATTTGTTTTGAGTAATAAAAAGATGCCAACAAGGTAAGTACTAGCACAAATGCAATAATATATACATAATAATCCTTTACCATTTGTACTGCTTCATCTACAGGCTGTAAGGACGTCATCGCGAATATATATGTTAAAGAGCCATCCTTTTCTTTTATCGGTTTGATTAATAATTTATATTTTATATCATTTTTTTCATAGTCAATTATTCTTAAGGCATCATTGTTATCTTTATTTTCATTTAACAGTAAGTCCGCTTGAAATTCTTTTATACTCTCCAAGAACAAAGTGTTTTTATAAAGTGGATTCACTATCCCTTTACTATCAGGTAGTTGCACTTTTGTAACAGTTCCCCCAAAACCAGTACTAGGAACTTGAGCAGCACTTTTCTTTTCCTCTTTCACCTTAGGAGCTATTTCATTTATTTTCTTATCTAATGACTTGTTGGACCAATTTATACTACCCTTACTTAAATTTAATACAGCAGGAACAAATGTAGAATCTCTAACCATTCCATAAACTGAAATTTGCAACCCTGAAAAATACGGCATTTTTTCATTTTCAACCTCTTCTATCCCCATAAGATAATAGAGAGGGATTGTAAGGTTTGTTTTTCCAAGTTCCTTCTGCGATAGCCGATCCAGCTTTACTTCTAAATAAAAATCAGTCGCATGTTTTAAATTCCCATCACTATCTAATGCTGTAATCCATGTATTATTTTCTCTATAAAAATCTTGTTCCAGTTTCTGAATTGCTTCTGTGTTACCATCACTATTCAAATACTCTCTCTCAAAGGAGCTTATATTTGTTTTAATATCACTAACTTTTCTGTTGGCATAATATTGTTTAAAAAATATCGTTTGTCCAATAAAAATCGTCGCTAAAATCAACATGCATAGTGCTGTTGTAAGAATAAATAATTTGAGTACAATCCCTTTGCTCATACATTCCCCTCAAATTTATACCCCATTCGAACAACAGTCGTAATGTACTTTGCTTTATTTCCTAATTTATTTCGTAAATTACGGATATGACTATTCACTGTCCGGTCATCACCAGCAAATTCATATCCCCAAATTCTTGAAATCAATTGCTCTCTTGTCAAAACAATCCATTGATTCTGCATAAAATAGGTCAATATCTCAAACTCTGTATGTGTTAAATTAATGTCCGCTCCCTCTATCGTAACGATACGTGATGGGAAATGAACACAAATTCCATGAATAGATAGCGTATCATCTTCATTACTTGGAGATTTACTTGTAAGTATTCGACTTTCAAGTAATCGCTTTGCCCTCGCTAGTAAAATAGGCGGACTATATGGCTTCGTTACATAATCATCCGCTCCTAACTCAAATCCAAGTAACGTATCATCTTCATCCACACGTGCCGTGAGCATAATAATCGGCACTTGAGACGTTTTACGGATTCTTCGGCAAACAGACCAACCATCCAATTCCGGTAACATGATATCAAGAATAACTAAATGAACCTCTTCTTCTTCAAACAAGGATAAAGCTTCTTTCCCATCTCTTGCCTCAAGTACTTTATATTGTTCATTTAGAAAATAATCTTTCAATATTTCGCGTAAAATATCTTCATCCTCAACAATTAAAATTGTTTTTGTCATATTCCCTTCCCCCTTCTCTCATTCTAAATAGCTAAAGACAGAGTACTATACTCTCATTTTGAATCAGTAGCAATCAATTTCGCTTCAATAATATATCGATCTGGTGCATCACCTATATAATCGAATGGATAGCAAGTCGTCAGCGTTAATATTGGTTCTTCTTTCTTTACTATGACTGTGCGATCATCCGCATGTGTAATCCACATTTTTTGAATTTCATAAGTATAAATCTTATTATCGTATTCCACAATGAGGTTATCTTTTTCTTTAAGCTCTCCTAGCTCTGTAAATACAGTATCGCGATGTCCACTCAGTACAGTGTGTCCTCCTTCAGATGGAGCTGTTGTCATATCACTAACAAACATACCTACCCCTTTTTTCAATGTGGTATCACTTGCCCCCCAATATATAGAGAACCTCTTCTTTATTTTTGGGATATTTAACATCGCTACTTTCTCTCCTTCTTTATATTGCATTTGAGAAGAAGGTACTTGAGAATTCACAGATGTTTCAGTGGAATACCCTTTTAATTCTATTTTTTCAAAATGCTTTATCTCTTCTGTCGTTAAATCTTGTGCGGAACTTTTTCCTTTATACCATTCAAAAAAATAATACGTCCCCATAAGAATACCGACTATCATGAAAGCAAGTCCAATACGATTTATAAGTCTCACTTTAATCCCTCCATGCAAAAAATGGTAGGGATATCCTACCATTTTTAATATATGAAATTATCCCATTCTTTATAGACTAATTTATATTTTGTTTTACGCTTTAATTTTACGGCGCGTAAATCCAAACAATGATCCTAATGCTACAAGGCACGCGCTTAACGTCATCATTGTTATGCTATTTGATGCTGTATTTGGTAGTTTTTCACCTTTTGTAGCTTGAATTGCTGCTTCTTTTTTCATTTGATCTTGTTTTTGTTGTTCTTGAATTCCTTCTTTTTTCGTCTTATCTTGTTTTTGTTGTTCCTGCACTGCTGCTTCTTTTTTCATTTGATCTTGTTTTTGTTGCTCTTGCACTGCCGCTTCTTTTTTCATTTGATCTTGTTTTTGTTGCTCTTGCACTGCCGCTTCTTTTTTCATTTGATCTTGTTTTTGTTGTTCCTGCATTGCTGCTTCTTTTTTCGTTGTATCTTGCTGTACTTGTGCTACTTCTTCCTTTGTCATTGCCCCAGTAGACGCACTTGCTACCGAAGAATATCCTACTGATAAAAGTGCCATCGCACAGATTGGTAAAAGTTTCTTTTTCATTTTATATCTCTCCTTAGTATACTTTTTTCACATCGCATCGGATGTATTCATAGAATATATCTGTTATGTAAATATGAGATGCAGACGAAATGGATTTTTCTTAAAGATTCAATTATCTTCAAGAAAGCAAAATTCCCTATGCACACCTCTCTATTTACGGAATAAAAAGAGGCTGCCGAAAGTAGCTAATTCAACTACTTTCGACAGCCTCTTTTTTTAAATATCTAGAGCATAACACCGTTATCTTTAAATGAATACCAAGTACCATTAATTAAGTGTTTGCCTGTTGCCATTGCACCGTCAGATTTTAAATAATACCAGTTCCCAGATTCTTGCAACCAACCTGTTTTCATCGTACCATTCGGATTCATATAATACCAACCTGTATCATTTCTTACCCATCCAGTTGCCATTAATCCACGATGAATATAATACCACTTATTTCCTTCTTTCACCCAACCAGTTTTCATTGATCCATCTGGATTTGCATACACCCAGCGATCTTTACCATCTTCTATCCAACCAGTCCGCATAACACCATCATTACCTAAACAATAATCCCTTCCATTTACCCTAACGTAATCTTTTTGCATAACACCATCTATGAAGTAATACCATGAATCCCCTTTTTTTACCCATCCCATTTTTTGTGTAGCTTGCTCTCCTTTTTGGACAGCCTGATTCACATTTTTACTTGTTTCTGCATAAGAAACGACAGGTACGAAAAACATTACAGACGTTAAAACTAGCAAAATAAATTTCTTCATTTTTACAAGTCTCCCAAATAATAATTTATTTTAGTTTCTATCTCTACAACCAAATTATATTACAGATTATAAAAACACACAACATTTTTGTAATATAAATGTAATAATTTTATTATATTTGTTACTTTGGTTATTTTCATGTTACTTTTCTATTATATTTTTAAAACAATATATATAGATACATTTCATTTTTTCGACATATAAGTCACGGTTATGAAAATAAAAGAAGGTCTTCACTCATTTTCTCCTTCTGTTTTCACATGGCATGGGGCTAAAAAAGGAACTGACCGCTTCTACCTATGAGCGGATCCTCTCTCCTACCTAAAAGGAATGGTTTTATGTCGTTTTTTCAATCCGTATTTATATAGAGGTTTATCTTCACTAAAAAAGCATTGTAGATTCCTTCTACAATGCTTTTTCTGTGCCTCAGTATTTAAATGTTACTTTCTTGTGATTCCAGAGTAGCAGAGTCCGAAGTGATAACTAATTGTCTTGGCTCAGTTTTCTTTAAGTGATTATTGACGTTACACTTACTACGTTGAAAGACCCATGCTTTAATAGGATTTGTGAAGACGATTCTTTGCTCTTTATTAGGGGCCTCTTCTTCCAATTTACAACTTTCGCTCCATTTACACCATTTCATTGTAAATTGTAAAGAAGAATGATCTTCTTCTCGATCAAACAGGTGCGAAAAACTCATCTCTTCATCCAATACCATAGTGTTACTAGTCGATAACAAAGCAAAGGTCGTCAAACGTCTCTCCATTCCCTCCTACTCCTTTTCACATATAGTGCCTAAAGCTTATTTTACCTAAAATGTGCTTGCCTTTTACCTTACATCTATAAGTTTATCCAAAAGACGATTACGTAACTATCGATTTGTCTTACAAACTACCTTACATTTTTGTAAGAAATGAAAAAACCTCCATTTTTATAAATGAAGGTTTTCAGTCATTTCTTATCTATATATTCTTTCCTATAACGTAACCTCTACTATCTAAACATGTTGAACAAAAAATGAACTGCATTCGTTCTCTCTATTTGTTTTTACTTGGTATGAGGCAGGAAAAGAATCTAACCGTTTCTATGCATGGTCAGATGCTCTCTCCGCCTATAAAGAGAGATTTTATTTCGTTTTTTAATTTGTATTTATATATTGTGTTTATACCCGTTCACAACTTTCGTCATACAAAATAAAAGGATCATATAAAACATAACTGGGATCACAATAATTCTTGGCTCTAGCATTAATTCCCCATAATAATAACTAATTAAGTTTGCCCAGTCATTTAAGTACGGAAAGTATATATTAAATTGATCATGAGCTTGCCCGGAAACGATTTTTATTCCCCCTAAAAACAATTTAAATATCGCAAGATGTAACATTATTAATAATACTTGCACCATCTGCTCTCCAATTTGAAATATAACCTGCGGTTGTAATGCTTTCATAATATGAGTTCGGAATATATGCCATCTGCTGCCTCCTAATACAAGGGAACTTATCACATATTCTTGTCTCCACATTTGCTGAACTTCTTTTTGAAAAAATCGTGTCATTCCTGTAACTGCCACAAACACTAATACAACCAGTTGTATACATAGTACTTCTATATTTGTGACAATAGGTTTCGTTCGTAGTTCATACATGATAAACGGTGTAAGAAATAAAATACAAAATAACGATTGCGGAAAAAATTGCAAGCTAACAGTAACACGTTGAAAGAAAGAAAACCCCCACTTATCATTACGAATAAACAAACTCATTAATAAAGAAATGATTACTCTAGCAACTGCCACAAAAAATGAAATTAAAATAGTATACTTAGCTCCGTCTATTACTTTATAAAATAAATCTTCTCCTTCTCGATCTGTTCCAAACCAATGTGTACGGGAAATTGGAAAAGGTACCGCTTCAACAATTTCTCCTTTGTCATTGTATCGATATTCCACTGCCTTAGGCTCCTTCTGAAAATATGGGAGTGCAAAACTAATGATAAGTAATAAAATGATGGGAAATAAGAAGTATATATAACGCTGTTTACGCATACAACCTCCTCCTCAACCAATGCAACATTAATATGACTCCATACGTAGGCATTATAAATAACAAAAGCAAATATACGATAACCACCGGATCTTGACCGCTAATCAAAATCGAAAATAAACCTTTTATGTTAAACATATACTCAAAAACGAATAAGCTCGTTATCAAGTTTAGTACTATGGATTCAATATGATTCACAACTGAAACGACGATATTACTAAAAATATGCTTACATAAAATATACACACTCCCAAAGCCTTTCGCTCTCGCAAACATAACATAATCTTTCTGCTCCTCCTCCTTTATAAGTAGCAGTTGAAATTGAAATAAAGAAATTGTAGGTATAATAGCTAAAATGAGAATAGGTAATACAATAGACGCATTTTGCGTTGTAGAAAACGGATTTAATGGTAAAACCCCGGTATACCTATATATACTTACCATGAAAAGTTGAAGAAAAAAAATCAAGAAGATATCTGGAATTGTTTTAAGAAAAAATACAGCTTCTTCTATTACTCTCTGGATATATCTTGGGAAGATCGCAGTAATAATACTACATACAAAAGAGAAACAGATAGAAACCATAAGTGCTCCAAATATAAGTAAGAGTGAATATGTATATGGGTGAAATATAAGTGGGAATAAGGGCACTTCCCTTTCTTGTATCTTAAATATTTGCACATTGTTTGAAACAGTTGCTACTTGTGTAGCCATTTTCATATTTAAATCTTCTGGATGTATAAGTGCAGAGATAACATGAAAACAGTGTGTAAAAAAATACTCTATATGTATCCCAACTTTCTTCCCATTTATAAATAACATCGGAAGACTCACAATTACTACAAATAGCAGAAGCATAATAAATAATTGGAAAATTATCGAAGTTATTTTTTTTAACATTTCATTCCCCTCTCAATTTCTCTAGCATGAACGGATTATAAAACCTTCAAATCAAGCTTTCGTTTTATTTTATTCTGACTTTCTCAGCATAAACCTTTATCAAATATGTATTTCTCCTTTTTGACTTTTCTCTCTCAATCCTTTACAGTCGAAATGTTCACAAGTTTTACAACGTAGGAGGATTAGAATGAACATTGAAATAAAAGATACATTAATTTCTGCAGAATCATTACAAGCAAAAGTAAAAGAACTAGCACTACAAATTGAACGCGATTTTGAAGGAGAAGAAATCGTCGTTATCGCTGTATTAAAAGGTTCTTTCATATTTGCTGCTGATTTAATTCGTCACATTAAAAATGAAGTAACTATCGACTTTATTTCTGCATCTAGTTACGGCAACCAAACGGAAACAACAGGAAAAGTTAAGTTATTAAAAGATATCGATGTCAACATTACAGGCAAAAATGTAATTGTTGTAGAAGACATTATTGATTCAGGCTTAACACTTCACTTCTTAAAAGATCACTTCCTTATGCATAAGCCAAAAAACTTGAAATTCTGTACATTACTTGATAAACCAGAGCGCCGTAAAGTTGATTTGAAAGCAGAGTATGTAGGCTTCCAAATTCCAGATGAATTTATTGTTGGATACGGTATCGACTGTGCAGAAAAATATCGTAATTTACCATACATTGCTTCGGTTGTTACAGATAAATAAAACCAAATAAACTTCCATCGATTTCTGATGGAAGTTTATTTATATAGTTCAGTGGATACAGATGGAGAAAGCTCCCTTCGTACACCGTGCCAAATTGAATTATTGCCAGGACATTTTACGGTGATTTATAATCCAGAACTAGTATAATAGATTCCTTGTTATACTTTGGTAATTTATAAAGTTCGCATTTTTATAAAATAAACATTATAATTAAAAGTATAAAAGGTTGTTAACAAAAAACGTTAACAACCTTTTTATTTTTTCAGAAAAACTTTCTACTTTAGAGGAGTGATTGTATGTATTGGAAAAGAAATAACAAGCCTGTCGAAGATTCAGAAGAAATCGCCGTATGGGAATGTCAAACAGAAGAATGCTTAGGCTGGATGCGTAAAAACTTTTCTTTAGAAGAAGAACCAAAATGTCCTCTATGTAAAGGAGATATGGAGAGCGGAACACGACTACTACAAAAATTGTAGAGATTAAGTTCTATTTTCCCTACATTCCTCCATTATGAAATCAAATAAAGAGAAAATCCTCTTTCTCCTTATCTACGGTATAACTATATTTCCTAAATGTGAGTCGAAAATAGATTGTATAAAAAAGCTTTGTGCACTTTGCGAAGTTTTTTTCTTTATTCACAACTTTAAACGATACCCTAACCCACGTACTGTTTCAATTGCATTTTCGTTTTGTACACTTGCTCCGCAGCTCATTTTCATATATCTACGAAGCTGTGACTTAATTCGCGCAATGAGTTCTAATGAATTAAACGGTTTTGTTACATAGTCGTCCGCTCCGGTTGTTAATCCTAAAATCTTATCCATATCTTGCGTTTTCGCCGATAACATAATAATAGGCATTTCCGCTATTTCTCTAACTTTCATACACATATGAATCCCATCTATTTTCGGCATCATAATATCAAGGACAATTAAATGTACTTCATTTTTCTTTAATAGTTCCAAACTTTCTTCTCCATCTCCAGCTTGTAATACTTCATATCCTTCATTTTTTAAATAGATTGTAATAAGATCTCGAATTTCCTTCTCATCATCTACTACAAGTATCGTTTCTTTACTCACAATACATCCTCCATTTTTTCGATAATCATAGATACTACAAATGATCTGTCTTATTCATTTCTTTCTACACTTACTACCTGATTTTTCTTTTGTATATATAAATAAGAAATACTTACAATGACAACAATTATACTACCAAAATAGATGCCATACTTCGTCGCTAGTTCTACAATTATTTCAATATGCTTACCAAACATAGAACCGAGTATGAAATAAAGCAATGTCCAAACAAATCCTGTCGTATACGAATACAAAGCATAGGTTTGAAATGACATACGATTCATCCCGACTAAATACGGTACAATATGTCTAACGACAGGTATGAAGTAGCTTGTTACTAATGCATAATGCCCGTATCTATTAATTAATTCTTGTGATTGTAAAAGATACTTTGCTTTTTTCTTTTTCATTAATTTATCAAGTACATTAGCGCCAAATATCTTTCCAAGTATATAGCCTAATGAAAGACCTGATACAACACCTAAATAGGTTAATAAAAAGGCTGGAATTATACTTAGTATGCCCAGCGATGATACAAAGCCACCGCTCATCACAATCATTTCATCTGGAACTGGCATACCTACAATCCCGAGCCATAAACAAAAGAATAAGGCAGCATAACCATACTGTTCAATATAGGATAACAATTCATGTAATTCCATTAGGCGTATGACCTCCTAGCCTTTTTCTACAACTAAGAACATGTGCTGGAGGAAGATTCAACCAAACCTTTTTTAGTGAAATTTCCTGAAAAAAGGTTTGGATAAATGCTTTCCTTGCAAGCGAATATTGAAACGTAATAAACTCGCCGTCCTCACTTAATGACTCCATTACACTGGACAAAATACGAGATGATACTTCCGTTGGTAAGGATGTAAAGGGTAACCCTGATAATACATAATCAACCTTCTCTATTTGTAACTCATTTATATATTTCTTTATGTTCTCAGCTGATCCATGTATAACCAAAACGTTTTGATCGTCCTTAAACTGCTTCTGTAACTTTTTGAAAAAAACTTCATTAATTTCAATCAAGATAAATATTGTATGTTCTTTTTTTCTCTTTATAATCTCTCTCGTGAATGATCCTGTTCCAGGTCCCAATTCTAAAATATACTTCGCTTCTTCGAAATTAATTGCGCCTACCATCTTTTTGGCTAATATGTTAGAACTAGGTGCAATTGCTCCAGTATTCTTTGGATGTTTCACAAATTCGGTTAAGAATGTAATAAGTTGCATCTCTAACCTCTCCCGTTCATTCAATATCGTCTAATATAGCTCCAAGTATAACTATCATTTTTTAAAAAATAGCATGGGAATTTCTTAAGATTTTATGAAGATGTAAAAAAACAGCTATCGCTTCTAGCGATAGCTGCTCCTTTCATTACTTCGCACTCACAATCTTGTAATAAGAACGAACTGTTAAGAAGTAATATCCAATATAAATAATGCTATATATACCGATACTCATTAATAACGGAATCAGAATTTCATATGGCATTAAGTTTGATAAACCTTTTAGGGCAAATAAACTATGACAAATTCCAACTACTAATGGAATCGCAAAGATAAAGCTTACTTGTTTCGCAATTGCTTTTTTCATTTCTTGCTTTGTTACACCGACTTTACGAAGGACAACGTAACGATCACGGTCCGCACTTGCTTCTGTTAACTGTTTGAAGTAAATAATAGAACCAGTTGCAAGTAAGAACACTAAACCTAAGAACAGACCAATAAACATCATTAACCCTGTTGCTTCGAGCATACCGTGGAAACCAGTATAGAAATCATTGAAAGGTACCGCTACTTCTGACTCTCCAGCTGGCATTACTTTCTTTAATTTCTCTGTCAGTACCTTACTATTATCCTCGTCTTTTACATCGATATTTTTAACGATACGAGTGCTAGAGACTGCTTTCACACTGTTATATACTTCATCTGGTACAATAACGAATAATTCACCTAAGTTCGTTATATTACGTCCTTCAGCACCTTTAATCGTTAATGTTTTCGCTTCATTACCAATCGGGAATACCGCTTTATTCCCTTTATATACAGTGCTGAACTCATGCCCTTCAATATACATACCATCAAATATGAATGCCTCATTAGCCGCCAAACTTACAGCCTCTACATCCATTTTCTTTGCTATGTTATTAAATGCTGATTGCGATACAAGCTGATATTTCTCGGTAACTAAATAATTTGTATTCATACCCATATCTACTTTTTCGCCTTCAAACTTCCCTTTAACAGGAACCATTTCGATTTCAAATTGATTCGTTACAGGGTTCTTTTCCTTCTCTTCAGCCAAAATTGCATTTATTTTGCTATCTAATGCCGCATCTTTTTTCTCATAAGAATAACTATGCGGTGCAAAATCCCTCGCCTGTTTAAATGTATTGTAATACATCGTTACAGATGTTCCAACCGCTGTTAATGTTACCGCACTTAATACTGCAATTGTTGCTAGTGATTTTGCATTCCCTTTAATGCGATACAATAACTGCGATGTTGTTACCATATTCATACCGTTATAGAAAGATGATTTTTTATGTCTTGCTCGTTTTAGTACAAATACTGTAAAGAACATAAATAGTAAATACGTACCAAGTACCGTTGCCAGTAAAATGTAAAGTGCAACAGTCATAAAGTCTGCATACTTAATTGCTTTAATATACATCAGTGATAAGAAATAACCAGAACCAATTAAGAAGATTGAAACTAATGCCATAATAACCGATCCTTTTGGCATTGCTTCTCCTTCACGCTCTGCGCGGAAAAGTTCAATTAATTTAAAACGGTAGATTAAACGATATCCTTGCAATGATGTATAAAGAATAATGGCAAAAAAGATAATGGCTGTATCAATAATTGCAGCCATCGGTACTTCAAAATGCACATTTAGGTTTAATCCCATCATGCTTACTAATAATTCAAGGAATAATTTTGAAAGTACACTACCAATCGCAATCCCGATTACTAATGACATCAAGCCCATCAACATATTTTCATAAAATAACATTTTACCAATTTGTTTTTTGCGAATTCCTAGCAGTGAATATAATCCAACTTCTTTTTTACGTTTACGTGTAAAGAAACCGTTAGAGTATATGATAAATACCGCTACGAAAATAATTAGCATCACACTTGATACTTGGAAGGCCCCGCTAATTTTCTTAGAACCTTCTGCTGCTTTTTCCATTTGTGAGTTATATTGCAACGCCTTAAATGTAAAATAAATGACGATGCTAAAGATCATAGATGCAAAATATAAAAAATAATCCTTAAAGTTCCGCTGTATGTTGCGGAGGGCAATACTAGATAACGTCATCCATTGCACCTCCGGAAATTGCGGACATTACGTCTACTACTTGTTGAAAGAATTGTTTACGAGTTAATTCCCCGCGGTGCAATTCTTTATATAACTCACCATCTTTAATGAAGATAACTCGTTTACAATAACTTGCTGCAAATGCATCATGCGTTACCATTAAAATTGTTGAATTATCATATTCATTTAATGACTTCATACTTTCTAATAAGTCTGTTGCTGATTTTGAATCAAGAGCTCCTGTTGGCTCGTCCCCAAAAATCATACTTGGATTTGTAACAATTGCACGAGATGCTGCGCAGCGCTGCTTCTGTCCACCAGACACTTGGTATGGAAATTGACTTAAAATATGATCAATGCCAAACTTCTTCGCAATTTCAAGAACGCGGCGATCAATTTCATTTGCTTTCACTTTTGATAAAGCAAGTGGCAGGGCAATATTCTCTTTCACCGTTAGCGTATCTAATAAGTTATAATCTTGGAAAATGAATCCTAAATGATCGCGGCGGAACAATGCTAATTTATCATCATTCATTTTCACAATATCTTTTCCGTCAATTAAAATTTCACCATTCGTCGCGTTATCAATTGTAGAAAGAACATTTAAAAGAGTCGTTTTACCAGACCCAGAAGGTCCCATAATCCCAACGAACTCACCCTCTTGTACTTGTAAGTTAATCCCTTTTAACGCTTCAAATTTATTTCCACCTGTATCGTATACTTTTTTTATATTTTTCGCTTCTAATACTGTTTTCATCTCTATATCCCTCTCTTCTTCTATTATTTATTTTTCACTATATCTAACTTCTACTCTTGCCACTATCGATATTTCTTACACAAACATAACAGTTATGTAAGGGGGTTTAGTAGAAGAAAACGAAATTTAACTTCATGAAATAACTACTTTGTTACTATAGCACCCGGGTATCATACCATCCATTCATTCTCCTTACAGAAACATTACATTTCTGTAAGGTACCCTATATAATTGTGCACGAAATGTCGGATGAGGTTATTTCATTCCTGCTATTCTATTTACAAAGGAGGTCATATGATGGATTCGCTTAAAAATATGAATGCAGCAATACAGTATATTGAAGACAACCTTACAAATGACATTGAATTTAAAGAAGTGGCAAGGCTAGCTTTCTGCTCAGAATATCATTTTAAAAGAATGTTTTCCTTCCTTGCAGGCATGTCGCTTTCAGAATATATTCGCTGTAGACGCCTTACTCTTGCAGCATTTGAGCTAAAGGATAGCAGTGTAAAAGTCATTGATATCGCTATGAAATATGGATACAACTCGCCAGATTCTTTTTCACGAGCCTTTCAAAATCTACATGGGATAACACCATCAGAAGCTAGAAATAGCGGCCATTCTCTTAAAGCTTTCTCGCGAATGATCTTCCAATTATCCATTAAAGGAGGAAGTGAAATGAACTATCGAATTGAAGAAAAAGAGGTATTTCGCATCGTTGGCATAAAAAAACGGGTACCAATTATTTTCAGCGGTGTAAATCCGGAAATCGCTTCTATGTGGAAAAGTTTAGACAGTCAATCGATTCACACATTAAAGTCGCTTTCAAACGTTAAACCTACTGGACTTATTAGTGCTTCCACAAATTTTTCTGAAGGAAGAATGGAGGAAAAAGGAGAACTGGATCACTATATTGGAGTCGCAACAACGAAAGACTGCCCAGATCAGTTCACACACCTTGAAATCCCTGCCTCAACATGGGCTGTATTCGAAGCAATCGGACCGTTTCCTGATGCACTGCAAAATGTATGGGGACGTATTTATTCTGAATGGTTTCCGTCTTCAAATTATGAACAAATGGAAGGTCCTGAAATTCTATGGAATGAAAATAAAGATGTAACCTCACCAAATTTCAAAAGCGAAATATGGATACCCGTTTTGAAAAAGTAGATCATGCATAACATTATTAAAATAAAAGGAGCTGTCCCAAAAAGTCGTTTTGAACTACCTTTTGGAGACAGCTTTTTTAGACTAACGCTTCACTTTATCCTTCTTTTAGACTCATTGCTATACAACACTGCCGTCATAATCAAAATCATTACAACAGCTACAAAAGTAAACATTCTATAGTTTGATATCACAGCAGTACCTATAAGAAAGGCAGGAATGACTGCCTGAATCATGCCTCCAAACATACCAAGAAAAGCTCCCATACTCTGTTTCACTACTTGGGTTTCTGACACCCAATCATAATAACCAAATCGATTATTTATAAAAATCCCCCATACTGCTGAAAAAAACGAATATGCAATTGGAGTAATTACGAGTAAAATAGAGCTCCACATATCCGTCTTTAAACCAATCACCATAAGGATAGCGCTAATAATTGATGTAGGTACGCTCAGCGAAAGGTTCATAAGAATTTTACTGTCATAAATCATTTTCGGTGTAATAGGGAGTGACTTGATAATCCATACGTTTTTCCCCTCAAGCGATAATGACACACACGTTGTACATGTCATTGAAATCATTGCTGAGATTACAAATGGAGCAACCTTTTGTAAAAGCGTTTCAATTCCAGGATATCCAATGAATTGACTTGGCCCTACTACAACGACTGCAAGTGAGAATATGACTGCCATGACAACCCCCATACCGATATTAATCACATATACGGTAGAAGAAAAGAAACGCTTCCGTTCTTTTTTATATAATGCAATCAATACATTTTCTTTCTTCATCCGATTAATCTTGTAATCGGAACGCATATGGTACGTAGAAATCCCTGTATTGATTTGCTTATATTTGAAAGAGAGTATTTTCACAAACAGATAATACCAAATAACAGATATTCCAACAAAAAGGATAAAAGCTCCCATATCAGCATTCACAATTGCTTTTTGAAAAATGTTAGCTAGCGGATACACTTTAGTCAATTGCTCTGAAACGATGACTCCAATTCCTTCTAAATCATTCAAACTATATTTCGTATTTCCCTGATTAAATATAAAATAGCCAAAGATCATCATTGCTATCAAACTCAAAATCGTAGTAATTCTATTCGCATATCTAAATTTAGAAGCGATCGCCGTAATACACGCACCAAAAACAGCTGCGATTGTTGTTGGAATTAGTGAGACTGTAAACAAAGTTATGAACCACATGAAATAGAAAGGCACTGATGGATTCTCATATATACAATATACAACCCCCATCGGCAGCATGATTATGATTGAAAAAAATGTATTGAGCACGTACAAATACAAAAATCTACTAGCAATAACAGTACTTACGCTAATCGGTAACGACATCAAGAAATCATAATCTCTAAAAGCAAAAAGCTCTCCATGCGCCTTAAACATCGTAAAAAACAAAACTAATACACTGCTAATAACAAATGCATAAACTGGAATAACTTCTCCTATCCCTAGTTGTACTAATCCATATGCTGAGGCTCCACAGTATAGCATCAACATGACAAAAACCAATGCAATGGTTGCTGAAATTAAAATTTTATTCTGCTTCTTTTTCTTATCTTTTTCATATTTAAACATATTGAGGCCGAGCTGCGTGATGAAACGAATTTTTAAAAGAGCCAGCATATTACTTCTCATCGGCAAGCACCTTCATAAAGATCTCTTCTAATGAATGTTCCTTTATTAAAGACTTTACTTCCCCTGAGATTGCTAGTTTCCCTTTATGAATCATCGCTATCTTATGGCATAACTTCTCTGCTACATCTAATACATGAGTAGAAAAGAAGATCGCACTTCCTGATTCACAAAGTTCCTTCATCATCCCCTTAAGTACAAGAGCCGCCTTTGGATCGAGACCAACAAAAGGCTCGTCTAAAACCAATAATTTCGGATGATGCACAACTGCCGATATAATCGCTACTTTTTGTTTCATACCGTGTGAGTAAGATGAGATTAAATCTCCCAAATATGGTGTAATCTCAAAAGCATCCCCATATTTTTGTATCCGTTCCTCTCTGTCTTTTGCTGATACCCCAAAAACATCAGCGACAAAGTTCAAATATTGAATTCCCGTTAATTGCTCATATAAATCTGGATTATCAGGAATGTATGCCATTGCTTTCTTACACGTAATCGGGTCCTTTTTTACTGAATGTCCATCAACAAAAATCTCGCCTTCCTCGAAATCTATCACACCTACTAGCGATTTAATCGTCGTACTTTTCCCCGCACCGTTATGTCCGATAAACCCAAAAATATCTCCTGCTTGAACAGTTAAACTCAAATCATCTACTGCTTTTTTGCCACCTTTGTAGGTTTTACTAAAATTGATGATTTCTAACATGAACTCTCCCCCAAACAATTTAGACTCGCGTATAACAAGACTGAATATTCAGACCTATATAACTTAAATGACACGTAATAAGACTTCATCCTTACCACATATCATTACTTGCAAACTTCCTTACAGAATCGTATCTACTATTTATAGTTGTTCCTTTTTATATAAAATATAAGAATATCCATTCGTTAGCACCACAGCAATTAATATCATTGCAAACATCATATAAGATCTCCAATCAGCTGGCACAACAATACTTACAATCATCACAAGTCCTAAAACTACAAATACCTTTCCGCTAAAACGGTGTGTTTTCCGCCAAACTTCTTCATTACTGAGTGTCCACGGGTTACGCATACCCACAAAGAAATTCGGTTTACACTGCGGTAAATAATTACCAATGATTAAAAATAAAATTCCAACCAGTAATTCGGGGACCCGATTAATAAATAATTTATAACCTAAGCCATTTGTAATGATATCTATGTTTCCGATAAATAAGACAACTAGCAGGCTATTATTTATCATCATCAAAGCTTTAGAAAACTTTTCATAGTTTTCTTTCTTTGGATCAATCTTTTGTAAAACATTTAAAAATACATAACAACCAATCATGATACCAACCATTGACATCATTCCAGTTAATTTCGATGAAAACCCATCAGCAGTGCCCCCGCTCCAATGCGTTGCAATTGTATTTGGTAAATGAGGCCATGCAATGACCCAAGCTAGTAATGTGATACTGATTAGTATGATTGCAAAAAGGTGTTTCTTCATTTCCCCTCTCCCCCTTTATTCGTAAACGTAAACACCCAAGTTAATAAATCTTGAAACACAGTTGTGTTTAAGGAATACACAACAAATTGCCCTCTTTTTTCATCTTGTATAAGTTCCGCGTTTTTAAGCGCACTTAAATGATGCGAAATACTTGGCTTTGTCATATTGAAATGTTCGGCGATTTCTCCAGCCGTTAAATCGCCTTCTTTTAATAAGTCTAAAATCTTTCGCCTTGTTGGGTCTGCTAATGCTTTAAATGCTTGGTTCAATGCCTTTCTTCCTTTCACTAATTAGACATTTAGATATTTACCTAAATGTTAAAATAAAAAATATAAATTGTCAATTCTATCCAAAGTCCTTTTTACTTTTTCCACTTTTGCCCTATACTGTTTACTAACGCTTGTTGCAACATAATGAAAAGACAAGAAACACATGGTACACTATAGCTACAATTGTTTTTTAGGAGGAATAACTATGTATAAAATTCTAATCGTTGAAGACGATCCAAATATCTCATCTTTACTACAATCACATATTCAAAAATACGGCTATGAAGCCATTGTTGCAGATAACTTTGATGATATTATGGATTCTTTTAATAGAGTGAAACCACATCTTGTATTACTTGATGTGAACTTACCAAAATTCGATGGTTTTTATTGGTGTCGTCAAATTCGTCATGAATCTACTTGCCCAATTATTTTCATTTCTGCGCGCGCAGGTGAAATGGAACAAATTATGGCGATCGAAAGTGGAGCGGATGATTATATTACGAAACCATTCCATTATGATGTTGTTATGGCGAAAATTAAAGGTCAATTACGCCGTATTTACGGTGATTATGCACCAAATATTTCAGAACGAATTGTTGAAGTTGAAGGTCTAAAATTATTCCCTGAACGACCAGAAATTCACTTTGGAAGTGAGCAAGTTCTTATTACAAAGAAAGAAGCAATCTTAGCTGAAATGCTATTATCTAAATTCCCACGTACAGCAAGCCGCGAAGATTTATTAGCTGCACTTTGGGACGATGAAAGTTTCGTTGAAGAGAATACACTAAACGTAAACATTACACGGCTTCGTAAGAAATTCAATGAGCTTGGTATTGAAAATGCAATTGAAACCGTACGCGGATTAGGGTATCGTTTGAACGCAACTTGGAGTGAATAATCATGAAATTATTTTTGCGTGATCATTTTTCATTTTTTCTATTATATGCATTAAACTTCGGTATCATTTTTATTCTATATGATGCAGTAGATGGCTTCCAAAACAACAAGTTCTACTTTATTGTATTAAGTTTATATTTATTTATTTGCTTCCTTGCTTATCGTTATGTTCGCAATCGCAGAATGTATCACAGATTAAGTGAGCCACCTGAAAAAATGGAAGATGCGTTTATTGAAAGAGCAACGGCACCGATGCCACATGGCGTAAATGAACTTGTTCGTACGCAATATCGCCTATTCCAAAAAGAGCTACAAACATATGAAGTAAAACAACAAGAACATCAACTCTTTATTAACCACTGGGTGCATCAAATGAAAACACCCGTTTCTATTATGCAGCTTATGGTACTCGAAATGGAAGATGAACATCTCATTCCTAAGTTTAAGAAAGAACTAGAAAGATTAAATCAAGGACTAGATATGGCATTATATATGGCAAGGCTCAATAACTTCCACGAAGACTTTCATGTAGAAACGATTTCACTTAAAGATGCCGTGACAAAAAATATTAATGGTCTAAAAGAACTCTTTATTCGAAATGGTGTTTTCCCCGTTCTAGAAGTTCATTCTGATCTGAAGGTCGCTTCAGATGCAAAGTGGTTAAAGTTTATTATTTATCAATTAATGACAAATGCTGTTCGTTATTCTGGTGAGCGCGGAAAGAAAGTTTTCTTGTCCGCTTATCGAAATGGAAAAGACATTATTTTAGAAGTTCGTGATGAAGGCGTTGGTATCCCGCAGGAAGATATTCGAAGAGTATTTGAGCCATTTTATACAGGGAAAAATGGACGTACTTTTGGTGAATCAACTGGTATGGGGCTTTATATTGTAAGTAAAATTTGCTCTTATTTAGGTCATTCCGTGAAGTTAGACTCTGAAGTAGGTAAAGGGACGAGTATTAAAATCATCTTCTATAACGCTGCGAATAATCAAACGGACGTTGACGCAGGGAAGGTGACAGAATAATGAACATAACATGTTTCGGAAAAATGTATGAGAACTTACCCTCATACATTTTTTGCAAAACGACTCAAACTATATCTTCTATTTGGAGGTATACATCATGACATTTTGGCAGTTTGCATTTAAAAACGTAACACGAAACTCAAGAGCCTATTTCGCCTACTTCTTAAGCAGTGCTTTTTCCATTGCTGTGTTCTTTTCATTTGCAGTGTATTTATTTCATCCTCGATTACAAGATTCTGGTACGCTTGAGGCAATTTCAGCGTTAATGATTGTTTCGGAAATAGTCATTGTTGGTTTTTCCTTTTTCTTTCTTCTATATTCTATCGGTACGTTCTTAAAAGTTCGAAAAAAACAATTTGGCGTTTTAACCGTTTTAGGAATATCAAGAAAACAATTGAAACGCCTTGTTTTCATGGAAAATATGTTAATTGGATTATTATCCATCTTCTTTGGCATTCAATTTGGTCTTGTGTTTTCACAATTTTTCTTATTGGTAACAGCGAAAATCACATATGCTCCTGGCCTCTATTTATATTGGCCAACAAAAGCGATTATTTTAACAGCGACAATCTTTCTCGGACTCTTTATCGTTGTATCAGCTTTCACTCCTATGCTCATTCGAACAAGAAAAGCGGTACGCCTTTTAAAAGAAGGGAACTTGAGACAAAAAGAGCGAAAGCCATCCACCCTAATTTCTTTGTTCGGTTCTATATGTTTAGTATCTGGTTATGTACTAGCCGGAAATCCAAATTTTTTTGTATCACTAGGTACTGAAATAGGATCTTTATACATCGTTTCTAGTATTTTTGTTATTCCATCACTCGTTGCTATTGGAACCTATCTTTTCTTTTCTCAAGTTAGTTTCCTGCTCATTCGTATACTGAAAAAACGAAGAAAATTTTATATGAAGCGAATTAATATGCTTTGGATTTCAGATTTAGCAAGCCGCATTCGAACAAATATTAATATGCTGTTTATTGTAGCAATGCTATCGACCCTTGCATTTACGATGATTACATTCATATATGGGTTTGGGAAGTTTTTGAAATTTGATGTTACCAACAATAGTCCGTTTCCATTTACCTACATTTCATACGATGCCAATCCACTTGCTTCACAGCATATGGACTGGTTAGAAAAGAGGCTTAGTGAAGAACAATTTTCATATAAAAAATTTAAAACAGACTTATATGCAGTTTCATTACAGCAGGATGAAACGAATCCTTATGAACGAGAGGCATATGTATTAAAAGAAAGTGACTATAATAAACTGGCGACTACTTTACATCTCAAGAAGCTTTCGGTAAAAACGAATGAAACATATATATTACCTGGGTATGGGTATCAAAATATATTGAGTCCCATACAAGAAAAGTTCATGCAAAAAAGCGTCACATTCTCTCAAAATTCATTTACATTACGTGTAAAAGGTTACGAAAATATCAGCGTGATACCAACTGGACTAACATCAGCGGTGCTGATTTTATCTGATGATACAGTACATGCTTTGTCGAATAACATGAAACATATGACGCTTTATAATTTTCAAGTAAAAGACTGGGAAAAGACACATGAAATTGCTGCGGAGTATCTTGATAAACTTGCAAAAGAGCGAAGAAATATCCCATCTAAAGAACCTTTATTTCTTATGAACGAAGCGAGTGACACGCTATACCAAATTAAATTAGGTGCCGCCTCATTCTTCTTAATTGGTACGTTTCTTGGTGTTATTTTCTTCATTGGAGCTGGAAGTGTACTTTACTTCCGAATGTATACCGATTTAACAAACGAACAAGAAAAATATATTACCGTTACAAAAATTGGTTTAACAGAATCTGAGATGAAGCGCTCCGCTACGATTCAGCTGGCAATTTTATTCTTTGTTCCATATATTATGGCTTCCATTCATACAATGTTCGCTACAAAGATGTTACAAGAAATCATAAATCTGTCGTTATTTGCTGAGATTACAGTGGTTCTTACGATTTTTGGAACGATTGAGATTATCTTTTTCTTGTTAATCCGTTCCCTATATATGCAAAAATTATCACAGCATATTAAGCTTTAAAAAATAGAAAGGTGAGTTTTATGGAAGAAGTATTGCACATAAAAAATGTCTCAAAAGTTTATGAGGGGAAAGTTCCTCATACCGCTTTGAAAAATATTAATTTACATGTAGATAAAGGCGAATTTGTCGCAATTATGGGTCCTTCTGGTAGCGGTAAATCCACTTTTTTAAACGTAATTTCAACGATTGATTCTCCTACTGCTGGCGAGGTGTTTATTAACGGAAAACAGCCGCATACATTTCGCAGGGAAAAACTAGCCGTTTTCCGCCGTCAAGAATTAGGCTTTGTTTTTCAAAACTTTAACTTATTAGATACGTTAACAATCGGTGAGAATATTGTATTACCATTAACCTTAGATAACGTTCCTCTTAAGGAAATGGATGAAAAACTTGATAACATCTCAAAAAAACTTGGAATTGATCATATTTTAAATAAGCGGATTTTCGAAGTTTCTGGTGGACAAGCACAGCGTACTGCAGTAGCTCGCGCTGTTATTCATAATCCATCTCTCTTGCTTGCTGATGAGCCTACAGGAAATTTAGATTCAAAAGCAGCAATCGACGTAATGGAACTTTTTACAAAGTTAAATAAAGAAGAACAAGCAACGATTTTAATGGTGACACATGATCCATTCGCTGCTAGTTACTGCAACCGTGTAATTTTTATTAAAGACGGTGAACTTTACAACGAATTACACCGAGGGCTTTATAGAGAGAAGTTCTATCAAGAAATATTAGATGTATTAGCCTTACTAGGCGGGCGACGCGGATGACATTTTGGCAGTTTGCATTTAAAAATGTCTCTCGTAATTCAAAAGCATACTTTGCCTATTTTGTAAGTAGTGTATTTTCAATTACGGTTTTCTTTTCATTTACTGTGTATTCGTATCACCCGCGTTTACAAGACTTACAAGAGCGAGGACCACTGATGAATTTAATCGGAATGGCACAGTTTGTCATCATCATGTTTTCGTTCTTTTTTCTCCTTTATTCTATAGGATCATTTTTAAAAGTACGTAAAAAGCAATTCGGTATTTTGACCATTCTTGGCATTTCAAAGAAACAATTAAAACGGCTTGTGTTTATGGAAAATATGATGATTGGAATATTGGCAATTTTTTCCGGAATTCAAGTTGGCCTTGTGTTTTCTAACTTTTTTCTACTAGTTACTTCTAAATTAACGAGTGTAAAAGGGCTTTATTTATATTGGCCAACAAAAGCGATTATCACAACGACCATAACATTTATCATTTTATTTTTGATCGTTTCTACTTTCACACCTATATTAATTCGCACGCGCAAAACAATGCGTTTAATAAAAGATGACGGTCCACAAAAAAAAGAGAGACGCCCCTCTATTCTCATTTCACTTTTTGGAGTGGCTTGTTTAGTAGGATGCTATTATATCGCTGGTGTTCCAGAGAGTTATGTATCAGAGAAAACGATTCGAAGCGGCTTTTCCATTATTCCACCATTATCAATCATTCCACTTGTAACAATTGGAACCTATTTACTGTTTTCACAAACACTGTTTCTTTTCATTTGGTTATTAAAAAAGAGACGCCGTTTTTATATGAAAAAAATTAATATGCTCTGGATCTCGGATTTAGCAACACGTACACGTGGTAATATTAATATGCTGTTTATCGTTACTATGCTATCTGCGCTTACGTTCACGATTATCACATCACTTTTTGCAATGAATAATTACACAAAAGCAGCAATTCTAGCAGATTATCCGTTTCCTTTCACGTATATATCTGATGATAAAAATCCTTTTGAAAAAAAGCATACGGATACAATCGAAAGAGAGTTAACAAATCACGAATTTCAGTATAAAAAACACAAATTCACCGTATTAAAGGATCAGGCTTTGGATATTGATATTGTCATTATGAAAGAAAGTGATTATAACCAGCTTTCTACACTATTAAACCAATCCACGATTCAGCTGAATGAATCAGAAACCTATATTGTTTCGGAGTATTCAAAAGCTACAGGAAGTTTAATCATGCATCCTTTTGAAAAGCGAGAAAATATTACGATCGCATCTAACAAAAAAACATTTCATATAAAGGACTTTTCTGAACAAGCAATTGAGCCAATGTTTGCTCTTCCTTATATTCTGGTTATGCAAGATTATGTAGTGGAAACGATGATTCCTCATATCGAAACGAGGACAATTTATAATTATATAGTGGAAAACTGGGAACAGGCCCTTTTACCAACAACCAATATTTTAAAAGTAACGAACGAGGATAAAGACAATATTTCTAAATCTGAAGAACAAAATAATAACACACAAACACACATCCCATTCTCTATTTTTACGGCTAGTGATGAACTATCTTATAGTAAACAAAATAATGTTTCTGGTTTTTTTATCGGTGCATTTCTCGGCGTCATCTTCTTTATGGGTGCAGCTAGCGTTTTATACTTCCGAATGTATAACGATTTAACAAGGGAAGAACAGAAATATATTACCATTACAAAAATTGGGTTAACAGAAACTGAAATGTTCCATTCTGCAACCATTCAATTGGCAATTCTATTTTTTGTACCTTATATCGTTGCTGCTGTGCATACGATATTCGCTATTCAATTTTTACAATTTGTATACTCATTTTCATTATTAAAAGAATTACTATTCGTATTAACTCTATTTGGGATTGTAGAGATTATTTTCTTTTTCCTAATCCGTTCCTTTTACATAAATAAATTATCACAACGTCTTAAATTTTGAATAAAATAGCCTTGTGCATACGCACAAGGCTATTCTCAATAGTTTTTGTTAGCAGTATCCGTAACCACCAAAGCCACCATAGCCGCCGCCATATCCACAACCGCCACCGTAGCCACCACCGAAGCAGCTAGCACCGATGATAATCAATAAAATAAACAATACGATTAGAAGCGCAAAACCGCCTCCGCAGCCGTGTCTTATGTGTTTATGATGATGATGGTGATCATGGTCATGTCTGTCATCGCACTTTTCACTCATTGCTCTTTCCTCCTTTAGTATCTTTCATAATCAAGGGGATCCTATCATGTTCTAAATGAGCGGATTCAATTTATATTATGTTTACATGGGAAATCGGGAGCTTGTTTTTCCCAAAAACAGGCTTGTTTTACGAAAAGATACAACGAGATCTTGGATTTACTGATAAACCATCAATAAAGAATGCAATGCCTGCGAATCACAAAAGAACCTACGATAATTGAATCATCGTAGGCTCTTTATCCCGCTATTTGTGGGCAGTAACACTCCCACCTCATTCAGTGAAAGCAAAGAAGTTAAGCAGGTGATGAACTGCCCGTAAAAGCCCGATTGGTGAGGGCTAATAATCAGTGAGGGATGAAGCCCCCCACTGATTAAAGTTTCACTTTATATACGCTGTACAAACAGCTTTCCTTCTTGCAATATACGCTTTTGTAGTTGTTGATTAGAGAGTGTATTTAAATGTACCACATCAAATTCCACTCTTCCCTCCAGCTCTTCTGTCAACTCAAAACATAACCATTGAAATTGTTTGTGCGAAGCATTCTTCGTTTCAATCGCAATGTGATGACTACATTGATCTGTTACCTCTTTCCTTACGTGAGGCCCAAAAATATATGCAACTTTTACAAATGACACCTTTAACAAATATGCCTGTATAACCCGCAATATATCTTCCTGCTGCCTCATACATTCACCTCTCACATACAATCCGTTTTCTCGTAATCTCTTCTAATCTTTCCCGGTTTACGCCATATCCAAACCCAAGCTCTTTTGGAACAATTACTTTCCCGCCTTGCAATGTTACTTCTGGTGAAATAATATCTCGCTCCCAGTGTCTACTTGAAGCTGAAATATCACCCGGAATCGTAAAGTTCGGGAGTGATGCTAACGCAATATTTTGCGCACGTGAAATCCCCATTTCAACCATACCGCCGCACCAAACAGGAATACCATGTTCCTTGCAATAATCATGAATTTGGATCGATTCTGTTAAACCGCCAACTCGTCCCGGTTTAATATTTATAATGCGGCAGCTTCCAAGTGTAATCGCTACTCTTGCATCTTCTAAGCTATGAATACTCTCGTCCAAACAAATAGGTGTCTCTATTTGTTTTTGGAGCTTAGCGTGATCGAGAAAATCGTTATCCGCTAAAGGCTGTTCAATCATCATTAACTGAAATTCATCCAATCGTTTTAATCGCTCAATATCCCCTAACGTATACGCTGAATTTGCATCGACCATTAATGGAACCTTTGGAAAGACTCTTCGTATTTCCTTTATTAGCTCATAATCAAATTCCGGTTTGATTTTTACCTTAAAACGTTGATATCCTTCTTCTGCATACATTTCAATTCGTTTTAACATATTAGAAATCGTATCTAACCCAATCACAACACCGACTTCAATTTCTGGCTGTGTTCCTCCAAGTAAAGTCGCTAATGACCTGTTTTCGTGTTTCGCATACAAATCCCATACAGCGCCTTCTATTCCCGCTTTCGCCATACGGTTACGCTTTATATGCTGAAAGAGACTCGGAATTTCATTTGGATGTGTAATTTCAGCTTTCAATACATCTGGTATTAAAAAATCTTGAAGCATATGAAGTGCCGTTGTTACAGTTTCTTCTGTATACCATGGTTCTGAGAACGCAACAACTTCCCCAAACCCGATATATCCGTCCGTATCCTCAAGTTCAATGACAATACTTTCCCGCGTTTCATACGTTCCGTAACTTGCTGCAAAAGGAATCACAAGAGGCATTTCTGTTACATAAAGCGTCGCCTTTTTAATTCTCATTTACATCTCCTCCAGCAGGTGCCTTAGTTCCCGTCTTAACAATTTTTTCGAAGCATTACGTGGTAATTCAAGTAAGAAATGCACTTCTCTCGGTACTTTATATCGCGCTAATTTTTCTTCACAAAATTTAATCAGTTCTTCTTCTGTTATATCGTCAGCCTTAACAATAAACGCAGCAGGCACTTGTCCCCACTGTTCGTCTGCTTTCCCAACAACTCCAGCTTCCGCCACTTTAGGATTTGCAAGCAGTACTTCTTCAATTTGCGCTGGATAAATATTTTCTCCGCCTGAAATAATGAGATCACTACGACGATCTAATACATATAAAAATCCTTCTTCATCTAAATACCCAAGGTCTCCAGTATGAAGCCAACCGTCTATTATTGTTTCACGCGTTGCATCTTCACGTTTAAAATAGCCATGTGTCACATTCGGTCCTTTTACAACAATCTCTCCTTCAACATTCGGTGGCACTACTTCTCCATCCTTCTCAATTCGAAGCTGGCAGGAGAAAAGCGTTTTTCCTGCTGAACCAACTTTCGTTAACATGTAATCAGCTGAAAGTGTGCAAATTTGCGAAGATGTTTCTGTCATACCATATGTTTGGTACACGGGGATTCCTTTTGTTACACATGTTTCTAAAAGTGGCTTTGGTGCTGGGCCTCCGCCTAATAACATGCAACGTAAAGAGCTCGGATATGTTTCCTCCCCAAGTCTTTCTAATAAGTCCATTAACATCTTAGAAACGACAGATATGATTGTTATTCCTCGAGTTTTTATTGCCTCATGAATGAAATCAGGATCATATTTCGGAACGAGTAAAATCCGCATACCGTACATAATATTTTTCATTAACAGAGATAATCCACCTACATGAAACATTGGCATGCACGCTAACCAACAATCATCATCGCGAAGCCCTAAGTTAAGTGATGATCCAACAGCACTCGCCCAGTGATTACCGTATGTTAAGATAACCCCTTTCGGTTTTCCTGTTGTTCCTGACGTATAAATAATTGTCATCGATTCTTCTAAAGAAAACTCCTCTTGAACGACTGCAGTTTTCTTCGGTCCGTTCACTACCTCTTCAAATGCATATACTAGTACCTTTTCTGTTTCAAATTCTTGGTCCGTTACTAAGCAAACAACTTCCGCATCATCCATTTGCCAAAGTAGCTCTTCTCTTGAAAGACGTGTATTTAGAAGTACAGCTACTGCCCCAATATAAGATAAGGCGTGAATTACTGTAATCATCTGGGTACCATTTTTCATCAGAACAGCCACTTTTTGACCTTTTTCTATCTGTAAGTATGAAAGGTGTTCACAAACAGATCCTACTTTTTCATGCAGTTCTAAAAATGTAATCTTCTCCTCTTTTGTCTCAATCGCAGTGCGCTCTGGTGTTAAAAAAGAACGTTGCATTAACCAATTGGGCATTGTCTCCATTACACATTCTCCTTCCATTAAAGAAAGAGACTTGATGTACAATCAAGTCTCTTGTTTTTGTTTCCGCTTTTAATCTTATCCAGCTACAGCAGCTAGAATAGTCGATGGCTTTGCTTCTTCCTGCGAGGCAAACTACGCCTCTTCGTCTGAAGCTCCATCCCTCTCCTATTCTGAACGAGCTGCTTCCGCCTTTAATTTCATCCAGCTACAGCGGCTAGAATGTTCGGTGGCTTCGCTGTTTCCTACGAGGCAAACTGCGCCTCTTCGTCAGAAGCTCCATCCCCCTCACATTCTGAACGAGCCGCTTCCGCTTTTAATCACGGAAAACGAGGGAATTGTCCGAAGTCTGGACGGCGTTTTTCTTTGAACGCGTCGCGGCCTTCTTTAGCTTCGTCAGTTGTGTAGTACAATAACGTTGCATCTCCCGCTAGTTGCTGGATACCAGCTAAACCATCTGTATCTGCATTGAATGCAGCTTTTAAGAAACGAAGTGCCATTGGGCTGTTTGCTAAGATCTCTTCTGCCCATTGTACTGTTTCTGCTTCTAACTCTTCTAATGGTACAACTGTGTTTACTAAGCCCATATCAAGTGCTTCTTGTGCACTGTATTGACGGCATAGGTACCAAATTTCACGAGCTTTCTTATGACCTACCATACGAGCTAAGTAACCAGCTCCGTATCCGCCATCAAAGCTACCTACTTTAGGACCAGTTTGTCCGAATACAGCGTTGTCTGCTGCGATTGTTAAGTCACATACGATATGAAGTACGTGTCCACCGCCAATTGCATAACCTGCTACCATTGCGATAACTGGTTTAGGGATTGCGCGAATTAAACGTTGTAAGTCTAATACGTTTAAGCGTGGGATTTGGTCTTCACCTACATATCCGCCATGACCGCGAACTTTTTGGTCGCCGCCAGAACAGAATGCACGTCCACCTTCACCAGTTAAAATGATAACGCCAACATTTGCATCATCACGAGCGTGTGCAAAAGCATCGATTAACTCCATTACCGTTTTAGGACGGAATGCATTATGTACTTCAGGACGGTTAATCGAAATCTTTGCGATACCATTGTATGTAGAATAAATAATATCTTCGTAATTGCCTTCTTTTACCCATTCAATAGCCATTACTCTTACCTCCTTTTTATTGTGCCAATGGTTACCCATTAACCACTCTATAAGTGCTACTTTCCTCAAAAGAACAAAGTGTCACTGCATAGTTTTAAGAAATCCCTCTACTATTGTACCAAACTTTTGCGGTTGTTCCACATGAATTGCATGGCCAGCCCCATCAATTTTGACAAATTCCGCGTGCGGGATGCTTTTTTGTATGTTTTTTAAGATGTGAAAAAACTTTTGATCGTGCTCTCCATTCATTAATAGGACAGACATCTTTAATCTTTCAAGCTGTTCCCACCAAGAAGGCTGCGCTCCTGTTCCCATACCCCTAAGACTATTTGCAAGTCCTCTTGGATTATTAGCGAGTCTCTCTTTTCGAACTGCTTCTTTCACATCTTGTGGTAAGTTTTTTTGCGTTGCAAATAGCGGAATATTTTCCCACCTGTTTACAAAAGCTTTTATTCCTTCTAATTCAATTCGATCTGCAAGCTGTTCATCTTTCATGCGGCGCTCTTGCCTGTCCGATTCCATCTCAAACCCAGCTGTACAATTCTCTAATAAAAGAGATTTCACGCGGTTTGGATATAGGCATGCCATCGTAATCGCCAGTCTTCCGCCCATCGAATAGCCGAGTATATGTGCTTTTTCAATATGCAATTGATCGAGTAGTGTCGTCATTTGAAGTGCCACATTTTGAATATCATAATGCGTAAGGTCCTCAGGACTTTCTGTTCCCCCATGTCCAACAAGATCAACAGTGATGACTTGGAACTGCTTACTCCACGAAGGAATAAATTTATGCCACGTTTCCATGCTACCCGTAAAACCATGAAGAAGTAGAATTGGTTCTCCACTACCTACCACTTCATATTCATACTTTACACCTTGCAGCGTTACTTTCATTCTGCTTCACCTTGCAAAATTTCCGTAGCGATCTTCGATGTACTTACCCATAAATCACGATGAAGCTGTAAGTTTTCTTCTCGATTCGTACAAATTTCTACAACGTGTAATCCCTTTTCAGTTGTTCCTTTTTGTACTTCGTTACGAAATGCTTCCCAACCATTTACACGCGTGAATGAACCACCGTACATTTTCACGACATGTTCATAATCAAGTCCAAGTGGCGTTCCGAATAATGATTCAAAATGTTCTTTTGACTCATATTGTGGTAGGAATGAGAAAATACCACCACCATCATTATTTACAACAACAATTGTTACGTTTAAATCATGTAATTTTGCTGCTAGTAGTCCATTTAAATCATGATAAAATGATAAATCACCGATAACTAATACAAGCGGCTTACAAACCGTACTCGCTCCTAGAGCTGTTGAAATAATTCCATCAATTCCATTCACACCACGGTTTGCCATGACATTGATTCTTTTATCTGTTGTAAAGAAGAACGTATCTGTATCACGAATTGGCATACTGTTGCTGACAAATAAAGTCGCTTCCTCTGGTAACACATGTACGATATCTATAATTACTTTTCCTTCAAATGCTGTTTCATATGTTTCGATTTCACGCAGCTTTTCCCTCGTTGCATCGTTTATATGCTTCCACATCCCGTACCAATCATTCTTTTCTCGCTTTTGCATATGATCTATAATTGCTTTACAAAAAGAAACATCACTTGCACATACAACTTCCGTCGCTACAAGAGCTGGATCTCTCCATTTTCCTGACTCATCTACAACGATATGAACAGCATCCTCTTGTTTCTTTATATATTGCGTTAATGCTTTCGAAACTGGCATACCACCGAAACGAATGATAACTTCTGGCTTCCATGTATCCTTTAACAATTCATTTCGTAAAAATGTATCGTAGCAATCCATTACCATTGATTTATCATGTCCGCCGCTTCTGAGACCTGAAAGTGGATCTGCTAAAATCGGATATCCGGTTTGCTCAGCTAACTGCGAGATCACTTCAGCGATCTCTGGATGACTATCGTCTCCACAAACAATAAGCCCCTTTTCCATACTTGAAAGGCGCTCTGTAAGAGAACTTACATATTCACTCGTCATCGTCATGTTTCCTTGATGAACTGCCCCTGTATATTCACCTCGACCTTTTTCCCATAATCCCTCTAAAGAAAAGTCAGGAATCAATGGCTCCCGAAGTGGAAAATTAATATGGACAGGTCCTTTAGGTACTAGTAATGCACTTGCAATAGCGCGCCCAGCTGTCATACGGGCATAATGATACATCGGCTCTCTAGCTTCCGGCAGTGCCATCTCCATAAACTGTTTCACAAAAGAACCATATAAATTCAATTGGTTCATTGCCTGCGGTGCACCAACATCTCTTAGTTCATGTGGTCTATCTGCTGTTAAGACAAGCAATGGCACACGCGAATGAAAGGCTTCACAAATTGCTGGATAATAGTTCGCTGCCGCTGTTCCTGATGTACATAAAATCGCTACAGGACGCTTCTTCGCTTTCGCAATACCGAGCGCGAAAAAAGCAGCTGATCGTTCATCTACATGCAAATATGTTTTTATCTGTTCATGTTGCTCCATTAGCAAGGCTAGCGGCGTTGACCGCGAACCTGGACTAATGACAACATCATATACATTTAAACACGCCAGTTCGTCCACAAACGCGCCTAAATAATATGATAATGCTTCTATATGATTATTCATTTCATTAATTCCTCCAAAGCACCAAGCATCGGTCTAAACTTCAAACTTGTTTCTTCATATTCAAGCTGTGGTACTGAATCAATCACAATACCGCAGCCGGCAAATAAGGATGCCTTGTCACCATTTAATAGCCCGCAGCGCAGGGCTACCGCAAATTCGCCGTTCCCTTTGTCATCTATCCAGCCGATTGGTGCTCCGTACAATCCACGGTCTAATAACTCTACATCACGGATGAGCTTCATCGCCACGTGGCGTGGCGTACCACCAAGTGCTGGCGTTGGATGCAGTTCTTCCACCATTGAAAGAAGTGATGCTTCACCTTTCGCTTCAACCGGTGTATATAAATGTAGTAAATTTTTTGTTGTTAATAAACCTGGACACTGCGGAATAGTAACGGATTCACAATGCTCTGTTAATACGCCGCGAATCATATTTACTACATAACCATGCTCTGCTAAATTCTTTTCATCATGAAGAAGTGCATCACCATTTTGCTTACTTTCTTCTATAGAATTACCATGACCAATCGAACCAGCAAGGCACATCGATGTAAATTTCTCGCCTTCTTTTCGAATTAATCTCTCAGGCGTTGCTCCTAAAAAGCATGCTCCTTTATAATCGAAGGAAAACACGTAACAATCCGGTTGCCCAATACGGAGCGCTTCTAAAACACGAGCAGAATCAATATTCTGATCCATCGTTAGTTTTAATTCTCTTGCTAATACAACCTTTTGTACAATTCCTTTTTTCATTTCATCCTGCACTTTTACAATTGCATTCATCCAGCCATTTGGATCAACTTCTACTTTAGAAGTTACTGTTAATTTCGCTTCTGAAAGCGGTCCTTTACATTCCTGTAAAATTCTTTCTTCCAAAGAGACAATTTCTTCATAAACCGTCTGTGCAGAATCTTCGGCTGAAATAAATGTATTTATTGTTAACCATGCTTTTTCATTTTTAACTGTTAAAAGAAAAGCTGGTAACGATAATGTTATATCTTTAAATTCTTTCCAAAGATTCGTTTGTTCTTTTTCTGGATCAAATGAAAAGCCACCAAATAAAAGTGGGCCCGTTCCAAATTCATACTCTTCTCTGTGAACAATTGCTTTCTCTTGCACTTTACTCCACTTTTCGCGGGCATTTTGAAAGCGTTTGTCAGAAGAATTTGCTATAGTGAAAACAGAGCCAATTCCAGCAAATATGACATGCTGAGATGGGTCTGCAAAATAACATCTATTTTCGGATGCAATCCTTTTTCCTGCTGCATAAAAAAGAAGCGGATCCATCCAATCTATTTGTTTTACAAAACTGACCAATGTTTTTTCATTCGTCGCATGTTTAATAGCTGCCAAAATCACTTCTTGTAAATCTTTTTGTTTCGTCTGAATCACAAAGTCTCCCCCCTATGGGCGAAAAATAGTCATAAATACGCTTGATTTTAAGATACACCTCAAACGAAAGCCCTGTCAACGTTTAGCATTTCTGAGAAATTCCCCTTCTCTTCCTAGAAAATAAACGTTGACACTAAATGATGCTTTTCCTACACTTAATTGTGTATATTATGTGACAAGGAGGATTCAACATGGAAATGAAAGTCGAAACGAATTCCTCTCCTATGTCGCCAAAGCCAAGTAAACAAACAGGCTGGCGCATTTGGTGGAGTTTATTACGTCCTCATACATTAACAGCCGCTTTTGTTCCTGTTTTTATTGGAACAGCTTATGCAATGCAAGTAGGGGGTATCAATCAAATACATCTCCCTCTTTTCTCTATCATGCTTCTTGCTTGTCTTCTCATTCAAGCAGCAACAAACATGTTTAATGAATACTTTGATTATAAAAGAGGATTAGATCATGAAGGTTCAGTTGGTATCGGTGGTGCCATTGTCCGTGACGGGATTCAACCAAAAACAGTCCTTAATTTAGCATTTGGATTTTTCGGTATCGCAATGCTATTAGGCGTTTATATTTGTATGAACTCTAGCTGGTGGCTTGCTGCAATCGGTCTTGTTTGTATGGCTGTTGCTTACCTTTATACAGGCGGCCCACTTCCGATTGCCTATACGCCTTTTGGAGAATTAACAGCAGGATTATTTATGGGTGTTATTATTATTGGTATTTCATTTTTCATTCAGACAGGAACTGTAACATCAGAAATTATTTTAGTATCTATTCCAAATGCGATTTTAATTGGAGCAATTTTACTTTCCAACAACATTCGTGATTTAGATGGAGATAAAGAAAATGGCCGTAATACATTAGCGATTATTGTTGGACGCGAGAACGCAATTGGTGTCCTTGCTTCCATGTTTATTGTTTCCTACATTTGGACAATTGCTCTAATCATTGTCGGAATCGTGTCCCCATGGATGCTGATTGTTTTCCTAAGTGCCCCGAAAGCATTTAAAGCGACAAAAGGATTTATCGGCAAAAGTATTCCAATGGAAATGGCACCTGCGATGATCGCGACGGCAAAAACAAATACAATCTTTGGTTTCTTAATGGGAATCGGACTATTACTTGGTTATTTCCTATAAAAGAGGAGCTGCTAGAGCAGCTCCTTTTTCCATTTTCAAAATATATCGGCGATTTTTTAAATATATCGACCGTTTCTCCTCATATATCGGCACTTCGACACAACATATCGATCGCTCGACATTTTACAACACGATCGACTCACTCAAATACCGGGATATTTCCCGCAATCAAGCTCATACTACATAAAGAAACCGAATTGTAGGAAGGTGGATACTATGTTAACTCCACAACAAATCAATCATTTTAAATCCATTTTAGAAAAGCAACTGCACGAAATTGAACAAACGCTGCAAAGTCACGAAGGCGAAGACCGCGCCTCTGAACGGGAATCTGTTGGAGAATTATCCGCTTATGACAATCATCCCGGCGATATGGCGACTGAATTATATGAACGCGAAAAAGACTTCGGACTTATTGAATTTTGGCATAAACAGCTGCAAGATACAAAACACGCCTTGCAAAAAATTGAAGCTGGCACATACGGAGTTTGTGAAGTTTCCGGCGAAGAAATTCCGCTAGAACGATTAGAAGCAATACCAACTGCTACAACTTGTATTGAACATACAACAAATAAATTAAATTTGGAGGCACGTCCCATTGAAGAAGAGCTAGTAGAGCCACCGTTTGGCAAATATGATATGGACAGTGCTGTAGGATACGATGCAGAGGATGCTTGGCAAGACGTGGCTTTATACGGAACATCAGAAACGCCATCCGATTTAGAGCGCCGTGATTCGAAAAACTTCGATGAAATGTATGTAGATGCTGAAGAACCACGCGGTTACGTAGAAGATTTCGAAAATTTCATCGGAACAGATATGTATGGAAAGAACCCTCAGGTATATGCAACAGAAGAACATGAGGAATACGAACAAATGCTGGATGATTTTGAAGAACAAACTTATAAAGGAGAGTTATCTCCGAATGAATCTAGTTCAAAAGAATAAAAAAAGCATTCCGAATTTCGGAATGCTTTTTTCTCGCTAGCTAATTAGTTTTTTGTAACGTTAGCAGCTTGTGGTCCACGGTTACCTTCAACGATTTCGAAAGAAACTTCTTGACCTTCTTCTAAAGTTTTGAAGCCGTCGCCTTGGATAGCTGAGAAATGTACGAATACATCGTCTCCACCTTCAACTTCGATGAAACCGAAACCTTTTTCGCTGTTAAACCATTTAACTTTACCTGTTTGCATGTCATGTACCTCCTAAATAAAAATGAAACTATGAATCCACATGAAAAGGTGGATATAAAGGACATGAATGTATCTCAGACCTAATGCCTTGAATTAAACACGCTTTATTTCCGTACCACATTATGTAGCTCAATAGTGATTTCACTATATCACGCTCTATCAAAAACGTCAAATGAGAACACTTTCATTTCAGCATTTTTCTCATATTTTTTTAAAATATTAACAAAACATAGGCAATACATGCATAAAAATTGAAAAACGGATAAAGATTCTTTCTTTTTTCTTAGGCAAGAGGGGGCGATCATAAGCTCTTTTTAAAGCGACATCATTTAATTTTAAAATTAACAAAACAATAGTTTTCTAAGCTCTTTAATTTCTGTACAATATATTAGTATCCACTACATTAAGGGGTGAAAATATGAAAGCACATGAAATTGAGTATAAATTATACGGCGACGATATGCAGTTCGTTGAAATTGAATTAGATCCAGAGGAAAGCGTTATAGCAGAAGCTGGCGCAATGATGATGATGGAAGACCATATTGAAATGGAAACCATCTTCGGTGACGGTGGAGGAAAGTCTAGCGGCCTATTTGGCAAACTAATGGGAGCTGGAAAGCGTCTTGTTACAGGTGAAAGTATGTTTATGACTGTATTTACAAATACAGGTCATGGCAAGCGTCACGTATCATTTGCTGCACCGTATCCTGGAAAAATTGTTCCAGTTGATTTAAATGAGTATCAAGGCAAAGTAGTTTGTCAAAAAGATGCATTCCTTTGCGCTGCAAAAGGTGTTTCTATCGGAATTGAATTCACGAAAAAAATCGGCAGTGGTTTCTTCGGCGGAGAAGGATTTATTATGCAAAAGCTTGAAGGCGATGGACTTGCTTTTATGCACGCAGGTGGAACAGTTTACAAACGTGAACTAAAACCTGGCGAAAAATTGCGCATCGATACAGGTTGTCTTGTTGCGATGACAAGAGATGTTAACTACGATATTCAATTTGTAGGCAATGTAAAAACTGCTCTATTTGGCGGAGAAGGTTTATTCTTCGCAACGTTAGAAGGGCCAGGAACAGTTTGGCTTCAATCCTTAACATTAAGCCGCCTAGCAGCGCGTCTTACAAATCCTGCAGCTCAAAGCAGCGGGGAAGGTAGCGTTTTAGGTGGACTTGGTCGCCTCCTTGATGGAAAAGAGTAAAGTCTAAATCGCTACGTCACAAGACGTAGCGATTGTTTTTTCACTTATCTTTTTCTTCCGTGGGACTGTACATACCATTTTGAATCATGTAATACTCCATCGCTCCATTAAACCACTCCTCTTCTCCCTTTGTATACGGAGACGGAATCATATCCTCATACTGATTTTCTATATTTTCTAAGTTACCCAAAGAGTGTAAAGCGTCCTTCCCTACATATTGAAGCGTTGCCTTCATATGTTCATCAACAAGTTTTTGCACCTCTGGATCATGGACTGGTTTTCCAAATAATCTCTTTACTTCCTTCGACAACTGAATAAATTCTTTATCCAATGCGACCATCTCTTCTTCAGATTTATCGTATAATCGATCAACGACTTCCTTATCCATGTATTCCTCAAGCCATAGGCGTTGTTCACTTTCTTTTTGTATATTACGAATTAAACTCATCAAAATGGCACTATCTACTTGGCCTTCATCTTCTAATAAAGTAATTGTCCGATTAATTGCTTTCAAAGAAGTTTCAATATGTTCCTTTTTTTCTTCAAAAGCTTTTCTCTGACTTTGTAATGTTTTTTTAAAATTCACGTTAAAGTCAGGCATATTTATCATTACACATATTTCATCTAGACTATATCCTAAAAATTTAAGGCTCACTATCTTTTGCAACGTTAAAATATCTTTATTTGCATATATTCGATGTCCAGAACTAGGATGTTTTTCTGGTTTAAGTAATCCAATTTCATCGTAATAATGTAGCGTCCGTATTGATGTGCCTGTTCTTTTAGAAAACTCTCCAATTGAATAATTTTCATTGTTACTCATCCGTTATTCCCCCTACATTGTTTTTACCGATATGGTTACCAAAATCATACTCCCTCACGTAACTGGAGGTTCAAGTATTAAATCGCTTCAAATTTCCTCAAAGAATGATTCCCCCCTTTCACTCATATATTGAACTATTACTTCTTCTTAAGGAGGGCTTCCTTAATGCGTGCGCCTTTATCCTTTGATAAAGATACTGCCATATTGTTAGCTTCTTGCTGCGAGTTAACATATGATCAATATAAACAAAATGGAGTTTTTCAAATACCTGATGGATTTCAATATGTACAAGGCTTTCAAGCAAAGGCCATTCAAACAACAGAATGGTTTGGCTTCATATTAGAATCTGAGGATACCATCGTCGTTGCCTTTCGGGGAACACAAACTGATCCAGATTGGATTATTGATTCACTTGTGAACCAAAAACCTTATCCATACGCCTTAAATAGCGGAAACGTTCATAACGGCTTTCTCTCTATTTATGAATCTTGCCGTGATACGATTATGGATATGCTCGTATCTTTACCATCACAAAAAAAACTACTCGCTACAGGACATAGCCTTGGCGGAGCACTTGCTACACTTCACATATTAGACGCGCGAGTAAACACTGCGTTTGCACAATATGGTCTCTATAACTTTGCTTCTCCCAAAGTCGGCGATATCACTTTTCGAAACTACTATAAAATGCAAGTAGCAAGCAGCTTTCGCTTCGTTAATTTATTCGATGTCGTCCCGCTTCTTCCCCCGCGCAAAGTGAATTTTAATGACCACGACTGGGAGTATACACATGTTCATCACAACTTAACATTTACGAAAAATACAAAATCTATCATCAACAACCACGCCATGACAACATACAAAACATGTCTGACTTCTCATTTTTGAAACGGAAACATTTAGAAATAGGATGGTAGTATCTTATAATAATATATGTAACTAACTTTGGATAAGGGGACCATACATGCTAAAATATTTCTTTGCACTTTTTCTTGTTCTATTATTTGTAGTTACGGGTTTCTTTACATTCTCATACTTTGCTACAGAGGAATATGGCGGAACTGGTGTGCTTTATTAAGTGAACCCTTATATTTCGGTAGTAAACTAAAACAACTAGTCAAAACCGCTTGGAACCTTCCAAGCGGTTTTGACTTCACCAAGCAATATTATATTCTTGTTTTAAAAGAGAATATACCTTAGAATCACAATACCTCTCATTGATTTTTACACTTTGCCTCAATGTTCCTTCATAGATCATCTGTAACTTTTGCATCACTCGTTCAGACGCTATATTTTTCACATCACATCTTCCTTCAATGCGATTCAAACTTAACTCCTGAAAACCAAATTTTATCAACTCTTCTAATGCTTCAACAATGAGACCCTTTCCCCAATACAATGGACTAATAACCGCTCCTAAAGAAGCATTACTGTGTGGTAATATCCAAATTCCACATGTTCCTATTGCTTTTTGATTCTCCTGAAGCATAACGGACCAAACAAAGGCCTTACCTTCTTTTGTTGCTTTCATCATCTTTTCTAGTAAACTGTGAGTCTCTTCTTTATTTTCATGTACATTTCGAGGTACATATGTAGTCGTTTGAGGTTCCGAATAAACTTCAAACAAATCGTCTAAATGAGACATATCTAATTTTGTTAATAGCAGACGTTTTGTTTCTAAATTCGGGAGTTCATAGCTATTTTGCATACTTCCACCTCAGTTCATAATTATTTTTTCATAATAAATAAAAGCCCCTCCACCCCTTCGCAAGGGACTTTATCTTATTTCTATATTCATCTTATGAAAGCTTAACTCTATCACCAATACCCCAAATCTCATTACTATACTGTAAAATCGTTCGGTCACTCGCAAAGTGCCCAGATTGTGCAATGTTAATGATCGACATTTCTAGCCACTTTCTTCTGTTTTCATAGGATCTGCCTACATCTTCTTGACGCTCTGCATATGGACTAAAATCACGAAGAACAAAGTATTCGTCGTTTTGGATAACAAGAGAATCATAAATCGCTTCAAATTCAGCTCCAGCATTTGTGAAAAAGTCATTTATTAGCTGATCCACTACCTTTTTAATGTGCATATTGTGGTGGTAATAATCATTTGCACGATAGCCGCCATTTTGATAATAATGAAGCACTTCTTCCGCTGTTAAGCCAAAGATAAAACAGGATTCATCCCCTACTTTTTTCCTAATTTCAATATTGGCCCCATCCAGTGTTCCGAGCGTAATTGCACCATTCATCATAAACTTCATATTCCCTGTTCCGGATGCTTCTTTACTCGCCGTTGAAATTTGTTCACTTACATCTGCTGCTGGAAAAATATCTTCCGCTAAAGAAACACGATAGTTTTCTAGAAAGATAACTTTCATATATTGACTCACATACGGATCTTCATTTACCTTTCTAGCCAGTTCGTTTATTAATTTAATAATTTTTTTCGCATAATAATAGCCTGGCGATGCTTTCGCACCAAAAATAAATGTACGTGGATAAAACGAAAATCCAGAATCTTCCTTCAAACGATTGTACAAATATAAAATATGTAACACATTTAATAATTGCCTTTTGTAAGCATGCAATCGTTTTACTTGTACATCAAAAATGGAACTTGGATCAATAATAATCCCCATTTTATTATGAATCTGCTCTGATAAAATATGTTTACGCTCTTGCTTTACATCTTGCAACTTATCTTGAAAAGCAGTGTCATACCGGTAATCTTGCAGCAATTGCAATCCCTGTGGCTGCTTCTTCCATTCCTCTCCAATCGCTTCAGAAATAAGATTGGTAAGCTGCGGATTTGCTTTCATAAGCCAGCGTCTATGCGTGATTCCATTTGTCTTATTATTAAATTTTCCTGGGTAAAATTCATAAAACAACCTCATTTCACGTTGTTTTAAAATTTCCGTATGAATTTTTGCAACGCCATTTACACTATAACTTCCCACAATTGCTAAATGCGCCATTTTGACAAGATTATGCGCAATAATCGCCATGTCTTCAATCCGCTTCCAATCATACGGATATCGCTCCCATAGTTCATGGCAAAAGCGTTCATTAATTTCTTCAATAATCATATAAATCCGTGGTAACAACGATTTAAAGATATGAATCGGCCACTTCTCAAGAGCCTCTGACAATGTTGTATGGTTCGTATAAGAAATCGTCTGAGTTGTAATGTTCCACGCTTCTTCCCAAGAGAGCTTTTCCTCATCTAATAAAATACGCATAAGTTCTGGAATCGCAAGGACCGGGTGTGTATCATTAATATGAATTGCAATTTTATCATGTAAATTACGAAGCGTCCCATTTCGCTCTCTATGCATGCGAACAATGTTTTGTAAGCTTGCTGATACAAGAAAATACTGTTGTTTTAACCGTAGTATTTTCCCTTCGTCATGCGTATCATCTGGGTATAAAAATTCTGATACCGCTTCTGTTTCGCGTTTATACTTCAAAATATCTTTACAGTTTTGCGGGAAAGGAACTGGTTCTGCATTCCAAAGACGAAGTGTATTCACAGTATCTGTTTCATACCCAACAACTGGAACATCATAAGGCACCGCCATAATGACTTCCGCATCAGTATGACGAAATTCTAAACGGCCATTGATTTGCACAGCTTCCACTTGTCCGAAATAACTTACTTCCACCGCTTGATCATGTCTCCTTACTTCCCATACATTTTCATGACGAAGCCACTGTTCAGGCAACTCAACCTGGTATCCACCGACAATTTTCTGATCAAATAAACCATGCTTATAACGAATACCACATCCGTGCCCAGGAAGATTTAAAGATGCCAATGAATCAAGAAAGCAGGCTGCAAGGCGACCGAGTCCTCCATTACCAAGCCCTGCATCCGCTTCACTTTCTTCTAATTCTTTCAATGAAATTCCAAGTTCTGAAAGACCTTGTTCACATACATCACGTATTCCTAAATTTAGTAAGTTACTACCGAGCAAACGGCCAAGTAAAAACTCAATGGATAAGTAATACATTTGCTTTTGATTCCCTGCCCGGTACCTTTCATTTGTTGCAATCCAATGCTGATTTATATACTCACGTACCATATGTCCAAGTGTATTATACTGATCACGACTTGTAGAATCTTTGAAACTTTTTCCATACATCGTTTCTAGTTTTTCTAAAAAAGCTACTTTAAAGCTTTCAACATGAGTAAACATCTTTTCACCACCTAAGAGTGTTTCAGCAAACTTTTATATAGTTCCTTGTATTCAAGAGCCGACTTTTTCCAGCTATAATCTTCTGTCATCGCCTGTTTTACAAGCTGATCCCATACCGGTTTATTATGATAATACTTCAGCGCACGACGAACTGTATGTAACATGTCATGAGCATTAAAATTTCTAAAACTGAAGCCATTTCCAGTCTCCATCTTCTCATTATAAGACTGAACTGTATCATTCAAGCCTCCAGTCTCTCTTACAATTGGAATGACACCATACGCCAGTGCAATGAGCTGTCCAAGTCCACACGGTTCAAATAATGACGGCATTAAAAACAAATCACTACCTGCATATACTTGATGTGCTAACTCTTCATTAAAACCAATATACACTTTTACTTTTTCAGGATATTCGTATGCCATCCACACGAAAAATTGCTCATACTCAGAATCTCCTGATCCTAAAATGATGCATTGTACATCTTCTTCCATCATTTCATGAAAGATAGTGCGCACTAAGTCGAGACCTTTTTGCTTTGTTAATCTTGTTACCATTGAAATAATTGGTGTATCCTCTTTTTCTGGCAAACCAAAGTAACGCTGCAATGCACGTTTATTTTCTTGCTTATCATATAGCGACTCAGCATCATACTGCTCAGTAATAAACGAGTCCGTTTTCGGATTATATACGCTCGTATCAATACCATTTACAATCCCGCTCAGCTTATCATTATATTTACGCAACAAACCATCTAGTTTTTCACCAAAAAATTCGTATTGAATCTCTTCTTTATATGTCGGGCTAACTGCTGTAATGCGATCCGAAGCGATAATACCGCCTTTCATGAAGTTAACATTCCCATAAAATTCGAGCTGTTCACTATGAAAATATTCATCACCAAGTTCTAGTAAATCATGCATAACTTCACGAGAAAAGACACCTTGGAACTGTAAATTATGGATCGTATAAACCGTTTTAATATGTTGATATAACGGGTTGTCCCCATACTTCTCACGTAGTAAAAAATTCGCCATCGCTGTATGCCAATCATGACTATGAAGAATATCCACTTCAAAATCTAAATGCGGCAAACACTCTAACACCGCTTTAGAAAAAAAAGAAAAACGTTCTCCATCATCATAATGTCCATACAGTGAATCTCTTTTAAAATAATATTCATTATCGATTAAATAATACGTAATACCATCTTGCTCGCCTTTTAAAATCCCGCAATATTGGTTTCGCCAGCCAAGCTGAACATTAATTACCTTATGAAGCGTACATGCTTCTCGTAAATGCTTAGGGATAAGACTATAGTTTGGAAGTATAATACGGACGTTTACCCCTAATTTTTTTAATTCTTTTGGAAGTGCACCCGCAACATCTGCTAAACCTCCTGATTTAATAAACGGTACGCATTCTGATACTGCAAATAAAATATTCACGTGTTGTTCCACTGCCTGAAAAGCGTGTACATCCTGGGCCGCCCTTCTTACAGCTTCCTCCCTTCTAATTTTAAATTCATATAATGATAAGCCAGTGAATCAAATTTCACTGGCTATATAACTCTATTTCGATTTTCCTACATAACAATTACGGCTATGGGAGAAAAGGAAGACTTCTACTCACTTTCTCCTTTTGGTTTTAACTTGGTATGGGGCCAAAAAAGGATTTGACCGCTTCTATGCATGGCTGGACGCTCTCTCACACCTAAAAAAGGTATGTTTTAATCCATATTTTCATTTATATTGAGCTTTTAAGAATAACTAGTAATATTTTGACTTTGAACACTTCCTTTTTCCACAACATGTGGATTATCAGGTGTTCCTGTTAAAACCACACCATCCTCAATCTTAACATCTTTATCAAGAATAACACCGTCTAATATACAGTTATCTCCAACTTGGCTCTTTTGCATAATAATACTATTTCGAATTACCGAACCTTTTCCAACCTTAACGGAACGAAATACAACACTATTCTCAACTTTCCCTGCAATAATACTTCCATTTGCAATCATTGTATTTTTCACATTAGCATCTTTCATATAGCGCGTTGGTGGTTCATCTTTTACTTTTGTAAAAATCGGAGCTTCTTTCGTAAATAACTGCTTCCAAATCGAAGGCTGCAAAATTTCTAAACTATGTTTATAATAACTTTCAATCGAATCGATCACCGCTACATATCCCGTATGTTCATATGTTCCAAGGTACAATGATTCTCCTCGCTTTTCTCTAACAACATCAAATAAACTATAATGCTCCATATCTTTATATGTTTCAAATAAATCTAATAATAGCTGTTTCTTAAGCACATAAGTTTGCAAGGGAACGCCGTCATGGCATACTTCCGTAATATCTGCTTTCGTATGTATATGTCTTTCTAACACTGCTTGAAAATTTATTGCTGTAACAAGATGACTATTTGTAATGACAACGTACTCTTGTCTACTACGCAGAAAATAGTCGATATGTCTTCTAAAATGAGCAAAGGAACCAAACTCATCTTGATCACATTGGCAATTCGGAGGAAATAAAAATAGGCCGTCACGTTTTCTATCTAAATCCCATTGTTTTCCTGATCCGAGATGATCCATCAAGGAACGATTTTTATGACTCGTAAAAATCGCTACACTATGAATATGGGAATTAACCATATTTGAAAGCATAAAATCAATGAGACGATAACGTCCTCCAAATGGTAGTGCAGCTAGTGAACGGTGTTCTGTTACTTTCTTTAAAGAAGGAAAGCTCCCTGTTGCATTAATAATTCCTAACATTGATTCTCCCATGTATCTCATCCCCTTTTGTCTATTTGCCTTCTGCGATTAATACAATCTCATCTACATTTTTTTCTGATCGAATCACCGTGTTATCCTCAATTACCATACCTGAGCCAACAATCGCCTTTTCAATCACAACATTTTTTCCAATTCGAGCCCCTGGCATAACAACGGAATCAATAACTAAGCTTCCTTCCCCTATCGTTACCCCTTGGAATAAAACAGAATGCTTTACATCTCCCTCAATAACGCATCCTTCATTTATTAACGATTCTTCTACCTTGGCATCCTCAGCTATAAATTGTGGTGGCTCATTGGGGTTAACTGAGTAAACGCGCCAATCACGATCATTTAAGTGCAATAAAGATTCATCACGGAGCAAGTCCATATTGGCTTCCCATAAACTTTTAACAGTTCCAACATCTTTCCAATATCCTTGGAACGGATATGCAATTAATTTCTTTCCTTCATCTAGTAAAAGAGGAAGGACATCTTTTCCAAAGTCATTCGTGGATTCTGGATTTCTTGCATCCATCTCTAAATATTCTTTTAAAATCGCCCAATTAAAAATATAAATCCCCATTGAGGCCAGATTACTTTTTGGGAACTGTGGTTTTTCCTCAAACTCGACAATTTCCATCTCTTCATTCGTATTCATAATTCCAAATCTACTTGCTTCTTCCCAAGGTACTTCAATAACAGAAATTGAAACATCCGCTTCTTTTTCAATATGGTAATCTAACATTTTGCTGTAATCCATTTTATAAATATGATCTCCTGATAAAATCAGAACATATTCCGGATCGTACTGATGCAAATAGTTTAAATTTTGATAAATCGCACTAGCTGTTCCTGTATACCATTTCACTCCTGAAGATTCCGAGTACGGGGGCAGTACAGTCACGCCGCCATTGACACGGTCCAAATCCCAAGCATTCCCAATTCCAATGTAACTATGAAGCTCAAGTGGCTGATACTGCGTTAAAATTCCAACCGTTTCAATACCAGAGTTTGCACAATTACTTAACGTGAAATCAATAATTCGGTACTTACCGCCAAATGGAACAGCTGGCTTTGCTAGATTTTTTGTTAAAGCACTTAAACGACTACCCTTTCCTCCTGCTAGTAACATTGCTACGCACGTCTGCTTTTGAACCATCTTGTTTTTTACTCCCCTTTCTCGTTTTCACTGGCCGTAAAATAGTTACACCAAATGGTGGAATTGTTATTTCTACATGAGCTGCTTGATTATGATACGGCTCCCCTATTGCTTTTAGCCGTTTTTTATTCACCTGTCCTGAGCCTCCATATATTACATCATCACTATTTAAAATCTCGTTATAATATTGGAATTCTGGTACGCCCACTTTATAATTTTCGTACACAATGTTAGTAAAATTACATACAACGACAAGGATATCTTCCTCCTTATCTCCTTTACGAATAAACGAAAAGATACTTTGATCTCTATTATCAGCATCAATCCACTGAAACCCTTCCTGTGAATGATCCAGCTGCCAAAGTGGCTTAGATCGCTTATACAATGCTATGAGCACTTTAAAATAATCATGCATATAACGATGCATTTCAAAATCATGCAAATTCCAATCTAGATCCTCAAGATCTTTCCATTCATCAAACTGGCCAAATTCTCCGCCCATAAAGAGCAATTTCTTCCCTGGATGCGTAAAGAAATATCCGTATAATAAACGGAGTTGTGCAAACTTTTCCCAGTAATCTCCCGGCATTTTATTTAACAATGATTTTTTCCCGTGAACGACTTCATCGTGAGAAAGCGGCAATATAAAGTTTTCAGAGTAAGCATATAGCAAAGAAAACGTCATTTTCTCATGAATATACTTCCGATACTCCGGCGCACACTCCATATATTTCAACACATCATTCATCCAGCCCATGTTCCATTTATAATTAAAGCCAAGTCCTCCTTCATCCGTTGGTGCGGTCACAAGTGGCCAAGCTGTCGAATCTTCTGCAGTCATCAGAAATTCTTCGTCCTCTGCAAATACAGCCTCGTTTAACTCACGTAAAAAGGATACCGCATATTCATTACTTTGCTGCCTTCCTTCCTTTTCCCAATACAACATATTCGCAACTGCATCAACGCGAAAGCCGTCAATATGGTAATGTTTCATCCAAAACAATGCATTTGAAATTAAAAAATTCCGCACTTCCTGTTTTCCTAAATCAAAATTTACTGTTCCCCAAACACGATTTTCCTGCACATCCAAATCTTTATATTCATAGGTCGGTGCACCATCAAACAAATACAACCCATGAGCATCCTTACAAAAATGCCCTGGTACCCAATCTAAAATGACACCGATTCCATATTTATGACATTCATCGACAAAATACATGAAATCATGCGGTGTACCAAACCGGCTTGTTACCGCATAATATCCAGTTCCCTGATACCCCCAAGATCGATCATATGGATGTTCAACGAGTGGCATAATCTCAATATGAGTAAATTGATGTTCCGCCACATAAGGAATGAGTTCCTCTGCCATTTCTCGATACGAGTACAAAGAGCCATCTTCTTTCTTTTTCCATGATCCAAAGTGCACTTCATAAACTGCCATTGCTTCCTTATAAATTGATTTTCTTTTTTTCTTACGGAACCAATTTTTATCGTTCCATTCGTATCCCCTTATATCGAAAATAACAGATGCCGTATTTGGTCTTACTTCTGCATAATTTGCATAAGGATCTGCTTTTAAAATTGTTTCTCCACCTTTAGTTTCAATCGCATACTTATATATTTCGTTTTCCTCCAAATGTGGTATAAACAATGACCAAATACCTTTTTCTGTCATTTGTATCATCCGATGTTTTTCAACATCCCAATCATTAAAATCCCCAACTACACTCAGCGCTTTTGCATGAGGAGCCCATACTGTAAATCGTACGCCTTGTATTTCATCCTCTACTGCAAGATGTGCGCCAAATATGTTATAACTCTCGTAACATTGCTTTGTATGAAATTCATACACACTCTCTTCTATACAATTTGTTACACTCAATATGTTCACCTCACTAAGATGACAGAATTTTTATTACTTTGTAAACATTCTCTAGAAAACTGAAATATCCTTGTGTATTTTTAAATAAATATACGCTTTTTCGTGGGAATTGCAGGAAATATTTTAATTTATAGTAAAATATATCGAATTTTGACGAATATTCATTGAAAGCGTTTTATTTTATATAATCATTTCACTTGTAATAATATAATAAAAAAGCACTCTATATGAAAATAGAGTGCTTCTCCTATAAACGACCCTTTTCCAGTAAAAGGGGGTGTATATTTGGGGGATATACAAGTAAACTGGAAAAGGAATTTATATAAAGTTATATATAAATTCAGAAGCTGGAAGCAGTTTCCCGCTTCTGAATTATTTCTCTTGTATTAACGGGCAGTAATACTTTCATCTTAAAATTCAGTGACAACGATGAAGTTAGTTAGGAGATAAACTGCCCGTAAAAGCCGGATTAGTGAGAGCTTTTAATCAGTGGTGGGAGAAAGCCCCCCACTGATTAAAGTTTCACTTTATCAATTATCTTATAGTACTGGAGCCATTGTTTCTTTTAATACTTTCACAGAGTGAGCAAATTTCGCTTTTTCCTCTCCATTTAGCTCAAGTTCAACGATTTCACGTACACCTTCACGGTTAATAACAGCTGGAACACCTACATAAGCGTCTTTCTCGCCGTATTGACCTTCAAGGTATGCAGATACAGTTAGTACACTGTTCTCGTTGTTTAAGATTGCTTTAGTTACGCGAAGTAGTGACATACCAATACCGTAGTAAGTTGCACCTTTACGCTCGATAATGTGGTAAGCAGCATCGCGTACATTTTCAAAGATTTTATCTAAGTCATCTTGATTATACTGTTCGTTATTCGCTAAAATTGTTTCTAGCTTTTGTACACCTACAGTAGCGTGGCTCCATACTGGAAGTTCAGTATCACCGTGCTCACCAATGATATATGCATGCACGTTACGTGGATCTACATCTAAGTAGTCACCTAGCATATAACGGAAACGAGCAGAATCAAGAGTTGTACCAGAACCGATTACGCGTTCTCTTGGTAATCCAGATTCTTTCCAAGTTACATAAGTTAAGATGTCAACTGGGTTAGTTGCGATTAAGAAAATACCATCAAATCCGCTATCCATAATACCGCGAACGATTTGTTTAAAGATTTTTGTATTTTTCTCAACTAAGTCTAAACGAGTTTCACCTGGCTTTTGTGGTAATCCAGCAGTGATAACAACTAGATCTGCATCTTTACAATCTGCATAACTACCGCTCCAAACTTTTGTTGGTGCTGGAGAGAATGGTACCGCATGGCTTAAGTCCATTGCTTCCCCTTCTGCTTTTGCTTCATTAACGTCAACAAGTACGAATTCCTCAGCTACACCTTGGTTAATCATTGAGTAAGCATAACTACAACCTACAGCTCCTGTTCCTACTAATACTACGCGATTGATACCTTTTTTCATGGTAATTTCCCCTCTCTATTGTTCACATTTATTATTATTATTATTTTTTAAGTAATTAATTAAAGTACTAATTTAATGTTGTTTAACTTCCTTACATTCATATTGTAGCATACGTTATTGTGAATTCATTCACAAATTATGACCTATTTGTGAACTTTTTCACACATAGTAGAAAGCTATCATATCAAGTGTGGAATCAATCACAATGGGAGCGTTTTCTTTAGATTGTGAAAACCTTATTCCACCATGATTTATTTGTTATTTGCTATAGCCTCACATCCATCAAGGTAAAATCTCTTTATGCCCAAAACGAAAAAGCTATCCTTTCGGCAATATTTCCAGAAAGAATAGCTGATATTTAGGATTATTCTTTTTCTAAGCTCGTTGACGATGTAACAGTGTCTCTACAAAATGTATTCCTTCCTCATGTGTTTTCCGGCATTAAACGGGTAGAAACTCCAATTCGATTCCATGCGTTAATAGCAACAATCTGCATAATAATTTCAGCAACTTGCTTTTCTTCAAAGTATTTCCTTACTTCCTCATATACCTCATCAGGAACATGAGTTTCCGCTACTAGTGTAATTGATTCCGTCAAAGCAAGAACAGCACGCTCTGCCTCTGTAAAGAACGGCGTCTCACGCCAAGCATTAAGAGCATAAATACGCTGCTCTGTTTCCCCTAGTTTTCGTGCATCTTTCGTATGGAGATCAATGCAATACGCACATCCGTTGATTTGAGAAGCCCGGATTTTAATTAGCTCTTTCAATGTCTCATCAATGCTTGTAGTCATCAAATATTTTTCTAATCCTGCCATTGCCTTATAACCTTCTGGATTTATCTTTCCCATTAAAAACCTTGTTTCCATTGTATAGTCCCTCCATAAAATAAAATTAGTTTATACTTTGGCGTCAGGATATTTAATAATGTCTTTCATGAATCCTTTCATATCATGATTTTAGTTCATGACAGACCTTCTAATAGAAAACATATATAGCATCCCTTTTATATCCTGTCACTTATAAGACAAATTAGCTTTTCAATTTGTGACAAAATAAAAAAGAAATCTTAAAAAAATAAAGATTTCTTTTTTATTTTAATACTATAGAACTGAAACATGCTTTAATTTATCGGGATTGACTACAATGTAGATTCTTCTAATTAATTCTCGGCTTTCATCCCACTCAAAACATATGGCTTTCTCTGCACATCCCTTATTCCTTACTAAGATACCAATTTGACCATTTATGATAGTTGGAAGAAGTTTGACTTGAAAGAATCCCCTTGAAACAATTGCCTCCAGAAATGTCTGGATACGCTGTTTGCCCAAAATCGGAAATATGGCTGCACGCACTTTACCTCCTCCATCAGTGACAAGGGCTACATCCTCTCTCAACAGATTAATAAACGCCTCAAAATTCCCTGTTTCTGAACCTTGAATAAAGGTATGTACCATTTTTTCTGTATGAATCGATTGCTGCGGATGTACTGACACTTCATGCTGTATCTTCCCTTTGCAACGGCTGTAAATCTTTCGGCAATTTGCTTCTGATTTATTTAAAAGCTCAGCTATTTCACGATAATCGTACCCAAGTGCTTTCCTTAAAACAAATATGGCTCTTTCAACAGGTGTTAAATTCTCTAACAGTACAAGGAATGCATAGGATACTCTTTCGCTTTGAATTATAGTTTCCATAGGATTTAATTTCGCTGTATCTATTTCCGGCTCAGGAAGCCATTCTCCTGTATATATTTCTCTTTTTTTTCGAGCTGATTGTAGTATATTCAAACAATGGTTCGTCGTCATTTTAATTAAATACGCTTTCATATTTCTAACTGGCTCTTGGTTCACATGTTGACTTTTCATAAGTATATCCTGTGCAACATCCTCCGCATCACTAACAGAGCCAAGCATTCGATATGCCACAGAGTAAACTAAAGGCCGATAGGTTCGATACAAAATTTCAAAATCCATATTATCACTCCATTCTATATCGTGTTTCATTATAAAAATATATGATTTGTTATAATGAAACAATTATCTTCCTGTTACGAAAGGCTTGTATAATTATCAATTTTTTCATATTCCATCACTCGCTCCTTTCTATTAGTTAAACGCCCGAATCATAAAAAAGTGTAAAAAAATTAATAAAGTGAAACTTCCATCAGTGGGGGTTTTCTTCATCCCACATTTTGATGATTAAATGAATCGGGCTTTTACGGGCAATTGTCCGCCTCCTATCCCCCTCGTTTTTCTCTGAATCTTGAGGTGATGGTCTTACTGCCCGTTAATGCCCCCTCCTTACCACCTGGACTATGTCCTGCTTGAGGAAGGGGTCTTCTGTTTGAGTACTGTTAAACGGAAGTATCATGTATAATTTAGGAAAGTTGAAAGAGGTGATATTATGGGGAATAACATGCGGGAGGGTAAAAAAATAGCGAAGCCCATTCTTTGGACTATTTCTTTACTTGTCGCTACACTATTAGTTTTTGTAACCACAAGATTATATCCAAATACCGATTTACAGATTAGCATCGTTTTATTAGCTATAATGGACATTGGATTTATAGTTGCTTTAATTTTAGGTGTTAAAACACAAAATACAAGTATCATGATTTTCAATGTTATATCTAATGGCATATTTTTTATACTGCTATCCATTTTTATTTTTTTACCACTCATTGCTAATGGCATTTCAGAATCGTAATAAAATCATTGATTAATAAAAAAAGAGATAGCAGATTATGCTATCTCTTTAAGTATGACCCGTACGGGATTCGAACCCGTGTTACCGCCGTGAAAGGGCGGTGTCTTAACCACTTGACCAACGGGCCAATTTCTGGCAGAGAAGAAGGGATTCGAACCCTCGCACCGCGTTAGCGATCTACTCCCTTAGCAGGGGAGCCCCTTGAGCCACTTGGGTACTTCTCTATATAATATGGCTCCGCAGGTAGGACTCGAACCTACGACCGATCGGTTAACAGCCGATAGCTCTACCACTGAGCTACTGCGGAATAATGGTGGGCCTAAATGGACTCGAACCATCGACCTCACGCTTATCAGGCGTGCGCTCTAACCAGCTGAGCTATAGGCCCCCAATGTAAAAGCGGGTGAAGAGAATCGAACTCTCGACCAGAGCTTGGAAGGCTCTTGTTTTACCACTAAACTACACCCGCATGAAATTATAAAATAAATGGTGAGCCATGAAGGACTCGAACCTTCGACCCTCTGATTAAAAGTCAGATGCTCTACCAACTGAGCTAATGGCTCATTTTGAAAGTGGTGCCGGCTAGAGGACTTGAACCCCCAACCTACTGATTACAAGTCAGTTGCTCTACCAATTGAGCTAAGCCGGCTTGCTATTTCAAAATGGTGGCTCGGGACGGAATCGAACCGCCGACACGAGGATTTTCAGTCCTCTGCTCTACCGACTGAGCTACCGAGCCTTTATGTAAAAATGGCGGTCCCGACCGGGGTCGAACCGGCGATCTCCTGCGTGACAGGCAGGCATGTTAACCACTACACCACGGGACCATTTGGTTGCGGGGACAGGATTTGAACCTGCGACCTTCGGGTTATGAGCCCGACGAGCTACCAGACTGCTCCACCCCGCGACGATATCATATTCTTTTTTTAAAAATGGAGGAGGTAGAGGGATTCGAACCCCCGCGCGACTCTCGCCGCCTGTCGGTTTTCAAGACCGATCCCTTCAGCCAGACTTGGGTATACCTCCAGAGTATTTACTTTAAATGGTGGACCTTGTAGGACTCGAACCTACGACCGGACGGTTATGAGCCGTCTGCTCTAACCAGCTGAGCTAAAGGTCCTTTATGGTAGCGGCGGAGGGGATCGAACCCCCGACCTCACGGGTATGAACCGTACGCTCTAGCCAGCTGAGCTACACCGCCATAATAAAGTTATAAGTGGAGCCTAGCGGGATCGAACCGCTGACCTCCTGCGTGCAAGGCAGGCGCTCTCCCAGCTGAGCTAAGGCCCCATGATGTTAAAACTATCGGGAAGACAGGATTTGAACCTGCGACCCCCTGGTCCCAAACCAGGTGCTCTACCAAGCTGAGCCACTTCCCGTTAATAAAAGCGCGCCCGAGAGGACTCGAACCCCTAACCTTTTGATCCGTAGTCAAACGCTCTATCCAATTGAGCTACGGGCGCATATGGTGCCGAGGGCGGGGGTCGAACCCGCACGGTGGTCACCCACCGCAGGATTTTAAGTCCTGTGCGTCTGCCTGTTCCGCCACCCCGGCATGTCATATTGAAAATTGGAGCGGAAGACGGGATTCGAACCCGCGACCCCAACCTTGGCAAGGTTGTATTCTACCACTGAACTACTTCCGCAAGACATGTTATGAGATATTTTATTAAAAGTGCGGGTGAAGGGAGTCGAACCCCCACGCCAAAGGCGCCAGATCCTAAGTCTGGTGCGTCTGCCAATTCCGCCACACCCGCATATTATATTTGTTTTAAAAGAAATGGGGCGACTGATGGGAATCGAACCCACGAATGCCGGAGCCACAATCCGGTGCGTTAACCACTTCGCCACAACCGCCATAGTTGCTGGTGCCGGCTAGAGGACTTGAACCCCCAACCTACTGATTACAAGTCAGTTGCTCTACCAATTGAGCTAAGCCGGCATAAATGGTGGAGGATGACGGGATCGAACCGCCGACCCCCTGCTTGTAAGGCAGGTGCTCTCCCAGCTGAGCTAATCCTCCATTTGCCTGGCAACGTCCTACTCTCACAGGGGCAAGGCCCCAACTACCATCGGCGCTAGAGAGCTTAACTTCCGTGTTCGGTATGGGAACGGGTGTGACCTCTCTGCCATCATTGCCAGACTTTATTCATTTGAGACAATCATTATTATACTTGATTCATTTTAAATGTCAACAAGTTTTTTATGTTCTCTCAAAACTAGATAACATTGCTTCATATTATATGGTTAAGTCCTCGATCTATTAGTATTCGTCAGCTCCACATGTCACCATGCTTCCACCTCGAACCTATCAACCTGATCATCTTTCAGGGATCTTACTAGCTTACGCTATGGGAAATCTCATCTTGAGGGGGGCTTCATGCTTAGATGCTTTCAGCACTTATCCCTTCCGCACATAGCTACCCAGCTATGCCCTTGGCAGAACAACTGGTACACCAGCGGTGCGTCCATCCCGGTCCTCTCGTACTAAGGACAGCTCCTCTCAAATTTCCTACGCCCACGACGGATAGGGACCGAACTGTCTCACGACGTTCTGAACCCAGCTCGCGTACCGCTTTAATGGGCGAACAGCCCAACCCTTGGGACCGACTACAGCCCCAGGATGCGATGAGCCGACATCGAGGTGCCAAACCTCCCCGTCGATGTGGACTCTTGGGGGAGATAAGCCTGTTATCCCGGGGTAGCTTTTATCCGTTGAGCGATGGCCCTTCCATGCGGAACCACCGGATCACTAAGCCCGACTTTCGTCCCTGCTCGACTTGTAGGTCTCGCAGTCAAGCTCCCTTATGCCTTTGCACTCTACGAATGATTTCCAACCATTCTGAGGGAACCTTTGGGCGCCTCCGTTACACTTTAGGAGGCGACCGCCCCAGTCAAACTGCCCACCTGACACTGTCTCCCGGGTCGATAAGACCCGTAGGTTAGAATTTCAATACAGTCAGGGCGGTATCCCACCAGCGCCTCCACCGAAGCTAGCGCTCCGGCTTCAAAGGCTCCCGCCTATCCTGTACAAACTGTACCAAAATTCAATATCAGGCTACAGTAAAGCTCCACGGGGTCTTTCCGTCCTGTCGCGGGTAACCTGCATCTTCACAGGTACTATAATTTCACCGAGTCTCTGGTTGAGACAGTGCCCAAATCGTTACACCTTTCGTGCGGGTCGGAACTTACCCGACAAGGAATTTCGCTACCTTAGGACCGTTATAGTTACGGCCGCCGTTTACTGGGGCTTCAGTTCAGAGCTTCGCTTGCGCTAACCCTCTCCTTAACCTTCCAGCACCGGGCAGGTGTCAGCCCCATACTTCGCCTTACGGCTTCGCAGAGACCTGTGTTTTTGCTAAACAGTCGCTTGGGCCTATTCACTGCGGCTTTCCGTTAAGAAAGCACCCTTCTCCCGAAGTTACGGGGTCATTTTGCCGAGTTCCTTAACCAGAGTTCTCTCGCACACCTTAGGATTCTCTCCTCGCCTACCTGTGTCGGTTTGCGGTACAGGCACCTTTATCTCGCTAGAAGCTTTTCTTGGCAGCGGGGAATCAAAGACTTCGCTCCATAAGGAGCTTCCCATCACAGCTCAGCCTTCACGATAAGCGGATTTGCCTACTTATCAGCCTAACTGCTTGACGTGCACAACCAATCGCACGCTTCTTCTATCCTTCTGCGTCCCTCCATTGCTCAAACGATAAAGAGGTGGTACAGGAATATCAACCTGTTGTCCATCGCCTACGCCTGTCGGCCTCGGCTTAGGTCCTGACTAACCCTGAGCGGACGAGCCTTCCTCAGGAAACCTTAGGCATTCGGTGGACGGGATTCTCACCCGTCTTTCGCTACTCATACCGGCATTCTCACTTCTAAGCACTCCACCAGTCCTTCCGGTCTGACTTCACTGTCCTTAGAACGCTCCCCTACCACTGATACCATAGGTATCAATCCGCAGCTTCGGTGGTGTATTTAGCCCCGGTACATTTTCGGCGCAGAGTCACTCGACTAGTGAGCTATTACGCACTCTTTAAATGGTGGCTGCTTCTAAGCCAACATCCTAGTTGTCTAAGCAACTCCACATCCTTTTCCACTTAATACACACTTTGGGACCTTAGCTGGCGGTCTGGGCTGTTTCCTTTGACTACGGATCTTATCACTCGCAGTCTGACTCCTAAGGATAAGTCATTGGCATTCGGAGTTTGACTGAATTCGGTAATCCGATGAGGACCCCTAGTTCAATCAGTGCTCTACCTCCAAGACTCTTACACTTAAGGCTAGCCCTAAAGCTATTTCGGGGAGAACCAGCTATCTCCAGGTTCGATTGAATTTCTCCGCTACCCACACCTCATCCCCGCACTTTTCAACGTGCGTGGGTTCGGGCCTCCATTCAGTGTTACCTGAACTTCACCCTGGACATGGGTAGATCACCTGGTTTCGGGTCTACGACCACGTACTAAACGCCCTATTCAGACTCGCTTTCGCTACGGCTCCGCCTCTTCAGCTTAACCTCGCACGGGATCGTAACTCGCCGGTTCATTCTACAAAAGGCACGCCATCACCCATTAACGGGCTCTGACTATTTGTAGGCACACGGTTTCAGGATCTCTTCACTCCCTTCCGGGGTGCTTTTCACCTTCCTCACGGTACTGGTTCACTATCGATCACTAGGTAGTATTTAGCCTTGGGAGATGGTCCTCCCGGATTCCGACGGAATTTCACGTGTTCCGCCGTACTCAGGATACATTCAAGAGAGAACGAAGTTTCGACTACGGGTTGTTACCCTCTGTGACGAGCCTTTCCAGACTGCTTCGTCTACCTCGTTCCTTTGTAACTCCGTATAGAATGTCCTACAACCCCAAGAGGCAAGCCTCTTGGTTTGGGCTAGATTCCGTTTCGCTCGCCGCTACTCAGGAAATCGCATTTGCTTTCTTCCTCCAGGTACTTAGATGTTTCAGTTCCTGGGTCTGTCTTCCTTACCCTATGTATTCAGGTAAGGATACCATACCATTACGTATAGTGGGTTTCCCCATTCGGAAATCTTCGGATCAAAGCTTACTTACAGCTCCCGAAGCATATCGGCGTTAGTCCCGTCCTTCATCGACTCCTAGTGTCAAGGCATCCACCGTGCGCCCTTTCTAACTTAACCAAACTAAAATTAAAAATATGAGCTACACTGTTATCTAGTTTTCAAAGAACATACATTTATTTCTGAGAGATAGTTCTCTCAAAACTGAACAAAACGAAACACGGAAACTTATATTGATGAACAGCGTTCATCAATTCTCCATAGAAAGGAGGTGATCCAGCCGCACCTTCCGATACGGCTACCTTGTTACGACTTCACCCCAATCATCTGTCCCACCTTAGGCGGCTGGCTCCATAAAGGTTACCCCACCGACTTCGGGTGTTACAAACTCTCGTGGTGTGACGGGCGGTGTGTACAAGGCCCGGGAACGTATTCACCGCGGCATGCTGATCCGCGATTACTAGCGATTCCAGCTTCATGTAGGCGAGTTGCAGCCTACAATCCGAACTGAGAACGGTTTTATGAGATTAGCTCCACCTCGCGGTCTTGCAGCTCTTTGTACCGTCCATTGTAGCACGTGTGTAGCCCAGGTCATAAGGGGCATGATGATTTGACGTCATCCCCACCTTCCTCCGGTTTGTCACCGGCAGTCACCTTAGAGTGCCCAACTTAATGATGGCAACTAAGATCAAGGGTTGCGCTCGTTGCGGGACTTAACCCAACATCTCACGACACGAGCTGACGACAACCATGCACCACCTGTCACTCTGCTCCCGAAGGAGAAGCCCTATCTCTAGGGTTGTCAGAGGATGTCAAGACCTGGTAAGGTTCTTCGCGTTGCTTCGAATTAAACCACATGCTCCACCGCTTGTGCGGGCCCCGTCAATTCCTTTGAGTTTCAGCCTTGCGGCCGTACTCCCAGGCGGAGTGCTTAATGCGTTAACTTCAGCACTAAAGGGCGGAAACCCTCTAACACTTAGCACTCATCGTTTACGGCGTGGACTACCAGGGTATCTAATCCTGTTTGCTCCCACGCTTTCGCGCCTCAGTGTCAGTTACAGACCAGAAAGTCGCCTTCGCCACTGGTGTTCCTCCATATCTCTACGCATTTCACCGCTACACATGGAATTCCACTTTCCTCTTCTGCACTCAAGTCTCCCAGTTTCCAATGACCCTCCACGGTTGAGCCGTGGGCTTTCACATCAGACTTAAGAAACCACCTGCGCGCGCTTTACGCCCAATAATCCGGATAACGCTTGCCACCTACGTATTACCGCGGCTGCTGGCACGTAGTTAGCCGTGGCTTTCTGGTTAGGTACCGTCAAGGTGCCAGCTTATTCAACTAGCACTTGTTCTTCCCTAACAACAGAGTTTTACGACCCGAAAGCCTTCATCACTCACGCGGCGTTGCTCCGTCAGACTTTCGTCCATTGCGGAAGATTCCCTACTGCTGCCTCCCGTAGGAGTCTGGGCCGTGTCTCAGTCCCAGTGTGGCCGATCACCCTCTCAGGTCGGCTACGCATCGTTGCCTTGGTGAGCCGTTACCTCACCAACTAGCTAATGCGACGCGGGTCCATCCATAAGTGACAGCCGAAGCCGCCTTTCAATTTCGCACCATGTGGTGCAAAATGTTATCCGGTATTAGCCCCGGTTTCCCGGAGTTATCCCAGTCTTATGGGCAGGTTACCCACGTGTTACTCACCCGTCCGCCGCTAACTTCATAAGAGCAAGCTCTTAATCCATTCGCTCGACTTGCATGTATTAGGCACGCCGCCAGCGTTCATCCTGAGCCAGGATCAAACTCTCCAATAAAGTTAGTTTGTCTAGCATCATAAAATAAAAATTGACGTTTCACGTTGTTTGTTTCGTTCAGTTTTCAAAGAACTCGTTTGCCGCTCGTTTGCGACTTCCTTATGTTAACATCTTCATTTTTCGATGTCAACTAAGTTTTTTAAATTTATTTTTTCGCTTTCTGCTGTTTCGCATCAGCGACGGTTATTAATATAGCATGTAGAAAAACGAAATGCAACACCCTTTTTAAAACTTTTTATAAAAATAGCCAAGTTTCTTTATTAACCTCATATAATTAAATAAAATAGCCATTTTCACCTCTATCCGATTACTACATATATTCCACAAGCTAACACCTCATTTGGCAGGAAATCAAAACCCCGTTGTTAAAAAGCTTAAGTTATGAATGCATATTTTACTCATTTATTATCGCCACATTACATTAGAACAAACTTATAAGGAGGAATATATATATGGACTATACCGATTTACTAATCAAGCTAGGTCTCTCTGCCATTTTAGGATTCGCTATTGGTTTAGAACGTGAGTTAAAGAGAAAACCACTCGGTTTAAAAACTTGCTTAGTCATTTCCATTATTAGTTGCCTCCTTACCATTGTTTCTATTAAAGCAGCTTATACTTTACCTCATACAGACCATATAAACATGGATCCACTTCGCCTTGCAGCTCAAATTGTTTCAGGCATCGGTTTTTTAGGTGCTGGCGTTATTTTACGAAGAGGTAATGACAGCATTGCTGGATTAACTACCGCTGCTATGATTTGGGGTGCTTCTGGTATCGGAATTGCTGTTGGGGCTGGTTTTTACCTTGAAGCAATTTTCGGCATGTGTTTTCTTATGATTAGTGTCGAACTTATACCATTAACAATGAAGGTTTTTGGTCCTAGATCATTCAGACAACGAGATATTGCTGTCAAACTAGTCGTACGTGATATGGATAATATCCCCATCGTTATTGAAGAAATAAAAGGAATGGACATAAAAGTAAAGAACATAAAACTCAAAACACTAGAAAATGGCTCCCACTTTCTACAACTTAAATTATCAGTTGATCAAAAAAAACATACAGCTGATGTTTATTATGCCTTACAGCATTTCGAAAGCGTTCAGCAGACAGAAGTTGAAAGTATGTAACACCTTCTATATAACATTAAACGACTCTCTAAATAAATATAGAGAGTTTTTCTTTTTTTTATAATGGTAACAATGGATATAGCTATGCAACATAAGGAGGAATAAAATTTTGAAATCACGAGCTAACCTAGTGGATGTATTTCGTGGCTCCATTATTTTTCGTTTAGTCAGCTTCATTATCATACTTATCGCTACCTTTGGTTTCCTCATATATAAATTAGAACCAAAATACTTTTCTACATGGCTTGATGGTATATGGTGGTCACTTGTTACAGTCTTTACGGTCGGTTACGGCGATTATGTCCCGCATACACCTGTAGGAAAAGTAATCGGAATGTTTCTCATTTTATTAGGAACAGGCTTCTGCTCCTATTATATGGTGTTATTCGCTACCGAAATGATTAATAAACAATATATGAAGGTTAAAGGTGAAGAAGCAGCCTCTTGTCATGGACACATGATTATTGTTGGTTGGAATGAACGAGCTAAAAACGTAGTAAGGCAAATGCATATATTACAACCAAACCTTGATATCGTACTCATCGATGAAACACTTTCTTTGCTTCCAAGACCGTTTCATCATCTAACCTTTATTAAGGGGTGTCCACATCACGATCAAACTTTGTTAAAAGCAAATATCAAGACCGCCCACACCATTTTAATAACAGCAGATAAAGAAAAAAACGAAAGCTTAGCTGATACACAATCGATTTTAAACATTTTAACTGCGAAAGGATTAAATCCAACTATCCATTGCATTGCCGAACTACTTACTTCCAATCAAATTCAAAATGCAACTAGAGCTGGAGTAACAGAAATTATTGAAGGGAATAAATTAACAAGCTATGTCTTTACTGCGTCCCTTTTATTCCCTTCCATTTCAGGTGTGTTATTTACACTTTATAATGAAATCTCAGAAAGCAAATTGCAACTAATGACTGTTCCTTCATCTTATACCGGAAAAACTTTTGAAGTTTGCAGTAGCCTACTTTTAAAACAAGATACTTTACTATTAGGTATACAGCGAGATGAACAATATCACATCAATCCCGTTCATTCTTCTATAATTATTGAAGGCGATGTCTTTATCGTAATTAAGCATTGATAAGACGCTGTTCTAGCTCTTGCACTAATACCTTTCCAATATCAATATATTTTCGTTTTATATTACCATCTGCTTCTTTTGGTTCTGCAAATTGATCTAATCCACTGGTCCCAGCTGCTAGCGTATTTACTTGATCATCAAGTTCGTCTTGATATACATGTGAAAGAAGATACGGTGTTTCAAGACGAACCATTACACCTGGTACATCAAGCTCTCCTTCCACTGCTGTAAATGGCACTCGTAAAAACTGATAGCCATCTTCCTCATCTATTTTATAATCGAAGCAACCTTTATCATAATCCCAATTACCACCGATACTGTAACCGAGTGGTTTTAATGTTTCTTCCAATTTAAAAAGGGCATACGTATAACCTTCTAAATTTGATTGAATCGGAATCAAGCTATCCATCCTCCCTAGACCTTTTCCTTAGCATACCCGATTTGTATTTGTTCTAGCATCGATATATCGGTGATTCGACACACCGCTTCACCAAATTTCCCACTGAAAAATGTGATTTGAACCATAACTTTGTCGTATTTTGAATCATAAGATTTTCGTAAATAACACGTTTTTAGAATGAATCCTCATAAAATTCGAATCATAAGATTGCCGTAAGTATCTAGTTAACCCATAAGATCGTCTTTATTATCTCTAAACTGAAACTCCTTGATCCTTAGTTGAATTATGAATTTTTCTGAACAGTATATCTGATAGAAAGGTTTATTACATTTAGAACGATAACTTTGCCATAAACAAAAAGAACCATAAGCTTGCGGTTCCGGCAAACTTACGGTTCAAATCACAAAAAAAGCTGTTGGGATGTCCCAACAGCTTTTTTATATCTAGCTACAATGGCTAGGCCCTTCCTTCTAAGAACCTAAACAGTCGGCTCCGCTTTTCTTATTTCAAACGCTCTTCTAATTCTGCTTTTAATTCTTCGAATCCTGGTTTACCAAGTAGAGCGAACATGTTTTTCTTGTATGCTTCTACACCTGGTTGGTCAAATGGATTTACGCCTAGTAAGTAGCCGCTCATCGCACATGCTTTTTCGAAGAAGTATACAAGGTAGCCGAATGTATACTCATTTAATTCTGGAATGTTTACGATTAAGTTTGGTACTCCGCCATCGCTATGTGCAAGTAATGTACCTTCGTATGCTTTTGTGTTTACGAAGTCTACTGTTTCACCAGCAAGATAGTTTAAACCATCTAAATCGTTCTCATCTAATTCGATTTTTAGTTCATGTGTAGATTTTCCTACTTTAAGAACTGTTTCAAATAGATCACGCCGTCCTTCTTGAATGTATTGCCCTAATGAATGTAAATCAGTAGAGAAGTTTGCTGAAGATGGGAAAATACCTTTTTGATCTTTTCCTTCACTTTCACCAAATAGCTGTTTCCACCATTCAGCAAAGTATTGAAGTGCTGGCTCATAGTTAACAAGCATTTCAATTGTTTTGCCTTTATTGTATAAAGCATTACGCACAACTGCATATTGATAAGCTGGGTTTTCTTCTAGCTCAGATTTTGCAAAATCATTGCGACCAGCAGCTGCACCTTGCATCATTTCTTCAATATTTAAACCGCTAACTGCAATTGGTAATAAACCAACTGGTGTTAATACAGAGAAACGACCGCCAACATCATCTGGAATTACGAATGTTTCGTATCCTTCTTCGTCAGCTAATGTTTTTAAAGCACCACGCGCTTTATCCGTTGTTGCATAAATACGTTTACGTGCTTCTTCTTTTCCATATTTCTCTTCTAATAATTTACGGAACAGGCGGAATGCAATTGCAGGTTCTGTTGTTGTACCTGATTTGGAAATTACGTTAATGGAGAAGTCTTTCCCTTCTAATACGTCCATTAAGTCCTTCATATAAGTGGAGCTAATGTTTTGTCCAACAAATAGCACTTGTGGAGTTTTACGTTGTTCTTTAGAAAGCGTATTGTAGAAAGAATGGTTTAACATTTCAATTGCTGCACGTGCTCCTAAGTAAGAACCACCAATACCTACAACAAGTAAAATGTCAGAGTCATTTTTAATTTTCTCTGCACTCTTTTGAATGCGAGCGAATTCTTCTTTGTCATATTGAAGCGGAAGGTCTACCCACCCAAGGAAATCGTTCCCAGCTCCAGTTTGTTCATGGATTGCATGGTGTGATACTTTTACCGCATCACGTAAATACGTTAGTTCTTGTTCACTGATGAACGATAACGCTTTAGAATAATCGAACGTTACATGTGTGCTCATCTTTTTCCCTCCAATTATGTATATGTATTTCTGTATTCACTTTAGCGAAACTGAAGATGTAAATCAAGCAATTGGAGAATTGTAAACGCAATCAATCTATACTTTTTAAAAAAAGTTCATTTTTCGCATAAAAATCCGCGCTTTTCGGTATAGATGTATATACATCATATAGTAAATATTTTTTATGTATAAAAACTACAAAAGACAGCCATTCTATAAAAGAGTTAAGTTGCATAAGGTGCACGTCCATTTTCGGATTTCGCTTTATGGTGGATTCTTCTTACTCACATACACTAAAAGCTTGCTTATGCTTCAAATTTGAGGAGGACTATTCAAGATGAGTACTTTACAACGTATTGCATTAGTATTCACTGTAATTGGTGCCGTTAATTGGGGACTGGTCGGATTCTTTCAATTTGATTTAGTAGCAGCTATCTTCGGCGGACAAGGCTCTGCTCTTGCTCGTATTATTTACGGTATCGTTGGTATTTCTGGACTTATTAACCTTGGTTTACTATTCAAACCATCCGAAAACCTTGGTACTCATCCGGAAACGAATGAAATTCGGTAGTAAGTATGTCAACCTTCCCATCCGACATACGAATATGATTGCATGCAATCATATTTGCTAATATATATCATAACGAAGTAAAAGAGGGTCGCTAAATTAGCGATCCTCTTTTACTTCGTTAACTGTGATTCTTCAATCCACTCTGTTAACTTTTCACGAAGCGTATTAAATCCCTTATCAGATGGATTAGGTACGATGATTCTTCCTTGCTTGCGCTTTGCCGCTTTTAACGATAAACTCATTTTTCTGTGTTCTTCATCAATTGAAAGCACTTTTACTTCTACCGTATCTCCGATTTTTAAAAAATCATGAATATCTTTCACATATCCATTTGTAATCTCAGATATATGCACAAGCCCTTGCGTTTCTTGATCCAGTGCTACAAATGCACCGTAATCTTGAATCCCAGTTACTTTCCCTTTTACAATCACTCCTGTTGTGTATTGTTCTGACATATGAAACACTCCCATACGTTTACCATTTTCCCTACTATTTGTAGGTTGCAGTAAAAGTACCCACCTCAAAATTCAAATGCATGTACACGAAGTGGGTAACTGCTCATAAATACCCGATTAGTGAAAAGTCATTCCTGAATGAAAAGAAAAACTTCACTCTATATTAGTAAATTATACCACCAGCTTCCCTTTCATTCAAAATTCATGAAAAAGTTTCCTTTTGCAAGTATAATTTTCAAATATTGGGATAAAATACTAACACATGGCTTTCTAGTATTCCCCCCCTTTTAAGGACAAAACGTATTCTGTTTTGTCCTTTTTTTATTTTCAACAAATCGCTTCATGCGCTTCATCGCTTCCATTAACTGCTCAAGCGAAGTTGCATAGGAACAACGAATAAATCCTTCCCCACTTTCACCAAATACACTTCCGGGTACCACTGCCACTTTTTCTTCTAACAATAATTGTTCTGCAAATTCTGCTGAAGATAATCCTGTTGAAGAAATAGAAGGAAACACATAAAACGCTCCGCCTGGCATATGGCATGTTAAGCCCATTTCGTTAAACGATGTTGTCATAAAATTACGACGTTTTTTATAACTGTCTCTCATTCGAATGACTTCATCATTCCCAAAACGAAGCGCTTCTAATGCTGCAAACTGTGACATCGTCGGTGCACACATCATTGAATATTGATGAATTTTGAGCATTAATTCTGAAAAATGTACAGGAGCCGCAATCATTCCGAGGCGCCAACCAGTCATCGCAAACCCCTTTGAAAACCCTGAAATTAAAATCGTATGATCACGCATATTTTGAATACTCGCGAAACTCTTATAAGCCTCGTCATATACAAGTTCTGCATAAATTTCATCAGATAATACAATGAGATTATACTTTTCAACAATGTTAGCTAACTTTTCCAATTCAGACTTGTTTAAAAGCGCTCCTGTTGGATTATTCGGCGAACAAAGTAAAATTGCTTTTGTTTTTGTTGTAATGGCTGCTTCAATTTGCTCCGGTTGTATTTTAAAAGCGTTTTCTAAAGAAGTTGCCACTGGAACTGGTACGCCGCCAGCTAATGTAACAAGTGGTGCATACGATACAAAGCTCGGTTCAATAATAATCACTTCGTCACTAGGATTTACAATGGCACGCATCGCAACATCTAATGCTTGACTCGCTCCAACGGTCACAATAATTTCTTCATTCGGATCATACGAAACATGAAATTGCTTTTGAAGATACTTTGCTATTTCTTGACGCAACTCCAATAATCCTGCATTCGCCGTATATGCTGTATACCCTTCTTCTAACGAACGAATACATGCCTGCCTTACATGCCATGGTGTAACAAAATCCGGTTCTCCCACTCCAAGTGAAATAACACCTTTCATACCTGCCGCTAAGTCAAAAAACTTACGGATACCGGATGGTTGTAAAGATTCTGCTGCTCTTGATAGTTCAAACTGCTTCATGGTGCCACCACAATTCGTTTATCATCATCAGTTTTTTCATAAATAATTCCTTCATGTTTATATTTTTTCAAAATAAAATGAGTTGTTGTTGAAACAACCGATTCGATTGTTGCTAATTTTTCCGAAACAAATGTTGCTACTTCAGCCATACTTTTCCCTTCTAGCGTGATAGAAAGATCATATGTCCCTGACATTAAATAAACCGATTTCACTTCTGAATAACGATAAATTTGCTCAGCAACTGCATCAAAGCCAACGCCATGCTTCGGTGTAACTTTTACATCAATCATCGCAGTTAAACCGCTATGTTCTTTTACTTTTGTCCAATCTATATGTGTAACATAATCAACAATGATTTTTTCTCTTTCTAATTTCTCCACCATTTCTTTTACTGCTTCTACTTCTATATTTAACATTTTCGCTAAAGTTTCTACGGATAAACGACTACTTTTTTCAAGACAAGCTAATAATTCTAATTCTTTTTCAGTCACCATACTCTTCATCCTTCCTTTTGTTTTTTTTAAATTATACAGATATCCTTTTATGTTTGAAAAGAAGATTTTTTAGAGAATTATGTAAAATCGAACTCCCCCCACCTATCTCTACATGAGCTTGAGATAGGGAATTCTCCTGTTTCTGCCCTAACAAAAACAATTCCTCTCGTTCAACAAAGAGGATACAACGATATAGAAATTCCGTAGTGTCCCTAAGACGCGCCATTCAATCTTCCGCGGAAAACAAAACAGGTACAGAGACGTTTTCTTTAAAAAAGAAAAAAAGATTCATCTCCCGCCCTCACTTCGTTTAGAGGAGAGGGGCTTCTCTGTTAAAATGATAAAGTGAAACTTTAATCAGCAGGTTGTTTCTTCATCCCTCGCTGATTATTAACCATCACCAATCGAGCTTTAACGGGTAGTTATCCTCACATTCTTTAGGTGAGGATTTTACTACCCGTTAAAGCGGGGTGAAAAAGAAAGGGGCCGAAACCGTGAAACCAAAAGTATATATTGCTGAACGCATTCCACAATTTGTAGAGACATATATCTCAGAGCATTGTGAATATGAAAAATGGGATAGTAGTGAGAAAATATCTCGTGAAGTTTTATTAGAAAAAATAAAAGATAAACATGGCTTGCTTAACTTTGGTGCAAAAATTGACGAAGAGTTGTTACAAGCAGCTCCTCACTTAAAAGTTGTAAGTAACATTTCTGTTGGCTATGATAATTTTGATTTAGAAGCGATGGGACGCAGAAATATTATTGGAACAAATACTCCATATGTATTAGATGATACCGTTGCTGATCTTGTTTTCGCTCTAATGTTATCAGCAGGACGCCGCGTATGCGAACTTGATTCTTATGTGAAACAAGGTAATTGGAATACTGAAATTAAAAAAGAGCACTTCGGGCTGGATGTACATCATAGTACAATTGGAATTATTGGAATGGGTCGAATTGGAGAGGCTGTTGCCAAGCGAGCAAAATTCGGATTCGATATGAATGTTCTTTATTATAACCGTCGCCGTAAAGAAGAGGCTGAACAAAAATTTGATGCCACATACTGTGATTTAAACACGCTATTAACACAATCTGATTTCATTGTTCTTCTAACTCCATTAACTGAAGAAACATATCATCTCATTGGAGAAAAAGAATTTTCATTAATGAAAGAAACAGCAATTTTTATTAATGCTTCCCGCGGAAAAACAGTCGATGAGCCTGCATTAATTGATGCACTGAAACAGAAGAAAATCTTTGCAGCAGGCATAGATACATTTACACAAGAACCGGTCGAAAAAGATAATCCACTCCTATCTTTAACAAACATTGTTACTTTGCCGCACATTGGATCTGCGACATTAAAAACAAGACACGAAATGGCAATGACAGCTGCGAAAAATCTAGTGGCTGGGTTAGAAGGGAATACGCCACCTAATATTGTGCGTGCATAAAGTGAAACTTTAATCGGTGGGGGTGGGTTTTCTTCATCTCCCACCTAACTTCTTTGCTTCCACTGAATTTAGAGGTGGGAGTATTACTGCCCGTTAATGCGAGATAAAACGAAACAATCCAAAAGGCACGATGGATAAACCCCCATCTTGCCTTTTTTTGTTAACATAAAATTTTTTCTACTAGGAGATGATATGAAAAAAATCAATGGAGTGAAAGAAAATGAAACATAAGATAGAGCATCCTTACTTCACTTTTTCCACTTGCGGCACTACTGTTCATTACGAGTTGTATGAACTCCAGAATAATGAGGAAAGACCAACTTTTGTACTCGTTCACGGTTTTCTATCATCCTCATTTAGTTACCGGCGACTCATCCCATTGCTTGCAAAAGAAGGAACAGTTGTCGCACTTGATCTACCCCCATTTGGGAAAAGTGATAAATCAAATCAATTTACATATTCTTATCATAATTTAGCAACTGTAATTATTGATTTAATGGAACATTTAGCAGTGCAAAACATTGTGCTAGTTGGCCATTCAATGGGCGGACAAATCTCACTCTATGTGAATCGCCTACGTCCTGATTTAATTACAAAAACAATCTTACTATGTAGCTCAAGCTACTTAACAAGAGCAAAATTCCCGCTCATCTACTCTTCCTATTTACCATTCTTTCATTTATACGTAAAAAATTGGATTATAAGAAGAGGCATTGTTCATAATTTAATGAATGTCGTTCACGATCACTCTTTAATTGATGATGAAATGATGGAAGGGTACGCTGCTCCCTTTTACGATAACCGCATTTTTCCTGCTTTAACGCGAATGATTAGAGACCGGGAAGGAGATTTATCATCAGCTGAATTACGAAAAATCGAAACGCCGACTTTACTCATTTGGGGTGAAAAAGATCGTGTTGTTCCCGTTCATGTTGGGCACCGGTTACACGAAGACTTGCCAAATTCTAAATTTATTTCATATGAAAATACAGGACACTTACTACCAGAGGAAAAACCAGAGCATGTATATGAAGAAATCATAGCATTTTCAGCACAGTAATCCCAATATATCAGCGATTTTTCAAATATATCGACCGTTTCTACAACAAGCGATATGAACTTCCTATCAAAAAACAAAGGCTGCCGGAACACCCGACAGCCTACAATGAACAACTTCCACCTTCTTTTAATACGAGTAATTCCTCTGCTAGCTTCTCGCATTTTTCGATAGCAGGTACTTCTTCAAACGACATGAAATAAATATGCTGTATTTTTTTTGCAATATATTTCGGATCGTCAAACGCACTTACCACGTACACAACATCACTTGCTTCCGTTTCATAAAATTCCGGTCCCATTTGAAAAGGATCCCAATTCTTCACCATTTCCACCATCTTTTCATATGCACCCATCTACTTCCCGCCTTTTCCACTTTTTAAATCTTTTCTTTATCGTATCATATCAGCTATGCTAGAAGAAGTGAGGAACTTTCACAAAACGATGAAGGGAGCAAAAATATGCAGCAATTTCATAAAACTGTAAATCGCCGTGGAACCTATAGTGTAAAGTGGGATACATACGAGAATGAAGAATTGTTACATGCATGGATTGCCGATATGGATTTTCCTATTCCAGAGCCGATTCAAGCTGCACTACAAAAACGCCTTGAACACCCTATTTTCGGCTATACAATACCGCCAGCAGAAATCACCGATACAATTTGCCAGTGGACAAAAAGCCAATACGATTGGGAAATAAAAAAGGAATGGATCGTATTTAGTCCAGGTATTGTCCCTGCTCTTAGTACGAGTTTGCAAGCTTTAACAACCGAAGATGAATCTGTGCTTGTACAACCACCTATTTATCCACCATTCTTTGATATGGTCGTAAAAAACCAGCGTCGTCTGTGTGAAAACCCGTTACATTTGCAAAACGGTTCCTACACAATGAACTTTGAACATTTAGAGACACAGTTCAAGCAAGGTGTAAAACTCATGTTTCTTTGCAGTCCGCATAATCCTGTTGGACGCGTTTGGACAAAGGCCGAACTTACAATACTTGGGGATTTATGTGAACAATATAATGTAACCGTTGTCACGGATGAAATCCATGCGGACATTATTTTCTCAGGTCATACACACACACCATTTGCTTCCTTATCTAAATCATTAGCGGCGCGTACCATTACTTGTATGGCACCAAGTAAAACATTTAATATTGCGGGATTACAAGCATCAATCATTATTATTCCAGATCCAAAAATTCGAAATGCCTTTACATCTATACAATACCGTCAAGGTTTTCATGGGTTAAATACATTTGCTTATGTCGCAATGCAAAGTGCCTATATGGAATGTAACGAATGGTTAACAGACATCCGTTTATATATGGAAGAAAACGCTCGGTTTGCTCGGGAATTTATTGAAACGCATATCCCTACACTTTCCGTCATTCAATCAGAAGGTACTTTTTTACTATGGGTTGACTGTTCTCGATTTGGACTGTCTCAAAAAGAACGAACAAAACTCCTTGAAGAAAAAGGGAAAATTATCGTTGAACCAGGTGAAAAATACGGAGCAGGCGGAGAACAACATATTCGTATTAATATCGGTTGTCCAAGAAAACAGCTTGAAGAAATACTGCACAGACTTAAATATACATTTTCATAATCAACTAAAAAAGCTACCTATTCGGAGGTAGCTTCTACTTTTTCTTAGTGGCTGATGCCTTTTCTACAATAACCCCACAAGCAATTCGATTCCCTGAATTTCCAGCAGGCTGCGTCATACCATCATCAGGCTTCTCCGTAATAATGATAGATGCACCATCTTTTCGATGAATCGTCGTTCTTCCTTCTTCAAGTGATACATTCGGTGCCTCAATTTCCGCTTCAATCGCGCCTTTATCATCCGCAATTACATTCGGCAGATCACCATTTTCTGCACCTTTTGGATTCATAAGTCCGTGCTTTTTTTTCTTATCTAAATTAAAATGATCACCAGCTGATATGAAACGAGGTGCTTTACACTCCCCAATTTCATGAATATGTAATCCATGTGCTCCTGGCGTAAATCCCTCTGCCTTAACGGATATTTTCACGCCATTTGTTTGCTGAGTCACCTTTGCGGTTCCAACTTTATCACCAGAAGCATTATATAATTTTACATCGATTTCTTTTGGGTTTCCTTTATCACAACCTGTCATAAGAAACAGCAAACAACACCCGAATAAAAGCTGCTTTTTCATTACAATTCCCTCCAAAATACATTCTGCCCTTAGATTGTCCGAGCATAGAGGGAAACATACCACACGAAATTACTGTTTCTTCTCAGCTAATAACTTCTTTTCTACCTTCTGCAAACGTTCTGCTTCTCTCTTTGATACGCGAATAAACATGCGCCACGTTGCAATTGCACCAATTATAAATAAAACACAAACAATCCCAGGAATAATATATTCTGTTTTATCTTCTGGAAAATATAAAGGCATCATGAAAATCACTTAGATCACTCCTTTGTTTTTTCTACAGCCTTACCCTATTCAATAAATCCCATGGTAAAAATACATCTATATCTGTGAATTCATCGTAGCACACGATGCATATCTTCCCCTTTTTAACTCATCAGAATTTTCTGTTATATCATTTCAAATTATAACATTTCTTACACGCAAAATCATTCTCTACCAAATGATTTCTTTGACTCCACCCTACTCTTTCCTTACTATAAACTTGAGGTGAAAAATATGAGCGAAACATTCCAAATTGGTGAAATTGTGACAGGCATTTATAAAACAGGAAAATATATCGGCGAAATTACAAACAGCCGTCCTGGGAGCTACGTTGTCAAAGTATTAGCTGTTTTAAAGCATCCTACGCAAGGTGATTTACATAATGTAAAACAAGCTGATGTACCATTTTTCCATGAACGACGTGCTTTAGCTTTTCGCGAACAAACAAACATTCCGCAACCAATGGTGAAAAAATATGAAGGGGATATCCCGGATTATAAAGAATCTCTGAAGACAGCATTAGAATCACAAATGGATGCATTCTCAGAAGATGATTCTCCGTTTGCAAAGCGCAGTTTACAGACGCTTCAGCAGTTAAAACAAGATTACAAACTGTAAAAACAAAACGACCAAATTACACGATTTGTAATTTGGTCGCTATTGTGTGCTCACTTTCTTTAACACTTTTGAAAAATCGATAAGCTCCCCTAAAGTGGGTGGTGATGGCTTTACTAAATATTCTTTGTCCTTTTCGACCAGCTTAAAAATATTATAGGTCGTCATCGCATCATCAAGCGCGCAATGATGCTTTCCTGTTCCTATTTTCCCATATGCCTCAATCGCTTTCCATAATCCTGTTTGATTCCGTTCTCCAAAAAAACGTTTATACTCGAGCGATAAATCTCGGCACTGCCCTGAAAAAGGAAATGCTACGCCTACCGCCTCACAATTATGCCTCAATACTTTCATATCCATATTACCCCACGTGACAATCGTTGTCGGGCAACGTTTTTCATATTGGACAAGTTTTTCGACCAGTTCCAAAAACGAAATCCCTCCATTTACCGCTTCCTGATTAATACCTAAAAATTTTTTGCACCGCTCTGTTAAGCAAGAAAAAGTTTCCGGTCTTACATAAGATGCATACGTATCTTCCACTACGCAATCAACAACTGATACGAGTCCCACCTCAATAATCTCTGGGAAAAATCCCTTTGGTTTTTTCCTATTTTGAGGCATCGTGAACTCGAAATCTAAAAATAAAAATTGTTTTTCATCCATACGATCCCTTCCTTATCATTTCGTCTACTTTTGTCCTCCTACACGAACAGGCTCGAAGGCTAATTATTCAGATTGGATGTATCTTATGTATATGTCAAATAACCGCAAATATTTTCAAAAAGAAGAAAAATTCATTTCCATAGAAAATATGACAAAACAAACCCTTTCATTTACATCCGACATTTTTCTACTTTATAATGGCTTTAAGTGTGTTTCTTCCAGAAATATATGACACACTAAGAAAAGTTATCCGAAAGGAGATGGAATTTTTGCACGAAACAACGCAAGAAATTGCAAACTGGCAATATTACTTTGCAATCGCAGTCTTTTTAATTACATATGCCATTATCATTTCAGAAAAAATTAATCGTGCTGTTATTGCGCTTCTTGGCGCGGCACTTATGGTAATAGTAGGTGTTGTTGATTTACACAATGCTTTTACAAAACATATCGAGTGGGGAACAATTACACTACTGATTGGTATGATGATTTTAGTTAATATCACGAGTAAATCAGGCGTGTTCCAATATGTCGCGATTAAAGCTGCTAAACAAGCGAAAGGAAGTCCAATTAAAATTTTAATTTCTCTTTCTTTACTTACCGCGATTGGTTCCGCATTTCTAGATAACGTAACAACGGTACTTCTTGTTGTTCCAGTTACTTTATCTATTACGCGCATTTTACAAGTAAATCCTGTTCCATATTTACTTTCCGAAATTATTTTCTCAAATATTGGGGGAACTGCAACACTAATTGGTGACCCACCAAACATTATGATTGGTTCTTCAAATAAACATTTAGACTTTAATGCTTTCTTATTCAACTTAGCGCCAATCGTAATTATCATTATCGCTGTGACAGCAACAATCCTTTACTTTATGTATCGCAAACAATTAATTGCTGATCCTGTACAAGTAAAAAAATTAATGAGTTTAGATGAGAAACAATACATTAAAGATCCTGTATTAATGAAAAAATCTTTAACAGTCCTTGGACTTACAATTCTCGGCTTCATGACTCATTCCATTTTCCACATTGATGCAGCGATAATTGCACTAACAGGTGCTACTATCCTTATGCTAATCGGTGTAAAAGAACATGAAATTGAAGAAGTATTTGCTCACGTAGAGTGGGTTACAATTTTCTTCTTTGCTGGTCTATTCGTACTTGTTGGTGGACTTATCGATATCGGACTCATTAAAATGCTAGCCCAAAAAGTAATTAATTTAACAGGCGGGGATATTTCTTACGCATCTATCCTTATTTTATGGGTATCTGGTATTGCATCAGCAACAATTGATAACATTCCATTCGTTGCAACAATGATCCCGCTTATTAACGATATGGCAGTCGGTCTTGGTCTATCACCTTCTGATGCACAAATCGATGTACTATGGTGGTCGTTAGCATTAGGAGCTTGCCTAGGTGGAAACGGAACATTAATCGGTGCTTCCGCTAACGTAATCGTAGCAGGAATTGCAAGCCGTGAAGGACATAAATTTAGCTACATGGACTTCTTAAAATTCGGTTTCCCGATTATGATCGTTTCATTAATTATTTCTCACATTTATATCTATTTACGTTACTTAATGTAGTATAAACAGCGGCAGTGGCTCGCTTAGAAAAGAAAGGCTATCGCGTGCAGCGATAGCCTTTCTTTTTCATATATCAGCGATTTTTTCGATATATCGACGATTCGACAACATCCAACATGACACCCTCAATAAATCCTAATATTTTGTTGGCTCATTCCGAATTAAAAACAGATGAATTGGCAGAAAAATAGAGCATGTTATCACATGGATAACTGTAAATAATATTGCGTTCGTACCATATCTCTCCAAAATGGCATATACCAAATAAATTGACAAAACAAGTGATACTCCTGTTGCTAAAAGACTTATAATTGGAATAAAGTTCAAAATAAAACAAGCAACGTATATACCAAATACTTTCCATCCTGCCTCTTCTTTCAAAAAACTAGGCAACTTCTCCTTCGCTAAATCTCCCCATATCTTACTATTTAAAAATGGAATAAAAGCAAGAACACCATCATTAGCCCCATCATTTTTCGCCATCGTATAGAGTGCAAATGCAGTTAATAAATATGCTATAAGCGCCCAGATTAAAATAATAAAAATAGCAGCAAAGCTAAGAGCAAAAAAACCTGCTAATATACTTTGATCTTCCATCGTTCCCTCTCCTTTTTACCCTCATCATATTTTTATATCCATTTCGTATCACTTCTTTATATAATATGAAAAAGGAACCTGAAAGGAGAACGATTTTATGCACCCATTTGTAAAAGCCTTACAGCAACATTTCGTTGCACATCAAAACCCTGAAAAAGCAGCACCGATGGCTCGATATATGAAAAACCACTTCTCATTCCTCGGTATTCAAACATCGGAAAGAAGAAAGCTATTACGCGAAGTAATACAAGTACATAAACTTCCAGACAAAGAGGAATTTCAAATCGTCATTCGTGAACTTTGGTCTTTACCAGAACGCGAATTTCAAGCCGCCGCTCTTGATTTATTGCAGAAATATAAAAAACATCTCGATAAAACCCACATCCCGTTCTTAGAGGAGCTCATTATAACAAAGTCGTGGTGGGATTCCGTTGATGGTATCGTTCCTACCTTCTTAGGAGACATCTTCTTGAAACATTCGGAGGTCATTCCTACCTATATTCCGAAATGGATTGCTTCAGAAAATATATGGTTACAGCGTTCCGCGATCTTATTTCAGCTGAAGTATAAAAAACAAATGGATGAAAAACTTCTCTTCTCAATCATTGGACAACTCAAATCTTCAAAAGAATTTTTTATCCAAAAAGCAATTGGTTGGGTACTTCGTGAATATGCGAAAACGAGCCCGAATGTTGTATGGGAATACACTCAAAACAACGCACTTGCTCCCTTAAGCAAACGAGAAGCAATTAAGCATATTCGTGCAACAATGAGCGTTCCCTCAGAATAAAGAGTAGTGAAATAGGCGAGACTCTATTATAAATACAATCGTTCCTCTATTGTGATTTAAAAAGGAACGTGATAGAATATGGTCATTATTATTAAATATAGTAGCGATGACGGACTTATAAGTACTTGCACAAAAAGCGATTCAGGGATAGTGAAAGCCTGAAAAAGCGAGGAAACGGCAGTCTCGAGCAATACGTGATAAAGTGGATGCGTGTTTATACACTCATCAACTAGGGTGGAACCGCGGGTATATACAAGCTCGTCCCTAGGCATAAATGCCTAGAGACGAGCTTTTTTTATTTAAAAGCGCAAGCGGCTTGCTCAGAACAGGAGGCGTTGGAGCTCTTGACGAAGAGGCGCTCTTTGCCTCACAGGAAGGAGTGAAACGACCGACTGTTCTAGCCGCTGGAGCTGGATATATTTTAAAGCGACAGTGGCTTGCTCAAGGAATTGCTGCTTCACAAGTACACTCTGTCATCGCCAATACGTTAACTTTTAAAAGGAGGATTTTAATATGTATTCAATGGAACAAGTTGTAAACTTAGCGAAGCATCGTGGTTTTGTTTTCCCTGGTTCTGAAATTTATGGTGGTCTTGCAAACACTTGGGATTACGGTCCACTTGGTATCGAACTAAAAAATAACGTAAAAAAAGCTTGGTGGAAAAAATTCATTCAAGAATCTCCATACAACGTTGGTTTAGATGCAGCAATTTTAATGAACCCAAAAACTTGGATAGCTTCTGGTCACGTTGGTAACTTTAACGATCCAATGATCGACTGTAAAAAGTGTAAAGCGCGTCACCGTGCTGATAAATTAATCGAAGATGCTTTAGATGCAAAAGGTATCGAAATGATCGTTGATGGTCTTACTTTCGATCAAATGGCTGATTTAATGAAAGAACACGAAGTAAAATGCCCAGATTGCGGTAGCCAAGAGTTCACAGAAATCCGTCAATTCAACTTAATGTTTAAAACATTCCAAGGTGTTACTGAATCTAGCACGAACGAAATTTTCCTTCGTCCTGAAACAGCACAAGGTATTTTCGTAAACTTCAAAAACGTACAACGTTCTATGCGTAAAAAGCTTCCATTCGGCATTGGTCAAATTGGTAAAAGTTTCCGTAACGAAATTACGCCTGGTAACTTCACATTCCGTACACGTGAATTCGAACAAATGGAACTTGAATTCTTCTGTAAGCCTGGTGAAGAATTAGAATGGTTCACATTCTGGCGTAACACTTGTAAAAACTGGTTGCTATCACTTGGTATGAACGAAGAAAGCATGCGCCTTCGTGACCATGGTGAAGAAGAATTATCTCACTACAGTAACGCAACAACTGATATTGAATTCAAATTCCCATTCGGCTGGGGCGAACTTTGGGGCGTAGCATCTCGTACAGACTTCGACTTAAAACGTCACATGGAACATTCTAACGAAGACTTTAACTATATCGATCCACAAACGAACGAACGTTATGTACCATACTGCATTGAGCCATCTCTTGGCGCAGACCGCGTAACATTAGCATTTTTATGTGATGCATACGAAGAGGAGCAATTAGAAAACGACTCTCGTACAGTTCTTCGTTTCCACCCTGCTTTAGCACCATACAAAGCAGCAATCTTACCATTATCTAAAAAGCTATCTGAAGGTGCTGGAGAAGTGTTCGCAGAACTAGCAAAAGACTTCGTGGTAGACTTTGACGAAACTGGTTCTATCGGTAAACGTTACCGTCGTCAAGACGAAATCGGTACACCATTCTGTATCACATATGACTTCGACTCAGTTGAAGACAAAGCTGTTACAGTACGTGACCGTGACACAATGGAACAAGTTCGTATGCCAATTAGTGAACTAAAAGGCTTCTTAGAGAAGAAAATTCAGTTTTAATGTTAGAAAGGCTGCCTGGGGGCAGCCTTTCTTGATGTCGCATATTGTTGAATGGTCGATATATTGATAACTAATCAGAAAAGAGGCTGTCCATCCTGGTAGCCTCTTTTATTTTTTCTGTTTTTCTTTAATCGCTACTGTACATCTTGAAATGCACAATAAATCATCATTTTCATCAATGATGCGCACATCCCAAACCATTGTTGTTTGTCCTTTATGGATTGGAGTACCGATTGCTGTTACGAGTCCATCACGTTTCGAGCGAATATGATTCGCATTGATTTCAAGTCCAAAACAAATGCATTTTTCTTGATCAATTAAATTATAAGCCCCTACGCTCGCTACAGTTTCTGCTAATGCAACTGATGCACCACCATGTAAAAAGCCAAGCGGTTGGTGTGTACGTCCGTCTACCGGCATGGTCGCTACCACTTTCTCTTCTGTCATTTCTAACAGTTCAATCCCAAGTGCATCCATTAATGTTTTTGGCATGCTACTTCCCCCTTTTCCTTATTTAAAAATGTATAATTTCCGCTATTTATTTTCAAACTATCCATATCACTTATCTAAGGAGGTTCTATCTACATGAGAAATAAATTTTGTATTCTATTACTCTTTCTCTCCTTGCTCATTATTGTACCAAATTGTACGAATGCAGCCCACCCTTCTAACATGACAATCAATATTAAGACCGTTACACAAAAAGGTAAGAAACCTTATTTAGAATATCACATTAGTAGGCCTTACTTTAGTAATTTTTACGATTCAAAATTTCAGCAGAAGTTGAATACATACTATAAAACAAATACAGACCGTTTTAAAACAACAGTAGCAAAAGAAGCGAAAAAATACTATAAAGAAGCTCAGGAATCAAATGCTCCTTTTCATCCGTATATTGCAAACGTTGATTATAAAGTCACATTACAACAGTCTCCCTTGCTTAGCTTATATTTAAATTATTATCAATATACAGGCGGAGCACATGGCATCTATACATGGAAGGCAAATACATTTGATTTAAAAGAAAAGAAGATACTCAGTCTAGCTGATTTATTTCAAAAAAACAGCAACTATAAAGATATCATTCGGACAGAAGCCGTTAGACAAATTAAACAAAATGAAAGTATTTACTTTCCAGATGCAGCTGAAAAAGTCATGAGCACAAAGAAATTCAACTATTTTTTAGAACCAGATAACCTTGTCGTCTATTTCTCTTTATATGAAATCGCTCCTTATGCAAGTGGAATTTCGCAATTTCGTATTCCATACACATTACTCAGAGATTCACTAAAGCCTAACTATCAAAACATTTTAATTGACAATAAATAGATAAATTAGCTACGATAATGTTAACCAAATAACAACTGGAGGTTAACATTATGAAACAATTACGCGCTTTAGATTTAGCATTAGCTGCTATGTTCGTTGCCCTCATGGCAATTGGTGCGAATATCGTATCTTGGGCACCGTTTTTACAAGTAGCTGGTGTTCCGCTTTCTATGCAACCATTTTTCGCAATTTTAGCGGGGCTTCTTCTTGGAAGTAGACTTGGTGCCTTATCTATGACTGTTTATATGCTTGTTGGAGCTGCAGGAGCACCAATTTTCGCGAATTTCAAAGCGGGGTTTGGTGCATTGTTGGATCCTACCGGTGGTTTTATTATCGCATTTATTATTGTTGCTTACGTATCAGGAAAATTAGTAGAACAAAGAGAAAAACCACAGTTCAGTACATTCGCAATTGCATCTTTTACCGGAATTATTTTAACTTATATCATTGGTACTACTTATATGTATGCGGCTGTAAACTTCTGGATGGGTGGAAATATGAGTTACAAAGCAGCTTGGGTAATTATGATGTGGTTTGCAGTTAAAGATATTATTTTTACAATTATCGGCGCTATCATTGCACCTCGCATATATTATGCAGTTCGTCGCTCCGCTTATCAACATTCACATTCGACACTATAATTATAAAAAAAAAGAGTTACTCCATACGTTGAGTAACTCTTTTTCACATTAAGATTCTTAATTCGTTTGCTCTTCTAAAATCTTCTTCATCATAACAAGCATGTCATCTCTTAACTCTTCATGCTGCAGTGCCATTTCAATTGTCGTTTGAACAAATCCTAATTTTTCTCCAACATCGTAACGCGTTCCTTCAAAGTCATAAGCAAATACACGTTGAATTTCATTTAAACTTTGGATTGCATCTGTTAATTGAATTTCACCACCAGCACCGATATGCTGCTGCTCTAAAAACATAAAGATTTCGGGTGTTAAAATGTATCGTCCCATAATCGCTAAGTTTGAAGGTGCTGTGCCTTGCGCTGGTTTCTCAACAAACTTTCGTACTTGATAACGACGCCCTTCTTGTTCTAGCGGATCAATGATTCCGTAGCGATGTGTTTCTGCTTCAGGCACTGTTTGCACACCAATAACAGAAGAAAGTGTTTTATCATATTCATCCATTAATTGACGTAAACATGGTTTTTCAGCTTGAACAATATCATCACCTAGTAAAACAGCAAATGGCTCGTCACCAATGAACTTACGCGCACACCAAACTGCATGCCCTAGTCCTTTTGGCTCTTTTTGACGGATATAGTGAATATCAACCATTTTAGAAGAAGCTTGTACTTTTTCAAGCAACTCATATTTTTTCTTCTCTAATAGATTTTGTTCTAATTCGAATGCATTATCAAAATGATCTTCAATAGAGCGTTTTCCTTTACCCGTAACAATAATAATATCTTCAATTCCAGATGCCACCGCTTCTTCTACAATGTATTGGATCGTTGGCTTATCTACAATTGGAAGCATTTCTTTTGGCATTGCTTTTGTTGCTGGTAAAAAACGAGTTCCTAATCCCGCAGCAGGAATAATCGCTTTCCTTACTTTTTTCATAACAAATCCCCTCTTTTCTAATCATCAAATATCGTTTCGTATTGTACGATGTAATCCTGTATACGCTTATAAAGTGAAACTTTCTTTCGTCCTTAAAGCTACATGCAAGAAAGAGGAGGCCGTTCTATGTTCTCCTCTCTCTTCCTCCATTAATGGAAGCAATACTCTATCTTATTATAAACGATCCATAACATCTTCTTTAATATCAAGTAACTTTTGTTCACTATTTTGTAAGGAATCATCTTTTACACCAAAGTAAAACTTGATTTTTGGCTCTGTTCCAGATGGGCGTAAGCAGAACCAAGAACCATCCGCTAATTGATATTTTAACACATTTGATTTTGGTAAGTGAATCTCTTCCTTACTTCCATCTTCTAGAGTTGTAATCATGCTTGCTTTATAATCCTCTACTGCATCTACTTTTAAATCCGCTACTTCTTTTGGTGGATTTTCACGGAATGATGCCATCATTTCTTGAATCTTCTCCGCACCATCTTTTCCTTTTAACGTTAACGATACAAGGTCTTCACGGAAGAATCCGTACTTCGCAAATACTTCTAATAAACCTTCGTATAACGTTTTGCCTTGTGATTTATAGTATGCTGCAACTTCACATGCAAACAATACAGATTGTACTGCATCTTTATCACGACAGAATGGACGAATTAAGTAGCCATAGCTTTCTTCATAGCCAAATTGGAATTCATATTGTCCACTTTCTTCATATTGCTTAATCTTTTCGCCGATAAATTTAAATCCTGTTAACGTATCTACTGTATCTAAACCGTATGCTTTCGCAATTGTACGGCCGATTTCAGAAGTTACGATTGTTTTTAATACAACACCATTTTCTGGAAGTGTGCCATTTTGTTTCTTTTGTGATAGTAAATAATCCAGCATTAACGCACCTGTTTGGTTCCCTGTTAACACTTGATACTTACCAGCATGATTACGAACAGCTACACCAAGACGGTCTGCATCTGGGTCTGTTGCAATTAACACATCTGCGTCCACTTTTTCTCCATCACGAATCGCAAGTTCAAATGCTGCGTGCTCTTCTGGGTTTGGTGATTTTACTGTTGAAAAGTTTGGATCTGGTAACTCTTGTTCTTTTACAACTGTTACATCTGTAAATCCAACTGCTTCTAAACCGCGACGTACTGGAATATTAGATGTTCCATGTAATGGCGTAAAGACGATTTTTAACTCTTTGCCAACCTCTTGTACCATTTCTTTATTGATGATAACTGTTTTTAATTGTTCTAAGTATGCATCATCTACTTCTTTTCCAATGATATGTAATAATCCGTCCGCTTTCAATTGCTCCACATCAGCAACTTCTACTGTTAATTCATCTTCTACTTCGTTTACGTAGCTAATTAACTCGTCTGCTTCTTTTGGTGGTAATTGTCCACCATCTTCTCCATACACTTTATAGCCGTTATATTCAGGTGGGTTATGACTCGCCGTAAGAACGATTCCACTTACTGTATGTAAATAACGCACTGCGAAAGAAAGTACTGGTGTTGGACGTAAACTTTCAAATACATATGTCGTAATACCATGCGCGCCAAGAGTTGCCGCTACTTCCATTGCAAATTCAGGTGATTTATGACGGGAATCATACGCAACAACAACGCCGCTTTTCTTCGCTTCTTCACCTAATTTTTCAATAAAATGCGCTAGTCCCTTTGTTGCCTTTCGAACTGTATATACGTTCAAACGATTCGTACCAGCACCAAGCTCTCCACGCATACCACCTGTACCGAATTCTAAGTTTTTATAGAAGCTATCTTCTATTTTTTTTTCATCTTGCTGCATATTTTCTAGCTGTTCTTTTAATTCTGCATCTAAGTTTGTATAGGATAGCCAGCGACTATATTCTTGTTTCCAATCCATTTTCTAATCTCCTCTCGCATATCATAACTACATTATATGAAAAAACGACAGGTATCTCAATATATTTTAAAATCTAACAGGATTTTACTGTTATGATTTGCACAAACTAACCCTATATACTTCAAACAAAAAGGTGAGAAAAATGGAAGAATGGGGATTATCTGAAGAATTAAAAATAAAGACGAAACAAATGATCGAAGTTGTAGAAGCTGAATTACGTGGCATGAAGCAAACCGTTGAACAAGACGGTGAATGTATTTTATGTAAGATGGAAGAAATTCATCATTTGCTAAGCAATGTGCAAACATTGGCAGCTTCTTATTATTTAAAGGCATATTTATCACCCTATACATCCGGTTATGCTTCCATTACAACAGCAATTCAGCATTTAGGTGATAGAAAACATGGTGCGTTAATTGTTGTAGAAAGAACCGATTCGCTTGATTCCCTTATCCAAACTGGAACAAAACTTGAAGCGTATTTAACCGTTCCACTGTTGGAATCTATCTTTTATCCGGGCAATCCGCTTCATGACGGAGCTGTTCTCATTAAAGGAAACCACATTGTTTCAGCTGCAAACATTCTCCCTCTAACGAAAAGTATAGAAATTGATTCAAAACTAGGAACACGGCACCGAGCTGCAATTGGTTTATCAGAAAAAAGCGATGCACTCATATTAGTTGTCTCCGAAGAAACAGGTCGCACATCCTTTACTTTAAACGGAACCTTATATACCATTTCATTATGAAAAAAGGCAGCGTAATCCGCCGCCTTTTTTAAAACTTTCTTATTCTTCCCCAAAGCGTTCAACAAGTGTCGCAAGCGTACGAACCATTGCACCTGTTGCTCCTGCTGGTCCTAAATCATGTGCACTCGTTGTATCAGAAGTACCCGCGATATCTAAATGTACCCATGGTGTCTCTTCTGCAAACTCGCCAAGGAATGTTCCAGCCATTACTGCATGCCCTTCACGACCTGGTGAGTTATTTAAATCAGCAAATTTACTGTTGCGAACACGTTCTTTATCACGCTCAAAAATCGGTAATTGCCAAATTGGTTCATCTGTTTCCATTGATGCTTCTAATACTTGTTCAAATAATGGTTCATTATTTGTCATTGCACCTGTTGTATGATTTCCAAGCGCAACGATAACACCGCCTGTTAATGTTGCAATATCAACAAGGTAGTTTGCACCAAGTTTCTTTGCATACGTAATACCATCGGCTAATGCAAGGCGTCCTTCTGCATCTGTATTTAATACTTCAATTGTTTTCCCGCTCATAGATGTAATCACATCATCCGGTTTAAACGCTGTACCACTTACCACATTATCTGTTGATGGAATAACAGCGACTACGTTTTGCTCTGGGCGAAGTTCACCGATAATTTCCATTGCCCCAAGAACTGCGGCAGCCCCCCCCATATCGCCTTTCATTCCTACCATGCCTTCACGTGGTTTTAAAGAATAGCCACCTGTATCGTATGTGATTCCTTTTCCAACGAATCCGATCACATCTGTCCACTCTTCTTTTCCTTTATAAATAAGAGCAATCATTTTTGGTGGCTCTGTAGATCCTTGGTTTACAGCAAGTAATGCACCCATACCAAGCTCTTCCATTTCTTCTTTCTCAAGCACTTTATAATCCATATCGTATTTTTCAGCTAACTCAACCGCATACTCTGCAAGCGTTGTTGCTGTTAATACGTTTGGTGGCATATTTACAAGTGTACGAGCTGAGTTTGTAGCACGTCCATGCACATACCCTACCGTTAATGCAGCTTCGATTTCTTTTTCATCCTCTGCTGTAATAACCGCAAAGTTTTCTAACTCTACACTTTCTTTTTTGCCGGTTTTATATGTTTGTAAATCATATGTACCTAGGCAAGATACTTCAGCCGCGATATGTGCAACATCAATTGCTTCTAATTTATCTGTTACGAAAGAATCAAGTAACATTGCTGCTTCTTGCACTTTGTCAGCTTTTAATGTTTTAAATGCTTTACTAAGTGAAGCACGTAACGTTTCTGTTGAGTATAATTCTTTTTTACCAAGACCGACAAAATAATAACGTTTCACATTTGTTTTTCCTAAGCTATGCACTTTAGAAATGGCTTTTTTCTTTGTAGAAAGCTCTTTTTCTTCTAATAAAACTTGTAATTGTCCTTCAAACGCTTTATCTAATTCCTGTACAAAGCTACTCACTTTTTCTTCTTCAAATAAAGCAACGATAACAGCTTCATGATTTGCTAATTCTTTTTGTACTTGAAACATGTTCAACCCCCCCTAAATTTCTCTATTTTCATTATAACTGCATTTTCCTTAAAATGCGATAATTCTAACTTCTCGTTCACTTCATAAAAAAAGTCTAGTGTTAATCCCACTAGACTATCTCTGCTTCAAATATTGACCGCGAAATACTTGCAGCGTTTCATCTTGGTTCAGCATCGTTAACTGATCTTCTGTTAACTTACCTTTCCCCATTTTCACTACATATACATTTACTTTTTTCTTGCCCCATTCACTATATACATCTTGAACTGTTTCATAATATAAATCGAGTCTATTTCCTTTTATAGCTCCTCCTTTATCTGCTACCACACCATATCCATAGCCCGGTACAAAAAGGACGGTCCCAATCGGAAACACACGTAAATCAGCTGCAATTGTAGAATAGATGTCTCGTTTTGCCTTTACGCCTGAATATGTAATACCATACTCTGGGTGTCCAGGTCTTTTACCAGTTGATTCTATCCCCGATGTATAACCAGTTGCTGTCATTTCCATTACGCGATATTTAGACCAGTCTCTTCCCTGTTCTAAAGCATTTATCACTTCTTTACTCGGAACAACTTGTTGCCCTCTTTCTGCTGCATGTACTTCCTTTACATTGCTTTCTTTATATGTTTTTACAAGCTCCGCTAAAGACACTCCAGTGAATGCTTGCCATGTCACACACAATGCTGCTACAAGCAAACAAGTCATCATAATGCGAATACCATAACGTTTTAACATTTTTATATTCCACACTCCTTCATCGTTCATCATTCCCTATACGATGTAGAAATATGCAAAAAAATAATCTCCAGGATGCTGGAGATTAAAACATTTGATACCCATTTTGACGTAGTTTCTTTATCACAACACCAGACAAAATTGCCCCGATTAATCCCATTGACAAGATAAAAAGATCGGCTTGTCCAAGATGAGAGACACTTGTTCCAAATGAGGAAAATGTTTCCTTCGGTTTTGAAAAGTAGTCCCAGACACTCGCTTTATTAATGATTAGTATGCAAACAATTGGATAGACAATAACCATCACCCACGTAGCACGTAAAATCATATTGAGCAAAAATCCAATTCCAAAAAACAAAATAAAAAACAACATCATTGAAATAAGTAGTACCGGTATACTCACTTGTTCCCCATCTCCTTCTCTCCCGCCGTAAACACATGATACGCTGTATATCCAAATTGCTCTCCTGGATTTAGTGTCGTATCCATCTCAAGAATTGGTCCTGTATTCCCTTCTAATAAATGTCGAATTAATATAGAAGTATTTTGATCATACGCAATATCTTTCGGATCTAAAAATGCTACTTCCGACAATTCCTCTTCTTGTACAGTGATCCCTTCTCCTTCTGGTTCGAGTAAAAAAATAATCATATTATCGCTAATCTCATCACGAATGACACCAGAGCGAATGCCAATCACACCTTTTACATGTGCAATAATACCTGTCTCTTCCAAAACTTCACGTTTCACAGCTTCATCAATCGTTTCTCCTTCATTAACAAAGCCCGCCGGTAATGACCATTTCCCTTTTAATCCACTATATTTTTTCTTAACGAAGAGCCATCTCCCGTCTTTTGTCGCTACTAGTCCGCTTACAGCTAACCAAACTTTCCCACGCTTCCCCATGATGTAAAACCCCTTCCGATTAAACGAACAGAATATTCATTCTTTTCTATGTATTATACTATATTTTTCAGTAAGAATAATATAATCTTCCTTGTTCCTTAGTTGATACGTTTCTTTCTACTCTTCTACCTCATTTATCGATTTCCATATATTTGATATAATGTTAATATGTTTATCTTTTTTGGGGAAAGGTCTCTAATTTCTTCAAAATTCTTCCTTTAATATTACATAACACCTATTCATTGCGAAAGGAGTAAAAAGTAAAATGAGAAATCAATCAAAAAAGTCCAGTATTGTATTTGTAACATTAGTTTCCGCATTACTCTTCTGCTCTGTCTTAGTTGTTCCTTCGCTTTCACCACTTGCTGATTTAGGACCTAATGCAAATAAATTTAACTCTTTAGGCATGTGGAAATCAATCGGCACGATTTTACTATTTTATATCGTACCTCTACTTCTTTATATCGCAGGAGTGAAGGCAATGCGATTCATCATGGCTATTCTTTGCGGTATGGGGATATTCGTAAATTTTGTGATACTTGCAGTCGTATTGATTATAATGCTCGCAAGTGACTATAAAGCCTCCTCTTTCTTAGGAGTCATCATTGTTTGTACAGGGGTAATAATCACAAACGTCATTTGGTTTTTTGTTGCTTTTCGCTCAAAAAGAAATTCTACTTATACACTGCATGTACAATAAAATATAAATTAAAAAAGCAGAAACGACTCCTAGCCGTTTCTGCTTTTTCTATCATATATTAAAAGAACTTCAATTTACCTTTTTTCAGAACTAGTAAAGGTCCGCCAAGTAAGAATAGGTAACGGTTATCGATTACTTTCTTCATAAAGGAAGCTTTCCAACCAGTTAACTTTTTCCCCATAACAACGCCCATTGCATCATCATGTCCCAATGAACATACAGAACCTTTGTTATCAAATACAAACTTCTTCATTTCACCGTTACCGCGAATTAACACAGATAAGTTATGCGCAATGTTATAACCCTGTTGAATTGCAATTTGTGCTGTTGGCGGGTATGGACGGTTAATCTCTTCATTAATGATTAACGCTGCGTCACCAACCATGAATACATCTTCATGACCCGGAGCATGCATATACTCATCAACTTTTACACGTCCACGCATTGCTTCAAAGCCAGACTCTTCCACAAGACCGTTACCGCGAACACCAGCAGCCCAAACAACAGTTTCAGACTTAAGTAACTCAACATCGTCACCGTTTGCAACTAGAATACCTTCTTCAGTTGCTTCTTTAATTGCTGTACCGATGCGGAATTCTACACCTTTTTTCTCTAACTGTTTTACAGCGTACTCAACTAGCTCTGGATCGAAACCCGGAAGCGCTGTTGGAGCAGCCTCTACACAAATAATACGTGCTTTTTCACGTGGAACATCGTACTCTTTACAAAGTTCAGGAATACGGTTTGCGAGCTCACCTACATACTCGATACCTGTAAATCCTGCACCACCAACAATAATTGTTACTAACTCATCACGTTTTTCAGTCGCATATTGAGAGAATTTATATTCCATATGCTCACGAATTTGACGAGTTGCATTAATGTTAGTAATAGAGAATGCATGCTCTTTCAAACCTTTAATACCAAATGTTTCAGACTCGAAGCCAAGGCCGATTACTAAGTAATCATACTCTAATTCAGCATTTTTTAAGATAACGCGTTTTTCAGCTGCTTTAATTTCTACAACTGTATCTTGTACAAAGTTTACTTTATTTGTATCAATAACGTCTTGAATGTCGAGACGGATTTTATCATGATGTAATGTGCCAGCTGCACTTTCATGTAACCAAGTTGCTTGGTAGTGATAGCTGTTGTTATTTACTAACGTAATTTCAGCTTCACTTACAGATAATGCTTTCTGCAGACGAACAGTCGTAATCATCCCGCCATAACCTGCACCTAAAACTACGATTTTTGGAGTTTTCACTCAATCACAACCCTTTTCTTTATAATAATAGTAATGAAAAATAAGACCAAAGTGCTAAACACTTATTTTGTCAAGAATGTGGAATTCCTCACATTCTCAAACATAACAAAACGTATTCAAAAAATCTTACGAAATTTGTCATAAAAAATTAACATAATACTTTCCTATATTAGTCGGTTTTATGTCATAATTCAAGCGCCTAACGAATTATCAATATTTTAAAATAACATAGCGTTTTCAAGGGTTTTTCAGCCTTTTTTACATGGATTTTCCTGCTTGGTATATTTTATACATTTTTAATTTAACTATGCACAAGCTTACATATAATTCAGTCATTTCTTGCAGTATTCTAAACTTAAATATGTTATCATTTTACTGTAAAGTGTAATCTTATTTGCAGGATTTCCGTATACATATGAACAATATATGGAATCAATATCTAAATTCCATCTATAGGGGGAATAAATAGTGACAGAAAATCAAAAAGTTTACGACATAACGATTATCGGTGGAGGTCCAACAGGATTATTCACAGCGTTTTATGGCGGCATGAGACAGGCCAGTGTAAAAATTATTGAAAGCTTACCGCAACTTGGAGGACAATTATCCGCACTATACCCTGAAAAATATATTTATGACGTAGCCGGATTCCCAAAAGTACGTGCGCAAGAACTTGTTGATAATTTAAAAGAACAAATGAAAAAGTTCGAACCGACTGTTTGCTTAGAAGAAGCAGTTGCTACACTTGAAAAACAAGCCGATGGCGTATTTAAGCTTGTAACAAATAAAGCAACACACTATTCTAAATCTGTCATTATTACAGCTGGTAACGGTGCTTTCCAACCACGCCGTTTAGAATTAGAAGGTGTAGAAAAATTCGAGAAGAAAAACCTCCACTATTTCGTTGATGATATGAATAAATTTTCTGGAAAACGCGTCGTTGTCTTTGGGGGTGGCGACTCTGCTGTGGACTGGACAATGATGTTAGAACCAATCGCTGAACAAGTAACAATCGTTCATCGTCGTGATAAATTCCGTGCTCATGAGCACAGCGTAGAAAACTTAATGAACTCTCGCGCAGATGTAAAAACACCATACGTTCCAGTTGAATTAATTGGCGAAGACAAAATTGAACAAGTTGTATTGCAGCATGGGAAGACAGAGGAAAAAGTTGTTATTGACGTTGATGATGTCATCGTAAACTACGGCTTCGTCTCTTCTCTTGGCCCAATTAAAAACTGGGGATTAGACATTCAAAAAAACAGCATCGTTGTAAACTCCAAAATGGAAACAAACATTCCCGGTATTTATGCAGCTGGTGATATTTGTACATATGAAGGAAAAGTAAAACTGATCGCATGTGGATTTGGCGAAGCACCAACAGCCGTAAACAATGCAAAAGCTTACTTCGATCCAAATGCAAAACTACAACCAATGCATAGTTCTAGTATGTTTTAATTTATAAAGTGAAACTTTAATCAGTGGGGGTTTTCTCCATCCCCCACTGATTATTAGTTGAACCAATCGGGCTTTTACGGACAGTAACACTCCCACCTAACTTCTTCGCTTTCGCTGAATTTTGAGGTGGGAGTGTTACTGTCCGTTAATGCGGGATAAATGAAGCGGACTCCTTTCGTATATGGAAGGAGTTTTTTAATATAGTATCTCCTCACCAAAATTATCTAAATCCTTAGAAATGTTAACAACAATTAAAAAGGCGGTTTTGATATGGATATTAGGTGGAAAAGTGAAAATATTATTTTCGACACACTGAGAGAATCTGAAGTATGGGCAGACTCGATAGCAAATGAAATATACGGAAGAACGATTGATGGGTATATAACACCTAGCTATAAGATTGCTTACGCTCTGTCATTTTTCTTGGCTTCTGTATCTAACTTCATCGTTCACACAGAAACAGCCATAATCACAGGTTCATTTGTTTATAGGGTTTGGGTGACTATTTTAACGAGTGCAAAGTAAAAAAATGTCTAAAGGGTATCGTCAACAAAATCCCCTTCCTTTCATCTGTATAATTATGGTACAATAAAAAGGAACGTTTGTTCTTATATTAAAGGGGGAATATTAACATGAATGAACCTAAGATTGTAAAAAAAGAATCTTTTCAAGCCATCGGTATCTCTATTACAACCAACAATGAAATCGAAACATCATCTGATGGAAAGATTCCTCATCTATGGAACCACTACTATCAAGATCAAATCATGAACCAAATTCCTAATCACCATACACAAACAACACTAGCATTGTATTCAAATTATGAGTCCGATGAAACTGGAGTTTATACATATACAATTGGTATGCCCGTCTCCTCACTAGACACAATTCCTGAAAATATGAAATCTCTTACAATACCTGCTCAGACATATGCAGTATTTACAACACGTAAAGGTCCTGTATCAGAAATCGTTTACGAAGCATGGCAAGACATTTGGAACTGGTCGAAAGAAAACAAACGCGCTTTTACAATTGACTTTGAGCTCTATGACGAAAGAGCAATGGATCCAAATAACGCGCAAGTTGATATCTATATTGCATTAGCTTAAACCACATAATAAGAAGGTGCTTTTCGTATCTTCTTATTTTTTGTCTTTAAAAATACACTGGGCAAATGGGTTATTATTGTCTACAATGAAAAAGTGCAGTATAGAAATATTAAAAACTGTATAAAACGAGTGTTAACAGCTTTTTATATCCATTCAAAATTGTTACATAGAAAGGAAGCAATATGGAGGAACTACAACAAAACAAATCTGCTCCAACAGAAAGTGGAATACCATTGTTAAAAAATACAAACTTCCTATTTCTCTGGGCGGCTACTCTATTTTCAAGCTTTTCTTTAGCTTTTTTTACATTTTCTCAAACGTGGTACATAGCGAAAACATTAAATCTTGAAGCGTCACTCGGCGTTGTCTTTGTTGCACTTAGCGTCCCAAGACTTATCTTTATGATTGTTGGGGGAGCTGTCGCAGATAAATTTCCGAAAAAAAATATTATGTTTTACTCGAATATCATTCGCGCGCTTCTTGTCGCAACGATTTTAATTTGGTTTATTGTTGGTCATGTGACATTATATACGTTTGCTTTATTTGCTTTGTTTTTCGGATTAGCTGATGCCTTCTTTTGGTCAGCAGACGGTTCTATTCTCCCTGAACTTGTAGAAAAACATCGTTTAACACAGGCGAATTCACTGACTCAAATGACAAACCAAGCATCAGTAATTTTAGGACCAGTACTTGGCGGGATCCTCATTAAGTTTAGTAATTATGAAACCATCTTTACCATTACCATCCTGCTCCTAATTGTTGCTGCTATACTTGTCCAAAAAATTCAATCTACCGTGCAAGTAGAACATGATACAGATAAAGGAATGTTTACATCTATTAAAGAAGGGATCTTGTACGTAAAAGAATCACCTTTTCTTTCAACATTTCTCATCTGTAGTGCTTTTCTAAATCTATTTTTAATCGGTCCGATGCAAGTTGGTTTCCCATTATTTGTTAAAAATATCCTTCATGGTGATTCACTTCAATTTAGTTACTTAGAAGCAGCTGTCGGAGCAGGTATGGGAATCGGTGCTATCATTGTTGGTCTTAAGAACATTACTCGTAGACGCGGTTTATTCTGCATCATTATGATGCTGTTATCCGGCATTTTCTTTTTATCGATTAACTTCAGTACAGCGCTTTGGCAAGCACTACTCGCAGGCGCATTTTATGGCATTACCATTGCCATGGCCATCGTTCCATTAATGGCGATGATTCAATCTACTGTCAAAGAAGAAATGATGGGGCGCGTCATGAGCCTACTAATGCTGTCATCTATGGGCTTCATCCCGCTTTCCTATGCATTCACATCACTTGCACTTGCAGCTGGCATTCCGATTGTAACGATTATGAAAAGCGGTGCTATCGCAGTTATTGTCTTTGTATTATTTGTCGCAATTCGTGTCCCTGTTGTACGAAAATTCGATTGATTATGGAGAGTCATGTTATACATATGACTCTTTTTTGAATGGATCAAATAAGGCCATCTGCGTGCTCCTCCTTATAGCTGCTCCCCATTCTAACTCAATATCTAAAAATAATGCTCGCATCGCACTATATAAGAGCGCTCTAACATCTTTACGAATCTCCCCACATTTATACGCTCTTACTACACTTTTCGTACGACGGATAAGTTGCGAACAAACCTCTTCATCCGTAATCAATTGCTCAAAAAATACCCCTTGTTCTAATAAACCACTCTTTTTATAAGCGAGTTCCACCTTACTCCAAAGCACATTAATCGTTTGTGGATTTCTCGACATCGGAACAATTGCATCTACAAATGCACTTGGAATATCATGACGACAATATGTTTCATCAAGTTCATACGTTTCTCTTTTCTTTTGTACTTGAGAAAAGCTTTTAAAAAGAATAGTTTCCTTCTTTTCTGACACCTCTTCCTTCTTACGCTCCTCTACATGTACTCTCTTTTCACATGCGGTCATTTTCATACGGTCATCCATACGGTCAACGGCTGCTTTACGAAATACATATAAGTTCGCACTATATCCCCCGCGCTTATATCTTTCTTTCGTAGGAATCCGCTCAATAATCCCGAGTTCCTCCAGTTTGGCAACAGAGCGACGCACCGTACGAATACTTTTTCCTATTTTGGCCGCAATTGTTGCCATTAACGGACAAGCAACTCCAACTGTTTTTTGCCGTTCATTAATCGCATATCTCCCTAAAAAACAAATCACTAAAAAGTCCGTTTTATTTATATCCGCTTGATACAATGCTAAAATTTGTTTTTGATACACATTAAACTCTTCTTTACTTCGAAATTCACTATACTCTTTCATTAAATGATACAAAGATCCCATTCTCATCACCCCATATATAAATAGGTGTGAAAAAGCATAATGGGCAATTTATTTTTAAAATTATTGATGAACTAAAGACGTAAAACAAAAAACAGGCCACATTTCACCATGCGGCCTGCCTTCCTTATCCATAAAGCTTACTGCTTATTCATTAACCAATCCAAACACCATTCTTATCGAATTTATAATATTTACCATTAATCCATTTTTTCCCTGTTACCCTCTCACCAAAAGAATCAAGATAGTACCACTTATTACCGAGTTTTAACCATCCGTAGTGTTCAGATCCATTGTTGTTAAAGTAATGCCAGTAATTACCGATTTTTTGCCAGCCTGTTTTCATTGCCCCACTTTTATCAAAGTAGTAATATGTATTATTTATAAAGCGTTTTCCTGTTTCCATAATTCCAAAGTCGCCAAGATAATACCATTTCCCTCCATTTGATAGCCAGCCTGTTTGTTTTACTCCATTATTATTTAAGAAATACCTATTCCCTTTAATTTGTGCCCAACCTGTTTGCATTGCTCCACTGTTTTCATTGAAATAGTAATACGTATATTTTCCTGTTTTTTTATTTTTGAATGAAACCCAGCCCTTTTGCATAATTCCATAATCGCCAAGATAATACCGTTTTCCTCCATTTGATAGCCAACCCGTTTGTTTTGCTCCCTTATTGTTGAAAAAATACCAAGATCCGTTAATTTGTACCCAACCTGTGCGCATTACTCCTGTATTTTCATCAAAATAGTAATATGTAGTTTTCCCTGTTTTTTTATCTTGAATTGGCATCCATCCTGTTTGCATAACTCCAAAAGCACTAAAATAATACCGTTTCCCACCAGTAGATAACCAACCTGTTACCTTCTTACCATTTTTGTCATAGTAATACCATTTTCCCTGTTGCTTTACCCATCCTTTAGCTTTGCTAGCTTTACTTACACTTGTAGTTTTAGAAGCAGTACTAGTATTTTGAGTTGCCTTGTTTCCTTCCGCATGAGCTATAGCTGGCATTAATAGCGCAGCAGAAAGTAAAGATGTAATAATTTTCTTTTTCATTCTTTTTCCCCTTTTCAAAATAGATAGTTTATATTATTTTACCAATTTTATCTAACAAATTAAATGTTTTTTTGTAATATTTATACAAATAAATCATAAGATGTTTATGAGCTATAGATTGTTATAAACAAATTACTAAAAAGTCTTTTTGACTATATAAGCTTGATTATTTACTAACATACGTACATTCTTCTTTACTTTGAAATTCACCATATGTTTCCATTAAATTATATATAAAAGATCCCCTAATGAACTGAGGTGAAAACATGATTGTAATTAGTGCCTGTTTAGCTGGTATTGCTTGTCGTTACGATGGAAATGACAATCTCATTTCAAAAATAGAAGAGCTATTACAGAAAGAGGAAACCATCCTTGTCTGCCCAGAAGTATTGGGAGGTTTACCTACCCCCCGTCCATCAGCAGAAATCATCGGCGGCAATGGGGACGATGTACTAGATGGCAAAGCAAAGGTGATGGATAAAGACGGGAACGATGTAACAAAATTTTTTGTTCAAGGAGCTTATCAAGCTTTGGAAGAAATAAAAGATTTAAATCCCGAATATATCATTTTAAAAGAGCGAAGTCCGTCTTGTGGTAGTTCTACTATTTATACAGGAGAATTTAACGGAAACAAACAAGAGGGATACGGTGTGACAACAGCATTATTTCGAAGACATGGCTTTACAGTAATTTCAGAAGCCGATTTTGAACACAAATAAAGGATTTGACCCACAGGTCAAATCCTTTTCATTATTTCACGCTTAATTTTTCTTTCACTTTTGCAGGAAGCTCGTCTTTTTTCACTTCTTCCCAAGCTGCTACTCCTTTTTTATCAGAGTAGAATACACGTAAGAACGCTTCTTTACGAAGTTCTTTATGCCCATTAAATTTCACTGTTTTTTCATTACCTTTTTCGTCAAAACCTTGTAATTCATAATTATACTCTGTGTATTTATTTCCTTCTTTAGATACCCCTGACTCTATTTTTGCATCAGTTGTAATTTGAACATAGTACTCATCTTTCCCCATACGATTCAAATCACAGCCAACTAACATCGTAGCAAATACAACTAAAATACTAAAAAGTGCAATATATCGTTTCATGTTATTCACCTCATGTGTTTTTTATTATGTTTTTATCATAGTCCTTTTTCATTTGAGGAGAAATTCAAAAACGTGACATGAACATTACACTTTTGTAAGATTAAACACTGAAAAAACAAAAAAGATAACCAACTACTGCACCTAGTCGATTATCTTCTTTTTTGTATATCAACAAAGTTTTCGTATCTTAATTAGGAAGCCGATTTATTAATTGTATAACGTTGTTCAATACGTTGTTCAATTTTTTCCATCTCTTTTTTATCATTCAATATCTTTTGTTTATTTTCTTGTACCAACTCTTTAAACGATTTATGAAGTAATTTACAACGTTTGTTCGCCATAATCATTTCTCCTTATTGTCTGTGCAATCACAGATATAAAATAAAATTTTCCGATCACCATAAAGTGAAACTTTAATCAGTGGGGGGGTTTTTCATCCCCCACTGATTACTAGTTGAACCAATCGGGCTTTTACGGACAGTTCATCTCTCACCTAACTTCTTTGCTTCCGCTGAATTTTGAAGTGGGAGTGTTACTGTCCGTTAATGCAGGATAAATTTTTTGTCTTTATTTGTCGAAAAATTATTTCTTAATTAAAGAATACTATAACTTCCGAGTTTTTAGACCCATTTGTTTGAACATTATGTGAATTTAATAAAAACAATTATATACAAATTGAAAAACGAACATAAAAATCCTTTTTTAAGGAAGATCGAGAGGATTTCGAAGAGGTCAGATCCTTTTTCTGCCACATGCGGCGGGAGATACAGTACACTTCATGTCCTTTCAAGCAACTAGATTCTCATCTCCAACATCATAAAATAGGTTTATTCTCTTAACAATCAATAACACTAATTATATGAATAAAAAAAGAGCGTCCGTCTTCGGACACTCTTTTCCTTTATAGCGAATTAAATAAGCGTTTGATTAAGTTTGCAAAACTCAATCATATCTCGATACGAAAAGCATTACATTAGCACTCTTCCGGCTTACCAGCATTCGACGCCGTACGGAAAGATGATCCACATCCGCATGATGCGATTGCATTCGGGTTATCGATTGTGAACCCGCCGCCAAGCATAGATTGCTTGTAATCAATTTTTACTCCTTTTACAATCGGAGCACTTTCTTTATCAATAACAAATTCAACACCGAAAAACTCAAGAACTGTGTCGTCTTCATTTGGTTCTCTTTCAAATCCTAAGCCGTAAGAAAGACCACTACATCCACCGCCATGTACAGCAAGGCGAACGTATTTCTCTCCATCTTCAGCATCTTTCAACATATCCTTAATTTGAAATGCTGCTTGTTCTGTTACATCAATCATGAAATCCACCTTCCTTTCTTCTCTCGTTCTATTATACATCTTTACGCTTCTATCTTGTACTCATACACTCCGCGGCAAATTACTTCCGCTGGACCTTTCATCAAAACGTTACCTTCTTCTGTCCAGGCAATCATTAAATCTCCGCCTGCTAAATGAACCGTAATTTCTTCACCACGCTTCATTTTTTCATTCAACACTGCTGCAACAACAGCTGCGCATGCGCCTGTTCCACAAGCCTGTGTCACGCCTGTTCCACGTTCCCAAACGCGGAAGTTCATTTCATTGTCATTCACAATTTCAATAAATTCAACATTCACTCGTTCTGGAAACATTTCATGTGTTTCAAGCACAGGTCCTAATGTTGTAAGCGGCGCTTCTTCTACATCATCAACAAAAATAACTGCATGTGGATTTCCCATTGAAACACCTGTAAAGACATAGCGATGATTACTGTATAAGAAGTCTTCACGAATGAATGGTGTTTCTCCCTCTCCAAGCATCGGCAGCTCGGCACGAGTTAAACGAGGAGCTCCCATATCAATTTTCACTAATGTAACAATACCCTCTTCTACTGTCACTTCCGCTGTTACAATCCCAGCTAATGTTTCAATTGTAAAAACAGTTTCTTCTACTAATTTATGCTCATACGCATATTTCGCTACGCAGCGCAGCCCGTTCCCGCAACTCTTTCCTTCTGATCCATCATTATTAAACATACGCATTTTTACTGGTGCTACTTCCGATGGACAAATTAAAATCATGCCATCTGCCCCAATGCCAGTATTGATATTCGAAACCTTTTCCGCTACAAGAGCTAACTCTTCCTCTGGAATTTGTTCTTCAAACATATTTACATATATATAACTATTTCCAAGACCATGCATTTTTGTAAAAGAAAATTGGTTCATCCTCATTCACTCCAAAAAAAATTTGTTGTTTTAAGTATAAAATGCATGCTTTTGGAACACAATAAGAACGTCCCCCGTTTCTCATATTTGACAACATTTTGATGGCTTTTAGATAAAAGCCACTCTTACACAAATCGTGAAAGAAAAAAGCCCTTCTCGGAAGGGCCTTTTTTCTTTCATACAAACATTCCAGCTAGTCCCCAAATAATATTCATCCTGTCACCTCAAAGATTCAAATTCTTTGTTAGCATTTCCTCCAGAAGAATTGTTACTCTGATCGAACAGATGACAAATAAAAAAGGTGCTGCTTATTTGCAGACACCTTAAAACATTGGATTTTCATCTAAGTAGTCATATACGTTTTTCACAAGCTCTTCTACCGTTGCACCTTGTACGACTTCTCCGTTTACAAGTGCAAAAGGCCCTTCAAAACAAATACCACAATATCCTAGACAACCGTACTCCATAACATCTAAATTTGGATCTTTTTCAAATTTTTCTAACGCTGCTTGTGAGCCACTCGCAAGGTTACCTACACAGAATTCGATTAATGGCTTAATCAAAACTATCCCCCCTGTATCTCAAAAAAATAAATCTATACTAAGAAAACTAAGCTGTTCCTTGTTGTTTTCATTACACTTACTAAAATATTTAGTTGCTACACTGCTTCACTTCAAATCAAAAGATCTTCTCTATATCAATCCATTTTAGATTCCCAACATACATACATACATACATACATACATACATACATACATACATACTACTGCTACGAAAACAAAAAAAGATCTCCACTCACTTCCTCCTTCTGGTTTCACACGGCATGGGACCAAAAAAGGCTCTGACCGCTTCTATCCATCAGCGGACGCTCTCTCCAACCTAAAAAGAAGGTGTTTATGAACTTCAACAGACAAACTAAAACAGTTTGCCCACTTTTCTTCTTATTGTACAACAGAGTACACATTCATGCATTGTTATTTGTTCACAAATTCGATATAATTTGATTGAGTAAAGTCAAAATATTTTTTCAATATATAATTGTATGATTAGGGGATATTTCAACAGAAAAGGGGTAATCCATCATGAAACACCTCGTATTACTGGGCGGTGGCTACGGTGGAATGAGAATTCTGCAGCGGCTTCTTCCAAACAACCAACTTCCAGATGATGTCCAAGTGACATTAATCGACAAAGTACCATACCATTGTTTTAAAACAGAATATTACGCATTAGTAGCGGGGACAATTTCAGAAACGCATATTCGTATTCCGTTTCCAGAGCACCCGCGCCTCAACATCCAATACGGAACAGTAACAAATGTTGACCTTGAAAACAAAGCCGTTCATCTCGATAGCGGTGAAGAAATTCAATATGATGATTTAATTATCGGACTTGGTTGTGAAGACAAATATCACAACGTTCCAGGCGCAAAAGAATATACACATAGCCTACAATCTATTGAGCAAACACGCAAAACATATGAACAATTGAACAGCTTAGAACCTAACGCAACAGTTGCTGTTGTCGGTGCTGGTTTAAGCGGCGTTGAGGTGGCAAGTGAACTTCGAGAAAGCCGTTCTGATCTAAAGATCTACTTATTTGACCGAAAAGATCGTATTTTATTTCCTTTCCCAGAAAAATTAAGTAGATACGTAGAAGAGTGGTTCGTAAAGCATAATGTTACAATTATACGAAACTCTAACATTACAAAAGTAGAACCGAACGTTGTGTACAACCATGACGAACCACTGGAATGCGATGCAATCGTATGGACAGCTGGCATTCAAGCAAATGAAGTTGTTCGAAATCTTCCAGTTGAACAAGATAGTAGTGGACGGGTCGTATTAACAAAATATCATAATATTCCGAATAACGAGCATGTTTATGTTGTAGGAGATTGTGCTTCCCTTCCACACGCCCCATCTGCACAGCTTGCTGAAGGCCAAGGTGAACAAATTGTCCAAATATTATTAAAACGTTGGAATAATGAAGCACTTCCTGATGAACTACCTGTTATTAAATTAAAAGGAGTTCTCGGTTCTCTCGGTAAGAAGCACGGATTCGGGCTATTAGCAAATCAACCATTAATGGGACGTGTACCTAGACTTTTAAAGTCCGGCATTCTTTGGATGTATAAATATCATAATGGTTAAGTAGAAAAACAAGGGCAGATTGCTCTTGTTTTTTTCTATTTTTCTCCTTTTTTGATACGATATGAATATATAAATCCATTTTGACTTTTCAACATATAAGTCGCTGCTACAAAGAACAAAATGGGACTTGCACTCGTTTTCTCTCTCTGTTCTCACTTGGCATGGGACGAGAAAAGACTCTGATCGCTTCTATGCATGACTAGGTCCTCTCTCCCTCCTAAAAGAAGGGTTTTTGCCATGTTTTTAATTTATATTTACATAAATTAAAATTCCCATCACCGATCGAGCTTTTACAGGATAACTCCTTTTTGATTTTTCACATATACGTTACTACTATGAAAACAAAAAGGAACTTACACTCATTTTCTCTCTCTGTTCTTACTTGGTATGGGGCGGGAAAAGGCTCTGACCGCTTCTATGCATGGCTGGATCCTCTCTCCCTCCTAAAAAGAAGGGTTTTGTCTTTTTTAAATTTATATAGAATCAGAAAGGAGAAAATTATGTTTCTATTAAAAGACGTAACATATAAAGACATCTTACATATTCCTTACTTAGAGATTCACAAAGAAAAAACCACCTGCATTATCGGTGAAAGTGGTAGCGGAAAAAGTACGTTACTTCGCATGCTCAATGATCTACAATCACCAACAACTGGCGAAATTGAATATAACGGTGCCCCCATTTCGTCTTATCCACCTATTCAATTACGTCGTGAAGTTGTTATGCTAGGGCAAACTCCTCCTATATTTGATGGAACAGTAAAAGATAATTTGTTAATGGGACTTCGCTTTTCAGAGAAACCTTTCCCACCTGACGAAGCACTACAAGAAGCTCTCGCAATTGTAAACTTAGAAAAAGATTTAACAAGTATCGCCTCATTATTATCTGGTGGCGAAAAGCAACGGCTTTCCTTAGCGCGCGTATTATTAATGGACCCGCCCGTTTATTTATTAGATGAGCCAACATCTGCATTAGATGCTGATACAGAAAAACGCGTCATGCAAAATTTCACTACAATTGCGAAACAAAAAAAGAAAACAGTTATCTTTATTACCCATTCACAACAGCTTCCAGAAGAAATAGCAGCCGACATTATTGAAATTAGTAAAACAAAAGGTGCTATTAGAAGGGAAGTGCACGCATTTGAAGGGCGTTATTGAATTACAAATTTGGCAACTTGCTGCAGCATATATTTTCATTATTATTTTAATCGGCCTTGTAAAATTAAAAGGAATACCACGTGAAAAACAAATTACGATCGCTACATTCCGTATGACTATTCAACTTGTGCTTGTTGCATACGTACTTACATACATATTTGAAAATAGTAATCCATTTTATACAATTGCTATTATTATTTCTATTACTACATTTGCTATTTTCAACATTTATAAACGAGTTAATATACCTATGTCAAAAGAGTTAAAACGTGTGGCCGCACTCTCAATGATTGCAGGATCAATCGGACCGCTTTTATTATTTATCTTTGTCATTATTGGACACGACCCTTGGTATGCTCCACAATATATCGTTCCAATCGCTGGAATGCTTATTGGTAATGCCATGACTGGTGTGTCGCTCGGTGCAAATACATTCTTAAACAATATGAAATCACAACGTGAGCAAATTGAAGGTGCACTGATGCTTGGCGCAACTCCGAAGCAAGCAGCCGCTCCGCTTGTAAGAGATGCTTTTGATTCAGCCCTTTTACCAACCATTAATTCCATGGTAGGAATGGGAATCATTAGCCTCCCTGGTATGATGACAGGGCAAATTTTATCAGGGATTTCACCATTTACTGCCATCCAATATCAAATTGCTATTATACTTGGCATTTCCGGAAGTACAGCTTTTTCTGTCATTATCTTTTTACAACTTGGGTATAAAACGTTTTTTAATAAGCGGTGTCAGTTAAAAAAGATGGGATCTTAAAGGCGAATTGTGTCCCTTAAGAAGACATACTATACTCATTAAGACTATACATATAAATTAGAGGCGAATTTCGTGAAGAAACATAAGAACTGTCAAAGCTGTGGCATGCCGTTTTCAAAAGATGAAAAAGGTGGCGGCACAGAAAAAAATGGAGAAAAAAGTACAACGTATTGCAGTCATTGCTATGAAAATGGAGAATTCACGCTTCCGCATATTACAGTAGACGAGATGAAACAGCTTGTTGAAAATAAAATTGTTTCATTTGGTTTTCCCAGATTTTTATCTAAATTTTTCACAAGAAGTATTCATAAATTAGAGCGTTGGAAAAATAGTTAATATAAAAAAGTTCACATCTTATTGTGAACTCTTTTATATTTGCATTCACCCTAAATTAATAGCGATTTAAATTTTTTGCACATAACATACTACAACCTGTTTTTCTAAATCTAAAGATGCAATGTAATAGTCATCTAAAAAGTGCCCCACTATATATCCATGTTGACATACCCATTCAATTAACTCCTTATTAAGATATGGACCATATTGATAAAACTTTGCATATTTTATAACGTGCTCAATTTCCTTCCTGTCTAGCTCTTTGGGAGAAAAAAGAAATATAAGCATGTTTTCATTTAAAATAGGAGATAACACATCGAATATATCTATATCAGGCTTATACTTATTAATAAAAACATTCTCATAAACAGAACTCTTTACCCTTCCCACTTCCTCTGACATTCCTCTATCCCACTAAGCAAATACTTCTTCGTCATATTTGCCCGCTTCCAAATAGAAATTGTTCGTTTGGCTCCCTTATTATGGCGTATCCTCTCTACCTCTTGTAACAAAGGTTTCCATTTATCATTGGACGATTTCAGCATATATTGTAATCCCTCATCTTTTGAAACAATCGTTTTCTGTTCTAACGTATACAAAATACGTCCCATCGTCACAACAGCTGATTCTACCCATTCCTCAATTAAAAACAAGTATGGCCTTGATGCCTTTTCACTCCAGTATTGCTTCACATTGTATTTCATCGTTTCTACTACTTCACTCCATGGGACCTCAAATGGAAGTTCACTTGCTTCTTTTCCAGTGATGGTAATCCCTCCATGTTTTAAAGTCCACCATGTCACAGCATTCACATCCCAATGACCTATATTAATCTTCCCGTCAGCGCAATAGACATACTGCTGCATTTCCTCATTAAATTTTCCTAAATCAGCAAACGGAATATACATACCGTCCATTCTTTTTCCTAAAGTAGTTTTACTAAGTTTTTTATGTAACTCACTTATTTGTAATTTTTGGGCTTCACTGACTGCTTCTCTCGTTACTGTAACAAAATCAACGTCACTCGTTTCTAAATGAAATGCCCCTAAGGCGATTGAACCGTATACATATACTCCAATTAACTTTTCATTTACGAAAATATCTTGTAATCCAGTTACATATTGCTCCATTAGACTCTTTACTTCTCCTGGCAATCCCTTTTCCACTAACCTCTCCATATGCATCCCCTTCAATAACTATTTTTTCCATATAGCTATGTAAGAAAAGCCTTTGCGATAGCAAAGGCTTTTTTATTATAAATATTTCTCGATTTCTTCGTACACGTCCTTCAAACGAGGATTTCCTTCTCCAACGATTTCTCCGTTTACAAGAACAACTGGATAAAATAAATCTTCCTCAATTACGCGCTCTACGAATTCTTGCTTTTCTGCATCTTCTTGCTCTTCTTGAATATCAACGTATTCAAACTTAAATTTATCATCTTGTCCTTCATATTTACGACCAATTGCCGCTTGTAGCCATTCAAATGTTTCAGTCGAAGATGGCATTCCAACACAGCTCGCACAAATTACTTTTGCCCCATATACTTGAACATTAACCATTCCTTTTCCCCCATTTCTCCGTTTTCACAGTATGCTGAGATAACCTGCCTTATAAGCACATCACTTTACAAGTTTCTTTCGTATCCCCTATACTGAAAAACACGTTGTAAACATGATACAAAATTTCGACAATAAAACAAGAACAGAAAAAATAGATTTTCCCCTGTATCTTGATTATAATAAAATGGATGAAAGGAGTCGATAAAAATGGAAAACCCAAATATGCAAGAACAAGTACTAGAAGTATTAGATAAATTACGTCCGTTCTTACTTCGTGATGGCGGTGACGTTGAGTTAGTAGATATTGAAGAAGGTATTGTAAAACTACGCCTTATGGGTGCATGCGGTAGCTGCCCAAGTTCTACAATCACTTTAAAAGCTGGTATCGAACGCGCACTACTTGAAGAAGTACCAGGCGTTATCGAAGTAGAGCAAGTATTTTAATCTAAAAGTGAAAGCGGCTTGCTCAGAACAGGAGGGCGTTGCGGCTCTTGACGAAGAGGCGCTCTTTGCCTCACAGGAAGGAGCGAAATGACCGACTGTTCTAGGCGCTGGAGCTGGATAATTTAAAAGCGGAAGCGGCTCGTTTAGAATCGCTGAAACTAAATATCCATAAAAAAGAGACCACCATTGGTCTCTTTTTTATAAATTCCTATTAGGATAACCAGTCTAATTTTCGAATCCCAAGCTTATCAACAGGCAAACGAAGGAATTCATAAAAATGCTTCATAAATTGCTCTGAACGGGTCACATCGTGTAAAATATCTTCTAAGTGATCTCGGTACATACTTTTTTGTTCTTCATTTGCCGTCAGATAGTACTGTTCTACCGTTTCAAAATAGCGAAGCGGAAAGAGAAGACGTGCAAATAAGAGACGCCACCCAAAAGAAGAAAGTGGGTAATTTTTCTCATAATCCGTTACAAACTGAAAAATTGTTTCTTCCCAACCTTTCTTCTTTTCCATCGATATATAGCGAATCCATTCTGCCAAATCTCTACTTGGATGATCATATACCCAATCGATGGGGATTTTTAATTTATTCGTTTGCTGCCATAATAAAGGGGTAAAGCGTTCTTGACAGATTGTTGCTGCATCAGCAAGCTGAGGTGTATCATCTATTTCTGTATCAACAACATATTGAATTGCATTTTCAGCAATGCCTAAATAATACGGGAAAGACTCAATAAATAGTTGATCGAATACATCTGATGGCTGATTCATAAGTTGTGATTGCCAAAATCGCTCTAATTGATCAAGCCTTTTTTCCCATAATGACTTCCATTCACCGATGCGACTTAGTTGTTCTATTTCTTCAGGAAAAAAGGCGCCTCGTTTATGGAATAAGGAAAGCTCACTACCTAACGAAGTAGCATGTCGATCAAGTAAACGCATACCTTTTAATAAGCAGTAATTTTTTTCTTCTATCTCACTTACATAATAACCATGCACCGTCGGAACAAACGTCGCAACAGTAATATCCCCTTGTTGGTTCATATAATCGCTTAATTTTTTCATTTCAACAAGTACCTCTTCCTCCATATCCCCAATTGGAAGAAGTACATAAATTTTATTGCGAATCCAAAAGCTTTTATAGGGGCCAAGAGGAATTAATTCTTTGACATGCATTTGATAATGCTCATAAATATGTTGAATCATCATAGTCGCCACCTATGGTTTTTCTTTATATATATGAGCTTGTGCTCGCCTTTCATTCCTATGCACATGATAAAGCATCAAAACGTATACAAATAATAAAAAGAAAAAAAGGTGATAACATGAAAGAATCCAATCAACTACAAGAAAGAGCATTACAACTACTACAAGAACGCGGTGTAACGATTGATGATATTGCGGAACTTGTTCATTTTCTTCAAAAAAAATATCATCCTGACTTAGCTATGTCAGAATGTCGTTACAACGTAGAACGTGTATTATCCAAACGCGAAGTACAAAATGCACTCATTACAGGAATCGAATTAGACGTCCTTGCTGAAAAAGGAATGTTAAGTGAACCATTACAAGATATCGTAAAACGTGACGAAGGCTTATATGGGGTCGATGAAATAATTGCACTTTCAATTGTAAACGTGTATGGCTCTATCGGTTTCACAAACTTTGGATATATTGATAAATTAAAACCAGGTATTTTAGAATACTTAAATGATAAATCATCTGGAAAAGTTCATACATTCCTTGATGATATTGTAGGAGCAATTGCTGCCGCTGCATCTAGTCGTTTAGCTCATCGTGCGGAGCATGCGGAATAAAGTAAAACAATCGTCAGCATAATTTTACGTAATACTTCCATTTAAATATGTTATTGAAATCATAACGGACCATGTGAAAAATCATGGTCCGTTATGATTTTTTGTCTTTTCAAGATTTTTTCATAAGCCTATCATTTTTTTATTTACACGAATAAACAGGAATAAACTAAAAAGTAGCGAATGGATAAACTTAATGGTTCTGTTTGATTGGGATCTGAATATGAGTTAAAGATATGCGAATTACATTCCTTTCAGTAATTAAAAAAATGATTCAATAACAGGAGGAGCAACTTATATGGATAATATTTTAAAAGTATCATCAAAGTCCAATCCCAATTCAGTTGCAGGTGCCATTGCTGGTGTATTAAGAGAAAAGGGTAGTACAGAAATTCAAGTAGTTGGAGCTGGTGCTTTAAATCAGGCAGTTAAAGCCGTCGCTATTGCAAGAGGATTCGTAGCTCCTAGTGGCATTGACCTTGTTCTCATTCCAGCATTTACAGATATCACAATCAATAACGAGAAAAGTACAGCAATCAAATTAATTGTCGGCCCTAGAAAATTTAGATCGTAAAAAAATGATAGCTTATCATTCAAACTATCCCTACAAAAATTAATAAAGAACATCCTCACTCAATTACATTCTTTTAATAAATTCACAAATACCCATTGTTAAATAATCTATGAAAAGACTGATAACAATCAGTCTTTTTCCTATTGTATCAATTCTTCAGTTTCTCTTCTTCCTACACGAATATGTCATCAAAATAAACTCTCTTCCTCTATTATCAAAAGTTTTTTCTGCTATAAAACCTACCTGCTGATATAACCTTATTGCACGTTTATTAAAACCTGCAACACTTAAACGAAACTTATCCGGTTGGATTTGCTCTTCCGCCAAATTCATTCCTGCTTGCAAAAAGGCTTTCCCCATCCCTTTCCCTGTTAGCTCTGGCTTTATACCAAGTCCAATATCTAACGTGTCTTCTCCTATGTATAACTTCGCATCCCTTCCCCCTGGAACTTGTGCGTTTTCTCCAAAGCAAAAGTAGCCAATTAATTCTTCATGTGCATTACTGCAACCATAATATGTACCATCTAATAACTCTTCTATTGTCTCTTCACTGCCTGAAAAACTGTATAACGAATATGGTTCCTCGTACTTCCATGTATTAATTTCTTTCGCTTCTAATTCTGTTAGCTTGTGTATATTCATTTTTCTTCTTCCTTTCTAAAAACTCCTTTACTAACAAAATTCTACATGAATCCTAAAATTCACCTTCTGTTTTTGAAAAGTTTGTAAATTTTTAAATACAAAATTGGAAAACTTTTGTTAGCGTGTTACGATTGAAGTAATTATTCTAAATGAGGTGAAATCGAAATGCCCCTACAGTTATGTAAAGGACACCTAGACATGGATCGACATTACAAATGGAACATGAATTGGGTCGTAGGCTCTAAATAAGGCGGTGACAACGTGAAGTATTTTTCCTATCTGTCTCATGAAGAAAAACAAAACCTTTTCTACCAAGAACCCATTACATTTTCAAAGGATACTGCAAAAGACCAATTAGCTTACGCATTAGGCGCTACTCTATACACACCTGGAACAAAAAAAACAATTGCAGATGATATCATTACAAAGAAGCACGAAGGTGCTACATCAATTGTACTTTGTTTAGAAGATTCCATTAGCGATGAAGAGATACAGCTTGCCGAGCAAAATGTTGTCATACAAATGCAACTACTGGCTCATATAATGGATGCAGGCAAACTTCATCCATCAGACATACCGTTACTTTTTATTCGAGTTCGTGAACCAAAGCAAATGACTTCCTTAGTTCATGAACTAGGGAGCGCCGTCCATTGTATAAGCGGTTTTGTCTTTCCAAAGTTCACACCAGCTAACGGAAGATCTTATATTGATGAACTAAGACATATAAACGAACAATATGCTCTTTTACTTTATGGGATGCCCATTTTAGAGTCTCCTGAAATCATTTATAAAGAAAGCCGTATTGAAGCATTGCTATCAATTAAAGCAATTTTAAATTCTTACCGCGATTTCATTTTAAACGTTCGAATTGGTGCTACCGATTTTTCTGGCATATTCGGCATTCGCCGCAATAAAGATACGACTATTTATGATATTTCTATCATTCGCGATTGTATCTCTGATATTATTAATATTTTTTCTAGAAAAGCAGATGAATATATTATCTCTGGACCTGTGTGGGAGTACTTTGGAAACAAACAGCGCGTTTTAAAACCTCAACTTCGTCAAACGCCATTTCGTGAATCGCTTGGGAACGCCGGCCTAACTATGCGCGAGGGAATGCTTCATCGTTATGAAGATGGCCTTATTCATGAAGTATTGCTCGATCAAGCAAATGGATTGATTGGAAAAACAGTTATTCATCCTTCCCACATTAAGCTCATACAAGCGATGCACACTGTCACGTTAGAAGATTATTTAGATGCAAAATCTATTTTCGAAAATGCTCATACGTATAACGGCGTAATGAAAAGTAGCTTTTCTAACAAAATGAATGAAGTGAAGCCCCATTATAATTGGGCGCGTAAAACATTGCTAAAATCTAATATTTACGGGGTGCTACATGAACAACAAACTTTCATCGATCTCCTTACCGAAAAGACAACAGAGTACGTACCACATTTTAAATAAAATAACCGTTCACCTAGACATACTTCATAATCCATATTTATTATTACCAAATGAGCTCTTTCAAATGGCAGCAAGAATCAATAAGAAGCGCGGCTTTTTGTTTGTCAGCACTATTTTAGGAAAACACCTTCCTGTTCCACCTGCTGTCTCACTGGCCAGTGGATGCGCTCTTGCAGCAAGATATATGGAAGTGCTTCATCGTACGCATCATCCCTTTCAAAAGGAGATTCTTAATTTCATTACTTCTAAAAAATACGCTGATGATGAACTAGAGGAGATCTTGCAGTATCAATTCCCTTTGAAAAAAGAAGTTCTATTTATCGGATTTGCTGAAACAGCTACCGCATTAGGACAAGCAATGTTTCAATGTTTTCAAAATGCAAAATATGTTCATACAACAAGAGAAAACATTTCCCAAGTAGAACCAATCATTACATTTGAAGAAGAACATTCTCACGCCACATCGCATCGTTGTTATGTCAATGCAAGCTATTTCCAAAATGAGCACCAAATCGTTCTTGTAGATGATGAAATAACAACTGGAAAAACTGCACTGAATATCATCCGGTCGATTCAAAGGAAGTTTCCTCGAAAAGAATATACAGTCGCTTCTTTACTTGATTGGCGCTCAGATGAGCACCGACAACAGTTTACAGAACTAGAGAAAGAGCTTGATATAACGATTCATACGATTTCTTTATTAAGCGGTTCAATTGAAGTCATCGGCAGTCCGGTTACAACAACTTATTCAGAGAATAAGACTGCCCATCACCCAATACAATCACAAATAGCACAACATATGGTTTCATGTCCTACTTTACCTTATACATCTATAAAGCATGATGTCAGTTACATAAACTACACAGGTCGCTTCGGCATTTCGGCTGAAAAACAAGGCGACATTCATTCTTTTGCTAGAAAGATTGGCAAGGAACTACAAGAAAAACGAAAAAGTACCTACACACTATGCTTAGGAACCGGCGAATTTATGTATCTCCCTATGCGAATTGCTGCTGAAATGGGTGAAAACATTTCATATCAATCAACAACGCGCAGTCCGATTCATCCTGACACTAATGACACACAATACGCTATTCATAGTCGTTTTTCCTATATAAGTCCTGAAGATGAGAGAATTACAAACTATTTTTATAACATCCAACCTAACAAATATAATGAAGTCTTTCTTTTTATAGAGCGCAATTTAGACGGGAATGCTTTACGCCACCTCCTAGCACAATTACAAACAGTTATTCCAATCATTCATATCGTTTCATTTAGCAGCTTAGTAGAAAGTGAGGAAAAAGAAATATGACAGAAGCAAGAACTTTAGATCGTCTTGGTAGTTACAAAGCAAATGATGCCATTTTTCTATTAAAAGATATTAGCGATGTTATGGAAGAAAGCACAACAGAAGATAGAGAAGAAGCCATTCAATCAGGAACACATTACTCTGAGATGCTACCAATTGAATATACACCATCTAAAGCATATATGAATTTATTCTTTGCTTCACTGGAGCAATACAAACGTAAACTAGCGATTGCTGCCGGCGTAGTAGCTGAACAAATTATAAAAACGAAAGGAAAGAATCTCGTTCTCGTCTCACTCGCAAGAGCCGGTACACCAATTGGCATTTTAATAAAACGATATATTCGTTATCAATATCATCTCGATTTGCCGCATTATTGTATCTCGATTATTAGAGGACGCGGCATTGACGAGAATGCACTTCACTATATTTTAGGGCAGCATCCAAATCAAACGCTTCAGTTTATTGATGGTTGGACGGGAAAAGGAGCAATAAAAAAAGAACTACGCCAATCTGTACATACATTTAACGAAAAGAATCATGAATATATTTCAGATTGCATGGCGGTGCTTGCCGATCCGGGCTATTGCACTTCTATATATGGAACACGAGAAGATTTCCTCATTCCAAGCGCGTGTTTAAACGCGACCGTATCAGGATTAATTAGTCGCACAGTTTTAAATGAAGCCTATATTGGCCCAAATGATTTTCACGGTGCCAAGTATTATAAAGAACTGGAAACAGAAGATTTATCTAACTTCTTTATTGACGAAATCACAGCGTTATTCCCTTCCATTAACGCTGATGTAACAAAGCAACTAGAGCACCTTATTGCTACCTATACAGAGCCATCTTGGCAAGGTATGCAAGATATCACCTCTATTCAAAGGCATTTTGGAATAGAAAATATAAATTTAATTAAACCAGGAGTTGGAGAAACAACGCGCGTTTTACTAAGACGAGTCCCCTGGAAAATTTTAATCCGTGACGAAAACAATCCAAACTTAAAACACATTTTACTTCTAGCAAAAGAAAAAAATGTTCCAGTAGAACTCTATAAAGATATGACTTATTCGTGCTGCGGACTAATCACACCTCTCGGGAGGAAAACTTCATGATTTTTGCAAGTGACCTTGATCAAACGCTCATTTATTCTCGGAAATCATTTCGTGCTTCTATAGACGATGAACGCATTCAACTGATTGAAACGTTAGACAACAAAGAAATTTCTTTTATGACACATAAGGCCATTTCATTATTAAAAAAACTGCAATCACAAGCGCAATTCATCCCAGTTACCACACGAACGATTGAACAATTTCAGCGCATTACACTATTTCAAACAGAAATCATTCCGGAATATGCAATCACGAGCAACGGCGGCAATATTCTTCATAACGGCAAGCAAGATTGCACTTGGAAAAACATTCAAACAGAACGCTTAGCAGCATGTATGGAAAAAGAAGACATTCTAACAGAATTTCAAAATATCTCTCATGAAGAATGGGTTATTTCGCAAAAAACAGCTGATGATTTATTTCACTACTGCATCATTAAGCGTGACAATGTTCCATACGACGAATTACATTCATTCACCACTTGGCTCGATAAACAAGGATGGACTCATTCATTACAAGGCAGAAAATTATATTTTGTGCCAAAGCCTGTGAATAAATGGGATGCTGTCCAGTATGTACAAGAAAAACTTCAGGCAAAAACCGTAATTACTGCTGGAGATTCCTTACTTGATCTATGCATGTTAGAAAGGGCGAATCATGCAATTGCCCCTCTTCACGGTGAGCTTAAAACAAAACAAAGAAGTTTATTACCTCACATTGTCAGAACAAATGAAATGGGTATATATGCAGCAGAGGAAATTCTGAGTAAAGCACTCCAAGTGATCCATAATTCTCTTCCTACTGCGTAATCTATACATCCATCAAGAAACGGCATCTTGTTACATAATTAAAAAGGAGCGATTAACTTGAGTACAATTACACTACGGAAAGAAGCAGTACTCGTTGTATTAGAGAAAAAGAAATTAACAGGAGTAGTCGCAAAAGTTGCCCTCGTATTAGATATTTCGGGATCAATGCGAACGTTATATAAAAACGGTACCGTACAAGAAGTTGTCGAACGTGTTCTTGCTGTAGCAAGTCAATTTGACGATGATGGTTCGCTAGATATTTGGGTATATGATAATGAATTTTCAAGGTTACCAGCCGTTACCGAAAAAGACTTTGCTAATTATGTAGAAAAACATATTTTAAATAACTCTGCCATCCATAAGTTTGGTCGAAATGAAGAACCACAAGTAATGGAAGATATTATTAAAAAGTACACGATTGAAGAGAAAAGCAAAGAACCTGCCTTTGTTATTTTTATTAACGATGGCGGCTGTAAAAAAGGAATTCAAAAACCAGTTGTATTCTCTTCTAACCAACCAATTTTTTGGCAGTTTGTTGGAATTGGAAACGGCAAATTTGATGTTCTTCGAAAACTCGATGAAATGGAAGGACGTTTCATTGATAACGCAAACTTCTTCTACATTCGCGATATCGAAAAAACAACAGATGGAACATTATATAATAACTTGTTAAATGAATTTCCACTGTGGATAAAAGAAGCGAAGAAGAAACGAATTTTATTCTAAAATACCAAATATTCATTACTTCGCTGACGATATGAAAGAAGTCCACAACAGTATCCACAAAGTAATGAGTTATCAACCAAAATGGGTCTTTGTTAGTCATGGCGGAATGTTACATGCTGGGGATATTAGAAAATACTTTTTGATAGGTGCAAATAAGAAAAAGGTGATATTTTGAAAATAGGAGAAAAGATACGTCAAATCCGAATACATCGCGAAATGACACAAGGAGAATTAGTAAATGGAATTTGTTCTATTCCATATTTAAGCCGTATTGAAAATGGAACTGCCAAACCTTCTCATTCTTTTTTAGAGAAGGTTTCGGCAAAACTGGATATTAGTGTGGATTATCTCACAAAGCAAAATAAAACTCACTTTGAAGAAGATATAGCAACGATTACGATAAAATATAAAGAGAATAACAAATTGACAGAAAGTGAAATTTCCCTTTTAGAATTACATACTCGGGAAATGCATACACTCCCAATTCTTTTACAGATTTTTGGCGTACTACTCCATTATTATGCTCGTACTAGCGCACCAAAGAAAGCTGATTCCATTTATCAACAAGCAATAAATCTAATACCTAATCAGCCTAATCCAATGTTTGCTGAAGACTTTTCTTATTATTACATAGCATGTGGTAATTATTTTTATATGAAACAAGATTTTATTAAAACAAATGAATACTACGAGCAGGCAAATCAATTATTAACTACGGAAGAAAACTTACAAAGGGCTAAGTTATACTATAATATGAGCCTAGTTAAACAACGTCTCATTAAAAACCAAAGTGTGAGCCGGAAATATTCAAAAAAAGCATATGAAATATATAGCAAGTTAAATAACAAAGTTTTCATATCAGATACGCTTATTACAATTGCTGTACAATATCATCTTGATGAAAGATACGAAGAATCTTTACAATACTTAAAAGAAGCTGAACAATATGTAAAAGAACTGCACGATCCTGCTATGCATTTTGCAATGATTTATTACAATTACGGAAGAGTATATCAAGGGTTAGAAAAATTCAATCAAGCAATTCAACATTTCAACCACTCCTTACAAGTAAATGCAGCACTCGATCGGCAAAAGGCAAACATCTACTCATTGCGAAGTCTCATTGAAATTTACTTACACTTAAAAGAATGGGAGCAAATCAATAAAATCATGCCTGAAGCCATCAAAATCTTAGAAGCTTACGATATGCCTTCTGTGTACATCGAAATTCATGCATATAAAGCGCATCTCTATAAAATTCAAGGTGACTCTTATAGCTACGAGAAAGAAATGCAAAGAATTATTGATTTTGGAATAGATAATAGACAATATATACAGGTAAAAAAACTAGCTACTGAATTAGGGGATCATTTTTATGGATTGCGTGCTTATAAATTAGGAGCAAAATATTTTAAAATCGCCTTACAATGTGACCTTGATATAGAAGATTTTCAAAACAACTTCTAAATTGACAATTCACCCTCTTTGCCCCCAATCAAAGAGGGCGAAAATTATAATTAAAAAACAGCACTTTTCTGTTTCATCCTCTGTAAACAATTCTCTTCCCTAGGAGCTATCTCTATCGTAATTAGCCCATAATAATAGGCCCGAATTCCAATTTCTACACGATGATGAATGCTCCATTTTTCTTTAATAGAAGCGATTATCTCTCCTACCCTGCGCCGACTAATATACAACGTTTGAGCAATTTCTTTATCCTTCATTCCTTTTGAAACGAGAATGGCTACTTCTTTTTCTTTTGCACTTAATCTGACACTCATTTTTTCATTCTCCTTCCTCTACTCCTATCGATTTACAATCCATTGACATAAAAAAACGGGAGATAGGTTGTTCTCATATAATAAACCTGCTTCCTTAACAGTAATTTCAAAATAACATGTTAACTCACCGTGGATATCCAGAAATTTCTTTATGCTCTTAATCATATGCAGAAGCACTTTTTCTACCTCTTTATCTAATAATTGCTCAAGTCTACTGTGCTTGATTGTATACCCGATTGCTAATGTTGCAACCTCATTTTGAAGACGATCAGCATCACAAATATACATGAATTCATCGTAAACAAAATTCATTGTATATATCCCTGGAACATGAATATTTTGAACGGCTACAGGGTTAGAAATAATAAGAACGGGAACAACAGGAGCATTTGTTAAATCGATTTCTTTAAATGCTTCATACAACAACTGAGCCAAAATATTAATATGGACATTCAATACCTTTCCATCACCTTTATCATGCATTGAGAAAAGTTTGTCTGAAATGATACGCTGATACAATCTAACCGTCTGTTCGGTTCTAATGAATAATTCGTTATGAAGCATAAATGGATCACCTCGGCTTTCAATTCCTTACTATTACTTTATAATGCGAGGTTAGTTAATTTATAGTAGTTAAAAATACCGAAAAAATAGAGTTAATTTTTTATTATTTACTAGAAAAAATTAACCACATTCAAAAGAAAAAGACCGTTATAAAACAGCCTTCCTCCTTACGCGGACAACTCTTTAAGCGTATCACTTAACTTAAAATCTCTTAACTGAAATGAAGCGATCATTGCTGCACTTGTTCCGAGTATAACACTTGCTATTGCCAGTAATAGCACTTGATTATATGGAATTGTAATAACCTTTAATTCTAAACTTGATAAGACAATATAACTGAAAATCACTCCGCCTCCAATACCTATGATTCCAGCTATCGCCCCAAGTAATGTACCTTCTAACCACACAATTCTTCGCATCTGCTTAGGGATAGCTCCTACGGCACGAATCATACTTATTTCAGCACGTCTTTCATGTAAACTTGCTACAATTGCATTCATTAAGCCAATACCTGAAATAATGAAGATAATTACTACTAATAAACGAATTAACATAACCATTTGAGATAATAGCTGCTCTTGCTCTTTTAACAAATCGGTACTATTTATAACCTCTATATTCTCTTTATCACTCGTGATTTGTGTTACTTTCTTCTTAATTGTTTCAAAAGGTACTTTAGAGTCCGTCATAATTTGAATCGATTCATAGCCTTTTACACTGAACATATTTCGTGCCCATTCTTCATTTACAAAGACGTAAGATCCTCGAAGTCGTAAGTCTCTCTCTATAATAGAAACAACTTGAATTTGCTGTTTTTCTTTCCCTTTTCCCTGTACTTCGATTGTGTCATGTAATTTAATCCCTAAATTTTTTGCTGTATCCTTTGTAATGACTCCTTCCCCATCTTTTAATGGCGTGCTCAAGCTTTGTCCAGAAACAACTTTCATCTGTGTTACTTTTTGAAATGAAGTAATATTAGTACCTACAACTTCCATTGCTTCATAATTATATTTATGTTGCTTCATAAACTCGTACCATTCTGAATTCGCTTTTTTAAAATCATAATTTACAAGTTTCGATGTAAAATCAGGAGCAGCTCCAACAATTTCTTTTACCCCTTCAACCTTTTGTATCTTTTCTAACCAATGAAATGGTAGACTTTCAATCCCTTGTGATTGCATTGGAACACGAATGACTAAATCTGCTGGTAAATTCTTTTGTAATCCTTGTTTCGTTCCTTCATACATCGCATTCACATACATCGTTCCAACTAGCGATAACATAAATCCAAATGCTAGGATCGCGACTGACACAGCTGCCTTTTTACGATAACGAATCACATTTCGCCCACTAATCGTTGTCTCAATGCGAAATATCATTTGAAATGGTTTTGCAATAACTGGGGTAATAACACGAATACATAACGGAATTGCAAACAACAAACCTACTGCAAATAACAGTGCTCCTATCGCACTTGGATTAAAACCAATATACCTCTCAGCAAACACACCACTTAAACCAATTACAGCACCCACTATTAAAATAACGAGACTGAAAACGCTCCATTTCCGTTCTTTCTTTTGATTGCTTAGAATTCCTGGTCTTAATGCTTCAACAGGAGGAATTTTTCTTACCATAAATGCTGGTATAATCGCGCCTATTACTGACATTATAATCCCTAATAAAAATGTAATGAATAAAATCTCAACTGAAATAGAAAATGATTCTTGCCCTGTACTCTCTACATTCACCCACCTGTTAATAAAGGAAGCTGCAAGCCTATGTGTACTAGCACCAAGTACGACTCCTACGAAAGAACCAATTGTTCCAATACATAATGCTTCTAATAAAACAACGAGAATCACTTGGTTTGGATTACTACCAAGTGCACGCAATAAAGCCCATTGTTTAAAGCGACTTCTTACAGATAAGAAGAAGCTTCCCATAATCAAAAGCGCTACAACAAAGAAAGCAATTCCACCTAAACTAAAGACTAATGGCTTCATCACATTTAATCTTTCAAATGCTTTATCTACATATGTACGCTGATCTATTTTAATATTTTCAAGTTTCTCATTCGCATCACTAGCGATCATTCTTTTTATATTCGCATCAGATGTTTTCACTTGAACAAGGTTAAATTGACCTTGTAAGTTTAATTCCTTTTGCATCCAAGCAATCGGAAAATATGCGCTATGTCCCATTGCTGCCATCAATGGTGGATTCAAAATCCCTACAACTTTAACATTTTTTTCACCATGCGGTGGGAAAGGCAGACGAATCATATCTCCTACTTTTATATTTTCTCGATCTGTATATCCTTTTGTAAGTGCTACTTCTGCTCCTTCTTTCGGATATCGTCCTTCTACAATTTTATAAGCACGCATATCAGGGGAATCTTGCTCAACTCCCCAATACGATGGTTTGCCAGAAAGTTCTTTATGATTTGGTAAAGGATAAGGGATAAGTACTTTTGATATTTTCTCGGCATATTCAAGACCATTTAGTTCTTTTAATTGCTCATTATGCAAGTACATATCATTTTTGATGTAACCAAATTGCAAATTATAATCCCCGTAGCGACTTACAACTTGCTCTTTAACACTTTGTTCTACAGATTGGTTCCCAAGTAGAAGCATCGTTGCTAACATAACACCTAGTGCAGCCCCAAGAGCGATTAACATGTTCCTTAGCCAATTCTGTCTAATAGACTTGGCCGCATATTTAATTATCCAAGACATCGCTCTTATCACCTACCTTAAAGTTCCGATTCATAATCTCTTGAATTTGGATAACTTGCTGCGGAATATGGCGAAATTTCCAGCCTTTATTTTCGGTATGTTCATGAATTACTTCACCATCTAGTAAAAAAACAACTTTATCCGCATGAGCTGCTACAAACGGATCATGCGTTACAACAACAGCCGTTTGCCCTAATTCATCACAAGCATTCCGAAGAGCTGCAATAATATTTTTGCTATTTTCAGAATCCAATGCCCCTGTTGGCTCATCTGCTAATATAATCGCTGGTTCATTCGCAAATGCCCTCGCAATCGCAATCCGCTGCTGCTGACCACCTGATAATTGCGATGGTAAATGTTTTTCCTTTCCTTTTAAACCAACAAGCTCTAATAACCGATTTGCTGCTGTAGTAGCTTTCTTCTGCGGGACATTATCTAGCAGTAACGGTAATCCGACATTTTCTTCTGCATTAAATACAGGTATTAAATTAAACTGCTGAAAAATAAAACCGATTTGATGTCTTCGGAACAACGCGAGTTCTTTTTCTTTTAATGATGAAATTTCTGTACCATCTACTCGGATACTTCCCACTGTTGGAACGTCCAATCCTCCAAGCAACTGTAAAAGAGTGGTTTTCCCCGATCCACTTGCTCCCATAATACAAACGAAATCACCTTTTTGAATTTGAAGATCAATTCTCTTTAATACCTTTACTTTACTATTACCAATATCAAATGATTTTTCTAATCCTTCAATTTCAATAATATTCATCTTTTATACCCCTTCTTTTATATTTAATTATCTTTATATTAAATATATATTCTGCTACGAAACCAAATTTCCTCTCATGCTGTACTTGTAGTGTAATATAAACATATTTTGAAACACACTTCGCAAAATAGCACATCTCACATTTTCTAATAAAAAATTGAATTTCTTGACTTCACCCTCAAAACGTAACCATAATAGTTACAATAATATTTTCTTTTTACGTAAAAACTATCAACATATCCACAAATAGGAGGAATAACGATGAAACATTTAATCGTTTATGCACACCCAAATCCACAAAGTTTTAACCATGCAATTTTAGAAACCGTAAAAGCTGAACTAGAAGGAAAAGATCATGAAGTACGTGTTCGCGGTTTATATGAATTAAACTTTAATCCAGTATTAAGTGCGTCTGATTTCGTTTCATTTTCCCAAGGGAAGACGCCAGCTGATATTCAAGAAGAACAAGAACATATCACTTGGGCTGATAGCATTATATTTATTTATCCAGTTTGGTGGGCAGGGCTTCCAGCAATCTTAAAAGGATATGTTGACCGTGTATTTAGTCATGGCTTTGCCTATGCTTACGGTGAGAATGGTATTGAAAGATTATTAAGTGGTAAAAAAGGATTGTTATTATCCACAATGGGGAATTCAAAAGAAGCTTATACAGCAAGCGGTATGTTTGATGCAATGAAGAAAACGACTGATGCCGGTATTTTTGAATTTACAGGAATCGAAACATTAGAGCATACATTCTATACAAGTGTTCCTTCTGTGGATGGTGACGTACGAAAAGAATATCTTGAAGAAGTAAAAGCAGTAGTAAATCGTTTATTAGGATAAACACTCTAATATCTATGTAGTTTTCAAGTCAAAAAAAAGACACTCACTATGGGTGTCTTTTTAGCATCCACATTTTCATTACATCACCGAATCAATATCACTAAAGATAATTTTCTAATATTCCGTAAATTCATAACTGAACTATACTTTCCTTTATAGTTTTGACAATAAATTCAAAGTCATCCTCTGTAATACTTAATGGTGGTGAAAGTTGTAAAATATTATTGTATCCCGCAACTGTATCACCATTTTTACCAATAAGTAGACCTTTTTCTTTACAAATACTCATGACTTTGTTTATCTTCTCAATGGCAGCCGGTTCTTTTGTTTGCTTATCTTCCACTAGTTCAATGCCTAAAAGAAGACCTTTCCCGCGAACATCTCCTACATTTGGATGGTCCTTTATATCCTCTAGTTCATGTAATAACCGGTCACCTAGTTTTCTAGAGCGTTCAATAAGATTTTCATTTTCCATAATTTCCAAGTTTTTTAAAGCTAATGCGCAAGCGGCAGGATTTCCTCCGAACGTATTCACATGACGGAAGCGATCATAATCCTCATTCCCTACATAAGCTTCGTAAATCTCTCTTCTAACCGCTGTTGCCGATAGCGGAAGATATGCACTTGTAATACCTTTCGCCATTGTGATGATATCAGGCTTGACGCCATAATGCATATACCCGAATGGTTTTCCTGTCCGTCCAAACCCACAAATAACTTCATCACAAATGAGTAGTGCACCATGTTTCTCACAAATTTCTTTTACTCTAGTCATATATCCATCAGGAGGCATTAAAATTCCCCCTCCAGTAATAATCGGTTCCATAATTACCCCAGCCACTGTTTGACTTAACTCCCATGTCATGACACGATCGATCTCCTCGGCACTTGCTAGTGTATTCACATCATCTGGATTACGATACGTATCTGGTGGTGCTACATGAAGAAACCCTTGACCTAATGGTTCGTATTTATACTTCCGCTGTGCTTGACCAGTTGCCGCTAGAGCTCCCATTGAATTGCCATGGTAAGCGCGATAGCGAGATATAAACTTATAACGTCCATGATCACCCTTTTGATGGTGATATTGACGAACGATTTTGAATGCCGTTTCATTCGCTTCTGATCCGCTGTTAGAGAAGAAAATAATGTAATCATCACCAAGCCATTCATTCAACTTTTCAGCCAATTTAATGGCTGGAATATGGCTTTGCGATAACGGGAAGTATGGCATTTCTTCAAGCTGTTCAAAAGCCGCTTTCGCCAGCTCTTTTCGACCGTATCCAACATTCACACACCAAAGGCCGGACATACCATCCAAATAACGATTTCCATCAATATCCGTTACCCATGCTCCTTCTGCTTTTGTGATAATTAAGTTCGATGGGTTAGAAGCTGCTCCCCTCATCGCATGCCAAAGGTACTTTTCATCCGTTTTTTGTAAATCCTTTATTTGTTCTGTTGTTTGCACAATCATCAACTCCATTCTATCCATTTATGAGTTTTCAATTACTTTTTAATAACGAGCAGTAAGCATTTTCTTGCGAGTATAGAACTCTACACCATCTTTTCCATTTGCATGTAGATCACCATAAAAAGACTTCTTATAACCCGAAAATGGGAAGAATGCCATTGGAGCTGGTACTCCAAGATTAACACCAAGCATCCCTGCATCAATTTCTTCGCGGAATTCACGGATTGCTTTCGCGCTATCACTATACAAACAGGCACCATTTGCAAATTCAGACTTATTTGTAAGTGCAATTGCTTCCTCTAAGCTTTTTACTCGAACAATGGATAATACAGGAGCAAAAATTTCATCTTGCCAAATTTTCATTTCCGGTTGTACGTTATCAAAAATCGTAGGTCCAACAAAGTACCCTTGCTCATTTACCGCGTCTTTTCTTCCATCACGTATAAGAGAAGCTCCTTCCTTTTCACCTATTTCAATATAATGAATCGTACGCTCTTTATGGGACTCACGAATGACTGGTCCAAGGAACACATCTTCCTCTATACCATTTCCCATTTTAATTTCATCGGCTGCTGTCTTAAGTCTATTTATTAACTCATCAGCAACATCTCCAACTGCAACTACAACTGAAGCTGCCATACAACGTTCACCTGCAGATCCAAATGCAGCACCGATGATATTGTTTACAGCGTTATCTAAATCAGCATCCGGCATAACAATGGAATGATTTTTTGCTCCTGCAAGAGCCTGTACACGTTTGCCGTTAGCCGCTGCTGTTTTATATATATATTCCGCCACAGGTTGAGAACCAACGAAGGATACAGCCTTCACATCCTCATTGTCAATAATGCCATTCACAACGTCATGTGCACCATGTACAACATTTAATACACCATCTGGAAGACCTGCCTCTTTAAAAAATTCAGCTAAACGATTAGCCAACAACGGTGTTCTTTCAGATGGTTTTAATACAAACGTGTTGCCACATGCAATTGCGAGTGGGAACATCCAGCATGGAACCATCATAGGAAAGTTAAACGGCGTTATTCCTCCAATTACTCCGATTGGGTAACGATACATCCCTGACTCAACACCAGTAGCAATATCTGGAATTTGTTTTCCCATCATTAAAGTTGGTGCACCTGCTGCGAATTCAACACATTCAATTCCCCGTTGTACTTCGCCGTAAGCTTCCGTATAACTCTTCCCATTTTCTAAAGTAATGAGTCTAGCTAACTCTTCCCAGTTTTCAACTAATAGCTGTTGATAGCGAAATAGAATACGAGCGCGCCGAGGTACAGCGACCTTTCTCCATGTTTTGAATGCTTCTTTAGCAGTTGCAACAGCTCTATCTAAATCCTCTCTACTTGAAAGCGGTACATAAGCAATAACCTCTCCAGTTGCTGGGTTTGGTATTTCTTCAACCTGTTTACTTATAGATTCTATCCACTGTCCACCAATATAGTTTTTTAATGTCTGTACATCTTTGGTTACTCCCATAGTGAACCTCCCTATTTTGAAATAAACATCCTATACGTTTATTATATTAGTAAGAGAAAGCGCATTCAGTAGACGATATGTAAGTTTATGCGCATAAATTTCACTACATTTTGTGTAACATCCAATGCGAGAATTTACCAATTATCTCAAATAAAAAAGAAACCACAAAATGATGGTTTCAACATACTTTATCTTAATTTGGAAGCAAATCGATACTCATGAGCAGTGATGGCAAATTCGATTGCTTGTCGTTTATAAGGATTCATAAAATCTTTTCCTAATAGCTCTTTTAACTTTTGAAGTCGTTGGTAAAGGGTCTGACGAACAATATATAGACTAGTTGCGGTTTCTTGTTTAGAACCGTTGCACTTAAGATAAACTTTTAATGTTTCCATTAACTTCCCATTATTTTGCTGATCATAAATAAGTACAGGACCTAAATAATCGGAGATAAAATCTTCAAGTGCTCCTTTTTCGTCGGCAATTGACACTAGTCGAAAAATATATAAATCTTCATAAAAGTAACTAAAGCATTCTGTTGGCATTTTCTCTTGAATAATCAATGTCTCTTGTGCCGTGTGATAGCTCTTTTTTATATCGCTTAACTGATCGATAAACTTTCCGATACTAAATTTAATTTGAGCGAACTTTTGATCCTCAACCAATTGGTTTTGTATATCATGTATTCCTGCTTCGACTCTAGGTCTCCAATCACTATTTTTCCGCTTGTTTAACAATATAAAAATCATTTGATTTTTCCTTATAGTAGATAAAAGAAAGAAACCATGTGATTGAAAAACGGAGCGAAAAAGTATTTTTAAATGGGTAATTTCTGAGTTCTCCTCATCTAACTGATCAACTTTAAAGAGCAAAACAACACATCCATTTGGCTGAAGATTAGAATCAAAATCAGAGAGGTATCTGTATATTCTCTCTTCACTATGTGATCCTTCTAACCATTTTTGAATCCATTCTGTTTCTTTCGTCTTTCTGCGTTCCTCAACATATAATACACGTAACATATTTTGTGCTAATGCTGTAGCACTACGCCCTAAAATAAGTGACTCAAACTCTGTAATTGAATCTGATTCCGAAATTATAATTAAATCGGCGAATTTCTGATTCAAGGCTTGTATGGGTTGACGGGCAATATTCATGTGCCTTTCTATATTTTTCCCTTTCAAAATTTGAAGAATTTCATCCCGTTCTTTTGATGTTTTTTTTGATATCATTTGGGCTTCACCTTGATTCGGAATAAAAAGAACTGTCATTTTCAAATAATTATGTAGTAACTTTAAGATTTTCTGTTGTGGATTAGATGTAAGAAGCAGCTGATTTAACTGATAAGAATAATCTTCTAAATCCGAAATCATTTGGTAATGTTTTTTTATTAAAAGAGTATGCAAATCTTGTGTAATATCCACAAATCGCACTTTATTGTAAAAAGCGATTAAAGGAAAATTATGTTGATTGGCCAATTCTATAATTTCTTCTGGAATGCTCGGTATATATGTTCCTAATTCAATACAAAGTCCAGTAGCCTTAGAATCTATAAGCTGTTTAAAAAACGAAAGAAACATCTCTTTATTTTCTTTCCATCCAATCCCTGTAGAAAGAACAAGTTCATTTCCATTTAAAAGCTGTTCAATTTGATCTATTTCCATAATATGAACCCATTTCACAGTTTTATAAAGTCCAAATTTTCCTGCTACTACTTTTGCATCCCTAAAGTTTCTATTCTCTAATATCTCCTGTACCGATAATTTAATGTTAGAGTTCATTGTTACTTTACACCTCTTTAAATTTTAAACATTTTTTACTCTTTAATAAAATTCTACATTTCTCTTATAATACATCTTCTTAAAAAAATTAAAACGCTAGTGCGTCATTTATTCTAATTAAAAATCCACCTTGTGAAGGTGGATTTTTTCATTATGAGTTTAGGAAGATATCTTTGTAAAATGTTTTCTAACTCTCTCATATCTTCTTGCCTAATGAGTAAGTTCACATTGTCATTCCACTTTTCTTGTCCGCGATATAAGAAGATATTTTCTTTTGGATTTTCCCATGTGGATGTTTTATATCCTTTTAATTCTGCATAGGAATAGTAATTCATCCCATCAATAACACCTTTTTCATATACCTTGACGTCTTTAATTAGCTGCATCACAAAAAGGATCATAAAACAAATAGCTACAATATAAGCTCCTATTTTGAGTAAAAACAGTTCGAAACTATCAATTTCTCCATCTATATAACGAACGTATGTGCATATAAGTTGTACAAAGAAATAAGCTGGACCAAGCAACACGAACCATCGGCTTTTTTTACGTGGGTAAGTAGCAATAAGCTCTCCAATATCAGCTTGCACACTATTTATTTTATATATTTTCCATATAGCAAAACCTAAAATACACAACGTTAAAACAAGGATAATAATGGATATTATATACACTTCCATCCCTCCAATCTCTATTTCATATTCCCACCAATAAATCAATTTTACCTTTTATATCCATATACAAAATATGTAATTATTCATATAAAAAAATAGGCAACCTAAACGATTGCCTATCCACAATTACATCTTCTCAATCCACTCCGTCAAGTTATGCACAACATGCGTTGGTTGCACATCATATTCTGTTAACTTCTCCACAGATGTGACTCCAGTGTGGACAAGAAGTGTATGCATACCAGCATTTATTCCTGCTAAAATGTCAGTATCATAGTTATCCCCAACCATTAATGCTTCTTCCTTCGCCATACCAAGTACTTTCAATGCTTGTTCCATAATGATGGATTCTGGTTTTCCGATGAAGATCGGTTCTACACCTGTGGATACTGTCACAACAGATGTTAATGAACCGTTCCCTGGTAATAAACCTCGCTCAGTTGGGATCGCAATATCTCCATTTGTTGAAATAAATGTCGCACCATTACGTACTGCAAGACAAGCTTTCGCTAGCTTTTCATATGTAATTTCGCGATCTAATCCAACAACAACAAAGTCCGGATTTTCATCCACAAGCTTAAATCCTTTTTCCACAAGTGCGTCATGTAATCCTTCTTCACCAATCATGTACACAGACGCATCTTGTTTACGTTCATAAATAAAGTTCGCTGTTGCCATGCTCGTTGTAAATACTTGCTCTGGCTTAGCTGGAATATCGAAACGAACAAGCTTTTCTGCTACTTGTTCTGGCTTACGAGTTGAGTTGTTTGTTACGAATAAATATGGAATACCGCGCTCGTTTAAAGCTTTTACAAAATCACTAGCTTCTTCAATTTGTTCTTCCCCGCGATACATCGTACCATCTAAGTCGATTAAATAGCCTTTATACATCCATCTGTCTCTCCTTTTTGTCTAGCGTTCATACCCTTATTATATTAACCGCTTTTTCCACAAAAAAAAACGCTTCGTCTAAAAGCGTCCCATAACGTTCATTTTTTCTCTTGTATGTGATACGAACAGTGACAGTCACCATCGCACATATTTGATAACACCTTTACATTTTCATCAGAAAACAATCGCTTATACATATTTTCTTCTTCCAAACAAAGCTGTGGATATTTTTCAGCAACAGCCCTTAATGGACAATTTTGTTTTTGTAATATGTATGAGTTTTCTTCCTCTTGCTTCACTTGTACCATATATCCATTTTTCTCTTGGATAACAGCAACTTCCCGAAGCTTCTGCCATACATTTTCTTGATGACTGGTTCGCTTTTGTAATTGCTCCTCCATCCGATTAGTCCTGGTCTTTAAGATAGCATTTACAAGTGTTTCATCCCCAATTTGCTCTAAATCCTCTAACACACCTAAAGCAAATTGCTTATAATCTTTTGGAAATAAATCTTCTCCTTTTTGACTTAAGGCATATACATAAGTTGGTCTACCAACGTGCTGGCGCACCATTTTCGATTGAATAACTTGTTCTTTCTCAAGCTTACTGAGGTGCCGACGTATTGCCATCTCTGTAATTTCCAAAGATTCAGCTAATGATCCAACCGTTTGTTCACCATTTCTTTTTAAGATCTGTACAATTTCTTCTTTTGTTGTACGAGCTGGTCCCATTGCTCACCCCTTCTTCCTATTGACCTATAATACAAAGTAGAAGATCCCCAAAAGGTGACTGGGGATCTTCTTACATTTATTCTGCTACGAATGCAGATACAGGTCCTAATTCCTTTTCTAAGTAACGGCGAATATTGGCAGGGTATTTCTGTACCACAGCGATTTGTTTTTGAATCGTTTTATATAATTCTTCATGATTCATTTGAATATAATCTTGCATAAGCATTTTACGAAGAAGAATCACTTCTTTAATTCCTTTTCCTTCTTCTTCACTTATGACTTTTTCATCCATTAAAATATCAATAATATCTTCATAGCTTCCTGGATCACGCATAATAAATCCATCTATCATTGCATTTCCAACATCTAATATGCAATCCATGATCAGATGCGACATACGCTCTAATGCGTAATATTCAAAAGGAGTTTCATATTGCTGCTTCTCTTGAAACGTATCCACTACCTGTTCTAAACATGTTAACATTTGTTCTATTTTTTTTCTGTCTACAAAGTACATGAATGTCACCCACCTAGGAATAAAAGCATTTATACTTCAATTGTAACCGTTTCCCTTGAAAAAATCGACAATTTTTCGAATTCACCTTTTCCTCGTTATTTGTTATAGTTATAACTGTATGATTTTTGAAATTGGAGGAATGTCACCTTGGAACGTGAACTCGCATTAGAAATTGTCCGTGTAACAGAAGCAGCAGCCTTAGCATCCGCACAATGGATGGGCCGCGGAAAGAAAAACGAAGCAGATGATGCAGCAACTACAGCTATGCGCGATATGTTTGATTCAGTAAACATGGCAGGTACTGTTGTAATTGGTGAAGGAGAACTTGATGAAGCACCAATGTTATATATTGGTGAGGAACTAGGAACAGGTAACGGTCCAGAAGTAGATATCGCCGTTGACCCATTAGAAGGTACAAACATCGTTGCAAAGGGTCTTGCAAATGCAATGGCAGTTATCGCAATCGCAGATAAAGGAAACCTTCTTCACGCTCCGGATATGTACATGGAAAAAATCGCGGTTGGTCCAAAAGCAGCTGGTAAAATTAGCTTAGATGATCCAATTGAAAAAACAATTGAAATTGTAGCAGAAGCAAACAATAAAAAAATTCGTGACCTAACGGTTATCGTCCAAGAACGTGAACGTCATCAAGATATTATTGACCGTGTTCGTACAAAAGGTGCACGTGTAAAACTATTCGGCGATGGCGATGTTGGTGCGTCAATCGCAACAGCTCTTCCTGGAACAGGTATTGATTTATTCGTTGGTGTTGGCGGTGCTCCAGAAGGCGTTATCTCTGCAGCAGCATTAAAATGCCTTGGCGGAGAAATGCAAGCACGTTTAGTTCCAATGAACGAAGAGGAAGAAGCACGTTGCCGTAAAATGGGATTAGAAGACCCTCGTCAACTTCTTATGTTAGATGACCTAGTATCTGGTGACGACGCAATCTTCTCAGCAACCGGCGTATCTGCTGGCGAGTTATTAGATGGTGTAAAATTCCTTGGCGGAGACTTAGCAGAAACTTATTCTATCGTTATGCGTTACAAAACAAGAACAGTACGCTTTATTAAAACGCATCACCATTTAGATCATAAACCTCACTTAAACTTAGATATTTAAAAAAGGAGCCTGTGTAGTATGGAAGAACGTTTCTTTCTTTACGACGATACAGTCGATACAAAAACGCGTTTCGTTAGCTTTATGGGAGAAAATGAGCGCCACGATTTAGCGCTTTTATATTCCGATCGTCATTATGGTAAAACCATTGTCCTTGATATGCAGCGCAATAAATTTGCAATCATCGGCACTGACGATTTAAACGAACCCGGCTACTTAGAGCACGCTTTTTCTGTCTCTGAAGAGATTGCAGAAGAACTACGCTCATTCTTATTCGAACTTATATAAAGTGAAACTTTAATCCGTGGGGGCTTTATCCCCCACGGATTATTAGTTGAACCAATCGGGCTTTTACGGGCAGTTTATCTCCCACCTAAACTCTTTGCTTCCTCTAAATTTCAAGTTAGGAGTATTACTGCCCGTTAATGCGGGGTAATTTTATGCACCAGCTATTACAGTAGCTGGTGTTTTTTCACGAAGTATATTTTGAATTTTCGATCTTTTATGTTATACTTATGAACAAATCTATTTGGAAGAAAGGACGTCTACTACGTATGCCAACATTTACTTTGTAATGGATCAGTAATTGAATAGTATTGCTCTCAAAAAAGCTGTGTGCTTTATCAAGGGAGTAGTCTGTTCATTTCCCATTACAACGGAACGTAACGCATCTGTAGTATGATGTTGTACGGAGGTTCCTCTTAAGGGAACCTCTTTTTATTTTTGTCTATTTCTTCCCTATTCATACTGCAAGACATCCAAATAGCTGTATTACGTTCCTTTACCAATATATACGAGGTGAAAGAAAATGCAAAAAGTACAACTTTCTTGGATTTTATATGAAAATGAATTTGAAACGACAGTCGAAAAACATTGTAAAAATTGTGGGCATACCACTCTTTTTACCGATACAAATATTCGTAGGCATAATGCAAATGGAAAGAACATTTACCGCTTTGCCATTTATAAATGCCTAAAAGGCCATACGTGGAATAAGAAACTTCGAATTTATAAATCCTTTTCTGATCACGTTGAAACGCTTGATGTGTTTCAGAAAGAGGAAGGTGAAATGACCACTACCATTTCAATTATGCAATATAAAGAAAATGGTACTACCGAGATAAACATTATATTAGAAGCAGTCTTAGGCTCTCACCGTATAGACAAAGCACTAGCTGCATACATTTCAGATTGGAGCCGTACTGCAATTGTAGAACGAATCAAAAGCGGACACATTCAACTGAACGGAAAACAGATGAAACCAAATACAACACTTTCAGAAGGTGATTGTATTTCAATTTGTTTGTAAAGGAGACACATATGCTGAATATAAAAAAAGGGACACCTAACCTATTAGACGAATTAGATGCAATGTACATGGAATGCAAAAAGGATTTACTACAAAAACAAATTTACCAATGGGATGACTCTTATCCGACGCGAGAAACGATTTCCTATCACTTAGAAAATAATGAACTTTATTGTCTATACGAAGATGATTCAATCGTTGGTGCCGTCGTTTTGAACGACTGGCAATCCGCAGAATATAAACTGATTGACTGGTCAAAAAAGGAGGGGCATTTTCTCATAGTTCATTCTTTTGTCATCCATCCTATCTCTCAAGGAAAAGGATATAGTAAGGTCCTATTATCCTTTTGGGAAAATGAAGCACAGCAAAAAAATTATAATGAGATACGCTTAGATGCTTTCACAGGTAATCCTGTTTCCTTACGTTTATATGAAACAAATAATTATATATGCCGCGGCGCTGTTTATTTTTCGAGTAAACCGAATCCCTATAATTGGTATAACTGCTATGAAAAAATATTTGACTAAAAAGAATTCCTCTTACGCCTATCGTAAGAGGAATTCTTTTTACTTCTTCACTTTTCGTAATACAAAGTGCGCACATCCAAAATTACAGTACTCATATAAATACTCCGATAATGTGCTAATTTTCGTATCATATGTCGCACGTTGGTTACTATCATCAAAAAAACCGCGCAATCTAAGTTGATCGTATCCCCAGTCACCAACGATATAATCATATTTATTTAAAATTTCTGCATAGCGCTCTTTAAATGCTTCTTCACGAAAACCGTTACGATAGTCTTTAATTACTTCGTACTGAACATTATTAATGCTCACTGTAGCATGAATCTCCTGCTTTTGCTCCATCACTAACTTCCTTTCTAAGCATTCTTCTTTTTATCGTATCACAAAGCCTAACAACCAACAATTTCAAATACAAAAAATTGAAAAGTAGTAAATGCTATGGAGAAGGAGGTGATACATCGTGAAAAAACAAATGATACTCTCTCTCCTCACCCTTTTCGTATTTGCAGGTTGCCAAACGGCAAATAAAGCAGAAATGGAACGTGAGGAAGGCAGCCGCGTTCTTGTTTCCAATAAAAACGATATGTATCATACAGAAAACACAAACACAAGGCTTACAAGGGTTGGATACTCATCTAAACAAAAAGATGAAGTATCCAACAAACAAGTAGGCGCCATTAACCGTGAAAAGGTAGCTGAAATGATTACAAGTATGATCGTACAACTCCCTGACGTCACAAATGCCGCTACACTCGTAACTGACGATGAAGTATTTGTTGTATACCGAGCAACAACAAATGATCCTAATCTTGTAACAGATCAAGTATATAAAACGGCTTTGTCCATCGTTCCTCGCTATTATAAAGCATATGTATCTACAGACCAAAAATTAATTACACAAATTCAAGGGCTGCAATCTGGTACATTAAATAATAAGGAATATGAACAAAGCCTTGATATGCTAAAACAAGAAATGGGTAAAAACCCCCACTTAAATAATAGTCAAAATGCTACGCTAAACGACATGATTAAAAAATAAAAAGATGGTGGCTGTCCACTTGAGACAGCCCCATCTTTTTTATTTTTTATGGTTATCGGCATATATCGCCATCGCATCACACATAAATCTAGCCAATCCTTCTCCAAACTGATCAATATTTTTTGTAAAACGTTCATCATCAACGTACATTTGTCCTAAACCTTTAAACGCCTCTATTGAATAGTGACCAAAGTTTTGCAAGTACTCATACCACACTTGAATTGCTTCTTGTGCTTCTTTAGAATCCGTTGCACCATTTCGAAGCTCTGCTAATTTTCTATAAATATTATTAAACTCTTCTTGCTTTTCCTTAGTCATGCTAGTTGCTGCCTTGTTCGCTTTATCAACAGCTTCATCTCCCCATCGTGTGCGTGCTTCTTCTTCATATGGGTTATGACTAAAATCAAATCCTTCAAATTTTTCTTTATTCGTCATTTCAATTTCTCCTTTTGTATGCTGAATTGTCTTATCAATTGTCGCAATCACTTTATCTAGTCGAGCGCGCTTCTCAAGCAGCATTTTCCGGTGCATTTGAAGCGCCTCTTCCTTATCAAATGAAGGACTATTGATAATTTCTTTAACCTTCTTTAAAGGGAAGCCAAGCTCTTTAAAAAATAAAATTTGCTGCAATATCTCTAAATTCTCATTAGAATATAGACGATAACCAGACTCGGTCGTTTCAGCTGGGGTTAACAGCCCTATTTCATCATAATGATGTAGTGTGCGCACACTAATACCAACTAAATCTGCTACTTCTTTTACCCGCATTGTCATTGCTATTCTCCTCCCTCAGTACATACAATAGAGTATCACGCAACGTAAGAGTCAACAGAAAAACTCTTTTTTTAAACCTATATTTTTGTTAAAGTAAACGATTCCTGTAATTCCTTGTATAATAATAGATAAATCCATTTTGATTTGTTGACATATAAGTTGCGGCTATGGAGAAAAGAAGTGGCTTGCACTCGTTTTCTCTCTGTTTTCATTTAACATGGGGCAAAAAAGAGATCTGATCAATCAAATGCTCTCTCAGCTATGAAAACAAAAACAGATTCCCACTCATTTTCTCCTTTTGTTCTTATACGGCATGAGGCGAAAAAAGGCACTGACCGCTTCTACGTACAGACGGATGCTCCATTCCCTATAAAGCTTTTGGGTTTATCTCGTATTAACGTACAGTAAAAGCCCGATTGGTGAGGGCTAATAATCAGTTTGGGATAGAGATAACCCCCACTGATTAAAGTTTCACTTTATGTCGTCTTAAACTTTGGATTTATATAAGAGTACATACATTAGAAAGTGGTGAAAAATATGATTTCAAATGCTGTAATTACTAGTATGATTTTGCAACTGGCAATCTCAGTTCTCGTTCCCATTATCGTGCTTATTTATTTTCGAAAAAAATATCAGATAAACTGGAAAGTTGTTGGTATTGGTGTTCTTATCTTTATCGGATTTGCGCAAATTCTTGAAACACCTTTTCACGTATTTATGCTCGGGAATCCGACAACATCTGAGTTATTAAAAAATCCATTTCTTTATGCCCTCTACGGCGGACTCACTGCTGCTATCTTTGAAGAAGCAGGGCGATTCATTGCCTTCTTCTACTTACTTAAGAAATTCCGGGAATATAAAGATGGTTTAGCATACGGAATTGGACACGGAGGAATTGAATCTATTTCAATTGGAGCTCTAGCTAGTCTGCAAACTCTATACTTTGCTATTTCAATCAATAATGGAAGTTTTTCAAAACTTATTGAAAAGGCCCCTCAGCTCAGTCAAGTGCAAGATTTATTACTTAGTACTCCTTCCCATCTCTACCTACTTGGTAGCTTAGAAAGAATCTTAGCTCTTGTCTTACAAATCGCCTTCTCAATACTTGTATTATACGGCGTTAAACATAAGAAATATATTTTTGTTATATATGCCGGCTTGTTCCATGCATTTGTAGACTTCTTTGCAGCTCTTTATCAGAAACAAGTTATCAATATATTTGTTGCAGAAGGAATTACTTTTATTTGTGCAGTTGGCGCCTTCATTCTCATTCGTAAAATGAAAGACAAACTGACGATTGAACCAGAAAAAAACTAAGCCCACTACTTGAGCTTAGTTTTTTTGTATAGAGGATTCCTCCCCCTTTTTGTCGAAGTATGTATCGTCAACTTGAACAAATGAGGGATGGATTTTGAAAAAGTTTATTATTATACGTCACTGCTCAGCGACTGGACAAGCGCGAGATGCAGCATTAACAATTGCTGGTGAGAAACAGGCGCACTTCCTCGCTGATGTTCTTGTGCAGAAGAACTTGCAAATAGAGTCCATTATTTCAAGCCCTTTTACCCGAACGCTTCAATCTATTGCACCATTTGCATTGCTCTCAAATTTGCCAATTAAAGAAGACGAGAGATTAACAGAGCGCATATTAAGCAATGCACCATTAGACGATTGGCTACAAAAACTAGAATATACGTTTACAAATATAGATATTGCCTTTTCAGGCGGAGAGTCAACAAAGCAGGCGATGGACCGAGTTGCATCGCTTATTCAAGATATTTTACAACAAGAACATCAAGTAACATTACTTGTTACACATGGAAACTTATTAACACTCATTTTAAAGCACTTTGATGATCGGATTGGTTTTCTAGAATGGCAGAACTTAAGCAACCCTGACATTTATGAAATTACAATTGATGAACAAACGACAATCCACAGATTGTGGGGGACATCTATTGAAAATTGTTACACGAGATAATATCGAGCAAGAGCATATTTGCTGTGCAATGTCAGACAAAAAGGTAAAACGTGGTGTTGAGCTAAAAAAAGAGTGGCTAAAAGATCGATTTGAAGAAGGGCTTGTATTTAAAAAACTAGATGTGAAAGGAAAAGTATTCATTGAATACATTCCAGCTGAGTATGCATGGGTACCTATCTCTGCACCAGGATTCACATTTATTAATTGTTTTTGGGTATCGGGGCGTTTTAAAGGAGAAGGCTACGGTGCACAGCTCTTAGAAGAATGTATCCAAGATTCTAAGGCGAAAGGAAATCATGGAATCGTTGTTATCTCAAGTAAGAACAAACGCCCATATTTATCAGATGGCAGCTACTTAAAGAAAAAAGGATTTCAAGTATGTGACACCGCACCACCTTATTTTGAATTACTTGTATACAAATTTGATTCAAGTGCTCCTTCACCACATTTTACAGCAAGCGCCAAAGATATGAAGATTCCAAATCAAAACGGCTTAGTTGTCTATTATACAAATCAGTGTCCTTATACTGATTATTACGTTCATCAAGAATTAGCTAATATCACGCAGCAATATCACATTCCTTTCGAATGCATTCAGTTGACATCACGAGAAGATGCCAGGCGGGCTCCTTGTGCCTTCACAACATACGGAGCTTTTTATAACGGAAAATTTTTAACACACGAAATTTTAAGTGCAAAAAAATTTGAAAAAGTAATGCTGAATATGCAGCAAATATAGAAAGGGGTATTCCGAGAATATGTACGAAGAAGTAATCTCTTTATTACATAAAACAAATGCTTCCTATGAAAAATTCGAACACGAACCAGTTCTTGATTATGAAACAGATCGAGTCGTTCGTGAACGTCTCGGCTTACACGGTATTCCTAGTAAAAGCTTATTTTTAAAGTCAAAATCTGGATCCTATTACGTTTTCTTCACATTAGAAGGAACTCGCCTCGAGAGGAACGAAATGAAGAAAATCACTGGAGAGCACTTATCAATTTGTTCACCTAATGAACTACGAGAACAAACAGGTTGTATTCCTGGATGCGTGGCGCCTTTTGGTTACTCACAAGATGTAACAATTATTGTGGATAATGCCATCTATGCCTATGATAAAATTTTAATTACACCAGGTGTTCCAGAATTTACAATTGAATTATCCACAGAAGAATTAAAAAAGATTTTATCCACATGCCAAAATACTGTTTTAGAATATTTTAAAAAATAAATTATTACTTTTGAGAGGGCCTCTAGCCATGGATAGATGCGATCAGGGCCTTTTTCTCCCCATGGCTTGTGTGTCAGCAAATCAATATGAATGGATATCGAAAAGAGAGCTGATTAGTCAGCTCTTTTCTTAATGTGCACCAGATCCCGACATATTTAGTACTACTACTCCGCCTATAATAAGCACTATTCCAACTGCTGTTTGCCACGTGAAGACATCTTTCCAAACAAGTACACCAATTAATGCCGTTAAAGCTGTTCCTACTCCTGACCAAATGGCATACGCCGTACTAAGTTGTATATGTTGCAGTGCTTTTGACAGAAAGAAAAATGCTGAGGCAAAACCTAACACTACTCCTATGCTTGGAAGCACTTTTGTAAAACCATTTGATACCTTTAGCATAGTTGTCCCAAATACTTCACTTACAATCGCAATTGCTAAAAATAGAAAAGCCTTCATACGATTCCCCCTAAAAAAAGATCCCTCTTAGTATTCTTACTAAGAAGGATTCTTTTTCATTATTTTGCTGCTGCTGTATTTTCCTTCGCAGAACGTACTTGCTCATCCGCATGATAAGAAGAACGCACAAGCGGACCAGCTTCACAGTGGCTAAACCCTTTGCTAAGTGCAATTTCTTTTAGCTCTGCAAATTCTGCTGGTGTATAGTATTTAATAACTGGTAAATGCTTTTTAGATGGTTGTAAATATTGTCCAAGCGTTAAAATATCCACATTGTTCGCACGTAAGTCGTCCATTGCTTCAATTAAATCTTCTCTTGTTTCACCTAGGCCCACCATAATGCTAGATTTAGTTGGAATATCTGGTTGCATTTCTTTTGCACGACGTAAAAACTCTAATGAACGAGGGTATTTTGCTCTAGCGCGAACTCGGTCAGATAATCGACTTACTGTTTCAATGTTATGGTTCAAAATATCTGGTTTTGCATCCATTAACATTTTAAGGTTTTCTTCTACCCCGCCCATATCAGATGGTAACACTTCAATAGACGTGAATGGATTTTTACGACGAACAGCGCGTACTGTTTCAGCAAAAACAGCTGCTCCGCCATCTTTTAAATCATCACGTGCAACCGCTGTTATAACAACGTGTTTTAAGCCCATGTGTACTACAGAATCTGCTACGCGTTCTGGCTCTTGTAAATCAAGCTCTGTTGGTAAGCCTGTTTTAACCGCACAAAAACGACAAGCCCGTGTACAAACCGCACCTAAAATCATAAACGTTGCTGTTTTTCTTACAGCCCAGCATTCGTGAATGTTTGGACATTTTGCCTCTTCACAAACGGTATGAAGCTGCTTAGAACGCATCATTTTCTTTAAGCCTGTATAGTTTTCATTTGTATTTAACTTAATTTTCAACCATTCGGGCTTGCGCTTATATTCTGTTTGTTTTGTCATGTTATCAACTCCGCACAATATGAAATAGTTTACCGTGTTCGCTTCTTTCAATGTAACATATCTATTCTAACGTATGAAAGCGATTTGCTCAAATGAAGATTCCAAGAATTTTTACCAATGATTTACTATAATGAAATATCTCGTATATCCCACACTAAAAAGAGTGATGTTGTGAAAGGAGTTTATTTGCATGCTTCGAAAGATTGCCCTATTTCTTTCTATTTACGTTTTTCTTGGGCAAAGTATTGCCTATGGTGAAATAGACCAAAATCAAATATACGAAAAACGCATGATACTATATAAGGAAACTGAAAAAGATACTAATATTCCATGGTATTATGTAGCTGCAATTGATCAATATGAACGCAATATTCGGAGCGTAAGGAAAGATATTCCGAAAAAGCCTGATGCTATCGTTTCAATTTATTTCAAACCAGAAGTGTGGTCCGGTCCTGCCAATTCCACGTATAATGATACATTACCCCACACAATTTCTCTCTTTGGCGGGATTGGGTTAGATGGAGATAAAGATGGACTTGCAGATGCAAATAACGACCGAGATCTTTTACACACAATGGCAACTATTATAAAGAAACAAGGTACGTCAGAAGATCGTATGAAAATTATGCTATGGAAATATTATAGACGTGCGAAAACAGTTGAATTAATTACCGAATACGCTCGTATTTATAAGCACTATGGCCGCATTAACTTAGAAGGAAACGCTTTCCCTCTACCTGTCCATAGCGATAATAGCTACCGTAGTACATTTGGCGCTGGGCGGAGCTTTGGCGGAAGACGTATTCATGAAGGCACCGATATTTTTGCAGGACATGGTGTACCAGTAAGGTCTACCTGCTACGGCATTATCGAAACAAAGGGCTGGAACCGCCTCGGTGGCTGGCGCATCGGTATTCGCGATTTATATAACAATTATCATTATTACGCACATTTAGGCGGTTTTTCAAAAGAAATACAACTCGGACAAATTGTTGAACCAGGAAAAGTCATTGGCTTTGTTGGTAGCACAGGCTACGGTCCCCCTGGTACAGCAGGTAAATTCCCCCCACACTTGCACTTTGGATTATACAAAGACAACGGCTATACAGAATGGGCCTTTGATCCGTATATGCATTTAAGTTTATGGGAGCGAAAAGAACGTACAAATTTAAAAAACAACCGTAGCTAATTGCTACGGTTGTTTCCTTTTAGATCCTATAATGTCTTTTCAAGCTTACTCATCCGTTATAGTATATATCCTGTTAATCTTCTGGTTTTTTTGATAAAAATCCCCATATCTTTAGTGTTATCTTAAAAAACCAATAAAACACAAAAAAGTTAAAGAAAAACCCTAATGGATTAAAACCAAGCATCCCCCTACCAAAATAAGTGAAATTTTCTGCAGGTATACCAAAGTAAAGAAATTCTCCATCACTTGGTCCTGTTGTAGGAATAAAGGCGAATATGGTAGCAAAAATCAGACTTATAAAATACAACTTCTTTTTGGTTGAATCCATTTTTCTGTGGCTTAACACATGACAAGTTATTACGGATACGATTCCTAAAAAGAAAAGTATTTCTACCATTTTACACCCCACACTTATTTTAATATCTTCAACTTCTCAAGTCACCTTCTATTATAAATATGGAATGATATGTAATTTTATTTATCTTTCCATTTTACAAAAATAAGTAAAAACAAAAAAGCGAATGACTTAATCATCCGCTTTCTTCCCTTTGCCATCTGGCACAACAACTCCGCCACTTCCATAATAAGACGGCACCTCGCCTTGCACAATTCGCGTCGCAATCGGGATGTTTTGTTTCACTGTAATTTCTTTTGTACGGAATGGAATAATTACCTGCAGCGTCACATCGACTTCCATAACAACTTCAATCGCTGTATTGTTAATCCCGTGTGGCTTTACATTTTGCTTAATATCCGTATTCACATGGCCGATTGTTGTAAAATCAATCGGAATATCTGGCCCTAAATTACCAAGGAGTGCATTATCCGTTATGCGTCCAAAAGGAACAGACATCGACACCCCGGTCTCTTCTGGAAGACCGAGCGCCTTCATATCCCCCTTCTCCATTTGATGCAAATATTTCTCTATGTATGCAGTAGTCGATGTTAAAATCTCATTTACTTGCTTTGTATTTAAATCGATTGTGGATACTTTTCCATTCTTATCGTTTTGTACTTTCATTAATGAATCCACATCAAATCCTTCTTTAATTCGATCCTTTACTGCCTTCGTCATGACAACCGTTGCCATTTTATGTGTCTGCACTTCCCCATACTCGATCAATGTTGGCTGAATACTTTTATTCACAATCCAGAATCCTTGTAAAGTTAACAATAAAAAAATGATAAACGAAATGAGTAGTACATGCCGAAAAGGAAGCGGTCCTTTTCGAAACCGCGAAGCTTTTGGACGAAATGTACGCATAAGAAAACCCTCCTTCTTATATCATTTCTATGCAGGAAAGAGGGACGATATATGCTTATATCATTTTTAATAACGCATCTTTTCCAATTGTGCCTGCTGAAACACCTAAAGCTTCGGCACCAGTCGTTACCGATTCAAGCGGTGCTTCAAGAAGCTGCTCAATCGTTCTCACGCCAACTGCGCGGCCCGCAATAATTCCTCGGTCCCCCAATTTCTCATTTAAGAGACCGACATCTAAAGCACCACACATAATATATCCTTTATCGCTCATAACAGCCAGCAAATTTGTTTTCGGAAGTTTTACGCTGACCGCTATAAACGTATAGTTATCAATGATAATTGGCTCAACATTCACCATCATTCACACACTCCTCTCTTTCTTATCTTTATGAAAAGAGAAAAATGGGTGTTACAAGTTAACTAGCCTATAATTTAATTGAAGATGTATAGGTTATCAACATCTTCGCTAACACATCTCTTAATAACTCCGGCATATAATACTGTTTGTCAGAAAGTGTGGATAGTTCTGGGTATAAGTAGCCGAATGTAAACATATCAATTGTTCCGACAGTATATATGCGATCTAATTCTAAAGATTCTCCATTAATCAGCACATCTTGAAGTAAAATTTTATTTCCAGGAATCGTATCTGGAATCACTTCGATACCATCATAAATCATTTTCCCCATCACTTTCCCGCGAAAGCCAAGCCCTTTTACTTCAAGCTGCTCCATATTGGGACGACGTGCTTTCAAAATAATTTCCCGTAATGTTTTTCCTTTTACTTTTAATGCACATGGATTAATAGGATGTGGACAAATGCGGTGGATATCTCCTCGTGTAACAATTCCTTCTTTTAATCCTTCTAATAATACACCTGCATTCACCATACCAACCTCAGCATTACACCATTCTTTTAATGCACTTGCTAGCATACTGGAAAAAGGGGTTTCTTTAAACCAATCAACTGGTAAATGTTCTTTCAACTCAATAACGGGTTCTGCCATAATGCATGTACTTTCTTCCTCGAGGGCTTCAATAGTTGGTAACGGCTCTCCGGAAACTTTCAACTCTTTTGTACAAAGCGCTCGTCCGTCTTTTTTGACAACTTGCTTCGTCTCTTTGTTTACGGTTAACTGAACGTGCCCAACATAGCGCCCCCACTTTTCCCCGCAACAAAGAAGAGTCTCATTTACAAGAACGCCATGCTCAAACAAATGATGCGTATGCGCTCCTAAAATAACATCAATATCATAATGCTCTGCCATATATTCATCTTCATTCTTTCCAAGATGAGAAAGAACGACAGTAACATCCGCTTTTTCTTTCACTTCTTCTAAAATTACTTCCAAATGTGCAATCGGATCTTCAATATGCCAATCCAGCATTTCATAGAACTCTGGATAAGCTACCGTTAAGCCGATAAAAGCGATTGTAACTCCATCTGCAGTTGTATGCAGCTTGTACGGTTTTACCCAATTAGGACGCGTTCCATCTCTTTCAAATAAATTAGCTACAAGCACCTCAAAATTCGCTTCATCATATAAATGTTCAAGATGCTCCTTCGCTAATGTAATTCCTTCGTTATTTCCAATCGTTACATAATCATATAACGCTTCGTTTAATAATTTCGTATTGCCCTTTCCATTCGTTGCTTCCGTTATACGATGAAAACGATCTACGTGATCGCCAATATCTAATGTAAAAACAGACTCTCCTGCTTTCTGTCTACGCTTTTTCTCTTCTTGTACAAACCGTGAAATCTGCGGCCAGTTTTCAAAATGACTATGTATATCGTTTGTATGATAAAGGTGAATAATTGTTTCTTTATTGATATCCAGAGAAAAAACCTCCTCTCAATTCCTTACTGCCTTTTACGCTACGCGTGTGCAATAATCCTGTAAATACTTTTCGCCTTTTCTTGCTATTTTACATTGTACTCTCATTGGGGAAAAAAGCAAAAAGATACCTTTTAATTAGAAAATTTTCACACTAAAATGGATGTATGGAGGTGATTCCTTTGTTTAACAAATATAGCTTTCTCTCTCTGTGGGTTACATTAGCTGGAATTGTTTCATTTTTACTCAGTTATGCCCTTGCAGCAAATTTAAGTTTTTTACCAATCATTTTCTTTTTTATTAGCACCGCTTGCATCATCCTCGGTCTCATATTCAGCATAATAGCTATAAACAAGAACAAACCAAGCAAATGGAAGTTTGTCGGTATTTTTGTTCCACTTCTATCTGTTATTTTCATATTACTCATCCCTGTTCTTATTGGAGCATTTGGATTTAGGGAGCCGTAAAAGCGCCCATCGTACGACTTTAACACTTTGGAATTTTTACGGTACAGCTAACAAAACTCTTTATCTTTTTTGAATACTTAGACCATTTAAAAAGAAGCTATCCCATATACTGAAATAGCTTCTTTTTTAGAAAATAAAGAAAAGATAAGTTGTAATAAATGCTGCTGCAATATAAATGCTTTCTTTTACAATTCTCCATACTCCTTTCGCAAATTGCTTCATATGTTCCACCTCCCGTTATTCCCATTTATCTATTTTTTAGAAATTCCTTAAAAATTTTTAAGAGGATTTCTAAATGTTTTAACTACACATAATAGACTTTTGCATTCACACTTATAACGTTCTTGATACGCTATCTAAAATAAATTTGAATATACTCACTCCCCTGGATTAAACCTACTATTCATTTACATGAGTACCCTTTATAAAAAATTTCTGAAAAATCATTGCATTTTGATATAAAATTTATATATTGTATATAGAGTATATATACAATATAAAGACTAAGAGGGATTTGCATGCAAATAATTATTTCAAATAGTTCTAAGGAGCCAATTTACGAACAAATTACCAATCAAATAAAGTCGCTCATTTTAACTGGTGATTTAAAAGAGGGATCGCCACTCCCATCAATGCGCCAGCTCGCAAAGGATTTGCAGATTAGTATTATTACGACAAAGCGCGCGTATGAGGAGCTAGAAAAAGCAGGTTTTATTTATTCGATTGTAGGTAAAGGCTCGTTTGTTGCTGAACAAAATTTAGATGTAGTACGTGAGAAAAAATTAAAAGTGATTGAAGAACAGTTATTGTCTGTCATTACTAATAGTAAGGAAATTGGGCTACCTTTAACGGAACTGCGAGAATTATTAACTATTTTATATGAGGAGTAAAATACATGGAAAATATAGTAGAGCTACACAATGTTAGTAAAACATTTCAAGGTTTTTCGATAAAGCAATTAAATTTACAAATCAAAAAAGGATTTGTAACAGGATTCATCGGCACAAATGGTGCCGGTAAATCGACAATCATTAAAATAATGATGAACTTATTAAAGCCAGATGCGGGCGAGGTTAAAATTTTTGGCTTAGACTACGCAACGCACGAAAAAGAAATTAAAGAGCGCATCAGTTTTGTTTTTGATAGTAACGTATTTTATGAAGGGTTAAATCTAAAGGATATTAAACGTATGATCGCGCCTGCTTATAAAAATTGGGACGAAACGATATTTAAGCGCTATATAGAACAGTTTCAATTGCCAATGAATAAAGCGATTAAAACTTTTTCAAAGGGTATGCAGATGAAGGCTTCATTAGCGCTTGCGCTATCACATCATGCCGAGTTGATTATTATGGATGAGCCAACAGCGGGCTTAGACCCAATATTTAGACGTGAGTTACTTCATTTACTACATGAATTAATGCTTGATGGCAATCGTACACTATTTTTCTCGACACATATTACGACGGATTTAGATCGCATCGCTGATTTTATCGCCTTTGTAAAAAAGGGAAAATTAATCTTTAATCACTCCATTCATGAGGTAGAAGAAAACTATGCCTTAGTAAAAGGGAGTAGGGATTTACTAGACCGCGATACAGAAAAAGCCTTTATGCATGTTCATCGTGCACCGACTGGCTTTGAGGCATTAACGAATAATGTAACTGAAGTGGAACAAATTTTTGGTAATGAAGTTATGATTGAACGCGCCTCATTAGAGGACATCATGTATTACTCGAAAGGAGTAGGGCATCATGCTTAATTTAATCAAACGCGATTTAATTTTACAGAAGAAGCAACTGATCTTTTATTTAGGCTGTATTATCTTTTTTATTGTGATGAACAGTCACCCTATTTTAACATTTACGATTGCAAGTATTTTGATTCCATTTAGTACGCATGCCTACGATGCAAAGACAGAAACAAATATTTTATTAAATTCTTTACCATATACACGTAAGGAAATTGTCGCTTCACGTTATATTGGAGCAATTGTTTACATGCTGCTAGCAATTGCTGTAACAAGCGCAATGCTTATCATCTTTCAAAAGTCATTTATTGTAGAGCATATTGTAATGGGCAATGCATTGTTTTTGCTATTTGCAGCCTTTACATTTCCACTATTTTATCAATTTAAACAAGAGCATCTGATTTTGTTTATTATAGCTTCATTTTTAGGATTAACTGCTTTGGTAAAATTTCTTGCAACAGAGTTTAGTACGGTTATCGATGCTATTTTCAGCTTTTCTATACCTGCCTTGTATAGCATAGCTACAGCTATAATCGTATGTGTTTATATCGTTTCATGGAGAGCATCATTAATCATTTATCAACGTAAAGTATTTTAATTCAGAATGTTCTTTATTATAATATCTCCTTTTTAAAAGAGAAAATCCGGTGAGGTTTCATCGGATTTTATTTATGTACGAAAATTAATTTCAAAATATTTTTTGTATAACATATCTAATATCATCGTAAGTGATTTGTTAAATTTAAAATTAAACTAATTTTATTTTCAGTATAGATGGAATACAAATATTGATGTGACAGGATTTTTAAAATATTATCCTTTACATTGTACTCTCATTGAATGAAAAAGCAAAAGATAACTAAGGCGTATACATCACCTTAGTTATCTGTCGTTACATCATAATCATATAGTACCTCTATTAACTAATGACTAATATTAGCACTTGGGTATAATGTCGTTCCTCCAATTGAAACTTTTATTTCATTTGTTAATGGAACATTTTGTTCATTAATAATTGTTCTCCACCATTCCCATGCAAGACCTGTACATTCTCTTGCTACGACTTTTACATTTTTTGAATTCGGCGGAAGTGGTATGACTGTATTGAAATGAGCAGTTCTGTCTCTGCCGTTTCCTTCCCAAGTTTTATGGGTTAGTACTTCTTTTCCATTTTTATCATATGAGACTTCATCCCAAGATACATCAAATTGAGCAACATATCCTCCAGTATGATCAAGCGTCATTTTAGCACTAGAATATTCTGTAGTTGTAGTCTCAATATAATCTGTATTGTTATGAACAGCAGCAGTTGCGTTATCTTTTAAGAAAGTGCTTGTATATGAAATTGGGTATGCTGGATTTTTAGAACTTAATTCTGCATTATCTTTAATGATATTTCGGATTTCATTAAAATCTTTTGTAACAACCTTGTTATGCTCTTTCGCATCGCCGCCTAATACTACAGCGGTAAAGGTACTGTCTTCAAAAATATCTTTGTACTGTCCACTCGCTTCAACGCCTTGACCCTTAATTAAGGCTTTAAAAGCAGCTTGTACATCTTTGCTCTTAGATGATGTTTCTAATTTCACATAAACTGTTCTACCATAAGCTACATTTGACACCATAACAGGCGGAGCCGCCTTACTTACCCCTTTACGAGTTAACTCGTCAAACGTAACACTATTATCAAAAAGATCTGACGGATTGTTAGGTAGTTCTGCACTTACGGTATAAAAGATTTGTTTATATGCCGCAACCATCACTTTTTTCTCTCCATCTGCAATCGCTTTAAAATCAATGTTCAGTGCATTGTCAAGATATTTAGCGTTAACATTAAGAGCACTCGCTATTTGAGATTTACTATACACCATAGATTCTGTATACTGCATTCTTGCAGGTAACGTATGTGTTTTTGAATACTTTTCATTCCAAGTAGATACTAATTCATCTACTGCTCCAGACACCTTACCATATGTAGGATTTTGGACAGTAATTGTATTGTCTTTTCTCATGCCAGGTAAGTCTATACTAATATTCAAAGGTTTTCTCTTAGCTACTAACAAACTAGGTTGATTATCCGCAAAAGCTTTATTTGCAAGTTGTACTGCTCCTGGATAAGTACGATTAGCCACAGAATCAATAATTGAAATATCCACTGGTGAAGTTGTAAGTGATTTTTTCTCGCGTTCAACTACTACAAATTTACCATTTGAATTTGTACTTTCTTTCGGAACAAAACTCTCTACTTTATCACCATTTACTGCTAAAACCTCTTGATTATTATACTTAAGATTTGCTATGCCAGTATCAATGCCACTTGCATTTTTTGTTGCATCAGCTGAATTACCTGTTTTTGTTTCCGCGAAGGAAATAGATGAATAACTAATAGTGCATAAACTAACTAATAAACATGTTAGGAATTTTATTCCTTTGGTATTTTTCGTAATTTTCAAAAAATTCAACCCCTTTCTTAAAAATATTATATCATAAAATTTTAATTTTTGTATATTGATAAAATTTTTTCATTTACTCAAATTAGATAGTTTTTCAGCTACTTTCATGCACCCGGTCCTTTTTTGCTTCTTGACATCTTTATGCCTATGCCATCATTGGGGGGCTTTATCGCCCAATCGAGCACATGCCAGCAGTTATCCCCGACCTACCTTCTTTGCTTCTCTCTCAATCTTGAGATGAGGGTATTACTGTCCACGAATAGCGAGATATAAAATACGTGTCCGAGCGTCCTAACAAAGTAAATATCGTATGAAAAGCCAACATCGTCGCAAGGTCTTTATCCCGCATTAACTGGCAGTAAAGGCTGGATAAAAGCGGGGAAGAAAACTCCCGTAAAAGCCCAATTGAACGGGCTTTCCATCAGTGAGAAAAGCATCACTGATGGAAGTTTCACTTTATATCATGTCAAAGCACCGTTATTTCAAGAATAACTCCGATATTATCGGGAGAAACGCTTGATATATTTACTTCCAATAAAAAAAGCGCCCTGCTTGGCAGGGCGCCTCCACTTTAAATATTAACCAATAGAACCTTCCATCTCAAACTTAATTAGACGGTTCATTTCAACTGCGTATTCCATTGGAAGTTCGCGAGTGAATGGCTCGATGAAGCCCATTACGATCATTTCTGTTGCTTCTTGCTCAGAAATACCGCGGCTCATTAGGTAGAATAATTGTTCTTCTGATACTTTTGATACTTTCGCTTCATGCTCAAGTGAAACGTGATCATTTTTGATTTCATTGTAAGGGATTGTATCAGATGTAGATTGGTTATCCATGATTAATGTGTCACATTCGATGTTAGAGCGAGAGTTTGTCGCTTTTGGTCCGAATTGTACGATACCACGATACGTTACTTTACCACCATGTTTTGCAATCGATTTAGAAACGATTGTTGAAGATGTGTTTGGTGCTAAGTGAATCATTTTCGCACCAGCATCTTGGTGTTGGCCTTTACCAGCAATCGCGATAGATAATGTTAAACCACGAGCGCCTTCGCCTTTTAAGATAACTGCTGGGTATTTCATCGTTAATTTAGATCCGATGTTACCATCAATCCATTCCATCGTTGCGTTTTCTTCACAAACCGCACGTTTTGTAACTAGGTTATATACGTTGTTCGCCCAGTTTTGGATTGTTGTGTAACGGCAATATGCATCTTTCTTAATGATGATTTCTACTACCGCACTGTGCAGTGAGTTTGTTGTGTAAACAGGTGCTGTACAACCTTCTACGTAGTGTACGTGTGCGCCTTCGTCTACGATAATAAGCGTACGCTCGAATTGTCCCATATTCTCAGAGTTAATACGGAAATACGCTTGAAGTGGCGTATCAACCTTTACGCCTTTTGGAACATAGATAAATGATCCACCAGACCAAACTGCAGAGTTTAGTGCAGAGAATTTGTTGTCAGTTGGTGGGATTACTTTTCCGAAATGCTCACGGAAAATATCTTCGTTCTCTTTTAATGCGCTATCTGTATCTTTGAAGACAATTCCTAGAGCTTCTAGGTCTTCTTTCATGTTGTGGTATACAACTTCAGATTCGTACTGTGCAGATACACCAGCTAAATATTTTTGCTCAGCTTCTGGAATACCTAATTTATCAAATGTCGCTTTAATTTCATCAGGTACTTCATCCCAAGACTTCTCAGATTTCTCAGATGGCTTTACGTAGTACGTAATTTCATCGAAATCTAAGTCGTTTAAGTCGCCGCCCCATTGTGGCATTGGCATTTCGTAGAACTTATCCAGTGATTTTAAACGGAAGTCTAACATCCACTGTGGTTCTTCTTTCATACGTGAAATCTCTTCAACGATTTCTTTTGTTAAACCGCGTCCAGCACGGAAAATCGAAACGTCTTTATCCTTGAAACCATATTTATAATCGCCGATATCTGGCAGTTGCTTCGCCATGTTGGTATGTCCCTCCTTAGATAACCTCGTTTTTAGGAACCCTTCACATTACTTATCTTCGTTTAAGCCTTTTTCTAACGCTTTCCAAGCTAATGTTGCACATTTAATACGCGCTGGAAACTTGCATACGCCTTGTAATGCTTCAATATCCCCTAAATCTACGCTGTCATCATACTCTTTTCCTAGCATCATATCAGAGAAAATTTTAGAAAGCTGAAGTGCTTCTTCAATTTTCTTTCCTTTTACTGCTTGCGTCATCATCGAAGCTGAAGACATGGAGATAGAACAACCTTCCCCCTCAAACTTCGCTTCTTGCACAATACCATCCTCTACTTTCATCGTAAGTTGAATACGATCGCCGCAAGTTGGATTGTTCAAGTTAACGGTAACACTATCTTCTAACACGCCATGGTTACGAGGATTTTTATAATGATCCATAATAACTTGACGATATAACGTATCTAAATTATTAAATGACATTTGTGAAATACTCCTTTGTTTTCGTTAGCGCTTCAACAAATGTATCGATTTCTTCTTTTGTATTATATAAATAGAAGCTTGCACGTGCTGTAGAAGAAGCTTTTAGCCACTTCATAAGCGGTTGTGCACAGTGGTGTCCTGCGCGAACTGCAATGCCTTCTACATCTAATACCGTTGCTACATCATGCGGATGTACTTCATCAATATTAAATGTAACAAGGCCAGCGCGATGCTTTGGTCCATAAATTGTTACGCCATCTACTTCTGATAGTCTTTCTAAAGCGTACTGTGCTAATTCATGTTCATGCTTTTCAATATTATCAAGACCGATTTCTTCTAGGAAATCAATGGCCGCTCCAAGTCCAATCGCGTTACCGATAATCGGTGTACCCGCTTCAAACTTCCACGGAAGCTCTTTCCACGTAGAATCTTGCAAGCCTACGAAATCAATCATTTCACCACCAAATTCAATTGGCTCCATATTGTTTAGCAATTCCTTCTTACCATATAATACGCCGATACCTGTAGGCCCGCACATTTTATGAGCGGATAATGCGTAGAAATCACAGTTTAAATCTTTTACATCCACTTTCATATGAGGTGTACTTTGTGCACCATCAACAACCATAATTGCACCGTGTTGATGAGCAATTTCTGCAATTTCCTTTACAGGGTTAATCGTTCCAAGTACGTTAGACACATACATGATAGAAACGATTTTTGTAGACGGTGTAATTGTTTGACGAGCAGCTTCAATAGAGATTGTTCCGTCAGGCTGAAGCGGAAGGTATTTTAAAGTTGCGCCTGTTTTCTTCGCAACTTGTTGCCACGGAATGATGTTACTATGGTGCTCCATGTAAGAGATGACAATCTCATCGCCTTCTTTTACATTTTCCAGGCCATAGCTCGCTGCTACTGTATTTAATGCAGTTGTTGTTCCGCGCGTGAAAATAATTTCTTCCATTGATTTCGCGTTAATAAACTTGCGAACTTTCTCACGTGCACCTTCATACGCATCGGTAGCTTTCGTACCGAGCGTATGAACACCGCGATGCACGTTAGAATTATATTCTTTATAGTAACGTTCTAACGTTTCAATGACTTGAATTGGTTTTTGAGAAGTTGCTGCACTATCGAAATAAACAAGTTGTTTGCCGTTCACTTTTTGATCAAGAATTGGAAACTGTTTGCGTATTTCATGAATATCCATTAGCGAACTTTCCTTTCAATTACCTCAACAAGCTGTGCTTTTACTCCTTCAATTGGAAGCTCATTTACTACAGGTGCTAAGAATCCATGGATGACTAAACGTTCTGCTTCTTTCTTCGGAATACCACGGCTCATTAAGTAGTATAGTTGTACTGGATCTACGCGACCTACAGAAGCTGCGTGACCTGCCATTACATCATCTTCGTCAATTAAAAGAATTGGGTTTGCATCACCGCGTGCTTTTTCATTTAACATAAGAACGCGAGAAGATTGTTGTGCATTTGATTTAGATGCACCGTGTTCAATCTTACCAATTCCGTTAAAGATAGATGTTGCACTATCTGTTTGTACACCGTGTTTTAAAATGAAACCTTCAGAGTGTTTACCGAAGTGAACAACTTTAGTTGTAAAGTTTTGTGTTTGGTTACCACGGCCAATTGTTACTGTTTTTGTATCAGCAAATGATCCGTCGCCAATTAAGTTCGTTACGTTCTCTGAAATTGTATTTCCGTCATTCATAAGACCTAATGCCCACTCAATACGACCATCACGTCCTACAACGCCGCGGCGGTTTACGTAAGATGTTACATCTTTCGCTAATAGATCAACTGCACCGAATTTCACTTGTGCACCTTGTTCTACGATTACTTCTGCCACGATATTTGCAATACCTGTAACAGTTTCATTTGCTACATAGTTTTCTACGTATGTTGCAGAACTGTTAGCATCAGCCACAAATAATACGTGGTTATATACGTTTGCTTCTTCGCCGTCTACTAAGAATACAGCTTGAAGTGGTGTTTCAAGAACAACGTTTTTCGGAACATATACAAATGCGCCGCCGTTGATTAATGCTGCATGAAGTGCTGTTAAGCGATGTTCATCCACTTTCACGCCATCTTTCATTAAGTACTTTTGTACTAGTTCAGCATGCTCAGTTGCAGCTGTTACGATATCTGTGAAAATAACACCTTTTTCTTTTGCTTCATCCGCTAAAGAAACGAATGCAGTTGTACCAGTACGTTGCACTAGTACGCTGTTATTTTCATCGATTAAATTTTTCACTGCTTCTGGAAGTTCTGCTAAAGAACTTACAGGCTCTTGCTTAGCAGTGTGGCCTTTTCCGATAAAGTCCCATTTATCAATTTTTGTTTTATCAGGCGTTGGCATTGGAAGTTCAGTTGCTTGTGCAAGAGCTTGTAAGCGGAACTCAGTCAACCAAGCAGCTTCGTTTACTTCGCTTGCGCGCTGACGGATTGTTTCTTGATCGAAAGGTAATGTACCGATTGTCATGTTTATGCTCCTCTCTTACGCTTCTTGCTCTGCTGTTTCGTCTTCAATACCTAATTCTTTTTTAATCCAGTCGTAACCTTCAGCTTCTAGGCGTTGTGCAAGCTCAGGGCCACCAGATTTAACAATGCGACCGTTCATCATAACGTGAACGAAGTCTGGAGTGATGTAGTTTAATAAACGTTGGTAATGCGTAATCATTAGGCAACCGAACTCTTCGCCGCGCATTTCGTTAATACCTTTAGATACAACTTTTAACGCATCAATATCAAGACCTGAGTCGATTTCATCTAAGATTGCAATTTTTGGCTCAATCATCATTAATTGAAGAATTTCGTTACGTTTTTTCTCACCGCCAGAGAAACCTTCGTTTAAGTAACGTTGTGCCATTTCTGGATCCATTTCTAGGAATTCCATGTTTTTATCTAATGTACGGATAAATTTCATAAGAGAAATTTCATCGCCTTCCTCGCGTCGTGCATTAATTGCAGAACGTAAGAAGTCAGCGTTTGTTACTCCGCTAATTTCACTTGGATATTGCATTGCTAGGAATAGACCCGCTTGTGCGCGCTCATCTACTTCCATTTCTAATACATCTTCACCGTCGATGATGATGCTTCCTTCTGTTACTTCATATTTTGGGTGACCCATAATTGCAGAAGATAAAGTTGATTTACCTGTTCCGTTAGGTCCCATAATTGCGTGGATTTCTCCACCTTTCACTTCAAGGTTTACACCTTTTAAAATTTCTTTACCATCGATTGATACATGTAAGTCTTTAACCGTTAATGTAGAACCAGCCATCTCAATACCTCCATTAATCCTCTATATACATTTTAAAAATTCCTAAAACATTCACATTCTCATTTTATTCTCATTCTAATTTTATATCAAATAAAATGATATCGCAAACACTGAGAAAATGTAACAATTTTTTCACAAATGGATATAAGTATTTCCCTCACATCCTCCTATGATACACCTTTCTTCTTATTTATATAAAGAAAAAAGGGCTGGAAATTTCCTAGCCCTTTTTTCAAATAACTATTCTTTTACAGGAACAACTGCCCCTTTATATTCTTTATTAATAAAATCTTGAATCTCTTTAGAATGTAATACTTCTACAAGTGCTTTAATCTCTTTTTTATCTTTATCGCCTTTCCGAACTGCGACAACGTTTACGTATGGAGAATCAGTCGCTTCGATTGCAATTGCGTCTTTCGCTGGGTCTAATTTTGCATCAATTGCATAGTTTGAGTTAATTAAAACCGCATCGCCTTCCTTGTTGTTATACACTTGTGGCAATAAACCCGGCTCAATATCTGTTTTAAATTTCAAGTTTTTCGGATTTTCTGCAATATCTTTTGGTGTTGCTTTTACTGGATCTACACCGTCTTTAATTTTTAATACTCCTTCTTTTTGCAAGATTGCTAAACCACGTCCATGATCAGCAACAGAGTTACTCATAATAATTGTCGCTCCATCTGGAAGCTCTTTTAAGCTTTTATATTTTTGGGAATATACACCAATTGGTTCTAAATGTATTTTACCCGCTACTTCAAATTCATAACCTTTGTCTTTCATTTCTTTCTCTAAGTATGGAATATGTTGGAAATAATTTGCATCTAAGTCTTTATCCTCTAATGATTTATTCGGCAGTACATAATCTTGGAATGGTTTAATTTCTAATTCTATCCCTTTTTTCTCAAGTAACGGTTTTGCCTTCTCTAAAATCTCAGCGTGCGGTACGTTAGAAGCACCAACAACGAGCTTATCTTCACTTTTCCCTCCGCAAGCAGCTAACCCAAAAATTGATGTAGTAATAAGTGCTGAAAGTAATAATTTTTTCATGTTGTAAACACCCTTCCCCTTTTTATTTATCGTTTATCAATTCGAGTTGTAACAAGATCCCCAATAAACTGAATCAAGAAAACAACGAGTAATACGCAAATCGTTGCAACGATTGTCACATCGTTATTCCCGCGCTGGAACCCTTCTAAATAAGCAAGTGTACCAAGCCCTCCAGCACCAACAACACCAGCCATTGCTGTGTAACCTACAAGTGCAATTGTCGTTACTGTAATACCAGAAGCTAGCGCTGGTAATGACTCAGGAATCAATACTTTCCAAATAATCGTACTCGTTTTTGCTCCCATTGCTTTTGAAGCTTCGATAACACCTTTATCAATCTCACGCAGTGCAATTTCAACCATCCTTGCATAAAATGGTGCCGCCCCAATAATTAAAGCCGGCAGTGCTGCACTTGCTCCAAGAATTGTTCCAAGAAGAATCTTCGTAAAGGGGATTAACAAAATAATTAAAATGATAAATGGAATGGAACGAAAGATATTTACGAACGCTCCAATCGCTGTATGAATTGCTTTGTTTTCCCACAAATTATCTTTAGATGTCATAAAGAGTAATAGTCCTAAAATAAGGCCGAAAATAAATGTGGCAAGCGCTGCGATTGCCGTCATATATAACGTTTCACCTGTCGCTTCTAGCATTTTACTCCAATCGACGTTCGATAATAACTTATCCATGTGCAATCACCTCCAGCTCTACTTGCTCTTGATGGATTCCTGCTATCGCTTGCTGGATTGCTGCTTCTGTACCATTTAAGTGAACGACTAAATTCCCGTAAGATCCATTGTTTGTTTGAGCGATATTACCTTGCAAAACACTCACTTCAAGATCCTCTCGCCTCATTAATCTTTGAAGCACCGGGCGTTCTACAGAATCTCCAATAAACTGTAAACGAATGACTTTTCCATCTGGATATTTTTCTAATAAGCTCTCAATCGTTTCATTTGTATCTTCAGAATCTGTAAGCTGTTGTACAAATCGCTTTGTAATCTCCTGCTGCGGGTTACGGAATACATCTAGTACAGGACCACTTTCCACAATTTTTCCTTTTTCCATTACCGCAACGCGATTACAAATTTTTTGAATTACATGCATTTCATGTGTAATCAGTACAATTGTTAAGCCGAGCCGTTTATTAATATCTAATAGTAAATCTAAAATTTGATCCGTCGTTTCTGGATCAAGTGCTGAAGTCGCTTCATCGCACAAGAGTACTTTCGGATCGTTTGCTAACGCTCTAGCAATTCCAACGCGCTGCTTTTGCCCACCACTTAATTGAGATGGATAGGCATCCCCTCTTCCTTCTAATCCAACAAGGCGGATTAATTCATCCACGCGCTTTTTACGCTGTGCTTTGTCTACACCTGCAATCTCCAGTGGAAAAGCGATATTTTCGCGCACAGTTCGTGACCAAAGCAAATTAAAGTGCTGAAAAATCATTCCGATTTCTTGTCTTGCCTTTCGAAGTTCATTCCCAGTAATTGCTGAAATAACACGACTCGCTATCGTAATCTGCCCCGAAGTTGGTTTCTCTAATTGATTGAATAATCTGATTAAAGAACTTTTACCAGCACCACTATATCCAATAACACCAAAGATCTCGCCTTTCGCTATTTTTAAATTAGCGTTATCTACAGCAGTGACATCACCGCTTTTGGATTTATATATTTTCTTTACATTCTCTAATAAAATCATGGTGTATCACCCCTTTTTTGTTTAAAAAGCGCAAGCGGCTCGTTTAGAACAAGAGGGCGTTGGAACCCCTGACGCAGAGGCGTTTTTTGCCTAGCAGGAAGGGGTGAAACGACCGACTGTTCTAGCCGCTGGAGCTAGATTTCATAAAAAGCTGCTCTTATTATTCGAATGTCCTCCTCATTCAAACAACAAAAAAACCTCTCTGCTTTTAGATGAGCAGAAAGGTTTATATGCGTATATCAACATGACCCCTTTCTCTCATCTCTCAAAGCATTTGCTTTGCAGGAATTGGCACCATTTCAACTTAAAAGTTGACGGTTGCCGGGTTTCACAGGGCTCAGTCCCTCCACCTCTCTTGATAAGAGAAATCAGATTAAATTTTCGTCTGATTTAAAAATTATTAAATTGTCTATATTTTATGACTTGAATTTTATCAATATACACCCACTATGTCAATAAAAAATTCTTAAAAAACAAAACTTCAGAATATTAAGCGCCTACTTGCATCGGCTTACATATATGAAATACAGATTCTAACAATAACATCGTACGATACGTTCCGTTATATTGAACACGACCGCTGTGCAATAGTGTTTGCAACTGAATATTTCCAGTAACTAGTCTTCGTAAATCTTCTTCCTGATAGCAAATCAGTTGTTCTGTTCCCTGTGTCCCTTTCAAAAGCTGTATATACTCTCTTGAAATTTGAAGTGAGCAACACTCATCTCCAAAACGAAAATTAATCGTTTTTTCCCTTTGCCGAAGAAGCGGTTCTAAATGATATTGGCTATTAGCATACGTTACAAATGATTGAAGCAACGAATATAATCCCATTCTAGTCACATCCTTCATCTCACATTCTACTAATACCATTCCATTTTTCAAACAGCAATCCTGTTACTTTCTCTCGACAAATAATGTACCACTTTTCTCCGTCGACATATTTCCCAGAAAATATGTCGAGGCGGCAAAAACTTTGCCGCCTACTGTAATTCTTTATATAAATATTCAACTGAATGAAATGCATATATTTTCTTTATAAGTGTTCCACGCTCAAATACGAGTAAGCAAGGTACACTTTCCACCTCATACTCTCGTGCTAAATGCGGGGCATAGTTTAAATCTAGCATTCCTATTTCTAATTCAGATATAGTCGCTTCTACCACCGTTAACATCTTCTTTGCTAATTGGCATGTTCCACACATCGGTGTATATACATATAACACTGTTTTTTCTTGGTCTGCTATTAGAGCTGTAGCTTCAGCACCTGTCCAGTCAATCACTTCTATCATTCCTTACCGTAAATATTCTGTATAAACGTCAATGTCAGCTCCCCATAATACGTTCGCTAAATGATTCGAAGGAGCGGTTGCCACTTCACGGTACGAACGATCAATGTAAATATGCTCGGCCTGCGGGAATTCTTTTCGAAATTGTTTTCTAAGTTTTTCTCCAGCAGCATCAGCATCCACTAATACATACACTTCTTTATCAAAAAACTGATCAATGAGTTCATCCATTTTCGACAAACCAATTGTACCATTTGTACAAACAATTTCCACTGGTTCACGAATAATAGATTCAATCTTTCTTCTATCTGATTTTCCTTCGACAATAATGACTTTCTCTACATAGACCATATGTCATCACCCGATCACCATATACTATAAAACAACCTTACTTTAGTATATAGTATATTCGATATTTTCATGTTGTTTCCTGTTTATTTTTACAAAGAAAAGCGGAGGCGCCCCCTTCAAAACAAGAGGGCTTTAAACTCTTGACGTAGAAGCATTTTTTCCGTTCACTTCAGCCCAAACAAAAAGGACAGCACACAGGCTGTCCTTTTTGTCGACTTAAATTAGTCTTGGTTTGTCATTTCTGCATATTTTTCTGCAGATAATAACTTTTCTAATTGACCTTCATCAGAAAGTTCAACTTTAACCATCCATGCGCCTTCGTACGGAGAATCGTTAACAAGTTCTGGTTGGTCACTTAACTCTTCGTTTACTGCTACAACTTTACCGCTTACAGGTGCGTATAATTCAGAAACTGTTTTAACAGATTCTACGCTTCCGAATGGCTCGCCAGCTTCAAGTGTTGCACCTACTTCAGGAAGTTCAACGAATACGATATCGCCTAACTCACTTTGTGCGAAATGAGTAATACCGATAACAACTTGGTTGCCTTCAGTTTGTACCCATTCGTGTTCTTCAGAGTAACGTAAATGATTTGGAATGCTCATGACTGTACCTCCAGTGAATGTATTAATTATGTAAAAATACCTTATTGGTACTTTTTCCACACACTTTCAAACTGCTCTTCGTTAAAACCAAGTGTTACATTCGTACCATCTGTTACGATTGGACGTTTAATCAACATGCCATCAGATGCTAAAAGCTCGAACATTTCGTCCTCACTTGCTTCCTTTAACTTATCTTTTAAGCCAAGCTCACGGTAACGCATTCCACTTGTATTAAAGAATTTTTTTAATGGCAATTCACTTTTTGCATGTAAATTACGCAAATCTTCTTTTGACGGTGGATTTTCAACAATATGAATCATTTCATATGCTACATCGTTTGCCTCAAACCATTTTTTCGCTTTTTGACATGTGCCACACTTTGGATATGAATAAAATGTTACTGTCATAAATTCACCTACTTTTTGCTAACCTTTATCTTTATCATATAGAAAACGTTTTATTATTTCAAACGATTCTTCTCCAAACTTTAACTTATTTCGTGACAATTTTCTTTTATCCTGCAAATTTTCCTTATTTTCCGCCATTTTTATATTTAAAATTTTTTTCTCTCAATTTATCGTGTATGTTAAACCCGAACATATATCTTAAACAAACGTTTATTTAATAGATTAAACACCATAAAGTGAAACTTTAATCAGCGGGGGTTTTCTTCATCCCACTGATTATTAGCCCTCACTAATTGAGCTTTTACAGGCAGTTTATCTCCCATCTGACCTCTTTGCTTCCGCCGAATTTTGAGATGGGAGTATTACTGCCCACGAATAGCAGGATAAACACGAACATACATCTTAAACAAACGTTTGATTAAATAAATAAAAAAGAAGAAGCACCTAAATCAAGAGCTTCTCACTGCCTACTCAAATAATCCGCAATCGTTTGAAACACATCGATATACATATTATGCATATTTTCCTTTGAAACTGTATTATTATATAAACCAATACTCCAAGACCGTCCTTCACCACTTCCGATATTTACAAATCCTTGTGTATACAATGTTTGTTTATTTACTGATGCATTGTTATAATCTAAGTCTTTATCTATAAAAATCAAATACGGTCGATCCTTTAAACCAATGAAAAACACTGGCTTTTTCAACCCTAAAAATAGATCTGTATATTTTTCTTTTGATGCTTCTTCAAAATGTTCTTTCATAACAAGAAATCCGTCGACTTCTTCAGATTTCTCCTTCATTTCATCTAACTTTATTTTCTCAAACTTTATATTTCTAAACGTATCCTTTGGTACCTCACCCACAACTCCAATAGCCAATGCCCTTCCGCTATACTCTTGAACAGGTGGTATATCCTTATTTTTTGCACACCCGGCCCCTACTAGACATAACAATATAAGAAAACAAAAATTCAGCAAACGCTTCATTCCTACTCCCCCATCCCAAAAGTCAAGTGACAAAAATGTAAGGCAAATTCAAAAAAATGTAAGTAAAATCGATAGCCCATTTTGATTTTCTATATTATAATCAATTGGATTTACTTACATTACTAAACACTAGGAGATATTCATGAAAAAATATAAACTTTCATCTTTTCTTCCGTTAAGTTATATACTTCTACTCGTACTCGTAAGTCCCCTTTACGATATACTAAATAAATCCGGCGTTCATGCCGTTGATGTGACAACTGTGGTTGATGATTGGATCCCATTTGCAAAAGCATTTATCATTCCATATTTACTTTGGTTTCCATACTTATACGGAGCACTTATTTACTACTGCTTTAAAGATCGAAAACAGTATTATATAACATTAAGCAGCGTTATATTAGGCAAACTAACCTGCTTTTTGATTTATTACTTTTGGCAATCCACAGTGCCACGCCCTACAGTCGTAGGGACAGATGTGTTCTCTGACTTAGTTCGCTATATTTATAGTATCGATCAACCTGTAAACTGTTTCCCTAGCATCCACGTTCTCACAACATTTGTAATTATGTTAGCGGCTTACAAGCGAAGAGACGAACATAATTGGGAATACTTCATTCTTACGTTCTTCGGGACACTTATTATTTTATCGACATTATTCACAAAACAACATGCCTTCTTAGATGCAGTTTCTGGCATGGCATTGGCGAGCACATTGTACTTCGGTGTGCAATTGTTATTAGTTAACAGAAAAGAAACTGTTACAATCCCAGTAAAACAAACCTATAAAATGTAACAAAAAAGCAGACTGTGGCTTCTTCAGTCTGCTTTTATCTATTATAAAGGAGATTTTCAGGTGCAATACGTTGTTTGGCGATTAAGATTGTGGCACAGTCATATCGCCTGAATGAATTCGACCTGCTTTTTTTAGTGCAATGTAAATGATATAAGAAACAGCTACTGGGATTACGATATAAGTGATGACCATTGCTGGGACAACACCGAATCCTTGGCTGGAAATCAAATTAATTGGTGCAATAAGAGAACTTAATCCAAGACCTGCAATTTCTTTACCTGCTTCCAAGTGAAAAATCAGTGCAGATACAGGGCCCACAATGGCGCTGGCAACGACAGTTGGGACGAGAATCATTGGATTTTTAGTAATGTTCGGCAACTGTACTTTCGGAGTACAAAGTGCTTGTGCTAAAATACCACCTAAATTGTTTTCTTTTGCTGAGATAACAGAGAATCCAATAAATTGAGCGACACACCCTGCAAGTGCCGCACCGCCCGCAACGCCGTCTAGGCTAAGTGCAATTGCTAGAGCTGCTGATGACGCTGGAGAGATAAGTAATAGCCCCCAAACAACCGCAAGTACAATAGAGGCAATAAATGGACTGCCAGCTGAACTATCTTTAATAAATGCGCCAACTATATTTAAGACCGGACTAATATTTTGAGCTAACCAAATACCTACTATACCAGAGCCTAGTATTGCTGCAAATGGAACGAGCATCATGTCTAAGGCTGTTTTTCCGCTTAATCGTTTTCCAATATAAACTGCTAAAGTTGCTGTTAATAACGCACCGATCGGTTCACCAGTTTTAATGATTAGACCAGCTTCAGTAATCGAAATGGATCCTGCTCCAATCGCTCCGGCAACCATCGCCGAGAAAATCACAAGTCCGTTTGCTCCAAGCATAAAAGCAATCCCTGCTCCGATTGCTGGTGCCATAAGTGATTTCGCAACAACCCCAATTGTAATTAACATCGGAATATCAACAATTCTTCCTATATTTTCGATAAGTAAACCAATTCCAAGGGATACGAAAATACCTTGTGCAATTCCGGCAGAACCTTTAAAAACACGAGACATTATATATTCCTTCATCTTCTTCACCTTCTCCTATTTTAGTAACCGATTGTTTTCATGTAGTCACGTAAAATATCATTTGATTGTGCAAATCGGCTTTCTTCAGCTTCTGTTAAGTTTAGTTCAACGACTTCTTTTACACCATCTCTTGTAATAATTGCTGGTACACCTGTGCAAATATTATATTCGCCATACTCACCATCTAAAATTGCTGAAACAGCGATTACACAATGATCATCATTAAAGATAGAACGTGCGATATAAGCGAGTGAGTTCCCAATACCGTAATAAGTAGTTCCTTTACGTTTATAAATTTCCCAACCAGCTTTAGCAGTTTTCTCAACAATTTCATCTAAATCAATTTCGCCGAAACGCTCTTTTTGTTCATCTAAAATTTGCAAGATTGGTTTCCCGCCAACTGTAACATGAGACCAAGCAACCATTTGAGAGTCACCATGCTCACCTAATGAATAACCGTGAATACTACGAGGGTCCACTTCGAGCATTTCAGATAAAATTGTTCTCAAGCGTGAAGAGTCTAAAGATGTTCCTGTACCAAGCACACGGTTTCTTGGTAAACCAGACAATTTCCAAACTTGATAAGTAATAATATCAACTGGATTTGATGCGATTAAGAAGATGCCATCAAATCCACTTGCCATTACACCTTCTACAACACTTTCCATAATCTTCGCGCTTGCTCCTAAAGTATCCAAGCGACTTTGTCCTGGTTTTGGAGCTGGACCTGCTGTAATAATAACAATGTCCATATCTTTGCAGTCTTCATAAGTACCTGCATATACTTTTGTTCTTGTATTTGTAAAGTTAATGCAGTGCGATAAATCCATCGCTTCTCCAACTGCACGTTCATGATTTATATCAATTAATGCTAGTTCCTCACAGATACCTTGATTCACAATTGAATACGCACAGCTTGATCCAACTAATCCAGTACCAATAATTGCGATTTTTCTTGTGTTTCTATTCATAAGAACCTCTCCTAAGTCATTATGTAATGTTTTTGTTCTTTACACTTTTTATTATAGAGATTCTCACTATAGAAACCATGGATACTTTGTGAAACATTGAGCAATTGTTTTGTCTTTTTTGTGACATACGATACAATTTTTTCGTCATATTTGTTACAACTGGAAAAATATTTTATACATCTTTATTGACATATATATAAATAAAAAAGCGAGTGAATTATCATCTGATATTCACTCGCTTTTTTTTATTTATTACTGTGCGCTTAATTGACTTTTCAGCTGCTGAACAACCGTTGGATTTGCAGGAGCAGCTGGCTTATAATGTCCTTTTTGTAATGCATATTTATATACATTACGTTGTCTCATTTCATCCTGATTTCGAATGTGAATCAGCGTTTGATGTAACTGTTCGTTATTTGACTCTGCTATGTAATTCGCATAACTAGTCAAACTAGCATTTAATTCCGATAAATAATCGTTAACCATATCTTTTTCATTCATAATCGATACCCTCCTAGCCTAAAAAGGACATTAGTTGTTGTTTTGTATTTCTTGCAGCTTGCGCATCTTGCTGTAGCATTTGTTTCAATTGAGGGTCTGTACACTGCTGCGCATACTGATCTAGTTTATTCGCAACTGTCGCATGCCCCCCAATAAGATGACGTAAATTTTCAAGCTCAAGCTCTGTTAAGTTTGGCATAATAAAAACCTTCCTTTCTTTGGTCATTCACCATTTAGTATTTATTTGTTTTTGGATTGTATACATGTAAAGTGAGGGTATAAGATGATGATTCACTAAAAAATAAAAGGTTCATTCTTAGCAAAGAATCCTCTAAATTATTGAGGGACCTTTTCAATTAAAACTCCTCCCACATCACTTCATCTCCCCATTTCTTTGCACTAAACGACAATGCTGCATCAATTAAAGTTAATTCTTTTTCTTCCTCAACGAAATAGCAGTTGATTGGAAGTAGATTTTGGAAAAATGCTAATTGATAAATTGTACTTTTATATACCATTCGCATCTCATTCACCCTTTCTACTCAAACATAACAAAAAGAGCTGTTTACAAATTAATATGTAAAACAGCTCTTTCTCATCTAATATCTTTTGCTCAAAACTAAAATAGATAATGAATAAGAACACAATACACCACCCAATAACAACGCATTTGCTAACTTATACTGTTCACTCGTTAATGAATATAGGTTACCGATTAGAAAAATGACTAAATACAAAAATAAAAATACAAACAGCGATACTTTTGCAGCATTCCCCGTAATTTGATCCCCTCTCTCATCTTTTCCTTCTTTTCTCTCAAAACGTGTAGAATAAAACACCCCGATTAACCCTGCAATTGATATGATCATGCCAATTACAACTATCATTCCACTTCCCCCTCTATCGTATATTGAAAGACTTCATGAAACTCCTTACCTAGAACATGGGCTATTTCAAAAGCTAAAATAAGAGACGGGTTGTACCGATTTGCTTCAATGGAGGCAATCGTCTGCCTACTAACCCCCACGCGATTTGCTAATTCCGCTTGTGACCAACGTTTCTCCGCTCGAAGTACCATCAAATTATTTACTAAACTTCCCCTTTGATTCATAGCCACCTCCACTTTTTACATTATTTTCTATATCTTTATTATAATTTATTTTTAACATTTTTCTGTAACACAAATTACTTCCTAATGAACAAATTTGTCAGTTAAATTTATCCAAGTAATGGAATTTCCAGTACAATAGAAATGAAATAAAACCGAGCTAAAATATGTATAAAGTAGGTGCTGTATGAATTGGAATACACTCAAAACAAAAGAGGAAATTGAAAACTTCCTTCGTTTATTTGGAGGTTTTCACGATAGTTGTTTGAAAGAATTATATATGTGGACAGATAGCTTTGTAGGTGAGAATTTATCTATGAGGATATTATCTAATACAAACGTAAGGATCCTTTTTCAAAGACAGTATGAGAACCCCTCCGCAATAGAGTTACTCTTTGAAGGTGTTACACAATTTCATTTAACTCCGCCTCCTGAAAATCATGATTCAACCATTTTCGGTGCATCTCTTCTATTACAAAACAATTTATTTTATTGGGCAGATGATATTGGCTGGAAGCATAACGAGGTTACAGAATATGAAGTAAGCTGGATTGCTGCGAAAAGTGTAAAGTGGAGAGATGTTAGTTCTTGGATGGGGGATAAAATGCGATACAGAGTCATTAGTGAAGATTAATTTAGACTGTTATTTTTCTTCCTTTAACAAAACTAAAAAAACAGTAGCCACAAACGTGACTACTGTTTTTTCCTTACTCATTAAACTGTATAACGCTCATCCTCTAACACTTTCACAGCGATTTCACGTTTCTTCGGAATTACGTTAAGCGGCGTGTGACGAGTGAATTTGCGAAGCGCTGATAACATCATGCGCAGCATATCACCATTTTCAACTGCGATAATTGTTTCTTTCGCATCTGCTTCGATTTGGTTGAACGCTTCTTGGCAGAATACTTCAGTGTACAATACTTTTTGTTTATTCTTTTCAAGACCAGTTGCTTTGATTGCTTTTTCTGTACGAAGAACAGCTGATTCCATTGCGTATAAGTTGCTTACGATATCTGCAATGTTAACAAGAACTTCTTGTTCTTTATCTAATGCTTTACCGTATTTTTGAACAGCTAATCCAGCTACCATTAAGCCGATTTTCTTCGCATTATTTACTAAATATTTTTGAAGTGCTAATGGCTCATCGCCTACTTCTTCAGGCATCATCATCATTAACTCTTCTTGTAATTTTTGCGCTTTTTGAAGAAGTGGTAATTCACCTTTCATTGCTTTACGTAAGAATGTACCTGGTACGATTAAACGGTTAATTTCATTTGTACCTTCGAAAATACGGTTAATACGAGAATCACGGTACATTCTTTCAATCTCGTATTCTGCCATAAATCCGTAACCACCATGAATTTGCACACCTTCATCTACTACATAGTCTAATACTTCAGAACCAAATACTTTATTTAACGAGCACTCAATTGCATATTCAGCAATAGAAGCTGCTACAGCCTTACCGTCTTTTACTTGCTCTTCTGTTAATGTGCTCATATGGCTTTCGAATAAACCAACTGTACGGTATACAGAGCTTTCAGCTGCATAAATTTTCGCTGCCATATTCGCTAATTTTTCTTGAATTAATGGGAAGCGAGCGATTGGTTGTTTGAACTGTTGACGCTGATTTGCATATTGCGCTGAAATTTCTAACGCACGTTTAGAAGAACCAACTGTACCAACACCTAACTTATAACGACCGATATTTAAAATATTAAAGGCAATAACATGACCTTTGCCAATTTCACCAAGTACATTTTCTTTCGGTACTAATGCATCTTCTAAAATTAATGTACGAGTAGATGAACATTTAATACCCATTTTCTTTTCTTCAGGGCTTGTAGATACGCCTGGGTATTCTTTCTCTACGATAAACGCTGTGAAGTGCTCACCATCAACTTTTGCGTATACAACGAATACATCAGCGAAAGCAGAGTTTGTAATCCATTGTTTCTCACCATTTAATACATAGTGTGTGCCTTCTGCATTTAAGCGAGCAGTTGTTCTTGCTCCTAATGCATCCGATCCAGACCCTGGCTCAGTTAATGCGTATGCAGCTAATTTTTCACCAGTTGCTAAAGCAGGTAAATATTGTTTCTTTTGCTCTTCGTTACCGAATAATACGATTGGTAACGATCCGATACCAACGTGAGCGCCATGTGTGATTGCAAACCCACCAGCACGAGAGAATTTCTCTGCAATTAACGCTGAGCTAATCTTATCAAGGCCAATTCCGCCGTATTCTTCTGGTACGTCAGCACCTAATAAACCAAGTTCTCCAGCTTCTTTTAATAAGCGAACAGAGCGATCAAACTCATGCTTTTCTAAATACTCAAGTTCTGGCAAAACTTCATTTATGATGAAGTCCTCTGTCGTTTTCGCTATCATTTTATGCTCATCGCTATAATCTTCCGGTGTAAACACTTGATCAATTGTAATATCATCAACTAAAAAGCTACCGCCTTTAACTGCATTTCCTACTGTTTTTTCCATGAAAATTTCCTCCTTCATATTTTCATAAGCCGCTTCTCTCATTTTGGGAGAAGCTGGCTCTTCCTTTATTTTTATACCCTTTAATTACTTCCACTCTTTGTTTATCTAGCCCCGATAGCTAGAACGTTCGGTCGTTTCCACTTTTTATAGTAGCTCAAATACCCCAGCAGCTCCCATGCCACCACCGATACACATTGTTACGATACCGAATTGCTCGTTGCGACGTTTCATTTCATGAATAAGAGATAATGTTAATTTTGCTCCTGTACAACCAAGTGGATGTCCAAGTGCAATCGCACCGCCGTTTACATTTACCCTTTCTTCGTCTAAGCCAAGCTCACGAATAACTTGAATCGATTGAGATGCGAATGCTTCATTTAGCTCGAATAAGCCGATATCAGATAACTCCAATCCTGCTAATTTTAACGCTTTTGGAATCGCTGCAATTGGTCCGATTCCCATTACTTCTGGCGGTACACCAGCTACTGCAAATGAACGGAATTTCGCAAGCGGCTTCATACCATCGCTCACTGCTTTTTCACGATCCATAAGAAGGACAGATGCTGCTCCATCACTCATTTGTGAAGAGTTACCCGCAGTTACAGAACCGCGAACGTTAAATGCTGGACGTAATTTCCCTAAGATATCTAAAGTTGTATCTGCTCTTACACCTTCATCTTGTGCGAAGATCATTGTTTCTTCTTGCATTTTGTTATTACTTGCAATCGTACGAAGCGTTACATCAACAGATACTGTTTCGTCAGCAAATTTCCCTTCAGCTAATGCTTTCGCTGCACGCTGATGGCTTCTTACCGCAAATGCATCTTGTTCTTCACGAGAAATGCCATATTTCACAGCAACTTGCTCTGCTGTATGGCCCATGCCCATATAATATTCTGGAGCCGCTTCTACTAAGCGACTATTTGGACGAACGACGTGCCCCATCATTGGAACTAAACTCATTGATTCAGCTCCACCAGATAATACAGCTTCAGAGTGACCAAGCATAATGCGCTCTGCACCGTAAGCGATACTTTGCAGGCCTGAAGAACAGTAACGGTTAATTGTAATAGCTGGGACATCATAAGAAAGTCCTGCTAATCCGCCGATATTACGCGCCATGTTTAAACCTTGTTCAGCTTCTGGCATCGCACAACCAAAAATTAAATCATCAATTGGTCCCTCATAGTTATTCGCACGCTTTAACGTTTCTTTTACTACTAATGCTCCTAAATCATCAGGTCGAACTGTTTTTAATGAACCTCTCTTTGCCTTTCCAATTGGCGTTCTTGCTCCCGCAACAATGACAGCTTCTCTCATGAACGATATCTCCCCTCGTTATTAGTTACGTAATGGCTTTCCTTTTACAAGCATGTGCTGCATTCTTGCTTGTGACTTCATCTCACTTACTAAGCTAATAAATGCTTCACGTTCTACATCTAATAAATACTGCTCATCAACTTCTGTTCCGTACGGTACTTTTCCGCCAGCAATGACATATGCGAGCTTTTTCGCAATGTGCAGATCATACTCGGAAATATAACCAGATAAGTGCATTGCTTCTGCTCCAAGTAAAAGCGTTGCATATCCTGTCTCACCAACAACCGGTATCTTTTTACGAATCGGTGCTTTATAACCCGCTTCATATAAAGCAAGAGCTTTTTGTTTTGCATCATATAGTAAGTGATCACCATTCACACTAATACCATCTTTATCGCCTAAGAAGTTACGAGAAACTGCTTCTTGTGCTGATGTAGATACTTTTGCCATTGCAACTGATTCAAACACTTTATTCGCAACTTTTTGTAGGTCAAACTCTACACCGTTTGCCATTTTATTTAAATGTTTAATGTATAGTTCTTTATTACCGCCACCGCCAGGGATTAACCCAACGCCAACTTCTACTAATCCCATGTACGTTTCACTAGAAGCTTGAATACTAGCTGCTGGTAAACAAACTTCTGTACCGCCGCCAAGCGTCATGCCATATGGCGCTGCAACGACCGGTTTCGAACAATACTTAATTTTCATCATTGCATCTTGGAAGCTCTTCACAACCCACTCAATTTCAAAGTAGTTGTCATCTTGTGCTTCCATTAAGATCATTGCTAAGTTCGCCCCAACGCAGAAGTTCTTCGATTGGTTCCCAATAACAAGACCTTTATAGTTCTTCTCAACTTCATCAACAGCGTAATTAATCATTTGCGTAATATCCATACCGATTGCATTGCTCTTCGAATGGAATTCTAAACAAAGGATGCCATCACCTAAATCGATTAAGCTCGCTCCGCTATTTTTCTTTAATACACCATTTTTCTCTTTTAATTGTTTAAGAGAAATTGCTTTTTTATTGCGTTCAATCAATTTGTATTCGCCGTTATCGTAGTAATAGCTTTCACCGTTATCATGTTTATAGAAAGTATTAAATCCTTTCTCTAACATGTCTTTTACCCATGCTGGAACAACCCCGCCGTTTTCTTCTATCTTTTGAACAGATTTTTCTACGCCAATTGCATCCCAAATCTCAAATGGTCCTTGCTCCCAGCCAAATCCCCATTTCATCGCTTGGTCAATTGCAACAATGTCATCTGCGATTTCTTTATGAAGCTTTGCAGAATATAGAAGGGTTGGCGTGATGATATTCCATAAAAGTTCTCCTGCACGATCCTTCACATATACAAGCGCTTTCAATTTATTCGCTAATCCTTTTTCTTGTTTGCTTAACTCTACGGAAGCAGCTTTTAATTTTTTACGAGCTCCATACTCCATTGTTTCAGGATCTAACTCTAAAATTTCTTTTCCTTGTTTTAAGAAGAAACCTTGACCGGTTTTACTTCCAAGCCATTTTTTATCTAGCATGTCATGCATGAAAGCTGGTACTTTAAATACGTCACGTTCTTCCTCTTGTACATTTTCATATACATTGTTCGCAACATGAACGAATGTATCTAGACCAACAACATCTAACGTGCGGAACGTTGCGCTCTTCGGACGACCAATTAATGGGCCTGTTACAGAATCAACTTCCCCAACGCTATAGCCGCGCTTAATCATTTCTTGCAATGTTACAAGCAAGCCGTACGTACCAATGCGGTTCCCAATAAAGTTTGGTGTATCTTTTGCGATAACAACGCCTTTTCCAAGAACGTCTTCGCCAAATAATTTCATGAAATTTAACACTTGTGGATCTGTTTCTTTTGTCGGTATAATCTCTAGAAGTTTTAAATAACGTGGTGGGTTAAAAAAGTGTGTTCCTAAGAAATGCTTTTGGAAGTCATCTGAACGACCTTCTGCCATTTTTTCAACGGAAATACCTGATGTATTTGAGCTCACAATCGAGCCAGGTTTACGAACAGCATCGACTTTTTCAAATAGTTTCTTTTTAATATCTAAGTTTTCAACAACAACCTCAATAATCCAATCTACATCAGCCAGACGCTCAAGGTCATCTTCTAAATTCCCTGCTTCAATCAACGCTAGATTATCTTTCACCGTAAGAGGAGCTGGCTTTTGCTTTACTAATTTTTGCAGTGCCCCGTTACTAAAACGATTTCTCACACTTTTATGTTCTAATGTAAGCCCCTTCGCTTCCTCTTCTTTTGTAAGCGCCTGTGGCACAATATCAAGCAGTAATGTTGGTATACCGATATTGGCTAAATGTGCAGCAATCCCTGAGCCCATTACGCCAGAACCGAGAACAGCAGCCTTTTTAATTTGGAACATTCATTTCTCCCCCTATTCTTGAATGAATGCTCATTCAATTTTTCGACATACGTCGCAATCAATGAGTGAGCCTCTACTAATAAATATATGATATAGTTTAAATTTTCGCAATATATTTATTGATAAAATTTTCTGAAATAAATTATTTTCTTTTATTAGGGAACTCTATAACTGTGTATTTCTTAATAGAATACGCTTTTTCCTTTTTTAGAATTTGACGAAAACGGAGGGATATATATGGCAAGACTTAAGAAAGATCCATCAAAAGCAGGCGTTAGTGCAGCAAGTGTAACAGGAAATGCAGGTCCAGTTGATCGCGGTATTGAAAAAGGCCGCCAAGGTAACAATCAACAATACAAAAAGCATAACATGGGTGAAAAATAACGCTATATGTGCTTGTTCAAAAAGGAGGATAAAGAGAGCCGAGCAGTTCGAGGCGCGGAAGCCGGGAGGATACGGAGTGTAGGTGGAATTACATGAGTACCGGACTGGCGACGTAACGAAGAAATGCGACAGCTATCTTTACCGGATTTTTTGAACTTCCGCTATATTTTTGGGCAGAGAACGTGGCATAATGAGTATTGGGCTGCTTTTCTGCCCAATTTATTTGTATACATAAGCAAAAGAGGGACTAAATAATGAAACGAACAATAGTCATGATTGTGATGATTGCTACACTTTTTACAAGTATGATCTTCTGCTCTTATGCAAAAAGGCAAAAAGACGTAAGAGCTAATCAGCCTGCCATCACAGGAAAATACGCCGTTACAATCGATGCTGATACTGGTGAAATTCTATATGGAAAACGGGAACAAGAACGTTCTTATCCAGCTAGCGTAGCAAAAATGATGACGACTCTTCTTTTACTAGAGAATGTGAAAAAAGATGAAGAAATTACAGTCACAGAAAACGCGATAAAAACGGAAAGTCAAAGTAAAAAAATTAAACTTCGCGCTGGTGAAAAATTAAAAAGAGATGAAGCATTAAAACTCATGCTGATCATCAGTGCCGATCCGATCTCTGAATCCATTGCAGAACATATTGCGGGGTCAAAAGAAGCGTTTATAAAAATGATGAATGCGAGGGCAAAAGAACTCGGAACAAAACATGCAACTTTTAAAAACGCGAGCGGAGCTGATGCAATAGGTAATAAGGTATCACCTTATGACATCGCCATCATTACGAAAGAAGCATTAAAGTATCCGATTGTGCTAGATTATATGAACACAACACAAACAACATTACATACTTCACAGCGCGCCCCCAAAATTGCAAACCATGGCCGCGAGGAACTTTACGATGATCCATATGCAATTGGAAGTAAAAGCGGTTTATCTGCTTTAGGGAAATACACGGCCGTCACAGTCGATGAAAAGAACGGCAAGCGTGTTATTAACGTTGTATTTTATTCTAGTCGTACTCAGCTGTATCCTGATGCAAAAAAGATGTCACATTATGCATTTCAGCAATTAAAATAACCAAGGAGTATTTTTCTCCTTGGTTATTTTTTAATCATTCCTTTTAAAACGAACGCAACGTTTGCTGGACGTTCCGCTAGGCGACGCATGAAATAGCCGTACCAGTCGTTTCCATACGGTACGTAAACACGCATTTTATAGCCTTCTTTTACAAGCTCAAGCTGACGCTCTGTACGAATGCCGTATAGCATTTGGAATTCAAATTGATCACGTGAAATATTATGTTCTTCGGCAAGTTTCTTCGTATATTCAATAATTGCCTCATCATGTGAAGCAATAGCAGTATAATTTCCATTTAATAAGTGCATTTTAATAATTTTTTTATAATTGTCATCTACATCTTTCTTGTCCGGGAACGCAACTTCTTCTGGTTCTTTATAAGCACCTTTTACAAGACGCAAATTCGGACTATATGCATTTAGATCCTCAATATCTTTTTCTGTACGATACAGGTAAGCTTGAATAACAGTACCGATATTATCGTATTCAGATTTTAATTGCTTAAAGATCTCAATTGTTTTTCCGCATCGCGTATAATCTTCCATATCAATCGTAACAAACACACCGTTTTCTTTTGCAGCCTCTAAAATGCGGCGCATATTATTCATTACGATTTCATCTGAGATGTCTAACCCCATAGAAGTCATTTTTAAAGAAAGCTGTGAATCAAGTTTTTCGCGTCCAATTGCGCGAATTGCTTCAATCGATTGGCTTGCCATTTCATTGGCTTCTGCTTCATTATCAACGAACTCACCTAAATAATCGATTGTCACACAAAGTCCTTGCTGATTTAATTGTTTAATAGCTGCAGCAGCTAAATCAATTGTCTCCCCCGCGACAAAGCGCCCTGCACCAAAGCGTAAACCGTATTTCTTAGCCAGTTTTGTTAGCACTTTATTTTTTGACAAGAAAAGAAACGAATTTCGCATTAATTGTTCCATGTAATTCACCCCTATGACTGTACTTTGTCTGTTTTTTGCCCCTCTTCAAAATTATATCATTGTTTAAAATTATTTGATACAAATAATTATTTAGATAATTTATAAAATACTATAAAAATGTTTAAAAGCCTATAATGTCGCTTTCAAATATCAAAAAAAATTTTTCGACATTTAGAAAAAAACTAGGAAAACAGGTGAGAAAACGAATTTAAAATAAAAATTCGACACTACTCGTCACACATCTTACTTCTCCCTATAAATTATACAAAGATACTAATATGACTGAAGATGAATACAAATATAAAACCCTAAGTGCACTTAATTCACTCCTATAAAAATCAAGTGTAGAAGGTGGGAGAAAATTTCTGTTGAAATAAGCATAGAAAGTGTAAAAACATAGGATCCCGTTTTCATTTAAAGGTACTATTCTACGTTGCATATACAATTTTGTCGGGATGGAAAATACTAATTGGAGTGTGAAAAATGACAGAAAATATGAATGCACAGCAAGTTCGGCTTGAACCTTGGAGCGATGCAATGATTGGCGTTTAGAGATAGCTCCGACAACATAAAGTGATTTCTTTATAGATAGGTATTTTGTCGCGATAAAAGAAAATTCACCATTTCTTCTTTTAAATGCGAAACATGCAAAAATATTTGCTCCTGTCTCTACATATTGTGTGGGATTTTTTCATAAGCCATTAATGGATGTTCCCAATCTTTAAACATTACAACAGAACCTATTAGAAGTAATTCTAGCTCTAAATTTTATTCCGTCTTATTTTCCCCCTCTTAAAATAGCTTTTTTTACAATAAAATAAATGATAGATAGTAGTAGACAGGTGCCTATTATACCAAAAGCTGCAATTGAAATTTTACCTGCTAATGTTTCGTTCGGATCTAATACATTGGGTAAAACTGTACCAAAGATTGCAATACAAGCTAATATAACCATAATATATTTTAAATTTTTGACTTTCTTATTCATACTAATTATCTCCTTTATTTCTTAATAGCAAGTTCTCCAACAGAGTATTCTTTTTTCAAATTCTTTTCAGCATCCACTTTAATTTCTCCCCTTATATGTAAATTTAAATAAACAATATCAAACATATAAATTCTACAATGTCATATCCTGTCGAAAATAATAAAAAAACCACTCTATAAGTGGTTTTTTTATTATTTATGGTTACGGTGTTCTTCATTTAACTTCTTAATATCAGCAATTAATTGTACCATCTCTTCCTTCGCGTCCGGATACGTCTCATTCCAATGCTTTACTAAAGCTGGCATCGTTTTCGCGATATAAGAGTACAGTGCCCACTTTTGTACCTGCTCTTTTCTCTCTTCACTGCTTTCCCCTAGCAATAATTCTGTATACTTTTCAAGCAAGCCATCAAACTGCTCATTAAATTTGTCACTCATCTTTGCTTCCTCCTTCTCGTACCTTCAAAAAGTGTATCATGATTGCACACACATTCCCTAATTTATCCACATAAAAAAGCAGCGAAAATCGCTGCTTTTCCCTATAATTTTGATCGAACAGAGTTTAATTTTTTCTCCATTGTGCTTTCTTTATCGCGACGATCATCAATACGAATTGTTGTCGCTACACGCTTCGCACCTTTTGTATATGGTACCTCATGCATTTGTTGAATTACTTCAAGTAATACAGGAAGATCTCCTTCAATTACTGTATTCATCGGTGTTAATTGATACTTCACGCGATCTGCATTTTTCTCTAGCACTTTTTGTACTTCTGCTACATATTCACTTACGCTTGGATTCCCTGTCCCAACTGGAATAATCGATACATCAACAATTGCCATGGTAGTTCCCTCCTATGTTTGTTTTATTTCTATTGTACAAAACTCTCCCCTACTTTACTAACCATAACTATACTTTTAATTTATTTTTCATAATATGCTTATCCTCTGGAATCCTTCTTCACTGGCTACGCATATATTGGTGTTATCCTTTTAAGAACCACCATAATCAACTTATCCTTTTGAAAGGAAGTGGACAATTGAAAAAGTTACTTCTCATTTTATTAGCCATTCCCCTCTTATTTGGAACAACAGCTTGTGACTTATTGCAGAAGGATCCAAAACCAGTAGAAAAACCTGATCCAAAGCCGAAACCCGATCCAGCACCAGCTCCAACACCAACTCCGATTCCACCACCTAATCCAACTCCACCACCTAATCCAACTCCGCCACCTAATCCAACTCCGCCACCCGCTTCAGTAGATACGGCTCAAGTTATGCAAAAACTGGTAAATTCAATTAACTCAGTTGGAAATTCAAATGGCATTATCGTAAGCAATATTAAACTCTATACTGAAACAACACAAATCGCAACATATAACGGAATCTTTAATACTAAATTTGGATTAGGCGTTTCCATTTATAAAGCAACTGGCGGTATCGCTGCTGTTGCTATCGCTGGATCCGGTACATCTAAAGAACAAATTGACGCCTTTTATTCCACAATAAAGACTGTTATTCGTTCTATTGACCCAGCTCTAAGTGAACAAGACATGAACACTATTCTAGAACAACTCGGTTCGAAAAACTATTTTCAAACAAAGCAATTCTCAACTCGAGCAATTAACGGTACATTAACTGTTACTGAAAACAATGGCTCACTCATGTTCAAAGCTATTCATAATTAAACACCCAAGAAAGAATAGGGTCCAGACTGACTCTATTCTTTCTTTTCGCCCAGTTAAAAAATGAAGCACTTGTGTAAATACATATACTTCTTTATTCTTAACTATAGAATCTATCTTGTTCGGGAGGCATTATGTTACAAAAATTCGGTTTCTCACAATATGAAAGCCAGGCATATGAAGTCGTAGTCTCAAGCGTTGAACCACTAGATGCAACAACAATTGTAAAGCATTCAGGTGTTCCAAAAGCAAAAATATATGAGGTATTAGCGCGCCTCATCGATAAAGGAATGGTCATGGATTCCGTCTCAGAAAAGAAAAAGCTATATACCGCCCTGCCACTGGACCTTGCCATTCAAAAATTAACGACAGAGTTTCAATCAAATATTAAAGAACTCCAAACAAATATTTCAAAAAGATCCTTCACAGATGACCGTGTTTGGAGCTTAAAAATGCAATCTTCTATTCAAGTACAAAGTAAGCAGTTAGTAGAAGAAGCGAAACAATCTATCCGTATTTCCGCTTGGAACGATACATTTTTAGAGTACCTTCCTTTGCTTGAAGAAAAGGCAAAGCAAGGCCTTAATATCGAAGCACTCGTAGTTGGTAATGTGGAAACAGAACTAAAAAACGTTCATTTTCTTATTCCAACAGAAGAACCTAACGCACTAGAACGTTACTTACTTCTAATTGTGGATGATCGAGAAATTTTATTTGCTGGGGTAGAGCAAGAATCTTGGCAAGCGATGAAAACGATGTCTCAGCCGTTCGTAAAATTCTTTACAGAGTTCTTTTATCATGATGTAGCACTCGCAAAAATCACACAGAAACATCACGATCTCTTTATGAATGATGAGGAAATACGAAGTATTTTAATGAAGTTGAGATATTAAAAATAGCAAAGGTCCTTCCTTTGCTATTTTTAATTTTGCTGTTTTATCTCCTCCAACAATCTAATTATCTTTTCATTTTGTTTTAACTGTTCTTCAGAATTGAGATACATAAGCCGAATCCATCGAAAGACGAATACAATGAGAAGTACAGGAATTAATGAGAAAAAAATCCCTACATTATCTACCATTATCACAAATCACCCTTTTTCATCTTTTTATTACAATATTCTCCTTTTATATAACAACTCCTTGCTCTATTTATAATCAAAAAAAGAACCTATCAAACGATAGATTCCTTCTTTGCCACATGAGTAGATTGTCCTCTCGTAATAGAGAAAATTGCGCAAAGTAATGCTAAAATGACAAAACCTCCGCCTACCCAAGCATTATATATAACAGATGATTGTTCAATAACAGCTCCACCTACTGTTGAGCCAAGTGCAATACCTAAATGAAGTGCTGAATTATTTAAACTTTGCTGAATACCGGCTGATTCCGGTGCAATTTCAATTAAATAGTTTTGCTGTGCTGGTGAAATTGCCCAGCTTAACATGCTCCAAAGTCCCATCATGATGATAAATAACGGGAATGAGAATGTCATCATCGGTAAAATAAAGATGGCACATGCAAAGACGACAATAATGGAGATAATACTTTTCTTAGAGCCCCACTTATCTGCAAGCCACCCACCAAATCCACCACCGATTACTGCTGCGATACCGAAAATAAAGTAAAATAAACTAATCCAGTTCGCTTCCACATGCATTACATCTTTTAAAAATGGTGTTAGATATGCATATAGTGTTAGATGTCCTGTTAAAAATAAGAATGATGTTAACTGCGCGCTCACAATCTTTTTATTTTTCAAAGTTGCAATCTGTTCTTTTACAGACAATACAGCTACTGGTGGAACTTTTGTTAAGAATAAAGAAATACTAGCAATTGCGATAACCGTTAATACCGAAATTAATACAAATGGCGCACGCCATCCGTACGCATTCCCAAGTACCAGACCTAATGGTACACCAAGTACGAGCGACCCACTAATCCCCATAAAAATAATTCCGATTGCACGTGCACGGAAATGAGGCTCTACAACACTAGAAGCTAATGTCACCGACAATGCAATAATTAAAGAACCACTTGCTGCACAAATAACCCTTGAGAACATAAGCATCTCATAATTCACACTAAATGCTGAAATGATATTACCAATTAAGAAAATAGATAATGCCCCAATATATAATGTTTTACGCTCAATTTTCCCTGTCACCGCCAATAAAATAGGCCCCGATAGAGCAAATACAACCGAGAAGATTGTAATCAATTGACCTGCTGCACTAATTGATACGCCTAAATCATCCGCTACTAAATCAAGCGTCCCTCCAATAATTAGCTCAACCGTCCCGACTACGAATGCCGCAATCGCTAAAATATATACACGAAAATTCAAGTTTTTCCCCACACTTTCTCTCGCTCACTTTTTGGTTACTACAACTATAGTAACCAAAACAAAAGGAGCAATCAAGTGTAAATTCCCCATTATATCTCTAACAATTTTTTACAAACAAAAAAGCAAGCGCATCATACGCCTGCTTTATTACTCTTTACACCCCAGTTTCTTTTTTCTTATTTAAATACCAATAAACAGGAAGACCTGTAAATACCATTCCAATCGATAAAAAACAGCTTAGCGGATCATTAATAATCGCACTTCCAATTACAAATAACGACCCTAAAATCGCTAAAATTGGTACGATTGGGAATAACGGTACGCTATATGCACGATCTTTTCCTTCATTTCGTTTTCGTAAAATAAAGACACCGATAAATGTCATCACATAGAAAATATAAATGATAAATACGGAAACCTCAGATAGCTTATTTGGATCACTAATAATCATTAAAATAATCCCTAATATGATTTCAAACGTAATTGCATTTGCAGGTGTTTTAAATTTCTCATGCGCTTTTGCAATAAACTTAGAAAATGGAAGCTGTCCCCGTTCCGCCATTGACATTGGAATACGCGGGAATGTTAAAATCTTTCCGTTTAAGCAACCAAAAATAGAAATAATGATACCGATACTAATGATTTTCCCGCCATGTTCTCCAAGAAGTATACCTGCTGCTGTAGCTGTCGCATTTTCTCCAAGGTCTACAATCTTCGGTGCTGGTAGAACGTTTAATAATGCCAAATTAATTAATACGTAAGCAGCTGTTACAATTAAAATCCCTATTGTCATCGCCTTCGGTAATAACTTAGTTGGATTTTTCATTTCACCGCCGATAGAAGCAAGTAAAATCCAGCCATCATATGCAAATAGCGTTGCTAAAATCGCCATCCCAATACTTTGATTTTCCGATATTGGTACAACTACATTAAAGATATCACTATTCCCTTTCCAAAAACCTAACACAACAATTAATACAATTGGAATCATCTTTCCGACTGTCGTAATGGTTTGGACAATGCCCCCATATTTCGTTCCAATGCTATTTACAACACCAAGGAATACAACTGTTCCAATGGCTATCGGTAAATTCCATGATTGATCTAAATAGAAAAAGTTAATCACTAAAGAACTAAAATATAAACCTAATGTCCCAATAATAGCTGGGCCATATACAATTGTTTGCATCCAGCCAGATAAATACCCCCAAAAGCTCCCATAAATCTCCTCTAAATACGTATACAAGCCACCATTTTTCGGAATTTGCGCTCCAATTTCAGCTACCGTTAAACCGCTAGCTAATGTTAACAATCCACCTATTACCCAAGCGAGAATTGCCATATTAGAGCTCCCTGAGTAATCCAATACGCTCCCTGGTTTCATAAACACACCAGATCCAATAATAGTCCCTACAACGATAGATAGTGCTACGGTTAAACCAATTTTGTTTTTCTCATCATGATGCATGCTATGTATCCCCCTTCCAATTCTAGTGTGATGCAAAAATGAAATAAAAAAACACTCCTCCCTAAAAAAGGGACGAGTGTTGTATTCGTGGTTCCACCCTTGTTTAATTGATAAAATAAAACACACTTCACCAATTTCTCAAGTCTAGATAACGGTGTTTGCCGGCAAGCAATTACTAGATGTTCTTTCACTGCTGCAGTTCAGAGGTGGTAATCTATTTTTCCGTATTAGGAAGCTCACAGCCAAAGGCCTCCCTCTCTGAGAATCGTAAAAAAATTGATCGTGTCCTCATCATCACTTCTTGATGTCGAATTTTGTAGTTATTGTTCATTATATTGAATTTTTCAAAAAAATCAAGAGTGTTTATATATATATATCATATGAACAATTTTTTTCTTAAAATTTTCTACAAGCTTCATAAACGCTCATTTCATAATTATTTTAACACTTTTTTAATCCTAATATAATAATCCCCATCTATCTTCCTCGTATGGTGCCCTACTGCCCAATGCGGAATAAATTCTTTCTGGTATAGAAATCATTTGCATAATGAAAAAGGCCAAACTTCTCCAGTGGGAGAAGTTTGGCCTCAAATAAATCCTATACACAGTCTTCTTCATTTCACCATCCGAAAGACCGTTCTATTAAAAGTCTTCGTATCTTCTGTATTTTAATCAATTATTCGCTTGCTCCCATTAATCCTTGATTGGAAATTTAACGTTAAGCTCCGCTAATTGCTCTTTTGCCTTTTTCATGATAGCTTTCACTTTTTCCTTTTTCGCATCATCAAGGTTTGCAAACATTTCTTCTCGCTTCCCTTTTTCAGGAAGGTTTACACCTAGTTCTACTAGTTTCTCTTTTACTTGCTCATGTGTTAATGTACCAGATTTCTTCTGCTCCATAATCGCTTTCACTTTCTCTTTGGTCCCTTCGTCAAGGTTTGCAAACATTTCCCCGCGCTTTCCTTTTTCAGGAAGGTTTACACCTAGTTCTGCTAGTTTTTCTTTTACTTGCTCATGTGTTAATGTACCAGATTTCTTCTGCTCCATAATCGCTTTTACTTTCTCTTTGGTCCCTTCGTCAAGGTTTGCAAACATTTCCCCGCGCTTTCCTTTTTCAGGAAGGTTTACACCTAGTTCTGCTAGTTTTTCTTTTACTTGCTCATGTGTTAATGTACCAGATTTCTTCTGCTCCATAATCGCTTTTACTTTCTCTTTGGTTCCTTCGTCAAGGTTTGCAAACATTTCCCCGCGCTTCCCTTTTTCAGGAAGGTTTACACCTAGTTCTGCTAATTGCTTTTTGGCGTTCTCCATAATCGTTTGTACTTTTTGTTTCGTTGCTTCATCCACTTGTTGATTCGAATTTCCTTTTGTTGTTTGTTCCGCTTTTGGTGTAGAATTCGCATCGTTGGCTGCTGCAAAAGCAGGAACAACCGTCCCTCCCATAATTCCAAGTGATAAAGCTCCAGCAGTTACTAAATACCCAATTGTTTTTTTCTTCATAGGAAAGCTCCTCCTTCATTTTGTATCACATACATTTCGAAAACATGTACACTTTCGTATACAATACACATAGTAAAGTTGGTTTCTTAACTTTTCCTTAACTACTCCTAAAAGAATTTCTGACTATACATGTGGTAGCAAACTTCAATAGCATCAAAAAAACCAAGGGTTAGTTGGCATAAAATGGTGAATAAAATTTTATCGGCGCTTCGGCAAATAACAACAAAAAACAGGAGTCTGTTGGCTCCTGTTTCCTAACACGATAAAAAAGCCGCTCCTAAATTGTACTGACCCCTGTCAAGTAGACAGTAATTAAAACGCATAGTTAAGAAGCCTGAGTTCGATATTCGTATGGACTCAGGTTTTTTAATTTCTTCTGAAAACGATGATAGTTATAAAAATGAATATATTTATGTACGGCAAATTTAACTTCTTCTACTGAACGAAATGAACTCAGATTAAAACACTCCGCTTTGAAATGACTGAAGAAATTCTCCATATAAGCATTGTCCCAACAATTCGCCTTTCTGGACATACTAGCTTTCATCTTATGTTTTTTTAGGAAATCATTATATTGGCGTGAAGTATACTGGAAGCCCTGATCACTATGCAAAAGAATCCCTTGCACGTTTCGTTGTTTTTTTGCCTTGTTTAACGTATCAATAACTAACTGTATATCATGACGATGGCTAACATGATAAGCCACAATTTCATTATTATAAAGGTCCTTTATGGCAGACAGATATAGCTTTTTCCCATTGAAAATAAGATACGTAATATCTGTTACCCATTTTTCATTTGGTTGTTCAGCTTTGAAATCTCGATTCAAATAATTCTTTGAGACTACATATGCTTCTTTTGATACAAAATAAGGTCGTTTTTTTCTGATAATCGCTTGAAGCTTCATCCTATTCATTAGTCTTTGAACTCACTTATGATTTACAATGAGCCCATGTTTCATCCTTAACCACACAGTTATTCTTCGGTATCCATAGATACCCTTTACTTGTTTATAACATTCCATAATTTTTTTCTTTATTTTTTCATCTTCTATCTCGTTCGGTGAAGGGGTGCTTTGTCTTTTTAACCACTTGTAGTATCCGCTTCTAGATACTTCCGCAATTTTACATAGTAGTTGTATTGAACGCATACCTTTGGACATTTCTTGTATCACCTTATATTTTTTGTATGCCGGTACAGCTTTCATCCCACCTTTTACATTCCCAATAGCTTTTTTAGCATTTCATTCTCTGTTTCTAGGTATTTGATTCTTTCTGTAGGCTCCTTTGGACAATTTCTAGGTCTCCCTTTTTTTCTTCCAGTAGCCTTTCCTCGTTTTTCTTCTAAACCTTTGATTCCCTCTTCTTTGAAACGTTTTACCCATCTACGTACGTTTTTTTCATCAATGCCTAATTCTTTTCCTATTTGGGTATACCCCATGCTTTCTTTAAAATATAAATCTATCGCTTTTTTCTTAAATGTTTCATCATATGTTCTTTTAATTTTCCCCATAAAAAAATCCCCCTTATAATAGACAGGATATAAAGCTTTCTTTTTTCTGTCTACTATAGGGGGATCATATCAAAATTAGAGCGGCTCTCTTCTATGCATTTTGTAATTGCCCTTCTTCACGTTCCATCACTTTTCTTAACACAATCATTTGCATCATTGTAAATATGTTACCTGTAACCCAATACAGGACAAGTCCTGATGGTGCGGCAAATCCCATAAATAAAATCATCGCCGGCATCATAAATTGCTGCATTTTAAGCATTGGAACTTGCTCTTCTGCCTGTGCATTCGACTGCATAATTTTCATTTGAATAAATGTTGCTAGCGCTGCAAGAATCGGTAAAATATGATACGGATCTGCATGTCCTAAGTTTACCCACAAAAACGAAGATGTACGAATCTCTTCCGTTCGGCTAATCGCATAGTACAATGCCGAGAAAATTGGCATTTGTATCAAAAGTGGTAAGCAACCAGCTAATGGATTCCAACCGCCTGTTTTCATTAGTTCTGACATTTCTTTTTGATATTGTTTTTGTTTTTCAATATCTTTGCTTACATTACCATATTTTTGTTTCAACTTTTGAAGTTCTGGTTGCATCTTCTTCATTTTCATTTGACTGCGATATTGCGAAACAGCTAACGGAATCATTGCTGATCGAACAATAAGCGTAATGATAATGATGGCAATCCCGAAACTGGCGCCAGGTACATGATGCGCAACAAATTGAAGCATAAACGAGATGGGATAAACAAAATAGTGATCCCAAATTCCAGTGCTATTTGCATCAATTGGTGCCGTATTGCTACACCCCGATAAAACAAAAACAAGTAATAATGATAAACTAACGAGCACAGCTCGGTATGATTTTAACATGTTCATTCCTCCAATGTTTCGTAATTAGTTAGCGAAACATTGGTAAATATGGACCGACCTCATCACTCTCTCCACTTGATTCTTGTCTACGAACGGAACGAATCATTCCATATTTATAGAAAGTAGAAAACAGCGGAGTATTTCCTATATTCTCTTCACATGTATCAACGAATGCAAAAGCTCTTTGTCTACCGCTTGATGTTTGCTGGCGTACAAAGCGAGAAACATTAGCGAGAAAAAAGACCTCTAACAAACAAAGTGCTGTCGTCACAAACGTTATATATAAAATTGCATCTTGCAATAAAAATTCCATCGCTTCACATCCTTAATACGTTCATTCTAGCACATTCTCCAGACGTTCTCTATTTCCTTTTATTTTCAAAAAAGGATTTTGTATATTCTCTCACAAAAATAATACAGAAAATCATTGTATTCGCTTTCTTTAGTATATTCACGCATATAGCTGAATAGCCTTAATTTGTTAGAAATTTATAAAATTTTCGTATTATAATAAAACTATTGCCAGTTTTTGAAAAAAGCATTATTCTCTTCTTGTAATCAAAAATGAATATGGAGATGAAACATACTATGGGTCAATTAGGAGACGCCGATTACGTTCCCGACACCGCCTTTTTATCCTTCCCAGCAGCTAGAACATTTCATTTAGAATTTATAATACAATTGATTGTTATTTTTATAGCTTCCATTTTGTATGCTATTTCAATGAATATGTTTTTTATCCCGCATAATATGATTAGCGGTGGGTTCGCTGGGGTAGGAATGATTATCGGTTATTTAATGCATTATAATATCGGTGCACTTATCTTTTTACTAAACATCCCCCTTCTCATTTTAAGTCACTTTTACTTAGGTAAGAAGACAACCTTTTTAACAGCTTATTTCGTGGCCGTATCATCACTTGCCATGAACATCATTCCAGTACATCAAGTATCAGATGATATTTTACTTTCTTCTGTATTTGGTGGCGTTATTTGTGGTGCAGCCTCAGGAATTATATTCCGATTTGCATCTTCAACGGGTGGGTTTGATATTGTTGGATTGATTGTAGCGAAATATAAAGACATTTCGATTGGTGCTATTATTTTTGGCTTCAACTTAGTCTTACTTGTTGTCGCTGGCTTTATTTTCGGATGGGATATTACACTGTACACATTAATTAGCCGTTTTGTTGTCAGCAAAGTAATCGATGCTGTACATACAAAACACATTAAATTAACGATCATGACAATTACAGAAAAAGGCGAGGAAATTAAAAGTGCACTACTGCATCACGGCATACGTGGCGTGACAATGGTAGACGCTGTCGGCGGCTATACCAACCATAAGAAAAAAATGATTTACACCGTCGTAACCCGTTACGAATTAGGTGAAATGAAACGTATTATTCGTCATGTAGACAATCATGCGTTTATGAATATTACAGAAACCGTTGAAATCGTTGGACGTTTCAAACGTATATAAGAAAGCGCAAGGAACTAGAATTCCTTGCGCTTTTACTTTTACACTTAGTACAAAATCAGATAATTCTATTATTATTAAGCTAAATATGTTATAATACAATTAGACTTACAAAAAAGAATGTATAGACTTGGGAGTTTCTCTTACTTTATAAGCAAAAAGAAACGAGAAGTCGGGTATATTTCAGGTGCAAGTTTACGTAATAACTAATTACTATCACATCGTATAAGAGATGGTTCAAAGTGACCAATCAGCTTAGTTATTCTTCTACTAACATTAACTTCTATTTACTATACCTACCTTTTGGACTTCCAAATCATCTTATTACATAAGGAGATGAACATATGAATCAAAATATACGCTATATAGTAGCTGTACTGTTTGCTATCCTTGGTGGCATGATTTGCTTCTGGACAAACATTCAGCTTGGAGAACATATCGCTTTTAATGGAATCGAATCACTTGTAAGCGCTTCAATACTAGGTGGATACATTTTCTTCCTCATTAATCCAGAAGAAAATGCTCAAAAAACAATGCTATTAACAATGATCGGAATAGTTGGGGGATGTATCTCCTACTCCATGACAAATTATACATTACCACTTCAATTAAGCTCAGCTTTCTTCCACGGTCTTTGGACTTGGTTCATCGCATTTTGCCTAGCAGATGTATTTAACCTATTACAAGATCCAGAAGAAGAGACTGGACGCGGAGTCGAGAGTAACTCTTAATAGAAAAGAGGATAGAAGATTAATCTTCTATCCTCTTTTTTCAATATATCGACCGTTCGCCAAAATACCCATATGTAATCTTTAACATTAATAAATCATTTTTTTATACATTTCATACATGTATTTTCCGATATGCAAAATACATACAAATGAAATTATACCGATTAGAAAAAAATCCGCTTCACTTACAATTGTATAACCAATTGACAGAATCCATGCTATGCAAGCACACCATTTGTAAATTGATATGCCTTGTAACCTGCTTCATGAACGATATGCTTTTGTCCTTCATCTGCATTTCGCGCCCACATTTCCAGAGACTGTGAATATATAACGCATTGTTCTGAGTATAACTTGTTATATCGATTCTTCATAATAAAGCCACTCCATATGACAAAAATCAAACACACAGTAGATATAACAAAGTTTACAATTTCAAATAATGAAGGCGTTCCGGCTGTAAATGATCGATAATACATAATTGCAGCACAACTCGCTCAAGACCACACAATAACTTCACTTACACGTAAATAAATGAGCATATTCCCTAGTCTACGTCCCTGTATATTTTCTTCTTCATCACGTAACTTTGCTAATGTTCGCACATTCTTTCCAAACAAGAATAACCCCGCTGCACAAAACATAAACAACGCAGCTATCGCGACATAAGAATCATCTTTGGTTGACCTAATATCAAAATAGTGAACTAGTATGTATCCAATGATTAAGCCCACTAACATAGACATCAAGAATTTCATAATAAAAAACATTAAAAAAGAGGCAGTGCCTATCAGCACCGCCCCTTCCAATTTTCGACATAGAATGGATTCCATATTAATTTACACTTTGTACAAATACACGCTTTAATTGTTTACGGAAACGAACTCCTAACGTAATTGCTGCAATTATAATCACTCCGAAGATAATTTTCCCAATGTGCTGTCCAAGTACTCCAAAGATATCATGTACGTTTCCACCTAACCAATAACCACCGATCAAGAAGAAAGATACCCAGAATAGAGCGCCAGAGTAGATCGTAATCGCAAAACGACGGAACGGTAAATTAATGATTCCTGCAAAGTATCCAGTAAAGTGACGAACGCCTGGAATAAAGAACCCGATAAAAATAAGGAAATATCCATATTTATCGAACCACATTCTCGTTAAATCAATTTTTTTTTGTGTTAAAAACACATATTTACCATACTTCTGCACAAAAGGCATACCTAGTTTATTCCCTAAAAAATACTGAATTGTCATCCCAACACTTGTACCAATTAAGGATAAAATAATTAAAAGTGGTAATTGTAACTCCCCCGTATGTGCTAAATATCCCGCATATGCTAACGTTGGCTCCCCTGGAAATGGAAGCGCGATATATTCTAACAGCAACCCTACAAGTACAACATAATAGCCGTATTGCTGAAATAGTTCATGAACCCATTCCATGTCGATCTCTCCTTTTCCCTCTTATCTACAGCATTCACCACGCACAAACTGTTACTATTATTGTATAAAAAAAATGTCGAAATAACTATCACAATAGCTTACATTTAGATTACATTTTTGTAAGGTTAATACTAAAATAACCCATATTCATGCAAATTCTCCTAATATCTATTATATATTTGCAAATTTTTTCATTTCTCCTCTATTATATACAAAAAAATTACGTTTTTCTCTTATTTTCGTACAGCTAACTTCAAAAAATCTTATTTATATTGAAAATGTAAAAGAGATTGCTATAAACTAGAATCATAATAATTATCAAGTGTTTAATTTCTTATTCTGTTTATAACCAAACTCACACACAATTGTGAGTGGCGGAATTTTGTAGAGTTTTCACTCTGTTTCGTTCGCCCGTTGTCCTTCATTGGATAGCGGGCGTTTTTTATTTGTAAAAGGAGGATTTTTTTATGGAGAAATTTAAGTTTTCATTATTAGTTTTATTAGGGGCCTGTAGCTATGGCGTACTTTCGACAATTTTCAAACTCGGCTTTATGAATGGTTTTTCTGCGCATGGGCTATTAGGTGGACAATATGTATTTGGCTGGATTGGACTTTTATTGCTTGTCCTTTTCTTCTCACGTCATAAAATCTCGAAAAAACAAGCATTTTCCTTATTGGCTGTTGGAGCAACAATGAGCATGACTGGGATTTTCTACGCTATTTCTGTAGAAGAATTACCTGCTTCCATCGCCGTTGTTCTACTCTTTCAATTTACATGGATTGGGGTAGTCATTGAAGCTATCGCGAACAAAACATTACCAAGCCGTGAAAAGATACTATCAATTATTATTTTATTTGCCGGCACATTATTTGCAGGTGGTGTGTTTGAAGGGCTTGGGCAAAGCTTCTCTACAAAAGGCATTATCTTTGGACTATTAGCTGCTGTCTCTTTTTCCTTTTATATTTTTGCAAGCGGACGCGTTGCTACCAATGTACCACCATATACGAAAAGCTTTCTGATGACAACAAGTGCTACACTTATCGTTTGCTTCATCTTTCCTCCAACCTTCTTAACTGATGGTGCCTTGCAAGCTGGATTATGGAAATATGCATTCTTCCTTGGATTCTTCGGTGTTGTTGTACCGGTCATTTGCTTCTCCATTGGTGTCCCAAAAGTAGGAACAGGACTTGGAACCATTTTAGGAGCTGCTGAGCTGCCAACAGCGATCATCGCTTCCATTACACTTGTTCATGAAGTCGTATCGCCATTGCAATGGCTCGGCATTGTTTGCATATTAGTTGGTATTTTTACACCACAATTTCTTACTGCACGCCAGGATAAGAAACGGAATATAGAACAAAGCGCTTAACAAAAAGAGCACACGATGTGCTCTTTTTACTTTAATGCCGCGTATAGCTTTTCTACCTCTTTTTCAATTGCTTTTACATCAATTCTTTCAAACAATGGCTGCACACCCTTCACTCGCTCTGGTAATGCACTTTCACATATCCAGCCCGTATTCGTAATTGCTAACATGTTCCGCACTCTTTCACTAGAAAACGGTAAAAACGGCTCAAGTAACTGCGACAGATTCACAATGAAATAGATGCAGGTGTAAATCGTCTCCTCACAAGCTGCAGGATCTTCTCCTCTTTGCTTCCACGGTGCCTGTTCATCAAAATACTTATTCGCAAAGCGCACTGTTTCAAAGATGGTTTCTAATGCTACTTTAAAACGAGCCTGTTCAATTGCACTCCCTACTTTGTTATATAATTCTTCTACCCTTTCTTTCAGTTCTATCTTTACATTTCCTTTCGGTACTACACCGTCATAGTATTTTTCAATAAACTTTAATGTTCGGTTTACAAAATTCCCATATGCACCTAAAAGCTCGCTGTTATGGCTATAAATAAATTCCCGCCAAGAAAAATCATTATCACGATTTTCAGGTGCATTCATCGTTAAGAAATAACGAATCGAATCTGGATCATAACGCTCTAATATATCCGGTACCCATACCGCCCAGTTTTTACTTGTCGATAATTTTCGTTTCTCAACCGTTAAATATTCGTTAGAAACGATATGACGCGGAATTGCCTTTTCTTCGATTCCAAGCAATACAGCTGGCCAAATAATAGAATGAAACGGGATGTTGTCCTTACCGTGCACATAATACGTCTTCGCACCGCTATCCCAAAACTCCACATCACCTTGCCCCGTTTCTTCAGCCCATCGTTTACTTGCTGAATAATAACCTGAAACTGCTTCAATCCACACGTAAATTTTCTTATCCTCATATCCTTTAACTGGAATTGGTACTCCAATTGGTAAATCCCGTGATACAGCCCTATCCTGTAATCCTTCTTGTAAGTAACGCTCCGTTAATTTAATGGCATTATCACGCCATGTTCCTTTTTGTTTTGCAGCCACTACTGCATCTTTAATCTGCTCTTGAAATTTATGCAACGCAAAGTAGAAATGCTCTGTCTCCTTAACCGCTGGCGTATTCCCACATAACTTACATTTCTTTTCTAATAAATCAAGCGGATCTAAAATGGCTGAGCATGCATCACATTGGTCCCCGCGTGCCGGTTCATGGCAATGCGGACAAACTCCCTCTACATATCGATCCGGCAAAAATTGAGTACATGTTTCGCAGTATGCTTGCTCAACTGTCTTTTTATAAATAAAACCTTCTTCTAACAAACGTAAGAAAATCTTTTGTACGGTCTCATGATGATGCTTTGTATCTGTACGCGTATAACAATCATACGTAAACCCAAGCCCTTTAAAACATTGCTCAAATTCTTCATGATAATAGTCTGCAATTTCTTTTGCGGTAACCCCTTCTTGTTTTGCCCGAATTGCAATTGGCGTTCCATTACAATCGCTTCCTGATACGTAAAGAACTCGCTCTCCTTTCGCTCTATAGTAACGCGCTAAAATATCTCCTGGTAATAAACCTGCAACATGCCCAAGATGTAAAGAGCCATTCGCATATGGCCAAGCTCCTCCAATAAAAATACTCATCTTACATTCCTCCTTTTAAATATAAAAAAGCCCCGCCCCTATCTTCTAAAAAGATAAGGGCGGGGCTGTATAAACAGTCGCGGTACCACCTTATTTCGCCAGTTATTCACATAACCGACCTCGTCAAGTACGGAGCAATACTCATGCTCTTATACTGTGATTTTGATAACGAGAACCAACTCTCGTCGCCGCCTACTATTATCATTTGATAAGTTCAGGACGCAGCTCAAAGGCCATTGTTCAAATGAACATTCTTGCTTCTTCTCAGCTCCCGAAGCTCTCTGGAAAAAATGGTTTCATTCTACTTTTCCTTTTCAACGCTTTTCATATATAATCCGTATTTTATAACTAATATACAGAAAAATCAAATTTTAATTCAAAGAAAAGAGGAAATAGAAAACCCCTTCCGAATATTTATATGTTCAGAAAAAGGAGGGGTTCTATTGAATCAACAACAATTAAGCACAATAAATAAAAAAAGCTGGAGCGCTGCCGCCTATGAAGCATGGACGAATCGACATGGCACTCCAAAAGAATACGCAAAGAAACTTATGCAAGATCCTACTCTTGAAGTAGCCTACTACTTACCTTACATACAAAACCTACAAGGAAAACGGATCATCAATTTACTTGGCTCTAAAGGAAATAAAGCTGTAGCATTCGCATTATTAGGTGCCAACGTAACCGTTGTAGATATTTCTAAAAGCAATGCCAAATATGCAACTGAACTAGCAGATGCTGCGGAAGTATCTATTGAATATATCGTTTCAGATGTACTAGAAATAACACCTTCTCAATCATTTGATGTTGTATTGCTAGAACTCGGTGTACTTCATTACTTTTTAGATCTCAAACCACTTTTCAAATTAATCTCAAGGCTTCTAAAAGACGGTGGTACTTTTATACTTCGTGACTATCATCCCCTTTATACAAAGTTATTAGCGATAGATGATCAAAAGTTTAAGGTAAACGGAGATTATTTCTCTGAAGAAGTAATTGAGGATAACGTTGCTTATAGCATTCTACTTAATAAAACGCAGCAAGAAACACTCCCTAAAACGATGATTCGCCGCTGGACGTTAGGAGAAATTATTACAGAAGTTGCGGGAGCAAACCTGCATATTGAAAAGCTCATTGAAGAGCATGGCCCACACCAACGCTGGGTCTTTCCTTCTTCTGCTCCAAAAGAAATTGAAGAGCGTATCCCAGGGCTTTACACGTTAATTGCGACAACAGCATGCAAAAAAGGATCCCTTCACGGATAGGATCCTTTTTTGCATGCTTAACGCATATAAGTTGAGGTTGGAGATTACCATAATTCTGTAGAATAGGACACAAGGTATTTCAACATTTTGTCTCTGACTTACGCAGTCAAAAGGGGTATGACCAACATAACGAAGAGTAATGTTTAGTTGATACTGATAATCGTTATCAACTAATTAGAAGTATACATGATGTATCCTAAAAAGACAATAGGAATTTCATATTTTTCTTCGTAAAGCTTTCGGTACATATACACAATATGGCTCGCTCTCTAAATAATCACCGGTTATCGCATATGCTCTAGAACGAGAACCACCACATATATAGCGGTATTCACACTTCCCGCATTTTCCTTTATAGCGATCTGGATTACGCAAAGCTTGAAAAATTGGAGAGTCCCGATAAATATCTCGTAAACGTTTTTCTCTCACATTTCCAGCTCCAATAGGTAATAATCCACTTGGATATACATCGCCAATATGTGAAATGAAAACAAAACCGTTACCGTCATTGACTCCTTTTGGTGCTCGTCCTAAACCATCAATTTTTCCAGTTAAACCATTTTGGAGCGCCTCTTCATAACACATTCTTTGCTTGCTTTTTCCTTCCTTATGTTTTTGCTGCATCACAACGCGCCGATAATGCTGAGCAGCTGTTGTCTTTATATCAAATGAAGCTCTTTTACCTATTTCATATAATTTACGAAATACAAGTTCATGTTCTACTGGTGAAATCATATCATCTATACTTCCCCTTCCAGTTGGAACAAGGAAAAATACACTCCATAGCACACCACCTAATTTCTCAACAAGCGCTGCCATCTCCTCTACTTCATGAATATTATACTTAGAAATAGTTGTATTAATTTGTACAGGGATCTGCAACTCATTTAAATATTGAATCGCATCCATCGTAAGTTGAAAAGACCCTGCCACGCCGCGAAAACGATCATGTGTCTCAGCTGTAGCACCATCTACACTAAAGGCCCAGCGTGCAAGTCCAACCTCTTTTGCTTTTTGGATCGCCTCTTTCGTTACATTCGGAGTTGCACTCGGCGTCATCGAAACACGTAATCCTTTTTGCACTGCATAATCTGCTAACTCATAAATATCTTCTCTCATAAGCGGATCCCCGCCTGAAAAAACTAGCATTGGCTGATTCATTTCATATATTTCATCAATTAATCTCTTCCCTTCAAGAAAAGTCAATTCTCTTGGATCTCTCATATACTGCGCTTCAGCTCGGCAATGCAAACATTTTAATTCACACGCTCGTGTAACTTCCCATATCACAATAAAAGGATTTTTATCATAATTCATTTTCAATCTCGCTCCTCCCTACATACTTATAATCAGTATAGGAAAGATTCTAAAAAAACACTGTGAGCTATTTCACTGCATCTTTATCTTATTTCCTTTATAATGAGAATGGATATCATTAATATTAGGAGTGTTGTGTATGTCGCAAGAATTCGAAGAGAAATTATATGCCAATTTAGAGGCTGTTATCGATCCTGAATTAGGCGTTGATATTATCAATCTTGGATTAGTATATGACGTAACAGCAGATGAAAATAATAATGCTGTTATTACAATGACGATGACTTCAATCGGTTGCCCTATGGCGGGACAGATCGTATCAGATGTCAAAAAAGTATTATCGACAAATGTACCAGAAGTAAATGAAATAGAGGTCAATGTGGTTTGGAATCCACCTTGGTCAAAAGAGCGTATGTCACGTATGGCGAAAATCGCACTAGGCATTCGTGATTAACATCACACAAACACAACAAGCTAAGAAGGATGTTTTCTATTTAAACATCCTTCTTAGTTTTTATCCCATAATAACGTAATAAGACCCCATCTCAAAATTTATCCAAAACAAAAAGGAACAGCTCCCACTGATTAAAGTTTCACTTTATCCCTCGTAAAACGCAATATAAAAAAATCCCCTGTAGCTTTTACAGGGGGAACAAGGTAGCTTATCCATTAAAGAACGATACACATACTATTTTTCTATTTTACACCAACTGCATCATAAGCCTTCGTTACAGCTTGTACTTCTTTAGAGTTTTTACCATATAAATCTTCTGCAGCTTGAAGTGCAGCTTGGCGCATCATTTTAAAGTTAGAGTTTGCAGTTAAATATTTGGAAAGAGCACGGTAGTAAATTTTTTCTGTAGCTTCGCGTCCAACACCATTTACTTTCACACCGTAATGAGTGCCACCTTCAGACACTAAATATGCTGCTTTATTATTGATACTACTGTTAATATGAACACCGCCATTATCAGCTGTTCCTTTATAACGTTTGTCATAATGATCCGGATAACCTTCAGTTGGTTTTAATGGATTTTTAATAGAAGCAGGGTTACTTAAGGAACGCAGCGCATCTCCTGGTTTACCCGGTGTATAAATATCTTCTCCAAGCTCCCAATCATCACGGTCTACCATCGCACCGAAAATATCCGATAACGATTCGTTTAATGCACCAGACTCATCTTTATACACTAAATTTGCTGTGTGCTCTGTTACAGCATGTGTTAACTCATGGGCAATAACATCTAAGCCTGCAGACAATGGAATAAATGTTTTTCCATCTCCATCACCATACATCATTTGCACACCGTTCCACGCAGCGTTATTCCAATTCTCGCCTACGTGAACAGTAGAAATTAACTTCGCACCTTGATTATCAAAAGAATTTCGAGTAAATACCTTTTTATAATAGTCATATACTTTTCCTGCATTTACATGTGCGTCAACAGCCGCTTTATCTTCAAAGAATTTTGATTTACTTTCTACTTCTTCACCTGTATATCCAAGCCATTGTGAGAAGAGATTAAACCAGTTCTCATCCATATTTTGTGCATCAAACGTATGAACACCATTTCCACGTTTGCCATCAAACAAGTTAAATGCTCCCGTTTTTTCATCTTGAGCAATTTCAAATGATTGTTTGTTTCCTAATACACCGTATCCAAAACCAGTAATATGATCGATTGCATTATATTTCTCAATTACATTTCCATTCGTTGCATCAACAAAGTAATGCCAGTAACCTGGAGCTGGTTTTGAAACAGATGCTTTTACAAGGTATGAAAGATAATATTGTCCATCCTTTTCATACACATATAAATCCTTTTTCACACCATCATATTTATCTACCTTACCGATTTCTTTCTCAATATCAGCTTTTGCAACATTTACCGCTTGCTCATCAGTAATGCTTGCTGTAGCTGGGATATTTTTATCTTCTAAATTCGGGATAACTTGCCCGAAGAACGCCTTTACATTATTGTCTTTATCAAGTGTAACTGTTTGATCTGATCCATACACAGGAATATTATTATGCTTCTCTACCAACTTCACATGTGTTGTACCTGATTCAGCATCTTTTTCTTCCCCAACAATGTTAAAATGTTTATCAATATTTCCTGCTAATTTAAACATGTCTTTCTTACTTTCTAAATACTGAAATACTGTTTCTTTTTTATCTAATCCTTCTGGCGCTTTCCATTCCTCACCTATGTAAGCTGGTGTTTTAAATTCTTGGTGATATTGAATTTGCTGTTCTTCCGCTTGTGTTTTTGTTGCTCCAAATGCTCCAAAACCTCCAACAATAACGGATAAAGCTAATGCTGATGAAACGACTTGCTTTTTCAATCTAACACTCCCCATTCCCCAAAAATTTTTTGACACTCTTATACATTTCGAGAAAAGGAAAATATATCCTACCAAAAAAATATTGAGAAACTTTTTACAATTTCATCCAAAAATCCCTATTTTAAATTTACAAAACATCCCCATTATATTACACTTAAAAATATCTACATATAAAAAATAAAGATAAAATTGCATAGCCTTCTTAACTAGAATCATACTTTATCTTTGAAAGGTGGTGATATAATATTACCGCAAATTATTATGTATTCCTTCTATCCGATAACATTATTAGCGACTTTCCTCCTTTTCATAAAACTACAGCAAAAAACAATCGTATATTTTCTACCTGCTATCGTTTCAGCAATATTAGGCTTCCTCTGCTATGCTCAGTTTTTATTCAATAACGGGCTAAATGAATTTGTTCTCTCTATTTTCTTTATAGGTACGGCATTAGCAAATCTATTTTTCATTCTAATCTTAAAATTATTCAAGATGTTTCGTATGAGGAATTAAGAAAAGCACAAAAAGAAATATCGCATTATTTTCACTGCGCTATTTCTTTTTTATTCATAGTGTCTCTTATTGCTTTTTCATCTCAATCGCTAAATAATGCGATTGTTCTGTTGCTTGGACACGAATATCTTCTTCAACTGCTTCCGCTGCATCACGCATTACAAGCGTCTCACCATTTACTACGCCGCTTCCCTCAATTTGTACAAGGTACACTTGACGCCCTTCGCTAACAGGGAAACTAATTTCTTTTCCTGCTTCTAACGATAGAGAGTATAAATTTGCATCTTGATGAATTGCAATTGGTGCACCGCCATCAACTGGAGACACCATATGGAACCATGTATTTTCACGCTTGTTCCAATCAAATTTAAACTCACCATAGTTTGGTGTGTGACCAGCACGATCTGGTAAAATCCAAATTTGTAATAGACGTAATGTCTCATTTCCTAAATTATGTTCGCTATGAAAGACACCTGTACCAGCGCTCATATATTGAACATGCCCACGTTCAATCGTCCCGCGGTTCCCCATGCTATCTTGGTGTGTTAATGCTCCATCTACAACATAAGAAATAATCTCCATATCACGATGCGGATGCATATCAAATCCTGTTTGTGCCGCTACTAAATCATCATTAATAACGCGAAGTGCTCCGAAGTGCATATTGTCTGGGTTATAGTAATCTGCGAATGAAAAATGAAAATGCGTATTTAACCAGCCATGATTTGCTCTTCCCATATTTTTATGATCAATTTTTTTAAACATATCCTTCACCTCATATTATCTCGAATTCGAGATATTTATTGAATTTTTTTATTGTAGCTTTCGCAATAATTCTAGTAAGTGTTTTTGTTCATTATGATTTAATTTATTAAATTGTTCTGCTTGAAACGATTCTTGCGGCGGAACAGTTTCTTCATATAAAGCTTTTCCCTCTTCTGTTAACGAAAGATACTTCGTAGTACCTTCTTGTTCTCGCTTAATCCAATCTAGCTGCTCCATCTTATTTAAAAGCTGTGTGATATTTCCTTTTGTAACAAATAGCTTTTTCCCAAGCTCCTGCTGCGTTAATCGATCTTGTCCTCCGATTTGAGCTAGCACATCAAACTGTGCAGCAGATAACCCCCACTCTTTCAAATGTTGATTTGTCTCACGAATGCTCTTGTTATAAAAGCGTGATAAACGAAACCATACTAACAATCCGAGTCTTTCTTCTGCTTTCATTCCATCACCTCGCTTGCTTGATACATATAGTTTAGAACTAAACTTTATAATTGTCAACAACTTTATTTTAGTAAGTAAAGAATAAAAATATAGTTGTTGACACCACTATACCTTAGTTTATATTCCTTCGCATATATTCATTCATTTTACTTTCAGCAAATGCCCTAGCGTCCCTTTCAATCCAACGTGCCTCATATACTTCTTTTTCCATATACAATACATTGTTTTCATGCTGCATAGAATGCCGAAATTCATGTAGCAAAGTTTTGAGCACTTGTTCATATTGTTCCCACATACAAACAAAAATCATTTGTCTTTCTTTATGATAAAATCCATTTAATGGAAATAAAAATTCTTCTTCCTCTTCTCCTAATTTTACAAGCACACCATTTGTATCACACGTATCGCAAAAAATAACTGGAATTTCGCGCTTCTCAATTAATGAAAATACATCATGCTGCACCTGCTGAATATCCCACGGAAACTCTGAATCCAGCACATACCAATTCCCAGCTTGCTGATATACGTTTTGAAACTGGAGTTCCATTGACCTCCATTCTCCTTTCTAAAATCCCTTTTCCTATACATATGCCACAATACGATAAAAAATAAACACATATTGCAATATCACATTACACCTAGTTCAAAAAATGTTCAAAAATAATGTTTGGAAAAAGGTTGATTTATATCAATTACTAGATTATAATAATTATAAATTAGTAAACGATATAATATAATAATTCAAAGGGAGATTGATTATATGAACACACAAGTAATCGAAGTATTAAACAAACAAGTAGCAGACTGGAACGTATTATTTATAAAACTGCACAACTTCCATTGGTATGTAAAAGGACCTCAATTCTTTACACTACATGAGAAATTCGAACAATTTTATACAGAAGCAGCTGGACACATCGATGAAATTGCAGAACGTATTTTAGCAATTAGCGGTAAACCAGTAGCAACAATGAAAGAATACTTAGAACTATCTTCTGTTCAAGAAGCGGCTTATGGAGAGACTGCCGAAGGGATGGTCGAAGCAATTATGAAAGACTACGAAATGATGTTAGGCGAACTGAAAAAAGGGATGGCAATCGCACAAGACGCTGACGATGAAACAACATCTGACTTACTACTAGGTATCTACACCGAATTAGAAAAACACGCTTGGATGCTACGTGCGTTCTTGAATCAATAATATATTAAAAGCGCAAGCGGCTCGCTCAGAATAGGAGGGCGTTGGAACTCCTGATTCAGAGGCGCTTTTTGCCTCAGATGAAGGAGTGAAACGACCGACTGTTCTAGCCGCTGGAGCTGGATACTATTAAAAGCGCAAGCGGCTCGCTCAGAATAGGAGGGCGTTGGAACTCCTGATTCAGAGGCGCTTTTCGCCTCAGATGAAGGAGTGAAACGACCGACTGTTCTAGCCACTCCATAAAACCCTCTCAATTTAACTTGAGAGGGTTTTATTATTATATCTATATATTACATGTGATTTTATGTTAAAATATAGAAAAAAACAGTTTTTTCAAGTTACTCTTTTATTTATCATTTAGGTATATAGAACATTCTAGTATCACCATCAAATGACGGGAGTGGTTCAGTTGAAAGACTATTTGATTCGAGCATTTTTCGCCTTATTAACTGTTGGAATTGCTTTAGGTATAGCAAATATTTTCAATCTGACCGTGGACACAAAAAGCTATCCTTTCCTCATCTGTATTGCAATCGCTGGTGGTTGGGGTGGCTGGTATTTATATAAGAAAACTAAGAAAGACAAATCTAAAGGCATTCCTAAATGAACGGAATGCCTTTTTTTATTATGATAACTGCTTCCACTTATTCCCCATAACAGGTCGTTTATAATTTTGCATTTTCTGAATCAAATCATCGGCATTCGTTGCTGAAACAATTAACTCTTTATTAGATGGATTCATAAATCCCTCTTCTGCTGCACGATCAACCATTTGCAGAATCGGTCCGTAAAAATCTTTAATATTTAATAAGCCAACTGGTTTATCATGAATCCCAATTTGTGACCAGCATACTACTTCAAACAATTCTTCAAATGTTCCATAGCCGCCTGGCAGTGCGATAAATGCATCCGCTAGCTCTCCCATTTTTGCTTTACGTTCATGCATTGTTTCTACTTCAATTAATTCTGTTAATCCTTCATGAACAATCTCTCCACGAAATAAACCACGAGGCATTACACCAGTGACACGTCCGCCTAAACGAAGAACTTCATTCGCTACTTCTCCCATTAAACCAACACATGAGCCCCCGTATACTAATTCACAATTATTTTGAACAAGCACTTCCCCAAGCTTAATTGCTTGTTCCTTAAATTCAGGTCTCTCTCCTAAATTAGAGCCTGCAAACACACAAACCTTTCTCATACTTACACCCCAAAACTATATATTGTTATGATACAATAAACATTGTACAACATATTGAGGGGATGAGAAAGAAATGAATATAGCTGAATTTCAAAGATGGGTCGAGGAATTTTACGAAAAACGAAGCTGGTCACAGTATAATTCTTTTATTCGCCTAAATTTCTTAACGGAAGAAGTGGGAGAAGTTTCACGCGTTGTACGCGCGATTGAAATTGGACGCGATCGCCCAGATGAACAAGCAAAGCAAGCAGAAGACCTAAAGATGGAATTAAAAGAAGAACTTGGGGATGTACTTGCCAATCTCATTATTCTTTCTCAAAAATATGATTTAGACTTACAGGATATTATGAACGCACATGTCGAGAAACTTTCTAAACGTTTTCAAGAAACAAACTGAGAATATTTATCAATTATGATATAATATTCCCGACATGATACAAAGGAGGAAATTTATGTTATCTACAAAATTACACGACGCGCTTAATGATCAAATGAACTTTGAATTTTACTCTGCCCATGTTTATATGGCGATGGCTGCTTACTGCACAGCAGAAAGTTATGATGGATTTGCAAACTTTTTCCTTGTACAAGCAGAGGAAGAGCGTTTCCATGCAATGAAGCTTTACAATTATATTAATGACCGCGGAGAACGCGCTATTATTACTGGATTTGAAAATCCAAACAATAAATACGAGTCCGTTTTAAGCGCATTTGAAATCGCACTTGAGCATGAACGAGAAGTAACCAAACGTATTTATAATCTATCTGATATCGCTTGGGACGAGCGTGAACATGCTACAATTACGTTCTTAAAGTGGTTCGTTGACGAGCAAGTTGAAGAAGAGGCTTCTTTCGATAGCATCATCCAAAAACTAAAACGTATTACAAGTGATTCTAATGCGCTATTTATGTTAGATGCGGAATTGGAAAAACGTACATTTACTCCTCCTGCTGAGTAAACAAAGCAGCCCCTTAATCATAAAGATTAAGGGGCTGTTTTTTATAAAAATGTAATAATACAATATATCAATTACCTAAAAATAAGAACTTCCTTTTAACAGTCAATTGTTTTTAGTTTTAAATCATAATATAATGATTTTCAAACTTATAATTGAAGGAGTTTTTTATCTTATATGAATCAACGCATCGAAGTAATTGATACAATTCGTGGGTTTTCTCTCTTTGGTATTTTTTTAGTAAATATGCTGTACTTTTCAAGTAACTCTGATTCAAACTATATAATTCCCTTTCTAGACAAAGGTATGGAATCATTTATTAATTTTTTCGGGACCTTTAATTTTATTATGTTATTTTCATTGTTATTTGGAGTTAGCATCGTGATGTTGCAACAAAAAATAATGAGAAACAATCGCTCTTTTCTTTCAATCTACTTCCGCAGAATGAGTATACTTATAGTCTTCGGTCTCCTACATACGATTTTTTTATGGTCAGGCGATATTTTACTTACTTATGGAATAATGGGCATTATTTTAACACTGTTTATAAATCGAAAACCAAAAACATTACTTGTATGGGGAAGTATCTTCTTTCTTATCTTTATACCCAGTTACTATCCTAAAGAAAAGAATAACAACGTTTCAATTGAAAATGCTGAGTATGAAAAGGTAGAACGTAAAATATATGAAGAAGGTAGCTATATGGATCATGTACAATTTAGAATGTTTGATGAATATTCTAAAAGAAAACCAACAAGTGAACTTGTAGAGATATTTACAGATGCATTAGGCTCGGGAATTAATCTACTACCAATTTTCTTATTCGGTATGTACATTGGCAAAAAAAGGTGGCTATTTAAACTCGCTAAACATATACGAACCATACAAAAAATATGGATTATAAGTGGTAGCATTTCCTTTTCTGTAAAGATTTTAGCACTAATAACAGATTATCCTATATTGGTTATGTTAAACGACTCAACAGTTCCATTAGGTATTGCTATCTTTTATGCAAGTTCTATCATTCTGTTATCTCGCTATAAAAAAACGACAAAACTGTTTCAACTTATGGCGAATATCGGAAAGATGTCTATCACAAACTACCTCATGCAGTCATTCATCGCAACAACTATTTTTTATTCTTACTCATTTGATTTAGCTAACAAGATTGGCTTCTTCGGTGCGATAATTTTAGCAATCGTTATTTATACACTGCAACTAACCTTCAGTACATATTGGCTCAAAACATTCTATATAGGACCTGTTGAATATGTATGGAGATTCTTTACATACTGGAATCCCCCCTCCTTTAAACGAACATAGCAAAAAAGCAATGAGCCCAAGCTCATTGCTTTTGATTTTTTATAGCATAACCCCAACGATAACCGCTGATAATATACTTACTAACGTTGCACCATACACAAGCTTTAATCCGAAAGAGGATACAACGTTTGCTTGTTTTCCATCGATACTCTTCGTTGCACCTGCGATAATCCCGATAGATGAGAAGTTTGCAAATGATACAAGGAAGATTGATAAAATACCTACTGTACGAGCTGATAAGTCCCCAGCTACTTTTCCTAAATCAAGCATCGCAACAAATTCGTTTGTTACTAATTTTGTTGCCATAATTTGTCCTGCTTGTAGCATCTCTGATGTTGGAATACCCATAACAAATGCTAATGGTGAGAACACATATCCTAAAATACTTTGGAATGTAATGCCGAAAATAGAATCAAATACACCGTTAATTGCTGTAATCAATGCAACGAATCCGATTAACATCGCAGCTACTGTTACTGCAATCGAGAATCCAAGCATAATGTACTCGCCTAACATTTCAAAGAATGTTTGCTTCTTATCTTCTTGTAATTCTAAAATATCTTCTTCTTCACTAATGTCATACGGATTAATGATATGAACGATAATGAATCCACTGAATAAGTTTAATACAAGTGCTGTTACTACATATTTTGGATCAATCATTTTCATATAAGAACCGACAATTGACATCGATACCGTTGACATAGAAGATGCACAAAGTGTATATAAACGATTTTTTGGTAATTTACTTAATTGATCTTTTACTGTGATAAATACTTCACCTTGACCAACGATTGCCGCTGCTACTGCATTATATGATTCCAGTTTTCCTAGACCATTTATTTTACTTAATACGAAACCGACTGCACGAATAATAATTGGTAACACTTTAATATGTTGCAAGATCCCGATTAATACTGCTAAGAAGATAATTGGTAATAATACCGTTAAGAAAAATGGTGCTTGTCCATCATTTGCTAAACCACCAAATACGAAATTAACCCCTGCTTCTGCATATTTTAAAATGGCACCAAATCCATCTGAAATTCCTTTTACTAATACAAATCCAATCTTTGTATTTAATAAGAAGTACGCCAATGCTAATTGAATAACAAGCATAATTGCAATTGGCTTATACTTAATTTTCTTACGATCTGAACTTACAAGGAAACCTAGTACAAATACAACAAGTAAACCGACTAGAAACATCACTAATTTCATATGTGAATCCTCCACTTTCCATGAGTTATTGGTCGTCCAACGAATGACGTCTGACCATTGATGTTAAAAAAATTGAATCCCTAAATACTATTTACTTTACAATGTATCCTAAATCAGTAAGCGTTTACATAAATTATAATTTACAATTAGTGGCCTCTTCTTCCCTACTTGATTTAAAGTATGAAACTGATACCACCCACAAACAAATTGTAAGCGTTATCTAGATGAAATGCAACATAATTTTTTTAATAAATGATATGTTAATTTTTCCCTTTCAAATCTCTCTAGAATTTATGTCTATGAAATAAAAAAAGCAATGAGCTTCTGCTCACTGCTTTTTACTTCTATAACATAACACCAACGATAATCGCTGATAAAATACTTACTAACGTTGCACCATATACAAGCTTTAATCCGAATGAAGAAACAACATTTGATTGATTTTCATCGATCCCTTTCGTTGCACCTGCAATAATTCCAATAGATGAGAAGTTCGCAAATGATACAAGGAATACAGATAGAATACCAACTGTACGAGCTGATAAGTCTCCCCCTACTTTTGCAAGATCAAGCATCGCAACAAATTCGTTTGATACTAATTTTGTCGCCATAATTTGTCCCGCCGTTACCATCTCTGCTTGCGGGATACCCATTACAAATGCTAGTGGTGAGAAAATGTATCCTAAGATAGCCTGGAAGGTAATACCGAATACAGAATCAAATAAGCTGTTAATTGCTGTAATTAATGCTACGAAACCAATTAACATCGCTGCTACTGTTACTGCAATTGTGAAACCAAGCATAATGTATTCGCCCAGCATCTCAAAGAATGATTGCTTTTTCTTATTTTCTAACTTCAGTGTATCTTCTTCTTCTGTAATGTCGTACGGATTAATAATGTGAATAATAATGAAACCACTAAATAAGTTTAATACAAGTGCCGTCACAACATATTTTGGCTCAATCATTTTCATATATGATCCAACAATCGACATCGATACTGTCGACATAGAAGATGCACAAAGTGTATATAAACGATGCTTCGGTATTTTGCTTAATTGATCTTTTACTGTAATAAATACTTCAGCCTGTCCAACGATTGCTGCTGCTACTGCATTATATGATTCTAACTTTCCTAAACCATTTATTTTACTTAACAGGGTACCAATTGAACGAATAAATATCGGTAAAATTTTAAAGTGTTGCAGAATTCCAATCAATACGGCAAAGAACACAATTGGTAATAACGCCGTTAAGAAGAATGAAACTTCCCCTTTATTAACAAGACCACCAAATACGAAAACGATTCCAGATTCCGCATATGTAAGTAACGCTCCAAATCCATCTGAAATTCCTTTTACTAAAATATAACCAACTTGCGTATTTAATAAGAAATATGATAATGCCAACTGAATAACAAGCATAACCAAGATTGGTTTATACTTAATTTTCTTTCGATCCGCACTTATAAGAAAACCCAGTATAAATACAACAAGTAATCCTACAAGAAACATAACAAACTTCATATATAAAATCCTCCATTTAAACCTTCTTCAACGTTCCCTAAAGTTTTTTAACGTTGAACGTCTGACCTCATAAAATAAGAAATAATCCGAACTTTCACCTAACACTTAAAAACATATATACCAGGAACTAAAACTCGCTCTATCTCTTATCTGGAAAGACCTTATCCATTCTAACATAAATTCCAACTCACATCTTCATATTCCCAAAAAAAATTACAATAAACACAAAAAAACCATTAATGTTCGTCTTTTATTCCAAACCATAAAAAAAAGGGCATCAGATTCTCTCTGATGCCCTTTCCTTATTATACAGCTTGTTCTTCTTTTTCTTTTGTTACCTTAGGCTCTCCCCAGCACTCTGTGTTTTTCAAACCTGGAATAGAGCTTGCGTGGAAGACTGGATCTTTTCCTTGTTTCTTTTGTTTAACATAGTCTGCCAACGCAGCATATGCAAATCGGCCAAGAAGTGTAATCGCAATTAAGTTTGTGATTACCATTAACCCCATAAATAAGTCTGCCATACTCCAAACAATTTGAAGCGTTGCAACAGAACCGAATAGAACCATTCCAACTACTGCAGCACGGTAAATCATTAACCATGTTTTACTTTTCTTAATGAATTCGATATTTGTTTCACCATAATAATAGTTTCCTAGAAGTGAGCTGAACGCAAATAGGAAAATAATAATCGCTAAAAAGCTACTTGCCCATGGACCAATTTGTGAGCTTAGCGCCTTTTGCGTTAATTCAATTCCTTCTAAATTCGTTGCCTTATATGCTCCAGAGCATAGTACGATAAATGCTGTTGATGTACATACTAAAAATGTGTCTACTAAAACTCCAATTGTTTGAATAAATCCTTGTTTAGCTGGGTGTGTTACATCTGCTGTCGCAGCCGCATTCGGCGCACTACCCATACCTGCTTCATTCGCAAATAATCCGCGCTGAATACCATACTTCATCGCTGCTCCAATACCGCCACCTACAGCTGAATCTAAACCGAATGCGCCTTTAAAGATTTCCGTAAAGACATCTGGTAGTAAATAGAAGTTTTTAATAACAACGAAAACAGCTACTGCTATATAAATAATTGCCATTGGTGGAACGATCATCTCTGACATACGTGCAATACTTTTAACACCGCCAAAAATAATAATCGCGACTAATACAGCTAATGCGATTCCTACAACATAACGCTCTAAACCGAATGCATTTTTAAATGCTAGCGTAACTGTATTTGCCTGTACTGAGTTAAAAATTAAACCGTAACTAATTGTAATCAGAATAGAAAACCAAATTCCCATCCAACGTTTGTTTAAACCTTTTTCCATATAATAAGCAGGACCACCACGGAAGCCGCTGCCATCTTTTACTTTATAAATCTGTGCAAGTGTACTTTCTACAAAGCTTGAAGATGCCCCGATAATTGCAATTACCCACATCCAAAATACTGCGCCAGGTCCTCCCATAGAAATAGCTAGCGCTACACCAGCCAAGTTCCCGATCCCAATGCGGGCTGCTGAACTCATACAGAAAGCTTGGAAAGAAGATACGCTGCCCTTTTTACGTGTCTTTCCAGTTAATCCATCACTCATTAATCGTACCATTTCGCCTAAATGGCTAATTTGTACGAATTTCAGTTTAAAAGAAAAATAAAGCCCTAGGCCTATTAACATTGCGATAAGAATATATGACCAAAGAATCGTATTCGTTGATGAAACGAACTGTTCTAAAATGTTCATACGATTAGTCCCCTCCCTTTTCTTCTCATAAATTGAATTATATTTAAAAAATATTCAAAAATCAACATTTTTCGACAGGTTATCACTTCCAAATGTTAGGTTTTATAACACAATCGTGTTACTTGTTAAGAAATATGACTTGTTATTTTTAGAAACGTACATACTACTTGAAGAAATATTTTTTATAAAGTGAAACTTTAATCAGTGGGGGTTTTCTTCATCCCCCACTGATTATTAGTTGAACCAATCGGGCTTTTACGGACAGTCGATCTCCCACCTAACTTCTTTGCTTTTGCCGAATTTTGAGATGGGAGTCTTACTGTCCGTTAATGCGGGATAAACAAAGCGATTGACAAAAACCACTACTGTAACTATACTAGTTACAACAGGTGGTGACAAACCTGCCTAACGACATCGATTCATTTTTACACATATATTTTTAACATTTATTCTATTAAGCATTTGGAGGTATATATTATGAAAATCGGAATTATCGGAGCAAGCGGAAAAGCTGGAAGTCGCATTTTAAAAGAGGCACTTGATCGCGGTCACGAAGTCACTGCAATCGTAAGAAACGCAGCAAAAATTACAGAAAATAATATGACAGTTTTAGAAAAAGACGTATTCGACCTTACTGCTGATGATCTTCAAGCATTTGATGTGGTTGTAAATGCATTTGGCGCTCCAGCAGGAAGAGAATATCTTCATGTAGATGCAGGAAACGTATTAATCGAAGCAATGAAAGGTGCGCCAAGCACAAAATTACTTGTTGTTGGTGGCGCTGGAAGTTTATTTGTAGATGAGGCAAAAACAACACGTGTATTTGAAACACCAGGCTTCCCAAATGAATATCTTGCAACAGCTCAAAACCAAGGCAAAAACCTAGAAATTTTACAACAAACAAATGATATCACTTGGACATTCATTAGCCCTTCTGCCCTATTCACATTAGGAAAGCGTACTGGTTCTTACAAAGCAGGTAAAGATCACCTTCTTGTTAACGCAAAAGGAGACAGCTATGTAAGTTACGAAGACTTCGCTGTAGCTGCACTTGATGAAATTGAAAATCCAAAACATGTAAACGAACGCTTTACAGTTGTATCAGAAGCTGAGTAATAATAGAAAAAAGCGCTGGCAAACGCCAGCGCTTTTTTATCGTTTATAAGGCTTATTCGGTTTCTGAGGAGCTTCAGTCTTTTTCCAGCTTACCGCTAAATCCGGGCTTGTTTTTTCTTCACTGCGCTCTAATAAAACTACCGCATCTTGAATTTTCGGTGTTCCCTTATGCGCGATACCTTGTAATTTTGTTAAAGTTCCTGATACTTTAAAGCTAAATTCACCAGACGGCGTCGCCTTCGGAATTAAAATACGGAACTTTTCTCCCACATTAAACTGTGTTTTTGTTTCGCCCTTTTCATTCACAAATTTAACTCCTGCAGGCGCACCAGTTGCTTGCACTTGGTACGTTCCACTTTTCGCATTTGTTTGCACCGTATATAAATCTGTTTCGAAGAACTCATCTTTTAATACTGCTTCTTGCTTTTCTGACGGCGTAACACTCATCGTAATTTCTTGCACTTCTTCACTGCTCTTTGCTTTCGCAACAATATCTTTCATTACTTTTTCTACATTTTTATTACGAAAATCTAAATCATTAATATCCACTTGTCCCAGCGCATTCCATACAGCGAGCTGCGTTGCATAATGTGCTTCTCTCCAGTCCGATACACCTAGTTCCTGTGGACTTTTTTGTGGGTATCCATTTAATAACACACGGTACACACCAATATCCACTTTCCCGATTTCCGGTAAATCTTGACCGCTTGGCGATTTCAAATCTACATTCAAACAAAATGCAATCTTACCATCTGCTGTTTTAATAAGTTCAGTTCGGATTGGTCTCTTTTTTGATTTACTATAACTCCAATCCATTTGATACTTTGTATGATCCATAACTTCTGCGAATGCTTTTTGAATCGGGAATAATAAGTTCGCAAATACAAATAAAACACCCAAAAAAGCAACCAATAACTTATACGATTGTTTCATATTCATGTTCACAACCCCTTATAAAATAACAAATTTACTACTGTATATTATTTAGTTAGAAAATTTTTTTATGCATTTTCAATTAGATTCCTGCAAAATAAAAAAACATAGACTCTCCTATGCTTTTTTATTTCAAAATTATTTAACTTTCTTAAAGGAGTAATTTTGAACGTACTAATGCTCCACGAACCTTAATTCCAACCCACGCCGCTAATGCAGCTTTTATTACACCTACAATTAAGAAAGGAACAAATCCTCCCATAAAAGCTGCTTGCCAACCTAAGGAAGCCACATATTTTAGAAATACAGTCCCAATCGTTAATGTGACAAGCATCCCTAAAACATTAGCCATTAACGAATTCCAAAATGTAAGCTTTGTCTTTTCAGTTAACAAACCAATTAAAAATGCAGTTGGAATAAAGGCTAATAAGAAGCCACCTGTAGGACCAAATAAAACGGATAAACCGCCACTAAACCCAGCATAGACAGGAATTCCAGTTGCACCAATTAAAACATATAATAATACAGATAAAGTACCATAACGCGAACCTAAAATTGTAGCAGTAAGACCAATCGCTAGCGTTTGACCTGTTATCGGAACGAGCGGCAAAGGAATTGTAACTTGGGCCAAAATACCAATAATAGCAGCAAATAGTGCAGTAACAATTAACATGCGGAAATGATTTGTACGATGAGTGTTCATATGTGCCTCCCTAGGAAAATTTTATATTATAATTTTAAGATATCCTATTTCATATACAGAGTAAATATTTTGTTTGAATATTTAGTTTTTAATACTTAAAAAGAAGGACACAAATTCTTTTGTGCCCTTCTCTCTTGTTCATTTTAAAAATCAAAATTATCCGGATCTGGACCAACGCGATGATTTTGATTTAACGCATCAATTTGTTCCATATCTTCTTTTGTTAATTCAAAACTAAATATATCCGCATTTTGGGTAATACGGTGTTCTTTTGTTGATTTCGGAATCGTTACAACTTCATTTTGTAAATCCCAGCGTAGAATAATTTGCGCAGTCGTTTTACCGTATTTATCTGCGATTTCTTGTAGTGTTTCGTTATCTAATAACTGCCCTTGCATAAGAGGTGACCAAGCCTCCATTTGAATACCTTGTTCACGACAGAAGTCCCGCAATTCTTTTTGCGTTAAACGTGGATGATATTCTACTTGGTTAATCATCGGTTTCACTTCTGCATCTTCCATTACATCTTTCAAATGATGAATTTGGAAGTTACTCACACCAATTGCACGTACGCGTCCTTCTTTATAAAGTTTTTCTAATGCTCTCCATGTATCTTTATATTTTCCTCCTACCGGCCAATGAACAAGATATAAATCTAAATAATCTAGTTCTAACTTTTTTAAGCTCTCTTCATATGCCGCTAATGTTTCTTCATACCCTTGATCTGCATTCCACACTTTTGAAGTAATAAATAAATCTTCTCTTGAAATCCCAGCTGCTTTGATACCTGCGCGGATTCCTTCACCTACCGCTTTTTCATTCCCATAAATCGTAGCTGTATCAATGCTACGGTATCCCTCTTTAATTGCTATTTTTACAGCCTCTACAAGTTCTGGTCCATCTTCTACTTTAAATACGCCTAAACCAAACCAAGGCATTTCTACACCATTATGCAATACTGTTTTACTTTGTAAATTTTTCATTATACTTTTCTCTCCTTTATTTTACTTGATCTCTTTTTTCTAATCTCATACTCAAAGCTGTTAAAATAACAGCGCCTACTACCATAATGCCGCCTACCCAAGCTGTATGAATTAACCCTAACGAGTTCGTTACAATACCACCTAAATAAGAACCAAGAGCAATCCCTGCATTAAAGGAGGCAATGTTAATTGCAGAAGCAACATCTACAGCGCTCGGAACAAAGCGTTCAGCTAATATCACAACATACACTTGTAATCCTGGAACATTCATAAACGCGAATAATCCTATTAAAATAATCGTAATAAGCCCCGCCACCTTAAACGGCGCCGTAAATGTGAGTACGAATAGCACACTCGCTTGAATGAAAAACATATAGAATAATGCACGAATTGGATTATGGTTCGATAGTTTTCCACCAATCATATTCCCAATCGCAATTGCAATCCCATACACTAACAAAATGATTGTAACTGTACTTGCTTTAAACCCTGTCACCTCTTGTAATAATGGAGACAAGTACGTAAATGTTACAAATGTTCCGCCGTACCCTAATGCGGTAATTACGAAAACAAGTAATAGTCTTCCGTTTGTTATTAATTTAAATTGATCGCGAAATGATACAGACGTACCTTTTTTTAAACTAGATGGAATTAACAAACTGTTTGCGATAAGGGCAACGATTCCAATTGCTACGATAACCATGAACGAAGCTCTCCAGCCAAATTGTTGACCAATAAATGTTCCAATTGGTACACCTGTGATAGTTGCGACTGTTAAGCCTGTGAACATAAGGGCAATCGCACTAGCACGCTTATTTTCTGGCACAAGAGCCGCTGCAATCGTTGAACCTATCGACATAAATACACCATGTGCAAATGCAGATACAACTCTCGCAATAAGCAGAACGCTAAAACTTGTTGCCACCCCTGCAATACCATTACCAATAATGAAGACAATCATAATCCACATTAATAACGTTTTACGTGACATACTAGCTGTTAACGATGTTAATACAGGAGCGCCAAACGCTACGCCTAATGCATATAAAGAAACCGTTAAACCAGCTGTTGTAACTGAAACATGTAAATCATTTGAAATAGACGGCAATAAACCAACACTAATAAATTCAGTTGTACCAATACCAAATGCACTAATTGCTAGTGCTAATAATGCAAACATACTTCTTCTATTCCCTTGAACATCTGAAGAAGATACTGTATATGAACTCAATTGAACTCCTCCTTAATCCGAGAAATCCAATCATAATAGTCAGATAAAAGAGCCCTTTTATCTTCTAATAAAAATAGCTTCACTACTCATAACTGCTATTATGAATGGTTTCATTCTTTTTTGAAAGAACGCACTTAAAAGTACGATAGGGACCTAAAAGTAACATAGGTACCTTTTAGTAACGTACTACTCATTTGCCTCTTACGTATGCTATTATGGAACATATTCAAAATGAAAAACAGTACGTACTTTCAAGTGCTATAGGCACTAAAAAGTAACATATGACTATAAAAACTTATTAAAGGGGATTGTAATATATGAAGAAATATAACATTCCTGTAGAAGCAACCTTAGAAGTAATCGGTGGCAAATGGAAGGTCGTTATTCTTTGTCACTTAACAAAAGGAACAAAACGAACAAGTGAATTAAAACGTTTAATGCCTGGCATTACACAAAAGATGCTAACACAACAATTACGTGAATTAGAAGAAGATGGGGTGATTCAAAGGAAAGTATATAATCAAGTACCACCAAAAGTGGAGTATTCACTTACTGAATACGGTTGGTCATTAGAAGTAATCCTAGACTCCCTTTGTACTTGGGGAGAATGCCATCTTGAAAAGAACGGGAATTCATCCATGCTTATTCCGCAAACAGATCCATCCTAACTAGAAAAAAAGGGAAAAATGAGCATTCATTTGCTCATTTTTCCCTTTTTTCTTTATATTCAAGTATATTTTAGATATCAGTAAAATAAAATATATACTTTTTTCCCTTGCCAGTACTAGGTTATCAGTTCAAAGTCAAATAATTAGAGATCATTTTTATGTTAACCTGAGTGTATATAGTATATAATATAAGATATATATTATATACACTTTCCGATAAAGGAACTTTCCATTATGCGGACAAGCCATGTATCGGACAGTTCATTAATAATAGGTAAGAAATTATGGTTTTGGATTTATGATTGTCCACTACTTACAATCATAAGTTTAAAGGCATTTTATTGCGTTTTGTGAAACTTTGTATAAAGTTTTGCATTTTTTGCTAACGCTTACCTGTTACTTTGGAATGTTTTATTCCTAAAAAAATAAGAGTATTGCTATCGTAAAGGAGAATTGGAGATGCCAGAAACTATCACTCAAACAAAGCCTGAACAAGAATCTTTACAAATTTCTGCTAGCCAAGGACAACTTGATGTACTTGATCAATTGTTAAAACCTGAGGTACAAGAATCGTTAACTACACTAGTAGAACAACTTCCAAAATTAACTGAGCTTGTTAACATTTTAACTAAGTCTTATGACTTTGCTCAAACTGTTGCTACTGACGAAGTATTAAAAAGCGACACTGTTGGCGCAATCCAAGAGATTGTAGAACCTGTAAAAGATACAGTGAAGAGCATGGCTGCAACTGCTATCGAAGCAAAAGATCGCGCTGAAGAAAGCACTGAAGTTATCGGTCTTTTCGGTCTGTTAAAATTACTAAAAGACCCACAAGCACAAAAAATGTTCCGCTTTATCAATGCTTACCTTCAAGTTAGCGCAGAACGCACTAATAAATAATTTATCTTATAACAACAATTAGTAAAGACGGGGGATATCATACTATGTCAAAACAAATTGTCATCTTAGGCGCTGGTTATGGCGGACTTCTTGCCGCTTTAAATGTACGTAAATATTACAGCAAATCAGAAGCACAAGTTACGGTAATCAACCAATACCCAACACACCAAATCATTACTGAACTACACCGCTTAGCAGCAGGTAACGTTTCTGAACAAGCAATTGCAATGCCACTTACAAAACTTTTCAAAGGCAAAGACATCGATCTTAAAATTGGAACTGTTGAGTCATTCTCAGTAGACAAAAAAGAAGTAAAACTAGCTGGCGGCACTACTTTATCTTACGATGCACTTGTAGTTGCTTTAGGAAGTAAAACTGCTTACTTCGGTATTCCAGGACTAGAAGAAAACAGCATGGTATTAAAGTCTGCTGCTGATGCAAACAAAATCTACAAACATGTTGAAGATCGTATTCGTGAATACGCAAAAACAAAAAATGAAGCTGATGCTACAATCTTAATCGGTGGTGGCGGATTAACTGGCGTTGAGCTAGTTGGTGAGCTTGCTGACATTATGCCTAAACTTGCAAAAAGCCACGGCGTAAATCCTAAAGAAGTAAAATTACTTCTTGTTGAAGCAGGTCCAAAAATCCTTCCAGTATTACCAGACGATTTAATTGAACGTGCAACTACTAGCTTAGAAGCACGCGGTGTTAAATTCTTAACAGGTCTTCCTGTAACAAACGTTGCTGGCAATGAAATTGACTTAAAAGACGGTCAAAAAATCGTTGCAAACACATTCGTTTGGACAGGCGGCGTACAAGGTAACCCATTAATCGGTGAATCAGGTCTTGAAGTAAACCGTGGCCGTGCAACTGTTGATGCATACCTACAATCTACTTCTCACAAAGACGTATTCGTTGCTGGAGACAGCGCTGTTGTCTTCGGTCCAGAAGGTCGTCCATACCCACCAACTGCTCAAATCGCTTGGCAAATGGGTGAGTTAATTGGATACAACTTATACGCAGCACTAGAAGGCAAAGCATTCGAAGAGTTCGCACCAGTAAACTCTGGAACGCTTGCAAGTCTAGGTCGTAAGGATGCTGTTGCTACAATCGGAGCAAGCTCAACTCCACTTAAAGGCTTACCAGCATCATTAATGAAAGAAGCAAGTAACGTTCGTTACTTATCGCACATTAAAGGATTATTCAGCTTAGCTTACTAATCCGTTTACTAGCCCGAATCATGATTCGGGCTTTTTTTATTTTTAAAAACCTTTCTTTTTAGATGGGAGAGAGTATCCAGCCATACATAGGAGCGGTCAGGGTCTTTTTCTGCCCCATGCCATGTTTAAAACAAAAAGATACAATGAGCGCAAGGCTCCTTTTTTCTTCGTGGCAATGATTTATCTTTCAAAAAAACAAGGAAATTTATATAGATTACTATGAGTAACTTTTTTATAAATACAAATTGAAGAACCGACATAAAAACTTTCCTTTTCGATGGAAGAGAGCATCCGCCCACTCCTTCTATTCTTCGTAACAACGATTTATATATATTATTTTTATTCGACACGAAAGCCAGATAAACCTCTATAATAATCTTAATATACTGACTTTTTTTATGAAGAAATTGTGTACATAAAAAGAGTAGAAATAAGGAATACTCCTCACTCCTACTCTATAACAAGACTTTACGCACCTAATTTCACTAGGCTGTAATTCTTTTTACCTTTACGGATAATAATAAATCTTCCATCAAATGAATTTTCCGCCGTAACATCTGTATTCACATCCGTTACTTTATCTCCATTCATCAAAATCGCTCCATTATTAATATCTTCACGCGCTTGACGTCTAGAAGGTTCAATTCCTAAATCAACTAACCACTCGACGATATTTTTTGTTTCTTTTGCAGCGTGGAAAGTCGGCATATCTTTAAAACCTTGTTCAATTTCATTAGCTGTTAACGATTTAATATCTCCACTAAATAACGCTGCTGTAATTTTTAATGCTTGCGAAAGTGCATGCTCACCGTGAACAAATTTCGTCATTTCTTCAGCCAACACTTTTTGTGCTGCACGTTTATGAGGCTCCGTTTGCACTTTAACTGCTAACTCATCAATTCTCTCTTTCGTTAAGAACGTAAAGTATTTCAAGTACTTCACAACATCACGGTCATCTGTATTCACCCAGAACTGGTAGAATTCAAATGGTGTTGTTTTTTCAGGATCTAACCAAACCGCTCCACCTGCTGATTTACCAAACTTCGTACCATCTGATTTTAATAATAACGGAATTGTTAATCCAAATACTTTTGCTTCATGTCCTTCTAGTTTACGAATTAAATCTAAGCCACTCGTAATATTTCCCCACTGGTCACTACCACCGATCTGTAATTGGACACCTTCTTCTTTATATAAGTGATGGAAATCCATCGCTTGTAATATTTGGTATGTGAATTCTGTAAATGAAATCCCCGTATCTAGACGGCTTGCTACTATATCTTTCGCTAGCATACTATTTATACTAAAGTTTTTACCGTAGTCGCGTAAAAACTCAATAATATTGATTTGATGCGTCCAGTCGTAGTTGTTTACCATCTTCACTTCACTATTGCCACCAAAGTCAAACAACTTTTTCATTTGTGCTGTTAATGCATCCACATTATGTTGTACTTGTTCCAATGTTTGTAGCTGACGCTCTGTTTGCCGTCCACTTGGATCACCAATTGTTCCTGTTGCTCCTCCAATTAAAATAACTGGATGATGTCCAGCTAATTGAAATCGTTTCATCATCATAAACGGAATTAAATGCCCAATATGCATACTGTCACCAGTTGGATCAACACCACAGTACAAGGAAATCTTTTTCTCTTCTACTAGTTTGCGTAACCCTTCTGCATCAGTTTGTTGATTAACGGCATCGCGCCATTCTAATTCATCAATAATGTTCATATCTTCCATCCCCTTTAATATTTGAATTTCCCATGTAAAAAACAAAAAGTCCCTATGTCTACATTAGACATAGGGACGATTATGAACCGTGTTACCACCCAGATTGCACAAATAGTATCCATACTACTATTCATACCACTCTTAGCAATAATATCGATTGCTACTCCGCTTAGCATTACCTAAGATACTCCAGAATGTAATTCACAAGTTTGTTTGTGCTAGGTTTCATCAACCCCTAGCTTTCTCGATAACAGTGACAAACTGCTACTGGGCTCTTTCAACGTATTTAATATATTAAATTATAGCCATTATAGTGAATTGAAAACTCATTGTCAATTATACCCAAAAACTTTTTTGAAAATTATTTAATTTAAATCTTCTCCAATAATCCTTACTTCTCTTTCTAACGTAACACCAAATTTCTCTTTAACTGTTTTTTGCACAAAATGAATCAAATCGATATAATCTTGTGCCGTCCCATTATCAACGTTTACCATGAATCCCGCATGTTTTGTTGAAACCTCTACACCGCCAATTCTCGTTCCTTGCAGTTCAGAGTCTTGGATTAGCTTACCAGCAAAATTATTAGGCGGACGTTTGAAAACACTACCGCACGAAGGGTATTCTAACGGCTGTTTCGATTCTCTTTTATACGTTAAATCATCCATTTTTTCTTTAATCTCTTCATATACACCATTCTCAAGTTCAAATGTAGCTTCAAGTATGATGTAATGATTATTAGCAAATGTACTTTTACGATACCCAAAATCAAAGTCGTCTTTTGAAAGAGTAATGAGCTCTCCCTCATTTGTCATGACAACTGCTTTTGTTAATACGTATGCTACCTCACCACCGTATGCACCTGCATTCATGTATAAGGCTCCTCCAACAGAACCTGGTATACCACAAGCAAATTCTAGTCCTGTTAAAGAGTGCTCAAACGCTGCTCTTGATACATCAATAATCGCTGCTCCACTTTGTGCTACAATTGTTTTTTCATTCACAGTAATATCCGTAATATGGGTCAAACTTAGTGTAATCCCACGAATACCACCGTCTTTTATAATCACATTAGAGCCGTTTCCTAAAAAAGTAATTGGAATGTTATGTTCATTTGCATACTGTACAACTTGTTGAATTTCAGTATAAGTAGTAGGCTGCACAAACACATCTGCTTTTCCTCCTACTTTTATATGCGTATGATTCTTTAACATCTCATCCTGTTTTACATGTTCTTCTGGTAACACTGTATTTAAATATTCATATACTTTCTGCATATCCATTCTATGATTCCTCTATTTCTATTAATAATTAATGGCCTATCTTCTCGATAGTTCTGGCATTTTCAAACTATTTTCCTTATTCTCTTCCATTTCGCTTACAATTTTATTTACTTCTCTACATGTAATGCCATGATGAAAAATAAGTAGGTAATCGGCCACCACATAGATTACCTAAATAGTTTAGTAAGATAGCTTTCTTCTCTATCTTATCAAAAAATCGAGAAGAAAACTTTACCTTCAAAAATTTTCCGATATAACCAAGTTTAAGATAGAAAAACTTTAAATCTAATCTCTTCCTTTACAAAACTCTATTATATCGCATGTCAATGTGAAAAAATATGGTTAAAGAAGGAACTTTTCAAACTGATAAAAATGTCTATATTTTGTCACATCAAAAATAGACATTACAAAAGTGTAAGGATTTTGTAATATAAAAGGATGCCTCCTTATATGTTAAGGGCATCCTTTTGTACGTATTATTTTAATTGAATTTGAACTGGTGGTAATGGTTTTTCAGGATAATATGGTGACATTTCTACTTCTAATACATAATCCTTTAAACTAAAATTCTTCACACCATATTCGCCATCCAGCTGAAACGTTGCCTGGAATTGTAACTTCTCCTTATTCAATACCTTCATATCACTGCCCTTTATAACATGACCAATTGGTGCAAATTCCTTATCTACATATGAAGAATCCATTAAATTCATAACTTCCCCACAATTTATCAATTCATCCATAGATTTATGTTTTGTATCGGCATTTTGAAGTGTATACTGTACGATTAATCGCTGTTTTTTATGTTGAATTTTATTCACGACAATCTTTAAATCACTACGAGTGCTTTGTATTTCAAATGGTGTCTTTTGATTTAAGGCCTGAATAGATGGTTTTTCAGACAACCTCACATTTGGATGCAGCGTAATAAATTCCGCGCTCTCTGGAATTTTCCCAAAAATAGATCTTTCATTAGATTCTATCTGATTTCCGACCTTTTCTCTTCCAAATTCAATACCTGACGTTTTAAAATCTATTTCATTTCCCTTATCATCCGTCACTTTTTCAATTCTCGCTAAATCATTTTCTCCGACAAGTGGATACATTGCTTTATAGTCGATAGCAACGGATTCTTTTCCGAGCGTAATCTTTTCAAAGTTAAATGTATGTTCTTTATCTTCACTACTTACGGATTGCTGCGGGTTAATCATTTTATTTTCTAGTTGCTTTACTGGAATATCAAATTTCCAAACCCCTTTTGTGTCCCCGATAGATGTAATCGTAATGGGTAACGTTGTATTTTTGGGAAGCTCCTTTTCTGGATAATCAATGTGAATATTCCCAAACCAACCGTCTTTTGTTATTTTCCCATCAAATGAAGCTGAACGCCCCCATTTCGGACTGTCATCAACTAGTTTAAAATCATAGTAAAAACCATTGGCAAAAGTATTCTTTATCTCTACATCGTCTGGATTATCTACTTTAAATGTAATCCCAATTCTGCCGCCATCATAATACACACTGTTCATCGTTACGCTAATTCCATTGCTCACCGCCTGCTGATTTAACTCTGTTACAAGCTTACTTGCTGACAAATTTTGACCAATTGTATCATGAAAATGCGAGTAAATTTTCCCGATAATCGGAACTTCTGCTAATACACGACTCATTTGCGGGAATACAAATCCCGATCCGAGTACACCAATACATATTGAAGCTGCTGTTACCAAAGCAATTTTTCTTCGCTTATCTATCTTTTTGACTGGTTTTTCCGCCTTCGCCCTAGCCATACCTTGCTGGATAGACAGATTTAACTCCTGTTTTGGAATCTCAATTTTATTTACTTCGTCATTAAACCACTGTTTATCCAATTCTCATCACTCCCCCCTAATAATTTTTTTAGTGACTTTCTCGCTCGGTGCAAGTATGTCTTTACCGTTCCCTGTGGTATATTCATTTGCCAAGCAATTTGATTGATCGAAAAATCATAATAATAATATAAAATGATTACAGTTTGATAATTTTTATCCAACCTTTGAATTGCTCCCTGTAAATCAATATTTTGTTCAATTTGATATAGTTTGTTTGGCATCCCGCCATATGTACCTGCTTCTCTTCCGTCCTCTATCTTCTTCACTTTTTTCTTTTCACCTAGTAACTGATAAGCATTATGTATAAGAATACGTGTCAACCATGTCAAAAAATAGTTTGGTTTCTTTAATTGTTCTATGGATAAGTACGCTTTATAAACTGTTTCTTGTACAACATCTAGCGCATCTTCTTTATTCTGTACATACAGATAAGCAGTGCGGTACAACTGGTCTTGATATAGACTAACAAGCTGTTCAAAAGCTGCATCGTCACCTTTTCTTGCTTTTTTAACTAATTTTATTTCATCCATCGTATCCCTCCTTTCACTTTATTAGATAGGCCAAAGTACAGTTTGGTTTCAAAAAAATTATATTTTTATTCCATACAAAAGAGCACATCCAACGGGATGTGCTCTTTTTACACTTAATTATTTATCGTTTTCTTCTTTTTCCCTATCAAACCATAATAACTCATCATCATCAACGTCACCATTATAGTTGATCAGAATTTCTTCTCCTGCTTTTATATCCTTGTAAGCAAAGAATTTAAACGTATGATTCTCAAAAACGATCTCATACGTCGCATTCGGCGTATAAGAATGATTAAATAACATACCGTAACCTAAAAGTATAGCCGTATGATTCACTCCATACTCAAATGCGTAGTCAGCAAGTAATGTTTTCTCTATAAACTCATGCTGTTCATTCGGATAAGAGATAACTGGCGCTTCATGTAGAAGTTCACCCTTTTTTATATCACGTGTTGCAAATACTCCTCTATTAAATTCTCCATCGCTAAGTGTGGAAGTCTTGATTTCAATCATATTCGTCACCTATACATTTCTTTCTCTGAAATATTTTATCTTCTTAAGCTTGGCAGATAATGAGGAGAAAAGCAATTGGTTTTATTTTTCCTTTTTATATAATGCTTATACCCCATTACTCTAAAGATTCATATATGATAACATAAAATCAACAGAATAATCAGAACTAAACCCTTGCAAATAAGGAGGTAATAAAATGATTCATATGCAGTCTAAAGCAGAAGAATTAAAAGAGAAGTTACATATTATATTAACTGACACGTATCCAGACCTAGCAGTAAAACATTTAGATATCATAGGAAACGGTGTACAAAATATTGTTTTTCGGGGCGATTCTGAAAAAGGCCCCTTGGCTTTCCGTGTACCTTGGGAGCGTGAAGTTAACAACCTAAATGACGGGTTGTTTAGTAGCCGCATTTCCTTACAAAAAGAAGCTACACTTTCTAATTTTTGCTTTTCTAAAGGTCTTTCGGTACCAGCAGTTCATGGATTACACCTTTCTACAGAATTAGACTTCTTAATTTCAAATTATGTGGCAACTGATTCTACTCCTATTTCCGCCTGTAAAATTGGGGAAATCACTCGCCAGCTTCACAATGTATCAATTGAGGATTTACCTTATCAAAATGAAAATGAAGAGTCTTGTAGTCAATTACTCGCCAAACGCCTTGTAACAAGAATAGAAGCATTCAATCGAATCGCGAATTGTAACATTCGGTTACCAAATGAAACAGAAATTGAACACATATTAAAAGAAGGAGATTCTTTTAAAAGGTTGCTACATATGGACATTCGACCTGTGAACCTCATTGGTTATAAAGGAGAAATAAAAGCAATCGTTGACTGGGATAACGCTTTGATTGGTCATCCACTATTAGACTTAATGAGAATATTAGAAACGAATGAAATCAATTGGGAGGAATTTAAAGAAGGGTATGGAAATAAGGACATTTTCGAATCTCTTTCCCCTGTTGTCCGCTCGTTTTATCAACTGGATACAGCAGTGATGCTAGCTAACCTTTTTATTGACCGGCTGAAAATACCTGAGAAAGAACTACATTATAAAGAGCGTGTGAAGAAAATATGTAGAGAAATAAGAAAAGCTTTATAAAGTGAAACTTTAATCAGTAGGGGTTTTCTCCATCCCCCACTGATTATTAGCCCTCACCAATCGGGCTTTTACGGACAGTTCATCTTCTACCTTACTTCTTCGCTTTCGCTGAATTTTGAGGTGGGAGTGTTACTGTCCTAAAATAGCGGGATAAAGAGAATATATACTTATTTTCAACTTTCATATAGGAAATTGTAAACATAAAAAAGGTTGGTGGAAAGTCAGTCACTATTCCACCAACCCTTTTTATTTATCTAATAATATGTCATACAATAAAGTGAAACTTTAATCAGTAGGGATTTTCTTCATCCCCCACTGATTATTAGTTGAACCAATCGGGCTTTTACGGACAGTCGATCTCCCACCTAACTTCTTTGCTTTTGTCGAATTTTGAGGTGGGAGTCTTACTGTCCGTTAATGCGGGATAAACAATCTCACTTCTAAGTCCCTTCCGTACCATAGTCCTGGATCGTTATCTTTACGTTATATTTGATTGGAATCTTACTAAATGTTTTATCCCAATCTTTTTCGACCTTTTTCCATACTTTTGGATACTCAATTTTTAATCTGTTACCGAAGCCAGCGACATCGACCTGATATTCCTTTTGAATCTTTTTTAATGTATGCTTCACCAATCGATTCACTTCTTGTTTCGTGGACTTTTCTACACTTTTTAGAAACTTATTTTCAAAAGGTTCCCCTGAAGCGACCCAGTTTTCAGACAGCCGTCCCTCTGATTGGATGTTCACATCAAAAGAGATGTTATTTCCTTTAACATGCGGTTGAATTTTACTTTTCATAGATTTCACTTCATACAGGATGGGCTTTCCTGTCTTTTCATCAAAACTTTTCACCAAACCGCTTTTCCCTTTCCCAGTTATCCATGTTAAGCCTTCTAACTCATTTTCATTCAAAAAACCGCGCAGCTTTTTTGTCTTTCCTTTAATTACGGCAGCCCCCGCAAATTTCACTTCTCCATTTACCGAAATCACATTTGGCAAAAGAAAACTAGATCCTGATTCTATCTTTCCTGGTAATTTAGCAAGTGGAACGGGAGGTAAAATCCGTGATGATCTATATTGATTATCCCCAATTCCAATCAAAAGGAACGCTGGAATTTCTCCTGCTTCCCTCGATTTCAATGTCTCACTAGCTCGCCCCTTACTAATTAATACGAGGCAACTTGGTCTCATCTCATTATCACGGATATAAATATCCAGTAACTCCTTCAAACTATACGTACGTGCAAGGTTTGCACTAACAACAATCACTTTTGTATGATGGAAGATTATAGGGCGCGGTCTTCTTAATGCGACTTCACGAATCGATTGGTGAAGAGAATCTCCGGTTTCAGAAATATTCGTGTAGGCTTTTTGTTGTCCCCCTCCACCTTTTCCTTTACCTGATAATTCTGATTTAACAAACTGATAGGTCGATGTTATAAGATTCCTTTTTCGATAACCTCCTCCATGTTCTTCTATCTCCTTCTCAACTTTCGTCTCCTTCCCTTTATCAAATGCCAGCCCTACCGCGAACCCCTGCTCTTCAATTTCATGACTGCTCCAACACCCTGTAAGAGCCAGCAGCAAAAGAACTGATGATAAAGCCAAAAGAAGTCGTACATTATTCACACTTCGGTTCATTCTTTCTCTTCCTCCATCTTGAAATTACAAGGAGAAGCAGTGGTAGGATACCAAATAATATCATCGCCGCATTACCAATCACATCCCCAAATTTAAATAGATCATTAATGTTTTTCGGAATTTGAGAAACGATATAAATAACCGGGAGTAACCCATACAAAAAGGAATGAATATTTTTATTAAAGAGCTGTGCCAGTCCCAAAGCAGCAGCATAATAGCAAATTGTATAAGTTGCGAAGATTTGCATAATCCATACCACAAGTAATAAAGACTCAAATCGCTCAAATATCAAACCAGGGAGTTCAAAACTTCGCATAAGATCGATCGTAGGCCATGTTCTCATTAATACCCCATCGACAGAAAACGTTCCTATAACCATCACAACTGTAATGACATAAAAAATTAAGGGAATAGCAGTTCCGATTAGAACGACTTTTACAGCTTGGAGTGGTTGTTTCATAAATGCCAAAAGGAGCAACATGATTTCGGCACCTGAATATGCAAGCGTTGTTGTTTTTAAGCCTTTTAGTACTGGGATAATCCCTAACCCTAATACAGGACGAAGATTGTCTATCTCAAATATTCCAATGCTCATAAAGGAAGTGAGCAAGAAAATAAAGACTGTAATTGGAAATATAATTTCAAATAAACGTGCTATTGAGTTTATTCCGCCTAGGTTTAAATAGAGACTCACCCACATAAATGGCATGATAATAGCCCACCCAGGTGTTCCTTCCAGTAAAAAGAAACTTGTTATTCCTTCCAGCGTTTTGACTTCAAATGAAGAAAGCATAAAAAAGTAACCTACAATAAATAGACTAAGTATCGCTCCTACCCATTTCCCTACAATTTCTTGATTATATTGATAAAATGTTTTTCCAGGAAATTGTTGACTTAATTTGACCATGATTATCCCTGCAACCATCGCAATTAATCCGCCTAAAATAACTGTTATCCAAACATCTGGTGTGTTTACTTTCTCAGCAGCTGTTCTGGGCAAGGTGAGAATTCCTACTGCGAGTATATAATTGATAAGAATGACAGCCGCTTGCGAAGTCGGAATTCGATCTTTCGGGCCAGTAATCATCCCTCTTCACTTCCTTTTCGTATCGAATCTTTCATATTCATCATTTTAGGGCGACGTTTCATCATCTGAAGTGGCATGCGAATCATGAAATCTTTCCAATCGCTTAAATGATAAACAACAGCTGGACTGGCATATGGTACGCCGAAACTCTTCAATCTCGCTATATGACTGCATAGAACGAGAAAAAACAGAATGACTCCGTATAGTCCAAATATGGCAGCGCAAAACATAGCTACAAAGCGAAGGATCCGTAGTGGAATTGCTGTACTATAATGAGGGAGCGCAAAGGAAGAAATAGCAGTAGCCGCTACTACAATTACCATAATTGGACTAATAATTCCCGCTTCTACGGCAGCCTGTCCAATGATTAATCCACCGACAATTCCCATCGCTGAACCAATCGGCTTAGGCAGGCGTAGCCCTGCTTCCCGCAAAATTTCGATGGCTATTTCCATAAATAATGCTTCTATAATTGCAGGAAACGGAACTCCTTCCCGTCCCCCAAGAATTGAAATAGCCAACTTGGTCGGAATTAATCCAGGATGAAATGAGATAAAGGAAATGTACAAAGCAGGTGCAAAAAGAGAAATAACAGCTGCTCCAAAGCGCAATAAACGAATAAACGTACCTGGAATCCAACGTTCATAATAATCTTCGGACGATTGCATCAACATGCTAAATGTAACGGGAACAATCAAGGCAAAAGGTGTTCCATCCAATAAAATCGCAACGCGCCCTTCCATCAATGCAGCAATAACGCGATCAGGGCGCTCCGTACTCTGTGCTTGGGGAAAAGGACTGAGATAATTATCTTCGATGAGCTGCTCCACATATCCTGATTCTGGCACATTATCAATATTGATTTTCTGAATTCTTTTCTTAACCTCTTCTACCAATTCCGAATCAGCAATCTCTTTCATATAGGCAATAACCAACTCTTTTTTTGCCCGCTCTCCTACATAAAACTTTGTTAATGACAATCCCTCGTTTTCGCCATGTAGCCGTAAAAGAGCGGTATTATCAGACAAAACTTCTGTGAAGCCTACCCGCGGGCCTCTAACTGATCCCTCTGATATCGGCTCTTCAACATTCCGTGTTTTCCCTTTTTTTGTACCAAGAATTAATGCACCTGCTAATCCATCGACTAAAAGTGCCGTTGAGCCTATCAACACTTTTGACATCAACTCTTTTATAGAATAGACTTCTTCTATTTCACTAATAGAAAGAACGCGATTCTTAATAAACTCTTTTGAAATGGTACCTTCCACATAAGATGGTGCACTCTTATATTCTTCATAAAAATTAAACATCAATGACTTCAAAATATGCATATTAATGAGATCTTTATCCGACAGTCCTTCCACAAAAACAAGCGCCGCTCGAATATTTGTCCCCCCTATGTTAAACTCTCGAAAGTGGGCATCCGAGTTATAACTAATTTCTTTTTTTACACTCGCTAAATCCATAGTGAAATTGCCTGCAAAATGACCTGTTGTACTTTTCTCCTTATATGTATCAGCTTGTTTTTCTACCTGCTTCATCTTTGATTCCTGTTCTTTCATCCTCATCACTCTTTCTCTAATGTACGGATCCAGCTAAAAACGCGTGAGATCACATAAGGAACGAAAAATACGATAAAAGCTTGCACAAACACCTTCCAGTCTGGAAGATAAGAAACAAGCGTTTTCCACATTTCAATCACCTAATATCAGCAGTTGACACTGCGATTTTTTATCCTAATTGGAATTTCTTAAGCATTATTATGTCTTATATGTGGAAGTTTAATCCAAATAAAATTCAAGAATCACTTTCTGGTTGATATTAGCTTTTATTAAAAACTTATAATTGTATGTATGATTAAACAAAAAATACATTTTGTTATAAAGGTTGAGCCTTTTTTGTCTATTACTAACGATGAAGCATACCCTTGGACAATCAAAAAAGAAGCATAACCCTAAGTTATGCTTCCTTTTATATATTTAAAAGGGTACATCAATTGAATTAATTAAGTTTCCCTTTTTTAAACATCGAAATAATAGCCACAAACAATATTGAAATAATACCACTAAAAACAAATAGATAACTTAATGGAATTAAGAAGAAAGGTTCTATTAAAGTACCGTCTGATGCCACTACTGAACCAATCATACTATAGATAACTAAACATAAAGCTAAACATAAAAAGATGTTGGCGAAACATCGCATACTGTTTCACCAACATTTTTTAGTTTGAATCATACTATTTTACGCAACGAACCACTTAATGAACACGGTATAAAAAGCACACAGCAGTACTAATATCCCTGCATATATTATGCAAACTTTATACCTGCACAATAACAGCAAAGTATCTTTATTCCAAACGGAGTTTTTACCACATGTCTCTATTTGAGGTTAAGATGTAATCCAAATATTACAATCAGGAAGTATGAATTTCCTAATTATAAAATACAAATCACCTCATAAAAACTTATTATTTCATTTTTAAATATTGATGCTGGAAAATACACATTCTGATTGCATTATGATAGTTACCATCAACGAAAAATTCATCTTGTAACTCGCCTTCAATCGTAAAGCCGACTTTTTTGTAAATATGCGTAGCTTTTTCATTTTCTTTATCTACTACTAAATAAAGTTTGTGCATATTTAATACTGAAAAGGCGTAATCCATCGCTAAACGGGTTGCACACGCTGCATAACCATACCCTTGATACTTTGGATCAATGATAATTTGAAATTCTGTTCTTCGATGAATGTAATCAATCTCCACTAATTCAACTAATCCAATCATGTTGTTATCTTTTTCTACTATAAACCGACGTTCACTTTGATCATGAATGTGCTTATCATATAGATCTTGCAACTCCACAAAAGCTTCATAAGGTTCTTCAAACCAATAAGACATAATATGTGCATTGTTGTTAAGTTCGTGAACAAATTTCAAATCTTCTCGTTCTAATGGACGCAATTTAGGTTCTTGACCCATTTTTCCAATCTCCATTCTCCTATTTAATTTCTCAACAGTTTTCATTTCAAAACGCTCCTTTACAACTCTCTACTCACATCCTAATCCTTCAAGTAACTTGAAGGTCAAGAAGGAAGTAAACATGCGTTTTGTCTCTTTTCATCACTAGAATACAAAAAGTAGTACGAACCAATAGCTTGGCCTGCACTACTTTTTAGTATGCCTTATGTAATTCATGCAAAAGTGTTTTCATATACGGTATAATTTTTGCATCAAAATCATATTTAATGTTTCTTCAAATCCCTCAAGTTAGATATATATAAAGCAGCCACTAAAATGAGAATAGATCCAGAATATAATAATGTTTCAAATGGCTCTTCATGAGAAACGATAATTAATCGAATTAGTGCTGTAATTCCTATGTAAATAAAATAACGTAATGGAAAATGATAATTCGATTTGAAGTACTTAATAATTAACGCAATAAATTCAAAATATAAAAAGTAAACAATAATACTTTCAACTAATTTATATGATGTGTATTTTTTGTAGAAAATATGTATTGTATAAATGTAATTGTTTCATTAATTAAAAGATCGATAAAACAATGGATAATATGATAAGAGCTGTATTTAATATCCATTGTAAAACACTGGCAATAAAGTCATCGACATTAAATGATCGCATTTCTTCTAGCACTCCTCTACAGGTGAATTATACTCATGTATTATAACAAAATTATCCTGCTGTATGTTTTTTCAGAATTACCATATCATTCCGTTAATCTATCTTGCATTACAAGTTAATTTCATGTTACCTTTATTATAACACTTGCATTGCAAGTTATTATTATACTCACTTACCTTGTATAACAAGTTATTAAAAAGATATACAAGTAGGAGGCTGAAATGGCTGACTCAACGCAAATGCTAAAAGGAATTCTGGATGGTTGCATTTTAGCTATCATTCAAGAAGGTGAAGTATACGGTTACGAATTAACAGAGAAATTGCATAGCTATGGTTTTCACTCTTTTAGTGAGGGCACGATCTACCCTTTACTATTACGCATGCAAAAAGAAGGATTGGTTACAAGCGTATTAAGGGAATCAACCGCTGGACCTAAGCGAAAGTACTATCAATTATCAGATTTAGGGGAGAAAGAATTAAATAGCTTTAAAGAGCGCTGGGCTGATTTAAAGCTATCTGTTGAAAAGGTGATTAATCAAGGGGGCGAATAGCATGTTATCAACAAAGTCCGAACAATTTTTAATCGAACTCAGAATGTATTTACTGCAACGAGGAAAGAAGGATGAAGATATAAATGCAATAGTAGACGAACTAGAAATTCATTTAACAGAAGCTGAAAAAAGAGGCCAAAATGTAGATTATATCATTGGGAAAAGCCGTAAACAGCATATGAAGAATATTGGAAAAGAACTACCTGTAGACAGGGAAGGACTACTCGTAATCATTCCGGCAGCAATTCTCGTTATTCTTGCTTATATGTGCTTTGCTCCATCCATTAAGGGGCAGTTCAAGATTTCCCAAAATATATTGTTATTTGGCTCATTACCTTTATTCTTAGCCCTTGCTATATTTGCATTTACACTATTTAAAGGACTTCCAAAAGTATACCCATCTACCAAAAACTCAGTTCTTCTTTTAGTATTCGCTCATTTCATTGCCATCGGCGTATGGGTTGGCTTTTATTTTTGGCTAGATGGACGACTTGATACAGATTACTTTGTCGCAACTACTACGCAAAACTATATCATAGCTGGCGTATGTGTCCTTATTTTTATTTTATTTGCATTGTATACAAAATCATGGGTTACAATTTTTGTCGCATTCACAATATGTATCGGTCCACTTTTAGAACATGTTATCCCACCTGAAATAAATAAAGATCCAATGTATATTACACTAACGATTATCATTAGTGTGGTCATAGGTATTTTGCTAATAATCTATTTCTACAAGAAAGGGAAAACCACTTCTAATACTTAAGGAGTGGTTTTCTTCCTATTCCATAGACGTTACATCATACTCCTCCAGCAGTTTAACTCTCAAAGTTCTTTAACAATCACGCCCGAGTGCGGAATATCTAAAAATTTAAAAACACCTCAAAATTAATCCTTAATTATTGTGCTAACACCCCCGTTTAAGTATTTTTCATCGTAACCTTTATAAAATATTCACATAAATATCCAATATAAAAATCACCTTTTAGTAAAACTAAAAAGGTGATTTTTTATGAAACTATATTAAAATTTTCTAAGTTATTCCTAGTGAATATCGTGTTTTTTGAAGTTACCGCCTTTTACTTCTGCTACGTCATATACCGTAACAAAGGCACTTTCATCAATTTCATGAATAATTTCTTTCATTTTACTTTCTTCTAAACGGTTAATCACACAAGTAATTTCTTTAAATTGTTCCTTTGAATAACCGCCGTAAACTTCATTATACGTTGCACTTCGACCTAAACGCTCACGAATTGTCTCTACCATTAATTCAGGTTCCTTCGTGATAATTTTAAATGTTTTAGAACCACTTAAACCTACTTCAACGATATGAATGACTTTAGAAGCAATAAAGTAAGCAATTGCAGAAAGAATAGCCCCTTGCAGACCAAATACTGTTGAAACAACAATAAAGACAAACATGTTTAAAAATAAGATAAGGTCACTTGTCCCAAAAGGTAATTTTCGGGAAAGTAATACAGCTAACATATCAATTCCATCTAATGCGCCACCGTTACGTAATGCGAGTCCCATACCAAAACCGATGATAATCCCGCCAACAACAGTGATTAATAATGTATCACCGTGAATAATCGTTGGTACATCGTGCATAAGAACCGTTCCGATTGCTAATGAAGCAATACCGATAACTGAATAAATAGCAAAGTTTCTACCAATTTGCTTATACCCTAACCAAACAAAAGGAATATTAAAGATTGCAATTAAAATTCCTAATGGTAATCCAAATAATTGTGAACTAACGATACTTAAACCCGTCACACCACCATCTGAAACGTTGTTTGGGATTAATACTGCTTCTAGTCCATATGCTGTTATAAATGCCCCAATAATAATCGCTAATGCTCGTAAAATGATTTTTAGTTTGTTAGGCTTGCGCTTTTTGATTGTATTCATATAATTCCTCGCTTCAAACTATTTTCTTTTTGTTCCTAATAATTATTTTAACATATTATCATCAGAATACTCCCACCATTTAACTTGTAACAGCAGGTTTGGAAGTCCTTCTGATTTTTTTCTGGTATACGGATAAATTGATTAAACTCTGTATCAAAAGGTAATGTACCTATTAGATTTTTAATTTCTAGAAAGAGGATTTGATAAGGGTATCGATTTGAGAATAGTGGTTTTGATCAAACAAAATGTTGTATGTAAGTTAAAGCATACATTGTCTGATTTGGACAGTTTATACTTTAACTTACAACACAAAACGTGACTTTACCCATAAAGTTGCCGCTAAAGGAAACATAACTTTGCCGGAAATCACATGTTATTGAGAATATTTAGTTGATTATTCGAGGAAAAAGGAAACATAACTTTGCCGTGGATTAATTATTACCCCATAAGCTTGCCGTGAATGTTACAACAAGACAAATAAAAATACCTATTATCAGCATGAGGCATCTAATCTTACTATTTTATTCATTAGAACTTTTATACGACAAGTGTAGAGTGACAATAAAGTTATTAAATTTTAAAACTTCAAACACGTATACCCCATCCTAAAATTAGGACGGGGGTAAAACAAAATTGTTTAACTTTTGATAAAAAATACTTCACCAAACGAAAAAATAGCAATAAAATCGTTTAAAAATCTAAGTTTTATTCCATAATAGCGCCCGATTGTTGAAAATCGTCGTTTAAATCTTATTCAAGATAAGCACCCAATTAGTGCAATAATATTTTTTGTTACTGCTTCAGCTGGAGTAAATGCTTCGATTATAGTTTGTCACTATTTGGGTTATAAATCAGTCCTTTTATCTTTATCTGGATTCTCCCCTAAACTAATGACCTTTTCTCCTTTTCCATAGTTTCGAATTAGGCCGGGATCTCTAAAGATCGCGTACGTTCCAAACAATCTCACCGCGCTCGTCCCACGTACTGTGATGCCGCTCAAATCCTATCTTTTCTAGCACCCGGAAGGACGCAACATTCCAAGCGCGTACAGTCGACCAAAGTCTGTGGCGCCCGGTAGCAATCGCAGCGTCCAGCACAACGGATGCTGCCTCAGTCGCATAGCCTTTACGATGAACACTGCGGAACAACTCGTATGCGATCTCCGGCTCTTCAAGTGTGGAACGACCGATAATCAAGCCACAGTATCCGATGAAATCGCCTTCGTCTCGTCGGCGAATAGTGAGAAGGGAAATGCCATTTTCGACTGCTCTCTTGCGCATCTCGATAAGCTGGCTACGAACGGCGTCAAGGGTTGGCATGTCCACACCACGTTCGCCAATTAATTTTCTCATCCAGGCTGAATCGGATTCCTCCCACATACTCAGGTCAAGTCGTTCAGTTTTCAACTGGAACGCCATAGCTTTAAATAAAGCTGTCATAGTGGAAACCTCCTAGTTATGTCACTGCACTCATAATAGCTTCGCACCTCATCACCACATCAGGTTGGAAACCCGGTTGATTCGCGAATCTATTTTCCAACTCTCGCGAGAGTTTATAGCAACAGTATACAAAAAATTAGTGTTATTTTATGCATAAGCAATTACCCTACAAAATAGACCTTTTTATCAAACTTTTTTACTAATTATCAATCTTTATTATAAATTATCAAACTTTATTTTAAATCTACATATTAGGCCTAGTCACAGGGTAGCTGTTCTAGTCCGTCAGATTATTTACATAAAATGGAATTAATTACTAACTTACTCTGGTGGGGTACCCCCTGTAACAAAAGGATGGTTTCTTTTTGTTTTTCTTGACATAAAAAGGGGCAATCCCTCAGCCAATTTTCCATGGCTTTTGGGACAGCCCCTCTAATCCTTTAACTGATAGAAAACCTGTTCAATTTTGCCTCAGTACCAAGCATGACAGTGTTAAGCTCATTCCCTCGGCTATCTTGTCCCCTTCTGAAATAGAGACTGCGTAAAAAATTCTTGCTGTTCACGCGAGCAATCACCTGACTGCGACTTCTCGGCAAATTGCAGCATTGCGCTAAGCCGCTAATCCAATCAGCGATTTCTTGATGTGGAAGTAACTCTTTGTCAATCATCGTATCCACGATGTTGACCAACCGCTCATCATCCTCATCACTAAAAATGTGTCTACCATTATGAAGCATGCCAGAAATAGCGACAAGAACCTCACGCAGCATTGCGACGCTGCTCTCCTCACACTGCACCAGCTCGACAAAAACATCCGCACCGTGAGACGCGCTGTGAGCCCAGCCTCCTACTGAAAGGTAACCTCGCAGATCCTTTTCCTCTTTATAATAACGGAGCATTGCATGCATTAATTGCTCAATTTCCGCTTGATTGAAAAATGGATTCTGTCTGTGGTGTTGCACAATCAAAGCGATAGGCAAGGCAGAGAACGTCCTTGTAAAAACTGACTGATCATCCTCGCTGCCAATATTATAGAACAAATGGTTCTCATCAGTCAGAACAGTTAAGAGGCTACGCAACTCCTCTCCACTGAACCTATTCTCTTCCTTAATCCACATATAAAACATCGGATAAATCAGGTTATCCCGTAATTCTGGCTGAGGATCGCCAATATATTGAAGTAACAAAGGTAAGAAATCTTGATGCTTCTCACCTTCGCGTAACTGATACTCATCCTTCTCAATTCTTTGCAAATCCAGCATCAATTTAGTCCTTGTATCGCTCATTTTCCCATCCCTCTCATCATTCGTTCACTCGCCTCGCCGAGATCATGAGTCAGCGGAAATTCTGCTTATTCCTATTCCCATCCCTTGGATGCAATAAATTCAGACATCAATTTCATTGGCTCTCCCTCTGATTTGTGCGGTTTACTACTAGTATAGTTTCATCCAGAGAGAACCACAATATTTTTAGAAAATTACCATTATTAAGATTATTTACATAAAATGTAAATAATCTTACGGACTAGAGCAGCTACCCTGTGACTAGGCCTATTAGAAGCATAAGTTGGCCAGAAAACACTTATTTTTGTAGGTGATTATCTAATTATTCAACGGAATTGGAAGCATAAGTTGGCCGTGTGTTACTTATTAACCCATAAGCTGACCGTTAGTTTATGCGGAATTTTATACATATGGAGTAAAGGAAATAAAGACAATGATTGCTTTTAACCACTGATATAATGGGATGAATAAGAAACTGCATACGTAGGTGAAGAGGATGTTTCACAGAATGTTGATAAGCCGGGGATTGTTGATGAGGAGAACTTCTGATAATAGTACGTTATGTCAACCGAACATGTATAGAATATACATGGTTCCTTGTTCAACGGTTAAGTTGAACAAGGATTTTTAATTTAGATAATACTTCTTATTCCTCCATAAAGAATGCTTTTCGCTCTGTAGTAATCCAATTCTCCAAATTGTCTTGGCTACGTCTAACAAGTCGATTCACTAGCACGTCATGCCACACATAATCCTCTAATAGATAAATATGAACAGGGTCATCTGTATAAAAAGCAACACTACGCTCCTCAATTGATGGCCCATAAATCATCTCTTTAGAATCTATGGACAGAATAAACCAATGTTCTGTAGATCGGGTTTCTGTATAAGGTGTTATACGATGGATTTCTAAATTTTTAATGGGATTTTCAACATGTAGCGTAATACCTTGTACCGTGACTTTATTAACGGCCTCAACCAGTTCCTCCTTTAACATCTCATACATATCATCCCACATCGATATGACAATACGCTTTTCTGCTTTTTTTAGTAATGTCTGACAATAACTAATTATCGTCTTATAGTCCTTTAAAGTAATCACTCGATTGTCTGCTTTTTCCTCGGAAGTTTCTAGACTTTTTAATGATTCACTTATTACTTCATAAGTGGATTGCCACTCTGATTGAGCCTTCTGCAAAAAGATTTCAACAGGTAAAGGTGAATATCGAGTGGTGTCATCTATTTCTTCCCTCATGACAATTCCTTTTTCAACAAGATTACTTAATACATCATAAATTCGTGCTCTTGGAATGCCTGAGTCCTTACTCACTTGGTAAGCTGTAACAGGACCTTGTTTAACAAGAGATACATAAGATTTAGCTTCATATTCGTTAAAACCTAATTTTTTGAGCTGTTGCACTATATAGTTCAATTTTTCGTCCTCCAATTGTTCTTTTCCTATATTTTCAACGTTACAGTAACCATTTACATTTAGCAAATAATTAGTTACTATTTAAGTGGTGACTATAGAAAGGTTGATTATATATGGATTTCCACTTAGACCCATCGATATTAATTATTTTAATTGTTTTTGGTTTTTTAGCTTCATTTATTGATTCAGTAGTAGGGGGTGGTGGACTGATTGCTTTACCTGCTTTATTATTTACAGGACTGAATCCAGCAGGGGCAGTAGCTACGAATAAATTAGCATCAACAATGGGGTGTGTAACTAGTAATATTGTGTTTTATCGTTCTGGTAATCTTGATTTGAAATCAGCGTTTAAATTATTTCCACTCACTTTCATAGGTTCCATAGTAGGTGCATGGACCGTTCATTTAATGAACCCAGAGATACTGAAGCCTTTGATGTTACTAATGCTCGGTGCTGTTACTATTTATACGATATTCAAAAAGGATTGGGGTAGTATTTCCGCTCATAAGAAATTGTCCATTCGGCACTTCATTATTTTTACTTTTTTTGTTTTTGTTATTGGTTTTTATGATGGATTTCTAGGTCCTGGCACGGGTTCATTTTTAATGTTTTCCTTTTTATTAATTGGATATGATTTTTTAAAGGCAGCAGGTAATGCGAAGTTTCTTAATTTGGGAAGCAATATTGGTGCATTGTTGATGTTTATGTGTTTAGGACAAGTAAACTACGCGTATGGCTTCATAATGGGAATAGCACAAATTGCTGGTGGGATCATTGGCTCCAAATTTGCTATAAAAAAAGGAAGTGGGTATGTTCGTGCCCTTTTCATTACAGTGACTTGTTTATTATTAGCGAAAAATATTTATGATTATATTCAATAATTTCTAAAATTAACTTCCCATATCGAGAATTATGTAATCTACTAATGATGGCCTATTGAGCTATCTTTTTTGTTGTATGCATATTAGAAGCATAAGTTGGCCGTGAGTTAATTATTAACCCATAAGCTGGCCTAGAATTAAGATGTTTTTTGCTTTAAAACGCTAGAAATCTTACTATTGTAGCTTTTGAATAAGTTTGATTAAATTAACTTAATAAACCTTGATAAAAGAATAAATAAAAAAGCGTGTTTTGAAAAAAAGATTGATCAAAACACGCTTTTTCTATATTCAATTGAATCATCCTTTTATAAAAAAGTTTGATAATTTTTGTAATTCTTGCTCAATTAAAGCGCCCGATTGCGAAAATTAGATGAATACTTTTTTGTCTCCCAGATTTAAGTTAAGGGAAAAAACTAATTTGTCGAGCTGATTTCATAAAGATAGAAAACATAATCATTGGATACACTTAAGTAACCCTGTTGACGTATCATTGCCGTAAGATTTCCGCGATGATATGTACCATGGTTAACAACATGCTGAACCAATTCGGAAAGATGAGTATCTAAACGCCCAAATTGTGGATGTTCGGGGGAAATCTCTTTATCCAAATCACTTTCATTGTTAAGAAACTCCTGATACTCCTCTGACAAATGTTGAAACAGCTTTTCCATTTCTTCAAGACTCTTATTCTTTGTCTTTTCTTGCGCCTGAGTGATGGAAGCTTGAATCTCTTCCATACTATTCTCCCGCATTACACCGAGCCATATTGTATCTCCCGTATAAATATGAACAAACGTCTCCGCAATCGAGGAAAAAACACTTTGTATTTCCCGATCATAAATGTCCTTCGACAATTCTTTCAATCGCTCGAAAAACTTGTTGTTCGCCCAAACATGATAATCATACAACTGTAACGCATGATGTTTTTTCAGCAGAGGTTCCTCCTCGTATAAGTTATTTTTTTTACCCTAAAATACTTCTGTCTTCATTGTAAAAATCCTTTATTCCACAGTCTGGCCCTTTAGTTGAATAACTTTATTGCTACTCAACTATTCCTAAATCCGCCTTTCAGTTCAGATTTTCTTTTCCCTATAAAAGCACCCCTTTAGATAAACAAATCCAAAGGGGAAAAACATCGCAACTTTTTTATAAACGTCGCGTCTTTTTTATAAAAATCGTGACTTTATTTAAAAGCGACAACTATATCAATAAAAATTTTACTGAAGCATATCATTGCATTTTATGCGATTTTATGAGTAATTTAAAAGTTTATTGTTGAAAGCATAAGTTGGCCGTAAACTAAAAGAAGCATAAGTTGACCAAAACGGCCATCTTATGCTTCTTGTTACAAAAATAAAAAAACCACCAAATATGTATTGGTGGAGACGGTGGGAGTCGAACCCACGTCCAAAGATATTGACACTTAAGCTTCTACGAGTATAGTCGATATATTAGCATTTCGCGAACTCTTCGGCCTATCGACAGGCTTCCGAGTTGCTAGTCTGGTTATTCTCTTCCTTCGCCCTCAGACGGCGAACTCCGGCGTAGTCCACTTAGTTTGAGTCCCTTACCCTACCACATGGACGATGGAGGGAGGAACCGCTAAGCTGTATTAAGCAGCTAAAGCGAAGTTGTTTTGTTGTTTGCCAGTTATTGGCTTTGACGTTTTAACGAGGCCGATCCCCTCGACTCGCAACTTAAGCTCAAACTATCCCTGTCGAATCCGTAACGTCCCCATATAAGAATGGAGCATACGAAGTATATTCGTGATAGCTACTTAATGAGCTGTTTTTCAATGTTCACTGACCTTACATGAATCATTATATCATACGTTCGACATTTTACAAATGTAAATTTCTGTATTACATCTTTTGACGATCACGGAATGCACGTGCGATTTCACGCTTTGCTTCTTTCTCTTTTAAATCATGACGCTTATCATATTGTTTCTTACCTCGAGCCAAACCAAGTGCCATTTTTGCAAATCCATTTTTCAAATAGATTTTAACCGGAACAAGTGTATAGCCTGTTTCTTTTGAATAGCCAATTAGCTTCTCAATTTCTTTTTTATGAAGAAGTAATTTTCTTGTACGAAGCGGTTCATGATTGAAGCGATTCCCTTGCTCATACGGACTAATGTGCATATTATATACCCAAACTTCACCATTATGTACACGTGCGAAAGCATCTTTTAAGTTTACGCGTCCAGCGCGAATTGACTTAATTTCCGTTCCTTGAAGGACAAGCCCTGCTTCATATGTTTCGTCGATGAAATAATCATGAAATGCTTTTTTATTTTGTGCAATAACCTTACCGCTACCTTTTGGCATCTAACGTCCCTCCTCTATTTGTACTATTTTAACAAAAGTTATGAAAAAGTGGAAGTGGCTCGCTCAGAATGTGAGGAGGATGGAGCTTCTGAACTAGAGGCGCCCTTTGCCTCTCGAGAAGAAGCGAAGCCGCCGAACATTCTAGTCACTGAAACTAGATTGTGAAAAAGTGGAAGTGGCTTCCCTTATATCCTAAGTGAAGCCACACCTTTCTTACTTACGTTTTTTCTTTTTCTTCTTAAATCCTGGAACATTTTCAAAGAATGGCTTTTTCTTTTTACCATTGCCATCTTTTTGTCCCGGACGACCAGATGCTTTTCCTTGCCCACCACGTTCGTGTTTGCGTCCACTACCGCGTTCGTTGCCACGCGCGCTACCACGCTCGTTATTACGCTCGTTATTACGTTCGCCGCGACCACTGCGTCTCTTTCTACCGCCTTTTGGCTGATCAATCACAACTGGACGATCTTTAAATTTACGTCTTGGGGTTCCCTTCATACCGACAATTTCAAAGTCAATTGCACGTTCATCTTTATTTACGTTGATCACGCGAATTGTAATTTCATCACCGATGCGGAAGACGTTACCTGTACGTTCACCGATCATCGCAAAGTGCTGTTCGTCATAACGGTAGTAATCATCCGTTAAATAACTAACATGAACAAGGCCTTCAATTGTATTTGGAAGCTCTACGAATAAACCAAAGTTTGTTACAGAGCTAATCATACCGTCGTACTCTTCACCAATCTTATCCAGCATATACTCTGCTTTTTTCAGTTCGTCTGTTTCACGTTCTGCTTCAACAGCACGGCGTTCCATATTAGAAGAATGCTCTGCAATCTCCGGTAATTTTTCACGCCATTTTGCTTGTGTTTCGTTATCAATTTTACCGTTAATGATATATTCACGAATTAACCTATGAACAATTGTATCTGGGTAACGGCGAATTGGTGATGTGAAGTGTGTATAGAACTCTGTTGATAAACCGAAATGACCTAGACTGTCTGCATCGTAACGAGCTTGTTTCATCGAACGAAGCATAACCGTTGAAATCACGACTTCTTCAGGTTGCCCTTGAACCATTTCAAGAATTTGTTGCAGAGCACGAGGATGTATTTCATTTGCACGTCCTTTTACCGCATAACCGAAATTTGTGACAAACTCAAAGAAACGCTCTAATTTGTCTTCTTTCGGATCTTCATGGACACGGTACATAAACGGTACGTTCATCCAGTGGAAATGCTCCGCTACTGTTTCGTTCGCTACAAGCATAAACTCTTCAATTAGCTTTTCTGATACAGAACGATCACGCATGACAACATCTGTTGGTTTGCCTTCTTCATCTACTAACACTTTCGCTTCTTTAAAATCAAAGTCAATTGCACCGCGTCTCATACGTTTTTCACGTAAGATTTGTGCTAACTGCCCCATTTCTTTGAACATTGGTACTAACGGTTCATAACGCTCAATTAACGCTTCGTCCTCGTCTTCTAAAATGCTTCTTACATCAGCGTATGTCATACGTTCTGTTGTTTTAATAACACTTTGGAAAATCTCATGGCTAACAACATCACCTAGATGATTGATTTCCATTTCACAAGATAGCGTCAAACGATCCACTTTCGGATTTAATGAACAAATGCCGTTAGATAGACGATGTGGAATCATCGGAATTACACGGTCAACAAGATACACACTCGTTGCTCTCTCCGCTGCTTCTACATCAATTGGAGATCCTTCATGGACATAATGGCTTACATCCGCGATGTGAACGCCAAGTTTATAATTACCGTTCTCAAGTTTTGTTACTGTAACAGCATCATCTAAATCTTTCGCATCTGCGCCGTCAATTGTAACGATCATTTGATCGCGCAAATCACGGCGATCTTTTAAATCTTCTTCTGAAATCGTTTCTGGTACACTGTTGGCATGTTCCATCACTTCCTCTGGGAATGCTAATGGCAAATGATGTTTATGAATAACGGATAAGATATCTACCCCTGGATCATTTTTATGACCAAGAATTTGAATCACTTCACCCTCCGCACTTAAACGATCCTGCGGATAGCTTGTAATTTTCACAACAACTTTATGCCCTTCTACCGCACTCATAGATGCACTTTTCGGAATAAAAATATCACTTGTCCAACGTTTATTATCTGGAATTACAAACCCAAAGTTTTTCGACTCTGTATATGTACCTACTAACTCCTTCGTACCACGTTCTACAATACGAATAATTGTACCTTCTTGACGCGATCCACTAGATTGTGAACTAATACGCGCTAATACTGTATCGCCATGAAGTGCACCATTTAGTTCTGTAGGCGGGATAAAAATATCGTCGTCCCCTGTCTTCTTCTCTTCTGGAACAACAAAAGCAAATCCACGTGCATGGCCAATTAACTTACCGCGCACTAAATTCATCTTTTCTGGAAGACCGTAACGATTGCTACGTGTGCGAACAACAAGTCCTTTCTCTTCCATCATAACTAGTGCCTTTACAAAATCTTTAAAGCCGACGGAATCTACAATACCAAAGGCCTCTTCTAATTCTTGTATCGTTAGCGGTTTATACGCTTCTTCTTTCATAAATAACAATAATTTATCAATATGTTCTTGAATAATTTCTTCCAAGCAAAAATACCTCCTTTTAACCCTCATATTATCTAGTGTATCCGAAATATACGCTATGTATAAAGTGAAACTTCTATAAACACTCGTTTTCCAATATTTATTCTGCTGCTTAATTCTCACTTTAAAAGTTCATTTCTATATAAATCGATTCCATTTTACCGCTACCTAATCCCCAGCTTTGAACATAAAAGAAGACCTACTCTCATCTTCCTCTTCTGTTCTCACTCGGCATGTGACCTCTTCTAGCCATCAGCGGATCCTCTCTTCCATCTAAAAAGAGTGGTTTTCTGTAAAGCCCTTTCGTTTTGCTGTCCCCTCATTCCCGGCTTCGAAAACAAAAGAAGACCCACTCTCATCTTCTCCTTATGTTCTCACTCAGCATGGTGCCAAAAAAGCTCTGACCGCTTCTACACATGGCCCGATGCTCTCTTCCACAAAAAAAAGAAAGGTTTTATGTCTTTTTTCATAAGAATATCCTATGAAAAAAAGAGGCAACTAGATCTTACCAATCTAGTTGCTCCAAGAAGTTATATACATCTTCGTGTAGCTCATCACGTTGTTTATCAAGCGTAATGACATGCGTAGAGTCTTCATACCACTTTATGTCCTTTAACGTGGATTCTACACCGTTATAGATAATATTTGCACTATCTGTATTAATCATTTCATCATGGCGTGCTTGTACAACAAATGTTGGCGCATAAATCATATCAACATTGTTGCGTACGTCACGAATTAAGTCTTGTAATGCTTTTAATGTATTCATTGGTGTCTTTTTAAATTCCATCATTTCTTCTGCAATTTTCTCTGGTGACTTCTGTTCACGTTTTTTATATTCACGTGCATATGCCAATATACCTTGGTACATAATCTCTTCACTCTTAATGTACATTGGGGCACACATTGGAACAACACCTAAAATCGGTACTGTATAAGCAAGTTTTAATGAGAATACACCACCAAGTGATAATCCAACAGCTGCAATTTTCTCATATCCTAGATCTTTCAAGTGTTGATAAGCATTCATTACATCTTTCCACCAGTCTTCTGGACCTGTATGAACAAGTTGTTCTGGTGGTACACCATGACCTTTATAAATTGGAGCGTGGCACGTGTAGCCTTTTTTCTCTAAAAAACGTCCAAGCATACGTACATCCGCTGAATTCCCCGTGAATCCATGTAGTAATAAAACAGCACGGTCTCCACCTTCAAATGTAAATGGTTTCGGAGATGCTAATTTCATCATCATCTTCTCCCCTTTCTCTTCTGTAATCTAGTCGTATTGTTTCTATCCTTAGTTTACCATAGTTCCATTTCCATAATCTAATTAGAAACTTTCTTCGAATAATGAAATGCAAATGAACAAAAAAAAGAAGAACCATTAGCACGAATCCGCTAACGCTTCTTCTTTTTCCATATCTTTCAAAAGCAAAGTCTTTACTATAAGCTCAAGTACGTAACACCAATTGTTAGTGCGAAAAATAGTACAGCTAAAACCACAGTAATACGGTTTAATACCGCCTCAACTCCGCGTGCTTTTTGCTTACCAAATAATTGTTCTGCACCGCCTGAAATAGCACCTGAAAGACCTGAGCTATTACTAGACTGTATAAGTACTAAAACAATCATTAAAATCGATACAATAATAAGTAAAACTGATAATAACGTATGCACCGGGCGTACCTCCTACAAAGATTCAGTTAATTTTACTGTAGCACAAATTCTATAGAAAAGCGAGAGCTGTTCCTACCACTCCCGCTTTCATTTATTACATAAACATCGTTGCAAATAGTGGCCCAAGTAAACAAGTTAAAATCGCTGTTAATGTCATTGTTACCGACCCAATAACACCTTCATGCTCATTGTTTTTCATCGCTCTCATGACACCCATAATATGAGATGCACATCCAAAACCAATCCCTTTACCAACAGAATTTGTAACGCGGCTCCATTTCAATAGAAGCGGACCCGTAATTGTCCCTGTAATCCCAGCCACAACAACGAATGCTGCTGTTAAAGATGGAACACCACCAACTTGCTCTGATACACTCATTGCAACTGGCATTGTTACTGATTTTGGTAAAGAAGATAAAATTAAACTTTTATCTGTTCCCATAAGCGTTGCAATCACTAAGTCACTCGCAATCGCAACTGTTGTTCCGACTAGTACACCGCCCGCAATCGGTACAACGTATTTTTGCAGTACGTGACGCTGTTTATATAGTGGAATTGCAAATGCTACCACACCTGGCCCAAGCAGTTTTGAAATCCAGCCACCGCCACTTTGCATGTACTCTTGATATGGTATATCCAGCACAAGTAATAAGACAATCATTAATGCTGTTGCTACAAGCATTGGAATGGTAAATGGTGTTGGCAATACTTTATAAATCTTTTTAGATAATTGATATAATAACAATGTGAGAATAACCCAACCAATTCCGATTAATATTTGGCTCATCGCGTTTCTTTTTCCTTTCTATTCGCAAGATATTGTCCTGTATGCCCTGCGACAATAATAATTAAAAATGTGCTCGCTACAATCGTAATGAAAAGAGAAATCCCCTTAGTCATAAAAAAAGAGCCGTAATTCATTAAACCAATCGTTGGTGGAATCAATAAAAACGGCATAATGGCAACGAGTGTTTCTGCTCCTAAATCGAACCATTTCACTGAAAGAACCTTAAGGCCTAATAAAACAAGTAATAGAAACATCCCAATTAAACTTCCTGGAATTGGAATATTCAATATTTCTTGTACCCATGTTCCCATCATGTAAAACACGTAAAGAGCTGCAACTTGGACAATAATCTTTGTAAACTTCATGTTCATCATCCCTCATATTTATACGATCTTCTGTTTTCTATCCTTATCATAGTATAAATTGTAAAAACCTGCAATTTATCAACTTGACAACAAAAATGACATATGTTACACGCTTACACCCTTGATATGACTGCATTTCTGAGTGAGATTTATGTCAAAAACATTGACCTAAAATAAAAAGTTTATATTTTCTGAATTTAAATATCAGTATTTTAATAAAATAAAACGCCATCCACTAAAAATGAATATATATTACTCATACCCTCCAATTTGCTTTCAACTACACAGCATTTATTCCCCACCTTTACAGATAGGGAATAAATGTAAATCAAACAGCATTATTAATTTATTAAGACTCTGCTCATATCATTATCAGCTGATTGAAAGGATGGGTGATGAACATATGACCAAAAAGGTTTTGATTTTTGCTGATCCTGGCATTGATGACACAATCGCTCTATTACATACCTCCATAAAAGATGAATAGCCATTATAAAAACCCATACTAGGGGGGGATTCATATATGCCAAAAAAAGTCTTGTTTTTTAGTGATGCTGGTATCGATGACGCCATTGCCTTAATACTTACACGCTTCTCAAAAGAGATTGAGGTTATTGGCGCTGTTGCAGATTATGGAAATGTTTCAAAGGAAATCGCCTCTAAAAATTTGTATTATTTAATACATGAAGTGGGAGGAATACCTCTTCCTTTAATTGGCGGTGCAGAAAGTCCTCTTACTAGTGCAGTTCCTACCTTTTATCCAGAAGTACATGGTGTACATGGGCTAGGCCCTATCATCCCTAAAGAAAATAAAAATGCTAAAAAATTAGAGAATTTCTTTGAAGTCGTTAAGATTATTCAGCAATATAAAGATGAACTAATTATTATCAATACTGGAAGGCTTACTTCATTAGCAGTGTTATTTGTTTTATACAAAGATTTAATGAAAGAGGTAAAATCCTACTATATAATGGGTGGTGCCTTTTTACATCCTGGTAATGTGACCACTGTAGCTGAGGCAAATTTCCACGGTGATCCCGTTGCTGCTAATCTTGTTTTCACATATGCTCAAAATGTATCTGTATATCCATTGAATGTGACACAATATGCCCTTATTACTCCTGAAATGGTGAATTATATTCATGCCAAAGGCAAATCTAAACTCACAAAGCCACTTCTCGATCACTATTATTATAATTTTTACAAAAAACTATTTCCCACATTGGAGGGGAGTCCTGTCCATGATTTAATGCCCTTTATGGCATTATTGGATGATAAGATGTTCACTTATCATCACTCCCCGGTTTATATAAATACAGAAGACTTATCCCGCGGAGAGTCTATTGCTGATTTCCGCTCTTCTATCAAGGAAGCTCCTTTTATCCATAGGCCAACTCAACGAATTGCTATCGACTTTGACTATTCTCTTTTCTTCAAACACTATATGTCCATTATGACGGATGAAGCATTTTAATATAAAAAAACAGACCGTGATTTCTCACGGCCTGCCTTTATTTTCTACAATTATTTTTTAAGATTGTAGAAAGATTTTAAACCATCGTAAACAGCGATTTCGCCTAATTCGTCTTCGATGCGTAATAATTGGTTGTACTTAGCAATACGGTCAGTACGGCTCATAGAACCAGTTTTGATTTGGCCAGCGTTAGTTGCAACTGCGATGTCAGCAATTGTAGCATCTTCAGTTTCACCAGAACGGTGAGATACAACTGCTGTGTAACCAGCACGTTTAGCCATTTCGATTGCTTCGAAAGTCTCAGTTAAAGTACCGATTTGATTAACTTTAATTAAGATTGAGTTAGAGATCCCTTTTTCGATACCTTCAGCAAGTTTTTGCGTGTTCGTTACGAATAAGTCGTCACCAACTAATTGAACTTTTTTGCCAAGACGGTCAGTTAGTAATTTGTGGCCATCCCAGTCGTTTTCGTCTAAACCATCTTCGATAGAGATGATTGGGAAGTCGTTGCAAAGACCTTCGTAGAAATCAACCATTTCTGCAGAAGTCATGCTGCGGCCTTCGCCTGTAAGATCATATTTACCAGTTTCTTTGTTGTAGAACTCAGAAGAAGCAACGTCCATTCCTAAGAATACGTTCTCGCCAGCTTTGTAACCAGCTTTTTCGATAGCTTCGATAATTACTTCTAATGCTTCACGGTTAGAACCAAGGTTTGGAGCGAATCCACCTTCGTCACCTACTGCAGTGTTAAGACCTTTGTCATGTAATACAGCTTTTAATGCATGGAATACTTCAGCACCCATACGGATTGATTCTTTGAATGTTGGAGCACCAACTGGTAAGATCATGAACTCTTGGAAATCAACGTTGTTATCAGCGTGAGAACCACCGTTGATGATGTTCATCATTGGAGTTGGTAATTGTTTTGCATTGAATCCACCAAGGTAACGATATAATGGAAGACCTACGAAGTCAGCTGCTGCATGAGCTACTGCCATAGATACACCAAGGATAGCATTAGCGCCTAATTTACCTTTGTTTGGAGTGCCGTCTAATTCGATCATAGCGTTGTCGATACCAGCTTGGTCAGTTACGTCGAAACCAACGATTTCTGGAGCGATAATTTCGTTTACGTTGTTTACTGCGTTAACAACACCTTTACCAAGGTAACGAGATTTGTCACCGTCACGTAATTCTACTGCTTCGTGCTCACCAGTAGATGCACCACTTGGTACGATAGCGCGTCCGAATGCGCCGCTTTCTGTGTAAACTTCTACTTCTACAGTTGGGTTACCACGAGAATCAAGGACTTCGCGAGCATAAACATCAATAATTGTTGACATAATATTTCTCTCCTTTTATATATGAAATTTAATTATTTAATAATTGTTTTACCTGTCATTTCTTTCGGTTGTTCAACACCAAGAAGTGTAAGCATTGTTGGAGCGATATCTCCTAAGATGCCACCTTCACGTAATTCAACATCATTTTTCGTAACGATGAAAGGAACCGGGTTCGTTGTATGAGCTGTCATTGGTCCACCGTCAGAAGTTAACTCCTGATCAGCATTACCATGGTCCGCAGTAATAAGTGCTACACCATCTTTTGCAAGAATCGCTTCTACAACTTTTCCTAAACATTCGTCAGTTGCTTCTACTGCTTTAATTGTTGGTTCCATCATCCCAGAATGGCCAACCATATCACAGTTTGCAAAGTTAAGAATGATTACATCATGTTTATCATTTTCGATTTCATTTACTAAAGCGTCAGTTACTTCGTAAATGCTCATTTCAGGTTTCAAGTCATACGTTGCAACCTTCGGTGAGTTAATTAAGATACGCTCTTCTCCTGGGAATTCAGCCTCACGACCACCGCTAAAGAAGAATGTAACGTGCGGATACTTTTCAGTTTCCGCGATGCGAAGTTGTTTTAATCCCGCTTGCGCAACAACTTCACCTAATGTGTTATCAAGGTTCATTGGCTTGAATGCCACGTAACCATCTACTGTTTCACTAAAGTGTGTCATACATACGAATTCTGGAATGTGAGGGACTTTTTCACCACGATCGAACTCACGGAAGTCTTCGTTTGTAAATACACGTGCAATTTGAATTGCGCGGTCCGGACGGAAGTTATAGAAGATTACTGCATCATCATCATTGATTGTTGCAACTGGCGTTTCATCTTCATTAACAATTACAGATGGTAATACGAACTCATCATAGATACCATTTGCATAAGAGTCCTCTACGCATTCATGTGCTGATTTATAAGTAGGTCCTTCACCATTCACCATAGCACGGTAACATTTTTCAACGCGATCCCAACGCTTGTCACGGTCCATGGAGTAATAACGACCAGAGATTGTCGCGAATTGACCTACTCCTGTTTCTTTAATTACTTCATTTGTTGCATCGATATAACCTTTTGCTGTTTGTGGTCCAACATCGCGGCCATCTAAGAATGCATGGATGTATACTTTCTCCACGCCTTCTTTTGCTGCTAAGCGAAGAAGAGCAAACATATGGTTCATGTGACTGTGCACACCACCATCAGAAAGTAAACCGAATAAATGAAGAGCTGTACCTTTTTCTTTTACGCTTTTAATTGCATTTTGAAATGTTTCGTTCTTATCGAACTCACCTTCACGAATTGCAACGTTCACACGTGTTAAGCTTTGATATACTACGCGGCCAGCACCGATATTTAAGTGACCAACCTCAGAGTTACCCATTTGACCTTCTGGAAGACCCACTGCCTCGCCACATGCTGTAAGCGTTGTGTGAGGGAACTTGTTCCAGTAACCATCAAAATTAGGTTTCTTAGCTTGTGCTACAGCATTCCCGTAAGTTTCTTCACGTAGTCCGAAACCGTCAAGAATGATTAAAGCTGTTGGCTTTCTCATTTTACCGCCCCCAGAAGACCTAAGAAGGAAGCAGGCTCTAAACTAGCACCGCCAACTAAAGCGCCATCGATGTCAGATTGTGCCATGTATTCTTTAATGTTTTCTGGTTTTACGCTACCGCCGTATTGAATACGAACAGCTTCTGCAGCTGCTGGAGAAACAGCTTCTGCAACAACTTTACGAATATGCGCACATACTTCGTTTGCATCTGCAGAAGAAGAAGATTTACCTGTACCGATCGCCCAGATTGGCTCATAAGCGATAACAGTTGCTTTCACTTGCTCTTCTGTTAAGCCTGCAAGTGCTTTTGTCACTTGACCTGCTACTAGATCAAATGTTTTTCCGCTTTCGCGTTCTTCTAAAGTTTCACCACAGCAAACGATTGGTGTTAAACCATGTTCAAATGCTGCAAGAGTCTTTTTGTTTACTGTTTCGTCTGTTTCAGCAAACATTTCACGACGCTCAGAGTGACCAAGTACTACGTAGCTCACTTTTAAGTCGCTAAGTGCTACTGGGCTAATTTCGCCAGTGAATGCACCATTTTTTTCGAAGTGCATGTTTTGTGCACCTACTTTTAAGTCCGTTCCTTCAGTTGCCGCTACTAAGCGCTCTAAGAAAAGAGCTGGAGAGCAAACTACTGCATCAACAGCTGAAGCTGCTGGGATTTGACCTTTTACTTCTTCTACGAAGCTAACTGCTTCAGATAAAGTTTTATTCATTTTCCAGTTACCTGCGATAATTGGTTTACGCATGCTTTGCACCGTCCTTTTTCTTTGGCTGCTACTTATTTGTCGTTAAGACAAACTACACCTGGAAGTTCTTTACCTTCCATAAATTCTAATGACGCACCGCCGCCAGTAGAAATGTGGCTCATTTTATCAGCCATACCGAATTTTTCAACAGCTGCTGCAGAGTCACCACCGCCGATAACAGAGTATGTACCTTCTGCATCTGCTAATGCTTGTCCTACTGCTTTTGTACCTTCTGCAAATGGAGTCATTTCAAATACACCCATTGGTCCGTTCCATACAACAAGCTTAGAGTTTTTAATTACATCAGCATAAATTTCACGTGTTTTTGGTCCGATATCTACGCCTTCCCAAGTTTCAGGAATTGCATCGATACCTACAACTTTTGTTGTTGCAGTTTCAGAGAACTCTTCTGTAATTACAACATCAACTGGCATGTAGAAGTTTACGCCCTTTTCTTTTGCAAGTTCCATAAACTCTTTTGCTAAGTCAATTTTGTCATTTTCACATAGAGATTGTCCGATTTCATGTCCTAATGCTTTTACGAATGTGTAAGCAAGGCCACCACCGATGATTAGGTTATCTACTTTGTCTAATAGATGACGAATTACACCGATTTTATCTTTTACTTTCGCACCACCGATGATTGCTGTAAATGGGCGTTCTGGGTTAGAAAGTGCTTTACCTAATACTTCTAACTCTTTTTCCATTAAGAAACCAGATACTGCTGGTAGGTAGTCTGCAATACCTGCAGTAGAAGCATGAGCACGGTGAGCTGCACCGAATGCATCGTTAACGAATAGATCAGCAAGAGCTGCAAATTCTTTCGCAAGTTCTGCATCGTTCTTTTCTTCGCCCGCATAGAAACGTACGTTTTCAAGAACTAATACGTCGCCTTCGTTCATTGCTGCAACCATTTCTTGTACAGCTGGTCCGAATGCTTCGTCCGCTTTTTTCACGTCTTTACCAAGAAGCTCACCTAAACGTGCTGCTACTGGAGTAAGACGCATTTCTTCTACTACTTGGCCTTTTGGACGACCTAAGTGACTTGCTAAAATCACTTTCGCACCTTGCTCTACTAAATATTGAATTGTAGGAAGAGCTGCACGAATACGAGTCTCGTCTGTAATTTTGCCCTCTTTCATAGGTACGTTGAAGTCAACGCGGCAAAATACTCGTTTACCTTTTAAATCTACGTCACGAATTGATTTTTTGTTCATTGGATTTCCCTCCGACTAGTTAGGATTGACAAAACCCATTCAAAAGCTTATCACATTTGCTTCTAAAACGAAAGAAGAGAGAGGGAACAAACCCTCTCCCTCGTTTTGTCATTGATAACTGATAAACTTAAGAATTAAAGACCTTTAGAAGCGATGTAGTCTACTAAGTCAACTACGCGGTTAGAGTAACCAGTTTCGTTGTCGTACCAAGAAAGAACTTTAAGCATGTTGCCTTCCATAGTCATTGTAGATAATGCATCGATTGTAGAAGAATGTGTGCATCCGTTATAGTCGATAGATACTAATGGCTCTTCGCTGTATCCAAGGATACCTTTTAATTCGCCTTCAGCTGCTGCTTTGAATGCTGCATTTACTTCTTCAACTGTTACTTCTTTGTCAAGTTCAACAACTAAGTCAACAAGAGAAACGTTAGCAGTTGGAACACGTACTGCGCCACCGTTTAATTTACCTTTAAGTTCTGGTAATACTAATGCTACCGCTTTAGCTGCACCAGTTGTAGTTGGGATCATGCTCATTGCTGCTGCACGTGCACGACGTAAGTCTTTATGTGGTAAGTCTAAGATTTGTTGGTCGTTAGTGTAAGAGTGAATTGTTGTCATCATTCCACGTTTGATACCGAACTTCTCGTTAAGAACTTTAGCGAATGGTGCTAAGCAGTTTGTAGTACAAGAAGCGTTAGAGATTACATGGTGTTGAGATGCATCGTATGCTTCGTGGTTAACACCCATAACAACAGTGATATCTTCGTCAGAAGCTGGTGCAGAGATGATAACTTTTTTAACTGATCCACCTAAGTGTTTTTCAGCGTCTGCTTTTTTAGTGAAGCGTCCAGTAGATTCTACTACTACTTCTACTCCGTAGTCGCTCCATGGTAATTGTGCTGGGTCACGCTCAGCGATAACTTTGATTTCTTTACCGTTAACAACGATGCTGTCGCCGTTAGCAGATACTTCTGCGTTTACTGTTCCGTGAACAGAGTCATATTTTAAAAGGTGAGCTAAAGTGTTAGCGTCTGTTAAGTCGTTGATTGCTACTACTTCCACGTTAGGGTTGTTAAGAGCTGCGCGGAATACCACACGTCCGATACGTCCAAATCCATTAATACCAATTTTAGTCATTTGAATTTCCTCCTTGGGGGATTATATTAAAGGGTAATACCCTTTGTTAACTGTTTTGCTGCACCTTCGTCTGTAATTAGAATCGAAGTGTGCCCTTGTTTAATTACAGCCTGTATTGCTTTTGCTTTTGAAGAACCTCCAGCGACTGCAACAACGTGAGATACATGATGTAAATCTTTTAGCTGCATACCTACTGTTTGTACTTTATGAACGACATTACCTTGTTCATTGAAGTAATAACCGAAAGCTTCGCCTACCGCTTCACTTGTTTTAATTTTCATCCAATCTGCTTCTGAAGTACTTCTGCGACGTGCCATTGTTAACGCATCACCTATTCCATGAATGACGATATTGGAAGATCGAATCAACTCAAGAACTTCTTTCACGGAAGGCTCTGTCACAATGGAAGCATATGCTTCGCTACTAACATGGTCTGGAACATACAATAAGCGATAATTACTCATCGTATTCTGTGCCATTTTTGCACAAATGGTATTGGCCTCTAATTCGACGCCTTCTCCAATCCCACCACGTGCTGGGACAAATAGCATATGTAAATCTTTGCAATCTAGTTGCATCATGTCCGCAGCAGCAGCTAGCGTTGTTCCTCCAGCCACAGCAACGATATTATTCGCTGTCAGATGGTCTTTTATACAAGTCACACAAGCACGGCCCATCTCCAGTTTGACCCAGGGTGATTCATCACTATCACCAGGGACAACGAAAACTTCATCCAAGTCTAATGTTTCCTTAAGTTGTTTTTCTAAAACCTTTAACCCGGAAATTTCTTTCATAAAGTCTTCCAAAGCAAGAACCACAGTTGTTCCTTCTTCTGTTAAAGTCATTCCAGAAGAGGCGACGTGAACTAAGTTTTGTTCTTTCAAAACTTGCACTTCACTTCGCAATACTCGTTCCGTCATACCAAGACTTGCAGATAAATTTCTTCTACCAATCGGCTGCATGAGACGAATGTGCTGAAGAATTTGCATTCTCGTTTGCATAACAGGTAGCAGATCAGGTAATAATTTTTTTGTATTTTGAATCCATGAGCGCATATCTTTTCTCCTCACTGCATCGGTTCATTTTCCCTCGTGGTCACTTTGTGTCCCGTAGTGACATTTTACGTCCCACTAGGTTTAAAAAAATAATCCCTGCTACGTTTATTATTGTAACAGGAGATAGAAACTTATTCAACTCTTAACTGCATTCTTTATATAGTTTATTATGACATCTTTGTGAATGACACCGCATTCCGCCTGTTTTCCGTCAATTTCCACAACAGGAATCATAATTTGATACTTTTCTAAAAGCTCATCATCTTCATATATATCTATTTCCTCAATTTCAAAAGAATATTCATGTTGCACTTCTTTCAACAGCTGTTTTGCCTTCTCGCAAAGGCCACAGTCCGTTTTCGTATATAAAACAACCTTCATCTTCTTCACCTATCCAATTGTTTTTCGAAGAGAAGAAGCCGGAATATTCATTTGCTCTCGATATTTCGCAACCGTTCTTCTTGAAATAACGATTTCATGCTCTTCTTCTAACAATTTTGAAATTTTTTGATCTGAAAGTGGTTTTTTCTTATTTTCTTGTTCTACAAGCGTTTGAATCAATTGTTTAACACGCTTTGTAGAAACAGCCTCATCTTCTGTTGTAACCACTGCGTTACTAAAGAATGACTTCATTTCAAATAAACCGTGCGGCGTTTGTACATATTTATTACGTGTAGCACGACTAATGGTAGATTCATGTACACCTAGTTCTTCTGCTACTTCTTTTAAAGAAAGCGGCTTTAAATACTCCGGACCTTTCCAAAAGAAATCGCGTTGTTTCTTCATTATAATTTCCATTACTTGCAAAAGTGTTTGTTTTCGTTGCTTTAAACTACGCATAATCCACTGTACATGCTGATACTTCTCAGATACATAGGTAGCAACTTCACTCTCACTATTATGAAGAAGCGCACTATACTCCGAATGAATTTCAATTCTCGGCATATTACGTTCATTCATTTGTAGCACAAGCCGGTCCTCTTCTTTTTTCACAGCCATATCAGGAACAATATAATGCGGCTTCTCAGAAGAAAATGCAAGCCCTGGTTTTGGTTGAAGCGATGTAATACAATCTACAGCTGACTGCAATTCCTCATTACTACATTTCATAAGATGGGCAAGCTTTCGCCAATCTTTCTTAACAAAATACGCAAAATATTCATCCACAATCATTTCTGAGAATGCATCCCTTTTTTGTAAGCGCTTCAATTGAAGTGCTAGACACTCCTGAATATTACGCGCTCCCACCCCTGCTGGCTCTAACGACTGAACGAGCTCCATAGAATGTTCTACTACATCAATAGGTGCGGCCACTAACTCTGCTAATTCTTCATTTGTTTCTTGTAAATAACCATTTCCATCCATGTTCATAATGATGAAAGAAGCTGTTTTTCGCTGCTCTTCATCTATCTTATAATACTGTAATTGATCTAATAAATGTTGCTGAATCGACATAGAATCTACACTGTAAATCTCCATTTGATTATCGACTTGTTTGCTTGTACTTGTACTTTTGCTTGAACTCTTTTTCTTCTCCCTCTCAAAGCCATTTAACTCAATAAGGGGATTCTCCATCGATTGCTCATACAAAAACTCCGATAATTCCTGCACATTATATTGGAGCATTGTAATCGCTTGTCTTAACTCTTGTGTCATGGCCAAACGTAAACTTTGTTCTTGTAAAAGACTTGCCTTCAATCTAATCTCCCCCTTGTTTCTATTGTACAATAAGTTTCCTAAAAGGAGAATCCTGTGCAGATACCCTTTCCGAAATATTATTAATTTATATGTATTAATGATGTTTACATCTTACAACTGCAAAATGAATAATATTGAGGGAAAATAATAAAACCTTTCTTTTTTGAGTGAAGACCTCCTTTTGTTTTCATAACCTCGACTTATACGATTGAAAATCTAAATGGATATATAGAACAACAAATTTTTATAACCACATACTAATAGTAAATCTTATAACCAGATATAACAAGAGAGAAAATAAAAGAGAGAGAATTAACTCCTATCCCTTTCGATATGCAGAAAAACTTATAACCTTTACCTTGTATTTAAAACCAATTACATATCAATCCTTTTAAATATAACGAAATCTTGTATGCCACTTTATAAATATCAGGATAATTCGATTGATTTTCTAAAATTCAAAGTGTAAAATATTCCATTATATACAATAATTAGAATAGCAGGTGAGTCATGCAGAAACTAATTCGAAATATACCTTCATTAGGAGTTAATATTGTATTTAGTGTCGTTCTTCTAATCATGTGTTGGAGTCTCTTTAAACAAAATGAGGTGGAATATAGTCCTTTTATCCTTTTTGGGGTATTAATATTCAGCATTTCAATATGCACATTGGTTTTTTTAACAAGAAATATAAGTACGAAAAAATACGTATGTACGATAAGTATTTTTTACTTACTACTGTCTATTACGATCGTTAAATTAGTCCCCTCCTCACCAATTTCTGATTTTCAATACATGTTTGATGGTGCTAAAGAATTAACATTAGGCAACATTGACGCCATAAAAAACAGTCAGTACTTTTTTTGGAATACGACTCAGTTAGGTTTTACAATTTACGAAGCAATTGTTCTTACCTTAACTTCGCATAGTTACTTTGCTCTACAATTTTTAAATATAGTATATACGTTATTAACCGGACTAGGCATTTTTTATATAGCTAAAAACCGATTAAACAATGAAACATTAGGACGATTAGGGTTACTTTTATATGTAACATCCATTAACTTATTTTTGCTAGTTCCTGTACTTACAAACCAACACCTTTCAATGATGTTGTTTTCTTGGGGGACTTATCACCTATTAGCACGTAGTGAAAATAAGAATTATAGACACATGATTTTCGGAGGGGTACTATTCGCCTTAGGAAATATTATTTATCCTATCGGGATCCTGTTTTTAATAGCTGCTGGACTTTTCCTTTTATTCTTTCACAGTACTCACTTAAAACAGAATTTAATTTCTGCGATATCATTTATTTCTTCCTATTTCGTTATCTTATATATTTTAGCCTTTATTCCAGTCGTGCTGAATATCTCACATAAACCGATAACAAACGCTGATACTGGATGGAAATTTGTTATCGGATTGAATAAAGAATCTAACGGTCAATATTCATTAGAGGATTTCTCTAAATTAAGACAAAGTATTATGGATTTCAATACGGAAGAACACGATAGAATTCAACAACAATTAATAAAAGAAAGAACTGAAAATTTAGCATCCCTCATCCCTCTGATGAACAAAAAAAACATTATAATGTGGGGCAGCCCGACAGATTCTTACATGTATATCCCGATACATAATATCGACAGAAGCAATATCAATCATATTTCATTTATAAAACTAGACTTTATACACTATGTATCGATCATGCTACTGAGTATGGGATCCATCTTTATTTTCTTCTTCCATTCACAACTTAAAAATATAAAAATGAAATATTTCCAAATTCTAATCATTGGAGCCTTCTTCATTTACTTAGTAACTGAAGTTCAAATCCGTTATCGCTATTTCTTCTTTCCAATTTTCATCATACTGGCAGCCTTTACTTTACAACATATGATGAAACCATCACTTTCCAAAATAAAAAGTCCTAACTTACAAATGTAAGTTAGGACTTTTTGACGCGCCCAGAGGGATTCGAACCCCCGGCAGACGTGGTACCGGAAACCACCGCTCTATCCGACTGAGCTATGGGCGCATGAACAATATACTGGTAATTATATCTTCTTATTTCAATGTGCGCAACTACTATCATGTAAAAAAACTCCTCACCATTTCCTCAAAAACAAAGCTATATCTATATCCATTTTGATGTTTCAACATATAAGCCGCAGCTATGAAAACAAAAGATGCCCTCCACTCACTTGCTCCCTTTGTTTTCACTCGGCATGAGGCTAAAAAGTCCCTGATCGCTTCTATGCATGGCGGATCCTCTCTTCCTCCTAAAAAGAATGATTTTATGCCGGCTTTTCTATTTGTATTTATATATACCTAAATTTGGTAATTATATTTTCATCCCTATTCACAAATCATAACCTTTGAATTCATATTCTATAAGGAGGCTTCATTCAATGACTGTAATTACAAAATTAAAGCAAACTGTTTCCGGGTTAAAAAGTGCTCAAGCGAGCTTAGAGGGATTCGCTCTTGATACGGATAACCAACAAGCAAAGCAACTTTTCCAAACAGCTGCACAGCAGACACAATCGATTATTGATTCTTTAAACCCACGTGTCGATGAAGTTCAACAAGAAGAGCCTCAATACGGACAACAATAGATGAAAGTACTATTTCGTCTGATGGTACACACTTTTTGAGAAACAGAAAAAGGATGATTCCATATCATCCTTTTTCACTCGAATTACATAAAGCAATAGAAATGGAATGATTGGGATGCGAAAATTTGGCACAATTACCGTGTTATTCGTGCTTCTACTAGGTTTCATAACAGGATGTACTAGTCATTTAGATAAAGAAGTGAAACAAGAGACACATAAAAAAACAGAGAAAAAAAAGGAACCCAAGTTAACGAAAGTAAGTGTGGACGAATCTTTTAATCAATCTATAGCACACGACGCGAAAAAAAAGGTACTCGCTATGGAAGAAATATTAGAAGTCAGAGCTGTTAACTCAAACACAGATCTTTACTTAGCTGCCAAACCTGAACATCATGAAAGGTTTCAGTTAAAACCATTAAAAACAAAAATCAAAAAACAATTGCAAGACGAAAATCCAACCTTCGATATTCATATAAGTACTGATCGAAAAATTTTTATGCTATTAGATAAACTGGAAAACAAAATTAAGAAAAAAGAAGCAGACAAAGAATACATTAAAAAACAATTCAAAACAATTCACTCAGAAATGAACTCTGATACTTAATTTTACGTTCTCTAAAGGAAAAGGAAGGATTCACATGCCGAGTAAAGATAAAGATTTAACACCAATACAACAAGAATATAAAAAATTCGAACAACAACGTGAACCAAAAAGGCCCGTTTTAAAAAATTGCATAAAAGCTTTCTTTGTAGGTGGTTTTATTTGTTTAATCGGTCAACTTATTTCCACCTTCTACATCACATACTTTGATTTTTCAGAGCGTTCAGCAGGAAACCCTACAGTAGCAACACTGATTTTTATTTCTATGTTGCTTACGGGCTTTGGGGTGTATGACCGCCTCGCCCAATTTGGGGGTGCCGGTACAGCCGTACCTGTTACCGGATTTGGAAACTCCGTTATATCTGCTTGTATTGAACATAAGACAGAAGGCTTTGTCCTTGGAGTAGGTGGCAACATGTTTAAATTAGCGGGATCCGTTATTTTATTTGGTGTATTTGCCGCTTTTGTTATCGGTCTTATTAAAACCATTCTCATCCAATGGGGAGGAATGTAAATGTTACAAGGACACCGAACATGGGTATTTGAAAATAAACCAGTTATCATCTCAACAGGGGTTATCGGTGGACCATTTGAAGCAAAAGGAAAAATCCCTGAAGATTTTGATGCCCTTCATGAAGACTTATGGCTCGGACAAGATTCTTATGAAAAAGCACATAAAGTTTTATTTGAAGAAGCGTGCAGTCGCGCGACTGAAAAAGCCAAGCTCCGAAAAGAAGATATTCAGTTCATTTTAGCAGGTGATCTTATCAACCAAATCACTCCCTCTAGCTTTGCTTGCCGTACTCTTGGCGCTCCCTATATTGGATTATTTGGCGCTTGTTCTACTTCTATGGAAGGGCTTGCCCTCGGTGCAAGTATTGTAAATGCAAAAGGAGCAAAATATTTATTAACAGGTGCATCCAGTCACAATACTGCTGTTGAAAAACAATTTCGCTATCCTACTGAATATGGCGGACAAAAACCACCTACTGCTCAATGGACCGTCACAGGAGCTGGCGCCGCTCTTTTAAGTAATCAAGGAGAAGGGCCATGTGTTACATCAGCGACGATCGGCCGAGTTATTGATATGGGTCTAACCGATCCCTTTAACATGGGAGGTGCAATGGCTCCTGCAGCCGTCGATACGATTGAAGCACATTTAAGGGAAAGACAAATTGATGTATCCTACTACGACTTAATCGTTACAGGCGATCTCGGTCATGTCGGACGTGAAATTGCTTATGATTTACTACATAAGCACGGAACAAAAGTAGCAAGTGAGCAGTTTCAAGATTGCGGATTACTTATTTATAGAGAGGATCAACCTGTATTAGCTGGAGCAAGTGGTCCCGGTTGTTCAGCGACCGTCGTATACGGACATTTATTGAACAGAATGAAAAAAGGAGAATTCAATCGAATACTTGTCGTAGCTACTGGTGCTTTACTATCCCCTCTTACCTTCCAGCAAGACGAGTCTATTCCATGTATCGCTCATGCCGTATCGATTGAATTTGGAGGTGTACAACAATGATTTTTTTCTGGGCTTTTGTCGTTGGTGGACTCATCTGCGTAATCGGGCAACTTATGTTTGACGTCGGTAAGCTCACGCCCGCTCACACAATGGCAACGCTCGTTGTTGCTGGTGCAATACTAGATGGATTTGGTTTATACGAGCCCTTAATTGATTTCGCCGGGGCTGGTGCAACAGTTCCGATTACAAGTTTCGGAAACGCCCTTGTTCATGGAGCAATGGCCGAAGCAGCGAAACATGGAATTGTCGGCGTTATAACCGGGATGTTTAAAGTAACAAGCGCCGGGATATCGGCAGCGATTATCTTCGGATTTATCGGAGCATTATTATTTAAACCAAAAGGATAAGAGGTGTTCTCATGACTGTTGTTGCTAGTGTAAAAACATGTCTCGCTAGTTTAAAAAGCGCACAAGCAAGTTTAAGTACACTTTCACAAAATGCCGCTGAAGAAGAGGCAAAACGAGTCTTCCATGAATGTATGATGGAAATGGACAGTGTAATCGCTGACCTTAACAGTAGAATTTCGGTATTAGAACGAGAAGAACCACAATATAAAGGATTTTAGGTAAAACAGGAGGGAATTAACATGCCTCATGTATCAGACTGGCTGCTTGTCATTATACGCTCCTTCGCTCTCTTAGTTATTTTATTTTCAATGACAAAATTGCTTGGAAAAAGGCAAATTTCACAGCTTTCATTTTTCGAATATGTCGCAGGATTGACAATCGGAAACATCGCCGCTGAAGTTACAACGGGACTAGAGCGCAACTTTTGGCACGGCGTTTCCAGTATGCTTGTTTTTTCTCTTGTTCCATTTTTCGCAGGTATGGTTGCTTTAAAAAACAAGCGACTCAGAAACTTTATTGAAGGAAAAGCGACTATTTTTATAAAAGATGGAAAAGTTCTTGAAGATAATTTAAAAAAAGAGAATTATACTATTGATGAATTATTGGAGCTTCTTAGAAAGAAAAATGCATTTAACATAGCGGATGTTGAGTTTGCTGTATTGGAATCGGGCGGTGAACTAAATGTCTTGTTAAAAAGAGACAAACAGCCGCTTACTCCAAAAGATATTGGCTTACAAGTAGCACCTGCAAAAGAAACACAAACGGTAATTATGGATGGAAACGTACTAGATGAACCACTTTCAGCCAGTGGTCATAATCGCGCTTGGCTTCACGCTGAGTTAGAGAAACTTGGCGTGGTGATAGAAAATGTCTTTATCGGACAGGTCGATTCTTACGGACAACTTACTGTCGATATATATGATGATAAACTTCAAATGCCATCCCCCCAAGATAAACCATTATTATTGGCTTCTCTAAAAAAATGTCAGGCTGATCTTGAACTATTCTCATTAGAAACAAAATCGAAATCGGCAAGTCAAATGTATAGCAAAAATGCAAAACAAGTTGAACATATTTTAAATAAAGTAACCTACCTCTTAAAAGAATAGGCAACAAAAGAACGCTTCTATATGAAAAGGCGTTCTTTTGTATTTTACGGACAACATACTTCTCCTATTACGTTTAAATTTATATAATTCGGTTATGATGTTGAAGATACACAAGCAGGGAATTTCAAAAACATAGCGAATAAATCATGGTACAACTACATATTTTTTTGATTTAAAGTGGTTTCGTTTGACCTTTATTGACCATAATTGTATTATAAGACTAAGAAAGCTTTCAAAGGAGGAAATAACAGATGAATTTAATTCCTACAGTAATTGAACAAACAAATCGTGGAGAACGCGCTTACGATATTTACTCTCGACTATTAAAAGACCGCATCATTATGCTTGGTAGCGCAATTGATGACAACGTCGCAAACTCAATCGTTTCCCAGCTTTTATTCTTGGAATCCCAGGACCCAGAAAAAGATATTCACATATACATCAACAGCCCTGGTGGTTCTATCACAGCGGGTATGGCAATTTACGATACAATGCAATTTATTAAACCACAAGTATCAACAATTTGTATCGGTATGGCAGCATCTATGGGCGCTTTCCTACTTGCAGCAGGTGAAAAAGGAAAACGTTTCGCACTTCCAAACAGTGAAGTAATGATTCACCAACCACTTGGCGGAGCACAAGGTCAAGCGACTGAAATCGAAATCGCTGCAAAACGTATCCTATTCTTACGTGAAAAATTAAACCAAATTCTTGCTGATCGCACAGGTCAACCATTAGAAGTACTACAACGCGACACAGACCGCGACAACTTCATGACAGCAGAAAGAGCACTAGAATACGGCTTAATCGATAAAATCTTTACAAATCGTTAATATACTTAAAAGCGGAAGCGGCTCGTTTAGAAAGGTCGCTTCACAAAAAAGCTATCGCATATGCGATAGCTTTTTTCTTATGGAATAGCGAAAGTGTTTTGAAACAAAACGCTAATAGAAGCTTTAATCAGTACCACTGGTTAAAATTTCACTTTCTCTCCCACCTAACTCTCCCTCTGAATCTTGAGATAGGAGCTCATTCTACGAAAGAACAAGTTAAGAGCAGTATGTTTCCAAAAGTAGAAAGGAATGCAATATTATGTGTAGTCTCCTTAATATTGATTTTTATCTAGTTTAATATACCCTATTCAGTTATTCAATATATTCTCTAAAAGCTAACTTATTTTCAACTATAATCTGCTTATTTCCAATTGACGTCATAAATCCTAACTCTTCAAATTTACTTAATTTACGACTAATTGTTTCTCTTGTCATTCCTATATAGTTTGCCATTTCTTCTCGTGTCAATGGTAAGTTTATAAGTATTCCTTTATCAGTATCTTTACCATACGTTTCACAAAATTCTAGAATTATATAGGCGATTCTAACTTCCGGATCATTTGCTGCCAGATTGTGTGCTAAATTCTCCGTATGTGCTAACCGTTGCGTAACGGTTTTTAACAATTTTAATGCAATACCTGGATTCCGCTCCATAATACTATCCATATCAATTTTTGTTAACATACAAATTTTTGTATCTTCTATAGCATATGCACTGAAATTACTCTTCTCATCGCAATTAAATATATTTAATTCACAAAAACATTCACCACTTGTTAAAATATGCAAGATTTGCTCTTTTCCTTGAAGAGTTAATTTGGATAACTTTACTTGCCCCTGATTAATAATAAATAATGTATCTGACTTCTCTCCTTCATGAATTAATGGTTGCCCCTTTTTAAATTGCTTATGTTTTGTCATTGAAGCTATTTTTAAAATTTCTTCATCAGATAGGGACTGAAAAATGAGGACCTTTCTTGGACAAGGCTTCACTGTATTTTTACGATAACATTTTTCTTTCACATTACCTCACCTAACTTTAAATATATTATATAAAGTGAAACTTTAATCAGTAAGAATTTTCTTATCCCTTGCCTAACTTCTCTACTTTTGCTGAATTCTAATCGTACCTACATTATTATATCTTTTCTTAAAGTACCCACGTGTGACCCCAATCACATAAAAAACTCTTTCCTTATAAAAAATAACGAGAGATTAAATAATCTTCTCGTTACTTTTTTTGCTATTCTTCTACTGGCGCAAAATGTTCAGTATCTTCTCCACATACTGGACACACCCAATCTTCTGGTAAATCTTCAAAACTTGTTCCTGGTTCTATATCTTCATCTGGATCTCCAATTTCTGGATCATAAATATAACCACATGGTAAACAAATATATTTTTTCATTATAATGCCCTCTTTCTATTACCATATTAAGATTGTAGTTTCTCTTTTACCTTGCTCATTATTTCACTTATATTCGTATTTTTCATATTGATCTCTTCCAATGATACTTGTTCTTCAATAGCGGATTTATAAGGGATAGATGCAACTACTCCTTCTAATGAGATAACACCTACTATTTTATTATCTTTAATAAACAACCTTGTATATTTCTCTTTGCCATCCTCTTCAACAATCGTTGTATCACATTGTTTTTCATCAATACATCCAATTGAGAATAAAGATATATCAAACGCATTAAAGATTGTAACTGGAATTGCTTTCTTGTAAGTAGCAGAAATAGAAACCATGTTACTACCTGCACTTTTCCCTTGATCTATTGCTCGTCCCCATAGACCGTCAATTTCACCATTTACCTCCGCTACATCCCCAGCAGCATATACAGATTCCACATTCGTTTCCATCATCTCATTGACAACAATACCCCTATTTACGTGGATAGGAGTATGATTCACTAGTGAAATGTTAGGAGTGACTCCAATTGAATACACAACACTATCACAAGCAATTCGTTGATCACCATTTACTTTAATTCCAGTTACTTCTTCTCCTCCGAGAATAGAATCAATAGTTGTATTTAAATATACCTTTACTCCTGCACTTTCAATTTTTTGTTTTAATAAAAAAGACGTTTTCTCATCTAATTGTCTTCCCATTAATTTATCTGCAACTTCTACAATGGATACTTTTTTACCCGCGTTCACGATAGACCAAGCTGTTTCTAATCCTTGTACGCCTCCCCCAATGTTTACAACACTCTTTTTACCTTCTAAACATGTTTTAAAATCATCCGCGTCATGCATGTCTCTAATCGTAAAGACATTTTTTTTATTTATTCCATCTATTCGTAGCTTCTTATTATTTGCACCTGTACAGATTAACAGTTTGTAATAAGCAATTTTTTCATTATTCGCTGTAACAATATGTTGCTGTTCCGTATCAATTTTTACCACCTTTGTATTTGTAAAAACTGATATATTATTTTTTTGGTACCACTTCTCTTTTTTGATTAAAACTTTTTCGCTATGCAAATCTGTGTATAACTCTTTTGATAGTTTAATTCTGTTATAGGGTAAAGATGATTCTTCACCAAAAATGAATATATTTGAATCTTTATCATGGTCTCTAACTATTTTTGCAGCATTTACAGCAGCTACTCCACTTCCGATAATAACAAAATTCTTTTCCATGTCTTCACCTACGTTTTTCTATTAAATAGAGCTTAATAATAAATCTGTAACAAATGTTGTTGCATGTTTGATTTGTTGTGTTTTTTCTTCACTCTTTGGAGAGAATCTTATGCGAATAGGGAATTCAACATGAGTCATACCTGTAGATTTAATAACATTTGATGTACTTTGGACATTCATGTTTGTTTCATTTAGGTAATCTTGTACTACCTCGATTGCTTCACCACTCCAACCGTATGATCCGAATGCAGCTGCGATTTTCCCTTCTAAGTTCATTTCCTTCATTTCTATTAAAATTTCTTCTAAGTTTCCAATCATATCTGCATATTTAGTTGACGATCCGATGAAGACTGCATCTGCTTCTTGAATACTTTCTAGAATTTCAGCTTTATCTGATTTATCAGCATTAAATACTGTCACATTAATATTATCTGCCTCGAATGTTTCTTTAATAATATTCGCGATTTTTTTCGTGTTGTTTTTAATAGTTGTATATACAATTGTTACTTTTTTACCTTGCGTTGTATCTTTACTCATTTCTGCATATAAATCGATATATTTTTGGACATCTTTTCGTAAAATGTACCCATGAGATGGAGCGATCATTTGTACATCTAAACCTTCTAATGCCTCTATTAACGTTCTAACATATCTTCTATGTGGATGAATAATTGCATTATAATAACCAATAAAATCTTCTGTGATATCTACATTCGCTTCATCGATAAAAATTTCATCATTCGCTACGTGAGTACTAAAAATATCACATGGGAATAAAATTTTATCCTCTATGCAATACGTGATCATTGTTTCTTCTGTATGAAGATATGGGGTTTCCTTAAATTTCAATGTTTTTCCACCAATATCTAATGTATCACCATCTTTTACAACTAAAAAATTTCTGTTATGCAATTTATACATTTCTTGCAACTCAGGTACTGCAATTTCTGTGCATACAATTGTAGCTTTTGTAGCCCTTGATGCTAGTGCTGCCAAGCCACCTGAATGATCAGGTTCTGTATGATTCACTACAATATATTGAATTTCTTGTGGATCAATTAATTCACTTAAATATTCTACAAATTCTCTTCCAAACTCTAGATCAACTGTATCAATCACTGTTGGTTTTTCAGTTTTTAAAAGATACGCATTATAAGTTGTTCCTTTTGCTAAAATTAAACGATGAAACGGAACTTCTCTATTATCAATTTTTCCAATCCAATATATATCTTCTGTTAGCTTAATTTCTCTATTCATATTTTTCATTCCTCCTGATTGTTATCTGTTAACAACAAATCTATTATAAAAATTTCCCTAAGATAAAAAGATGACTGGAATCACATTTTGCGAAAACAAATAAAAAAAGTACTTTAGTAAATGAAAATCCTTTTCTTTACTAAAGTACTTTTTCATATATTTATTTTGTAGCTACAAGAACTAATGCAGACCCATTAGGTAAATACGCCTCTTTTTTAAAATTACCGAAAGTTTCTACAGCCCGAAAACCACATTCTTTTAACATAGACAGGAGTTGTTTTTTCGTAATAGGATATAACGGAATACTATTTGACAATTCTTTATCATCCACATTCAATGTTGCAGTAAATAATACTTTTTCTCCTTCTAGCGTATAATTACGCTTAAAGGAGAAATGTTTCTTCTCTAGTACCGGAAATTTGAAATTATTTTCATCTAACACTTTTTCATAATTTACAATTTGAATCATTAGTTTTCCGTTTGCTTTTAATTTTTCATAAGATCCACAGATAAAATTAAAGATTTCTTTCGTATTATCTAAATGAACAAGTGTATTTCCAATACAATAAATACCATCAAATACTCCAGGCACATTTTCAATTTGTTGCATCCCAAATGTATTTACACTAAATATCCCTTCGTAAACTGCAGCCTTCTCTCGAATTTTTGCAGCCAGCGTCTCCTCTGGTTCCATTGCAGTAACAGCAAAACCCTTTTCAACTAGCGCTTGAGCTACATTACCTGTTCCTGCGCCCACATCCAGTATAGAGCTACCTTTTTGTAAATAAGAGACTATAAAATTTATTTGTTTCTCATTTGCAGGAAAAATTTCATCATAATATGGCGTTAACGTTTGATAGAAAGTCATTATTTATACAGTCCTTTCAGTATCTAGCATTCAAATCATAATCAATTACTACCCGCAAATAGCAGGATAATATATATGAAATTTTTAAAAAGCTATTTGAATCAGTTTCCTTATCAAAAATTACTGAACCATCACAAATTTACTGTAATAATTACGAGAAATTATTACAGTAAGGCTTTGGCTAACAACATTACTGCAATAAAAAAGTAAATCGAATTTACAATCTCTACAATACCCAATGTTAAAATTGAAATATTTCTACCATAAAATATTATGGATCGTACTAAACTTGGTATAAAGATAATGCTAAACCACGGTGATACAATTAAAGTAATAATCACGAGTAAAGAATGGTAACCCCACGAAACCCAACGATACGTTGGATTCTTTTTCTCACGAATCATCGACTTTACATAAAACGTACTTCCCATAAAATATAAAAATGATATCACTGCAATTACACATGCTTTCTCATCAACTGTTTTCATTGTGAAATAATAACTAATTATTCCACCTATACAAAACAAAATAATAGCAAATATATCATTTAACAACGCTCGTTCGTTTTTTTGACGTGAAAAATAAATATTTATGAAAAAGCATGGAAGCATAACAATGGAGAACAACAAAATACGCCATTCATATACAAGAGCAACGATCGCGAACACACAAGCCACACTAAAATAAAGAAAGAAATAATATAAGTAATACTTCTTTCGAGGGTGTTTTATATACATTAATAAAGGATATGTAGCTAAGTATACGAATAACCATGCCAAAAAAATTGGAATATGGTACCACGTCCCTTTTCCAATTAATACACCTAAAATAAATGGAATAAGCAACATTCCCCACGCTCCATGCTGCTTTGGAATAATTAACTTCATTCTTTCGACACTCTCCCCCAAAGTTTTGATCAATAATGTCATATCGTGCTACATACAAGAATATTTCAAATATTTTTTATAATGCTTTGCTGCTGAATCAAACAAAAGGATCGAGGTCAATATCTATATAAAATAAATTCCCCATATCCTCTTTCATTAAAGATAAGCTATGTTCAAAGAGGATACTGTGAGTAAAATCACTGCATTATTTTTTCTTTGCAATTTTAAATTCATATGAATGGCTCATTTATTATAGGTTTCCTAAATTAATATAGATTACTAAAACCTAGATACCATAAAGTGAAACTTTAATAATAGCAGCGCTCATCCATAATGAATTCCACACCTTTAATCCAGCTCATCATTTAATATCCCAATCTTGTAGCGCAGTGAATCTAACATATATGAAAATCACTAACGATAAAACTCACTCATTATAAGTGATTTATATCACCACATGAACGCTAAATTATTGATATTCTTAACCCAGATTAAACATTTAAACTTTATGGAGGTATTCATATGAAACATATTTTTACCGAAAATTCCGTTATTGGCGATATTGTTACACAATTTCCAAAGGCAAGTGACCTTTTCAAATCATATAGAATAGATTTTTGTTGTGGTGGTAATAGACCGATTATCGATGCTATTAATGAAAGAAATTTATCCGCAGAAGAAATTTTAACAAAGTTAAATACGCTCTATCATGAAACAAAACAATTAAACGAATCTGAAATTGATTGGAAAACAGCTTCTTATAGTGAATTAATTGATTATATTGTGAATAAACATCATCGCTATTTAAATGAAGAATTACCGTTGTTAAGCCCCTACGTAACAAAAGTGTTACGCGTTCATGGAGCAGGACAACCACATTTAGCTCAAATTCATAAGCTATTCCATGAATTAAAAACAGAATTAGAGCAACATTTAATTAAAGAAGAAACAGAAGATTTCCCTTTGATTTTAGCATTTGAACAAAATCCAACTGATGAAAATTATATGAAATTACGCAAAGTAGTAGATGAATTAGAAAATGAACACAACCACGCTGGTGATATTATTAAAGAACTTCGTAAAGTTACAAATGACTTTACTCCTCCAGTAGGCGCTTGTGGCACTTATCGTCTTGTCTATCAACGACTTGAAGCTCTTGAATCTGATTTATTCGAGCATATACATTTAGAAAATAACGTTTTATTTCCGCGTGCAATTACACAAGCTTAAATAAGAATAAAACAGGATAATTGAAAAGAGGAACAACGACCTCTTTTCAATGAATCCCGTTTTATCTATTACCAAACAGATATCTCCATTCACGAAAATCATATACCTCCCTCTCTCCTCCCTTACGTTTCACAAACCTTACAAATTCCAATTTTGTTTTTGAAATTCATCTCATTTTCCATCAAAAGTATGATTTTTATCACTGCTTCATTTTTCTATTTAGGATACATTAATAAGAAAAGCACTATCATTGGGATGATGTTAGGAGTGATGAATACATGTCAGAGATAATAAAAAAACACTTACAGGGAGTTTCCCTCTTTAAAGAACTTTCAGAAGAAGAAATTCAACCAATTGTAGAAATTTCACGAATGCGAATGTATAAAGCAAGATCATTTGTATTTATGCAGGGTGATACTCTTGACCGAGTGTTTTTTATTCACTCCGGCAAAGTAAAAATTCAAAAAACAGATACATCTGGCAAAGAACAAATTATTTCTATACTTCAAGATGAAGAAATGTTTCCTCACTCTGGCTTCTTTCGAAAAGGTTCATTTCCTGCTCATGCTGAAATTCTTGAAGATGCCCAATTAATTGTCATTCCTATCGTTGATTTTGAGATGATTTTAATTAAGTACCCTGGATTATGTATTAAATTATTTAGAGTTCTTGGAGAAAAAATCGTGGATCTTCAAAATAGATTAGAAGAACAAATTCTTCATGACACATATGCAAGAATTATTATGCTACTGCTACGCTTATGTAAGTCAAATGGTGTACAGATAGATGACAAATATAAAATAACGACCCATTTTACGAACCGCGAACTCGCTAACATGATTGGAACATCAAGAGAAACTATGAGCCGAACTATTACTTACTTAAGAAAAAATGAACTAATTGCTACGGATGAGGATGGTTATTTCCTTATCGATCTAAACAAGTTGGAAAATGAAATTATATAATCAGATGCCAAACTGTCCTAAATCAATATTCTATTCGAAGTCATCCCCCTTTCATTAGTGATACGCCCATCAGCGGAGGCTTTCATCTTCCACTGATGGCGAACCTTCATTACAGCCTTTTACAGGCTGTTTACTCTGCGCTACCTCCCTTTTTCCCTCTAAATCTTGAGATCATAATCTCACCAACTTCGAATAACGAGATGAAAGCAAAAGTGACAAACTTGTAAAAAAAAATAAATGTGTGATTTGGCTCACAATCATATTCCAATCTTTATGTTACAGTGTAATTGATAATTACTATCATTTGTTTTTGAGGTGAGAATAATGACAAAGTTAATTGATTTTCATCAAACTGTTTATGATTTAACTATCCAATATCCCGAGATTATCCCTCTTTTAAAAGATCTTGGCTTTAAAAATATAACAAAACCTAATATGCTACAAACCGTTGGACGAGTAATGACGATTCCGAAAGGATGCCGAATGAAAGGTATTTCATTAGACGTAGTAAAAGAGGCTTTTCAAAATAGTGGATTTCACATTAACGAGTAGAGGAGAATCCTTATGAGCGAAATCATTAATAACAGGGAACAAGAAGATATAAATAACGCTGAACGCCAAGCAATCTTAAAGACGATTATTAAAGATCTTCATAACGGAAAAAACATTGAAGATGTAACAGCTCAGTTTCAAGAAGCGATCGGAAATATTACCGTAGCAGAAATTTCAAAACTCGAACAGGCACTCATGGAGGAAGAAGGAATTCCTGTAGAAGAAGTACAACGCTTATGCTCCGTTCATACAGCTGTTTTTAAAGGATCCATTGAAGAAATTCATCAATCTAATAAACAAGAAGAGCAACCAGGGCATCCCATTCATACATTTAAAATGGAAAACAAAGAAATCGATCTACTTGTGAATTTCAAACTTCAACTTCACTATGAACGTTTTTAAAAAGAAGATAGCGAAGAAAATATTTATAAACTAATAGAAGATTTAAATTTATTAATCGATGTTGATAAACATTATAGCCGGAAAGAAAATCTACTTTTCCCTTATCTAGAGAAATACGGCATTTATGGACCAACTCAAGTTATGTGGGGCGTTGATGACAGAATTCGTACTGCTATTAAAGAAGCAAAACAAAAATTAGTAAATTATAATCAAGATAAAAAATCAGTCTTAGACAGCGTTTCTTTCGTCATCCATGACGTAACTGAAATGATTTTTAAAGAAGAAAATATTTTATTTCCGATGGCCCTTCAAACTCTTACAGAAGATGAATGGCTAAAAATCGCTCATGAAAGTGATGAAATTGGCTACTGCTTAACCAGTCCTACAAGTACATGGAAACCAGAAAGAAATATGATCAAAGAAGAATCCATATCCGAAGGCCTGATTCGTTTTGAAACAGGTATATTATCTTTAAAACAGTTAGAACTAATGTTAAATCACTTACCTGTTGATATTACATTCATTGATGAAAATGATGTTGTGCGTTACTTCTCTCATGGAAAAGAACGAATCTTTGCTCGTACGAAAGCTGTTATTGGTCGAACAGTGCAAAACTGTCATCCCCCAAAAAGCGTTCATGTCGTTGAAAAGCTCTTAGAAGATTTCAAATCTGGAAAAAAAGATTGCGAAGATTTTTGGATTCAATTTCAAGATAAATATGTATATATTCGTTACTTCGCGGTACGAAATGCAGATGGAAAATATATAGGAACTGTCGAATTCACACAAAACATTCAACCAATTCGTGAGCTCCAAGGAGAAAAACGGATTCTTTCATAATTTATATGAGAATGATAAAGTGAACGCATTGACGATTCAACACAACATATCGACCATTCACAGTAAAACAGCTATCGCGTGGGCGATAGCTGTTTTACTGTTTATTTTGCACATATGCTGCTAGCGCTTCTAAAGCCGCTTCTGCATCTGATCCTTCTGTTATAATCGTTATGTTACTGCCAGACCCAATCGCCAAGCTCATAATCCCCATTATGCTCTTCGCATTGACCGTTTTCCCATCTTTCTCAATAAAAATATCAGCATGAAAACGATTTGCCTCTTGTACAAACAACGCAGCCGGACGTGCTTGTAAACCGTTTTTTAACGCAACCTCAACTAGTTTCTGAACCATAGCTCCCATTTCCCCTTTACCGTTATTTTTTTGCTACCGATTCCCCCGCGCGTAATTTCTCTGCAATTTCATCGATTTTACGCAAGCGATGATTGATACCCGATTTACTAATTTTCCCCCCAGATACCATCTCACCTAATTCTTTCAATGTTACATCTTGATAAATAATACGTAGTTGTGCAATTTCTCGCAATTTGTCTGGCAGAACATCCAGTCCTACCGTCTCATCAATGTAACGAATATTTTCAATCTGCCTTAAAGCAGCACCAATTGTTTTATTTAAATTGGCTGTTTCGCAGTTCACTAAACGATTAACTGAATTACGCATATCGCGAACAATACGAATATCTTCAAATCTTAACAATGCATTATGTGCACCAATAATGTTTAAAAATTCCGTAATTTTCTCTGCCTCTTTTAAATACGTAATGTACCCTTTACGCCTTTCCAGCGTCTTACTATTTAAATCAAATCCGTTCATCAGTTCACATATAGAATCATTATGTTCCTTGTATAACGAAAAGACCTCTAAATGATAAGATGATGTTTCTGGGTTATTTACTGAACCACCTGCTAAAAATGCACCTCTTAAATACGATCGTTTACAACATTTCTTTTCAATTAATTCTTTTGAGATATTGCGAATAAATGAAAAGTCTTCTCTAACAATATGCAAATCCGCTAATATTTCACGGGATTTCTCAACAAGCCGAACGATGTATACATTATTTTTCTTAAGTCGCATCTTTTTACGAACAAGTAATTCTACCGTCACGTCATATCCCTTTTTCAGCAATGTATAAATTCTTCTTGCGATTGCTGCATTTTCTGTTTGAATATCAATTAAAAGACGACGATTTGAAAAAGAAAGTGATCCGTTCATTCGAAGTAATGCTGATAACTCCGCTTTTTCACAGCATTCTTTCATTTCAAGCTTCGTGAGCTCTTTCTTTGTTTCTGATGCAAATGACACAGCCCCACCTCCTTATACGATATTTTGGAACAAAAATCTTGTCCTATATGAATGAGTAGCGTTATCTCATACAGAGATAACGCACGCTTATAACAACGAATATAAAATAGATGCTACTTTTAATGTATCATGTCTTACAACTTGATCATCATACTTTGCCAATTCATCTTGAATTAAGCGAATGTCATGTTCGACAAAACGCTCTTCATCGATCACAACAGGTTCAGACATTTCTTCTGCATACAAATTACGTAATTCAACAGGAATATCATGATTATTTACAATTGCTGTATCAACGAAAGGTTCCCCAAGATGATCATGTAAAGCCTGCACATGATCAAACGCTGTATACCCCATCGTTTCTCCAGCTTGCGTCATAACATTACATACATATACTTTTTTTGCCTTTGCAGCAAGAACAGCTTTACCGATTTTTTCTACAATTAAGTTTGGCAAAATGCTTGTGTACAAACTACCTGGACCGAAGACTAGTAAATCTGCTCGCTGAATTTCCATCAATGTCTCATACAACGGTTCTACATCACCCGGTGTTAAAAACACACGATTGATTTTTTTCCCGAAGTATGGAATTTTTGATTCACCTGTTACAATTTGCCCATCTTCAAGCTCTGCGTGAAGTACAACACTTTGATTGGCTGCTGGTAAAACACGCCCTCTCACATTTAATACCTTACTCGTTTCTGTAATGGCATGGAAAAAGTCGCCTGTAATCGAAGTCATACCAGCTAATAATAAATTACCTAGTGCATGACCCGTTAAACCTTCTCCGGATGTAAAACGATGTTGAAATAAAGCTTCCACAAGTGGCTCCACATCTGATAATGCAACAAGTACGTTGCGAATGTCGCCTGGCGGTGGAATTTCTAACTCATCACGTAATCTACCTGAACTGCCACCATCATCAGCCACCGTAACAACTGCTGTAATATCAACAGGATATTTCTTCAATCCTCGTAATAAAACAGATAGTCCAGTTCCTCCTCCCATGATGACAATTTTAGGTTTTCTCTCTTTTTTCATCCCTTAATGGCCCTTTCTCTTCTCCACATCACGATGAGATATATGAACGATATATTCTGGTTTCAAATGTTTCCCAAGGTATTCTGCCAGTGTCACAGAACGATGTTGTCCACCTGTACATCCAATCGCAATTACAAGTTGACTCTTGCCTTCTCTTTTATAATGAGGAAGCATGAAAGTAATAAGATCCGTCAACTTTTCTAAAAATTTATGTGTCTCATTGAATTTGAGCACATACGACGAAACTTCTTCATCCAGTCCTGTTAACGGCTTCATCTGTGGAATATAATATGGATTTGGTAAAAAACGAACATCAAATACTAAGTCTGCATCAATTGGAATACCGTACTTAAATCCAAATGACATCACATTTACACGAAATGCTTGTTCGTTTTCTGTTGAAAACAGGTGAACAATTTTTTCGCGCAATTCTTTCGGTTTTAAATCGGACGTATCGAGTACAATATTAGCTCTTGCCTTCATGTCTGTTAATAAATTACGCTCTGCCTCGATTCCTTTTAACGGAAGTCCTGTCGGCGCAAGCGGATGCGAACGTCTCGTTTCTTTGTAACGCGTTACAAGCGTGCTATCTTTCGCATCTAAAAATAAAATATGAGGAATGATCCAAGTGCGTTCTGATAAATCATCAAGCGCTCCCCATAAATGTTCAAAAAATTCGCGGCCACGTAAATCAATACCAAGTGCCACTTTATTCATTTTCCCTTTCGAGTCTGCCATAAGTTCAACAAACTTTGGCAATAACATCGGCGGTAAGTTATCTACACAAAAATATCCTAAATCTTCGAAACTTTGCAGAGCTACTGTTTTTCCTGCACCGGACATTCCCGTAATAATTACCATTTTAATATCATTATTCGCTGTCATTGTATCCCCTCCTTGACGGTTTAGCTTGGATCCAATCGATATGAAAGTAATTCAAAGTCTGGTGTATATACAAACGTACCGTAGATGATTCCATTTCCTTTAATTAAATAATCAATAATGTGATAATCTCCCGGTGCCATTGCTAATTCATCAATTTTATCAAATGTATGCCAGCCAATGATGCCTTCTTCGCTTTCTAATTTGTTTTCTCCTGCAAAATCTGTCGCTAAAAAGGAGAACATCATCCATTCAGAAACAACTTTATCGCCTTCTTGGATGACAAAAGTGAAGACTCCCTTTAATGCTGGGTTCTTTAAATAAATGCCTGTTTCTTCACGATATTCGCGGACAACGGAATCTCTCACTGTTTCACCGCGCTCCATTTTCCCGCCCGGTGCAACCCACCAGTTCCGACGAGGTTTTTGTAGTAGGAGAACTTCATTATCTTTAATTAACACACAGTTTGTTACTCTTTGCATGCTTCTTCACCTCAGCTACTTATGACGAATTTCTTCGTCACATACTCATTTCATTATACTATCAAAAACAGTTTGTCACAATGAAGGAGCTCCCGGCCTAAAGAAACAAAAAAAACGATGGAAATTAATTCCCATCGCTGTTGGATAACAAAATAGAGTCCCTCACAATTGGCATATCTTATACGCAATATACAAGGTTCAAGTCAAACCTTTCAACTCATTATTTGGTAAGGAGACGTAAATCCTTATTGATCATCCACAATAATATACGCTGTTCGGATTGGCCCATGTACACCTACGACAAGATTCATTTCAATATCTGCACTATTTGACGGACCAGAAATAAAATTCACACAAGCTGGTAATTTGTCTCCCGCTTTATTTTGATGATGAATGACTGTTGTAGACTGGGTTAACCTTGGCACAATCGTACTTTTAGGAACAATTGCAATATACGACTCAGGAAGAAGACTAACGTGCCTTCCTTTTAACCCATCATTAAATAAAACAACGGTTCCTGATTCAGCAAGAGCGATATCACTGAACGTAATGCCAAGGTCAGCAGCTTTCGCAAATTCTATGTTCTCTTCTTTGTGATCTAAGCCCCACTTACGAAAATGTATTGTACCTTCACTGCTTAAAAATTGACTGAGACCATATTCCTTGAACCGTTCATCATTAGAATACATAACAGATTGAATATTCCATTCTGCTAGAAAAGATTGTAATGTTTCAACAAGCCTGGCCTTTGTTGTTCGCTTAACTTGTGTATGAATTACCTCGCATTGCTCTATTAACTTTAGTACCAGTTCATCCTGTGTTAGTCCGTCAAAAACAGTACACTGCGGAGAAAAAGACCAGTTCGGTTTTTTTACTGCTTCCGGACGTTTTCTGCCCAGTTTTTCCGATAATTGAAATAAAAATTCCTCACGATTTTGGATGGCCATTACCGTTCTCCTTTACACGTTTTTTAAACCAATCTCTAAACGGTTGTTTTTCTGGAACTGGAAAATCTCTCGCATCCGTCCAAGCTTTTAACGGACCGATTCCACGTTCGATCTTGTCCCCTTTTGTAAGAGGCTTTAATGCATACGGAGCAGTCTTTGCAGCAAAGGAAAATAATTTAGAGCTATTCACCGCTTTTTCAAAACCTTTCATAGCCACGTTCCAGGCTACAGGTGATTGTTTCACTTCTTCTACAATGCGGCGGCGATGTTTAATTAATAAATCATGTAACGGTATTTTCACTGGACACGCTTCTGTACAGGCACCACAAAGGCTAGATGCATAAGGCAAATCTTTATATTCATCATATCCTCCTAAAAGTGGTGTCAACACAGCTCCAATCGGTCCTGGATAAATGGAGCCATACGCATGTCCACCGATATGCCGATATACGGGACATACATTAATACATGCCGCACAGCGAATACACTGAAGGATACTTTGAAATTCTGTTCCTAAAATATTAGAACGACCATTATCAACAATGACTAAATGAAATTCCTCAGGTCCGTCTGTCCCACCGGGCTCGGTTAACCCTGTAATATAACTTGTTAACTTTTGTCCTACAGAACTTCGGCATAGAAGTGTTACTAACACATCAAGCTCTTCCCATGTCGGAACAATACGTTCCATTCCCATAACTGTAATTAACGTTTTCGGAAGCGTTGTGGTAAGTCTTGCATTTCCTTCGTTTGCCACGATAGAAATAGACCCAGACTCTGCAACAGCAAAGTTACATCCTGTCACTCCTACATCCGCTGTAAAAAAATCATCACGCAAATAACCCCTTACAAACCTCGCCATTTCCGTAGGATCAGATGTTCCAGTATAATCTAACTTTGTTTTAAATATTTCACAAATGTGTTCTTTATCCTTATGAAGACACGGAACAACAATATGTGATGGAGGATCGTGGTCGTTCACTTGCAGAATAAATTCGGCAAGGTCCGTTTCTAACACTTCTCCTCCAGCTTCTTCAATCGCTTCATTTAAACTAATCTCTTCCGTTACCATAGATTTTGATTTCACAATTTTTTTCGCGTTTTTCTTTTTTACAATCCCTTTCACATATTCCCTTGCGTCTTCTGCAGTCTTTGCAAAATAAACAAAACCACCGTTTTTTTCAATATTTTCACTCAGTTGATATAAATAATAATCAAGGTTTTCTAATGTATGCTTTCGAATTTCTTCTCCTAAAGCTCGCCATTCCTCCCAATTCCCAAGACTCTCAGTAGCTTTTAATTTCTTGCCTCTAAGACCATCTTGCGCTTTCCTGACAGCCTGTCTCATGAATTGATCCCCTATACCTGTTTCAGCACGCTTATGAAAGGAATCGTTCCCAATTTTCATTCCCATCTTTATATCCCCCTCTTATTTTCGATCTTCATTTAATACTTGAGCAATATGTTTTACATCAATTGGATAACCATTGCGTGTTAAACGTCCTTTTATATTCATTAAGCAGCTACAATCCATCCCGATTAACAGTTCCGCACCGGTTTCCATAATATGCTTTACTTTTTCATCGACCATCTGCTCAGAGATTTCTGCCATTTTCACTGAGAATGTGCCTCCAAATCCACAGCAGTCATAATTATGTGGTAACGAAACAACTTCCAGTCCCTTTACACATTTTAATAATTTTTGCGGCGGTTCCTTAATCCCCATTAATCGACTCATATGGCAAGACGTATGAACCGTTGCTTTTTTATGAAACTCCGCACCTAAGTCTTCTTTCCCTAATACTTCAACAAGAAATTGTGTGAATTCATATGTTTTATTTGCAAGTTCAGTAGCTTTTTTCTTCCACTCTGTTTCACTTTCAGAAAACAAGCTAGAAAACTCGTGAACCATCATAGCGCAAGATCCTGATGGTGCTACAACATATTCCGAATTAGCAAAAGCTTCAATCATATGTTTTGCAGCTGTTTTTGTTTCCTTATGATAGCCGCTATTATAAGCAGGCTGTCCGCAGCAGGTTTGGTCTTTAGGGAAATCAACTTCACACCCTAAATCTTCAAGAATTTCCACAACATCTTTTCCTACTTCTGGATAAAAAACATCTGCAACACAAGTGATAAATATTGAAACTTTCATATTTGACACCCCCAAATAAAGTAAAGTAGCCTGTCATGAATTGTACTTTTACAGACGGTTTACTTACCTACCAAATGTTGAGAGGCAAGATAAAGCAGAAAAGTAAGCTCAAGTAACTTCTTCACCAAAACGATCGCTTTCGTATATTCTTGGTAAAAAATACAAAAAATATAAATGCAAATAACAAAAAAAGTGATTGAGAGCTATCTCTCAATCACTTTTTCTTACTAAAATACGATACAATCGCAAACCCTAATATAAACGTAATAACTGAGCTTACAATTGACATACCATCAGTCGGAATGCCTGGGAAAACTACCGCAATCGATCCGATAACAAGTCCGATAATTGCTGCGAATGTTGCGCTTTTAAAATGGGCTAATAAGTAACTAATTCCTTTACTACTTACAACGAATCCAACCATAACACCTGCGCCAATTACTGCAATAAGCGGCAAGTTTAATGTCGTTAACGCATTAATCGCTGTTGGATATACACCGATGATTAATAAAATAAATGATCCACTAATCCCCGGAAGTAACATAGCCATACTCGCCATCCAACCTGCTAAGAATAACCCAATTGTATTTAAAATGGTTAACATAGTAATTGGATCTGCCGCTTTATCTGGCTTAAAGAATGCCGTTACAGCTACAAGTACCGCTGCAACGATTAGTAATACAATATGTCCTGCTTTAAATGTTTCCTTTGCATTTGCTTCCTTCATTAACATTGGTAAAATACTTAAAATTAAACCAAGGAAGAAAAACTGTGTTGGCTCATAATGATATTCCAGCAAATATTTAATCACATGACTTAATGTTAAAAAAGCTGCTGCTACACCAGCAGCAAGCGGAATTAAAAAGCCCAAATGCTTTTTCCATTCACGACTAAAGAATCCACTAATTGCCGCAAGCAATCTTTCATAAATCCCTAACACAACAGCAATTGTTCCGCCGCTCACACCTGGAATTAAATCACTAACTCCCATACAAAAACCGCGATATATATTACGCCATTCCATATTGAATAAACTCCTCATTTCTCATAATCATTTTTTCCGTAGATTCTAGTATAACAATAACCATTTGTCTGCTCCATGAGAAATTTGACAAATATTTTACATTTCAAATGAAAAATAAAGAAAGCTACCTTCTATACGAAGGTAGCTTTCTTCTCCAAAAAGATTCATATCCTTATTTTTCTGTTACAGTTTTTAATTCCTCTAACAGCTCTTCTACGTAGTGCTGTGCACTTTGCGCTGCAATACTACCATCACCAGTTGCTGTTACAATTTGACGAAGCATTTTTTCGCGAACATCACCAGCTGCAAAAATACCAGGAACTTTTGTTTCCATACGTTCATTTGTTTCGATATAACCATTTTCATTTGTAATACCTAGTTCTGTAAATGGTTTTGATAATGGTAGCATACCGATGTAAATGAATGCACCATCTGTTTTGAACTCTTGTTCTTCACCAGTGTTCACGTCTACAAGTGTTACACTACCAACTTTACCGTTCTCTTCGTTAATTTCTTTCACAGTATGATTCCAAATGAAATCTACTTTCTCATTTTGGAAAGCACGATCTTGCAGGATTTTCTGTGCACGAAGAGAATCACGACGGTGGACGATTGTTACTTTTGATGCGAAACGTGTTAAATATACACCTTCCTCAACAGCAGAGTCTCCTCCGCCAACAACAACAAGTTCTTTTCCTTTAAAGAATGCGCCGTCACATACAGCACAATATGATACACCGCGGCCGCCAAGTTCTTTTTCACCTGGTACACCGATTTTTTTGTACTCTGCACCACTTGCAACGATGATTGCGCGTGTTTTATATTCTTTCTTACCAGCTACAATTGTTTTATATTCTTTGCCATCGATGACTTCTTTCACATCACCATATGCATATTCAGCACCGAATTTCTTCGCATGCTCGAACATTTTATTTGATAAATCCGGTCCTAAAATCGATTCATAACCTGGATAGTTTTCTACATCTTCTGTATTTGCCATTTGTCCGCCTGGAATACCGCGTTCAAGCATAAGCGTGCTTAAATTTGCACGAGACGTATACACTGCAGCTGTCATCCCAGCTGGCCCAGCACCAATAATAATGACATCATAAATTTTTTCTTCTGACACACTATTCACTCCTATTCATTCCTACCATAACTTACCCTCATTATACTGTTAGCGCCTGTTTTTTCCCAATGATTTGCCTACGCATGAGTACGCTTTACTACTTGCACATATTTTCTCACAGTTGCTACAGATACATTATATATATTTCCAAGTTCAGCCTGTGTCATTTTATTTCTCTGCTGATCGCGCACAATATATTCGATTGCCGCAGACCAACCAAACACATTCGTAAACGCCGTCCCAGATGTATATAAACGTATAAACGTACAAAACCAAAAATGCAAGCATTCTTCAATCAATTCGTCTTCTTTATTTGTATAGTTATATAAGGCATCCGCAATCCTAACGCATTGTTCAAACGGTTGTAACTCACTTGGAATACTTTTATGACTACTCATTAAAAAGAAATACTTTGCTAGTTGTGAAACAATTGGCACACGATTTTTTGCCTGCGCCACATCAAAGAAAAAGCCAATTTTTTCTGGTGTTGTTAATTCATTCATTAAATATAGTGCTAGCATTTGCTCTTCTAACGTTTCACTTTGGCGGAAAGATTTCCGCAGTTCTTCAAGCAAAACATTTTGTCCTTCATCAGCTAACTGCAGGACATTCCATGGCTCTTTCCCTTTTTTATCTGGGTGCAATTCCACAACAGATTGCCACATCTTTTCCGCCGTATGTTGATCTTTTATCATATAAGCAGAGTATGCAAACCAATAATAAAAGCTGACATCTCCTTCATAACCTTGACGCTTTAATAGCCTTAACCATTTATATGCTGATGCAAAGTGACCAATTGTCGCAAATGTTGTCCCTAGCTTCAATCGATGCTCAAATGACATCGGATATACTGATTCTAATTGCCCAGCTAACGCTTCTACTTGTTTATGCTCTCCAATTGAATATAGGAAAATAAGTGTATTACAAAGCGCATGCATATTACCTGGATTTTTCTCTAAAATCATCTCAGTTAACTTGAGTGCTTGATCTACATTTCCTGATTGAAAATGCGCAATTGCTAAGTTATTATAACCCGACCAAAATTCTGGATAATCCTTTGTTACAACTTCAAGCGTAGCAATCGCTTCCTCCAATTGTCCGTTACGAATATAACGATTCGCCTCTTCCTGCATAACAATTAATTCATCTTCATCTTCAATTTCTTCCGTATCAAACGATTCTTCTTCCATAATCTCAAGTAATTCTAACGTATCTTCCACAAATTCTTTTTCTGTAGCTACCTCTAAATACTTCTCCGCATACTTCTTTGCTTGCTGAAACAAACCAAGATATGCATAATTATTTGCTACAAAATAATAGCACTGTTCAATATCAGCGTTAGAACGAATGAGTTTCAAGAAAATTTGATTCGACTCTTGATACTCTCCTACCTCAGATAATACCGTCGCTAATTGACATAAAATAAACGGCTCTTTCTCACTTTGTGCCGCTCTTCTAAAGTATTTAATTGCATCTTGTAATTTATGACCTTGATAAGCTTTCATTCCTTTTTTATAAAAGAAATCAGCTAATTGATTAAAAGAGATAACTTGTCTGTTCTCCTTATATATCCGTTGATTTTTCCCCATATATCCTCCAGTTTTTTGTTTTCTTCGCTCACACATTTTATATCTATAAGTATAAACGATTCCGTAAAAAACAAAACAGTATATTATAATCAATTATTTCCTTTTTATTCATAAAAAGAGAAGGGAAATGTTACATTTTTAACATTGACCTTCTCTAGCTGCTATTTCTTCTTTCGTATAAATAATACGCATTGGATTTCCACCTACAAAAGCACCACTTGGTACATCATGGTGAACAAGCGTACCCGCTGAAATAATGGCACGATTCCCAATTTCTACACCTGGCAATATAGTTGAATTTGCTCCTATCATCACTTCATCCCCTATAACGACTTCCCCAAGGCGATATTCCGTAATTAAATATTCATGAGCTAAAATCGTTGTGTTATAGCCGATTATTGAATTCGTTCCAACTGTAATCTTTTCTGGAAACATAATATCAGGCATAGCCATAAGGGCAAATGATGTTTGTTTTCCTACTTTCATCCGTAAAAATGTACGATACAACCAATTTTTCATTGATAAGAATGGTGTATAACGCGCAATTTGAATGACGATAAAATTTTTCATGACCTTCCAAAAGGATACGGTTTTATATACATTCCATAATGAATTTGCTCCTGAAACAGGGTAGCGCGTTGTCCGTCGCACTTTGCTCTCTCCCCTTATCTACTTACTCAGATAAAATAGATAACAAATCACTCATTTTATCTAGTACATAATCCGGCTTATACGACTCTAAGTATTCTCTACCTTTAATCGTCCAAGCAACTGCTGCTGTTTTTGTGCCTGCATTTTGTCCGCCTACAATATCATGATGATTATCACCAACCATTAATGTTTCTTCTGGTTTCGCATGTAGTAACTTGAGCGCTTTTTGAATTGGTTCTGGATGTGGTTTCACGTGCTGTACATCATCAATCGTAACAACAACATCAAAGAATTCGTTTAACTTTGAAAGTTTTAAACCCATTTCTACTGTTTGTCTCGCCTTCGTTGTGACAATCCCAATTTTGTAGCCCTGCTTCTTTAATTCTCGAACCGCCTCATAAACAGTTTCATATTCTTCTACTAGTTCATCATGATGCTCATGATTAAATTGACGATAGCACTGGATCATTTCATCTACCTTGTTCTCATCCATCGAACCGAATGTCTCATGCAAAGATGGACCGATAAATGGCAATACATCTTCGCGCTTATACTGATCTGGATAGTACTTGTTTAACGTGTGTAAAAAAGAAGAAATAATGAGTTCATTTGTATTAATTAATGTTCCATCTAAATCAAATAACACCGTATTTATTTTCATATGCTAAGGTCCTTTCGCTACCTGAATATGAAAGAAGCAGCATCTCATACAAGATGCTACTTTTTTCTAGTTTTCTAAATATCTTTTATCAGCTTGCCCCGTTTTACGTCTCACAATAATGAAAATAATCGAAATAACAACAAGCCCGATGGACACCACTTGTGCAACACGAAGTGGTCCTAGCATTAAGCTATCCGTACGTAACCATTCTACAAAGAAACGTCCAATTGAATACCAAATTAAATACGTAAAGAATAATTCACCGCGTCGTAAATTCGCTTTGCGCAATAACAACAATAGGATTACACCTACAAAACTCCATAATGATTCATATAAGAACGTTGGATGATAATAAACACCATCAATATACATTTGATTCACAATAAACTCTGGTAAATGTAAGCCTTCTAAAAACTGTCTTGTTACTTCACCACCATGAGCCTCTTGGTTCATAAAGTTTCCCCAGCGTCCGATTGCTTGTCCAAGCAAAATACTTGGTGCCGCAATATCAGCTAACTTCCAGAAAGAAAGCCCGCGTCTTTTTGCAAAAATAACTCCTGTAATGACAGCTCCAATTAAACCACCATGAATCGCCAAGCCACCTTGACGAATATTAATAATTTGCCTTGGGTCTTGCATATAATATTCCCACTCAAAAATAACATAGTATGCGCGTGCGCAAATAATCGCGATTGGCACCGCAATTAAAACAAGATCGACAAACGTATCTTTTGGAATACCTAATCGTTCACCCTCGCGAGTAGCAAGCCAAAGTCCAAGCAAAACACCTGTACCGATAATAACCCCATACCAATAGACTGGGAATGGTCCAAGTTGAATTGCTATGCGGTCTAGCTGTGATACAGACCCTAACAGCATACGGATGACCTCCCTCTCCTAAATTACTCCTGATTCCCTAGTTCAATCGCACTCATTAAGCGCTCTGAAAATTGTTGGGCTGCATTGACTCCCATTCGTTTTAATCTAAAGTTCATCGCCGCTACTTCAATAATAACAGCCAAGTTTCGACCAGGACGAACCGGAAGTGTAATCTTCGTAAGTTCTGTATCTATGATTTTCATTTTCTCTTCATCCAGACCTAGGCGATCATAGTTTTTCTTTTGATCCCAAATCTCAAGACTAATGACAAGTGTAATACGCTTATAGTTTCGTACGGCACCTGCACCAAATAACGTCATTACGTTAATGATTCCTAAACCACGAATTTCTAATAGATGCTCAATTAAATCTGGCGAACTTCCGACTAATGTATCCTCATCTTCTTGACGAATTTCTACACTATCATCAGCCACTAAGCGATGTCCACGTTTTACAAGCTCAAGTGCCGTTTCACTTTTCCCGACACCACTTTGACCTGTAATTAAAACACCAACACCGTAAATATCCACTAATACACCATGAACGGCCGTTGTTGGCGCTAACTTACCCTCTAAATAATTTGTTAAACGACTTGACAATCTTGTCGTCGTTTGAGAAGAACGTAAAAGAGGCACACCAGATTCACGTGATGCTTGCAATAATTCCTCTGGGACATCTTGACTACGCGTTACGATAATACAAGGTGTCTCTTCTGTACAAAGAACTTTCATTCTTTCTTGCTTTTGCTCACTTGTTAAAGTCTCACAAAATGTAAGCTCCGTTTTCCCAAGAAGCTGGACGCGATCAGCTGGATAATATGTAAAAAAACCGGCCATTTCAATTCCAGGTCGCGATAAATCACTTGTATCAATTGGACGATGAATCCCTTCTTCACCACTTATTAACTCCAACTGAAATTGTTCAATTAAATCTTTTGTCCTTACTTTTGGCATATGTAAACCTCCACTCCGCTGCGGGTTCAGTCTCATTTGATGTAAAATTCCATTCTATCCGATATTGTACCATTTTTTTCTGTAAACAAGAAATGTGGTTTCTATTAAATAGAAAAAAACATTTCATGAGCCTCATGAAATGTTTTTCTTTTTGTCACTTTTCTATTCCTTTTCAGATAACGGCTCTACAATTACTTTATCAATCAGCATATTTAAAATCGAAATACAAATTGCTGCAATAATCGCTACACCAAATCCTGATATATTAAAAGCATCACCTAATAAGGAATCTGTCATTTCTAGCGTAATTGCGTTAATTACGATTAGGAAGAATCCAAATGTTAACACCGTAATCGGTAACGTAATTAAAATTAATAACGGTTTTACAAACACATTTAAAATCGATAAAATAATGCTCGCAATAATTGCCGTTTGTATATTTTCTATGTAAAATGCGTCTGGTGCAATTCCCTTTAAAAGACCTGATACAACAATTAACACAACGCTATTCACAAGAAGTGATAGAATCCATCTCATTTTCTTACACATCCTTTTGACATATATACTTAATCATACGCTAATGAATTGGAAACGCCAAGTGACCATTAAAAAAATTAAAGGAAACCTTTCTTTTTTAGTGGGAAGAGAGCATCCGGCCATGCATAGAAGCGGTTAAGTCCCATGCTTTGTGAAAACACAGGGAAATCTGTTTTTGTTTTCGAAGCCTTGATTTTTATGTTAGAAAGTCAAAGTAGATTTATATACAAAGGTATTCCATTCTTCATACTTGTATACCTACATTCTAAAGCAGTTTTCTTACAACCTTACCATTTTTTTCGGCTAAAATATGATCCATACCACCCCGTTTCATGCGTTTGTACGTAAGTCCAAGTAAATTCTTTATCAACAACGTATATATCTCCCTTATCCATATCGTCCATCTCATATAAAAAATCACTCGCACGAAGTAAAGATGCATCTTCAAAGATAAGCACCTCATCAGAGTGTTGGTAGAAAATATAACAATTCTTCTTTAATTCCTCATGAAACGCTTTTTTAGCTTGTTCCCCTTCCAAGCACTTCTTTCTTGCATAACTAAATACATGCCATAAATATCCACATGTATAACAGTCATTATATAAATAAATCTCCTCTTTTACTGCATGACTTAAATGATTTACAAAGTGAATTTCCCACTCTTGTTTTAAATACATTCCCCAACTCGATATCTCTCTTACTTTCATTTTTTATTTTTTAACACATCTACGAATTCCATCTTATCCCTCTCAAAAATAAAATAAAGAGCCAGCCAAATCGGCTTAGCTCCCTACTTCAACCTCTTTCATCTTCGCTTTCATCCGAGCTGTATCACGCTCTAAAATCGTTTTTAAATACTTCCCTGTATAGGAACGCTCTTCTTTTACAACTTGCTCTGGTGTACCTGAAGCAACGATTTGTCCACCTTTGTCTCCACCTTCAGGGCCAAGATCCACAATGTAATCCGCTGTCTTAATGACATCTAAATTATGTTCAATAACAAGCACTGTTTCGCCACTTTCAACGAGGCGCTGCAATACTTCTAGAAGGCGTGCGATATCATGCGCATGTAAACCTGTTGTCGGCTCATCTAAAATATATAACGTACGACCTGTAGAGCGGCGATGTAATTCAGATGCTAATTTCACACGCTGCGCTTCACCACCTGATAATGTCGTAGCCGGTTGTCCTAATTTCATATAACCTAGCCCTACATCTACGAGCGTCTGTAACTTCCGTTTAATTTTCGGGATGTTCGCAAAGAACTCTACCCCATCTTCAATTGTCATTCCTAATACTTCAGAAATGTTCTTATCTTTATATTTCACTTCTAACGTTTCACGATTATAACGTTTTCCGTGGCACACTTCACATGGAACATATACATCCGGTAAGAAGTGCATTTCAATTTTTATAATACCATCACCGCGGCAAGCTTCACAGCGGCCACCTTTCACATTAAAGCTAAAGCGACCCTTTTGATACCCGCGCACTTTCGCTTCATTCGTTTGCGCAAACACATCGCGAATATCATCAAACACACCTGTATATGTTGCTGGGTTTGAACGTGGTGTGCGTCCAATCGGTGATTGATCAATATCGATAACTTTATCTAAATGTTCCAAGCCTTTAATATCCTTATGTGCTCCTGGCTTACTTTTTGCTTTATATAACCTCTGCGCTAACGATTTGTATAAAACTTCATTGACCATCGTACTTTTCCCAGAACCAGATACACCTGTTACTGCTACAAACGTACCAAGCGGGAATGACATCTTCGCATTTTTCAAGTTATTTTCTTTCGCACCAATAATCTCAACCTTACGCCCATCCCCTTTACGTCTCTCAAGTGGGACCGGAATAAATTTTTTGCCACTTAAATATTGCCCTGTTAATGAATTATCATCATTCATCACTTCAGCTGGCGAGCCGGCTGACACAACTTGCCCACCATGAATTCCTGCGCCAGGGCCAATATCAAGTAAATAATCGGCCGCCATCATTGTATCTTCATCATGTTCAACAACGATTAGCGTATTTCCTAAATCACGCATTTCCTGTAGTGTACGAATCAGGCGATCATTGTCACGCTGATGTAAACCGATAGAAGGTTCATCAAGAATATACAATACACCAGTTAAACGAGAGCCAATTTGCGTTGCAAGACGAATACGCTGCGCTTCACCACCTGATAATGTTCCTGCTGCACGGCTTAATGTTAAATAATCAAGTCCAACGTTAATTAAGAAACTTACGCGCTCTTTAATTTCACGTAAAATTAAACGAGCAATCTTTTCTTGTTTTTCTGTCAGTTCAATGCCCTCGAAGAAATCATAAACTTCTTGAACAGAGTACTTCGTTACATCCGCAATCGTTTTTCCGCCAACAAAAACAGCTAAGCTTTCTGGCTTCAAGCGGCCGCCCTTACATTTCGGACACGCCTGCTCCGCCATATACTTCTCCATTTGTTCACGAATGTAATCAGAACTTGTTTCACGGTAGCGACGTTCAATATTTGGAATAACTCCTTCAAATAAAATATCACTTTCTTTCACTTGTCCAAAGTCATTCACATAACGGAAATAAACCTTCTCTTCTCCACTTCCGTACAACACTTTATCAAATAACTCTTTCGGTATATCCTTCACAGGCATATCCATATCAATGCCGTAATGATTACACACAGATTGCAGTAATTGCGGATAATATTGCGAACTAGTCGGTTCCCAAGGGGCAATCGCATGCCCATTTAACGATAAATCCCAATTTGGAATTACAAGTTCTAAATCTACCTCTAATTTTGAGCCAAGCCCATCACAAGACGGACACGCACCAAATGGGCTATTGAAAGAGAACATACGAGGTTCTAATTCACCGATCGAAAAACCACAATGCGGGCAAGCATGATGCTCACTAAATAAAAGCTCCTCTTCTCCAATCACATCGATTAATACACGACCTCCACCTAGCTTCAATGCACTTTCAAGAGAATCTGCAAGGCGGCTTGCAACCCCTTCTTTCACAACGATACGGTCAATTACGACTTCAATGGAATGCTTCTTGTTTTTATCTAACGTAATTTCTTCAGACACATCAAGCATTTCTCCATCAACACGAACGCGAACATAACCTTGTTTCTTTATATCCTCTAATACTTTCACGTGTGCACCTTTACGTCCTGATACAATCGGCGCTAACACTTGTAACTTCGTGCGCTCTGGATATTCTAAAACACGGTCTACCATTTGTTCTACTGTTTGCGATGTAATTTCAATCCCGTGGTTCGGACAAATTGGCGTCCCGATACGCGCAAATAATAGACGTAAATAATCATAAATCTCCGTCACCGTTCCAACTGTTGAACGAGGATTACGACTCGTCGTTTTTTGATCAATTGAAATCGCTGGAGATAAACCTTCAATTGTATCCACATCTGGTTTATCCATTTGTCCTAAAAACTGGCGCGCATACGCGGATAAAGACTCCACGTATCTGCGCTGCCCTTCGGCATAAATCGTATCAAATGCTAATGATGATTTACCTGAACCAGACAGACCCGTTACAACAACGAGCTGATTTCTCGGAATGGTTACATCAATATTTTTTAAGTTATGCGCCCTCGCACCTTTTACAACGATAAAATCTTTGCTCACTATGTTCACCCTTCCGCTTTTAATTCTAGCAGTAAATCTCTCAGCTCAGCTGCACGCTCAAAGTCTAGTGCTTTTGCTGCTTCCTTCATTTCTGCTTCCATCTTCGCAATCGTTTTTTCTCGTTCTTTCTTCGTCATTTTCTTAGCCGGTCCAGCTTCATACACTTCTGTTTCTTCTGCGGCTGTTGTTGCACGAATCACGTCACGTACTTCTTTTTGAATTGTTTTCGGCGTAATGCCATGTTCCTCGTTGTAAGCTTCTTGCTTTTGACGACGGCGCTTCGTCTCTTCAATTGCAATTCCCATAGATCTCGTTATGCGATCTGCGTACATGATTACATGACCGTGTTCATTACGCGCGGCACGACCAATTGTCTGAATCAATGATCGCTCTGAACGTAAGAACCCTTCTTTGTCCGCATCTAAAATCGCTACGAGTGATACTTCTGGAATATCAAGCCCTTCTCGCAACAAGTTAATACCAATAAGCACATCAAATTTGCCAAGGCGAAGATCTCGAATAATCTCAATCCGCTCTAGCGTTTTAATTTCAGAATGTAAGTAGTTTACTTTAATACCAACATCTTTTAAATAATCTGTTAAATCCTCTGACATTTTCTTTGTTAATGTCGTAATCAATACACGCTCATTTTTCGCAATGCGTTCATGGATTTCTCCTAATAAATCATCTATTTGCCCTTCAATTGGTCTTACATCAATTTGCGGATCTAAAAGCCCCGTTGGACGGATAATTTGCTCCACAACTTCCGGTGCATGCTCTAGTTCATATGGACCCGGTGTTGCTGATACATACACAACTTGATTCGTTTTCTCTTCAAACTCTTCAAACATAAGCGGTCTATTATCCATCGCTGACGGCAAGCGAAATCCATGGTCAACAAGCACTTGTTTACGCGCTTGGTCCCCATTATACATCGCTCTTACTTGCGGCACTGTTACATGCGACTCATCCATAACAATTAGGAAATCTTTAGGGAAATAATCTATTAATGTATATGGCGTTGAACCCGCTGGGCGGAGCGTCAAATGACGGGAGTAGTTCTCAATCCCTGAACAAAATCCCATCTCGCGCATCATTTCTAAGTCATAACGAGTTCGCTGCTCAATCCGCTGTGCTTCTAACAATTTACCTTTATCATTTAATTCTTTTAAGCGTTCTTCTAATTCTTTTTCAATATTTTCAACGGCAACTTTCATTTTTTCTTCACGTGTAACGAAGTGAGACGCCGGGAAGATTGCTACATGTTCACGTTCTGCTAATACTTCACCTGTTAAGGCATTTACTTCACGGATACGATCAATCTCATCCCCAAAAAACTCAATACGAATACAATGTTCATCAAGCGATGCCGGGAAAATTTCAACTACATCTCCGCGCACCCGAAATGTTCCGCGTTTAAAATCAATATCATTACGACCGTACTGCACATCAACAAGTTCACGAAGCAATTGATTGCGATCCTTTTCCATACCAACGCGTAAAGAAACAACGAGCTCACGATATTCTTCAGGAGAACCTAAACCGTAAATGCACGACACACTCGCTACAATAATGACATCATCACGTTCAAATAAAGCTGATGTCGCTGAGTGACGTAATTTATCAATCTCATCATTAATTTGTGCATCTTTTTCAATAAACGTATCGGTTTGTGGCACATACGCTTCCGGTTGATAATAATCGTAATAACTCACAAAATACTCAACAGCATTGTTCGGAAAGAAATCTTTGAGCTCACTATATAACTGTCCTGCTAATGTTTTATTATGAGCCATTACAAGCGTTGGCTTCTTCACTTCTTTAATGACATTCGAAATCGTAAATGTCTTTCCCGTTCCCGTCGCTCCAAGCAACACTTGATGTTTCTTACCATTATTAATCCCCGCTACCAGCTGCTTTATAGCCCTCGGCTGATCACCTTGCGGGGAATATTCTGAGACAATCTCAAATTGATGTTCCAAACAAAACCGACCTCCTCGTAAAAAATCTGTATTCCCATTTTACCACGAATGCCCATAAAAAAACCAAGAAAACGAACAGATATTCGGTAAAATTTTCGACAATATATACATAGAAAAAGGAAGGACCCTTCTTTATATAAGTCACTTCCCTTTTTTATCCCATTTATTTTACTGGTATACGTAACAAGTCATATCCATTATGACCAGCTTCTTTCGCACAACCATGTAACGTATACCTTATATCTTCATGAATATCTTTTATTATCTTTTTGCAAGTATCAGAGTAAATTCCTTTATCCTTACCTGCAAATTTATCATTGGAACTATCTGAAAAATAGCTAATTTCTTTTCCATCGTACTCTAGTGTTTGAAAGATTGGATCTCCTTCATGCGTATAATTCACAATCCGTATTTTATCTATTGTACCCTTCTCAACATTCGTGACGAACTTCTCGAATTTATGTAAATTAGAAATTTTATGCCCTTTTGCAATCACATCATTATTCTCATCAATTTTATTGTCAGGTTGTGAACATGTTACTAAACTGCCAATAAAAAATAAAAAACACAATGAGGCAATTCCTTTTCTCATATTCAATCCTCTCCAGCTCATTTTGGCTTTATACACTCATTCAACACGAAATGAGTTGGAAAAACAACACAAATACCGAAAAGGTAGAATTTTCTAAAAAATAAATATTTACAAAGTTATTTTTTCACATTAGAATACGAACTACAAGGATTCGACATTATGCGACAAAACGAATTTATTTTTCGGAATTTTTAAACAAAAGGAGATGAGGAAACTATATGAATCTATTTCGAAAAAAATCTATTTCAGCATTATTAGCACAATCAGAACAAAAAGGGGCATCTTTAAAGAAAGAACTCGGCGCATTTGACCTTACTATGCTCGGGGTCGGCGCTATTATCGGAACTGGGATTTTTGTTCTTACCGGTGTTGCCGCAGCAGAACACGCAGGACCAGCACTTATTTTGTCGTTTATTTTATCCGGTTTAGCCTGTGTATTTGCAGCATTATGTTATTCAGAATTCGCATCAACTGTACCGGTATCTGGTAGTGCCTACACTTATAGCTATGCAACATTTGGAGAATTAATCGCCTGGATTTTAGGGTGGGATTTAATTTTAGAATATGGATTAGCGTCCTCAGCTGTTGCCTCTGGTTGGTCAGGATATTTCCAAGGATTATTAAGTGGATTCGGGATTACATTACCTACCGCTTTAACAAGTGCATATAATCCTGAAGCTGGAACATACGTAGATTTACCGGCAATCTGTATCATCTTTCTTATGACACTGTTATTAACAAGAGGAGCAAAAAAATCAGCGCGCTTTAACGCGATCATGGTAGCTATCAAACTTTTTGTTGTCTTACTCTTTATCGGCGTTGGTGCTTTCTATGTCAAACCTGAAAACTGGACACCATTTATGCCGTTCGGCTTCTCTGGCGTAACAACTGGAGCTGCAACTGTATTCTTTGCTTACATCGGATTTGACGCTGTATCAACAGCTGCTGAAGAAGTCAAAAATCCACAGCGTAACATGCCAATCGGCATTATTGCTTCTTTAACAATTTGTACGATTTTATATATCGTTGTTTCATTAATTTTAACTGGAATTGTGCCTTACGATCAGTTAGGTGTGAAAAACCCTGTTGCATTTGCACTACAATACATCCAACAAGATTGGATCGCAGGTTTCATTTCTTTAGGAGCAATTACTGGAATTACAACTGTATTACTCGTTATGTTATATGGACAAACACGTTTATTTTACGCAATTAGCCGCGATGGCTTACTACCAAAAGCACTTTCTCGCGTGAACAAAAAAACAAAAACACCTGTTATCAATAGTTGGATTACTGCAACTATGGTTGCTTTCTTTGCTGGTTTCATTCCTTTAAACAAACTAGCAGAATTAACAAATATCGGTACACTATTCGCATTCATCGTTGTATCCATTGGGGTGATTATCTTACGCAAAAAACAACCAGATCTACCGCGCGCTTTTAAAGTGCCATTAGTACCATGGATCCCTGCTTTAGCTGTTCTATTCTGTGGATACTTAGCATTGCAGCTCCCAGTAACAACATGGATCGGCTTTGCTATATGGCTTGTAATTGGACTTGTTGTCTATTTCAGTTACGGTTATAAAAATAGTACTCTTCGAAATGAACAAAAAGAAGACGTTGCTTAATAAAGAAGCTGTTGTCCCAATTAGGACGACAGCTTCTTTTCTTCTTTCGGAAAGATAACATATGAAAATGTAATGATCGTATCCCCTAAAAATACAACGCCCCACACTTGACTCACCCGACTTGCCGCCTCATTTAACACAATGCCTTTTTCAAACCAATCTCTCCACTGTTCAATCGGCACTAATCCATACATAAAGAAAAATACAATATGAACAATGATAAATAAAAGAAGATGTAAACTCCATTGTCCAATTTCCTGCTTTGTGTAAGCCCAGCCTGTTAGCTCTAGCGGTTCTTCTATATGCGAAAGTGGTTCATTCCGCCATTTCGCAACAAGTTTCTGTACACGTATATCTAGTTTCTTTAAATCTTTTTTTCCATAAAAGAGTGCATATAATAATATCACTACCGTAATGATTTGAAAGTTAGAAAACTTACCCGTTTGATAATACTCAATGGCACCTAGAGCTAAAATAAATACTTCATTAAGCAGCAATACAATCCCGGCAATGAAACTGGCTTTCTTGAATCGCAATCCGTAACGTAGTAAAAAGAATCCAATAACTGATACCCAAAATATAATTTCTGCACCGATTAAGAAATACCAACGATATTCTGCAAGTATACTCATTTCCTGCGCTCCCTCTCATCATATATACGAAAAGCCTCATCCATATAAGCTAGAAGTTCCTCTTCAATTGGATACATATTCATCTGTTGTGAATCTTCTTTTGATTTTCTTACTTCCCACAATTTATCTAGAAATGCCTCATCACCGTTTGCCATCTCTATACATTTCGCCATTAACCTTTTTGTAGCCTCTTGTACTTCATCATGAGATGCATCTTTACCTTCTTTCATAAAGTTACGTAACTGCTTCAACAAATCCACCCATTCTCGAACGTTTTCATCTTCCTCACTCATATTTGGTAAATTGCGTAGAAGCTTTTGCTCTTCATCTGAAAATTTCTTTGTCTGAAACATTTCACGTATACGAGGAGACTGCTTCGACAACTGAATCAACTCGAACATGATTTTCCAATCTAACTCTCCTTCAAGTTCTGTTGAATACACAACGGCTTGTAAAATTCGTTCCATCCGAGTAAACTTTTCCTGTTCTTCTTGCACAAACTTAAGCTGCTTTTCTAATGATTCTTTTAAGCAGAATCCATCTGTTACTAACATATTCGTAATCTCTTTCAATGAGAAACCCATTTCTTTTAGAAATAAAATTTGCTGCAAGCGAATAACGTCCGTTTCACTATATAAACGGTGTCCCCCTTCTGTTTTTCCGCTCGGTCTTAACAAATCAATTTGATCATAATAACGAAGCGTTCTTACCGTAACTCCTGTTTCCTTTGTAAGTTCTTGAATCGAGATCATTTCCAGCACCCTTTCCTCTTTCATTGTAAAAGATGACGTAACGTAACTTTCAAGTATTTTTGTAAAAAACTTCAAAAAAGCTGTGTACATTCATTTTCATGTACACAGCTTTTACGGAAATAATATTTTTTGAATCAAGCGGCCACATATAAAAACATTAAGCCTAACAAAAACACTTGTTGCTGTCTTATGATCGTGCGCTGAAATTAATAAAAAGGAAACATATGAACTATGCCTCCTTTTGTTACCTTACATAAAGCCTAGCGCATATACAAGAATATAACCAAGAATCGATAGGCAAACAGATCCTATCACCCCAGCTACAAATGCTCTACTTCCTAATTTACGGAACGTCGTAAATTCTACATTTAAACCAAGCCCCGCCATCGCCATCGCGATAAGCATGTAAGCAATCATTACGATATATCCAGCAACAAACTCTGGTATAATTCCTAGCGAATGAACAGCACTCATCGCTAAAAATCCAAAGATAAACCATGGAATCGGAATATCACGCCAAGAACTTTTTTGTCCATTCCCTTCACTACGCTTAAACCATATACCAATTAAAATCGCAACTGGTACAAGCATAGCAACGCGCGTTAATTTTACAATAACCGCAATATCAACAGATGCGCTCCCGCCTGGTGCCGCCGCGGCGATGACGTGTGCAATCTCATGCAACGTTGCCCCCGAAAATACACCGTAACCATAAGGAGATAAACCAAGAACCGGATATAATAACGTATAAATGAGTGTGAAAATTGTACCTAAAATAGCAATAATCGCTGCACCAACCGCCGTTTCATCATCCTTCGCTTTCACTTGCGGCGCAATTGCCACGACTGCGGCTGCGCCGCAAATCGCTGTCCCGCACGCTGTTAAAATGCCAAGCTTCTTATCTACTTTAAAAACACGTGTTAAGGCATAGACAACAACAAGTGTAAAGGCAATTACAATCGCGGCAATAACCAATACTTTTGGCCCAGCCTTTGCAATATCAACTAGATTCAAACGCATACCTAGCAAAATGATTCCGAACCGAAGTAACTTCTTACTAGCAAAACTCGTTCCTGCAATCGCTTCATAAGGAACACTAATTGTTGCTCTCCAAATCATACCGAGCAGAATAGCGATAACCAATTGGCCCATAATATTTAAAAATGGAAGCTCTGCTAAAAATTTCGCAGCAATCGCAATGAACAGCGTAATCCCAATCCCTTGCGAAAAACCGAGACGCTTCTTCTTTTGCATAACCAGTGTTTGTTCCACTTTGTACCACTCCAATAATCGTATTGAAACATGCATGTTCGTTATATTTACATTATAGAAGAGTTCCAATGATAAGTTTAATACCAATATCCAATCTCAATCATTAAGAAAACTTATGATAAACTAGAAAAGTGGAGGCGGCTCGTTCAAAATCGCAGGGCGTTAGAGCCACCGACAGAGAAGCGATTTTTGCCTCACAGGAAGACTCGAAGCCACCGACCATTCTTGCCGCTGCAGCTAGACACAACCGACATACGCAGTACAGCCGAATTCAAAGTAAAGGAGTGAACACAATGAATGTTGATATTTTAAAAATATTTGTGACCGTTGTAGAACAACAGCATTTCTCGCGCGCGGCAGCACTACTCAATCTTTCACAGCCTGGTGTCAGCATGCATATTCGTAATTTAGAAAACGAATTTGGTACTATCCTTATTCAGCGATCTCCAAAGCATGTCCAAGTGACGGAGGCCGGCAATATTTTATATATCCACGCAAAGCAAATGCTATCGCTTTATGAAGAAGCAAAACAAGAAATTAACGAACTACATAACGTTGTAACAGGAACACTGCGCATCGGAGCGAGCTTTACAATCGGAGAGTACCTACTTCCCAAAATATTAGCACGCTACGCGAATGAAAATCCGCGCGTAGAAGTACATACGTTAATCTCCAATACAGAAGAAGTTCTTCAAAGCATTCGCTCAGGCCAAATTGAAATCGGCTTAGTAGAAGGTCAAGTCGTATACACTGATATCGATGTAGAGACCTTTATGGAAGATGAAATGAAACTCGTCGTTCCACCAAATCACCCTCTTCTGAGCATACAGGCAATCACCGAAGAGTCTCTTCAAGATCAAGTATGGGTTCTGAGAGAAACCGGCTCTGGCACACGTGCTTATAGCGATCGTTTTATCCATCATTACCATTTAAAAATGAAACGTTTCTTTACATTTAGCAGCATTCAAAGCGTGAAGGAAGCTGTGAGCGCAGGACTTGGTATCGCAATCCTTTCAGACTGGACTGTGAGAAAAGAATTACAATCAGGAGAGGTTTTCCACATTGAAGTTCCAAACGAAAAACTTATCCGTCCCTTCTCTATCGTTCGTGGTAAATATTTTATCCCTTCAAAAGCGATTCAAGTCTTTTTAGACCACGTTCAATCATTTGCCCAAAAACAGAGTTAAAAGTATTGCCGCCTATCGCACAGTTTCAATATATATATTGTCAGCTCTTCGTTTGAGAGCTAGATTATCGGTGATGCCAATGCACCAGGTGAAATTTCAACTAGTACATTGGCATTAACAAAAGCGAAACTATACAATGAATTCTTCCGAAAGTAATAACCAAAAATTAGTTTGACAAATCTATTTGTATGCGCATACAATAAAAACAACATTATGAAAGGAAGGTACCCAAGCCAATGAATTTCTAATTCTCTTTTTTAATCATTCATCACAAATAGTGAAACAAAATGATGAAAACTAGAAGAGGATTAGTCTGTCCATTTATCGGTACTTTCTTTTATCGTGATCATGTAAAAATATGTGCATCTCTTATTTCTGCACACTTTTTTACATATATGGGCCACGTCTATCCTCTCTAGTGAAACTAGGGAGGTTTTTTTATGACCATTTTATTCGCACGTAATATTGAAAAAAGCTTTGGTGACCGCACTATATTTACATTACCATCACTTGAAATACAGATGCATGATCGCATTGGAATCGTCGGAGTTAACGGCGCTGGAAAATCTACGTTATTACAAATATTAAGCAAAGAAGTAGAACCTAATGAAGGTACGGTTACGCATCACGGCTCTATCGCCATCATTCCTCAGTTTAGCGAAGACACGTTAGAAACTGCTTCTTCTCTCGCAAAAGGAAAGTGGAACATTTCAAACGTTTCCGATTCAATGAGTGGCGGTGAACGAATGCGCTTAAAGATCGCTCACGCTCTTGAACAGGAAGCATCTATTTTATTTGCAGATGAACCAACGAGTCATTTAGATATGTATGGAACAGAGCAATTAGAACATGCACTCTTATCTTATAAAGGCGCACTTGTCCTAATCTCTCATGACCGTGCCTTTCTAGATGCGATTTGTACAAAGATTATTGAAATTGAAGACGGTACAGTTCGTGAATATAGAGGAAACTATTCGAATTATCGAGAACAAAAAGAGCATGAACGAATCCAAAAACAAGCCGAATATGAGCAATACGTACAAGAAAAGAAGCGATTAGAACAATCTATTTCACATCGAAAACAGCGAGCTTCTAGTATGACAAAGATTCCAGCTCGGTATAGTTCTTCTGAGTCTAAACTTTATAAATTAGGCGCTGCTCATAGTCAAGAGAACGTTAGCAAAGCGGCAAAAGCATTAGAAACGAGACTTGAAAAACTAGAAAAGAAAGAAAAACCAAAAGAGTTTTCGCAAGCTCAGTTTGATGTACAATACCATGCACCCATTCACAGTAAAACGGCTGTACAGTTTAATAAAACAACGAAAAAACTAGGAGACCGTACACTGTTTCAAAATATGAACGGCAGTGTTTCCCCTGGGGCAAAACTTGCTATTTTAGGAGCGAACGGAAGCGGAAAAACAACATTATTCAAAATGATCCTCGCAAAAGAGCGCGGCATCCAGCTTTCAAAAAGCTGTAAAATCGGATATTTTGAACAGACGTTATCCATTTTAAAAACGGATAAAACAATTTTAGAAAACGTAATGGAAGAAACAAATTATACGGAGTCTTTCGTTCGTACAATACTAGCCCGCCTCCTGTTTCGGCGCGAAGATGTGCATAAATCTGTGCACGTATTAAGCGGTGGCGAGCGGATGAAAGTTGCACTCGCAAAAGTATTTTTAGGAAACTACAATATGCTCCTGCTCGATGAACCGACGAACTATTTAGATTTAACAACGCAAGAAGAACTAGAAAACATGTTGCAAGAATATCCTGGCACCGTCCTTTTTATTAGCCATGACCGGGCATTTATTCGTTCAGTTGCAGATTATATATTACACATAGATGAGACTGAACCACGACTCTTCCACGGAAATTATGGTCAATATGTGAACCGAACAGAACAAATTTCTGTAAACACTACTGAGCAAGAACTGTTGCGATTGCAAACAAAATTAGCAGAAATCATCAGCCGGATTTCGATGCCTGATCGACATGATGATGTTACAATTCTTGAACAAGAATATGAGCAGTTATTGGAGAAAATCAGGAATTGTAAGGAAGCACTCTAATGTCTCCCCTATATATCGACGAGGCCGCTGCCATTTCCCAAGAAATATTGATGATTCAACACAATGTATCGGTGATTTTCGAAATATATCGACCGCACCTTCAAATATATCGGCGTTTCGACACAGGATATCGGCGGGATCTACAACATTCGACACACACAACCATACAAAAAAGCCGTGCACCAAGCACGGCTTTACTTTATACACGGACAGCTGTTCCACTTACCGCAACCATTAACATCCCTTCGCGAACTACCTCATAGTCCACGTCAATGCCAACAATTGCATTCGCACCTTTTTGCTGGGCAAGAGTTTTCATCTCTTCCATCGCGATATCGCGTGCTTCTTTTAATTTACTTTCATACGCGCCAGAACGACCACCGACAACGTCACGAACAGAAGCGAATAAATCACGGACAATATTCGCCCCCATAATTGCTTCACCGTTCACAATACCAATATACTCGATAATTTCTTTCCCTTGGATAGTAGAAGTTGTTGTTACGATCATCTTTTACGTCCTCCTATATATGTATATTTATATTACCTACCTATATGGTACGCTAATTTTGTTTAAATTACATATACCAGATTCTTTTATTTGTGACAGCAACTGTAACATTCCCTTTTCAATTTGTCTTATTTCATCCTTAAGAACTAAACTGCGCTTCGTATAACCTGCTGTATCCTCCGCCTTGTTCAATTAGCTCTTCATGAGGACCTTGCTCAGCGATACCATCTTTATTTACAACTACGATGCGATCTGCATTTTTAATTGTTGCAAGTCTATGAGCAATTTCACCAATTTCCACTAAATCATTTGTAAGACGTGAAATTAAATGACCTGTTTTGTTATTATCAAAAAATCGGAATGATAGCTTTTGAATATGATCAAATAATTTTTGGCGCATATCTGTTTCAATATTAACGCCAAGCATATGCCCCCAATAGGTAACAACATGCTGCAAACCTGCATTTAACACATAGATTGCTAATAGCTCTATGCAAGCCCATAAAATAAGTGTCCAATCTTGTCCCGGCAATAATTTATCAATAAACTGATTTACAATAAGCGGAAACCCAAGTTCGAGTAACCCTGCAATTACCGCACAGGAAAAAGCGAGCACGAATAAGCCTTTGTATGGCTTATAGTAAGAAAAAAATCGACGCAGCATAAAGTGACTCCCTCATTCAAAATAAAAAAGACTTTGCATCATAACAAAGTCCTAATAAATGATAACTATTATCAAGTTATCTGTCTACAAGCACATTACTCTAAAATGAAAAGACCTTCATCTATGAAGATCTTTTCATTTACACTGCTTCCGTATCCCACTTATGATCCTGCTCTACAAACACAATACCCAATTCATGGTGTCCACCTGCATATAATGCAGTTTGAGCAAGGCGAAGCTCATTATTTGTATCAAGCACTTCTAATTTACAAAATGCCCCTGTCGTCTTAGACTGAAGCGCATCATAAAATTCCTCTGCAGTCTTAGGAATTATACCGTTTACTTTCGTAATAACCTCTCCGGGCTTCAAATCTAGTTCTGCACCGACTGTATTCGGAATGATACCTAATACAACTAATCCATCATCACGCGCTGCAAAGTACGCTGGACGTGTTTCATCAGCTATCCGTTCTCTAATTGCAATCGTAAAGCGCCCAAGCACTGCAACTCCCATCGCAAGAATAGCTACAACAAGCCACCAATAACTGACCACTCCTAAAACAAGAACAATAGTCGCTAATCCAAATATACGTCTTCCTGTAAACAATAACGCTGCCGTCGGTTCCTCACTTCTAATCGTTCGCATAAAACCAATTAAAAACGGAACAAGGAATATAGAATATGTTTGCGAGCCAACAGAAACGACTGGCCACCACGAAACAAATTGTGTAACAGCATCTCCCGGCACCAAAATAAAAATTGGCACGAGCCATAAACGCTTTGATTCATGCAATCCAATATTTGAACCGCGCTTTCCTTTTCGCATTTTTGGCGTTGAATATCGCACTGCATTTTTTGAAATTAATAGTCCTTCTACAACTAGCATCAAGCCAAGTAAAATGGCAAGTGATGAAATCGTACTCTCTTCTCCTTCTCCAAACTGTAAAAAAGAGATTGGGAGTTTAGAAGATATTAAAGCTGCTACAATTGCCACACCAAATGTATAAGCAGAAGATAAATATCTATACCCAGCAGCTAGTCCAAATACAAGTGTCCAAATTAAAATCATCCATATACTTGCTTGCGACAGAACTAACCCAGCTCCAACTGTTATGATGGATACAACGAATCCATATCCAACTCCTGCAAATAGGGATGTTCGTAATTCAAACCAAACATCATATACTTTAAAAGAAAAATCTTTTCGTTCCCGTAATATACGTAAGTATCCAACAAAAATGCTACTTATCAAAAACACATAGGCAGCAGGATGTAAGAAAAAACGCCCAACTGCTCGCATTATCTCAAAAGACCACGCCTCCACGAACTGCTTCACCACCATTTATATCATTCTTTCTTTTTATCTTATCATAAAGTGAAACTTTAATCAGTGGGGTTTTCTTCATCCCCCACTGATTATTAGTTAAACGAATCGGGCTGTTAATCTCCCACCTAACTTCTTTACTTTTGCTGAATTTTGAGGTGGGAGTCTTACTGTCCGCAAATAGCGGGATAAACACATACAAAAAAAATACAGGCATGTTATTGCCTGTATTTTTTCTTACTTCGCCATTAATTTTAATGCAGCCTGTAATTGTAAGTCATTTTCACCAGAGCGGATTTTTTCAATAATTTTATTTTGAAGCGCTTCAGCTGTCTTTTTATCAAGTTGGCCTGTTACTTCCATTTCATTTGCATTTTGGAATGCTTTTAAAGCTGACTCAGTTTCTTTACTGAAGTATCCATCCTCACGCCCAGGGACATACCCTAAACTTTTCAGCATTTCTTGTGCATGTTTTACTTGCACATCATTCGCATTATAAGAAAGTGTTTTCTCAATTTGAATTGGTGTTGCATGATAATAATCTGGCTGTTTTACTTCCACTGTTGGGGCAATTCCTTTCTTATGAATCCAATTGCCATCTGGTGTAAGCCATTTAAACATTGTCAGTTTAATATTACTTCCATCTTTAAACGGAACGGCTTGCTGAACAGTTCCTTTTCCAAACGTTGTTTCACCAATTAAATCGTATCCTTCTCCTTCTTTTAATGCACCTGCTAAAATTTCAGAAGCAGAAGCACTTCCTTTATCAATTAATACTGAAATTGGATATGACTTTCGCTCTTTTAACGTAGTTGAGAATTTCTTTTTCTCACCATTTCGCTGTTCAACTTGTAACATCGGTTTCTTATCAGTCATAATTAATCCTAGTATCTCTTCTACACTATTTAAGTAGCCTCCAGGGTTACCACGTACATCAATAATTAAACCTTTAATACCTTTCTTCTCAAGCTCTTTTAATTGATCTTTAAATTCCTTTGCTGTATTTTCAGAGAATGATGTAATTTGGATATAACCAATATCCTTTTCCTTCTCTTTCTTTACAGAACTAAAGACTGTAAAGATTGGAATCTTTTCACGTTTAATTTTAAATTCGATTGGATCAGCTACGCCAGACCTTTTGATTTCAAGGGCAACGGTCGTTCCTTTCTTACCACGAATCTTTAGAACTGCTTCTTCACGTGATAAATCTTTTACACTGTTTCCATCTACTGATAAAATTTGATCATTTGGCTTAATGCCTGCTTTTTCTGCTGGTGACCCTTTAATTGGAGAGACAATGATCAGTTTTCCATCCGTTTTGTTCACCTCAGCACCAATACCTTCGAGCTCTGGATCAAGTGATTGCTCAAATTGCTTTGCCGTTTCTTTATCCATATACGTGGAATACGGGTCCTTCAGCGTAGACAACATTCCTTGTATCGCACCCTCAACAAGCTTGCCGTCCTTCACGTCTTCCACATAACGCGAATCAATCAATGCATACGCTTCATTAATTTTAGCTAAATCTCCTTGCTTCGTGCTGGTACCATCACTTGAAATTGTTTGCGCCATATACGATGGATTAATTCCAAACATATACATACCTGCAAACATTCCGCCAGCACCAATTAAAAATGCAACAACCATTCCAATAATCGCAACTCTACGTTTCAATGCGGAATTCCCCTTTCCAAAACACACAGGTGGTGTAGCAAAAGGCATCACACAGTGTGTGATGCCTTTACCTATTTCTACTATATGATAAGCTTGTACGAATTATGTTTGCAACTTTTTATACTTTTAAGAAGCGACGAATTGACATTACACTTCCCCACATACCGATTAATGCACCAATTAACACTAATAAACCGGAAAGTTGGAATACAAACGGACTATATGGAAGAAGTTCGAAAATCGTTCCTCCAAGCTTCTGGTTAAACATACCTTGAAGCGAATTATAAGTAGATAAAATTACAACAATTGGGAGAATTGAACCAAGTACACCTAAGAATAAACCTTCTAATAAGAACGGCCAACGGATAAACCAGTTTGTCGCACCTACAAGTTTCATAATTTCAATCTCCGTGCTTCGTGCATAAATTGTAATTTTGATTGTGTTAGAGATTAAGAACATTGCTGTGAATAATAGACCAGCAATTAACAAAATCCCAATATTACGGCCTGTGTTCACTGTATCAAATAATTTTTCAACTTGACCTTTACCATATTGAACTGTACTTACAAATTGCATTTTTTCAATTTTTTTCGCAATTGTAGCTGTATCTGTTGGTTCTTTCGCTTTTACAATAAATACGTTTTTAAGTGGATTATCTTGCTCAAATAACTCAAACGTTTTTCCGCTGTCACCTAAGCTTTTAATCAAACGTTTTAACTCTTCTTCTTTAGAAGAATATTTAACAGAATCTACTTTTGAAATTTCGCTAAGATCTTCTTCCAATTTCTTTTGATCCGCTTCTTTCGCCGCTGGATCAATGTGTACACGAATTTCTACATCTTGCTCCACTTTCGTTGCGAAGTGGTTCATATTCATAATCGCTGTTAAAAAGACACCTACAAGTAATAATGTAACTGTTACTGCACTTACAGAAGCAAACGTCATCCACCCATTACGGGATAGATTTTTTACACCTTCTCGTAAATGTCGACTAAGGGTTTTATTCTTCATATCCGTATCCTCCCTCAATCTCATCTCGAACAATTTTTCCGCCTTCAATCGCAATTACACGATGACGGATTGTATTTACAATATCTGCGTTATGCGTTGCCATAACAATTGTTGTACCGCGCTCATTAATACGTTTAAAGATACTCATAATATCAAGCGCTGTATCAATATCTAAGTTTCCTGTTGGCTCATCGGCAATTACAACTTTTGGCTTGTTTACAATTGCTCTTGCAATCGCCACACGCTGTTGTTCTCCACCAGAAAGCTCATTTGGAAGTGCATCTGCACGATCATCAAGACCTACAAGACCTAACACTTCAGTAACACGCTCGCGAATAGCATCAGGTTCTTCTTCAATTACTTCTAAAGCAAACGCTACATTCTCATATACTGTTAATTTAGGTAGCAATTTAAAGTCCTGGAAGATTACGCCTAGCTGACGACGAAAATATGGTACATCTCGCTCTGCTAACGTTTCAATTACAAGTCCATTCACATTGATAGATCCTGTCGTTGGTTTTTCTTCACGATACATCATCTTAATAAATGTAGATTTCCCGGCTCCACTCGGTCCAACTACGTATACAAATTCACCTTGCTTAATGTTAACTGTGAGTCCATCGATGGCTTTCATACCATTTGGATACTCCTTATAAACATTCGTCATTTTTATCATTATTTATCACCCAATACTTAATGATTTTTTTCGACATAATTTCTCTGCCTATCTGAACATGAAAGCAAAAGTTGTCACTCTTACTTACACTCTGTTGTACTACAAACCTATAGATGTACTTCTGTTGTTTCAAAGAACAGTGAAAACATCCCAGTCTATCATTGCTGCTTATGTACATGTTTCAGCAAAATTCTACAACCTACATTGTAACATCATTCGGTTTCCAATTTGGATACATTTTTGTTACAGTTATGTTACAGCACAAAAAGAAACAAAAAAAAGTAACCATCTAGAGCTTCGTCTCATCAATAAAAGATTAACCTCTGAATACTGTATACCAATCTATAACGTTTTACAAATATTACCTGTTGATATATAAACTTATACTCTAGTTTTTCATAAAACGAGTACAAAATCCAGGTAAAATTAGAGATGGCTTCGCTTTTTCCTCGTATTCTGAACGAGCCACCTCTCTTTTCTTTTTTGTCCAGCTCCAGCGACTAAAATCTCCGGCTGTTTCACTCCCTCGGACGAGGCAAAAAGCGCCTCTCTGTCTTAAGTTCCAACATCCTACGATTTTGAACGAGCCGCTTCTGCTTTTCTTATTTATGCTCTGCTAGCCATTCTGATACTTTTTTTGCATCCTCACCTTGAATAATTCCTGGAGACATCATGCCGCGTCCTTTTTCGATAATTTTTTCAATATCCGCCGCATCATATTTACCGCCTACTTTGCGTAAATCTGGTCCGGTTGCACCTGATAAATCATTAGCATGACAACCTGCACAGCTTTTTTTGTAAATCTGTTCAGCACTATCCGTACTTGCAGATTGATTAGAAGACTTACTTTCTTCTTTCTTTCCACATGCTCCTACAGTAAGAGCTAATGATGTTCCTAACGCAATAGCCAACAATTTCTTTTTCACTTGTATCGCTCCCCATTGTTGATATCCTTCTTATTATTGATATAGCCATACTTTCACATAGCTCTCACTTGTCATTATAATAATTATCCCCTTCTAGAAAAACCAACCTTCATAGGATATTTTTTACAAAAACGATGAGAGCCCTACTCATATAAAGCTTCCACCAATTGTTTCAATTCTGTGAACAAATGCAAATTACTATAAAGATCCCGTTTTTATAAAACAGAAAAGAAAAAATCCTATCGGGTTTCCTTATCATATATAGCACGCTTCTTATATTTTCTACTTTTTACAAAACAATATACGACCTTGTATTATAAAACCAAGCTCATCAAAAAGAGAAGTTGTCATACCAACTTCTCTTCCTCCTTCTTTCATCAATACAGACAAGGTATACCTCTTTATACCCCTTACTTCCTCACCGATACGCCAACAGTCCGTTGGCTTTTTTTCTTAAGAAATACGAGAGCGTAAATATGCATCAATAAATGTATCAATTTCTCCATCCATAACGGCCTGTACATTACCAACTTCTGTATTTGTACGATGATCTTTTACTAAAGAGTATGGATGGAATACGTAAGAACGAATTTGACTACCCCAGCCAATTTCTTTTTGTTCACCACGAATTTCATCTAACTCTGCTTGCTGTTCTTCTAATTTCTTTTGATATAATTTTGCTTTTAACATTTTCATTGCATGCTCACGGTTTTTAATTTGTGAACGTTCTGATTGACATGTTACAACTATATTCGTTGGCGTATGCGTGATACGAACTGCGGAATCCGTTGTATTAACGTGCTGTCCACCTGCACCACTTGCGCGATACGTATCTATTTTTAAATCTTCTGTACGTACTTCAATTTCAACTTCATCATTGAATTCAGGTACAACTTCACAAGATACGAACGATGTATGACGACGGCCTGAAGAATCGAACGGTGAAATACGTACAAGACGATGCACACCTTTCTCAGCTTTCAAGTAGCCATATGCGTTATGTCCTTTAATTAATAGCGTAACGCTCTTGATCCCAGCTTCATCACCTGGTAGATAATCAACTGTCTCCACTTTAAATCCGCGCTTTTCAGCCCATCTTGTGTACATACGTAATAGCATAGAACCCCAGTCTTGTGACTCTGTTCCACCTGCACCTGGATGCAGTTCTAAAATAGCATTATTTTTATCATACGGATCGCTTAATAATAACTGAAGCTCATACTCATTCATTTCTTGAATTAAAGATTTCACTTCAGATTCTAGCTCTTCATGTAAATCCTCATCATATTCTTCTTTTAAAAGTTCATGAGTCACTTCTAAGTTTTCAAACGTTTCATCTAACTGTCGAAACTTCCCAACCATATCTTTTAGTACATTTGCTTCATTAATAACTGTTTGCGCCCCTTGTTGGTCATCCCAAAAACCAGCGCCCATCATTGTTTCTTCTAATTCTGCAATACGTTTTTCCTTTACAGGGAGGTCAAAGAGACCCCCTAAAAGCCGCTAATCTCTTAGCCATTTTTTCTAATTCTTGCCTAATTTCCACTAATTCCATGCTCTTCACCTCTATGTAATTGCTTTCACTTTTTATATAAAACAAGGGAAACTCTCTCCGCTTATTACAGAGAGAGTTTGTCCCTTCTTATTATATGGATATTCTTAAAAATTTTCCATTTCGGAAGTGAATCTTTACTTGCTGAACAGTCGGAGCCTCATTCGCTTTTCTTATTTGTCCAGCCACAGCAGCTAGAATGTTCGGTGACTTCACGCCTTCCCCCTCACATTCTGAGCGAGCTGCTTCCGCTTTTCCTTATTTCCCAATACCACAGCAGTTTTTATATTTTTGGCCACTGCCACATTTGCATAGATCGTTACGTCCGATTTGGTCACCTTTTACGACTGGTTTCTTTTTCACTTCTTCACCGTCATCTTTTGGATGAACCGCTTCACCTTGAGCTACCTCTTGGCGCTCTAAGTTTTGTTCGATTTCTGCTTTCATAATGTAACGAGAAATCTCTTCTTCAATGGCAGCAATCATTGATTCAAACATAGCGAATCCTTCCATTTGGTATTCACGCAGTGGGTCAATTTGACCGTAAGCACGTAAATGAATACCTTCGCGAAGATGATCCATTGCATCGATATGATCCATCCATTTCGTATCAACAACGCGGAATACAACAACCTTTTCAAATTCACGCATTTGTTCTTCTGGTAAAATCTTTTCTCTTTCATCATATCGCTCGATTAGCTTCGCAATGATTGGTTCACTCATTTCCTCCGGCGCAAGACGGCGTAATTCCTCTTCTTTTACATCTCCTTCTGTAAGAAGGTTTGTATTTAAGTAGTCAATTAGACCTTTTATGTTCCAATCTTCTTCAATTTCATCTTGTGTATGAAGAGCAACGGCACGTTCTACAGTAGATTTCATCATCCCTTCGATAATACCTCGTAAGTTTTCAGATTCCATTACCTCTTGACGTTGTTTATAAATCACTTCACGTTGTTGGCGAAGTACATCGTCATATTGCAAGAGTTGTTTACGTGCATCGTAGTTGTTTCCTTCTACACGTTTTTGTGCAGATTCTACAGCACGAGAAACCATTTTACTTTCAATTGGCTGTGAATCATCCATACCAAGGCGATCCATCATTGTTTTCATATTATCAGAACCGAAGCGGCGCATTAGTTCATCTTCCATTGATAAGTAGAACTGCGTCACACCAGGGTCTCCTTGACGACCAGAACGACCACGTAACTGATTATCAATACGACGACTTTCATGACGTTCTGTACCGATAACCGCTAAGCCACCAGCTTCTTTTACACCTTCGCCTAGTTTAATGTCTGTACCACGACCAGCCATGTTTGTTGCAATCGTTACAGAGCCTTTGAATCCTGCTTCTGTAATAATATCCGCTTCACGTGCATGGTTTTTCGCATTCAAGACGTTATGACGTACACCTTTACGTGTTAACATATTTGAAATAAGCTCAGATGTTTCAATCGCAACTGTACCAACAAGAACTGGTTGTCCTTGTTTATGGCGTTTTACAATGTCTTCAACAACTGCGTTGAATTTACCTTCCATCGTTTTAAAAATTAAATCGGCACGGTCATCACGAACAATCGGTCTGTTCGTTGGAATTACAATAACATTCATATTATAAATGTTGCGGAATTCCTCTTCTTCCGTTTTTGCAGTACCAGTCATACCTGATAACTTTTCGTACATACGGAAGTAGTTTTGGAATGTAATTGTCGCAAGCGTCATACTTTCATTTTGAATTTCTACGCCTTCTTTTGCTTCAATTGCTTGGTGTAAACCTTCACTATAGCGACGGCCTTTCATAAGACGACCAGTGAATTGGTCTACAATTACGATTTCACCATCTTGTACAACATAATCTGTATCACGGTGCATAACAACATGTGCACGAAGCCCCTGATTAATATGGTGAAGAAGTGCAACATGTTTTAAGTCAAATAAATTTTCAATATGGAAAGCTTTCTCTGCCCTCGTAATTCCATCTTCTGTTAACATGACATTTTTCGTTTTCACATCAAATGAATAATCCTTCTCATTTTCTAATGTACGAACAAATGCATTTGCAAACATATATAGTTCTGTTGATTTTTGTGCTTGTCCAGAAATGATAAGCGGCGTACGCGCTTCATCGACTAAGATGGAATCGACTTCATCAATAATCGCAAAATGAAGCGGGCGCTGAACACGTTGCTCCTTATATAGCACCATGTTATCGCGCAAATAGTCAAACCCAAGCTCATTGTTTGTACTATACGTAATATCAGCAGCGTAAGCAGCCTGCTTTTCCTCACGTGACATACTATTTAAGTTAATTCCTACTGTTAAACCAAGGAACTCATGTAGTTGACCCATTTCACCTGCGTCACGTTGCGCTAAGTATTCATTAACTGTAACAACATGAACACCTTTACCTGCTAAAGCGTTCAAATAAACTGGTAAAGTAGAAGTTAACGTTTTACCTTCCCCTGTTTTCATCTCAGAAATATTCCCTTCATGTAAGGCAATACCACCCATTAATTGCACAGGATAAGGGCGCATACCAAGAACACGCGTCGCAGCTTCACGAACAACCGCAAAAGCCTCTGGTAGTAAATCGTCTACTGTTTCACCTTTTGTAATGCGCTCTTTAAATTCAACTGTTTTCCCTTTTAATTGTTCATCAGTTAACGGTTGAATCGATGATTCTAACGCTTCTATTTGATCTACAATTTTCTGCATACGTTTAATTTGGCGCTGGTTTACATCAAACACCTTTTTTAAAATACCGATCATAGGAAATACGCTCCTCTTTTATTAAAATAAAACTTCCGATCGTGCTCTATATAACAGCCCACTAATCAGTCGTTATAAAACGTTAATTTATTTTCTACTATTTTTTCTCCTCATTCAAAAACAAAAAAGTATAAACCTAATGATAATTGTAACACTTGTTTTATAACTATGACAACAACTGGCCAAACACATAGCCTAAATTAGCTGAAACTTTGATCAATAAAGAGTTTTGTAGAGCGTTTTGATTCTTAGGCTAGCTCTTTCCCACAATAACAGAATAAAGAATGAAAGACTTTCATACCAAATAAAAAACGCAGCCTTTTACAGCTGCGTTTTCTGCTTATTTATTTTGTTTCAATTAATCCATATTTTCCATCTTTGCGGCCATATACAACATTAGTTTCATTTGTATCCGCGTTTGTGAAGACGAAGAAGTTATGGCCTAACATATCCATTTGTAAAATAGCTTCTTCAATGTCCATTGGTTTTAAATCAAATCGTTTTGTACGTACCAGTTCTAACTCATCTTCTTTTACCTCTTCCAAAGTTGCCGCTGGTTCAGTAAGGATGAATGTAGTTTTCGGAGAACCTTTTTCACGTAATTTACGATTTACTTTTGTTTTATGTTTACGAATTTGTCGCTCAATTTTATCAACCACTAAATCAATTGCAGCGTACATATCGCTATGAGTTTCTTCAGCGCGAAGTAATAAATCTGTAAATGGGATTGTTACTTCGACACGTTGTTTGTCAGAGTATACTTTTAAATTAACTTTAATCTCTGGAAATGTATCAAAATAACGCCCTAATTTGCTAAGTTTTTTCTCTACATATTCCTTTAATGCTGGAGTTACTTCAATATTTTCACCACGAATGTTGAATTTCATAGATGAATTCCTCCTTTCAAGCCTATGTATACAATTTCGACACCGGCTTAAAAACTCCTTCTAACTTTATTAAAAAAGTTAGCGAAATTGCAATTTTTTATCATTTTTTGTTGAAAAGAAAAGATGCATCGTTTCTATTTACATTTTACCCTATTCACATCGTAAATAACGAATATAAGTATGGACAATTCGTTACAGAAAAGAAACAACTTTTTGACAACGTTTTCAATAATAATAAAAAACGGCTTAAAACCATTTCTCTTAGGTGGGAGAGAGCATCCGTCCTTGGATAGAAACGGTCAGGCCCTTTTTATCCCTATACCATGTGAAAACAGAAGGAGACAATGAATGCAGTCTCCTTCTGTTCTTTATAGCCGCAATTTTTATGTTGGAAGATCAAATTAAATATATATAAACCGCCACCACATACGCAGCTCTATGTTTCTCACAAAACGATTCATTCAAAATTATAATTTCACAACATTCGCTGCTTGTGGCCCACGCGCACCATCTACAATGTCAAATTCTACTTTTTGTCCCTCTTCTAACGACTTATATCCATCCTGTTGAATTGCAGAAAAATGAACAAAAACATCATCACCATCTTCACGTTCAATAAAACCAAATCCCTTTTCTGCATTAAACCATTTTACTCTTCCTTGCATGTTCGTTCCATTCCCTTCACTCTAAAAATAAGGGCATTTACCCCACATTTTGACTATAACGAATGACAACATATCAAGTCAAAGAAGTCTTGTCGTCTTTTTATTGTATCTTTCGACATGCATATATTATCCGCGGCAAAGCGTGAGGCTAGAAACTGTTTGAGCGCCTGCATCGTACAAACATATTGCAACTTGCCTAACCGTAATTCCTGTCGTATACACATCATCAATAAGTAAAATGTGCTGCCCAGCAAATATTTCTTCCTTTTGAAAGTAAAAAGGATTCACTCCCCTAATTCTCTCGATACGTCTTTTTTTACTCTGTTTTTCTGTCTCTTTTCTACTGAGAGATGTTTGCAACATACGACATGGTAAACAAGACGCTAACAATTCTGCTTGATTAAATCCACGCTCATATTCTCTTTCCTTACTAAGTGGAATCGGCATCACCGCATGACAATCTGAAAAATACTTGTGAAATACAGTGACAAAGCTCGTGCGAAAAATTTGAACAAGCTCAGCGTCTCCTCTGAATTTAAACCGAGCTAATACTTCCTTCATCCCATCATTATAGACGTACACAGATCGATTTTTTATAGGTAGAAATTTCATCTCCTCCCTCCACCTTACACAATCTTTGCAAAGGTTATCTTCTCTATATCCCTCTGAAAGAAGTACAAAAGACCTACCGCAATCCTCACAAATTTCTCCGATAATATAGGAAAGCTTTCGTTCACACCGCTCACATATGTACCGTTTTTCAGACTGAATAAAAAAAGAATACCAACTAACACTCTCTAAAATATACTCATCACAAAGTAAACAGTGCATTAATCTATCAGTCCTTCTTGCTTTGCCCTCTTATTCATAGATTGGATATGTTTTTTCGCGCCCACCATTGCTTCTGTTTTTCCATAATGAAAATAAAAGATATCACCATCTGGCTTATGATGACTTCTACCGACCCTACCAGCAATTTGTACAAGTGCACTTTCCGAAAAAATGCCCTCTTCCGCCCCTAACACCGCAACTTGCAAATCTTCTACTGTTACACCTCGCTCCAAGATTGTTGTCGTTACTAATAATGGGATATTTCCTTTTCGAAAAGCCGCTACCTTTTCTTTTCGCTTTGGATCCTCTGCATGAACGCCTTCAATTCGATTATCTAACGCTTTTAATAATGTGCTTACTTCATCGATATAATTTACATGGGGAACAAATAGAAAAATAGGGGATTGTTTGAGGAGATGATACTTTAACCATTTCAAAACAACAGGCGGGATTTCTTTTCGCTTCAGTGTTTTTCTCCAATTACCGCACCACTCGAACCTAGGAACTGGCAAAGGATGACGGTGGTAACGCCCTGAAATAATTACACCTTGTTGTTTCCCATTCCATAACTTACGTTTCCATGTTTCCTCCGGAGTGGCAGTTAAATAAATTTTTGCTACACGATCTTTACTCGCTTGTTCTACCGCATACTGTAACATCTTGTCCATCACATATGGAAAAGCATCAATTTCATCCACAATCATAACATCGAATGCCTTGTAATAACGAAGTAACTGATGCATTGTGGACACGAGGAGTCTTGCCTCCTTTTCATGATCTAAACTACCGCCATATAGTGCCGCAATTGATACATTTGGAAAAACAGTTCGTAAACGGGGGGCTAGCTCTAACACGACATCCGTCCGCGGCGTTGCAATACAAACCCGCTCTCCATTTTTGAGCGCCTCTTCTATACCATAAAAAAGCATCTCCGTCTTACCAGCTCCGCATACTGCCCAAATGAAAAAGGATTCTTTTTGGCGCAATGCTTCGGTTACTCCTCTAGCTGCTCTATCCTGTCCAGGTGATAATTGGCCTTCCCAGCGTAAAGAATTCGGCAAAGCCCTCCACTCTATATCTTTTATACCTCGAACGAGCACTGTACATTCTCCGACTCGCCCCATCGTGATACATTTTCGGCAATACGTACACATTTGGCTACATCTTTTACATAAAAACGGAGCAAATAACCGTTGCTCTATATTTCCACAGCGCTGGCATATATAGCGTGAAGATTTCTTGATTACACCTTTTACTAAAGTGATATCTCCTTGTCTTTCCAAGCGATCTAATTCATCTTTTGATAACGAAAGCTCTTCTTGTAACATCTGCCTTCCTGCTAGTATGATTACCCCTCCTCTATAAATCCATTTTGATTTTCAAACAAAAGCAGACCTGCTCTCATTTTCTCTTTTGTTTTAAACATGGCATGGGGCTCAAAAAGAGTCTAACCGCTCCTATGCACGGCCGGATTCTCTCTTCCGCCTAAAAAGAAAGGTTTTTGCTTTTGCACTTATACAGCTTTACTATATCCCTTTCCCTTTTTCTCGTAAAACATCAAAAAAGCCGATAACCTACTTTTAAAATAGTAAGCTATCGACTTTATATACATGTTTTATATCATTTAAATCCTAGAATCTACCGTAACCTAAGAAATGTTTTTGATTATAGCTGTTGCTTAAGTCAGAGTATGCAATTCCTTTATCACCAGCATGAATCATTTGACCATTCCCTACATAAATACCAATATGGGATGGACCTGCCTTATAGGTACCTTGGAAGAATACTAAATCTCCTGGTTGTGGGCTACTTACTTTAGAAACTGAGTTCCAGTAACCAGCAACATCTTGACGACCTACACCAAAGATGTAAGAAATGAAACCACTGCAATCAAATCCGCCTTTTGATGGAGATGCACTTCCCCATACATATGGAAGACCAAGATAGCTTTGCGCTTTACCAATTACGCCACCTGCATTTGGTACTGGTGCTGGCTCTGGTTTTGGAGCTGGTTTTGAAGCCGGAGCTGGTTTTGCTTCTTCTTTTTTAGCTTGTCCACCATTATTTGCTGGTGCAGCTTGTTGTGCTGGTGCAGTTTGTTGTGCCGGTGCTGGTTGCTGAGCTTGCTCTGCTTGTTTCTTCGCAGCTGCTTCTTGTGCAGCTTTCTCTTGCGCTTCTTTTTCTGCTAATTGTTGTAAGTATAACGCTTGTTTTTCAAGCTCTTTTAATTGACCTTCTGTGCTTGTCATGCTGTTTACAACTGTATCCATTTTACCGCTTAAATCGTTTACTGCCTCTTGCTTTTTCGCTTTTTCAGCATCAAGTTCTTGCTTTGCAGCTTCGATTTTCACTTTTGCTTCTTTTAATTCTGTTTGTTTTTCTTTTACCGTTTCAACATCTTTTTTCACAGTTGCTTGATCTTCTTGTTGTGTTTTCATGATATCTTCATCAGATTCAAGAATTTTAGAAACAGAAGTTAAGCGATCTACTAAATCTGCAATGTTTTTAGAGTTTACAACGACTTCTGTTACAACGTTCGTATTTGGTTGCTCTTGAAGTGCTACTAAACGTTTTCTTAATAACTCTTCACGTTTGGCAATTTTCGTTTGTAACTCTGCAATATTTTGATTTTTCTTCTCGATTAATTTCTCTGTTTCTTCAACTTGTTTAGTTGTTTCGTCGAGTTTCGCTGCATTTTCTTGAACAGACTTATCTAAACCTTGAACTGTTTTATTTAAGTCATTCATTTGTTTTTGAAGCTCATCACGTTCTTGTTGTTGTTTATGTAAAGTGTCATTCTGTGCGTTAATTTCTGTTTTTACGTCATCCATCTTTTCCGCAAATACATTTGGTGTTACTACTGAAAACATCATAAATCCTGCAGCTAGTGCGCAAGAGGCCATTTTTAGCTTTTTCATTTTGTTTTTTACACCGCTTTCTTTTTTTCTTTTCCGTATTTAATCTATTAAAATTTATACCATATTTCGGGAGATATTTTATCAATGTTACGCTTTTGTAAAATAAATGTAATATTACATTTGTCATTTCCTAGCATTATTCTTCTGATTCTGTATTTTCTTGTAGAATCTTAAGGAAATCACGCTATTTTTTTAGCTACTTGTCATAGACTTGTTACAAAAAGAAAAAAACACAAGAAAGATTCCTTGTGTTTTTCAATAAGAAAACATTCTATTATTTCACCCATTTTTCAGCCCAGTTTTGGACTTCATTCATAACACTTTCTAACGCCTTTCCTTTTTCTGTTAATCCGTATTCAATTCTAACAGGTACTTCTGGATAAACATTACGTACAACTACACCTTCGCTCTCTAATTCCTTTAAGCGTTCTGACAACATACGATCACTCATATTTGGGATAATATCCGCAATTTCTCGAAATCGTTTTGGTTCTTCTAGCAAAGATTTAATAATTAAACCTGTCCACTTTTTACTAAGTAATGTAAAAGCCGACTCAAACTTTGGACATAAACAAGAATTATGCTCCATATGTTTCACCTCTCCTTTATTATAAAATAGTTTCTTATAAAAAGTAAGTAATAAAACTTTCCTTATTTTTTATAAATCTTTTAGATTTTCCAACATATAAAGTGAAACTTTAATCGGTGGGGTTTCTTCCACCCACTCCTCATTAATAGGGTTTTGCGGGCAGTTGACCACCACCAAAAAAATAATTCCATGTTGGTCTTTCAATTCATTTTATATAAGTTAAATTTTACCACTACCAAATATTAACTTGTCAAACAAACATACGTATACCCGTAAAAAAACTCTCTACAAAAAGAGAGCTTTTACACTTTTATTATTTTGTATACCAACCTAGTCCTAGCGCTCCCTCTCCTAGATGAGTTCCAATTACAGCACCAAAATAACTGATGCGGATTGTAACATGAGGGTACTTTTCCTCTAATTCTTTCTGCCATTCTTTCGCTTCCTCTTCACGATTCGCATGGATAATAACAACTTCCATTGGCATACCTTTACTCGCTTGTTCATCTAAGATTTCAACGATACGCTTTAGCGCCTTTTTGCGCGTACGAATTTTTTCAAACGGAATGATCACTTTATCTCTAAAATATAAAACCGGCTTTACTTGTAATAAGCTACCAATAAATGCTTGCGCACTATTTAAACGACCACCACGTTGTAAATGATGCAAGTCATCCACAACAAAATAAGCATCTATCGTTTGTTTCATTTCGTCAAACCTAGCTAAAATTTCTTCTGGCGTCTTTCCTTCATTCGCCATTTTCGCACCTTCACGCACGTAAAACCCTTGTACTTCACAACTAATTTCAGAATCATACGTATATACGTTTATCCCTTCGACCATTTGCCCAGCTGTCGTTGCTGTTTGATATGTACCGCTAATTCCGCTTGAAAGATGGATACAAATCACCGCATCGTATTCTTTTGCTAGTTCTTCAAATAGCTCCACAAATTTTCCAATTGCTGGTTGAGAAGTTTTTGGAAGTTCTTCATGTTCACGTACTTTCACATAAAAATCATCTGCTGTAATTTCTGCTTCTTCTTGATAAGAATTCGTTCCAAAAATCACATTTAATGGAATCATATGTATATTGAGTTCTTCACGAATATGCTTCGGTATATATGCTGTACTATCCGTAACAATAGCTGTTCTCATTTTCGTACCTGCCTTATAAAAAAGTTTTTATTTCCTAATTTTACACGAAAATAGGAAAAGGTGCATTAATGTATGAAAAATGCCAGTTTAAGATTATAATCAATACTTGGGCAATTTACAACGAAAACGTTATATTTATAATATAATTTGCTATATTTCTACAAAAAATGTTTGAATCTGAAATCTAGCCCTTTTACAATAAAAAGTACTAGTCATTTTGAAAGATAGGAGCGTATACCATTGCTATTACAATATTTAACAATAAAAGGCTGCGGTGAGCACGAAATTGTCATTCAAAAGTCACGGTTTATTTGCTATGTAAGCCGAGCGAAAACAGAAGAAGAAGCTCAAGAATTTATTCAAAAAATTAAAAAACAAAACTGGAATGCAACGCACAACTGCTCTGCCTATTTAATTGGTGAACGCGATCAAATTCAAAAGGCAAATGATGATGGTGAGCCGAGCGGAACTGCTGGTGTACCTATTTTAGAAGTATTAAAAAAACGCGGTCTAAAAGATACAGTCATTGTCGTCACACGTTATTTTGGCGGTATCAAACTTGGTGCTGGCGGCTTAATTCGCGCATATGGAAAATGTACAAGTGAAGGTCTTAACCATGTGGGTGTTGTAGAACGAAAACTAATGCGTATTATGAAAACGGAAATTGATTATACGCTGCTCGGTAAAGTTGAAAACGAACTCCGTCAATCAGCTTACGCGATTAAAGAGATACATTACCTAGAAAATGTTACATTCGATACTTATGTTGAAGAAAATCAAAAACAAATTTTTACTGACTGGATGATTGAATTAACAAATGGGAAATGTACAATAAAAGAAGACAACATGCTGTATTTAGAACAAGACATTGTGCAACAATAACATATAATTTTAAAGGAGATTATGTATGGAAGAGCGTTATCATCATCTCCAAAAGAGAAGAATTAAAAAGAAGCGTAGACGTAGATTATTCATCTATCTCATTTTTATAGGGCTAATCAGCAGCGTAGGACTCTACATGTTTAATTCCTATTCTTCTCTCATGGAGATGTATAGTGGCTTCACTCGTGATAAATCAAAATTACGTACGGCAGATGTAGAAATCACAAAAGAACCTTTCAGTGTCCTTATTATGGGAATTGAAGATTATGCAACCGATGGACAAAATGGACGAACAGATTCGCTTATGTTTGCAACAATTAATCCAAAAACAAAACATGTTTCTCTCATGAGTATTCCGCGTGACTCACGCGTTACAATTGCTGGAAAAAACAAAAAAGATAAAATTAACGCAGCCCATGCTTACGGCGGAGAAAAATTGGCATTGGAAACGGTCGAAAACTTTTTACGTGTGCCAGTTGACCATTACATTAAAATTGATTTCAAAGGCTTTAAAGGAATTGTTGATGCTGTTGGTGGCATTACAGTTGATGTTCCTTTTGATTTCGAGGAACGATCTGATATCGATTACTACAAGCTAATTCAATTTAAGAAAGGGCAGCAAGAATTAAATGGTGAAGAAGCACTAGCTTATGTTCGCATGCGAAAACAAGATCCAAATGGAGATTACGGCCGTGCTACAAGGCAACGACAAGTACTTGCTGCCGTTGTCCATAAATTAAATTCTGCTTCCACAGTCTTTAAAATTAAAGACTTGGCTGAGGTTGTTGGAAAATATGTAAAAACTGATGTACCTGTGTCTGATGGACTTGCCTTATACAATAAATTATCTGGATTTGATCCTTCAAACATCCAAACACTTAAATTAGAAGGTGAGGATAAAAAACTAAACGATATTTATTACTTTATCCCAGATGAAGTGAACCTTCAAACTGTTCGTAATGAACTTTTAAAAAACTTAGAACAAGATCAAACAAATACAAATACAAATTCAAGTTCTAACTCTGATACGAATACAACAAATTCATCTACTAATAAAAAAGAACAAGAGCCTCCTCCGTCTACGAACGCGAATGCGGAGTGGCTAATGCGAAACCACCAGCAAAATTAAAGACAAAAAAGAAAAGAGCCACTCCCTCTATCGACAGATATGAGGATTGGCTCTTTTTTACTTACTTTTTATTAAAATATTGTAAAATCGCTTCTACAATACGCTCTGAAGCGAGACCGTCACCGTAAGGATTAGATGCTTGCGCCATTTTGTCATGCGCTTCTTTGTTAGATAACAATTCATCTGCAAGTGTAAAGATTGTCTCTTCGTCTGTACCCGCTAATTTTAACGTACCCGCTTCAATTCCTTCTGGGCGCTCTGTCGTATCACGAAGAACAAGAACCGGTACACCAAGAGAAGGTGCTTCCTCTTGTACACCACCAGAATCTGTTAACATTAAATACGAACGTGCTGCAACATTATGGAAATCAATTACATCGAGCGGTTCAATTAAATGAATGCGGTTATGGTCTCCTAAAATATCGTTAGCAGTTTCACGTACAACAGGATTCATATGAACTGGATATACAACTTGTACATCTTCATATTTTTCAACAAGGCGTTTAATTGCACGGAACATATTGCGCATTGGTTCACCTAAATTTTCACGACGATGCGCTGTCATAAGTACAAGTCTGTCATTTCCAAGCTTCTCTAGGACCGGATGACTATACTCTTCTTTTACTGTCGTTTTCAGGGCATCAATTGCTGTGTTTCCTGTTATGAAAATACGAGATTCATCTTTATTTTCTTGTTGCAAGTTCGTTGCTGATTTTTCTGTAGGAGAGAAATGAAGGTCTGCCATTACACCTGTTAATTGACGGTTCATTTCTTCCGGATATGGAGAATATTTATCCCATGTACGAAGTCCAGCTTCCACATGGCCAATTGGAATTTGATTATAGAAAGCAGCAAGGCTCGCAATAAAAGTAGTTGTTGTATCACCATGTACAAGAACGATATCTGGCTTTGCTTCCTTCATTACTTTATCTAAGCCCTCTAAACCACGTGTTGTAATATCAATTAATGTTTGACGGTCTTTCATAATATTCAAATCAAAATCCGGCGTAATTCCAAAGATATCTAAAACTTGATCTAACATTTGACGATGCTGTGCTGTCACTGTCACAATAGATTCAATTTGCTCAGGATGCTTTTGCAACTCTAACACAAGAGGTGCCATTTTAATCGCTTCTGGACGTGTTCCAAAAATGGTCATTACTTTTAAACGTTCAGTCATTTCACTGCCTCTTTTCTTTCACTAGTTAAGATATATACTATATAAATACAAGTTTAAAAGACGATTGAAGACCTTTTTCAGGTGGGAGAGAGTGTCCAGCCATACATAGACACGGTCAATTCCTCTTTTAGCCCCATGCCAAGTAAAAACAAAAGGAGAAAACGAGTGGAAATCTCTTTTTGTTTTCATAACAGCAACTTATACGCCAACAAATAAACATAGATTTATATAATATCGTTACCACCATTATAGTATGAGAATATACAAAGACAAAAGAAAGCGTTCTTAATAGACGATAGAAACTTCTCTATTACAGATGCTCTTTCTGCCAACAGAATAGTAATCCATTCTGTGGTTTTCAACACCCTTCCCAGTATAGCAATTTCTCCCATCAAATAAAATAGCTTCTCGTATAAGCTTCACATACCTTTCTAATGGATACGTTCGTATGCATTCCCAATCGGTTACAATAAATACCGCTTCCGCCCCTGTCACTGCCTCATCTAGATTTGTTGTATATGTTATTTCGTCTCCAAATAACTTTTGCAAATGTAAAATGGCCTGTGGATCATATACAATTACGTCCGCTTCCATTTTTACTAATTCTTTTATAATGGGAAGAGATGGTGCCTCCCTAATATCATCTGTATTTGGCTTAAAGGAGGCTCCTAACACCGCTATCCGCTTTTAACAAACTGAAATCATGTGCAACATTACCTGCAATTTGGACGAGAGCATTTGTATCTTTCGGGAAACATGAACCCCCATAACCGATACCTGCCTGTAAGAAGTGCGAACCAATCCGCTGATCCATTCCCACGCCACCCGCGACTTCTAATACATCTGCCCCTACTTTCTCGCATATATTGGAAATTTCATTTATGAAGCTAATTTTCGTAGCCAAAAAAGCATTTGAAGCATATTTAATCATTTCAGGGCTGCGAATATCTGTCACAAACGTTTCAATTCGTAACTTACTGTATAACGTCTCTATCTTTTGTGCAATTTCATCTGTCTCCGCTCCTATAACAATGCGATCACCATGGAAAAAATCATATATACCAGAGCCTTCACGTAAAAATTCTGGATTAGATACCATATGTATACGATGTCGTCCTTGTAGCTTTTCTTGAATCCATTCTTTCATTTGATCATTCGTACCTACAGGAACCGTACTTTTTGTAATTACAATTATATCTGAAGTTATATACGTGCCAATTTCATAACAACTATTACGAATATATGTTAAATCTGCTGTTCCATCCGGTAAAGATGGGGTTCCTACCGCTACAAATATGAAATCTGCATGTTTAAATGCCTCTGCTTGACTAGATGTAAATACTAACCTCTTTTCTTGGACCGCCGCATCCACTAATTGCTCTAGACCAGGCTCATAAATTGGCATTTCACCTTGCTTCATTCTGACAATTTTTCCTTTATCTATATCAAAACAAGTAACTGAATGACCTAACGTGGCTAATCCTACTCCCGTAATTAATCCTACATATCCAGTACCTATCACCGTAATCTTCATTAGTTGTTCCGCACAGACTACTGAACACTTTTTAGATAGTCTGCACTTCCCCCTTTCATACTCAAAATGAATATAAGGCCAATCCTTAGGGTACTCTTGTTTCACATATCAAGACATAAAACTGCCAAAATAAGCTAACACGTATGCTCTCATCCCCTATTATATGAGACGCCTGCTCTTTCTTTTTTTAAGATTTTGTAAAATAAAGCCCTTCATTTAGATATTTTTCTTTACAAAACGCTTTATTATTGGCACATTTCATGTTTCCATATTTTAACGCGAAACGTACGTATTTTAACGTGTAACACTTATAATAAAGGAAACCGGTCACACCATACCCTTCCTACTAGGAAAAAACTTATATGTAAATGTCATAATTCTGTATGACAATTTAAAAACTATGTAATACAAGTTAATGATAAAATATATTGTAACCTACTTGCACGACATCGTATGTATTATAAATTTGTCACATATTTGACCTATTTCCAATTACAGTGAATATAAAAAAACATTGAATTCTAGTCTTTTTGTGATACCATATGTTATGAGCCTGTAAACAAACATCATAAATTTCAGATAAACAAGTTAGAAATTACGTTAAAACATAAAAGGTGGGGTATTAATGGACTCACAAGTGATTTATGCTGTTTTGGCATCTTTCATTACCGTATTAGTCGTTACTCCTTTTGTTATCAAATTAGCATTTAAAATTGGAGCGACTGATAAGCCAAACGCACGTAAAGTACACCAAAAAGTCATGCCTCGTCTAGGTGGATTGGCAATCTTTATTGGTGTAGCTGTAGGATTTCTTGTTAGTGGATTATACGAACAACGCATGCTAACAATTAGTTTAGGCGCTGTTATCATTGTCATTATCGGTATTTTAGATGACATGTATGAATTATCAGCAAAAGTTAAATTTGGTGGACAACTATTAGTTGCTGCACTCATTGTAAAAAGTGGATTATTAGTACAGGTGTTGTACATTCCAATCTTAGGAGATACTGAACTTGGCATACTTGCATATCCAATTACAGTATTTTGGATTGTCGGTATTACAAATGCCATCAATTTAATTGATGGCTTAGACGGATTATCTGCTGGAATTTCATCCATCGTTCTTGCAACCTTGGCATATATGGCCTTTACTAGCCCAATGGGCACTGGCGCTGTAATCATCTTACCACTCGCACTCATTGCGCTTGCAAGTACACTTGGATTTTTATTCTATAACTTTCACCCAGCCAAGATTTTCATGGGAGATACAGGGGCATTATTCTTAGGATATTGTATTTCTGTTATATCGTTACTTGGATTATACAAAAGCGTAACGTTATTCAGTTTCCTTGTTCCAATTATTATTTTAGGTGTACCTATATTCGACACACTGTTTGCGATTATTAGACGAATTGTGAATAAAAAACCAATTTCGGCGCCAGATAAATCGCACTTACATCATCGTCTATTAGCAATGGGCTTCTCTCATCGCACGACGGTACTCATCATTTACGCATTTGGTATTTTCTTTAGCGTAAATGCGATTATTTTCTCTAGTGCAACATTATGGTTATCCATTATCCTTCTGTTTGCTTTAATACTCTTTACTGAAATCGTAGCAGAAATAATTGGCCTTGTACACGAGCGTTATAAACCAATTATTTCCTTCTATAAAAAAGTAAAAAAACGCGAAGAATAACTGTAGTATAACCTTTACTAGCAAAAAATATTCAAATAGCACCCTTTCTTTTTAAGATAGGGTGCTATTTTTTTATTTCCAAAATATAGTTTGTTTGAGAGTTCTTCTATTGGAGAAAGATATACATATAAAGAGGATAATGAGACTACAGTCTTAACTCCTTCTCCATGACTGTTAGACTGAGGGTGAGTATTTTGATGAAGCAAATGTTTCAATGGATGATTATATTCCTAAGTATTACTACATGTTCGATATCTTATACTGAAGCAGCCACTAACTCCCCGCTTATACATGACTCTATGATTCAGGATGCGGCTCGTCCTCAAAAAATTGCATACTTAACATTTGATGATGGACCAAACAAATACACCTCACAAATTTTAAACATCTTAAAACAAAAACAAGGAAAAGCAACCTTCTTTGTAATTGGTGGCAAAGCTTCACACTACCCACAAACAATGCAACGTTTCATAAAAGAAGGGCATTATATCGGCCTCCATAGCATGTCTCATGACGTGAAACGTCTATATACTGGTGATCCATCCACTTTAATTACTGAAATGGAACAAACTCGTTCAATTGTCCACAGTACCACAAATTTGAATACACATCTTGTTCGCGTTCCATATGGTAGTATGCCTTATTTAAAAAAGAATTATCGTGATGCACTTGTGTCTGCTCAGTACAAAATGTGGGATTGGACAATCGATACATATGACTGGAAAAGTTATCGTAATCCTTCTGCTATACTAGAGCGAGTTATGAACCAAAGCGATGAACAAGTTGAAGTTATTTTAATGCATGATTCTAGCGTCACAGTGAAAATTCTTCCAAAGGTAATTGACTATCTTAAGGCAAAAGGATATACACTTCTTCCCTATAACCCTTCCTCCCATTTAGAAGTAAACTTCTGGAAGGACACAAGATTGTAACAGCTTTAGTATAAATACTAGAGCTGTTTATACTGTTTATACTGTTTATACTTTTTCTCTTCCCACTCTTCCCATTTTTGTGTAAAATTTTAAATAGTGATGAAGTTTCGAGGTGAAGAAAAATGAAACGAATGGACCTCATTTATAATGCAATGCAAACGGGGAATTACTCAGAAGGTGTAACAGCATCTGAACTCGCTACACTTCTACAGCTAGACCGTGCAAATGTAAGCAGCGATTTAAATAAACTTGTGAAAGATGGTCGTTTATCTAAAACAGGAACACGCCCTGTCCGTTTCTATTTAGGAGCTAATCTTTATATGGAAACGCCTTCAAAAGATGACACTTCACTCGATGCCTTTGCAAGAGAAAATACAAGCCTCAAAATTGCGATTGAAAAAGCAAAGGCCGCTGTACTCTATCCTCCACATGGTATGCATACTTTACTACTTGGAGAAACAGGTGTCGGGAAATCTATGTTTGCTTCTTTAATGCATGAATACGCAATTGAAGTCAATCAGCTCAAAAAAGATGCGCCGTTTATCGTTTTTAATTGTGCAGATTATGCAAATAATCCACAGCTCCTGCTTGGACAACTGTTCGGGATTAAAAAAGGTGCTTATACTGGTGCAAGTGATCAAAACGGATTAATCGAAAAAGCCCATGAAGGAATTCTCTTTCTGGATGAAGTGCACCGCCTTCCTCCAGAAGGTCAGGAAATGCTATTCACGTTTATCGATCGCGGTGTGTATCGTCGCCTTGGAGAGACAGAGAACGAGCGCCGAGCACAAGTATTAATTATTACTGCAACAACAGAAGAACCCAACTCTTTTTTACTCAAAACATTTACAAGACGAATTCCAATGACCGTAACGCTTCCACCACTTCGGGAGAGAACGCATCAGGAACGCTTTGCCTTGCTACAACTCTTTTTTACCAATGAGGCGATTCGTCTGCGAAAAGAAATTCATGTCAGCCCGAATGCAATGCGTGCATTCGTCTTTTATCAATGTCCAAATAACATTGGACAATTAAAAACAGATGTACAAATTGCCTGCGCGAAAGCCTATTCTGACTTCGTAACAAAGAAAAGAGACTATGTCCGCGTTTCTAGCACTGATTTGCCATGGTACATGAAGGAAGGCTTATTTATCGAAAGAAAAAGCCGTCATTTGTACCAAGTTCCAAACGAGACATTTGTGTTTACGAGTGACGAAGGATGGAGTAGACATAAAACAGAAGATACACGTTCTTCCATTTATGATTACATCGATCATAAATATGAAGAACTACAAGCACGCGGGATTGAAGAAGAAGAATTAGAATTATTAATAGACAATGATATACAAAGTTTTTTCGTTCATTATTTTAATCAAATATCAAAAAAGACAAATCATGAAAACGTCTTTAAAATTGTCGATCGTAATATTGTTTCTGTTTGCGAAAAAATCGCTGAACTAGCAGAAAAACAGTTATCTAAGACATTCGATGAAAAAATGTTTCTTGCTTTAAGTTTACATGTACAGACAACTCTACAACGACTGCACAGTGGGAAACAAATTCATCACCCACAACTCAATCAAATTCGTACGAAGTACAAAGAAGCCTTCTCGGTTGCTATGCAGTGTATTCATCTCTTAGAAGAAGAACTGCAAATCACAATGCCCATTGATGAAGCTGGATTTTTAACGATGTTTTTCGTCGTTGATCCTATTCCTACTTCCCAAACAGAAGTAAAAGTATTAATTTTAGCTCACGGTAATGGTATCGCAACAGAAATGGCAAATGTCGCAAATGAACTTCTCGGTATTGATGAAGTAGCAGGAATTGATATGCCGCTTCATGAATCACCGAAAGATTTCTTAGAACGAGTAAAAGTGTACATGAAAACGCTAGAACATATAAATGGACTTCTCTTACTTGTCGATATGGGTTCACTTGCCTATATCGGGGATATACTAGAGACGGAATTTCATATCCCTGTACGCGTTCTCTCTATGACAAGTACACCGCACGTACTAGAAGCAGCAAGAAAAGCGCAGCTCGGGTATTCATTAGACGCATTATATGAAACGGTGAAAAACTTAACACCATTTTATCTAAACGTACAAGAGGAAAAGAAAAAACCGCTCGCTCCAATGAAATCCGTCATTTTAACAGCTTGTCTAACAGGAGAAGGAAGCGCGCTAGCTATTCAAAAAATGCTTGAAAACTATTTGCGATTCGATAAGGATTTAATAGAAATTATTCCAATTAGTATCGTTCATGAAAAAGATTTAACGAAAATGATCGAAAACATAAAGAAAGAACGCAATATGATTTGTATTGTCACAAACTTTGATGTACAAGTACCCTGTTTAACGTATCATTTCCAGGACATCGTAAACTATAAAGCCATTCAACCAATCCAAGAATTAATTATGTATGAAGAAACATATGCAAAAATGGCTGATATTCTCGGGCAACAAATGCAGCGGAATGATGGAGCACTCATGATCAAAACAGTACGGTATGCATTAAATACAATTCAAGAGCTCATCTCCTTACAGTTAAATCCTGATAGTTTAATGGGAGTTATTTTGCATATGAGTTGTATGGTTGATCGGCTTCAAAAAGGAGAAAAACTCCTTCCCTACCCTGATAAAGAAACGCGTAGGCAAGATGAATATTGGATGTATATGAAAGTAAAAAAATCTCTGCAACCAATTGAAAACACGTTTGACGTGCAAATTCCAGATGATGAAGTTTTTTATGTAATAGACTTCTTCATAAAGAATCAACCAGAAAAAAAAGAATAAAGTAAACATGCCCGTGAATATTAACATTCACGGGTATGTTTACTTATCGACTCATGGATCGGCTATATTCTTTTATTTCCCCACGGAGTTCTCCTCTCGTAAATGTCCTTGTATGAACATTTACATATGCATTTGCTTCATCAATTGCCTGCACAAGATTCTCAAATGTCTTCCCTTGCAAGGGGCCTTCTTCTAAATCCTTAGTAGACACCACGCCTGTTATCGTTCCTTCATTCACACTAATTCCATGCTTTACTGGTCCATATAAGAATAAAACCACTGGCCCAGTCTGATTTCCTTTCCCTAAATGAATTTGACAAGATGTTACCTTCTCAAGATTTTTCAATATGACCCTATAATGTAGTTTTGTAAAATCACCATTAAAAATAAGCTCTGCAACCCCATAAGCCTTTGTTTTTACAGGAGGTAATTCATTACTGCCTTTCAGCTTAGCAACGAAATGTTTTGTCATACGAGCAACATTCTCCTTATATAAATTTCAAACTAATACTGACGTCTCCTTTAACTAATTTATTGTTAGGACACGATTAATTATGACTCTTTCAGGAGCGCTTTTTATGAGATATCTGATTCCCCTTCGCAAATCTTTACAAAAACATTACATAACAATCGTTCCTCATGCCGCACCGCTTCCTGTATAATGCACGTAGAATTGAAATTTCTTAGGAGGTCATCTTTGAAAACAATAGTAGAAATTTTTTTCGTATCGCTTAAACTAGGACTTACTTCTTTTGGAGGACCTGTCGCTCATCTTGGTTACTTCCATCACGAATATGTCAAAAAACGAAGATGGATGGATGAGCGAAGTTATGGAGATTTAGTGGCACTCTGTCAATTTCTCCCCGGTCCTGCAAGTAGCCAAGTTGGAATTGGCATCGGTTTATCCCGCGGGGGACTCCTTGGAGCTATTGTTGCTTGGGCCGGCTTTACACTCCCATCCGTTCTTGTTCTCGTCTTTTCCGCTTCACTACTCCAGCAATTTCATGTGGCAAACGCTGGCTGGATTCATGGATTAAAACTTGTAGCAGTAGCGATTGTGGCCCATGCAATATGGGGAATGGCGCAGAAATTAACACCGGACCGAAACCGAGCAACCATTGCCATTATTACGGCGGCACTTGCATTACTATTTCCAAGTACTTGGACACAAATTACGCTTATTCTACTCGCTGGCCTTATCGGCTGGCTCTTATATCGTAAACATGAAATTCCACCTGTTAGCAAAACTCATATTCCTGTTTCACGTATAGCAGGTATCATGTGTCTCTTACTATTTTTTAGTTTATTATTCTTGCTACCAATATTACGACCATTCTCGCACTGGATTGCCCTGTTTGATAGTTTCTATCGCTCTGGCTCACTTGTGTTTGGCGGAGGACATGTCGTTCTTCCTCTTCTTGAAAATGAATTTGTATTAAATGGCATGATGACAAAAGAGCAGTTTCTAGCAGGATATGGATTAACGCAAGCCGTTCCAGGGCCACTCTTTACATTCGCTGCTTACATAGGAACTATACTAGGCGGAGCACTAGGTGCTACACTTGCGACAATTGCTATCTTTCTCCCGGCATTCTTACTTGTCATTGGCGTGCTGCCATTTTGGGATCAAGTTAGACGCTTGTCTTATATACAAGGTGCACTCCTTGGCGTTAATGCCGCTGTTGTCGGCATTTTACTAGCAGCTTTTTATAATCCGATTTGGACAAGCTCTATCATAAGTACGGCTGACTTTGTCATCGCCTCTCTCCTATTTTGCCTATTAGCATTTTGGAAAGCACCACCATGGATCATTGTTGTTCTCGGTGCTTTGAGTGGCTATATTCTTTCCATTATCTAGCCATATAAAAAGACGGTCTTACTAAACCGTCTTTTTGTACTATATACATCCATTTTGATTTTCAAGCGCATAAGTCGCGGCTATGAAAACAAAAGAAGATCTCCTCTCACTTGCTCACTTAGCATGGGGCAGAAAAAGGATCTGACTGCTTCTACGCATGGGCGGATCCTCTCTCCCACCTCAAAAGAAAGGTTTCTTCTTCCTTTCAATTTATATCCATACATATTAAAATCTCACAAGCTCTACCCCTTCTGGTAAAATACTTTCCGTTAAAATTCGTAGTTCCTTCACACGGTCCATCACATAAGAAGAACGCTTCACAAGCTCCGGATCAATGTAAGCAGGGTGCGCCATAACCTCTACTATTTTTCCTTCCTCTACACGCTCTTTTAATTTAACAAAGTAATCTTCCTGCACGCCATCGCTATAGAAATCACTATAGAACACATCGGAAAACGGACGCACCGCTCTCTCTTGTTCACATCTGCGAATTGGCACATTATATTTTTTTGCTAATCGCTCAAGGACATCATACAAAATCGGTAAACCATGTACATGATGATGGCTATCTAAATGTGTTGGTGTTAATTCATAAGATAGAAACTTTTCAATTTGAGCAGTCCACTCTCTTTCAACCTCTTTAGGGTTTATATTGCCTTCTCTTACAACGCCTTGTTTATGAAATAATCCATCTGCATTTACAAGTGATGGAACGTCTGTAAGGAGCGGTTTTCCTGCCGTTAACACAAGATGCACCCCTATCCCTAATGACTTATGTTCTTTCGCTAAGTGCACAGCATGCTCCGTTCCTGGCATGTTCATCATCATCGTCGTAGAATTCACAATCCCATTTACATGCCCTTCAATAATGCCGTAGTTTGTACCTTCTGTAAGACCAAAATCATCTGCATTTACGATTAATCGAATCATAAGACTTTTCCCCTCCTAATAAATGAAAAAAAAGCGGGCTTTATCAGCGCCGCTTTTTTTTCTCTACTTTTTCGAAGAACTGTGGAAGATATTCTTTATGAGCTTCCAACATTTCATCTAAAATTTGTTTTGCTACTTTATCTGATGGTACAAGTGGATTAATTGTCATAGCAAGCAGCGCCTTATGATAATCACCTGTAACAGCAGCTTCAATTGATGTGCGCTCAAATGATTTAATTTGCTGAACTAAACCGCGAACAGGAACTGGTAAGTCACCTACTGCAATTGGCTTTGGACCATCCTTCGTAATGATACAGTTTACTTCAACAGCTGAATCATGTGGCAAGCTTGCAATTGTACCGTTGTTTCTTGTATTAACAGGTTGAATATCACCTTTATTATTATAAATAGATGTAATTAAACTGCATGCTGCATCACTGTAGTACGCTCCTCCGCGTTTTTCTAATTGCGGTGGCTTAATATCTAAATTCGGATCTTTGTATAACTCGAATAAGTCGTCTTCTAATTGTTTCACCACTTCTGCACGTGTACCTTTTTCAATAGAAGCTTGCCTTTCTTCTTCTAGCATTTCACGTGTTTTATAGTAGTAACGATGATATGGACATGGAATTGCACGAAGTCCGCGAATGAAATCTGGCTCCCAATCAAGCGCAGCGATGTTTTCCATCGTAATTTGCTTTTCTGGATCTGTTACAAGTTCTAGAACACGGTCCATTACACTTACTCCATCCACATACACATTTAACCCGTAGACCATGTGATTTAAACCAGCAAAGTCGACATGTACACGGCCTGCATCTACTTCAAGCAGTCTTGCAAGTCCCATACGAATACCAATTGGAACATTACATAATCCCACTACTTTTTGAATGCTTGTGTAACGAAGTACAGCCTCTGTTACCATACCTGCTGGATTTGCAAAGTTAATCAACCAAGCATTTGGACAAAGTTCTTCCATGTCTTTACAAATATCCAAAATAACAGGAATCGTTCTCAATGCTTTGAATAAACCACCAGGACCATTCGTTTCCTGACCAATTACATCATATTTTAATGGAATTGCTTCATCTTTCGCGCGTGCCTCTAACAAACCAACGCGAAGTTGTGTTGTTACAAAGTCAGCATCTTTAAGTGCTGCGCGGCGATCAAGTGTTAAGTGAATATCAATTGGTAAACCAGCTTTTTTTACCATACGTTTTGCTAAATTACCAACGATTTCTAATTTTTCTTTCCCTGCTTCAATATCTACTAACCAAATTTCACGAACTGGTAGTTCACCATAGCGCTTAATAAATCCTTCAATTAACTCTGGTGTATAACTAGATCCACCGCCGATTGTAGCAATTTTAATTCCGTTCATTGCTTATTCTCCTTTCGCATCAAGCTTTTTATAAAGGTCGATAAATTCCACTGCTAATTCTTTTACAGTCATTGAATTCATTAAATGATCTTGTGCATGAATTAAAAGGACACTAATTTCTGTTTTTTCGCCTCTTGCTTCTGATTGGATAAGCTCTGTTTGGAAATGATGTGCTTCATTAATTGCCTCTTTCGCTTTCGCCATTGCTTCATCTGCTTCTAGTAATTTCCCCTGTTTCGCATATTGCAGTGCCTCCATCGCATAACTTCTTGCGTTACCGCTGTGTAAAATTAATTGAAATGGAATTTGTTCTGCTGTAGTCATCATAAATACCGCCCTCTCTATAAAGTGACACTTTAATCAGTGGGGGGTTTTTCCCACTGATTATTAGTTGAACCAATCGGGCATTAACGGGCAGTTGTCCCCACCTCACATCTTTGCTTTTGCCGAATTTTGAGGTGGGAGGCTTACTGCCCGTTAATGCGGGGTAAAGTTCAACCGATTGAAATACCCCTTCAGTTTGAACATGTCTATGAAAATGTTATTTTCTTAAATTGGTTTTGGTGTTCTTCTAGATGTGTGCCATCTTTCTGAACGAGATATAAAGTGATTATTCTCACGGGCTCTGTATGCCCGTGAGAATAATCATGTATTACATAGGTACAGATTGATCGTTTCCTTGTGCTGCAGCTTTTTCAGTACGAATGACAGAACGGTCACATGCTACAACGAATGGGAAGTAGATTGCCATCGCAAGCACAAAATTGAACAATTGTAGAATTGCACCAGATACGTGTCCACCTGTTACAAGATAACCACTAATAATTGGTGGCATTGTCCAAGGAACCATTGCTACTGTTTTCGGTACCCAGCCAAGATAAATTGCTGTATAAGAAGTAATAACTAACACAACTGGTGTTAATACAAATGGTATAAATAAAATCGGATTTAATACAATCGGTGTACCAAAGATTACTGGTTCATTAATGTTAAACATACCGGGAGCTAGAGATAATCTTGATACTCCGCGCATTTGTGCACTTTTTGCAACAAAGAATACAACGACTAAGAATGCTAATGTTGCACCAGATCCACCTAGATATACGAAAATATCAAAGAACGGTTTTGTAACAATGTTTGGAACATCAAATGCAGACACACCATCTTGGAACAACTTAATATTTTTTTCTAGTGCTGGTAAGTATAAAGGCTCGATAATACCACCAACGATATTTGGACCATGTAAACCAAAGAACCAAAGAAGATGTACAAGTAATGCGATAATAATTGCACTTGGTAATGTACCTGCTAAACCTTGTAATGGTACTTGAAGCGTATTAAAAATAAATTCATGAACGCTTGTTCCAGCTAATTTCACTGCTAATTGAATACCTGCTACTACTGTTAAAATAATAAAAGCTGGAGCCAATGCTGCGAAAGACTTCATAACTGCTGGTGGTACACCATCTGGCATTTTAAAAGTAATATCTTTTTGTACTAAGAACCGGAATACTTCTGTAACAAGAAGCGCTACAATTAGGGCTACGAATAAACCTTGTGCACCTGTCCAAAGGAAGTTTAACCCGCCTTCTTTCGGTGTTGTTGGTGTAAGAATAACTAACGCACCAAACGAAATAAGACCTGCTGACAATCCATCAACACCGTAAGATTTAGCTAAGTTATAACTTGTTGTAATCGCTACCATTAAAGCTAAAATGGCAAAGGATCCTGTCCACATATTTCCGCCGACCATTTTCCATGTATCGCCGAACATGCTCTTCATAAAGTTTTGGAATCCATCAATTGGTAATCCATTAACAAGTACTGCAATTGAACCTACTAAGATAAGCGGCATAACTGCAATAAATCCATCACGGATCGCAGCTAAATGACGTTGTGACCCGATTCTACCAGCGACTGGAACAACATACTTTTCCATAAATGCAATAAACTTTTGCATTATTTCTTCCCCCCTAATTATTTTTTAAGTGTTAATGCGTGATCTAAAACTGCATCTCCATTCATCATGCCGTAATGCATTGAATTAATAACATCGATTCCAACATTATGATCATCCGCAAGCGGTTTCAAAGAAGAAAGCATATAACGAACTTGTGGTCCTAGTAATAATACATCTGCTTCATCAATGTTGTTTTTTACTGCATCCCCAGATACAGCCCAAATCTTTCCTTCTAGACCACGAGCTTTTGCAGCCTCTTCCATTTTGGTAACTAGTAAGCTTGTAGACATTCCTGCTGAACAACAAAGTAAAATATTCATTAATAAGTCCCCCTATGCATATAAACTATTTTTGTTATTTCTTTTTCTTTACGCCTTTTATTAATGCAACTAGCGTGCCAACTTTTTAAACCGCCTAAAATCAACGTTTTTTCGTGTGTTTTTATTGTGTGTTACCGCTTTCAAATAGTGTGTTACCCAAAATATGTATTGTGTGTTATAAAACAACACGCTTGCAACACATATCTGTATGAAAATAGATTAGTGTTTAGTTGTCTAGCTGTATGTGTATGTATTTATAAAGAACCAGACTATCAGCCAGGTAACATTTTAGAATATGTGGAAGAATAAAAAATAGCTATCCGTAAACTGCGGATAACTATCTTCTTATAAATAGAATTGTCCAATCCAATCCAATTCTATTTATTTTACATAGAATAAGATAAAACATTTTTTATATAGATAGAAAGGAGATTATCTATGCCAAAACATAGAAGAAAAAAACACGCAACAATCATTTATGAAATGATTCCTCAAAATCGTGTATATCAAAAAGTTATCCAGCCAAAAACAATGACAAATTCCAATAACGAAAGCATTCGAGATGAAGTTACTAATACAAAATTAGAAACTCATTCTAATAACAAAAATATTCAAGATAAATTTAATAACACAAAATTAGAAGTACATTCTAATAGAAAAAATATTCGAAATAAATTTAATGACGAAAAATTAGAGGTACATGCTAATACATTAGATGTATGGGATGAAATTGCGCTTACAGAAATACAAGCAGGTGAGTATACAAGTTTATTTAAAGAAAAAAGTAAATATCAAGATATAAATCTAGTACAAGTAAATGACATGCGATTATACTTGGATAAACAATTACAATTTAGTTCTGTCGATGAGCAGATTTATCACGAAGCTCTTGTTCATCCGATTATGTCCAAAGTAGAAGATCCACAGTATGTTCTCATTTTAGGAGGCGGAGATGCGCTTGCTTTACGGGAAGTATTAAAGTATGAAAATGTTCTTCATGTAGACCTTGTAGACTTGGATGAAGAAATGATTAGAATAGCTCGTGAAATTCCAGAAGTAGTCGCTTTAAATCAAGGTGCACTTTTTGATGACCGCGTAAATGTTCACATATGCGATGCGATGCAATTTCTTCAGTCTCATCCTCTTCTATATGATGTAATTATCATCGATTTCCCTGACCCAGCAAATGAATTGTTAAGTCAACTCTATACGAAAGAATTTTTCACACTTGTATCTTTTTTTCTTACAGAGGGCGGCGCATTTGTTTGCCAATCCAATTCACCAATAGATACACCACTTGTATATTGGAGCATTGGTAAAACAATTCGAAGCGCTGGTCTAACTGTGAAAAGCTATCACACAATCGTCCCTTCTTTCGGAAATGACTGGGGATTCCATATTGCTACAAATCAATCCGCGATTCTCAAACGAATTGAACAATTATCTGTAACAGTTCCTCAGCGAACACTCCCTCCTACTCTTTCTCCTCTCTTCCAATTTAGAAAAGAACTTTTAGAACAGCAAGATTCTGCCGTTCTGAATACACAGGACAACCTAACATTACATGATTGCTACCGGAAAGATATGCAATTTTAACTCATTTAGTGAGGAAGTTTCTCTGTAGGAGGTGCAATATAAAATATGGAATACTCAACATTTGGTAGACATATAATAGTAGACTTGTGGGAAACAGATTTTTCTCTATTAAATGATTGTGAGTTTTTAAAGGAACATTTAGTCGCTGCATCTATTATATGTGGTGCTGCTGTCCTCTCTGTAATCGAAAAAGCATTTCAACCATATGGCATTACTATATTAGTTTTACTAGCAGAGAGTCATATCTCTATTCACACGTATCCAGAAAAGGGCTTCGCAGCAATCGACTGTTATACATGTGGTGCAACAGTTGATCCGCAAAAAGCTATTAACTATATATTAGACGCATTAAAGCCGAAACGATTTTATATAACAAAATTACTTCGTGGTATCGGGGAAATAACGAATATGAGTTAACTTTTATTTTTCTACTAAAAGAAGGTTACACGAAAAGAATAATACCATCAGTGGATTACCACTGATGGTATGTATGCATCCATACATAAAGAAAAAAGTCATCCTATTATAATATCAGCGATTTTCACAATATAGCGGCGGTTCGACACAACACATCGACAAACTACGACAAAGCGGAACCTTCCTGCAAACTTATTTCAACCCATTATTCAATCCCTCAATTTTTTTCTTCCAATATATTGCCATTGCACACCATAGAACAAAGTAAATCAAGATAAAGCTACCTACACAAAGCAGTATTGGAACAGGACTAGCTGGAACCCAGCCCACCCAAATCGCAATCGGTAAAAATGTTCCTAGTAAAATGATAAAGTGAATCATTGTTTGCTTTAAAATACTCCATTCTTCTCTCTCAAACACCAAAGAAGCAAAAGAGAAAATTACCCCAACAATATTTGCTATCCCGAGATGGAAAAGCACTGTCTCTACCTCTAATACATCTACTCCATTCGCATAACCGATCCCTAAAAACAACAAACTATAAATCATCGCCATCGCTATTCCTGTCAAGACTTTGGCCCATACCCTATCAAACAATGTAATCATATTCCTTTAACCTCCTCCCATATTCAACGCTTCTTTAATAAGTGGTACATATTTTCTTGAAACGTATTCTTTCATTCCATTTGAAAAGTGTGCACACATACTGCCGCTAAAGGACATTTCAAAGCTTGTTACATGCTGCAAGTTAGCTAGTGTAGACTTTGAAAATCGTACAAATCGATTACCTTGTAATTTTGTTTCTAATTCATACAAACGTGATTTCACCTCAAGATTTCCTTTCGTCGTTTGAGCCATTACCTTTCGATCCTCTGTATAAAACCAATATATATCTTGCGGTTCTAACAAATAATATCGTTGTTTCAAAATTCCAATAATTTGTTTCATACTCCCTCCTTCTATCCTTTTTAAAAGTTGGTGAATTTCATCTGTTACTTCTTTTGTCTTTACAATAATCTCTATTTCATCTTGTGATGGATCTAATTCAAGGTGAATTTTCACTCCTTTCCACCTCCCTTACACTTTTATTGTTACATATATTAAAAAAAAAGAAATAGATTGGTACATGAGTGGTATTGTTTTCGTCATAACCGACTTTTTTTCAAACATAAAAAACCTTGCATACGCAAGGTCTCATTCTTTCTCTAACATTTTCTTATATAACCCTACAAATTCACTCGCTAACTCCTTCACCGTTATGGCATTCATTAAATGATCTTGCGCATGAACCATGAGAAGTGTAATTTCTGTTTTTTCTCCGCCAGCTTCTCTTTGTATCAAATCTGTTTGCAAGCGATGTGCTTCTTGTAATTCTTGAAGTGCCTCCTGCAGCTTAGCGTCCGCCTCTTCAAACTCTCCGCGCTTTGCGTAATCGATTGCCTCCATCGCACAACTTCTTGCATTTCCCCCATGTAAAATCAAATGAAAAACTTGCGTCTCTACCGTATCCATTTTAACTTCCTACTCCCCCTTTTCTTCTGCCACTTTTTGCTTACCCTACATCATCAAGAATGATAAATAGATGGAATAAACAGAAGTGGATTTAGAACCATTGGCATTCCAAACGTAATCATCTCATTACTATTAAAAATACCTGGTGCAATTGATAATCGACTCACATTTTTTTATTGCTAACTAACTCCGTGCAAATAATAACATCGCTACAACAAGTGCAAGCGTAGCACCAGAGCTACCTGTATAGATCCACAAATCAAAGAATTATGCTGTTATCGTATTTCATACACCTTGCCCACTTGAAAAGCAACGTGGTTTTGACCCATAAGCGATAATCTCATGACACCGTCCATAATCACAACCGTAAGTCCAAAGCACATCGAACATAATAACTACTGTTAATGTATCTATCTTATATCGATATCGATTCTCAACTCTGTAAACGGTTCCAAAAGTGACTATTAAAAACATTATATTAAATGTTGTACGAACTGGATACCCTAACACTTCCTTCCAATTCCGTCCAATCGAGCTACTCCCACCTAAAATTTTGAGTCGGGGGTCTTACTGCCCACAAATAACAAGATAAACTTTTCATAAGATCATTTATTGGTAAAGCATCAATAATAGGGAAGAATCACTAATTAAGAGCAGCATCGTTAAAATACTTTCATCACGAATGACTTTTCATATAACGAACGTAAAAACAAAAACTTCTTCGTTTTCACGCTATTCCATCTATCTGTATTTTCCTAGTAAACCGCCTCACAAATCGCTATAATAGTTCAGTATGACTTTTTGATATTAGATAGGAGAAGATATATTATGAAGGCTTATCGCTTTCCACTTATTTTATTATCTTCCATCCTAATTGGTGGTTTCATTGGTTATTTCATGGGTACCGATGCAGTTGCTTTAAAACCGCTTGGTGACATTTTCTTAAACTTAATGTTTACGATTGTTGTACCGCTTGTGTTCTTTAGCATTGCTTCATCTATTGCCAATATGGATGGTTTAAAGCGTTTCGGAAAAATTATGTCTAGCATGGCAGGGACTTTCTTATTTACAAGTATTATTGCTGCAATTTTTATGATTATTGTTGTGAAAGTATTCCCGCCCGCACAAGGTGTTGTATTAGAATTAACACAACCTGATAAAGTTGAAAAGAGCATTAGTGTTGCTGATCAAATTGTCGGCATCCTTACAGTATCAGATTTCTCGAAGTTACTATCTCGTGAAAATATGTTAGCACTTATTTTCTTCTCTATTTTAATGGGAATTGCAACTTCAGCAGTTGGCGAAAAAGGAAAACCATTCGCTACATTTTTACAAGCTGGTGCAGAAATTTCAATGAAAGTTGTATCTTTCATTATGTATTATGCTCCAATTGGACTCGCTGCTTACTTCGCAGCTTTAGTAGGGGAATTTGGCCCACAGCTTCTTGGAACATATTTCCGAGCAGCAATGGTATATTACCCAGCTTCTCTTGTATATTTCTTTGTCTTCTTTACATTCTATGCGTACCTCGCAGGACGCAAACAAGGTGTGCAAATTTTTTGGAAAAACATGGTCTCCCCTACAGTTACGTCACTGGCAACTTGTAGTAGTGCCGCAAGTATTCCAGCAAACTTAGAAGCAACGAAAAAAATGGGCATCTCTTCTGACGTTCGCGAAACAGTTGTCCTTCTTGGCTCTACGCTTCATAAAGACGGATCTGTTTTAGGTGGCGTTTTAAAAATTGCTTTCTTATTCGGGATTTTCAATATGGAATTCTCAAGTCCAAAAACATTAGCAATCGCTCTTGTTGTGTCTCTATTAGTTGGAACAGTAATGGGAGCTATTCCTGGCGGCGGTATGATTGGTGAAATGTTAATCGTTTCTTTATACGGCTTCCCGCCAGAAGCACTGCCAATTATCGCAGCTATTAGTACAATCATCGACCCGCCAGCAACAATGTTAAACGTAACAGCGGATAATGCTTGTGCTGTCATGACAGCTCGCCTTGTTGAAGGTAAGAACTGGGTTAAAAGTAAATTTGCATAATAAATAAAAAGAAGAACAGGGGCATTTCGTACAGACAAGCCCCTGTTTTTTTGTCTTTGTTTGACTGAATGTCGATATATTTCAATTTACGCTGATAAAATTTCATTTACTATTTCCCCTCTCATAAATCCGTCTTTTTCAACACACTCTGCCACAAATTTGTTATAACTTTCACAAAGTTTCCACAGTCCTTCCCTCTCCTTCGTACTATAATCATGTATGGAAGAGGAGATGGAATCTATGACACACAATGCACCAGAATTTAAAGTATTGCAAAGCATCGCATTTCTCGCCGTTGTTTTGCAAAGTTCCTTACTATATACAATGAATCAAGGAAATATCACACTCGAACACACTCTCATTATCGGAATGCTCTTTAATCTTGCAAAGTTTTCGGCACCAGCTTTCATCTTTATCGTTGGCTTTCATTTAATTCGGCAATATACAAAACAAATGGTATATACAGAATATATCTATGAAAAAACAGCGCATCTCATTGCTCCTTACTTTTTCTGGTCTATTGTTTATTTATTTACTGCAAACCAAATTGTTACAATGGGAAGCGCACTCAAGGGCTTATTGCTCGGAACAGCTGCCCCTCACCTTTGGTATGTCATCATGATGTTTCAAATTCATTTACTATTCCCTTTACTATGTACCTTGTTTTATTGGTTTAAACGACGAACACAAAATCAGCAAGACATATACAAATATATGGTTATGTTCGCCATCTTATATTTTCTCTTAATGTGGTATTCTTCTCACTATATTTTTAATGGAGAAAAACTAACAAGTTCAGCAATCTTACAATATACAGATCGATCCTTTTTCTTCTATTCGTTCTATTTTGTCATGGGAGGAATTGCTGCTGTAGCGTTAAAAGCTTGGCGTGCATTCGTCATAAAACATATACCCCTTCTTACGATTTTATTTTTTATTTTATTTTTATATATCAACTATGAGTTGTTCAGTTTTTATGGTGTAGATTCCATTCACCTTACTGTATCTACTTATATAAAACCATCCATGTTTTTATATATCGTCTGTGAAATATTTATACTATATGCTTTATCTATTACAATTGTTCAGCGACGCGGGGCCTTATATAAAACATTACGTTTTATCGGAAATTATACGTACGGGGCTTATTTGGCACACTTTTTCTTCTTGCAGCTCAGTATGAAATTACTATCTCTATTTATAATAGAAGCAAATACAATTTTCTATAGTGTATTACTATTTCTTTTGACTGCAGCATTCTCTATCATCACAATGGTTATATGTAGCGCTATTCCATTCCATACATGGATTACAGGTCCTTCTCCGGCACTCAAATGGCCAACGCTCATGCCCTTGCTGCCATTATTAAGAAATAAAAAATAAAAGAAGCTGACCAAAAAAATAGCCCTTCACATAACCTTTTTTAGTTAAGCGAAGAGCTATTATTTTATATTTTTCACACGTGGAAGCTTGCTTCTTTTTCTTTCTTCTCTTATAAATTACAAATAAAAGTATACTTGTAATTACCCCAGAAGCCGCTGCCATCCGATTAGATGACAGCTTTTATTTCTTATCTCGATTCAGCTTTGTCTCCGCCAACAGCGGCAACACATTATCAAAAATATGCGTGTTGTCCTGTTTCCCAATTACATATCCGCCATAAAATCTGCTGAATACATTGTCATTCCGAAATTCACTCATCCGCTCATACAATTCCTTAGCAAATTTCACGTCTCCCTCTTGTAATACATATAAAATGGTCAATCCATATACTGCAGGTGATTCAAAGCCTACTACTGGTCTTTCTGTTTCTAAATCATAATGGCCATATAGCTTTCCATCTTTTCGGAATGTCTTTTTAATAAAATCTAAATATGCTTCTGAAGAAATTCCACCTAAACTACGATGATAGGCAACATACGATTGATCAATCAGATTTACCTGTTTTTCATATGTGAACGTGCCATCTTCTTTATATTCTTTCGGAAATGCCCAGCCCTTCCTTGGATAATCCGCTAAAAATTGAATCACTTCTTGATACTGCGTTTCTGAAATTTTCCCATACTTTTTCATATAAGAGAATGCATTTGGATTTATGTAAGATGTCGTTAATATTTTATTTTTCATCCCCTTATCTGCGTCATAAAAATCAACATAGGTTTTCCCTTTCTTATTATAACGAAGTACAGCATCACTCACTTGATCAGCAAGATGTTTATACCGCTCTTCTTTATACATGTCATAGGCACGATATAACTGTTCGATAATACGAAGATCATCAATGAGAGCATTCGTCCCCCCCTGCCTGTCTCCTGTTTCAGAAATCTTCCATAAAACAATATGAGTCGGGTGGATAAAATAATTTTGTATAACCTTTACTTGTTCATCAAACAATGATTGATCTTCCATATCAAGCGTATATTGTAACCATAACCCAGCTGATTCTGACAATGCTTCACGGCCGATTGCCTCATTCGTTCCTACCTTTGAATCAGCTATTCGATACGTTGCGAGCGTTTTATTCTCGTTCATCATATGTCTCATAATAAAATATTCCGTTCGGTTTCCTTGTAGTGCAGTCAAAAAAACAATCCCACCTAAAATCAAAAATAAAGTTAACGTAATCCATATATACAAACGTTTCCGCACATTTTTTCACCTCTATAATAAGATTAACCGTAATCTTATTAGAACATACGGAAACATTAAAAAGACAATCCCTTAGATTGTCCCTTATTTCCTATCCTTTACATGCGTTAATTGGCCTCTTTCGTAGGACGATACAGTAATTGCACAAGATGATCATATTCACGCCGTGTAATTTCTTTATTGTATAACTTTAATAACAAATCTTTATGCTCTTTTGAAAACGCCATTTTTCTAATGACTTCAGGATACATACTAACATCCCCTCCGTTTCACGTGAAATTCCTGCTTGTCCTTCTACAAATGAAACTTTAAACAGAACTAACGTTCGTATAAGAATTATAAAAGATTTTGTTCTAAAACACAAATGAAATTCTCTCTTTTTTATTTTTCTGAATATTTCAAAATCATAATATCATATTAACTTTTTAAAATACGTATATATTTTTGGCAGTTTTTTGAATAAATTTTCCAGTCCAATCAGAAAATAATGGCAAAAATGAAGAGGAGTAGAATTATGGATACTGTTACATTGTCACGGGCTTTCTTTGGGTCATCACTAGCATTCCACATTATTTTTGCAACCCTTGGAATCGGACTATCTTTAATGATTTTTATAAGCGAAATACTATATCACTGGAAAAAGGATTCAGATTACGCCGTTATGGCAAAAAGGTGGACAAAAGCTTTTGCCATCCTTCTTGGTGTAGCAATTCCTACTGGGACAATCGTCGGTGTACAAATTTCACTTCTTTGGCCCGGGTTCGCCAAAATTGTCGGTCAGGTGATTTCTGTTCCATTTCAAATTGAGATTTTCGCCTTCTTCTTAGAGGCACTATTTATGTCTATTTACGTATATGCAGCAGATAAATTACCGCCGTTTATGAGATTAGTGTCTCTCTTTTTTGTCATGCTTGGTGCTACTGCATCCGCCGTGTTAATTACCTCAGCAAACACATGGATGAATACACCTGCGGGTTTTTCTATGAATCCTGATGGCTCTGTTTTTAACGTAGACCCGTGGAAAGCATTCTTTAATCCAAGCTTTTTTACAAGCTCCTTCCATGTTGTCATTACAGCTTATGCAACAGGGGCAGCTGTAATTGCTTCTATCGCTGGATTTAAATTATTAAAACGCAATGTAAGCACGCGGGAGATTGCTTATCATAAAAAGGGGCTATTTTTAGGTCTTATCGTCACATTTATTAGCGGTGCAATTATGTGGCTTTCTGGACATGAATCAGCTATTGCCTTGCACGAACATTCTCCAGAAAAATTAGCAGCAGCGGAAGCATTATTTAACACAACATCACATGCTCCCCTCGCAATTGGTGGATTTGTTGATCCTGCAACACACGAGTTACAATATGCTCTCGAAATCCCCAATATGTTAAGCATGTTAGTGGGATTTAATCCTAATACCGTGGTAAAAGGATTAAATGAATTTCCACAAGAAACGTGGCCACCATTTTATACCCATACTTTTTTTAATTTGATGGTCGGTGCAGCTGCATTCACCTTTGCTGTAGCAGCAATCGCCCTTTTATATTGGTATTTTATTTGTCGAAAAAAAGATGCAGAGTTACCAAAATGGCTGCTATGGGCCACCGCTGCATGCGGACCAATTATGATGCTTGGTATTGAATTTGGATGGATTTTCAGTTGTAGTGGTCGTCAGCCGTGGACAATTTATGGGATGCAGCGCACAATGGATGCTGCTACGCGTGCTGATTTCGTCGGACCTTTATTTATTTTATTCATCATTTTATATATCGGTCTTGGCGCTTTAACAATTTTCGTACTACGGACGTTCTTTAGAAGACATCCATTAAAAAATGATTTAGGGCAGCAAGGAGGAGATCCTCGTGCATGAGGCAAGTATTGCGATTATTATCTTATGGGCCATTATCTTCGTATACAGCATTTTAGGCTCCATTGATTTTGGGGCTGGATTTTGGGGTATGGTATACGCAAAGCACCCAACACTAGCTGGAAAGCTTGCCAATCGCTATTTATCGCCAACATGGGAAGTAACAAATACATTTCTCGTTTTTGTCGTTGTTGCATTTCTTGGCTTCTTTCCGAAAGCAGCTTTTACACTCGCAACAGTCATGTTTGTACCGGTAACATTAATTTTAGTTCTCGTTGCCATTCGCAGTACATTTATGGTGTTTGCTTATTCTGTACCAAAATATGAACATGTTCTTCGCTTTATTTCTGGAATTACAGGACTCTTAATTCCAGCCTTATTGATTACCGTTTTACCAGTAACAGAAGGTGCTTATATTACAACCTCTGGTGGAAAAGAAGTTCTATTATATGGGAAACTTTTATCAAGCCCAGTCATTTATTGGTATATGTTATTTGGATTAACTTCGGAGCTATTTCTGTCCTCCCTATTTTTAGCTGACTTTGCGAGAGAACAGCGCTCAGAGGATACATATCGCATTTACAGACGAAACGCCATCATACTTGGCCCAGCAACGCTCGTTACAGCCATCATCGCCCTTGTTGTTATGGATCCAGAAACACATTGGCTCATGCAAGGATTGATTAAACAGTTTCCTTGGTTCACAGTCTCCATTATTTTATTTGTAATCGGGTATTCGTCCCTTTTTTGGGCAAATAAAAAACACGGGTCACTTGGCTGGCCACGCATCGCTGTTTTAGCAGTTGTTGCACAGTATGCATTTGCAAGCTACGCTTATGGCGTCGCACATTTACCGTATATCATTTATCCGGACGTTACTGTATTCACAAGCTTTACAACGAAAGAAACATTCTATGCGCTGCTCATCCTCTATGCAATCGGCATCGCCATCTTACTTCCAGGCTTTATCTTCTTCTGGAATTTATTCTTAAAGGATCGAACGTTCCTCAAAGAAAAATAACAACTTAAAGAGAAGCTACTCCAAACATTTACTGAAAAGAAATGTGCAAAGAGTAGCTTCTTTTTTATGATAATGAATACACACGGGGACCTACTACTCTTTTCCTCCCTTTGTTTTAAACTCGGCATGGGGCCAATTTCTACGCTTTGGCGGATCCTCCCCCACCTAAAAAAGTCTTTATATCTTTTTCAATTTGCATTTATCTAGACCCCTCTCTCTATCAAAAACCACTAGTTACCTCTCTCGCATCTATATTTGCCTTCTACCATCAAATACACATATTCACTATATTCAGATACATACCTAGTTATTATTTCCTTTTTTTGAATATAATGACATATAAACTTGAGACAAGCTCAATATTTGTTCAAGTAAAAAAGAAAGGTAGGCTAACAATGAGTACTGAAATATTGATTACTATCATCGTCTTTTTCTTAACCATGATCGTCATTTTTTGGCGGCCACGAGGTTTGAATGAAGCATGGCCCGCAGCGATTGGCGCCGGCATCATTCTACTTACAGGACTTGTATCCAAACCAGATGTTGTGGATATTATTAGTAAAATCGGAGGCGCCTCCATCACCATCTTAGCAACCATCGTTATGGCGGTTATATTAGAAAGCTTCGGCTTCTTTCATTGGGCGGCTGCAAAATTAGCAAACTTAGCAAAAGGTTCCGGTCGCCGTTTATACTGGTACATTCAATTATTATGCTTCCTCATGACTCTATTATTTAACAATGATGGCAGCATCTTAATTACAACTCCAATTTTAATTTTACTTCTTAAAAACCTTCAACTAAAGCCACACCAACAAATCCCGTATTTACTAAGCGGTGCTTTAATTGCTACTGCTTCAAGTGCACCAATTGGTGTAAGTAATATCGTAAACTTAATCGCATTAAATATCGTAAATATGACGCTTTATATGCACACTGCAATGATGTTCGTACCTGCAACACTAGGATTACTATTTATGTCATGGCTCATGTACACTGTCTTAAAGAGAAAACTACCAGAAAAATTACCAGTTTCTTCTTATGATATTGAAGAAATCTTCTTCACGAAAAACTTCCATCCTTTAAAAGGAAAAAATTCCGTTGATACAAAACAAAAGCGGACAAAATTCATGTTAAAAGTATTACTTTTCGTATTCCTTATGCGCTGTCTTCTCTTCGTCGCTTCCTTCCTATCCATACCAATTGAAATTGTAGCTGTACTTGGTTCACTCGTTCTTCTCGTATGGAGATGGTACTACTTACGGACAAACCCTGTCGATATTTTGAAAAAGACACCTTGGCATATTCTAATCTTCGCTTTCTCTATGTATGTTATCATTTACGGTCTTCACAATGCAGGATTAACAGAACTGCTAGTAAAATGGTGCGAACCAATTGTAAATCAACATCTTCTTTATGCGAGCTTTACAATGGGCGGATTAGTTTCCATCCTATCTAACGTCTTTAACAATCACCCTGCACTCATGATCGGTACCATTACATTAACTGAAATGGGACTTGATCCAGTCACGCTAAAAACAATTTATCTCGCAAATATTATTGGTAGTGATATGGGATCGCTATTATTACCAATCGGTACACTTGCTTCCCTCATTTGGATGTACATCCTAAAACAAAATAAAATTAAAGTGAAATGGAAAGATTATTTAAGCGTATCTCTGATTGTTATTCCACTCTCAACAGTCGTAACATTATTCCTCCTATTCTACTGGGTACAACTTTTCTTCTCGCTCTAAAAACAAAAGCCCCCGCTGCTACCGTCTTAGCAAAGGGGGCTTCTTCTATATTTAAATTAGGTACACGTGATCAATCAAGTAAAGAGGTATCCGAGAGCATTACATATCTCCCACCATTTGCGGGCATTTACACCCCCTTCTTAATTAAGCGAGGGGCAAACACCCTGAAAAATCTTAAATTGAATTACTGATATAAGTGACTACCAGCGTCTTTAAATTCTTTTGCTTTCTCTTCCATACCTTTTTCAATCGCTTCTGTTGTTTCTAAATCATTTTCTTTTGCATATTCACGAATGTCATGTGAAATTCTCATACTGCAGAACTTTGGACCACACATTGAACAGAAATGAGCTGTTTTTGCCCCTTCTGCTGGTAATGTTTCGTCGTGGAAGTCCATTGCGCGTTCAGGATCTAGAGATAAGTTAAATTGATCGCGCCAACGGAATTCAAAACGAGCTTTTGAAAGCGCATCGTCACGTTGCTGCGCTGTTTTGTGTCCTTTTGCAAGATCGGCCGCATGTGCCGCAATTTTGTACGTAATAACCCCTTCACGAACGTCATCTTTGTTCGGCAGTCCTAAATGCTCTTTCGGCGTTACATAACAAAGCATTGCTGTACCAAACCAACCGATCATCGCTGCACCAATCGCCGATGTAATATGATCATAGCCCGGTGCGATATCTGTTGTTAAAGGTCCGAGCGTATAAAACGGTGCGCCTTGGCAAATATCAAGCTCTTTATCCATATTTTCTTTAATTAAATGCATTGGCACATGTCCCGGCCCTTCAATCATGACTTGAACATCATGCTTCCATGCAACCTTCGTTAATTCTCCAAGTGTTTCAAGCTCAGAGAATTGCGCTTCATCATTTGCATCCGCAATCGAACCCGGACGTAATCCATCTCCTAAAGAGAAGGAAACATCGTACTGTTTCATAATTTCACAAATCTCTTCAAAGTGAGTATATAGGAAGTTTTCTTTATGATGGAATAAACACCACTGCGCCATAATCGAACCACCGCGTGAAACAATACCTGTTGTACGTTTTGCTGTAATTGGAATGTAACGAAGTAGTACACCAGCATGAATTGTAAAGTAGTCAACGCCTTGCTCCGCTTGTTCAATTAACGTGTCACGGTATACTTCCCAAGTTAAATCTTCAGCAATACCATTTACTTTTTCTAGCGCTTGATAAATCGGCACTGTTCCAACTGGTACAGGAGCATTACGGATGATCCATTCACGAGTTGTATGAATATTTTTCCCTGTCGATAGATCCATAATTGTATCTGCGCCCCAGCGTGTTGCCCACGTCATCTTCTCTACTTCTTCTGCAATTGAGGAAGAGACAGCAGAGTTCCCAATATTCGCATTTACTTTCACATGGAAATTGCGTCCGATAATCATCGGTTCTGCTTCTGGGTGGTTAATATTTGCTGGTAAAATTGCGCGTCCTTCTGCGATTTCTTTACGAACAAACTCAGGCTCTACACCTTCACGAATCGCAATATATTCCATCTCAGATGTAATGATGCCGTTACGTGCATAGTGCATTTGCGTTACATTTGCGCCTTTTTTTGCACGAAGTGGTTTACGATCCATTTGTGGAAACACAGGTGTATGATTAGATGCAGCCTTCACACCATCATCTTCCGGTTTAATTTCGCGCCCTTCATACTCTTCTACATCTCCGCGGTCAACAATCCAGCCGCGGCGTGGCGTTGGAATTCCTTTTTCCAGCTCTACTTTGTACTCAGGATCTGTGTATGGGCCGCTTGTATCATAAACACGAATTGGTGGATTTGGCACACCATTTGTATCACTTTGCTCAATCTCACGCATCGGTACTTTCATACCTTCACGCGGGCCATCAACATAGACTTTCTTACTCCCCGGTAAACTCGACTTCAATTCAATTTGCTCAGCTGAAACAGATTGCTTCATAATTTGTGTTTCCTCCCCTTTATCATTTCAAGAAACCTATCTTACTCAGAATCCTTGTGTCATCTTCTAGGTAAGATAGGTTATCTTGATTTTCACTTCGACCAATCGTAATGATTGGCTCAGCTTTAGGACGAGAATAGAACTTGTGGCCAGCGTATGCCAAAATAAAAAGAGCCAGGTCCATAGTAAAACAAGGACCTGGCTCATAAAGACATAGTTATGTAAAGCCGTTAACTTCCCTACGCTGGTACGAGCCAGATCAGGTCCAGAGGGTTAAGAAGTTCTCGCACTTCTCTCTCAGCCCACGCTTCTCTTGGGCACCCCTAGTTTATCACTGATTTAATTTTCAATACTTTCCCATCATACACGATAATCTGAAAAATGCAAAGGGATTAAATCGTTTTATCTTTCAACAAATATCACTGAAATACGTTGGTTAATCGATATTCTTCGACGAATGGTCGATATATACAAAAAGATGTCGCGATGTTATAAAAAACACTCAAATATATTGGCATTAATAAAGAAGAAAAGGTTAAAGTTCTAGATACATTTTGCACTTGATATAGTTACCATAATAGTACTTAACGATATTCCATATACCTAGAAATCTAGAAAAGTCCCTTCAGATCTCTGAAGGGACTTTTTGTTCAGATAATGAGCGTTAGGCTATTAAATCAATTTTTTTATTAAACTCCGTTTGTTCCTTTCTTTTTTTTAATTATTGCATAAGATAGTATAAAAACATTAAAGGAGGACAAACCTTGTTTAAATTGTATTTAGATCCTGGGCACGGTGGTACTGATAGCGGTGCAATAGGAAATGAATTATTAGAAAAAAATCTCACTTTAGATATCGCTCTTCGCATTCGTTCTCTACTGCTAAATAATTATGAGAATGTTGATGTGAAGATGAGCCGTGAGACTGATGTATTTGTTTCATTAACGGAACGTACAAATGCGGCAAATACTTGGCAAGCAAATTATTTCCTCTCTATTCACATAAATTCTGCGGATAGTAGCAGTGCAAAGGGATATGAAGATTTTATATATGATGGCCTTTCTGATTCTTCACAAACAGCAACTTATCAAAATATCTTGCATGAAGAAATCATAAAAACAAATGAACTATTTGATAGAGGCAAAAAAAAGGCGGATCTTCATGTACTACGTGAAAGTAATATGCCAGCATTATTAACAGAAAATGGATTTATTACGAACGTAGAAGATACTACAAAGTTAAAAGACGCAAACTGGCGACAAAAGGTTGCAGAAGGTCATGTAAATGGTTTAGCTAGAGCTTTTAATCTAACAAAAAAGTCAAATACCTATCGTGTCATTATAGATGGAGTTCAAGTAGGGGCTTACGCCAAGAAAGAAAATATATTAACAGCTGTTCAAAATAACTTAGATCAATCCCAAGAAATTCTCATACAAAAAATTCAATCTCAACCAACTGTTGCACCACCTTCTTCACTAAGCAGATTTATGAGTACAGTGGACACAAATACACTTTATTTAGAAGGGCAACAACTCGGAGAGACAGCTGCTTTGAACATGCGAGATGATATTGTAGTGTTAGATTTTGGTTGGCCTAAATACGTTAGGAAAACTAAAACATACGGAACACTTCTTTTTAGTGGTTTTAGAGCGGGGAATACCTTTGCCTCGACTACAGATATCGCCAATGCGGTGAAAGCTTTTGCCCAGGGATATCACACGGCTATTAATAATAATGCAAATAATTCACGCGTGGTCATTGCCATTGGAACAAATAATAAGAAGGGCGCTTCCTCTGAGCACGCGCAAGCTTGGGCATCTATGGTTGAGCAGGTAAAAGTATGGGCTCAAAACCAAGGTTACTCTGAAATCACCATAGCCGCTGCAAGCGATATGGAGATGGGATGGAATAGCCCAAGAAACACACGAGCATGGGTTAATAGCTATAAATCATACTTTTTAAATAGTGGAAAACCTTTCATTACACTATACAATTACGGTGATGCAGCAGGATGCCCACCTTACGGAACTTGTAATAACGGATGGACTCAGGACGATGTCTGGTATATATCATGGGGATCCGGAATTTCATCTCCACTCCCAGAAATCTATACCACAAATAGTGCACAGGCAAAAGAATGGGCCAGCCTAGTTAAATACTCTTTCACGAAGGACCCTAACAATCCTATGATTATCGCAGGAGTCATAACACAATACCAAGCCTGTATAGACCAAGGTGGCTGTTCGGGGACGAACAATACGCCTGCGCAAGGATGGACGCAACTTTGGAATGAATTAAACTCTGACAGCCAAACCGCCCAAACACTCACAAATCCTCAAACGCTCCGCTGGGCTACCGATATTACCTGGCAAAACTAAAATTGTAGGATTTATGAGGTTTTAATGCGAAAACCACTCACTAGAATCCTAGAGTATCAGTCATTCGAATGAAAAATAACTACTCAACTTATCGATAGTTAAAAGTTCCAAAAACAAGTTTATCAATATAAGGTATGATATAGCTGGATCATTAGCACTTTTTAAATCTTGCAATTTTAAACCTGCCATATTTAATGTTTATGGCTTATTCTTTCATCCTCCCTCTAGCTAAAAGAGGAGTTTCTTATCTAAATCTTTTTTAATAGATTTAGATAAATGTACAAGCACTTCTTTCTCCTTCTCATAACGTATCATAAACACAACTAAGGAGACAAAATGATGAAACCAATTATCGGTCAACCTGCTAGTGGTATCGCTACTGTAACTAATCCAAATGGCGCTAACATTTATAGTAGCCCTAGTGAGCAAGCTAGTGTTTTAGAATTTGTATCAAATGGAAATTGGCATGAAGTTACTTTGCTAGATGGAAAGAAAGGATGGCTTCTCGGCTCCGAAGCTATCATTCAAGTTACTCCTAATAACATTGCCCCACTTCCGTTATCAGATTTAAGTACTGCTATTATCACTATTGATCCAGGTCATGGAGGATCAGCTTCAGGTGCCATAAGTGCAGATGGGACGTATGAAGAAAAGAATGCTAATTTAGATATTGCCCTTAAGCTCGAAAACCTTTTAAGAAGTGAAAATAATATTCAAAACAATTGGATGACAAGAACCAATGATCAAGATGTCAGCCTCGCGTATCGAGCTGATTTAGGAACAGCAAGTGGAGGGCATCTTTTCATCAGTATCCACAACAATTCCAATTCCGCTTCATCCCACGGTATAGAAAATTATTATCAGTGTGGAAGAGAACAGACAGTGGAAACGTAGCAGAAGAGCAATTTATTGGCAATGCAGGTGCAGAATCACTTGTTGACCGCTATCGGAACAAGTAATTGTACACAGCCTTATGACCGAGGGGTGAAGTGCAGATTATGGGGAAAGAAGGACTATTACTATGTTTTGCGTAATACCTTCATACCTGCTATTATCGCGGAATGTGTTTTTATATCTAATCCGGGTGAAGGTATTTGTTTAAAGAATGACGACTTCCGCTCAGTTTTGGCAACAGGTATTCGTGATGGTATTGTTGCTTATTTGACTACCTAATCTAAAAAAATGGGACAAGTTCCTAAGTAATTACTAATAAACCGGATTAATTTTTGACAATTGTTTACCGTCTAGGTTGCTGCAAATTACAGAATCAGCTGGCTGTTTGAAGTTTGCTGAAAAGATGATGGCATAGCCATCAAGTTAAGGTTATGTATAATTTTAGAAACAAACAAGCCAGGCACTGAAAGCACCTGGCTTGTTTGTGTTTAATTGATGGCTATTCCTCTTTTCTCTGCTTACGGTATCATCCACGTTAAATAGTAAGCTTGTACATATGTCATAATCCCCACAATGATTACGAAGAATAGACTATGCTTTACTGTGAAGCGGAATAAGTCTGATTCTTTTCCAGCTAGACCTACCGCCGCACACGCAATTGCAATCGATTGCGGAGAAATCATTTTACCCGTTACACCACCTGTTGTATTTGCAGCAACAAGCAATACTTCTGATACGCCAACTTGCTGCGCTGTAATAGCTTGTAAGTTGGAGAATAATGCATTTGCCGACGTATCTGATCCTGTTAAGAATACGCCGATCCAGCCAAGGAATGGTGAGAAGAACGGGAATAATCCACCTGTTCCTGCTAATGCTAACGCAAGTGTTGACGATAAACCGGAATAGTTTGCAATAAACGCGAATCCTAATACGAAACCAATAGATAGAATTGGCATTTTTAATTCTTGTAATGTTTCTTTAAACGTTTCAGCCGCTTGTTTTGCGCTCATTTTCAGTATAAAGATTGAAATGATACACGCAATTAAAATCGCTGTTCCTGTTGCTGATAGAACGTCAAACTTTAATATCGCCTCATAAGGCGTTGGTTTATTTACAATTGGCTCTGCCTTCATTACTACATTATGCAATCCTGGAACTTCAAACTTAAAGACAAGACTTTCTAACGCCCCGCCTGGAGCAAATAAAGCTTTAAAGAACCCTTGACTCCAAATGACAACCATCACCGTCAAAATAATAAACGGTGACCAAGCTTTCACAACTTTTCCAACTGTTAATTTCGGCATTGATGAAGCCGTCGTTGCAGCCACTTCAGCGTTCGCTTGATTAGATTGATAAATTTCTTTCGGTTGCCATACTTTTAGGAATAATGCTAAACATACTAAGCTGACAAGCGCTGATGTAATATCCGGAAGTTCCGGTCCTAAAAACGTCGCTGTAATAAACTGTGTAATTGCAAATGAACCACCTGCTACAAATAAAGCAGGCCATGTTTGTTTTATACCTTTGAAGCCATCCATTAAAAATACGATAAAGAATGGAACAAATAGTGATAAGAATGGCAATTGATGCCCAGCCATTTGGCCGATTTTGTGAGGATCGATACCCGTTACTTGCCCTGCAACTGTAATCGGAATCCCCATTGCTCCAAACGCTACTGGTGCTGTATTGGCAATTAAGCAAAGTCCAGCCGCATATAACGGATTTAAACCAAGACCTGCAAGAAGTGCTGCCGTAATTGCTACCGGTGCACCAAATCCTGCTGCCCCTTCCAAAAATGCGCCAAATGAAAAACCAATTAAAATAACGAGTAAACGATGATCATTCGTAATCGATAGTACCGATGCACGAATCACATCAAATTGCCCTGTTTTAACAGAAATCTTATATAAAAACACCGACATCACAATAATCCATGCAATTGGCCATAACCCATATAAGAAGCCATATCCAGTTGCAGCCATCGCCATTGTAAACGGCATTTTATACGCAAATAGTGCAACTAAAATCGTTAATACAACTGTAATAAATCCTGCCACATACCCCTTCATACGAAACACTGCTAAAGCCAAGAAAAAAAAGATAATTGGAATAAGTGCTACCGCTGCGGAAATCCAAATGTTACCGAACGGATCGTAAACTTGTGTCCATGTCCCCATTGTCCTCTTCCTTTCTGTAATCCCCTGTGTTAAGGTCCTTAAAACCCTATCAATAGACTACCAGGTCATCATACCTTTAAGCCTAAAATAAAAAACGTTTCAAGAAAACGTTTTCAATTATTTGTATTTATACTTTACCATATCATTTTTGATTTAAAAAGATTTTTTCGAAAATTTTATTATTTTAAACCTATGCAAACCCTACCGTTTCATATCCAAAAACTCTCCTGTCTCGCTATCATAATATCGATGTGTATAATCTTGAAGAGCAATGTTAGCCCCATGTTCCTATATATATATTGATAGGAAAGAAGTTGGTTTCATTCCCCCTCATTATTTTAAACAAACGTTTGATTAATGAAAGAAAGTTCTTTAATCCCAACGTATTTCACTTTAAACAAACGTTTGTTTAAAAGTCTCATGAACGTTCAGCACAAAAAAGAAAAGAGCACTCGCGATTCGCAAGTGCCCTATCTTCTTCTTTTTTTCTTTCGTCTCATAAGCTTTTTCCGGCGTGTATTTAATCGATCCGCGATAATATGGAGTGTACTCGCAGCAATGACCCCAATTACAAATGTTGTTAAAGTAACATCATGTTCCTTTGCAATCTCGAGTAATCTTCCCTCTAGTACCGTTTTATTTAATATGTATAGGAATGGAGAAAAGACAAGAAGCATATACGATATACGAATGAGATCACCGATTATAATCGTATGTGTTAAAAAGGAACGATGCGGCATCACACATTGATACGGATACCAAAAAAGACGAAGCAAGCCCCATTTGTTATAGGCGTTACTATGAATATCCAAATCTGGTGTTAAGAAAAATGTGCCGATTAAAAATCCTATCGCAAAAGTGAGTAAAAAATCAAAATTTGTTAATCCATACGAAACAAGCATAAACAAAACAATCGGAAGAGAGAGTAAGTTTATTTTCGTATGTGTTTTTCCTGATGGCATAGTACACTACCTCGCTTATATTCGCCCTGTCATTTGTGACAGTTCTCACCTATTGATCTAATTTTTGATCGATAAACGATGTGTCTATATCCGAACCAAACCAATTCGCTAATTTCATCCGTGCTTTTTCCTTTACATCTTCATTTACGTACATCGATGCTTGCACAAGCGCAGCTGTTAATGCGCCTAAATCATCCGTATAACCAATTCCAGCTAAAAAATCTGGGATCGCATCAATTGGAGCAATGAAGTAAGCAAGCGCTCCGATAATAATTGCCTTTACTCGCTTGGGAACATCCGGTCTTTGCATAACGTAAAATAGCAATAAACTCGCATAAATAACCGATTGTCCCGCTTGCTTCGCTACATGTTTCACCTTATTCCAAAACGCTTCAACTGAAAATTTTCGTTCCATATAAAAGGCCTCCATATTTTGTTTTTTTCATTATACGAAAAAAGTAGATATACCTTCAAAACTAAAGAACTAGCTCCATTAGTTAATTGAACGTTCATCAAATATACACATAACTTATCAATAAAAACTTATTGTAACAGACAACAGGGAAAAGAACAAGTGTTCGTGATTGTTTTTCTCACTCATATATTTTTTTTCAACATATACATTAAGGTTATAAAAACAATATAGCCTACTCCCTTTGTTTCAAACTCGGTATGGGGCTACTATGCTTCGGCGGACGCTCCTTTCCATCTCAAAAAGGGAGACAATTTATATTTATCACGCATTAACGGACAGTAACAATTCCCTCACCGCTCATAATTCCTTTTTTTCTCTTCCACTGATAAATTGCTTTGCATACAAACAAGTATCTACTCTCTTTCTCTCCTTTTGTTTTAAACGCGGCATGGGGCGAAAAAAAGCACTGACCGCTTCTATGCTTCAGCGGATGCTCTCTTCCATCTAAAAAGAGAGGGTTTATATATTTCCTATCAATATTTCTCAACATGAAATATTCGGTTTCTCTTAACATTCTCTTTTATCTTTGTTATATTTTCTAGTTGACGAGCATATAAACCAATGTTAAAGTTTTCTCTGGCAGCAACAATAAAAATACAAAAACTGTAAAATGTTATAGTGTTTCTAAGAATTGAATTTTGTTGTATAATACAGAAATGACGTTATGCTTATGAATCAACAAAAGAAATGGCAGGAAACCAAAAGGGTATGCATAGTTAAAGTCGTATATGGAGGATTTAGATACCTCTACTCATGGCCAAGAAAACTATGTATTTTTTATTTTAGCATTTTTCGCTCCAAAATCGACCAAGCCTGATAGAGAAAGGGTGGAATGGATGAAGGAATCTTTAAAATCACAATTTCTAAATGTACGTTTTACTTTGTTCGTTGCTTTGGCCGTATGGCTAAAAACTTACATTATTACGCGTACGAGCTTTGATTTGAAACTTGAATCTTTCATGCAAGAATTTATCTTATTCATTAGCCCATTAGCAACATCATTACTGTTTGTGGGTCTTGCATTATTTGCAAAAGGAAAGAAACGAAACTATATAGCACTTGGAATTGATTTTGTTTTAACAATCGTTCTTGTTGGTAACGTAATGTTCTATGGATTCTACAATGACTTCGTTACTTTACCAGTACTTGGGCAAACATCAAACTTTGGACAACTAGGATCCAGTGTAAAAGAATTGCTTAACTACAAAATCATCGTTGCATTTGCTGATATTATCATTTTCTTTGTACTATTAAAGAAAAAGAAAGACTTTGCAAAAACTGAACGCGTATCACGTCCAATGCGTTCTTTATACTTCGTATCAACGGTTGCTATTTTCTTTGCAAACTTAGGTCTTGCAGAAACTGAGCGCCCAGAGTTATTAACACGTTCATTTGACCGTGTTATGCTCGTGAAAAACTTAGGTTTATATACACACCAAGTATATGATCTTGGCTTGCAAGCAAAATCAAGTTCACAAAAAGCATTCGCTGACGGCAGTAAATTACAAGAAACAGAAAACTACGTAAAAACAACACAAAGTAAACCAGATCCAAATATGTTTGGCGCGGCAAAAGGGAAAAACGTAATTGTCGTTTCTCTTGAATCCTTACAAACATTCTTAATTGGTGCAAAAGTCGGCGATCAGGAAGTTACACCATTCTTAAACCAATTTGCAAAAGAAAGTTATTACTTCGATAACTTCTTCCACCAAACTGGGCAAGGAAAAACTTCAGATGCTGAATTCTTAGTAGATACATCATTATATCCATTAGACCGCGGTGCTGTATTCTTTACACACGGTAATAATGAATATACTGCAACTCCAGAAATTCTGCGTCAGCAAGGATATTACACAGCTGTATTCCACGCAAACAACGCAACATTCTGGAACCGTAACATTATGTATCCAGCACTTGGTTACGATCGTTACTACAACGAACTTGACTATAAGATTACTCCAGAGACAAAATTAAACTGGGGATTAAAAGATATCGAGTACTTTAATCAATCAGTCGATATGTTAAAAGAAGTGAAACAACCATTCTATACTCGTTTCCTTAGTTTAACCAATCACTATCCATTTACGTATGATGACGACACAAAATTGATTGAACCTTATAATTCTGGTGATGGCGTATTTGACCGTTACATGGTAACAGCTCGTTACTTAGACGAAGCAATGAAAAACTTTATTGAACGTCTAAAAGCAGAAGGACTTTATGATAATTCTGTTATCGTCTTCTATGGTGACCACTACGGTATTTCTGAAAACCATAACCGCGCGATGGCACAATTCTTAGGTAAAGAGGAAATTACAACATTTGATCATATGAACTTGCAAAAAACACCTATGTTCATTCATGTTCCTGGTCAAAAAGAAGGTAAAACAATTTCCAAGCCAACTGGTGAAATTGATATTAAACCAACAATTCTAAACTTACTTGGTGTTGATTCAAGCAATGACGTTCACTTTGGTCATGACGTATTCTCACCAGATAATAAAGGGTTTGTTGTTCTTCGTGACGGTAGTTTTGTTACAGACAAGTACATGTATACAAACAATACATTCTATGACCGTGCAACTGGCGAAGTCGTAGAAGTACCAAAAGACGAAGCTCAAGCGATGATCGATCGTGCTCAAAATGAACTGCGCATGTCTGATAAGCTCATCGAGGGAGACTTACTTCGTTTCTCTGAAAGCAACAAAATTAAAACGGGCGAAGTAAAAACAATTATTAAAGAAGACAAAAAAGGCGCTGAGTAATCTCAGCGTCTTTTTTTATGTGCAGTCGAGGTCCTTATTACTGTTCTCCGATAACATGATAAAATTACACAATCTTCACCAAACATTTACATGAAATTCATGAAACATCTCTATAATAGAATTTGTAAACCACGTTCTGTCCATTCCCCACCTATCATTTCACAGCTTTTCGATAGGCTCCCATGGGGAATAGCAGGATCATTTGTGTAACAATGCCTTCGGTGTTACTGAGAAGTAACATCCATTGTCTTAGGAAAGCCAATCGGTTTATTCGTCACCTTTCTTGGCTATACCAAGGCAATATCCCTATGAAACAAGCTACCCTCCTTATGCAACATTCTATATGAATGTTGCTTTTTTTATTTCTAAAAAGCAGGATTCTTATTTCTCATTTGCGAATTTGTATATGCGAAATACAATAAATTGAAGTCCAACGCTCATCATTCAAACAATTAAGAAAGGATGGGAAGTAAAATGGCGTACGAAAGGTTTGTATTATGGAATGATAAAATTATTGATACAAATAAAACAGGGCCGTACATACAATTAGAAGAACGTGGTTTACAGTTTGGAGATGGTGTCTACGAAGTCATTCGTATTTATAAAGGAACCATCTACTTATTAGATCCACATTTAACTCGATTATACCGTTCAATGGATGAACTAGAATTAACACTGCCTTTCTCTAAAGCAGAACTCATCACACTACTTTACAAATTACTCGAAAATAATAATTTTCAAGAAGATGGTACCATCTACCTACAAGTTTCTCGAGGAGTACAACATCGCGCACACGCATTCTCTTTTGATGTAACTCCTACGATCTATGCTTATATCTCAACAATAGAACGTCCCGCTTTATGGATTAAATATGGAATACGTGCCATATCAGAGCCTGATGTACGTTGGCACCGCTGTGATATTAAGTCCTTAAATTTATTGCCAAACGTATTGGCTGCTACAAAAGCGGAACGCAAAGGGTGTAAAGAAGCACTTCTCGTTCGTAATGGGATCGTTACAGAAGGAAGCCGCTCTAACTTTTTTCTTGTAAAAAACGGAACCCTGTATACTCATCCCGCTAATCATCTAATCCTAAACGGGATTATCCGCCAATATATTCTGTCTTTAGCCCATAAACTACAGATTCCTGTTCAGGAAGAATTATTCAGCATTCGCGATGTTTATCATGCTGATGAATGTTTTTTTACAGGAACAACTGTAGAAGTGCTTCCGATGACGCATCTTGATGGTACTGCTATCCAAAATGGTCAAGTTGGGAGAATCACCAAATTACTACAAAAAACATTTGTCCAAAGCTTTTCTACTTCTAATACCTCATCACCTTAAAGGCGAACATTCATTAAATTAAATTAAAATCTAATATACGTATTTTCATTTAAAATCAAGGTAGAGCATGCACCTTGATTTTTTTCGTAATATTTTTGACATATTCAGATTACCTCATAACCCTTGACAGTAATCGACATGCCTTTTAGAATTTTTAACAGTTGGTAAATATTTCATCACTACATTACAGACAGAAAGGAATCGACAAAACATGAAAAAATATCTTGCCGGTCTTGCGGCAGTGTCTGTAGCAGGAGGAGCAGCCCCGACATTAGATAGCGTTCAAGCTGCACCTGAAAATACACAAAAACCTGTTGCACAAACTGTTCAAGCTGCACCACAAAACAATTCAAATTACACAGTTACTGCTGACGTATTACACGTTCGCTCAGGAGCTAGCACTTCTCACGACATCATTTCTCGCGTATATGAGGGTCAAAAATTAAGCGTAATCAGTGAAGAAAACGGTTGGTTTAAAATTAACCATAATGGTCAAACTGGTTATGTTAGTGGAGAGTTTGTATCAAAAAATGGTGCAAAAACAAACGTAAGTACAGGTGGCAATAACAAAGTTACTGCTGACGTATTGCGTGTTCGTACAAGCCCAAATACTTCTAGCACTATTATGGGACGTGTATATGAAGGCCAAACATTACAAGTTATTAGTGAAGAAAATGGATGGGTTAAAATTAACCATAACGGAAAAACTGGTTACGTTAGTGGACAATTCGTATCTGGCGTTTCTGCAAATGCTGGTTCTTCAAATAACAACACAAATGTTCAAGCAGCAAGTGGAAACTATACAGTAAATGTATCTTCTCTTCGCGTTCGTACAGGCCCTAGCACTTCTCATACAACTTTAGGCTCTGTTCATAAAGGACAAGTTGTACAAGTTATTGGCGAGGTCCAAGATTGGTTCAAAATTAAATATGCAGGACAAACAGCTTACCTTAGCAAAGACTACGTAACAAAAGGTGGTTCTAGTAACGACGTTGTTCAAGGTAATGGTCAACAAGAAATCAATAATAATGTAACTGTTCAAACTGGCGGTACCTATGTTGTTAATACAACATCTTTACGCGTTCGTACAGGTCCAGCTACATACCATGGTGTACTTGGTGGCGTATTAAATGGACAAACATTAAACGTAATTGGCGCAGAGAATGGCTGGTTCAAAATTAATCATCACGGTAAAACTGGCTATGTGAGCAGTGAATTTGTGAAATTCGTTAAAGGCGGCACTGCTACAACAGAGCAACCACAAACAGCAGTTGGCGAATACTATATTAATGTATCAGCATTAAATGTACGTAGCGGCGAAGGTACAAATTACAGCGTAATTGGTGCTCTTCCGCAAGGTCAAAAAGTACAAGTTATTTCTGAACATTATGGATGGAGTAAAATTAACTACAATGGTCGCACTGGCTATGTAGGAACTCGTTTCCTATCTAAAACACCAGTTGGTGGCGTTGCTGAAAATAAACCTAACAACAATCAAAATAATAATAACAACAATAATACTAACAATAATACAAGCAACAATAGTGGTAATGCATCATCAATCCTTGCATATGCAAAATCAATGGCAGGTGTACCATATGTATGGGGCGGCACTTCTGCTAATGGCGTTGACTGCAGTGGTTACATTTTCCACGTATTTAACAAATTTGGTCACAATATTAGCCGTCAAAGTGTTGCAGGATATTGGAGCAGTCTACCAAAAACTTCAAATCCACAACCAGGCGATTTAATCTATTTCCAAAACACTTATAAGCCAGGTCCTTCTCACATGGGTATCTACCTTGGTGGCGGATCATTTATTCAAGCTGGTGACAACGGAGTTAAAATTGTTTCAATGAATAACTCTTACTGGAGCAGTCACTTCTTAGGATATACAAAAGCACCTTAAGTCATAGTTTCAGAGTCTTCTAGATTACTAGAAGGCTCTTTTTTATAGATTGATATAAATTCATGCTATGAAACCAAAAGTTGACCTGCTCTCTTTGCTTCCCTTTGTTTGAAACTCGGCATGGAAATAAAAAAGGCACCGACCGCTTCTATCCATGGCCGGATCCTCTCTCCTAGCCTAAAAGAAAGATTCTTTATCATTTTTTGATTCGTATTTCTACAAATATGTTTCTCTCCTCTTATTTCATGCACTATATTCTATAAAAACAGCTCATAACGTTATAATAATGAATATATTCCCCTAAAAAACATAACCTATTTCGCCTCCATAAGATTGATATGTGTTTTCCTACAAAATTTTCTTTCTATTTAAACTTTTCAATAGACGTTTGACCTCTGATGTCCGGTATGATACGTTACTTAAGATGCTATTTTTGTAGAGTATAGACATCTGTTATGTATACTTTTTTACTATGAGAGAGGAGATTTACACTGCATGAATGTTTTATGGGGAATTGGCGGCGTGATTGGAGTTTTAGCAATTGCTTTCTTATTATCTTCCAACCGCAAAGCTATTAATTGGCGTACGATTTTAATCGCGCTAGCATTACAAATTACGTTTTCTTTCATCGTGTTACGATGGGATGCCGGAAAAGCTGGCTTAAAAGTTGCTTCTGACGGCGTTCAAAGCTTAATCAACTTTTCTTATGAGGGAATTAAATTCGTTGCTGGGGATTTAGTAAACGCAAAAGGCCCTTGGGGATTCATCTTCGTAATTCAAGCACTACTTCCAATTGTATTTATTAGTTCATTAGTAGCAATCTTATATTATTTCGGTATTATGCAAAAGTTCATTAGTATCGTTGGGGGTGCATTAAGCAAAATTCTTGGAACTTCTAAAGCAGAGAGCTTAAATGCTGTAACAACTGTTTTCTTAGGACAAACAGAAGCACCAATTTTAATTAAACCGTACTTAACACGTTTAACAAACAGTGAATTCTTCACGATTATGGTAAGCGGTATGACGGCCGTTGCCGGATCAGTTCTTGTCGGTTATGCAGCTATGGGAATTCCGCTAGAGCACTTATTAGCAGCTGCAATCATGGCAGCACCATCAAGCTTATTAATCGCAAAATTAATTATGCCAGAAACAGAAAAACCAGATAACAATGTACAACTTTCTACAGAGCGTGAAGATGCTAACGTTATCGACGCAGCTGCGCGTGGTGCATCTGAAGGGATGCAACTTGTTATTAACGTAGCAGCAATGTTAATGGCGTTCATCGCATTAATCGCTGTATTAAATGGTCTATTAGGATGGATTGGATCTTGGTTCCATATTAAGCTTAGCCTTGATTTAATCTTTGGTTACTTATTATCACCATTTGCGATCTTAATCGGCGTTTCACCAAACGAAGCTGTACAAGCAGCTGGTTTCATCGGTCAAAAACTTGCAATCAACGAGTTCGTTGCTTATGCAAACTTAGGAAAACATATGGCAGATTTCTCCGATAAAACAAATATGATCTTAACATTCGCAATTTGCGGCTTTGCAAACTTCTCTTCTATCGCAATTCAATTAGGTGTAACAGGGACACTTGCTCCTTCTCGCCGTAAACAAATTGCACAGCTAGGGATTAAAGCAGTAATCGCTGGTACACTAGCGAACTTCTTAAATGCAGCCGTAGCTGGTATGATGTTCTTATAAAATCGAGCTGATCCGAAATTTCGGATCAGCTTTTTCTATGCATGTATTTCCCCACTCCTAGCGCATATTGCATATAACAACCTATTTGTTAGGAGCTCGCTGATGAAACAAAGCTATTAACAAGACAAGAATTTGAAAAAGGTTCTTAGACACGAAGAGCTTGCCACCGGAACTAGATATCAGTAAAAGCGGAGCCGACTGTTCAGCCCCGTTGGCTAAGGTTCTTTCCCACAGAAGGTGCTTTTTACCTTCTCGTGGGAAAGGTTCCTAGACATGAGGGGCTAGAAGGTGGAGCTGGATATATTTAAAAGCGCAAGCGGCTCATAAAATTAAACAAACGTTTGATTAAAAAATAAGCACAGAGCGCCGTATGCTCTGTGCTTATTTTCACTTCAAATCTATATATCGGACAAATACCCCTTAGTCGAAAGTAATTTTCACGTCCATCCCCCAACGAACGATCTACTTTCATTTATATACGAAAAAGTGACTGCTATTTTTGTAAAACCAATTGCTTCTCTTGTTGTTCTTTAGATACTTCAGTCTTTGGTTCCGTGTTTTCTTGGACATTGCGATGTGCCACACGTTTCAAACAAATATGCTTCCACTTTCTTTCGTAACGCTTCATTATTCTAGTTGTCCCCCTTGAATACGCTTAAAAAACTATTTGAAATCGCTTACAGGAAATAATATAGCACATATATATAAAAGTGACAACACATTTCCGACAAATTTTTGACAAAAATATGTATTACTTTTGACAATATATCGATAGTTCCACACAACCTACAAAAAAAGAGCTGATTCAGAATCAGCTCTTTTCTTCTACATTATTATTTATGATGATGGTGATGAAGAACTTCTTTTTGCAATTCTTTAAATAAAGAAGTAGCCATAAAGAAGATAACAAATACAAATGGAAAGGCTGCAATAATCGAAGCTGTTTGCAATGCACCTAATCCACCAACATATAACAGAATTGCTGCTACTGCGGCCTGTATAAGACCCCAAATTAATTTAATACGGTTTGGTGGGTTTAAACTACCATTTGTCGTTAACATACCAAGAACAAATGTTGCTGAATCTGCTGATGTAATAAAGAATGTGGCAATAAGTAGAATCGCTAAAACAGATAATGTAGGACCAAAGCTTCCCATTTCATGGAACATAGCAAACAGTCCAACTTCAGTACCCATCTCTTTAATTTGACCGTAAATATTTGTTCCTTCAAATAAATCCATATGGATACCTGTCCCGCCGAACACTGAGAACCAAAGCGCCCCGACAATTGTTGGCACGAGTAATACTCCGATTACAAACTCACGAATCGTACGCCCACGTGAAACGCGAGCAATAAATGTACCAACGAACGGTGACCATGCAATCCACCATGCCCAATAGAAAATTGTCCAAGATTGAATCCACTGATTTCCACTCTCATCTAACGGACTTAAACGAAAACTCATACTCGGCAACTCTTGAATGTACGAGCCAATTGTTGAAGTAAAGTAATTCATAATGAAGTTTGTTGGACCAGCAAATAATACAATCAACATAAGAGCAGAGGCAAATATGATGTTTACATTACTTAAATACTTAATCCCTTTATCTAATCCTGTTTGTGCAGATAACATAAATAGAACTGTCACAATAGCAATGATAACTAACTGCGTTGTTAATGAGTTCGGAATAGACGTTAAATTGCTAACACCACCTGCAATTTGTTGTGCTCCTAATCCTAATGAAGTAGCAACACCGAACACAGTTGCAAATACAGCTAATACATCAAACGAACGTGCAATACGTCCATTCTCACCACTCTTAAATAAAGAACCAACTGTTGCACTAATTGTACTTGGTTTCCCTTTTCGGAATGTGAAATACGCAATACATAATGCGACCAGTGCATACAAGCCCCACGGATGCAATCCCCAATGGAAGAATGAAAAGCGCAGTGCCAAGCGCGCACTCTCTTCTGTCGCACTCTCTCCAAATGGAGGTACGTTTAAATGATTTAATGGCTCTGCGACACCCCAAAAGACCAAGCCAATTCCCATACCAGCACTAAATAACATAGCAAACCATGTCAAATAACTATACTCGGGTTCATCATCATCTTTCCCCAAACGGATCGAACCATATTTTGAAAAGATTAAAAAGATAGCTAATCCTAAGAAAACAGAAACAGAAATGATATAGAACCAACCAAACTTACTTACTAATACTGTTTGAATTGCAGTAGTCACATTTCCTAAACTACCTTTTCCAATTATAGATTCGGGAATAATCCCCCAAATTGTAAATGCGATACATAATGTTAATGAGACAATAAATGTTTTTGTCAGTTTCCTCATAAAATCCCCCTTTTGTAGGTTTCTTTTTCGTAAAATCACCTAATTCTGATATGTTAAATCGGATAAAGTGAAATGTTTTTGCGGTGATTTTCTTCAAGCTCTTTAAAATCAACCTTCACTAATTAGAATTCTTATGGACAGTTCATCCTCCATATAACCGTTCGGATTATAAAATGAAGATGCTACCACCAAATCGTGCGAGATAGATGCGGATGGGAGTGTGTTTTCCCAAAAAATGGTGCGTTACAGTTGTAAAAAAGGACAAATATATCGATTGCCACTCTTTCTTTTTGTAACAATTATGCGGTTGTTTTGTCAGGATATCATACGTATTTATAAATTCATAAACAAAATATTTATGTTTATATAACTATTTTAGGCATAATTCGGTAAAATTCTCAAGGAATGTAACACTATAGTAAACATTTTGTAATCCCTACGTAATATTATTATCTTCATTGAAAAGTATCCTTTGTGTTACAAATCATAGAGATATCTACTAAACCTCCTGAAAACACGGAATAAAAAACGCTTCCTATCATTTTTTTCTATATTACAGAGTATTAATGCTTTGTTACGAATGGTTTGTAATTGTGTGTTTTCCCAAATTCCGAAAAAAACAGTTGCTATAATGAGGACACGAAAACAAACGCAATGGAGGCTATCATGAAAAAATTAATTGGTATAGCAACAGCAGCAGTTTTTGGTCTTGGGATTTTCACTACTTCTGCACAAGCAGAAACTGTTGTAACAACAGACGTATTAAATGTACGCGAGAACCCAACTACTGAATCAAAAGTTGTAGGAAAATTATTAAATGGTCATAAATTAGATGTTACAAATACAACAAACGGATGGTCACAAATCAAATTAGATGGTAAAGACGTATTCGTAAACTCTGAATTCACAAAAAGCATCTATTATGTAACAGCAAACGTATTAAACGTACGTGCTGAAGCGAACACAAACTCAGAAATTCTTGGTACGCTTAAGAAAGACGATATGATCGAAACAACGAACCAAGTACAAAATGGCTGGTTACAATTCGAATATAACGGGAAAACGGCTTACGTTCATGTTCCTTTCTTAACAGGTACAGCACCTGTTATTGAAAAACAAGAAACGCCTGCTCCTGCGAAAGCTGAAGCACCGGTTAAAGCTCAAGCGCCAGTAGCACAAGAAAAAACAGCTACTAAGCCAGCAGTAAAAGCAGCAGTAACAAACACTCCTTCTGGTGGTCGTGAGCTAACAGTTGAAGCTACAGCATATACAGCTCATCCGAGCGAAAATGGCGGCACATATGGTGGCCGTGTATTAACTGCAATGGGTCATGATCTAACAGCGAATCCAAACATGAAGATGATTGCTGTTGACCCGAAAGTGATTCCATTAGGATCAAAAGTATGGGTAGAAGGATATGGAGAAGCAATCGCTGGTGACACTGGCGGTGCAATTAAAGGCAACCGTATCGACGTTCTAGTTGGCTCTGACGCAGCTGCTAACAAATGGGGACGTAAATCTGTTAAAGTGAAAATTTTAAAATAACCAATGACTGCTAAAAATTCGGCTAGTTCTCATATATTGAGAGCTGGCTTTTATTTATATAAACATAACTGAAAAGATCCCTTTTTTAGATGGAAGAGAGCGTCCGTCTATGGGTAGAAGCGGTTAGGGCTTTTTTAGCCCCATGCCATGTTTAAAACAAAGAGAGAAAATGAGTGCAAGTCTCTTTTTGTTCTTCATAGCAGCGACTTATATGTTGGAAAATCGAAATGAATATATATATAATGACGATAAGGAGGCTATAGAATGGACCTACATGCAAAAATAGACTGGATTGGTACACCAAAGCCTTATCCTGATGGGGCTACAATTGATTTTTCTCTTGAACATGATGACAATCGCTATAAATTGATTGTGCTCAAGCACGAACAATCCGTTCAATATAAATTTGTGCAATATGGCACAAAACCTGGCTCACAAAAGCCATTTCCAATTGATATACCATTTCAAGATGAAATGCTTCCGTTAGTAGAAAGAATTCTACAAGATCCATACGTACAAGCTTGTCGTATTTTATAGAAGCGCCGATATATTTATACGAACGACTCATATTTCACAACAAGCACCAATATATCCATACAAATAACCAATATTGCACAAAAAAAAAGACTACCTCTTGATAAAAAAGATAGTCTTTTCGCATTTTAACGCGTTGGACCATATACTTGTTCTGATTTCAACGTATTATTTGCACCAAGTGAATGATATGATATCTTTCCATTTTCATTCACTGTAACAATATGTTCATTGCTAAAGCTTTTAAGCTTCACAGATCCATCACCATAACGAATATTATATTCTTCATATGTCGTTACTTTATATTTCGTAGCACTTTGACGTTCAATATTGCGCACTTCAAAGTTTAATAACTCTTCCGTAATTCCTTTTTCAATTGCGCAATCTCTTGTGCCACCTGTAACTTCATCTTTCCTTGCTCAATTCCTTCTTGCAGCTTATTCATATCGCTTCCTAACTTCGTCTGCAAATCTGACAAATCGGATTCCCTCTTAAATAAAAAATCACGTATTTAACCCAGTATATATTACCATTTTTTTCTAGTTCGAGTGCGAGCAAATTCATTTTTTCTGTTTTCACTTCTTTTTGTTTATAATGGTAGAGGAAAGAAATCTTTGTACGGAGGAAAACTTATGCTGCAACATTCAATTACGAAAGATGAAATTATAATGATCGCGAATGAGTTTGTTCAAGGGCTCGATCCGCAGCAAGCAGCCGATCAAGAACATGTTGCTACCGCTCGTCACTTATATCGTAGCGGTCTCGTCTACAACGTTGACTTTGATGGCTATACGTTATCAGGCACCGTAGATGCTGAAGGAAATGTGTATAGCGTTCATATTCCGATTCGTAATATCGCAGAAAGCTATTGTGATTGCTTTGCGCCGACGCAGTGTGAGCACATGCTCGCTGTTTTACTATCCGCCGCTTCTAGCTTTGGACTAGTTGGAGAAGTATTAACATTATTTAAAAATAAAACGAAACCATCACTCCCTCCGATCCGAACAGCACGGCAAATATTACAGTCGTCTGCATTTGAAGAAACGGACTTTAAAAGTTGGCATGCATATTTCGAATCTGAATATAACGCCTTTAAAAAAGAACAAGCACGGCTCTCATATAGACAAATGTATTTTCTTATGAGTATCTTTACAGACTTTTACATGAAATTAGAACGAAAAGCGCCGCGCGTCATTGCCATACATGAATTGTTCAAATTAAACGGTGCACTCTTTAGCTTTCAAAAGTTATTAGAAGAAATCACGACCTTTGAGACAAACAAAACGTATTCCTATCACCAACCAATTAACGTCGTTCGTCTATTTGTTGATAAAGTGGAATCCATTGTACGTGACTTAAAGTCAGAATCAATTCCGGCTGAATGTGAACCAATTTTGCAAGAAACCGCGCGCCAAGTGCATAGCATTTTCTTCTCTACCAACTCCTATACACAGGAGAGATTCTTTATTTATCGGCATATATGGGGAGAGTTGCTAGCAGAGGAAGGGTGGATACAAGAAGAAGGAAAACGAATCGATGCGAAGATAAATCCACTCTCAAAAGCACTTGCCTCTTCTCACCTATTCTTTTTAAAACAAGAAGATTATGCTGCAATGGACTTGCTCGAAACGCAACCGGCTCAAGTGGTTGGCCTTTATTTTGACTGGCTTGAAGACTTACTTAGTACAATGCAATGGGAGCGCGCCAAAAATTGGCTGTCTTTCACATATAAACAAGTGAAGAAAACGATACATGATCAAGCCGATCCTCTTTTTATAAAAGATATCGTTCGTTTGTTCATCATGATGTATGAAACATATGCAACGCACACAAATGAACAAGCCGGTCTGGAAATGATTTTGCAAGAACTATTGCCATACAGCTTCACGAACTACGAACAATACGTACTAGCAAAAAAACAATATTATGCATGGACAGAACTTCATCTCTTATACGGATTTGAGGCTATCGAATTGCTAAAAGAACCACTGAAAGAAATCGAAAAAGAAGCACCAGAAGCAGCTCTTCCGCTCTATCATCTCGCAGCTGTGCAAGCAATTGAAGAACGGAATCGTAAGTCCTATCGCCGCGCAGTCCGCTACTTAAAGAAATTGCGTATGCTCTATAAGCGGCTCAAACGAACAGAGGAGTGGCACATTTTCATTGTCCAAATCGCTAACTTACATTCACGCTTACGAGCACTACAGGAAGAGCTGCGGAAAGGAAAGTTAATCGATGATCATACAAACTGAAGTAACAATTCGGCTCCAGCACATAAGTCAAGGTTGGTTCCTTTGGGGAGAGGATGAAACCGGCAATCTACTACCGATAAAAGATTGGAAACAAAATGCTTTCACGTGGCACACGACTTCCTACTTCGGCACCTTTTTAAAAGAAGCTATATACGAAGGGCGAAGCGGCTTCGTGCTAACAAACGTCCAAGTGTTCGAGTATATTGCAAAAAAACCGATGAACTCTTTTGCCGGATTACAAATAAATGGTCCCATTACCGCTCTTACACCAAATGCCAAAGAGCTATGGGACCACTTTATAACTGGAAATTTCATACCAGATATGAAGCACTGGAGTAATTATCCCTCATGGAAAGTAACAGGTGTTTCAATCCAAGATGAAACACTTGTATCGCTTTTCTCCCATGCAATTAATGAAACAATTCGTCAAGACGCCCGCTCAAGTGAAGGCTGGGAAAATGCAAAACGATTATATGAACACTACGACTTTACGAAAAGACAATTGGAAACAGCGCTTCGTGAAGAAGATTGGTTCCGAAAAATTGGTTACATTGAAGATGATCTTCCATTTACAATTGGTCTTCGCCTGCAAGAGCCGCACGAAGATTTTGAAATGTGGAAGCTTGAAACAATTATTACAACGAAGCGCGGAGCACATCGGATATATGTATATAATGGCATCGATTCACTACCAAAAAGATGGCATAGCTATGAAGAGCGTATTCAAGAAACGCAGGAAGGATTTGGCAAGCTCGTTCCATGGCTTCGTGAAGATGATCACTTTCGAACAGAGCTCTATGAAACGGAAGCATGGAACTTCTTAACAGAAGCGAGCAACGAATTATTAGCAGCTGGCGTTGATATTTTATTACCGTCTTGGTGGCAAAATTTAAAAGCAACGAAACCGAAGTTACGTGTTCAAGTGAAGCAAAGTACAAATCAGACGCAGTCCTTCTTCGGCATGAATACTCTCGTTGATTTCGACTGGCGCGTTTCTACAGATGGTATTGATCTATCAGAAAGCGAATTTTTTGACCTTGTCGAGCAAAACAAACGACTCTTCAATTTAAACGGCCAATGGATGAGACTAGACCCTGCCTTTATTGAAGAAGTGAAAAAACTAATGAAACGCGCAGATAAATACGGTCTGGAAATGAAAGATGTCTTGCAGCAACATTTATCCAACTCTGCCGAAGTAGAGGTCGTAGAAGACGACAATCCATTTACAGATATTGAAATTGAGCTAGATGGCTATTACGAGGAACTTATCCAAAAGCTCCTCCATATCGGAGACATTCCGAAAGTTCAAATCCCATCCTCCTTACAAGCCACACTTCGCCCATACCAAGAGCACGGTGTGGAGTGGCTCTTATATTTACGAGAACTTGGATTTGGAGCGTTACTAGCGGATGATATGGGACTTGGAAAAAGTATCCAAACAATTACTTACTTATTATACGTGAAAGAAAATCGCCTCCAAACAGGCCCGGCGTTAATCATCGCACCGACGTCTGTTCTTGGAAATTGGCAGAAAGAATTTGAACGCTTCGCCCCGAACTTACAGGTTCAACTGCATTATGGAGGCAATCGTTCAAAAGGCGATTCATTTAAAGGCTTTCTTCAAAATGCAGATGTTATATTAACTTCTTATGCATTAGCACAGCTTGACGAAGAAGAATTAAGCGCGCATTGCTGGGATGCAATCATCCTAGATGAAGCACAGAATATTAAGAACCCACAAACGAAACAATCGAGAGCGGTTCGTAATTTACAAGCAAATCATAAGATCGCTTTAACAGGTACGCCGATGGAAAACCGTTTAGCAGAGCTATGGTCTATTTTTGACTTCTTAAATCATGGATACCTTGGAAGCCTAGGGCAGTTTCAGCGCCGCTTCGTAACACCGATTGAAAAAGATCGTGATGAAGCGAAAATTCAGCAAGTACAAAGATTCATCTCACCATTCTTACTGCGCCGAACAAAGCAAGACCAAACAGTCGCATTAAACTTACCGGACAAACAAGAACAGAAAGCATACTGTCCCCTAACAGGTGAGCAAGCATCACTATATGAACAACTCGTACAAGATACGCTGCAAAATGTTGAAGGGCTGACTGGGATCGAGCGACGCGGCTTCATTTTATTGATGCTAAATAAACTAAAACAAATTTGCAATCATCCCGCTCTTTATTTAAAAGAAGAAACACCGAAAGATATTGTGCAGCGTTCTATGAAGACACAAACATTAATGGATCTCATTGAAAATATAAAAGATCAAAATGAAAGTTGCTTAATTTTTACACAATATATCGGAATGGGAAATATGTTACAGAAAATATTAGAAGAGAGATTCGGCCAGCGTGTTCTCTTCCTAAACGGTAGTGTACCAAAGGCAGAACGTGATAAGATGATCGAACAATTCCAAAACGGAACATATGACGTCTTCATCCTATCATTAAAAGCTGGTGGAACCGGTCTGAATTTAACTGCCGCAAACCATGTCATTCACTATGATCGTTGGTGGAATCCAGCCGTCGAAAATCAAGCAACCGACCGTGCTTATCGCATCGGTCAAAAGCGTTTTGTACATGTCCATAAACTCATTACAACAGGTACACTCGAAGAAAAAATCGATGAAATGCTGGAACGGAAACAATCGCTAAGTAGCGCAATCATCACAAGTGACAGCTGGATGACTGAACTATCAACAAACGAATTGAAAGAACTACTCGGCATGTAACATCACTTCGTATATTGCGAATAAGAAGGAGCTATCCCTAAGGGTTAGCTCCTTTTTTTATGCCAAAACCAATTGCTTATTATAATGCCTGTCAATCCGCCCGATGTATCTAAAATAGAATCTTGCCACATCGGTGTACGGTCACCTGTAAACCATTGATGAATTTCATCGAATGTTGCATAGCCAGCGACAAAAAGAAGCGCAAATAAAAAAGCTCTCTTCCTCGAACATCCTGAACGATGCAATGCATAGTATGCCAATGCTCCAAGCATAAAGAACACCATAAAATGAGCTCCTTTACGAAGGAAAAACTCCATAAAACCGCCAACACCTTTATTTGCAATACTAACCGGTGTACCTCCTCCATAATCAATGGATACCCATGAAAAATGATCTTTCACAAATTCCACGTTCACGTACTGTTCAATATCTGATCGCATATCCTGCTTTTTATACGGCTGTGCTGAAGAATAAAAAATAATCCCCATCCAGATTAAAACGGGAATCCAAACTAACCATTTACGATGCATCTTTAGAAACTCCTCTCTTATTCTTCTAAGGGTACCAAAAAAAAGAAAAAATTTCACGCCAAAATATGACCATTCGCTCCTATATATATAGCGAAAAGGGGGTGAAAAACATGGCAATTGAAACAATTGTAACTGATTTAAGCTTACGTCTTGTCCTAAACGGCGGCACAGACAACAACGGGAAAACAATTTTAAAAAACAAACAGTTTAAACGAGTAAAACCAAACGCTGATGCTACAAAAGTACATGAAGTGGGACTTGCTCTTGCTTCATTACAAGGATTAAAGCTTCATGCTGTTCAGCTTTTAAGCACATCTGACATCTCAAATCCGTAAATTTTAATGAAAAGGAGGTAAACACAAATGACAGTACTCGAGCTGATTTTCTTAAAAGAAGATGGAAAAACCGTCGTCTTTTCTATCGACAATCCAATTACACCGGTGAATGAACAAACCATTAGCCAAGTGATGGACACCATTCTCTCCTCTGCAATTTTCTTATCACTTAGCGGGAACACTCGTAAAAAAGGAGCACGACTTGTTGAAAAGACAGTATCAGAAGTAACACTTGCTCCTTAAACAAAAAAAAGACGAAGCTGCATCACTTTGCAGCTTCGTCTTTTTTCTTCGGCATCTCAATCGGAAGAAAAATATGAGAAAACCCAACCGAAACATATTTATAGTTTTCTTTCCCTAGTGTAAATTCTGTCGTATATGTCGAGAAGAAAATATAATCACTTCGCTTTGTATAATGGTTAATCAACACGTCAACTTGGGGCTCTACATATTTCTTCGCTAACTTCTTACCAACTGTTGCAAGTTCACCAACAAATCCATCTGGATCTTCTTTTTCAACCTCTGTTAACTTTTTACTAATATCATTGCGTTTCATAAACTGCTTGGCCGCCCAGTCCGTATACTCCCCTTTACTCGGGTTACTGTTTGCTAAATATACGAAAAGAAGGACAATAAGTGCCATAATAATATATTTGCGTTTCATATTCTATCACCGCCTAACTGTTTCTATTTTCATATATATGTACAAGCGATGCAAATTATATAAATCTAAATTAAAAAAACGATAGAAACCCTTTCTTTTTAAGAAGGAAAAGAGTGTAGATTCATTTTTGTATGCAAAATAGCTTATATGTCGAAAAATTAAAATGAATTTATATAGAAAGCTTACGATTTACAAAATAAAATTTACAAATAATTACAAATAATTAAAATAATTAAAATTGTTTTTATATTTCATCTATATACTAAAATATGTAAAAACTAATACTTTTTAAGGGAGGCCTTTCCTTTGGACGATCTAGTTAGTCATGATACTATTTCTAGTTCTACAATGATACTTGAGCCTTACGCACATCCTTTTCATCGTACTAAACTAACAGAAAATGACGGAAATGTTAAGTTTTCACCTAAAACACCATTACAATTGATAAAACTATCTTGCCTATTACATAACCATTCTACATATAAAGGAAGGCGAGATGCGATTCAAGAAAATTATTACTTTAAACAAAACATCCCAATCCCAATTGATCATCGTCATTATGTTTGTGCCATTCCAACAAAATCTCCTGCATCTCCAGATTGTACTTGGGTTTTCTATAATCATATAAATAGAATAGAAATTTATAATAATCGTAAGCAATCCAAAATTCATTTTTATAATGGTACAACCATTATTGTTGCTATTAGCTTTTATCAAATGCAACAACAATTCCTAAAGGCTGGTTTTTTATTATGCCGTATGAACATGCGGGATTCTCAGCAATTTCGAGATATTTATAAAGTCATTCGCCTCCTAGACAAACCATTATTTCCTTATTAGTACAAATTTTTCAGCAAAATGGAAGACATGAAATATCTCTGTCTTCCATTTTGCTATTTTCATTCTTGTATACTGCTGCGCATCTTCCCTAGCGCCTGCCGATATATCCATCTCACTTGATGATACGTCATCTCCATCTCTTCAGCAACTTCATGTATCTTCTTTCCTGCATAAAAACGTTCGTAAATAATATGTTTCTCTTTCTCATCTAACAAACTCATATAATCCTGAACTTCTGATGATACTTCCGCTCCGCATACATTTTGCAAAATTTCTTGTCCGGAGAATGTATGCCGTTTTTGAAATCGACTTTCTTTCTTCAACGTCTCTAATAAATATCCGCGCACTGTTACGAATGCATAAGCGGAAAAAGTTCCCTTCTCTTCCTCATACTTTTCATATGCCTTCCAAAGTCCAATTAAACCACATTGATAGTACTCTTCATAATCCCGGTACAGACAAAGCTTCTTCATCTGATTTTTAATCATCTTTTCATACAACGTAACTGCTTCTGTAAAAGTAGCCGGTTTCATATTATACCTATTCCTAAAAGGTATACCTCTTTGTTATTCCGCGGTACCTTTACAATATAAGAAGATAAGGGAGATTTCATGGGAGGTTATTTCAAATTCTCTCTAGGGAAATTTGAAATATGGCTAAGAGAAATTTTAAATTCTAGAACTAGTATTTAAAGTACATGCAAAAAATAAAAAACCGGCTCCATATGAGCCGGTTTCATAAATATATATTATATTATGCTTTCGGGAACATACCGCCAATTGCACCGAACCCTAATGTTAAAATAAAGAAAACAACAACAAGAATCGTTGCTTGTTTCTTACTTAAACCAGCCGTAATATGTAATCCTAATCCTGTTACCACTAATCCCCAAATTGCAAATACCTCAAACTGTTTTAGAATGCCATGTACAACGCCACCAGTAGAAGCAAATGCTGGTCCTAAACCTGTATACATTTCTTGCCCATTTCCACCAAGAATAAATGCTAGTACCATATTTATAATGACACCAAGAGTACCAATGATACTAGAATAAACAGTGATTGCTAGTAATTTTTTATAAGGAGTATCATTGCTCATAAACATCATTAACACTTTATACACGGCTGCACCGATAAAGAATGTGATTATAATAACAAGAGCTGAAAAAAGAAAGCCGCCGCCTAGTGTGAACGCCAATGGCACTTCAAGGCCAAGCTCTTTATTTGCTGCCATAGACGCAGGATCCTTTGAATATAAATACGACGCAAGAGCCCCCATCATACCACCTAATACGGCCATTAACCAAAAAGCACCCCATACCGCATTACTATTCTTCATTCTTTCGAATTGTAAGCCAGGAGATGTGATCATTCCTAGTAAAGATGGTTTTTCTCCACTAACCTTTTGCGAATTAACATTCGGTTCCATTCTAAAAAACCTCCTTGTATTTATATAACCCGTTCTGATGGGCGGTTCGCATCCTCTTTACTAGAAGTGGCGAACCGCCCATCAGAACAATATGTATATGTAGTAGAGGAGCGTCCCTCTACTACACTAGCAATCTATTCGTAACGAAGTGCTTCAATTGGATCTAATTTCGCTGCTTTGTTCGCTGGAATTAATCCGAAGATAATACCGAGCGTCATGGAGAATAGCACGCCTCCAACAACTACTTGCCATGAAACAAGCGGTGGCCAGTTTGCGAATGACGAAACAATATGTGCGCCACCGTAACCAAGACCGATTCCAATTAATCCACCAAGAAGCGTTAACATAACAGCCTCAATTAAGAATTGTAACAAAATTTTACTGCGCGTTGCTCCAAGTGCTTTACGTACCCCGATCTCACGCGTACGCTCTGTTACAGATACAAGCATAATGTTCATAACACCAATACCACCAACGACTAGCGAAATACCTGCGATACCACCGATAATCATCGTCATGATATTTGTCATTTTGGTAATACCATCTTGAATTTCTTTTAAGTTCATTACTTCATATTTACCTGTAAATTCACTTGGCTTACGACTATTTAATACCTCAGCTGCTTTCTTACCAGCGGCTTCTAAATGGTCAACATTTTTCGCCTGCACAGAAATATTTTGAATTTCATCTGTTCCATATATAGTTGGCCATAGTGTTAATGGAATAAGAGCTTCAGAATCTCCTCCCATTCCCATAAACCCACCTTCTGCCTCATATACACCAATGATTTGCATCGGTTGACCTTTCATTTCAATGATTGCTCCAACTGGATTCTCTTTTTCAAATATCTTCTTTTCTACACCCGTGCTAATCATGATAACATTATTTCCCTGTTCAACATCTGTGTCATTTAATGAGCGACCTTTTTTCACCTTCACTTTATTTGCGGCAAAATATTCACTGTCTAACCCTTTAATGTTCACCATATCTTTTTTATCATTGACGTCAATTGTTTCCATATTCGAATTCGTCTTAATTACATGTGCGATTTCTGGAAGCCTTTTAACCTCAAAAATATCTTCTTCCGTCAATTTAGGTTGCTCCATTGCCCCCACACCAAATTGATCGTTCATGTCAGCACTATAGTAAATCGAAATTACACTATTTCCAGAACCAACAAATTGTGATTTTAACGCCGCTTCCCCGCCTTGCCCAATCGCAACAACAGTAATAATGGAACCGACACCGATAATAATTCCAAGCATCGTAAGTGCCGAGCGCAGTTTATGAGCTAGAATAGAAGATAGGGCAATTTTGATGCTATCTAGTAAACTCATACCGCACACCTTCTATCTTCTGTAATTTTCCCATCTCTTAACACAATTCGGCGCGAAGAATACGCCGCGACTTCCTCTTCATGCGTAACCATAACAATCGTCGTACCTTCTTCATTTAACTTTGTGAAAATGTCCATAACCTGCTGTCCAGATTTTGTATCAAGGGCACCAGTTGGCTCATCAGCCATAATAAACGTTGGATCATTCGCAATGGAACGAGCAATCGCCACACGTTGCTTCTGTCCACCTGAAAGTTCGCTCGGCAAGTGATGCACCCTGTCCGACAAACCAACCTTTTCAAGTGCTTCAAGAGCTCTTTGGCGACGCTCAGCTTTCTTCACACCACCATAGATCAGTGGAAGCTCTACATTTTCTACTGCTGAAAGACGTGGCAATAAGTTGAAATGCTGGAATACAAAGCCGATATATTCATTACGAATAAGGGCAAGTTTTGCCTCATCTGCTGTTAAGATATTCACGTCATTCAACATATATTCGCCTTCTGTTGGACGATCTAAACAACCGATAATATTCATGAGCGTTGATTTCCCTGAACCAGATGGGCCCATAATCGAGACAAACTCACCGCTTTGAATCGTTAAACTAATGCCATGTAAAATCGGTACCGCAAGTTTCCCTTGATAATATGTTTTATGAATATTGTTTAACGTAATCATTTTTCTTTCACTTCCATTCCGTCATATACATTGTCGGAAGGATTTTTAACCACCTTTTGCCCCACTGTTACGCCTTCAAGAACTTCTGTCCAGTCTCCATCAGTAGAACCTTTTTTCACATTTTGTTTACGAAGTTTTCCCTTTTCTTCTACATAAACAAATGGTTCACCATCTTTTTCTACAATGCTCTTACTAGGAACAGCAATCATCTTCTTGTTTTCTAAGCTTACTTGCAGCGATACGTGATAACCTGGAGATAAGCCTTCTTGTCCATCTAGACTTGCTTTATATGTATACTGAGACATGTTTTGTGTTCCCTCAGCACCAGCTGCTTGCGCCATCTCTGTACTTGTCGGGAATTCACTTATTTCTGTAATTTTCCCCGTCCATTTCTGCTTACTATTTGCTTTTGCAGTTGCAGTAAATGGTTGATCCTTTTGGATTTGTGATTTTTGAAGCTCAGTTAACGTTCCTTGAATTTGGAATGGCTCTTTAGATGCAATTTGTAGAAATGATTTTCCTTGTCCGCCCATCGCTTGTGCTGAGCTTTGCGCTGCATCTTTATCTAACTTTTGGACAACGCCAGCGAAATTACTATAAATTGTGAGTTCACCTTGCTTTTTCTTTAACTCTTCTGCTTGCAGTTGACCTTTTTCTTTCTCAAGATCAATTGTTTTTTGCCCCATTTCTAGTTCACTTACTTGCTCTTCCATTGGGTCTGTTACTTCTTTCCCAGCCCCGCTATCTTTCGCTTTCTTAATCTCTTTCTTTAATGAATCTATTTTCTTTTTCCCTTGATCATAGCGCATACTTGCCATTTTTTGATCAAGCTCAGCTTGCCTCATTTGTAAATTGATTTCTTCATTATCATAAGAAAATAATGCCGTTCCTTTTTCTACTTCTTGCCCTTCTTTCACCGCAATATCCTTCACTTTCCCTTTTGTTGGATCTGCGTAGAAACTTTCAATATTTCCAGGTTTTACTTGTCCGGAAATCAGCTTCGTATTATTAAGTGTACGTTCTGTTACTTTCTCAAAACTAACAGTGTCTCCCTTGGTCGCGCCTTTTTTCTTCCCTTGCATAACAAAAATATTGACGGCTGCAACGACGACAATTAATGCAATAACTCCAATGATAATCCATTTCTTCTTTTTGTTCGGAGTACGAACGGTATTTGGTATCATATTCTCTCTCCTTATATATTTTTATATAGTAGTTCTAGAATTATATAAAACTTTCAGAAAACGAAGGCTACACTTTTATATTATTACGCTTTCTTTACAAAGTTTTACACCATCACTTATATTGTAACAAAAATTCCAATGTTTAGAAATATGATGACTTATCTTTTAAACAAGTTTTAAGAAACCGAAAAGACACAAGAAGAGATGATAGCTCTCAAAAAAAACGCCTTTCATAAGGCGGTCTGGGCGTTTTCTCCAAGAACTCGGTCTCTCCTCATCCAAGTCATACTCTAATGGAAGAGTTGTCACGTCTTTTCTCATCTCACGCGGAATATTCTTTTCCACCGTTTGAAACGCTTCATATTCATTAGCTCGCATTGCCCTTTGCACAATACCTTCTAGGTCATCACCTTGCTTATCTAACATCCAGCCAGTTTCACTATTTAACTGTTTGCGAAATTCCTCTTTTGCCTCTTCATCTGGAAACATGCTTCCATTCACTTTCAAATATGTCTCCACTCTCATCGGAAGCCACTCTACTTCATAATCTTCTACTAAACAAATCGCAATCCCTATCGGTGTACTACGAACGACAAAATCAAATGTACAATCTTGCTGTGTAACTGTTGCGGCACAGAATAAAAATGTTTCTACTTCTGATACAAAAATCCCCACTTTCCACCATCTCCTTTATACATTTTAATTTGTCTTGCTAATCCCTACTAAATTTTAACATTCGTTTTTGAAGATATTGTAAAATGAGTGTTGAATTTCTATATATAATGGATAAATAATTTCATTCTCCTTTTTAAACAAACGTTTGATTAAAAAAGAGAACCTATCAATTGATAGATTCTCTTTCCATAGCCATAGAATATTATGCAATTTTGCCCTCAGGACCTTTTCTCTCATGTCCACGCTGAACAATAAATAAGAATAATGTAGATAAGATACCACCTGCTAATAGTAAGATGAAGCAACCGTCCCAGCCAGAGTTATCAACAATAACACCGATTACTGCGTTTGCTACAAGACTTCCTCCTACATACCCGAACAGACCACACATACCAACTGTTGTACCTACTGCAAATTTCGGTACTAATTCCATTGCGCTTAAGCCAATTAAGAACTGTGGTACGTAAATTAAACAACCAATAATAGAAACCGCAATACTCACAACAAGTATGTTAGTTGCTTGCCAATATACAAGTGTTCCAATAACAACACCAGCCATACTAATAATACATAGTGGCATACGTTTTCCTTTAAATAATTTATCACTTAAGAAACCAACGATTAATGAACTTGGAATCGCAGCTGCTTCAAAGATAGAAAATGCTGCATGTGCCTCTGTTTTTGTAAATCCTTTAACAGTTGTTAAATAAATCGGTACCCAGTTAATAACACCGAAACGAATTAAATATACAAATGCATTAGCAATACATAAATACCAAACAAATTTATTTTTCAATACATACTTTACCAAAATTTCTTTTGGTGACATTTTGCTGGCGTTGTCGGCCTTCTCAAGATTTTCATAATCATTACGGTATTCATCAATTGGAGGAAGACCGACAGATTCTGGTGTATCCTTACCATTAATCCAAACAAGGACTGCAATAACCATCGCAATAATTGCTGGGAAAATGAAGACGCCGCCTTGCCAATGATTTTCACCGAAAATACCAACACCAAGTCCTACAAGTGGTGGCACAAGCATCGCACCAATATTATGTGAAATATTCCACAGTCCTGTTTTTGTACCACGTTCTTTCTTCGAGAACCACTTTGTCATAACAATACTACAAGGTGGTGCGCCCATACCTTGCACAATGCCATTAAACACAAGTAGCGTTACAATCATTCCAAAGGAAGATACGAAACCGAAACAAATATTTACAAGCCCTGATAAGAATAAACCAACCGCTATAAAGCGCTGGGCATGAGCCTTATCTGATAAATTTCCCATAAAGAATTTACTAAACCCATAAATAATTGCAGTTACTGATCCTAGTAATCCGATTTCCGCTGTACTAAATCCATAGTCTTTCATTAAATACGTACTTGATAAAGTAAAGTTACTGCGCACTAAATAATACGCTGCATATCCAACTGAAATACCTACTAACACACGAATACGCAAAATCATATATAACTTATCAATCATGTGCTTCGGTAATCGCTCGATTGCTGGCGGTGCCTTAAGCCAATTAAACATAGTATCTCTTCTCCTTTTCTCACTTTAGAGAGAGACATTGTCTATTCCATATCTCAATTACTCCACTATCGATTGCATTTTTGTTCGTTCTTCTAACAGGCTGACCTTCTATTTCTTTCTGATTCTTCGCAAGCATCGTTGGCACGCCAAACGAAACTTTTTCTAAAATATGCCCCGCTTCTTCTGATAAACAATAATCAATGAATAAATCCGCTATAATACCACTCGGTGCATGTTTTAGTTTCGAAATCGCATTGACAGATAACCCTGTTTGCTCAGGCACTTTACTCAAAATCGGAAAGCCTTGTTTTTGAAGCATGCGTTGATCTCCCATAAAATTAATCCCGATCATATATTCACCGCTCGCTACATACTCTACAGGCATATAGCCATTCACCGTTACTTCTGCCACTTGCCTAGCAAGGCTCTTTACATAACCTTTGGCCTCTTCTTCGCCAAACATATCAATAAGCGACTCGAAAAACGTATATGCTGTCCCTGAAACATTGGGATCAGGCATGACAATTTCCCCGGCATATGCTGGATGTAATAAGTCCTTCCACCCTGTTGGATAGGAAAGTCCTAGCGGCGCTATTTCCTCATTCCATCGCTCTTTATTAATCGCGATGGCAAGCTGCTCTACTTCATAGCCATACCAAAAGCCATCCTGATCTTTAACGGCTTTTGAAATGCTACTTGCATGCTGACTTATAACAGGAATAGATAGATTTTTTTGCTTCATCGTTTGATGCGCATCCAATGTACCGCCGATGATAATATCTGCCTTCGGATTTCCCGCTTCTTCTTCCACTCTTCTAAGAAGCTCTTCTGTAGAGAGGCGAATAAATTCATACGTGCACCCGCGCGGTTTACAAAACGATGATAGAAGTGCTTCACCGACTTCTTCACGCGCTGCTACGTACGCAACAAGATGACGATCTTTTAAATTTGGAAGACCATTTTTACTATATTTGATAGAGGTAGTATCTCGAGAGCAACTAGACATCGCTCCTCCAATTACTAGCAAAAAGAAGAAAAAGGCTATCTTTCTCATGAAACATTCTCCTTTACAAATAGACCTGCTAGGGAGCCTTTCATATACATCACGTTCCCGTTATTATCACCAAGATATTGAACGACAAAGTAAGAAGGATATACAGAAATCGTTAAAATATCTTCGCGTTCATTCTTCACATGCTTACCATTTTGATAAGCGGTAATATAAGTGATTGGGTCCTTCTGCAATTGCAGCAATTTCTGAATTTCTCCGTAGTCTGTAATTTGCTTCGCTTGCCGAATAGAATCAAGTATTGGTGCAAGATTCGTAGTACGCACTACATCGCCTTGCCGCACTATGACCTCCTTCGCCTCCGCAAAGAAATTGCTAATAGACTCCGGCGTATAATACAGGCTCAGCAAATACGTTTGAAATGCGGAAATCATTGGATTTGTATCCTTCTTTCCGTATACGTTTGCACCGTACTGGAACAAGTCACCTACTGCAAAAGTACGCCTATGTCCATTCAAGTACGTTACTTCTCCAGTAAATACTTGTTCTTGGATCTTCGCTTCTGTTTGCTTCATTCGAATCTTATCAAAGAATGAAACAATCGCATGTAGACGAACCTCATCTGTTACGACTACTTCTCCCCACTTTTCATGTCTTACTCTCACTTCAGTAGGAAGAGATTCACTTGCTCTTTCTAAAACGGCCTGCTTGTCATCCAAGGTTGTAACACGGTTATACAATTGCTTCTCTATAACATAAAACAATATAAGAGCAGCAATCGTACAAAAGACAAACAAAAGAATTTGAAATGATAGCCTTTTCATTTCTGCCTACCTCCACAATAAAAAAACGTTGTTTCGAAAATACCGCATAATTGTTTCATAAATGTATCATTTAACCGCTTTCAAGTTTTTTATATCTTCCATGCGTCTTGGTAGCAAAAATGTGATAACGACCATCGTCCCCATTTCCTCACTACTTTCAATTCGCATGCTTCCGCCTTGCTTGTTCATAATCTCCTGGCAAATGAACAAACCATATCCATTTCCATAACTAGAAGAGAGTACTTTTCCTTCCGGAGAACGATTCCATTCTGCAAGTATCGCTTCATCTATACCAATCCCATCATCATGGATGAGAACTTTCGCTTCCTCTTCATTTTTGGCGACATTCATCCTCAATTGTGTAGCATCACTATATTTAATCGTATTATCAAACACATTTAAGAAAATCTGCTTCGTCTTATCAAAATCAGCAACAACACGTACCTCCGTTAATTCATTTATAACTTCTATCTCATATTGCTGAAGACGAGGCTTCACAATCGAAATTACTTCTTCCACAATTTTCTTTATATCCACAATCGTTGGAGAGACTTCAAACGTACTCGTTCCATACTTCGAAGATTGTAACAATTCCTCAACGAGTGATAATAGACGATGACTTTCAATTGAAACATAACGAAGACTTTCCTCTACATCCCGCGTAGATTGCAGTTTCGGAATTAAATCTACATATCCAATAATCGCAGTAAGCGGCGTTTTTAGCTCATGTGTAATTCGGTCTAAGAAATCCTGTTGCTTCTCTTTCTCTTCCTTTAGCTGCGTTATATGCAGTTCAATCGCATCAGCCATCGCATTGAAAGACGCTGATAACTGGGCAATTTCTACATACTCATTTAGCTCAATTTTACTTTTATAATCTCCATTTGCGAGCCGTTTTGCCATTTGTCTTAACTGATCAATCGGCTTATGAAGAGATTTCGCTAAACGAATCGCAAAGAAAATCCCGCCAGCTACTAAACAAATCGATGTAATGAGGAATGTCCAGCTTACATTCGTTAAAACTTCTTTCTCATCTTGCAATTCATTAATAAATCGAATGGCCCCGATGACATCGCTTCCATAATAAACTGGACTCGAAAATAAAAGAAGTGGTGCTGGATCACCATTTTCAAACACATATGCCTTCTTCCCTCGTAACGACTGGTCAATATCTACATTCTTATGAAGCAAGGCTCCTTTTTCTGTATCAGCAACGATATCACCATTCTTCCCAATCATCTGCACACGAATGTCCATCCGCTTTGCTAAATAAGAAGCAATGAGCAGCGAGTTCGGTCCGAGTGTCTCCATATCCGCTTCCTTCTCTATATAGTTCATCGTATAAATTTGCGCTTCTACACTTAACTTTTCTAAAGAACTTGCCGCATTATGATACATATTCTTTTCTAGTGAAATATAAATCACCGTATAAAGAAGAAACAAAATCGGAATCAATAACCCTACTATACCAAGTACCATATTTCGTTTTAACGACATCTTATCACCTTTTAACACTCTAACTTATACCCAACGCCATAAATCGTCTTAATACTTTCACCGCTTGCTCCAAGCTTCTTCCGAAGGCGCTGCACCATAATATCAACCGCTCTCGTATTTCCCGTGTACTCAAAACCCCATACTTTCTCTAATAGCTCATCACGCATAAACACGCGCTGCGGATGTGAAGCAAACAACTGGCATAAATTAAACTCACGGTACGTTAAATCAATCTCTTCTCCATTCACATGCACTTTCCGCTCTTTCGGATAAATGACGAGATCACCAGCCCGAATGGTCTTATCATCCTTAGGTATCCCCTGCTTCATTACACGCCGTACCATATTCTTCACCCGCAGAATCAGCTCTGCATGATTGAACGGCTTCGTCACATAATCATCCGCGCCAAGCTGAAGCCCAAGTAACTTATCATTCATTTGACTCTTCGCTGTTAACATAAGTACTGGAATATCCCGGTCCTTCTCTCTGAACAACCGAAGCAGCTCATAACCATCTGTATCCGGAAGCATCACATCCAAAATCAATACATCCGGCTCCTCGTCCCATCTTCGCAAAGCTTCATTTCCATCAGCTGCAGTAAGAACTTCATATCCTTCCATCTCTAGCTGCATACGAATTAAATTTCGAATGCTCGATTCATCATCGACTACAAGTATTTTCATGATTACCCTCCTTTCGCAGTACATTTTAGTATAGCAAATATCTTATACAAAAAGAGAGTGTATCATCGAACATATGTTGAACGACAATACACTCTCTTTTATTAATCATTTTTACTTATCATATCCTTGTGGCTTGCTTTGATGCCAATTCCACGCATGTTCAATAATTGTTTTCACGTCTGTATATTGCGGGCTCCAGCCTAACTTTTCTTTTGCCTTTTGCGAAGATGCAACAAGGCGCGCTGGATCTCCAGCTCTTCTTGGCGCAACTTCCGCTGGGATTTCATGATTTGTTACTTCACGAACTGCCTCAACAATTTCTTTTACACTAAATCCGTTACCATTTCCTAAGTTATAAAAGTCACTGTCTCCGCCATTTTGTAAATCTTTCAGTCCAAGGAAATGAGCCGCTACTAAATCATCAACATGGATATAATCACGAATACATGTACCATCTGGCGTATTATAATCATCACCAAACATCATGATTTTCTCACGTTGTCCTAAAGCAACTTGCAGTACAAGCGGAATTAAATGTGTTTCAGGGCGATGGTCTTCACCAATAATACCGCTTGGCGTTGCACCAGCTACGTTAAAGTATCTGAAGATCTTATATTTTAAATTAGAAGCTTGGCTATACCAATGCAACATTTTTTCAATCGCTAATTTTGTTTCTCCATATGTGTTCGTAGGATTTGTTGGTGTTTCTTCTGAAATTAACTCAACATCTACATCTCCATATGTTGCGGCAGTTGATGAGAAGATAAATTTATCAATTTTAAACTCATCCATTACCTCTAGTAAGCATAGCGCACCGTATACGTTGTTATTATAGTATTGAAGCGGTTTTTCCATACTTACACCAACTAAAGAATCCGCTGCAAAATGCATAACTGCATCAATTGTTTCTTGTTTAAAAACATTTCTTAAGAAACTTTTATCGCGAAGATCACCTTTATAGAATTTCACGCCTTCTGCGATGGCATCTTCATGACCTGTTTGTAAATTATCAACTACAATTACAGATTGTCCTTCATCAACTAACTTTTTTACAGCATGAGAACCAATATAACCAGCTCCGCCACACACTAAAATAGAACCCATATTTTCCACCCAACTTTTAATAAATTATTTTATAGTACTTTTTAACCTATAAAACAAGCTTATCTACTTTTATTTTATATAGCAAGGGAAATTCCAATTATTTCATAAAACCATCAACAATGATTATTTCGCTAAAACAGCTAGTTTTTCTTCTACTTTCTTCAAGTCCAGGACAGAATCAATTTCAAAACTATCATTACTACCGATTTTGTACAAATGAACATTTAAATCTTGAATGTTGTCTTTTACAATATTGTCCCAGTACAGTTCACTGAAATCTTCTTGATTTACTACCTCTTCTAGTTTCTTCACAATATGGATGCCATCTTCTTTTGACCAGTATGAAATACCACATAAGATGTAGTCATCGTTACCATCACCAATTTCAATATCATATACTTTACGATTTTCGTCATGCTTAATGATCCATTCATTACGGAAATCTTCTTTCTTCGCACTAAAGTATAGGGATGATTCTGGCTTCTCAATAAAAATATTACGGTGTAAATAAACATCCGCATCCATTACATATGCATCTTGTAAATATTCACGAACTAAATACATCGTATAAATGTTGTTGTACACATTATATTTGTCATTGTGCACAAGCTTCACATTATACTTATCAACAAGATAATCGAATTTCTCTGCTAAATAGCCTGTTACGACAATAATTTCTTGGGCGCCAATTTCTTGTAAGTATTCAATTTGACGCTCTAGCATCGGCTTGCCATTTACCTCTACTAATGATTTTGGAGTCGTTAACGTTAATGGACGTAAACGAGTTCCCATACCCGCCGCTAATAAAATCGCTCTCATGTTACTTCACCTCTATATTTTTTCGCTTTTGTAAATTCAGTTATATCTGCAACTGTTAATATAGCTCCTACAAGAATCGCAATACAACAAATAATTAACTTCCATGAAAACGGTGATCCTAATGCTAACATCGAAATGACAACCGCCCATGCAGAATACGTAATGTTAAGTGCCATCGCTTTTGTCGGTCCAATTTCATGAATTGCCTTATAGTAGAACACATAGGAAGCTGTTCCAACTAATGCAACCACGATGATTAAAATAAACTCGCTGCTCATCACAACTTCTCTCGTTAAGAAATGCCCTCCAACTGAAGGTAAAATAACAAGTCCATATGTTGTTGCTGAAACAAGCTGACGAATTTGGAGTGCCTCTTCTGGAGATACTTCTTCATCTTTCATACCGTACGCACAGATAACACATTCTAGGCCCCAGCCAACGATACAAATCAGGACGAAAATAAATCCTAACATATAATTTTCTGTTGCAAAACCATCGCCTGTAAATCCAAGTACAATAATAAATGTAATACTAATGACAAGTCCAAGCCAATTCCATGAACGAAGACGATCTTTCAAAAACACAAATGCAAAAAACGCACCAACTGCTGGATATACTGCTGAAATCGCCGCTGTATAAGAAGCCCCGATATACTTTACAGCTAATACATAAAACGTCATCCCAATCGGTCCACCCATAAGTGCCCCTAACATAACAAACCGTCCACTTCTCGTTTTCAGCTTAGAAAGGGCCGTTTTCAATTGACCCTTGATCGCCATATAAAGCATCATCCATAACGTTGACATAAAGTCGTGTAAAAACGTACTAACTAAAGGAGCAAGAAACACAACCTGTTCTGTTGCTAACATAAGTTGTGAAGATAAGATAATTCCAATCAATACCGTATCTACAGCCCAAGCAAAACCAGAAAAGATCCCATAAAATATGCCTTTACTTTGCACTTTTCTCATCGTATATCCCCCATTATAACTCTAAGAAGAGCTGTAAATTTCCCTTCGCACGATTGTAACGATCTATTCCATATGTTCCAAAATCGCTTCCTGCCTGTTCTTTAATCTTTGTCCAAATACTCCATAAGAAATCCTGGAAAATCTTATTCATTAATATTCTTCTCTGATAAGACTCGCCTGCTTCCTCGTTAAAGTAATAAGATAAGAATAACTCTTCCTCTTCTGAAGAAAAATCGCACTCTAAACTATGTGCTGCAATGTCCCACATCGGATCATTCATGCCGCCATATTCCCAGTCGATTAAATATATTTTGTCTTCTCCACTCTTAACAAAGTTTTCAGGAACCGTATCATTATGACAAGGCGTAAGCATAACATCCATTACCTCATATATATCCTTTAATCGCATTACTTTGTTCTTCACTTCTGCATAATCATCAAAGTTAGAACCGTTTACCTTCTTTAATAGCCCTTCATAATGCTCTATTTTTTCAAACACATTGAAGGTATTATTCATCTTAGCACCCGAACTGTGTAATTCCTTTAATATATTTGCGGTTAACTTCATATTGTCGCTACGTTTTGCCGTTTTCGGATTTAATGTTTCTGCATTTGGAATTAACTCTGCTAATTTCACACCTGTTTCTTCATTAAAGTATAAAAGTTCAGCATCAATTCCTAACTCACTTGCTAAATTAGCCGTTTCCATTTCATCACGGCGGCTAATCATCTCTTCCGTACCGCTTCCTGGAATACGTAGCACATATTCTGATGTCCCAACACTTACTTTGAAATTCGTATTCGTCATGCCACCAAATGGCTGAATGTCTGTAATTTCATCTTTTGAAATAGAAAGTGCTTCTGAAACATATTTTTTAATTTGTCGTTCTTTAAACTCCGCTTCTTTTTTCACTAAGCGAGGATAGATTTTATTTTTCACCACTTCATATTGCTTTGGTGTATCAATCTCTGCCCATACAACATCTGCTAACTTTGCATAGCCAACATCGTACAACCTTGCAGCATCGAGAAGTAAATATTCATAGTTCACATATGGATTTTGATTATGGCGGAATGTCGCTAACATATTCATGAACACGTCATACGAAATTTTAGAAATCCCAACCATCTCACCATCAATACGATTTAACTGATGAATGTCTTTTGAAATTTTATAAAGATAGCCATCTTGAATCTCAACAAACGCTTCATCACCAGACCCGCTCTCATTTGTAATTAATACACAGTCCGGTTCTGGATGTTGTAACACTTGTACAAGTGCCTTCTCTTCTATTAAAATATCATCTTCAATTAATAAGAAATCATCTGTAATATGCTCCTGAACCGCTGCTAGCGATGCCATTGATCCCGTCCACTTATATTTTGGATTTTCGACAAAGTGCACATTATGACGCCCTGTCCAACCTTCAAACTGCTCCTTCTTGTAACCAACAACTACGACGATCTTTTCAATCCCATTATTTTTAAGAATTTCTAAACTACGATCTAACAAAAGCTTTTCTCCAACCGTTAACAAACCAGACGGCTTCCCAAACTCCTGACGCTTCCCAGCCGCAAGAACAACAGCTTGCGTCACTTTCTTACTCTCTTTGCGATGAACTCTAAGCTTCTTTCCTTGATAAGCTGCTAGTTCCTGCCTCATATATTCAAAGCCTTTCTTATACAAATAATAATTCATGTATTTTCCTGACTTTTCGCTATAGATATATTGATTCTTCGTTAAATCATTCATAATATAATTCACTTTACCAACAGATATATTGCAGTGCTCCGCAATCTTTTTCTGGTTCATCTGTGGATTTTGATTGATAACCTCTAATATATTTAATACTTGTTGCATAGAGCTCCCCTCCATAACTCAATTCATCCGTTCATTTTTTGAACATGTCGTTATTTTATCACTTATAGGCGCTAACGTAAATATTTTGTAAACTTAATGTGTACTTTGTAAAGAGCATCCATTATAAATCATATTTTAAAAAAACAGCATCAATAAAAGGATAAGAGACAATATATAAAAGTACCGTAGTTGCGTGCCAATTTATCACTGATGTATACTTAAATTTATGATTGCAATCTCTTTCCATGCAATCTAAAACGTTAAAATTTGTTGTATTGATTAGAACAATGGAGGAATTTATTTTGAATCCAAGACATTTAACACCCTTAGAACAAGCTCAAAAAGTAATGCTGCATATGCTCATAGCGATTCATAAGATTTGTAAAGAACATGATATTAAATTTTGGATTACAGACGGTACTTTACTAGGGTCTGTTAGACATAAAGGATTTATCCCTTGGGATGACGATGCAGATCTTGCTATGCTAAGAGAAGACTACGAGAAATTTTTGCGCATTATTCCAAACCATTTACCAAAGCCATATAAACTAGAAACAGAAAAAGTAAACACACACGGCAAACATAACTGGACAAAAATTCTCTACTTAGATGACTTTGAATGGGAAGAAAGCGATGGTACACACAGAAAAGGAATATCAATTGATATTTTCCCATTTGACTACGTTCCTGAATCAGCAACGGCGTTAGAAAAAATTGTACGCAAACTTGCCGCAATCAATTATCCTTCGCAAATCAATGGCCCTGCAGATATAGCAAGAAGACTACTAAACAAATCAAAATTCTTTAAATTATATGCAAAAGGCCGTAAAAAAACAGACGCGGTAACGTATGGACTGGAAACTGGCTATTACAGATGGCATAACTTTGAGCTTAGTGAAATCTTCCCGTTAAAAGAGGGCATTTTCGATGGACACATGTTCCCTGTTCCAAACAATGCAGACAGCTACTTATCAGGAATGTATGGAGACTACATGCAAATACCAGAAGAAAGCAAACAAAAAGCTCATATGCAAAATTTAAAAGTGACAAAGCAACACGTATAAGATTTGGACAAAAATAAGGCGCTACGTAAAGGATACGTAGCGCCTATTATTTACTATATAAATACAAATTGAAAAACCGACATAAACCCTTCTTTTTAGGTGGGAGAGACATAGAAGCAGTCAGACTCTTTTCCTGCCCCATGCCAAGGCAAAACAGAAGGAGATAACGAGTTCAGATCACCTTTTGCTGTTCTTAGCAGCTTATATATGAAACATCAAAAAAAGCCTACTGTCCCATTACAGGATCATTAGGCTTATTCCTTATACTCAACTACTATTTTGTTAACTCTAAATGAGCTTTTAATTTATTAGACAAGTCTTGACGATCTTTCTCTGGTACGAAATAGTACCAAATACCATCTTGTTTATGGCCATCGCCAGGAATTTGAATGTCCTCTTTCTTATTCATCGCAGCTTTATAGTTGCTTTGCAGATCCCACATTTGATCTTGGGTTAAATTTGTTTTCACGTTTTTCCCAACCGCGTCTAACATACTACCCATTTTTGTAATGGAAGAGATGTTTGCACCTTTACTAATAACAGCTTCAAGCACCTGACGCTGACGCATTTGACGACCGAAATCACCACGTGCATCTTGTTTACGCATACGTGTATACTTAAGAGCCTGCTCGCCATTTAAGTGAATATTCCCTTTCTCAAATGACATGCCTTCAAGTGTAAATGCTAAATCATTATACACATCAACTCCGCCAACAGCGTCAACAATATCCTTAAAGCCTTCCATATTTACTTCAATATAATAATCAACCGGTACATCTAAAAAATTCTCCACCGTATTCACAGACATATCAATTCCGCCAAATGCATACGCATGATTAATTTTATCTTTCTTTCCCTTACCAACAATCTCCGTATACGTATCACGAGGAATACTTACCATCTTCATGGAACCTTCCTTCGGATTTAACGTTAACAACATAATCGAATCCGAACGCCCTTTATCTCCCCCGCGCTCATCTGCCCCTAACAATAAGATAGAAACGGGTTGTTTATTACTAACCTTAACATCTGTAGGTCGTTTCGTCGAATGATCTCGCTCAAGTGGCGTATGTACCTTATTTATTGTACCCGTAACAGATGAGTACATATAGTACGCATAACCGCCTCCTGCCAGTAGAAGAACAACAATAATACCAAGTATCCAAAACAGAACCTTCTTCATTATGTAACCTTCTTTCTTGAATTAGCTTTATAGATTTTTCAGGAATAAAGTACCACACTCATTATACATGGGATTAGTTTCTATATCCAAATTATTCTATAAGTTCATACATATATATTTTCTCATTAGATCCCTTACCTATACACAAAAAAGCCTCGTCTTATCTAACATAGAATAAGACGAGGCTTTTTACATTACCACTTCAAAACAATTGATTATATGTCTAGTAAATCATAGAGAAAGCATTTACAAAATCATATTCATTTCATACATTCTACTTCTTGGTAGCCATTCTTATTATTCGACTGCCATTTCCATGAGTCCGCACACATTTCTTCAAGCCCACGCTTTGCTTCCCATCCTAGCTCACGTTTTGCTTTAGATGCATCTGCAAAACATACAGCAACGTCCCCAGGTCTGCGCTCTGTAATTTTATATGGAACTGCCTTTCCTGAAACTTTCTCAAATGCTTGTACCATCTCTAGCACACTATAACCAGTACCTGTACCAAGATTATACGCATCCACTCCTGTTGTATGTAGTACTTTTTCAAGAGCCCTCACATGTCCATTCGCAAGATCAACAACGTGAATATAATCACGGACACCTGTACCATCTTTTGTTGGATAATCGTTTCCAAATACACTTAGTTCTTTTAACTTACCAACTGCTACTTGCGTTACATATGGCATTAAGTTGTTCGGAATTCCATTTGGATCTTCTCCAATACGTCCACTTTCATGTGCACCAAATGGATTGAAGTAACGAAGTAATGCAATGCTCCACTCTGAATCAGCTACAGCTACGTCACGCATAATTTGTTCGATCATCAACTTTGTTTGACCGTACGGGTTTGTTGCATTTAAAGGAAATTCTTCTGTAATTGGTGATGTCTCAGGAATACCATACACCGTTGCTGACGAGCTAAAGATCATTTTCTTCACATTATGTTTCTGCATAACATCGCATAATACCAATGTACTTGTAATGTTGTTGTGATAATACTTAAGCGGGATAGCTACTGACTCACCCACCGCTTTGAAACCTGCGAAATGAATTACGGCTTCAATTGCATTCTCTTTAAAAATCGTATCAATTGCTTCGCGGTTCAAAAGGTCTTCTTTATAGAAATTAAATTGTTTTCCCGTTATTTCTCTTACTCGATTTAACGATTCTACTGAACTATTAGAAAGGTTATCAACGACTACGATTTCATAACCTTTATTTAACAATTCTACACATGTATGACTACCAATATATCCTGCTCCGCCTGTTACAAGTATTTTCATGATATTATAACCTCCTCATATTTTCTTTGCTAGTATTACATTGATTAGCCCCTATACTCCCCTTTTAACACCCATATACTAATAATACTATTTATCTTATTATATTTATAATAAGTATTTTTCATATAATGTACCTATTATTATATAATAAAAAATATATGTATAAAATATAAACAAACCCAACTACTACTAGGAGTAATTGGGTTCCTGAAAATTCCTTTTTCTCCAAGACAAGATGCTTTTTACAATTGATTATCCTACCTAATTTAGAGTAACTTCTATTACAAAAGAATTTTCTCACGAATAACTGGTGGCCGTCCCACAGAATAATAGTCTACAGAAAATTTCTGAACATGTTCTAAACCGTGACAATTACGCCCATCAAAAATAATTGGTTCTTTCATTAACTCAATATATTTCTCAAGTGGAAATGTTTTTATATCCTCCCATTCTGTGACAATTAGGGTTGCATCAGCTTTTTCAACGGCTTCTTCAACTGAATTAACATATTCCACTTCACTTGGCAATAACTTTTTAGCATTTTCAGTAGCAATTGGATCATAAGCTACAACTTGGGTACCTAATTGTACCAACTCCCTAGCAATAACAATAGATGCGGCTTCTCGCATATCATCTGTATTTGGTTTGAATGCTAATCCAAGCATTGCAACACGCTTACCATTCATCTGCCCTAGTACGTTTTTTACTTTTTCTACAAGAGAAGCCTGTTGGTCATTATTAACATTAATAACGGATTTTAACAAAACGAAGTCGTGCTCTACATTACCTGCAATTTGTATCAAAGCATTAGTATCTTTTGGGAAGCAAGAACCTCCATACCCAATACCTGCTTTTAAAAATTGTGTACCAATACGTTTATCTAACCCCATACCATTTGCTACCTGTTCTACATCCGCGCCTATTTTTTCACAAATATTAGCAATTTCATTAATAAAACTAATCTTTGTAGCTAAAAAAGCATTGGACGCATATTTAATCATTTCCGAACTTCTAATTGTGGTTTTAAAAACTGGAACATTAAAAGGCTTATTTAATTCTGCCATAATATCTGCTGTCTTTGCATCGTCAGCTCCAATAACAATTCGATCACCATAAAAACTATCATAAATTGCTGAACCTTCTCTTAAAAATTCTGGATTTGATACCATACTAACCTTTACGTCAGCTTTTAGATTTTCGTGAATTAAATTTTTCACATAATCGTTTGTACCTACTGGTACTGTACTTTTAATTACTACAATTGCATCTTTTGTAAGATTATGAGCAATATCTAGTGCTACTTGCTCTATATATTGTAAATTAGCTGAACCATCTTCCTTTTGCGGTGTACCTACTGCAATATAGATAACATCTGCTTCTGCAATTCTTAACTTACAATTTGTTGTAAATAAAAGTCGATCTTCTTTAATATTCTTAATCATTAATTCATCTAAGCCAGGTTCGTATATTGGTGAAATACCTTGTTTCATTTTTATAACTTTATTTTCATCAATATCGATACATGTTACACGATGTCCAATATCTGATAAACATACTCCTGTTACTAATCCTACATAACCTGTACCAAAAATAGCTATATTCATCTTATATCCTCCTAAGTTATCAGTAATAAAAAAAGGTCTTTTATAATAAATAAAAGACCTTCTTAAAACTTATTTAACAAAGTGCTTAATGGCACCATTCAGTGCATAGTTTACAAAGCACCATGCAGATTTAGGAACACTTAATCCCTCTATCTCCCTATATAATTTCCAATTCATTTTAGCCATTTTAAATTTTTTGCTAGAAATAGAGTTTTCTACTTTCCGATATTTAGACAAAATTTCATCTAATCCATATGCATAATGTCCTTGCTTTAATATCTTCAACCATGTTGCAGTATCCTGACGTGTTCTAATATTAGGCATTTGTACCTTCCCTAATTTTTCAATATCAAGCATGACTGTTAGGCAACCTATTATTGTATTTTTTAATAATCCATTATAATCAATTTTTTCCGGCACATGTACTACCTTATCCGTAAGAATACCATCTTGATCCATAATTTGATAACTCGTAAATGAAAAAGCTATATCATTATTCTGCATAAAAGCTAATTGCTTTTCTAGTTTTTCTGGTAACCATAGATCATCACTGTCTAGAAAAGCTATATATTTTCCTTTTGCATGGTTAATGCCAGTATTTCTAGCAATTGCAGCCCCACTATTTCTTTCTAGTTTTATTATTCTAATTCTTTTATCAAGTTTTTCTTGTTCTTCAACTATTCTAATTGTACTATCAGAAGAACAATCGTCAATTATAATTATTTCCCATATTTTATATGTTTGTGCTCTTACAGAATTAATTGTATGTAATATAAATTTTTCTGCATTATAAGTAGGAATAATTATTGATACCAGTGAATTACCAGCTATTTCACCTCTATTATTCTCCATATAAATTCTCCTTTAATAAATTCATCAATATATCCAATATTCTTAACGCTATACTCTATAAATGTATTTTAAGATCTAAAATAATCCTGTAAATAATATAATGTAATTAATCGAAAAGGTACCAACGTCTCTTTAAAACGAACATAAGAAGGTTTGGCATATTTATAAAAATCTATTCCTGTATAGTCTGTCGAAAATTCTATAGATTTATTTAAAACATCTTTTAGTTCATTATCTAGTAGCTCATGATGCTTCTCATATACCATAGATTTTCCTATTTGTATTTTCCCTTTAGATACTAAGTAACTTAAAACAAAGGCACCTAAAAAGAGTTTTCTGGCCTCAGGCTGAAGTTTTTTCGGTATCGGCACATTCGAAGGGAGTTTCTGATCAGGAATATCAAAAGCTTTAGGAAATAAACTTAATGCGGCCTTTTTATAGAGATATCTATTTTCTCTTAATTCATATGGTAATCCATTAAAGAATTTTGCATAATCCTTAGACGCGAATGGTCTAATTATTTTAGAGCTTCTCTCTAATGGGGCAAAAATATTAGCTATCAAAGAATTTTGTCTATCTACATTTCTAATATATTCATCTAAATGGCAAGGAAAATTGACCTGACAACAATCTTCAGCAATTTTTTCCACGTCATTAATTATTTCTTCTTTTTCTTTTGTACCAATCTGAGTCCAAAGTGTATGACCTTTAAATCTTCTGTTTATTACATCTTCTACGGCCTCTTCTTTTGTCATAGAAAAGTTTTTTGCAATTTTGGTTTGATTTGCGCCAGCAAACTCTCCACCTAAAAATCCATGAATAATATATTTAGGTAGAATTTGTTTTTCTTGCATTATGGAATGTAAATGACAATGCATAGGACTACTTAGTCCACCTGTTAATTCAACAACTTCCTTTCCATATTTTTTATAATAACTATTAAGAAGCTCCCCAAAACTTAAATTTAATTTCAACGCACTAGCTACTTTTTTTGCTACCGTTATCTCATTAGAATGACTCGGTCCAAACACTAAGCTATTAAAACTGAATCCTTTTCTTTTAGCAAGACTAACTAGCAGTCTTGAATCATATCCTCCGCTTAAGGGTATTAAGATATCTTCCTCTTGACAATGCAATAGTTCCTCTTCATATTTATCTAATAAACTTCTTAATATATCTTTTGCATCCCTTAAGTATGACTCTTCATTTTTTTCAGAGTTATTGCTATTAAACTGCAATTTGAATACTCTTTCTTTCCTAACTTCAAATTTTTTCAAGTCAAAATAAATTTCTTCACCAGCCATGCATTTATATACATTCTTAAATAAAGTTCGATCTCTTAACGGATTATCTATTATACATTCTTCAAAAAATGCAGTTCGGTCTAATTCTAACTTAATGTGATTTTTTGAATTGTTTTTACAAGCTCTATTAAATTATAATCAATGAATATTAGGTCCATGACCTTATCATAATAATAAAATAAAGGATATTCTCCATACCAACTATTTTTTATCATCACTCTCTGTTTTTAAATCATAATTAATGAATTGAATATCTTCGTTCTTAAAAGGTTTATCGGAAGAAGTTGTATATAATTGTTGATTATATATCTTTGATGGAAAAATAAAAAATCTCTCTATATTCTCAACCTTTAAATTTGTTTTAATTCTACCATTTTTATATTCAAGTAATATATTTTCCAATCCGAAACACCTTCTCTGTAAAATTATCTACATCTTACTACTAATTATCGATTTTTCTTAAAATATTAGTTCTTCTTAATTTTTGATCGGAGGGTTTGTAATACTAACATGATTTCTCTATTTTTAAATATATAAAGGCTAACTATGTAGAAAGTGAAGTACAGAAACGCTGAGCATATTAAGACAACTATTGGTTCAGATTTTAACAACCAGCTATTCTCTATCAAACTTTTAACTAGCAAAATATTTACTGTAGAAATTATCAAAATAAATACTAACTTTTTATCAGTATCCATATCAAACTGTAATTCATATATTCTTTATTCTTTGAAAACATATAAACTACTGTAATTATATTTGCTACTAAAATAGCCCATGGTACACCGTATTGACTAAATTCTAAACAAAAGAATACTGTAAACATTATACTTGTTATTAGTAATATAACGCTCGATATAAATGGGATTTTTTTATTGGATGTAGCAAAACAAAATCTAAATAATAACTCACGAATTGCCGTCGGATATAGCCCCAATATAAAAATATTCAAAGCTGATGCTGTTAGCACCGTTGCCCGCTCGTCAAAGGCTCCACGTTCAAATAAAACCCTTATTATTTCTTCACTAAAATAGATAACAAAAACGGTTGAGGGAATTAATGCTATTGTTAGGAAACTTATACTATTATTAAGTTGAATTCTAACCTTTTTAAACTTTTTAGATGCAAAGCTTTTACTGAATAATGTATATAAAATCGAAAAGGATGACATCGCTAACAATAAGATAGGTAAACTAGCTATTGTAAAGGCATAGTTCAAGCTAACTAAAGCCCCTTCTCTAAAATTTCCCGTTAAAAATCTTGCCAATAACATCGGTATTGTTGGTGCTATACTAGAAAGAATAGCTGGAAAAAAAAAGCTCCAAAAACTTTCAATTTCTTTTGATTTCCACCATTTGCCTTCAACTTCTATATGCAGACTATTTTTCTTTGTTTTTAATAGAAGGTACGTTTGTGAAAAACTTGCTACTAGTAATCCATAACATAAGTAGCGTATATCATTAAAATAGGCCCCAAGAACAATAGATACTATAAAAAATACATTAATAAATAAATTAGAAATAGAGGGAAATAAATAACTATTTTCTGCTTGATGTCTCCCTCTTTCAATCCCATGTATATTAAACATTAATATTGTAGGTAATAGTATTAATATCATATATAACAGTAGATCATCCATACCTGAATTTTGAAATTCACCTATTCCATATACGTATACGATAGATCCAATACCTAATACAACCATCGATATTATACCTAAAAATAATATGCACTTTTTAACTTGTTCATAGAACTTTAAGGCCTTTGATTCGGATTCCTCTTTTAAGTTTAAATAAACGGGTATAAAAGATGTTGTAAGTGCCTTTCCAATTGCGGGTAAAACTACAAGTGGCAGAAAGGAAGCAATAACAAAAACTTCCATTTCTCTTGATATTCCAAAATACTTAGCTAATAAAGTCTCCCTCAAAAGTCCCAATACAGCACTAAATACAGAGATCAATAACATAACTATAGATGTAGACATTAACTTCATTCCTAGCCTTCTTTCATCCTTTTATCTACTCTTCAACAACCCCAACTATTATCCACAATAATGTAGCACAAGAACTAGTTCCCCATAAAAATCCACCGTCTATCAAATCATGTATAAAAGCACCTACTATAATCGCTAAAGAAATCAATTTAAAATGATTATTACCCCAAATACTCTTTTTCATCACTAGTACATGTTTTATAATACAAACCAATAACATTATAAAGATTACACTTCCTAGTATCCCTACTGTAACAATTAAATCTAAAAATAAATTATGTGGATGTGGCCAAGCTGCTCCGTATTGGGAATATACCCCATACTCTTTTAAGACCTCTGGAAATTGATAAAACCCTATTCCATAAAATGGAGTATCCATAAAAATCCTAATGGCACCCTCCCATAAAATCCATCTTCCCTGTTCTACTAATACGTTAATTAATGATTGTGAAAAATTACTATTAATAATATTAAAACTTAATAACAGGATAAATATTATACTTGGTAATACTATAAAGAATACTTTTCTTACATCTATGATTTTATAAAGCAATATAATAAATGTAGATATTACAAATGAAATTATAGACCCTTCTGAACCTGTAAATATAAGGTTTACAAGGAGTAGAAGAAAATAGAAATTTGAAACAGAACGCTTTTCATTTTATTTTTTCTAATAGTAAACTACCTAATAATATTATTAAACCAACACATAAGTACCCACCATATCCATTAGTATTATTAAAAAAGCTGTAATTCGTCCTACACCAGTTGAAGAATTTATTACAGATTGAGACCATACCCAAGGGACATTGGTGAATTTTTGTAATAAACCTATAAAGGAAGATAAAACCATTCCTAAAATAAAGTAATTACAAATCTCTTTAATCTCTCGCTTATTAAATTTTATTTGTAATAAAATAAAATAGCATAAAAAGACTAGTATATATTGAAATACTTTTAACACACTTTGAAATATAGAATCGCTTAGTAAAGAACTAAACATACCCAATAAAGAAAATAACAACATAACATAACTGTAACCAGATTTTTGATATTTTTTATGTTTTCAACCGTTCCTATATTTATAAAGTATAGTGAAAATAAAGGCTATTAAAACAAGTACTTTAACAGCTTTAGTTGCCCCTATAGGAATTATATAAACAGACTCCAAAGGAAGCAGTAAACCCAATATAAAAAGGATTTCTAAAAATACAAATGCAATAATCGGTAAAATACATAGTAATATAAATATACCGCTCCAAATTATATTTTGAGACAATAAGCCTACTAAAATAATTAATATAAGATAAGAAAAAGCTTCAATATCCTTTCATATTCGGAAGTAAACATTCTTATCAATTATATTACCTCCTTTTTTACCTAGCCCCATCACCAGTTAATACTACTTTTATTGTTTTTATAATTATTTTTAAGTCTAAAAAAATACTAGCATTCTTAATATAATAGACATCCAATTTCAATTTTTCTTCTGCAGTAATTTCATATCCTCCATTTACCTGAGCCCATCCCGTTAAACCTGGTTTTACTTGCAACCTATTTTTGAAACCCGGAATCTCCCTTGCAAATTGCTCTGTAAACATAGGTCTTTCCGGTCTTGGGCCAACAAGAGACATATCACCCTTTAAAATATTAAATAATTGTGGTAATTCATCAATACGTGTTTTACGAATAAGCAAGCCTATTTTGGTAATACGAGGATCGTTCCTCTCAGCCCATTTCGCTCCATTCTTCTCTGCATCTCTCCTCATCGAACGGAGTTTAATAACTCTAAATTTTGCACCATATAATCCCAATCTTTCTTGTGAATAAAAAGGGGATCCAGGAGACTCTAGTACAATAAGCAAACTAAATATCAAAATAACAGGTGCTACTATTATCAATCCTATTAAAGAAGTCACAAAATCTAACAAATATTTAATACCTAAATAAAGTTTAGATTGATTTTTATCAACTTGAACAGTTAATGCACTTGTATCTTGATACTTAATTGCTACGTTTTCACTGGTCTTCATATCACTCTCCTCCCCCTTATTTTGTTAATTCCTTATATATTATCTTATCCATATAATTTAGTAATTTTTCTTTTAATTCATTATGATGTAACGCCATCTCAATCGTCGTCTGAATAAATCCTAATTTCTCCCCAACGTCATAATGTTTACCTTCAAAGTCATACGCAAATACACGTTGAATTTCATTTAATCGTTGAATCGCATCCGTTAGCTGAATTTCTCCGCCCGTACCTGTTTGTTGGTCTTCTAGGAACATAAAAATTTCTGGTGTTAATACGTAACGGCCCATAATCGCTAAGTTTGATGGTGCTGTTCCTTGTGCTGGTTTTTCAACAAACCTGCTCACCTGATAACTGCGTCCTTTTTGTTCTAATGGATCAATAATGCCATAGCGGTGTGTTTCATTTTCCGGCACTGTTTGTACACCGATTACTGATGATCTCGTTGCTTCATATTGATTCATTAATTGACGTAAGCACGGTGTTTCTGCTTGAACAATGTCATCACCAAGTAATACAGCAAACGGTTCGTTGCCAATGAATTTACGTGCGCACCATACAGCATGTCCGAGTCCCTTTGGTTCTTTTTGTCTTATGTAGTGAATGTTAATTTTGGAAGACGCTTGTACTTTTTCAAGCATTTCGTACTTCCCTTTTTCTAGTAGATTTTGTTCTAGTTCAAAGGAGTGATTAAAGTGATCTTCAATCGCACGCTTTCCTTTACCCGTTACGATGATAATATCTTCAATTCCAGATACAATTGCTTCTTCGACAATGTATTGAATCGTCGGTTTATCAACGATTGGCAACATTTCTTTCGGCATTGCTTTTGTCGCTGGTAAAAATCGTGTACCCAGTCCAGCGGCTGGAATAATCGCTTTTCTTACTTGTGTCAACTTTTATAGCCCCCTAAATTTGTATGTAATAAAAGTTCTAGCCATATCTTCTGCATCCATAAAAGATATAGCTAGAACTTCTAATAAATTAATATAATAACGGGCATCTAACCCGGCCTCACACCATGCTTTTGACAACGAACGTGTCTAAGGTAAAGCTTACTCTACCCACAGCATAGCCGAGTGTCTCCGTTGATATTGGTCAGGAGGCATCACCAACATGTTTCTTGTTTAAAAAAGACCTAATATTTTTTTACGTCGTATTTTCTCTGGCTCTTCTCGGTAAATCATTTCCCCACTTATTAGTGAATATGTATTTTCTTTGAAGTAGTAAAGTGTAGAACTCCCAAATGTTTTTTCTACTGTTTCATACGCCAATTGTAAGTGAAAAGAGCGCGTTGTTGTGTTATGAGCATCTGATGATATGACATGTGTTAAATGATGTTCAATGAGTTGTAATGAAAACTTTTTAATTTTCTTTCCGAACTTTCCTGTTACACTCCCCGCAGTAATTTGAGTTAGTGCGCCTTGATTTACGAGCTTATACAACACTTCAGGGCGTTCAATGATTTCCGTATTTCGCTCTGGATGCACAATAATCGGTGTGATTCCTTTTACACGTAGTTCATATAACATTTTTTCAGCATAGCGCGGGACATGGTTTGCTGGGAATTCAATTAATATGTATTTATCCGTACGATTCAATGTAACGATTTTCCCCAACTCGTAGTCTTCTAACAATTCTCCGTATAACCTGATTTCTTGACCAGGTAAAATGGTTAAATTAATCTCTTCTTCTTTCAATCTATCATTTAACTGCTTTACCTGATGAAGAATGTTTTCTGCTGGATTGGTATACACACCATTTTGATGATGCGGAGTAGCAACGATTGTATGGATGCCTTCTTTACATGCCTCTTTTGCCATCGCAATACTATCCTCGATTGATTGTGCCCCATCATCTAGCTTAGGCAAAATATGACAATGTAAATCAATCATTCTCATACACCCCTTCTCTATCTATTCTTCATTTACTCTTCACATTGTGAATATAAGAGGAAAAGGAGATGTCTCCTCTTTCCTCTCATCTATTTAGTTAGAACCGTAATAGTAATACTCAGATCCTGTTTGTTCCTTATCATTTAGAATAACGCCAAGTAATGTACCCTTTGCGCCATCAAGTGCATGTTTTGCTTTAATCGCCGTATCTTTTTCTGTTACACCGCTGCGAATTACAAGTACAGAAGCATCACATTGATTTGCCATAATTTGCGCATCAGTAACTGGTAAAATCGGTGATGTATCAAAGATAACGAGATCATACATGCCATATGCTTCTGAAAGTAAGTCTTTCATCGAGTTTGCCCCCAATAATTCGGCTGGGTTTGGTGGGATTGGCCCACATGGCAGAAAGTTTAAATTTCTAATTTGTGTATTTGCTACACATGTCTCAAGTTTTTTACTACGTGTTAATACATTTGTTAAGCCAAAAACATTCTCAATTTGTAACATTTGATGTAGTGCAGGCTTACGTAAATCCGCATCAATGAGTAATACTTTTTTACCTTGCTGCGCAAAGACTATCGCAATGTTAGCCGCTGTTGTTGTCTTTCCTTCACTTGAATTAGCGGATGTAACTATAAGAGAACGAATTTTTCTATCAACGGATGCAAATTCAATATTTGTTCGTACATTTCGATATTGTTCCGAAACAGATGATTTCGGTTGTTCATATGCAATAAGCTGACGACGTACGCGTGATGCTTTTTTCTTAAGAACCAATTGTATGCCCTCCTACTCTCTTTGTCCTTGATGGACTGCTGCTTTTCACATTGTCTTCTTCTATATGAGAAATCACTCCAATAACTGGCAAATCTAGCAATTTTTCGATATCTTCTTCTTTTTTAAGTGTGTTATCTAAATATTCTAGTAAGAATGCAAGTCCGACAGAAGCCATTAAGCCAACGACAAATGCAATAGCTACATTTAACATTTTATTAGGCTTAATTGGAGATTGTCCTTCCGCCACTTCTGCTTTTGATAGGATTGTTACATTATCAACACTCATAATTTTCGCAATTTCACTTTTGAATACTTCCGCTGTTGTGTTTGCGATATCACGAGCTAATTTTGCATCTTTATCTTGTACTGTAAGAGCAATCACCTGTGAATCTTTCTCATTTGCAACATTAATTTTGTTATTTAATGCCCCAGTTGGCATATCTAGTTTTAACTTTTCTTTCACTTGATCTAAAATAACTGGGCTTTTAACAATTACCTTATATGTATTAGTTAATTGTACATTCGTTTGTACTTCATTATACTGAATGATTTTTTCATCCTGTTTCTTTTGGTTAACAAGAATTTGCGTTGAAGTTTGGTAAATTGGCGTTATAAAGTAGAAACTTACGATTGCGCTTACAACAGCTGCCCCAATCGTAATGGCGAGGATCATAACGAGACGCTTTCTTAAAATAGTAAATAGTTCTTTCAAACTTATTGTTTCTTCCATGCCTTCCTCCAGTTTTCAATAATTTGTTATAAAATCCTTTATAAACAAAGAAAATGTCAGATTTTAAACTGACAATAAGAAACTATTACCTAGTCCTAATTATGTTTAGTGTTAGATAACCATTTAATATATTACATAACTTACATTAGTATAGCAATAAACTTGAGAAAATTATTTATAGAATTGACAAATACAATTTGTGATTACAATACCTTTCAAGGAAGATATTTACAACATTTTTTGCATTTTCCCATCTTTTTTCATACACCTTAAAAATCATACTTATACAATTTCTAATCAAATATTTATCAAAAAAGAGAATTCATCTCGTCGACAAATTCTCTTACTCTCCTTCTATTTCGTAACGCTAAACTCATGTTCTACAAGTTTCTGCATATAATTCAGAAGATCTTCTTTTAATTCTTTATGTTGCATTGCCATTTCGATTGTTGTTTGAATAAATCCTAGCTTTTCCCCAACGTCATAGCGTTTACCTTCAAAGTCATATGCAAATACACGCTGCGTTTCATTTAATCGTTGAATAGCATCGGTTAATTGAATTTCGCCACCTGCTCCAATTTGTTGTTCTTCTAGTAGCTCAAAAATTTCTGGTGTTAAAATGTAACGTCCCATAATTGCTAGATTTGATGGTGCTGTTCCTTGTGCTGGTTTCTCCACAAATGTTCTTACTTGATAACAGCGATCCTTTTGTTCTAACGGATCAATAACACCGTAACGATGCGTTTCGTTTTCTGGTACCGTTTGAACACCAATTACAGATGCTTTCGTTTTATCATACTCATCCATTAATTGACGCAAACAAGGCTTGTCCGCTTGCACGATATCATCGCCTAGTAAAACGGCAAACGGTTCGTTACCAATAAATTTACGAGCACACCAAACAGCATGTCCTAGGCCTTTTGGTTCTTTTTGACGAATATAATGTATGTTAATTTTTGATGATTCTTGCACTTTTGCAAGGAGCTCAAATTTCTCTTTTGCTAGCAAATTTTCTTCTAGTTCAAAGGAATGATCGAAATGATCTTCAATCGCACGTTTCCCTTTTCCTGTGACAATAATAATATCTTCTATTCCAGATGCGATTGCCTCTTCGACAATATACTGAATCGTTGGTTTATCAACAATCGGTAGCATTTCTTTTGGCATCGCCTTTGTTGCAGGTAAGAATCGTGTACCTAGACCTGCAGCTGGAATAATCGCTTTTCTGACCTTTTTCAAAAATAATCACCCTACCCTAAATTATAAAATTCATTTCTAATTATACATCTATTACAAACTGAACATCTTAATAGTATAATAATAAAATTTTAATTGCTCAAGTTACAAATAAGCTCACCCTTTGTTCATTAGAAAAGGAGACAAATGAGGATAGTCCTATTCATTCATCTCCTAGAGCAAAGAATATCTATTCTTTTTTATCACCAAGCGCGAATGTAATCTCAGCTTCACAAGCAATTTCACCATTTACAGTTGCAACTGCTTTCCCTTTTCCAATTGGTCCACGTACACGTGTCATTTCCACTTCTAAACGAAGTTGGTCACCCGGGCGTACTTGACGCTTGAAGCGGCAGTTATCAATACCAGCGAAGAATGCGAGGCGTCCACGATTCTCCTCTTTTTTTAATACCGCAACAGCACCCACCTGCGCTAATGCTTCTACAATTAGAACACCTGGCATCACAGGATAATCTGGAAAGTGTCCATTAAAGTATTCCTCATTTGCCGTTACATTTTTAATTCCAACCGCACGCTTTCCTTCTTCTACTTCTAGAATTTGATCGACTAGTAGAAATGGATAACGATGTGGAATAATTTCTTTAATCTGCCCTATATCTAGCATATCATTCTCTCCTTATATACCAAATTGGTCATACCACCAACACACTGTCCTTATTATCTCATTCTGTATTGTTTTTGTCACGAAAAACAAAAAACGCTTTCTATCAAAAATATCTATTAGGACTATTCATACAAAAAAGATACACCCTTTTCCCTTCGCTAATCGGTATAACAAAATAATAGCAATTAACACGGAGGTTGGAAAAAAGGTGTATATCAAAGTTAGGGAGAGGCAATATACATTATTTGCCTCTTGTGTCGTATTCATAGCTCATTATAAAGGACAAAAATAAGAAAGAAAAATTTAATATTTACTGCTTTTTACCATTATAGCCTTAATTTTCTACAAATTTCTACAAATTTCTTCATTTTTCTTATATTATCTTAAATAGCATATCAAGAAATTAAGATTCGCAATCCAGAACACTATGCTTTATAAAAAGTAAATCTTTGTGAATTAGCCTTTAATAAAAGTTCTATACAATATCATCACAAAGGTATATTTACATTTTACGGAAATATCAATACTGCATATAAATTCTTTTAAATCTATTTAACAATACATCAAAATAAAATCTAGTTATCCTTAACAGAGAATTATATAGAAAAATCCTCATTATCTAAAATGAAAATAGAAAAGACCCCTAGTCCTAAAAACAAGGGGTCTCGCTGCTTTTTGTTATATGGTATAAATAAAATCAGGTTCCGTGTTCAATCATAACATGGATATTTATATATGTATATAGAAGGTATGTCGATAATTATAAAAAGTATTTCGAATTTTTTACTGGCCACACAATTAAATTGAGCTCATATTTCCATAAAAGGACCAGTACACAAATACCAATTATCCCTCAAATCATAAATAATCGAATTGTGTTACCGGCCCGAAAGAAATAAAAGCAGTGTATTCCTTAAACTTACAAAAAAATAATTGTAACTGGTCATATTTAAATGTTTATCTTAGCCTGTTGACCAAGTAGGCTACTGAACAACCCACTTCTATCTTTTGCTAATTGAGTAAAACTACCACTTTGAATAATTTGTCCTTGATCCATTACAATTACTTGATCAGCTTTACGTATAGTAGATAATCTGTGTGCAATGACAATAATTGTCATGCTTCCTTTCAATCTTTCCAATGCTTCTTGTATTTTCGCTTCATTTTCAGCATCCAACGCACTTGTTGCCTCATCTAATACTAGAATAGAAGGTTTCCGAAGTATCGCTCTAGCCAGAACAAGACGTTGTCGTTCCCCCCCTGAAAGTTTGACTCCCCTATCGCCAATCATTGTATCCAATCCTTGCGAGAGCCTACTAACAAACTCAGCGGAAGCAGAAAATTCCAAAGCTTCCCAAAGTTGCTCCTCACTTGCATTTGGTTCAACCATTCTCAAATTGTCTCTTATACTGGCATTGAATAGAAATGGATCTTGAGGAACATAGCTAATAGATTTTCTCAATGATAATAAGTCCTTACTTATCAACGGTCTGTTATCTATTAATAGCTGACCGCTCTCCGGCTGCATAAGTCCCATTATGATATCAATTAATGTACTCTTTCCAGCACCGGAGCGCCCTGAGATAGCTGTCATACAATTTGCAGGAATACGCAAATTAATATCTTTAAGTGAGTACACAGCATTTTCTTTATTGTAACGGAAAGAGATATTCTGACACTCAATAGATTGTTCTATCTGCATAGGATTTATACAACCATAATCCTGCTCTATATCTTGCAATTCTATACTTTTCTTACACTCTTCCTGTAATTCCAGCAAATCTTTAAAAGCGGGAAGATTCGCTGCAATTTGTTCCATGTTTGATTGTATACCTGCAAATCGTGGCCACAAACGAGAAAATATAAGAATAATTAATAATAATTGCTCAGTTTTCGTCTGAAACAGCTTAACAGATAGAAAGATAAGAATAGCAATGAAAACAGCTGATGCAATTTTATAAAAGAGTTGAGAATTATTTCTCACCTTAATATATGCAAACTGTTCACGTTCCACATCTTCCACCCAATTACGTAACCACATATAACGAGATCGTTCTAGTGTATTGCTCTTAATATCCTTAATTCCATTAAAATGATCAGTTATACCTGCAAGATACGCTTTTGAATTCTCTGAGGTTCGACCACCTAATCTTTTTGATTTTTTAATAAATCTTCGTGAAAGAAAGGCAAGTGCCACAGCGCAACATAGTACAAAAATTGTTATATCTGCGGATAACCAAAAAGCAAAACCAATCTGTATGAATGTGAAAACCAACGAAGTAAGCAATTGTAAAAATAAGTTAGTACCTGCACTAACACGCCCTAATTCCGTTGTTAAAGAGTTAATAAGATCCGACTTCCTCTTTTTCACAAAAAAACTCCAATTGGTCTGCAACAATTCACGATACGTTTCCAGTCTCAAGTGATTAATAAAACGCATCTGAATTTTCGCATTGCGAATCGTTATATTTCTTTGCAAAACAGCTTGTCCCACAACCAATACAATATAGATCCCTAATACAAGTGGTAACCCTAAAGTTGTCGGAAAATCACTTAGAAATCCCAAAGCTCCTGAAAGTGGGCTTGCTTTTTCGTTCATATTCGCAATCCCGCTAATACTTAGCATAGGGATTAATAATAAAATACCGATTCCTTCTACAAGACTGACAGATACCATTCCCAAGAGATTAATAATGAGAATGTTTCCAGTAAAAGAGTATAACTGCTTTGTAAAGTATAAAATATTTCTCATTTTCACTTCTCCTTACGGTACCTCATTTCCCTCCAAATCCATAAAACCGGCCGCAAAGGGAAATATAAAACATGCAGTTGTTTTGGCAGTGGTAAAATTTCCACATCCTGAGGATAAGGATACAACCAACTAAGATGAAACAGTAGCTTTTGAGAGCTTGTCTTTAATGAATATAAATATCGCTCATGATATTTTGAAACTTCTTCTGGGACGGGATCTGTATGCAAGTTAATCATATTTTCCAAGTAATATATAGCAAGTTGCGCTAACTGCGTTACCCTTCTCCCTGACATTAATACTTTTGCCTCTTCTTCTATTATAAGAGTATCTAAAAGCTCATCAGATAAAATAAGCGCCTGACCTACTAGCTGCTGACATCCATATCTTTTCAACAGAACAGTAAGTTCTTTCCAATCTATTTCTTGCCTTACCATACGGTCAATGTCTGTTAACCATCGAAGCCTGGACCAGCCATGCCTAGTCCCATGAGTCACAAGAAACATAAACAAATCCTCTCTACCTAAAAAATAGACAGGATAATTTGTGACAGGACTCGTCCTCTTTCGCCCCCATAACTCATCGAAGCGTGGTTCCTTTCCCGGTCCTGGGTGTAGTCGCCAATGAATCTCCAATTTCACCTTACTTATCGGATGCATGTAAGTTGTATGGTGGCGTCTCCACTTCCATTCATTCATAACCGTCGGAAAATCATCCTCTTTGACATAACCATTCTTTACAAGTAATTCGTTCACTTTTCCAAGATCATCTATAGGAACAAGGGCATCCAGATCCCCTGATGTTCGAAGGGAAACATCTCCATATAGATCTGCGCCAAGAATAGGGCCCTTCAAAAATAGAAGCCGAAGTTGGTTTTCAGCAAATAATTTACTTACCTTTCCCATTTCTCCACTTAAATGAAGCATATGGAATGTATTCCTTTTAAAATATGTACTTAATACTTGCACAACATTTGATGGAACTAACTGTTTATCAATAGATTTCATTTTTGGGTAAATGAACGCGTACATACGATGATGCAGCGCCAGTTTCAAAAATTTGTTCCAATCAATATTTATGAACCAGTCCCCCGGGATTTCTTGTATCTCTTTATCTTCTTTCTTTATAATTTCAAGTAACAATTTTAGTTCTTTAGGTAAATGACTCAAATCAAGATTACAACCGGTATACATCTCATTCTCCTTCAAGATTTTTTTACCCTATCCTTTTTGCAAATTTACCAACAACAGTAAATCTCTTCATTTCTTCTACGCCAGTAATATAAAAGGGCCCGCTACGTAACCACGCATGGGCAATCATATTTCCTGTCTCATCTTTCGCGGTCCCTAAGTAAAGGGTGCTTTCAATTTGTCGCTTCTCCAACATTTTCATTGCAGCGATAGCTTTAACGAGACACTGACTTTCCCAAAATGTATAGCGGCTCATCATATGCACTGCTTGAGAAATTTTCCTTAACGTAATCTTTTCCGATTCATCATAGCTTAAAGACGTTTCTGCCATATGAATTCCTAATATAGGAGCAGCTTTAGAAAACGGTATACTTTTAAGAATACGAGCCCAGCCTAAATAAAAGAAAGCTTCTAGAAGTAATAATTTTGTTCCCATATCGAACGACAAGAAAGCTTTGGCTTTATTTATGATATTCATCGATCCTACTCCTAATCTATTAAATCTGGAACGTTCAATTAAAAATCAAAGTTTTTCATCAACCGAGATTAACCCTTCTGCATACAAATGATTTAAGAAAGAGAGTACTTGTTCCTTACATTCTGCCTCTTCAATCATATATCGAGACAATAATATATCAATCACTTGATTGACAGATATTAATTCATTAATTAAACTCCAAATTTCACCACCTATACCTCCTAAGTTATAGTATTTCCCATTATGGATGCTCATCATCACTTTCTCCCCATCCATATCGCTCACTACATTTTCCTGACCTTGTACAACAAAACTGTGTAATGAAATTGTTTGTTTACTACTCATTATTTTTCCTCCTCTTTTAAAGACTCTAGAATTTTGGATACTAAATCATGTGCCGTAAACTTTGAAATAGGACGTCTCAATTGAAACATATCTATTTTGTTTACGATATTTGTGGAATGCATAAAATGCCATTCCATCATCCCCAATCGTGGGATTAATGAATTCCTATATGTATGACGCAGCAATGTGCGTAGTCTCTCCAGTCCCTCAATCTGCTGAAGTTCAACATCCCCATTTTCTACTTTCACTAATTCGAATACACCTGCCAATGGTAATGGTTCCTCGAAAAAGTTAGCTGTAACGGGAACAGCATATTTAGTTTCCCTTTCAAATAATGGCTGATAATGCGCTGTCTCCATTCCAAACTGATCAAGACTCTCTTTCCATAACTTTTGTTGCGGGTAAGATGGTGTAACAAAAGGAGTATTATCCTCAGAAAGAGACACAGCAATTACATCATCGCTTAAAAGCTGATAGCCTTTGCTTAAAAGGGCTGATGCAAGAGTTGATTTTCCAGCTCCCGATCTTCCTACAAAAGCATACGCCTTTCCATTGATGGCTATTGCACTTCCATGCAGAGGGAGTATTTTTCTCTGCATCAACAATGCCCCCATACAAGTCCCAAGAATATAAAGCCGAATCTTATCTTGATCAGACCCTTTCATAGGTGAAACAATAATTTTTTCTCCATTTTGAATACAAAACGTAGCAGTTTCGGGGATTTGAAACATAATTAATTCTTCTTCAACTACAAATACTGACTTCGGGGAAGATAACTCTTCCCATAATTGGGACAAATCTGCAGTTTCTATTTTTACGTCTACTTCATTTTCGTAATTACTTACTTGAGGCAATTCCGGCAGGGGAATCTCACTTAATAGGGCTAATCCGAAGGCTTTGTAAATCTCTTTCTTTACAGTATGTATCATCTTTCTCACTCCAAATAGTTGAAAAATTGATTAAAAAAAACCCTTATACCGTAATTAAACTATATAAGGGCTGTAAAGCATATAAATCTCATTTAAATATTAGTGCATTAGCTGTGGTGAAGTGCGCCTTGCTCATCCTCATCTTCAAAAACTTGGTCAACAAGTCTCTTTCCAGGTCCAGCCATTGTCATGTTGATATCAAGCACTTCTAATACTGGTGATTGCCATTCTTGTTTCATAATTTCACCCCCTTTCAAATATATTTTTTGATAAATCGATAGACAATAAGACTACGCATTAAAATTCTAAAATCCGGATCAAACACGTATTCTACTCGTGGTTCTCCTTGAATTTTCAAAACCGCGCTCTTAATAATCTCTATATTAAAAAAGTTAGAGGCCACTGGGTCTTTACTAAGCTGCTGAAGTTCCTCGATAAACATTTTCCATGAAGGAATCATGCGATGAACCACATCAGCTGCCTGTATTCCCCGCACACGTTGATTTAATCTTACTTTGTCAGGAAGAAATCCTTTTGTGGACCTCCGGACAAGTGCACGATTTAAGCCATTTTGAACAAATTGTTCGAGTGGTAGCGATAAACAGAATCGAATTACCCGTAAGTCATTCGTTGGATCATGCCCTTGTAAACCATAGCGCAAGGAGAGCTTTGTTCCACTTGTACCCGTTGTATTCCACAAGTTTAGCTGTTCAAAATGTTTCTGCCTTATTTCATATATATTTGGGATAGAAGCCCCTGTTACTTTCACACCATGTTCTTCAAGCTTTCTAAATACATCAGTACGTTTTGCAAGTTCTGGACTAACTAACGTTGGCAGTTCGTATTGCTGTTGCGAGGAAAACATGTTTTTTATCGATGGAAATGCTTTCTCCCCTACAACTCTCAGTATTCTCGATTTTTTGACCCCAACGTTCTGACCATATAAATCAATTTCACGATAAAGCTGCAACCAGCTGAATTTTTTAAGTAAAATCGCATAATAATCTAAAGCTGGCCCCCAAGAGATTGTGAAATTTCCTCTCGCTCCATTTAAGAGCACCCCAATCCCTTGTTGTTGGGCTTTTTCATAAATTCCTTTCACCCAGACGGAATTTTCGAAAAATTTATATGGCATCTCCATAATCCCAAGCCAATCATCAATTTCTGAGAAAGAATTTTCTCCCGGGAAATTCAAATAATTCCCTTTTATATTCCCTACATGTTGTACTGTAGTTTGAATAAATGGCTTTTCATCAGCAATCGTATGACCACGAGTCCAATCAGTAAACCCTTCTGCAGGTACTGAGCTGAATGTATATAATTTTTTGTTCTCTTTTTGCAGGGCTCTCGCAGCAAAGCTAGCAACAGCACCTGAATCTAATCCCCCACTTAAATGAGAACCAACATTACGATGAGTACGTAACCTTGATGTTACTGCGCTTTCAAATACGTCCCTGAACGCCTCTTCATAATCTTCATTTGATTTGAGTTGCAACTGCTCCTCTACAAATAACGTGTCGTATTTCGCAATACTAACTCTTCCCTTAACTACGGAGATAGTATGAGAAGGGGGGACTTGCTCTATATTTTTATGCACTGTTGAAAATGCATCTATTGTATCAAGCATATTAGGTATTGCTAAATATTCAGCTAACCATTGCTCATTCAATTCCTTCCCGACGTACGGTAAAGAAAACAGTGGTTGTATGCTAGTACAAAAAGCAAATTGATTTTGATTGCGGTAAAAGTAAAAAGTCCGACTTCCTGAAAAATCACGTGCACCAAAGAGCAATTGCTTTCTCTCATCCCAAATCATAAAAGCAAAATCACCAATTAGATACTTTGGTACATGCTCTCCCCACTTTTGATAAGCGAGTAAAATCAACTTACTATCAGGCATCTCTCTTCTATGTACCTTTTCTACTTGCAATCTATCGAATAATTCATTGCGATTATCAATAATAGCATCAGCAGTTATAACCAACTGTGTTTCATAATCATAGTAAGGTAATTGTTCATTAATAGATTCAGATGTTATCCATTTTGCATGGGAGCCCAAAAAAATATTTTCCTTGTGCCATATATCGGTATTGTCACCTGGATAACGAGATAAATCCTTCATGATTCCATTCCTATGTTCAGGCGGTATCGGTTCTCCATTTAAATGATAAATTCCGGTTATTGCACTCATTTTTTTCCTCCCACTACGAGACAATTAAGGGAAAACCCGATGGATAAGAAAATTACCAGATATATCAAAAAAATGTTATTAATATACCAGAAAACCCTTTCCTCAAACTACCTCGTTTACGCATAACAGATTTTAAAACCTAATTTTATAGCCTTAAATCTTTTTTCAGTTGAAGTATTCAAGCTTTCAGGCTACCTATCCTATTGTAAACCCTTGCATTTTAATTTTCTCAAAAAAAGAACAAATGTGTGATCTTCTTAATCCGAATCAAAATATTACCATCTGAATTTTATATGAATAAAAATCTTTGAATTTAATATATCAATAAAACGTTTATATTCTTTATAAAGAATATAAAATCAGATTACCATTTCACTATTGCATTGTCAAGTATCTATATACTCAAAAAATGAATATTTATGTATCTTTTTTAGTAACTGTAAGAACAAATAATACAGTAAAACTTTAATCAGTAGGAGGGTTACATCTCTACCGACTATTAATCTCACCAATCGAGATCTTACAAACATTCCATCTACCTTCTTAGTTTCCCTAACATCTTAAGGTCGTGCTCTTAATATTCACAAATAGCAGGATAAACGTTATATCTTACAAATACACAGAAGAATTTTCATCTTTTTATATTTTAAAAATTTCTGTGCTATAATATTTTATACATTTTATTATTAACCTACTAATTAAAGTTGATTTTTCACGTGTTATGTTCTCTATTACTTTATTCTCCTGCTTCGTTAATCGAAGCAGGAGAATAACCTTCTTATAGTCACACCATTTTTACAAAGGAGATCATATAATATGCGTTCACCACTAATAATGCTAGCAAAGAATATAATTCGCATTTACCACAAGATTATGTACGCTTACTATTTCACTCTTTATAGGGATTGCCGTGACTTTCATTCAAAAAAAATTTTTTTCCGTAAAATGAAATTTCACAAAAACGGCACTGAATGAGATATTAAATCCTCCTAGTTCATTAACGCTTTTCTTAATTAAAGCCCTTTCTATTTTTTATCTTTACATGCCAGCACTTACCGTCAATATATTCTTAATACATGTAATAACTCTTGTCTGATCTTTTTCTGTCATACCTGATCCAGACGGAAGGCATACGCCTGTTTCAAATAATTTTCTAGAAACATCCTCACTCTCACTGTGCGGATAATACATTACATCTTCAAATAAAGGTTGCATATGAAGAGGTTTCCAAACAGGACGTGCCTCAATGTTTTCATTTTCCAGTTGTTTCAGTAATGCCTGAATCGATACTCCTGTTTTTTCTTCATCTACAGTAAGAACTGTAAGCCATCGGTTTGAATAAGTATCCTCTAACTCAGGCATAAACTGTACCCCTGGAATATGAGATAATTCTTGATAGTATCTATCAAATATTTTTCTCCTTGCCTGTACTCTATCTCGTAAAACTTGCAGCTGCGCTCTACCTACACCCGCTAAAATATTACTCATACGATAATTATATCCAACCTCACTATGTTGGTAGTGTGGAGCCGGATCTCTTGCTTGAGTAGCTAAAAATCTTGCTTTTTTCAAAGCTTCGACATCATTTGATACAATCATTCCTCCACCCGAGGTTGTAATGATTTTATTTCCATTAAATGAATAAACACCGAATTTTCCGAATGTTCCACTCGCTTTACCTTTGTAGGAAGAACCAAGTGATTCCGCTGCATCCTCTACTACTGGAACATTATATGTATTACATAACGAAAGAATCTCATCCATTTTAGCGCTTTGTCCATATAGATTCACAACAATTACAGCTTTCGGAAGTACCCCTTTCTCTTTTGCATCACGTAATGCACATTCTAAAGCTTGTGGCGACATATTCCACGTTTCAAGCTCTGAATCAATAAATACAGGTTTAGCCCCTACATATAAAATTGGATTTGCACTTGCTATAAAAGTAAGACTCGAACAAAACACCGTATCTCCATCTTTTACATCCAGTAAGCGAAGTGCCAAATGGATAGCAGAGGTTCCTGAACTAACTGCAGCCGCATCAAGAACTCCAACATGGGATGAAAGTTCACTTTCAAACGCATCTACATTTGGACCAAGTGGAGCAATCCAATTCATATCAAATGCTTCCCCTATATATTTTTGTTCATTACCGCTCATATGTGGAGCGGAGAGATAGATTCTTGTTTTTTCCTGTGAATATACCACTTTAAACACTCTCCTATAATTCTTTTTTTATTACTCTAGCTGGAATGCCAACTGCTGTACAATTCGCTACAATATCACAAATTACTGTTGCCCCCGCACCAATAATGGACCAATCTCCAATTGTAATATTTGGAATTACATTAACCCCTGCTCCTATATGTACTCCTGTTCCTACGATAACAGATCCAGTCAATACAGCATTAGGAGAAATATGCGCAAAATCTTTTACCTTATTGTCATGTTCAACAATAGCGCCTGTATTGACAATAACGTGATTCCCAATCTCAACATCTGCATTAATAATTGCACCGGGCATCACAACCGTACCAGCTCCAATCTTTGCACTTAAACTAACAATAGATTGTTTATGTATAAGCGTCGCATAGCGATGACTGGGAATCTCTAACTGCTCCATAATTATCTTTCTTGTTCTGTTATTCCCTATAGCTATCACGAACTTTGTATCTACATGCTCATCCATTAACTTTACAGCTGCAGAAATAGGCCCAAAATAAACACCATCCTCAACTTTTAACTCTTTATACACATCATCTAATTGCGCAATGATTTCATAATTTCCATACGATAGAATAATATCGCGGATGACCTTACTATGACCACCTGCCCCAATCATAATTATTCGCATCCATCTCACCTCCTCAAGAATTCTTTGTACCATTAAATTTTTCCACAGTTACATGCCCGACCTGATTAATCCCTTCTGACTTAAATACTTTCTTTACTGTCAACAGTAAAATTTTCATATCAAGCCAAAAAGTCCGTTTTTTTGCATACCATACATCAAAATTAAATTTTTCCTCCCAAGAAATCGCGTTTCTGCCATTTACTTGGGCCCATCCCGTAATCCCTGGTCTGACATTATGTCGCTTGGCCTGTTCTTCTGTGTATAGTTCCAAATACTCCATCAATAATGGTCTTGGGCCTACCAAACTTAGGTCCCCCTTTATAACATTAAACAACTGTGGCAATTCATCTAAACTATATTTTCTTAGAAACCCTCCGAAACGGGTAAACCTTACATCATCGGGCAACACATTCCCCTCACTATCCTTCTCGTCAGTCATAGTTCTAAACTTATAAAGAAAAAAAGGAACACCATGCAATCCCGGGCGTTGCTGCTTAAATATGATAGGGGAACCCAATTTAATTCTAACTAAAACAGCCACTATTATAATAAGAGGTAAAAGAAACACCAATATTGACAAAGAAACGAACAAATCAAAAAGTCTTTTCATATATAATCATACTCCTAATTCGGTTTATATATTAACCTCTACTCCATAACTGCCTAAAACTTCTATCTTCATAAAAAGCAGCCCCATTCATAGTTGAAAAATAACGAATTGATTTACTTTTTTATTTAAGGACATGTCATGTAAAATATTCAATTAAAATACCCAGTAATAAGAACACCACCATATTCAACAGAACATAGTGGTGTTTCATTTCTAAAAGTTTCTTAATACTTTCCTTTTATTTACTTGTTCTTACTTTAAAGCATTATAATTTTGCGTCAATTCATTAGGCGCTGGCGCTCGATTATAATAAGCAAGATTCTTAAATACTATTTTTTTCGTTTGTGCCTAATGAATTGGTAAAGTTGATTCGTTAATGGCTTTATCGCACCCGATGGATTGGGTTAGTAACGAGATTATAGAAATGTACATTTCAAATTAAAAAGTGCCCTTTTTGTTTGACTGAATTTTCACCCTCAGGTTTCCCATTATACTTTTAACAATTCCAAATAAATACTTAAATTCATCTGTCTTATAAAAAACAAATACATAAATAGCATTTGGAATTATTAAACAAATCATCCCTCTTAATATTAATTCTAGTAATCCATTATACGGAATAAGACCACATATTAAACTTGTGATAACACAAGCTCCTAGCCCTATCATCACATAGTAAGTATATTTTAAAAAATAATCCCTAACCGGTTTACGAAATACTTTCTTATATACTAAATAAGGAGCAATCCAAAATGGAACCACTAGTGTACTTATAAGTGTTCCAATAAAAACACCTGTTATGCCCATATATTGCACCAAGACAATAGAAGCCACCAGATTCACGGCAGCCTCTAAAAAGGGAGCATACCTATCTTCATGAAAAATCCCTGATGTTGTTTTGACCATAGATATAGAACGTCTCATTCCTGATACATAAAAATTCATCATTAATATAATTAATACACTCATATCCATAATAAATTTCGAACCAATCCATAAAGTAATAAAGGGTTCCATTATAATATATAAAAATATGGAAAAAAATGAGTATATCCAAAAATTACAAAGCATAGTAACCTTAAATATGCTATAAATTTTTCATCGCTTTCTTTTGCAACCAAATTCCCTACACTGTGATTAATATTATCAAAGAATTGATTTATAAAGGTTCTACAAATGTTAATTAACATATAATAATTTGAATACAATCCAACAGCTGTAACACTGACAAAAGACGCAATTAACATGTTATCGGTACCAAAGACAATATATCCACCTATATTATGTAGCACTAAAGCCTTTACATTTTTAACAATATTACTTTTGGTTTCACTATCTAATTTGCTTGCTGCTTTATTTTTAAAAATGGGTACATCTTATCTACCAATATAGCCAAGAACGCAGAGGTACTAATTGTTATAATAATATCGATTATTAGATATAAAATATAACTATGCGTAAAGTATAAAATTCTATTTTAATGCAAGTAGATATAATGGAAGAGATAGAATAAATCCCTGTAACAATATATCCTTTTGACAAACATTTAAAAATGAGGTTTTATAAGAAAATAGATAAGATGAAGCTGTATTAATTAAAAATATAATATAAATAAAATGAATATTGTCTACCTTTGCATCTTTAGCGATATATCCAAGAAAAGGTAATAAAAGTAATCCTAGTAACAATACTATTAAAGCTATTGCCATATATGCCTTTCTATAAAAATTCATAAGCATATTGATTCTATCCTGATTATTTTCTGCCACTGGTTTATATAGATTATATATGATAGCAGATCCTATTCCTGCTTCAGCTAAAGATAACATTCCTAATATATTAGTAAATAATCCATTTATCCCCAGATACTCAACACCTAAATAAGTAATAAATATGGTTCTGGAAACAAAACTTAGTAACGTAATAATAACTTGACTACCTATACCGGCTGATATATTAATTATTGAATTTTTAACTCTCATTTTTCCTCCCACTTCAGAAAGTATGAAAACACTTTCAACCCAAGAGTATTACCTGATTTCTCTTTTATATGCTGCAACTATTAAAGGGTACACTTTAAACTTTATTGCTAAATAATATATATACTCCTTAAAGTTATTGCATCGATATGAAAAACCAATTCCTTTTACACTATCTGAGAACATTTCATAATTCACTATTCTACGAAAAGCATTATTAACATCCGCATTAGGATCGCTTTTTAAATTATTAACCAACAGTCTATATATGTGATTTATATAATAATTAGCCATATCCTTTTTAAATTGCTTATCGTGTAGTAAACCAAATTCTTGTGAAAGTTGTCTTCTCATTTGATATTGTAAAACTAAACTGTTCTCTAAATTTGGTTTATACGGAACCCTCATTAAGCTATTTGGATTATTAATAGTATACAAGTAAAGACCTTCTGAGATTGCACATACCCTTTGTGAGTGCAATAAAAACTCTAAATTAAAAATAACATCTTCTCCAATAAACACTTGTTCATTAAATCTGATGTTTTTTTCTTTTATAATGCTTAAATTGTATATATACCTCCATGCAAAGCATAGATCATTCTTGGAATGAACATTTGGAGAGCTCAGTACAAAATCTCTCCCCTTCATAACAGTATCTAATTTGAAGTTAGGAATAATACTATTATTATTTGGAACAGTTTTGTATCCACATATCACAGCATCACACTTTTTATCTTCCGCAATACCATATAACCTAGTAAAATAGTTTTCGCTTACCTCATCATCGGGATCAATAAACACTATATACTTCCCTGTAGCAGCCTCAATCCCTGCATTTCTTGCGCTACTCACTCCTCCATTTTCTTTATAGATTACTTTAATTCTATTATCCTTTTCTAAATATTCTTCACATATTTCACCACATTTATCTGTTGAACCGTCATTGACTAGAACTAATTCAATATTGACGAAAGGCTGTTTTAAAACACTTTCAATACATCTAGCTAACCATTTTTCCACATTATATATAGGAACAATAACACTTATTAATTCATGCAATCTTTTCACCTCTACATTACTTACATAAGTTAAACCCTCATGCCTATCTTATTACAGCTTTAATTTCGCTTAAATATTCCTCATCTTGAATATCGCCCACATTTTGTCCAGCACCTGCTTCACATACGTACTTATTTTCAATTTTGATTTTAGTTTTTGCTTGTCTTAAAAACCATTCGTATTCAATATCTACATGTCCTATATCAATTGCTTGATATCCCTCTTTATACAAATCATACGCTAATATAGTAGCAGTAGGCCCTATTGCTAATAGAATCAATTTAGATTTATTATTTTTTTTTGCTGCTGTTAAGATTTTATTGTAATGTAAGAATGCGTGCTCCTCTGGTACTAAGATCCTTTCAATTGATTTAGCATTGTCAAACAGATCATTTCCAATACCTAACCTACTCTTACTGCCTTCTATTAAAACTATATCTCTATCTTTCCATATTAATTTTAATAATATAAACCATTCTTTACATTTTGACTTATCTCGAAAAGGATAATAGAATCTCGATATAAAGGAATTATAATATGTTTTTCCCTTCTTCAAATCTTTATACCACTTTAATCTATATTTTGCAGTATGAAGACGCCAATAACCCTTTGGTTCATCTGCATATTTTGATAAATCTTGAAAAACATCCGGTAAACAAACTAAGAACTTCTCATCTTCACTTAGCAATATTTCTTTTAATCTTTTTGATAACAAATGATCAGCCCGTTGAAATGTTATATCTAAATTATGAATTAATTTAAATTCACCATCACCATACCTGGCTACGGAAGCTTTATCATGAATAATTTTTTTAAAAGTTTCATCTATAGATTGAATTCTAGGGGGCTTGAAAAAGCACTTCGTGAATCGATCTTTTATGATAGTTAATCGATTCAAACTCTGAATTTTTACATCAACTAATTTATTCCAAATAAAAACTAACATACTTTTTATTTTTATTTGTACCATACCAAGCTCCTTTCTAATACCTTTCTCGATAGAGCATTAGATTGTCTTTCCTCTTTTTCTTAAGAAAATTACTCTTATCCCTCTATTCACATCTTACATAATATTTATTCTTATTATTTCCCAATTTTTCAACTAGCCTTTTTTCTCAATGAAATATCGCCTCTATAATTTTCAGTGGCAAGTTTCCGACCTATTTTTATTGATGGAATTTCAATAAATTTATAACATAAGACCGACACAACCATAGTAAATAAGAAAGAAATTAATAAAATCAAAGGCACTGATATCTTTCCATAGAAAATATGAACTGTTGTTAATAGAACAATTGGATGTACTAAATAAAGACTATATGATATTTCCCTATAAATTGTACTGGTTTAATCAGTAATAATTTAGAAAATAGTTTTGAACTTAGAGCGGATAAAATAATTAAAACTGCACCAAAACATATATACCAATCGATGATAATAAGATACAACTCATAATCAATTTCACCAATTAGTTTGGAAAGTAACATAAATGGGATACGTGGATAGCTAAAAATAAAAGACCTAAAGGCAATAATAGATATTTTACTTTTAAATTAATAATTTTACTCACTAAATATTCTCTGTTTTTAGCTAGTAGTGCACCAATAATAAACATTGAGCTATAATGTAATGTGATAAAGTAATTGGTGGATACCGGCATATTAAATTCGCTTGGAATGTTCGTCATTAATAAATAACCAATAACTGATAAAAACATCGCTATCCCAATACTTACTTTCCAGTTTACTCTAAGTAAAAGAAAAATAATTAAAGGAAACACTATGGAAATTCGCATCTCGTGAACTAATGACCAAATCACCATAATAAACGCATCAGAATTAAATTCTCTCAAGAATAAAATATGATCCATTACTCTATTAAAAGAAACTTCCATGTTCCATGAACCCCATTGTACCAAACCGGGAATGGTACCAATTTTAGAATGAATTCCCAATTTAATTCCTATTGCAATAAAAAGAATCACAATATAAGGAATATAAATCCTACAAACTCTTTTAATAAGATACTTTAAATAATTAAATTCCGTCCCTTTATAAAAAGGCAAGGATAGAACAAATCCACTTAACACAAAAAATATAATAACGGCCGAATGACCTTGCCATAATATAGAAAAATAGACCCCAAATGTTGAATACATTACCTTTTTACCTAATATCGGAAATAATGCTAAGAAGTGTCCTAATAGAACAATGATTGCAGCAATACCCCGAAGGGAATCCAATTCTTTATAACGTCTCGTCATAATTCTTCCCTCTGTTCTAAAATGAAATTTATTAATCCGACTATTAAAAATTAGTCATTCTCCTTATAAGAATGACTAATTTTTATAATTATTACGTAAATTAATTAATCTAATACAAAACCCTTGTGTGAATGGCAATATATCGAATAACGTAGAATATACACCTATATCCTTCGTATCACCTTGAGAGAAGTCGACCGCTCCGTTTCTTCTTGTCACTCCCATCAAATAATCGATAGCTTTATCTGCACTTTCCAAACATTCCTTTGAAATATCTTCTATCTTTGCTGCATTCAACATAAACCACCCCAGTGTGGATGTAGCGGAGGAATCTGGTCCGCATTCGTTCCTGGTTACAGTCCAATTCCAATTGCCTTGTTGTTGAAATTTCATTGTAGCTTTTGCAAATTTACGTACACTTTCTTCTAATACAGGTTTATAGCTGTTGTTTTCCGGTAATTCATTCCACGTATCTATAAGACCTATAGCAAACCATCCAAGACCTCTTCCCCAGCCATATAAACCTAGAGGAACTTTATCTTCTAATCTATAAGCATGACATGGTATATGACTTAAGTTTAACATTCCATATGTTTCATATTCTTTAATCTGCTTTACAGCCAAATCTATACACTCACTTTTGTTATACCTAATGCCGTAAGTCACTAAGAATGGACATATGAAACCAATGGTATCTACGTATCGATACCCCTTCATAAACTTTCTATATTCTATCGTACCATCCTCACCTATATGCTCTTGTATCATTTCCCAAGTAGTATCCAAAGCTTTTTTATATTTATCTATCTCCTCAAAATCCAGCTTCATAATAGCATAAGCAAGTATTGCTCCATCTACATACTGGGGTTTGTGTATCCACTGACCGTTAGAATCAAATTTGGAGTTCAAAAACTTTGTGATTTCATGTCTCACTGCTCTGTCATCGTTATATTTCAGGTATTCAGACAACCCTAATATTAAAGATGCTTCTTGCCAATGCTGTATAGCACTTTTCGTATAATTTCCTTTCAACATATCAATTATTATTAATCTTGTATTATCAGTTACCTTAATCTTTGGCGTGTTATTTAGCCATTTAATACCTATATTAATAATTGATTGATTCCATAAACTTTTATCGGTATATCTTCCTATTTTTATTCTCCCCAACCAATTCTTACATATAGGGACGAAATCAATCATTATAATAATTGCGATTACGGCAAGTAACACAAAGCACGCTGCCTGTATAATCATATAATTATGTCCTTTCTATACTACTTAAATAATGTATATAATTTTGTTATTTCCGATTCGGTTCCTAACTTTTCATCTGATAAGTTATTTATTAACTTATTTCTTAATTCTTCATGATGTATTAATTTTTTAATTCCCTCTGAAAGTGAGTGAGCATCCATGTCTACAATAATCCCATTTTCTTCATTGTCGATTTGGTCTTTAGCCGTACTAAAGTTTGTTACTACTATTGGTTTATGCAGTATTTTTGCTTCGTCTATTGCTATAGATTTCCCTTCAAACCTGGATGGTTGTACGTATATATCTGCTACTCTTATGTACGGATACGGATTTTCTTTCAGTCCTAACAGTAAAAAATGATCTTGAAGTTCGTTTTCTTCTATCATTTTTTCTAATTTATCTCGATCTTTGCCTTCTCCGATAATATACCACTTTATGTCATATCCATTCCCAACCAGATCCTTACATGCTTCTATGGCCAAATCAAATCCCTTTTCACTACTTAATCTTCCTACAGAAACAAGCTTTATCCCTTTATGTTCTATATCTACCTTTTCCTGTGACATTTTATTTATCGTACTTGGAGAGACTACGTTATGAATAACACCTATCTTGTCGTTATATATAGGAAATCTTTGTCTTAAAACATTGGCACATTCCTCAGACACCGTTACTATATGATTCAATGAATGAAAATAACCCATATCAATTTTAGAATCCATTCCTAACTTGTCATAATCAGTATGTATGAAACCGATTTTCTTATCTGCTTTAACCTTTTCTATACAAAAATAAACCGGATTCTTCTCTAAGTACCCAATCGCCACATCATATTTTTTATTTATAGTCTGGAGAGATTTTGATAGATATCGCCATACTCTCTGTTCACAACGAGCTTTGTTTTTCTCACTTTTAAATATGTAACCTGCACAAATCCTTGAGAAGGCTATATCTAATCTTCCTTGTCGCAAACATTTAATGGTAGCTGCTTTTATTGGCATATCAAAATATTGATACTCCGAAGGTTCGTCCAATATATTCACGTGCTTAGGGATTTTATTAAAAAATAAACCTTCGTGCTTAAATAAAAATAAATCCACATTATAGCGAGAGTAATCCATCGTATGTAACAGAGAAATTAATGATTTCTCTGCCCCACCACAGTTCAAATTATTGATAACAAATAATACGTCTTTTTTCATAATAATCACCTTTTAAAGAATTCCGTAGAGCTTATTTATTTCTTTTTCGGTTCCTAACGTTTCTGTAGATAAATTATTTACGATTCTTTCCCTCAATTCTATATCTGTGATAAGCCTTTCAATTTCAGTTGCAATTCCTTCTTCAGACATCTCGGTAATAATTCCGTTTACTCTATGATTTATTTGATCTTTTGCAGTTTCAAAGTTGGTCACTACTATCGGTTTACACAGTATCTTTGCCTCATCAATTGCTATAGACTTACCCTCATACCTAGATGGTTGTACATATACATCTGCTTTTCGTATATAAGGATATGGATTTTCTCGAACACCTAAGATTTTAAAATGTTGGGATAGATGATTATCTTCTATTAAACTTTCTAATTTATCTCTTTCATCCCCATCCCCTAGTACATACCAATTTATCTTGTATCCTTTTTCTAGAATTAACTTACAAGATTTCACCGCTAAATCTAAACCCTTTTCATGACTTAATCTAGCAACAGTAATAATATTAGTATAATTTCTATCAAACAAACTATCATCTTTTATATCTTCTTTAGATAAATCATATATAATCCTAGGAGCTACTATATTATATATAACCGTAACTTTATTTTTTAAATGTGGAAAGTTTTCCTGTAACGATTTTGCACACTCTTCTGAAACCGTTATTAGATTATCTAGTTGTTCAAAATATGGATTATCAAACTGACGATCCATACCTGAATTCGAGTAATTTGTATGTATCCATCCGGCCTTTTTTTTCGCATTCACTTTATCAACTACAAAATATATTGAAGACTTCTCAAGATAACCAATCGCTACATCGTACTCTTTCCTTAAAACTTCAAATGACTTACTTTGATATTCCCATGTATACTGTTCTGAAATAGCAGCATTCTTTATCAATCTATTCTTAATGGTGAACATCAATCTTGAATATGCCAATTTAATTTGCCCATTCTTTAAAAAGCCCATTATTGAATTTTTAAGGCTCGATGCAAATATTTTATAATCACTTGGCAAATCTAATATATTTACCTCTCTTGGTATCGAATTCATGAATGTTCCTGTTTTACTAAACAAAAATAAATCTACATCATATAAACTGTAATCTATTTGTGATAGTAGATTTATCAAGCTTTTCTCTCCACCACCAGTAGATAAACTAGGCATAACAAATAGTAGTTTTTTTTTCATAATATACCCCGAATTAATTAGACAATTCTTTCAAATACTCTACTGCTTTGTAGGACATTTTCTTTACATTAGGTATAGATTGTCGTAGCTTTTGCCTTATCTCCTCTTCCTCTCGTACCATCTCATCAAATCTTGCTTTTAATTTATTACTATCAGATATCTCCTCTATATCTAAAACTAATTTTTCTTCCCCAAATATATCTTTAGATATTCCTTTGGACTTTACACTATATCCCAATACCATAGTCGGAATAAAACTAGAGTAAGCAGCTATAGTTGCATGCGTTCGAGCTCCTATAAAGAAACGCATTCTAGCTATATACCCCTTATACTGTATTGCATTTAAGTTATCTGGTAACAGAATCACTCTGCCTGTGTCCTTAAATTCTTTGTAATATTTGTAGAGAACTTCGTAATCATTGTTCCCATCTTCAATAACGTGAGGTGTAAGAGCAATTGTCATATCTGTAGTATTTAATATATGATTAATCAACTCTCTTACCGCAACTTGAGAATTCTCATTTCTATTCCATACAAGCGGGCTAAAATTAAGACCCATTGTATTTCCTTCTTGCCATCCATTAGGCAACTCCAATTCTTCTTTTTCCATTGTAAACGCAGCATCGGCACACAATTGAACATTATTTAATCCTTGTTTTTTTAACATATTATAGGTAAGACTTTCGCGTGCTAATATTAAATCAAAGAGCTTTAGATCTTCCAACTTTCTTTCAGACATATCCTCTTCTCCTATAGAACATCCCCATAGTACTAGCTTTTTCCCCTGCATTTTTACTCTTCTATCAATCTCATACCACCCAGGTTGCTCTCCATAGCAATAATTATCCCCTCCGATAGATAAACATACATCGGAACTTTTTATATGCTTTATTATGTTATGATGAATTTTCCCTAATGCATAAGACTCATCGTTAAAGAGTTTTACTTTAACTGAAGACAATAACCAATCATATGAATATTTTTTCAGACTGCGGCTAGAGCCATCATATATACAATCTAACTTATTGATTACCTTATCTGTTTCAGGTCTATCTGATGCCAAACATACTTTTGCTCCATCTATTTTTTCTTTTATAATATTTGTAGAAGCTCGAACTATCGCTTCGCACCCTCTATTCAAACTGCCCCCATGGGCAAACATCATAAACTTCACACTAAATTCCTCCAATTTTATTTATTTCTAAGCCTGCTGTAAGAGACTGCAAAGTATAACCCCACAGTAGATTTTCTTTTAATCATATTTATTAAAAATTTCTCATATCTACCAAGCTTGCTATAAGTTACTTCACAATATAGTGGCAATGCCTCTCTAACATATTTATTGCATATCATATTTTTTATGTATTCATATCTCTTACTAAATCGTATTTCCTTAGACGGTTCAAAATAAATATATACGTAGGAAATTACACTATTTATAAACTTTTTTGATTTCAATTCACGTATCTTTTCCTTATCGATCTTTCCGATGTAAAGTTCCGGTAATTCCATATTATATACTTCTACAGCTCGCTTAAAGTAATCTTTTTTTGAGATATCCCGAGTTGCGCTACCCGCTACATCCCTATAATAATATCCCGTATAATCTATATATTTCATATTAGTTGCATTACTAAAAAATTGAATATTAAACATTCCATCTTCTCCTAATGCAACCTTCTCTGGAAACTTCACATTATTTTTCGTTATTATGCTATTTTTAAAAATTTTGTTTACAGCAGTATTTAAATTATCGCTTTTAAGAAAATAGGGTAATATCTCTTTATTTATATATTCTTTTCTAGAACAATATTAGTTGGAAATGGATATTCAATTGTTACCTTATGCCCTTCAACCTCACTTCTTAAATTTGATATAATTACATCACAATTGCTTTGTTTTGCTGAATTATACAGAGTTTCATACATATCCGCTTCTACATAATCATCAGCATCAACAAATCCAATATATTCACCATTAGCTATAAGAAGTCCTTGATTCCTTGCAATACTCACACCTTGATTTTTTTGATTTATAAGTATAATCCTGTCATCTAGTGCCCTATACTTTTCAATAATCTCTACACTATTGTCCGTTGAACCATCATTAATAAAGATAAATTCGCAGTTATGAAGCACCTGATTTAACAGTGATTCTATACACCGAGTAATATATTTACCAGCATTATAAACCGGTATAATTACACTGACATTTCTATTCATGGGCAAATCACCCCTTTGCTTTGAATCTCTTATACCTTCATTTTTTAAAATTTTTTTAGTTGTACCAATACACTTAATAAACTTTTAAGCCTCCATAATTTCATACAACTTATTTAATTCATACTTATTACTATAATCAGTATTACTACAATTATTAGCTAACTGCTTTCTTATGGTAGCATCCCTATACAATTTTTCTATTCCATCTGCTATTCCTTCAACGGATAATTCCGTAATATATCCGTCAACCCCATTTTTCACTTGACTGTTTGCGGTTGTATAATTTGTAATTAGGACTGGTTTTGCAAGTATTTGAGCCTCTCCTACTGTAACAGCTTTTCCCTCATATCTAGATGGTTGGACATATAAATCAGCTTCTTTTATATATGGATATGGATTAGTTTGCTTTCCTAGCAACACAAAGCTATTTTCTAATTTCAAATCTCTTATTAGATTTTTAATCATTATTTCGTCTCCACCATATCCAACTACATACCAGGCTATATTCTCATAGCCTTTATCTTTCAATATCCTTAAAGCCCTAACAGCATTATCGATTCCTTTTGCATGAGATAGTCTAGCTACAGTTATAACTTTAAAACGGTTATCAAGAAGCATAGGGGTATCTATTTCTTCATTCGCCATATCTCTAATAAACTGCGGGGAGGTTATATTTTCCATTACTATAACCTTATTTTTTAATACACTATATTTTTTTAAAAATGAATTTTTGCATGCTTCTGATACAGCTACAATATAATCAAATTTATTCCAAACTTTTAAATCCATCTCTATATCTGTCTCAATTGTAGAATAATCTGTATGAATCCATGCTATTTTTTTCTTAGCCTTGACCTTATCTGCTACAAAATAATGCGGCCACAAATAACTAATTGCAACATCATACTCTTTATCTAGTTTAGGTAAAAATGGAATAGCATATTTCCACATTAATTGCATTTGATAATATCCTGTCTCTACTATTCCTTTAGCTTTTCCTGCAAAACGAGTATTTATCTTAGATAAAATTCTAGAAAATCCAATGCCATACTCTTTATCCTTTAGGGTTTCTCCGATTGACTTCCTAAAGGTGGTGTATTGTGGAACCTCTTCTAATAAATTTACCTTGTTACAAACTAATTCCATAAAATCCCCTTGATGTCTATACAGCATTAAATCAACAGCGTATTTTTTGTAATCAAAACCCTCAAGCATACTTATAAGGCTTCTTTCTACTCCTCCAACTTCCATATCAAATGAGGCTACCAGTATATCCTTCATATATGCCTCCTAATTTTTTGTAACAAATTTTCTTATCCGCGCTATATTTTCTCCACCTATAACCTTAGATGCCAACAGTTTTAAACTACTCTTCAATCTCGCTTTAGGTGGTAACCAACTTTTATAAAAATGATGCATTGCATATGTATTTGGAGTAATAAATTTTCTACAGTTAATATAATCATATGGAGAGAAATATGTTTGAGGATAGAAGGCTCCTACCCCACTTATTTCTTGATATTTTCCATTCAACTGTAATCCTTTATTTTTTAGTATCTCGCTTATAATGGCCACATTGGTTAAACTGTCATACTTTCCATCCTCTTTAATAAAACTTTTTTCTTCGTATGAATCTAGAAACATTTTTATTAACACATTTCCTTTAGTGGCTCCTATTGTACTTGTAGCTATATAGTTCTCTTGTTCAAATCCCCAAAATGAATCATGATGTAGCATATCATCAAAAGATTTGAATACCTCCACATCCGTATCTAAGTAAATTCCTCCAAATTTATAAAGAGCGTATACTCTTACATAATCACTTACAAATGCAAATTTTTTGTATTCATAGGCTTCCTTGACATATAAATTACAATTTGTATCAAAATTATCTTCATTCCACTCAATTATTTCATAACCAGATAAATTCTCTTTCCAGCTATCTATACATTTTTTTACTATTGTTGGTTTTTCTCCTTTACCAAACCAACAATAGTGAATGGTGCGTGGAATCTTTTCTGTAAATGCCAACTCAGTATCTCCTTTCTAAACTATATAGAATAATATACCTATACACCTAAATTTCCATATTTCATTGATCAACTAGCCATTAACATATTTCACCTTAAAAACTTAGAAATTTAAAAAGTTACTTTTATAAACAATGTTTAATGTTATTACATTCTCGTATGTATAGAAAATAAAATAAAATACTAATATTGCATAATAAACTAGTTTTTGGTCTTTATCAGTAAATAATTTTATAATCCATGAAATTAAAATTAATTGGTATAATCCAAAATATATAGAAAATCTTGCAAAAATCCAATTTTGTGTTGAAATTACCATGAATACAAGTCCTAATATCGACATATTTACTACATAGTCACTTTTAGGAAATATTTCCCTAAGTTTCTCTCTTCCAATGTAAGCAATAATAATTGGAGGAATATTAACTCCAACTCTAAGTATATTTGCGCCGCCCTCAGAAAAGTTCTTGTAATCTCCATACTGACTATCTCCTATGACTGAGAATAACGTATCTAAAAATTGATTAAACCCTATAACTATGAGTACAGAACAAAAAAGGGTTACATACGTTTCCCATGACCATGCTTTTCTCCTAATCATAAAATATATTGGAATAAGGATAAGTGCAGTTTGATGTATTGTTGATGCAAATAGAATAATTAAAATATACTTTTTCCAGTTACCTTCAAATATATATTTTGTTGCAGCAAAAATAATTGCTGCTGCAAGAAATTGCCTTATCCCATTCATTGATATTAAATACATTCCACCTGTTATATATACATATAAACTTAATTCAAACATTCTTGTATATTTATATAAAACCAATACAATAAGCACATTTGTTATTAGTGCCGTTACAAAAATCAATATTTGAGGATCATTAGAGAACTGTTTTAAAATCATCTGAAGCACATTAAAACCCATATCTTTTCCTTCTTTTATATGTTCCCAATCAAACGTATCTTTTTTATAAGAATACATATAAAAAAAAGTATCTCCGATATTATTACGGAGACCAGACACCATTACAAGAATAACTATTGTCAAAAATACTAACAGCTTATTTGGCTTTGATTGAACAATGTGTGGTCCCATTATTACAGGAGTAGAAAAATATCTTGCTAAAAAAGAAAGAATATAAACTAAAGCCAGCGTAACCCAAAATATAAACATTTTTAAATTCCTTTCATATTACAGATTGCAAATATAAAACTCTTTGCTATTCTTTGACCAAATAATTCAATAATATAGCCTATCAGTCCTATATTTCTCTTACAATCTAAATACATGTGACAATAAAATACATAGTTAATTAAAGACCTACTATTTATTTTTCAAAACAGTAGCTTTACTTGTCTTTTGAATATAAAAATGAAGCATAATCCCAAATGGTGTAGCCACCAAAGTAATAAATTTACATGGGGACTCAATGAGAAATTTATAGTTTTTGATCATCAAGTTGCTAGATACATAATGTATAGATTCTCGAAATTTTTCTTTTAATGTAGGAGCATATTTCATAGCAACTTTTCTAAAGAATGAGAATCCTTGAGGATTTTTTCTATATTGCTTAATAATGTTCATGCTAGATCCATCTGCTAAATACTCAACATGGCACAGAACTTTATTCATGATGAGTAACGGATGCTCTTGATCAATAAGAATATATTTATAACTTAGAGGACAGTACTTTTCGCCCGGAAATATTGGATATGATGGGGTTTTTCGTGTTAACTCTGATCGATAAACTAACTTTTTATCACCTGTGACTTTATATTTCGCATGCAAATCTGTCAGTTTAGATTCCTTCACATGTTCCGGCATCATCGTTCCAATAACTTTTCCATTTGGATTAGCGTCTAATCCTATTATGCCAGCGTAATCATTACTTCCATACTCCTTCCAAAAACGAGTGATATTTTCAACGGCATCATCCGCCATATAATCATCAGAATCAATACAAACATTAAGTTCCGTATCAATTAATTCGTAAGCAGTATTATGTGCCCCGTGCATTCCCTGATTCTCTTGATAATGATACTGGATTGAAATGCTGCCTTGGGAAATCCAATTTTCTATTAACTCTCTTGTATCATCTGTAGATCCATCATCAATAATTAACCAAACAAAATCCTTACTTGTCTGTCGCTTTAAACTTTCATAACATAAATGCAGCGTGTAAGCACGGTTAAATGTAGGTGTAAAAATTGTAAGAGTAGGTTTCAATTTACATCTCTCCATCAATCATCTAATCTATTAAAATTCATCCCCTAATATTGTTAATATACTATTTAATACTAATCTATCAGGTCTTACATATTCATGGTAATATCTATAATTGTTAATCATCATTTGATATCTAAAATTTTCATCATTTGATAAAGTATATATTTGATTTATACATTCTTCTGGTGTTTTAAAAACAAGATAATTTTGACCATCACGAAAATCACCTGGGACTTCATAATGTAATTCTTCCGTTACTATAGCCTTGCTTGCTGCAACATACTCCGCAAATTTCCAGCCAATAGATTGATGTAATCCCATAGTTGCAATACAAATTGCAGATTCTTTTACCTTTCTTAGGTAATTATTCCGTTCAGTAGCTTTTCCGTCTTCTATAACAATATCTGCATAATTTTTATATGCAAATTCTGATGGTGCTACTCCTCCATAAAATTTATCTCCAAACTCTTTTCGACAAAGTCTAATGCATGTTGCTCGAAAATCATTAATATATGCACGTTCTTCCTTTTTATTCGAAGAAATTTGCCCTTCATAATCTCCATTTACATCCCATAGCCTAGCCATAAAAAGAATTTTTGAATCTATTTCCTTATGAGGTATATCTTCAAAAGAATTAATACGGTATAAACCATTGTAATATTGAGACAACGGAACCTTCCGTATTATTTTCTTAATTTTCTCCCTAAGTGGATCTTGAGGCATCGGTGAATGCGCAATATTTCCAGGTATTGTAACCATATAATTTAATCCAAGAGGATAAATTTTTTCCTTATGCCTTAACTTTGAATTATAAAAACTATTAAAACTTCGCTTAAAGTAAAAGTCGTATTTTTCTAACAACACATTCATAAACTCAACATAATCCTGATTTTGCTTAAGCAAATTATCATAACCATCATTAACATCATATAACACTCGAGTTTTCCCGTTAATTATAACTTCCATCATATTATAAGGTAATTGATCTTGATGACTCTTACTAAGTTTCTCTATCCTCAAGTCTATTACTCCTTGTCGAGCAAGTAGAACAAAACCTGCAGTTATATTATAAAGATGCAGCGGAACTTCTCCTAGCCTAAGACAACATGAAACTCTTGACATCATTGTGCTCCTTTTTAATCCTTTAGACATTATTTAAAATATAGAAGTTACTATTAATTAAAGCGCTTGAAGATAAAAATTCTCAAGCCAAGTAGCCGATTCACTTATATCATATCCTTCTTTCTTGATATACCCTTCTACATCTTGCGTACGTTTATTGACACCCAATATATCCTGCGCCCATATTTCGGGGGAGGTATTTATGCTTTCAAAACTCACTAGACCTGCTCCCATATCTACTTCTTTAGTTATCGCATCCGAGATTACACAAGATAACCCAGCTCCTTGCGCTTCTATAAGAGTAACAGGCAATCCTTCATGAATGGATGGGAATGCAAATACATCAAAAGCTTGAAGTAAATGGTTGATATCGCTCCTTATGCCAAGAAACTTTACATTAGCCCCTAAATTTAATTCTTCCACTTTTTGTTCAATCTTTACCCGTAACGGACCATCCCCCACCAAAACAAGAACGGAATCTCTTCTAAGTTTAACTAACTGAGCAAACACTTCTATAAGGAATCCATGATTTTTTTGATGCGCAAACCTTCCTACATGCCCTACTACAAAGTCATCAACTGTAAGATTTAGTTCCTCTCTTATCTGTTTTCTAATTTCGGGGGAAAATGAAAATTTTTCAAGCTCAATTCCATTTTTTAAAATCGTGGCAGTATCTGTTTTACCTGCAAATAACCAGCGAGATGCTGCATCCGAGCATGCTAGAAGATGTGTCGCACTTCGTAATATATACTTCCCCGCATACCACTTATATACTTTCGCAGCAACTCCACCTTCACTGCTAGTATTGTGACTATGTGCGATACGAACTTGTATACCGGCTTTCTTAGCTGCACGTAACACAAATCCACTCATCTTATCCATGTGTGAGTGTACAATCTTATATTCTTGATGGGATTCAAAAAAATTATCTAAAGACTTTATGTATTCGTTATGACCACCATCAGTAATATATGGAATCCTGTGCACTTTCCCACCTAATTCTGATATTTCTGTATCGAAAACACCTTCCTTACAAGTAAGAAAATCAAACTGCACTTTATTTCGATCTATATTCCGGTACAAGTTCATAATAAGGGTTTCTGCACCACCGCGGTTCATATTGACTACAACATGTAAGATTCTTAATGGACAACCCAATCTAACGCCTCCGTTCCACTCATAAACATGGTGTAAATATAGCTCTTTTCTTCTAATACTTTATCGACGGCATAATTATTTTCAATAATCTCACGACCAGACTCTCCGAATATGCCTTGTAAGCTACTATTTTCAGCAAGATATTTTATCTTTTCTGCCATTGTCTGTATGTCTTCACGACCTACTGTCCAACCGTTTACACCATTTTGAATTAACTCTTTATGGCCCCTGTTCTCACTGGCTATAACAGGCAATCCGCAAGCCATCGCTTCCATAATATTAACTGGTAACCCCTCACGTAGACTGGATGCAACAGAAATATCACAAATAGGTAAAATTTTTGCAATATCATTCCTATAACCAAGGAAATCTATCATTTCAAATACACCCATTTGTTTAGCTAAATTTTTGCAATCATTTATCAAAGGACCATTCCCAGCCAATAGAAGCCTCGCATTGGGAACATGATCTTTTATTAAAGCCAATGAACGAATCAAAAACTGCTGATTTTTATTTTTATTAAACTCAGCCGCATAAAACATCAAAAAATCATCCGGTTTATAACCCATCTCAATCCTTAGACAATTCTTTTGAGCCCCACTAACTGGTTTAAAATATTCTGTGTCCACTCCTACCCCATGAATTTGTTCAATTTTAGGTACTTTAAACTTTCGCTGAACAGCCAAGTTATAATCTTCTTGGTTAATTGTGATGAGGCAATCTGTATAATTTGCTAGCATTTTTTCAATTGGATAATATAACAGCCAATTTGCAAGCGGGGCACCTTTACAAAAATGAAATCCATGCGCAGTATATAAAACTTTTGTTCCATGCTTTCTAGATTTTCTTGCTGCCAAACGTGCAACGGCTCCTCCCATCGGGGTATGACAATGAATAATTTTATATTGATTTTCATCAATAATATCTTTCAGTTCTTTATAAGCCTTAATATTCTTAAATTGCAAAGGTGACCTTTGAATAGAAATGTCATACTTCTTATCCACATATGGAAGTTCTATGTTGCCAGCAGCAGCAACATGGACTTCCCAGCCTTGTTCTTTAAACCATTTCATATACGGCAAATGGAATGCTTTAAAATGAAAGTCTACCGTCGCACAAAATAATACTTTATTTTCCATATATATATCACCCTACAATTGTTATATTGTAACTAACCACCTGTGTATACTTCATTCTCATTTCTCTACATAGTAAAACATAAGTCTAAGCATATATATGCAGATCAAAATCCATATTTACATCATATTTTGTGGAGTTATATGACTATTTGCCAATGTCAATACACGTTTTCTTAATTCTGTCTTCTCGAGATTCTTATAAGTTTGGAGAACTGCTTCAATTTCGTTTATACAAAGGTTCGATGTTTTACCTATATAAATTTTAGGGTGAATTTGTTGTTCATGTATTTCTTCTTTTTTCAATAGTTCTTCAAAGAGCTTCTCTCCAGGTCTTATTCCAGTGAACTCTATTTGTATTTCTTCTAGCGAATTCCCTGATAATGTAATTAAATTTTTCGCAAGATCTACTATTTTCACAGGATCTCCCATATCTAACACAAATATTTCTCCACCTTTAGCCAATGCACCAGCCTGTATTACAAGCTTGGACGCCTCTGGAATTGTCATAAAGTAACGAATCATATCTGGATGTGTAACCGTAACTGGACCACCTTGCTTAATTTGTTTTTTAAACAACGGTATAACACTACCGCGGCTTCCTAATACATTACCAAATCTTACGGCCACAAACTTTGTATTACTTGTTTTGTCCAAGTTTTGAATTACCATTTCAGCAAGCCTTTTTGTTGCTCCCATTACACTTGTCGGATTCACAGCTTTATCTGTAGAAATCATTACAAACGTCTCGACTCCATTCCAGCTTGCCGCTTTTGCCACGTTTGTTGTCCCAATTAAATTGTTTTTGATAGCTTCTTCGGGGTTACGTTCCATCAATGGTACATGCTTATGTGCAGCGGCATGATAAACAACTTGAGGCTGATATTGACTCATTACTGACATCATTTTCAGGTCATCCTGTACATCAGCAATTTCTGTGGTAAAGACAATACCTGTGTCACCGTATAGCTCTTTCAATTCCATTTCGATAGAATAAATACTATTTTCACCATGACCTAATAAAATCAATTGTTTCGGGTTGAATTTTGCAATTTGACGACAAATTTCAGATCCAATTGAACCACCAGCACCAGTTACTAAAATAATTTTATTAGTAATAAATTCTGAAATACTTTCAATATCCAATTCAACAGGATCACGTCCTAATAAATCGTCTACTTGGACATCACGAAATTCATTCACTGAAACTTTTCCAGTCACTAAATCCTCTAGCATTGGAAGAATTTGCGTTTTTATTTTTGTCTTGGAACATTCTTGAAAAATCATATTTAATGCTTTCTTGCTAAGTGAAGGAATTGCTATTATGATGCTATCGATATCTAATTGCTGAACAGCAAATTCAATACGGTCAATTCCTCCAATTACCGGTATTCCAAGAATATCCAGACCTTGTTTCTTTATATTATCATCTATAAATGCCACAGGCAGTAATTCAGTATCATTACTATTCAAAAGTTGCCTTACAACCATTGTACCTGCAGAACCCGCACCAATAATTAGTGTTCTTTTTTTGTCGTCCCCTTTTTGAATATAAGCATCTCTGAACATCCGCCATAGAAAACGTGATCCTCCAATCAGTAAAATATGAATCATCCACGTTACAACAAGGAGACGGAAATAAATATCTTGAACCAATATTTGTTGTACTACTGCTGTTGTGATAACAGAGAGTGTGATTGCTTTTAAAATAATTAGCAATTCTCCTATACTTGCATACTCCCATGCTTTTTTATAAAGCTTATACATAAAAGAAAAAATATGATGGCTAAGTAGCAGAGTCATTGCACTCACTACGATGGGAAATGTTATGACATTGAAATCAGCACTTACTAAGAAGCGACTAAAGAAAACCGTAGTTAATACGATTAAGGAATCAATTAAAATTAATAAGGATAATCTCTGACGATACGTCATAATAGGCCCCCTCTCTCTAAATTTTATATATATAACAAAAGGAAATCCTCATAATTGTTATCTTAGAATTAACAGATTTATATATTGAATATGTCTAGCTAAACATATAGACAAGGAAAATAATCAATAACCAACTAATACAAAGTTCCTATCTACAAAATCCTTTAGAAAGACTTTCTAGACAAGAACTTTAAATAAATTTGGGCATCCAACCCTCCCTCACACCATACTCTTGACGACTAACGTCTAAGGTTCTTCAACCCACAGTATGACCGAGTATCTCCATTGATAGCGGTAAGGAGACATCACCGTATCTATAATTTTTTATAGGGGGTCTTTCATTCTCTACCATAAAATATATGAAAAGCTTCTCATCCTTACGTCACACGTTAAGAAAGCGCTGTATTGTCATTTTATGTATAATTGATTCTAATAAATCTCTTATACTTTTTTATTTAGAATAGCCCCTACAAGCTTTCCTTTTGTTAAACCTAACGCCCTATTCGCTTCAACTGCTGCTTCACTAGCAGTTTGATAGCAACTTAACACCAACAATACTCCATCACATTGACTAGCTAGTATATTTGTATCTATAACCTCGAGAAGGGGCGGAGAATCAAATAAAATAATGTCATATTGCTCTATTGCTTTGCTAATTAAATTTTGCATAGATGGTAAACTAAGCATCTCAGCTGGATTATTAATTTCGGGACCACTTGTTAATATATGTACATTTTTGATTTCGGTCTGAATTACCACTTTTTCTAACGTTGCTTTTCCCTCGAGAATATTTGTTAATCCAGATTTATTTTCTATTCCAAAAATCGCATGTAGTTCCGGAGTTCGCAAATCTGCATCAACAACTAAGACTTTTTCATCTTGCTGAGCCATGGAAACCGCCAAATTTGCGACAGTAGTGGTTTTACCTTCTCCATATCCAGGAGAAGTAATAATTATAGTTCTTGTTTTGTCAGTGCCAATTGCAAATTGAAGGTTAGTACGAATTGTTCGATATTCCTCAGCCATCTTCGATTTCGGAGCGATATGAGCAATTAAATGACTATTATCAAGGATACGGCTTTGTTTTTTATTAAGAATCAAATGTTTTCCCCTCCACTATTACACTTTCTCTCTTATTTGTTTTATCTACTATATTATTTTTCTTCATTTGAGAAACACTTCCTAAAACGGGAACCGGTAATAGCTTTTCAATGTTACGTTCCGATTTAATTGTTTCATCAAGAGAATCCAATATAAAGACTACTCCGATACTCAATATAAGACCGGCAGCCAAGGCCATTTCTATCGCTTTTGCATGATTCAAGTTTATCGGTGAAGGATGCTCTTGTACTTTTGCTTCTGTTAAGATGCGGACATTCGAAAAATTTAGGATAGCATTTGCTTCTTCTTTATAAACATTTGCTGTAGCATTAGCAATTTGGGCTGCCTGAGCTGGATTAGTATCCACAGCCGTAATAACAAAAACCTGCGACTCTTCAATCTTCGCAACACTGACCTGTCCGTTTAATGCGTCTGCTGATTTTGACGAATTTAATTGCTGGGCTACTTTCTCTAAAACAATAGGTTCCTTTATCATAACTTTAAGTGTAGCTATAGCATCAGCATTGGCTGGAATAAGAATTCTTGCAGAAGACGCGTATAAAGGCGTTTTCATGAAAAAGCTATATATCCCACCAATAAATGCCGCTAATATCGTAATTACTGCAATAATCCAAAATTTTCTTTTTATAACATTAAATAAGTTTTTTAAGTTTATTTCCTTTTCCATGTTTCCCCTCCATTACTGTCTATTTAATTAATAAAAAAGCAAATCACAGGTAAATCAAACCGTATAACTTAAGTTAATCTTGATTACATCCAACATAATTTACTAAATTATAAGCAACATGAATTTTTTAGTATATATTTTATTCTGAAAACATATAGCTTTTTCATTAATCTTAATATACTCATTTAATATTCATTTTAGTTCTTGACAATGAACCCGTCAATATAAATTTATACGTCAAATCCAATGATTATCTTAGTATATTTAATTCAATTACCCTTATATAAATTCAAAAATAACTTCATAAATAATTATTTCAAAGAAATTAATTTTTCGTATATTCACATATTATAAGTTATTATTTAAAACTGAATTAAACAATATCCTACAAGTTTGACGACTGAAAAAAGAAGTATTATTAAAAAGCTAATTCCAAAAACAGATTCACCTTAACTGTTTACCCAACATATTGATTCTGATCCATAAAAATTTTAGCACCCTTTTCTACAAAAAAGACTTCATTTCTAATGAAGTCTTTTTTATATCGTTAAAGCTTAGTTACAAACCATTTCGCTTTCCACTAATTTTTTCATATAATCTAATAGCTCGTTCTTTAATTCTTCATGTTGTAGCGCCATTTCAACAGTTGTTTGAATGAATCCAAGCTTTTCTCCGACATCATAGCGTTTTCCTTCGAAATCATATGCAAATACACGTTGAATTTCATTTAAACGCTGAATCGCATCTGTTAACTGAATTTCTCCGCCTGCTCCTGTTTGTTGATTTTCTAAGAACATAAAGATTTCTGGTGTTAACACATAACGTCCCATAATTGCTAAGTTAGATGGTGCTGTCCCTTTAGCAGGTTTTTCAACGAATTTACTTACTTGATAACTACGACCTTTTTGCTCTAACGGATCAATAATACCATAGCGATGTGTTTCATCTTCTGGTACTGTTTGCACACCGATTACTGATGAGTGTGCCTGCTCATATTCATTCATTAATTGACGTAAGCATGGTGTATCCGCTTGAACAATATCATCACCAAGTAGTACTGCAAATGGCTCATTCCCAATGAATTTACGCGCGCACCAAACAGCATGTCCTAACCCTTTAGGCTCTTTTTGACGAATATAGTGAATATTAATCTTTGAAGATTCTTGTACTTTTTCAAGAATTTCATGTTTCCCTTTTGATAGTAAATTTTGTTCTAACTCAAAAGAGTGATCGAAATGATCTTCAATTGCACGTTTTCCTTTTCCCGTTACAATAATAATATCTTCAATCCCAGACTCAATTGCCTCTTCCACAATATATTGAATTGTTGGCTTATCAACAATCGGTAACATTTCTTTTGGCATTGCTTTCGTTGCTGGTAAGAATCGAGTTCCTAATCCTGCAGCTGGAATAATAGCTTTTCTTACTTTTTTCAATGGTAACCCTCCTAAATAATATACAACTTCTATATTCGTTTGATTCTACAAATAAAAAATACAATTATTATACTACGGTCTTACTTTAACATATCAATAGCAGCTATTTGCTCAATTGTTGAACCGTTAGAAGTGAACTGAAAATCAACCTGATTAGATCGATAAATTAATAAAGGGCTATTTTCATTCGTCAATTGAGCATTGCCTAATTGCTCAATTAATTTTGACTTCAATATTGTCGCATTTTTTAAATTCACTTGCTTAACAATTGATTGATTGTTATACAAAATATCAACATCTTTATATTGAGTTAACATTCCTTCTGGTAATTGTTGTTGATCTTGAGGAATACCTAGTATACTAGTTACGTCCTCTCTACCCTTGCCTAAAAAAGCAAGATATTGTTCTAAATTTTGAGGTGTTCCCTCAAATTGCTTCAATTTATGAATAACATCCTTATAAGATAAAGCCTGATTAAATGGAATTGAACTTACTATCTCTTCGCTAATCCAACCTTCTACACCATTATCATAAACAGTCTTTAACCAATTGACTCCAGATTGTTCATCTTTTTTCTGACCCTTTACTACAAACGGCGTTCCAAATGTCATCGTATTGATTACTTGTCCTTCTAACGCCGGTATACTCCTTACACTGGCCTTTGCAGACTTTACGTATCGAACATCTAAATCAGCTAATGGATTTTCCTCTTTTTTTACAGGCTTTTCTTTACGAGTTGTTTTTTCCACCGGTTCTTTCGCTTGTAAAGAATGAAAGATATTATCCTTTTGCCAATATGTTAGTCCACCCACAGTGATAAGTAATATAAAACCAATTAAACTTGTAATATACTTACGATTTATTCGTTTTCTCTTATGATGCAAATGTTTTCCACGTAGTAGAGGGACATAGTCCATGACTTCGTTTGAGGCATTTGGGTCACCTTCTGGAACATTATTTACCGCTTCCAGTCCTTTTCCCGCCTGCTTCTCCATGGCTTCGGTTTTGAACTTTTGTTGTTCTTCTTTACTCATTGCCTTATATTCTTTTAAGAAACTTTCATACTTCGGCATTACTTCCCCAATAGGGCCGTAATCTCTAATTTCACCATATTCAAGCCATAGGGCCTTTGTACAAAACTTCTTCACTTGTCCTAAAGAATGACTAACAAAAAATATTGTTTTTCCTTGTTCCTTAAATTCATTCATACGGTTTAAACATTTATCAGCAAATGTTTGATCACCTACTGATAAAGCTTCATCAATTACGAGTACATCTGGATTAATACTAACGGAAATTGCAAACCCTAAACGCGATTTCATCCCGCTAGAATATTTTTTTACTGGCATATCAATAAACTTACCTATATCAGCAAAATCAATAATTTCAGGTGTTAACTTTTCAATTTGTGCTTTACTCATTCCCATCATTAAGCATTTAAGCTCAATGTTTTCTCTACCTGACAATTGATTATTAAGACCAGCTGCGATTGCAATAAGTGCGACTTTCCCTTTTATGTCGATACTTCCAGTTGTAGGCGGTGTAATTCCAGCAATCAAATTAGACATTGTAGATTTTCCAGAACCATTTACCCCAACAATACCAATAACATCGCCTTTTTGAGCCTCAAATTCTAAGTTTCTTAATGCATAAAAGTCTTCACCAAATCCTCCAGGATACAGAATATCCTTTAATTTCTCAGAGTTTTTGCTATGCATTTTATATTTTTTTGTTACATTATGAAACCTCACTGATTCATTCATTTTTACAACCCTCATCATAGATAATCTGCAAAGTGCTTTCTAAATTTCACATGTAGCGTTGCACCAATTAACAACGTAACAAGGACAAACGACCAAAAATATAATGCATAATTTAGATCTTGATAAAACCAACTTGTTCCTAGTAAAGAAGCACGATATCCATCTACAATATAGCAAAATGGATTTAACTGCATAATTTTTTGAAGAAACGATGGTAATTTTTCAGGTGTCCATAATATAGGCGTTAAGTATAGCAACATTCGCATAATTGATTGAACAATCATTTGAACATCTCTCACAATTGTTGCTAACGTTGACGTAATTAAGGAGAGTGAAAATATTAACATAAGGGTAGCAAACATATAATAAACAAGCTGAATATAATGAATAGAAATACCTTGACCCGTTACTAAAAATAAAATTGTCACAATACCGATAAGAATCAAATGCTGATAAAGATTAGACATAATTACAAAGCTTGGGATAACACTCATTGGAAAACTCATCTTCGAAATCATATTTAACCTTGTATAAATAGACTTAGATGCTTGTAGCATTGCTGGTTGTACAAAAAACCATACAACAAGCCCTGCAGATAACCAATAAACAAATGGTACTCCATTTACTCCTTGACCACCCCGAATCCCAAAGCCGAATACAAACCAATAAATACTCATCTGTATGAGAGGATTCAAAACTTCCCACACAAGTCCTAAATAATTATTATTATTTGTACTTTTTACTTGATAAATAGATAAACGCTTAATTAAATACAGGCTGTTTATCTGTTCTTTTAATACCATAATCATTGAGTTCATCTTTACTGTGCCTCTCCGAAGAATATTTTCTCTACTACTCGTTTAGAAGCAAAACCATCTTCTAAATAACAATAATTATTATAGAAGGTATTATATTTCCCTGCAAATTCACCCAAACCTAGAGTTTCGAATCTTAATATTTCCTCAAGCACTTCTTCCGTATTCATCACAACTGGACCAGGGGCTTCTGTCTCTAAGTCAAAATAAAAACCTCTTAACTTATCACGATACGAGTCAATATCATACGTGTAGAAAATGATTGGTCGTTTCAAATTCGCATAGTCAAAAAAGACTGAAGAGTAATCTGTAATTAACAAGTCAGATAGTAAATACAGCTCATTTATATCGACATGCTTAGAGAAATCATACACAAACCCTTTATACGGTTCTAAATCAAACTGTTCTGCAACTAAGTAGTGCATGCGTAACAAAATGATATAATCTGAACCTAATTGTTTCTGCAAAAGATTTAAATCTAATTGTAAATCTAATTTATATCGACCTTTACTATAAAACTGATCGTCTCGCCACGTTGGGGCATATAAAATAATTTTTTTATCTATAGGTAATCCATTCTGTTTCTTTAATGTATCGATTGCCTTAGAATTATTATTTACATATAAGAAATCGTTGCGAGGATATCCTGCTTCAACAACAGTTTTTTGAAATTGAAAAGCCCTCTTAAATATTTCAGTCGAATATACATTAGGGGAAAGTAAATAATCCCAGTTTTGTGCTTCACGATGAAAGTTGTCCTTATACTTTTCAGTTGTTGTACCTGGCATATGAACTTCTTTCATATCACCCGCTAGTTTCTTAAGAGGTGTACCGTGCCAAGTTTGTACATAAGTAGTATGATTAGGTTTCGGAAGCCAAAGTGGCATTCTACTATTTGTTACCCAATACTGTGCACGCGCTAACAAAATAAACCAACGAATCGAAAATCTTTTTACATATGGGATATTTTCTTTATCAAATTGTGCCGTGCAATTTTTATTTACACTCCAAACCATTTGAAAGTCCATGTCATTTTGTAACATATATTCATACATAGCACGTGGATTACAACTATATTGTTTTCCAGAATAACTTTCAAATAAAATCAATTTCTTTTTGGGAGGCAAACAACTACAGAATAGAAATACTGCTTTACATAGCTTCTTTACAATACGGTGATTTTTTATTCTTCTTATAAATCCCATGTTATTTACACACCTTCTAATTCAGTCACTTCATACTTACGATACATTAACGCGAAACCTCGCCTTTTCCCGTTCTTCCCATTAATGTGTCTACCTCTTCTTTTGCATTTTTCTCATTAAATAAAACATTATATATCGCATTCGTAATTGGCATTTCAATATTCATTTTTTTAGCTAGATGATACGCTGCCTCAGCTGTACGAACACCTTCTACTACCATACCCATATTTTCTAGTACTTCTTCTAAATTATGACCTTTTCCAAGTAAATTTCCAGCCCGCCAATTTCGACTATGAACACTTGTACAAGTCACAATTAAATCACCGACACCCGTTAAACCTGCAAAAGTAAGCGGATTTGCTCCCATCTCACAACCCAAACGTGTAATTTCAGTTAATCCTCGAGAAATTAGAGCTGCTTTCGCATTATCTCCGTAACCAAGTCCATCTGAAATCCCCGCACCAAGGGCAATAATATTTTTTAGCGCTCCGCCTAATTCAACACCGAGTACATCTCGATTCGTGTAAACCCTGAAATTTGTGTTCATAAATAGTTTCTGTGTTTTCTCCGCAGCCTGTAGATGGTATGACGCAGCGGTTACAGTAGTAGGGTGACGAAGACTCACCTCTTCTGCATGGCTTGGTCCTGAAAGAACAACAACACTTTCTATTAACTCTTTCGGCATCTCTTCTTCAATCATTTCCGAGATACGTTTAAATGACCCTGGTTCAATTCCTTTACTCGCATGGATAACTGTTATCGGTTGTTTTACGACGTCCTTTAGTTGTTGCATTACACTACGAATTGCTTTCGTTGGGACAACTAATAATACTGTATCTATCCCATCCATTGCTTCCTCTAAAGACTCATACCCTTTTATAGTTTTAGAAAGCTGAATTCCAGGTAAATACGTTTCATTCGTATGCTTCTTATTAATTTCATGGATTTGTTCCGCTTTATTTCCCCAAATCCTTACTTCATGTCCATTGTCCGCTAGAACCATAGATAATGCTGTTCCCCAGCTTCCTGCACCGATGACTGTAATCTGTTTCAAAATAATCCCCCCTCTTACCATTTAAAACCTCACTATCTATATAAGAAGCTAAGTGATTTATGTTATAAATCACTTAGCTTCAACATTTCATTACATTCTATTTTTCTTTAATAGTGCAGACTTCATTATAAAACATTTCAAGAGCATGCTCATTATACTTCTGAAAATCAAATTCTTTAAACGATGTTGTATTTAATATAAACTTCTGCATCCCAATTACTAAACCAGTAATGTTATTTTCAACTAAATCTCCATATCCTTCTTCCAAAATGCTCCTTGATCCTGCAATATCAGTAGCTATAATAGGCTTTCCTAATATTAAAGCCTCTAACAATACCATTGGTTGTCCCTCGTGATTAGACGAGAGAATAAAACAATCGCATTGATTAATAAGTAAGAAAGGATTACTCATTTGACCAGTAAAAATCACTTTGTCCTCTAGATTTTTTTCTCTCACTAAATTCACTAATTCTTCTTTTAAAACTCCGTCCCCAACAATATAAAGCCTAATATTATCATAGAGTTCCGTAACTTTTGCAAAAGCATGTATAAGCTTTTTTTGATCCTTTTCAGGTGACAATCTCCCCATATTAACAAAATTAATGTTCTCTTTTTGAGGCATTTCAATTCCCGTAATTTTAAGCTTACCATTTTCGTGAATATTTTCTTTTAATAAATATTCCTTCTCATCATATTTATATATGTCGCCTTCTTCAATCTGTTTAAGTACTTTATTAGGATCAATGGCATTATGGACATAAACACCTTGTTTTAGCGTAATATAATCTTTCAAATTCTTCCTATTTAAATTTCTAGTGTGTTCTGCAACAGCTACTATTTTATCAAATTCCTTATACAACGGGAAAATAATATTTAAATTAGCTCTATGCTTAAATTTACCTTTAATTTTTTTGGAGTACTCTGCCCACATATCATTATGTTGATAGATACTTTTCGTTTTAAAATCTCCAAACGCAAATAACAATGTCCAAAATGGTACATATCCACTAAAGTCAATAACTATATCAAATTCCGCATTACCAAATAACCTTGAAATTTCGCGCTTGTATAGTTGCTTTGGTAGCACCTTCTGAGCTTTTTCATTCTTTAGCCCCATTTTCATAACATAGTTATTTTGATAAGATTCTTTTAAAGTGGTATTTAAACTACCCACTCGATAAAACTTTTTCACATTCGAATTAATTTGATTGAAATTATCTCTTGAAATTTGATCGTGCTTCCCTTTATCAATAACTGCCACATTGTATTTTGAGTAATCAATATTATTCAAAAGGTTAATAACTGACGTAGTAATTCCATTATTCAAAAATCCGCCACAATACATTAGAATATTTTTCTTATTCTCATTTGTAACTTTATATACATTCTCCGTATGTTTCCCTTGGAAAATAATCTCAATCGCTCTTGCCGTAGCATTTCCATCATCATGATAGCAATACTTTCCTAATATTTCTTTATACTTGAAGCTGCAATCCTTTTTTACACTCTCAATGTTTTGAATACTATGAACAACTTCGTCTACTGTATAACATATTGGACCGGGCATATCTTCTAATTGAACATATAAACCTCGTTGCTCTTCATACACTTCCTTATCATAAGCTAAGAAAATAATTGGCTTCCCGGTCACCATATAATCAAAGAAAATACTAGAATAATCCGTAACTAAAACATCTACTATTGACATCAACTCATTAGAATCTACCCAATCTGGTATACAAATTTCTCTCAAATTTTCATCGTCTTTAATAAATTTATATGTCAACGTATGAACCTTTAACAAGAGTTGATAATCCTTAGGTATCTTAGAGTACATTTGTTTAACAATATTGTTAATTTCATCTTTAATATTATTTACCTGATTTACTCCACCACGCCAAGTTGGTGCATATAAAATGATTTTTTTTGTATCATCAATTTCTACAAATTCTTTTAAATATCCTCGTACTTCTTCTGGGTTTACTTGTAGAGTAAGGTCAATTCGTGGGTAACCTTCATCAACAACGTAGCCATTGTATAACCCTTCTAAATCATGAGAATTTACAATAGTATCTGCAGTAAATTTATTAGGATTTAATATATAGTCACAATGCATAAAATTCCTTTGAATATTTTTATGCTGTCCTATTTCACCCTTCATATCCTTTCCTAATGTTTTAATAGGTGTTCCATGCCATGTATTAACATAAATTTGACCCTCTTTTTTCTGGAAATACGGGGGGAATGTAGTATTATTAATTAGATATTTCGCTGTTGTTAAATATTTCAAGTATTCTTCACTATGAACTTTAACAAACTTAACATTTTTTTATTTTCATAACGTTTAGCATAAAAGTTATTTCCATCATTCAATGCCCAAACATGTGTATAATTCTTATACTCTGGATTATCGATAAGGGTTTTAAAAATTGCATATGGACTATCTGTCATACCTTTACCATGGAAAGATTCATATAGTATAACTTTCTCATCCAAGTCTAATTTCACATAAAAATCAGTATACTTGACAGTTCTCTTAAACCCTTGGTCATTTGAATATTTTTTCAACGGACCTGATAAAAAATTAATACGATTTTTCATTCTGTTAATCTTCTTCTTGATTTGCAATATTAAAACCTCTCTTTAATTCTATTTATTACATATACTTCCTATAAAAAATCTTTTACCTTTCTCTCGAAAACATCATTATTAGTAGGAATACTTGACCACCTTACTATTTCTCTTTAAAAAGCGTATTTACAAGGTTCTTACTTGAGTCACCTATTGAATACTCATTCCATTTCAAAGTAAAATTATTTATACTATCTATTTTGAACCTACCATCTGCTATCACCTGTACCACTTCTTCAGTTGTATAAACGACTGAACCTGGAACATCAGATACATAGTCACCAATAATCCCTCTTTTTTTTATATATTTTTTTAAATCATATGCAAAAAAAATGATTGGTTTATTTAATAAGCAAAATTCAAATGGTATAGAGGAATAATCAGTAACTAATATATCCGTCACTACAAATAAATCATTTATATTTGGATAAAGGAATAATCATATAAAAACCTTCATACTTTTCTTCGTAATTACATGTATTTCGTATTGCTGGGTGCAACTTGACTATAAGGATATACTCACCTTTCAATTGCCTATACATCTTATCGATATCTAGATGTAAATCAAAATCTACTAACTCTTTATCTCTAAAAGTTGGCGCATATAAAATAACCTTTTTATCTTTTAAATTGGGATTTACTATAAAAAGATTATCTTTAACTTTCTGTTGGCTCCGTTCATCAAAAAACAAATCCGTTCTTGGAATACCTGTTTTTAATATATTACTATCCGATAAATTAAAAGCTTTCTTGTAAATATCCCCAAGTGCTTCCGAACCTACAACAATTTTATGAAAGTTTTTATAGACATCCATAAACCTTTTTTGAGCTCGTAAACTTCTTTTTTTAAAAGCAGGAGCTAATAATCCGAATTTCTTAAAAGCACCCGCGGCATGCCATATTTGAATACACTCTACGCCCTTTTTAAATTTGATTTTCGCTAACGATCCGAAATAATTATCAATAATAACATATTGGGAAGTAGATAGATGATAAATGGATTTAATAGTGTGAAATACATTTTTCGTTTCAAATTTATAAGATTTCACATTAGAATAGCTATCTACTTCATATTTACATGTAGGTTTATATAGAAAAACCACCTCACAATTAATACCTTGGCGCTGTATTTCCTCATAAATAAAGAATAAATTTTCTCCATAAGACATAATAAAAGTTACTTTCTTTTTAATCGGAAATATTCTCATCATACTATGTAAAACTGCAACTAAAATGAGGTAAATTTCTACAATTACTTCTCTAATCATTTATCCTTATCTAGCAACTTGCACTAGTTCCCTTTTAATTTTTGTTGTTGAAATTCCAGCTGTACGTGGTAAATAGACAACTTCACAATATGCACTTAATTCGTCAAATTCACCTTCCCAATCATCACCCATAACAAAAATATCTACATCATGATTAACCACATCTTTTGTTTTCTGCTCCCAATTATGTTCAGGAATTACTTCATCTACATAACGAATCGCTTCTAAAATCATTTTACGATTCTCGTAGCTATGATAAGATTTTTTACTCTTTAATTTATTAAACTCATCTGAAGAAACAGCAACAATTAAATAATCTCCTAAATCTTTCGCTCTCTTCAATAAGTTAATATGTCCCCAGTGCAATAAATCAAAAGTGCCGTATGTAATTACCTTTTTCATAGTTTTAAGTGCCCCCTCAAGAGTATTTTTTTCTATATTTATAATTCAATCAAAGTAGCTTAAAAAAGGGCTTCCCCTCTTACCCTTAAACGCCGATTCCATCCTTGTAAAGTCAAAACAGTTTTACATAAAATTAACATTAAGTTCACACGAAATTCACAATGAAGATTATATCATAAATTTTATTTACAAACTATGACAATCGCCTAACAATTCTTGTCATATCCAAACGATAGGAGTACTTTTTTGTCGAATATTAGCCTTTACGTCTTTTTACTTACCAAAAAGTGCCAAGGAAATATTTCCTTGGCACTTTTCTCACTATTTATTTTATAAATTGTTAATTTTACTTCAACATACGACGTGGTAATTTATCTATATTCTCTAACATAATGCCTGTACCAACTGCAACACAGTGCATTGGATTTTCAGCGATTAGTACTGGTACTTTTAATTCCTCTGCTAGAAGCATGTCGATACCGTGTAGTAATGCGCCTCCACCTGTTAGAATAACACCGCGGTCAATGATGTCTGCAGATAGTTCTGGTGGTGTACGTTCTAATACACCTTTTGCAGCTTGTACAATAATAGAAGCGTTCTCTTTTAATGCTTCTGTAATTTCTTCTGAACGTACTGTGATTGTACGTGGTAAGCCTGTTACCATGTCACGCCCACGAATTTCAAGTTCTTCACTACGTGCACCTGGGAATACTGTACCGACTTTAATTTTAATATCCTCTGATGTACGTTCCCCAATTAATAGCTTGTACTTACGTTTAATATAGTTTAAGATCTCCATATCAAACTTGTCCCCAGCCATTTTGATAGAGGAGGAGGTAACAATATCACCCATTGAAAGTACGGCAATATCTGTTGTACCTCCACCAATATCAACAACCATATTTCCGCTCGGTTGGAAGATTTCCATACCAGCACCGACAGCGGCTACTTTTGGTTCTTCTTCTAAGAATACTGTTTTACCACCTGAGCGTTCAGCAGCTTCACGAATTGCTTTTTGTTCTACAGATGTGATATTTGTTGGACAACAAATTAAAATGCGAGGTTTTGAAAAGAAGCTCTTCACGTCCAATTTGTTAATGAAATACTTTAACATTGCTTCTGTAATTTCGAAATCTGCAATTACACCATCTTTAAGCGGACGAATCGCTACAATATTACCAGGTGTACGTCCTACCATACTTCTTGCTTCTTCACCGACTGCTAATACTTTTCCAGTATTACGATCAATTGCTACAACAGACGGTTCGTTTAAAACGATTCCTTTACCCTTTACATGAATTAAAACGTTAGCCGTGCCTAGGTCAATTCCGATATCTCTCGCAAACATTCCTGTTTTTTCCTCCTTGATATTCAAAATCAGGTTGTACCCGAATTCTTTTACACCTAATTTCTGATTTTATCATATTTTTAACGAAAACGTAATATTTGAAAAGATAATTATTCTTAAAAACGTCCCGTTATATTCAAGGAATGTTTGCCATATAATACGTTATTGTCGCACAGGCTTTTCTACATCTTCTTTTCTGTACTTCTGTTTTGTCGCTTCCCCGCCCCTTAGGTGACGAATCGACTTATGATAATCAAGAATTTCTTTCACTTCATTTGCGAGCTCTGCATTAATTTCTGGTAAACGTTCTGTCAAATCTTTGTGAACTGTACTCTTTGATACCCCAAACTCCTTTGCGATTACACGCACTGTCTTTCTTGTCTCCACGATATACTTGCCAATCTTGATAGTTCTCTCTTTGATGTAATCGTGCACACCACTCGCCTCCCTAAATTGGATGTGAGAAGTGTGAAATGAGACTCGCTGCATATGACTAAGAAGTAAATTCGAGTGCTGTTTGTAAGCGTTAAATATTCTAGAATTTATAATGAAATGATTCACGATTTCTCACCTCAAACACTCTCTTTGCATTGGTTTATACCATTGTATTGCCCGCACCACTGATATATGCTACAAGTTCGGTATTTTTGCGGACTAAGTTAAGAAAAATTACAATTTTGTGTGAGAAATACGTTAACAATGATAATTTTCACTTGATAGATCCTTACAAAAATAAAGAATGACGCCCCATGTCAAAGGCGTCATTCTTCACGATCACATTCTTCTTCTAATAATTGATGGTGGGGAACTTCTTTCTTACTCGCAATGTAATAATATAATGTAAATAAAATGAACAATAAAATAAGAGCAATCGACAGCACAAATAAAAATGACATAGCATCCCCTCCTTTTCTTAATATATATTCGAGAATTCTGTCCAATTTCCTTGTTATTACGATTTTCTCCCATTAAACTAATTATTTTTATATAATAATAAAAAAATCAGTTCCCCTAGTGAGAACTGATTTTTTTATCTTACTATTCTTGTGTAGAAGAAGAGTCACTAGATGATTCTGTAGAACCATTTGTTGATTTTTCTTCTTTTTTACTTTTTTCATCAGCTGAGCTATTTGTTGACTTCTCTTCTTTTTGCTGTTTTTCATCAGCCGAGCTGTTTGTCGATTTCTCTTCTTTTTGCTGCTTTTCGTCAGCTGAACCGCTTGTTGATTTTTCTTCTTTTTTACCTTTTTCGTCAGCTGAGCTATTTGTTGACTTCTCTTCTTTTTGCTGTTTTTCATCAGCCGAGCTGTTTGTCGATTTCTCTTCTTTTTGCTGCTTTTCGTCAGCTGAACCGCTTGTTGATTTTTCTTCTTTTTTACCTTTTTCGTCAGCTGAGCTATTTGTTGACTTCTCTTCTTTTTTACCTTTTTCGTCAACTGAACCATTTGTCGCTTTCGCTGCTCCTGCCTCTGCTTTTACATCTGTTGCAAGTTTGTTAAGGTAACGCTCTGGATTAACAGCTACGTTATCTTTACGTACTTCAAAGTGTACATGGGAACCTGCTTCCTTATTCATTGCGCTTAAACCGGATTTTCCTAATACTTCACCTTGTGCAACTTTTGCACCTTTTTCTATTTTTACACTGCCTAAGCTTTGATAAGTTGTTGCAAGACCATTTCCGTTATCAACTGTTACAACATAACCGAGAAGTGAATCTTTTTCCGCTTTTGTTACTGTACCGCTTAAAGCAGCTGTAACATCGAATTCCTTCCCGTTTTTCGCAGCAATATCAATTCCTTTATTAGGAGAATATGTGTTGTTATAAAAGACAAGTGCTTGTTCTTGCTCCTCTTCTGGTGCTCCATCTTCATAAAACTTCTTCTTCACAACAACATCTACATTCTTTGCAACTGGCATTTTCACAACTTCTGAAGATTTTGTTACAGGCACTACTGGCTCTTCTGTTTGACTATACGGCGTTGCTTGCTCCTTATTAGGCGCTTTCTTTGGATTAGCTGCCTGGAACCATAGAGCAACCGTCAAGATTACCGCTGCACATGCAATATAGATTGCCGGAAACACCCACCGTTTTTGAAATAAATGAACTACCTTCCGCGACTTTTTATTATTCCTTCCTCGCATTCTATCATCACCTCAGCAATCATTTTGAACAATATTCGTTCATCCTATACAACCTATAACTAATTACTTTTCGACAAATTCTGTAAAAATATGTATAGAAAACATAAAATTTCCGAGGAAATGATAGAAAAAAGAAAAAACTGAGCGGATTGGCTCAGTTTTTTAGTCTAGTTGTTTCTTTTTGTAAATGAAGAGGCAAATGATTATAGAAATAACTAACCAAATTGAGATATTTAATAGGTTTGTATCTATTGCAGAAAAACCTTTTCCCTTTACTACATTCACAACTGCATTAAAAATGTGATTTGTCGGTAAATAAGATAGAATTTTTTTCACCATTTCATTCTTTACAAGCTCACTTAATATTGGTCCCATTAATAAAATCATTGAAATCGGCGTCGTAATGACAGAAACTTGCACTAAGTTTTTAGCTAAAAGGGCAACGATTGTTCCAACTATAATGAATAATAGTGTTCCTAATACAATAACTGCCAATAACAAGAACATACTACCATGTAAAGTATTTAATAAGAATAAGCTTAGGAAACTTAAAATACCACTTAAAACGATAATCGGTAACGCCTTTCCAATAATTACTTCAATAGGAGAAGCTGGAGATAACATGAGAACACGTAATGTATGTTTTTCTTTCTCTTCAGCAATAAGGGTTGCCTGTGCAATTGTTGTAACCATACTTAATACCATTACAATTACAATTCCACCCATAAATTCTTTTGCATCATCCATTTGCTTATAAAATAGTGAGAGGCCGATTGGCAAGAGTGCCATTAATAGAATTTGTGCATTATTTTTTAAATCCTGCATCTCTTTACGTAAAATTGCTGATAATCTTCTCATTGAAAATGTCATAATTATAATCCCCTCCCAGTTACTTCAATAAAGATATCTCCTAGTGTTGGCTCATAAGAATGAATCGATAATAATTCACCATTTTTCATCCACTCAGAAATACGTTTTGCGCCTAATTCGTCTTTTTTCACTGTTTCTTTTTTCTTATCCTTTAGCACGACTTCGATTTTGTCTTTCGCGTATTTAAGTCTTAAATTTTCTGGTGTATCAAGTGCTACAATTTCCCCTCCGCATAAGAAGGCAATGCGGTCACAAAGCGTCTCTGCTTCATCCATATTGTGCGTTGTTAAGAAAATCGTTGTTCCTTCTCTATTTAAGTCCTTTAAGATGTTATGAATGTTTTGGACGTTTACTGGATCAAGTGCTGATGTTGGTTCATCTAAGAAGAGGATATCCGGTTTATGCAGAATTGCTCGTGCAAGTGTCACACGCTGCTTCATCCCTTTTGATAATTTTTTAACTGGTGTTTTTTTATCATCTAATAAATTCACTTGCGATAGCACTTCATCAATTCGTTCTTTTGGACAATCGTATAAATCGCAAAATAATAGTAAGTTATCATAAATGCTAAGTCTTTCATATAAGCCGCTGTTATCTGTTAAAATACCGATTCGTTTATAATCGATGCTGCTTGGTCCTGTAATATCTTTTCCTAGTACTTTCACTTTTCCAACACTATGAAGCAACTGAGAAGTTAAAATTTTCACTGTTGTTGTTTTCCCTGATCCACTTGGTCCAAGAAACCCGAAGATTTCTCCTTGCTTTACTTCAATACTTACATTTCGAAGTGCTGTTTTTTCATTAAAGGTTTTCATTACATCCTTCATTTCAATTGCCAATGTCATCTCGTCATCCCCTTTGTTTTTCTTTTATAGATAAAGTTGGCTTTAGCGACTCGTTTGTCGCCTCCACTTGTTGTGTTCGCTTTTCTTGATTCAATCATATGAAAAACAAAGAGGCCGTGCAGTAAAATACCGGTAAAAGGAGTATTTTTACTGGTGAATGAATCCTAATTCCCCCTCACTGGAGCATAATTTATAGTCCAATGACACCTTTTAATTCATCCATTCGACCTTTAGAAAGTGGAATGGAGCTTTTTCGTTCATCATCCAAAATTAAGCTAAAGCTATTACGAGTCCAAGTGATCACCTCTCGTACACGCTGTAGGTTAACAAGATAAGAACGATGACACCTAAAGAATCCAAATCCCTTTAACCTCTCTTCTAATTCACTTAATGTTAACGCACAAACAAAGTCCCCCTCACGAACATGAATATGCGTTGTTCCATTTTGCGTTTCAATAAAGTGAATCTCCATCGGATCGAGCAAAATGAGTTTATCATTCACTTTCGCAGGGATTCTTTCGAGCTTCATTTGGGGAATCATTTGAACGACGTTTTCTGGATCTATCTCTTCCTCTTCTTCCTGTTCGATTTCTACTTTTTTAACACCATCTGAATTTAATATATACACATCTTCTGTTAAAGAAAGTGCATCTGATAAAAAGGATGATGTAATAAAGATTGCCTTCCCTTGTTCTTTCATCTTCATAATTGCTTTTCGAATGATAATTGTGCTCTCTATATCTACATTTTGTTCCGGCTCTTCTAAAATAATTAAATCTGGATTATGAATCATGACCCGGCCAATATGAAGACGGCGTTTTTCAGAAAAGGATAGCTTTTCGATTTTAACGCTCATTTTATCTAGTAAACCAACATACTGGACAATTTCTTCTATGCTAATATTCGAGTCATACAATCCGGATAAAAAGGCGAAGTATTCTTTTACTTTTAAGCGATTATATGCCTCATCTTTTAAAAAGCAAAAACCAATGCGCGAATATGCTTGCTTGTGAATCGGCTCCCCATCAAATAAAACGCTTCCTGTCGATGCCTCTTCTTCATCGATTATAATGCGGTGCAAAACCTTCGCCGTATGATTATTACATTGCAGCACAACACATTGCCCCTTTTCAATTTCTAGCTGAACCATCGGTAACTGATTTATCTTCCCCAATTGTTTTAGCTCCAGTAACGCCATTCTTTCTCCTCCAGGTGAGTTTTTATCTCATTATACCAAACAGTTAATGGAAAATTATGATATTTATTCCGAAAACAAAAAAGGAGCTAATTCAGATTAGCTCCTTTTTTGTCGAATCGCCGATATATGCGAAAACACGCGACATACAATCGTTATTACTGCTTCACCATATAACTCTTCAGCTGATCACGAAGCGCCCTTTTCAGGAATTTCCCGACAGATGTTTTTGGAATCTCTTCCACGAATAAAATGTCATCCGGCATCCACCATTTTGGGAATTGGTCTTCTAATAATACATAGAGTTCCTCTTGTTCTACTGTCTGTCCTTCTTTTAAGACAACACAGGCAACAGGGCGTTCTTGCCATTTTTCATGTGGCACAGCAACGACAGATGCTTCTAATACTTTGTCATGCGCCATTAAAGCATTTTCTAAATCAACAGAGGAAATCCATTCGCCGCCACTTTTAATTAAGTCTTTTGTACGGTCAGCAATTTTAATAAACCCTTCCGGATCAACGGTTATGATATCTCCTGTATGCAGCCAACCATCTTTCATGGAATCCTCTGTACGTTCATCGTTATAATAGCTGCCAGCAATCCATGGTCCGCGTAAGCACAGTTCTCCCATTTCTTCACCGTCCCATTTGATTTCCCCATCTTGACCAATGACCTTCATTTCAAGACCTGGGAATAAGTAACCTTGGCGGGAGCGTAACTCGTAATATTCTTCTTTCGGTAAATCACGCTGATATGATTTTGGACAGTTAATCACAACAGCTGGGCTTGTTTCGGTCATTCCATATATTTGCCTAAAAGCAATTCCGTAGTTCTCTTCATATGTGCGAATCATACTTCCCGGCGCTGCTGATCCTCCTGACCAAATCGTACGAATACTACTGATATCATACGGATACTTTTCAAGTTCTTGTAATAGACCAATCCAAATTGTTGGCACGCCCGCAGTAATCGTCACTTTCTCACGTTCAATGAGCTGCGCCAAAATTTCTGGTGTAAAATGTGGCCCTGGTAAGACGAGCTTTGTGCCGAACCACGTACCAGCAAAAGGAAGCCCCCATGCGTTCACATGGAACATCGGAACGACAGGCATACAAGTGTCTACTTCTGATATATTACCGCCGTCCACGAGGCCGAGTGTATAGCTGTGGAGTGCAATACTACGATGTGTATACACAACGCCTTTCGGTTTTCCTGTCGTTGCGGAAGTGTAGCACATACCTGCAGGTTCTTTTTCATCTAAGTCTGTTATGAATGGAAATGTTTCGTCGCCGTCTTCAAGTAGTTTGTCGTAATGATATGCTGGTGATAGTGTTGTGTGAGGTAGTTCATGATCATCTGTCATAATAATAAATGCTTTCACATGAGGAATTTCGTGTTGAATACTTTCTAATACAGGAATCATATCTTCATCAACGAGGATGATTTTATCTTCAGCGTGGTTAATGATATAAGAAATGTGATCTGCGGAAAGCCGTAAGTTAATCGTATGTAACACCGATCCAAGTCCCGGAATCGCAAAATATGCTTCTAAATGGCGGTGATGGTTCCAAGCGATTGTTCCGACTTTATCTCCCTTTTCAATACCCATTCTATTCAGTACACTAGCAAGCCGTCTTGTCCGCTTCGCAATCTCTCCGTATGTTAATGTTTGAATACGCGATGCAGTGCGCGAGACAACTTCTTTTTTCGAAAAATACTTTTCCGCCCGTTCCATCATCGCTGGAATGAGGAGTGGTACATCCATCATCATATTTCATGCCCCCTGTTATGATTTTATATATACACATACAACTGTATTATAACACGGCAGAACTAGACAAAATATGGTAAATTTTCTTTTGTTTTCTACAAAAAATGACATCTTATTATCTAACTTTCTTATCTTCAAAAAACAAGGAGATATCCAAAAGTAGCTGAATAGCTACTTTTGAATATCCCCCTCCTTCGACTTGAACTACCTTAATAATTGTGTATTAAAATCCCAATTCCCTATACTATACGTAAACACATCCTATAAAACAGAATCATTTATTTTCACAAGATTATTAGTATACACATACAAGAGAGACTAAAGCTAAGTTTTAAAATCCATTCTGCTTTATAGAACGCATCCACAAGCAATATTTTACCACATGAATTACTTATTGCTTGATTTATAATTCATTATGCAAAATTGCATTTAAAAACGTATTGCTAGAGGTGTGAACGCTTATTATAATAAGAGTATCAAGAATTTAGATATTTTGATATTCAAACAAACAGGAGGTAATCGTATGGAAATCGCAATGGCTGTATTAAAATTTATCGGTGGCATAATCCCATTCGTACAAGAACTTTTAAAAGCAGTAATGTAGGTTTATTACTCTGCAATTATTTTAATATTTATCATACAAATGATCTGTATATCAAAGCATTTTTGATTTGCAGATCATTTGTATGAGCAAAATTTGGTAAAGAAGAAGAGTCCTATAGGCATAAGAGGACTCTTTTTCTTTACATTTATGAATATCACATTATTCCTTAGTAGATAAACAAGGAAAAGCAAAAGTTCTTTGTTTGTTATATTTTATCTTTATATAAAAAAATATAGATTCAAAAGAATAACTCTATGATGCATGTAAAGTGAAACTTTAATCAGCCCTCACCAATCAGGATTTTACGGGCAGTTAATGCGGGATAAAGCAAGTAAAAAGATTACTTTTCATCATTAGTTAGAAAAAAGGTCCATCTAGTATGATGGACTCGGTACTACTTCTTATTTAATTCTTCGCCATTAACTTTCCTTCATAGTCGTTTAGCGTCTTAATTTCGATACCTTTATAGTAATGAGCAACAATATCTGTATACCCTTTTCCCTCTTTCGCCATTCCGTTGGCACCGTACTGACTCATGCCAACGCCGTGACCGAAGCCTTTCGTTGTGACGACAATGCTCTTTCCTTGTTGTTTCCATGTAAAGTCCGAAGAACGTAAATCTAATTTTTCCCGTACTTCTTTTCCCGTTAACGTTTTTCCTTGAAACTCTACATCCTTCACCCGTTTTCCTTCTGTACGTTCTTTAATGTTACCAACTTTCCCACTCGCAAGCACCTTTACGCCAAGACGCTTTTGAAAATCATCTACGGTAAATGTTTGCTCACTCGCAAATTTCGGAGAAGCTTGATCCCAGTGACTATCCACACTCTTTAAGTAAGGATAATCTCTTCCCCAATAATCCGCTGCATTTTCTGTATAACCATTGCTTGTTGAGAAGAACTGTGCCGTAATTGGATTCCCTTCGTACGTTAAAACTTGTCCAGCTGTTTTAGACACAGCCTCTTCAATCTTCTTCAAATTCTTCTCATAGTCCTTGCCCCATGTCTTCTTTAACTCTTCTTTACTTTTATACACTTGATCACTAACCGTATCTGTCACATCCGCATTATTTTTCTTACTTCCACTTAGCATACGCTGTACAATAAATGTCCTTGCGGCTAATGCCTGTGCTTTTAATGCCTCCACTTCAAAGCTAGCATTCATCTCAGAAGCTACTACACCTGCAACATACTCTTCCATCGGCACTGTTTCCACCTTCTTTTGCTGATTGCGATATACAGCAACTTGCACAGCAGTATGTACCTTCGCAGGAGCTGGCACATTTTGCACGGCTGGAGGATTTTTGGGCGGCTGACTGACCTTCTCTTTCGTAAACGGAATGACAAGTACGGTCGGTACAATAATGACGAGCGCTACTAAGAGCGCCATTACAATGAATAGTGGTTTTGAAATCTTCATCTTTTTCCCCCGATATGAAATTAGACTCATTTCATTCTTATGGGGCATGACAAGTTTTTAGAACATATCGAAAGGAAGTCCTTCTCATGGAAGTAGCAGTAAAGCTTCTTTTTAAAGAAAAGAATTTTCCAAATATTTTTAATGGAACGTGCATAAGTCAGATGTTTCTTGACTATAACAGTAATAGAAAAAAAATCGCCCCTATGTCAAAAGACATAGAGACGATTTCAATTAAGCATGAAGGTCAGAAACTTGCTGTTCTTTCACTTCTTCTACTTTTTCGTTTACACGTTCAATTGTTGCACCTAATGCAGCAAGTTTCTCATGGAAGTTTACATATCCACGATCAAGGTGTTTTAATTCTGTTACACGTGTGTAACCTTCTGATACTAAACCAGCTAGAATTAATGCCGCTGCAGCACGTAAGTCAGTTGCTGCTACTTCTGCACCTTGTAAGTTATTAGGTCCATTCATAATAACAGAACGGCCTTCAATTTTGATGTCTGCATTCATACGACGGAATTCTTCAACATGCATGAAGCGGTTTTCAAATACCGTTTCTGTGATCATGCTCGTTCCATCAGCATGTAATAACAATGCCATCATTTGTGATTGCATGTCTGTTGGGAAACCAGGATGAGGCATTGTTTTAATATCAACCGCTTTTAATTTACTTGGGCCGATAACACGTACACCTTCATTTTCCTCAATAACTTTAACACCCATTTCTTCCATCTTCGCTGTAATAGAGCGTAAATGTTCTGGTACAGCATTTTCAATTAAGATGTCTCCACCAGTAATTGCTGCTGCAACCATAAACGTTCCTGCTTCAATACGGTCAGGAATAATAGAATGGTGTGCACCATATAATTTATCAACGCCTTCGATACGAATCGTTCCAGTTCCAGCTCCGCGCACTTTCGCTCCCATTGCATTTAAGAAGTTAGCTAAGTCAACGATTTCTGGTTCTTTTGCTGCGTTTTCAAGTATTGTTGTCCCTTTTGCTAATGTAGCAGCAGACATAATGTTTTCTGTTGCCCCTACGCTTGGGAAGTCTAAGTAAATTTTTGCGCCTTGTAATTGTCCATCTACATAAGCTTCAACAAATCCATTCCCAACTTTTACTTTCGCTCCCATTGCTTCAAAGCCTTTTAAATGTTGGTCAATTGGACGTGAACCAATTGCACATCCACCAGGAAGTGCAATACGCGCACGGCCATTACGTGCTAATAGCGGTCCCATTACTTGAACAGACGCACGCATTTTACGTACATATTCAAATGGTGCTTCAATATTTAAATCTTTTGAAGCATCAATTGTCACTTGGTTATTTTCAAATACGACTTCAGCATTTAAATGACGTAATACCTCATTAATAGTGTATACATCAGACAAAACTGGTACTTCAGATAGTACATTCTTTCCATCACTCGCTAATAGGGCTGCAGCGATTATTGGTAATACAGCATTTTTTGCGCCCTCAACACGCACTGTGCCGTTCAACCGCTTTCCGCCACGGACGATGATTTTTTCCAATTTATTCCCCTCCGTGTCCTTTTTTCAATATCTATTCAATACTCAGAAGTTATGATCGGTGTGCCAACCACAATTGTATCTTTGTTGTCTGTAGAACGTATTGCTATTTGCACATTGATTTTCTCTCTATTTGTTGAAAGAGCGTCATTCCACTTTTTATTATATGCGGAGACTGACACAAATGCTCTTTCTTCTATCTCTTCGATCGCTCTTGCTGAAAGATCTTTCAAAACCTGTTTGGTTTTATTTTGCAAAACACCTTCAATCTTATCACTCAGTACACCTTTAACACAAGTATAAATTGTAGGTTTTGTACTAAAAATTTTATCCATTTTTTGAATATTTTTAGGGTCCCATTTTGACCCACTTACTTCAAAAATAATGAAAGTGTTTTCTTTAGTATTTTTCTTACTCCAAGTTACTACTATTCGTTCTTCATGAGAAGAGAATTTTTTGTATGCCGTTGCTTTATATCCGTCATGAGATTGTTCCAATTCCCACTTTTGAATATTCGCTTTTTCTTTCACTTCATTTAACAACTTTTGAAACGTATGTATATTAGAAATGGTTTTTGTTTCTCGTGCTAACCATGACCACCGCTCTATCTCTGCTCCATTTTTTTCAAGAGCCGCAATCATACTCTCCATTTTCTCTTCGTCACTTACGGGCTTTATCTCTTTATATCCCACTAAGAATACGACAATACTTACGACAACAATAAGAATTGTTTTCATGCTTTTCAAGTTTCATCCCCTCCTATCCCCATTGTTAACGGAGATATGAGGTTCTATACACTTACTTCACTAAATACGTTAAACTCTTCGAATAGCCTAAATAATCAAGGAAAAAGTTGCTGACAGATGTCCCGATTGCAATCGTAATAAGAATGAGCAAAACCCTCGTCTGCAATACCTTTCCAGATTTCATTAGGCGTTCGATATGGATACCTTGTAAGGCCCACCACGTAATGGTAATAAACAATAAATGCGAAACGATCGCAATCAGTGCTTGTTGCCCTAAAAGTTGCGCCAAAAAAATCGACTCCTTTTGTTTGGCTTACCATCACTTAGGATGCAAAACGATCCCATATAAATGGAAACCACACTTTTCCCCGCCTAAATAGGCAGTATAAAGTTCTCCCTTCGAAAGAAACTGAAGGGGTCCTGCGAAAACATCTCCGTCTTAGCAACAGACGCTTCTGTTCCACAATAAAAAGCGTAGAGCGGTAACCCTACACTTTTTATTTTCACTATTGTACCACGTTCCCAGTAAAGAAGAAATCTTTCATGAGTGGAAAATATTCATAAAAGAAATTGTAGCCAATTGCCGGTAAAATCCCGAGTAATATAGTTGCAATTGCACAAATGCTAATAACAGCTTTCAAGTTGATTGGTACGTGTATCTGATCTTCTTCACTGCTCTTTCGAAAGAACATTTGCTGTAAAATACGGAAATAATACACAAATGAGATAACCGTTGTACTCATCATAACCGATGCTAACACGTAATGAGCTGGACTAGCTGTAAAGGCACTTAAAAAAATGTTAACCTTTCCGATAAAACCAGCCGTCCCTGGAATTCCTGCTAAAGATAGAATAAAAATGGTCATCGCCACCGAGGCGAACGGAGAGCGTTTGTATAAACCAGCGAAAATCGTTATATTTTCCTTCCCGCTTTGTAAGATTAATCCGTGGATAACAGCAAAAGCTCCTATGTTCATCAGTACGTATGCCAACATATAAAACCACATACTATCCATCGTAAATGGCGATAGCGCTACAAGCGGAACGAGTAAGTATCCGGCATGCGCTATTCCAGAATAGGCAAACAGACGCTTCACGCTGTATTGCTTTAATGCTACGACATTACCGATCACCATTGTAATTCCAGCTAAAACCGCAATATATACGCTCATATTACCAAATAGGGATTGCTCACTTCCATGAATCAATGCAGCACCGAATACCATAAGGAACACTCTTATCAGCATCATAAATCCAGCGATTTTAGAGATTGTCCCAAGGAACGCTGTAACAGGTACTACGGCCCCTTCATATACATCCGGTGCCCACATATGAAACGGCACTGTCGCAATTTTAAAGGATAAACCAACAAACAGAAGCAAGAAAGCAAGCGATAACAAAAGCCCGACACTTCCATCCACACCTTGCATAAGAACTTCCTGCATCGCAATTATATTAGTCGCACCCGTAATCCCATATAAATAGCTCATTCCAAAGAGCGTAATGGCCGTTCCAATTCCGCCATTAATAACATATTTCATTGCCGCTTCATTCGAAGCACGGTTTTTCTTTCGAATCCCTACTAAAATATACGAAGATAGTGATAATAACTCTAGGCCAATAAAGAGCGTAATAAAATCAACGCTAGACGCCATGAACATCGCCCCGAGAACTGCCATTAAAAACAAGTAATAGTATTCTCCTTTATCTTGAATCGGCTCTTTTTTATCATCGCTCATCGCCATACATAAAACGAGGATGGCTCCAATTAATAGTAACGTTTTAAACCCTTTTGAAAATCCATCTAATACAAACGAACCACTTAAAATGTCACCAGCTGGTTCACCATATAGTGTAATTAACGCAATGAGGGATAGCACCGCGCCACCAATCGCACCGATCCCTAAATACTTACGATCAAACTTCAGAAATAAATCAAGAAGCGAGAGAAGGATGGCCGTTCCAAGAATGATGAACTCCGGTACCATTAAATGCCAAGATAAGCTAAGTAAAGTATTCATATCCATCCTATCTCACCCCCAGTATTTTCACTGTGTATTGTAACGGTGCCCCGAGCAACTCTGGCATAACACCGATTGCGATAATACAAGTAAGCAATAATACAATCGGAACGTATTCCCAGCCGCGGACATCGTGCCTCGCTTCCAATTCCTTCTTTCCAAACGTCACTTGAAGCGTCGCCCGTAGGACATATACCGCTGTTAAAATGATGCCGAGTGCACCAACTGCTGCAAGTATCGGTTTCCCTTGAAATAGTCCGAGAAATGCAAGAAACTCACTAACAAATCCAGACATTCCTGGAAGGCCAAGCGAGGCCATACTTCCCGCTAACAAGAAACCGCTCAACACGGGAACTTGTTTAGCGAGGCCACCGAGCTTCGTAATGTCAGAAGTATCGAAGCGCCTTTCAATCATGCCGAGCAGGAAGAATAATAGCGCTGCAATTAAGCCGTGGGATACGACTTGAAATAGCGCCCCCTTCATGCCAGGAGCGTTAAGTGCCGCAAGTCCCATTAGCACAATTCCCATATGCGAAATACTGGAGTAAGCAAGGACCTTTCGGAAATCTGTTTGAATCATCGCTAGAAAAGCACCGTATAGTAAGTTGATTACTCCTAAGATCGCGATAAGTGTCGCAAAGTCATGAAACTGCTCCGGGAATAGCCCTTTTCCAAAGCGAACGATGCCGTATGCCCCGATTTTAAGCAGAACACCCGCATGGAGCATCACCGCTGCAGGATGGGCCTCTACATGCACATTCACCATCCAGCGATGCAAAGGAAATACCGGTAGCTTAATCGCAAAAGCAATCATAAGAGCAATGAATAATCCAAGCTGCAATGAATTTGAAATATCACCTAGAAGCGCCGTTTCCGCCCCAGTCAAGATATCTTTCAGCGCTGCAATATTTGTTGTACCCGTTTTTGCAAAAAGGATAGAGAAAACAATGAGTAAAATCGCTGACCCAATTCCGTTATAAATCAAATAACTATAAGAAGCTTTTTCACTGTTCAATTTCCCCCACTTTCCGATAAGCAAAAACATCGGTGGTAGTGTAATTTCAAAAAAGAAAAAGAATAGAAGTAAATTTTCTGCTGCAAAGACACCAAGCATCCCAATTTCCAGTGTTAATAAAAGCATGTAAAAACCTTTTATATTCTTTTGAATGGAAAAGGCAGCAATTGCTGCAAGTGTCACTAACAATGCCGTAAGTATCATCATTACAAGCGAGAAACCATCGATGCCAAGCTCATAATATATAGAAAACAACTTTGCATCTCCGTTCGAAAAGCTTCCAAATTGAATCCATTTTACCTTTTCAGCAAAGATCGTTAAACTCTTTCCGGAAGCATATGTACCAGCTAACACAATCGCGACGCCAAGCGGGAGCATTGTCCCAAACAACCCAAGGCCTCGCACTGTACGCGCTTCCGTTTTCGGTATTAACGCAAGTAAGAGAATCCCGAGAAGCGGGGAAAAAATAAAGAACGATAATAAAAATGCATTCATTGCCAATACCCCCCTGTATATAACAGAATGACAACTAATGCCGCCAAGGAAACAGCTACCGCTGTTCCGTATACTTGTACGTTTCCGTTTTGAAATTTAGAACCAGTAATACTTGCTCCTTTCACAATACTTGCGATTAGCTGAGCGATCCCTTCCACAATATATACTTCACATAAGCGAAGTACATAAGCGATTCCTTTTACGAGCGGAAGCACAGTCACATTGTATATTTCATCTACATAATACTTTTCCTTAAGGAGACTATATAGTACTGTTTCTCTTCCGCCAGCCCAGTCCCTAGAGATGGAGCGTTTTCCGTAGATAAGATATGCCAAGAAAATACCTGCAAACGAAACGAGTGTCGCAACGATCATAATCCACATCGGACCATGATTTTGCTCTACTTGAAACGGAACATTCTTTGTGAGCCAGTCCCCAAGAAATGTTCCAAACCATGGCGTATTCACGTAACCTGCTAAAACTGCGAGAATACCAAGGACAATCATCGGAAATGTCATAACACGAGGAGATTCATGCACATCCTCTTCTTTCTTCGCCTCTCCTGTAAAAACGAGAAAGTATAACCGGAACATGTAGAACGCCGTTAAGAATGCCGCGAGAACCGCGAGGACAAACAAAACATAATTGCCGTGCATCCACGTCGCCGCCAAAATTTCATCCTTACTAAAAAAACCTGAGAAGAGCGGAACACCGCTAATTGCTAGCGTACCGATTAAGAAGAGCGTCCCCGTCACTTTCATTTTCTTCTGCAATCCGCCCATTTCATTAATGTTTTGCGTATGCACTGCATGAATGACGCTTCCTGCCGCTAAGAACAGTAGCGCTTTAAAGAAAGCATGTGTCGTTAAATGAAAGACGCCAGCCACGTATCCTGCTGAGCCAAGCGCGAGCATCATATAGCCGAGCTGGCTCACTGTTGAATAGGCGAGGACTCTTTTTATATCCGTCTGCACGAGGCCGATGGATGCAGCAAAGATTGCCGTAAAAGCACCGACAATCGCGACTGTTTGCATCGCCACAGGACTTGCCGAGAAGAGCGGAAACATCGTTGCCACTAAATACACACCTGCCGCGACCATCGTTGCCGCGTGAATGAGTGCCGATACAGGTGTTGGCCCTTCCATCGCATCTGGCAGCCACGTATGGAGCGGAAATTGACCTGATTTTCCCATCGCGCCAATAAAAATTAAAATTGCCGTGAGCGTTATCATGGTAGGTGATATGTCCCCCGTCTTCATCGCTTTAAAAATAACTTCATATTCAAAGCTACCAGCCTGCCAAAAGAGTAAAATCATCCCGATAAATAAACCTACATCTCCAATACGCGTCATAATAAACGCTTTTTTCGCTGCAGCCTTTGCTTCTTCTTTAAAGAAATAGAACCCAATTAGTAAAAATGAGCCAAGTCCAACTAATTCCCAAAATATATAAAGCTGCAATAAATTAGTTGAGATGACAAGCCCAAGCATTGCAAATGTAAAGAGCCCTAAATACGCATAAAAGGTGGGCAATCTCTCATCGCCATGCATATACCCTTTTGAATACACTTGCACGAGAAAGCTAACGAGTGTCACGATAAACAGCATCAAAGCATTTAATGCGTTAATCTCAAAGCCAAACGAAAGATCTACATCTCCAACCCTGAGCCATAGCCACTGATGCTTTACCGTTTCTGATGAAAGCCGTTCTATTAACACAGTCGCCGCACCCACAAAGGAAAGAAATGTGAGGAAGATACCAAGTAAGCTGCTTCCTTCTCTCAATTTCCTCCCAAACATAACGAGCAAAAAAAACGAAGCAAGCGGGAAAAGCGGTATGAGCCATGCATAATCGATCATTGTTTCCTTCCCCCTTTTCGGTCACAATTAACCTTTCAGCGAATCCATTTCATCTACGTTAACTGTTGCATGCTTACGATATAATGCAATTAAGATTGCAAGTCCAACCGCCGCCTCAGCTGCCGCAACGGACATCGTAAACAGTGAAAAGATTTGTCCTGTTAAATTCGGAAAAAAGCCCAATTTACTAAAAGCGACTAAGTTTAAGTTCGCCGCATTTAACATCAGTTCAATACAAACTAAGACAATGACCGTATTCCGCTTTGTTAAAGCCCCGAATAAACCGATGCAAAACAGAATAATTGCAAGAGCTAAGTAGGCGGAAGCTGGAACACTACTCATTGGAATCCCCTTCTTTCTCATCTTTCTTCGCAAGTACAATTGCCCCAACAAGCGCAACAAGTAAAATAACCGATGTTAATTCAAATGGAATGACATATTTCGAATACAAGAGTGTACCAATTTGAAGCGTATTTTGCTCATGAAGAGCTAAGCCCCCTTGCATACTTCGATCTGTAAAATCTATATTATTAACAGCAAAGTACATCACTGCGCCAAATGCTACGACTGCAAGGAAGATAAATAGCTTACGTAAACTAAAACTAGATTCACTTTCAGCGTCATGTTTGGTTAACATAATGCCGAAAATCATAATAATCGTAATCGCCCCGGAATAAATTAAAATTTGCGCGACCCCAACAAATTCTGCCGATAAGAGAAAGTACAATCCCGCAATGCTAAGAAACGTAAACACAAGGGCGAGCATCATGTGCATGACTTTTGTTAAGTTCAGCATCAGAATACCGCCAATAATCGCCGTTAAGGACAAGATAAAAAACGCTACTAACTCGCCGCTCATGCTTTATTCTCCTTTCTGACGTTCTCATCATTTTCATCTAGCCACTGCAAATTTTTAAACAAATCATCACGCGTATACTCCGCTAACTCGAAATTGTTTGTCATAACAATTGCCTCTGTTGGACAAACCTCTGTACATAAATCACAAAGAATGCAAATTTCAAAGTTAATATCATACGTATCAATGATTTTTCCTTTTTTCGTAGGGTCTGGATGCTTCTTCCCCGTTAGTTGAATACAGTCAGTTGGGCAAATATTGGAACATTGGTTACAAACAATGCATTTTTCTGGATAAAATTTTTGAATCCCTCTGAAGCGATCTGGTAGTGGCAATGGTTGATTGGGATAATCGTAGGTTACTTTTTTCTTACTTAAGTTACTAAGTGTATACTTTAATCCTTTAAATAGTCCTTTCATATCTTATTGGCACCTCCTTTTAGATTAGAAGAACAACTCTTTAATCAATGCCGTTAAGAAAATGTTCGCAAGTGCGATTGGCAATAATACCTTCCAGCCAAACTCCATCAATTGATCACCCCTGATACGCGGAAACGTAACGCGGAACCAAATTAAGAGAAAGACTACCACACTAAATTTCAAGGCAAACCATACAGCTCCAGGAATAAAGCCAAGGAACATAACTGGGTTCCATCCCCCTAGGAAGAGCACCGTAATAAGCGAAGCCATTCCAAAGAAGTATACGTATTCAGAAAGCATAAAGAACGCCCAGCGAAACCCTGAATATTCCGTATGATATCCTGAGACAAGTTCTGATTCCGCTTCTGGTAAGTCAAACGGTGTCCGGTTGAGCTCTGCAACTGCTGCGATTAAGAAAATCACAAAACCGATCGGCTGCGCGAAAATGTACCAAACCTTCTGCTGCGCCGCTACAATTTCATTTAAATTTAGGCTACCAGCTAATAAAACGACGCCGATCACGCTCATCACAAGCGGAATTTCATAGGAAATCATTTGCGCCGCCGCACGCATCCCGCCTAAAAGTGAGTATTTATTATTCGATGCCCAGCCCCCGGTCACAACACCAATCGTCGTAATCCCTGATACAGCGATATAGTAAAGCAGTCCTACTCCGATATCTGCAAACTGAAATTTATCCGTAAATGGAATAACTGCAAGCACCATAAAAGCTGGTGCAAATGCGATAATAGGTGCCAATATAAATAGCGGCTTATCTGCAGCTTTCGGAATGCTATCTTCTTTTAATAAAAGTTTTAAAACGTCAGCAACTGTTTGCAGCAAACCGAATCTGCCGCCGACTTGATTCGGACCAATCCTCCCTTGCATAAATCCCATCACTTTTCGCTCTGCTAAAATTCCATATGTAACGAATCCAAGGACAGCAAATAGTAGGAGGACCGCCAACCCGAAAAAAATGAAAAAATTCGTCCAACTCGCCGATGACTCTAAGAGGCGCTCCATCATCACCCATCAACCTCCCCAAGCACAATATCAACGCCACCTAAAATCGTAATTAAGTTCGCAATATTTTCACCCTTCAAAAGCTTCGGTAAAATTTGCAGGTTATAAAAAGATGGTCTGCGGAACTTTAAGCGATACGGCTCTTTCTTCCCTTCACTAGCAATATAACAGCCGATTTCTCCGCGCGGTGATTCGATGCGGACAAATGCCTCTCCCTTTGGTGCTTTAATAATTTTCGGCACTTTCGCCAACACTTGCCCTTCTGATGGGAATTGCTCAGCTGCCTGCTCAATAATTTTGAGGGATTCCTCAATTTCCTTCATCCGGCAAACGTAACGATCCCAAGCATCTCCCACGTTTCCTACTGGAACGCCAAAATCAAAACGATCATAAATCGAGTATGGTTCATCCTTACGAAGGTCCCACTTTACACCTGTGCAGCGTAAATTTGCCCCGCTCAGTGAATAAGAAAGTGCATCTTCCGCGCTGTATATGCCAACACCTTTCACACGATTTAAGAAAATTTCATTCCCGCTCACAAGATCGTGATAGCCTTTCAATTGCTCTCTCATATACGGAATAAATTCACGAACCTTTTGGATCCAGCCATCTGGAGCATCCCACTTTACACCGCCCACTCGCATGTAATTAAACGTTAGCCGCGCCCCGCAGAGCTCATTTAAGAGATTAATAATCATCTCTCGCTCCCGGAATGCATATAAAAACGGACTAACCGCTCCAATATCAAGTAGGTTCGTTCCCCACCAAACGAGGTGACTCGCAACGCGACCAAGCTCCATTGCAAGCACTCGCAAATATTCGGCCCGCTCTGGAATCTCAAGGTCCATCATTGTCTCAACAGCGTGACAGATAACATAGTTATTCGTCATCGCCGATAAATAGTCCATTCGGTCTGTATAAGGGATAATTTGTGTATATTGCAAGCTCTCTGCAATTTTCTCTGTTCCGCGGTGTAAATAACCAATGACTGGTGTAGCTTCCGTAATAATTTCCCCATCAATTTTAATAACAAGCCGAAACACACCGTGTGTACTCGGATGCTGTGGTCCTACATTTAAAAGCATTTCTTCTGTACGAATCATAATGCTACACCTCCACATCCTCATAATCTTTGCGAAGCGGATGCCCTGCCCAATCATCCGGCATTAAAATACGCTTTAAATTCGGGTGCCCTTCAAAAACAACACCAAGCAGGTCATACGCTTCTCGCTCTGGCCAGTCCGCCCCGTGCCATAGCGGCGCAATTGATGCTACTCGCGATGCTTCCCTGTCCAGCTTCACCTTCACCGCCACAGACTGTTTCTTACCATATGAAAACAAATGAACATACACTTCCATATGTGTAACAAAATCCGTCGCATGCAGCTCTGACATATAATCAAAAGCAAGTCCCTCATGAGCTCGTAACAATTCCATTACTTCATAGTAATTCTCCAAATTAATAACAAGCGTTGGCACATCCTTTGAAAGTCTATTAATATAGTAATCTTCTAATGAATGTTCACCTGTTTTCTTCTGAATAATATCTACATAAGCATCCAAATATGACTGATTCGGTGACGGTTCCTCCTGCTTCGGCTCTTCTTCTTTCTTACCGACAGCACCCTTTGCCTTGGCTGCTGCTGCCGCCTTTGCTTTCGCCACTGCGATTGCCTTCGCTTTTGCTTTTGCTTTTTCCTCTTCCGATACCTCGCCGCCTTCTGCCCTGTTCTGCTTCGCTAACGCGGCTGCTTTTGCCTTTGCTGCTGCCGCTGCTTTTGCTTTTGCTTTTTCCTCTTCCGATACCTCGCCGCCTTCTACCCTGTTCTGCTTCGCTAACGCGGCTGCTTTTGCTTTGGCTGCTGCCGCTGCTTTTGCTTTTGCTTTTTCCTCTTCCGATACCTCGCCGCCTTCTACCCTGTTCTGCTTCGCTAACGCGGCTGCTTTTGCTTTGGCTGCTGCCGCTGCTTTTGCCTTTGCTTTTTCCTCTTCCGATACCTCGCCGCCTTCTGCCCTGTTCTGCTTTGCTAACGCGGCTGCTTTTGCCTTTGCTGCCTCTGCGGCGCGGCGTTTTGCTTGCTGTATATTTATATCCGCATCTTTTGGTAGCGCTTTCTCTTTTTCTTCTCCTTGTGCCCCACTAGGCAGTTCCGCTTCATGTTTAGCAGCAAGTCTTTTCCGCGCTTCTTCTCTCGCATGCCTTGCAGCCTCTTTTTTTATGTCCTCTATCCCTTTATTCGGATCGCTCATCTATTCGTCACCTGCTTTCCAGTCTTTGCTTCGTAACGAATCTTCTCTTTTAATTTATTAATCCCATAAATTAAAGCAGCCGGGTTCGGGGGACAACCTGGAATGTACACATCTACCGGTACGATTTGGTCTACTCCTTTCACAACAGCATACGAGTTTACATATGGGCCACCAGCTGTTGCACATGACCCCATCGCAATAACCCATTTCGGCTCTGGCATTTGATCGTATAAACGACGCACAATTGGTGCCATTTTCTTTGTCACTGTTCCTGAGACAATCATGACATCCGATTGCCTCGGCGATGTCCGAAAAAATGACCCGAATCGGTCTAAATCATAATGAGATGAGCCAACTCCCATCATTTCAATCGCACAGCATGCAAGTCCAAATGTCATCGGCCATAAAGAATTACTACGCGCCCAACCCTTTATTTGTTCAAGTGTTGTAAAAAAGATATTCCTCTCTAATTCCGCTCGTTCCTGTGGATGTAACTCTTCGAAATTTATAGCCACTGTAACACCTTCTTTTTCCAAGCATATGCCAAACCAACGAGTAACATAATGACAAAGATCAGCATTTCAATAAGTGCGAACAAACCAAGCTTGTCATACGCGACAGCCCACGGATATAAAAATACGGTTTCCACATCAAAAATGACAAACAATAATGCAAAAATATAATAACGAGCATGAAAACGAACATTTGCATCATGATAAGGCTCAATCCCACTTTCATACGTCGTTGCTTTCTCTGCGCTTGGTTTATGTGGGCGCAGCAGCTTGCCTAATGTAAGAGCCACCACCGGCAGTAATATGCCCAATAGTAAAAAGATCCCAACAATCATATAACTATTTTCATATACATTCGCCACCCTGAAACCCTCCCCCCTAAATTAAGAACAAGTTCACTTAGTAAACAATATGTCTAACCTTCATTATTTATTATTTTTAAATTTTTCTAAATAATGAGATTATTATCTTCATTATAACAAACTTCAAATTCCTATGTCGATATATTGGGAAAAAGAAAAACCAAGTAACTAGAGGATGACTCCCCCTATGTTACTTGGTGTACAGCAATTGTAACTAATTTCATTCTCACAAAAAAACTAGCATGAATGATTAATTTCATGCTAGTCGTTTTTTTTAAAAGTAGTATCTTCTTTTTTATAATATTTCTTTGAAATTTCCTCATAAAACGCGACAGATGTCGTGTAAAAATATGGGGCTAACCATAGGAAACCAATTCCTAAATACAGATGCTATGCTTTCTCTGATACATACTGATAAAAATGAGCAGTCGTTGTACTAATATATGGACAGAGCCAAAGCAATCCAAGCCCGAAAGGAATCATCGCTAATATTCCCCAACCAATGAAGCTGAGCCATAAAAGGAATAAATCCATTTTGTGTCCTTTCATTATTTTTTTACTTTCTTTCATCGTTTGTAAAACACCATATTCTGGATTGTCTATCATAACATAATAAGTCATCGCATATGAAAAGTACGCAATAATAATGACAATAAATGAAACAAATAATAAAACAAAAAATGCGATTGCTGATCCTTCCCCAGCACCCCTTGTCTCATCTCCTAACAAACCAACAATAATCATTAGCACGAAGGGAATCCATATTCCAGAATATAAAGAGATTAAAAGCATCGCCTTTGCAGCATTCATCATTCTTCTAAAACCGCGAAAACCTTCAAATAAAGCATCTATTGTAGCACCTTTTCTCCTGCTAATATTTAAAAACACATTCGTGTAACCATACGCTGTAATACCATATGATCCAAGATTCATAAACATCATAAGCCCATACAAAATAACGAAAGTAACAATAAAACCGATTGTCGCCGTTTCCTGTTCAAATAAATTGATAGAACTACCAAATGACATAAATAAAAGAACAAAAGGAATAATGACAATAAAAGTTGCAACTGTTGATATAATATAACTTAAAATAACATATAAGAGTGTTGAACCTACGCCGAGCCCCCATTTTCCCCTTAATGATTGTAAAGCTTCTCGTTTCATTTCACTAATCACTTTCTCATCTCCTTTTCTAATCAAAGTTGTAAAGCTTTTCCCTAAATAGAATCAGAATAATTATACCATTTTTGGAAATATTTTTTCGTTATATAATGATTTTGATACAACAATCAACAATGTCTAAAAAAAGAAAGTGTTGTTACCTATAAGTCATAAAACAAAAAAATCCGTAAAGGAATGAACCTTTACGGATTTTTTTATTTCATATCGGAAACGTTCAAACGGTTTACTGCACGCTGCAGCGCCAGCTCTGCACGCTTGAAGTCAACATGTACTTGTTTATCTTGCATACGTTGCTCAGCACGGCGCTTCGATTCGTTTGCACGATGAATATCGATATGGCTTGCTTCTTCAGCAGATGGTGCCAATACTGTTACTTTATCTGGACGAACTTCGATAAAGCCACCGCTTACTGCTACATAATCAGTGTGACCGCCGTTTTTCAAACGAACCGCACTAATTTTTAGCGGTGCAACAGTTGGAATGTGACCTGGTAAGATCCCCATTTCCCCGCTCTCTGCTTTTACACTTACCATTTCTACTTCTTTTTCGTAAACCGGTCCATCAGGAGTTACAATACTGACTGGAAATGTCTTCATAATTCGTCCCTCCTAAGGCCTTACGCCATCATTTTCTTCGCGTTTTCAATAACTTCTTCAATACCACCAACAAGACGGAATGCATCTTCTGGAAGGTCATCATATTTTCCTTCTAGAATTTCTTTGAAACCACGAACTGTGTCTTTTACAGGTACATAAGAACCTTTTTGACCTGTAAATTGCTCCGCTACGTGGAAGTTTTGTGATAAGAAGAACTGAATGCGACGAGCACGTTGTACAACTAACTTATCTTCTTCAGAGATCTCATCCATACCTAAGATAGCGATGATATCTTGAAGTTCTTTATAACGTTGAAGCGTTTGCTGTACTTGACGAGCTACTTCATAATGCTCTTCTCCTACGATTTCTGGAGAAAGTGCACGAGATGTAGATGCTAATGGATCTACCGCTGGATAAATACCCATTTGTGTTAAACGACGCTCTAAGTTTGTTGTTGCATCTAAGTGAGCGAACGTTGTAGCTGGTGCTGGGTCAGTATAGTCATCGGCTGGTACATATACCGCTTGGATAGACGTGATAGACCCTTTATTTGTAGATGTAATACGCTCTTGTAATTGACCCATTTCAGTTGCAAGTGTTGGTTGGTAACCTACCGCAGATGGCATACGACCAAGAAGGGCAGATACTTCAGAACCCGCTTGCGTGAAACGGAAGATATTATCGATGAACAATAGTACGTCTTGTCCTTGCTCATCACGGAAATGTTCAGCCATTGTTAATCCTGTTAATGCAACACGTTGACGTGCACCAGGTGGCTCGTTCATTTGTCCGAATACCATCGCTGTTTTCTTGATTACGCCAGAATCACTCATTTCGTGGTATAAGTCGTTACCCTCACGAGTACGCTCACCTACACCAGCGAATACAGAAATACCGCCGTGCTCTTGTGCGATGTTGTTAATTAACTCCTGGATTAATACTGTTTTACCTACACCGGCACCACCGAATAGACCGATTTTACCACCTTTAATGTAAGGAGCAAGTAAGTCTACTACTTTAATACCAGTTTCAAGAATTTCTACTTTTGTAGATAACTCTTCGAATGCAGGTGCTTGACGGTGAATTGGATCACGGCGTACATCTGCTGGAACCTCACCATCTAAGTCAATTGCATCACCTAATACGTTAAATACGCGACCAAGTGTTGCATCACCAACTGGAACAGAAATCGCTTTACCAGTATCTTCTACTGCAGTACCACGAACAAGTCCGTCTGTGGAAGACATCGCAACTGTACGAACTGTATCATCACCTAAGTGAAGTGCAACTTCTAAAGTTAAGTTAACTGCGTCTTGTTTAATTCTAAGGGCATTGTAGATTTCAGGTAGCTTTCCGCCGTCAAACTTAACGTCTACAACCGGACCCATGATTTGCGTAACGCGCCCTTTATTCATCGGGTTCCCTCCTAGCTTTCTTTAAATTAGCCAGCTTTCTATGAGAGTCGGCTTTCATTTTTTATTAGTATAGCTTGGACGACTCTTCCAAAAGAGCCGCTTCCGCTTTTTATTAATCTAGCTCCAGCGGTTAGAATGCTCGGTGGCTTCGCTTTTTCCTGCGAGGCAAAGAGCGCCTCTACGTCAAAAGCTCCATCCCCCTCCCATTCTGAACGAACCGCTTCCGCCTTATATTACTATTCTAACGCTGCTGCGCCACCAACGATTTCCGTAATCTCTTGCGTAATCGCTGCTTGACGAGCACGGTTGAATGAAAGTGTAAGTGAATCGATAACTTCCATCGCGTTGTCTGTAGCACTTTTCATTGCTGTCATACGCGCTGCGTGTTCACTTGCTTTACCATCTAGTAATGCACCGTACACTAAGCTTTCTGCGTATTGTGGCAATAATACTTTTAAGATATCTTCTTCAGAAGGTTCGAATTCATAAGCCGTCGTCGGTTTGTCAGACGTCACTTCCGTAAGCGGTAAAATTTTATTTTCCGTTACTTCTTGTGAAATTTTACTTACAAAATGGTTGTAGTAAATGTACAGTTCATCATAAGCACCATCTGCGAACATCGCGATTGCTCGAGAAGCAAGGTCTTTAACATCTGCAAATGATGGGTGGTCAGATAATCCAACTACTTCATCAATAATGTTAAAGCCGCGACGTTTTAAATAATCACGTCCTAGTCGTCCAAGCACAATAATTGAATATTGGTTTGAATCCATATTATGACGTTCACGAATTACGTTACTTACTGTACGTAATACGTTACTGTTATAACCACCTGCTAGTCCGCGATCAGATGTAATAACGATGTATCCTGTACGTTTTACAGGACGCGCTGTTAGCATTGGATGATTGATCCCTTTGCTACCTTGCGCAATACTCGCTACTACTTCTTGAATCTTTTCCATATACGGAACGAAAGATTTAGCATTTTGCTCTGCACGACTTAACTTCGATGCAGATACCATCTCCATCGCTTTCGTAATTTGACTCGTTTTCTTAGTCGAGTTAATTTTCGCTTTTATATCGCGTAAAGATGCCACAGGTTTTCACCACCTTTTTTCCGGAAGTTGGCACGATTAGTAAGAATCCTTTTCGTTCATCTTTCTAATCTACGTTGCAAGATATTCTTGCTCATGATTGAAGGAAAAGAATAGGTGCACCTACTCTTTTCCTTTACATAACCGTCAGCAATTCCTGTAAGAGTTGCCTGTTTATATAATCTAGTTTCAGCGGCTAACGAGCCGCTTCCGCTTTTTATTCAATCTAGCTGCGGTGGCTAGAAGGGTCGGTCATTTCACCCCTTCCTGCGAGGCAAAAAACGCCTCTTCGTCAGGAGTTCCAATGTCCTCCCCTTCTGGACGAGCCACCTCCGCTTTTTATTATTCAGAAGCTACGAATACTTTTTTAAATCCGTTGATTGCTGCTGCAAATTTGTCGTCATCCGCAAGTTTCTTTGTTGTGCGAATTTCGCTTAATAATTCAGCTGCATTTGAATCTAACCAAGCATGGAATTCTTCTTCAAAACGAGTGATATCTGCTACTGGGATATCATCTAGGAATCCACGTGTTAGAGCGTATAGAATGATAACTTGTTTCTCTACTCGTAACGGTTTGTGTAATCCTTGTTTTAATACTTCAACTGTGCGAGCACCACGGTTTAATTTCGCTTGTGTTGCTTTATCAAGGTCAGAACCGAACTGAGCGAACGCTTCTAACTCACGGTAAGATGCAAGGTCAAGACGAAGTGTACCTGATACTTTACTCATCGCTTTAATCTGAGCAGATCCACCAACACGAGATACTGAAGTACCTGCATCGATCGCTGGACGTACGCCAGAGAAGAATAAATCAGATTGTAAGAAGATTTGTCCATCTGTAATAGAGATTACGTTTGTTGGGATGTAAGCTGATACGTCCCCTGCTTGTGTTTCGATGAAAGGTAGAGCTGTTAAAGAACCGCCGCCTTTTGCATCACTTAATTTTGCCGCACGCTCTAGTAAGCGAGAATGTAAGTAGAATACATCCCCTGGATATGCTTCACGACCTGGAGGACGACGTAATAGTAATGAAAGCTCACGGTAAGCAGCTGCTTGTTTTGATAAGTCATCATATACTACTAATACGTGTTTACCATTGTACATGAACTCTTCACCCATTGTTACACCAGCATAAGCAGCTAAGTATAATAATGGAGCTGGTTGAGAAGCTGATGCAGTTACAACGATTGTGTATTCTAACGCACCGTGCTTACGTAGTGTTTCTACTACGTTACGTACTGTAGATTCTTTTTGTCCAATTGCAACGTAGATACAAATCATATCTTCATCTTTTTGATTTAAGATTGTATCAAGTGCAACTGCTGTTTTACCAGTTTGGCGGTCACCAATGATTAACTCACGTTGACCACGACCGATTGGTACAAGAGCATCGATCGCTTTAATACCTGTTTGAAGTGGCTCATGAACAGATTTACGATCCATTACACCTGGTGCTGGACTTTCGATTGGACGAGTGCTTGTTGTATTGATTGGGCCTAAACCATCTACTGGTTGACCTAATGGGTTTACAACACGACCGATTAGTTCTTTTCCTACTGGCACTTGCATGATGCGACCAGTACGACGAACTTCGTCACCTTCACGGATTTCTGTGTAAGGTCCTAAAATAATGATACCTACGTTATTTTCCTCTAAGTTTTGTGCTAGTCCCATAACGCCGTTAGAGAACTCTACAAGTTCACCAGCCATAACGTTATCAAGACCATGAGCACGCGCGATACCGTCACCAACTTGGATAACTGTACCAACATCACTAACTTCGATTTCAGACTGATAGTTCTCAATTTGTTGCTTTATCAGTGCGCTAATTTCTTCAGCTCTGATGCTCATGTGCTTCACCCCTATCTATTCTTCATAAGTTCACGCTGAATACGTGCTAATTTTCCTTGTAAACTACCATCATAAATGCGATTTCCAATGCGTACTTTAATGCCGCCTAGTAAATCTTCATCTACAACATTTTTTATACGGATTGCATCTTTTCCTGTTCTTTTTGCAAATGATTCTGCAATGTTAAGCTTTTCATCTTCTGATAGAAGACGAACTGAATATACAGTTGCATCAGCTACGTTACGTTCTTCATTAGCAAGAGCAACATATTCATTTGCAATTTCAGGTAGAATCTCAATACGTTTGTTATCAACTAAAATATATAGCGTATTTAAAATTGATTCAGAAACAGAAGCAAACACGTTAGAAAGAAACGTTTTTTTCTGCTCCTTTGAAATGTTTGGTTGTGTTAAAAAGCTATGTAGTTCTCCGTTCTTTACAAAAACGTTTTGTACAAGGCGTAATTCTTCCTCAAACATTTCTAATACGTGTTTTTCTTTTGCAATTTGAAAAAGAGCGACAGCATAACGTTTTGCTACAATCTCATTGCTCATCGCGCTTCTCCTACTTCTTTAATATAATCGCGAATTAATTTCACTTGGTCTTCTTCTTTTAATTCTTTTTCAATTACTTTAGAAGCAATTTGAACAGATAAAGAAGCGACTTGCTCTTGCAGAGCAGCAATCGCATGCTCTTTTTCGCGTTGAATTTCTTGTACAGCAGATGCTTTAATAGATTCTGCTTCTTCTTTTGCAGCAGCAACAATACCATCTTTTTGATCTTCTGCTTGCTTTTTCGCTCTTTCGATTAACTCTTGTGCTTCAACACGTGATTGTTTTAACATTTCACGTTGTTCTTCTACTAACTTTCTCGCCTCTGCATTGTTTTGTTCTGCAGCGTCGATCTCACTAGCAACATGCTCTTCACGTTCCTTCATAATTCCCATCAAAGGACCCCAAGCAAATTTACGTAGCATGATTAATAAAATTAGGAAAACAAACAATGTATAAGCAATCGTTCCAAATGGAATGGCAGCTCCTAAAATTAAAGTTGGCACAAGGATTCACTCCCTTCGAGATATCTAATTTGACCATATGAAAAAAAAAGACATACATTTCGTTCATAAAGCAATGGCGAAGAAAGTCCAAAAACACTCTTCGCCATCTATGTAAGGGGAGTCTCCCTTATTTGTTCATTACGATGAATGCAATAACTACACCGATGATTGGAAGTGCCTCAACTAATGCAACCCCGATGAACATAATTGTTTGAAGTGCGCCTTTTAATTCTGGTTGACGAGCAACACCTTCGATTGTACGTGATACGATAAGACCGTTACCAATACCTGCACCTAATGCTGATAAACCAATTGCAATTGCAGCTGCGATTACACCTAAACTCATTTAATTTGTCCTCCTTTGTATTATAAAAAAAATAGATTTTTTTACTTACTTATTAAAGTATATTAATGGTCATGACTTACTTTATGAGCCATATAAACCATCGTTAACATTGTAAAGATAAACGCTTGGATTGAACCAACGAATACACTGAATCCCATCCACGCTAACATTGGCACAATAGCACCCAATGCTCCAAGTGCTGTAGCTCCACCTAATTTAGCTAGTAATCCTAATAAAATCTCACCAGCATAGATGTTACCGAATAGACGAAGACCTAACGTTAATGTGTTCGCAAATTCTTCAATAACCTTTAATGGGAATAAGAACTTCATAGGTTGGAAAAACCCTTTTAAGTATTCTTTCGTACCCTTCATCTTAATTCCATAATAATGGGTGAGGGTAACTACCATCACGGCTAATGTTAATGTAACTGCTGGGTCAGACGTTGGCGATCTCCACCATGCAATGTGTTCGCCAGCCTCAGTTGTTGAGTACATGAATGGTAGACCGAGCATGTTTGATACGAAAATAAACATCATAAGTGTAACGCCGAGTGTTAAGAAGCGTCCACCTGTTTTCCAGTCCATCGTACTGTTAATAATCCCTTTAGCAAAGTCTAAAACCCATTCAAGGAAGTTTTGCATTCCTGTTGGACGAAGAGCTAAGCTGCGAGTCCCGATAACAGCGATTATGAAAACAATAAGTGCTGCAACAGTAACCATCATGACTGAGGATAAATCGAACGTTAAACCTAGAAATTCAACTAATTTACCGTGTTCCACTAGTAATTCACCTCTCTTCCCTGCTCTTATACTCTAAATAAAGAAAATCTATGATCATGACAAGATATCCTGTCAGCAATCCTACACCTAAGCTCCACATCGCAATTAAATGCTGATATTTCGCTGCAAATAAAATTAATAGCCCAATCGTGGCAAATCTTGAATATGTACTTACAGCCGTTGCTTTAAATTTCACGTTCTCTCCATTGGTAACGCGATCTAATAGCTTGTCTGTTCTACGTGCAATGATGCGCAAACTAAGAAAACTGAAAATCGTTCCGATAATCAGCCCAAGAAATACATCCTTGTAAGAGGTAAATCCCCATCCTAGCACTAGAAGCGCAAGCAAGTAGTACATATATTTCTTTTGTCTTTGGACAAGTCCATGTACGTCTATCATCATTGCTCTCCCGAATAGTAATGTCGAATGAGTCGAATCATTGCGTAAATCCCTGTTCCTAATCCAAGCAATAAGCCTACAATAAGAAACAACGGAAACGTTCCAACCTTACTATCAATCCATTGCCCACCAAAAATTCCAACAAGAATGGAACCGACTAATTGGGCAAGAATACCTGACATTAAAGCATAAGCTTTTACCGGGTTGCGATCGTTTTTTTGCAAGGATTCACCCCTCCAATATGTAACCCTCATTCACGATGTGTTAATAATAACTCATTTTTCTGCATAAATCCTATACAAATTAAAAAGTTTACTTTTTCGTCACGGAATAGATGCAAATTTGTCACTGAAAGCCCTACCATCTATCCCCGTTGTTAGCATACAATAGGGTATTAGCACTGTCAACGAGAAATCGTAAAAAATCAAAAAATTTGAGTATTAGTCATTTCTTGCCAAAAATGAAAACGTTACCCTTCAAAATACTGGTGAGAGATATCTAATTTCTATCCGATTTTCCTTTATAATAGAAGAAAAAGTTCACAAGTTTGTCACGATTACATTTTTAGGATATAACGTTTTTCTTCTATAATATAGTGCTTCAGAGAAGTTAGACCTCTATAGTATATGTGATATATATGCAAGTTATGTTGTATATACAAAAAATCCCATATATATTTATCCCCCCCTACTCTAAATATATACATAAAAACAGACGAGCAGGGAATCCCTCTCGTCTGTTGTCTTACTTCGTTCCAAATAAACGGTCACCAGCATCGCCAAGACCCGGAACAACATAACCATGGTCATTTAATTTCTCATCTAATGCCGCTACATAAATATCAACATCAGGATGTTCTTCTTGTACTACTTTTACTCCTTCTGGGGCAGCTACGATACACATTAATTTAATTTGCTTCGCACCGCGCTTTTTCAGAGAGTTAATTGCTTCAGCTGCAGAACCACCTGTTGCTAACATCGGATCAAGTACGATAAAGTCACGTTCTTCTACATCCGTTGGAAGTTTCACATAGTATTCTACCGGTTGCAATGTTTTTGGGTCACGGTATAAACCAACGTGTCCTACTTTTGCTGCTGGAATTAATTTCAGAATTCCGTCTACCATTCCTAAGCCTGCACGTAAAATTGGAATTAGACCAAGCTTTTTACCAGCGATCACTTTTGTTTTCGCTTTGCTTACAGGTGTTTCAATTTCGATTTCTTCAAGTGGAAGGTCGCGTGTAATCTCAAATGCCATTAAGCTTGCTACTTCATCCACTAATTCACGAAATTCTTTTGTACCTGTATTTTTATCGCGAATATATGTAATCTTATGTTGAATTAACGGGTGATCAAATACATACAGTTTTCCCATGTGAATCTCTCCTTCAGATGATATTCATGCGTGCGTACACGCCGTTTTACACTATTTACGATTGTAAAGAAAACGCTACTAATATTCAAGGGCAAATTTGGAAAAGTTTCAACTCTATTATGAACCTACCAAATATCTTTACCAATTATGGAAGTCATATCCTTCATTATATATCCAAAAATTATTCATTGTTTGTATACATACTTCAGAAGCTATCTATGCCCTCACTTAGCTACTGTGATCTCCTATGTGAAAATACCAAAATTTACTATATAAAAACCCTATTTATCCTGCCACTCGCAAGCAGAGAAAACTACAATTTCATGTCTTCCACGTTAGAAACTATCATTTATAGAAGGTATTCTGAAAAACTATCTATTAAGAATGTGTATTTCAAATAAAAAAGAGACTGCCGAAACACTATATGCTTCAGCAGCCTCTTTCAATCTATTATAGATCTGTATACATTGGGAATTTATTTGTTAATGCTTCTACACGCTTACTCGCTTCTTCTAGTGCAACTTCATCCTCATGGTTTTTTAATGTATGAGCAATAATTGCTGCAATTTCATCCATTTCTTCTAATCCGAAGCCACGAGATGTTACTGCTGCTGTACCGATACGTACACCACTTGTTACAAATGGGCTTGCTGTTTCAAATGGAATTGTGTTTTTGTTTACTGTAATACCAACTTCATCTAATACATGCTCTGCAACTTTACCTGTAATATCTAAGTTGCGAACATCAATTAAGATAAGATGGTTGTCCGTTCCACCAGAAACAAGTGTAAGTCCTTCTTTTTGAAGACCTTCTGCTAAGCGATTTGCATTATTAATGATGTTTTGTGCATATGTTTTAAAGTCATCTTGAAGTGCCTCACCGAATGCAACAGCTTTCGCAGCAATTACGTGCATAAGTGGTCCACCTTGGATACCAGGGAAGATTGATTTATCAATTTGCTTTGCAAATTTTTCTTCACATAAAATCATACCGCCGCGTGGGCCACGTAATGTTTTATGTGTTGTTGTTGTAACGAAATGTGCATGTGGCACTGGATTTGGATGTAAGCCTGCTGCAACTAAACCTGCAATATGTGCCATATCTACCATTAGGTATGCACCAACTTCATCCGCGATTTCACGGAATCTCTTGAAATCGATAACACGAGGATACGCACTTGCACCTGCAACGATTAGTTTTGGTTTATGTTCTTTTGCTTTTGCTAGCACATCATCATAATTGATGCGGTGTGATTCAGCATCTACGCCATATTCTACGAAATTATATTGTACTCCACTGAAGTTAACAGGGCTTCCGTGTGTTAAGTGACCACCGTGGGATAAATTCATACCAAGTACTGTATCGCCATGCTCTAAAATCGTAAAGTATACAGCCATGTTCGCTTGTGCACCAGAGTGTGGTTGAACGTTCACATGCTCTGCGCCAAAGATTTCTTTTACGCGATCACGTGCAATATCCTCAACTACGTCTACATGCTCACAACCACCATAATAACGTTTACCAGGATATCCTTCTGCATACTTGTTTGTTAAAACAGAACCTTGTGCTTCCATTACAGCTTCACTTACAAAGTTTTCTGAAGCGATTAATTCAATTTTTGAACGCTGTCTTCCTAGTTCTGCTTCAATTGCAGCAAATACTTTTTCATCTTGACGTTTTAAATGATCCACCAAAATCCCCCTTTTCTGAACGAATTACACCGATTCCCAATAGTTTTTTCTTATTTATTCAGAAAAAACGAAAATTCAAGTTGTAATTCTTTCGAACCTTCATGTTTTCAACTACATTCTAACATGACTTTCTATATCATAAAAGAAAAAAAAGACCGAGTTTGGCCTTTTATTTTTACCCTTTATAAAGTCAGACTACATACCTCTTTACATGAGATACTGCATTTCTGTTTCTTCTTTATCACACTATTCACAAGCAGTAAACGCCCTACCTCAAGATACAAAGGATAGATAAAAAATAACTGCCTATAAAAACACGATTAGCGAAGGCCTTTCATCAGTAGGGGATACCCCACTGATGAAAGCTCCACTTTATCTTTAGCTACAAGTAACTGTTTCTTCTACTGCTGTATACACAGCACGCGCACCACCAATAAGTTTCGTGCGTGTCTTGGCCATCGTTACGTGTGCAGCTCCAATCTCTTTTACACTTGTGCGGATTGGAACTGCAACATGTTTTAAATGCATACCAATAAAAGTATCACCGATATCCATGCCTGCATCTGCTTTGATAAACTCTACTACTACAGGATCATTTAGATTGTGATAGGCATATGTTGCTAATGCACCACCAGCTGATCTAACGGGCGTAACGGTTACAATTTCAAATTGATACTTCATTGCCACTTCTCTCTCGACTACTACAGCACGATTTAAATGTTCACAACATTGGAATGCCAGTTCTATACCAGTTTGCACTTGAAATTGTTTTAGCTCAGAAAAAATTGCTTCCGCTACTTCCATCGTTCCTGATGTCCCAATTCTCTCTCCCAGCACTTCGCTCGTACTACAGCCCACTACAAAAATTTGACCTCTTTGTAAAGAAGCTTGCTTTTGAAAATCAGAAAGCGATGTTTGTAGCTGCTCTTTCACTTTTACTATTTCCGTCATGACGCTTCTTCCTTTCACAGATAGGTTCAACAAATTCGTATGTCCAATAGAAAATTACTTCGCTTCGTATGTTTTAATTTTCCCTACGCGGTTTTCGTGACGTCCACCTTCATAATCAGTTGTTAGCCAAATTTTTGCGATATCACGCGCTAAACCTGCACCAATTACGCGCTCACCCATCGCTAACATATTTGTATCATTATGTTCTCTTGTTGCTCTTGCACTAAATGTATCGTGAACTAACGCACAACGAATACCGTGTACTTTGTTTGCTGCAATTGACATACCAATACCTGTCCCACAAATTAAAATACCACGGTCTACTTCACCGTTTACAACCATTTCCGCCGCTGGAAATGCAAAATCAGGATAATCAACAGAACCCGCTTCACATTCACATCCTAAATCAATATATTCAATATTTAGTTCTTCTAATAAACTTACGATTTCTTTACGAATATTCATTCCACCGTGATCAGATGCTACCACTACTTTCATTTTGACCCCTCCAAAATTTTAGTAAAACTTCTATCAAGTAAGGTTCTTCATCCCTAATGATAAATGATTGCAAAAAACTTATACTTACTTGCTCATTCCAAGTAAGATTATCTCCAATATCGTATTATACACGAAACATTAACCTTCTGAATGCTTTTCCAATAAAGTTTGTACAAGTTTTTCCATCTCTACTAATGTTGATTGATAAATAGCAAGAGAACCGCCAAACGGGTCTGAAATATCCTTCCTTGTACCCTCTACAAATTCATAGAATGTATATACCTTTTCTCCAGCACTCGGATAGTACCCAATCACAAGTTGTTTATGGCTTTCTGTCATCGTAAGTACCGTATCAGCCCACTCAAGTAATTCTTCCGTTATTTGCTGCGAAACATGCGCTGCTTTAATTCCCTTTTCTGCTAATGCATCTCTTGCATACAAAGATGCGTCACTTCCAGAACTAGCGAAAACACCTGCAGACTTCGCCTCAAAATTCCCTCTCCCATAGTGACGAAACAAAGCCTCTGCCATTGGGCTACGACATGTATTTCCAGTGCAAACAAACAACACTCGCTTCATACAAGCTCACTCCTTATAGTGAATGTTCTACATTTATCATAACGTACATTACAATGGAACAAAAGAAATGTGAACATACAAAAGGCGCATTTCTCTTTTATCTTTTCTAAGAGAAATACGCCTTATCCACATATATGTGAAACCCTAGTTCCAAGTACCTTCAATATAGTACCATACATCACCAAAACATCCCATAAAAAAAACATAGGATTAAATAAAATAAGGAATCGATTTCATATAAAATGGATTCCTTACAAAAAATTATTACTTCATTGTAACTTTCATTACTTCTGTTGAGCCTTTTGTAGCTGAAACACCTACAGTTGTATTAATAGATTCAGCTGCATCTGTGTTTGTAATAACGATTGGTGTAATTGTACTTTTTGCTTTTTCGCGAATTAATTCTAAGTCGAAAGAAATTAATTTGTCGCCAGCTTTCACAGCTTGTCCTTCAGATACGTGAGCTTCGAAGCCTTCGCCTTCCATTTTTACAGTTTCTAAACCAACGTGGATTAAAATTTCTGTACCATTTTTCGCCTTAATTCCAACAGCATGTTTTGTGTGGAATAATTGTACGATTTCACCGTCTACTGGTGATACAACTACACCTTCAGTTGGAACGATTGCAACACCATCACCCATCATACGACCAGCGAATACTGGATCTGGTACTTCTTCAATATTTTTCACTTCTCCAGTTAATGGAGCTACGATTGTTTCTGCATTTGTTTTTGAACCAAGACCAAATAATTTTTTAAACATAGGATAGTCCTCCTTATAATTAGGTTGAAAATGTATAGGGCGATCCCTAGTAATAACCGAGATACATGTAAGACTTCATACTTCAAATATTATATTGTAAAAACGCTTTCGAAAAGAATTACGTTATTACCAATAGACTCTTATTGTATCGCTTTGCAAAATTCCAGTCAATTCTGATTGTCTGAATAACAATTATCAGAATTAACTTCTTTCTTATATTTTCTCTTTTTTTCACCAACTTGTCTAGAGGTCTTCACGACATATTTATTTTTTATTGTTGATTTGTAAAATTTTCTTCATATTTTCCGAGAAAGTAACTTGACTAAAGTAAGTAACTGATTTATTATAACTTATATAAAGTAAGTAAATAACTTTTTGGAGGTTTTATAAATGATGAACATCGGTCTTCTTATTATTCGTCTTATTATTGGAATTACATTCATGGGTCACGGTACTCAAAAATTATTCGGTTGGTTTGGTGGTCACGGCCTAAAAGGAACAGGTGGCTGGATGGAATCAATTGGCTTACGTCCTGGCGTATTTATGGCATTTATGGCTGGCGCAACTGAACTGTTAGGTGGATTCTTATTCGCAGCAGGTATCTTCACTTGGGTTGGCTCATTATTTATCATAGGTACAATGTTAGTTGCAATCTTTACAGTCCACGGAAAAAATGGCTACTGGGTAACCCAAAACGGATTCGAATATAACATGATCTTAATCGCAGTTGCAGTTGGTGTTGCATTAACCGGACCTGGTGCTTACGTTTTACTTTAATTAACTATCTCAATTTCAAGATATTTATTAAGAAAAGGAGTAGATTCCAGGTTGGAACCTACTCCTTTTCTTTTTACTCATTTACAAAAAACGTCAAAAAAATATTTTTTTAGCAGGAGTTTCTCCCCAGTATCTTGTAAACAAACAAAGAAGTATTCATATCAAGGAAGGGAGATTACACATATGCTTTCGATTAATCCAAATGAACAAACAGAAAAAGATAATTACAAATTATTAACAGGGAGTATCATTCCGCGCCCTGTAGCATTCGTGACTTCTGTAACAAAAGATGGTGTTTTAAACGGGGCTCCATATAGTTATTTCAATATCGTTGCTGCTAATCCGCCGCTCATCTCTGTTTCAGTGCAACGCAAAGGGGGTGAACAAAAAGATACTTCTCGAAACGCCATTGAAAAAGGTGAGTTTGTTGTACATATTTCCGATGAATCTTATGTGGAGGCCATCAATGAAACCGCTGCAAACCTTCCTCCAAATCAAAGTGAAATTGAATTAGCCAAACTAACCCCTATCGAAAGTGACGTCATCTCCGTACCCGGCGTAAAAGAAGCGAATATTCGAATGGAATGTATATTAGAACGTGCCATTCCACTAGGTGGAACAGAAGACTCTCCAGCATGCGACCTACTAATCGGCCGCGTTGTCCGCTTCCACGTCGCAGAACATTTATATGAAAACGGACGAATTCATGCAGAAGGACTAAAACCAATAAGCCGACTCGCAGGACACAACTACGCGAAATTAGGAGAACAATTCGAGCTTGTAAGGCCTATTTAAAAGTGGAGACGGCTCGTTCAGCTCTGACTGGCTAAGGTTCTTTCGCCTCAAAGGTGCTCTTTGCCTTTTGGGCGGAAGGTTCTTAGACACGAAGAGCTTGCCGTCGGAACTGGATAGATCTAAAAGCGGAAGCGGCTCGTTCAGAATGGGAGGGGAATGGAGCTTCTGACGGAGAGGCTCTTTTTGCCTCGGAGGAAGACGCGAAGCCACCGACCATTCTTGCCGCTGGAACTGGATAGATCTAAAAGCGGAAGTGGCCCGCTTATTTCGCAACACAGAAAAAACAGCTTACGCATCATCACGCAAGCCGGTCTTTTTTATCTTCTTCTATGCCTTGAAGGAGAGTCTCACCACTTCAAGGTTTAGAAATATTTTTCACCATCAAAATTTAATTCAATCGCATAGTTTTTTGCATTAATTAAATTCGATAATCTATTAGCTTGTCGCTCTAGTTCTAACCCTTTTACACGATAAGATTCTGGATCAAATGTCGCTACTTTTACAAGAGAAGCAGTTTCTCCATAAGAGTACATATATTCTTCTTTTGAACTCGAACCATACGTTTTATATTTACGGGCTTTAGCACATAATTGCGTAGCGAATTCTATCGCCTCAACAATCGTTAAAGATTCATCATTCACGAATTAACTTAATCCACCCTAACACTTCTAACTCCCTACCGCTTTCTTATAGGATAACAAGGTTACATTGGAAAAAGAAGAGTGAGTCCAAAACCAACAAGAATGACACCACCAAGCACTTCACCGTATATACCAAGCAAACTTTTGGCATGTCTTCCAATTAGTAAACCACTCCATGCTAGTATCATACTAACCAATCCAAATAATAATATTGTTGCAATCATTTGCGCTCCATAAATCCCCAGGCTTAGCCCAACCGAAAAACTATCAATACTCACACCAAATGCAAATACGAGTAAACTTATTCCTACCGGAGCGGACCTTGTCTCTTCCCCTTCTAAAATTGCAGAATACACAATATAAAAACCTAATCCAATTAACAAAATAGCACCTGCAACAGTCGCAATATGGCCAAACTTCTCTGATAAAAAACGACCTAGTATCATACCGAGAAACGGCATGACAATATGAAACAGCCCTATTGTCATACCAATATAAATGATTTGTCGCATTCTGAGCGTTACCATACCCATGCCGAGGCTTACAGAAAATGCATCCATCCCTAAGGCAAGCGCCATTATAATTAAAGGTACTAGCTGTTCAACCGTCATTTTGTCCCTCCTCGGACTTGCTACTTCACAATATGCTCATCCGAGGAAAAATAGAATCTATGCAAGTTGTCTATATAAAGTGAAACTTTCTCCTTTTTGGTTCACTCCGCATGGGGCAAAAAAGGGCAATGGCCGCTTCTATGCACGAGTGGTCCTCTCTCCCAACTTTAAAAATGGAATACCTCGTTTTTCAATTTGTATTTACACAAACTAAAACTTTCACCGCATACTCCCATTTTCATTATTTAACACACACATTACGGGCTATGAAAACAAAAAATAACTCCGCGCTCGTTTCCTCATTCTGTTCTAACTTGAGAGGGGGTAGAAAAACTTCTACACATGGTTAGATGCTCTCTTCCACCCTGAAAAATAGGTTTTAATTTTTTAACCTACCTACTCTTCAATAATAATATGATGCCCTGCTGCTTTCGTTAAACGGTTCATAATCGCATTCCCAATTCCTTCATTCGGAAATGACTCACTAAAAATCACATCTACTTTACTTGCATCAAACGTGCGCAGCACATCATATAATTTCGTCGCAACACTTGCTAAATTACTTCGCACACCACAAGATAGCACCACATCTGCTTCATACACATGTTGATACTCTTCTGTTGTTAATACACCGACCGTATATCCTTCTTCTTTCTTTTTATCCACAAGTTGTTGAATGAAATCACGAGAGCCTTCAACGATACTAAGTGGCGCTTTCGGTGCATAATGCGTATATTTCATTCCTGGCGCCTTCGGTTTCTCTTTTTCATCCTTTAATGCAGGATCCAAAGAAACTGTTCCGATCACTTCCTCTAATTGTTCCTTTGTAATACCGCCTGGACGTAAAATCGTTGGCACTTCACTTGTACAATCTACCACTGTCGATTCAACACCAACACCCGTTGCACCACCATCAACAATACCAGCAATTTTCCCATTTAAATCCTCATATACGTGATACGCAAGCGTTGGACTTGGACGTCCAGAACGATTGGCACTTGGTGCCGCAACAGGTACATTTGCTACTTCAATAAGAGCAAGCGCCACTGGATGATCCGGCATTCTCACTCCGACCGTATCTAATCCTGCTGTAACCTTCTCTGAAATCCCATCTTTTTTAGGCAAAATAATCGTTAATGGCCCCGGCCAAAAATGCTTCATTAATTCTTCCGCAACTGGCGTAATTTCTCTAACAATTTCTCCTAATTGTGATTTTGCACCAATGTGGACAATCAGTGGATTATCACTCGGTCTGCCTTTTGCTTCAAAAATTTTCGCAATCGCTTCATCATTCATCGCATTTGCTCCTAGTCCATAAACCGTTTCAGTTGGAAAGGCAATCGCTTCATTTTCTCTTAATAATCTTGCTGCTTCTTGTAATTGTGGATAATCTTTTTTTATTTCCACAATATTATCCACAACCCACATATTTGTATGCATTTTTTCACACGTCCTTTTCTTCCATGAAATACTTGTCTATTGTTAGTTTACTATGACATTTATCCAAAAGACAAACAAGGTTTATCCACAAAATGTGGATAAACCTAATTAATCCGTGGATAACTTTGTGAATAGCTGACAATTTAGTATTATTACATTCTGCTGTTTTATATTTTCACAAAAATGTTCTAGTTGCTGAATATCATCTGGAACTTGATCTTTTTTCACAGATGTAAAGTCGAAAAACTGAAATATCGTCACAGATTGTGGATGATTTGTGAGTAAATATACTTGCCAGATACTTTTCTCTTTCATATACTGCAAAAACATTTCAAAAAAATATAAGAAAGTCTTGTTATCCACAGCAGCTGTGAACAAACAAGAACGAATGAGTGCATTCTCCCCTTTTTGTTCATAACCAATAACAGCTTGGATTTCTCCGTTATCTTCCAATATCATAAATTGTCCGTATAACTCATTTATTTTATCATCTTTTTTATTAGCTTGTCCGAAAAAAGAATGTAACCTCTCAACATCATCTTTTGTAGCAAAATAAGTCTTTTTCACAGCAAATCCCTCCTCATTTCTATATATGAGAAGGGATTTAAAATTAGTACTTATTTAGAAAATAACGAGGAGAATACCTCTACAATAAACAATTTAACTTCTGGTTCCTCCTGCTCTTCTACTTCTACTGTTTCAATCTTTTGCTTCTTTTCCACAGGTTGTTCTGTTTTCTCCACAAGTTGTTTTCCCTCTTGTTTTACGCCTTTTTCTTGTACAACCTTTTCGTTTGATTCTTTCACGGTAGTCTGCACTTTTGAAGCAGCCTCTTTTGTCGATGATTCTTGTTCTAGTTTTTGTTTCGATACAAATTCTTTATCTTGTTTTTTCGATACTTCTTCTTTTTCTTCCTTTGTTTCTACTGGCTGTTCTTCCTCATCAATTGATTCCGCTTTTACAGCTGATCCGCTAGAAAAATCTAGGAAACACATTGGCGGGAATAGCACGCACCACCAATTTGCTCCTTCACCTTTACCAATTGAAATAAGTACTGCTTCATACTCCCCTGCCGGATAAATAAAATTTCCATATACCTTTGTAGGGAATTTAATATTTTTACCAAATGTAACTTGAAACGACTCCTTACTTCCCTCTCGTTTTAATGTTTTCTCAACCGTTTTTTCAATTTCCGGGATGTGACTTTGAATGACACGACGTGCATCCTCAAACGATTTCAAATCTGCTACCCAGCCATCAATTTGTGCCTTTACTTCATCGCGCACTTTACGCTTTAACGCTTGATCTTTATCTGAATCACTGTTTGCTAAAATACGTAATCGTACAGCTTCTTTTGGAATCACTGTAGACCCCTTCGCATCAGCTTTCATATATCCAAACTGCACAAGTAGCTGTGCACCAATTAATAATAAAAGAAAATAGGCAATCGCTTGTTTTTTCATGTCTTTGCACCGTCCCTTCTGGTAAACAGTGTAGACACACTTGTCTCTTTCTAAACTATTAAATTCTAAATCTATAGAAAAACTTTCAAGAAATTGATACAAGCCCTTTCCTTTTTGGTGGAAGAGAGCGTCCAACTACCTATAGATACGGTCACAGTACTTTTTTTGATCCCATGCCATGCGAAAACAGAGAGAGAAAATGAGCGGAGGTCTTCTTTTGCTTTCATAACCGCGATTTGCATGTACAAAGTCAACATGAATTGATATAGATACAAGTCAGAGAATCAAGCATAAATCCTTTTTCTTTTTTGTGCTTCGTGGCAGTGACTTATATGCCCGACACTCAAAATAGATTTATATAAAAATGGAGTAAGGCTCTATCCCTACTCCATTTCTGCAAAGACCATACGATCTTTTCCGTTAATATCAAAAACAACTTCTACATGAGCATGCGGAAATGTCTGCTGCAACAATCCTTTCACATCTTCCCCTTGCCCTATGCCTACTTCAAAGGCAACAATCGCCTTCCTTTGCAAGATATTTGGCAATTCTTCCATAAAACGGCGATAAAAATCAAGTCCATCTTCCCCGCCAACAAGGGCACGCTTTGGTTCATGCTCTTTTACAACCGGAGAAAGGCCTCTCCAGTCTTCTTCTGGAATATAAGGTGGATTCGAAACAACAACATCTAACTTTTGTCCCGTTTCATAAAATGGTGATAGTAAATCACCATGATAGAACGTTACATTAGCACCTAATGCATTTGCATTTTCTTGCGCAACTTCAATCGACTCCTGTGCAATATCCACTGTATATACATGAAGATTTTGATTTTCTAAGGCAAGTGTAATTGAAATAGCTCCACTTCCCGTACCAATATCAGCTACATGTAGTTCCTGCTTCCCAAACATACGCTGGACTCTATCTAGCACACCTACTATAAGCTCTTCTGTTTCTGGCCTTGGTATTAACACCTCTTCATTTACAAAAAACGAACGACCATAAAACATTTCATATCCAATCATATATTGAACAGGAATCCCATCAACGTGTTTGTGAATAAATTCCGTAAAAGTCTTCTCTTGTTCCTCAGGTATTTCTTCGCGCATATTCATCATTAAACCTGTTCGGTTCGTCTTTAATACATGACAAAGGACGATTTCTCCCGCATTTTCATCTCGTCCATTTTCCTGTAAAAAAGAAGAAGCCCATTTCAGGGCTTCATAGACACGCATTACTCAGCTGCCTCCATCTTTTGCGCTTGATCTTCCATCACTAAGGCGTTAATGAAATCATCTAACTTACCTTGTAAGATTTGATCTAGCTTTTGAATCGTTAAACCGATTCGATGGTCTGTAACACGGTTTTGCGGGAAGTTATACGTACGGATACGCTCTGAACGGTCTCCTGTACCAACAGCTTGCTTACGGTTTTGATCGTACTCAGCCTGAGCTTCTTGTTGGAACTTATCATAAACACGCGCACGTAATACTTTCATTGCTTTTTCTTTGTTCTTAATTTGTGATTTTTCATCCTGACAAGATACAACTACACCAGTCGGTAAATGCGTTAAACGTACCGCTGACATCGTTGTATTAACACTTTGTCCACCAGGTCCACTAGAAGCAAACGTATCAACACGAACATCTTTTTCATGAATATCAATTTCTACTTCTTCCGCTTCTGGTAATACAGCTACAGTTGCTGTAGAAGTATGGATACGTCCCCCAGACTCTGTTTCCGGAACACGTTGCACACGGTGTGCACCATTTTCAAACTTCAATTTTGCGAAAGCACCTTTACCGTTGATCATAAAGATAATCTCTTTATATCCACCTAATTCTGTATAGCTCGCCTCGATAATTTCAGTTTTCCAACCTTGCACCTCAGCATAACGGCTATACATACGGTATAAATCACCGGCAAATAAAGCAGCCTCATCGCCACCAGCAGCACCACGTACCTCCACGATAACGTTTTTATCATCGTTCGGGTCTTTTGGAACAAGTAAAATTTTCAGACGCTCTGATAATTCCTTCTCTTGCTTCTCTAAATCAGAAACTTCTTCCTTTACCATTTCACGCATGTCAGCATCTAACTTATCTTCTAACATTGCCTTCGCGTCTCTTAATTGCTCACGAACATCTTTATACTCACGGTACACCTCTACCGTTTCTTGAATATCAGATTGTTCCTTTGAATATTCACGAAGCTTATTCGAATCACTAATAACCTCTGGATCACTTAATAATTCGTTTAACTTCTCATAACGATCTTCTACAGCTTGCAAACGATCTAACACATCATTCACCTCAACATCCTAGTATCTAATACAAATAGTATATGGTACTTAATCAAAAAAACGCAAATTATATTTAAAAGCGGAAGCGGATTGCCCCACTCTTCATCTATTTCCGAAAAAAACCCGCTCTATGTAGCGAGTTTTACTTATCTTTGTTTTGTAGGTACAGCATGACAATGACGACAACGTGGTTCATATGACTCTGAAGCTCCAACTAAAATAATTGGATCATCAAAAGAAGCTGGCTCATCATTAATTAAACGCTGTGTACGACTTGCTGGAGATCCGCATACAGAACAAACGGCTTGCAGCTTCGTTACATGCTCGGCAATCGCCATCAGCTGAGGAACTTGTCCAAATGGTAGACCACGGAAATCTTGGTCTAAACCGGCTACAATGACACGATAGCCACGATTTGCCAATACTTGCACCACTTCCACAATGTCCCCATCAAAGAATTGCACCTCATCAATTGCAATAACGTCCATTTCCTCTGTTATATGATCAAATATATCGTTTGAAGCTGAAACAGGAACTGCTTTTACCTTTAATCCATTATGTGATACAACATCTTCTTCACTATAACGGTTATCAATACATGGTTTAAATACAATTGCATTTTGCTTTGCAAATTGTGTACGGCGGATGCGGCGGATGAGCTCTTCTGATTTTCCAGAAAACATACTCCCGCAAATCACTTCAATCCAACCGTTTTGATTTATTAAGTACATTGAGCTCTCCTTTCATCTACTTTTTTTATCCAAAGTAGGTAAAGGTTTAATATTTTCGCAAAAAAAACAGACAAGCGAATAGATACACTTGCCTGTTTTATGTTTTTATTACTTAAGACCGTATTTCTTGTTGAAGCGGTCAACACGTCCGTCTGCAGTAGCAAACTTCTGACGTCCAGTGTAGAATGGGTGAGAATCAGAACTGATCTCAATTTTTAGTAATGGATAAGTGTTTCCATCTTCCCACTCAACCGTTTCGCTAGATCCTTTAGTAGATCCGCTTAAGAATTTGAAGCCTGTGTTTGTGTCCATGAATACAACTTTCTTGTAATCTGGATGAATTCCTGCTTTCATTCTTTTCATCTCCTTCCGCCCTGAATCATTTTCGAAACAGAGTTTTTCATCTTTAGCTGCAATCACAACTATATTGATGAAACACATATGATGAAATTATAACAAGGCTAACTTCATTTTGCAACTACCTGTTTTTAGCATTATTAAAATAAGTGTGGAAGCGGCTCGCCCAGAATGGGAGGGGGATGGCGCTTCTGACGTAGAGGCGCTTTTTGCCTCGCAGGAAGACGCGAAGCCACCGACCATTCTTGCCGCTGGAACTGGATATAAAATAAATATGGAGACGGCTCGTCCAGAATCGAAGGACATTGGAGCTCCCGACCAAGAATCGCTTTTTTGCTTCAAACGAGGGAGCGAAATGGCCGAAGATTCTAGCCGTCGGAACTGGATATAATTAAAAGTGAAGGTGGCTCGTTCAGCTCTGACCGGCTAAGGTCCTCTCGCACAAAGACATGAAAAAACTCGCTTAGCATAAAAATAAGCGAGTTATCACCGTTTCCCTTTACTTTGTTGTTACATATCTTTTGGAATCTGCAACAATGTTTTGTAAAAATTCTTCATTTGTTTTCGTTTGACGAAGTTTACGTAAGAAACCTTCAACAAAGTCTGGTGTATCACGCATTGTTTTGCGAATACCCCATAGCTTGTCTAAATGTTCTTTCGGAATTAATAGATCTTCTTTACGCGTACCAGAACGACGAATATCAATCGCTGGGAAGATACGACGCTCAGCTAACGAGCGATCTAAATGAAGTTCCATATTTCCTGTTCCTTTAAATTCTTCGTAAATAACATCGTCCATGCGAGAACCTGTATCAACAAGTGCCGTCGCTAAAATTGTTAAGCTACCGCCCTCTTCGATATTACGAGCTGCTCCAAAGAATCGCTTTGGTCTATGGAATGCAGCTGGATCAATACCACCTGACAATGTACGTCCACTTGGTGGAATAACAAGGTTGTAAGCACGTGCTAAACGGGTAATACTATCCATTAAAATTATAACGTCTTTTTTATGTTCTACAAGACGCATCGCACGTTCCAATACAAGCTCAGCTACTTTAATATGATTTTCTGGTACCTCATCGAAAGTAGAACTTACAACATCACCTTTAACAGAACGTTCGATATCCGTTACTTCCTCTGGACGTTCGTCGATTAAAAGTACGATTAATTCTGCTTCTGGATGGTTCGTTGTGACACTATGAGCAATTTCTTTTAATAGTATCGTTTTACCAGCCTTTGGAGGCGCAACAATTAAACCACGTTGTCCAAATCCAACTGGTGCAATTAAATCCATGATGCGTGTTGACAGCTTCTTTGGCTCCGTCTCCAATTTCATTTGACGATTTGGATATAACGGTGTTAATGCAGGGAAATGCACTCGCTCTTTTGCAGATTCTGGGTCATCTCCATTTACTGCTTCAACCTGTAACAATCCAAAATAGCGTTCGTTTTCTTTTGGCGGGCGTACTTTACCAGAAACCTTATCTCCATTACGCAAATCAAAGCGACGAATTTGCGAAGCTGAAATATAAATATCTTCTGAGCTTGGAGAATAGTTGATTGGACGTAGGAACCCAAAACCTTCTGATTGAATAATTTCGAGTACACCTTCCATAAAGAAGAAACCTTCTTTTTCTGCACGAGCTTTTAATATAGCAAAAATTAACTCTTTCTTTGTTAATTTGCTGTAATACGAAATCTTAAATTCTTTCGCAAGCTCATATAACTCTTTTAATTTCATGTTTTCTAATGCTGCAATTGACAAATTCATTCAGACACCACACTTTAAAATTATTCTCTTTTCACATGGGTAAAGGGAAAATATACGGAAGGCAAATACATAATAATGAAAGGCAATAAGTTCAAGTAGGTTAATATTCCCTATTGTAACCCTTTTGTCTAGTTTTAATCAATACGTTATAACACAAATACAAGAAGCGAAGACAAGAAAAATTGTCTCCGCTTTTATATTGCTCCCATTTTCTCTATTTATAACATGTGAATAGCGGCTAGATCAAAGCTGATCGAGCCATTTCCACTTTTTATTTAATCCAGCTCCAGCAGCTAGAATGGTCGATGGCCTCGCGTCTTCCTACGAGACAAAATACGCCTCTTCGTCAGAAGCTCCATCCCCCTTTCATTCTGATCAAGCTGCTTCCGCTTTTTATTTAATAACTAAATTTGGTTTTTTGTTTAAGCTGTGACGTCCGTCAACGAAACGAACTGTTCCGGATTTTGCACGCATAACAAGGGATTCTGTTGTACCAACGCTTCCTTTAAATTGAACACCGCGTAGTAATTCTCCATCTGTTACACCTGTTGCTGCAAAGATTGCATCGTCACCTTTTACTAAGTCTTCCATGCGAAGAATACGATTGATATCTTCAATGCCCATTTTTTTGCAACGAGCTAATTCTGCTTCGTTTTGAGGAAGAAGTTTCCCGTGAATTTCTCCACCTAAACATTTTAATGCAACTGCTGCAAGAACGCCTTCAGGTGCACCACCAGAACCGAATAAAATATCAACCCCTGTACGATCAAACGCTGTATTAATCGCTCCAGCTACATCACCATCATTAATTAACTTAATACGAGCGCCTGCCTTACGAATTTCTTCAATAATTGCTTGGTGACGTGGTCGATTTAAAACTGTTGCCACAACATCTTCAATATCTTTATTTTTTGCCTTTGCAACGGCACGTAAGTTATCGATAATAGGTGCGTCAATATCAACTGCACCAACCGCTTCTGGTCCAACCGCAATTTTATCCATGTACATGTCAGGAGCATGTAACAAATTACCATGATCCGCAATCGCAATAACAGCAAGTGCATTCCAGCCCCCAGCTGCCACGATATTTGTTCCTTCTAACGGATCAACTGCAACATCGACACGTGGTCCATATCCCGTACCCAATTTTTCCCCGATGTATAGCATTGGCGCTTCATCCATTTCTCCTTCGCCAATTACAACTGTCCCTTTCATCGGAATTGTATCGAACACATCGCGCATTGCTGATGTTGCTGCACCGTCTGCTTCATCTTTTTTCCCGCGTCCCATCCAACGCGCTGATGATAATGCTGCAGCCTCTGTTACACGTACTAACTCCATAGATAAACTTCTTTCCACAATAATCCCTCTCCTTTAAGTTTTAATATTTATGCCGTATTTTGTGAACCGTTTTCTTTCTATAAAGTAACACTTCCGTCAGCAGTGATTCTTCGTCCCCCATTAACGGAAGCATCACCACTTTACTCGCACGCTTTACCAATTAGTAAAACATACAATATTATGCATTTTTCATTTCTTCAATTTCTTGCTGCGTCATTTGTTCTCGCCAAATATTTGCACCAAGGCCTTTAAGCTTGTCTACTATATTTTCATAGCCTCGATCAATATGTTCGAGCCCTGTTACTTCAGTAATTCCTTCAGCCATTAATCCTGCAATCACAAGTGCAGCACCTGCTCGTAAGTCACTCGCTTTTACCTTTGCTCCCTGAAGTAGGACAGGTCCTGTCACAATCGCAGAACGACCCTCTACCTTAATTTGCGCATTCATCCGGCGCAATTCATCAATATGTTTAAAACGAGCACCGTAAATCGTATCTGTTACAACTCCTGTTCCATATGCCTTTGTTAAAAGGGTTGTAAAAGGTTGCTGCAAATCTGTAGGGAAACCTGGATATACAAGTGTTTTTATATCGACTGTCTTCAACTCACGATTCCCATTTACTGTAATTTGATCATCGTTCGTTTCAACTTGTACACCAGCTTCTCGTAATTTTGCAGTGATTGATTCTAAATGTTGTGGGATTACATTATCAACTGTTACTTCTCCACCAGACGCCGCTCCTAAAATCATGTACGTACCCGCTTCAATTCGGTCTGGAATAATAGCATGGTGACAGCCATGCAGAGAATTCACACCATCAATACGAATTACATCTGTACCAGCACCTTTAATTCGCGCCCCCATACTTGTTAGTAATGTCGCTACATCAATAATTTCTGGTTCTTTCGCGGCATTTTCAATCACTGTTCTACCTTTTGCACGCACAGCTGCTAGCATAATGTTAATTGTTGCTCCTACACTAACAACATCTAAATAAATACGAGCTCCTCGTAATTCATCCGCTCTTAAATAGATTGCACCTTGCTCATTTGTCACATGTGCACCTAATGCTTCAAACCCTTTAATGTGCTGATCAATTGGTCTTGGTCCTAAGTGACATCCACCAGGAAGCCCAATTACAGCTTTTTTAAATCGGCCAAGCATAGCGCCCATCAAGTAATAAGAAGCACGTAATTTTTTTACCTTTCCATTTGGCAAGGGCATCGCAACCATTTTGGAAGGATCAACTGTCATCTCTTCCTCCTGACCATACGTTACAACCCCGCCAATTTCCTCTAATAGATCCCCTAACATCTTCACATCTGAAATATTAGGTACACCACCGATGGTCACTGGAGTATCAGCTAAAATGGTCGCTGGAATTAGAGCAACAGCACTGTTCTTTGCACCGCTCACGCGAATTGATCCGTTTAAAGGTCGTCCACCTTCAATCAGCAATTTTTCCATGTTGAGCTCCCTTCTTGTGAATGTATTTACTTTCAGTTTCTTCTTTTAATAAAAAAAAACAGAAAGCCTTTCCTTAAGAATTTCATTCGTTCAGCAAACTATCAACCAAAATATTCTTTTCTACCCTATCTGGTCTAAACTTAACAAGCAGTAAGACCTCACCTAAAAATAATTATATCTTAAGTGAGTAGATGAAGACTAACTGCCTGTCAAGATTGATTCATCGATTGCTTTAGATACGTTATTACATTTATTAATAGGACTATGCACATTATGTTCCACTTTTATATTGCGAAGGAATAAAAAATTCCCTTCATATATAGGTAATATGAAGAAATGTAGGAATTTAATTAATCTTAAGATATGTTCACGCTTTCATTATACAACGAAAGGAAACCGTCTAAAAGAGTAGACGGTTTCCAAAACGGAATTTTGTTCTTACGCTTTACCGTTAGAACCGAATTCGCGAATTTTACCAATAACAGTTGCTTTGATAGCTTCGCGGCCAGGTCCGATAAATTTACGAGGATCGTAAACTTCTTGATCTTTGTTTAATACTTCACGAACAGCTTTTGTAAACTCGATTTGGTTCTCAGTGTTTACATTGATTTTTGAAGTACCTAAAGAAATAGCTTTTACGATGTCAGCAGTTGGGATACCAGTACCACCGTGAAGTACTAAAGGTACACCAGTGAAGTCGCGAACTTGTTCCATTTCTTTAAATCCTAAGTTTGGCTCACCTTTGTAAGGACCGTGTACAGAACCTAAAGCTGGAGCTAGGCAATCGATACCTGTTGCTTCAACAAGATGTTTACACTCTTCAGGATCAGCATAGATAACACCTTCAGCAATTACATCGTCTTCTTGTCCGCCAACTGTACCAAGCTCAGCTTCTACAGATACGTTACGAGCGTGTGCATATTCTACTACTTTTTTAGTAGTTTCAACGTTTTCTTCGAATGGATGGTGAGAAGCGTCGATCATTACAGATGTGAAACCTGCATCGATTGCTTCTTTACATTTTTCAAAGCTTGAACCATGATCAAGGTGAATCGCTACAGGAACAGTGATGTTCATTTCTTCGATTAAAGCTTTAACCATAGCTACAACTGTTTTGAAACCAGTCATATGACGAGCTGCACCCTCAGATACACCTAGAATTACAGGAGATTTTTCTTCTTCCGCAGCAGCTAAAATAGCTTGAGTCCACTCTAAGTTGTTCATGTTGAATTGACCAACTGCGTATTTTCCTTCTAGTGCTTTGTTTAGCATTTCTTTCATGGAAACTAAAGGCATGGTGAATCCTCCTAAAAAACGTTTTTTGTATCCGATAAGTTCTTATCGCTGGTAGTATGACCAGAATAAGGTAAAATATGTATATTTACATACCGGACTTTTTTCTACACTCAATAGGATAACAACTTGTACTCAAAAACTCAACTGTATTCACCTGCTCATCAGTCCATGTAAACGCTTTTTTCCATATTTTTTATAAAAAGTTCATTTTTTATGCTTCTACAGCTATTTCATTTCGCACAGCTTGACGAATCTCATCGATATCAAATGGCTTCGCAAAATGCATTAAAGCTCCTAAATCTTTTGCTTCCTGAATCATATCAAGCTCTCCATAAGCAGTCATTAAAATCACTTTAATCTCTTCATTAATTTCTTTTACATGTTTTAAAATCTCTATACCATCCATACCTGGAATTTTCATATCTAAAATCACTAAATCTGGATTATCCTTTTTCACGATATCTAAAGCTTGAAATCCATTTGCTGCTTGGAATGTTTGATAACCTTCTTTTTGGAACACCTCATGCAATAACACACGAATGCCGTATTGATCATCAACGATTAAAATTTTCCCTTCCATAGTCCCCAACCTTTCCGTGTAAATACAAGATTAAAAGCTTCTTATATCTTATTCGATTTATTTTCGCTATTCTTTACCAAATTCCTTCCTATTCTTTCTTATTTTACTGCCTACTATTTTGTTATGCCACCCCTATCACTTCGCCTTTCTGAAAAAATAAGCTATAATAAAAGCCGCCCTAACACGTTAGAAAGGAGTATCAAGATGTTAAAAATTTTTTCGACTCAACTGAGCGGCTATTTTACAAGAATTTCTCAAAAAGAAGAGATGAACATAGAAGATAGTGCCCGTCTACTTGCTCAAGCATTAGTTGGTGATGGCATTGTCTATTTACACGGTACAAGAGAAATGGAAGGCGTTGTTCTTGAAGCCTTGTATGGCGAAGAACCAATAAAACAAGCAAGACGCTTAATAGAAAATGGTAATCAAGCAGAGGTTACATCCGCAGACCGCGTACTTCTTATTAGTCGTTTTTCGACAGATGAACAAATTGTTTCAATTGCAAAGAAACTACAAGAAGAGGGCCAATCCATTGTTGGTATTTCAGCCGTTCAAAAAGACACTGAATCATTAGAACAATTCACAGATGTACATATTGATACCAAATTACTAAAAGGTTTAATCCCCGATGATGACGGAAACCGTTATGGTTTCCCAAGTTTAATCTTATCTCTATTTGCTTATCACGGATTAAAATTTACAATCGATGAAATGATAGACGAATATGAGTAAAGGAAAAAGGCGTCCAAATTTGGACGCCTTTTTTATTACTTACTTTCTTTATTCGTAATAGAAGCTTTTACGAAATCATGGAATAACGGTTGTGGACGGTTTGGACGAGATACAAGTTCTGGGTGGAACTGTGCTGCCACGAACCAAGGATGTTCTTTTAATTCGATAATTTCTACTAAGCGACCATCTGGGCTTGTACCAGAGAAGATGAAGCCTGCGTTTTCCATGTCTTGACGGAATTGGTTGTTGAACTCATAACGATGACGATGACGCTCATATACAACCGGCTCACTATACGCATTGTAAGCATTTGTTTCTGGTGTAAGCTTACATGGGTATAGACCAAGACGAAGCGTACCACCTAAGTCTTCTACATCTTTTTGTTCTGGTAATAGATCGATAATTGCATAAGGCGTGTCAGGATTAATTTCAGAAGAGTTAGCTCCTTCTAATCCTAATACGTTACGTGCAAATTCGATTGATGCAAGTTGCATACCTAAGCAAATTCCTAAGAATGGAACTTTATTTTCACGTGCATATTGAATTGCAGCAATTTTTCCTTCTACACCGCGATCGCCGAAGCCACCTGGTACAAGGATACCGTCTGTGTCGCCAACTAATTCTTGTACGTTCTCTGCTGTTACGTGCTCAGCATTTACCCATTTCACTTCTACATCTGTATCAAATGAATAACCTGCATGACGAAGTGCTTCTACAACAGAGATGTATGCATCTTGAAGCTCTACATATTTACCAACAAGAGCGATTTTTGTTTTCTTAGATAGGTTGCGTACTTTTTCTACTAATGCTGTCCACTCTGTCATATCTGCAGCTGGATTGTCTAGTTTTAAGTGATCGCAAACGATTTGGTCCATATTTTGCTCTTGAAGAGATAATGGAACTGCATATAACGTATCTGCATCGCGTGCTTCAATAACTGCTTTTGTATCAATGTCACAGAATAATGCAAGCTTGTCTTTCATATCTTGAGAAACAGGCAGTTCTGTACGAACAACGATAATATTTGGCTGAATACCTAAGCTACGAAGTTCTTTAACGCTATGTTGCGTTGGTTTTGTTTTCATTTCACCCGCTGCTTTTAAGTACGGAATTAATGTACAGTGAATGTACATTACGTTGTCACGGCCAATATCGCTCTTAATTTGGCGAATTGCTTCTAGGAATGGTAGAGACTCAATGTCACCAACTGTTCCTCCGATTTCTGTAATAACAACGTCCGCATTTGTTTCGCGTCCTGAGCGATATACACGCTCTTTAATTTCATTTGTAATGTGAGGAATAACCTGAACTGTTCCTCCTAAATATTCACCGCGACGCTCTTTTTGAAGAACAGAAGAGTAAATTTTACCTGTTGTTACGTTGCTGTATTTGTTTAAGTTAATGTCAATGAAACGCTCATAGTGACCAAGGTCTAAGTCTGTTTCTGCGCCATCATCCGTTACGAATACCTCACCGTGTTGGTATGGGCTCATTGTCCCTGGGTCTACGTTAATATACGGGTCAAACTTTTGGATTGTTACGTTTAAACCACGATTCTTTAAAAGTCTTCCAAGAGATGCTGCTGTAATCCCTTTCCCTAAAGAAGATACTACACCGCCTGTTACGAAAATATACTTAGTCATGAAAGTACTCCCTTCTACTTTGTTGTTATATAATCACCGTTGCAAAGCGCAACGTATGTAGATAACACCTTATCTATCTTATTGTTAGACTCTTTTTATTTTCTAAACAAAAAACAAAAAAGAAAATTGCTCCCCTCATCACGAAAAGTAATAAGTAGGGAGCAATTTTCTTTTATATTTACACTTTAAAAGTATCATCGTCTTGTTTTAAAGAGCCCAAAAATGATTCTACATGGACGATAATAAAAAGTCAAGAACTACAGTTCTTCCTCTTCTTCTTCTGTTTCATCATACTCAAGTTCTTCGTCAGCGAATTCTTCTTCATCATCGTCATCATCTAAATCATCAAGATCATCGTCTTCTTCAAGAACCTCGTCCAAATCTTCTACATCGTCATCGCTGTCGTCTTCACTATCAAAGTCGTCTTCGTCTTCTTCAATGTATTCATCAAAATCTTCTTCCTCTTCAACCTTACGTTTTTTCTTAGGCTTTGGCTGAGGTAAGATTTCTTCATCAATTTGCTCGTATGGGTACCAACTGCGTATCCCCCAACGATTTTCTCCTAAATTAATGAAACGTCCATCAATATTTAAATCTGTATAAAATTGCGCGATCTTCGCAGCAACTTGTTCTTGAGATAGTCCCAGCACTTGAGCGATTTCTTGAACTAAATCATTGAATGACGTTGCCTGTCTTTTATCCTCTAAAACACTATGTACAACTTCAATCATGGATAATTCTTTTAGCTCTTCTGGTGAATATTTCTTAAAATCCACTTATGCGGCACTTCCTTTCTTAAAATATAATCCTATATATAACGGCCTGTTTAAAAAAATCCATACTATTCATTATAAACAAAACTCCAACAAATATGCTACAAAAAAAAACGGGAAACTTTTCATAAGTAATCGATAAAAGTGATTATAGACTATAATTTTAAAAATTCAATCGCATAAACTATATAAATCGCGGCTCTGAATACAAAAGTGGATTTCCCCTCATCTTCTCCTTCTGGTTTCACTTGGCATGGGGCTAAAAAGGGCACTGACCGCTTCTATGCATGGCTGGATCCTCTCTCCCGCCTAAAAAAGAGGGATTTTTATATTTATATAGCTTTTTATTTCGGAACCATATGTGCCCCATTTAATACGTACCTAATTTGCATTTCTGTATATTCCTCTAATGTATAAAGTTTTTGCAATGCCCAGCGTCTAAATCCCCACATTTGCCCTTGAATGAAAATATTATGAGCCAGCAATTGTATTTCCTTTTTTGTTAATGTAAATGTGCCGTTTTCCGTGCACTGTTCTAAAATATTTTCAAACATTCCCACCATTTGAAACTCTTTTTCTAGCACATATGGAAGAGACTCTTTCGGTAAAAACCGCACTTCTTGATACATAATTAATACTTCTTCTTGCAACTCATCCATTACTTTAAAATAGTTCGTAATGGCTATTCTTAAACTTTCAACACTGCCCTTCTCTGTACATACTACTTCTTCTAATCGCTCCTTTACATGTTCGTAAATGCTATCGCATACTAAATACAATACGTCATCTTTCGTACGGATATATTCATAAAGTGTCCCAATACTAAATCCGGCTGCTTTTGCAATTTCCCTCGTCGTTGTACGAGGAAATCCCTTTTGCTTAAAAAGCTGTACCGCTCCTTTAATCATCTGCTCGCGCCTTAGTGCAACCAATTTCTCATCCTTTACAGACGCATGCACATTGTGCTTAACCATCCCCTTCACCTCTCTCTACCATTTGGAAGGAAAAAGCGTAGGAAAATCCCTACGCTTTTTCTCTTATTTCGTTAACATGCGAGAAATTACAAGTCTTTGGATCTCTTGTGTTCCCTCATAAATCTGCGTAATCTTTGCATCACGCATGAACCGTTCTACCGGGTAATCTTTCGTATAACCGTAACCACCAAATACTTGCACTGCTTCCGTCGTTACTTTCATCGCTGTATCTCCAGCAAACACCTTCGACATCGCTGATTCTTTCCCGTATGAAAGCCCTTCTGATTCTAGCCAAGCAGCTTGATATGTTAATAGACGCGCTGCCTCTACATTTGTCGCCATATCTGCTAATTTAAAACCAATTCCTTGCTGCGCCGCGATTGGCTTCCCAAACTGATGTCGTTCTCTCGCATACTCCACTGAAGCATCTAAAGCTCCTTGCGCAATACCAACAGCCTGCGCCGCAATACCATTACGTCCACCGTCTAATGTTTGCATTGCAATTTTGAATCCGTGCCCTTCTTCACCAAGTAAATTCTTAGCAGGAATGCGACAGTCTTCAAACATAATTTCTGTTGTCGGCGAAGAGCGAATCCCAAGCTTGCTCTCTTTCTTACCAACTGAAAATCCTGGTGCATCACTTTCTACAATAAATGCACTTGTACCGCGCTGCTTTGATTCTGGGTCAGTCAATGCAAAGACAACATAAATATCAGCGATTCCCCCGTTAGTAATAAAAATCTTGGAACCATTTAAAATATAATGATCTCCATCACGCTTCGCCGTCGTTTTCATTCCGCCCGCATCTGAACCAGATCCTGGCTCCGTTAAGCCGTATGCACCAATCTTCTTTCCTTCTGCCATCGGGCGTAAAAACTTTTGCTTTTGCTCTTCTGTTCCAAATTTAAAAATAGGCCAGCCAGCCAGCGACGTATGAGCAGATAACGTAACACCCGTAGAAGCGCAAACACGGGATAACTCTTCTACAGCAATCACATACGCTAAGTAATCGCTTCCAATTCCGCCGTATTCTTCAGGCCATGGAATCCCTGTTAAACCAAGGTCTGCCATTTGATCAAATAAAGCACGATCAAATCGTTCTTCTTCATCGCGCTCAGCAGCTGTTGGTGCCACTTCATTTCTTGCAAAGTCTCGAACCATTTTTCTTATCATTTCGTGTTCTTCTGATAATTTAAAATGCATGTTACTTCCTCCCCGCTCTCTTTCCTCTATAGTGCACGGCTAATAACGAGCCTTTGTATTTCACTCGTTCCTTCATAAATCTCACAAATTTTTGCATCACGGAAAAATCTCTCAACTGGATAATCTTTTGTGTAACCATAACCACCAAATACTTGTACCGCTTCAATTGCGACATCTACCGCTGTTTTCGAGGCAAACAGCTTGGCAATAGATGCCTCTTTCCCGCACGGAAGTCCTTGTGCTCTAAGTGATGCCGCTCTATATACAAGTAGCCTTGCAGCTTCTACGCTCGTAGCCATATCCGCTAGTTTAAAGCCAAGACCTTGTTGCGCGGCAATCGGCTTCCCAAATTGCTGACGCTCCTTCGCATAATCCACTGCACATGCTAGCGCCGCCTCAGCAATTCCGAGTGCCTGTGCCCCAATACCAATGCGACCAACATCTAAATTTGCCATCGCGACTTTAAAACCTTGTCCCTCTTCACCGAGCAAGTTTTCTGCTGGCACCTTCATATCTTCAAATGTTAGCTGTACTGTACGGGAGCCGAGCAATCCCATCTTATGTTCATCTTTTCCAACGATTAAGCCTGGTGTATTTTTCTCTACAATAAACGCGGAAATTCCGCTTTTCCCTGCATCCGGATTCGTAGATGCAAATACGATATACGTATCCGCCTCGCCACCGTTTGTAATAAATACTTTTGATCCGTTAATGACATAATGGTCACCTTGCTTCACGGCCCTTGATTTTAAACTACCTGCATCTGAACCTGCATTTGGCTCCGTTAAAGCGAACGCTCCTAAATATTCACCCGTTGCTAATTTGGAAACATATTTTTGCTTCTGTTCTTCTGTTCCAAAATATAAGATAGGGTTTGTTCCAACCGATGTATGTACCGCCAAAATAACACCGATTGTCGCACTCACCTTTGATAATTCTTCGATAGCTAAAATGTAAGAAATGAAATCCATTTCTGCACCGCCATATTTCGCTGGTGCTGGAATTCCCATAAGTCCAAGTTCACCCATTTTCGTCAAAATCTCTCTAGGAAATACCCCTTGTTCCATCTCTGGAACAAATGGAGCAATTTCCTTTTGCGCAAAATCTCGAACCATTTTCCTCATCATCTGCTGCTCTTCTGTAAAATGAAAATTCATATGCCCCGCCTCCATTTGCTATATTTCTTCTTTCAACTTTCTGGTAAGACCACTACTTTATACAAAGAGGGAGACCTACCTATCCTTGCTTTCTACTCGTACACATAGAAGCCGCGGCCTGTTTTTCTTCCTAACCAGCCAGCATTTACATACTTACGTAATAATGGACATGGGCGATACTTACTATCCCCTAATCCTTCATGTAGGACTTCCATAATGTATAAACATGTATCTAAACCAATAAAATCTGCTAATGTTAATGGTCCCATTGGATGATTCATACCGAGTTTCATTACTTCATCAATCGCTTCCTTCGTCGCTACGCCTTCATACAGCGTATAAATCGCTTCATTAATCATCGGTAGTAAAATACGGTTGGAAACAAATCCAGGGAGGTCATTCACTTCAACGGGCACTTTTCCAATTTTCTTTGTAATATCTTCGATTGTTTCGTATACCGCATCATCTGTTGCAAGTCCGCGGATGATTTCAACAAGCTTCATAACCGGAACTGGATTCATAAAGTGCATCCCAATTACTTTCTCTGGTCTTTTCGTTACCGCTGCAATTTCTGTAATTGGTAAAGACGATGTATTTGTCGCCAAAATCGCATGTTCTGGTGCAATTTCATCTAAATTCGCGAAAATTTTCTTTTTAATATCCATTTTCTCAACGGCTGCCTCAATAACAAGATCCGCTTCTTTTACACAATTTAATTCAAGCGTCGCTGTAAGACGATTTAAAGTTGCTTCCTTTGACTCTTCATCCATGCGTCCTTTTTCTACTTGGCGTGCTAAGTTTTTTGTAATAATGGATAATCCCCGATCTAATTGCTCTTGTTTCAAATCCTGCATATATACGTCATATCCTGCCATCGCACATACTTGTGCAATACCTGAACCCATTTGCCCCGCACCGATTACAACAATTTTTTGTACACTCATTTTTTCTCCCCCTTTTTATTAATGAACTTCAATCATAATCGCGTCGCCTTGACCACCGCCGCTGCAAATCGATGCAATTCCAATGCCGCCGCCGCGCTGCTTCAGTGCATGAATAAGCGTTACAATAATCCGTGCCCCGCTTGCTCCAATTGGATGGCCCATCGCAACCGCGCCACCGTTTACGTTAATTTTTTCTGGATCAATTCCTGCAATATTTGCACTTGCAATTGCAACTGCTGCAAAGGCTTCGTTAATCTCAAATAAGTCCACCTCATCCACTGTCTTACCTGTTTTCTTCAAAAGCTCATTAATCGCATACCCTGGCGTTCTTGGGAAATCTTTCGCTTCTACCGCAATTGCTGTATGTGCTAAAATCGTCGCTAACGGTTTTCTTCCTTCTTGCTGCGCTCTGTCCTCGCTCATTATTACAAGTGCTGCGCCGCCGTCATTTAATCCCGGTGCATTTCCGGCTGTTACTGCTGCCGCCGGATCAAATACAGGCTTTAATTTTGCTAATCTTTCAACTGTTGTATCTTCACGTGGTGCTTCATCTTTTGTAACAACAATTGGATCTCCTTTTCGTTGCGGTACTGAAACAGGAACGATTTCTTCTTCAAATCTTCCTTCCTTTTGCGCCGCAACTGCGCGTTGATGACTGCGATACGCCCATTCGTCTTGTGCTTCGCGAGAGATTCCGTCCTCCTTCGCAACCTCCCCGCCATACACGCCCATATGTATACCAGAAAATGAACAAGTTAAGCCATCTACTATATTTAAATCAGCGACTTGATTATGTCCCATTCGGTAGCCCCAGCGAGCTCCTTGTAAAATATAAGGGCTATTGCTCATGGATTCCATTCCGCCTGCCACAATAAGTGTTTGATCTCCGGTGCGAATAATTTGATCAGCCATTGTCACAGCGCGAAGACCCGATGCACAAACTTTATTCACCGTTTCCGTACGCGTTTCCCAAGGAAGACCAGCTTCTCTAGCTGCTTGGCGTGAAGGAATTTGCCCCTGTCCCCCTTGAATTACCGCTCCAAATATAACTTCTTCAACGTCGTTTGCAGCAACATCCGCTCTCTCAAGCGCGGCTTTAATTACGATTCCCCCAAGTTCCGTCGCTTTAATATCCTTTAAAGATCCCCCAAACTTTCCAACCGGTGTTCTTGCAGCACTTAAAATAACTGTTCTTACCACGTTTCTTTCCCCCATCTCTTTTTTTCGGCGCTGAACGCCCGCTCGGTACTCCTACGTTGAGAAGAGGTGCAAATCTTGCACCTCTTTCTAAAGTTGTATGGATTCTTACGTATTACATAACTTCTTTCTTAGACCCGATTACAGAGCGTTCTAAAATCTCTGTTATATCAAGCGTTTGAACTTGCTCCTCTACCTCTTTTGCTTTCGTACCGTCACTAATCATCGTTAAACAATACGGACACCCCGTACCAATAATTGACGGTGATGTTGCAAGTGCTTGCTCTGTACGCGCAACGTTAATGCGTGAGCCTGTCGTTTCTTCCATCCACATAAGCCCGCCACCTGCGCCGCAGCACATGCCTGTTTCACGATTACGCTCCATCTCAACAACATTTACACCTGGAATTGCTTTTAAAATATTACGCGGCGCCTCATATACTTCGTTGTATCTTCCTAAATAGCAGGAATCATGATACGTAATCGTCTCTTCAATACGGTGAACTGGCTCTAATCGCCCTTCTTTCACCCACTGTGCTAATAATTCTGTATGGTGATAGACTTCTGCTTGTAAGCCAAAGTCTGGATACTCATTTTTAAATGTGTTATAGGCATGCGGATCAATCGTAACGATTTTCTTCACACCTGCTTTTTCAAACTCCTCAATATTTTTAGTTGCCATCTCCTGGAACACGAATTCATTTCCGAGGCGGCGTGGCGTATCTCCAGAGTTCTTTTCTTTGTTACCAAGAATCGCAAATGATATGCCTGCTTTATTCATCAGCTTCGCAAACGATATCGCAATTTTCTGACTGCGATTATCATACGATCCCATAGAGCCGACCCAGAATAAGTATTCAAACTCTTCGCCAGCTTTTGTTTTCTCTTTCACAGTCGGAACCGTTACTTCATCATCACCTTGGCGCCATGTTTCACGCTCTTTACGATTCAGCCCCCACGGATTCCCTTGGCGCTCAATATTTGTCATTGCACGCTGCGCTTCCGCATCCATCTTTCCTTCTGTTAAAACAAGATAACGGCGTAAATCAATAATTTTATCGACATGCTCATTCATAACTGGGCACTGATCTTCACAGTTACGGCATGTTGTACATGCCCAAATTTCTTCTTCTGTAATGATATCCCCAATTAAGCTTGGATCATAAGCAAGTGTCGCGGCCGACTCTTGTTGCCCTTGCCCGGCTGCCATCGCTAACTGATTTCCTTGCGTATTGTTAAATGCAACTGCTGGAACCCACGGTACCTTTGATGTCACCGCTGCCCCTTTATCTGTCAGATGGTCGCGAAGTTTTACAATTAAATCCATTGGCGACAATATTTTTCCTGTCCCTGTTGCCGGGCACATATTTGTACAGCGTCCGCACTCTACGCATGCGTATAAATCAATGAGCTGATTCTGTCTAAAGTCTTCAATTTTTCCAACACCAAATGTTTCTTGTGTTTCATCTTCAAAATCAATTTTTTCAAGCTTTCCTGGATTAGAAAGGCGGCTGAAAAATACATTGGCCGGTCCAGCAATTAAATGTGCGTGTTTTGATTGTGGTACATAAACTAAAAACGTTAACAAAATAAGTAGATGCACCCACCAAGAGAAATAGAACACCGAAATGGCTGCGGTTTCATTTATTCCCGAGAAAACGTAAGCGATTCCAGAAGCGATTGGTTCGCTCCATGAAAGCTCCTCTCCGTGCCATATAATGCCCATACCGTTACCAAGTAGTACAGAAAGCATCAAGCCCCCGATAAAAATAAGAACAAGGCCCGATTTAAAATTACGTTTTAAACGAACAAGCTTTTCAACGTATCTTCTATGAAAAGCCCAAAAAACAGCGATTAAAATCATAAGTGTGACAATTTCCTGGAAGAATGTAAATGCAGGGTATAGTGGTCCAAGTGGAAGATGTGATCCTGGTGCGAGTCCTTTCCAAATGAAGTCAATTGCTCCGAATTGGACAAGAATAAATCCGTAAAAAAACATAACGTGCATGATACCGCTTTTTTTATCTTTCAGCAATTTTTTTTGGCCGAAAACGTTGACCTTCAGGAGATCCCATCGCTCTTTAAAGCGGCGATCAAATTCTATCTTTTTTCCTAATTGTATGTAGGCCATCCTCGTTCGTATAAGATATACAAACAAATATCCCGCATAAGCAATAACAGCAATGGCAGCCAGCCAATTAATGATCAGTAAGCTATTCATTTTTATGCTACCCCTCTCTTAGTAAGCCCTCTTTCTTTTAGAATCTTCAAAAATAAATAATTTTCTGAATTATATCCCCTATCCTCATTATATAATGAGTGAGCATTCAGTCAACAGTTTTTTGTTATACAACACAATATTTTTTCATAAAGCTGTTTATTTAGGTGAAACTATAAGAATGAATTCTCAGGAGGTAATTTGATAATGGTCTTTTTATCTCTCTTACTAATAGGCTTAGTCATATGGGTCTCACTCGACCTTTTGCTCGGAAGAAAATATCATTTAAAAAAAATAAAGCCCCGTCCTTTTCCTTTACGACGCAGCAATTTTAAATTGTATACATGGGGAACAAATTTATATAATGATTTATTTCTGGATATACAGGAGGCAAAGCATCATATACATATTTTATTTTTCATTGTCAAAAATGATGAAATTAGCCAAACCTTTTTACAACTTCTTACTGAAAAAGCAAAACAAGGTATAGAAGTACGTCTCCTTCTCGATCGTATAGGAAGCCATCATTTATCAGACGAATCCATTCGCTCACTCCGGCAACACGGTGTATTTTTTTCATATTGTCATAAAATCAAGATCCCTTTTCTCTTTTTTTCTGCAAACCAAAGAAATCATAGAAAAATTACGATTATCGATGGAAAAATTGGCTATATTGGAGGATTCAACATCGGAGAAGAATATTTAGGGCACGATCCAGAACTTGGACTTTGGCGTGATTATCATTTACGCCTGACTGGAGACGGCGTACAAGATTTACAAAAACAATTTTTGCACGATTGGCGCGATGATACAAATGAAGATTTACTAGAAGAAGCGTCATTTTTTCCCAAACAACCACCAGGTCCTATAGTGCACCGCTTTATCCCAACAGATGGTGCCTATTTACAGGAAACATTTGTATCACTTATTGAAAGCGCAAAAGAAGAATTATACATTGGGACGCCCTACTTCCTTCCGGGAAAAATAGTAATGAATGCATTATTACAAGCAAAAAAACGAGGTGTTCGCATTACGATTCTCGTTCCTAAAAAAGCAGATCACCCACTCGTTCGCGAAGCTAAATTACCATACTGCCGGAAATTGATGAAGGCAGGGTGTAACATTTATGAATTTCAACAAGGTTTTTTTCATGCAAAAATTATTATGGTAGATAATCATACTTGTGATATCGGAACAGCTAATTTTGATATGAGGAGTTTATATGTCAATCATGAAATAAATTGTCTCCTGTATGACTCAGCTTTTATACAAGAAATTAAGGTGCAAATTAGCAAAGATATTGAAGGATCTACATTGCTTACTTGGAAAGATGTTTCCTCTCTCTCCCTTGTCGATAAAGGAAAAGAATGGATTGGGACGTTACTAGCGTTTTTCTTATGAAATGAAACTTTTATAATTAAATAATAAATAACGGGGGTAAGGCAGATGATTATGCGCTTTGGGTATGTCTCACATGCAGTCGCTTTGTGGGACTGCTCCCCTGCTAAAACAATGACATTTACAACGTGGAAAAAGCTTGGTAAACAGGAACGAGAAGAAAAATTATATAATATTACAATGCAAAATCTTATGCATACATTACGTATCCTGCATTACAATATCGCACATGAAATTCCATTATACCGATTATCATCTTCTATCGTCCCACTCGCAACCCATCCTGAAGTTGATTTTGATTATATCGATATATTTACACCCTTTTGGCGTAAGATGGGGGAATTAATTCGAGAGCATAACTTACGAGTCAGCTTTCATCCAAATCAGTTCACATTATTTACAAGTGAAAAACCTCATATTACAAATAATGCGGTTTTAGATATGACATATCACTATAACGTATTAGATGCAATGGGATTAGCAGACTCTTCCTACATTAATATCCATATTGGAGGTGCATACGGCAACAAAGAGAAAGCTTTACTACGCTTTCATGAAAACTTAAAAAAGCTCTCTTTCCATATCAAGCAGCAAATGACACTTGAAAATGATGATAAAACATATACAGCTTCTGAAACATTAGCCGTTTGTAAGCTAGAAAGAATCCCTTTTGTATTTGATTATCATCATCACATGGCAAATCTTTGTGATGAACCGTTAGAAGCACTACTACCAGCTATTTTCAAAACGTGGGATCATACAAATACCATTCCTAAGGTTCATATTTCTTCACCAAAATCAGAGAAGGAATTCAGATCCCACGCTAATTATATTGATACTGCATTTATAAATTCCTTTTTACATATTGCCAAAGCAGTAAATCAAGATTTTGACATTATGATTGAGAGTAAGCAAAAAGATTTAGCACTTTTTCAGTTAGTAGATGAACTTGCTTCTATAAGAGGAATGAAACGAATAAGCAGTGCAACGTTACAATGGTAATTGTAACGCTGTTTCACGATTCTCTTCTCGTTGGTGTGATTGCTGAAGGTGTTAAGAGCAAGGAATAATAGTCATTCTTACATACCTAAACCTTTGACTACATTCAAGAGCTTTGAATTATCTAACACTTTTATCCCTAACAAAAATAAAGAACCCTCACTTGGGTTCTTTTTTTATCTTAATGTTCAAATGGCATATCTGAAGCTAATTGTACTTGTTCCTGTTGATTTGTTAATGCGTGATCTTGACTCACTCCGAATGCAATACCAGCTAGCATTGCCATTGCCATTAAACCGCATGCAAGAATTTTTTTCATCACTCATCACCCTATGCTCTATTTTCTCTAAATATATCATGAAATAATTTCTTTTAAAAATGCAATTATGCATATTCTCTTATGGTTTCATTATTTAAAAATATAGAATGAAACTTCCATCAGTGGGAGTAATCTTCATTCCACACTGATTGTTAGCCCTCACCGACTGGGCTTTTACGGGCAGTTATCCTCCACCTATCTTCCTCTTTTCTCTCTTAATCTTGAAGTGGGGGAATTACTGCCCACGAATAGCGGGATAAATTTAATTAGCTAGAGAATATTGTCTGTTCATTACGATCAGCTAATCCCGTTTTTGCTAATAATATCTCTTTGTGAGAATGTAAATCTAGTAAATCAAAAAATAATAAAGCCTTTTCATAAACAGCTGTAATTTCACTTGGCGGATAAATTAATTTCTCTAAGCACTCTCCCTTTTGATAGTACAGTTGCCCAAGAAGCTGCATACTCCCAATAAGTCGCGACGTTTCAATTGCTTTATCTACTTGCTGAAGCGACTTTGCATATTCATTATTTAAACATAAAGTTTTCGCATAATTATATCGAACCTTAACAACAAAATCTTGATCACTCTGCAATGACTCCAGCTGTTGTAAAATATCTTGAAATAATGTAATAGCTTTTTCTAAATGGTTATTTTCTGCATAAATAATAGCAATCGAATTTTCGATATATAAATTTTGAAACACATCTACCCCACCATATTGCCGATGGATTATATTTTTCAGCTCTGAGATGCAGTATTCAAAATTGACTTTCTTTAAAGCATAAGAAGATAAATGATAATACCATAGAAGAAATTGCTTAAATTCAGGATGACACTCTTCTTTCTTTAACTCCTCTGAAACAATTTTATGAATTTCATCATACTGCTTCTTCTTACACAATAATTGAATTTGATTCTTAAACTTTTTCTTTCTTTCGAGGTCAGAATAAAGAAGAACCTCATAAAAATGAATAATGGGAACCCTTAGCTTTGCTGCAATCCCTTGCAGTATATCCATACTTGGATATACCGTTCCTGACTCAATCCTGCTTACTTCTGATTGATGACATATATTCTCAGACAACTGCTTTTGTGTTAAACCTCTTAACATTCTAATTTTCTTTATTTCAGCTCCCAGCTTTTCTGCGTGCATAATAGCTCACCATCCCATTACAGAAATCTAACTTTTCAAGTTGTCATACCACTACAATAATAGTTTTTCGGCACTTTTAGACATGAAATATTGCATAATATATATCATTTAGCACACCTTTCTTATAAATCATTTTATACAAATACAAGACTCCAAATGTTAGAGATGAATAATATAAAAGTTGCTAGTATATTCCTTACTTCTGTTCTATTCTATCCCTTATCATGTAGCAGCAATTATCGTGCCCCAAAAATTGATAACAATGAAGTGAACATTGAAGTTACTCAACCTAGCTTGATAATTAGTAAATAAACTGAACCACAAAACGTAACAATAGGAAATATTGCTAAAAATACTTAAAAGATGAAGTACAAGAGGTTAACGCGTAACAAAAACAAGTTACCACTGAAAAGATGTTGAATTTCAACCTACAAGAAAATCAAACCGAAGTATGTCTTTCCCAATCATATAAAAATGATGAAATATATGACCAAGACATCATTGCTCAAGTAGATAAACATGGGGTAATTAAGACAATTAGTGGTAAAGTTACCCAAAATCTAGAACAGCAACCTAATCTTACTATAACAAATTTTTTGTCGAAAAATGAAGTAAAATCTATATTATGTCATAGACTTTACATTTTAGTGATAGAGGTTCAAAAAAAAAGAATAAAAAGATGTTTACCACTATAACCGGTAAACATCTTTTTTCATATCCAGCCCTTTTCTTCCGCAATCGCAATTGCTTCAATTCGGTTTTTCGCATTTAATTTTGTTAACACATCTGAAATATAATTCCGTACAGTACCAGATGAAAGATACAGTGTCTTGGCAATTTCATTTGCTGTTTTTCCTTCTTTCGCTAACAAAAGTACTTCTTTCTCACGATCTGATAACGGATTTTGCTCTTGCCATAGTCCAAACATTAATTCAGGGGAAATCTCTCGTTTCCCTTGCATCACATTGCGAATCGCTGCCGCTAAATCTTCACTTGGGCTATCCTTTAATAAATATCCATGAACTCCTGCTTTCATTGCTCTTTCAAAATAACCTGGACGTGCGAATGTTGTTAAAATCATTACTTTGCATAGTAATTTTTTCTTTTGCAATTCCTCTGCAACATCTAAACCACTTTGAATCGGCATTTCAATATCCATAATACTTATATCTGGCTGCAACTTTTCAATTAATTTTAAAGCTTCTTCACCATTCTCCGCCTGCCCTACCACTTCAATGTCATCTTCTAAATCAAGCAGAGCTCCGAGCGCTCCCCTAAGCATTCGTTGATCCTCAGCAATGATGATTCTAATCATGCTCTCACCTCATCTTTTCCTGTTCTAATTACAATTGGAACCTTCACCGTTAACATCGTCCCAGGATGCGTTTCATCTAGTTCAAGTGCTCCATCAATAAGTGCAAGCCGTTCTTTCATACCTAAAATTCCATTCCCATCATGACTTTGTGCTTGTAATCCCACTCCATTATCTTTCACCTGCAAAATCAGTTCTCCTTGCGTTTCAAATAAGGAAACCATACATTCCGTCGCCTTACTATGCTTTACAACGTTCGTTACCGCTTCTCGCAAGCACATACCTACAATATTTTGCTCAAGTGGTGATAATGCACCAGAACTTGCTTTCTGCTTTACCTCTAGTGAAATATTAGCAGCTTGCAGGATAGCCTTTATTTGCTCAAGCTCTTCTTCCACAGTAATCATCCGCATATCGGAAATCAATTCACGCAATTGCTTTAAGGCTGTGCGCGATGTTTGCGTAATCTCCTTTGCTTCTATACTTGCACGCTCTGGATTTTTCACAATCAGCTTCTCAACAAGCTGACTTTTTAAAGTAATAAGAGATAACGTATGTCCTAACGTATCGTGAAGGTCCCTTGCAATTCGCTGACGTTCTTCGCGTTTTACTAAGTCTTTAATTTGTTCGTTTGCTTCACTTAACTGATGTCGTAATATCTTTTTTTGATTAAAATTCCGCATGGCAAATGGTGTAATAAGCATTAAAATAAACATCGGTAAAGATCCAAATATAGATGTTAATGTGAAGTTCTTGCTATACACCAGCACAAAGGTAACAATCATTGTTCCTAAAGAGAGTACTAATAGACGAAAGGCTTTTTTCGTTGGTGTAAATCCTATTGCATTTGCTGTAAAAAATCCTAAATAAATAAAATAGGGATTGTAAAAAACCCCAAATAAAAATACAATCACCATCTGAATACATGCCCATAAAATAAATGTCTTTTTCACAAAATAAAGCTGACGGTATGCAATGACAAAGATCACTAACATACCGCTTCCTAATATTAATCTCCATCCTGATTCATTAGATAAACCATATATCGGGAATACCAAGTATACAAACCACATATATGGAAAGAACCCCATATGTTTTGGAAAAAGTTCAAACTGCTTCTTCTCTACCATTTATACCGCTTCCTGTCTTTTTCTTATATATATTGATATTACAACAAATATAAGGAAATAACCTCCTAAAGTCGCTACATTCTCCCAGCCTATCGATTTACCAGCTACAATATCCCATGCTCCACTTCCGAAGTGATACGTTGGTGTCCACTCTCCAATTGTTCTTAATACCTTTGGAAAGATTTCAATTGGCATCCATAAGCCGCCTAAAACTGCTAAACTCATATTTAAAATGTTCGCAAGCCCTGCAGCTGCGTCCGCTTTCTTAATGGAACCAATAACTGTTCCTAGCGCTAAAAATGGTGTAACACCTAATAATAACCACAATCCGGCACCAATCCATTGTCCAACCGTTAACGATACGTCATTAATTAATATCCCTGCAATAAAGATCACAAGTATTGAAAAAGCATTTACCGCCGTTTGCGAAATAATTTTAGCCGTTATATATGCCCCCTCTGGAAGCGGTGTAATTTTTAAAAGATGTGTCCATCCTTGCCCCTTTTCTTGGGAAAGTCTCACACCAAAACTAAAAAGTGCTGTTCCTACAATACTGAAAGTTGCCATCGAAATTAAATAATGGGCCTTCCAAGCATCTCCGTTTTGTGGCACTTGAATCACGTTTGTAAAAATGTAATAAAATAAAACTGGCATTAATAGTGAGAAAAAGATAAATAATTTATTGCGGAACGTACGAAAAATCTCTATTTTGCATTGCATCCATAATGCTTTCATACGATTCCCTCCTTTTGATTTGCAACAAACTGTTCAAACGCTTCATCAAGACTTCCCCGCTCAACTGAAATATCTGTAACAGGTAAATTCTGTTTATAAATTGCTTGTAACGTAGCATCCGTATCATCTGTTGTTAAAATTATGCGCCCCTCATGGAACTGTGCGCCTTTTACATGCGGTAATTCCTTCAACAAACATGTAGGAATTTTTTCTTTGGCATAAAATGAGATTGTTTTTTGCGAAATTGTTGCTTTCATTTCATCTGGCGTACCATCTGCAATGATTTTCCCGTTCGCAAATAATAAAATGCGATCTGCTAATGCATCAGCTTCTTCTAAATAATGCGTTGTTAAAATAATCGTTTTCCCTTCACTCGATAACTTTCGAATCGTCTCCCAAAATGTTTTCCTAGACGTAATATCCATTCCTACAGTCGGTTCATCTAAAAACAATAAATCTGGGTTTCCAGCAAGTGCGAGTGCAAAGTTTAAACGTCTTTTCTGACCACCTGATAATTTTTCACAACGTTGTTTTTTCTCTGATTCTAGATTTGATAGCTGGAGTAATGTTTCTTTTGCAACTGGATTCGTATAATAACTACGGAATAGGTTAATTGCTTCCTCCACCGATATACCATCGATAACACTTACCTCTTGTAGCATTGCACCAAGACGATTACGAACACTTTGATGTTTTGGGCTCTTTCCAAATATAGAAACACTTCCTTCTGAGGGATTCTTTAATCCGAGCATCATTGAGATCGCCGTTGTTTTCCCTGCACCATTTGGTCCAAGAAGTGCAACAATCTGCCCCTTCTCTACATGAAATGAAACATTATTTACAGCCTTTTTATGTTTAAATGTTTTTGAAACATTATTTACTTCAATAATCTTTTCCATCTCTCCACCTCCGTCATTCCTTATATTTACATTGTATAAATTGGAAGAGTTGGAAAACAGTAAGTTACGTCATGATATGAATATGACATTTGTCATGAAGTTCCTATGAAGCCCGTCAAGCCGTTCAAAAATAGGGCTAATCGCACGCAAGTAGCAGGACAAAAATAAACATGATACAATCGTATAAGATTTACAATCGAGGAAGGACAGTGGTTTTTTATGATTATTCGTAATGAACAAGATTTGGAAGGTTTACGAAAAATCGGCCGCGTTGTTGCGCTTGCACGTGAAGAAATGAAAAAACAAGCAAAACCAGGTATGACAACGAAAGAGCTTGATTTAATCGGTAAAAAAATATTAGATGAGCACGGTGCTATTTCTGCACCTGAAAAAGAATATGATTTCCCAGGCTTCACTTGTATTAGTGTAAATGAAGAAGTTGCTCACGGTATTCCAAAAGATCAAGTGTTAAAAGAAGGCGACTTAGTAAATGTTGATGTATCTGCAGCACTTGACGGTTATTATGCAGATACAGGAATTTCTTTTGTTCTTGGTCAAGATGAAGAAAAGGAAAAACTTTGCCAAGCTGCAGTAGACGCATTTTGGGCAGCAATGAAAAAAGTAAAAGCTGGTTCAAAACAAAACCAAATCGGTCGTGCAGTTTCTAACTTTGCCCATAAAAATGGCTATGCTGTTATCCAAAACTTAACAGGTCACGGCATTGGGCTTAGCTTACATGAAGCACCAAACCATATTCTAAGCTACTATGATCCAATGGATAATGCACTTCTTAAAGATGGTCTTGTTATAGCTGTGGAGCCTTTCATTTCTATGAAAGCTGACCATATTATTGAACGCGGCGATGATGGCTGGACATTTGTAACACCAGATAAAAGCCTTGTTGCACAATGTGAACATACAGTTGTCGTAACACGTGGTGAACCAATTATTTTAACTGCGCTATAAAAAGAAAAAGGAATGCAAATGACATTCCTTTTTCTATGCAAAAGAAGAAGAGAAATCAGCATTGATTTCTCTTCTTCTCATATGGATACCTTACATATTCACTAATGATAATCATGAAATGTGGGAACATGATTACCACAGTTAAGAGGTTCAAGCACGAGAAACAGAAATCCCATCCTGAATTTCTGTCTCTCTACATAATCTAAAGTTTGGGTACACTAGACATGCATTTTAGGGGCTTTCAAAACAAGAAAGCGAACCTTCTTTTAAAATGATAACATATACACTTCCTCTGAAAATATGTAAATATGCATATACAAATTATTCTTACTTTTATTTCTCAACTCGAATTAATTGAAAATACAAAAAATAACAAGTAGAATGGAGTCGTTATCCGTCTTCTTTTGTCAGTCAGATAGAATAGAAGAATGGGAGAGGAATATATGAAGAGAACATTGAAACAAAAAATAGTAAGCTCTTTGCTTGCTGCAACACTCGCTGTCAGCTTAGCTCCAATTGGACAAGCAAAGGCTGATTCCCCGCAAACAACAATTGAGACTCCACCTATTACAAAGCAAGTTGATGCGAATCGTGCAATCGAACATATCCGTTTTTTATCAGAAACCATTGGCCCGCGCCCTGGTGGAACACAATCAGAAAAATGGGCCTCTCGCTATGTTGGGATGAAATTACAGTCAATGGGATATGAAGTAGAATATCAACCATTTGCTGTACCTGATCAATATGTAGGATTTATTGATTCCCCTTTATCTCGTTCAAAGAATTGGCAAGCAGGTGCTGCTCCGAATGCTTTAATTTCTACTGAGGCTGTTACCGCTCCCCTCATTTTTGTACCAAATGGAACAAACCTAGACGAAATTCCAAATGAGGTAAACGGGAAAATTGTCTTATTTGAAAGAGGTGCAACAGTAGCAGACTACAACAAACAAGTAGAAAATGCCGTTGCAAAAGGTGCAAAGGGTGTCCTCTTATATAGTTTAATTGGCGGCCGCGGTAACTATGGACAAACATTCAATCCAAGATTAACGAAAAAACAGTCAATCCCTGTATTTGGCCTTGCTTATGCACAAGGAAATGCATTCAAAGAAGAATTAGCGAAAAAAGGTAATACAATCCTTTCTTTAAAAGCACGACATGAATCAAACTTACAATCACTAAACGTTATCGCGAAAAAGAAACCAAAAAACAGCACTGGAAATGAAAAAGCTGTTATCGTAAGTTCCCACTATGACAGCGTTGCTGGAGCACCAGGAGCAAACGACAATGCCTCTGGAACAGGTTTAGTATTAGAATTAGCTCGCGCATTTCAAAATGTAGAAACTGACAAGGAAATCCGTTTTATTGCTTTCGGATCAGAAGAAATGGGACTAATCGGATCTGAACATTACGTTGACAACTTATCACAAACAGAACGCGATCGTATTTTAGGTGTGTTTAATGCTGATATGGTTGCTACAAGCTATGAGAAAGCAAAAAATTTATATGCAATGACTCCAGATGGATCTACGAATCTTGTAACGGATGCTGCACTAAATGCCAGTAAACAATTAAATAATGATTTTGTTCTTCAAGGGAAATTCGGTTCTAGTGACCATGTACCGTTTGCTTATGCTGGCATCCCTGCAGCTCTGTTCATTTGGATGGGGGTAGATAGCTGGGATCCACTTATCTATCATATTGAAAAGGTATACCATACACCACAAGATAACGTTCTAGAAAACATTTCACCGGAGCGTATGAAAATGGCGTTAGATGTCATTGGTACTGGTGTTTATGATGTTCTTCAAAAACCAGCTATACAAACAGGGCAGAAAGCTGCTTAATTATCATCAAAGCCACCATTTAGAACTGGTGGCTTTTTTATATTGAAATAAATATGCATAAATACATCGCTATTTCAATATATTATCATGTATAATACTAACTATAACAATAATGATTATAGCTAATAAGAATGCATTTCTATTATGAAAAAGATGATACTTGCAGGTGCATTAACTTTTGCTGGACTGACAGGAGCTACAGCTTTTATTCCAGAAACGAAAGCTGCCACGGCAACCATTCAAGATCAAACCTTTACAAAATACTATTTCTAATTTCGCCATAAAAATAGCTATACAGTTATCCAAAACGTAATGGAACATGGCATTGACCATAAGCTTACATGAGATACCAAATCACATTCTAAGCTTATGCTTCAATGGATAATGCACTTCTTAAAGATGGTTTTTTATCAATTTAGAGCCGTTCATCTCTGTGAAAGTTGGCCATATTATTGAGTCCACTTTGAAAACGCTCTCTTTTTTCGATAAAAAAACCCCCTTCAGGTTGCATTCTTTCCTTCACCTTATCATGAAGTTTTTTTGAATATCTACCTAAAGGGAGTAATATCAATAGTAATTTTTTAATTTGTGTACTACTCGGATTACAGTGTAATCAATAATCTAAAGCTTTTTTACTCTTCTATTCGTTGACGAGCGAATAGAATTCCACCTAAAAGGAACAATACCATACCTCCAACAATTGAAATCATTTCCGATGATGTTCCTCCTGTGTTAGGAAGTAATGTCGGCTTGTCATTTTCTGTAGTAGGTGGAACTTTTGAATCGTTATTTGTGTTTGGATCTTTGGGATCTGTACTTGGATCTTTCGGATCTGTGTTTGGATCTTTTGGATCTGTGCTTGGATCTTTTGGATCTACACCTGGTTCGTCCTTGATTTTTGTATTCGTGATATCATAACCATTTACTTCGGATTTGTATCCCGCTACTGGTTGTTCTTTCACTTCATACTTATATGCTTTTCCTTCGGCATCGTATGCCGCTAAATCTTTGAATTCATATTTCCAGCCTGTTGCTTCACTTACTTCTTGTGTCGCAATCACTTTACCATTTTGTAGTAGGTCTACCTTAATCATCGTCGGACGATCTTTCGCATTATCGTCTTTCCATGTTTTCGTTCCTTCTACTTTTGTTTGGCCTACTTTTGTATTTGTGATGTCATTACCGTTTACTTCTGCTTTATATCCGTCTATTGGCTGTTCTTTCACTGTATACTCGTAAGCTACTCCGTTTGCATCGTATGCTTGTAATTTGTCAAATGTGTACTTCCAATTTGTTTCTACTGTTACTTCTTTTGTGTCTACTACTTTACCGTTTTGTAGTAAATCTACTTTAATCGTGCTTGGACGATCTGTTGCGTTGTTATCGTTCCAAGTCTTTGTTCCTTCTACTTTCGTTTCGCCTACTTTTGTATTTGTGATGTCATTACCGTTTACTTCTGCTTTATATCCGTCTATTGGCTGTTCTTTCACTGTATACTCGTAAGCTACTCCGTTTGCATCGTATGCTTGTAATTTGTCAAATGTGTACTTCCAATTTGTTGCTGCTGTTACTTCTTTTGTGTCTACTACTTTACCGTTTTGTAGTAAATCTACTTTAATCGTGCTTGGACGATCTGTTGCGTTGTTATCGTTCCAAGTCTTTGTTCCTTCTACTTTCGTTTCGCCTACTTTTGTATTTGTAATGTCATAACCTTTTACTTCCGATTTATATCCTTTTACTGGTTGTTCCTTCACTGTATACTCGTAAGCTACTCCATTCGCATCATATGCTTCTAAATCTACGAATATATATTTCCAACCCATTACTGCTAGTACGTCTTGTGTTTTGATCACGTTTCCGTTTTGTAGTAAGTCTACTTTGATCATTACCGGACGGTCTGTTGCATTTCCGTCTTTCCACGTCTTCGTTCCTTCTACTGTCAATTTCGCTACTTTTGTATTTGTGATGTCATTACCGTTTACTTCTGCTTTATATCCATCTACCGGTTGTTCTTTTACTTCATACTTGTATGCTACTCCATTCGCATCGTATGCTTGTAGGTTTTCAAATGTGTACTTCCAATTTGTTGCTGCTGTTACTTCTTTTGTGTCTACTACTTTTCCGTTTTGTAGTAAATCCACTTTAATCGTGCTTGGACGGTCTGTTGCGTTGTTATCGTTCCAAGTCTTTGTTCCTTCTACTTTCGTTTTGCCTACTTTTGTATTCGTAATGTCATACCCTTTTACTTCTGTTCGATACCCATCTACCGATTGCTCTTTTACTTCATACTTGTATGCTTTTCCTTCGGCATCATATGCCGCTAAATCTTTGAATTCATACTTCCAATCACTTGCTACGCTTACTTCTTGCGTTGCGATTACTTGGCCGTTTTGTAGTAAGTCTACTTTAATCATCGTCGGACGATCTTTCGCATTATCGTCTTTCCATGTTTTCGTTCCTTCTACTTTTGTTTGACCAACCTTTGTATTCGTGATGTCATAACCATGTACTTCTGTTTGATATCCGTCTACTGCTTGTTCTTTTACTTCATACTTGTATGCCTTTCCTTCGGCATCGTATGCTTCTAAATCTGTAAATGCATATTTCCAGTCTGTTGCTTTACTTACTTCTTGCGTTGCAATCACTTGGCCATTTTGTAGTAAGTCTACTTTAATTGCTTTCGGACGATCTTTCGCATTATCGTCTTTCCACATTTTTGTTCCTTCTACTTTTGTTTTGCTTACTTTTGTATTCGTAATGTCATAACCTTTTACTTCTGTTTGGTATCCATCTACTGGTTGTTCTTTCACTCCATACTTATATGCCTTACCTTCAGCATCGTATGCCGCTAAATCTTTGAATTCATATTTCCAGCCTGTTGCTTCGCTTACTTCTTGCGTTGCAATCACTTGGTCATTTTGTAGTAAGTCTACTTTGATCATTACCGGACGATCTGTTACATTATCGTCTTTCCATGTCTTCGTTCCTTCTACTTTTGTTTGGCCTACTTTTGTATTTGTAATGTCATAACCTTTGATTTCTGTTTGATAACCGTCTACCGGTTGTTCTTTTACTTCATACTTATATGCTTTTCCTTCGGCATCATATGCCGCTAAATCTGTAAACACATATTTCCAGCCTGTTGCTTCACTTACTTCTTGTGTCGCAACCACTTGGTCATTTTGTAGTAAGTCTACTTTAATCATCGTCGGACGATCTTTCGCATTATCGTCTTTCCATGTTTTCGTTCCTTCTACTTTTGTTTGGCCTACTTTTGTATTTGTGATGTCATAACCTTTTACTTCCGATTTATATCCTTTTACTGGTTGTTCTTTCACTGTATACTCGTAGGCTACTCCGTTTACATCGTATGCTTGTAGGTTTTCAAATGCGTACTTCCAATTTGTTGCTTCTGTTACTTCTTTTGTGTCTACTACTTTACCGTTTTGTAGTAAATCTACTTTAATCGTGCTTGGACGATCTGTTGCGTTGTTATCGTTCCAAGTCTTTGTTCCTTCTACTTTCGTTTCGCCTACTTTTGTATTTGTGATGTCATAACCGTTCACCTCAGATTTGTATCCGTCTACCGGTTGTTCTTTCACTTCATACTTGTAAGCTACTCCATTTTCATCAAACGCTGCTAAATCTTTAAATTCATACTTCCAGCCTGTTGCTTTGCTTACTTCTTGTGTCGCAATCGCTGTACCGTTTTGTAGTAAGTCTACTTTGATGGCTTTATGCTCTTCCTCTGTGCCACCTTTCCAGGTCTTCGTTCCTGAAACTGATGTCTGACCTACTTTTGTATTCGTGATGTCATAACCTTTTACTTTTGATTCGTATCCGTCTACTGGTTGTTCTTTCACTTCATACTTGTAAGCTGCTCCATTTTCATCATATGCCACTAAATCTTTAAACGCATACTTCCACTCTGTTGCTTTGTTTACTTCTTTCGTGGCAATCTCTTTTCCATTTTGTAGTAATTTTACTTTGATTGACTCTGGGCGATCTGATGCATTGTTATCGTTCCAAGTCTTCGTTCCTGAAACTGATGTCTTGCCTACTTTTGTATTCGTGATGTCATAACCTTTTACTTCTGTTTGATATCCATCTACCGGTTGTTCTTTCACTTCATATTTATATGCTTTTCCGTCTGCATCGTTTACCACTAAATCTTTGAATTCATACTTCCAGCCTGTTGCTTCGCTTACTTCTTGTGTTGCGATCACTTGGCCATTTTGTAGTAAGTCTACTTTGATCATTACCGGACGATTTGTTGCGTTTCCGTCCTTCCACGTCTTCGTTCCTTCTACTTTTGTTGTTTGTACCACTTTTGTATTTGTAATGTCATAACCTTTTACTTCTGTTTGATATCCATCTACCGGTTGTTCTTTTACTTCATACTTATATGCATTTCCGTCTGTATCATATGCCGCTAAGTCTTTGAATTCATATTTCCAGCCTGTTACTTCTGTTACTTCTTGTGTTGCGATCACTTTACCATTTTGTAGTAAGTCTACCTTAATCATCGTCGGACGATCTTTCGCATTATCGCCTTTCCACGTCTTTGTTCCTGTAACAGATGTAGTTTTCACTTTATTCGGAATTGGCAGTTCCACTCCATTTACATCACCTGATTTAACCTCGAAATTTACTTTTGCTTGAGGATCGAAATCAACATAGTCTGGAGCTGAAACCTCTTGCATATAATATTTACCCGGTTGTAAGTTAGGAATTTCAATTATCCCTTCGTTATTTGTTTTATATTCGCCCCCAACTTGTTCACCCGACTCTTTATACAACTTAAACGAAACATTTGGGATTACTTTTTCTTTATTTCCTTCAATATGTTTAACAATTTTTAGCGTTCCTTTTGGAACCTCGTTACCTTCAGCACCACCGCCAGCTGACATATTTTCGGTTTGGGCAGTACCCGAATCAGAAACTGGGTCTTTGTTTAGAACTTGGTAATCAATCGTATAATCATTCTTAAAAAACTCTTGCTTCTTTCCGGCTTCCGTTATAGTAGATGTATAACCAATCGAAAAGGAGGCAAGACGTGCTTTATCCTTATAAAGCACAACTTTAAATGATCTGTCACCAGTAAAGGCAATCGTTCCGTAACGTTGCTTTTCAAACTCTTGTAGCGTTAAAGATCGACGACCTATATAATCATCAATAATTATATAGAAACTATCCTTATTAAGTGTTTGACCTTCCTGTAGATTATCAGTCACAACAATATCGCGACTTAACTCTTCTTTATTTAAGTTTATATTCAAGAACCAACGTACTTCATTGTCCTTACCTGAGTTCATATCACCAGTTTTATAAAAAAACGGTGGCTTTCCAGGATCTGTACCACCACCACCGCTTGGGCCGGTAATTGTTACAGATTGCTTATCTACATTTGTACCGAAATTGGTTTCAATCTCTTTCTTTTGATCCGTCCCTACATTAGCAGCTTCCACGTAAAAGTTTAAATACCCTTTAATATTTTGATGTGTACTCACTCTATCATTAAATGTACATACCACAGTACCTGCAGTGACTTTACAAGTACCATAGTCATCTAATGGAAACTCTCTATCTAATCCTTTTAGTTCTGGAGGCAGCGTTAATGTTAGTGTGTCTCCAGGCTTCAGCCTAAGTCCATTTTTTTCACTGAAGTTTACAGTTACTTTAGTCCGTTCTGTGGTCTGTAGATTTGTTTTACCAATCTGAAAACTATCCACAAGTCCTGCTGTATTTAACTCTTGTGCATTTGCTATTATAGGCAGCAAGCTCTGACCTATAGTAAACATAAAAATCATTATAATCGAAAAAATCGAAGTTATTCTTTTTAAATACATGCTTTCTGTTATCCTCCTTATAAAATTAAATGTTTCTAGATTCTGGTACAAACATACTATAACAAAGATTCTATTATTCAATGTCATTAAGCTATTTTACTTAAATATGTTTGATAGCTATTATCATCTTTTTCTCTTTTCTCAACCCTTCTATTACTCAGAAACTTGAAATTTGACCTTTATATAGATTCCTCTAATTTCTCCGATATACCTAAACTGTGTTCTGGTCTATATTGTTTAACAAAAACAGATATGAGAAAGGACAAATCTTGATAAAGAAATTCAAAAAACATTTACGACAAAATTCATGACCGTCATTCATCTTATTATGCTGTAGAGGTTTCAAAACTTCTCCATATCCATCGCGGAACGATTGCTCAGTACGTAAAAGTTTTCAGTGCGGGCAAGTATGAGCAAGCCACTTCACAGTAAATATGCATTTGGCCACCTTCCATACTTATTCTCCTGAAGAATAACAAGAAGTACAGCGTATAATCGAATTTAGCACACCAGCCGAAGAAGGTTACAGCTGTGAAACGTGCTAGGATACTCGTATTCTAAAGGATGTCATTGAAGATACGTTGTCTGTCATCATGAGTTGAGGTCAAATTGGCCATATGTTAAAACGCTTTGTGTTTCGTTACATAACCGACCTACACACCGAAACAATCAGACAAGAAAAATAAGAAACGTTCCAATATCAGCGCTATATGATAAAAAACGCTCCGGGCGAAGTATTTTGCCTATGAAGATAAAAGTCATATTCTCCAAATCTGAATACAGTGGAACGAATTTGGGGGTAAATAAAAAAGAGTGTACTGGGCAACTAATTTCATGTGAATCGTGCAGAAATATGAAATTCAGCCTTTTCATTTTCGGAGTCTATAAATGAGTGTCGAGAAAAAGTAATTTGCCTAATGGATCTCTGGCTATGTCGAAGAATTAAAATGAACTTATACATACATTTCACTTACTCGCTAAGAAGAGTTAGCTTTTCTAGGGCGACATTACATTTTAATATCGAGAGATTTATATATATAAGTGATGATAGTATCAAAATCGAGAGATTTATATCCTTTCATTATTTTTATCAAATCATGAAAACTTTAGTTGGACTATATGTACTATTTTAGACATAAAATCCCTAGTTTTTTGACTAGGTTGGAAGTTTTCAAGATTAATTACTAATTGTGTAGATACTTGGTTAGATGAAGTGTTAGTTTAGTATTTGGCATAGTTGTAACAACGCTATTTACAACAATCACACCATTTACTGGTAACATTTCATCTACTAATACTACATGTATAGCTTTTTGATAATTTTACCCCCGACAACCTATTATTCTAGAATTGTTCTAAAAAATCAATAGTTAATTGATGTTTTTCTATTTTCACTTCATCACCATAACATATATTTGCCACATATATTTAGAGTAGAAAACTGAAACAGAAAAAGAGATAGCTTTGCCATCTCTTTTTCTGCCCAGCTTCCCCTCATCAAGCCGTACATGAGGTTCTACCCCATACGGCTTTTCGATGGTCTGCTTTCTTTGCCATCTAATTAGTCTATAGACTGATCAGATGTTTTTATATCAACTTGTATATCACTTTCAAACAAAAATAAGCATCTTTTCTTTTGCCTATTACATTTTCTCAGGCGCAGATACACCAACTAATGCTAATGCATTTTGAAGTGTGATGCGTACTGCACGCATTAAGTCGTAACGAGCTTTACTTAACTCTAGGTTATCTTGGTTTAATACTTTTTCTGCATTGTAGAAGCTGTGAAGTGCTGCTGCTAATTCAAATGCATAGCTTGTAATGCGGTGTGGCAAACGCTTTTGTGCTGCGTCTGCAACTACTGCTGGGAATTCACCAAGTTTTTTCAGTAATTCTACTTCTTTTTCAGAAGCAACCAGTTTGTAATTTACATCTCCGCCTGCAGTTAGTCCAAGTTCTTCGCCTTGACGAAGAATACTGCATACACGTGCATGAGCGTATTGTGCATAGTATACAGGATTTTCGTTAGATTTTGATACAGCTAAGTCCATATCGAAGTCTAAATGAGAATCACTACTACGCATTGCAAAGAAGTAACGCATTGCGTCCACGCCCACTTCTTCCATAAGCTCACGAAGTGTAACAGCTTTACCTGTACGCTTACTCATTTTCATTTTTTCACCGTTTTGGTATAGTTGTACCATTTGGATAATTTCTACTTCTAATGTATCTTTATCGTAACCAAGCGCTTGGATTGCTGCTTTCATACGAGGAATATAACCGTGGTGGTCAGCACCCCAAATGTTGATTAATTTATCAAATCCGCGCTCTAATTTATCACGGTGATACGCGATATCTGGCGTTAAGTATGTGTAAGATCCGTCATTTTTAATTAACACACGGTTTTTATCATCACCGTAAGTCATTGAGCGGAACCAAGTTGCGCCTTCTTCTTCAAAGATTTCTTCACGCTCTTTTAATACTGCAAGAGCTGCGTCAATTTTACCGTTTTTGTATAATGATGTTTCTGAGAACCATACATCAAATTTAACACGGAAGCTTTCTAAGTCTTTTTGAAGTTTTGCTAACTCATATTTCAAACCGTATTCACGGTAGAATTCGTAGCTTTCTTTCTCATCAGCTTTTGCATAACGATCGCCAAACTCTTCTGCTAAGCGTTGTCCGATTCCGATGATGTCCGCACCATGGTAACCGTCTTCTGGCATTTCTTTTTCTAATCCTAATGCTTGCATGTAACGAGCTTCAACAGAAAGCGCTAAGTTATGAATCTGGTTACCAGCGTCATTAATGTAGTATTCACGAGACACATCATATCCCGCTTTTGCTAATACGTTACATAATGTGTCACCTACCGCTGCACCACGTGCATGTCCTAAGTGAAGGTCGCCTGTTGGGTTTGCAGACACGAACTCAACTTGTACTTTTTCACCTTTACCAATGTTTGTTTCACCATAAGTCTCACCAGCCTTAACAATTGCCGGAATTAGGTCTGTTAAGTAGCTGTTATCCATATAGAAGTTAATAAAACCAGGACCAGCAATTTCAATCTTTTCAATAGAAGCTTTTGCCTTATCAAAGTTTACAATTAACTCCTCTGCAATCATACGAGGTGCTTTTTTCGCAACACGTGCAAGTTGCATCGCCATATTCGTAGAGAAGTCACCATGTGTTTTATCCTTTGGGGATTCTAATACAACGTTGGGAATTTGTTCTGCTGTTGCTAATTCAGCTTTTAATACTGCAACCTTAATTTCGTCTTTAATCAATTCTTTTACTTGTTCTAAAGAGTTCATTATTTTGCCTCCTTCAAATTAATCGTAATTGTATATCGACCCGCTTCTTGTTCACTTAGAAGCAATGCGTACGTTAAAAAGAGTTGTCCTTTTTTCTTCTCATCCGACCATTTAAAAAGAACATTATCGGTTTTCGTTTGCAATGCAAACGTACCAAGTTCACTCGTGTACGTACCAGTTGTCCATTCACCCTTCGCATGCGTCTGACGCATAGAAACAGCACCTGAACGCATAATGAGAACTTGTTCACCTTGAATTTTGATAATCGTCTTCACTTCACCTTGTTCGTTCGGCTCTTGAAATGTTACATATGTACCTTGACCTTTTACATAGTATTGACCATTTGCTTCAAAAGCAACAGTCTCCTTTCGAGCCCCTTCTCGGATTTCTGTTACGAAATGAACGTGTACCGGCAAGCCTGCAAGTTGTTTCTCCACGTCTTGCACACCTTTCAACATGTTATAGATATTAAATAAACTTTATAATAAATCACTTTCCCTATCATATCAAAAAAAACCTATGTCTGTCTGCCGAAAAATCAGGAAAACCCTGTTTCGAAAAAACAATTTATAAAGGGCTATCTCCTATGATAAAATGTCTTTTAAATCTAAATTTTCTTTCATTAAAAGGGGTTGTTACAAATGATACCGCCAAAGCTAAAAAAGGGAGATGAAATCCGAGTTATTTCACCGTCCTCTAGTTTAAGTATTGTTTCCGATTATAACCGGGAGCTTGCTACAAAACGACTGGCAGATATGGGATTTCGTGTTACATTTTCAAAAAACGCAGAAGAAATCGACCGTTTTACCTCCTCCTCTGTTTCTTCCCGTATTCATGACCTTCATGAAGCTTTCGCTGATCCAAGCGTAAAAGCAATCTTAACAACACTTGGAGGATATAATTCCAATGGGCTACTAAACCATATAAATTACGACTTAATTAGCAGCAATCCTAAAATTTTATGTGGCTATTCTGATATTACAGCTCTAGGCAATGCAATTTATGCAAAGACTGGTCTTATTACATATTCGGGTCCTCACTTTTCTTCTTTTGGAATGGAAAAAGGGCTTGATTATACGATAGATTACTTTTTAAAATGCATGACTTCTGAAGAGCCGATAGAAATACAACCTGCTGAAACGTGGAGCGATGACTCTTGGTATATGGACCAAGAAAATCGAACTTTCTTCCAAAATGAAGGTTATATTTCCTTGCATGAAGGCGAAGCAGTTGGCGAAATTGTTGGCGGTAATATGAGTACATTTAATTTACTACAAGGCACAGCATATATGCCAAGCTTACGAGATAAAATATTATTCTTAGAAGAAGATGCTCTTACAGGAAAAGCTACAGTTAAGACTTTTGATCGTTACTTACTCTCTCTCATCCAACAACCAGATTTTAAACATATAAAAGGCATTGTAATTGGTAGACTACAAAAAGGATCTGAAGCTGTCATAGAAGATATCCAAGAAATGATTTATTCAAAACAAGAACTGTCCCATATCCCTATAATTGCAAATGCTAGCTTTGGGCATACAACACCAATTTTTACTTTTCCAATTGGTGGGCGTGTGAAAATTGTATCCAGTCAAAAACAAACAACTATTATACTTTTAACGCACTAAAAAAAGGAGCGGACGTTTCGCTCCTTTTACACTTTCTGTAATTGTTTTAAAGCTTTTTCTGGAATCTCCTCTTTTGAAACCTCAGCCCATCCTTTTCCTTGCGCTCCCTTCGCATAAATTTTTATAAAGGCACCTGAATGCAACTGACGATTCACCATCTTTTTAATCGTCTGCTGCTTTCCATCTTCTGTATATCCCTTTAATGTATACAAATATTCATCGTCCTTTTTTTCACCTTTATTTATAACCGCATAATAATCTTGTATTTCTTTATTTGAAAAGAAGTTATCGACAAATGCCTGAACACCTTCTGTTTGTGTTTGTAAATAATATGCCGTACCACCTAAAAGGATAGCAAAAACGGCTAAAACCTTTATCACCAATTTCATGCATGTACCTCCTATATATACTTTTCTCAGTATTCACGTAATCATATTTGTAATTATACATAAAAGGGCATACTACTCTCTATCGAAATCTATTACACTTTCCTTACACTATTGTAAGGAAAATTTTTTTGTAGTATTTTCCTAATAAAAAAATTTTCCGCTTAAGCAATTTTTGTATTATTATTGAATAATACAAATTTTTATAACAAATATCAAAAAGGAGACAGTTTTCAAATGGCTATCTTGCAAGGTTTAGCACTACTACTTGTTGTACTTTTTCTTTTCACACTGTTTAGCTACCGTGCTCCTTACGGAATGAAAGCAATGGGTGCTTTAGCCAACGCTGCGATCGCAAGTTTTCTGATTGAAGCATTTCATCGTTATATCGGTGGTGAAATGTTTCATAACAGCTTTCTGCAATCGGTTGGACAAGCATCAGGTAGTATGAGCGGTGTCGCAGCTGCCATTTTAGTGGCACTCGCAATTGGTGTATCTCCTGTATATGCTGTTTTAATCGGTATTGCCACGAGTGGATTTGGTATTTTACCAGGCTTTTTCGCTGGATATGTTTGCGCCTTTGTCGTGAAATTTCTTGAAAAGAAATTGCCAGCTGGCGTGGAATTTTTAGCAATCTTGTTCATCGCTGCACCACTTTCACGCGGAATGGCTATGCTTATGGATCCGGTTGTGAATGCAACACTTGGAAAGATCGGTTCTATTATTTCAATTGCAACCACAGAAAGCCCGGTTATTATGGGGATTATGCTTGGCGGGCTCATCACAGTTATCTCTACATCACCATTAAGCTCCATGGCGCTAACTGCTATGCTTGGTTTAACAGGATTACCAATGGCTATTGGTAGTCTCGCAGTAGCAGCCTCTGCTCCAATGAACTTTATTTTCTTTAAACGTTTAAAGATTTGTTCAAAGAAAGATACGATTGCTGTAGCAATTGAACCATTAACACAAGCTGATATTGTCGCAGCGAATCCAATTCCAATTTATACGACAAACTTTGTCGGCGGGGCACTTGCCGGTATTATTACATCCCTATTCCAACTTGTAAACAATGCACCTGGTACAGCATCACCAATTCCTGGTCTCCTTGTCCTCTTTGGATTCAATGATGTAATAAAGGTAACAGTTGCTGCTATATTATGTGGAATTGTTACCACAATTATTGGTTATATCGGAACCATTATTTTCCGCAAGTACCCAATTCGTACCGCCGATGAAATTCGCGGAATCACTTCGGAAGAAAAAGTTGCATAAGAAAAGGAGCGAGTCCCAAAGCATGGGAACTCGCTCCTTTTTTAATATGGATTGTTTGATAGCTGGCTGTCGAAACTAGAAGGAGTAAAGCCCCTCCCATCCTGAACGAGCCGCTTTCGCTTTTATTCTATCCAGCTACGCCTCCTAGACCCTTGCGTCTAAAAACCTTCCCTGCCAAAAGGTAAAGAGCACCTTTTACAGGAAAGAACCTTAGCCACCGAGTCTAAACAGTCGGCTTCGCTTTTATTTCACCCAACCAAGAAGCATTTCCCGCACGAATTTGCTTGCTGCGATTGGTGTTTGGTCACTATGATCGTAGACTGGGGCTACTTCTACTAAGTCTGCTCCAACTACTTTTATATTTGAATTTGCAATTGCTACGATGGAATCTAATAATTCTTTAGATGTGATACCGCCAGCTTCTAATGTTCCTGTTCCAGGAGCATGCGCCGGATCTAATACGTCAATATCAATTGTGACATAGACTGGACGTCCCGCAAGCTTTGGTAATACCTCTTTCAACGGTTTTAATACATCAAATTTGTATAGGTTCATGCCCACTTCTTTTGCCCATTCGAATTCTTCTTTCATTCCAGAACGAATTCCGAAAGAATATACGTTTTCCGGACCAATTAAATCGCACACTTTACGAATCGGTGTAGAGTGAGATAACGGCTCTCCTTCATATGACTCACGTAAATCAGTATGAGCATCCATATGAATAATTGCTAAATCCGGATATTTTTTTGTCATTGCCTTAAAAATTGGCCAAGACACTAGGTGCTCACCACCGAGACCTAATGGAAACTTACCGGCATCTAATAGTTTTGCTACATATTCTTCAATCATGTCTATACTACGCTGTGGATTTCCGAATGGTAACGGAATATCACCAGCATCAAAATATTTCACTTCTTCTAGTTCACGATCTAAATATGGACTATACTCTTCTAATCCAATTGATACTTCACGAATACGTGCAGGACCAAAACGAGAACCTGGACGGTAGCTTACTGTCCAATCCATTGGCATCCCGTAAATAACGGCCTCTGACTCTTCAAAACTTGGATGACTTTTAATAAATACTTTACCTGAATAAGCTTCATCAAAACGCATATTCTTTTCCTCCTTATGTGGAACTTAAGGTATCCCAACCTTTCATTATTTCTCAAATTTGGAGTACTATGCTCCTCTTTCTCGATTTACCTCAACCTTCTCTTAACGATGAGAAGATTATTTTATTTATAGAAGTGTAAGTAGCTAGCATGCTCAAATCTTGCGGACGTGCACCTTAAATGAGCTACTTACACTTTCATCTATTGTCCAGCTATAGCGGCTAGAATACTCGGTGGCTTCGCTTCTTCCTGCGAGGTAAAAAACGCCTCTGCGTCTGAAGCTCCATTCCCCTCCTATTCTGAACGAGCCGCTTCCGCTTTTCTATTTAATTAAATCCCCAACAAACTTCGGTAACGCGAATGCTGCTTTATGCAGTTCTTTTGTGTAATATTTCGTTTCGATGTCGTGGAAACGCTCTTCACTTACTTCTAATGGATCATGTTTCTTAGATCCAATTGTGAATGTCCAAAGTCCACTTGGGTAAGTTGGAATGTTTGCTGTGTATAGACGTGTAATTGGGAAGATTTCTTTTACGTCTTTAAACACAGTTGAAATTAATTCTGGTGTAAACCAAGGGTTGTCCGTTTGTGCAACGAAAATACCATCTTCTTTTAATGCTTTAGAGATTCCAGCGTAGAATCCTTTTGTAAATAGGTTTACTGCTGGCCCTACTGGCTCTGTAGAGTCAACCATAATTACATCGTATTCATTTTCACTTTCTGCGATGTGTAGGAAACCGTCTCCTACTTTTACTTCAACGCGTTCGTTATCTAATGCACCTGCAATTGATGGTAAATATTGTTTAGAGTACTCAATTACTTTACCATCGATTTCAACAAGTGTTGCTTTCTTTACGCTTGGGTGCTTTAATACTTCACGGATTACACCACCGTCACCACCGCCAACAACTAATACGTTCTCAGGGTTTGGGTGTGTAAATAAAGGTACGTGTGCTACCATTTCATGATAAACGAATTCGTCCTTTTCTGTTGTCATAACCATGCCATCTAAAATAAGCATGTTTCCAAACTCTTCAGTCTCAACCATATCAAGCTTTTGAAATTCTGTTTGCTCCGTATGTAATGTGCGGTTAATACGCGCCGTAATTCCAAAATGTTTTGTTTGTTTTTCAGTGAACCATAGTTCCATCGTACAATCACGCCTTTCGCTGCAAATTTATAATAGGGACATCATTAATGTCCCCTAACAAAAATAAAACAAAACATACAAAATGTATAGTTAAAAGTACAAAAATACCGAAAATATATTTTAATTAAAGTATTTTTATTCGAATATTATATAAACACTATATTTAACAATAAAGAAAACCCTTTCTTAAGAAAGGGTTTCTGCTTCTAATTTGGAATCTTCTCGAACAGGAATCATAATCATGACACAACCAACTAATACAACGATCCCTCCAACTAAAAATGGGCTTTGTGGTGAAATCGTATGACCGATAATCCCTGATAAAATTGGTGCAATTGCCCCACCAAGCCAACGAACGAAATTGTATACACCGGACGTAATAGATCTTTCATAAGGTGAAATATCCATGACATAGCTTGTATATAAAGCGTTATTTAATCCTGATGCTAATCCAGATAAGACGATAAGAACAATTTGTAACCACATCACTTTAACAAAGAATAATGCGATTAGAAGAATTGCGAATATAAGTAAGCTAACTCGTAATAATGCTTTTGGTTCATATTTCCCTTCTAATTTGTGCGCTAATATTGCAGATCCATATGCTAACGCAAGTCCCCAGCCGCAAAATACAAAGCCGAGCTGAATAGCCGATAAATGCATGATGAGTGGTGAATATGCTAATACAACGAAGAACCCATAATAATATAACATGCCTGAAATTGCACCTTGCATAAACGGCTTATACTTAATTAGGTTAAGTAATTCCCCTACCCCAGCTGCTTTACGCTTTACTTTGCGCTCCGGTTCTTTTACAAAAAAGAAAACAAGAATAAATGCTAATAAAATTAAAAGACTTGTCGCAAAAAACGGGTATCGCCAAGAATATCCACCTAATAATCCTCCTAATAATGGACCACCTGCCATTCCTAAACCAATCGCAGCTTCATATAAGCCTACCGCTTCATGTACTTCTTTACTTAAAGCAATTAATAATGTCATCGCTGTTGCGAAAAACATCGCATTTCCTAGCCCCCAGCCAGCACGGAAAAGAGATAACTGGGCAATTGTTTGTGATATACCGCATATAAAAGCAAATACAGTTACAATCGATAAACCTATTGCCATCATTCTCTTATCGCCAAAACGGGCTGCAAATAAACCAGCGGGCAACATCATAATTGCCATCGTTAAAATATAGGCTGTAAATAACATTTCCACTTGCCAATGTGTTGCACCAATTTTCTCAGCGATAATCGGCAAAATAGGATCGACTACCCCTATACCTGAAAAGGCAAGGAAGGTAGCCAGTACTGTAATCAATCTCCCCAATTTTTGTTTGCTCTCCATATTTATTACTCTCCTTTTGTTTCCTCCAAGAATCTAGTTGCGCGCTCTAAACTATTCTCTAATTCTTCTTTCACACGCTCCATCTGTTTCATTTTTGTATCAAGCGTTTGTACTTGGTTCTCGAGCATATCCTTAATTTCTTGAATCACTGCACGGTCACGTGGGTTGTCGCTAGTTCTTCTTTGCTCCATACGCTCTTTTAATGATAAGAAATGATGCATTTCTTGAAGTGTAATTCCTAATACTTCTTTCGCTTCTACAATCTTTTTAATACGTGCAATATCCTCATCTGTATAAAGACGAATATTCCCTTCGCTACGCTCCGGCGGATGAATTAAACCAATTTCCTCATAATAACGAAGTGTACGTTTTGTTAATCCAACTTGCTTTGTTACTTCATCAATCTTATACATGTATATTCCTCCTTCCATCACATTATTACATTTTACGTTAACGTTAACTTTTGTGCAACTGTTATACTTTTGTAAATGTTTGGTATATAGATTGTGTTTTTTACGCTGCAGTTTCATAATGAAAGAAATGAACTCATAAGGAGATTTTTCAAATGAAAAAAACACTTATTTTTGCCCATCGCGGAGTGAAAGGTACACATCCTGAGAATACAATGATCGCTTTCCAAGAAGCAGAACGTGTCGGTGCTCATGGCATTGAACTTGACGTTCATCTTTCGAAAAATGGTGAACTCGTTGTAATTCACGATGAAACTGTTGACCGTACGACAGATGGAATTGGGCTTGTTTCTGAGAAAACAGTAGCGGAATTACAAGCGCTTGATGCAGGAAGTCATAAAGACCCTTCTTTTCACGAAGCAAAAATCCCAACCTTACGGGAAGTGCTCATTTGGTTATCTACAACAAATTTACAACTTAATATCGAATTAAAAACAGATGTAATCCACTATCCGGGTATTGAAGAGAAGGTTGTCGATCTTGTTCGTGAGTATCACCTTTCAAACCAAATTATATTCTCATCGTTTAACCATGATTCTGTTTCTTTACTTGCAGAACTTGCACCTGAAATTCCGAGAGCTATCTTATATGATGAACCAATTGCTGATCCAATTGCTGAAGCAAAGAAAAGAGAAGCGACCGGATTACACCCTAATTTTCAGCTATTAACAAAAGAATTTGTCCAAACTGCGCAAGAGCAGGGCTATGTATTCCGTCCCTATACAATCAATGAATATAAGGATTTACAAACTATGATTGGTTATGGCGTAGATGTAATTATCACAGATTGGCCAATGCGCGCTTTTGAGCTTCTTTCTTAATTGAAAGGGCTCTTTTTCATTTTGTGTTTAAAATACGAAAAAACCCTCAATACTATTAAAAGTATATGATGAGGGGATGAAAAAGATGGATCAAACTATAAATCCAAAACTTAAAAAATATAAACGTCTTTTCTTCACCGCACTTTTTTCATGCGTTCTTTTTTTCGTTTTTTCTTTTTTTATTATCATTATTGCTGCAAAGATTATGGGACCACCTCCCATTGCTGTTCCACAGACAAGTACCTTTTATGCTAATGATGATACTGTAATGGGACAAAGTAATGGAATGCAAAAACGTTATAACGTGTCCCTCGACCAAATTTCTCCTTATGTAAGAGAAGCGACGCTTTCTATTGAAGACCAGCGATTTTATAATCATCATGGTTTCGATATGAAACGAATTGCAGGCGCAATCGTTGCAGATATAAAAGCAATGGCAAAAGTTCAAGGTGCTAGCACCATTACACAGCAGTATGCCCGCAATCTATATTTAGATCATGATAAAACTTGGAAACGAAAAGCGTTAGAAGCACTCTATACGATTCGCCTTGAGGTCAATTACAATAAGAATCATATTTTAGAAGGATATTTAAATACAATTTATTACGGACACGGCGCTTATGGTATTGAAGCTGCTTCTCGTCTTTACTTTAATAAATCAGCTAGTGACTTAACATTAGCAGAAGCAAGTATGTTAGCTGGTATCCCAAAGGGCCCTAGTGTATATTCTCCCTATGTAAAAGAAGAGCGAGCAAAAACAAGGCAGTCTATTATTTTAGATGAAATGGTAGAACAAGGTTATATTACAAAAGGCCAAGCAACCTCTGCAAAAAAAGAAAAGCTGATGTTTGCTTCATTAGAAACGAAAGAAGTCGCGGAAATAGCACCTTATTTCCAGGACGCTGTGCAAAACTCTCTTCTTCACGATATTGGACTAGATGAGCAAACATTGCAACGTGGTGGACTTCGTATTTACACTACACTAGATCCGAAGCTACAAACAATAGCAGAGCAAGCTGTAAAAGGTACGATTCCAGAAACGACTCATATACAAGCTGCCGTTGTCTCAATGAATCCAAAAACAGGGGAAGTAGTAGCTCTTGTCGGGGGGAAGGATTATAAAGAAAGTCAATTTAACAGAGCGATTCAAGCAGCTCGTCAGCCAGGATCTACCTTTAAACCGTTTTTATATTACGCTGCACTTGAAAAAGGATTTACACCTGCGACTCGCTTAAAAAGTGAATATACAGTATTTACATTAGGCGATGGTGTTTCTAAATATAAACCGAAAAATTACAAAGACTATTATGCCGATGACTTTGTAACGATGGCGCAAGCCCTTGCAGTATCAGATAACGTATATGCTGTAAAAACACATTTGTTTTTAGGTGAGGATTCTCTTACAAAAACCGCTAAACAATTTGGTATTAAAAGTGCGCTAAAAGATGTGCCATCCCTTGCTCTTGGTACTTCTCCCGTAAAACCAATTGAAATGGTAAGCGCATATAGTATGTTTGCTAATGGAGGAAAACAAGTACAACCAACCTTTATCCGTCGCGTTGTCGATAACGAAGGAAATATTTTATACGACGCACATTTAGAAAGTAAACAAGTGCTCGATAAAGACCATACGTTTGTAATGGAAGAAATGATGAAGGGAATGTTCAACGATAAGCTAAGTGGTTATGCATCTGTTACAGGACACTCCCTTCTTCCAAAACTATCGCGTACGTATGCAGGGAAGTCTGGTTCCACAGAAACGGATAACTGGATGATTGGCTTCACTCCACAAATTGTAACGGGTGTTTGGGTAGGATACGATCAGCCGAAATCTATTTCCAATCCAGCTGAACAAGGCTACGCTAAGAAGATCTGGGCCACTACGATGGAAAAAGGACTAGACGGTCAGCCAAAAAAAAATTTCAAACAACCAAGTGACGTTGTTGCGGTAAATATCAACCCGGAAAATGGGAAAGTTGCAACGAAAGGATGTCCTGTTTCTGTGAAAATGTATTTTGCAAAAGGAACAGAACCAACCGAATACTGCATGGATCATGTTGATGACAAAGAAGAATTTGAGAAGGCTAGCGAAGAAAAGAAAAAAGAAAACTGGTGGAAAAGATATTTCCCATGGTAATCCCAATATATCGGCGATTCGATACAACACGGCGCTTACTGCCTGCATAATAACAAAGGCTACCAGAATTCCTCCTGGTAGCCTTAAATGTTACTCTCCTAATAATGCATAACGCAATTCTTCACTAGATTCATTCCAAATCGCTTCATTATGCTCTTTCAAGAATGTTCCAAGTACCTTTTTAGATGAATCATCCATATGGTCAACCATGATGTGACGTTTTAATGATTTATCCATCTTGTTTACGTGCTCTGGAAGTGATTTATAACCACGGCGAATTTCACGATCAACTGTCATTTCACAAGCTGTTACACCTGCATAATAAGCTCCATGTGCTGTTCTCTCAATCGTTACCCATACGAGCCAATAAGGCTTTCCGTTTGGAACCTCGTCTTTATTCGTTAAGAATTTAATTCCTTTTTCAACGGTACTACGCGCATGCATTGCCCCGATATCAACGAATGCATTTTGTTCTACTACATCTACGAAAACAGGTGAAATATTTTCTAAACTTAGCGCCCCAACGCCAAAACCACCATGGCCATCCGTTGAATCATTCTTCACGATATTAAAACCGATTTTTTTCTTTTTCTCTGTCATATGTAATTCCTCCTCACTTATGTATTACATTAGCCCAAATATAGGTGCAATGATATTTTCTAAAAATCCTAGTACGTACGGGATTACCACTTGGAAGATTGGTTGAATTGTGTAACGATCAAGCGGCGTAATAACAAGAATTAATAAAGCAATCGATCCATATTTCTCATATTGCGTCATTTTCGCACGAACATTCGCTGGTGCTAAATCTTCAATTACACGATAGCCATCAAGTGGCGGAATCGGTAGTAGGTTGAAAACAAGTAAAACAATATTAAGGGTAATAAAAATTTGAAAGAATTGACGCAATGTATCTGCCACTGCAAAAGGAATGGCATCTAGTACACCAAATCTTATCAAGCTGTACCAAATCACTAAACCTATCGCGCTTAAAATAAAGTTACTAATCGGTCCTGCAATCGAAACAAGAATGCCAGCAAGACGTGGTCTTTTAAAATTATACGGATTCACCGGCACTGGACGCGCCCAACCAAATCCAATGATTAAAATAGCAATCATCCCTATCGGATCCAAATGGGACATTGGTGATAACGTTAAACGCCCCTGTCTTTTGGCTGTATCATCACCAAACTTATATGCAACATATGCATGTGCAAATTCATGCACAGACAATGCAATCACAATAGCCATTGCGACTAATGGTATTTGCTGCAATGGATATACAAAAAAGTTCTCCATACTTCATCTCCTCTTCATTATGTCAAAAAAAGAAAATATTTGTTTTTCCGATTGTTCTTCTTCATAATCCGTTATAATAAGATTGTAACTTACATAAAAGGAGCGATTGTACATGCCATACGTAACAGTGAAAATGCTAGAAGGACGCACAGAAGAACAAAAGAAAGCTCTTGCTGAGAAAGTAACTGCAGCAGTAAGCGAAACAACTGGTGCTCCAGAAGAAAACATCGTTGTTTTCATTGAAGAAATGTCTAAAAATCATTACGCAGTTGGTGGAAAACGCTTAAGCGACAAATAATTTCAAGTTTCTTTAATAAGAAGCAGTCCTCAGACTGCTTCTTATTTCTTTCCTTCTAATAACTCAATAATTTTCTCTTTATATTTTCCTTTTCTTCCGTCTTCATAGATTAAATCATGCGGATAGAAAAGTTTTTGATCTGTTCTCTTCTTACCAGTAATTGCTTCTACAATATCAGATTCACGTGAAAGCTCCCTAAGATCTCCGTTTGGCATAAGAAGCAAGATTGGAAGCCTCTCTTCTTCTTCTCCAGCACGGTAAAAGTCATACGGTAAATCCGATGTTGAATCAACTACTAAATAGTACTCTGGATCGAGTCCAATCTTTTTAAATAAACTACTTAATTCCATCCAATTATCTAAACCATGATTCTCTGTGAATTCTACATATTTAAAGAGATTTCGGTTCATAAAACGACGACATAAATCACTTAGAATTTGGTCATCTTCATCTTGCCATACTTGGAAATAATAATACATTACATTCTCATCTAGCTTTAAATAATCCTCTACTGTTACTTCTTCTTCAAATAAAGAATAGAAATGAACCGGATGATGTTTAAATGTGTAATACTGCTCATGTAATGTTTTCGCACGGTGTAAAATCTTTGTTAAAATCACTTCTGCGCTGCGCGTTACGGGATGGAAGTATACTTGCCAGTACATTTGATAGCGACTCATAATATAATGCTCAACAGCGTGCATACCGCTATTTTTAATCACAACTTGATCTCCATACGGGCGCATCACACGGAGTATACGTTCCATATCAAAATTCCCATACTTCACACCAGTAAAATAGGCATCTCTTAATAAATAATCCATACGATCTGCATCAATTTGACTAGAGATCATACTAATCGCTAATTTATTATCAGACGTTTTCGCAATTACATCTGCTACTTTTTTTGGAAACTCTCGGTCTACGCGGCTGAGTACATCATTGATTTCCGTATCACCAACAATAATTTTTTGCGTGAACTTCTCATGATCTAATGAAAAAACTTTTTCAAAAGAATGTGAGAACGGACCGTGTCCAACATCATGCAAGAGCGCTGCACATAAACATAATAATCTATCTTCTGCATTCCAATTGGGTCTGCCATCAAACACATCATCAATCATACGACGAATAATCTCATATACACCTAATGAATGAGTAAAGCGACTATGTTCTGCACCATGAAATGTAAAAAATGTCGTTCCAAGCTGCTTAATACGGCGCAAACGTTGAAATTCCTTCGTTCCGATTAAATCCCAAATTACGCGATCACGCACATGCACATATTTATGTACTGGGTCTTTAAACACTTTTGTTTCGCTGAGTTTGTCGTTTAAATATACCATATCGACACCCTCCTTCCTTACTGCATTCTTACTTTACATTATAAACGAAATAGGAAACAGAAAGAAACGAAAGACTATAGAAATGCATAAAATTCCCCTATATACAGAAAATCACCTCCGCTACAGCGAAAGTGATTTCCTTTGTTTACTATTTTCCTAAAACGAACTCAGCAATTTCGTCTAAGATCATTTCTTTACCAAGTGGGAAGTATCCTTTGTTTAGATCTTCGTTCTTGATTGTGAAGACGTGGTTGTTCTTAACAGCGTTCATGTTTTTCCAAATTGTTTCTTCTTGGAATTCTTTTAAGCGCTGAGAACCGTCACCAGTTGTAAATACGAATAGGTAATCTGGATTGTAGTCAATTAATGCTTCTTTTTGTACTTGTACTAACGGTTTATCCATTGGTGTACCTGAAACCGCTGGTAATTTTAAGTCTTTGAATAATACGCTACCGTAACCGTAATCACCGTATACACGGAATGCATTTGGATATGCGGCCATTTCCATGAACTTCGCATCGCCAGTTTTTGCAACGATTTTATCATGTAACTTGCTTGCTTTGTCATCATACTTCTTGAACCATTCGGTTGTTTCTTTTTCTTTACCGAAGATTTTACCTAACTCTTCAAACTTCGGACGCCATTGATCTAATGGAGTTTGTAACATAACTGTTGGTGCAATTTTAGATAATTGATCATAGATTTTTTCTTGACGGTTGTTCACAAGAATTAAATCTGGTTTTGCAGCAGCTACCGCTTCAATATTAATTTTGTCGCCCCATGCAGAGCCAACTGGTTGTACACCTTTTAATTTATCTGCAATATGTGCATCAATCTTCTCTTGAGATGTATTTGCAGTAATGATTGGTTTCATGCCAAAGATTAATAATTCTTCTGTTGAACCACTAAGATCAGCAATTTTCTTTGGATTTGCAGGAATTTTAATTTCACCTTTTGCATGTTTTACAGTACGCTCTTCCGTTTTCGCATCTGCTTTCTTCTCTTCTTTCTTATCAGAAGAACAAGCTGCAAATAGTACAGAAGTAACGACTAGTACCATCGCTAATAAGACCGCTTTAAATTTCTTCATATTCCCACTCCTTCTGGATGTGTTTCTCTTATAGGTTGTATATAACTATAAGAAACTACAAACAACAATTTATTAATATATATTTATTAATAGTTGTACGTGACCCGTTCTAACGGGCGTTCAACTTCCCAAGGTAAAGTGAGAGGCTCAACGTCCATTAGAATCCTTCCTCCTATCAAGATATAAATAGGAGGAAGATTTCTCTTATGCTTGTTTGCGTACTTGTTTATTTATCATCGTTAAATCGTAAGTTAAACAAATTGGTTTACAGTTTACAGGACATGGAACAATTTGTGCCTCAATTTCAAATACACTGCGAAGCGTTTCACACGTCATCACTTCATCTGGTGTTCCTTGTTTCATTAACTTACCAGCCTTTAAAGCCACCATATGATCTGAAAAACGAGAAGCGTGGTTTAAATCATGAATAACCATCACGATCGTGCGGCCTTCTTCTTGATTTAATTTCTTCAACAAATTTAATACTTCTAGCTGATGGGCCATATCTAAATATGTTGTCGGCTCATCTAGTACAAGTAAATCTGTTCCTTGCGCAAGGGCCATCGCAATCCATACACGTTGGCGTTGCCCACCTGATAAAGCTTCTGCTGGACGGTTCGCAAACTCTGTCATTCCTGTCACTTCAAGTGCCCAGTGAATATAGCGATAATCTTCTTCTTTCAGTGTTCCAAATCCCTTTTGGTGTGGGAAACGTCCATATGAAACAAGTTCAAACACCGTAAGGCCTGTTGGCACTTCTGCAGTTTGTGGTAAAATCGCCATTTTCTTTGCGATTTCTTTTGTCGGTTGCTTCTCAATTGCCTTCCCATCAAGATATACAGTACCTCGTTTTGCTTTTAAAATACGAGAAGCTGTTTTTAACAATGTAGATTTTCCGCATCCATTTGGTCCAATAATCGTTGTAATTTTCCCTTCTGGAATTTCCACTGATAATCCATCGATAATTAACCCCTCATTATAGCCAACAGATACCGAATCAACCACTAAAGTTGCCATACAAAAAGCCTCCCTTTATTTTGTCCTCATAAGTAAATAAATGAAATATGGTGCACCGATTACCGAAATAACAAGACCGACCGGTATTTCAGATGTCGTTAGTACACTTCTTGAAATTAAATCTGCAAATAATAATAGAAATGTTCCAATTAATGCTGCTGTCGGCAACATAATTTGATGCTTTCCTCCAACGAGGCGCCTCGCCAAATGCGGTGCCATTAAACCAATAAAGCCAATTCCACCCGCAACTGCAACAGACGCTCCTGCTAAACAAACCGCAATAAATAATAATTTACGTCTTTCTTTCTCTACGTTTACACCAAGTCCAACTGCCGCAGCATCTCCTAAATTCATTACATTTAATACGTGTGCTTTACGAATCGCAATTGGTAAAAAGATGAGCATCCATGGAAGTACGCTTAATACGAATTTCCAGTCTGTTCCCCATAAACTTCCGGCCAGCCAAATCGTGGCAAAACGGAAATCATTCGATGTCATTTTCATTGAAAAAATTAAACTAACTGCACCAAATCCTGCTGCGACTGCGATACCAACAAGTATTAAACGAGTTGATGACACGCCGTCCTTCCATGCCAGTACATAAATAATAACTGCTGCCAATATTGCACCGACTAACGCAAAGAATGGAAGAATGAATACAGAGAGAAGAGTACCAGTTCCAACTTTCCCAAAAAAGAAGTACACGAAAACAACAACAGTTAATCCTGCACCTGCATTAATACCAATAATTCCTGGATCAGCAAGTGGATTTCGTGATAACCCTTGCAGAATCGCCCCTGACATTGCTAATGCTGAACCAACTAATATCGCAATCACCATACGCGGCATACGAAATTCAAATAAAATAACTGACTGATCTTCTGCTCCAAGTCCAACCAATGATTTTAATACGTCTATTGGTGGAATTTTAAACGTTCCTGTATTTAAACTAATAAGGAATACTGCAACAATTAAACCAGTTAAAATTGTTACAACTGAAATGTTCCTTTTTGTTAAGACGGTTGTCTTCACATTTTCCCTCTCCCTTCATTACGTGCTAAGTAGAGGAAGAATGGAACGCCAATTAGTGCTGTGATTGCCCCAATTGGCGTTTCAAACGGCGGATTAATAATTCGTGATAGCATATCCGCACATTCGATTAACAATCCACCTAATACAGCAGAACATGGAATAACCCATCTATAATCTGAACCGACAAGAAAACGCGTCATATGCGGGATTACAAGCCCAACAAACCCAACGGATCCTGCCATAGATACTGCTGAACCTGTTAACACAAGTACAAGTACAGTCCCGATAAATTTAATTAGTGTTGTATTTTGCCCAAGGCCAATCGCAATTTCTTCACCGAAGCTTAAAATTGTAATGTATCTCGACATCATAATTGCAATAACAAGACAAACAAGTCCAATGGGTAGGAGCATATCAATACTTTCCCATTTCACACCAGCAACTCCGCCGGCATTCCACATGCTCACTTCTTGAGCCAGGTTGAAGTAAAGTGCGATTCCAGATGAAATCGCTCCAAGTAATGCACTGATCGCTGCACCTGCTAATGCTAACTTAACAGGCGTTAATCCACCAGGTGAAGAAGCACCAACTCCATATACAATACTTGCACCAAATGCTGCTCCAATGAATGAAGCAATAACAAACATTAAATATGGTGAATTGGGGAAAAACGCATACATAATTGCAATCCCAAATACTGCCCCATCAGTAATTCCCATTAATGATGGAGATGCAAGCGGATTTCGAGTCATTCCTTGCATAATTGCACCGGATACCGCTAGAAAAGCACCAGCAACAACTCCGCCAATTGCCCTCGGCATGCGCAGCTCCCAAATTACATTATGATGAGTCAAAGAACCATCAAACTGGAACACAGCTTGCCATACAGTCTGTAAACTAATATCTGCTGCACCAAATGAAATTGAAGTTGCCATACTTAAAGCTAACAAAATTGTTCCCGCTATTAAAATAATAGAAGCAATAAGCGGTCTACTCTTAATCTCTTTCACATTTACTTCCTGTTGCTCAATATTCCTCGCGCTTGCTTCCATCCCTCAACCATCCTAACCAACAACATATATTTAATAAAATGAGATTTATTCTCAAGAAACAGCAAAAGAAAATTGGGTTTACTCGCCCTCTTTTGATAATGATTCTCACAATCACACCTTCTATTCTACCTATCGTTATAAAAAGCTGTCAACCATTATTTTGCAATATAAAACAAATGTAATTAATATGAAACCAATATCATAATATGAAATTTATTCATTCATACACGTTCATTTCATATCGTTATCTCAAAATATTTTTTTAATTTCAGCAATAAAAAAAGAAGAGTAAAATATTCACTCTTCTTACTTATTTAATTTCGCTTCAATTTTCTTAATCAGTTCATCCTCGTTTGGTGCTGCAACTGGACGATTATTCACAAAAGCGAATGATTTTTTACGACCTGGTCCACAATAAGATTGACATCCAACCTCAATATTTGCACATGAATCTACTTTTTTGAGCTTCGGTATCAAGGTCTTAATGTTTGTCGCCTGACAATCATCACACACACGAAATTCGTTTCCCATTTAATATAACACTTCCTCTATTTTAAACTTTTCACAAGTACATTTAACAATAAACACTAAATGGTATTTTACCGCTCTTTGGGGCTTGATGCAAGTATCCCCCTATGGGATTACGCAATAGAAAATCCCCACTTCCCCCTTCATTTTCCCCTTTATAAACTTCCTTCATTCACACACCAATTTCTTACTTTCATCAAAATCTACCATATTTTTAAAAGCTTTGTATAAAAGCGATTTCTTTTGCCCATTATAAAAATAGGAAGTTCATAAAAAGAAAGGGAGTTGAATCTATGAAAGTAAGACAAGATGCTTGGACAGATGAAGATGATTTATTACTTGCTGAAACTGTATTACGTCATGTTCGCGAGGGAAGTACACAATTAAATGCATTTGAAGAAGTTGGTGATCAATTAAATCGCACTTCAGCTGCTTGTGGGTTTCGTTGGAATGCTGTTGTTCGTTATAGCTATGAACAAGCCTTACAACTAGCAAAACGACATCGTAAAGATAAAATGCGTGCCGCTGGCGGTGAACAAGCAAAAAAACGCCTACTTTATACACCACCTGCTTCAGCGGTAATTACGAATGATGAAGAACCCGTTGTAAATACAACTGTTCCTCGTTCAGAACCAGCTGTATCTAGTGCCTCTATAACAATGCACGATGTGATTTACTTTTTACAAACAGTAGGATCTTCAAACGTAAAAGTAACAGCGCTCGAAAATGAGAATACGAGATTAAAACAAGAAATAAAAGCACAAGTACTCCGCAATGAAGAGTTAGAAAAGAAACTAGAAAAACTAGAAAAACAATCTAATACAGTACAAGAGGACTACGAAACGCTCATGAATATTATGAATCGTGCCCGTAAATTAGCATTAATGGATGATGAAGAGCCTGCGCAAACTTCGTTCCGTATGGATCGAAACGGCAATTTAGAAAAAATTGCCGAATAAAAAGGATGCGATGAACGCATCCTTTTTATCATGGTTTTAAATTCAACATATGAGACTCTTCTAACTTAGAATCTCTACGAATACTTGGATATATTTCTTTTTTCGGGTTTTCTTTAAATGCCACTATCCCAACTGTTTTTACTGGAGCACTAATTGCTTCATATGCAGAATCACTTACTACTGCAAACATATCTGCATATTTGCGAGCATCGCCAATAATTACATTACCTTCGCACTTCATTTTTTTGCCGCCAATCACAACATCACTTTGCTCAGTTTTTGCAAATATAATACCTGCATCATTAGAGACAGATGGTAATGTTGTAATCGGTTTTGTATCTTCACCATCTACTTTTCTTAGCAACTTTTCTTTTACAAATTTCTCTGCTGTCGTTTTATTCATAATTAATACTTTTTGGTTATTTACCTTATCAAATTTAACAGTATACTTCACTTCAGATTCTATTTCTTTTTTATGTTGATCAATTGTTTGTTGTACAACCGCATCATCACCGTACATCACCACACCGTTTGCTTGTGGGGAAATCATATCCATAATCGAACAACCACTAAATACAGCTGCTGACATTATTGCTACAAGTCCTAATTTTACTTTTTTCATTTATATTCCCCCTGAAACTATAATTGCAATTCTCAGTTTAACGACCAAAACGGCTTTTACCAATCTCCTTTCCTTACAGTAACATTACAATCTCGTAAGGTTCTTTTTCACAACTCTCCCCTCTTCTCTCTTTTTTGCTATAATAAAGGTTGTTATTTTATAAATAAGGGGTTAGTTATATGAGCAATTCCCGTTCAATTTTACCTCAACCAGAGTGGCGTATTGTAGACCAGTCTAGTTTAGGTCATACCTTCCACGCACTTCAATCATTCGCTATGGATGATACATTGTGCACAACAATTGGAAAGGGTACATCTGCTTCGACAATGCGCTCTTGGGTTCATCACAATACAATTGTTCTTGGTATTCAAGATTCTCGTCTTCCTCATTTACAGGATGGAATCTCTTTTTTAAAACAAAAGGATTTCAATGTCATTGTTCGTAATTCAGGTGGCCTTGCAGTCGTACTTGATGAAGGAGTTTTAAACGTATCGCTTCTATTTCAAGAAACGGAAAAAGGAATTGATATCGACCTTGGATACGATACGATGTGGCATTTAATTAAAGAAATGTTAAAGGATTACGATGTTAATATCGAGGCAAAAGAAATTGTTGGCTCTTATTGTCCTGGTAGCTATGATTTAAGCATTCGTGATCAAAAATTTGCTGGTATTTCACAGCGCCGCATTCGCGGAGGTGTAGCTGTGCAAATTTACTTATGCGCTACTGGAAGTGGCTCCGAACGTGCGGCGCTAGTTCGTGATTTTTACAACTTAGCCATTCAAGGAGAAGAAACAAGATTTACGTATCCTGAAATTGTTCCAAGTACAATGGCTTCATTGTCTGAACTACTTGGTGAAACGATTACGGTTCAAGATTTAATGATGCGCCTTTTAAAAACATTACAGCATTTCGCACCAAATTTAACACCATCACAATTAACAGTGGACGAAGTTCCTTTATACGAAATGAATTTACAACGTATCATTGACCGCAATAATAAAGCACTTGGTCTTGAGAAGTAAGAAAAGCCCCGCTATAATAGCGGGGCTTTTCCATTATAGTGCTTGAGCTGCTGTAATTAGAGCTAGCTTGTACACTTCTTCTTCATTACAACCGCGAGATAAATCGTTTACTGGCATGTTTAAGCCTTGTAAGATCGGTCCCACTGCTTCAAAGTTACCTAGGCGTTGTGCAATTTTGTAACCGATATTACCAGCTTCTAAACTTGGGAATACGAATACGTTAGCATCACCTTTAATAACAGAACCTGGTGCTTTTTTCTCAGCTACAGATGGTACGAATGCAGCGTCAAATTGGAACTCACCGTCTAATGTTAATTCAGGAGCCATTTCTTTCGCAATGCGAGTTGCTTCTACAACTTTTTCTGTTTCTGGAGATTTCGCAGAACCTTTTGTAGAGAAGCTTAACATTGCAACACGTGGATCAATGCCGAATAACTCAGCAGTTTTCGCACTTTCAATACCAATTTCAGCTAAATCTTGGCTGTTTGGTGCAATGTTGATTGCGCAATCAGCGAATACATACTTCTCATCTTCACGTACCATGATGAATACGCCTGAAGTTTTTGTAACGCCTGGTTTTGTTTTAATGATTTGAAGTGCTGGACGAACTGTATCAGCTGTAGAATGAGCCGCACCACTTACTAAACCGTGTGCTTTGCCCATGTATACAAGCATTGTACCGAAGTAGTTTTCGTCTTTAAGGATTTTGCGTGCATCTTCTTCTGTCGCTTTACCTTTACGGCGTTCAACGAAAGATGCTACCATTGCATCCATTTCTTCATATGTAGCTGGGTCGTAAATATCAACGCCTGCTAATGTTAAGTTCATGCTAGCAGCTTTTGCGCTAATTTCTTCTTTATTACCAACTAAGATTGGTTTTACTAATTCTTCTTTTGCTAAACGCTCTGCAGCGCCTAAGATTCTTTCATCAGTTCCTTCAGGAAGTACGATAGAAATGCCTTTTCCTTGAACTTTTTCTTTTACTGCTGTAAATAAATCACTCACGAATAAACCCTCCTACAAATGTTAAAAAACTCTACTTTTAAGAATACTTCTTTTCATCTATATTTTAAACTTATAGCTGCTAAAAAATAGGTAAAATAAAAATGATTATATTTTCATAAAATTCAGCATGGTTAATTTATTATAAAGTATTGATAGAAAACCTTTCTTTTTTTAGATGGAAGAGAGCATCCAGTCATGCTTAGAAGCGGTCAGAGCCTTTTTCTGCCCTATGCTATGTGAAAACAAAAAAATTTATCCCGCATTAACGGACAGTAACACTCCCACCTCAAATTCAGCGGAAGCGAAGAAGTTAGGTGGGAGATGAACTGTCCGTAAAGGCCCGATTGGTTCAACTAATAATCAGTGGGGGATGGAGAAAACTCCCACTGATTAAAGTTTCACTTTATACATAATTCTCTGTCTAGCATTTTCAAATGTGACAATTTTATGCACCCAAGCTTTACATAGGTGACTTTAAACCTATATATGCTATAGTTAACGTGTAAAATATCATTAACTGAGGTGAATAGAATGAGTGAAGCAGCAAAAACATTAGATGGTTGGTATTGCCTACACGATTTACGTTCTATCGACTGGGCAGCATGGAAAACATTATCTAGCGATGAACGCGGGGAAGCAATGTTAGAATTTTTAAACATTATTGAGAAATGGAATAAAACTAATGATGCCAAACAAGGCAGTCATGCAATGTACACTGTTGTTGGTCAAAAAGCAGATATTATGTTTATGATTTTACGCCCAACAATGGAAGAACTAAATGAGATTGAAACAGAATTAAATAAAACAACATTAGCTGAATATATGGTTCCAGCATACTCCTACGTATCTGTTGTTGAGTTAAGTAACTACCTTCCAGCTGAGGAAGACCCATACCAAAACCCGCAAATCCTAGCACGCTTATACCCTGAATTACCAAAAGCAAATCATATTTGCTTCTATCCAATGGACAAGCGTCGTCAAGGTGATGATAACTGGTACATGCTTCCGATGGAAGAACGTAAAAAACTAATGTATAGCCACGGCAAAATTGGTCGTCAATATGCAGGAAAAGTTCGCCAAGTCATTACTGGCTCTGTTGGCTTTGATGATTATGAATGGGGTGTAACACTATTTGCTGATGACATTCTTCAATTCAAAAAGCTTGTATATGAAATGCGCTTTGATGAAGTGAGTGCTCGCTATGGTGAATTCGGAACATTCTTTGTTGGTAACATCTTACCAAGTGAAAAAGTAGCAAAATTTTTATACGTATAATAAGAAAAAGGAACGAATTCCGTTCCTTTTTCTTATTATCCAACAAAAAATCTTCAAAAACCCTCTATTTCCGCTAAATTTACAAAATACCAGACAAAAACCCTTCAAATTTCTCACCCAATTATAACATCCTCATATTCAAAATTATGCTAAAATGATACGAGCTATATGCTAATAACGATGCGAAGGTGATAATGTATATGAGGAAAATTTTATCTATTTTACTAGTGTTTCTATTGTCATTTTATTCCTTAGGAGTAACATCCTCCCACGCGGAAGAAAAAATACATATAGAAGCTGCCGCTGCTATTCTTTTTGATGCAGATACAGGAAAAATACTGCACGAGCAAAATCCAGATGAATTACTAGCTATTGCTAGTATGTCAAAACTTATTGTTGTTTACTCCATTTTAGAAGCTATTAAAGAAGGAAAAATCACTTGGGATACAAAAGTGAACATCTCTGATTACGCTTATGAAATTTCCCGTAATAATGAATTCTCCAACGTTCCTTTCGAGAAAGGCCGACAATATACGGTTAAAGAATTATATCATTCTATTGTTATCTTCTCTGCAAACGGATCTAGCATTGCGCTAGCTGAACTGCTTGCAGGGAGTGAAAAAAACTTCTTAAATCTTGCAAATGAACATGCAAAAAAACTAGGGTTAAAGAAATATAAATTTGTAAATGCTACTGGATTAAATAATGCTGATTTAAAAGGAAAACATCCTGAAGGAACAGATCCGAATGGAGAGAACTCCTTATCAGCTCGTGACATGGGTATTCTATCAAAAACAATTATTACAAAGTATCCAGAAATGTTAGAGGATACAAAACAAAGATTTAGAAACTTCCCAGATAACCATCCAAAACCAATTCGCATGGAAAACTGGAACTGGATGCTACCTGGTGCCGCTTTTGCTTACGAAGGAACAGATGGTTTAAAAACAGGAAGTTCAGATACAGCTGGGTATGGGTTTACAATTACTGCAAAACGCGGTGACTTACGTCTTATCTCCGTTATTATTAAAACAAAATCAATGGATGAACGCTTCACAGAATCACGTGCATTAATTGATTACGGATTTAATAACTTTGAAAAACAGAAATTAAAGATAGATAAAAACAATACAATTTCTGTTGTAAAAGGAAAAGAAGATACTGTAACTGTGACACCTGAAAAAGAGATAACGGTGATCACTAAAAAAGGAAGTAAACCATCTTATAAAGTTTCTACTGAGGTAGATAAATCGCTTGCCGAAGATGAGAAATTAGTTGCGCCAATCAAAAAAGAAGCTAAAGTAGGTTCACTCGTTTTAGAATCAACTGATCAATATGGATTCTTAGACGGAAACAAAAAAATGAAAATCACTGCAAAAACAACGGAAGAAGTAGAAAAAGCAAATTGGTTCGTATTAACAATGCGATCCATTGGTGACTTCTTCTCAAATATGTGGTCAAAAGTATTTGGATAATAAAAAAGCTAGCAAATCGCTAGCTTTTTTATTGCATTTCCACCTCTAACACGAAAATTACTCTCCCTAAAACTTTGTTTGGTTGTCATATCTGAACCCTTTTCCTCATACGTATGAACTAGTAATTGTTCCACACTTCATCTAGAAATAAACCTCTTTCTCAAGTGTATTTCAAAAAGAGAGGTGAAACATAATGGGCGTTATTAACTATACAGAAGAACATGTAAAATTATTAGCAAGACTTATGCGAGCTGAAGCTGAAGGGGAAGGACAACAAGGCATGCTAATGGTTGGGAATGTCGGCGTAAATCGTGTTAGAGGAAATTGTTTAGACTTTAAAAATATACGTAATCTACAACAAATGGTATTTCAAAGCCCTGGTGGTTTCGAAGCAACCCAAAAAGGCTATTTTTATCAACGAGCACGTGAACAGGACATTGCCCTTGCAAGGCGTACAATTCAGGGGCAACGTTTTTGGCCTGCCAATTTCGCTTTATGGTTTTTCAGGCCTGAAGGCCCTTGTCCACCCACTTGGTATAATCAGCAAAATTCTGGCCGATTTAAAAGACACTGCTTTTTCCAACCATCTGGCGAAGACTGCCCAGCAGTATATTAAGGAATGAAAACGAGGAGGGATTTTTGAATGGCACAGCAACAAAATCCGTACTATGGAACTTTTTTTCAACCTTCTGGAACCCAACTGCCTCCAGGACAACAACAGCAACAAATGACACCACAACAACAGCAACAAATGATGCAACAACAAGCAATGCAGCAACAAGCAATGCAGCAACAAGCACAACTTGCAGCATCTCAAGGTATGCTCCCACTAGAGCAATCATATATTGAAAATATCCTTCGCTTAAACAAAGGAAAACAAGCAACTATTGTTATGACATATGAGCGCGGTAGTTCACTTGGCACGCAATCCTATACAGGGATTATTGAAGCAGCTGGACGCGATCACATCGTCATTAGTGAACCAAAATCTGGAAAGAGATACTTACTACTTATGATTTACTTGGATTATGTAGAATTCCCTGGAGAAATTACGTATTTACCTGTCCAACCAGCAACCTATGCTCCAAGATCATAAACAAAAGCTGGCAAATGCCAGCTTTTGTTTTGTCTTTATAATCCTTTTACAACAGCAGTTCCTAGTAAAATCCAACCTATAATGAACGCTACACCACCTAGTGGTGTAATCGGTCCGAAAAACTTAATACCTGTTGTACTTAATGCATATAGACTTCCAGAGAACATAATAATTCCCGCTACCATAAACCAGCCTGCTGTACTTAGTAAAGAAGATTGGATTTTATCCATTAATAACGCAACAACGAATAGGCCTCCAGCATGGAACATTTGATATGTAACACCTGTTTTCCAAACTTCTAACATTTTGGCAGAAATTTTATTTTCTAAACCATGTGCACCAAAAGCTCCTAATACAACTGATAAACCTGCTGCAATACACCCTAATAAGAAGAAAGTTTTCATTCGAATTCCCCTTTTTATTTTTATGATAAGAAATTTTCACGCGTAAGCCAAATGATTTAATTTTTAAAAATCAAATAAAGAGTTCCCATTTGCATCTTCTTCTTTCATATATACAGGTTCCCCTGAAACTGGTACCACTTGCTGAGTTGTTGCTGCCATTGTCATCGGATGAGATGGTATAACTTGTGATTGTAATTTTGGCTCTACATACGTATGAGATTCACTCTGTTCATCTAAAAGTAAATCACATAAAGCACGAACAACTGATAAATGTTCTTTCGCCTTCTGTCCTTCACTACTTTTTGCTTTTGCAATTTCATTTGCCATTTTATTTAAAATCTTATCGCTAGATACTTGCATTCCTTTTTCACCTCGTACTTTATAATTCTTTCTCAAATTGTCCCAGCTTCTCTACTGGACCAAATACTATTATCATATCATGTTCTTGCAATTTTTCCTGCCCCGTTGGATTATGAATAATATTTCCACCCCGTAAAATCGCTAAAACACATACATATAACTGCAATCCACAATTGCCTGCGTGCATTCATCTTATTTTTCAACGCTTTTCTCTACTACAATCTTTGCCAGAGGAAATAAAATACGTATATACTAGAAGCGGAATCTACGAAAGAGGTTGATATAATGAAAACATTTCTTTCTGCCCTGCAGTGGGCATTATTTATTTTAGCTGGAAGCCTCATTGTACCAATTAGTGTTGCGGCCAGTTATGGACTTGAAGGTGCTGAAGCAATTGCATTTGTACAACGAACATTATTTGTCCTTGGCTTCGCTGGCCTTTTGCAAGCCATATTTGGTCATAGGCTACCTATTCAAGAGGGGCCCGCTGGTCTTTGGTGGGGAATCTTCTCACTATACGCGAGTTTAGGTGTCGTATTATTTGGATCAAATAATGAAACACTCCGCGTCTTACAATACGCATTTCTGTTAAGCGGCATCATCTGTATTATCCTTAGTATTTTTGGACTTATTGATAAGCTCGTTCGTTATTTTACACCAACAGTAATTGGAACATATTTATTCCTTCTCGTTGCCCAGCTCAGCGGTTCTTTTCTAAAAGGAATGTTCGGCCTTGATGGACAACACACTGAAGTACAAGCAAACGTCTTTATTCTTTCACTCATTGTTATTTTACTATCTTTTTTCATTATGAAGCTACCTATTATTGGACAATACTCTGTTCTTTTCAGCATTGTCTTCGGATGGATTTTATTTGCATACTTCGGTTTATCTAATCCTGTTACACCGGTAACAGATATCATTCGCCTTCCATCTCTATTCGTATTTGGATACCCTCGCATTGAATGGAATATGGCGATTACCGTTGTCTTTGTCACACTATTACTTTTAACAAACATGTTAGCAAGCATTCGTGTTGTACAAAAGGTTGTTTCTAAATATGAAGAAGGTGCTATGCAAAATCGATTTAAACACGCTGGGATCATAACGGGCATAAATCAGCTTTTAGGTGGCCTTTTTTCAGCAATTGGACCAGTAGCTATTTCAGGTTCGGCCGGATTTATTGCAACAACAAATATTTATAAACGCCTTCCTTTTATATTAGGATCAAGTTTTATCATTGTAATTAGTATATTTCCAAAGATTACATCATTCTTCGCCGCTATTCCTGTCGCTGTTGGATATGCTGCCATTTATCCTGTATTTGCAAGTATGATTGGTCTTGCCTTCCGTGAATATGACACCGTAGAAAATAAAGAGCGTTTATTCCGCGTCGCTGGTCTGTCTCTTTTCACAGGAATCGGGGTTATGTTTGTCCCGCCGCAAGCATTTTCGACCCTGCCACCATTTTTAGCATCATTTTTAAGCAATGGCCTTGTACTTGGTTCTGTCATGGCTATTTTGCTTGAAGTTCTATTTTCCCGTTCAAAGGAAAAACAACCATCGTAAATTGGAAAACTTCCATTATTGCACTCTACTTTCAGAGTTGTTAGTATATATTATCATGGGCAATATGCCCATGATAATATATACTAACAATACAGTAATCAGGCTCACTATATAAAATGAAACTTCCATCGCCAATCAGGTTTTTGGTTTTTCACATATACATTACTGCTTTGAAAACAAAAGATGACCTGCACTCATTTTCTCCCTTTGTTTTAACTTGGCGTGGTGGCAGGAAAAGGATCTGACCGCTTCTATGCATGGGCGGATGCTCCCTTCCATCAAAAAAGGAAGGGTTTCTATCTTTTTTTCAATTTATGTACCTTTAAAGAGGTTCGATGTCTTACTATTTAATTCTCATCGTTTTGCTAGAACGAATTTCTAGCAATATCAACTTTCAACAAAGAAAGGAACTTTCTATATGTCTTATAAAATGATTGTTTTAGATTTAGATGATACTTTACTACGTGATGACCATACGATTTCAGAACGTACAAAACAGGCCTTAATGACTGCTCAAGAACAAGGTGTAAAAGTTGTGCTTGCTTCTGGCCGTCCAACATTTGGTATGCGCCATATTGCCAAAGAACTTCGTTTAGAAGAATATGGAAGTTTTATCTTATCGTTTAATGGTGCAAAAATTATTAATTGTAAAACGGATGAAGAATTATTCAGCAGTACACTATCTCCTGAAATCGTTCACAATCTATATGAAATTAGTAAAGAAGAAGATGTTTGGATTCATACGTATATGGGCGATGATATTATAACGGAAGAAAATAATCCATATACAGAAATTGAGGGAACTCTTACAGGTATGTCAATTATTGAAGTAGACAGCTTTATCACTGCTGTACAAGAACCTGTTGTAAAAGTATTAATGAATAAAGAAGCTGAACGCCTTGTAGAAGTAGAGAAAAAACTTCAAAAACAACTAGAAGGCAAACTAAGTGTAATGCGTTCAAAACCATACTTCTTAGAGTTCACAGAAGCTGGTGTAACAAAAGGAACGAGCTTAAATCAATTGATTCAAAAACTTGGTATTAAGCGTGAGGAAGTAATCGCAATGGGTGATAGCTATAACGACCAAGCAATGATCGAGTTTGCTGGTCTTGGCGTTGCGATGGGCAATGCTCCAGATGACATTAAAGAAATTGCAAACTACGTAACAGACACGAATATGAATGAAGGCGTTGCTAAAGTTGTAGAGAAATTTGTACTAAAAACAGAAGTTCTTGTTTAATATATATGATTTTTCAACATACAAGTCACGGCTATGAAGAACAAAAGGTGATCTATACTCACTTTTTCCTTTTGTTTTCACTCGGCATGGGGCTAAAAAAGGTACTGACCGCTTCTATACATGGGCGGATGCTCTCTCCCATCTAAAAAGAGAGGTTTTATATTAGTTTTTCAATCTGTATTTATATAAATCCACTCACAAAACCCATTTGAAGTCAAATACTTCAAATGGGTTTTTATTTAAATGTAAGTAGCTTTGTGAAGATATTTCGAACTTTGTAACATTACCGTAGTGTAAACTTTGTTTTCAGATATAATGGAACAAAATAGACTATTTTATTTTGAATAAGAATACAAATTTACTATATACAAGCTCATACAATAAGGAGGATATTTCATGTTATCTACACCAATCGGAAGATTAAGAGCAATTGGACTAGTTGAAGGGCTTTCCTTTCTACTACTATTATTCGTAGCAATGCCGTTAAAATACTTCGCGGGGTTTGCAACAGCCGTTAAAATTACAGGTATGGCTCATGGTGTTCTATTTATACTATTCATTTTTGCTGTAATCCAAGTAACAATTGTACATCGCAAATCAATTTCATGGGCTCTTGGTGCATTTATTGCTTCTATTATCCCATTCGGTACATTCGTACTAGATGCAAAATTAAAAAATGAACAGCAATAAAAAAAGTAGCTAACAATTATTATGTTAGCTACTTTTCTTTTTACAGATTTGGAATTTGCCAGTCAATCTCCGTTTCACCCATGCTAGATAAAAAGTGATTTACTTTTGAAAACGGCTTACTGCCAAAGAAACCTCGTCTTGCTGATAAAGGACTTGGATGTACAGATTCAATAATATGATGATTAGAATTTGTAATCAGCTTTTTCTTCGCTTGTGCGTGGCGCCCCCATAATATAAAAATCACTGGTTTTTCACGTTCATTTAATAATTCAATCATCCGATCTGTGAAATGCTCCCAACCTTTTCCTTTATGAGAATTAGCCTCTCCCTGCCTAACAGTTAATACTGCATTGAGTAATAATACGCCTTGCTCTGCCCATTTCACTAAATAACCGTTATTCGGAATTTCACAACCAAGATCTGCATGTAATTCTTTGTACATATTTTGCAGGGACGGCGGTGTTTTTACACCAGGTTGTACAGAAAAGCTTAAACCATGCGCCTGATCCGGCCCATGATAGGGATCTTGTCCTAAAATGACAACCTTTGTATCCTCATAACTTGTATAATGCAATGCACTAAAAATATCATTGGCATTCGGATATATTACATGGGCACTATATTCTTCTTTTAGAAACTGTCTTAGTTTTTGATAGTATGGTTTCTCGAATTCTGTTGCGAGTAACGGTTCCCAATCATTCTTTAAAATATGCTCCATCTCTTCACTTCCTATCCACTTAATTGACCATGTCTTGCTTCGTAAATACGACAAATGAAATGACCAAAGAAGCTACGGCCCAAACTGTTAAATTCATTAATGAAAAGCTCATCGATAGACCTTGCAATGGCGGTAACTTCCCTGATAAGTAATCTGTCAGTGTTAAATTCACGCTAAAAATGTATTTCGCTCCTTCCCAAGACGTTGCAAAGGAACTTAAGATACCACCTGCAATTAATGCTGCCAGCATGATCCCCATACCAGCTGGTGTATTACGAATTAATACAGAGACCATAAAAGATATTGTTCCCACAACAATTGCAACAAACCATGCTAATCCATATGCCATTAAAATATATTGCCACTGCGGAATGAGATGGACAAAATTTGTATTCAATGTTTCTTTATCAATTCCAAACCCTGTCAATGTCGGCAAATTCCATCCAGTATATCCGAAAACAACGCCCGATAATACATAAGAAAAAATCCCTACTAAAAGCAATATAAGTGAGATAAATAGCAACATGGTCACGTATTTACTAAGGAGAATTTTCCAACGCCGAATCGGCCGCGTGAGAAGCATTTTCATCGTTCCATCACTTCGTTCTCCCGATACAATATCAATTGCAACAATCATTACAAGCAGCGGAATAAACAATGTAATTCCTTGTTCAATGAATGCTCGTACAAATGTTGGTGCTCCTGGCGCTGTTGGATTAATATCATGGTCTAAATAATATTGTTGCTGCTCCACTCGTACTTTCAGCCAATCCCGCCATTCTTCTGGTAATCTAGAATTATTTAAACGATTTTGCGAGTCAACAATTTGCTGCTGAAGTGCTACTTTCCAATCACTCGTACCAAGGCGCTTTTGCGTTGTCTGTACTTCACGATACTGTGCATAAACAAACAAAGGAATTAAAATTGCCAATATGAGCATAACGACAAAAATACGTTTCTTTCGATAAATTTTTTCTGATTCATTTAAAACAAGATTCGCAAATTCACGCATGTTGCTCACTCCTTGTGAGTTCAATAAATAAGTCTTCTAGCGTAAATACAAGCTCCTTCACGCTATGTACATCTATTCCGTTTTCTACAAAACGTTTATTCCAATCACTAATTGTTGCAATATCCATTCGGCACAATAAACGTTCATTATCAATGCTAATTTCTCTGACTTCTTTTGAAGTTTTTAAAATTTCTAGTGCTCGAGAAATCGGTGTAACAATCCATTCAACACGATCACTCGCGGTTTTAATTAACTCTTCAATCGGTGCAACCGTAATCATTTTTCCTTTATGAATAATAGCAACGCGATCGCATATCATTTGCACTTCACTTAGTAAGTGACTCGAAATAAAGACACTCATATTTTCTTCTTTCACAAGCTTATGTATAAACTCTCGCATCTCTCTTATACCAGCTGGATCTAGGCCATTTGTCGGCTCATCCAATATAAGCAGTTTCGGATTTCCAAGAAGAGCCTGCGCGATTCCAAGGCGTTGTTTCATACCAAGAGAATAAGTTTTCACTTTATCGTGAATACGTTCGTCCAAATGAACCATTTTCGCAATTTCTAAAATACGTTCATCTGATATACCGCCAAGCATACGTGCAAATTGCTTTAAATTTTCCCACCCGGTTAAATATGTATAAAGTTCTGGATTTTCAACGATACTACCAATTTGCCGCATCGCCCTCTGAAAATCCTCTTTAATATTATAGCCACCAATCGTAATCTCACCTTCAGTTGCCTTAATAAGCCCTACTAGCATCCGAATGGTCGTCGTTTTCCCAGCCCCATTTGGACCTAAAAATCCAAACACTTCTCCTTGCTTCACATCAAACGAAATGTTTTCGACAAGCGGCTTTTTCCCAATGACCTTTTTCACATTTCGTACTGAAAGTATCGTCGTCATTTCGTTCCTCCTTCATTTAGCTTCAGCTTACTTACAACATTTTGTAATAAGCGATCCGCCATATATGAGTAGCCTGTTTCATTCGGATGGAAATGATCTGAGTACAATAATTCTTTCCCGCGATTTTGAAACAGATCGAACGTTGGCGTAATATATACATCCTTATTATCTATTGCTAATTTCCCTAAAGATGCGTTCCAATCTACAACAATCGATGAAGAACCTTTTAAATCCTCTACATCCTCAAATGGATTATACAATCCAAGCCAAAAAATCGGACTATCTTGGTTTAACTTTCGAATTTCGGCTAAAATTTGCTTCGCCTGATTTTGAAACGTTTGCGTATCAGGACGGTATGTCTCTAAATCTATCTTCTCAAGTGATTCCCAGCCTGGAAATAAATCATTTCCTCCAATGGTTAAAACAATTAAATCTGCCTGTTTGATGGAATACTGAGCACCGCTGCTCTCTATTTGCCTCAACAAATCTGGCATCTTTGCACCACTCACTGCTAAGTTCGTTAACGCAACCTTTTGTTTGTAATCCTTTTGCAGACCATTCTTCATCCTTCCAACATAGCCAATCCCTTCTTTATCACCAACACCTCGTGTTAAAGAATCTCCTAAGCTGACTACTTGTAATGTTTTTGGGTTTTGTTTCCCTTGTACTTGTTTTTGTTCTGTTTTCGTAGTTACCTTTGAAGCCTTCGGATTTAATACATCATTAATCCCCGAAATAAAGCCATATGCAAATAAACAAAAAGATGCAATTGTAATGAGTAAAATTCCTTTTACCAATTTTGCTCTCATGTCAAAACCCCTTTTAGCCTGGTAGATTGCCCATATTATACCAAACGCCCATTTGAAAAGCGATTTTCATCTCTTCTATATATCCCTATTGATTTTCCGACATATAATTCGTGGCTATGAAAACAAAAGGAGACCTGCACTCATTTTCTCTTTTTGTTTTCACTTGGCATGGGGCTAAAAAAGGGCCTGACCGCTTCTATGCATGATCGGATGCTCTCTTCCCCCTAAAAAAGAAAGATTTCATGTCGTTTTTTTATTTTGTATCCATATATATTATGTCGTTTCACGAATAGTTAATTGCGGAAAAAGTTCAATATTCTTCACATCTATTTTTTCATCCTTTATCTTCTCATATAGTATTTCAAAAGCTTTTGCACCAACTGCTTTACTAGAATGAGCAATTGTTGTAATTCCTAATACATCAGCCACCTCTTGATCATCGCATCCAATAATCACAAGATCTTCAGGAATACGAATCCCATGTTTCTTCGCTTCCGTTACCATACCTGCCGCAATCGGGTTACAAGAAACGAGAAATGCCGTTGGTTTCACAGACATGTTAATCCATGCCCTTATCACTTCACGCCCATCCTCTACTGTAAATCGCTCTGAAAACTCCCATTCATCCCGTGGCCTAATGGAGATTTCTTGTAATGCTTCATTATAAGCTTGCTTTCGCTTTTGACTATTTACACTATTACTTCTGCCAATACAATATCCAATGTGAGTGTGCCCATTTTCTATTACATATTTCATCCCCTGTGAAAATATCTTATAGTGATCAATATGTACGCTAGAAATACATTCAGATTCTATTTCTTCACATGTTACAATTGGACCGAACCTCGTATATTCTTCTATTGTTTCACGATCATTCATTCTGGAACATATAATTACACCATCAAGCTTCTTCATTTTTAACATATGTAAAATTTTAAGTTCTTTTTCAGCACTATAGTTCGTCTGACAGAGCATCATATTATAATTTTTTTTGGCCGTTTCTTTAGAAACCCCCTTAATGATTGCACTGTAATATTGGTCATTTACATGCGGTAAAAGAACACCTATCACATTCGTTTTCCCTCTTACTAGATGAATTGCATTTACATTTTGGGTATAATTTAGTTCTTCAATAATTGCTAAAATTTCTTTTCTCTTTTTATCACTTACATACGGATGATTATTTAATACTCGTGAAACCGTTGATACTGATACACCAGCAATTTCAGCGATTTTTTTTATATTTGTCATCTTATTTCCTCCCCTTCCCATCATTTACATGAACCTCATCAAAAAATTCTCTTGACCTGGTAAGCTTTCCACAATATATCCTTTCCTAGCAAATACATTCAGAAAGGATTTGAAACATATGATACCTCTAAAACTAGACTATATATTTTTTATTAGCGGACTACTCATCCTATCTCTTGGAATTAATATGATGACAACTATTACTTCATTTGGCCTTAGCCCTTATGATTCATTTTTTATTGCCCTATATCAAAATTTTGGAATCAGTATTGGCTTTTGGATTTTTATGATTAACTTTGCTTTTACGCTTATTGTGCTCTTTCTAAATAAAAAGCATATTACAGTCGGAACAATTGTTACTATGGTCCTTATTTCTGTTTTTGTTGATTGGATTGGTTCTATCGATGCCATTATGAATTCTATCCGCTCTCTTCCAAAATATATAACACTTATATGCGGAAATCTATTTGTAGGCGCTGGAATTGGTATTTATGTATCAACACAGCTTTGTGCTGCACCGCAAGAAGCATTTGTCTTAACTATGGCTGAAAAGAAGAAATGGACGTTTCGCAGAACAGAAATTTCATTAGCCTTGTTATTTTTGACACTCAGTTTCTTGTTAGATGGGCCTATTTACTTCGGAACAATTATCCTTTCCTTTACAACAGGCTGGATTATTCAAGCATTTATTCAGATTGGTACAAAGGTCCTTAACATAAAAAAGCCTATTGAGCATCATGCTCAATAGGCTTCATCTATTTCACTGAAAGACAGCTTCCTGAATATAATCAAAAACAACCTTCTCATCATTTGGTAATACAATCGGCTGAATTTTCTTCGTATCAATAGCGATATTTGGATCTTTCAAACCGTTACCTGTTAATACCGCTACAATTTGGCTTCCTTTTGCAATTTCCCCGCTTTGCAATTGTTTATAAACACCTGCAAGAGAAGCGCATGAAGCAGGTTCTGCAAAGATTCCTTCGTACTTCGCTAGCCATTCATATGACTCAAGAATTTCACGATCTGTTACTTCGTCAATTTTACCCCGAGATTGTTCTGCAGCTAGGACAGCTTGCTCCCAACTTGCCGGATTCCCAATTCGAATTGCTGTTGCGATTGTTTCTGGCTCTTCAATTTTATGCCCGTGCACAATCGCCGCTGCAGATGAAGACGTATTACCTGTAGATGCACAGATAATCGCTCCGCTCCCCGCCTCTTTTGCCTTTGCTACCGCCATTACCATATCGCGATCCTTAAAAGATCCGCTTGGATTTGCTCCTTCTATTTTCCCGTAAATTGTTACGCTCCACCGCTTTGAAAGGTTTTCTAGTAAAATAAGCGGTGTATTACCTTCATGCAATGTTAAGGGAGGTGTCCTTTCCGTAATAGGCAAAAACTCCTCATACTCAGCAAGCAAACCTTTCCACATTACTTAGCATCTCCTTCGATTCGATAGTTTGCTTTTACACAATCTATTTCTTCGTATGTGCCCAGTGTATGTAAAATATATTCATAGTCTGCAAGTGATGCACGATGCGTTACGATAACAATCTCAGCCTTTCCTTTCTCACCAAGTGGCATTTGAATAATTTTTTCAAAGCTAACACCTCGTTCGGAGAATAAAGATGTGATTTTTGCAAACACACCAATTTCATCTTTTACATGTAGGCGTAAAAACTTTTTCACAAAAGTTTCATTTGGCTCTTTTAATACCTTCTCATACTGCGGAGAAACTGCACTATTCCCAGTTACACCAAGGCGTACATTTTGCATTACCGCGACTAAGTCAGAAACAACCGCTGTCGCTGTTGGTAAACTTCCTGCACCAGGCCCATAAAACATTGTTTCTCCTACCGCTTCACCATACACATATACGGCGTTATATTCATTTTGTACAGCTGCAAGAGGGTGTGTATTCGGAAGTAATGTTGGTTCAACTGTTACCTCCAGTTTTTCACCATCACGCTTCGCGAGTCCAATCAATTTAATTGTATAGCCTAAGCTTTTACTATATGCGATATCTTCCTCAGTAATAGAAGTAATTCCTTTCACCTTCACATCGCCAAGCTCCACATTTGTAGAAAAACCTAGAGTAGCTAAAATCGTCATTTTCCTTGCGGCATCTAAACCTTCAACGTCTGATGTTGGATCTGCTTCCGCAAATCCAAGTTGCTGCGCTTCTTTTAACACGTCGTCGTATGCTCTCCCTTCGTCAGACATTTTTGTCAGAATAAAGTTTGTTGTTCCGTTCACGATTCCCATCACTTTCGTAATAAGATCTGAAGAAAGTCCTTCTACGATGCTGCGCAGAATCGGAATCCCTCCGGCAACACTCGCCTCGTAAAATAAATCAGCTTGATTTTCTTTTGCCACCGTCAAAAGTTCTGCTCCGTGCAATGCCATTAAATCTTTATTAGCAGTAACAACATGTTTACCATTTTTCAAAGCTTTTAAAATATAATCTTTCGCTTCCTCTATGCCGCCCATCACCTCAATGACAACATCAATATCAGGATTATCTATAATTTCATTTGCATTTTTCGTTAATAAAGTAGAGGACACTTGGACCTCTCTCTCTTTTTCAATATTTTGCACTAGTACTTTTGTTACTTTCACTGGGCAACCGACTTGATGCATCAACCGATCTTGATGATCCGTAATAATACGAACCACACCGCTGCCAACTGTTCCAAGGCCTAATAAGCCCACTTGAATTTCATTCATGATACTGTCCACCCCTCTAAAGAATTGTATTTAGATGCCATTATATAAGTTAAAATTCTGAAAAACAATGTATTTTGAATATTTAGAAAAATAAAGGATGATCCTTACAAAGAAAACGTTGCCACGTGTTATATAATTACCATCTTATAAAATATAAGGGGTTTCTTGATACACATAATAATTTAACCAATTTGAAAATAATAAGTTTCCATGACTCCGCCATCTTATGATTGGCTCTTCAGATGGATTATTATGTTTAAAATAGTTTTGGGGGACCTTAATATCTAGACCTTTCTGTTTATCACGTTCATATTCCTCTTTTAACGTATAGCAGCTGTATTCACTATGACCAAGAGCAAAAACATGCTTCCCCTCTTGCTCCATAACAAGGTGGACACCCGCTTCTTCTGATGTTGCTAGTAAAGTCAATTCTTGTACTTTTTCAATATCAGATGCACGCACTTCCGTATGACGTGAATGCGGTGCAAAAAAAAGTTCATCGAATCCTTGCAATAATTTCACATGCTGCTCATGTACTTCATGTTCAAATACACCAAACATTTTTTCTTTAAGCGGGTATTTCGGAATTCCATAGTGATAATACAAACCAGCTTGTGCCCCCCAACAAATATGCAATGTGGATGTCACATTCGTTTTTGAATATTCCATTATACGTCCAAGTTCCTCCCAATAATCTACATCTTCAAAAGGAAGTGTTTCAACCGGCGCCCCTGTAATAATGAGGCCATCAAATTTTTCTCCCTCAATATCACGAAATGTTTTATAAAAACTCGTTAAATGATCCTGCGTTACATTAAGAGATATATGAGACTCCATATGAAGCAAATGCACATCTAATTGAAGTGGTGTATTACCGAGTAACCGGAGCAACTGTGCTTCTGTTTCCTGTTTTGTTGGCATTAAGTTCAAAATTGCAATTTTTAAAGCACGTATATCTTGTGTTTCCGCTCGCTCTTTTGTCATTACAAAAATATTCTCTTTTTGCAATACTTTACGAGCAGGTAAATCTTTATCAACAATGATTGGCATGCGCTTTGCCTCCAACTAATGCTTTCTCTAGGTCCGCAATAATATCAGAAACATCTTCGATACCGACTGATAAGCGAATTAGATCAGATGTAACACCTGCTAAACGCTGCTCTTCTTTATTTAACTGTCTGTGCGTTGTACTAGCGGGATGAATCACACATGTTCTTGCATCCGCTACGTGCGTCACAAGCGTTGCTAACTTCACATTTGCAATAAACTCTTTCGCAGATTCTAATCCGCCTTTAATTCCGAATGTTAAAACACCACTTGCACCTTTTGCTAAATACCTTTGTACTAGGGGATAATTCTCATTACTTTCTAATCCCGGATAATTCACCCATTCAATACGATCATGATTAGCAAGCCACTTCGCAACTGCAAGAGCATTTTCACTATGACGCTCCATTCGTAAATGCAATGTTTCTAAACCAATATTGCTAATATACGCATTGAATGGGCTCATACAGTTTCCGTAGTCTCTTAATAATTGAACACGAGCTTTCACAATATATGCTGCCTGGCCAAAGTTCTGCACATAACTTACACCGTTATAACTTGGGTCTGGTTCAACAAGCTCTGGATATTTTCCATTTGTCCAATCAAAATTTCCACCATCTATAACAATCCCGCCTAATGAGCTTGCATGACCATCAATATATTTTGTTGTAGAATGAACAACGATATTTGCCCCATGTTCAAACGCTTGGCACAAATATGGTGTCGCCAAAGTATTGTCCACAATAAAAGGTACTTCTAGTCCCTTTGCCGCTTTCGAAAACTCTTTAAAATTTAAAACATTCATTGCTGGATTTCCAAGAGATTCTGCATAAATCAGCTTTGTTTTATCATTTGCAAGTGCCACAATCTCATCAGCAGATGAGTTTGGATTAAAGAAGGTAACATCAATTCCCAATTTACGTAGACTTACCCCAAATAAGTTAAAAGTTCCCCCATAAACGGTTGAAGAACAAAGCAAATGATCACCACTACTACAAATATTTAAAACCGCAAGCATAATGGCCGCTTGACCAGAAGCTGTCGCAACAGCTCCGGCTCCACCTTCGAGCTCTGATAACTTTTGTTCAAATGCTGCTAGTGTCGGATTCCCAATACGCGTGTAAATATAGCCTTCTGCCTCTAAATTAAAGAGCGCTGCTAAATCATCGGACGTATCGTATTTATACGTCGTACTTTGATAGAGCGGCAAAACACGTGGTTCACCATTCTTCGGTGTATAACCACCTTGCACACAAATGGTTCCTTTTCCCCATGATTCTCCCATCTCTCATACTCCTTTCTTTTATAAAAAATAAAAAAACTGCTTCTTTCCCGAACAAGAAAGAAGCAGTTTGAAAACACGCTCTAAAGTCTCTTTCTTATCTCTCAGGGTTTATTACCTGCAGGATTTGGCACAATTCCGTTATTCGGCTGTTGCCAAGGTTTCATAGGGCCTGTCCCTCCACCTTTTCTTGATAAGACTATGCAATTAACGTTGATTTTATAGCAATAATTTCCTAATGTCAATTATTTTTCTGAATATTTATAAAAGATTTTATTAACTGTTTAACTGTTTATTATAAAAATTAAAATTCAAGGAACCAAGGGAAATAGCCCCTCGTCATCAAGCTAAGCTTAAATAAGAATTACAATGATGAATACGAAGAATAGTAGATACCCTAGAGGTTATGCTCTAATTACTCGAATCCCTTTTACAATATTCCAAATAAAGAAGTATAAACTAATTAGGCCGCAAATACATACCATAATCATTGCGCCAATAGCCATTGTTGTACCTGGTTGCTTAAAACCGACATCCATAATTCCCAATACTACAATTCCTATAAAAGTAGTAATTCCCGGAATAAGATGTGTCCATAGAGCTCGTTTCGCATGACCTTTTGTTTCATGATCTCCGAGAATCCAAACAATTAGCGGGAATAAGACAGGGGCAAAAAGAACACTCCAGTACGAAAAAGAAGATAAAACTTTATTTCCATTCATATGTATCACCTCATGAAATTGTGTTTGTTGTTATACCTTTATTATGTAGGGAAATCTATTCTTTTACTATCGTTCAACCTTACAACAACATGACAGTTTTGTAAGATTCTATAGTGGTAATTTGGTAAGCCTACTGCTTGATATCATGCACGTGATATTCTAAAAAAATTAAGGGCCAAGGATTTTTTGAAAGAACCCTTGGCCATTTTCGTATTTATGAAATGTTTGCTTATTTTGCGTGTAAAGCACCTACTGTAAGTGATATATAGATCATATACCATAACACAATCGTTAAAGTAAGAGGTCACAAGTCGTTCAATGGTATAACAATTTATAAAATGCTTATAAAGAACAGCAAGCATGAACCATTAACATTTATGCTTTGTTGTTTTTACACATAAGATTTTCCTTTATAATAGTCTTGTGAAACTTTTTCATAAAATGCCGCTTTCGTAGTATAAAAATATGGAATCAACCATAAGAAACCGATTCCTAAAGTTACGATGCTTAATATAAACCAGCCAATAAAGCTTAAACATATTAAGAAATAATCCATCTTATATCCGTTCATCATACGGCGACTTTCAGTAATAGCTTGGTTCATTTTAAATTCCGGATGGTCATTTAAAATAAAGAAAGTCATAGTGTAAGAGAAAGATTTAACAATTCCTGGAATAATAAATAGCAATGTCCATAAAAGAATATAGATATCCATTAGTAAATATATTAAAATTGATTTAATAAGTTTATTTACCTCTTTACACCATTTAAATAATTGCCCAATTCCAACTGTCTTGTCACGAACTATATTTAAGGCAAGATAGTAAGCACCTAAAGTTAAGGGCCCAATCATTAATATTACAATAATATCTATCATAAACGATTCTATTACTTTGCTCCAGCCCCAAGACCATACGAAAGGGAATATAAAGAACAATGTAACTCCTACTGCTAATCCCCATTTTTCATCAAGCTCATCAAGCGCTTGTCCTTTCAACTCACGAATCAAACAAGAAACCTCCTAAATATAATGCGTATTTTAACTCATACTAGTATACAATTCTCGTAGAGATTACAATAGTATTTTAGACAATTTATATTTATTTCAGCACATGACACGAGCATTATCATCTCGATGAGATCAAAAGCTTTAAACATCACTTGTATTTTGCTTCTTCAGAAGAAATAATACTAATGATGTTTATAATATATGTTGAATAAGTAACTCCTTTAAAAAGATAATATGCATATTCAATTACTTACTCAATTATTTTCGTATCAGAATCCCTAAATTTTCATAATAACGTATAAATAGAGGAGGCATAAAAATTGACTATTAGGAGAAATATGCACTATTTACTCATCGTGTACGGTATATTTCTAGGTTCTATCGTTGGTGCCACAGTCTGGTTATTTTTAGTTGTCACCAATGCTGGAATTCATTTCGTTTGGGAATATTTACCTAAAGAGTTCACATTACCATCTTATTACACAATTTGTGTGACAACGATCGGTGGTATTCTTATTGGACTGTCACAAAAATACTTTGGTACATACCCACGTTTAATGCCAGAGGTAATGGCTGAATATAAGCAAACAGGTAGGATTGAGTACCGTTTTGTACATCAAGCTACATTAACAGCTATTATTGTTTTAGTATTTGGGGCAAGCTTAGGACCCGAAGCAGCACTGGTTGGGATTATAGGTGGGCTTTGTACATGGGTTGGCGATCGCTTTCATTTTGCTGTAAAAGGAATGCAAGGACTAACAGAAATTGGGATTGGCGCTACTTTAAGTGTTATTTTTAATGCACCGTTATTCGGTTACTTAGCTCCAAGTGAAAATGAGAATGAACGACTCGCTGAAGTTTCCAAGGGGAAAAAGGCTATCGTATATGTCGCTACTACTTTGGCTGGTTTTTCTGTTTATTTATTGCTTAGTAAATTTGATAATCGAGGATCTTTTATTGTTAATTTTGGAGAAGGATCTTTTAGGCTTCATGAATGGGTTGCCTTTCTACCTCTTGCTTGTATAGGTGCTAGCGTAGGCTATTTTTATTTCAAGGTAGAACATGCATTAGAAAAAGTAGTACATCCTTTTCAAGAATATAAGGTAACATTAGGAATTATTGGCGGTATTCTTTTAGGGATTGCCGGAACTTACCTCCCATATACTATGTTTTCAGGAGAACACCAATTAAAAGACTTAGTGAATGAGTGGACAGAATTATCATTTGGGTTGCTATTTCTTTCAGGGGTTTTAAAATTATGTATAACGGCAGTTTGTTTAAATACAGGTTGGCGTGGAGGACACATTTTTCCGATTATATTTGCTGGCGCAAGTATTGGATATGCTATGGCCACTGTCATACCAGTAGACCCAATTGCCTCTGTAGCAATCGTAACAACAGCCATTTCAAGCTACGCATTACGAAAACCAATCGCTATTACAGTGCTATTACTTATGTTTTTCCCAATCAATTTATTATTACCGATGCTTGGAGCTGCAATGATTGGAAATTTATTTCCACTCCCTAACAATAGTGAGAATAAACAAGTGGCTAGCGCGAATATCGAATAGTAAAATAAACAAATAAAAAGCAGTACCATCGCTATAAAGTGAAACTTTAATCAGTGGGGGTTTTCTTCATCCCCCACTGATTATTAGTTGAACCAATCGGGCTTTTACGGACAGTAAGACTCCCACCTAACTTCTTTGCTTTTGCCGAATTCTGAGGTGGGAGTCTTACTGTCCGTTAATGCGGGATAAAAGTGTTGGTACTGCATATTGAGTGACGATTATTTTGTCAATTAGAATGTGCTTGCTACTTTAGCAGCTTTTTCAAGGCCTTCTGCAATAATTGCTTCTGCTTTATCTGGGAATTGATTATGACCTTCAATAATAACTATTTCCATATTCGTTACACCGAAGAAGCCCATCATGCTTGCTACATATTTAACAGCCATTTCTACGCCAGCTGCTGGCCCTTCAGAATATACACCACCGCGTGCATTTAACAATGCGATTTTCTTATCTCCAATAAGACCTACTGGACCTTCTGGTGTATATTTGAATGTTTTACCAGCACGGTTTAGGTAATCGATATATGTGTGCAGTACAGCTGGAATTGTTAAGTTCCATAATGGAAAACCAAATACTACTTTATCAGCTGCAAGGAATTGATCTAAATATTTATTAGCAACAGCTACTGCTTTTGCTTCTTCTGCTGTTAAGTCAAAGCCTTTACCAACTTTAAATGTACCGTTAATCATATCTACACCTACATATGGTAATTCCTCTTTGTATAAATCAAGTTCTACTACTGTATCATTTGGATGTGATTCTTTATAGCTTGCTAAAAATGCTTCATATAATTTCACACTAACTGCTTGGTCCGCTGGGCGGTTGTTAGCTTTTACGAATAAAACTGTTGTCATGTTTCTTTTCCTCCTATTGCTTGCCTTGCGCTGTTTATTATTTACCTACTAAAAAGGGACAATCCCTTGTAATTGTTGTTGCTTACAAATATATTCTATCCCCTCATTCCAACAATTTCTTCCTCACATAGACGTATCTTTCCATAAAAAAAGTCCGCCTCCTAAAGGCGAACTAAGTCCTACGACTTTTGTCTTATACGATTCCACTTTTCACTGCATATAAAGCTGCTTGTGTACGATCCGATAGATTTAATTTGCTTAAAATACTACTTACATGAGCTTTTACTGTTTTTTCGGTAATAACTAAAACAGCTGCAGTTTCCTTATTGCTCATCCCTTTTGCCAAGAGCTGCAATACTTCATTCTCCCTTGCCGTTAGTACATCTACATGAATATTTGATGGCTCCTGTTTCTCTTCTTGTGGCAACGTTTGAGAAAGAAGTGCACTTGCTATATCAGGATGAAGTTGAATATTTCCTTTATATGCACTACGAATGGCTTCCACAAGTTGATCAGGCTCGACATCTTTTAAAATATACCCACTTGCCCCAGCTTTTAAAGCTGGTAAAACATGTGCTTGGTCCGAAAAACTAGTTAATACGAGCACTTTTACATTTGGATATTCCTTTTTGATGTATGCGGTCGCTTCAATCCCATCCATCTCTGGCATATATAGGTCCATCAAAACTATATCTGGCTGTACTTCTTGAACCTTTGCCAACGCTTCTTTCCCATTATTCGCCTCTCCAACCAATTCGAGATCTTCTTGTGTGCTTAAAAAGAATGCTAATCCTTTTAAAACAACTGTATGATCGTCAACTAATAATACTCTTATCTTCACAAATTCCCCTCATTTTCACATCGCATTATAATGGGACGATAACTTTTATACTTGTTCGCTTTTTCTCACTTACAATCGTAATCCATCCGCCAATTAACTCTGCGCGTTCACGCATTGTTGTCATACCGAGCGATTTTTTCTCTTTTATATTCTTTTCTATAAAACCAGTGCCATAATCAACTACCTCTAAGGACACTTCTTTCTCTGTTACTTTCAAATAAATTGTCGCCTCTATTACCTCCGCATGCTTACTCACATTATTTAAAGCCTCTTGTCCAATTCGCCATAATGTTTCTTCCACTACACGCGGTAACTCACGCACACCTTTAACTTGCTCACGAATCTTTAAACCTAAGTTTTCACCATATTGCTTTAAGGCTGGTAGTAACCCCTTTTCTAATCCCGCTGGCCGAAGCTGCCAAATAAGTGTCCGCATTTCTTTTAAAGCCCCTTGCGCTAACTCCCTCATCTCATGAAGAGACTGATCCACTCTCTCATTTTGTCCCTTCAAAACAGCTTCTGCTCCCTTTGTCATGAAGGTTAATGAAAATAGTTTTTGTGAAACTGAATCGTGTAAATCCCTGGCCAAACGGTTACGTTCTTCCATTCTGACAAGCTCGCGGCGCTGTTCATTTAATCGTAAGTTCTCAATCATTAATGAAATGTGATTCGTTAACGCTTGAAGAACATCTACAGCATTTGTATCAAACTCACCCTTGTTTGAACTCACACATAAAACACCAAACACATGATTTCGAATATGTATTGGAGCTGCAATAATAGAACCGTTAGGATGAACACTATTTCCAACTTGTCTTTTCATTAAAATAGGTCGGTTCTTTTCTAACGCTTCCTTTGCCGCCCTTTCTAAACCCGAATCTTCTTTCAATGTATGCTTCTTACGGAAAGCTCGCATGGATAATTTCTTCTCTTCTCGTATAAAAAACGCAACTTGTTCCCATAGAAATACATCTCCCACTTGTTTTACAACTTCTTCTGACAATGTATTTAACTTATGAATCTTTCTTAGTTCCTGAATAAAACGCTCTAGTTTCACATAATAATGAGCACGTTTCTTTTCATTTTCATATAATTTCGTGCGTTTTAAAGCTGTTCCAATTTGCAAGGCAACAGATTGTAATAACATCAATTCTTCTTCAGAAAAATGTGTTTTTCCTGGACTCGCTACATTTAGTACACCAAACTCTTCTCCACCAGCTTTTAATGGGACAGTTGCATGATGAAGAATCCCTTCTGTGTCACCCCAATTATTTTCAATCGCATTATTAATTCTTTTACATTCAATAATATTAACCGCTCGCTCTAATTTCCCCTCTACAAAACGGCGTAAACACCAGCATTCTCCTTCACACATTGGCCTTTTATTTTGAAAGGAAAGCGCTGCCGGTAAATGATAATCAATTAATTTTGTATACCTGCCATTTTCATCAGCAAGAAAAATCCACCCTGTTGTTAATCCTGTTACATGCAGCAATTTCTCTAATACCGCTTGCAACACATGATATGTATCATTAGATGTATTTAATGTTTCTGCAATCTCTTTTAATATAGCTAATTCATTTATACGGTTCTCTTGAAACATAAATTGTCTCCTACATACAATATTTTCTTTTCTCATTGTACCAAATTCAATGTATTCTCAAACAAGTAACTTTTTCACTTTGTACTTATTCACAACATTGATATAATGGATAAAAATGTAGTTTTCATTATATCACTTGAGGGGGCTTTCACAATGACATTAAACAAAGCACTTACAATCGCTGGTTCTGACACAAGCGGGGGCGCTGGTATACAAGCGGATTTAAAAACGTTCCAAGAACTTGGCGTATACGGAATGACGTCTCTTACAACAATCGTAACGATGGATCCGCATAACGGCTGGGCACATAACGTATTTCCTATTCCAGCTTCTACACTCAAACCACAATTAGAAACAACAATTGAAGGTGTTGGTGTTGACGCTTTAAAAACGGGTATGCTTGGATCTGTTGAAATCATTGAAATGGTTGCTGAAACAATTGAAAAGCATAATCTACAAAATGTAGTAGTAGACCCAGTTATGGTTTGTAAAGGTGCAGATGAAGCTTTGCATCCTGAAACAAATGACTGCTTACGCGATGTACTTGTTCCAAAAGCATTAGTTGTTACACCAAACTTATTTGAAGCATACCAATTAAGCGGCGTAAAAATTAATTCTCTTGAAGACATGAAAGAAGCTGCGAAAAAAATCCATGCTTTAGGTACAAAATATGTGCTAATTAAAGGTGGTAGCAAACTAGGTACAGAAACTGCAATCGACGTATTGTACGATGGAGAAACATTCGATTTTCTAGAATCAGAGAAAATTGATACAACAAATACACACGGTGCAGGTTGTACATACTCTGCAGCAATTACAGCAGAACTTGCAAAAGGTAAATCTGTAAAAGAAGCAGTAGCAATTGCCAAAGAATTCATCACAGCTGCGATTCGCCACTCTTTCAAATTAAACGAATACATCGGACCAACACATCACGGTGCATATCGTAAATTTTCTGCTGGAAAAGAACTTGTATAAGAAATAAAAAACAGGCTATCTCTGGATAGCTTGTTTTTTTATTACTCTAAACTTAACTTGTCCTTTAATCCCAAAACTGTTTACTTTTTTGTTGTTCCACGTGAAACAACAAAAAAAGTAAAAAAGAGCGACGAATCGCTCTTTCTCTTCAACAGCACCTTGATATTTTTCCACCTTTCGCATTGAACCTAGCTTCTTGCGCCTCTGCAAAAAACTGTTTTCGACATAGAATCGGTTCTTCTGGGTGGTGCTGTTTCATATGAGTAACATACGTTTCATAACTTGGTACTCCAACAAGCAAACTAATAAATTGCTTTCGCGATTTCCACACCTTCCCCAATTTTTTAAGCATAATTTCTCGACTCACTTTCATCTCTCGGAATATATGGTGCTTCTTTTAATGGGGTTGCTTTATTTTGCAACACTTTAATCCATATACGAATGGCCGAAATCAGAACTGCTATTACAACTAACATGAAAATACCACAAAGTGCAGCATCGATATAATCATTAAAAATAATTTGCTTCATCTGCGCTACATTTTTGGCCGGTGCTAGTATTTTCCCTTCATCTAAAGCATTTTGAAATACTTTTGCATGCGATAAAAAGCCAATTTTCGGATTCTCATGGAATAATTTTTGATAGCCTGCTGTCATCGTTACAATGAGCAAACCTACCGTTGGGATAAGCGTAACCCAAACGTACGCCTTTTTCCCCATTTTAAACAATATCGTCGTTCCAAGTAATAAGGCGATTCCAGCTAGCATTTGGTTAGCAATTCCAAAGAGAGGCCATAATGTATTAATCCCACCAAGCGGATCAACTACACCTTGGTATAAGAAATACCCCCATCCTAACACACATAAAGTTGTTGCAATAACATTAGCCAGTGTAGAATCTGTTTTGGCAAATGGTTTATATACGTGACCTAAAATATCTTGGATCATAAATCGTCCTACACGTGTACCCGCATCAATTGTAGTTAAAATAAATAGTGCTTCAAATAAAATAGCAAAATGATACCAAAATGCCATCATCGCAGTTCCACCGATTACTTGTGAAAAGATGTAGGCCATTCCAATTGCTAATGTTGGTGCGCCACCTGTCCTTGACAATATCGTTTGTTCACCAACGTTTACAGCCAGCTCTTTTAATTCATTTGGTGTAATTGCAAATCCCCAAGAAGAAATCACTTGCGCTGCTTGCGAGACATCTGTCCCGATAAGAGCTGCTGGACTGTTAATTGCAAAGTACGTTCCTGGTGTTAATACACAAGCCGCAATCATTGCCATCGCTGCAACGAACGATTCCATTAACATTGCTCCGTAACCAATTGGCTGGGCATGCCCTTCTCTTTCAATCATCTTCGGCGTAGTACCAGAAGAAACTAAAGCATGGAATCCTGATACTGCCCCGCAAGCAATTGTAATAAATAAAAACGGAAATAGGTTTCCAGAAAACACAGGGCCTGTTCCATCAATAAACTTAGACACAGCCGGCATTTGTAAGTTTGGCGCTACAATTAAAATGCCAATTGCTAGCCCAACAATCGTACCAACCTTTAAAAATGTGCTTAAATAATCACGCGGAGCAAGGAGCATCCACACTGGCAATGCCGACGCAATAAAACCATATACAATAAGCATAATTGCAATTGTTTCACCACTAAAAGTAAACATACTTGCAAGCGTAGGATTCTCAGCTACATACTGTCCTCCTACAAGGGATAATAGAAGTAAAATAATACCGATAACCGATCCTTCTCCAACGCGTCCAGGGCGAATGTAACGCATATAAACACCCATTAAAATAGCGATTGGAATTGTCGCTGCAATTGTAAACATTCCCCACGGACTACCAACAAGTGCTTTCACAACTACTAAAGCTAATACTGCTAATAAAATAATCATAATACCTAAAATACCAATCATCGCGATCAATCCTGTTACAGGACCAATCTCATCTTTAATCATTTCACCTAATGACTTTCCATTACGTCTCATTGAAGCAAATAAAATAACAAAATCTTGCACTGCCCCAGCAATTACAACTCCAACGATAATCCAAATTGTCCCTGGTAAATATCCCATCTGTGCTGCTAAAATTGGTCCTACTAGTGGTCCCGCTCCAGCAATTGCTGCAAAGTGATGTCCAAATAATACCCATTTATTTGTCGGAACATAATCCTTTCCATCGTTTAGCGTCTCAGCAGGCGTTTGCCGATTATTATCTAGTTCAAATACTTTTCGTGCAATAAATCTACTATAAAAACGATACGCAACCGCATACACAGAAACTGCTGCGACTAATAACCATACAGCATTAATCGTTTCGCCTTGTGATAAAGCAATTACCCCAAATCCAGCTGCTCCTAATGCTGCGATTACACCCCAAAGTAAAATTGACTTAAATGTCCTCACATACAATCCCTCCTATACTACTTCTTAGATGAGATTGTACTAAATTTTCTGAATATTTTAGTCAAATCCTCCTTATCATGAAGGATTCTTATGTTAACATGTTGAAATTTACCCACGACTTGTCATAGTTCCATTTTATTTCGAAGTCGTTTTACATAATTTCGACTAACAGGAATCGGCTGCTCATCATACCTTTCCAAATAAAGATTATAAGTTCCATTATAATAAGGCTTTAGTTCCTGAACATACATGACATTTATTAAATAACTTTTATGAACGCGCAAAAAATCATATGCAGTTAATTTATTTTCCAATTCTTGGAGTGTATATGTTGAAATATACTGATTATTTGTTGTATAGATCGAGACAGTTTTATTCTCCTTATTTTTACTTACATATACAATATCCTCTGGGAAAAGATACGTAATTCCTTCATGACTTTCAATCGGAAGTTTGCGCAAATGATTTTTTATACTCTTTCCTTTTTCTTGCTCTATTCTATGCAAAAGAAATTGCAAATCTTCAGTACGAAAAGGTCGTAGTAAATAATAAAATGCTTGAAAACGAAAAGCCATTATAGCCTCTTCGATATTTTCACCAATAAAAATAAACTTTGTATCACTACTTAATTGTTGTAATAAACTAGAGAATTCAAATCCCGTTCCATCCTTTAATTGTGTGTCTAAAAAAACGAAATCCGGAGTATATTTTTTGGCCACTTGTAAAGATTGCATTCCTGTTTCTGCCTCAAAGCACTCTACATTTCCCTTATTTTCTGTAAACGTCTCAATTAATCGATTCCTATTTTCTGTCTCTTCCATGATAAGTAAAATTTTCATCTGCCCAACCACCTAGTTCTTTTGTCCATATGTCTTGTTTTATACATTCGCTTTAGTAAGAAATAATCCCTTTTTCTATCCATATTTTCTATCTAATATCACTCTTTCTCTTAATAACAAAGGAAGGAAGTCTTTTCGACCCCCTTCCTTTGTTATACCAATTCTCGCTGCTTTGTTTCCTGACCAAGCACAACCACTGCAAGCACCCCTATTAAAATGGAACTGCAAAAGATTGTAAAGATTAAAGAAAGAGAAGTTTGCGAAGCGACAAGGTATCCTACTAACAACGGACCGAGAATACCACCAATCCGACCAAATGCTGCAGCCATACCAGCGCCAGTACCGCGAATCACTGTCGGATACTGCTCAGGTGTATATGCATATAGCGCACCCCATGCTCCTAGATTAAAGAAGGACAATAGCATTCCTGCTACTAACAATGTCGTAAGCGATTCAGCTACTCCAAAGACGTAAGCACTACATGCTGTGCCAATTAAATACGTAACTAACACAAATTTACGGCCGAGGCGTTCAATAAACCATGCAGCAGTAAAATACCCTGGCAGCTGTGCCAAAGTCATAATTAACACGTACTGGAAACTTTTTATTAAACTAAATCCTTTTAACACCATCACACTTGGCAGCCAAAGGAACATACCATAATAAGAAAAGACCACACAGAACCATAAAACCCATAGCATAATTGTTGCTTTTCTGTATTCTCCAGACCAAACCGCTTTTATATTTGCAATAACAGATTGTTTTTTCTCAACCCTTTCAAACCTTGGTGAATCCGGTAAATTCCATCGTAAATATAGCGCATAAAGAGCTGGAATCGCACTTAATACCATCGCTATTTGCCAACCGTAGTTCGGAATGACAAAATAAGAAATTAAAGCTGCAATTAACCAACCACCCGCCCAAAAACTTTCTAGTAATACAACAATTCTTCCACGTTCATGAGCCTCAACACTTTCAGATACAAGCGTCGAAGCGACTGGTAATTCCCCTCCAAGACCCATACCGATTAAAAAACGCAATATGAGAAACATAGTCAATGTTGTTGTTAATGCAGTTAAACCACTACCAATAGAAAATAATAATAACGTTATAATAAAGACCGATTTTCTTCCCATCTTATCTGCTAATACCCCAAATACAAGTGCCCCGACAGCCATCCCGATAGAATTGATGCTTCCTATCCAGCCCATCTCTTGACTACTTAGTCCCCACTCCTTTTGTAGTGCCACGATGACAAATGATAGCATCCCAACATCCATTGCATCAAATAACCACCCCAGCCCCGCTATTCCAAGAAGCTTGCGTTTTGAAATTTCTTTTACATTCCCCACAAGAAGTCCTCCTTACACAGGTGTCTTTACACATCATTTTACATGTGTGCATTACATAAGTAAAATAATTTTATCCCTATTCTTACTTAAAGATTCCTTTTTAATCTTCCCATAAAGTGAAACTTCCATCAGTAGGGTTTTACTGATGGTTAGTTGAAACAATCGGGCTTTTACGGGCAGTTTCTCCCTCGTTTCTCTCCGAATCTTGAGGCGTGGGTCTTACTGCCCTAAATAACGGGGTAAAATGAAGCTTCCATTAGTGAAGAATACCGCATGTTCAATTTTCACAAATAAAAAAGTAGCGATATTTCGCTACTTTTTCGAACGCATTACTTCTTTTAGAAATTCAGCTAATACAAGCTGACGACGCCAACGTGTCGGATTGCTACATAGACGGTAAAACCACTCTAGATAAATAGCTTGAATCCATTTTGGCGCGCGCTTTACTTCCCCTGCCCAAACGTCTAAACTACCACCTACACCAACGGCTACCTTCGCTTGCAAGCGATGCTTATTATTTTGAATAAAGTTTTCCTGTCTTGGGAATCCAAGTGCTACAAGTAATAGATCAGGCTTTGCTTCTTGAATACGAGAAACAATGTCTTCTTCCTCTTCTTGTTTAAAGTAGCCATCTTGTGTCCCTACAATAGATACAGCTGAATATGTTTTGGTTAAATGATCAGCAGCACCTTTCACAACATGTGGTTTTGCTCCCAGTAAAAAAACAGATACGGATTCATTCCCCTTCGACAACGTCCCAAATAGATCACTCATTAAATCAAAACCTGCTACACGCTCTTTTAGTGGTGTGCCTAACATGCCGCTTGCTTTTACAACGCCGATACCATCTGGTGTAATTAAATCTGTTTTCAAAAGTGTTTGATGGAAACTTGGATCTTTTTTCGCACACATTACAATCTCCGGATTTGCCGTTACGACTTGAAATGTATGAGTCTGTTCTAATTCTAACTGCTTCATGATATATCGAATTGTCTCTTCCATTGTCATCGTAGAGAAAGGAACACCTAAAATATCAACTGTTTGTACTGCCATAATTATAATCCTCTCTATTTCAATAAAAGTTTTTTATATGCTTTATGAGTATCTTCATATAGGTTTCGTAATGAGAAACGAGAAGAAGCATGCTCATACAAACGTTCACCCATCAATGCTAATTCACCATTCACCCATTTCTTATAGCCTTCCTCTAATGCACTTGCTAATGCATCTGCATCACCAGTCGGCACAATCCATCCATAAGTAGGATCAATAATCAGCTGCTCCATATCGCCAACATTTGTTGTAATAGACGTTAAACGTTGATTTGCAGCTTCTAACAGTACTAGCGGGAAGCTTTCACTATAAGAAGTTAATAAATTAATATGAGCGGATGCATATAATTCTTTTACATCCAAACGGTGACCTAAAAACAGAACTTTATCTTCTAAACTTTTTTGCTTTACTGCCCCTTTTAACTCTGCTTCAATCGGTCCATCACCGACTAATAATACTTTTATGTTAGGAATCGTGAGTTTTTGTAAGGCATCAAATAAAATATTATGTCCTTTTACAGGATGAAGACGAGCTACTTGAATCGCTGTAAATACTCCTTCTTCTATGCCAAATTTATCTTTCATGTTATAGGGTCTTGCTGGAATATCGTCATATTCAATCCCGTTATAAACGGTACAAATTTTATCTTTTGGCACACCGAGTGCTACAGTATTTTTCTTAAAACGTTCCGTAATTGCAAAAAACAAATCAACCTTTTTATAAGAATGTAAATTTAACTTTGTAAAAATCCAACCTTTTAAACCACGCTTCATAAAATCAAGGGTTGGATCACTATGAACAGTTGTTACCCATTTTGCACGTATCTTCCTTTTTAGAAGAGAAAGATAAAAGTTCACGCGCGCGCCATGCGTATGTACAATATCAAAGTTTCCTTCATGAATAAACGTACGTATTTGAGAAAGAATTGATATGTCATAACGAGATGATTGAGAAAAAACGTGCACCTTAATTCCAAGCTCTCTTGCTTCTCTAGCCATTGCACCTTCTTCAAACACAAGTAGTTCAACTTCATCCTTTGGAAATTGCGACAAAAGTGAAATAATGTGAGTTTTTCCGCCACCTTCTTCTGCTCCAGCATTCATATGCAACACTTTCATCTCTTTCTTCCTCCATCTTTAAATTCTCTTATCATTTACTATAACAAAAAATAAAAGCTAACGTGGCGCTAGCTTTTATTTTTCTATCATTCAATTTCTAAATCAACGATTAAATATGCAAAGATTACAGCAAAATAAATACTTACCCCAGGCGCCGTTAATACATGTCCCGCTATAAATGCGATACCCAATGCTAAACCTAGTGCGGTTGCTAATAATCCGTATTTGACTGTAAATACATCCTTAAATCTAGTTACTAATACGAGAAGAATTTTCACACCAAAGTATAGAAATGGGATTAAAAGTAGAGCAAAACCAACAATTCCAAATGTATAGAACCAATCATGGAAGTCTCTTTCAATTAGCTTCGGATTCCCTTTGAAATTACCGGAGTATCCCATACCGAATAATTTTTGAGATGTTGGAGCTTCTGCATAGTAATCTTCATACATTTTCTCAAATATCTCACGTCCACTGAAGATCATTGCTTGTGTTTCCTCTTTTTTCTCTATCTCTTTTTCTTTTGCTATTGCTTTTTCTTTTTCCTCTTGTGTAACAGGAGGTTTATGTTGTTTCTTTTCTTCTTTCTTTTCTTCTGCCTTTTTCACTTCTTTTTTCTGTTCAAGAAATTGAACGTGAAATCCCATATTTTTTAAAAATGGCGAAAACGGTGTATATGCTAGTGCTCCAGCAAAAACCACCGTTGCAAGGATGCCATTTAGCAAATATGACTTCTTATTTCTATCTTTACGCTGTAAAAATGCCTGAACAAAGCACATGAAAACAGCAACAGCCATTGTACCAAAAATGGCTCCAACTCCCACCTTCGTACCAACAGCAAATAATGAGAAGATGATTAAAATAGAAGGAATCCAAAAATAGCTTTTCGCTATGCTTGTTGTTTTTTCAATTGAATACAGAACGACAATTGGGCATGTAACCGCTAAAATAGCCCCTAATTCATTTCCTGCATAGAACCAACCACGTGAACCAAGTTTTAACCATTGATAGCTATTATAATCAGTTCCCGTCGCAATCGAAATAACCATTATAATATTGATAATTAATGTTGCATACATAATATAGTTACGCATTTTTGAATATGCATTTGCTTTTTCACGTAATGATTTAAACACAAAAATGTAACAAGTAAGCATAATTAATGGGTATAACGATTTTGCTATAAATTTAACTTCTTCGCCTAGCATAATCGGACTTTTGACAAATTTATTATTTACTAAACCTACAGCAAAAACAATTCCGACTACTATTAAATATATAATATATTTACGATTTTCTTTTTCTCTTGCTTGAAGCAGAATATAAATTCCACCAAGAGCCATTACAAATAAACGCGTAATAATCCCTATTGTAGTATCAATTTTCAAAACCATGATGCAAAATGACGTGAGTAAGTCTAAAATTGGTTGTAACATAATAAAAATCAATAAAAATTTCCAAATTTATTACTTAAATTATTATTTTCTAACATCTTGAACCCCATAACTATCATAACCTTATCTCACTTTATAACATTTACAATAAATCCTTAACTCGTCTCAAAATTTATTATAACATAATTTTTTAGTTTTTTACTTGATATTTTCACTTCCGCTTTATGCAGGTAAAAAGTAACACACCATCCTCTTATATGTTACATATTCCGTACTTTCAAACGCTTTCTTTCCTTATTTTTTCTTTTTTTCTACATGTAACGAAAAGTAATTGTTATTTCTAAAACTTTAGTGTATATTTTGCTCTGGAACATCTTTAAGAGAAAGGGATTAGAGCCATGTTATTAATCGAAATATTTACGTTTCTCGGCCTTATCGCCGCTGCCATTTCTGGTACATTAGTTGGTTTAAAGAAAGATCTAGATTTATTCGGTGTCCTTTGTTTAGCTGTAGCTACTGCACTCGGTGGCGGAATTATTCGTGATATTATGATTGGTAACCTACCTCCCGTTGCATTTGTACAACCGATCTACTTTTTTGTCAGCGTATTAGCTGCTCTCTTTACTTGCATGTTTTTTGAACGTATTAATAAACTTCAAGTTGTCATTATGCTTTCAGATGCTGTCGGTTTAGGTGTTTTCACTGCTATCGGTGCAAATGCTGCCATGTCACATCACGTCGATGCTTCCTTCTTAGTTGTTTCGATGGGTGTTATTACAGGTATTGGTGGAGGGATCTTGCGTGATATTTGCGCTCAAGATATTCCCTATGTATTCCGTAAAGAAATCTATGCCATTGCTTCGATTTTAGGAGCAATTAGTTTCCTAATTACGTATGAAATGGGTGCACACGTATTAGCCTTTTATATTTGTTTACTAGTAACGTTCATCATACGTGTAGTCACTGTTATATATAATGTGCATTTTCCAGTCTTCTTTAAGACTCATGCGAAGGCCAATAAAAGTCATTAAGAGAATTCAAAGCGAATTCTCTTTATTTATGCCTAAATAGAAAAGAATATAGAATAAAACCAGCCTACTACAAAGGGCTTTTGCTTTATTTTTTGAAAAATAACTTTTGACAATAGAATAACAACATATAGACACCTAAACTTTGTAAAATGAATAGACTTGGTATGGTTAAATTACTATATACCATATCCTTATTTAAAAGTTTCATGCCAATATATCCTGCTATAAATAACAATAGAAACATATAACTTTCGCTCTTTTGTTTCTGAATAAGAAAATGTAAAAGCGCAATCGATATAAATAAATATACAGCTATAAAGATAAGTTTTTCTCCATTTAGCAATACCCCATTCATTCCTTCTGCAGACAGCTGATCCGCACTCGGCCTAACAGCAGCTAGCCTTTCCATTTCTAACTCGTTTAATTTTTGGTTCAGGCGTTCTTTCAGACTTTTTGTTTGAACTGTTTCCTGTTTATTACGTTGCTCTCCAACTAAAACCGATTGCACATACGTATCGTTAGAAATGGCATACTGCTTTATTCCCATTGCTTGAATTCCATAATTCATGGCGAAATGAGCTACATAAAATACCGCCAAAGCCCCGATCAATTTTAACAATACATTTTGTTTATCTGCACTTTGAAATACTTCCACTAGCAAGACATACACAATTACTAAAATAATTATAAATACACCTACTGGATACATCATATTACTAAGGGCAAATAGTATAGCAGCACATGCCCACATGTAAGAATGGCTCAATCCTTTATACAGCAATATGTAAGTTGCAAAATAAAATAAAAATGTAGCGAATAATTCTCCTGTTAATAATGAACAGGAAAGAATATTTGGCAAATATAGCGAGTAAAACACCGCCGCAATTCGACCGCATTCTTCTTGAAATACAATTGCCGCAATGCGATAAATGAAAAATACTGTTCCTGCGCAATATAAAATATTACACAATTGCAAAACAAACGTAGCATCACCAAACACGCGAATTAATACTGACTCATATATAATGAAAGGTATTTGACTAACAAGAGTTACATTGCCGTTTCCCAGCGCAACTTGTTTTGCGGTCTCATACATCGCTCTCATATCACCTATAACTGGAGCATCGAAAAAGAGAACTGCTCCAAGTCTAACAAGCACCGTCATACTCATCAGAAAAATGAGAAACTGTTTATCCGTAAATCGATATTGCAAAATAGAAGCAAGAAGTAAAAGTAGTATAACAAAAATTGATAGCACAATCGTTAAACTCGTGGCGCTTCCTCCAAAAAATTGCTTACTTCCCTCGAAAGCACTCCAGCAAGAATAAACAAAAAAAGCAAGCATAGTTCCAATAATCATTTTACTAAAAAAAGATGAAAACCCTGTTTGTATGTTGTTCATATGTATATTGCACCTCTATTTCCATTCATAACACAACGATTCTATCATGAATGGGCACATGAGAGTTAGAAAATTTATATGACAAAAATATAGCATTTACTTTTTCACTTGCAATGTAAGCGAAATCTCTTTTACACTACAATCTATACAAAATAAATTTTCTTTCAGTTATACGAATAGAAATACAATATTATTCTATTTTAATAAAGTACACCTTTTATCGAATCTCAATTGTCTAAATAACAAATTGCATCCGATAGGAGACACTAACCTTTTTTATATAGTAAACAGGCATACCACTCTGATTGAAAACATAAATAGGAGTCGATTATATGGATAAGAAATTTATGAGAGAATCAAAAGCAATTAAAACAACGCGTGTTTTCCCAAATGATTTAAATAACCATCAAACATTATTTGGCGGAAAACTATTGGCAGAAATCGACAGTATTGCATCTATTGCAGCAGCAAGACACAGTCGGAAACACTGTGTAACAGCTTCCATTGATTCTGTTGATTTTTTAACCCCAATTCACCAAACGGATTCCGTTTGCTACGAGGCATTCGTTTGCTATACTGGAAAATCCTCTATGGAAGTATTTGTGAAAGTCGTTGCAGAAAATTTATTAGAAGGGGAACGCCGCATTGCTGCTACTTGCTTCATTACATTCGTGGCATTAAAAGATGGCAAGCCTTCTTCTGTACCTCAAGTGTTACCAGAAACAGAAGAAGAATATTGGTTATACAAAACAGGAAAAGAACGTGCACAAAACAAAAAAGAAAACCGTTCAAAAAGTAAAGAAATGGCTGATGTATTAACATTGAGCAAACCTTGGAGTGTATAAGTTAAAACTTCTTTCAAAAAGGTTAATACTCTCTTAGCGAATATAGGTCCACTATATTCGCTATTTTTTTCACATATATATCTAAACATTCCTTCTTACAAAAACCGTATAATTCGTTCTAATCTACTTCACATATCTTCCTCACCAATAGTTGCTTTACAAAGTTTATGTGAGGTAAACTTATACCCGTGGTTATTAACTACAAATAGCAATTGATTCATTAAGGAATCTATTCCAATAACTAATATGATTCACATGAAAGGTGCTGTATTTGACTTTCATTTGTATGGAAAGGTGAAATTATGCAAAAATCCCTCGTATCAAATATTTTCTATAAAATATTGCTCAATACCTTTAATATCATTCTCCCCATTTTAGTAGGCCCTTACGCCTATCGAACACTTGGGGCAACTTCAATAGGAACAGTTAGCTCCGCTGAAACCATTTTTAATTATTTTTTCATTTTTGCTGTATTTGGTGTGTATCAATATGGGTTACGTGAAATTAGCTTAGTTAAAAATGATAAGAAAAAAGTTTCACAATTGTTCACAAGCCTATATGTGATTAACTTTACAACAAGCATCCTGGCTCTAGGGGCATTCGTACTCTTTAGTTACCTTGGATACGGTGACCAGAATTTATTCCCTGTACTACTCATCTTTGGATTTAATTTTATTTCCAATTTGTTTTATGTAGAATGGTTTAACGAGGCGCATGAAAATTATGATTTCATTACGAAGAAAACTGTTATCGTTCGACTTACTTATGTAGTGCTTCTTTTCGCTTTAATTCATGGAGTGGATGACTATAAAAAATTTGCTGGTTTATTAGCCTTATCGACGTTTTTAAACCATATCATCAGCTTTATATATGTGAAGCGTCAAGTTAAATTTGATTTTTCTAACTTAACAATTGTTCCACACTTAAAACCTTTAGTATTAGTTGTTATATTTTCAAACGCCAATATGCTATATACACAATTAGACCGCCTCTTCATATTAGAAGTTAACGGAGAAGCTACGGTTGCTTTCTATGTAATGGCCTTTCAAATTATGACCATTATTAATACACTTATGCTAAGTGTTGTACAAGTTACAATTCCAAGGCTTTCTTATTTATCAGGAAATGCAACTGAAGGAGAATATGAATCATTACTAAATAAAATTTCAAAAGTATATTTCATTACGCTGTTCCCAGCTGCTATCGGTTTAATGCTTATTGCTCATGGAGCCGTTATTATTTATGGTGGAAAAGAGTATGCTGCCGCTGGTGATACATTAACGGTTTTTGCATTTTATATGATTTCAGTAGGAATTGAATCTATTTTATCAAACCAAATCATTTACGTGAAAAAGAAAGAAAGTATTTTAGTGCGCTTTTTATTCATTTGCGGTTTTATCAACCTTGTATTAAATTTCGCGCTGGTATTCTTCCGCGTACTTACACCAACAACAGCAATTATTACAACAACGATTGCTAACTGTACGTTAGTTGTCTTGGAATATATTTATATAAAAAAGAAATTAAAAGTAAATTACACATTATTCGATATGCAAAAGCTAAAATACCTGTTTTATTCACTGACATTTTTACCAATTGCATTCTTAGTGAAAACGGTGATTTCAGGACAAATTCTACAAGTTATCATTACAATGTTAGCATGTGGACTAGCTTATGCACTTATCCTATTCATAGCGAAAGATGAAATTCTCTTCCTGTTATTAAGCAAAATAAAGACACGATTTAAACGAGCTTAATATAAAATGAACTATTTTTTCTGCACATGAACAAATGAACTCTCTTGAAGGAGCTGTTACAATTGAAATTCTCTCTAATCATGGCCACTTGCGGCAGACGTGATGATATTATTGATTTACTACAATCATTAGAAAAACAAACTTATAAAAACTTCGAGCTTATTGTAGTTGACCAAAACGATACACCAATTTCTGATCTCTTTGAAGATTATAAGGAAAAATTCGCAATCAACTATATTTATACGCCTATTAAAGGATTATCCCGTGCCCGTAATGCAGGCTTAAAAGTAGCTGATGGTGACATTATTGCTTTTCCAGATGATGACTGTATTTATGAAACGAACGTACTTGACAGCATTCTAGAAACATTTAATAACGATAAAGATATTCAGTTTATATCAACAAATACAACAAATGTTGAAGGAACAGGATCATTAATACATGCGCCAGAAACAAATATTATTTTAAATGATAAATATGGATTTATGGGGCCATCTTTTGCACTATTCTTTACAAAACAATTTGTACAAGATGTCGGTACATTTGATGAAGATTTAGGTGTTGGATCAGGAACAATTTATGGGGCTGGTGAAGAAACTGACTTCGTGCTGCGCGGTATGAAAAATGGATATACAGGACTATTTAAAAAAGACCTATTCGTATATCATCCAGTAAAAGAAGAAGTCATTAATGAGCAATCATTAAAAAGGGCGACTTCCTATGCCGGCGGTTTCGGAAGAGTAATTCGTTTACATTATGGCTTCCCTTACTTTTTACGTGCGGTTGCAGCCGCTACATTCCGCATGACGCAAAATATTTCGAATGATAAACGTAAATTCCATGCAAATCGTTTAAAAGGAATCGTTCGAGGTTATTTTAAATAGAAGAAAAAAGAAGAGCAAACTTTAGAATCGTTTGCTCTTCTTTTTCATCTAATTTCTCCCTTTCAAAAACAAAATAGTCTCCTTTAGTCCCTCATAGTAAGATGTCTTTGGTACTTCACCAATATAACTCTCATACTTTTCCCCACTCAACACCACTGGCTCTTCTGTCAAATACAACATTTCTAAAAATTCCTTCATTTGTTTATCAAATAGGCCAAGCATTCCAATCATACGTTTTTTTACAGTCATTATAGGCTTCGTATATCCAGTTAATTCTCTTATATGCCCGATCATCTCTTCCCCTGTAATTACACCAGAGCCCGGTATGTTCCAGTTTTGTCCATATGCCTCATCACGTAATGCTAGTTCGACAATAGCTTTAGCTCCATCCGGTGTAAAAATATATTCCCTAGCAAGTTTCTTATCCCCGACAAAGCTAGATATTTTATTTGCAAGAACACCTTGCAATGTATGATGAACAAGCGTACTTTCTGCATTTGGCCCATAAAAATCTGGGAAATGAGCAGTAAGTACTGGCACCCCAGCTTGCTTCGCCATCAATTCAAGCTGCAAACGAATTTTCCCCTTCTTTGTGTGTGGTTTTTTTATAGTTTCTTCTGTAACCTTCTCTCCTCCTTGTCTCCCATACGCATAAATATTATCTACCATCGCTAATTTAGCACCGTGATATTTCGTCGTTTCTAATATATTTTTTAGTAACTTTGGTTGCTTTAGTTCCCAATCTGTATACGGTATATTTACAGCATGAAATATAACATCTACACCTTTAGCAGCTTCCACTATATTTTCTTGCTTAAATACATCTCCTGCTACTATTTGTATTCTTTCTTCCCCGCAAAACAAATCTTCTAGCTTTTCTTTATTTCTTGAAAAGGCAACTACACCAATCCCTCTCCCACATAACTCCTTTGTAATTGCATACCCCATTGATCCAGATGCTCCCAATACTAACGTCTTTTTCATTATCATATCCCCCCTTTAATTAACCACTGTTTAATTAATTTCAAAAAGAAAATCACTTACATCAGAAGCGATTTTGCAATAAAATCCACATGTGCTTTAGCTAACTCTTGTACATCTTTAAATGTTTGACCACTTCCACAGTAATGTGCAACAAATCCGTGTAATGATAAAAAAACAGACCATACTGTCATTACATTTATATTTCCTTTACATAAAGAAGATATAACAGAAGCGAACTTCTCATAACTAACATTTGGCCCATCTGCTAAACATTCTTTTAATTCATCGTCTTTAATCAAGAACATGATTTCATAATGACTTTGATTTCGTAAACCGAATTCAATAAATCCAAATAAAACTGCTTTTAATTGCTCTGCCTGTTTTAAATTTAGAGCATTAATTTCATCTAATTTTTTATTTAAAAATTGAAAATCTTGTTCAACCATCGCATAAAAAAGCTCTGCCTTATTTTTAAAATGATAATAAATTGAACCATGACTATATCCTAATTCTGCTGCGATTTTACGCATTGAAGTATGCTGATACCCTTGTTTTATAAATAAATCTCTCGCTGCATTCATAATCATTTCTCTCGTTAATTCTTGTTTAACTGCTCTTCTTGGCGACATTTCTCATACCTCACAATTTAATTAACCACCGTTCAATTACATTATATCCCTTTTCCAAAAATATGCAACCTATTTCTTGAAAAAATATACATTTCGAAAGGATGGTATTATCTCTGAGAATTTAGTATCATGATTCAAGATACTATTTTGAAATGGACGGAGGACACTATGAGCTTATTAACAGTTGAAAATTTAGGTCATACATTTGGTGATCGTACACTATTTAAAGACGTATCAATGCGTTTATTAGCAGGAGAACATGTTGGATTAGTCGGCGCAAACGGCGTTGGCAAATCAACATTTATGAATATTATTACTGGGCAACTTATCCACGATGAGGGACGCGTAGAATGGACACCTGGTACACATTACGGATATTTAGACCAGCATACAATCTTAAGACCGGGCAGAACGATTCGTGACGTATTAACAGATGCATTCTTACCTTTATTTGAAAAAGAAAAAGAACTCAATATCATTGCAGAGAAAATGGGGACAGCTACACCAGAAGAATTAGAAGAACTTCTAGACCAAATGGCAGAAATACAAGATGCACTTGAAGCAGGTGGTTTCTACTTACTAGATATTAAAATTGAAGAAGCTGCACGCGGTCTTGGAATTGATGCAATTGGATTAGACCGTGATGTTTCTGCATTAAGTGGTGGACAGCGTACAAAAGTATTACTTGCAAAACTATTACTTGAACAACCAGAAGTACTATTACTAGATGAGCCGACAAACTATTTAGATGTTGAACATATTCAATGGTTAACAAATTACCTAAAAGAATATCCACATGCGTTCCTTTTAATTTCCCATGATACGGAATTTATGAACAAATGTGTTGATGTTATTTTCCATCTAGAATTCTCAAAAATGACGCGTTACACAGCGACATATGAAAAATTTCTAGAGCTAGCTGAAATCAATAAAAATCAACATTTAAACGCTTATCAAAAGCAGCAAGAATTCATTAAAAAACAAGAAGATTTCATCGCAAAAAACAAAGCTCGTTATTCGACAACAGGTCGTGCAAAGAGTCGTCAAAAACAACTTGACCGCATGGAGCGTATTGATCGCCCAGAAACAGCTATTAAACCAGAATTCTCTTTCAAAGAATGTCGCGCAAGCAGTCGCTTTGTCTTTGAAGGTGAAGACGTAGAAATTGGATACACACATGCATTATTACCAAAACTAACGATGACAATTGAACGCGGAGAAAAAATCGCAATTGTTGGATGTAATGGTGTTGGTAAATCAACATTATTAAAAACAATCCTAGGTAAAATTAAACCGTTAAGCGGAAAAACAAGCCTTGGGGACTTCTTAGAACCTGCATACTTCGAACAAGAGGTAAAAGCTGAGAATTTAACGCCAATCGATGATGTATGGAATACATTCCCAAGTCTAGATCAGCACCAAGTTCGGGCAATGTTAGCACGATGTGGTTTGAAAAACGAGCATATTTCTCGTCCTTTAAGCCAATTAAGCGGCGGAGAGCAAGCGAAAGTCCGTCTATGTAAATTAATGGGTGAAGAAAGTAACTGGATCCTGTTTGATGAGCCAACAAATCACCTTGATGTTACAGCTAAAGAAGAATTAAAAAAAGCTTTAAAAGCATATAAAGGAACAATCCTTCTTGTATGTCACGAACCAGACTTTTACCAAGATTGGATAACAAAGGTTTGGAATGTAGAAGAATGGGCCTTACAAAACGATTAAACTTCTAGAACATTTTTCTTACATATATATTTTATGTAAGAAAAATGTCTTTTTGTATCAAATTCTATTTCAAATACAAATAATTACTATATACCTAAAACTTCACTTTATTTAAAACGCATCTTAAGGAGTGCAAAAGCATAATGCCAAACTTATCATTTGATAAAATAAATTCTTTTCTCATAAAAGCTTTATTGTTATTGTGTCTTACCATATTTGCATTCATTACATGGGATTCATACTTAACAATTAAAGAATACTTACAAATTCGAACTTTGATAAGCGCCCCCACCATCATGGTAATTGCGCTACTCTTTTTTGTTGTGGCATACACCATCAATAAATATATGTCACGAGTAGTATTTATTATTTTACTAACCCTTTTAGCTTTTTCTATTCGCTTAATCTGGATTATAAAAATTCCTACTGCACCTTTAACTGATTTTGCACTTATATATAATGGTGCAGTTCAAGCTGCTCACGGAGATTTTAGTTTTACGAGCACCGGATATTTTACTTCATGGGTCTATCAACTCGGATTTACAATGTACGAAGCCTTCATTATTAAAATATTTGGAGAAGGTACTTTTATAATAAAGCTTTTAAATATTTTATACTGTACAGGAACTACGTTACTTGTTTATCAAATTACTTCAAAAGTATTTAATGAATGGTCTGGCCGTATTGCCGGATTGATATATGCAGTACATATCCCAAATATTATGATGAGTTCTGTATTAACGAACCAACATCTTGCTACATTTTTCTTTTATCTGGGATTTTATTTGTTAATTACAAAAGGATTAAGCAGTAAATACATGTGGATTTTTATAGGAATTACGTTGTCCTTGGGAGATATCATTCGACCACTTGGCATGTTAATATTAATAGCTGTAGCTATTTATATTTTCCTACAGGGAATGATAGGAAGACCTAAAAAAACGATTATTAACTCTATCAAAAAGTTATGTGGTATTTTCGCGGTTTTCTATCTTGTACACTATATAATAAGTTTTGCTCTTATCTCAACCGGAGTTACACAATATCCATTATCTAATCGTGATCCCCTTTGGAAGTTTGTAGTCGGACTTAACCATGAAACATCAGGCGGATATTCTGTTGCAGATGCAGAATATATTATGTCACTCGAAATTGGGGAAGAGAGAACATCTGAAGAAAAGAGAATCATTAAAGAACGACTATCAGACCCAGAAAAGGTTCTATCGCTATTTAGAGATAAATTTGCTCTTATGTGGGGTGGCATTGACTCAGCTCCATTATGGAGCTTAACTATGGAGCCTACAGACAATATAAATAATTTAAAAGACACTGCTACAAAATATGAAAGATATATGTATACAGCTACTATGTTGTTTGGTATCGTATCACTCCTATACCTTATTGCTACTAAACAAAAAAACATTCACTATACATTGTTTTTATTATTGATTATCGGATATGTAACTGTTCACTTCTTAATTGAATACCAAACAAGATATCGCTACTTCATCATTCCAAGCTTTACGATTATTCAAAGTTACGGGTTATATATATGCTATCAACTTATTACTAAAATGAAAGTTCCTAAACAAGGTCATAAAGTAAAACCTTAATCAAGTAGGATTTATACTCACTGATTACAGTTTCACCAATTGAGCTTTTACAGGAAATTATACTCCCCCCTATCTCACATAGAGGGGATTCTCTATTTATAAAAACTAATATATAGCTACAAAATTATGCTATAATGTTTAATAGTGCCATTTGATATGAAATAAATTCACAATATCAACCAGCTTATTTATATATTTTATAAAGATGAGGATACTATTATGGAGAAATTCTTAAAGTTTGGCTTAGTAGGAATCTTTAATACACTCATTACAATTATCAGCTATATAATCTTAGTTAAATTCGGAATGAATTACCTTGTCGCAAATATAATTTCTTATTTAATTGGGGTTGCAAATAGCTATTACTGGAATAAAAATTGGGTGTTTCAATCTAACAGTAAAACCTATCAATTTTTTAAAATTTATGATTGTAAATCTAATCGTATTAGCTTTTAATACAATTAGCTTATTTATATTAGTAGACAAACTTTTATATAATGAATTTATTGCGCAAATTTTTGCAATCGGTATTGGGATGATGATAAACTTTTTCCTTAATAAAATTTGGACGTTTAATCAAAGTGAAAAATCCCACTAATTAGAACGTATTAAAATTAATTGAAACTACGGAGGACAGAAATATGGACAAACTCATTTCAGTTGTCGTTCCTATGTATTTCGAAGAAGAAGTAGCACAGGAATGCTATAATCGTTTAAAATCTGTCATGATTCAAAATAATATTAATTATGAATTTGTATTTGTAAATGACGGCAGTACAGATCGAACAATGGAAATTTTAAAAGAAATTGCTGCAAACGATTATCGTACTAAAGTCGTAAATTTTGCTCGTAATTTTGGTCATCAAACAGCTGTAACAGCAGGTATTGATTGTGCGAGTGGGGATGCTATCGTAATTATAGATGCAGACTTACAAGACCCACCAGAAGTCATTCCTGAACTTATAGCAAAATGGCAAGAAGGCTATGAAGTTGTTTATGCAAAAAGAAAGCAACGTAAAGGTGAAACTTGGTTTAAACTTTTAACAGCTAAGTATTTTTATCGTTTCTTAAACTATATGTCTGACATCGATATTCCAAAAGATACAGGTGATTTTCGAATTATCGATCGTAAGGTAGCAGATGTTTTCAAACAAATGACAGAGCGCAATCGTTTCATTCGTGGGATGATGTCTTGGGTTGGATTTAGCCAAACATATGTTGAATATGAAAGAGATGAACGCTTTGCTGGTGAAACAAAATATCCGCTAAAGAAAATGATTAAATTTGCATCGGATGGTATTATCGCATTCTCTACAAAACCGTTAAGAATCGTCATGACCTTAGGCATAATGTCTGTTTTCATCTCTATTGCTGTTTTACTATACTCTGTTATCATAAAAATAGTTGGACAAGATATTCAAACAGGCTGGGCATCTATTATGGTTGCCATTACATTCTTCAGCGGAATTCAATTACTTGGCCTTGGAATCGTTGGGCAATATATCGCCCGGATTTATGATGAAAGCAAAAACCGTCCAATTTATATTGTGAAAGAAACAATAAATGTTGATCAGAAAGATACTTCTGATTCGAAAAGAGAAAAGGTAAGTTCATTATAAATAGAAACAAAAAGGTATCGTTGTAAAATATAACGATACCTTTTTTATCTCACTATAGTAATACTTCCACGTCAAAATTCAGCAAAAGCAAAGAGATTAAACAGAAGATAAACTGCTCGTAAAAAACCAATTGGTGAAGGCTAATACTCAGTGGGGATGAAATCTCCACTGAGTAAAGTTTTACTTTATATAAAAAACTGAATTTTCCTCATATCAACTCTTTAACCCCTTTATATTATAATACCCTTTAAGCCGTAATTTAAAATCTTTCAAATCAGGATATGCATTTAAATTTGATAACATTCCTTGAATAACAGGGATCCTCGGATTTAACAACCTCATTTCAGCTTCGAGAACATCTAAAGTAACTAATAACTCGTCATTTTCTAATTGATCTGCTAACGTACGCTTGAACGTAACAATTTCCTGTAAAAAGTGCTCTTTTGCCTGCTCTTTAATAAGCTCTGAACTACAAAAGAATTGTCCTAGCTTTTCCTCATGTAAAACAGGCATCTCCTTCGATTGTACAAGACCTGATACAAGATCATCCATCCTCTTTAAAATAAACGATGAAGCATGGAATAAATCTACTTCAGCTGTATTTAAAATAATTAACTCTAAATAGCCCCTACATATCCCTTCTATCATCATAACGAGATCTAAAAGATATGGGGTAACTTGTTCACCATAAATTGATAATAAACTATTTCGATAAAATGCATGTGACTCGAGCTTCATTCTCATCATAAATGCTTCTACTTCTTTATTAAAAGGAATTGCACTTTCCCTTGCATGCATAATAATAAATTCCTTATGCCGTTGTACATCACTAAACTGACAATACAATTGTTTTTCAAATTTCTCACGTGGCAGTAACGACTCTTTATCGAGATCCATCATCTTTTTATGGATTTTGTCATAATAATATCGGAGTGTCGCTAATAATAACTCATCTTTCGACTTGAAATATAGATAAAAAGCTCCTTTAGATATACCACAAGCCGTTACAATCTCTTGTACCGACGTTGCATTTACACCTTTAGTTGCAAATAACTTCATTGCCATTTCTATAATTAAACGTTCTTTTTCTTTCATAGCTTCTCTCCTAATCCAAACTCGCATCATAAAATTTTAACTTACTTTTATTATACCATCCCTTTTCATTGACGACTGACCAATCAGTCAGTTATATTATGTATTAGACTGACCAATTGGTCAATATACGTTGAAAAAGGGAGCGCAAACATGAACAAAATTATTAACTTTTCGTTAAAAAACAAGTTCGCAGTTTGGCTATTAACCATTCTCGTTACCGTGGCAGGAATTTATTCTGGATTTAATATGAAGCTAGAAACGATTCCTGACATTACAACGCCTGTTGTAACAGTAACAACGGTTTATCCTGGTACGACACCAGCTGAAGTAGCCGATAAGGTATCGAAACCGATGGAACAGCAACTGCAGAATTTAAGTGGAGTCAATGTTGTCAGTTCTTCCTCTTATCAAAATGCTTCTTCTATTCAAGTAGAATATGACTTTGATAAGAATATGGAGAAAGCTGAAACTGAAATTAAAGAAGCGCTTGCGAATGTAAAATTACCAGAGGGCGTAAAAGACCCAAAGGTTTCTCGAGTAAACTTTAATGCCTTTCCTGTTATTTCATTAAGTGTAGCGAGTAAAGATGAATCTTTAGCTACTTTAACTGAAAAGGTTGAAAAAAATATCGTCCCAGGATTAAAAGGTCTTGATGGCGTTGCATCTGTTCAAATTTCTGGACAACAAGTGAATGAAGTACAACTTGTCTTTAAAAAGGATAAGATGCAAGAATTAGGTTTAAGTGAAGATACTGTTAAAAATATTATTAAAGGTTCTGATGTATCTTTACCACTTGGACTCTATACTTTTAAAGATACGGAGAAATCAGTTGTTGTAGATGGAAATATCACAACAATCAAAGCTTTAAAAGAAATGAAGATTCCTGCCGTCCCTTCAGCAGCAAGTGATCAAGGTAACCCAGGAGCAGGGACTCCAGCACCACAGATGAATCCAGCTGCAACTAATGGGATCCCTACTGTTACTTTAGAAGAAATTGCTGATATTAAGGAAGTAGGAAAAGCCGAATCTATTTCACGCACAAATGGTAAAGAAGCCATTGGCATTCAAATTGTCAAAGCCGCTGATGCAAATACAGTTGATGTTGTAAATGCAGTCAAAGATAAAGTAAACGAATTTGAAAAGAAATATAAAAACCTAGAAATCATCTCAACATTCGACCAAGGTGCACCAATTGAAAAATCTGTTGAGACAATGCTTAGCAAAGCAATATTTGGTGCAATCTTTGCTATTGTCATTATTATGTTGTTCTTACGAAATATCCGAACAACATTGATTTCTGTCGTTTCTATACCGCTTTCTTTATTAATCGCTGTTTTAGTACTAAAACAGATGGATATTACACTTAATATGATGACGCTTGGAGCGATGACCGTTGCGATTGGACGCGTCGTCGACGATTCAATCGTTGTTATTGAAAATATTTACCGACGCATGTCCTTATCAGACGAAAAATTAAAAGGTAGAGACTTAATCCGCGAAGCAACAAAAGAGATGTTTGTTCCAATTATGTCTTCTACAATCGTAACAATTGCAGTCTTTTTACCTCTTGGACTTGTAAAAGGTATGATCGGTGAAATGTTCTTACCATTTGCTTTAACAATTGTATTCGCACTATTAGCTTCACTACTTGTAGCGATTACAATTGTACCAATGTTAGCTCATTCTTTATTTAAAAAAGAAAGCATGAGAGAAAAACAAGTACATCATGAAGAAAAACCAAGTAAATTAGCAAATGGCTATAAACGTGTACTTGGTTGGGCATTAAACCATAAAATCATTACATCTAGCATCGCTGTTCTTCTATTAGTAGGTAGCCTTGCACTTGTACCGATTATCGGTGTTAGCTTCTTACCATCTGAAGAAGAAAAAATGATTATTGCAACGTATAACCCTGAACCAGGGCAAACTTTAGAAGATGTTGAAAAAATAACAACAAAAGCTGAAAAACTCTTCCGAGATAAAAAGGATGTAAAAACAATTCAGTTCTCATTAGGCGGAGAAAACCCAATGAGCCCAGGTAAAACAAATCAAGCTATGTTCTTTGTTCAATATGATAATGAAACAAAAAACTTTGATAAAGAAAAAGAACAAGTTATTAAAGACTTACAAAAAATTACAGGTAAAGGCGAATGGAAAAGCCAAGACTTCGGGGCTAGTGGCGGTAGCAATGAAATTAAGCTGTATGTATACGGAGATAGCTCAGAAGACATCCAACCTGTCGTAAAAGATATTCAAAATATCATGAAGAAAGAAAAAGACTTGAAAGATATCGACTCTAGTCTTGCAAAAACATATGTAGAATACACATTAGTCGCAGATCAAGAAAAATTAAGTAAAATGGGTCTAACTGCTGCTCAGATTGGAATGGGTCTTTCTAATCCACATGATCGCCCTGTTCTTACTACAATCAAAAAAGACGGTAAAGATGTTAACGTATATGTAGAAGCAGAAAAACATGATTATCAAACAATTGATGATTTAACAAATCGTAAAATTAAAACACCACTTGGAAATGAAGTGGCCGTAAAAGATGTTATGACTGTAAAAGAAGGTGAAACATCTAATACAGTAACTCATCGTGATGGCCGTGTTTATGCAGAAGTAACTGCCAAATTAACATCCGATGATGTTTCAAAAGCATCAGCTGCTGTTCAGAAAGAAATCGATAAAATGGATCTTCCTTCTGGTGTAGATGTTTCTATGGGCGGTGTGACAAAAGATATCCAAGAATCATTCCAGCAACTTGGCTTAGCGATGTTAGCTGCGATTGCCATTGTATACTTCGTTCTTGTCGTTACATTTGGTGGTGCTCTCGCACCATTCGCAATTCTATTCTCGCTACCATTTACAATCATCGGCGCTCTTGTTGCCCTACTGATTTCAGGTGAGACATTAAGCGTATCAGCAATGATTGGGGCTCTTATGTTAATTGGTATCGTTGTAACGAACGCGATCGTTCTTATCGACCGTGTAATTCATAAAGAAAATGAAGGTCTATCGACACGTGAAGCCTTATTAGAAGCTGGCGCAACTCGCTTACGCCCAATTTTAATGACGGCAATCGCAACAATTGGTGCTCTAATCCCACTTGCACTAGGATTTGAAGGCAGTGGATTAATTTCTAAAGGCCTTGGAGTAACCGTAATTGGTGGATTAACAAGTTCAACATTATTAACACTTCTTATCGTTCCAATTGTGTATGAGGTACTCAGCAAGTTTAAAAAGAAAAAGAAAATAGCAGAATAAAGAAATAACCTCGCGATATGCGAGGTTATTTTTTACTTCCAAACAGAATAAGAAAATCTCCATAGCCTTCTTTCTCTAATTCCTCTTTCGGAATAAAGCGAAGTGCCGCTGAATTAATACAATAACGGAGACCATTTGGCCCTGGTCCATCGGGGAATACATGACCAAGATGAGAATCTCCTTCCTTACTTCTTACTTCCGTACGCGTCATATTGTGACTAACATCCATTTTCTCTTTTACACTAGCGGACATAACAGGCTTTGTAAAACTTGGCCAACCACATCCACTATCAAATTTATCTAAAGAAGTAAATAATGGTTCACCGGAAACAATATCTACATAAATGCCTTCCTCTTTATGATTCCAATATTCATTTTGAAAAGGCGGTTCTGTACCATCTTCTTGTGTTACATAAAATTGCATATCTGTTAATTGCTCTTTTAAATGCGCATTATCTTTTGGCCAATGCTGTTTAATAAAAGCATCTCGTCCTGATCCTTTTCGATATAGTTCATAGCGAAAGGCATTTTTCGTATGATATCCTTGATGATACTCTTCGGCGGGATAGAAAGTAGCAGCAGAAAGAATTTTTGTTACAATTGGTTTGGAAAAACGACCGCTCTCAGCAAGTGCTGTTTTTGAAGCTTCTGCTTGTTCACGTTGCTTCTCACCATGATAGAAAATTACGGTTTCATAAGACTGTCCACGATCATGGAATTGACCGCCGATATCTGTCGGGTCAATCTGTCTCCAATACATGTCCAATAACTTTTCATACGGCATTTTATTTGCATCGAATGTAATTTGTACCGCTTCATAATGGCCTGTTGTTTCGGAGCAAACCTCTTTATAAGTCGGATTTTCTTTATGCCCACCCGTATAGCCTGACACAACCTTAATGATGCCTTCCATCTCTTCAAATGGTGAAACCATACACCAGAAACATCCCCCTGCAAACGTAGCAAGTTCTATCTTTTCATTTACAACCATTTACTTCACCCCTATTCTTTCATTCTTCTTACAGTATTGCATATATATATGGAAGTTATAAAAGAAAAAGCATCGGCGCTCGATGCTTTTTCTTTCTCTCTATTTTTCGGCAAGCTCTTTTTCATCGCTTGTCACATCTAACACATCTAATAAAAACATAAAGACTGGAATACCGATAATCAGTCCCCACACACCCAAAAAGTGTTCTGAGAAAATTAATACCATAAATGTATAGAAAATCGGTAAATTTGTTTTTTGTGACATGAACTTTGGATTTAAAACATAACTTTCGAGCGCATGAATAACAGTAACAATAATTAAAATATAGATGACATACGTAATACTACCGATATTATAAGCAATCATACAAAGCGGAACGAGCGAAATGATTACACCAGCTACTGGAATTAAACCAAGTAAAAAGACCATTAACGCTAAACCGAGTAATTGCGGAAATCCTAAAATCCATAGTGCAATCACTGATAGAATACAATTAACAATTGCAATTAGAAACTGTGCTTCGATTACCTTACCGAACGAACGAGCAAATTTCTTCCCGAAGTATTCAATTTCAGTATAAAAAATAGCAAGTCTACTCTCTTTAAATTTTGCAGTAAAAGCAACAATACGAGCCTTCTCCAGTAAAAAGAATAAACTTAAAATGAGGGAAAGTAAAAATTGCAAACCAAATTTTCCGACGTTAGCAATAGATTTATAAAGAATATCTACACCTTGCCCCACATATTTAGAAAGTTCCATATGGTTAATGGCGTTAATTGAAGCCTTTATAATCTCATTATCTGGTGGATTTTTAAGAAACACATTGAATTGGTAAATCAATTGTGAGATTTGTACCGTCAATACTGGTAGATATTTAAATAATGTAATGAAAATTCCACCAACTAACATTACATATAAAAACGCTATAATAATTTTCCGATTAATCGGCATAAAGTTATTTAACTTTCGAGAAATAAACTTTTGGAATCGATCCATTAAATACGTAAGAATAAACGTAATTAAAATTAAATTAAACATACTTTTTAGCCCATATAACATAAGAGCTAGTAAGAGTAGTACAAGTAATCTTTGGAATCCTTTACTTTGAAACAGGTTTTTCATTTGCATAATCGACGAGTGATCTCTCCTGTCCTATAAATCATGTTACTTTCTATTTTACAATACAATCGTCCTTTTCAGAACGTATTCTATACAGTATTAATGAAGATTTAAGGAAAATACCTGTTCTTCTTGCATAAAGTGAAACTTTCATCAGTAGAGGTTTTCTTCATCCTCCACCTAACCTCTTTTTTACCGAATTTCGAAGTAAAGATCTTACTGCACGCAAATAGCTGGATAAAATAGGTCTTACCACTACTGTAACACAAAAAGCAAGCTATCAGTAGAAATCTGTTCTACGAATAGCTTGCTTTTGCATTTTTTACAAAACATATTTTGCTAACCGATAAATGGCATGAACATCGGAATAACAACTACTGTTACAACCCCAACGACTGTTACTGCAATACTTGCCATCGCCGCTTCTACTTCTCCCATTTCAATTCCAACCGCAACGCCAAGTGCATGTCCAGCAGTTCCTAGTGCTAAGCCTTTTGCAATTGGGTTTTTTACTCTAAATGTTTTTAAGAATAAAGCGCCAAGTGCGTATACAATAACTGCGTTAAAGATAACTGCAAAAGATGTAATGGCTGGAATACCGCCGATGCTTTCAGATATTGGTAATGCAATTGCTGTTGTTGCTGCTTGTGGTAACATAGAATTCATTACAGATGCATCTAATCCAATTGCTTTAGCGACAATGAACACGACAATCACTGAACAAACAGACCCAACAACGATAGCAGATAAAATTTGCCACCAATATTTTTTTAACTTATCAACTTGTTTGTATAACGGAATTGCAAAGGCAATTGTTGCTGGCTCTAAGAAGAAACTAATCATTTTACCGCCAGTATTATATTCTTCAAATGTAAAGTTCCCAACCTTTAAAAATACAATCCCTAATACCATCGCTACAAACAATGGTGTGAATAAGAAGAATCCTTTTGAATGTTTAAACAAGAATGTTCCGATCCCGTATGCGATTAATGAAACGACGATTCCGAAATATGGAGTCATTGTGCTTGCCATGTTCATTACCTCCTAACCACTTATGGTCTAATAGTTACGCAACTTTTCCGTGTTTGCGTCCTTTGTTTACAACATCTAGTTGTTTTGTATCTGTTGTTTCTTTTTCATCTTTACCTAAAATAAATTGTGCAAATAAACCAGTTACTGCTAGTAGAATAATTGTTGCAACAACGATTACAGTTATGATTTGTACAAAGTATTGCCCCATTACACCAAGAGAGTTAATAACGGAAATACCAGATGGTACGAAAAGAAATCCAATAATACCTGTTAACGCCGTTCCAAGTGATTCAACCTGCTCCAACTTAATAACCTTTAAACATAATAGACTAAACAACATGATTAATCCGATTACTGATGAAGGCATTGGAATTGGTAAGTGCGTTGCAATAATATGAGAAACCAACATGATAGCTGAAAAAACAAATGCTTGTGATAAGAAACTGTATACTTTTTTTGTACTCATTTTGGCCACCTCTTTCGATTTGGTACCTTCATTGTATATGATGTAAAAGCTTAAGTAAGCGCTTACATATCAGAACGTCAAATATACGGAATCAGTTACAAAAATGGCAGGATGAAATGCAAAAGCTGCTTCTTAAATACGAAGCAGCTTTTTGAGTTCCTTTGCATATGTACGACTTACTGGTACTTTCGAACTATCTTTCATAATTAAATTATACGTGGAATTAAACCATGGCTGTACTTCTGAAATATGATTAATATTCGCAATAAAACTGCGATGAACACGCATAAAAGTCGTTTGTGGTAATTTCTTTTCTAAAATAACAAGTGTATCATGAGTTACATATGTCTCCTTAATCGTCTTTACAGTTACTTTCCCGTCCACAAGTCCTACATAAACAATGTCTTCAATATTCACAAGTACAATGGACTCTTCTATTGGTAGTGCCAGCTTATGCATCTCTGTCGTGACATCTGGAACTTTCACATCTTGCTTTTTCTCTGTTTCACTTTGTTGAAGCTTCTTATATTTTTTTAATGTCTGGAAAATCCGCTCTTCATCAAACGGCTTTAAAATATAATCTAGTGCATCCACCTCAAACGCCTGAAGCGCATATTGGTCATACGCTGTTGCAAAAACAATGGCCGGTGGATTTTTCATTTTCTTTAATATATTTGCAATCTCAAAGCCATTATCATCTGAAAGCTGAATATCTAGAAAGACAAGGTCCGGCTTGTTTCCCATTAACTTTTCTAATGCATCTTCCACGCAATCAGCTTCATCAATTACGTTAACTTCTTTCGTACGCTGTAATAAATATTTCAATTCATCCCGTGCTAACATTTCATCATCAACTACTAATACCTTTAACACTACCTTCTTCCTCCCCTATATTTTGAATCGGTATTACAAAGGTAATCTCTGCCCCTGTTTCTACTTCACTCTTAATATGAAGTGTTGTATCTTTCCCAAACAATCCTATTAATCGTTGATTAATATTATATAACGCTGTCCCTGTCCCTTTTTTAGATGAGACAACAGTCTTCCCTAATTGTTCTAAACGTTCTTGTTCAATTCCTTGACCGTTATCTTTCACTTTAAAGTGAATCGTATCCCCCTTGGCATACACGTGAACTTCTACTTGGCAAATTGGCTGTTTCTTTGGAAAAGCATGGCGAAGTGCGTTTTCCACTAATAATTGTAGTACGAATGGTGGAAGTAAAACCTTTTGTAATCCTTCCTCAATATATGTTTTTACCTCATATTTATTTGGGAACCTCGCTTGTTCTAATGATAAATATGCATGTACATGATTCAGTTCTTGCTCTAGTGGAATAAGTAACTGACGTGCTCCCTGTAAATTACAACGAAAATACACACTAAGTTGTAATAAAAGCTTTCTTGCTTTTTCTACATCTGTCCGACATAAAGCTGATACCGTATTAATTGCATTAAATAGAAAATGCGGATTAATTTGTGCTTGTAACGCTTTGATCTCGGCGTCTTGAAGTAATTTGCTTTGTAATTCGGCTTCTCCTAACTCAAGCTGTGTTGAAAATATTTTCGCTAATCCCTCTGCCAATTCTTCTTCCACACGACTTAATCGATTTGGGTTTTTAAAATACAGCTTTAATGTCCCAATTGTATTCCCATGTGATGTTAAAGGAATGACTACCGCTGCTTGCAATGGGCATCCTTCATGTTGGCAATTAATAACTCCCCGTGATTTCGCTTTCATTATTTTCCCTGTTTTTAGCACTTCTTTTGATAATCCTGTAATTAAGCTGTGCGAAGGGATATGGTGATCTGATGCTAATCCAACATGGGCCAATATTTTTTCTGTATCTGTTAAGGATACCGCATCCGTCCCTGTAAAACTGTGAATAATTTGTGCCACATGCTTGCAAGATTTCTCTGTTAAACCTTGACGAAAATAAGGTAATGTCTTATCCGCAATCCGAAGTACTTTGTGAGTTTGTAAAGCCTTCGCATTTTCTTCTTGGCGCAAAATAGCTTGTACCATAGAAAGTAAAATAAAACTACCGAAACTATTCACGAGAATCATCGGTATTGCGATCGTTTTCACAACGCTAAGCCCATCTTCCACAATAAACAGAATCATCACCATTTCTAAAGATACAATAAGAACACTTAAAATAGCAGAAAACTTAGGTGTAATGGCACGATTATACTTTTGAAAAATGTAACCGATATAACCAGTAATAATTCCTGCTAAAATAGACGAAATCGCACAGCTCAGAGCCGTCGTTCCCCCAAGCATATAACGGTGAATACCAGCAATAAATCCAACGCCTATCCCGATAATTGGTCCACCTAATAGTCCGCTAATCCCAACGCCCATAATACGCGTATTGGCAATTGTACTCGATGATGAGACACCTTGCAGCCAATTTTCATTCATTATTGTATTTCCTGCAATTTCAATCCCTGTGTAATTGCTTACAATTGTAAATAAAGAAAAAATACAAATAAGCATAAGCTTATCTTTGTATCCGTCTTGTTTATGAAGGAGACGTCTGAATGTTTTAATATGTGAAAGTAAAAAGCCTAATATAACAATTAACCCAACGCGTTCAATCATCATAAGCACTAAATCTAGCATTTGTAATTCATCCTTTTTTGTTTAATTAGTTTTATTATCGGAAAATAATGAAGGTATCGTCAAGGAGAATACTATGTATTTCATGTAATTTTATAATATAAAGTATTTAAACTAACTCATATTATTCATTTAACAATAGCAACTAAGAGTGCAAAAACTAAAGTAATATAATTACAGTCCTTTAACACAGCCCCGTGAGGTTGAGAAGGAAGTCGGAATATAAATACGTATATCCTTTTATAGGAACACGTATGCTTTTTGGCCTTCTCACAATACTAGGTGAGAAGGCCTTTTATTATTCTTCCATAGTGACTGTATAATAAATGAGGAGGAGTAATGATGAACATCACAGGTGAAGCACAGCAAGTAACAGAAGAGACAAAAGCAAAACGATATAAGACCTTACTTGGCTCTGCGCTAGGATATGCAGCGGAAGGATTGGATATGCTGCTCCTATCTTTCGTACTTGTATATATTTTAAAGGAATTTCACTTATCACCAGTAGAAGGTGGAAACCTTACGCTCGCAACAACAATTGGTATGTTAATTGGTTCATACTTATTTGGACTTATTACAATGCTAGTGTGTGTTCCAGAAACAAAAGGAAAAGTACTCGACTAAGCTCAATCAAAGAAAAAGCATTGAAATTTCTTATTTCAATGCTTTTTTAGTATTTATTCTACATTAACAGGTATTAATATTCCCACCTCAAAACTCGGTGGAAACAAAGAAGTAAGACGGGAGATAAACCGTCCGTAAAAGCCCGATTGGTGCGAGCTGATAATCAGTGGGAGGATGAAGCTCCCACTGATTAAGGTTTCACTTTATGAAAGAAATTTGGAGTTAGAATATCGTTCGGATAAGGTTTGTGATAAATATGAGTTGTAGCTGGTGATAATGGTGGAATGAGCCATACCCAATTTCCCGTCACGACGCGGCCACAAGCCGCTTCTTGCTTTTCAAATTGTGCAAATTGCTGCGCTGCTGTATGGTGGTCTACAATACTTACTCCGTTCTTCTTGAAAGAATGTAAAACAGCTACATTTAATTCAACTAAAGCTTTATCTTTCCATAGTGTACCATTTCTTGAAGTATCCAAATTCATAATTTCTGCAACGGCTGGAAGTAAATTATAACGATCATGATCTGCCAAATTACGTGCTCCAATTTCCGTTCCCATGTACCAACCATTAAAAGGGGCAGCTGTATAAGAAATACCACCAATTTCTAACCGCATATCTGAAATCATTGGTACCCCATACCATTTTGCCCCTAAAGATACAAATGGGTATTCTGGGTGCTCAATCTCAACCTCTTTAATTTCTTCCTTAGGGATTTCTCTATATATAGGCTCTCTTCCATCAATAGAAAACACAAGCGGTAATACATCGAATTTGGTCCCTTTTCCATTCCAACCAAGCCCCTGACAAAGCGTTGTAAACGGAATAGAATGAGAATCGCCAGTTACCCCCATTTCTGTTTCATATCCTGCATATCGAATCAACTGATGATTATAAATACGAATGTTATTCTGTTCACTCTTATACTGTTTAAAAATTGTAATTGTCGGTTTAATTTTCCCGTTATTTGTTGCATATCGAATATGATGAATCAGTGCGTTATATACGCCTTTCTCATCATTTACTTCACGGGCATCTAGTATGTGCATTTTATTCCAAAACAATCTTCCAATACATCGATTGCTATTTCTCCAAGCCATCCGTGCACCATGGACAAGTTCTTCAAAAGTATGTTCATATGTTCCTGTCGCTTCTATTTCCGATGCAATTTGAGTAAGACGTTCTTCTATTTGCTGCTTTTTACCTAGTTCTTCATAGCAAGTTGTAATAAATTTCCTTGCTTCATCTATTAATTCTTTCATTTTATTCATAAACAATCTCCTTCTATTTCACCAAGACATCACTACTTTACAGTATAGCAAAAAGGAGTGTGGTAACAACCCAAATCAAGATGCGTCACTAGAAGACGGGGACATTTCCTCAATATAGTATTTCAATATATTATGTACATCTGTCTTTAGCTCCCTAAACTGAAATCCTAATTCCTTTGCTCTCTCACTATTTACTGTACAACTTGTCATTCCATTATACGGGGCCAAATTTCCTTCCGTTTCTTCAATAAAAGCCTTAATTCCTGTATTTTCTTCTACCACAAATGGCTTCCTCTTTATAATATTTTCAACATAAAACCACAATCTCTTTGTATAATCATTTTCACCAATGACGACTGGAAAACGAACTGCAATAACAGGGAATGTTGCATGTTGAAACAACACAGCCTCCGCTAGTCTTTTCCCTTCACTATAAGAAAAATCTTGCCTGTCTCCATAAACAATCGGATACTCATACGGATTGAAATCAGATTCTTTTAAAGATAGTGATGGCTCATATATAGCCATTGAGGATATAACAATATATTTCTTCACTTTATTATGAAGTACATCACATATAATCTTTGCTGCATTTGGACTATAACACAAATTATCATACACAACATCATAACTTTTCCCCGCTAACGTTTTCTGAAGTTGCCCTTCATCTTCCCGATCTACAACGACCCTTTTAACAGTACTACCAAACGGATCCACTGTAAGCCCACGCGTTGCAATTGTCACATCATGTCCAGCTTGCAGAAGACTTTCTACTAATCGTTTTCCAAAAAATCTTGTTCCGCCAAATACCAATATCTTTTTCATATTCATCATTCCCTACTTATTATAGTTTTTCATGATGACTGAACTTATGATTATTGCCCTTATTAATTATATAAAAAAACAGAGAATCTACATACAGATTCCCCGTCCCTCAAATTAAAACAATTATCATACTCGATATTTAAAAATACAATAACAAAAATATAAAATAGAAAACACTGACACATAAATCCATGTCTGATATACCACCGGCGTTCCCCATATCCCCATAAAATAAAGAAGTGATGGAAACGTAAGTGTTACCCATGATTGTACAAATGCTATTCTTCCAAGATATTGATTTATGTTCTTTTTCTGTACATTTAATACAAAGAATAAGTACCAAAGAAGCGCCCACATAAACCAAGTCAGCGCATTAACAATGTCGTGAAATTGAACAAACGATACTACCATATAGAATAATGCAACAATTGCCACCCATAAACAAAACCATCCTAGTCCATTGCCACTCACTCCTGTAATAAAGGTAATACCCACATACAAATAAGTTAAACCAAATAAAAACGTGGCTGCATATGAATATACAGTCCAATTGCTTTGATCGGAAATCATAATAAGATAAAACGGAATTACAATTTGCAGTACCCCGACAAATAAGTTGAAAATACCTGCACTTTTTTCTTCTGCTTTCCCTAATATAACAAGACTATTTAAAAATAACGCTGCCCCTGAAAGTAATAATCCAACGTAACCCATATATGTTCGTGTGAAAATCATATTTTTCCACACCTTAACCTCCTCATACCATAAAATCATACTAATAGTATCTTTCTCCCTATTTAGAACTGAATACATTACAAATAACAAAACACTACATTAGTAACGTACAACAGTATTGTTCACAAAATAACAAGTCAGACCTCCTACTTCAAAAAATAAAACTATCCAAAATATTAATTGATTAGCATACATATTAAAGCGCTTGCAATTAAATTTATCCTTGCCAACTGATTATAAACTTACTCTAAAAACGATACAAGTACTGTAATAAAGATCAAAAATAAAATTATACCCTATTTTTATAAGAAGTAGAATTACTCATTTGACCTATCTCATTCTACTAATTTCTAGCATAAAATATTACAAATCAACATCTAGTTTTCATGAAAGGAGAGATTATATGCCTAAACAAGTAATCCATTCAACAGGTGTATTAACACGTGAACCACAAACAGCTTCTATTCAAGTAAATATTGTAAACTTGGATAAAAATTATGCACATTATATTAATGTCGAGATATGGGATTGGTCCAATCATTCTAATCCAGTACAACTGCCAATTCTAGTTGGAGAAAACAAAAAAGTAAGCTTTCCCTACCATCTTGATAGTGAAAACTTAGTAGTTCTGTCTGCAAATTTAAATGACAAAATTAATTTTTATGAAATTCGTATCACTCACTTAGACCATTCTAATATTATTACAAATTGCTTTGGACGTAGCCTATCTTCATCTACAGGTCAAGAAGGTGATAAAGTATATCATAAGCAACTCGTTCGAGTTCATCAAGGATATATCCCTCATCCAATCTTTTAATGAACATGCACTTAATTGAGCAAAATTAGAATCTCCTTCCCTTAGGTTGATTCTAATTTTGCCGCCCCCTTACTCCTAATTAAAAAAGCCACATAACTCCCGATATGTAAGTGTAACCTTTACATAAAGTGAAACGTTAATCAGCAGGGGCCAATCTTACTATCCATGAATATCAGCATAAATAGAATGCATTTTTAACTAAATCACGTAGCAATATACACACACAAAGTGAGAAAGACTACCTAATAACACAAAAATGTGGAAAATTTCATGATGCCCCATATATTTAAACTCTAACCATTTTGGTTTTGCTCCGTAAATAAATCCACCAATCGTATAAAAAACACCACCAAGCACTAAAAACAAAATACCTTCTATGCTTAGATTTTCTGATAACGGTGGGAAGAATAAAACAATTAACCAGCCCATCATAAGATAAATTGCTGTTGATAACCACCTTGGGCAATTGAACCAAAACATTTTAAAAACAACACCACACACAGCGATTACATAAACTAAAACAAATAATAACAAACCATTTGTAGCTTCTAATGTAATTAAACAAAAAGGTGCATATGTGCCTGCAATTAAGATAAAAATCATCGAATGATCCAGTTTTCTAAAGAAATAAATAATACGTTCACTTGCTACAACACTGTGATACACGGTCGAAGCTGCATAAAGAATCATCATCCCTACTCCAAATAGAATAACTGCTGAAATTGTAGAAACAGATGGCATTTTCACAGAAACTTTCACAAGCATAGCTAGTAAAGCAATAAATGATAAAATGGCACCTCCTAAATGAGTAAACGCATTAACCGGTTCTCTTACATAAGCATTCATTTTAACAACCCCTTATATAATTACATGTAGTTTTGATAACTACATGTAATTATATACACAACTGATATAAAGGTCAACATTTACAATTCATTGGATTCGTAATACCATATTTAAAGAAACAGTATATATCATTCCTACAAAGGTGAGGGTTTATATGGAAAACATAAAAAACTTACTTGAAACATTACATTTAGAAAAAAACATTATGCTTGAAGATATCCCTAATGTAGATTTATATGTAGATCAAGTTGTTCAACTATTTGAAAATAATTACGGCGATACAACAAGAACAGCAGATGAAAAAGTACTTACAAAAACGATGATTAATAACTACGCAAAAGGAAAATTATTCATCCCTATAAAAAACAAAAAATACTCAAAAGAGCATATGATTTTAATTAGTTTAATTTATCAATTAAAAGGGGCTCTCTCTATTAATGATATTAAAAGTTCTTTAGCGAACCTCAATGAGAGGCTAATAAGCGAAGATGCTTTTGAATTGGACACTCTCTACAAAGATTATCTTGAACTTACAGAAACAAATGTTGAGAGTTTTAAAAGGGATATAGATAATCGGGTGGCTGAAGTAAAAGCTGCTGCTTCATTTGAGGATAAAGAGTTAGAGAAATTTTTATTGCTAACCTCATTTGTAACAATGAGCAATATGTATAGACGTTTGGCTGAGAAGTTAGTTGATGATTTGAAAGAATCTTAACCATGAAGAAAAGCCACCTTCCTAGGTGGCTTTTACTTATTTTTGTCTTTCATCACTTTCTAACGCCCTCATTAATTTCACCAAAAGAATGTACTTTTTCCTTTTTAATGGTCTCTTTTCGAATTAATCTCCCTATCAAAATACTTAGCTATACTATCCCTATCTGAGCTATTAATAACCATATTAATTCTTCCTTGCAAATATCCATACAACATCCAATTTAAACATTCTCTTAACTGATTATACTTATCCCTTTTAGCTTTAAAACATAATACCGTATGGCTCTTTTTTATTTTATAATAATATTTAAAGATATCATCATAATCAATAATATACGCCCTTTGAACTTGATAAAGTTCCTTTACTTCATAGATCATAACTTTATGTCTTGTTCCAAAAACAACAAATCGATTTCCTACATCCATAAGCGCTAATGGCATTACAGCATAGTCTGCTGAACACATAAGCGTGCCCAAATAGTAGCCACCTGTAGCTCGTGCTTGAAATTGTAATTCGATAAATTCGTTTTTTTCTAATTCATTGTTTGCTTTTTCTTCTATCTCTTTAAAATTTTCTCTAGCAATTCGTTTTCTAATATCTTTTTTCTTATTCTCTAAGCTCCCAATTAGGCGCTCCCCTATTGCTTCAAATTGAAATATTTCTTGTTCATCCCACTGCTCGAAAGCAATTTGATCGATACTATAGTTTTCACAATTCATAATACCCCTCCATTACTCTTTTTAATTTTTGCTTTCCCCTTGATAATCTTGTATACACTGCACTTGTACTCATATGTAACTCTTTTGAAATGTCTCCTATACTCTCATCCGCAATATACCTTCGATAAAAGATACTATGATCTACATCATCTAACTGATGAATCGCTTGCAAAACAAACTCTTTTTCCTCTTCTTTAAGCAATACTTTTTCTACATCTTCATCATCTTGTAAAATCAGTTGCTCTATTGTTTGTTCAATACGCTTTCGTTTAAGTTTCCTTTTATAATCTAGTGCTTTAAACTTCGCAATAGAAATAATCCAGTTCTTAAGCTGTCCTTTTTCAATTCGAAAATTGTCTATTTTATACCAAAGTATAAGAAGAACATCGTTATAGCACTCTTCAATTTCTGCTCTTTCATGATGCTCCCCTAATACACTTCCAATTACCCCATAAATCAACTTACTATATTGAAGAATCAATTGATCCAATGCTTCCGTATTTTGTTTTTTTATTTCATCTATTAATTCCCTATCATTCATATCTATCCCTCCTTCACTTATATATACGAATATAACGAATATATTCTTACATGCTTTCCTTATTTTTCAATAAAAAACAATCCACCCGTTAGAGTGGATTGTTTCTTTTATTTAATCGCCTCATGAACTTTTAACTGTTTACCTTTTATAGTCGTATTCTTCATGACTTTTAAAACAAGTGGACCTTTACCATTTAATATATCAACATAAGAAACATTATCTTGTATCGTAATAATCCCTATATCATCCGCTGTGACACCTGGGATTTTAGCAATTGTGCCAACGAAATCTACTGCTCGGATTTTCTTTTTCTTTCCACCATTAAAGTACAACTTCATAATATCTTTATTTAATCCTGCACTTTTCTCTTTTTTCATAATAGGTTTAGCTTTTATTTTATCTTCAAAAACTACCTTTTTCTTTGCAACCTCTTCTTTTGATGGGGCATCTATTTGTGGAATTTTAAAACCAATATATTCTTCGATTTCTGCCAAGAATCTCTCTTCATACGGCGTTACAAATGTAATTGCTTTCCCGCTATTACCAGCACGCCCCGTTCTTCCTGTCCGGTGTACATAGCTTTCTTTTTCTAATGGAATATCATAATTAATAACGTGGGTAATATTTTCAATATCAATTCCTCGCGCCGCTACATCTGTCGCAACTAAATAACGGAATCTCCCTCTTTTAAAGTCATTCATTACTGCAAAGCGATCTTCTTGTACCATGCCGCCATGAATCTTATCACAAGGGTATCCAGAACGTTTTAACTGTCTAAATACATGGTCTACATTTTCTTGTGTACGACAGAAAATAATACAGCTATCTGGATTTTCAACAATTGTTATATCCTTCAGAAGCAAAAACTTATCTTCTTCCCTCACCTCTAAAAGACTATGTTCAATTTTATCTGTCGTAATTCCAGACGCCTTTATCTCAATATTGATTGGTGATTTCATATATGTGCGAGATAAATTCTCTACGTCCTCTGGTAATGTTGCTGAAAATAGCATCGTCATTCGGTTTGTAGGTAATTCGCCAATGATTGCTTCTACTTGATCGATAAATCCCATATTTAACATCTCATCCGCTTCATCGATCACTAAATATTTTAGACGCTCTAAAGAAAAAGTTCCTTTTTCAATATGATCTAACACTCGACCAGGGGTCCCAACAACAATATGTGTTTTTTGCTTTAATTCTAATTTTTGACGTGCAAATGGTGATTTTCCGTAGATGGCTGTTGCCTTAATCCGTTTAAACCTTCCTATATTCATGATATCCTCTTTCACTTGAGCAGCAAGCTCCCTCGTTGGTGTAAGAATTAATGCTTGCGGCTTATTTTCTTCCCACTCAACCATTTCACAGAGCGGGATACCAAAAGAAGCCGTCTTCCCACTTCCAGTTTGTGATTTCACGACAAGGTCTTTCTTTTCTAATGCAACTGGAATAACTTTTCCTTGTACTTCTGTTGGCTGTTCATATTTTAAACTAGTAAGTGACCTTATAATTTCTTTACTCAATGCATACTCTTTAAAACTTTTCCCGTTCATATACTAACCTCATTTTGTTATGTATTTTAATTTATTTATTATTTAACCATAATCTAAATATTATATTTGTCCTTATCTGCATTTCATTATACTGAAATTATTTACCTAATTGAAACCTATGTTCATCATTTACTAAGAAAGCAAAAAGCAGACTTAATTATAAGCCTGCTAATTTAGCAACAATACTCATATACAGTCTAAAGAAAAGGATATCATTACGGTACCAGTTTTTTTACAACTGGAATTCGTTGCAATACTAGTGTTATTAACATACTAAGACCAATGGTAATGATTACATTAATCGGTATTGCTAATATTGTATGTGCATGTTCATTTACTTTAGGTAAAATTTTATATAAATAATTATTTAATAAGAAAAAGTGAAGAATATAAATTCCAAGACTTGCTTGGTTTATACCACGTAATAGGAATGGTAGTTTTCCTTCTGAGTTTTGAAAAGCATATCGGAAAAATACAAATAATCCAATTGCCATAAGTAAAACATTTGGTGCAAAATATCCATACCAGAACTGGTCCAACTGGCCATTTGCTTGTACTGTATAGTAATACGTAATGAAGAATGTACCAATAAACCCTAGGCACCCACCAAAATAAGAGATGTTTCTCCATTTCTTCGTAATTTCGTAATGAGATAAATAATAACCAAGTAGGAAATAACCCACATAATTTGTTACAAAATATAGCTCTATATTGAAATTAATAGGATAATAATACTGCATCAAATTTAAAATAACTGATGTATACAACCATAAAATTAAAAAGTATTGTATGTCCCTCTTTTTAGCATTTTTAACTAATATCTTTAATAACGGTGCAATTAAATAAATTCCCACGATCATATATAGGAACCATAAATGACCACCAATTTGATTTGTTAAGAAGTACTTTATCCCCTGTTTTAAAGAAGCAGGGAAATATCCAGCATAAGCACCATACAAGTAAAACAAAGCACTCCAACCTACAAATGGAATAATTACCTTACTTGCACGTTTCTGTAAGAATTCTAAAATTGAAATTTCCTTGTTCCCTCGTAATAATAAAGCACCGCTAATCATAACGAAAATAGGAACGCTAGCACGCGATAACGATTCGTAAAAATTACCAGCCATCCAATTGGAAAGCTTATTTGGATCTAAAGTGGACACGGAACCAGCAGCAATGTGAATTGTAACAACTGCAATTGTTGCTAATACTCGTAACCAATCCATATAAACCAAACGATTCACATTTATAACCTCCATTACCTTATAATGATTCAAACTAAAAATGAAGGTTATCCCAAAAAGTCACAACCTTCCCCTAATTTGTTCAAATCTAACATTATTCACTTGATAAAATAAACATTAATTTTCTTGTAATTCTAAAAAAAACCTACTAAATTATAACATATTCTATTATTTACTGATTAGAATAATTTGTGGAAAAGGGTTTTCCCACAAATTGAAAAAGCAGACTTAAAATGAAGTCTGCTTCTCTATTTCTTATATTCTATGTGCACTTATACAGCTTCTTTTGTCCCCTTTAACACTTTCATATTAGAAACTGCCTCTGCATGCCTTATTTCATCGAATTCATTTTCACTCTTTGCAACAACAATTGTAGCGATTCCATTTCCAATTAAATTTACGATTGCTCTTCCCTCACTCATAAAACGATCGACACCAAGAAGCAATGCTAGCCCTTCTAAAGGAATAACTTTTAGTGCTGCTAATGTAGATGCTAGCACGATAAATCCGCTTCCTGTTACACCAGCAGCTCCCTTGGACGTTAACATTAATACTAAAATAATCGTAATTTGTTGCCCGATTGTTAAATCCACACCAAATACTTGTGCTAAAAAGACAACCGCCATGGATAAATAAATAGATGTACCATCCAGGTTAAAAGAATAACCAGTCGGAATAACGAGGCCAACAACAGATTTTGAACAGCCATATCGCTCCATCTTATTCATCATTCTCGGAAGCACAGATTCCGAAGAACTTGTTCCTAATACAATTAGTATTTCATCTCGAATAAACTTTAAATAATTCCATAAGCTAAATCCGTATATCTTACAAATAATATTTAAGACAACAAATACGAATAGGAACATCGTTATATATACTGACATCATCAATTTTCCAAGTGGTACAAGTGAAGCCAGCCCAAAATGACCGATTGTATATGCCATTGCTCCAAATGCACCAATCGGAGCGGCTTTCATTACATAACCAATAATTTTAAAGAATACGTGTGAAAGTTTGTCTAAGAAATCAATCACTGAATTTCCTTTTTCACCAAGTGCCGCCAAACCTACTCCAAATAGAATTGAAAAGAATAATACTTGTAAAATATCACCCTTGGCAAACGCATCAACCATATTAGAAGGAACGATGTGAGTAACAAAATCAATCCAATTAATACCCTGGCCCCCGCCTTGTGTATATTTAGATACGTCTCCTTTTGCAAGTTCATTAAAGTTAAGGCCGGAACCTGGCTTCATAACATTTACAACGATTAATCCAACAATAAGTGCAAATGTTGTTACAACCTCAAAATAAATAAAAGCCTTTCCGCCAACCTTACCAACTTTCTTCATGTCCCCCATTTTTGCAATGCCAAGTACAATTGTTAAGAAAATAATTGGCGCAATTACCATTTTTACAGCATTAATAAACGTATCCCCTATTGGCTTCATTTCCTTCCCAACACTTGGCCACATAAGCCCAACTAATACACCGAGTGCAATAGCTGTTAATACTTGAAAAGTTAAATTTTTGAACAGTCGTTTCACCTTCATTTCTCCTCCCCTTTTTCGAAACTTTACCACCCTTATGTTTTACATAATGATAGCGTTTTCATTAAAGAGTGAGAAGTTTATGGTCATAACGAATATTTTGTTCATTTTGGTCTCAATTTTTCACTTCACGATACATATAACGATTGATTGGTCTACCGACTCCTCCATATTGTACTGCCAAACGAATTAAACCCTTTTTCTCTAAATAATCTAAGTAGCGCCGAGCTGTAACTCTAGCTATCCCAATTGCACCGGCTACCTCTTCTGCCGAACGAGGTTCATCTTGTTTTTTTACATAAGCTTCAATTTCATTCAATGTAAATTCATTTAATCCCTTTGGCAAATTACTTACCGTTTTCTTAGAGCGTCCAGAATATAATAATAAATCAAGTTGCTCCTGTGAAATTGCCCCAGATTCCTCTAAACTCATTCTATATTGCCGATATTTTTCTAAAGCCTGCTGAATTCGGTATAGCTTAAAAGGCTTAATAATATAATCCATTGCTCCATTTTGAAGCATGAGTTTAATTGTTTCTCTATCTTTTGCAGCAGAAACGACAATTACATCTGTTTCTAACTCTTGTTTTCTAAATTCCTGTAATACCTTAATACCATCCTTTTTCGGCATAAAAATATCTAAAATAACGAGATCTGGATTTATTTTTTTGACAAGGTTAATCCCCTCCTCCCCATTGTTAGCAACAGCCACCACTTGAAATCCCTTTACGCTTCTAATAAATTCTTTATTTACTTCCTGAACCATCGGATCATCCTCAACCAATAATACTTTGATTTCCCCTTTATAGTTCATACAATTCCGCTCCCATCTCCATTGGAAAAGTAATGATAAAAGAAGTTCCTTCACCTTGAAAAGATGAAACGCTAATTTCTCCTCTCCCCTTTTCAACAATTTGTTTTACTAGAAATAGCCCATAACCTGTCCCGCTCATTTTATTCACAGTAAATCCTTTCTCATACACCCTTGGTAAATACTCCTCCTTTATGCCGCATCCATTATCCTCAATCAACATCGCACATACACCTTCTGACTGTTCAATACTAATATCAACTCTTTTATTCTCTACGTCAGTTTGCTCGAATGATCCAAATGCATTTTCAACTAAATTGCCTAATAAGACCACAAAATCATGTTGATCTAGTTGATAAGGAAATGTTTCTAAATAACTCTTTTGATCAATTACAACTTGTATCCCTAATTCCTTTCCACGGCTTATCTTACTCAAAAGGAGGCCTGCAATAGCATCATTTTTAATCGTTTCATTTAAAAAATTGGTTACTCCTTCTTGTTCTTCTGAAGTGTGAAAAGCAAGTTGTAAAGCCTTATCAGCTTTACCCAATTGAATTAAACCTGCTATTGTATGAAGTTTATTCATATGCTCATGGCTTTGTACACGCAGTGCCTCTACGAAGGTTTTCACTCCTGTTAATTCCTCTGCAAGTTTTGTAACTTCAGTACGGTCCTGAAAGATTGCCACAGCTCCTATTAATTCATTATCCTTCTTGATCGGTATACGATTACTTAAAATTACCTTTCCACTTACTTTTATCTCTTCATTGTATACCGCCTGGTTCCTCTCCACGATTTCTGGAAGCCTCGTATCCTTTAAAACTGCACGAATAGGCTTCCCTACAACATTTCCATCTACATGAAAAACCTGCTTTGCCTTTTTATTAAAAATAGTAATAATCTCTTGATTATCAATTGCAATCACACCCTCATTAATCGAGTGAAAGGTTGCTGTTCTTTCTTCTAACATTCGTTTAATTTCATAAGGTTCTAACTGAAACATCTGTTTTTTAATATGATTAGCAAGCATCAACGAACCAATCAATCCAAATATTAAGGTTAATATGACAATAAAAATAATCTCTCCTGCTAATCCAAGCATAATCTCCCAAAAATTTGGTATTTTATTACCAACAACAACAACACCAATTTGATTTAAATTTTGATCTTTAATGGGCATAAAAGCACGAATTACAGTACCTATCTCTCCCTTTGCTTTTGAAAAGTAAATATGTTCCGCAAATGCCGGTTCTTCATCCGTCCCTTTTGATGGTTTTCCAATCATTTCTTTTACAGGATGAGAATATCGAATTCGCTCCATATTCATTACTACTATATAATTTGTTTCATTAATTACTCGGATATTTTCAATAGCCGAATTCAATGTGAACCACCCTGTTGTTTCCTGAAGTGATTTCCTTACATCTGATAATTCCGCCACCGTCCGCGCAGTATTCATAGATCTAATTCTTAATTCTTTTTCTTCCTTTTGTTGAATATTTGCGATGATAACAATTCCACCTATAAGTAATGAAAAAATAACTACTGCATAGGATAAAACCGTAATTTTCCAGCGGATAGGCAATTGTTTCACTGTCTGTTCTCCTTTCCCCTAAAAGCACCTTTACGAATAAAAGTCTTCTCGGTATGCTTACAATAACAACCTACGAGGAGGTTTAAGATGAAAAAAATTGCTATTTTTATACTCCTTTTTATTGTTTTAATTACTAGCGCGCTATTTATAGGGTTTCACAAACCTTTTTCCCAAGGGAAACTTACTTATGACGATGATCAAGAAGGACTAAATAAACAAATTGTTTTCAAATTTAGTCATGTTGTAGCAGAAAATACACCTAAAGGACTTGCAGCTAGTAAATTTGCCGAGATTGTTAACGAGAAATCAAATGGGAATATAAAAATAGAAATTTTCCCAAACGGGAGTCTCTATTCTGATATAGAAGAAATCCGTGCTTTAAAAGCTGGACAAGTTCATTTTATTGCACCTTCTACCTCAAAACTTGGAATGCTATCTCACGAATGGGGTGTACTAGATCTACCATTTGCTTTTCCAAACTATGAAGCCATTCAAGAAGGCTTAAACGGAAAAATTGGAGAACAATTACTTCAATCCTTACAAAAAGATAAAATTAAAGGCCTTGCCCATTGGTCGAATGGCTTTAAACAAATTACTTCAAATAAAGGACCTATTTATACACCTAAAGATATAGAAGGACAATCTTTTCGCATTATGCAAAGTGATGTAATTCAATCTCAATTTGATTTATTAAAAGTTGATTCACATCAGGATTCATTTAACTCTACATATAAATTAATCGAAACGGGTAAAGTTGATGGTGAAGAAAATACAATTTCAAATATATACTCTAAAAAATTTTATAACGTTCAAAACTATTTGACAATTAGCAATCATGGTTATTTAGGTTACGTTGTCATGATGGATCAAAAAACATGGAATCAACAAACAGAAAAAACGAAGCAAATACTACTTGAAGCAATGAAAGAAACAACCGAATGGAATAACCATCAAGCCATCCAAATGAATGAAAAGCAGCTTGAACTTATTAAGCAAAATTCATCCATTCAAATTCATAAACTAACCGATGTAGAAAGGAAAGAATGGGAAAAAGCACTATCTCCTATATATGAAGACCTTTCTCCTACGATTGGGGAACAATTGGTAAATGATTTAAAAGAATTAAAAAAGAAATATCAATTTCTTGAAGATCATAAATAACAAAAAAGAAGGGTATTTTTAGCACCCTCCTTTTTGTTATTCCATTATTATATTCTAAAATATTATTTGACATTATCAATTAAACTTTAATCATATATCTTTTAAAACGAACAATATAAAGATAAGATAACGTATTAATTCGGTATTACTTAAGATAATTTTAAATTTCACCCTTATATTTTATAAATAAACACTAAAATCTTTGACTTAATGAAAAAAATGATGTACATTATCTTTTGGACGAACATTTTCTTTGACTAAAGAATAAAATATTCGTATTTAGGGGTGTAATCCATGGAAAAAGTATTCGACTATGAAGATATTCAATTAATTCCTGCAAAATGTATAGTAAATAGCCGTTCTGAGTGTGATACAAGTGTAACTTTAGGCAAACATACATTTAAATTACCTGTTGTACCTGCAAATATGCAAACAATTATAGATGAAAAAGTCGCTGTATATTTAGCGGAGAATGGATATTTCTATATCATGCATCGTTTTGAGCCAGAAAAACGTATCTCTTTCATTAAAGATATGCATGCACGTGGATTAATCGCGTCTATTAGTGTTGGCGTTAAAGAAGACGAGTATGAATTCGTACAACAATTATCATCTGAACAGCTTTCTCCTGAATATATTACGATAGATATCGCACATGGGCATTCCAATGCGGTGATAAAAATGATTCAACACATTAAAACACATTTACCTGAGAGCTTTGTTATCGCGGGAAATGTGGGAACTCCAGAAGCAGTAAGAGAGCTAGAAAATGCTGGTGCTGATGCAACGAAGGTAGGCATCGGGCCTGGTAAAGTGTGTATCACAAAAATTAAAACAGGCTTTGGAACTGGTGGCTGGCAATTGGCTGCACTTCGCTGGTGTGCAAAAGCTGCAAGTAAGCCAATTATTGCTGATGGCGGTATTCGTACTCATGGTGATGTAGCGAAATCAATTAAATTTGGTGCAACTATGGTTATGATCGGTTCATTATTTGCTGGTCATGAAGAATCTCCAGGGGAAACAATTGAAAAAGATGGGAAGCTCTACAAAGAATACTTTGGTTCAGCTTCAGAATTCCAAAAAGGCGAAAAGAAAAACGTAGAAGGAAAAAAAATGTTTGTCGAGCATAAAGGCTCTTTAGAAGACACATTGATTGAAATGGAGCAAGACCTTCAATCTTCTATTTCTTATGCTGGTGGAACGAAATTAGATGCAATCCGTACTGTAGATTATGTTGTCGTGAAAAATTCAATCTTTAATGGTGATAAAGTATATTAAGCTCTATTTACCCTTTAAGAGTAATAAATATTGATTATTATAGAAAAAATGAGCAAGTACCTTATTTCGTACTTGCTCATTTTTTATTATCTCTCTATTTTCCAAACCTCTTACGATATCCACATTTTCTACATAGTTCCTCTACAGCCACTCTACGTGAAAATCCATCTACAATATTTTTTGCTCTATCCCTTTCGATAATCTCAGAGAATGAGGCCTCATTAATATTTCCAAGGTTAATGATTCCCTCACCATCTAAACAACAAGGAATAACTGTTCCGTTTGCTAAAATACCAGCTTGATTTCGAAGACCATGACAGAAACCCTTTCCATCATCCTCTTCTTCATGCAAGGCCGGCCACTGAAATTCGTAATCTTGATTAATAAAAATGCGATCCGCAATCTTCACGCCACTTCCTGGTGTGATCTTCTCATCAATTTTGTATGGTAAATCAAATTCTTTCTCTATAATTTCTAATAACTGTCTGTTTCGTTGTATTTCAAGATTCGTCTTATTGTCTTGTGTCAGATTCCATAGTCTCAGCGAAACAATTAATTCTGATTGACTCGTTGCTTCTTTAATAAAGGAAAGGATGCTTCTTACATATCCTTCTTTATCTTCAGATCCTGGATGACCATCAAAACTATGAAGTGAAAAATTCATCTGTCTTAGTGCAGGCTTATTTAATAATTTATGCCTCTTTTTATTAATTAACGTTCCATTGGTTGTAATATTAACTTTAAACCCTTTTTCATGACTTAAGTCTAACAATTTATCTATTTTAGGATGGAGCAGCGGCTCACCTTTTACATGTAAATAAATGTAGTCTGTGTGAGGTTTAATTTGGTCTAATCTCTTAGAAAAATCCTCCACAGAAAGAAATTGCTTCTGTCGTTCTGTTGGTGGACAAAAGCTACATGCAAGATTACATACACTAGTAATCTCTAAATAAAACTTCTTAAACTTTTTCAACCTCAATTCCCCACTTCTTTAACTACTTAGAACAAAATGAAATATTGTTCTATCAATATTACAGCACAATTTTTTATAAATAGAAACATACTTATTCCAGGAAACTAATTTTACCATTTCCTCTGTTTGAAAGCATATGATTGTATTTTACTTATCTCACTACAATCTAAACAATAATTCTTCCAATTATTATGAAGCATTAAAAAGACCATCAGGGATTTTTCTCCAATGGCCTTCTTAATAGTAATGATCTAATGGACAACTATAATATTGTAAAAACTTTAATGAAAAATATTCTTCCGTATATCGAATTATCCTAATCGTTGCACCACATCTAGCAGGTAGTTCCTTTTATTTATGATACGGTTCACCACGATTAATCCGAAACGCCCGATACACTTGTTCTAAAAGTACCAATCTCATTAGCTGATGTGGGAGTGTCATTTTCGAGAACGAAAGTGATTCATTGGAGCGCTTCATCACTTCTGAACTAAGCCCTAGCGATCCCCCAATGACAAATGCTATTTTACTTTTTCCATATGTGGCAAGGCGATCAAGATTCGCTGCAAATTCTTCTGATGACTTTTGTTTTCCTTCAATCGCCAATGCAATAACATGCGTATCCTCTGAAATTTTATCTAGTATACGTATACCTTCTTTTTCTTTTACAATTAACATTTCTGCTTCACTTAAATTTTCCGGTGCTTTTTCATCCGGTAATTCAATAACTTCTACTTTTGCATACGCAGATAATCGTTTTAAATATTCTGCAATACCTTGTTTCAAATATTTTTCTTTTAATTTCCCAATTGAAATAATAGAGATATTCACACGTATTCCCCACCTTACAAACATGTTATCCACAAAACTTATCCACATATCCACAAACACTACCCACATATTGTGTGAGAATCTGTGTTCGATACAACATATGTCGCCTCATTTTGACAAAATTCACATGTTTTTTGTTCTTTTTCCCAGTTATCCACACTGTTGATAACTGGCGCTACTTCACACTCATCCACAATGATATCTAACGCTAATTCTACATGTTCTAAACAACAAGGTAACTCCATATTTTTCACCTCACTATTCCACAATAGAAAACAGGAGGACAATCCTCCTGTTTTTTTAATAGTTTTGACTGCCTAATTTCACCGTTGTTGTTGCTCGTTTTGTACCACGATAAAACGTCAGGGTCATTTTATCATCAATTTTTTTACTATATAATGACGTTCGGAATCCGATAATATCATGTATTGGCTTTCCGTCAACGGCCACAATTACATCATGTTCCCGAAGTCCTGCACTTGCGCCAGGCGATGGGTTTTTCACATCCAAAATGCAGACGCCATCCGTTACACTACTTGGTAAATGTAACGTTTCAGACCAGTAATAATTCGGAATTTCATTTAAAGATCTCAGCTCAATCCCAACATAAGGTCGGCTTACTTTCCCATGTTTTTCAAGCTCATTCATAACAGGAACCGCTCTTGTAACTGGGATAGCAAGTCCAATCCCTTCTACTTCTTTCGCTGCAATTTTCATTGAATTGATTCCAATAAGTTGTCCTGACACATTTACAAGTGCACCACCACTATTCCCTGGGTTAATAGCCGCATCTGTTTGCAATACTTCTACTTGCCAGTCATAATGCCCATCCTGATCTAAGTCTACAGGAACAATTCTCTCATTTGCAGAAATAATCCCTTGTGTAACGGTGCCTGAGAATTGTAATCCAAGCGGGTTTCCAATTGCAATTACCGCTTCACCACGACGAACCGTATTAGAATCCCCTATCTCAATGACTTTCTTTACGTGTTTCGCATCTATTTCTAAGACCGCTAAATCTGTAACTACATCACTACCTAGTACTTTACCAGGCACTTTTTTACCGTCGCTTAAGCTCACCTCAATACGATTCGCTCCCGCGACAACATGATGGTTCGTTACGATATAAGCATGACCATTTGTTCTCTTATAAATGACACCTGATCCTGTCCCAGCTTCTGAATCCGCCTCTGAAAAGTTATCGCGTTGAATGTTTATTACACCCACAACCGCCTCCGATGCCCGGTCAACAGCATCCACAAAACCAGAATGATTCGCTGTTTGCGATTGCTTTACTACCGTATTTTCTTCACTTGCCTCCGCTTGCTGCAAAGATCCGGTTTCAGATTCAGAAAATAAAGGGGCTCCAAATGCAAACAATGAAGCCCCAACGATTGTTCCTGCTATACTAGAAATAACAATACCTTTATGCTTCTTTTTACCAGTTCGTTTCATACGAAATTCTTCTTCATCAATAAAGGACATACTTGTTCACCAATCCTCCCGAAAACAACTATATTCACCTTTATTGTTTACTAAAATGAAGAATTATACGTATTGAATTTTTGTTGGTGCCTTTGGATCCGTATCATGTATCTCAAATGCTTCTCCAACTGCAAAACCTTTCTCTTCTAACACCTGTGCAACAGACATACGTGCTAGTTCCTTCATATTATTATCTAAACTCAAATGCGCTAAATAAATATGCTTTGTCTCATCTGTAATAACATCAGTCATTGCAAGTGCGGCATCTTCATTAGAAACGTGACCTACATCGCTTAAGATACGTCGCTTTATACTCCATGGATATCGTCCCATACGAAGCATTTCCACATCATGATTACTTTCAAACACGAAAGCATTTGCTCCTTTAATGATACCTTTCATACGATCACTTACATAACCCGTATCTGTAATAAGAGCCAACTTCCTCTCATTATGATGAAATGCGTAAAACATTGGCTCTGCTGCATCATGAGAAACACCAAATGATTCCACTTCAATATCCCCAAATGTTTTCACATCACCAATTGAAAAAATGAACTTTTGGTCAACTGGAATATTACCTATTAAATGTTTCATAGCATTCCACGTTTTCTCATTCGCATATACAGGTAACTGATATTTACGTGCTAAAACACCGAGACCTTTAATATGATCACTATGCTCATGTGTTACAAGGATACCTGATATATCTTGAATATCTAGTTCAGCTTGCCTAAATAAAGCTTCTGTCGCTTTTCCACTCAGGCCTGCATCAATGAGCAATTTCTGTTTATCAGTCCCTACATATAGCGCATTTCCTGTACTGCCGCTTGCAAGTACACTAAAATGCAAACTCATTTCTGCTCACTCCATTATTTTTTCTTTTTCTTTTTCATTTTCTTTCTCTAACTTAATAACCTGTCCCTCAATAGCATTTACAAAATAATCTACTTTTCGATCTGTTTTTAAATTCCATGTTGGAGCAAGCACTTGTATATTAGAAGCAGTAGATGTAACAAGAGTTGCATATCCAATCTGCGCTTCTTTAAAATGCGTATTTTGTTTTATTTCATTCTTAAAGAATAAATTTTCTAAAGCTGTTTGAGCTGTAATAATCTCTTGCTCTTTTACCTTCTCATTCTCGCCCATCTCTTTTAAATCAGTTAACATTGTTTGTGTATATGAAACAAATTCACCTTTCTCATTTACATCCACAACAATCATCCCATGATCATTATAAAAGATAGGTTTATCTTTATACTTTTGAAAAAAATAAACTTTTGTTGCTTCTGCTTTACCAAACTCATATTTTTGACCATCTAGTACATAGTTTTTCAGAAAATCACTATATTTATCTTTAGACAGTGTTTTTGAATGTAACAATGGTTCCTTTAACGTACTTACAATGGTGTTTGCATCTTGTAAAGTAGCTGTTTGGTTTTTTAAGGATTGAATATCGTCTTCTTTAAATGCCTTATTTTTTGCTGTAATAAAGGAGTCTTTCTTTGGCTCCTTTGGTAAATCACCAACGGTAATTTTATCATCTTTCAACTGTTGATCTACCTTCGTTTCCGCCATTAACTCTAATTGGTTACTATCTTGCTTTTGAATGAATTGAAACACGAGGAAGAGATCTAAAATAAAAAAGGTAATAATAAATATTGTCTTAATCCGATTCCAGTCCAATTAGCTCTCCCTCCTTCTCTTCACTCCACTCAAACACTTCATGATCTTCATGATCTTCACCATAAATTACATACCAAATCGGCTTTAAAATTCCATTTGCCGCTTGTCCATTTGGTTCGTTCGGTCCATTTTCTGGTACTAATTTATAACCAATTCCTATATCTTGAATTAATTTTTTTTCTAGCTTCGATTTATTTTCCAATGATTGTATAACAGTAAGTCCAGATGGGAGTACTATATTGTTACCCTCACTTTTATTAATCAACAAATTAAACAATGGGCGCTTATAGCTAATTAATTCTTCCGCTCCCCATACTTGAGTTAATTCAGTCATTCCTTCGCTATTAAATACAGGTAAGTCTTCTTCATATAGCCGGAACTTTGTTTTTCCCTTGGAATTTAGATAATCAAACCTATATGCATCTGTTAATCCACTATGACTATTAACAAATTCAAAACTTCTTTGCATCAGAACATTTCCATACATACGTGCACCACTAGCCACAGATGAATTTGTGTATTTTAACATTCGGTTCTGCTTATTGATTTGCATAAGACGAATCCCATCTGTATAGGTTTCTTCGAATTCATTAGAAATAGGAGTTGCATAACGTGGATCGCTAAATAGCACATTTTTGAATAATTCTACTTCTATTTCCGTTGAGAAGTACATTAAATTTTGCATTTCTGTTGGACCATCTGGTAAGAATATCTTTTTCGTATCGGCTATTTCATACGCAAAGTACGGTCTTGCTACCGCTAAAAATTGATTTTGTGCATTTATAATATCCCTTACATTCACACCCGTTAATGTCATTTTATACACTTTCCGATGACTATAAGAAACAAAATTCACATCAATGTTTTGATCACGACTTCTAGAAGGGTCGACAATAATACGATCAAAGTTAAACATATCTAATTTCTTATCTTTAATTGTTAATACGCCCCTAATCGCATCAATTGGAATTTCTGTTGGAAAGACAATTTCAATCTTGTCTTCCCCATGCACATAAGAGAGGAAATCACCTTTAGAAATAGAGTTCGTGATATCCTTAAAATCATGCAATTCCCCTCCCGCGATAATTGCGTATAACAAGTCGATATTATCTTTTTTTTCACTTACAAAGTGTTTCTGATCCTTATGAACAATCATAGAGGATGGGACAATGACATTTGAAACATTTGAAACACCTTTTTTTAGTGCTTCTGTATTTCCTGGAACAAACTTTGTACTTTGCATTGAATTAGAATCTGGTACGTACGTCCATAAATTAAAAGTAAGGAACAAACTAATGACAACTAAGTTAATAAGAACGATGGTTTTAAAGTTTTCCATATTCATTCCCAATCGTCCTCTTCTTCCTTCGCCATTGGAAGGGTGAAATAAATGGTTGTCCCTTTTCCTTCTTCACTTTTCGCCCAAATAGATCCACCATGCGCCACAATCATTTCTTTAGCAATCGCTAAACCTAAGCCTGTTCCACCCATCTGTCTTGAACGCGCCTTATCTACACGATAAAAACGCTCGAAAATTTTCTCTATATTTTCTTTTGGAATACCCATTCCTTGGTCACTCACACTAATTTCTAACATATCCTCTCGATCACGCAGACGATATGTTACCGTTCCACCTTCAGGAGAATATTTTAAAGCATTCGAAATAATGTTATATAAAACTTGTGTAATTTTATCCGCGTCCATATCAATGAATCGAGATTTCTTAGAGAATGAGCGTTTAAAGATTACATTTTGTTCTTTCGACATTTCAAAGCGATCGATAACATTATTAAAGAAATCGGTAAAGTCTACCCATTCTTTCATTAAACGATGTTCTGTACTATCTAATTTAGATAATTGCAACAATGCATTCACAAGTCGAATCATTCTTTCTGTTTCTTCTTGTGTAACTGTTAAAAATTGCGGCGCAATATTTGGATCTTGCCACACACCATCACTAAGTGCCTCTAAATAGCTACGCATCGTTGTTAACGGTGTCCGTAGTTCATGTGATACATTCGCCACAAACTCCCGGCGCTCACGGTCGATGCGCTCTTGTTCTGTCACATCATATAATACAGCAATTAAGCCGTTCGCTTTACCTGTCTCCTTTTGAATAACAGAAAAACTAGCTCGCAAAATATATGGTTCATTTCGCGTACTAAAATCTAATAAAACAGAATCTGGCTCTTCATATAGATGATCGAGTGTAAATTCTTCTTGAATGCCTAATACTTCTAGAACAGACTGGTCTAATGCCGTTTCACGTGAAACGTTTAACATCTTTTCTGCAGGATCATTTAATAAAATAATATCTCCTTTTCGATCAGTCGCAATTACGCCATCTGTCATATGAGATAAAACAGACGAAAGCTTACGTCTTTCACTTTCAGTCGAAGAACGTGCTTGTTGTAATTTTTTTGATAAATTATTAAATGCTAGTGCTAATTGACCAATTTCATCGTGACTATGTACTTTTACTTTACGAGAGTAATTTCCCTTCGCCATTTCAATTGCTTGTCTTCTCATATCTGAAATTGGTCTTGTAATAGTTTGAGCCAATAAAATTCCTAAAACCGCTGTTACCAATAAGGCAATCACTGTACCAGTCGCAAAAATTTGATTGATATCCTTCATCTGCTTATAAACATCTTCCATAGAAGCAACGATATGAATAACCCCAATTATTTTCCCCTTATCGTCTTCAATTGGGGTTGCCATAACTTGAACGCGATGACCAGTTTTTCCATCTTTCTCAATCTTTCCTTCAGCCTTTTTTTGTACAATAGCCCTTTGTACTGACATATCCGTTATTGTTTTGCCTACCATACCTTGCTTATCTGGATCAGAGATTGCTAACAGACGTCTATCCGGATCAATAACACGCACTTCTTGAATATCCTTTTTTCGGTCTGAAGCAAAATCCATAATGGATGTTTTAAGCGCTTTTTCTAAAGGATCTGTTTTTTCACGTTCCTTCGCAAACTCCTGCTTCAAATTATAAGACAGCAAATTCGTTTGTTGCGTTAAGGATTCTTTAAAACTTTGTACGAGACTCTTCTCAAGTTCACGAACAAAATATACACCAATAACCTGCATCGCTATCAAAATTAATAGCATATATATGAGCACAAACTTCAAATGAATTGATTGAAAAAAACCAACTTTCTTCATATACTATTCCTGCTCTGGGTCACGCAAGTAATACCCTACTCCACGTCTTGTTACAATTAAAGTTGGATGACTTGGATTATCTTCAATTTTTTCACGCAAACGACGTACTGTTACATCTACTGTACGTACATCTCCAAAATAGTCGTAACCCCAAACCGTTTGTAATAAATGTTCACGTGTCATAACTTGTCCTAAATGTTTCGCCAAATAATGAAGCAATTCAAACTCTCGATGTGTAAGTTCAATGCTTTCTTCCCTTTTTGTTACACTGTATGCATTTGGATTAATTACAATAGGTCCAATAACCATTTCTGTGTTTTCTTCTTTTTCAGCTGAGCCGCCTTGTTGATGACGACGCAAGTTTGCTTTTACACGCGCCAATAATTCACGTGTACTAAATGGTTTTGTTACATAATCATCCGCACCAAGCTCTAATCCCAACACTTTATCTATTTCAGAGTCTTTTGCAGTTAGCATAATGATTGGCATTTCAGAGCTTTTTCGAATTTCACGACAAACCTCTAACCCATCTTTCCCTGGTAGCATAATATCCAATAAAACCATATCTGGTTGTTCCTCATTTGCCTTCTCAATAGCTTCGTCACCATCATGCGCCATCACAATTTCAAAACCTTCTTTTTCTAAGTTGAATTTCAAAATATCTGCAATCGGTTTCTCATCATCAACGACTAAGATTTTTTTTCCCATCATTGTTTGTTTCCTCCTAATAAAAATATGGTCAATCATCCTCAAACATGCACAACTATCTGTATAGCGTATAATCAAACATTCGTAGCCTTTGTTTGAGTATTTTCTCCTCTATTCTCATAGAATCACGTATGATCCACATATAAGTGGAACACTATACAATCTATAGAAAAACCTCTAGCTTCAACTGCTAGAGGCTCCTCATTCTATTGTAAAATAACTACTCTCATTTGTAAAATTGAACAATATAAAAAGGATATTAAGTGGGCCCACTTAATATCCTGAGAGTGGCTCGGGACGGAATCGAACCGCCGACACGAGGATTTTCAGTCCTCTGCTCTACCGACTGAGCTACCGAGCCAAAACATATATATAAAACCACTAATGGTGGTATAAACAAAAGTGGCGGTCCCGACCGGGGTCGAACCGGCGATCTCCTGCGTGACAGGCAGGCATGTTAACCACTACACCACGGGACCACAAAACATATATAAAAGACATGACCCGTACGGGATTCGAACCCGTGTTACCGCCGTGAAAGGGCGGTGTCTTAACCACTTGACCAACGGGCCACGAAAAATAAAATGGTGAGCCATGAAGGACTCGAACCTTCGACCCTCTGATTAAAAGTCAGATGCTCTACCAACTGAGCTAATGGCTCATACTCACCAACGTCATATTTTCGTGACGACAAGAGTAATCATAACATAATAACTTTTGTTTTTGCAATACCTTTTTTATATTTTTTTATACAAGATAAGAAAAAACTCATGTTTACATGAGTTTTCCCTTAAATAAACCAATTTTATCCCGTATTAACAGGCAGTAAGACCCCCACCTCAAGATTCAAAGGAAACCGAGGAAGATAGGTGAGGGATCTGCCCGTAAAAGCCTGATTAGTGAGGGATAAAGAACCCCCCAATGATTAAAGTTTCACTTTATATCAATTAACCACCGTATACGTTACGAACGATATTTGTTTGATTACGATCTGGACCAACAGAGAACATAGATAATTGGATACCTGTTAATTGAGACACACGCTCTACATAATGTCTTGCATTTTCAGGAAGCTCCTCTAATGATTTTACACCAGTAATATCTTCTGTCCAACCTGGAAGCTCTTCATATACAGGCTCACATTTTGCTAAAATGTTTAAGTTTGCCGGAACTTCATCCAGAACTTCTCCATTATACTTATATGCAATACAGATTTTTACAGTTGGAATACCTGTTAATACGTCGATAGAGTTTAAAGATAAATCTGTTAAACCACTCACACGGCGTGCATGTCTTACAACAACGCTATCAAACCAACCTACGCGACGTGGACGACCTGTTGTTGTACCATATTCACGACCAACTTCACGGATTTGATGACCAATTTCATCATTAAGTTCAGTAGGGAATGGACCGTCACCAACACGGCTTGTATATGCTTTACACACACCTACTACACGATTGATTTTAGAAGGACCAACTCCAGAACCGATTGTTACACCACCAGCAACTGGGTTAGAAGATGTAACGAATGGATACGTACCTTGATCGATATCAAGCATTACGCCTTGTGCACCTTCAAATAATACGCGGCGTCCTTCATCTAATGCATCATTTAATACAACAGATGTATCGCATACGTATTGCGCGATTCTTTGACCATATTCAAAGTACTCTTCAAAGATTTCCTCTGCATTAAATCCTTCTGCATCATACATTTTTTCAAATAAACGATTTTTTTCTGCTAAATTACGTTCAAGCTTTTCTTTAAATGCTTCACGATCTAAAAGATCAGCCATACGAATACCAACGCGAGCAGCTTTATCCATATATGCTGGACCAATACCTTTTTTTGTTGTACCGATTTTGTTATCACCTTTACGCTCTTCTTCTAACTCATCTTGTTTTAAGTGATAAGGTAAAATAACGTGAGCACGGTTACTAATACGTAAATTATCAGTGCTTACACCACGATCGTGTAAGTATTTTAATTCTACAAGTAATGCTTTCGGATCTACTACCATACCGTTTCCGATAACACAAATTTTTTCTTTATAGAAAATACCAGATGGGATTAAGTGTAATTTATACTTAACGCCGCCAAAAACAATTGTATGTCCTGCATTGTTTCCACCTTGATATCTTGCAACTACTTCCGCATGTTCTGAAAGGAAATCAGTAATTTTACCTTTTCCTTCATCGCCCCACTGTGTTCCTACAACTACTACTGAAGACATTATTCAAGCACCTCCGCAATTTTCAAACGAACTTTTCAAACAATATAATTGTACCAAAATGAAAAGAGAAGTCAATTTAAAAACGAACATTTTTTTATATTTTATCTATTTCGTTCGTAAGAATTCTTTATCCATACGATGAAAGCCCTATCTTTTATTCATAAAAAAAGAAACACATCTTATTATAAGAAATGTGTTTCTTTTTTATACTTCTACTATGCCGGTGGTGCATGTCCATCGTCAAAACGTCGCTCTAAGTTTACGAATTTGTTAAATTCCTTCACGAATGCGAGCTCTACAGAACCTACCGGACCATTACGTTGCTTGGCAATAATAATTTCAATCGTGTTTTTATTTTCCGTTTCGCGATCATAGTAATCCTCACGATACAAGAATGCCACAATATCGGCATCCTGCTCAATACTTCCTGATTCACGAATATCAGACATCATCGGACGTTTATCTTGACGAGATTCAACACCACGCGAGAGCTGAGATAAGGCAATAACAGGCACTTGTAGCTCACGCGCAATTCCTTTTAATGTACGGGAAATTTCAGATACTTCCTGCTGACGGTTTTCACCAGATTTCCCACTACCTTGAATAAGCTGTAAGTAATCGATTAAAATCATTCCAAGTCCCTGTTCTTGCTTTAATCTGCGGCATTTCGCACGAATTTCACTAACTCGAATTCCTGGCGTATCATCAATATATATTCCAGCATTCGAAAGACTTCCCATTGCCATTGTCAACTTTGCCCAATCATCTGAAGTTAACGAGCCAGTACGAAGCCTTTGTGCATCAATATTTCCCTCTGCACAAAGCATACGCATAACAAGCTGATCAGCACCCATCTCTAAACTAAAAATTGCTACATTTTCATCTGTTTTAGTTGCCACATTCTGTGCGATATTTAGTGAAAATGCCGTTTTTCCCACCGAAGGACGAGCTGCCACAATGATTAAATCATTACGCTGAAATCCCGCTGTCATCTTATCTAATTCAGTAAACCCAGTTGGTATCCCTGTAACTTCACCTTTTTGATTATGCAAAAGTTCAATTTTATCATAAGCATCTACAAGAACATCCTTAATATTTTGGAATGCTTTTGCATTTGTTTGATGTGATACTTCTAATATTTTTTTCTCCGCTTCATTTAGCAAGCCTTCTACATCATCTTCGCGTTCATAACCATCTGATACAATGTGAGTTGCTGTTCGAATCAAACGACGTAAAAGTGCTTTTTCTGCAATAATACGTGCATAATACTCTACGTTAGCAGCTGTCGGAACAGCTTCCACTAATTCAGCTAAATAGGAAACACCACCAACTTCTTCTAGCAACCCTTGGTCAGCAAGTGCTGCTGTTTCAGTAACTAAATCAATTGGTTCTCCTTTATCAGATAGTTCAAGCATAACCCCAAAAATCTTTTGGTGTGCTGTCCGATAAAAAGATTCAGGTAGCAGCAGTTCTGAAGCCGAAGTTAACGCATCTTGATCGAGGAAAATCGCCCCTAAAACCGCTTGCTCGGCCTCTATATTATGCGGAGGGGTACGATCAGCAAATACATCACTCATACGCAATCCTCCTTGCCTAACTTATTTTTATTGTTCACTAACATGAACTTTTACTGTTGCTGTTACTTGCGGATGTAATTTTACAATTACGTTTGTATATCCTAATGCACGAATTGCGTCTTCCATTTCAAATTTACGTTTATCAAGTTTAATATTATGCGCTTTTTGCATTGCATCTACAATTTGTTTACTTGTAATAGAGCCGAATAGACGACCACCTTCACCAGATTTCGCTTTTAACTCTACAGTTAATTTCTCTAAAGTTTCTTTTAATTTTTTAGCATTTTCAAGTTCAGCCGCTGCGTCTTTTTCTTCTTTACGCTTTTGCGCCTCTAATGTCTTCATACTACTGTTAGTTGCCTCAGCAGCTAATCCTTGTTTTAATAAGAAGTTATTTGCGTAACCGTCCGGTACGTTTTTTATTTCTCCTTTTTTTCCTTTACCTTTTACGTCTTTTAGAAAGATTACTTTCATGATTGTGTGCCCCCCTGTAAATAGTCATCAATAACAAATTGAAGTTTATCTTCAGCTTCATCAACCGTTATATTTTTCATCTGTGTAGCAGCATTCGTTAAATGTCCACCGCCACCTAGGTTTTCCATAATTAGCTGTACGTTCACTTCACCTAAAGAACGTCCACTAATTCCGATAAAGTTTTCCCCACGTTTTGCGATAACAAAAGATGCGGTTACGCCTGTCATCGTCAACAACGTATCAGCCGATTGCGCAATTAATACTTGATCGTAATATTCATCACCAACTACTTTAGCAATCGCAATTCCATTTTTATAAATGTAAGCATTTTGAATCGTTTTTGCAACTCGTAAGTAATGTTTCATATCTTCTTTCAGTAATTCTTGCACAAGAACTGTATCTGCTCCATGCGAACGTAGATAAGAAGCTGCATCAAATGTGCGAGCACCTGTCCGGAAAGTAAAGCTTTTTGTATCTACAATAATACCAGCCAGTAATGCCGTCGCCTCTAACATTGTCATTTTTAAACGTTTCGGCTGATATTCAAGAAGCTCTGTGACAAGCTCAGCCGTTGAGGACGCATATGGCTCCATGTATACAAGAAGGGGATCCTCAATAAATTCTTCGCCACGACGATGATGGTCAATCACAACTACATTTTCAATCTTATGCAAAAGCTTTTCCTCCATCACCATGGAAGGCTTATGAGTATCAACAACAACAAGTAATGAATCATCTGTTGCAAATTCCATGGCCTGCTGTGGCGTAATAAAACGAGACCATAATTCCTCATTTTGTTTCACTTTATCCATCAAACGTTTAATGCCTCTATCAGAATCATTCTCGTCTAATACAATATACCCTTCACGTTCGTTTAACTGTGCTACTTTTAAGATGCCAATGGCTGCCCCAATTGCATCCATATCAGGAGCCCTATGACCCATTATAATAATATTACTGCTCTCTAATACTAAATCTTTTAATGCATGCGAGATAACCCTTGCACGTACACGTGTACGTTTTTCAACCGGATTTGTTTTACCACCATAAAATTTTACTTTTCCTGTTGCTTGTTTAATCGCAACTTGGTCTCCACCTCGCCCCAAGGCAAGATCTAAACCAGATTGAGCCATCGCTCCAAGCTCTGATAAAGATAAATCACCAGACCCTACACCAATGCTGAGTGTAAGTGGAATATTTCTCTTTGCTGTTTCTTCACGTACTTGATCTAAAATATCAAACTTTCCTTTCTCCATTTGCGCCAAAATACTTTCATTTAACACAACGAAGAACCTTTCCGAAGAAGCTCGTTTTAAATATGCACCATATTTAAGGGCCCACTCATTTAAGCGCGATGTCACCAAGCTCGTGATGTTCGTACGTAATTGATCATCCAATCCTTGTGTGACTTCATCATAATTGTCCAAATAAATAATCGCGAGAACTGTACGCTGATCCTCATACATTTTCTCAATTTCTGTTTGCTCTGTTACATCAAAAAAGTAAATTAACTTTTCTTCTTTCCTTACAAACACACGAAACTTACGATTATTTAAAGATACAATATCATCAGCCGTTTCTCCTTTAATAAAGAGAAGTAAGGTTTCTGAAACATCATACAAATGCCATCCTGCTAAGGAATGCTGTCCCAAACAAGAAGACAAATAAGGATTTGCCCAATCAATTCCATAATCCTTATTGTATAACAAAATACCGATTGGCATTTGATTAAATGCCTCATTGCTGACCTTCTTTACCCTTGTAACCATATCCGTTGTATATTTTTCAAAATTCTTCTGAAAGGCCAATTCAGATCGAATTACCAAAAAGAGTACAATACAAAAAATAAAAAAAGTGGCCATTCCCATTATCCAGTGAAAGTAACCAAGAATGGCAATAAGCACAAACATGAAAAAAGCCAATACATAAACAGGATATAAAAACCGCTGTCTCTTATAAAATTCAGGCATATATCCAACTCCTATAAAGTAAAACTAACACAAATAGAAAGTCATTTCATTCCATCAATGGTCAGTTGAACAGATTAAACGCCTTAAAGTTAAACTCCCAACAAAAGCCTACATTACATAATAAACTTTTTATATAAATACAAATTAAAAACCAACATAAAACTTTACTTTTTAGGTAGTAGAGAGCACCCAACCTTACATAGAATACCCTCCCCAACCCATATCAAGTTAAAACAAACAGAAAAAGCGAGCACAAATCACCTTACGTCTTCATACCAGTAACTTATATACGAAAAACCTAAAGCTCGATTGACGATGAACGTCTTACCGATCTCATGCCTCATTCTCGCTTATTTTGATTGTATTTTAGAACGTAACGGAGAGCCTAAATCAATTATACCTAAGATTGTCACTAGAGGAAACAACATCGGGATTACCATACATACAATGAAGCTAAAAATAGGAATCGCTTTTGCATGACCTTTTGCATGTGCAAAAAAGGTTATAAATGCAAACCCTTGGAATACAAGCAGCAGTGAAAAGATAGCATACAAATTAGAAAATGCGACATATGCATATGAATCTGATTCAACTTTCATAAATGTTGAAAGCAGAATAAATATAACATAATACCAGACAATGCTTTTTGGTAATCGTATATCTCTAAACTTAGGCCATGGTGCTATAGTATACTTCAATTTCTTTAAAACATTACCCGCTATCAATACTGTAATCCAAGAATATATTAACGAAACCATTACAAGTAAGCTTGGTAGAAGAATTCGAAGCATATCACTAAATTGTCCTAACAAGTCTTTTTGTTCTTGGCTAATTGGCGCACCGGCCGCCTTCATTATTTTTTCACTTTGGTCCATTCCTTGTTTAAACATATCTTGCATTTGCTTAAGGAAATCTATGTTAAAAAATTGCACACTCACAACATAAATCAATACAAAGTTAAGCAAATATACAAGCATTCCCACCAACAATATTTCCGCTGGTCCTTTTTTCTTCTTATACATATATCCTAAAGAAATGCCTATTACGCCTGACATAAACGTATTTACAAGACTAAGCGGTGAACTAATAATAATAGTAACAAGGATTGACGCCCCAAAAAACATGCATGCACTAGAAAACGGATATCTTACCATAAACAATAAAAAAGGCAACGGTAATGCAAATATTGCAACCATACTTATAACGGGTACATACAAGAATGTTAAAAGTAAAACTGCATATACAGCTAACAAAACTGCTCCTTCTGTAATAAGCCTTGTACGTTTCATTTTTTACCTCTCTTTCCGAAAAGAAAAGCATAGCAAAATGCACAGTAGAGTCTCACTCTACTGTGCATTTCATACGCTATTACTCACCAACATATGGTAAAAGTGCCATTTGACGAGCACGTTTAATTGCAACTGTAAGTTTGCGTTGGTATTTTGCGCTTGTTCCTGTTACACGACGAGGTAAAATTTTACCACGCTCAGAAACGAAACGTTTTAATAAATCAACATCTTTATAGTCGATGCGAGTGATGCCGTTAGAAGTGAAGAAACACACCTTACGACGTTTCGCACGTCCACCTTTGCGTCCTGCCATGTTATTTCCCTCCATTCTTTGTTAAAAATAACCGATCTATACCATTAGAATGGTAAATCGTCGTCCGAAATATCAATCGGTTGACCTACATTTGAAAATGGGTCGTCATTCTTTGTAAATCCAGAGTTACCTGAATTACTAGATTGACCAAATGGGTTAGAGCCTTGGTTACCGTAACCAGCCCCTGATGGTTGCTGATTGAATGAACCGCGTTGCTCCCCACCGCTATTACGCGGTTCTAAAAATTGTACGCTCTCCGCAAGAACTTCTGTTACATATACACGTTTACCATCTTGTCCCTCATAATTACGAGTTTGAAGACGACCATCTACGCCTGCTAAGCTACCTTTTTTCAAATAATTTGCCACGTTTTCTGCTTGTTTACGCCATATTACACAATTAATAAAGTCAGCTTCACGCTCACCTTGTTGATTCGCAAATGCACGATTCACAGCTAACGTGAAAGTAGCTACCGCAACACCATTGGGCGTGTAACGTAAGTCAGGGTCCTTAGTTAAACGACCAACGAGGATAACACGATTCATCAATCGAACCACTCTCCCTATATATCTTAATTATTTTTCTTCTTCTTTAACAACGATGTGACGAATGATATCTTCGTTGATCTTAGCTAAACGATCAAATTCTGTAACAGCTTCTGCGTTAGAATTTACGTTTAAGATCATGTAGAAACCGTCACGTAAGTCGTTGATTTCGTAAGCTAAACGACGCTTACCCCACTCTTTCGTGTTAATGATTTCTGCACCATTGTTAGTTAAAACGCCTGCGAAGCGCTCAACTAAAGCTTTTTGAGCTTCTTCCTCCATGTTTGGACGGATGATGTACATGATTTCGTACTTTTTCATTACACTTTCACCTCCTTTTGGTCTAAACGGCCCATAATGGGCAAGGAGCAATTAATTATATAGTAATTACTCACGAGTTTAGATTATATCATAGTAAGTTAGATGAATCAACTAACCACTAAATAAAAAACTTGGCAAACATATGATATGTTCGCCAAGTTTATATCCCTATTTTTTCCTAGGAAATATTGATTTACACGTTAAAGCGGAAGTGCATAACATCTCCATCTTTTACGATATACTCTTTTCCTTCTAAACGCACTTTTCCTGCTTCTTTAGCAGCTGTCATAGAACCGTTCTCCATTAAATCGTTGTATGAAACTGTTTCAGCACGAATAAATCCACGTTCAAAGTCTGTATGAATAACCCCAGCACATTGAGGTGCCTTCATGCCTTGTTTGAATGTCCATGCACGTACTTCTTGTACACCAGCTGTGAAATAAGTAGCTAAGCCTAATAGGTCGTATGCAGCACGAATTAACTGGTCTAAACCTGATTCTTCAATACCTAACTCTTCAAGGAATACTTTTTTCTCTTCCTCGTCTAGCTCAGCAATTTCCGATTCAATTTTTGCACAAACAACAATTACTTGTGAATTTTCATTTGCTGCAAATTCTTTTACCATCTTTACATATTCGTTTTCAGATGGATCCATAATATCATCTTCACTTACATTGGCTACGTAAAGCATTTCTTTTGTTGTCAATAGGTGAAGACCTTTAACGATTTTCACTTGTTCGTCTGTAAATTCAACAGTACGAGCTGGTTTACCTGCTTCGAATGCTTCTTTTAAACGAACTAAAATCTCGTGTTCGTATACTGCTTCTTTGTCCTTTTGTCTTGCTAATTTTGCTACACGCTCAATACGCTTATCAACAGATTCTAAATCTGCTAAAATCAGCTCTAAATTAATAGTTTCAATATCATCAATTGGATCTACTTTTCCTGAAACGTGTGTAATATTTTCATCTTCAAAACAACGAACAACTTGGCAAATTGCATCTACTTGGCGAATATGAGATAAGAATTTGTTTCCTAGTCCTTCACCTTTACTTGCACCCTTTACGATACCTGCAATATCAGTAAACTCGAATACAGTTGGAACGGTTTTTTTCGGTTCAACTAGTTCTGTTAATTTATTTAAGCGTTCATCTGGTACCTCTACAATCCCTACATTCGGATCAATTGTACAAAATGGATAGTTTGCAGATTCTGCTCCCGCTTGTGTAATTGCATTAAATAATGTTGATTTTCCTACGTTTGGTAAACCAACAATCCCAGCCGTTAATCCCATATTTTTCACTCCTATGTCTCAATCTTCCATCATTATAGATAGTAACGAATAAAATGACAAGTTCCCTAAAATTTCAAAAAAACAACAGCTGCTTGGAGCAGCTGTTACTTTTTCTCTATTCTTCGTGCCTTACAAGAACTTTTTTCACCTTGCGATCAAACTCTCTTCGAGGAATCATTACCGAATGGCCACATCCCTCGCACTTAATGCGGATATCCATTCCCATACGAATAATTTTCCAACGATTTGCACCACACGGATGGGCTTTCTTCATTTCCACAACATCGTACAAGTTATATTGCTTTTGTTCCACTCTCCAAACTCCCCTCGTTATTAATTTGCATTTTGATTAGCCAGCTCTTTACGATTATATAAAACCATATGTGGATATGGAATCTCGATGCCGTGTAAATCAAGGCGATTTTTAATTTCTTTACGAAGTGCCCTAGCAATAGGTGCATGTTGCATCGGTTCTACTTCGGCAATTACACGAAGCACGACTTCAGATGCACCAAGTGTTTGAACACCTAATAATTGTGGTGTTTCTACCATTTTCTCATATTTTTCTGGTAATTCTTCTAATAACTCTTCAATTATTTGCTCTGCACGTGCAATATCACTATCATAGGAAATCGATACATCGACAAATGCAACGCTATTACTAACAGAAAAGTTTGTCACTTGTATAATACTTCCGTTAGGTAAAATATGAATTTCTCCTGTCCAACTTTTTATCTTAGTTGTACGCAATCCAATTTCTAACACAACACCTTCAATTTGACCAATGCGTACATAATCACCTACTGAAAATTGATCTTCTAATAAAATAAACAATCCTGTAATAACATCTTTTACTAAACTTTGAGCACCAAAACCGACTGCTAAACCGATGACCCCAGCCCCAGCTAATAAACCTGATGCATTTATATTAAATACACCTAAAATCGCGATTAACATAATGAACATAACAACGTATGCCACAATATTTTCAAGCAACTTAGCTACCGTAACCGTACGCCGCTCTGAAATTTGAATTGGTGAGCGGCTTCCCATGCGAAACGCATTTCTAACGATTGCCCGTGCAATACGGACTACTATCATACCTGCTACTATAATAACCAAAATCTTTAGCGCTACAACCCCAATATACTCCCAGCGATTTGAGTCCATTAAATATTGCTTTATGGTATCAAACCATTTATTTAATGCTTCCATATCATTCTACCTCTCCAACAAGATTTTCTTTTTCATTCACCCTTTATTGTATCAGAAGTTCTCACTATTTCTTAAAAAATTTTATGACCTTATTTGCGTTTATTTACCTTGATCTAGGTATAAAATGGAATGAATATATATATACTAGTACTATTATTTCTGGCTCTATAAAGTAAAACTTTAATCAGTGAGGGTTTTCTTCATCCCTATTGATTATCAGCCCACACACAACTTCTTTGCTTCCGCTGAATTTTGAGTTAAGAGTATTACTGTCCGCAAATAGTGGGATAAAGAACTTATAATTTTCCATATTAAATAAAAGCCATACTTAAAAACTTTACAGTGAATCATAAAATTTATCAAAAGGATGGATGATTCATGAATATGAGGAATTTCCGCTTGCCTTTTTTCGAAAAAGAATCTCAGAATGTTATGCATCACGATTTAGAAGCTTATACAACAATTAGTGATTTTCTCCTCTCACACATACCTATCCATGAAACGAGGCCCCTTAGTATAATTTGTATTGGAACAGACCGTTCAACTGGCGACGCACTTGGACCGTTAGTTGGGTCTAAATTAGAACAAATGAACATTCAAAATTTCCACTTATTCGGTACACTTGATGAGCCAATTCATGCGCTAAATCTCGAAGGTAATATTCAGAATATACAAAATTCAATTCCCGATTCTTTTATTATTGCAATTGATGCTTGTCTTGGGAAATCCCAAAACATCGGTTCCATAACTGTTGGCGAAGGACCTAGTAAACCTGGAGCAGCGATGAATAAAAAGTTACCAGCAGTTGGGGAGCTCCACATACATGGTATCGTAAACTTAAATGGTTTTATGGAGTTTTTTGTCTTACAAAATACACGATTAAGTCTCGTTATGAAAATGGCAGATGTCATTTCCCAAAGCATAAAGGACACAGACCAAAAATTATCTGTATTAAAAAAAGCAAACCATCTATAAATAAAAAGATGGTTTGCTTTTCAGTTTTCTCCAGATAATAATTCTAAAATACGATTTAAATCTTCTTTATCGAAAAATTCTATTTCAATTTTTCCCTTTTCTTTCTTCGTTTCCTTAATTTTTACGCCTGTTCCAAATTTCTCTCTTAACAATGTTTCACGTTCTTCGAAGAATACATTTCGGTCTCGTTTCACTTTCTTTGTTTCACGTGAAACGCGCTGGTGCATCTGTTGAACAATTTGCTCTAACTGCCTAACATTTAATCCTTCTTTTTCAATACGCTTCAATAAAGACTTTAACTGTTCTTCGTCTTTTATTGTAAGTAATGTCCGTCCATGTGCCATGGATAAATTTCCATCTGCAATCATTTCTTGAACAAATGAAGGAAGGGTAAGTAAACGAACATAATTAGCAATATATGGCCTACTTTTCCCAAGACGCTTTGCTAATTGCTCTTGCGTCACATTTAACTCATCCATTAGCATTTGATATGCCAAAGCTTCTTCCATTGGATTTAAATCTTCGCGTTGCAGATTTTCTAACAAGGCAAATTCCATCATTTGCTGTTCATTTAATTCTCGAACGACAGCTGGGACCTTTTCAAGACACGCCTCTTTCGCAGCACGGTATCTTCGTTCCCCAGCAACAATTTCGTACCCTTTAATACTTTTCCTTACGATTAAAGGTTGTAAAATGCCATGTTCTTTAATGGATGCTGCCAATTCTTGAATTGCTTCTTTTTGAAAGTTTTTACGCGGTTGATAGGGGTTTGGTCTTAACTCAGTTAGTGCAATTTCTTGAATTTTCTCTTCCTCTTTCACATCTAAATCTGGGAAGAACGCATTAATCCCTCTTCCTAATCCTTTAGCCACCAGCAATCACTTCCTCTGCTAAATCTATATATACTTCTGCACCCCTTGATTTAGCATCATATTGCATAATTGGTTTCCCATGACTTGGTGCTTCACTTAAACGAACATTGCGCGGGATAATAGAACGATACACTTTATCTCGAAAATATTTCTTCACTTCATCTATAACTTGAATCCCTAAATTTGTACGTGCATCTAACATCGTTAATAGTACACCTTGAATTGCTAAATTTTTATTTAAATGTTTTTGTACCAATCGAACTGTATTCAGTAATTGACTCAATCCTTCCAATGCGTAGTATTCACACTGAACAGGAATAATAACAGAATCTGCTGCCGTTAATGCATTAATTGTTAATAAGCCTAAAGATGGGGGACAATCAATAATAATATAATCATATTCATTACGAATTGGCTGTAAAGCTCTTTGTAAACGAACTTCCCGGGAAATGGTTGGTACCAGCTCAATCTCAGCACCTGCCAATTGAATTGTAGCAGGTAGAACATCTAAGTTTTCAGTTGCGGTTTTTTGTATAACTCCTTGGACTTCTGCATCTTCCACAAGAACATTATAAATACATTGATCTAACTCCGATTTTTCAATTCCTACACCTGTTGTTGCATTCCCTTGAGCATCGATATCAATAAGTAATACTTTTTTCCCTACCTGTGCTAATCCAGCTCCTAGATTAACAGACGTTGTTGTTTTTCCTACACCGCCTTTTTGATTAGCAATAGCAATGATTTTTCCCATGATGTCACCTACTTTCAACCTTTCTGTCTTATTCTAAAAATAATTATGTTTATTGTAACATGAAATAAAAATTTTTCTTTTGCATCCTTATTAAACTTCAAAATTTATTCTAAAACTCCTTCTTCATTTAAAAAGAAAAATATAGGAAAGAGACCTCTCCTTACAGGATAAGATCTCTATTACATAATACATTATTTTTTTTTAGGAATTTTAATTGTAATCTGATAGTATTCATCAAATTCTTCTTCTTCAGAATTCACACTCAGACCGCTATTAGCAACCATTTGTAATGATTGACGGATGGTATTCATTGCGATTCTCATATCACGACTTACTGCCTTTTGCTTTGCCTTACGCTTAGGTTTTACTTCTTCTAATAGTTTAGCAATACGTTCTTCGGCTTGTTTTACATTCAATTGTTTTTCAACAATTTCTTGTAAAACCTTCAACTGCAATTCTTCATTTTTTAAAGGGATCAGAGCACGTGCATGACGTTCTGTAATACTTTTTTCTAACAATGCTCTTTTAATCTCTTCAGGCAGTTTTAGTAGTCGTAACTTATTGGCAATTGTTGATTGTCCTTTTCCGAGCCTCTGCGCTAATGCCTCTTGTGTTAAATTATGTAACTCAATTAGCTTTTGATAAGCAACAGCTTCTTCAATTGCTGTTAACTCCTCGCGTTGCAAGTTCTCAATTAGAGCAACAGAAGCCGTTTCCGTATCATTTAAGTTTTTAATAATTGCTGGGACTTTTCCCCACCCTAATTTCGTTGCAGCACGAAAACGTCTTTCCCCGGCAATAATTTCATACTTATCGTCTTCATATTTCCTTATAACAATCGGTTGAATAAGTCCATGTGTACGAATGGTCAAGGCAAGCTCGTCAATTCGTGCGTCATCAAAAACTGTACGTGGTTGATAACGATTAGGAATGATATTAGCTATCGGAATTTCTTGTATCTCTTCATGTATCTTTTTATCTATTTCTTCATGGCTTTCGTCTTGTAATTCGAATTCGCTCTCTTTATCTCCAAAGCCAAATAAACGAGAAAACGTATTTTTCATACATATTCCACCACCTTTGGGCCTATTGAATGTCCTACACAGAAATGTTTCCTATGAAACATTTACGTTTTCATTTATATAATTTAATCTTACGTCTAATAAGATTTATTTTTCAATAGGTAATTTATTGGGTGTCCCTGGCTTACGCGGATATTTCTTTGGTGTTTTGCGCTTTTTCATGATTGATAAAATATTACGTTCACTTTCTTCAAATGGTAATTGGAAAGTAGAAATCTCTTTTAACTCACCGCCAAGCACTTCTAAAGCATGCTTACCATTTTCAATTTCTTCATTGGCAGCTGCACCTTTCATTGCGATAAATGCCCCACCTACTTTTACAAGCGGTAAACATAGCTCGCTTAGTACAGAGAGACGTGCTACTGCACGCGCCATCACAATATCGAATGATTCACGTACACCGTCTTTTTTTCCGAATGTTTCAGCGCGATCATGGCAGAACGCAACATCACTTAACTCTAATTTTTGGGCTAAATGATTTAAAAAATTAATGCGTTTTTGTAATGAATCCACAATTGTTATTTTTAAATGAGGGAAACAAATTTTTAATGGAATACTTGGAAATCCTGCCCCTGCACCGACATCACAAATGGAAAATGGTTTTGAAAAATCAAAATAAAAAGCAGCCGTAATTGAGTCGAAAAAGTGTTTTAGATACACTTCCTCCTTCTCTGTAATAGCTGTTAAATTCATTTTCTCATTCCATTCTACTAATGTTTCAAAGTAGATTTCAAATTGCTCTAATTGCCTAGGAGAAAGGGTAATTCCTTTTTCTCCTAGCATAGATTGAAATTGTTCTATGTTCATCTTGCCATATCTCCTTACTTATTTATTGGTTCGATACTCGCGCAATTTTTCCTTGTTCGATATACACAAGTAAAATGGAAATATCAGCTGGATTTACTCCAGAAATACGGGACGCTTGCCCCATAGACAGAGGACGAACATCTTTTAATTTTTGTCTCGCTTCAGAAGCGATTCCAGAAATCGCATCGTAATCAATGTCGACAGGAATTTTTTTGCTTTCCATTTTCTTCATACGTTCTACTTGTTGTAAGGATTTTTCAATATATCCTTCATACTTAATTTGAATTTCTACCTGCTCTGCGATTTCATCGTGTATTTCCACTTCGCTTGGCGCAAGAATGCGAATATGTTCATACGTCATTTCCGGACGACGTAGTAAGTCACTTGCACGTATTCCATCCTTTAATTCACTTCCACCAGCACTGCGAATTAATTCTTGCACCTCGGGGCGCGGTTTAATAATAATGCTTTCTAAACGCGATTTTTCTTGATCAATCTGTTCCTTTTTCGTGCTAAAACGCTCATAGCGCTCTTCTGGAATTAAGCCAATTTCATGACCAATTTCCGTTAGACGAAGATCTGCGTTATCATGACGCAATAATAAACGATATTCAGCTCGGGATGTCAAAAGACGATATGGTTCATTCGTCCCTTTTGTCACAAGGTCATCAATTAAAACACCAATATAAGCATCTGAACGACCTAAAATAACCTCTTTCTTCCCTAAAGAGCGGCACGCTGCGTTAATTCCAGCCATAATTCCTTGCCCTGCTGCTTCTTCATAACCAGACGTACCGTTAATTTGACCCGCTGTATATAAATTTTTAATTTTTTTCGTTTCAAGTGTCGGCCATAGTTGCGTTGGTACAATTGCATCATACTCAATTGCATAACCTGTCCGCATCATTTCAACATTTTCTAAGCCCGGGATTGTTTTAAGCATTTCACGTTGTACATCTTCTGGTAAGCTTGTTGATAAACCTTGTACGTATACTTCTTGTGTATTACGACCTTCCGGTTCTAAGAAGATTTGGTGTCGTGGTTTATCGTTAAATCGCACCACTTTATCTTCAATTGAAGGACAGTAGCGCGGACCTGTTCCTTTAATCATACCAGAATACATAGCTGAACGATGCAAGTTTCGATCAATTAAGCGATGTGTCTCTTCGCTTGTATACGTTAGCCAGCATGGAATTTGATCCATAATAAATTTTGTAGTTTCAAAAGAAAATGCACGTGGTTTTTCATCACCCGGTTGAATTTCTGTTTTACTATAATCAATTGTATTGCTATTTACACGAGGGGGCGTACCTGTTTTAAATCTGACAAGGTCAAGGCCTAGTTCCTCTAAATGCTCTGATAATGTGATAGATGGTTGCTGGTTATTTGGACCACTTGAGTATTTTAAATCGCCCATGATAATCTCACCACGTAAGAATGTACCAGTTGTAATTACAATTGTTTTTGCAGTATATTCAGCTCCTGATTGTGTAATTACACCTTTACATACATCATCCTCAACAATTAGGCGCTCTACCATTCCTTGACGTAATGTTAAGTTTGGCGTTTCTTCAATCGTTTTCTTTAATTCGTGTTGATATGAAAATTTATCCGCTTGTGCACGAAGAGCGCGTACAGCTGGACCTTTCCCCGTATTCAACATACGCATTTGGATGTGTGTTTTATCAATATTACGTCCCATTTCACCGCCTAATGCATCGATTTCACGTACAACAATCCCTTTTGCTGGCCCACCAACAGAAGGGTTACATGGCATAAAAGCAACCATATCTAAATTAATTGTTAACATTAATGTTTTCGAGCCCATTCGTGCTGCTGCAAGACCCGCTTCACATCCTGCATGACCTGCACCGATTACTATGACATCGTAAGAACCGGCATTGTATCCCATTATTTATTCCTCCTAAGATCATTTGTCTTTCTAAAATACCTATATGTTATTTTCCTAAACAAAATTGAGAAAACAATTGATCAATTAGGCTTTCATGGACAGTATCACCAGTAATTTCACCAAGTATTTCCCACGTTCTTGTTAGGTCAATTTGAACCATATCAATCGGAACACCGTTCTCTATTGCCTCAATAGCATCTCCAATTGTCTTTTCCGCTTGTGTTAATAAACCAATGTGTCTTGCATTAGAAACATACGTCATATCTGCCGACTCAATTGTTCCTTCAAAGAATAGATCTGCTATCGCCTTTTCTAGCTCATCTACACCTTTTTCTTCAATTAGCGACGTTGTAATCATACGATTTTTACCCGCTAATTCTGTAACACGTTTCATATCAATTTGCTTTGGTAAATCTGTTTTATTTACAATAATAATAAAGTCTTTTCCTTGCAACGCACGGAATAATTCTTCATCTTCAGTCGTTAACGCTTCACTATAGTTTACTACAATTAGAACTAAATCAGCTTGCTCCATCATCTCTTTTGAGCGCTCTACGCCAATTCGTTCAACAACATCTTCTGTTTCACGGATTCCGGCAGTATCAATGAGTTTAAGTGGTACACCGCGTACATTAACGTACTCTTCAATTACATCACGCGTTGTTCCTGCTATATCCGTCACAATCGCTTTTTTCTCTTGAACAAGGCTATTTAATAACGAAGATTTTCCAACGTTAGGTCTTCCGATAATTGCTGTAGCAATTCCTTCTCGTAAAATTTTCCCCTGCTTAGATGTCTCCAATATTTTTTTAATTTCTCCGCGAACATGCGTGGCTTTTTCAATTAAAATATTGTGTGTCATTTCTTCGACATCATCGTATTCTGGATAATCTATATTTACTTCTACATGAGCTAATGTTTCTAAAATTTCTTGACGAAGTCGACCAATTAATTTAGATAATCGTCCTTCCATCTGATTAATTGCTACATTCATCGCTCGATCCGTTTTCGCACGAATCAAATCCATTACAGCTTCCGCTTGAGATAAGTCAATACGTCCATTTAAAAATGCGCGCTTTGTAAATTCACCTGGCTCTGCCAAACGTACTCCTTGAGCTAAAATAAGTTGTAATACTTTATTGACAGAAACAAGACCACCATGACAATTGATTTCTACAATATTTTCACGCGTAAATGTCTTTGGCGCTCGCATAATTGACACCATTACCTCTTCGATTACTTGATCTGTATCTAAATCAACAATATGACCATAGTGAATCGTATGAGAAGACACTGTCGTTAAATCTTTTCCTTTAAAAATGCGATTGACCTTTTCAATCGCATCCTCTCCACTTACTCGAACAATGGCAATTGCCCCTTCCCCAAGTGCTGTGGAAATTGCAGCAATTGTATCAAAATCCATGTCCTTTCACCTCGCTTGCTTATTTCTCTCTATTTCAACATGATTTTTACCTTCACTAAACTATTAGGATACCATAACGAACCTATCTACAAAAGAATAATAACTCATTTTATTATGTCCTCATGTGAAAAACACTAAACTTATTCACAGTGGATAAGTTTAGTGTTTTTAGTTATCCACAACATTTCCATGCACCCACAAGAAAAAAACCGGTACTCTTATGAGTAACCGGTTATTTGGAAGATATTACAACATGTCTGTGTGGTTCTTTACCTTCAGAAGTTGTAATTACATTTGGATGGTTGGATAGTACTTGATGAATAATTTTTCTCTCAAAAGAAGGCATAGGTTCTAACACAACATTTTTTTTAGTTACCATTACTTGTTTCGCTAATCGATAAGAAAGTGACTCTAACGTATCTTTTCTCTTACTACGGTAGTTTTCGGCATCAATTGTGATACCAATATATTGCTTTGTACTACGATTCGCAACAAGTTTTGTTAAATATTGTAAAGAATTTAAAGTATGTCCCCTTTTTCCGATCAATACTCCTACTTCTTTCCCAGAAAGTGTAAATTCGATTTCTCGACCCTTTACATTTTTCGTAATCATGACATCCACACCCATTTCCTGAACAACGTTTTTTAAATATTGTTCAGCTTCTTGGATAGGATCTTTCTTCACTACAACTTCCACGATAGCTGGACGATTCCCTATAAAGCCGAGGAACCCTCTCTTGCCTTCATCAACAACGTTCACATCTACTTGATCCCTTGAAACTTTTAATTGTCTTAAAGCATCTTGTACTGCCAGCTCGACTGTTTGTCCTTTAGCAGTAATTATACTCACTTGCTTGATCCTCCTGCCTTACTAGCCTTAATATCAGGCCCTTTGATCATATACATTTGAGCAATACCAAAGATGTTACCAACTACCCAGTATAGTGATAATGCTGCTGGGAAGTTAATTGCGAAGACTAAAATCATAATTGGCATAAGCCATATCATCATTGCCATTTGTGGGTTTTGTCCAGCAGTACCTGCCATAGCAACCTTTTGCTGAATAAATGTTGTGATTGCCGCAACAACTGGAAGGATATAGTACGGATCTGGCTGTCCTAAATCAAACCATAAGAATGTATGTTTACTAATCTCTTCCGTTCTCATAATCGCATGGTAAAATGCGAATAAAATTGGCATTTGAACAAAGATTGGCAAACAACCTGCTAATGGGTTTACACCATTCTTTTGATATAACTGCATCATTTCTTGTTGCAGTTTTTGTTGTGTTGCTTGATCTTTAGAGCTATATTTCTCTTTTAAGTTCACCATTTCTGGTTGCAGTGCTTGCATTGCTTTTGTACTCTTCGTTTGTTTAATCATTAATGGTAACAACGCAAAACGAATGATAAGAGTCGTAACAACAATCGCTAAACCATAATTACTACCAAATAAGTTTGCAAAATACGTGATTAACTGAGAAAGCGGGTATACGAAATACTCATTCCAAATCCCTGTGCTTTTCGATGTAATCGGCAGATTTGTTTCACTACAGCCCGCAGTAACCGCCATTAAAGCGATAACCATGGCCAGTAAGCCTATCTTCTTTTTCACAGCCTGCTCCTCCTTGTTTCGGTATGTATATAGTGTAATTCATTTTCCTTTTCCTACGCTACTTGTTTGTGATTTTAATACCAGAGCGCTTAAAGGCATGAATTAAGCTTTTCTTCAATTGTTCATATGTCATATCTGCACAAGGCTTCCTTGCTATTATAACAAAATCTTTTCCAGAATCTATCTCATCTTTTAATTCTGTAATCGATTGGCGAATCATACGCTTAATTCGATTGCGTACAACTGCATTTCCTATTTTCTTACTAACAGAAAGACCGATTCGAAAGTATGGTTGCTCAGCCTTTTCAAGCTGGTATACAACAAACTGACGATTTGCATTCGATTTTCCATTTTGAAAAACAGCCTGGAATTCATCATTCTTTTTTATACGATTCTTTTTCTCCATATCAATTGACACTCCTGTATTTCATCAGCGGAAATTCATTATTACTAGAAAAAAAGACCACTGAACGATCAGTGGTCTACGCAGATAATACTTTTCTTCCTTTACGACGACGAGCTGCTAGCACTTTACGTCCGTTCGCTGTGCTCATACGGCTGCGGAAACCATGTACTTTGCTGCGCTTACGTTTATTTGGTTGGTAAGTTCTTTTCATTATATGACACCTCCCTGAGGAATATCTGTTAAAGACAGTCTTATAAATTATAGTTAATCAACTAGGAAAATGTCAATGGTTCTCGAAATTTTCATCAAATATTCATTTTGAACCTATTCACAATTTTTTTCACAACTACTTCATTCCCTTGTGGATAAATATATTTTCCGTTTTTTCATATCCACAAATTATTTTTTCGCTTTTACACAGTATATCGTGTTGTGGACAAGTTTATTCCACAAGGTATTGATTTTGTGGATAACTTTCTGAAATTCATTGCTATCGCTACTTTTTTTTGATATTATAGTTGTGTTTTCACCTTGAACAAGTTTTCCACACTTATAATTTATCCACAAATTGTGCATAACATGTGGACAGTTATAATCACATGTGGGTAAATAGTTGTCCACATGTGATTTTTTTGTCGAAAACTCTATCTCGTATACAGACGGCGTTTTTATGTTTTAAAATACGTTTCGTATAAATATACATTATTAATTTTGGGGGTTGTACAATTGTTGCACAACCTTATTCTTTTACCATCTTTGTAAAGGAGGGACACCCTTGGAAAATATCTCTGATTTATGGAATAGTGCTTTGAAAGAGCTAGAAAAAAAGGTAAGTAAACCAAGTTATGAAACCTGGTTAAAATCGACAAAAGCGCATGCTTTGAAAAAAGATATATTAACCATTACAGCTCCAAATGAATTTGCTCGCGACTGGTTAGAATCTCATTATTCAGAGCTCATTTCAGAAACACTTTATGATTTAACAGGAGCAAAATTAGAAATTCGCTTTATTATTCCCCAAAGTCAAACTGAAGAGGAGATTGACTTTCCTCCTGCTAAAACGAATAAGACAAACGATGAGTCGAATCACTTACCACAGAGCATGTTAAATCCAAAATACACGTTTGATACTTTTGTTATTGGCTCTGGGAACCGTTTCGCTCATGCAGCTTCATTAGCAGTTGCTGAAGCACCGGCAAAAGCATATAACCCGCTATTTATTTACGGGGGCGTTGGGCTTGGAAAAACACACTTAATGCATGCAATTGGACATTATGTCATTGAGCATAATCCGAATGCCAAAGTCGTTTATTTATCATCAGAAAAATTTACAAATGAATTTATTAACTCAATTCGTGATAATAAGGCCGTTGATTTCCGTAATAAATATCGTAATGTCGATGTTTTACTTATAGATGATATTCAATTTCTTGCTGGAAAAGAACAAACACAAGAAGAGTTCTTCCATACATTTAATGCACTACATGAAGAAAGCAAGCAAATTGTAATCTCAAGCGACAGGCCACCAAAAGAAATTCCAACATTAGAGGATCGACTTCGTTCTCGTTTTGAGTGGGGACTTATTACAGATATTACGCCACCAGACCTAGAAACTAGAATTGCGATTTTACGGAAGAAGGCAAAAGCAGAAGGCCTTGACATTCCAAATGAAGTCATGCTCTATATCGCAAATCAAATTGACTCGAACATTCGTGAACTAGAGGGTGCACTTATTAGAGTTGTTGCTTATTCATCTCTAATAAATAAAGATATTAACGCCGACTTAGCTGCTGAAGCACTGAAAGATATTATTCCAAATTCTAAACCAAAGATTATTTCTATTTATGATATCCAAAAAGCTGTTGGAGATGTCTTTCAAGTTAAATTAGAAGATTTTAAAGCAAAAAAACGCACAAAATCAGTCGCATTTCCTCGTCAAATTGCAATGTATCTATCGCGTGAGTTAACAGATTCATCTTTACCTAAAATTGGCGAAGAATTTGGCGGACGTGATCACACAACCGTCATTCATGCTCATGAAAAAATTTCAAAGCTATTAAAAACTGATACACAACTTCAAAAACAAGTTGAAGAAATCAATGATATTTTAAAGTAGTAGCTGAATAGTGTGAATAACTTCCCTTATTTTACACACAGTCTATCCACATGTAGATAGACTGTTTTTCCGTCTTTAAACGGGGTTATCCACATATCCACAAGCCCTATTACTATTACTACTATTTTTTTATCTTTATTAAATAAATAAAATCTTATACTTGCCGGAGGTTTTCGCTATGCGTTTTACAATTCAAAAAGACTACCTTGTAAGAAGTGTACAAGATGTAATGAAAGCAGTTTCCTCTCGTACAACTATTCCAATTCTTACAGGGATTAAAGTTGTAGCAACTAAAGAGGGTGTTACATTAACAGGAAGTGACGCCAATATTTCAATTGAATCTTTTATTCCAGTTGAAGAAAACGGAAAAGAAATTGTTGAAATTGCACAATCAGGGAGTATTGTTTTACAAGCAAAATATTTTAGTGAGATCGTAAAAAAATTACCGAAAGACACAGTCGAAATTTCTGTAGAAAATCATTTTATGACAAAAATAAAATCTGGAAAATCAGAGTTCAATTTAAATGGTTTAGATTCTGCTGAATATCCATTATTACCGCAAATCGAAGAACATCATGTGTTTCAGATCCCAACTGATCTACTCAAACACATGATTCGCCAAACGGTATTTGCTGTTTCAACTTCAGAAACTCGCCCGATCTTGACAGGTGTAAACTGGAAGGTATATAACAGAGAGCTGACTTGTATTGCAACAGATAGCCATAGATTAGCACTTCGTAAAGCAAAGATTGAAGGTCATACGATTTCCGATGAATTTCAAGCAAATGTTGTTATCCCTGGTAAAAGTTTAAATGAATTAAGCAAAATTCTAGATGAGTCTGAAGAAATGGTAGATATCGTTATTACGGAGTATCAAGTATTATTCCGAACGAAACATTTATTATTCTTCTCAAGATTGTTAGAAGGAAATTATCCGGATACAACACGTTTAATTCCAGCAGAAAGTAAAACAGATATATTTGTAAATACAAAAGAGTTTTTACAGGCAATTGATCGTGCTTCTTTACTAGCAAGAGATGGTCGCAATAATGTTGTGAAATTATCAACGTTAGAAGAGAAAATGTTAGAGCTTTCTTCAAATTCACCAGAAATCGGGAAAGTGGTAGAGGAAGTTCAGTGTGAAAATATCGAAGGGGAAGAATTAAAAATTTCCTTTAGTGCAAAATATATGATGGACGCATTAAAAGCGTTGGATAGTACAGAGATTAAAATTAGCTTTACTGGTGCGATGAGACCATTCTTAATTCGTACAGTAAATGATGATTCCATCATCCAATTAATTTTACCGGTTCGTACTTACTAAGTAAGAATGTGAGGGTTGCTAGTTTAAATGTGCTAGTAACCCTTATTTGATTTTCTGGGTATTACTTTCCTAATGTTAGTTTATTTAGTACAATGAAAGAATGAACACTTTCAGAAAGTGAGCGATTTTATGAAACGTATTAAGATTTCAACAGAGTATATTACACTGGGACAATTTTTAAAGTTAGCTGATGTAATTGATACAGGCGGCGCTGTAAAATGGTTCTTACAAGAGTATGAGGTGTACGTGAATCAAGAGCCTGAAAATAGAAGAGGCCGAAAGTTATATGCAAATGATATCGTTGAAATTCCGGGGAACGGAACATTTCAAGTTCAGGCATAAAGGGGGGGCCCTTTGTTTATTACAGAAATACAACTAAAAAACTATCGCAATTATGAACATCTGGATCTTTCCTTTGAGGATAAAGTCAATGTGATCATTGGTGAAAATGCACAAGGAAAAACGAATTTGATGGAAGCTATTTATGTATTAGCGATGGCGAAATCCCATCGAACTTCGAATGATCGTGAACTTATCCGGTGGGATGAGGATTATGGTAAAATAAGAGGTAGATTACAAAAGCGAAATAGTTCCTTGTCTTTAGAATTAAATATTTCTAAAAAAGGGAAAAAGGCAAAGTTAAATCAACTAGAACAGCAAAAGTTAAGCCAATATATTGGTGAAATGAATGTTGTTATGTTTGCCCCAGAAGATTTAAACCTTGTAAAAGGAAGCCCTCAAGTACGAAGACGCTTTTTGGATATGGAACTTGGGCAAATAGCTCCTGTCTATTTGTATGAATTAAGTCAATATCAAAAAGTGCTCACGCAGCGAAATCACTTGCTTAAGAAAATGCAAGGGAATAGTAAAAATGAGGAAACGATGTTGGATGTGTTTACACTTCAACTCATTGAACATGGTGCGAAAATTTTAAAAAAACGTTTTGAGTTTCTGCATTTACTACAAGAATGGGCAGCTCCTATTCATCGTGGTATAAGTAGAGGATTAGAGGAGTTAGAAATTGTCTATAAACCAAGCGTAGATGTATCAGAATCAATGGATTTGTCGAAAATAAAAGAAGTATACTATGAAAGTTTTCAATCTGTGAAACAACGTGAAATTTTCCGTGGTACGACTTTAATTGGTCCTCATCGTGACGATTTACAATTCTTCGTTAACAGTAAAAATGTTCAGGTCTTTGGTTCGCAAGGACAGCAACGAACAACCGCACTTTCCCTAAAATTAGCTGAAATTGAATTGATTTATTCAGAGGTTAAGGAATATCCAATTCTTTTATTAGATGATGTATTGTCAGAATTAGATGATTATCGTCAATCACATCTGTTAAATACAATTCAAGGAAAAGTGCAAACATTTGTGACAACGACGAGTGTCGACGGAATTGAACACGAAACATTAAAGCAAGCGAAAACAATTCATGTAACGAACGGCACGGTAGATTGTGAAATGGACAGAACATAAATTCTGTTTAAATGGAAAAGTAGGTGATCTTTGTGTCAATGGAACAAAAGCAAATGCAGGAAAATTCATATGATGAAAGTCAAATACAGGTACTTGAAGGACTGGAAGCAGTTCGAAAACGTCCAGGTATGTACATTGGATCTACAAGTGGCAAGGGTCTTCATCACCTCGTATGGGAAATTGTAGATAACAGTATTGATGAAGCATTAGCAGGATATTGTGATGAGATTAATGTTAGTATCGAAGAAGATAATAGTATTCGTGTGACAGATAATGGCCGTGGTATTCCAGTTGGTATACAGGAAAAAATGGGACGTCCTGCTGTAGAAGTTATTATGACTGTCTTGCATGCTGGTGGTAAATTCGGCGGTGGAGGTTATAAAGTTTCTGGTGGCTTGCATGGTGTTGGGGCATCTGTTGTAAATGCTCTATCAACAGAGTTAGAAGTATTTGTACATCGTGAAGGTAAAATTCATTATCAAAAGTATGAACGAGGTATCCCAGCTGCAGATTTAAAGGTAATTGGTGAAACAGATCATACAGGAACAATAACTCGTTTTAAGCCAGATCCAGAAATTTTTAAAGAAACGACAGAATACGATTTTGATACATTAGCAACACGTATGCGTGAACTAGCATTTTTAAATCGTAATATTAAATTAATAATTGAAGATAAACGCGAAAATAAGCAGAAGAAAGAGTTCCATTATGAAGGTGGAATTAAATCTTATGTTGAGCATTTAAACCGCTCGAAGCAACCGATTCATGAAGAACCTGTATATGTAGAGGGTTCGAAAGATGGAATTCAAGTTGAAGTTTCTCTTCAATATAACGAAGGTTATACAAACAATATTTATTCGTTTACGAATAATATTCATACGTATGAAGGCGGTACACATGAGGTTGGTTTTAAGACTGCTTTAACGCGTGTAATAAATGACTATGGACGAAAAAATAATATCCTAAAAGATGCTGATAGCAACCTAACAGGTGAAGATGTTCGTGAAGGTTTAACAGCGATTGTCTCTATCAAACATCCAAATCCACAATTTGAGGGGCAAACAAAGACGAAACTTGGAAATAGTGAAGCGAGAACGATTACAGAGTCTGTTTTCTCAGAAGCGTTCGAAAAGTTTTTACTTGAGAATCCAAATGTTGCTCGTAAGATTGTGGATAAAGGAACAATGGCAGCACGTGCACGTGTAGCAGCGAAGAAGGCACGTGAATTAACACGCCGAAAGAGTGCGCTGGAAGTATCTAGTTTGCCAGGGAAGCTTGCAGACTGTTCTTCTAAAGATCCTTCGATTAGTGAAATTTACATCGTAGAGGGAGATTCTGCAGGAGGTTCTGCAAAACAAGGACGCGATCGCCACTTTCAAGCGATTTTACCACTTAAGGGTAAAATTATTAACGTTGAAAAGGCGCGTTTGGATAAGATTTTATCAAATGATGAAGTGCGCACGATTATTACAGCAATTGGTACGAACATCGGTGGGGATTTTGATATTGAAAAAGCTCGCTATCATAAAGTTATTATTATGACAGATGCTGATGTCGATGGTGCACATATTCGTACCCTATTATTAACGTTCTTCTATCGTTATATGCGTCAAATTATTGAGCATGGCTATATTTATATCGCACAGCCACCATTGTTTAAAGTGCAACAAGGGAAAAAAATTCAATATGCCTATAATGATAAAGAGCTTGAAAAGATATTAGCAGAGTTACCAGCTCAGCCGAAACCAGGCATTCAACGTTACAAAGGTCTTGGAGAAATGAATCCGACTCAGCTATGGGAAACGACAATGGATCCAGAAGTACGTTCATTACTTCAAGTTTCTCTGCAAGATGCAATTGAAGCAGATGAAACATTTGAAATTTTAATGGGTGATAAAGTTGAACCGCGTCGAAACTTTATCCAAGAAAATGCAAAATACGTGAAAAACCTTGATATTTAAGTAAGTAATGACAGGAATCTGAGCGTTCCTGTCTTCTGCATATAAATCAATGTATGTGTAACGGAAATGTAAGAGGAGGTGCTCGTTGATGTCAGACAATCAACAACAAGCACGAATTCGAGAAATTAATATTAGTCACGAAATGCGTACCTCATTTTTAGATTACGCAATGAGTGTTATCGTATCTCGTGCACTACCGGATGTTCGTGATGGATTAAAGCCTGTGCATCGCAGGGTTTTATACGCAATGAATGATTTAGGGATTACTGCTGATAAAGCATATAAGAAATCAGCACGTATTGTTGGTGAAGTAATCGGTAAGTATCACCCGCACGGAGATTCAGCTGTTTACGAAACAATGGTACGTATGGCGCAAGATTTTAGCCAACGTTATATGCTGGTTGATGGACACGGTAACTTCGGTTCTGTTGACGGAGATTCAGCTGCAGCAATGCGTTATACAGAAGCAAGAATGTCTAAGATTTCTATGGAACTATTGCGTGATATTACAAAAAACACGATAGATTACCAAGATAACTATGACGGCTCTGAAAGAGAACCGATTGTACTACCTGCACGGTTCCCTAACTTATTAGTAAATGGTACAACGGGTATAGCGGTTGGTATGGCAACAAATATTCCGCCTCATCAACTGGGAGAAGTAATTGATGGCGTACTAGCATTGAGTCATAATCCTGAAATGACTATTGCAGAATTAATGGAATTTATTCCGGGACCAGATTTTCCGACAGCGGGTCTAATCTTAGGGAGAAGTGGAATTCGAAGAGCATACGAAACAGGACGCGGTTCTATTATACTTCGTGCTAAAATTGAAATTGAAGAAAAGGCAAATGGAAAACAAGCAATTATTGTAACAGAGTTGCCTTATCAAGTTAACAAAGCAAGATTGATTGAAAAAATTGCGGAATTAGTTCGGGATAAGAAAATTGAAGGTATTACAGATTTACGCGATGAATCAGATCGAAATGGTATGCGTATTGTCATGGAAGTACGCCGTGATGCAAATGCAAACGTACTATTAAATAATTTATATAAACATACAGCGCTTCAAACAAGTTTCGGTATTAATATGCTGTCGCTAGTAAATGGAGAGCCACAAGTATTAAACTTAAAGCAAACTTTATATTATTATTTAGAGCATCAAAAGGTAGTTATTCGTAGACGTACTGCTTATGAATTAGAGAAAGCAGAAGCGCGCGCTCATATTTTAGAGGGGCTACGAATCGCATTAGATCACCTTGATGAAGTAATAACATTAATTCGTAGTTCAAAAACTGCTGATATTGCAAAACAAGGATTGATGGAACGTTTCGGTTTAAGTGAAAAACAAGCGCAAGCAATTTTAGATATGCGTCTGCAACGCTTAACAGGACTAGAACGCGAAAAAATTGAACAAGAATACCAAGACTTAATGAAGTTAATCGCTGAATTAAAAGCAATTTTAGCGGATGAAGAAAAGGTTCTTGAAATCATTCGTGAAGAATTAACGGAAGTAAAAGAACGTTTTAATGATAAAAGAAGAACAGAAATTACAATTGGTGGTATGGAAGCAATTGAAGATGAGGATTTAATCCCAGAGCAAAATATCGCTATCACACTTACTCATAATGGTTACATTAAACGATTACCCGCTTCTACGTACAAAACACAGAACCGCGGGGGACGTGGTGTACAAGGAATGGGTACGAATGATGATGACTTCGTTGAGCACTTATTGACAACGTCTACACATGATCATATTCTATTCTTCACAAACAAGGGTAAAGTATACCGTACAAAAGGATATGAAATTCCAGAGTATAGCCGTACGGCAAAAGGTATACCAATTATTAATTTGTTAGAAGTAGACAAAGGTGAGTGGGTCAATGCCATTATTCCAATTCGTGAATTTGGTGATGATCAATTCTTATTCTTTACAACAAAACAAGGTATTTCTAAGAGAACACCTCTTTCATCGTTTGCAAATATACGTACGAATGGTTTAATTGCAATTTCTCTTCGTGAAGAAGATGAAGTAATTTCTGTACGATTAACATCCGGGGATAAGGATATTATCGTTGGAACAAGCAACGGTATGCTAATCCGTTTCAATGAGCAAGATGTACGTTCTATGGGACGTAATGCTGCTGGTGTAAAAGCCATCACATTAGGTGATGAAGATCAAGTTGTAGGTATGGAAATTGTTGAAGAGGATATGAATGTTTTAATTGTAACAAAAAATGGTTATGGAAAACGCACACCAGTTGAGGAATATCGTCTACAAAGCCGTGGTGGTAAAGGTCTAAAAACTTGTAATATTACAGAAAAGAACGGTAAGTTAGTGGCAGTCAAGTCTGTAACAGGTGAAGAAGATATTATGCTAATTACAGCTGCAGGTATTATTATTCGTATGCCGGTCGATCAAATTTCTCAAATGGGACGTAATACACAAGGTGTTCGACTAATTCGTTTAGGAGATGAACATGAAGTTGCAACGGTAGCAAAAGCACAAAAAGATGATGATAACGATGAAGGAAGCGAAGAAGCTTCTGAAGAATAAGAGGAGGATTCCCCCCCTCTTATTTTTTTTGGAATAATACTTGCATAGAGAAGAGAAAGACTATATAATAGGCAGAGTCAGCAAATGAGAGATACAAGTTATCGAAAAAACTTGTTGACGAAAATGATATATTATGTTATATTATAAAAGTCGCTGAAACGCGATATTGAACTTTGAAAACTAAACGAAACAAACAACGTGAAACGTCAATTTTTATTTTATGATGCTAGACAAACTAACTTTATTGGAGAGTTTGATCCTGGCTCAGGATGAACGCTGGCGGCGTGCCTAATACATGCAAGTCGAGCGAATGGATTAAGAGCTTGCTCTTATGAAGTTAGCGGCGGACGGGTGAGTAACACGTGGGTAACCTGCCCATAAGACTGGGATAACTCCGGGAAACCGGGGCTAATACCGGATAATATTTTGCACCGCATGGTGCGAAATTGAAAGGCGGCTTCGGCTGTCACTTATGGATGGACCCGCGTCGCATTAGCTGGTTGGTGAGGTAACGGCTCACCAAGGCAACGATGCGTAGCCGACCTGAGAGGGTGATCGGCCACACTGGGACTGAGACACGGCCCAGACTCCTACGGGAGGCAGCAGTAGGGAATCTTCCGCAATGGACGAAAGTCTGACGGAGCAACGCCGCGTGAGTGATGAAGGCTTTCGGGTCGTAAAACTCTGTTGTTAGGGAAGAACAAGTGCTAGTTGAATAAGCTGGCACCTTGACGGTACCTAACCAGAAAGCCACGGCTAACTACGTGCCAGCAGCCGCGGTAATACGTAGGTGGCAAGCGTTATCCGGAATTATTGGGCGTAAAGCGCGCGCAGGTGGTTTCTTAAGTCTGATGTGAAAGCCCACGGCTCAACCGTGGAGGGTCATTGGAAACTGGGAGACTTGAGTGCAGAAGAGGAAAGTGGAATTCCATGTGTAGCGGTGAAATGCGTAGAGATATGGAGGAACACCAGTGGCGAAGGCGACTTTCTGGTCTGTAACTGACACTGAGGCGCGAAAGCGTGGGAGCAAACAGGATTAGATACCCTGGTAGTCCACGCCGTAAACGATGAGTGCTAAGTGTTAGAGGGTTTCCGCCCTTTAGTGCTGAAGTTAACGCATTAAGCACTCCGCCTGGGAGTACGGCCGCAAGGCTGAAACTCAAAGGAATTGACGGGGCCCGCACAAGCGGTGGAGCATGTGGTTTAATTCGAAGCAACGCGAAGAACCTTACCAGGTCTTGACATCCTCTGACAACCCTAGAGATAGGGCTTCTCCTTCGGGAGCAGAGTGACAGGTGGTGCATGGTTGTCGTCAGCTCGTGTCGTGAGATGTTGGGTTAAGTCCCGCAACGAGCGCAACCCTTGATCTTAGTTGCCATCATTAAGTTGGGCACTCTAAGGTGACTGCCGGTGACAAACCGGAGGAAGGTGGGGATGACGTCAAATCATCATGCCCCTTATGACCTGGGCTACACACGTGCTACAATGGACGGTACAAAGAGCTGCAAGACCGCGAGGTGGAGCTAATCTCATAAAACCGTTCTCAGTTCGGATTGTAGGCTGCAACTCGCCTACATGAAGCTGGAATCGCTAGTAATCGCGGATCAGCATGCCGCGGTGAATACGTTCCCGGGCCTTGTACACACCGCCCGTCACACCACGAGTTTGTAACACCCGAAGTCGGTGGGGTAACCTTTATGGAGCCAGCCGCCTAAGGTGGGACAGATGATTGGGGTGAAGTCGTAACAAGGTAGCCGTATCGGAAGGTGCGGCTGGATCACCTCCTTTCTATGGAGAATTGATGAACGCTGTTCATCAATATAAGTTTCCGTGTTTTGTTTTCGTTTAGTTTTGAGAGTTCAATAAAAGTATTGACTCTTAAATGAGAATATGATATAAAATAATTCTGCAATTTGTATGGGCCTATAGCTCAGCTGGTTAGAGCGCACGCCTGATAAGCGTGAGGTCGATGGTTCGAGTCCATTTAGGCCCACCATACAACTTGGGGCCTTAGCTCAGCTGGGAGAGCGCCTGCCTTGCACGCAGGAGGTCAGCGGTTCGATCCCGCTAGGCTCCACCAAAAGCTATTTTATATAGCATGGTATGTTCTTTGAAAACTAGATAACAGTGTAGCTCATATTTTTTTAATTTTAGTTTGGTTAAGTTAGAAAGGGCGCACGGTGGATGCCTTGACACTAGGAGTCGATGAAGGACGGGACTAACGCCGATATGCTTCGGGGAGCTGTAAGTAAGCTTTGATCCGAAGATTTCCGAATGGGGAAACCCACTATACGTAATGGTATGGTATCCTTACCTGAATACATAGGGTATGGAAGACAGACCCAGGGAACTGAAACATCTAAGTACCTGGAGGAAGAGAAAGCAAATGCGATTTCCTGAGTAGCGGCGAGCGAAACGGAATCTAGCCCAAACCAAGAGGCTTGCCTCTTGGGGTTGTAGGACATTCTATACGGAGTTACAAAGGAACGAGGTAGACGAAGCAGTCTGGAAAGGCTCGTCACAGAGGGTAACAACCCCGTAGTCGAAACTTCGTTCTCTCTTGAATGTATCCTGAGTACGGCGGAACACGTGAAATTCCGTCGGAATCCGGGAGGACCATCTCCCAAGGCTAAATACTACCTAGTGATCGATAGTGAACCAGTACCGTGAGGGAAAGGTGAAAAGCACCCCGGAAGGGGAGTGAAAGAGATCCTGAAACCGTGTGCCTACAAATAGTCAGAGCCCGTTAATGGGTGATGGCGTGCCTTTTGTAGAATGAACCGGCGAGTTACGATCCCGTGCGAGGTTAAGCTGAAGAGGCGGAGCCGTAGCGAAAGCGAGTCTGAATAGGGCGTTTAGTACGTGGTCGTAGACCCGAAACCAGGTGATCTACCCATGTCCAGGGTGAAGTTCAGGTAACACTGAATGGAGGCCCGAACCCACGCACGTTGAAAAGTGCGGGGATGAGGTGTGGTAGCGGAGAAATTCCAATCGAACCTGGAGATAGCTGGTTCTCCCCGAAATAGCTTTAGGGCTAGCCTTAAGTGTAAGAGTCTTGGAGGTAGAGCACTGATTGAACTAGGGGTCCTCATCGGATTACCGAATTCAGTCAAACTCCGAATGCCAATGACTTATCCTTAGGAGTCAGACTGCGAGTGATAAGATCCGTAGTCAAAGGAAACAGCCCAGACCGCCAGCTAAGGTCCCAAAGTGTGTATTAAGTGGAAAAGGATGTGGAGTTGCTTAGACAACTAGGATGTTGGCTTAGAAGCAGCCACCATTTAAAGAGTGCGTAATAGCTCACTAGTCGAGTGACTCTGCGCCGAAAATGTACCGGGGCTAAATACACCACCGAAGCTGCGGATTGATACCTATGGTATCAGTGGTAGGGGAGCGTTCTAAGGACAGTGAAGTCAGACCGGAAGGACTGGTGGAGTGCTTAGAAGTGAGAATGCCGGTATGAGTAGCGAAAGACGGGTGAGAATCCCGTCCACCGAATGCCTAAGGTTTCCTGAGGAAGGCTCGTCCGCTCAGGGTTAGTCAGGACCTAAGCCGAGGCCGACAGGCGTAGGCGATGGACAACAGGTTGATATTCCTGTACCACCTCTTTATCGTTTGAGCAATGGAGGGACGCAGAAGGATAGAAGAAGCGTGCGATTGGTTGTGCACGTCCAAGCAGTTAGGCTGATAAGTAGGCAAATCCGCTTATCGTGAAGGCTGAGCTGTGATGGGGAAGCTCCTTATGGAGCGAAGTCTTTGATTCCCCGCTGCCAAGAAAAGCTTCTAGCGAGATAAAGGTGCCTGTACCGCAAACCGACACAGGTAGGCGAGGAGAGAATCCTAAGGTGTGCGAGAGAACTCTGGTTAAGGAACTCGGCAAAATGACCCCGTAACTTCGGGAGAAGGGTGCTTTCTTAACGGAAAGCCGCAGTGAATAGGCCCAAGCGACTGTTTAGCAAAAACACAGGTCTCTGCGAAGCCGTAAGGCGAAGTATAGGGGCTGACACCTGCCCGGTGCTGGAAGGTTAAGGAGAGGGTTAGCGCAAGCGAAGCTCTGAACTGAAGCCCCAGTAAACGGCGGCCGTAACTATAACGGTCCTAAGGTAGCGAAATTCCTTGTCGGGTAAGTTCCGACCCGCACGAAAGGTGTAACGATTTGGGCACTGTCTCAACCAGAGACTCGGTGAAATTATAGTACCTGTGAAGATGCAGGTTACCCGCGACAGGACGGAAAGACCCCGTGGAGCTTTACTGTAGCCTGATATTGAATTTTGGTACAGTTTGTACAGGATAGGCGGGAGCCTTTGAAGCCGGAGCGCTAGCTTCGGTGGAGGCGCTGGTGGGATACCGCCCTGACTGTATTGAAATTCTAACCTACGGGTCTTATCGACCCGGGAGACAGTGTCAGGTGGGCAGTTTGACTGGGGCGGTCGCCTCCTAAAGTGTAACGGAGGCGCCCAAAGGTTCCCTCAGAATGGTTGGAAATCATTCGTAGAGTGCAAAGGCATAAGGGAGCTTGACTGCGAGACCTACAAGTCGAGCAGGGACGAAAGTCGGGCTTAGTGATCCGGTGGTTCCGCATGGAAGGGCCATCGCTCAACGGATAAAAGCTACCCCGGGGATAACAGGCTTATCTCCCCCAAGAGTCCACATCGACGGGGAGGTTTGGCACCTCGATGTCGGCTCATCGCATCCTGGGGCTGTAGTCGGTCCCAAGGGTTGGGCTGTTCGCCCATTAAAGCGGTACGCGAGCTGGGTTCAGAACGTCGTGAGACAGTTCGGTCCCTATCCGTCGTGGGCGTAGGAAATTTGAGAGGAGCTGTCCTTAGTACGAGAGGACCGGGATGGACGCACCGCTGGTGTACCAGTTGTTCTGCCAAGGGCATAGCTGGGTAGCTATGTGCGGAAGGGATAAGTGCTGAAAGCATCTAAGCATGAAGCCCCCCTCAAGATGAGATTTCCCATAGCGTAAGCTAGTAAGATCCCTGAAAGATGATCAGGTTGATAGGTTCGAGGTGGAAGCATGGTGACATGTGGAGCTGACGAATACTAATAGATCGAGGACTTAACCATATAATATGTAGCAATGTTATCTAGTTTTGAAGGAATATGCCTTCAATAGTTTGGTGATGATGGCAGAGAGGTCACACCCGTTCCCATACCGAACACGGAAGTTAAGCTCTCTAGCGCCGATGGTAGTTGGGACCTTGTCCCTGTGAGAGTAGGACGTCGCCAAGCAACTAAAGCACGAGTCAATTGACTCGTGCTTTTTTATTTCCTAAGAAATAGGAGAGTGTTGACCTAGTAAAAATAATAAAACATAGTAAGGGATTTTCTTTGCAGAAACACCTAAAAATTGATAAATAAATGGATAATCTTCAGAGGCATAGCTTCCTAATAAGTCATACCACCAGTCAGTCTCATAGCGAGAAATCATACTTAAATTGTAGAGTAATAAATAATGTATGAGTGGTTCTGGTAAGAATAATTTACAATTCCTTACATCTTTAGTTATTGGCAAATAATAAGTGCTGGTATTGCAATCATAAGAAAAAGGTGTACTGTATAAAGGATTCCATGTTTTAGTGGAAGCTGAAAATAACAGATCAGATTCAACCTCTTCACTCGGTATGTATTGTATACAGAGATGCTTACAAGATGTTTCTATGTAACGAGAAAAACGTTCTTGCGTCATGTGTAAACGATCAAGTATGCTAGAAGAAAATGAAATATGCTGTTCGTCTACCGTATTAACTTTATATAAAATTTTCTCTTTTTGACTATGCTGAAATAGGGTTTTTAATTCAGGAATTTTCCCCATTAGTTCTAGCATAATAAATTTTTCAGCTTCTAAGTGTTTCATGTGAAACATCCGTTCTGCAACATGGGGGAATAATCCATTCTTCTGCACTTTAACCTCATCCTCTAAAAACTGATATCCTTGTTTTTTTCGTTTACGTGTTGTTACTCCATGTGCCAAAACTGTTGTTGTTTCTGGATAGTTAGGATCAACGGTTAATAAGCATGCTTTTAAAAGTTGACTCATTCCATAAAATAACAGCATAGGTTGGATTGAAAAAGGTGCAGTTTTGCATAATTCATAATAACTTTTTCCGTGCTCTAAGTAATGAATAAAAGGGTAACAATTTTCGAAGCTTTTTTTTTCAGCGTTTTCAATAGGTAATTTTTCATAACAGCGGGCAAGATAACGCTGTACATGTTGGGATGAAAAAAAGAAACTTAATTGCTGCCAAGTATAAGATGTATGATGCATATATTACGCTCCTTTTATTATCTAAAAATTCTAACATATATGTACTTTCTTGACAGTATTTTAACCAATTGTTAAGCTACTAATAATAATTTCTGGTATCATGGGGGGAACAATTATGTGGGAATCTAAATTTGTTAAAGAAGGTTTGACATTCGATGATGTATTACTTGTACCAGCGAAGTCAGATGTATTGCCAAGAGAAGTAAGTGTTAAAACAGTTCTATCTGAAAGCTTGCAGTTAAACATTCCTTTAATTAGTGCGGGGATGGATACAGTAACAGAAGCTGACATGGCTATTGCAATGGCACGTCAAGGCGGTTTAGGGGTTATTCATAAGAATATGTCTATCGAGCAACAAGCTGAGCATGTTGATAAAGTAAAACGCTCTGAGAGCGGCGTTATCTCAGATCCTTTCTTTTTAACTCCAGAACATCAAGTATACGATGCAGAACATCTTATGGGAAAATATCGTATTTCAGGTGTACCAATTGTAAATAATCTAGATGAGAAAAAATTAGTTGGTATTATTACAAACCGTGATATGCGTTTTATTCAAGATTACTCTATTAAAATTTCCGATGTAATGACAAAGGAACAATTAATTACAGCTCCAGTTGGTACTACGCTAGAAGAAGCTGAAAAGATCCTACAGAAATATAAAATTGAAAAGCTCCCTCTTGTTGATAATAGCGGTGTATTACAAGGGCTTATCACGATTAAAGATATTGAAAAAGTAATTGAGTTCCCAAACTCTGCAAAGGATAAACAAGGTCGTTTATTAGTTGGAGCAGCGGTTGGGGTAACGGCAGACGCTATGCTTCGTATCGATGCATTAGTAAAAGCAAACGTAGACGTAATTGTACTTGATACAGCTCATGGACATTCTCAAGGTGTTATTGAAAAAGTAAAAGAAGTTCGTGCAAAATATCCAGCATTAAATATTATTGCAGGTAACGTTGCTACAGCTGAAGCAACACGCGCATTAATTGAAGCAGGTGCAAATGTTATCAAAGTTGGTATTGGTCCAGGTTCTATTTGTACAACACGTGTTGTAGCTGGCGTTGGTGTACCACAATTAACAGCAGTATATGATTGTGCGACAGAAGCTCGTAAGCACGGTATCCCGGTTATTGCTGACGGTGGTATTAAGTACTCTGGAGATATGGTAAAAGCTTTAGCAGCAGGAGCACACGTTGTAATGCTTGGTAGTATGTTTGCTGGTGTAGCTGAAAGCCCAGGAGAAACTGAAATTTACCAAGGTCGCCAATTTAAAGTATATCGCGGTATGGGTTCTGTTGGAGCAATGGAAAAAGGAAGTAAAGATCGTTACTTCCAAGAAGGAAACAAAAAACTTGTTCCAGAAGGTATCGAAGGCCGTGTACCATATAAAGGACCTTTAGCTGATACTGTTCATCAATTAGTGGGTGGATTACGTGCAGGTATGGGATATTGTGGAGCAAATAACTTAGAATTCTTACGTGAGAATGCACAGTTTATTCGTATGTCAGGTGCTGGTTTACGTGAGAGTCACCCACATCACGTACAAATCACAAAAGAGGCACCAAATTACTCTTTATAATGTCTTATATGTAAATAGATGGAGATTTGATATCTCTGTCTATTTTTTTTTGATTATGTTAGAATAACGGTTATGTGAGTACAAAGATATTGGGGGTAACAGAAGTGAAAGGTATGTTTTGCAAGCGATTCATTGCAATGGTAACAGTGTTTACACTATTTTGTAGCATGTTTATTACATATGGTAGTGCATCGGCAGAAACAGGCGCTGCTTTAAATGTAGAAGCTGGCGCAGCAATTTTAGTAGAAGCAGATTCTGGAAAAATTTTATATCAAAAAAATGCAGATGAATTATTAGCGATTGCTAGTATGACAAAAATGATGAGTGAATACTTAGTGCATGAAGCGGTGGATAAAGGGAAGCTGAAGTGGGATCAAAAAGTTAAAGTTTCTGAATATGCATATAAAGTTTCACAAGATCGCTCATTATCAAATGTTCCATTAGAAAATGGAGGCTCTTATACGGTAAAAGAGTTGTATGAGGCGATGGCAATTTATTCTGCAAATGGTGCAACAATTGCTTTAGCGGAAACAATTGCAGGTAAAGAAGCAGACTTTGTAAAAATGATGAATGATAAGGCGAAAGAGTTTGGATTGAAAAATTATAAATTCGTAAACTCTACTGGTTTAACAAACAAGGATTTAAAAGGACTGCATCCTGAAGGCACAACACCGGATGAAGAAAATAAAATGTCTGCGAGGGATGTCGCGATTTTAGCACAACATCTTATGCAAGATTTTCCAAAGGTGTTAGATACAGCCGAAATTCCGAAAAAAGTATTCCAAGAAGGTGGGAAATATCCTATTCAAATGGATAACTGGAACTGGATGTTAAAAGGATTAGTTAAGCAATATGAAGGTGTAGATGGTTTAAAAACAGGACATACTCCAGAAGCTGGCTATTGTTTTACAGGTACTGCTGAAAGAAATGGCATGCGTTTAATTTCTGTAGTTATTAATACAAGTTCTAATACGTCACGCTTTGACGAAACAAAGAAACTTTTTGATTATGGATTTACAAACTTTGATGTAAAAAAAGTGTATCCAAAAGGTTCGGCAATAAAAGGGCATGAAACTGTACGAGTGGAAAATGCAAAAGATAAGGATGCTGCAGTACAAACGAAACAAGCTGTTACACTTCCAATGCCAAAAGGAAGTAAAGATGTATATAAAACAGAATTTAAAGATACAGGTAAAGAAAAAGAAGCACCAATTAAAAAAGGTACAACACTTGGTCAAATGGTTGTATCACCTAAAGATAATAATGACCCTGGATTTTTATCAGGTAAATCATTGCAAGTAGACCTTGTTACAAAAACGGAAGTAGAAAAGGCAAACTGGTTTACACTCTCTATGCGTGGCATTGGTTCTTTCTTTGGTGACATTTGGAACAGTGCTGTTGATACGGTAAAAGGCTGGTTTTAAGAGCTCCTCATTGTAGGAGCTTTTTTTATTCCTATTTTTCATACCGACTTTATGAAAAAGTAGTGGACAAGCCTCTAATGGTTAGTGGTAGAATGTAAGAGTATTCTTAATTTTCGCCTTTAACGGGGAAAAGCAATTCACCTAGGGGGGTTTTTGTACATGACAAATGTAACAGGGACAGAACGTGTAAAACGTGGAATGGCAGAAATGCAAAAAGGCGGCGTTATTATGGATGTAGTTAACGCTGAGCAAGCAAGAATTGCAGAAGAAGCAGGCGCAGTTGCTGTTATGGCACTAGAACGCGTTCCTGCAGATATTCGTGCAGCAGGTGGCGTTGCACGTATGGCAGATCCGACAATTGTTGAAGAAGTTATGGGAGCTGTATCAATTCCAGTTATGGCAAAATGCCGTATTGGTCACCTTGTGGAAGCACGTGTACTAGAATCATTAGGGGTAGACTACATTGATGAGAGTGAAGTATTAACTCCAGCTGATGAAGTATATCATTTAAATAAACGTGATTACACTGTTCCATTTGTATGTGGATGTCGTGATATTGGAGAAGCAGCGCGTCGTATTGCAGAAGGTGCATCTATGCTTCGCACAAAAGGCGAGCCTGGAACAGGAAACATTGTAGAAGCAGTACGTCATATGCGTCAAGTAAACGCAGAAATCCGTCAAGTTGCGAGCCTACGTGAAGATGAATTAATGACATATGCAAAAAATACTGGTGCTCCTTATGAAGTATTACTTGAAATCAAACGTCTTGGTCGTTTGCCGGTTGTAAACTTTGCAGCAGGTGGTGTAGCAACACCAGCAGATGCTGCATTAATGATGCAACTTGGTGCAGATGGTGTATTCGTAGGATCTGGTATCTTCAAATCAGAGAACCCAGAAAAATTTGCACGTGCAATTGTTGAAGCGACGACACATTACGAAGATTATGAGTTAATTGCAAGCCTTTCTAAAGGATTAGGTACTGCAATGAAAGGTGTCGAAATTTCAACATTATTACCAGAACAACGCATGCAAGAACGCGGTTGGTAATTAAAGGAGATTTTGAAATGGTTAAAGTCGGTGTATTAGGTCTTCAAGGAGCTGTTCGCGAGCATGTAAAGGCAGTTGAAGCAAGTGGTGCAGAAGCTGTAGTTATAAAACGTGTAGAACAACTTGAAGAAATTGATGGTCTTATTTTACCAGGCGGTGAAAGTACAACAATGCGCCGTCTTATTGATAAGTACGATTTTATGGAACCACTTCGTGAATTTGCGAAATCTGGTAAACCAATGTTTGGTACATGTGCAGGTATGATTTTACTTGCAAACAATCTTGTTGGTTATGAAGAGTCTCATATTGGTGCTATGGATATTACAGTTGAACGTAATGCGTTTGGCCGCCAAAAAGATAGCTTCGAAGCTGCACTTTCAATAAAAGGTGTAGGTGAAGATTTTATTGGTGTATTTATTCGTGCGCCATATGTTGTGGGTGTAGGAGATAACGTAGAAATTCTTTCTATGCACAATGATCGAATGGTAGCAGTAAGACAAGGACCATTTTTAGCAGCTTCTTTCCATCCGGAGTTAACGGATGATCATCGTGTTACAGCATATTTTGTACAGATGGTAAAAGAGGCGGAAATGAAAAAAGTTGTATAAGTAACTTGCAACTTGTGTAAGATTATAGTAAATTGATGGTAACAATTTTATAAAATAAACGTGTTGATAGGAAGTAGTAACAAATGGCGTTTCTTATAGAGAGTCGGTGGCTGGTGGAAACCGATAGGAACAGTTTGTGAATCCATCCTGGAATGAAGTGTGGAATATCTTTATGATTAGTAAACATTTCCGGTGAAGAGCCGTTATTTCTGCTTGAGAGGAAAGCAATATTGCTTTCAACTAGGGTGGCAACGCGGGTTAACTCCCGTCCCTTTTTATAGGGACGGGAGTTTTTTGTATTTTATAAAGTAAAAGGAGGAATATACAATGCTTGATATTAAATTTTTACGTGCGAATTTTGAAGAAGTAAAAGCAAAATTACAGCATAGAGGCGAAGATTTAACTGATTTTGGTCGTTTTGAAGAGTTAGATATAAGAAGAAGAGAATTGCTTGTTCAAACAGAAGAGTTAAAAAGCAAGCGTAATGAAGTATCTCAGCAAATTTCTGTATTAAAACGTGAAAAGAAAGATGCAGAATCTTTAATTTTAGAGATGCGTGAAGTAGGAGAAAAGGTAAAGAATCTTGATGATGAACTTCGCTCAGTTGAAGCAGATCTAGAACGATTAATGCTTTCTATTCCAAATATTCCTCATGAATCTGCACCAATTGGTGATACAGAGGATGATAACGTAGTGGCTCGTACTTGGGGAGAGGCAAAAGAATTGAATTTTGAACCAAAACCTCACTGGGATCTTGCAACTGATTTAGGAATTTTAGATTTTGAACGTGCTGCTAAAGTAACGGGAAGCCGTTTTGTATTTTCTAAAGGGGCAGGTGCAAAATTAGAACGTGCTCTAATTAGCTTTATGCTTGATCTTCATACAGAAGAACATGGATATGAAGAAGTGTTACCTCCATATATGGTAAACCGTGCAAGTATGACAGGGACAGGGCAGCTTCCAAAATTTGAAGAAGATGCATTCCGTATTGAAAGCGAAGACTACTTCTTGATTCCTACAGCTGAAGTACCTGTAACAAATATGCATCGCGATGAGATTTTAAATGTAGATCAATTGCCAATTCGTTATGCGGCATTTAGTGCATGTTTCCGCTCTGAAGCAGGTTCAGCTGGCCGTGATACGCGTGGTTTAATTCGTCAGCATCAATTTAATAAAGTAGAGCTTGTGAAATTTGTAAAACCAGAAGATTCTTATGAAGAATTAGAAAAGTTAACAAATGATGCAGAACGCGTGTTACAATTATTAGGTCTACCATATCGTGTTATGAGTATGTGTACTGGGGATTTAGGATTTACAGCAGCAAAGAAATACGATATTGAAGTATGGATTCCAAGTTATGGAACATATCGTGAAATTTCTTCTTGTAGTAACTTCGAAGCATTCCAAGCAAGACGTGCAAATATTCGCTTCCGTCGTGAGCCGAATGCAAAACCAGAACATGTTCATACAATAAATGGATCTGGACTTGCAATTGGCCGTACAATTGCAGCTATTCTAGAAAATTACCAACAAGAAGATGGTACAATTATAATTCCAGAAGTTCTTCGCCCTTATATGGGAGGAAAAACAGTTATTAAATAAATTGAAATTTTCATCGGTATGAGTGTTCTCAATAAAATAAATGTAGGAGAAGGAAGGTTTTTTCCTTTTCCTATAATTTATTATTAGTGGACTTGACTAACTGTTTTTCTTTTGATATTATATTTGATGTCAATATGGAGGTATACCCAAGTCTGGCTGAAGGGATCGGTCTTGAAAACCGACAGGCGGCGAGAGTCGCGCGGGGGTTCGAATCCCTCTACCTCCTCCAGATATAATTGACAACAGCGCATATAAGTGGAGATTGGAGAACTCGTTACCAACACGTAACGAGTTTTTATTTTAAAACCAATCAGAAAGTATGATGTAAGGCAGAGTACTGTCTTATGAAACACTCATATTCCGATGATTATCTTCATAGATATGAAAGGAGTCAACATGGATCTTATTATACAAACATTTCCTTTAGATGGAAAAACATTATACTACGTACAATGTCCAGTCTGTAAGAACAATAGAATTTTAAATAGTGGTGCAAACGTATCACGTATTATAAGCGATGATACATTCCGTAAACTTTGCGGTTGTACTTGTAATGTGAAACAAGAGGCAAAAAAAGCAGAGGCATCCAAAAAAGTTGAGAAACAGGCTGTAAAAAAAGAAGCAGCTCCAAAACGTACTGGTAAAGTATTAACAGCAATTATTAATGGAAAAGAAATGACTGTTAAAGAAATTGCTGAGGCATATGATATTAGTACAAGTACGGTTCGTCAGCGTATTAATGCTGGAAAGCCAGAGAGCGAAATTATTGCTTCAACGAAAAAGAAAAAGTGAGTTAACAGGAAAACCCGTGCTTATGCACGGGTTTTTATTTTACAAGTTTACGTGTTTGTTTTAAAAAATGTCCAATCTTCTTAATGATTGGTTCAATGGAGTTTTTATCGTTTAGAATATCGTACTCATTAATATTTAAGCGTAGGACAGGACATGAATTAAAATTATTGATCCAATTTTCATAACGTCCGTGCATTTCTTGCCAATACTCAATTGGTGTTTGTTGTTCCATTGGGCGGCCACGTTCTTGAATGCGGCTGACAATATCATCAAAAGAGCCTTCCAAGTAGATTAATAAGTCTGGATGAGGGAAGTATGGTGTCATAACCATTGCATCAAACAACCCTTTGTATGTTTCGTAATCCGTTTCCGTCATTGTGCCTTTTTCATGATGCATTTTTGCGAAAATACCAGTGTCTTCATAGATAGAGCGATCCTGTACAAAGCCACCGCCATATTCGAAAATTCGTTTTTGTTCTTTAAATCTTTCTGCTAAAAAATAAACTTGTAGATGGAAGCTCCAGCGCGTGAAATCAGCATAGAACTTATCTAAATATGGATTTGAATCTACTTTTTCAAATGATGTACGGTAACCTAAAGCGTTGGCAAGTGCAGTTGTCATAGTTGATTTACCAACACCAACTGTACCAGCAATGGTAATTACTGCATCATTTGGTATATCATACTTTTGCCTTAAATTCATTGCTATTTCGTCCCCTTCGAGAGTGTATTTTGGAGAGTGGATAAAATTAGATTCAAATCGTCACTATTTTTCACGAAATCTATGTTATCTCCATTGAATTTTAGCACTGGAATATCCGGATGGTCTTTTTTGAAGGTATCCATTGCCGTTTCATAATCTTTGGTAAGTTGTAGTAAGTAATTTGGATCCATGTTTTTCTCAAATTCACGTCCGCGCATCGCGATTCGTTTTTGTAATGTTTCTAGACTTGCTGTTAAATATACAATGACATTTGGTATCGGCATATCTTGAGTAAGGATACGATAAATTTGCATGTACTTGTCATATTGAGCGTCTTTTAATGTGCGAGATGCAAAAATTAAATTTTTAAATATATGATAATCTGCTACCACTGGCTTACGCTGATTCAAGTATTTTATATTAATGTCTTCCAATTGCTTATAGCGATTACAAAGAAAGAACATTTCTGTTTGAAAACTCCATTCTTCAATGTTTTCATAAAACTTCCCTAAGAAAGGATTCTCATCAACAATTTCTTTTAATAAGTGGAGTTGCATGTGAGTTGAAATTTCCTTCGCTAGTGAAGTTTTTCCAACACCGATTGGTCCTTCAACCGTAATAAATGGTACTCCGGTCACGCTGTTTCCTCCTTTCAATTCATAATTTCCTGTAAATAAAAAGCACAAAACAGAATAATTGTAGCATAAGAGGGAAGCAAGCGGACTAATTTGTCATAAAAAGTTGGAAAATCGACGCACACTATTCAAATTTTAATTGAAGAGAGGGTGTAATATTTGCCTTCAATGTTGTTTCCATTATTTTTAAAGCGTGTCTATTATCTTGATCAGAGTTAGAAGCAGTACAATCTTGTGGTACATAGAGTGTATAGTTCCTCATATGAGCATCATTGGCCGTAAAGAGGATACATATGTTTCCGGCAATCCCTGTTATGATAAGTTTTTCAACTTTTAAATGTCCTAATAAAGAATTTAAAGGAGTTTCATAAAATGCCGAATAATGTGGTTTAATAAATACATAATCATCTGTACTGGGGGCAATTGCTTGTATAATGTTTTTGCTATAATCATTCGTACAATGAGTAATAAGTTGGTCGATATCAGCTCTCCATAGTTGGTAATGATCGTTAATATAAATAACAGGATAACCATTCGTTTTCATTGTTCGTTTTAATTGTAAAATAGGCTCTATAATCATTTGACATTTTTGTGCAAGGGTTGGTCCGTGTGAGAATTGAAAGTCATTAATCATGTCAATAATGAGCAATGCAGTATTTTTCATATGTAATCACCCTTCCTTTTTCTTTAGGTTGGATTGAATATGTAAAAGTTATCCTGTATCTGTAAGGAGAACTGTGGTTGAATGGGATTTAATAATAAAAGAACTATCGCATTTTATTCGTAATGAGAGGACTGTATTATGGAACAAGATATTTATTTTATGCAGCTTGCAATAGAAGAAGCGAAGAAAGCTGAAAAAATACAAGAAGTTCCGATTGGGGCTGTTATTGTATTAGATGGAGAAGTAATCAGTGTTGCTCATAATTTAAGGGAGACAGAGCAACGATCCATTGCTCATGCAGAGTTATTAGCTATAGATGAAGCTTGCAAAAAGTTAGGTACGTGGCGTTTAGAAAATGCAACGCTATATGTTACATTAGAGCCGTGTCCAATGTGTGCAGGTGGAATTGTTTTATCACGTGTAAAACGTGTTGTATATGGTGCAAGTGATCCAAAAGGTGGATGTGCAGGTACTTTAATGAACCTTTTAACAGATGAACGTTTTAATCATCAATGTGAAGTAGTAAGTGGCGTGATGGAAGAAGAATGTGGAACCTTGTTAACAACCTTTTTTAAGGAACTGCGTAAAAAGAGAAAAGTGCAAAAGAAAAAATTGGATGAGAATATTGCTCGTTAACAGGTTTGCATTTTATGAAGAAACAAGTTATACTGATAATGCCTTCAATGAGGCAACCGAATATTGGTTTTAACTTTGCCGTGCTAAGCGGGGAGGTAGCGGTGCCCTGTACTCGCAATCCGCTCTAGCGAGGCCGAATCCCTTCTCGAGGTTATGTTGCTGTAAGGCCTGCCTTAAGTAAGTGGTGTTGACGTTTGGGTCCTGCGCAACGGGACCCCGTGAACCTTGTCAGGTCCGGAAGGAAGCAGCAATAAGCGGGTCTTCTCGTGTGCCGCAGGAGTGCCTGAACCGAGCTAACTGCTTAAGTAACGCTTATGGTACGTAATCGACAGAAGGTGCACGGCAGTTATATATGTATACAAAACTCACCTTATATAAAAGGTGAGTTTTTTGTATAGAAAATAACTTTTGGAATCTATAAACAGAATGGGTTATAATATACAAGATAATAACCTTTGAGGGAGGCCGTATTTTCGTGTCATACCAAGCGTTATACCGAACATGGAGACCGCAAAAGTTTGAAGATGTAGTCGGTCAAAAGCACGTAACAAAAACGTTGCAAAATGCTCTTCTTCAAGAGAAAGCTTCGCATGCTTATTTGTTTTCTGGCCCGAGAGGAACAGGGAAAACAACAATTGCAAAAGTATTTGCAAAGGCAATTAACTGTGAGCATGCTCCAGTAGCTGAACCTTGTAATGAATGCCCTGCGTGTTTAGGCATTACACAAGGGTCTATTTCGGATGTATTAGAGATTGATGCGGCTTCAAATAACGGTGTAGATGAAATTCGAGATATAAGAGAGAAAGTAAAGTATGCCCCAAGTGCAGTGGGATATAAAGTATACATTATTGATGAGGTCCACATGCTTTCTATGGGAGCTTTTAATGCGCTTTTAAAGACATTAGAAGAACCACCACAACATGTTATCTTTATTTTGGCGACAACAGAGCCTCATAAAATTCCACCTACAATCATTTCACGTTGTCAGCGCTTTGAATTTCGAAAGATATCAGTACATGATATTGTAGAGAGACTAGCAACAGTTGTTACAAATGAGGGTACAAAGGTAGAAGATGAGGCGTTACAAATTGTTGCGCGTGCTGCTGAAGGTGGTATGCGTGATGCACTTAGTTTGATCGACCAAGCTATTTCTTATAGTGATGAAATCGTTACGACTGAGGATGTTTTAGCGGTAACAGGTTCTGTTTCTCAGCAATATTTAGGTAATCTTGTAGAATGTATACGAGAGAATGATGTATCAAGAGCATTGCGTATTATTGATGATATGATGAGTAAAGGAAAAGACCCAGTTCGTTTTATGGAAGATTTTATTTACTATTATCGTGATATGCTTTTATATCAAACTTCACCACAATTAGAACGTATGTTAGAACGAGTGATTGTAGATGATCAGTTCCGTATGCTAAGTGAAGCAATGCAACCTGAGATCATTTATGAAATTATTCATACGCTTAGTAAGGGGCAACAGGAGATGAAGTGGACAAATCATCCAAGGATTTTCCTAGAAGTTGTTATGGTGCAACTTTGCCAGCAGTTTATGGTACAGGCAAATGGTGCAGACCGTTTACAAGCAATTATGAACAGAATGCAACAGTTAGAAAAAGAATTAGAACATGTGAAGAAAAATGGTGTGCCAGTCGGCGCACAACAAGAAGTAAGAGAGACACGTACAGTACCAAAACCTGTGCGGACAGGGAGCATGAAAATCCCCGTTGGGCGTGTACATGAAGTATTAAAACAAGCAAAACGCCAAGATTTAGAGCAACTAAAAGGTGTATGGGGTGAGCTATTAGGGAGACTTAAATCCTATAATAAAGTAGCTTTTGCTGTATTATTAGAGAATAGTGAGCCAGTTGCAGCTTCTGCAGACTCTTATGTTCTAGCCTTCCAATATGAGATACATTGTAAAATGGCAAGCGAAAATCGTGATGCGATGGATACTCTAGAACAAATTCTCTTTGAATTGCTGAGTAAAAGGTTGAATATGATTGCAATCCCAAAGAGTGAGTGGGGTAAAATTCGCGAAGAATTTTTACAACGTGAAGGTGGAGATTCAGAAGAAGCTGCAGAACAAAAAGTAGATCCCATTGTAGAAGAGGCAGTAAAATTAGTAGGGCAACAACTTATTGAAATAAAAGAATAATAACAATTAGGAGGAATTTATTATGATGCGTGGCGGAATGGGAAATATGAATAACATGATGAAGCAAATGCAAAAGATGCAAAAGCAAATGGCGAAAGCACAAGAGGAACTTGGTGAAAAAACAGTTGAAGGTACAGCTGGCGGCGGAATGGTTACCGTTATTGTAAATGGTCACAAGCAAATTCTTGAAGTGAAAATTAAAGAAGAAGTTGTAGACCCGGAAGATATCGAAATGTTACAAGATCTTGTGTTAGCTGCAACCAATGATGCACTTAAGCAAGCTGAGGAACTTTCAAACTCTACAATGGGACAATTCACAAAAGGCTTAAACTTACCAGGTGGAATGTTCTAGTAGGAGGATATTGATATATGCATTATCCAGAACCGATTTCAAAGCTTATCGATAGCTTTATGAAGTTGCCGGGGATTGGTCCGAAAACGGCAGTCCGATTGGCTTTCTTCGTGTTAGATATGAAAGAAGACGACGTATTAGACTTTGCTAAATCACTTGTAAATGCAAAGCGAAATTTAACATACTGTTCTGTTTGTGGACATATTACAGATCGTGATCCTTGTTATATTTGTGATGATTCACATCGTGACCAATCGGTTATTTGTGTTGTACAAGAAGCAAAAGATGTAATCGCAATGGAAAAAATGAAAGAATATCAAGGCGTCTATCATGTGCTTCGTGGTGCAATCTCACCAATGGAGGGAATTGGACCGGAGGACATTAATATTCCGCAGCTATTAAAAAGGTTACAAGATGAAACTGTACAAGAAGTTATTTTAGCAACGAACCCGAATATTGAAGGAGAAGCTACAGCGATGTATATTTCCCGCCTCTTAAAACCGACAGGTATTAAAGTGACTCGTATTGCGCATGGTCTTCCCGTTGGTGGGGATTTAGAATATGCGGATGAAGTAACATTATCGAAGGCCCTAGAAGGCCGTAGAGAAGTATAAGAGGAGAAATCAAAATGTTTTTTCAAAAAAAGGGCAAGTTGCGAAAAGAATATGATGATAAGTTAATCGCTGTATTAGAAAAAGTGAAGAATGAGTGGTTACGTCAAAAAAGGATGGTAGAACAAAGTGTTGAACCATCTCAGGATGTACTGTGTTCTTTGAAATTAGCAGAAGCAAAATACTTTTTCTTACTAAAAGAAGCGAAAAGACGTCCAGTAAAGATGGAACAATGGTAAAAGATCCTGGTTTTGAAACCAGGATCCTTTTTTTATGATCAATACCCCTCTCTGATTAAGGTTTCACTTTATATAATCAAACGGTATTTTTTTTTTCCTTGTCCCATACATATAGAGTGTATAAGTTATATAAGGAGGGGGAACATGAATTCTACATTAGTTGTTGGCGGAATTCTTACTTTGGTATTTGTTTTGTTGATATTTGGTGCTTCAATGAAACCATTGCAATTTATAGGGAAGATTTTTGTGAAAGTAATAATAGGTGTAGTGCTATTATTTGCGGTTAATGTGGTTGGAACGTATTTTGGTTTTCATATTCCAATTAACCTTGGGACAGCTTCTGTTTCTAGCGTTTTGGGAATACCGGGTATTTGTGCTTTAGTTATCATTAAATTATATATAATGCCAGGATGAAAATCATTTTGGTATTTATTTTTAAAAAGATGAAGAATGGTGTTGACTTACTAATTATTAATATGGTAAATTAATAAGCGTCGTCAACAACGAAAGAAAAAAGAAGTTGACGGAGCAATTAAGAAATGTTATATTATAAAAGTCGCTGAAACGCGATATTGAACTTTGAAAACTAAACGAAACAAACAACGTGAAACGTCAATTTTTATTTTATGATGCTAGACAAACTAACTTTATTGGAGAGTTTGATCCTGGCTCAGGATGAACGCTGGCGGCGTGCCTAATACATGCAAGTCGAGCGAATGGATTAAGAGCTTGCTCTTATGAAGTTAGCGGCGGACGGGTGAGTAACACGTGGGTAACCTGCCCATAAGACTGGGATAACTCCGGGAAACCGGGGCTAATACCGGATAACATTTTGCACCACATGGTGCGAAATTGAAAGGCGGCTTCGGCTGTCACTTATGGATGGACCCGCGTCGCATTAGCTAGTTGGTGAGGTAACGGCTCACCAAGGCAACGATGCGTAGCCGACCTGAGAGGGTGATCGGCCACACTGGGACTGAGACACGGCCCAGACTCCTACGGGAGGCAGCAGTAGGGAATCTTCCGCAATGGACGAAAGTCTGACGGAGCAACGCCGCGTGAGTGATGAAGGCTTTCGGGTCGTAAAACTCTGTTGTTAGGGAAGAACAAGTGCTAGTTGAATAAGCTGGCACCTTGACGGTACCTAACCAGAAAGCCACGGCTAACTACGTGCCAGCAGCCGCGGTAATACGTAGGTGGCAAGCGTTATCCGGAATTATTGGGCGTAAAGCGCGCGCAGGTGGTTTCTTAAGTCTGATGTGAAAGCCCACGGCTCAACCGTGGAGGGTCATTGGAAACTGGGAGACTTGAGTGCAGAAGAGGAAAGTGGAATTCCATGTGTAGCGGTGAAATGCGTAGAGATATGGAGGAACACCAGTGGCGAAGGCGACTTTCTGGTCTGTAACTGACACTGAGGCGCGAAAGCGTGGGAGCAAACAGGATTAGATACCCTGGTAGTCCACGCCGTAAACGATGAGTGCTAAGTGTTAGAGGGTTTCCGCCCTTTAGTGCTGAAGTTAACGCATTAAGCACTCCGCCTGGGGAGTACGGCCGCAAGGCTGAAACTCAAAGGAATTGACGGGGGCCCGCACAAGCGGTGGAGCATGTGGTTTAATTCGAAGCAACGCGAAGAACCTTACCAGGTCTTGACATCCTCTGACAACCCTAGAGATAGGGCTTCTCCTTCGGGAGCAGAGTGACAGGTGGTGCATGGTTGTCGTCAGCTCGTGTCGTGAGATGTTGGGTTAAGTCCCGCAACGAGCGCAACCCTTGATCTTAGTTGCCATCATTAAGTTGGGCACTCTAAGGTGACTGCCGGTGACAAACCGGAGGAAGGTGGGGATGACGTCAAATCATCATGCCCCTTATGACCTGGGCTACACACGTGCTACAATGGACGGTACAAAGAGCTGCAAGACCGCGAGGTGGAGCTAATCTCATAAAACCGTTCTCAGTTCGGATTGTAGGCTGCAACTCGCCTACATGAAGCTGGAATCGCTAGTAATCGCGGATCAGCATGCCGCGGTGAATACGTTCCCGGGCCTTGTACACACCGCCCGTCACACCACGAGAGTTTGTAACACCCGAAGTCGGTGGGGTAACCTTTATGGAGCCAGCCGCCTAAGGTGGGACAGATGATTGGGGTGAAGTCGTAACAAGGTAGCCGTATCGGAAGGTGCGGCTGGATCACCTCCTTTCTATGGAGAATTGATGAACGCTGTTCATCAATATAAGTTTCCGTGTTTTGTTTTCGTTTAGTTTTGAGAGTTCAATAAAAGTATTGACTCTTAAATGAGAATATGATATAAAATAATTCTGCAATTTGTATGGGCCTATAGCTCAGCTGGTTAGAGCGCACGCCTGATAAGCGTGAGGTCGATGGTTCGAGTCCATTTAGGCCCACCATACAACTTGGGGCCTTAGCTCAGCTGGGAGAGCGCCTGCCTTGCACGCAGGAGGTCAGCGGTTCGATCCCGCTAGGCTCCACCAAAAGCTATTTTATATAGCGTGGTATGTTCTTTGAAAACTAGATAACAGTGTAGCTCATATTTTTTAATTTTAGTTTGGTTAAGTTAGAAAGGGCGCACGGTGGATGCCTTGACACTAGGAGTCGATGAAGGACGGGACTAACGCCGATATGCTTCGGGGAGCTGTAAGTAAGCTTTGATCCGAAGATTTCCGAATGGGGAAACCCACTATACGTAATGGTATGGTATCCTTACCTGAATACATAGGGTATGGAAGACAGACCCAGGGAACTGAAACATCTAAGTACCTGGAGGAAGAGAAAGCAAATGCGATTTCCTGAGTAGCGGCGAGCGAAACGGAATCTAGCCCAAACCAAGAGGCTTGCCTCTTGGGGTTGTAGGACATTCTATACGGAGTTACAAAGGAACGAGGTAGACGAAGCAGTCTGGAAAGGCTCGTCATAGAGGGTAACAACCCCGTAGTCGAAACTTCGTTCTCTCTTGAATGTATCCTGAGTACGGCGGAACACGTGAAATTCCGTCGGAATCCGGGAGGACCATCTCCCAAGGCTAAATACTACCTAGTGATCGATAGTGAACCAGTACCGTGAGGGAAAGGTGAAAAGCACCCCGGAAGGGGAGTGAAAGATCCTGAAACCGTGTGCCTACAAATAGTCAGAGCCCGTTAATGGGTGATGGCGTGCCTTTTGTAGAATGAACCGGCGAGTTACGATCCCGTGCGAGGTTAAGCTGAAGAGGCGGAGCCGTAGCGAAAGCGAGTCTGAATAGGGCGTTTAGTACGTGGTCGTAGACCCGAAACCAGGTGATCTACCCATGTCCAGGGTGAAGTTCAGGTAACACTGAATGGAGGCCCGAACCCACGCACGTTGAAAAGTGCGGGGATGAGGTGTGGGTAGCGGAGAAATTCCAATCGAACCTGGAGATAGCTGGTTCTCCCCGAAATAGCTTTAGGGCTAGCCTTAAGTGTAAGAGTCTTGGAGGTAGAGCACTGATTGAACTAGGGGTCCTCATCGGATTACCGAATTCAGTCAAACTCCGAATGCCAATGACTTATCCTTAGGAGTCAGACTGCGAGTGATAAGATCCGTAGTCAAAAGGGAAACAGCCCAGACCGCCAGCTAAGGTCCCAAAGTGTGTATTAAGTGGAAAAGGATGTGGAGTTGCTTAGACAACTAGGATGTTGGCTTAGAAGCAGCCACCATTTAAAGAGTGCGTAATAGCTCACTAGTCGAGTGACTCTGCGCCGAAAATGTACCGGGGCTAAATACACCACCGAAGCTGCGGATTGATACCTATGGTATCAGTGGTAGGGGAGCGTTCTAAGGACAGTGAAGTCAGACCGGAAGGACTGGTGGAGTGCTTAGAAGTGAGAATGCCGGTATGAGTAGCGAAAGACGGGTGAGAATCCCGTCCACCGAATGCCTAAGGTTTCCTGAGGAAGGCTCGTCCGCTCAGGGTTAGTCAGGACCTAAGCCGAGGCCGACAGGCGTAGGCGATGGACAACAGGTTGATATTCCTGTACCACCTCTTTATCGTTTGAGCAATGGAGGGACGCAGAAGGATAGAAGAAGCGTGCGATTGGTTGTGCACGTCCAAGCAGTTAGGCTGATAAGTAGGCAAATCCGCTTATCGTGAAGGCTGAGCTGTGATGGGGAAGCTCCTTATGGAGCGAAGTCTTTGATTCCCCGCTGCCAAGAAAAGCTTCTAGCGAGATAAAAGGTGCCTGTACCGCAAACCGACACAGGTAGGCGAGGAGAGAATCCTAAGGTGTGCGAGAGAACTCTGGTTAAGGAACTCGGCAAAATGACCCCGTAACTTCGGGAGAAGGGGTGCTTTCTTAACGGAAAGCCGCAGTGAATAGGCCCAAGCGACTGTTTAGCAAAACACAGGTCTCTGCGAAGCCGTAAGGCGAAGTATAGGCTGACACCTGCCCGGTGCTGGAAGGTTAAGGAGAGGGGTTAGCGCAAGCGAAGCTCTGAACTGAAGCCCCAGTAAACGGCGGCCGTAACTATAACGGTCCTAAGGTAGCGAAATTCCTTGTCGGGTAAGTTCCGACCCGCACGAAAGGTGTAACGATTTGGGCACTGTCTCAACCAGAGACTCGGTGAAATTATAGTACCTGTGAAGATGCAGGTTACCCGCGACAGGACGGAAAGACCCGTGGAGCTTTACTGTAGCCTGATATTGAATTTTGGTACAGTTTGTACAGGATAGGCGGGAGCCTTTGAAGCCGGAGCGCTAGCTTCGGTGGAGGCGCTGGTGGGATACCGCCCTGACTGTATTGAAATTCTAACCTACGGGTCTTATCGACCCGGGAGACAGTGTCAGGTGGGCAGTTTGACTGGGGCGGTCGCCTCCTAAAGTGTAACGGAGGCGCCCAAAGGTTCCCTCAGAATGGTTGGAAATCATTCGTAGAGTGCAAAGGCATAAGGGAGCTTGACTGCGAGACCTACAAGTCGAGCAGGGACGAAAGTCGGGCTTAGTGATCCGGTGGTTCCGCATGGAAGGGCCATCGCTCAACGGATAAAAGCTACCCCGGGGATAACAGGCTTATCTCCCCCAAGAGTCCACATCGACGGGGAGGTTTGGCACCTCGATGTCGGCTCATCGCATCCTGGGGCTGTAGTCGGTCCCAAGGGTTGGGCTGTTCGCCCATTAAAGCGGTACGCGAGCTGGGTTCAGAACGTCGTGAGACAGTTCGGTCCCTATCCGTCGTGGGCGTAGGAAATTTGAGAGGAGCTGTCCTTAGTACGAGAGGACCGGGATGGACGCACCGCTGGTGTACCAGTTGTTCTGCCAAGGGCATAGCTGGGTAGCTATGTGCGGAAGGGATAAGTGCTGAAAGCATCTAAGCATGAAGCCCCCCTCAAGATGAGATTTCCCATAGCGTAAGCTAGTAAGATCCCTGAAAGATGATCAGGTTGATAGGTTCGAGGTGGAAGCATGGTGACATGTGGAGCTGACGAATACTAATAGATCGAGGACTTAACCATATAATATGTAGCAATGTTATCTAGTTTTGAAGGAATATGCCTTCAATAGTTTGGTGATGATGGCAGAGAGGTCACACCCGTTCCCATACCGAACACGGAAGTTAAGCTCTCTAGCGCCGATGGTAGTTGGGACCTTGTCCCTGTGAGAGTAGGACGTCGCCAAGCAACTAAAGCACGAGTCAATTGACTCGTGCTTTTTTTATTTTTATGTAAAAAGACAATGAACATATTATGAAAGAAAGTTTAATTTCATTATGTGGGTGACAAACACATTGCACAAATAAGATTCATATCATACAGATATAACGAAACAATGTATATTTTTCAGAAAAGTGTCAAGGAATAGGAGTAGGTATATGTTAATTTAAAATAGAGGAGAGGATACAGATATGGAAACAAAACACGAAGTTTGCATTGTATGTGAGAATAAGAAAGATGGTGGTATACATGTACACACAAGTTTTATATGCGATACTTGTGAGCGGGACATGGTAGAAACTGAAACGAATGATCCTAAATATATATATTATTTACAACAACTACGAAAAATTCAAATATCATATTCATAAATAGGCACATACGCCTATTATTTTTTTTTGTCCTAATATCTCTGTATAATAAGTAAAGAATGAAAAAATAAGGAAGAGATAAACATGAATCAAAATCAAATACCGTTATATGAGGCGTTAATCCAGTTTAAAGATAAAAACCCTCTGTCTTTACATGTTCCAGGACATAAGAATGGTTTGAATTTCCCAGAGCGAGCACAAGTAGGTTTTAGTGATGTACTTTCTATTGATGTAACAGAATTAACTGGATTAGATGATTTGCATAGTCCTTTTGAATGTATAGATGAAGCACAGCAATTACTGGCTGATGTATATAATGTAAAAAAGAGCTATTTTTTAATTAATGGTTCTACAGTCGGAAATTTGGCAATGATTTTATCGTGTTGCGAGGAGCATGATATTGTTCTAGTACAAAGAAATTGCCATAAATCGATTATCAATGGGCTGAAGTTAGCTGGGGTGAATCCAGTATTTTTAGACCCTTGGATTGATGAAGTATATGGCGTACCAGTTGGAGTCCAATATGAGGTCATTAAGAAAGCTATTGAACGATATCCAGAAGCAAAGGCGCTAATTTTAACGCATCCTAATTATTATGGTATGGGAATTAATTTAAAAGAAAGTATTATATATGCACATACACATAAAATTCCTGTCTTAGTAGATGAGGCACATGGAGCGCATTTTTGTATAGGAGAGCCATTTCCTAAGTCAGCACTAGAATACGGTGCTGATATAGTTGTACATTCGGCACATAAGACATTACCTGCTATGACTATGGGTTCTTACTTACATATTAACAGTAATTTAGTGAATGAAGAAGAAGTTTCCTTTTATTTAAATATGTTACAATCTAGCAGCCCATCTTATCCGATTATGGCTTCACTAGATGTAGCTCGTTTTGCATTAGCGAATATGAAGGAGAAGGGCTGTCATGAAATTGTGAAGTTTGTGAGGAGGTTTAGGGAGGAATTGCAGCGTGTTCCACAAATCGCTGTTGTACAGTATCCTTTGCAAGATGAGCTCAAGGTTACGGTACAAACGCGTTGTGAGCTTTCTGGATATGAATTACAATCCATATTTGAAAAGATAGGCATATACGCAGAAATGGCAGATCCATTTAATGTTTTATTTATTTTACCGTTGCAAGCGAATGAGCAGTATATAAAAGTCATAGAAGTAATACGGTCAATATTACATAATTATAAGATAACAGACAAGAGGCCGTCTATTCGGTATACTTACAAAGGAGGTTTTTCTTCTTTGCCATTTACTTATAAGCAATTAGGAAGGTACAAGAAAAAAGCTGTACCTTTACAAGAAGCTGCTGGGATGATTGCAGCGGATATGGTTATCCCGTATCCACCGGGTATTCCATTACTTATGTATGGAGAAGAAATTACTACAGAACACATCGAACAAATTTCTTATTTAGAAGAAACGGGTGCTCGCTTTCAAGGAAATATAAAATATATGAATGTGTATGACATAGAAAGAAAGTAGGTTTTAGAATGAAGGGATTATTTGTAACAATTGAAGGGCCAGAGGGTTCGGGTAAATCGACCTTAATTACAAAGTTATTACCGTACTTTGAAAAGAAAGAACAGAAGGTAATAGCAACAAGAGAACCAGGGGGAATCGCAATTTCAGAAGAGATTCGAGAAATCTTACATAAGCAAGAGCATACAATGATGGAAGCACGTACAGAGGCATTGTTATATGCTGCAGCACGTAGACAGCATTTAGTAGAAAAAGTTATGCCAGCTTTAGAGAAAAACTACCTTGTATTATGTGATCGTTTTATTGACAGCTCACTTGCTTACCAAGGATATGCAAGAGGTCTAGGGATTGATAAAGTATTTGAAATTAATCGATTTGCAACAGAAGACTGTATGCCTAATTTGACAATCTATCTAGATATTGAACCTGAAGTGGGATTAGCACGCATTGAAAAGGATGCTAATCGTGAAGTAAATCGTTTAGATATGGAAAGTATGAAATTTCATAAGCGCGTTCGTGAGGGTTACTTACAGCTTGTAGATCGTTTTGCAGATCGTATAGTTGTTGTGAATGCAGATCAATCAATGGAAAAGATTATGGAAGAAGTTATTCAGCTTATAGAAGATAAATTGTTATAATAGAAGGAAAGTATAAAACAAGTGAGGTATGCATTATGACGAAGACGTGGGAGCAGCTTTCTGCTATACAACCCATTGGTGTAAAGATGTTGATGAATAGTATTGCAAAAGGGCGTATATCCCACGCTTATTTGTTAGAAGGTGCAAAAGGAATTGGAAAATATGAAACGGCAATTCAAATGGCAAAAAGTTTTCTTTGTTTACAAAGAAAAGGTGTAGAGCCATGTCATATATGCACGAATTGCCGACGGATTGATTCAGGTAATCATCCGAATTTACACGTTGTAAAACCAGATGGGTTATCTATTAAAAAGCAACAAATTCATGACTTACAGGAAGAGTTTTCAAAGACAGGCTTAGAGGCGAATAAAAAGGTGTATATTATTGAGCACGCAGATCGAATGACGGCAAATGCTGCTAATACCTTATTGAAATTTTTAGAAGAACCAAGTAGTGATACAACGGCCATTCTACTTACTGAACAAAGTCATCAAATTTTAAATACGATTTTATCCCGTTGTCAAGTAGTAACATTTAGACCTCTCGCTGCAGAAGCTTTAATTGAGAGGCTGCAGGCAGATGGAGCTACAGTTTCTTTAGCCACCCTCGCAGCACAGCTTACGAATAGTTTTGAGGAAGCATTATTACTGTGTAATGATGAATGGTTTGCACAAGCACGAACTTTAGTGATAAAATTATGTGAAGCGCTCGAAAAAGATACAGCCTCTCTTTTTTTTGTACAAGAAAAGTGGGGAAAACACTTTGGAGAGAAGGAACAATTACAACAAGGTTTAGATATGTTACTCCTTATTTATAAGGATTTATTATATGCTCAACTAGGAGAGGAAGATCGTCTTGTCTTTCAAGAGCAAAAGGAGATGTTTTATTCTTTCTCCTACGCTCAGAAGCGCATTGTATCAGCTCTTTTAAATATATTAGAAGCAAAAAATAGAATCAACGCTAATGTAAATGCGCAGCTTGTGTTCGAACAGTTAGTGTTGCGGTTGCAGGAGGGATGACCGTTTTGTATGATGTAGTAGGTGTTCGTTTTAAGAAGGCCGGAAAAGTGTATTACTTTGACCCGAATCAATTCGATATCTTAGAAAATGAATTTGTGATCGTGGAAACTGTACGAGGTATTGAATATGGGAAAGTAGTTATTACAAAAAAGCAAGTTGATGAGAACGATGTTGTACTACCGCTAAAGAAAGTTATTCGTATTGCGAATGAAAATGATCGGACAATTGTTGAAGAGAACAAACATGCAGCAAAAGAGGCATATCAAGTTTGTCAACAAAAGGTAGGGGAACACAAGCTTGATATGAAACTTGTAGACGTAGAATATACGTTTGATCGTAATAAGATCATTTTTTATTTTACAGCGGATGGTCGTATTGATTTCCGTGAGCTTGTAAAAGATTTAGCTGCAATTTTTCGGACAAGAATTGAGCTAAGGCAAATTGGTGTTCGCGATGAAGCAAAAATGCTTGGTGGTATCGGTCCTTGTGGTCGTATGCTTTGTTGTTCTACATTTTTAGGTGATTTTGAACCTGTATCTATTAAAATGGCGAAGGATCAAAATTTATCATTAAATCCTGCGAAAATTTCTGGCTTATGTGGTCGATTAATGTGTTGCTTAAAATATGAGAATGACGAGTATGAGGCGGCAAAAGAGCAACTTCCTGATTTAGATCAACGTATACAAACACCGCATGGTCTTGGACGCGTCATCGGATTAAATATTTTAGAAAGATTAATTCAAGTGGAACTAGTAGACAAGGAACGGATAGTAGAATATACGTTAGATGAATTAATTAATGAAGGGGTCGTTTCGAGTCAAACCACAGATTAATGAGGTGGGTGCTTGTGGAGAAAAAGGATATTTTTGCAGCGGTTTCCAGTATGGAAGAGCAAATTGGACATTTATATAAGCAGTTGGGAGAATTAAAGCAACATCTTGCAGAGTTACTTGAAGAAAACCAACATATTAAAATGGAAAATGAAAATTTGCGACGTCGTTTTGAAGAAGTACAGAATAAGGAAAAACAAAAAACTCAAAAGCGAAAAGAAATGAAACCCAAAACGGATATTGGTGAAGGGTATGACAACTTAGCCCGTCTATATCAAGAAGGTTTCCATATCTGTAATTTACATTATGGAAGTGTACGTAAAGAAGGAGATTGTTTATTCTGTCTGTCATTTTTAAATAAAAAATGAAATTACCTTTCCAATATATTGGAAAGGTAATTTTTTATACATGAGAGTAAAGATAGGATCAAATAGTTTTTGCTTTTACGTAAATAGGGTAGGTTAACTATAAGAAAGGGAATAATATATGCACTTATATGAAGATGAACGTTTAGATTATTTACTAGCGGAAGAAATGAAAATTATTCAAAGCCCATCTGTGTTTAATTTTTCTTTAGACGCAGTATTACTTTCAAATTTTGCGTGGGTTCCGATTCAAAAGGGGAATTTACTTGATTTATGTACAGGAAATGCCGTTATTCCGCTTTTATTAAGTACAAGAACAAAAGGTACGATTACAGGTGTAGAAATTCAAGAGCGTTTATATGATATGGGAATCAGGAGCGTTCAGTATAACAAATTGGAAGAACGGATTCATTTAATTCATGGAGATTTAAAAGATATGCCTGAAAGGCTGGGGCGTCATCAATATGATGTTGTAACATGTAACCCTCCCTACTTTCAAACACCAAAGACATCTGAGAAAAATATGAATGAACATTTGGCCATAGCTCGTCATGAAATTATGTGCACATTAGAAGATGTCATATATGCTAGTAGTCAGCTTGTAAAGCAAGGTGGAAAGGTAGCGTTTGTTCATCGACCAGGTCGATTACTTGATATTGTAACATTAATGAGAAAATATAAGATTGAACCAAAGCGGGTGCAGTTTGTATATCCAAAGGCAGGGAAAGAAGCAAATACGCTACTAATAGAAGGAATTAAAGATGGAAATGCAGATTTAAAAATTTTACCGCCTCTTTTTGTATATGAGGAAAATAATGAGTATACAAAGGAGCTTCGTTCGATCTTATATGGAGAAAAATAAACATTATTTTTACGTAGTCGAATGCTCAGATAAGAGTTATTATGCAGGGTATACAAATAATTTAGAGAAACGAATTCAAACTCATAATAACGGGAAGGGAGCGCGTTATACTCGTGCTAGGCTTCCTGTCGTTTTAAAGTATGTAGAGGTTCATGAAGAAAAAACGACAGCTATGCAAGCTGAATATCATTTTAAACAGTTAAAGCGAAAAGAAAAAGAAGAATATATGCAAAAAGGAGAACGCTATGTGGCAGCAAAAAAGCTTTCAAGCAAATGAAAAGGGAGTCTTATATTTAGTTCCAACACCGATTGGTAATTTAGAAGATATGACGTTTCGTTCAATTCGGATATTGAAAGAGGCTGATATCATTGCTGCTGAAGATACGCGGCAGACGAAAAAGCTTTGTAATTATTTTGAAATTGAAACACCAGTTATGAGTTATCATGAGCACAATAAGGAAGTAAGCGGACAGAAAATTTTAGATAAGCTAGAAGATGGAAAAACAGTAGCTCTTGTAAGTGATGCAGGTATGCCGTGTATTTCTGATCCAGGCTACGACATTGTTGTAGCAGCTGTAGAGGAGCAATATCATGTTATTCCACTTCCAGGGGCAAACGCCGCCCTTACAGCGTTAATTGCATCAGGATTAGAAACGAGACATTTCTACTTTTATGGATTTTTACAAAGAAATAAAAAAGAACGTAAAGCGGAATTAGAAAAGCTTCGCTATGTTCCAACTACAATGATGTTTTATGAAGCGCCGCATCGGTTAGATGATACGCTAATTTCTATGAAAGAAGTACTTGGAAATAGAGAGATTGTATTGTGCCGAGAGCTAACGAAAAAATTTGAGGAATTTATTCGTGGATCGGTAGAAGAAGCCATTGAATGGACAAAACAAAATGAAGTTCGTGGTGAATTTTGTATATTGGTATCTGGATCAAAAGAGGAAGCTGCTCCAGAGGAACAATGGTGGGAATCTATATCAGTATATGATCATATCGAACATTATATAAACGAGAAAGGAATGTCTTCAAAGGATGCAATTAAAAAAGTTGCAAAAGATCGAGATTTGTCGAAACGAGACGTCTATCAAATCTATCATGTCGATAAAAAATAAGCTTCTCATAATTGAGAAGCTTATTTTGCTGCTTGAATATACTGTTGAAGTTCGTTTAAAACTTGTTCAGCGCCTTCTTTGCTTAAAATAATTTTACCTTCAGCTAAAGAAAGGTTACCATCAGATACTTCACCAGTTACTTGGCAAGTCATGTTTGGTTTATATTTTTTTAGGATGATTTTTTCGTCATCAACGTAAATTTCAAGAGCATCCTTTTCAGCAATACCTAATGTACGACGTAATTCAATTGGAATTACAACACGGCCTAATTCATCAACTTTACGAACGATACCAGTAGATTTCATATTCGTTATCCTCCTCATATTTTGTAAGTTTGCGAGTCTATATTTTAATTCGTCATTTTTCGACAAAATACCCTATGAACATATGATACCAATCATTTACATTTCCGTCAATTCTTAAATTCTAGATTTTATGAAAGAATTATAGATTTTTATACTCCTTATATATAATAGAAGATGAAAGAATTGCACAAGTATTTTTACTGCATTTTTAAATTTTATCAACTTTTCAGAAAAAACACTGTATATTTTTTTAGAAATGAGTAATAGATGATAAAGATAATCGAGTATTAATTCGTTTTTATGCGTCAGTTTTTGATATACTGTTTATAAATACATATGAGGTCATTTGGGAGGCTTAAAACAATGACAGAGGAAAAGAAAACCTTTTATATTACTACTCCAATTTATTATCCGAGCGGAAAGCTTCACATTGGACATGCTTATACGACGGTAGCGGGAGATGCAATGGCACGCTACAAACGCATGCAAGGATATGATGTTCATTATTTGACAGGTACTGATGAGCATGGACAAAAGATTCAAAAGAAAGCAGAAGAATTGCAAGTTACACCACAAGCATATGTTGATAACATTGTAGCAGGAATTAAAGAACTGTGGGAGAAAATGGACATTTCTTATGATGATTTTATTCGTACAACGGAAGACCGTCATAAAGAAGTTGTCGAAAAGATTTTTAAACAACTTGTCGATCAAGGTGATATTTATCTTGATGAGTATGAAGGATGGTATTCTGTACAAGATGAAACATTCTATACAGAACACCAGCTTGTTGATCCAATTATGGAAGGTGATAAAGTAGTTGGTGGAAAAAGCCCAGATAGCGGCCATGCTGTAGAACTTGTTCGTGAAGAATCTTATTTCTTTAGAATGGGTAAATATGTAGATCGACTATTACAGTTTTATGAAGAAAATCCACACTTCATCCAACCTGAATCTCGTAAAAATGAAATGATTAATAACTTCATTAAACCAGGTTTAGAAGACTTAGCAGTTTCACGTACTTCTTTTGATTGGGGAGTTCGTGTACCAGGTAACCCAAAACACGTTATTTACGTATGGGTAGATGCATTGTCTAACTACATTACAGCACTAGGGTATGGAACAGATAATGAAGAGAAGTATAAAAAGTACTGGCCAGCAGATGTTCATTTAGTAGGAAAAGAAATTGTTCGCTTCCATACAATTTATTGGCCAATTATTTTAATGGCACTAGATTTACCACTGCCGAAAAAGATATTCGCTCATGGCTGGATCTTAATGAAAGATGGAAAAATGAGTAAATCAAAAGGTAATGTAGTTGATCCTGTTACGTTAATTGATCGTTATGGATTAGATGCACTTCGTTATTATTTACTTCGTGAAGTGCCATTTGGATCAGATGGTGTATTCACACCAGAAGGCTTTGTAGATCGAATTAATTTTGACCTTGCGAACGACTTAGGAAACTTATTAAATCGTACAGTGGCGATGATTGATAAGTATTTTGATGGAGAAATTCCTGCTTTTAAAGAAAATGTAACAGAGTTTGATGAAACGTTAGTAGCATTTGCACAGGATACATTGAAAAAAGTAGAAGAAGCAATGGAGAACATGGAGTTCTCAGTGGCGTTAAGTTCTATTTGGCAATTGGTTAGCCGTACGAATAAATACATTGATGAAACACAACCTTGGGTATTGGCAAAAGATGAGAATGACCGTGATAAACTTGCTTCCGTAATGGCACATCTTGGAGAAATGCTTCGTCAAACAGGTATTATGCTTATGCCATTCTTGACAGCAACACCAAGTAAAATTTTCACGCAACTTGGCCTTACAGATGAAGCGTATCAATCTTGGAATAGCCTTTCTACGATTGGTTGTATTCCTGCTGGTACGAAAGTAGTTAAGGGGCAGCCGATATTCCCACGTCTAGAGGTGGAAGTAGAGATTGAGTATATTAAAGAACAAATGAAAGGTTCTGCTCCTAAAGTGGAAGAGAAGAAGGAAGAAGAACCGAAAGCAGAAGAACCGAAAGCAGAAGAAATTACAATTGATGATTTCTTTAAAGTTGAATTACGTGTAGCAGAAGTAATAGAAGCAGAGCCTGTAAAAAAGGCGGACAAACTGCTAAAGATTCAACTTGATTTAGGCACAGAAAAGCGACAAGTTGTTTCTGGTATTGCTAAATTTTACACACCAGAAGAATTAAAAGGAAAAAAAGTTATTTGTGTAACGAATTTAAAGCCAGTGAAATTACGTGGTGAATTATCACAAGGTATGATTTTAGCAGGCGAAGAAAACGGAGTATTATCGTTAGCGACAATTGATCAAAGTTTACCGAATGGTACAAAAATCAAGTAATCCTGACAAAATAAGAGATGTTTCACGTGTAACATTCGTGAAGCATCTTTTTTCTTGTTAGGAATCTTTTTAAAAATTCCTTTTTTGTATTAAGATTGTACTATCGTTTTCATTATGTTGTTAGGGTAGAGATTTTTAAACATGATAGAGTTTATTTCAAATAAAAGGAGTTATTTGCTATGTTGTTTGATACACATTCACATTTAAATGCAGAGCAATTTAAAGAAGATTTACAGGAAGTCATTGTAAGAATGAAAGAAGCTGGGGTTTCATATACAGTTGTAGTTGGTTTTGATGAAGTAACGATAAAAAAGGCAATGGAACTTGCAGAAACGTATGATTTTATTTATGCAGCAGTTGGTTGGCATCCGGTTGATGCAATTGATATGACAGAAGAGCATTTAATTTGGCTAGAAGAGTTAGCAGCACATCCAAAAGTGGTTGCTCTTGGTGAAATGGGATTAGATTATCATTGGGACAAATCTCCGGAAGAAGTACAGAAAGAAGTATTTCGCAAACAAATTCAGTTAGCAAAGAAAGTGAAGTTGCCTATTATTATACACAATCGTGATGCAACGCAAGATATCGTGGATATTCTGGCAGAAGAAAATGCAGCTGAAGTAGGAGGCATTATGCACTGCTTTAGTGGCAGTGTAGAAGTGGCAAAGCAATGTATTGGTATGAATTTCTTAATTTCATTGGGTGGGCCAGTAACTTTCAAAAATGCAAAGAAACCGAAGGAAGTTGCAATGGAAATTCCAATGGAAAAGCTATTGATAGAAACAGATTGTCCATACTTAACACCACATCCGTTTCGTGGTAAACGAAATGAGCCAAGCTATGTGAAACTTGTGGCAGAAGAAATTGCTAGCTTAAAAGGTATTTCGTATGAAGAGGTCGCAAAGATTACTACTGAAAATGCAAAAGGTTTATTTGGTATTGAATAAGAGAGAATGGAGAGCCTCATTTTTTTCTTTTAACCTTTTCATATGATTACTTTTTTTGAAAAAGATACTAGAGGTAATAGAAAAGTGGGGGCAAATTAGTTAATTAGCGGTTATGTGTATGAGGAAGAAAACAGGTAAAGATTAAAGTGTTACAATAAGAAGAGTAGGCAGAGGATTTTTTTACCTCTGCTTTTTAAATTGTATCAATGGGAAAATAATAATGGAAAAGTATTCGTTTTTTTGTTTTACTAAGTAGAGACGAAATGAGTGTGGAGGCAGTCATGAAAATTAAAGAGATTATCGTTGTAGAAGGTAAAGATGATACAGTTGCAATTAAGCGTGCTGTTGATGCAGATACAATTGAGACGAACGGTTCAGCAATCGGTGATCATGTCATTGAGCAAGTAAAATTGGCACAGCAAAAACGAGGCGTTATTATTTTGACAGATCCTGATTATCCAGGAGAGCGTATTCGAAAGATTATTTCTGAAAAGGTTCCAGGTTGTAAGCATGCTTTCTTACCGAAAGAAGAGGCACTTGCAAAAAGAAGAAAAGGAGTCGGGATTGAACATGCTTCTAATGAAGCCATTCGCCGTGCTTTAGAAAATGTTCATGAAGAAATGGAAGCTTATACGAGCGAAATTAGTTGGAGTGACTTAGTAGATGCTGGTCTAGTGGGTGGAGAACAGGCAAAAAGTCGTAGAGAAAAAATGGGTAAACTATTAAAGATTGGTTATACAAATGCGAAGCAGTTACATAAACGTTTACAAATGTTTCAAGTTTCAAAAGAAGCATTTGCGGAAGCATATAAACAAGTATTACAGGAGGAAAAGAAATGAAGGATATCGCAACGCCGAATCGTACGAAAGATATTGTTGAAAAGTACGGATTTTCATTCAAAAAGAGTTTAGGACAAAATTTTTTAATTGATACAAACGTATTAAATCGTATTGTCGATTATGCAGAAATCGGATCAGAGAGCGGAGCTATTGAAATTGGTCCTGGTATTGGAGCATTAACAGAACAATTAGCAAAACGTGCTAAAAAGGTAGTAGCTTTTGAAATTGATCAAAGATTATTGCCAATTTTAGATGAGACGTTAGCTCCTTATGGGAATGTGACGGTTATTAATAAGGATGTTTTAAAGGCAGATGTGCATCAAGTATTTGGAGAGCAATTTGAAGAAGGGCAAGACGTGATGGTAGTAGCTAATTTACCTTATTATGTTACAACGCCAATTTTATTTAAATTGCTCGAAGAAAAGCTACCAGTTCGCGGATTTGTTGTTATGATGCAGAAGGAAGTAGGTGATCGTTTAGCGGCGAAACCAGGAACGAAAGATTACGGTTCTTTATCTATCGCAATCCAGTACTATACAGAAGTAGAAACAGTGATGACAGTTCCTCGTACTGTATTTGTACCACAACCAAATGTGGATTCTGCAGTTATTCGTCTTTTAAAACGTCCCAAACCAATTGTAGAAGTGAAAGATGAGAAGTTTTTCTTTGAGGTAGTAAGAGCAAGCTTTGCACAACGTCGTAAAACGTTGATGAATAACTTATCAAATAATCTAAACGGTTTCCCAAAAGATAAGGAGTTATTAGAGCGTATTTTAACAGAAGTAGGCATTGATCCAAAACGACGAGGCGAAACATTATCAATCGAAGAATTTGCAGCGCTAAGTAATGCGTTGGTCTCCTATAAACAATAAAAAGACAGCTCGATTCGAGCTGTCTTTTTTGTCACCCTTTTCACTCTAAATTCATACGTTAAAAACAGAACATGGTTAGTGAGATGGCCTAATGAGTTTGGAGGTAGGATGATGGCTGTACATGTTGGAGATTTAGTAGAGCGACAGTCTTATAATCGAGATATTCTTTTTCGCATTACAGAAATAAAAGGTGAGATTGCAATATTGTTTGGAGAAGAAGTTAGGCTTATAGCAGATGCACCGCTTGAAGATTTAATTAGTATTGATCAGAGAGAGTATAAAAAAAGAGCAAAGCGTGAAAAAGAAACGATGGAACAAACATATCGATTGTTTCATCAGGACTACGTTTTAATGAAACAACGTCATGAACATAATTCTACAGGTGGATATACGAGTGAAGTTAATTATTTTCAAATGCCAGGTAGGGTTTTGCATATAGATGGAGACCCATTATATTTAAGAAAATGCTTAGATTTATATACAAAGATAGGTGTTCCCGTTCAAGGGATACATTGTAAAGAAACAGAAATGCATGAAAAGGTAGTCGATTTAATCGATCACTTTCGTCCAGATATTTTAGTAATTACAGGACATGATGCATACACGAAATCAAAAGGAGTTATGGGAGATTTAGCGGCTTACCGTCATTCTCGGCATTTTGTACAGGCTGTTCGGGAGGTAAGGAAAAAATACCCTTCTTTAGATCAGTTGGTCATTTTTGCTGGGGCATGTCAGTCTCATTTTGAAGCCTTAATTCGAGCTGGTGCTAATTTTGCTAGTTCACCATCGCGTATTAATATTCATGCATTGGATCCAGTATATGTAGTAGGTAAGATTAGTTTTACTTCATTTATGGAGCGCGTAAACGTATGGGATGTCGTTCGAAATACTATTACTGGGCAAAAAGGACTTGGTGGTATTGAGACCCGGGGACTTTTACGAACAGGGTTACCTTTTCAATATTATGAAGAGTAAGCAAGGTATATATGTACCTTGCTTTTTTTATGGGAAAAGATGTACCTTAAACAAGGATTTGTAAGTGTTTGGATAAAAAAAGATAAGAACGTACAGACTATACAATGATACTTTTACAATATAGTAATTCTTCTATCTATTCGAACGCATTAGGCTCTTGCGAAGATGTTGTCCATTATGTATAGGCAATGATTGGGATAGATATATCACGTATTTATGTACTCACTCTAAATTACAGCGAGGTGTAACAAAGGATATGTCAAAACGTTTAGATGAAATTAAAAGTGAATTAGATCATCACCTTGGGAAGCGCCTTATGTTAAAGGCGAATAGTGGAAGAAGAAAAACAGTGGAACAATCGGGTGTACTAGCAGAAACTTATCGTTCTGTTTTTGTGGTACAGTTAGATCAACAAGAGGATACGCTGCAGCGTGTTTCCTATAGCTATGCAGATGTTTTAACAGAGACAGTGGAATTGACGTTTTATGACGACCCTCATAATGAGGTTATTTTAGGATAATCACTCACCCTGTTACATATATTTCCATAAATAAAGAAGGGCACTTTTTTGTAAACTAATTATACCGTAGCAAAATAAGGAGGGACCCTGCATTGAGTAGACGAAGAGGAGTCATGTCAAATCAGTTTAAAGAAGAGCTTGCAAAAGAGCTTGGATTTTATGATGTTGTTCAGAAAGAAGGATGGGGCGGAATTCGTGCGAAAGATGCTGGTAACATGGTAAAACGGGCCATTGAGATTGCAGAGCAGCAATTAATGAAACAAAACCAGTAGTTGTAAGATAACTTCTATGCTACGGTAGCCGAGGAGAAATTCCTCGGCTTTTTGCACGCTAAAAGGCATCACCATTTTGCATAAGTAGTTTCATTCTGAATGCTTTTCGTTATAATTAGGGAAGTGTCATCGTCTTACTATAAATTTATGGTAAAATAAACGATAAAAGATTGAGTACATAGAGTGGGTGAATAGATTGAAGCTACTAGTGAAAGCACCAGCCAAGATTAATCTGTCGTTAGATGTACTAGGGAAAAGACAAGACGGTTATCATGAAGTGAAAATGATTATGACAACAATCGATTTAGCAGATCGTTTAGAGCTAACCGAGTTATCAGAAGACCGTATTGAAATTGTATCCCATAATCGGTATGTCCCAGACGACCAACGTAATTTGGCTTATCAAGCAGCGAAATTATTAAAAGAGAGATTTCAAGTGAAGAAAGGCGTGTCTATTTCTATTGAAAAAACAATTCCAGTGGCAGCGGGATTAGCGGGTGGAAGCAGCGATGCAGCCGCTACATTACGAGGACTTAATAAGTTATGGAATTTAGGGTTAAAAATAGATGAACTAGCGGAACTTGGAGCAGAAATTGGATCTGATGTATCCTTTTGTGTATATGGTGGAACAGCGATTGCTACAGGAAGAGGTGAAAAGATTGAACATATAAAGACACCTCCTTCTTGTTGGGTTATTTTAGCTAAGCCTCACATCGGTGTATCTACTGCTGACGTATATGGAAATTTAAAATTAAATTGCGTTACACATCCAGAGGTAGAACAGATGGTTGAGTACATTAATAGTGGTGACTATAAAGGAATTTGTAGTGCCGTTGGAAATGTACTAGAAGATGTGACATTTACGATGCACCCTGAAGTTGCACGTATTAAGGCACAGATGAAGCGCTTTGGTGCAGATGCAGTTTTAATGAGTGGTAGTGGACCAACTGTATTTGGATTAGCACATCATGATTCACGTATGCATCGTATTTATAATGGTTTAAAAGGATTTTGTGAACAAGTATATGCAGTACGTCTATTAGGAGAGCGAGAAACTCTTGAATAAAGACGTATAATACGTTATGATTTGTTTAGAATATTCGTGATTTGGGGTGAGAGTGTGAAAATTAGACGGAGTACAAGACTAGTCGATATGACTTACTATTTATTGCAAAATCCTCGTCAGTTAGTTTCTCTCACTTTTTTTGCTGAACGGTATCAATCAGCTAAGTCTTCTATTAGTGAAGACTTAGTTATTATTAAGCAAACGTTTGAGCAACAAGGGGTCGGCACATTGCAAACGATACCAGGGGCAGCAGGAGGAGTGAAATATATTCCATATATTAGTGAGGAAGAAGCAGATCTGATTATTAATGAGCTTTGCAGTTTATTTGAGAATCCAGATCGTATCCTTCCGGGTGGATACTTATATATGACAGATCTTTTAAGTAATCCGCGTTATATTAATGGAGCGGGTCGCCTATTTGCTTCTGTATTTGCAAGACAACCAATTGACGCAGTTATGACGGTAGCAACAAAAGGAATTCCGCTTGCATATGCGGTAGCGAACTATTTAGATGTACCGGTGGTAGTTGCAAGAAAAGATAATAAGGTAACAGAAGGACCGACAGTTAGTATTAATTATGTATCAGGTTCATCTAAGCGCATTCAAACAATGACTTTAGCAAAGCGTAGTCTTCCAGAAGGCGCTAATGTTTTAATTGTCGATGACTTTATGAAGGCTGGAGGCACAATTCAAGGCATGATTAGTATGCTAGAGGAATTTAATGCCAATGTCGTTGGGATTGGTGTGTTAGTAGAATCAACAGATATTGAAGAAAGACTGATTAGTAACTTTGTTTCTTTAATCCGTTTATCAGAAGTGGATATTAAGGAGAAAACAATTCAAGTGGAGAAGGGGAATTATTCACTTGCACCATTTGACGAAGGGCTTGTAGAAGCTGAATAAAAAGGTAAAGCATATGCTTTATCTTTTTTTGTAAATGAAAGTGCTAGTAGGCGGTAAGCCTTTTCTTATCTCATGCCAAGTGAAAATAAAGAGAGAGAACGAATTTAGGTGATTTTTTGTTCTTCGTGGCAGCAACTTATATGTTGAAAGGTCAAAAGGGGTTTATATAGCCAAAGTTTTACCGCCTATTAGCAAGGTACATTCTATTTGTTTTAGAATAGGTGAACTAAGTTCGTAGGGAGAAATTATTTTTGAAATTAATAATAAAAGGGTGAGAAAATATGAAAGTAGTTCAAACAAATCAAGCACCGCAAGCAATTGGTCCATATTCACAAGGAATTATCGTGAATAATATGTTCTATAGCTCAGGACAAATTCCGTTAACAGCAGGTGGAGAGCTTGTAACAGGTGATGTAAAAGTACAAACGGAACAAGTATTTCAAAACTTGCAGGCTGTATTAGAAGAAGCAGGAGCATCATTTGATACAGTTATAAAAACAACTGTATTTTTAAAAGATATGGATGACTTTAATGATGTAAACGAAGTATATGGAACATATTTTTCTACACATAAACCAGCTCGTTCTTGTGTACAAGTTGCAAAATTACCGAAAGATGTTTCCGTCGAAATTGAAGTAATTGCCCTTATAAAATAAATATTTGTAAGCGATAACGTCTATTAATTCTTATATTCAATTAAAATAAAAATTTTTATCTTAAAAATTTTTAAAAAATTAGAGGGAAAATAGAAAATTTGTGGAATTTATACAAACATATCGCTTATTTAGAAAAGGGTGGTGAACACAAGATGGAAGTGACTGACGTAAGATTACGCCGCGTAAACACAGAAGGCCGTATGAGAGCGATTGCCTCTATTACTCTAGACCATGAATTTGTTGTTCATGATATTCGTGTAATTGATGGCAATAACGGATTATTTGTAGCAATGCCAAGTAAACGTACTCCAGATGGGGAGTTCCGTGATATTGCGCATCCGATTAATTCTAATACACGCTCTAAAATTCAAGATGCGGTTTTAACTGAGTATCACCGTTTAGGCGAGTTAGAAGAAGTTGAGTTTGAAGAAGCAGGAGCTTCGTAAAATTCGAATAAAAAGAGCTTGAATAAAAAGAGCTCTATAATTTTGTAACAAACTCCTGTAAACACTTACAGGAGTTTGTTTTTTATTTGTAAATTCATTTTGATTTACTGACACCTAAATTTCGGTTATGAAAATAAAAGAAGATCTTCACTCGTTTTTCTTTTTGTTTTTACTCGGCATGGGTGCAAAAAAGGTCGTGATCGCTACTATGCGAGGCCGGACACTCTTTCTCACCAAAAAATTGGTTTTATTTAGGTTTTGTATTTATTTCCGCAAATTAAAGCTTCACTTTATTGTCCACGTTATATGTAAACTTCTAATTTCTTTAAAATCATTCGAATTAGTATATCTTATTTCCTAAAAAAAGATACTAAAGAGTAAAACATCTTCTAAGAAGTATGGTAAAATTTAATAGTTATGCTGTGTTTCTTGAAATATATAGTGATTTAGGATAATATCTTTAATGGATAAATAGGTTGCGATGGAGGGTCTATATGTCAAACAGATTTGCAGTGATTCTAGCTGCAGGTAAAGGCACACGTATGAAGTCCAAGCTATACAAAGTGCTTCATCCTGTATGTGGAAAACCAATGGTACAGCATGTAGTCGATCAAGTATCTCAATTAGGATTGCAGAAACTTGTAACGGTAGTTGGACATGGTGCTGAAAAAGTACAAGAACAACTAGGGAACGTAAGTGAATTTGCATTACAAGCAGAACAACTTGGTACAGCACATGCTGTTGATCAAGCTGCTGATGTACTTGCAAATGAAGAAGGAACAACTTTAGTTATTTGTGGTGATACACCGCTTATAACGGCAGAAACAATGGAAGCATTGTTAAAGCATCATGAAGAAGCAGGGGCGAAGGCGACAGTGCTAACGGCATACATAGAAGAACCTGCTGGATATGGCCGCATTGTTCGTAATGAAAATGGTCATGTTGAAAAAATCGTTGAGCATAAAGATGCAAATGAAGTAGAGCTATCTATTAAAGAAATTAATACAGGTACGTATTGTTTTGATAATAAAGCACTATTTGCTTCACTTTCTAAAGTTTCAAATGATAACGTACAAGGTGAATACTACCTTCCGGATGTTATTGAAATTTTGAAAAATGAAGGTCATATTGTATCAGCTTATCAAACGGAGCATTTCGATGAAACGTTAGGTGTTAACGACAGAGTCGCTCTATCGCAAGCGGAAATTATTATGAAGAATCGTATCAATCATAAGAACATGTTGAATGGTGTTACAATTATTGATCCAAGTAACACATACATTTCTGCGGATGCAATTATTGGCAGTGATACAGTTCTTCATCCAGGAACGATTATTGAGGGTAAAACTGTAATTGGTTCTGATTGTGAAATTGGTCCACATACAGTTATACGCGATAGTGAAATTGGAGATCAGACAACAATTCGTCAATCTACTGTACATGATAGTAAGATTGGTATGGAAGTTTCAGTCGGCCCATTTGCACATATTCGCCCAGATTCAGTCATCGGTAATGAAGTACGCGTTGGAAACTTCGTGGAAATTAAAAAGACTGTTTTTGGTAATAGAAGTAAAGCTTCACACTTAAGTTATATCGGGGATACACAAGTTGGAGAAGACGTGAATCTTGGTTGTGGTTCAATTACGGTGAACTACGATGGAAAGAATAAATTCAAAACAGTTATTGGAGATGGCGTATTTATTGGTTGTAATTCAAATCTTGTTGCTCCTGTAACAGTTGAAGACGGTGCTTATGTTGCAGCAGGCTCTACAATTACAGAGAATGTTCCATCAAAAGCATTATCAATTGCACGTGCACGTCAAGTTAACAAAGAAGACTATGTTGATCAATTGCTGAATAAGAAAAAATCATAATGTGGAGGGTTAATCTAGATGTCGACTCAATATCTAAATTCTAATTTGAAAGTATTCTCTTTAAACTCTAATAAGGAACTTGCTGAGCAAATTGCAAAGCATATTGGAGTAGGGTTAGGGAAATGTTCTGTTGACCGTTTTAGTGATGGAGAAGTTCAAATTAACATTGAAGAAAGTATTCGTGGTTGCGATGTATTCATTATTCAATCTACAAGCTTCCCAGTAAACGAACATATCATGGAATTACTTATTATGATTGATGCATTAAAACGTGCATCTGCAAAAACAATTAATATTGTTATTCCTTATTATGGTTATGCGCGTCAAGACCGTAAAGCGCGTTCTCGTGAACCAATTACATCGAAACTTGTAGCAAACTTGCTTGAAACTGCAGGTGCAACTCGTGTAATCACTCTAGATTTACATGCTCCACAAATTCAAGGATTCTTTGATATTCCAATCGACCACTTAATGGGTGTACCGATTCTTTCTGATTACTTTGAGACAAAAGGTCTTAAAGATATCGTAATCGTATCTCCTGACCACGGTGGTGTAACACGTGCAAGAAAAATGGCGGACCGCTTAAAAGCGCCAATCGCTATTATTGATAAACGTCGCCCACGTCCGAATGTGTCGGAAGTTATGAATATCATTGGTAACATTGAAGGTAAGACAGCAATCTTAATTGATGACATCATTGATACAGCTGGTACAATTACATTAGCAGCAAACGCTCTTGTTGAGAACGGTGCTTCTGAAGTATATGCTTGCTGTACACACCCAGTTTTATCTGGTCCAGCAATTGAGCGTATCCAAAACTCAAATATTAAAGAGTTAGTTGTAACAAACTCTATTGTATTACCGGAAGAGAAGAAAATTGATAAAGTACACGAGCTTTCTGTTGCTCCATTGATCGGGGAAGCGATCATTCGTGTTTATGAAGAAGAATCAGTGAGTGTATTATTCAATTAATTGGATAGAATGAGACGTAACCAAATTTGGTTACGTCTTTTCGTATCGTAAAAAGAAAGTAGTGGTACAAGAATGAAATTAATAGTAGGACTTGGGAACCCGGGTAGAGAATATGAATTAACAAGGCATAATATCGGATTTATGGGAATTGATGAGCTTGCGAGACGATGGGGCATTTCTTTAAATGAACAAAAGTTTAAAGGCATGTATGGTTCAGGTTTTGTTAATGGTGAAAAAGTAATTTTATTAAAGCCGCTTACGTATATGAATTTATCTGGAGAAAGCATTCGTCCACTTATGGATTACTATAAAATTGATGTAGAAGATTTTGTTGTCATGTATGACGATTTAGATATCCCAGTGGGTAAATTGCGTCTTCGTATGAAAGGTAGCGCAGGCGGTCATAACGGTGTGAAATCGACAATTTCTCATTTAGGAACGCAAGAGTTCCAACGTATTCGTATGGGGATTGATCGTCCGAAAAATGGCATGAAAGTTGTGGATTATGTATTGGGGCGTTTCACAGCAGAAGAGCTACCAGAGGTAAATCAATCCATTGTAAAAGCTACGGAAGCATGTGAAGAGTGGTTAAAGAAACCATTTCTTCAAATTATGAATACTTTTAACGGTTAATGTTCTTATCTGGAATATTTTATGATGTTTTTATCCATACTAATAGTAATTGCACACTTAGGAGGATAGTATGGAAGGACATTATTACTGTAAACATTGTGGGAATAACGTAGGTTCCATTACCGCAGAAAAGGTATACAGCAAGGTTTTATTTCAACTAACAGAGCAAGAACGATTGGATATGATTCATTTTCATGAAAATGGAAATATATATATAAAAACAATCTGTGAGTCGTGTCAAGAAACGCTCTCATCTTATCCGGAGTATTATGAATATGAAAAGTTTTTGCAATAAAATGTTGTCGCTTTGGCGTGTCCAAAGCATTTTTCTGTTTTCTTTTTCCAAAATATTTGCATAAAAATATATTAACTTGCTCTTTATGTTGAGAGGAGTTTTGAAAATGATAGGGTTATTAGAGCAATTTTATAAAAATAAAGAAATACAATCCATTATTAATGGACTAGAAGAAGGATTGAAAGAACAGCTTGTATCAGGCATGGCAACTTCTTCTCGTTCTTTATTAATGGCTGCTTTATATAAAAAAACAAAGCAGTCGCAGCTTATTGTTACACACAACTTATTTCAAGCGCAGAAAGTATATGAGGATTTAGTTTCATTACTTGGTGAACAGGATGTATGGTTATATCCAGTTAATGAATTAATTGCGTCGGAAATAGGGGTTGCAAGCCCAGAACTGAAAGCGCAGCGTATTGAAGTATTAAATCGTTTAGCGATGGGCGAGCGGGGCATCATTGTTGTTCCGGTTGCTGGTTTACGTAGATTTTTACCAATAAAGGAGTTATGGAAGCAAAAGCAAATCGAAATTAGTCTAGGGCAAGAGATTGATTTAGATGCATTACTTCATACGTTGCACCATATTGGGTATGAACGTAAATCAATGGTAGAAGCGCCTGGAGAATTTAGTTTGCGCGGGGGTATACTGGATATTTATCCGTTAACTGAAGAATTACCGTTTCGTATAGAGTTCTTTGATACGGAAGTAGATTCTATCCGCTCATTTGATGTAGAAGAACAACGCTCTCAAGATAAAAGAGAAAGCGTGAAATTCGGTCCTGCGACAGAATTTTTATTTTCAAAAGATGAACTGAAATTAGGGGTGGAGCGTCTTGAGGAAGGTTTAATGAAGACGATGCAGAAGCTCTCTGATGATAAAATCAAGACAGCAGTACTTGAAACAGTTAGTCACGAGATAGAAATATTGAAAAACGGACAGACTATAGAGCAAATGTTTAAATATTTATCTATTTTTTACAAAGAACATGCTAGTCTAATAGACTATTTACCTGAGAACGGTGTCGTTATTTTAGATGAAATTTCGCGTATTCAAGAAACGGCATCACATCTTGAGACAGAAGAAGCAGAATGGTATACATCACTTCTAAGTGAAGGGGCAATTATTCAAGATTTGGTGTTCTCACACCAATTTGAAGAATTCCTACACCATAAAAAGAGAAGCTTTGTATATTTAACATTATTTTTACGCCATATTGCAAATACGCACCCGCAAAATATTGTTAATGTAACATGTAAAACAATGCAGGACTTCCATGGACAAATGCAGCTGTTAAAAACAGAAATTGATAGATGGACTAAAGGGAATTTCACGACAGTTGTATTAGGGACGGATGAAGAACGCGCAAAAAAATTACAATATATTTTAAGTGATTATGATATTGAAGCGGACATTATAGAATCCACAGATATATTGCTTCCTGGTCGTCTTCAAATTGCTGTAGGTGATTTACATGCAGGATTTGAAATGCCGATGCAGAAGTTTGTTGTGATTACAGAAAAAGAGTTGTTCCATAAGAAAGTAAAAAAATCACAACGTAAGCAAAAGTTATCGAATGCAGAACGTATTAAAAGTTATTCAGAGTTAAAAGTTGGAGACTACGTTGTTCATGTCAATCATGGTATTGGTAAATTTTTAGGAATTGAAACACTAGAAATTAATGGTGTGCATAAAGATTATTTGAACATTAAATATCAAGGTAATGATAAGTTGTATGTGCCAATCGAACAAATTGACCAAGTACAAAAATATGTAGGATCAGAGGGTAAGGATCCGAAAGTTTACAAATTGGGCGGAAACGATTGGAAAAAGGTCAAAACGAAGGTAGAAAAATCTGTACAAGATATTGCAGATGACTTAATTAAGTTGTATGCAGAGCGTGAGGCTTCAAAGGGATATGCGTATACGCCGGACACTGCAGAGCAACAGGAATTTGAATCATCTTTCCCGTATCAGGAGACAGAAGATCAGTTGCGTTCTATTGAAGAAATTAAGAAAGATATGGAACGTGGGCGTCCAATGGATCGACTTTTATGTGGTGATGTTGGATATGGAAAAACAGAAGTTGCGATTCGTGCAGCGTTTAAAGCAATTATGGATGAAAAGCAAGTTGCAATTTTAGTACCGACAACGATTCTTGCACAACAACACTATGAAACGATTCGAGAGCGTTTTCAAGACTATCCAATTAATATTGGATTGTTAAGTAGATTCCGTACTAGAAAACAGCAAAATGAAACGATTAAAGGTTTAAAAGACGGAACAGTTGATATTGTTATTGGAACACATCGTATTTTATCTAAAGATGTAACTTATAAAGATTTAGGTTTACTCATTATCGATGAAGAGCAACGATTTGGTGTTACACATAAAGAGAAGATTAAACAATTGAAAGCAAATGTTGACGTATTAACATTAACGGCAACGCCAATTCCGCGTACTCTCCATATGTCTATGCTTGGTGTACGAGATTTATCTGTTATTGAGACGCCACCGGAAAATCGTTTCCCGGTACAAACATATGTGGTTGAGTATAACCCGGGGTTAATTCGAGAAGCGATAGAACGGGAACTTGCAAGGGGCGGTCAAATTTATTTCTTATATAACCGTGTTGAAGATATTGAAAGAAAAGCAGATGAAATCTCTATGTTAGTCCCAGAGGCGCGTGTGACGTATGCGCATGGAAAAATGAACGAGAGTGACCTAGAATCTGTCATGCTATCGTTTTTAGATGGACAGCATGATGTTCTCGTAAGTACAACGATTATTGAAACAGGTGTTGATATTCCGAATGTAAATACATTAATTGTATTTGATGCGGATCGCATGGGATTATCACAGCTTTATCAGCTTCGTGGGCGTGTTGGTCGTTCAAACCGTGTTGCTTATGCATACTTTGCGTATAAACGTGATAAAGTGTTATCAGAGGTTGCTGAGAAGCGTTTACAAGCAATTAAAGAATTCACAGAACTTGGGTCAGGATTTAAAATTGCAATGCGAGATTTATCTATTCGTGGCGCTGGTAACTTGTTAGGGGCTGAGCAACATGGATTTATTGATTCTGTCGGATTTGATCTATATTCTCAAATGTTAAAAGATGCGATTGAACAGCGTAAAGGAACACAGGGAATTGAAAATATGATTGATGTTGAAATTGATTTAGAAGTAGATGCATACTTGCCAGATGCGTATATTTCAGATAGTAAACAAAAAATTATGATGTACAAACAATTTAGAGGTGTCTCTACGATTGAAGATATTGAGGAATTACAAGAAGAAATGATCGATCGTTTCGGGGACTACCCGCAAGAAGTTGGATATCTATTACAAATTGCAAATATTAAAGTATTAGCAATGAAGGAACAGATTGAGTTAATTAAACAAACAAAATTTGAAGTAACGTTTTTATTCTCAGAGCAAGCAAGTCAAAATATTGATGGTGGAAAATTATTCATGCTTGGTAATAGTTTTGGTCGTATGATTGGTCTTGGTATGGAAGGTTCTCGTTTAAAAATTGTTATGAAAACAAATGGATTAGAGACGGCAAAATGGTTAACAATCGCCGAAAATTTATTAAAAGGCTTACCTGACGTGAAAAAAGAAGTAATAAATGCCTAAAACAAAATAAAAAATGCAATTCGACGTGCATAGAAGAACTAATGTGTAAAATACTATGTCTAACAGTTGGTGATTTTTACATGAACAGGTAAATTCACCACTTTCATCATCAGTAGAAAGTGAGGCAGCATTAGAATGAAAGCAACTGGAATCGTACGTCGAATTGATGATTTAGGTAGGGTAGTAATTCCGAAAGAAATTCGTAGGACTCTTCGTATTCGAGAAGGGGATCCGCTCGAAATTTTTGTTGATCGCGATGGAGAAGTGATTTTGAAAAAATATTCTCCAATTAGTGAATTAGGTGATTTTGCAAAAGAATATGCAGAGGCTTTATACGATAGTTTAGGACATAACGTACTCGTATGTGATCGCGATTCTATTATCGCTGTAGCAGGGGTATCTAAAAAAGAATACTTAAATAAAAGTGTTGGCGATTTAATCGAAAAAACGATGGAAGATCGAAAATCTGTTGTTATGACAGATGAAAGTGAAATTTCGATTATCGATGGTGTAACGGAAAAGGTTAGTTCTTATACAGTTGGTCCAATCGTTGCAAATGGAGATCCGATTGGAGCTGTTATTATCTTTTCAAAAGAAGCAATTATAAGTGAGGTAGAGCATAAGGCAGTAAATACTGCTGCAAGTTTTTTAGCAAAACAAATGGAACAGTAATTTTTCTTAATTATAATATTTTTTCGGAAAGAAGGATTGTATTTCATTAAAAGGTAGCATTTTGCTACCTTTTTTATTGTATAAATCTAAAAAGGAGCCTGTTTTTTTCTTTGTGATATAATACGAGGGATGAGAATAGGAAAAGGAGTTTTCTCGTATGGAAGCGAAGAAGTATCAAGCTTTTTGGCGCGGGGCTATTATATTAACGATTGCAAGTTTTGTTACGAAAGTATTAAGCGCTTTTTACCGTATTCCATATCAAAATATAGCGGGGGATATTGGTTTTTATATTTATCAACAAATTTACCCGTTTTATGGATTTTGTTTAATTTTAGCTACTTATGGTTTCCCCATTATCATTTCTAAGATGGTAGCAGAGCGTTTGGAACAAGGGAAGCAGGAAGAAGCAGAGGAGATTGTTTGTGTTTCTTTTTGGTTTTTATTGGGAGTCGGTTGTATAGGTTTCTTTACATTGTTTTTTGGTGCTCACACGATTGCATCAGTCATGGGTGATGCGAATTTAGATAAACTGCTAAGAGTTATTTCATTTTCATTCTTGTTAATGCCCTTTTTATCTGTTGCACGAGGGTACTTTCAAGGGTTTAACAATATGATACCAACAGCTGTATCGCAAGTGATTGAACAAACGATTCGTGTGTCCATTATTGTGTTTCTATCGTTGTTCCTCATCGCACATGAATTTGATTTATATACAGTTGGAGCAGGGGCGATGTTGGGGTCGATTGCAGGTGGCTTTATTGGTATACTCGTGCTTTTATTTTATATGCGACATAATTTTCGTTCCGTTTTTTTGCGAGGATGGAAGAGGATACACAATAAGAGGGAAATAATTCGAATTATTTTTTGGCAAGGAATAGCTATTTGTGTTAGTAATTTAGTACTAATTTTTATACAAATGGCAGATTCAGTTTCGTTTTATACATTGCTTATTCAAGCAGGAGAACCGATGGAAATTGCAAAAGCATTAAAAGGTGTTTATGACAGGAGTATTCCGCTTATGCAACTTGGCACAGTCGTGACGACCTCCTTTTCACTTTCGCTTATTCCGATTATTACGGCAGCAAAAGAAAGAGGAGATCATCTGTTCATCCAACAAAAGGTGCAGTTAGCGATGAAGATAACTTTTGTAATTGGGATTGCAGCTGCATTAGGATTAGCGTGTATTATTGAACCGACAAATACGATGTTGTTTGAAAATAGTGAGGGTTCAGGTGTATTAGCTATTTTAGCTGTTTCTATTTTATTTAGTTCCTTATCCATTACAACAGCTTCTATTCTGCAAGGGCTTGGTCAAACTGCAAAGCCAGCATTGGTTGTTGCATTTGGAGGGTGTTTAAAATTATTGCTCAATTATATGTTAATGCCGCAATTTGGTGTAACTGGAGCGGCGATTGCGACAGTAATTTCGCTCATGGTTATCGCTTTGTTAAATAGTGCTTTCCTTATTCGAATTGTAGAAGAACCACTCATTCATAAACAAGGCATATTTAGTGTAACGATCAGTGGGTTAGGAATGGTCATTATGTTAATGTTATTTATGCGGATTTATGAAGGGTTTGGACTAGTAAGAGATGAAGGATATAGAGGATTAGCTGCAATTGAGGCGCTACTAGGCATAGCGATTGGTGGAGTGGTATATCTATTTTTAATTATGAAATTAAATGTTTTTACAAAAAAAGAATTAGGAACTGTTATGAAGCAAGAAAAGGTACAAGCTTCATTGAAGAAGAGTGGATAGAGGTGACTGGTTGTGAGTGGAGTAATCACGATTTTAGGATTAGGTGCTGGTGAATTAGATCAGCTGACAATGGGTGTGTACCGAAAGATAAAAGAAGCAGATTATATGTATGTGCGTACGAAAGAACACCCTGTTATTGGAGAGTTGGAAAAAGAAGGAATAAAGTATACATCTTTTGACGATGTATATGAGGCACATGATACATTTGAGATTGTATATGAAACAATTGCAAATACGCTAATAGAACAAGCACAAGATACAGATATTATATACGCTGTGCCGGGTCATCCACTTGTTGCAGAACGAACTGTTCAACTGCTTTTACAAAAAGGAGAAGAAAAGCAAGTTGAGGTGCGAATTGAAGGTGGACAAAGCTTCTTGGACCCAATGTTTGCTAGTTTGAAAATAGATCCAATTGAAGGATTTCAACTTATTGATGCAACTTCATTTGAACGTGGTCAATTAGAATTACGCCAACATTTAATTTTTTGCCAAGTATATGATGCGTTCGTAGCATCTGAGGTGAAGCTGACGTTAATGGAAATGTTGCCTGATGAGTATGAAGTATACATTGTAACGGCTGCAGGAACATCGTTTGAGCAAGTAAAGAAAGTACCGCTCTATCTGTTAGATCATGAAACAGAGTTGAACAACTTAACGAGCGTGTATATACCGCCTGTTGCTGAGCGTGCTTCTTTATATCAACAATTTGATGTGCTCAGAGAAATCATTGCTGAGCTCCGTGGACCGAATGGTTGTCCATGGGATAAAAAACAAACGCATCAGTCTTTAAAGAAATATTTAATCGAAGAGGCATATGAAGTGTTAGAAGCAATTGATGAAGAAGATGATGATCATTTGGTTGAAGAGCTTGGTGATGTGTTATTACAAGTTATGCTTCATGCTCAAATTGGAGAAGATGAGGGGTGGTTCTCCGTTGATGATATTATCCGAACGCTATCTGAGAAAATGGTACGTCGTCACCCGCATGTATTTGGAGATATAGATGTGGAGAATGCGGAAGAAGTTGTTTCAAATTGGGAAGAAATTAAAAAACGAGAAAAGGGGCATGTAAGGGAATCTATTTTAACAGGAATTCCAAAAAGTTTACCACAATTACTACGTGCGTATGAAATTCAGAAAAAAGCCGGAACGGTTGGCTTTGATTGGGATGATGTACAGCCGATGATGGATAAAGTTTTTGAAGAATTGAAAGAGTTCCAGCAAGAAGTCGAAAAGATGGATAAAGAAAAAATGTTAGGTGAATTTGGAGATTTACTATTCGCCTTCGTTAATATTGCTCGCTACTATAAATTGAATCCAGAAGAGGCACTTCATACAACAAACGAAAAATTCATGAGCCGTTTTATTTATATGGAAGCGAAAGTAGCTGAAATGGATAAGGAAATGCAGGAGTTAAAGTTAGAGCAAATGGACGCTTTGTGGGAAGAAGCAAAACAGATAGAGAATCAATAAGGGGGAAATGAGATGCGCTTAGATAAATTTTTGAAAGTATCGCGTCTAATTAAAAGAAGAACATTGGCAAAAGAAGTAGCAGATCAAGGAAGGATTGCGATTAATGGACAAGCTGCAAAGGCAAGTTCTGATGTGAAAGTAGATGATGAACTAACAATTCGTTTTGGACAAAAAGTAGTAACTGTAAAAGTAAACGAATTAAAAGAAACAACGAAAAAAGAAGATGCAGCTAACATGTATACAGTAGTTCGTGAAGAGAAAGTGAAAGCAGAAGAAGGCTTGTTCTAAATTATTTCCTCCCCTCATACATTATTTACTAGATCGTATAAAGCTATGGGGGGATTGACGTGAATAAGGGTTATTCAACTATACCTTCTAACCAACAGAATGTTTCTGTAGAGCATGATATTATTATGCGTGGTAGACGTGTAATAGATATTACTGGTGTAAAACAAGTAGAGAGTTTTGATAGTGAAGAGTTTTTGTTAGAAACTGTAATGGGTTTTTTAACAATTCGCGGTCAAAACTTACAGATGAAAAATTTGGATGTAGAAAAAGGTATTGTATCCATTAAAGGGAAAATTCATGAGATGTTGTACATTGATGAGAATCAAGGGGAGAAAGCTAAAGGGTTCTTTAGTAAGTTATTTAAATGAGTTTAACAATTCAACTGTATACAATGCTTTCCATGATTGGAATGGGTGCTTGGGTTGGGGCAGCATTGGATACATACCAACGCTTCCTGCAGCGATCGCGGCGTAATCGTTGGCTTGTATTTATATATGATATACTGTTTTGGATTGTCCAAGCACTGTTTGTCTTTTACGTATTATTGCTTGTAAATGAAGCTGAATTACGTATATATGTTTTTGTAGCTTTGCTTTGTGGTTTTGCGGCATATCAAAGCTTATTGAAAGTAGTGTACATGCGAGTATTAAATTTTCTCATTTATGTTTTTGTGCAAACGATACAATTTTTTATTAAAATTGTACACCTACTTATGATAAAACCTGTTATTATTATAGCGCAGCTTATTATTGCTTTTATATTATTTTTATTTCGTATACTACTTTCAATTGGGAACGTGTTGTGGAAGTGTTCCAGATGGATATTACTTTTTGTATGGAAAGTTTTTTTCTGGCCTGTTCGATTTCTTACTTTGCTCATATGGAAACTTCTCCCTAACCGTGTTAAACTTTTTATAAAGAAATATGTAGGGTTACTGCAACATATTAAAAAATTGGAGAATTATACTTTTCAAATTTGGGAGCGTATAAAAAAGAAGTTAGGGGGACCTCGGAAATGAGGGAACTGAGGCAAAGATTGATTGAAGAACAGAATCCAAATTCTGCTAAAGAACATATAATACAACAGAATGAAAACAGAAGGCGATTATACCGCCGTTTAGCAGTTTTTTTTGTTTTTGCTTTTACAATTATTGCAAGTATTAGTGTAACGTTTTATCAGCAAAATGGTTCCATTAAGGCAAAAGAAGTAAAGATTGAAGAGATGCAAAAAGAATTGGATTCATTAACAAAAAAAGAAAAAAAACTAAAAGATGATGTTCAAAAGTTGAATGACGAAGAGTATGTTTTAAAGATTGCTAGGAGGGATTATTTCTTCTCTGGAAAAGGGGAGATAATTTTTCCTGTTTCTAAGTAGGTAGTGTCTTATTGACACTATATTTTAGGATTATATATAATAAAGTAAAATTTGACTTTTTAATCACTAAGGAGGAGCATTTTTTTTATGTCAATCGAGGTAGGCAGCAAGTTACAAGGTAAAGTAACAGGTATTACAAATTTTGGGGCTTTTGTGGAGCTGCCAGAAGGCTTAACGGGTCTTGTTCATATTAGTGAAGTTGCTGATAATTACGTGAAGGATATTAATGACCACTTAAAAGTAGGCGACCAAGTAGAAGTAAAAGTTATTAATGTTGAAAAAGATGGGAAAATTGGTCTATCTATTAAAAAAGCGCAAGAACGTGTAAGAACAGAAGGAGACCGTCCACGCGGTGAATACCAACGTGGTGGAGGAGACCGTCCACGCGGTGAATACCAACGTGGTGGAGGAGATCAACAACGTTCTGGACGTCCACAACGCAATCGTTCTTTTAACAGAGATAACCGTGGTGGCCGTGATAATGGTGGCAATCAAAAAGAAACGTTTGAGCAAAAGATGGCACGCTTTTTAAAAGACAGTGAAGATCGTTTAACTTCTTTAAAGCGTAATACAGAATCTAAACGTGGTGGCCGTGGCGCTCGTCGCGGATAAAACGAACGTTTTATTCTTAACATATAGAGAGGCGCCCGGAGTAAGTCACTCGGGGTGCTTTTTTATGTAAATAAGTATATTTTTAAAAAAGAATAAAAAACTTTTTGAAACGTATTGACTTTAAAGTAGATTTGATATAAGATACTAATTGTCCGTTAAATAAGACGACATGGCGGTGTAGCTCAGCTGGCTAGAGCGTACGGTTCATACCCGTGAGGTCGGGGGTTCGATCCCCTCCGCCGCTATATTTATTTTAACGGCCCGTTGGTCAAGTGGTTAAGACACCGCCCTTTCACGGCGGTAACACGGGTTCGAATCCCGTACGGGTCATCTAAAAAGATCATGCATAGCGCATGATCTTTTTTTTGTTAAGAAATTGTAAATAAGTACAAAGCTTCTACAAAAACATCCTATATTTTTGGAATTTTCTATCATTTTAAAGTGTTTATGTTTAACAACTTGTATATATATAGGTTTATTTTGAATAAAAAGTCGAACGATTATGTAGGCGTGAACTGTTGTTTTGACAAAAATCCCAATAATCATCTTTTATAATGACAGTAATTAAACTATGCAGGTGGTGTTAAAAATATGCCAAAAGCAGGAAGGAATACTGTGAATACAAGTACACTGGCTATGAATGATGGGCAACTCAGATCAATAACATGGACAAGCAAGTTGAAAGTGAAGTTAGAGCAAGTTTTCTTTAGATGGGGATTTGTTATTGCTGTAATCGGTTTTCTTTTAGGACGAGCATATATATTAACGAACATTTTACCGTTTGCACTACCGTTTTTTGCTGCTGTTTATGTAATGAAACGTGATAAGATGCCGCTCGCATTTCTTGCTCTTATGGGGGGGGCGCTTTCCGTTTCATTAGACAACCTACTTTTTGCCTTTGCATCTATTTTTACTTTCTTCATTTATAATATCTTCTTTAGTCGGTTTACACGTAAAATTGTTGGACTTGTACCATTTCAAGTATTTATCTCCGCATTAACCGCACATCTCGCTGTTGTTTACTTCGCGCAGCAAACCGTCACTATGTATGACTTACTCGTAAGTACCATTGAAGCAGGACTTAGTTTTGTTTTAACAATGATTTTTTTGCAAAGTGTACCATTATTAACAGAAAGAAAGGGAAAACAACAAGCACTAGAAACGGAAGAAATCGTTTGTTTAATTATATTGCTTGCATCTGTATTAACGGGTACAACAGATTGGTTTATTTACGACGCTTCAGTTCAACATATTTTCACTAGATATTTAGTACTATTATTCGCTTTTGTTGCAGGTGCAGCTACTGGTTCAACAGTAGGGGTTGTTACGGGATTGATATTGAGTTTAGCAAATGTAGGTAGTTTATCTCAACTTAGTCTATTGGCTTTTTCGGGGCTACTTGGTGGATTATTAAAAGAAGGGAAGCGCCTTGGCGTTAGTTTAGGGTTGTTAATTGGGACAAGTTTAATTACCTTATACGTCGATAAACAAGTAAATATTATAACAACTTTAATAGAATCTGGAGTAGCGATAGGGTTCTTTTTACTAACACCAAAGGTAATTATTGATCGGCTGGCTAAATTTATGCCAGGAACACAAGAACATTCTCAGGATCAACAACAATACTTACGAAGAATGCGTGATGTGACATCTAATAAAATTAATCAATTTGCAAATGTATTCTCTGCGTTATCTAATAGTTTTTCGGTATATGGATATGTGGAGGAAGAGGATGAGGAAACAGAAGCTGATTTATTTTTAAGTACGATTACAGCAAAGACGTGTCAGTCATGTTTTAAAAAGGATCAATGCTGGGTAGTGAATTTTGATAAAACGTATGATTACATGAAACAAATTATGAATGAAACGGAAGAAGGAACCCTTCAACATAACCGTAAGCTAGTTCGTGAATGGGAAAAGCACTGCGTAAGAGGGAAAAAAGTAACGGATTTAATGGTGGGAGAATTAGGTCATTTCTATGAGGGGCAAAAGTTACGGAAACAAATGAAAGAGAATCGTAGAATTGTTGCCGAACAATTATTAGGTGTTTCAAAAGTGATGGAGGATTTTGCAAAAGAAATTCAGCGTGAACGGGAAAATCACCAGGTGCAGGAAGAACAAATTTTACAAGCGTTTCGTGATTTTGGTGTTGAAGTGGAACATGTTGATATCTATTGTTTAGATAGAGGGAATATTGATATTGAAATGATGATTCCGGCAGCATCTAATCAACACGGTGAATGTGACAAATTAGTTGCGCCAATGCTTTCGGATATTTTAAAAGAAAATATTATTGTTAAACATGAAGAACCTTCTGCTTATCCAAATGGTCATAGCATGATATCTTTTGGATCAGCGAAAACATTTTCTCTGGATACAGGGCTTGCTACAGCAGCAAAAGGAGGCGGATTTGTATCAGGAGATTCGTATGCGATGATGGATTTAAGTGTTGGGAAGTATGCTCTTGCCATTAGTGATGGAATGGGCAATGGACAAAGGGCGCATATGGAAAGTAAGGAAACAGTAAAATTATTACAAAAAATATTACAATCCGGTATTGATGAAGAAATTGCTATTAAGTCTATTAATTCAATTCTTTCGTTGAGAACGACAGAAGAAATGTTTACAACACTTGATTTAGCTATGGTAGATTTACGTGATGCCAGCGCTAAATTTTTAAAGATTGGTTCAACCCCAAGTTTTGTAAAACGTGGAAATAACGTTTTACAAATAGAGGCAAGCAATTTGCCAATGGGAATTATCGAGGATGTTGAGGTAGATGTTGTTGGTGAACAACTAAAAACAGAAGACATTCTAATTATGATGAGTGATGGGATTTTTGAAGGAGCACAGCATGTAGAAAATCATGAATTGTGGATGAAACGTAAAATTAAAGAACTACAAACAGATGATCCCCAAGAAATTGCTGATATCATTATGGAAGAGGTTATTCGTTCTAGTGACGGATATATCAATGACGATATGACGATTGTCGTTGCCAAAGTAAAGAAGAATATGCCAAAGTGGGCTACGATTCCAATTATGGGTAAACAAGCACAATAGAGAAGTAGAATCTTTCTTGGTTATGAGGTCTAGGGTGATACCTAGACCTTTTTCTTATAGAAGAAAGTAATTTCATTTTTTCTGTGAAGATAGGAGGGGGATGTAAGATAAAAATGTGAATTTTGCACATCTTTTTTTTGCACAAAGTTTGTAAAAGTTGTACCATTATAAGCAAGGTAAAGTATGTTATTGTTTGGCTTTAATGAAAGGTGATTGCGAAGTTGAAAGATACATTTGTTGAAAAAGTAGATGAGTTTGCAAAGCAGCATGATGTATTAGAGGAATATTCGACAATTGTTGTAGGAGTTTCTGGAGGCCCTGACTCTTTAGCTCTGTTATATTATTTATTAGAGAAAAGGGAAGAGAAGAAATTAAAGATTGTAGTCGCGCATGTGGATCATATGTTTAGAGGAGATGAATCCTATGAAGACTTACAATTTGTGGAGAACCTTTGCCGGGAGATCGGGGTTATTTGCGAAACGATAAGAATTAATGTATCGCAATATCAACAGCAATATGGAATGAATGCACAGGTGGCTGCTAGAGAATGCCGATATGCATTTTTGGAAAGAATAATGAAGAAATATGAGGCATCATATGTAGCACTTGGGCATCATGGAGATGATCAAGTGGAGACCATTTTAATGCGTCTCGTCCGCGGGAGTACGCCGAAGGGGTATGCTGGAATTGCTGTGAAACGCCCTTTCCATAGTGGATATTTAATTAGACCTTTATTAGCGGTAACAAAGAAAGAGATCACCGCTTATTGTAATAGGATAGGCATTACACCACGTATGGATCCGAGTAATGAAAAAGAAGTATATACGAGGAATCGATTACGTAAGCATGTTCTACCTTATTTAAAAGAGGAGAATCCTCATGTGCATGAGCAATTCCAAAAATTTAGTGTACTTATGCAAGAGGATGAGGCATATTTGCAGGAATTAGCTTTTGAAAAGATGAATAAAGTAATTACAAAAAAAAGTGATAAAAACATTGTCTTATCAATTCCTGACTTTGAATCCATGTCTATGCCTTTACAAAGGCGAGGGATTCAACTAATATTAAACTATCTTTATGAATACAAGATTCCGTCTTCGCTTTCTTCTATACATATTGACAAAGTTATTACATTTTTTAAACGGACACATCCCTCGGGGTCGCTTGATTTTCCTGCTGGTTTAAAAATTGTTCGTACATATGAAGAATGTAGTTTCCGATTTGAGCAAGAAATTGTTTTTCCTTTTTCACAAGTTTTATCAATACCAGGTGCCATTACATTAACAAATGGGGATGAACTTGAGGCAGAAGTAAAAGAGGAATTACCGAGTAACATGAATGAAACAGTATTTGTTGCTAAGTATAATGATATATCATATCCTCTTCTTATACGCTCTAGGGAAAATGGAGATCGCATGTCAATAAAGGGTATGAGTGGTACAAAAAAGATAAAAGCTATTTTTATTGAGGCAAAAGTACCAAAAGAAAAAAGGGAAGAGTGGCCGATTGTTTGTGATGCAAGCGGGAACATTATTTGGGTTCCATTGTTGAAGCAATCTGCATTTGCTATTTCAAATGAAATAGCAGATAAGGATAAATATATTATTATTCACTACAAAAGCAAGGAGTCTTCCAGGAGGATAATGAAATGATGAATCAAGATATCGAAAAAGTATTGATTTCCGAAGAACAAATACAAGAAAAGGTGCATGAGCTAGGTGCAATTATTGCAGAGGATTACAAAAATACAGTACCTCTTGCAATTGGTGTATTAAAGGGTGCAATGCCATTTATGGCAGACTTATTAAAAAGAACAGATACATATCTTGAAATGGATTTTATGGCTGTTTCTAGCTACGGTCATTCTACAGTTTCAACAGGTGAAGTGAAAATTTTAAAAGACCTTGATACTTCTGTAGAAGGTCGCGATATTTTAATCGTTGAAGATATTATTGATAGCGGTCTTACATTAAGCTATTTAGTGGACCTATTCAAATATCGTAAGGCGAAATCTGTAAAGATTGTTACGCTACTAGATAAACCAACTGGTCGCAAAGTCGATCTAAAAGCAGATTACGTTGGGTTTACTGTTCCTCATGAATTTGTTGTAGGATATGGCTTAGATTATAAAGAGCAATATCGTAATCTTCCTTATGTTGGAGTATTAAAACCAAGCGTTTACTCAAATTAATTAAATACAGGCGTTATAATTGGATAGGAAAGTTTTTCTATGTTACGATTTACTATAGTGTTTATGCCGTGAGAGGAGGTTAGGAATGAATCGTATCTTCCGTAATACCATCTTTTATTTACTGATATTCTTAGTAGTAATTGGAATCGTGAGCTATTTTAATGGTTCAACACAAAAAACAACATCAATTAGCTACGATAAATTCATTACTAAACTTGAAAAAGGTGAAGTGCGTAATGTGCAACTTCAACCGAAAAATGGTGTATTTGAGGTAAAAGGACAATTTAACAATGCTAGCCAAGAAGAGCAATTTGTTACTTATGCACCAAATACTGAAGAATTACAAAAGAAAATTAATGACAAAGCGCAAGGTGCCGAAGTGAAGTATCAACCAGCAGAGGAAACAAGTGCTTGGGTGACATTCTTTACTTCTATCATTCCGTTTGTGATTATCTTCATTTTATTCTTCTTCTTACTAAACCAAGCTCAGGGCGGCGGTAGCCGTGTTATGAACTTCGGAAAAAGTAAGGCGAAGTTATACAATGATGAAAAGAAAAAAGTACGCTTCAGAGATGTAGCTGGAGCAGACGAAGAGAAACAAGAACTTGTTGAGGTAGTGGAATTCTTAAAAGATCCTCGTAAGTTTGCTGAGGTTGGTGCTCGTATTCCGAAGGGTGTTCTGTTAGTTGGACCTCCAGGTACAGGTAAAACATTACTTGCGCGTGCTGTTGCAGGTGAAGCTGGCGTTCCTTTCTTCTCTATTAGTGGTTCTGATTTCGTAGAGATGTTCGTCGGTGTTGGTGCTTCCCGTGTACGTGATTTATTTGAAAATGCGAAGAAAAATGCTCCTTGTATCATTTTCATTGATGAAATTGATGCAGTAGGTCGTCAGCGTGGGGCGGGTCTTGGCGGTGGTCACGATGAGCGTGAGCAAACGTTAAACCAACTTCTTGTTGAGATGGATGGATTCGGTGCAAACGAAGGTATTATTATCATCGCTGCAACAAACCGTCCTGATATTCTTGACCCAGCGTTATTACGTCCAGGGCGTTTTGACCGTCAAATCACAGTGGATCGTCCAGATGTAAATGGACGTGAGGCAGTACTGAAAGTGCATGCTCGTAACAAACCACTTGATGATGATATTAACTTAAGAGCAATTGCGACTCGCACACCAGGATTCTCTGGTGCGGATCTTGAGAACTTATTAAACGAAGCTGCATTAGTAGCTGCGCGTCAAGATAAGAAGAAAATTGATATGTCTGATGTCGATGAAGCGACAGACCGTGTTATTGCAGGTCCGGCTAAGAAAAGCCGTGTTATTTCTGAGAAAGAACGTAACATCGTGGCATTCCATGAAGCGGGTCATACTGTAATCGGTGTCGTGCTTGATGAGGCTGATATCGTTCATAAAGTAACAATTGTCCCTCGTGGTCAAGCTGGTGGTTATGCGGTAATGCTTCCGAAAGAAGATCGTTACTTCATGACAAAACCAGAATTACTTGATAAAATCACTGGTTTACTTGGTGGTCGAGTGGCTGAGGAAATTGTGTTTGGTGAAGTTAGTACAGGAGCTCACAACGACTTCCAACGTGCGACTGGCATTGCGAGACGTATGGTAACGGAATTTGGTATGAGCGACAAGCTTGGACCAATGCAGTTTGGTAGCTCACAAGGTGGTCAAGTGTTCTTAGGAAGAGACTTCCATTCAGAACAAAACTACAGTGATGCAATTGCGCATGAAATTGATGTGGAAATGCAAACAATTATGAAAGAATGTTATGCTCGTGCAAAACAAATTCTTACTGAAAAGCGTGATAAGCTTGATATTATTGCAAAAACGTTACTTGAAGTAGAAACATTAGATGCAGAGCAAATTAATCACTTATATGATTATGGAGTTTTACCTGAGCGTAAAAAGTCGTCTGAAGATGTGAAAGTGAATATCACAATGAAAAAAGACGATGAGAATGCAGAAGATAAATAAGACATGAAGGAGTGACAATAGTCACTCCTTTTTTATGTTGAGGAATTTGTATGCTTGTATATAAAATTGAATCTTCTTTGCGTTAAAAATTGAAATAGTGGGCCATCTTTTTGTAAAATGATGAAGATGGAAAAGCTGATTATATAGGTATGTATGATATGATGGCAGTATCAGTTTTGTACATACTGCACAAATATAGATTAAATAAGATAAGTGGTGAGAATATGATTTTTGTATTGGATGTAGGGAATACAAATGCGGTGCTTGGTGTATTTGAAGATGGGGAACTTCGTCAACATTGGCGTATGGAGACTGATCGCCATAAAACAGAAGATGAATACGGTATGTTAGTGAAACAATTACTTGAACATGAGGGACTTTCTTTTGAAGATGTGAAAGGAATTATTGTTTCCTCAGTTGTACCACCAATTATGTTTGCCTTAGAGCGTATGTGTGAGAAGTATTTCAAAATTAAACCTCTTGTAGTAGGACCGGGAATAAAGACAGGTTTAAATATTAAATATGAAAACCCACGCGAAGTTGGAGCGGATCGCATTGTAAATGCTGTGGCTGGCATCCAATTATATGGAAGTCCGCTTATTATTGTCGATTTTGGTACAGCGACTACATATTGTTATATTAACGAGAATAAGCATTATATGGGTGGTGTAATTACACCGGGTATTATGATTTCGGCAGAGGCTTTATACAGTAGGGCAGCTAAACTTCCTCGTATTGAAATTACAAAACCAAGTAGCGTTGTTGGGAAAAATACGATAAGTGCAATGCAATCTGGCATTCTTTATGGATATGTTGGACAAGTAGAAGGTATTGTAAAACGTATGAAAGAAGAAGCTAAACAAGAACCGAAAGTTATTGCAACTGGTGGATTAGCGAAGTTAATTGCGGAAGAATCTAACGTAATTGATATTGTAGATCCGTTTTTAACATTAAAAGGCTTGCATATGTTATATGAACGTAATGCAAATTTACAACATGAGAAGGGTGAATAAATAAGGATGAAAGATTATTTAGTAAAAGCATTAGCGTTTGATGGGGAAGTTCGTGCGTATAGTGTGCGTACAACAAATACGGTAAGTGAGGCACAAAGACGTCATGATACATGGAGAACTGCTTCAGCGGCACTTGGGCGTTCGTTAACAGCTGGTACAATGATGGGAGCTATGTTAAAAGGTGACCAAAAGCTGACGATTAAGGTGGAAGGAAATGGACCACTTGGCCCGATTCTAGTGGATGCTCACGCAAATGGTGATGTGCGTGGATATGTAACGAATCCGCGCGTTGACTTTGAAGCAACAGAGCAGGGGAAGTTACGTGTGTATCAAGCGGTAGGAACAGAAGGCTTCTTAACAGTAATTAAAGATATCGGTATGAGGGAACCATTTATCGGACAATCTCCAATTGTTTCGGGTGAATTAGGGGAAGATTTCACATATTACTTTGCTGTTTCTGAACAAACACCTTCTTCTGTTGGTGTTGGTGTTCTTGTAAACGGAGATGATAGCATATTAGCGGCTGGTGGATTTATTCTGCAAATTATGCCAGGAGCACAGGAAGAGACGATTTCATTTATTGAAGAACGTTTGCAGAAAATCCCGCCTGTTTCAATATTAATTGAACAAGGTCTCTCGCCAGAAGAGTTGCTATATGAAGTATTAGGGGAAGATAAAGTAAAAGTACTAGAAACAATGGATGTTCAATTTAACTGTACATGCTCTCGTGAGCGCATTGAAGCAGTATTAATTAGTTTAGGTAAGGAAGAACTAAAACAAGTTCGTGAGGAAGAGGATGAAACAGAAGTGCATTGTCATTTCTGTAATGAAAGATATAAGTTCTCTAAAGAAGATATTACAAATATAATTAATGGTCTATAAAATAAGGGTGATTTCTGTCAATTGCCAATCATCCAAATAGATTGACAAGTAAGAAAAATTCTGTCAAAATTAAAATGTATATAAAACCAATAAAAATACTCGGTGTTAGGAGTGACAGGAATGCGAGTGGCACAATCAGTTTCAGAATTAATCGGGAAAACGCCGATCGTTAAGTTGAACCGCATCGTAGAGCAAGACAGCGCAGACATTTACTTAAAATTAGAATTTATGAATCCTGGAAGTAGCGTGAAAGATCGTATTGCACTATCTATGATCGAAGCAGCTGAACAAAAAGGATTATTAAAAGAGGGCGATACAATTATTGAACCAACGAGTGGTAACACGGGAATTGGTTTAGCGATGGTAGCTGCTGCAAAAGGATATAAGGCAATTTTAGTAATGCCAGAAACAATGAGTGTTGAACGTCGTAATTTATTGCGTGCTTATGGCGCCGAATTAGTATTGACTCCAGGACCAGAAGGAATGGGCGGTGCAATTCGCAAAGCGACTGAATTAGCAAAAGAGAATGGTTACTTTATACCACAACAATTCCAAAACCAAGCTAACCCAGAAATTCATCGTTTGACAACAGGGCCAGAAATCGTTGAACAAATGGGAAATCAATTAGATGCGTTTATCGCAGGTATCGGTACTGGTGGAACAATCACAGGCGCTGGTGAGGTATTAAAAGAAAAATATAAAGACATTAAAATTTATGCGGTAGAGCCTGCGGATTCTCCGGTTTTATCGGGTGGCAAACCAGGTCCACATAAGATCCAAGGTATCGGAGCAGGGTTTGTCCCAGAAACATTGGATGTAGAAGTGTATGATGAAGTTATTCAAATTAAAGCGGAGCAAGCATTCGAATATGCGAGAAGGGTAGCGCGTGAAGAAGGGATTTTAGTTGGTATTTCTTCAGGTGCTGTCATTTATGCTGCGACAGAAGTAGCGAAAAAACTTGGTAAAGGGAAAAAGGTACTTGTTATTATCCCAAGTAATGGTGAGCGTTATTTAAGTACACCGCTTTATCAATTTGAATCGTAATTAGCATGGTTAAGAAAAAGCATTCCTGAAAAGGGGTGCTTTTTCTTTTTTTGTTTGAAAATAGGAAAAGAGTGAATGACTAGAAAACTTCATGTAAAATAAGTAGTAGTAAAGTTAATTTATTTTCACTAGCTCCCAAGGATAATTATTTCATATTAACCATCTATGATTTGAGATGAAGGGTCTAAGGGAGTGGATAAAAGAAGACGGGGTGTTGATATGCAGCAAAGAAAATCTTTAGCGCTTTCTATTCCATATCAGTTAGATTTTTTTAAACAGTACAAGTTTCTTTCTCAAAATAGGCATCAACATATTTTGTTAGAAAGTGGACGTGGGGGTCGCTATAGTATTGTGGGGCTCGATCCTGTAGCGACGATTCAAGGGAAAAATGAAACGTTACATATAAGGGAAAGCGGTAAGGAAACAATAGAACGAGGTAATCCTTTAGATTTAATGCAAAAGTATATGGAGCGATGGAAAACGGAGCATAATCCAGACTATCCCCCATTTCAAGGTGGTGCAATCGGATATTTTAGTTATGATTGTATCCGCTATATCGAAAAACTTCCTTCTTTTGCAAAGGATGATGTGGATATACCGGATATATTCTTTTTATTATTTGATGATGTGTTTGTGTATGATCAACAAGAGGAAGTGTTGTGGATTATTACGCATTATATAGATGAACGTGAAGAAGCAGAAAGTCGTTTGAATGAATGGAAGGATCTTTGGGTGAAGGAAGCTCCTGAAGTTAAGGTGCTATTTGAACGTCCTGAAAATAAAAATGACGCAGTGGCCTTTACAGAAGAAAACTTCATGGAGGCTGTTCAGCGTATTCAAGAATACATTGAGGCTGGGGATGTGTTTCAAGTGAATTTGTCTACGAGACAAGAAAAAACATTGCAAACACACCCGCTAGAAATTTATACGAGTCTTCGTGAAATTAATCCATCGCCATATATGGGATATTTAGAGCTGGGAGACTTTCAAATCGTTAGTGGTTCACCTGAATTATTAATTAAAAAGCAAGGGAATGAAGTAAGTACACGTCCAATCGCTGGTACACGTTCTCGTGGGAAAAATGAGCAAGAAGATGAGAGCTTAGCGAAAGAGTTAATTGAAAATGAAAAGGAACGTGCAGAACACGTCATGCTTGTGGATTTAGAGCGCAACGATTTGGGGCGAGTTTGTAAGTATGGAACTGTGGAAGTAGATGAATTTATGGTCATTGAAAAATATTCACATGTTATGCATATAGTTTCAAACGTTCGCGGTGAGGTTGAGCCGGATAAGGATGCTTTCGATTTAGTAAGAGCTGTGTTTCCAGGTGGAACGATTACGGGGGCACCTAAAATACGTACAATGGAAATTATAGAGGAATTAGAACCAGTTCGCCGTGGAATTTATACAGGTTCAATAGGTTGGATTGGTTATTCAGGAGATATGGAATTAAATATTGTGATTCGTACGCTTCTTGCAAAGGATGGTCAAGCATATGTGCAGGCGGGAGCAGGAATTGTAATTGATTCAAATCCGAAAAATGAGTATAAAGAATCGTTGAAAAAAGCAATTGCCTTATGGCGTGCGAAAGAAAGCAGCGAAGAAACGGTTAGGTGAGAGAAATGATATTGATGATTGATAATTATGATTCCTTTACATTTAATTTAGTGCAATTTCTTGGAGAACTTGGACAAGAGCTCGTTGTTAAACGTAATGATGAAGTTACAATTTCAGATATTGAACAAATGAAACCGGACTTTTTAATGATTTCACCAGGACCTTGTAGTCCGAATGAAGCTGGCATAAGTATGAATGTCATCAAATATTTCGCAGGAAAGATTCCTATTTTTGGTGTGTGCTTAGGTCATCAATCGATTGCACAGGTATTTGGAGGCGATGTTGTTCGTGCAGACCGTTTAATGCATGGGAAAACTTCTCCGATGTATCATGATGGAAAAACAATTTTCGCAGACATTCCAAATCCATTTACAGCAACACGTTACCATTCTCTTATTGTCAAAAAGGAAACTTTTCCAGAATGCTTAGAAGTAACATCTTGGACAGAAGAGGGAGAGGTTATGGCGCTTCGCCATAAAACATTGCCGATTGAAGGGGTACAGTTCCATCCAGAGTCCATTATGACCTCTCATGGGAAAGAGTTACTACAGAACTTTATTCGTAGCTATAGTCCGAGTGTATCGTCATGTTAATTTATGTGAATGGCACATATGTGGAAGCGAGTGAGGCGAAAATTTCTCCTTATGACCATGGGTATTTATATGGGCTGGGGGTTTTTGAGACATTCCGTATTTATAATGGCCATCCATTTTTATTAGACGATCATTATGGGCGTTTAGTGGATGCTCTTTCTACTTTGCAAATCGAATGGACGATGACGAAAGATGATGTGCTACGTGTTTTACAGGAGTTACTCGTAAGGAACGAGCTGGAACATGCATACATTCGCTTGAATGTATCGGCTGGTGTAGATGAAATAGGTTTACAAACAGGGGTTTATCAAGAGCCTTCTGTTATTGTATTTATAAAGCCTTTGTCGGTTCCGGGTAAAGTATTAGAAAAGGAAGGCGTTATTTTGAAACAAAAACGAAATACGCCGGAAGGAGCATTTCGTTTAAAATCCCATCACTATTTAAATAACATTTTAGGAAAACGTGAAATTGGAAATGTTGTGAATAAAGAAGGGATTTTCTTGACTGAAGCAGGCCATATAGCGGAAGGGGTTGTTTCGAATCTCTTTTTTGTGAAGGAAGGTGTTTTATATACGCCATCTCTAGAAACAGGGATTTTAAATGGGATCACTCGCACGTTTATTATAAGAATTGCTGAAGTATTAGATGTACATGTAGAAGAAGGCTTGTTTACACAAAAGGAACTGCTTTCTGCTGATGAGGTGTTTGTAACAAATTCTATCCAAGAAATTGTCCCACTTAATCAGATTGAAGAGGTCAATTTTCCGGGTAAAGAAGGAGATGTTACAAAGTCTTTCATGAGTGTATATGAAATGCATCGAGAAAGTCTTTGGAGCCGAAATGAATTGCTAAGAGGAGATGTGTAGTGTGAAGTGGAATTATGATTTGCGCTGCGGCGAATATACATTGAATTTAAATAAAAAGACGTTCATCATGGGGATTTTAAATGTTACACCAGATTCATTCTCAGATGGTGGAAACTACGATGAGGTGAACGCAGCTGTAAGTCATGCGAGAGAAATGGTAAGTGACGGTGCTGATATTATTGATATTGGTGGGGAATCAACTCGTCCTGGATTCGCGAAAGTTTCTGTAGAAGAAGAGTTAGGACGCGTAATTCCGATGATTCAAGCAGTTTCGAAAGAAGTGAAAGTGCCTATTTCTATCGATACGTATAAAGCTGAAGTGGCTAAGCAAGCAATTGAAGCGGGAGCCCATGTTATTAATGATATATGGGGAGCAAAGGCAGAACCCAAAATTGCAGAAGTTGCAGCGCATTATAATGTGCCAATTATTTTAATGCATAATCGTGAGAATACAAATTACAGCAACCTTATAGTGGATATGATTGCGGATTTATATGAGAGTGTTAAAATTGCAAAAGGTGCAGGTGTACCGGATGAAAATATCATTTTAGATCCAGGTATTGGTTTTGCAAAGACGCCAGAACAAAACTTAGAAGTGATGCGTAATTTAGAGCAGTTACATGTATTAGGATATCCAGTTCTTCTTGCAACTTCGAGAAAATCATTTATCGGCCATGTTTTAGGCTTGCCGGTAGAGGAACGTGTAGAAGGGACAGGAGCGTCAATTTGCCTTGGAATTGAAAAAGGTTGTGAAATGATTCGTGTTCATGATGTCAAGGAAATGGCGCGTATGGCAAAAATGATGGATGCAATGATTGGCAAGGGGGTAAAGTGAATGGATAAAATTTATATCCATGACATGGAGTTTTATGGATATCATGGTGTGTTTCCAGAAGAGAATAAATTAGGGCAAAGGTTTAAAGTGGATTTAACAGTGGAACTGGATTTAAAACAAGCGGGTGAAAGTGATAATCTAGAGTATTCAGTAAACTATGGAGAGCTTTTTGAACTTTGTAGACAAGTGGTTGAAGATCAAACATACAAGCTTGTAGAAAGTATTGCAGAAAATATAGCAGCGAATATATTGGATCGGTACGTAAGTATTTTGCGATGTACAGTAAAAGTTGTGAAACCGGATCCGCCGATACCAGGGCATTACCGTGCTGTGGCGGTAGAAATTACGAGAGAACGCTCATGAAAAATGTTGTATACGTTGCGTTAGGATCAAATGTTGGTGATCGTTATGTTTACTTATTACAAGCGATTGAGCTGTTAAATAAAAATCCTCATATTCGAGTGGAGGATGTCTCTTCTGTATATGAAACAGATCCAGTTGGATATACAGATCAAAATCGTTTTTTAAATCTAGTTATAAAAGTTTCTACCAATTTACTGCCGCAGGAATTGTTGAAAGTAACGCAAAAGGTTGAGATTGATTTAGGAAGAAAAAGGGAAATTAGATGGGGACCGCGAACCGTTGACCTTGACATTTTGCTCTATAATCAAGAAAATATTGAAGCAGAGAATCTTATTGTTCCGCATCCGCGGATGTTCGAAAGAGCTTTTGTTATCGTTCCGTTGTTAGAGATTAATCAAGATATAAAACAAAACATTTCACGTTCACAGGTAGATGAAATGAAAAGGCGAGAGGGAGTAACGGTATGGAAGCAGAAAAATGGGGAAGACGCATTCGTGCTTTTCGGAAGTTAAAAGGTTATACGCAAGAAGGTTTTGCGAAAGAATTAGGGGTATCTGTATCTGTTTTAGGAGAAGTTGAGAGAGGGAATAGAACTCCTTCTCAAGATTTTGTAGTAGAAGTTGCTAAGACATTAAATATTTCAATAGACGAATTAATGCCAAAGTGAAGATAAAGGGAGGAGATAGTCGAGTGTTAAAGATTGCAAACATTGAGATGAAGAATCCAGTTGTATTAGCACCGATGGCGGGAGTGTGTAACTCAGCATTCCGTTTAACGGTGAAAGAATTTGGTGCAGGTTTAGTATGTGCTGAAATGGTAAGTGATAAGGCGATTTTATTTAATAACCAAAAAACATTGGATATGTTATATATCGATGAGAGAGAGAAACCGCTAAGTTTACAAATTTTTGGTGGTGAGAAAGAAACGCTTGTTGGCGCTGCTAAATATGTAGATAAAAACACAACAGCGGATATTATCGATATCAATATGGGGTGCCCCGTTCCAAAAATTACGAAGTGTGATGCTGGTGCAAAGTGGTTATTAGACCCAAATAAAGTATATGAAATGGTAGCGGCAGTTGTAGATGCTGTTGAAAAGCCGGTTACAGTTAAAATGCGTATTGGTTGGGATGAAGACCACATCTTCGCAATTGAAAATGCTAAAGCTGTTGAACGCGCAGGCGGTCAAGCGGTAGCGGTTCATGGACGTACACGTGTTCAAATGTATGAAGGGAAAGCGGATTGGGATATTATTAAACAAGTAAAACAATCTGTAAATATTCCTGTTATCGGAAATGGTGATGTAGAAACACCTCAAGATGCGAAACGTATGCTTGATGAAGTTGGTGTCGATGGTGTTATGATTGGTCGAGCAGCCCTTGGTAATCCTTGGATGATTTATCGTACGGTAAATTATTTAGAAACAGGAGAGTTATTACCAGAACCAACAGTGCGTGAGAAGATAGATGTATGTATGCTCCACTTAGATCGTCTTATTGATTTAAAGAACGAAGATATTGCAGTAAGAGAAATGAGAAAGCACGCAGCTTGGTATTTAAAAGGTGTTCGTGGTAATGCAAGCGTGCGTAATGCAATTAATACGTGCAATACGCGTGAGGACCTTGCTTCCTTACTAGGGGCGTTTGTAGAAGAAGTAGAAGCAAAACAACAAACAATTCACGTTGGTTAAAAGGAGGAAAGAGAGAACGTTTGACATTCCTTCTCTCACTACCTATAATTACGTGAAAGAAAGAAGAACTGCCAGTATACTACTGGCAGTTTTTCTAGTTGAGTAGAAAATGATATACTGTATATATTGTAAAATTTAATAGAGCTGGAGTGATATCAATACCATGGATAACATGAACCACGAAGAATTAAATGACCAATTGCTTGTTCGTCGTGAGAAGTTACATAACTTACGTGAACAAGGGATCGATCCGTTTGGTAAACGTTTTGAACGTACGAATTCAACGGAAGAATTATTAAACTTGTATGGAGAGTTCTCTAAAGAAGAATTAGAAGAGAAAGGAATCTCTGTTTCTATTGCTGGCCGTATTATGACGAAGCGCGGTAAAGGGAAAGCGGGTTTTGCACATATCCAAGATTTACACGGACAAGTTCAAATCTATGTTCGTAAAGATGCTGTTGGAGATGAGCAATATGAATTATTTAATACAGCTGACTTAGGTGATTTAGTAGGAATTGAAGGGAAAGTTTTCAAAACGAACGTAGGTGAGCTTTCAGTGAAAGCAACAGGATTTACGTTATTAACGAAAGCTCTTCGTCCACTTCCAGATAAATACCATGGATTGAAAGATGTTGAACAACGTTACCGTCAACGTTACCTAGATTTAATTACGAGCATGGAGAGCCGTGAAACATTTGTTACTCGTAGTAAAATCATTCGTGAAATGAGAAGATACTTAGATGATAATGGCTACCTTGAAGTGGAAACACCAATGATGCACGCGATTGCGGGTGGTGCTTCTGCTCGTCCATTTATTACGCATCATAATGCGTTAGATATGGAATTATATATGCGTATTGCAATTGAGTTACACTTAAAACGCCTTATTGTGGGTGGCTTAGAGAAGGTATACGAAATCGGCCGTGTATTCCGTAATGAAGGTGTGTCAACACGTCATAATCCTGAATTTACAATGATCGAATTATATGAAGCGTATGCTGACTATAAAGATATTATGAAACTAACAGAAAACATGATTGCTCATATCGCAAAACAAGTACTAGGTACAACAACAATCCAGTACGGTGAGCAAGAAATTAATTTAGAGCCAGAATGGACACGTCTCCACATGGTAGATGCAATTAAACGATATTCTGGAGCAGATTTCTGGAGCCCGATGAGCGTGGAAGAAGCACGTGCATTGGCGAAAGAACATGGTGTGGAAATTAAAGATACAATGGAAGTTGGTCATATTATCAATGAATTCTTCGAACAAAAAGTAGAAGAAAAGTTAATTCAACCTACATTTATCTATGGACACCCAGTGGAAATTTCTCCGCTTGCGAAAAAGAATGATGAAGATCCACGCTTTACAGATCGTTTCGAGTTATTCATTGTTGCTCGTGAGCATGCGAATGCATTTACGGAATTAAATGATCCAATCGATCAAAAAGAACGTTTTGAAGCGCAATTAAAAGAGCGTGAGCAAGGTAATGATGAAGCGCATATGATGGACGATGATTATATTGAAGCACTTGAGTACGGTATGCCTCCTACAGGTGGACTTGGAATTGGTATTGATCGTCTTGTTATGCTATTAACAAATGCGCCATCTATTCGCGACGTGCTGTTATTCCCAGCGATGCGTCATAAGTAAGACTAATCTAAGCTTTGGAGATTTCTCCAAAGCTTTTCTTTTTGTCATATAGTGAAGTTAAAATGATTCATTTACTATATAGAAGAAAGGTGTCTTTATGTAAGGGGATTGATACTGTTTTTATACTTTTTGATTAGGTTAAAAATTTTATTAAAAAACTATTGCATTTTAATAAATGAACTGGTATATTTATATCTGTTGTCACGAAAGACAACAAAGAAAACAAACGAAAACAACTTTTGAGATAAAAAAGTTGTTGACGAAAATATAACAAAATGTTATATTGATAAAGTCGCTTCGGCGGCAATGAGTTCTTTGAAAACTGAACGAAACAAACAACGTGAAACGTCAATTTTTATTTTAGATGCTAGACAAACTAACTTTATTGGAGAGTTTGATCCTGGCTCAGGATGAACGCTGGCGGCGTGCCTAATACATGCAAGTCGAGCGAATGGATTAAGAGCTTGCTCTTATGAAGTTAGCGGCGGACGGGTGAGTAACACGTGGGTAACCTGCCCATAAGACTGGGATAACTCCGGGAAACCGGGGCTAATACCGGATAACATTTTGCACCACATGGTGCGAAATTGAAAGGCGGCTTCGGCTGTCACTTATGGATGGACCCGCGTCGCATTAGCTAGTTGGTGAGGTAACGGCTCACCAAGGCAACGATGCGTAGCCGACCTGAGAGGGTGATCGGCCACACTGGGACTGAGACACGGCCCAGACTCCTACGGGAGGCAGCAGTAGGGAATCTTCCGCAATGGACGAAAGTCTGACGGAGCAACGCCGCGTGAGTGATGAAGGCTTTCGGGTCGTAAAACTCTGTTGTTAGGGAAGAACAAGTGCTAGTTGAATAAGCTGGCACCTTGACGGTACCTAACCAGAAAGCCACGGCTAACTACGTGCCAGCAGCCGCGGTAATACGTAGGTGGCAAGCGTTATCCGGATTATTGGGCGTAAAGCGCGCGCAGGTGGTTTCTTAAGTCTGATGTGAAAGCCCACGGCTCAACCGTGGAGGGTCATTGGAAACTGGGAGACTTGAGTGCAGAAGAGGAAAGTGGAATTCCATGTGTAGCGGTGAAATGCGTAGAGATATGGAGGAACACCAGTGGCGAAGGCGACTTTCTGGTCTGTAACTGACACTGAGGCGCGAAAGCGTGGGAGCAAACAGGATTAGATACCCTGGTAGTCCACGCCGTAAACGATGAGTGCTAAGTGTTAGAGGGTTTCCGCCCTTTAGTGCTGAAGTTAACGCATTAAGCACTCCGCCTGGGAGTACGGCCGCAAGGCTGAAACTCAAAGGAATTGACGGGGCCCGCACAAGCGGTGGAGCATGTGGTTTAATTCGAAGCAACGCGAAGAACCTTACCAGGTCTTGACATCCTCTGACAACCCTAGAGATAGGGCTTCTCCTTCGGGAGCAGAGTGACAGGTGGTGCATGGTTGTCGTCAGCTCGTGTCGTGAGATGTTGGGTTAAGTCCCGCAACGAGCGCAACCCTTGATCTTAGTTGCCATCATTAAGTTGGGCACTCTAAGGTGACTGCCGGTGACAAACCGGAGGAAGGTGGGGATGACGTCAAATCATCATGCCCCTTATGACCTGGGCTACACACGTGCTACAATGGACGGTACAAAGAGCTGCAAGACCGCGAGGTGGAGCTAATCTCATAAAACCGTTCTCAGTTCGGATTGTAGGCTGCAACTCGCCTACATGAAGCTGGAATCGCTAGTAATCGCGGATCAGCATGCCGCGGTGAATACGTTCCCGGGCCTTGTACACACCGCCCGTCACACCACGAGTTTGTAACACCCGAAGTCGGTGGGGTAACCTTTATGGAGCCAGCCGCCTAAGGTGGGACAGATGATTGGGGTGAAGTCGTAACAAGGTAGCCGTATCGGAAGGTGCGGCTGGATCACCTCCTTTCTATGGAGAATTGATGAACGCTGTTCATCAATATAAGTTTCCGTGTTTCGTTTTGTTCAGTTTTGAGAGAACTATCTCTCAGAAATAAATGTATGTTCTTTGAAAACTAGATAACAGTGTAGCTCATATTTTTAATTTTAGTTTGGTTAAGTTAGAAAGGGCGCACGGTGGATGCCTTGACACTAGGAGTCGATGAAGGACGGGACTAACGCCGATATGCTTCGGGGAGCTGTAAGTAAGCTTTGATCCGAAGATTTCCGAATGGGGAAACCCACTATACGTAATGGTATGGTATCCTTACCTGAATACATAGGGTATGGAAGACAGACCCAGGAACTGAAACATCTAAGTACCTGGAGGAAGAAAGCAAATGCGATTTCCTGAGTAGCGGCGAGCGAAACGGAATCTAGCCCAAACCAAGAGGCTTGCCTCTTGGGGTTGTAGGACATTCTATACGGAGTTACAAAGGAACGAGGTAGACGAAGCAGTCTGGAAAGGCTCGTCACAGAGGGTAACAACCCGTAGTCGAAACTTCGTTCTCTCTTGAATGTATCCTGAGTACGGCGGAACACGTGAAATTCCGTCGGAATCCGGGAGGACCATCTCCCAAGGCTAAATACTACCTAGTGATCGATAGTGAACCAGTACCGTGAGGAAAGGTGAAAAGCACCCCGGAAGGGGAGTGAAAGAGATCCTGAAACCGTGTGCCTACAAATAGTCAGAGCCCGTTAATGGGTGATGGCGTGCCTTTTGTAGAATGAACCGGCGAGTTACGATCCCGTGCGAGGTTAAGCTGAAGAGGCGGAGCCGTAGCGAAAGCGAGTCTGAATAGGGCGTTTAGTACGTGGTCGTAGACCCGAAACCAGGTGATCTACCCATGTCCAGGGTGAAGTTCAGGTAACACTGAATGGAGGCCCGAACCCACGCACGTTGAAAAGTGCGGGGATGAGGTGTGGGTAGCGGAGAAATTCAATCGAACCTGGAGATAGCTGGTTCTCCCCGAAATAGCTTTAGGGCTAGCCTTAAGTGTAAGAGTCTTGGAGGTAGAGCACTGATTGAACTAGGGGTCCTCATCGGATTACCGAATTCAGTCAAACTCCGAATGCCAATGACTTATCCTTAGGAGTCAGACTGCGAGTGATAAGATCCGTAGTCAAAGGAAACAGCCCAGACCGCCAGCTAAGGTCCCAAAGTGTGTATTAAGTGGAAAAGGATGTGGAGTTGCTTAGACAACTAGGATGTTGGCTTAGAAGCAGCCACCATTTAAAGAGTGCGTAATAGCTCACTAGTCGAGTGACTCTGCGCCGAAAATGTACCGGGGCTAAATACACCACCGAAGCTGCGGATTGATACCTATGGTATCAGTGGTAGGGGAGCGTTCTAAGGACAGTGAAGTCAGACCGGAAGGACTGGTGGAGTGCTTAGAAGTGAGAATGCCGGTATGAGTAGCGAAAGACGGGTGAGAATCCCGTCCACCGAATGCCTAAGGTTTCCTGAGGAAGGCTCGTCCGCTCAGGGTTAGTCAGGACCTAAGCCGAGGCCGACAGGCGTAGGCGATGGACAACAGGTTGATATTCCTGTACCACCTCTTTATCGTTTGAGCAATGGAGGGACGCAGAAGGATAGAAGAAGCGTGCGATTGGTTGTGCACGTCCAAGCAGTTAGGCTGATAAGTAGGCAAATCCGCTTATCGTGAAGGCTGAGCTGTGATGGGGAAGCTCCTTATGGAGCGAAGTCTTTGATTCCCCGCTGCCAAGAAAAGCTTCTAGCGAGATAAAGGTGCCTGTACCGCAAACCGACACAGGTAGGCGAGGAGAGAATCCTAAGGTGTGCGAGAGAACTCTGGTTAAGGAACTCGGCAAAATGACCCCGTAACTTCGGGAGAAGGGTGCTTTCTTAACGGAAAGCCGCAGTGAATAGGCCCAAGCGACTGTTTAGCAAAACACAGGTCTCTGCGAAGCCGTAAGGCGAAGTATAGGGCTGACACCTGCCCGGTGCTGGAAGGTTAAGGAGAGGGTTAGCGCAAGCGAAGCTCTGAACTGAAGCCCCAGTAAACGGCGGCCGTAACTATAACGGTCCTAAGGTAGCGAAATTCCTTGTCGGGTAAGTTCCGACCCGCACGAAAGGTGTAACGATTTGGGCACTGTCTCAACCAGAGACTCGGTGAAATTATAGTACCTGTGAAGATGCAGGTTACCCGCGACAGGACGGAAAGACCCCGTGGAGCTTTACTGTAGCCTGATATTGAATTTTGGTACAGTTTGTACAGGATAGGCGGGAGCCTTTGAAGCCGGAGCGCTAGCTTCGGTGGAGGCGCTGGTGGGATACCGCCCTGACTGTATTGAAATTCTAACCTACGGGTCTTATCGACCCGGGAGACAGTGTCAGGTGGGCAGTTTGACTGGGGCGGTCGCCTCCTAAAGTGTAACGGAGGCGCCCAAAGGTTCCCTCAGAATGGTTGGAAATCATTCGTAGAGTGCAAAGGCATAAGGGAGCTTGACTGCGAGACCTACAAGTCGAGCAGGGACGAAAGTCGGGCTTAGTGATCCGGTGGTTCCGCATGGAAGGGCCATCGCTCAACGGATAAAAGCTACCCCGGGGATAACAGGCTTATCTCCCCCAAGAGTCCACATCGACGGGAGGTTTGGCACCTCGATGTCGGCTCATCGCATCCTGGGGCTGTAGTCGGTCCCAAGGGTTGGGCTGTTCGCCCATTAAAGCGGTACGCGAGCTGGGTTCAGAACGTCGTGAGACAGTTCGGTCCCTATCCGTCGTGGGCGTAGGAAATTTGAGAGGAGCTGTCCTTAGTACGAGAGGACCGGGATGGACGCACCGCTGGTGTACCAGTTGTTCTGCCAAGGGCATAGCTGGGTAGCTATGTGCGGAAGGATAAGTGCTGAAAGCATCTAAGCATGAAGCCCCCTCAAGATGAGATTTCCCATAGCGTAAGCTAGTAAGATCCCTGAAAGATGATCAGGTTGATAGGTTCGAGGTGGAAGCATGGTGACATGTGGAGCTGACGAATACTAATAGATCGAGGACTTAACCATATAATATGTAGCAAATGTTATCTAGTTTTGAAGGAATATATATTTAAAATTCCTATTGACATTCTGAAAAGAATGTGTATAATAATAAAAGTCTGGTAATGATGGCAGAGAGGTCACACCCGTTCCCATACCGAACACGGAAGTTAAGCTCTCTAGCGCCGATGGTAGTTGGGACCTTGTCCCTGTGAGAGTAGGACGTTGCCAGGCAAAACGGAGGATTAGCTCAGCTGGGAGAGCACCTGCCTTACAAGCAGGGGGTCGGCGGTTCGATCCCGTCATCCTCCACCATATACGCCGGCTTAGCTCAATTGGTAGAGCAACTGACTTGTAATCAGTAGGTTGGGGGTTCAAGTCCTCTAGCCGGCACCAGTTTTATTGTACGAGCCATTAGCTCAGTTGGTAGAGCATCTGACTTTTAATCAGAGGGTCGAAGGTTCGAGTCCTTCATGGCTCACCATTTATTAAAATAATATGCGGGTGTGGCGGAATTGGCAGACGCACCAGACTTAGGATCTGGCGCCTTTGGCGTGGGGGTTCGACTCCCTTCACCCGCACTTTTAATAAAATATCTCATAACATGTCTTGCGGAAGTAGTTCAGTGGTAGAATACAACCTTGCCAAGGTTGGGGTCGCGGGTTCGAATCCCGTCTTCCGCTCCAATTTTCAATATGACATGCCGGGGTGGCGGAACAGGCAGACGCACAGGACTTAAAATCCTGCGGTGGGTGACCACCGTGCGGGTTCGACCCCCGCCCTCGGCACCATATGCGCCCGTAGCTCAATTGGATAGAGCGTTTGACTACGGATCAAGAGGTTAGGGGTTCGACTCCTCTCGGGCGCGTTTTCCTTCGGGAAGTGGCTCAGCTTGGTAGAGCACCTGGTTTGGGACCAGGGGGTCGCAGGTTCAAATCCTGTCTTCCCGATATTTATTATGGGGCCTTAGCTCAGCTGGGAGAGCGCCTGCCTTGCACGCAGGAGGTCAGCGGTTCGATCCCGCTAGGCTCCACCAAAAGTTCTTTGAAAACTGAACGAAACAAACAACGTGAAACGTCAATTTTTATTTTAGATGCTAGACAAACTAACTTTATTGGAGAGTTTGATCCTGGCTCAGGATGAACGCTGGCGGCGTGCCTAATACATGCAAGTCGAGCGAATGGATTAAGAGCTTGCTCTTATGAAGTTAGCGGCGGACGGGTGAGTAACACGTGGGTAACCTGCCCATAAGACTGGGATAACTCCGGGAAACCGGGGCTAATACCGGATAACATTTTGCACCACATGGTGCGAAATTGAAAGGCGGCTTCGGCTGTCACTTATGGATGGACCCGCGTCGCATTAGCTAGTTGGTGAGGTAACGGCTCACCAAGGCAACGATGCGTAGCCGACCTGAGAGGGTGATCGGCCACACTGGGACTGAGACACGGCCCAGACTCCTACGGGAGGCAGCAGTAGGGAATCTTCCGCAATGGACGAAAGTCTGACGGAGCAACGCCGCGTGAGTGATGAAGGCTTTCGGGTCGTAAAACTCTGTTGTTAGGGAAGAACAAGTGCTAGTTGAATAAGCTGGCACCTTGACGGTACCTAACCAGAAAGCCACGGCTAACTACGTGCCAGCAGCCGCGGTAATACGTAGGTGGCAAGCGTTATCCGGAATTATTGGGCGTAAAGCGCGCGCAGGTGGTTTCTTAAGTCTGATGTGAAAGCCCACGGCTCAACCGTGGAGGGTCATTGGAAACTGGGAGACTTGAGTGCAGAAGAGGAAAGTGGAATTCCATGTGTAGCGGTGAAATGCGTAGAGATATGGAGGAACACCAGTGGCGAAGGCGACTTTCTGGTCTGTAACTGACACTGAGGCGCGAAAGCGTGGGAGCAAACAGGATTAGATACCCTGGTAGTCCACGCCGTAAACGATGAGTGCTAAGTGTTAGAGGTTTCCGCCCTTTAGTGCTGAAGTTAACGCATTAAGCACTCCGCCTGGGGAGTACGGCCGCAAGGCTGAAACTCAAAGGAATTGACGGGGGCCCGCACAAGCGGTGGAGCATGTGGTTTAATTCGAAGCAACGCGAAGAACCTTACCAGGTCTTGACATCCTCTGACAACCCTAGAGATAGGGCTTCTCCTTCGGGAGCAGAGTGACAGGTGGTGCATGGTTGTCGTCAGCTCGTGTCGTGAGATGTTGGGTTAAGTCCGCAACGAGCGCAACCCTTGATCTTAGTTGCCATCATTAAGTTGGGCACTCTAAGGTGACTGCCGGTGACAAACCGGAGGAAGGTGGGGATGACGTCAAATCATCATGCCCCTTATGACCTGGGCTACACACGTGCTACAATGGACGGTACAAAGAGCTGCAAGACCGCGAGGTGGAGCTAATCTCATAAAACCGTTCTCAGTTCGGATTGTAGGCTGCAACTCGCCTACATGAAGCTGGAATCGCTAGTAATCGCGGATCAGCATGCCGCGGTGAATACGTTCCCGGCCTTGTACACACCGCCCGTCACACCACGAGTTTGTAACACCCGAAGTCGGTGGGGTAACCTTTATGGAGCCAGCCGCCTAAGGTGGGACAGATGATTGGGGTGAAGTCGTAACAAGGTAGCCGTATCGGAAGGTGCGGCTGGATCACCTCCTTTCTATGGAGAATTGATGAACGCTGTTCATCAATATAAGTTTCCGTGTTTCGTTTTGTTCAGTTTTGAGAGAACTATCTCTCAGAAATAAATGTATGTTCTTTGAAAACTAGATAACAGTGTAGCTCATATTTTTAATTTTAGTTTGGTTAAGTTAGAAAGGGCGCACGGTGGATGCCTTGACACTAGGAGTCGATGAAGGACGGGACTAACGCCGATATGCTTCGGGAGCTGTAAGTAAGCTTTGATCCGAAGATTTCCGAATGGGGAAACCCACTATACGTAATGGTATGGTATCCTTACCTGAATACATAGGGTATGGAAGACAGACCCAGGGAACTGAAACATCTAAGTACCTGGAGGAAGAGAAAGCAAATGCGATTTCCTGAGTAGCGGCGAGCGAAACGGAATCTAGCCCAAACCAAGAGGCTTGCCTCTTGGGGTTGTAGGACATTCTATACGGAGTTACAAAGGAACGAGGTAGACGAAGCAGTCTGGAAAGGCTCGTCACAGAGGTAACAACCCCGTAGTCGAAACTTCGTTCTCTCTTGAATGTATCCTGAGTACGGCGGAACACGTGAAATTCCGTCGGAATCCGGGAGGACCATCTCCCAAGGCTAAATACTACCTAGTGATCGATAGTGAACCAGTACCGTGAGGAAAGGTGAAAAGCACCCCGGAAGGGAGTGAAAGAGATCCTGAAACCGTGTGCCTACAAATAGTCAGAGCCCGTTAATGGGTGATGGCGTGCCTTTGTAGAATGAACCGGCGAGTTACGATCCCGTGCGAGGTTAAGCTGAAGAGGCGGAGCCGTAGCGAAAGCGAGTCTGAATAGGGCGTTTAGTACGTGGTCGTAGACCCGAAACCAGGTGATCTACCCATGTCCAGGGTGAAGTTCAGGTAACACTGAATGGAGGCCCGAACCCACGCACGTTGAAAAGTGCGGGGATGAGGTGTGGGTAGCGGAGAAATTCAATCGAACCTGGAGATAGCTGGTTCTCCCGAAATAGCTTTAGGGCTAGCCTTAAGTGTAAGAGTCTTGGAGGTAGAGCACTGATTGAACTAGGGTCCTCATCGGATTACCGAATTCAGTCAAACTCCGAATGCCAATGACTTATCCTTAGGAGTCAGACTGCGAGTGATAAGATCCGTAGTCAAAAGGGAAACAGCCCAGACCGCCAGCTAAGGTCCCAAAGTGTGTATTAAGTGGAAAAGGATGTGGAGTTGCTTAGACAACTAGGATGTTGGCTTAGAAGCAGCCACCATTTAAAGAGTGCGTAATAGCTCACTAGTCGAGTGACTCTGCGCCGAAAATGTACCGGGGCTAAATACACCACCGAAGCTGCGGATTGATACCTATGGTATCAGTGGTAGGGGAGCGTTCTAAGGACAGTGAAGTCAGACCGGAAGGACTGGTGGAGTGCTTAGAAGTGAGAATGCCGGTATGAGTAGCGAAAGACGGGTGAGAATCCCGTCCACCGAATGCCTAAGGTTTCCTGAGGAAGGCTCGTCCGCTCAGGGTTAGTCAGGACCTAAGCCGAGGCCGACAGGCGTAGGCGATGGACAACAGGTTGATATTCCTGTACCACCTCTTTATCGTTTGAGCAATGGAGGGACGCAGAAGGATAGAAGAAGCGTGCGATTGGTTGTGCACGTCCAAGCAGTTAGGCTGATAAGTAGGCAAATCCGCTTATCGTGAAGGCTGAGCTGTGATGGGAAGCTCCTTATGGAGCGAAGTCTTTGATTCCCGCTGCCAAGAAAAGCTTCTAGCGAGATAAAAGGTGCCTGTACCGCAAACCGACACAGGTAGGCGAGGAGAGAATCCTAAGGTGTGCGAGAGAACTCTGGTTAAGGAACTCGGCAAAATGACCCCGTAACTTCGGGAGAAGGGTGCTTTCTTAACGGAAAGCCGCAGTGAATAGGCCCAAGCGACTGTTTAGCAAAAACACAGGTCTCTGCGAAGCCGTAAGGCGAAGTATAGGGGCTGACACCTGCCCGGTGCTGGAAGGTTAAGGAGAGGGTTAGCGCAAGCGAAGCTCTGAACTGAAGCCCCAGTAAACGGCGGCCGTAACTATAACGGTCCTAAGGTAGCGAAATTCCTTGTCGGGTAAGTTCCGACCCGCACGAAAGGTGTAACGATTTGGGCACTGTCTCAACCAGAGACTCGGTGAAATTATAGTACCTGTGAAGATGCAGGTTACCCGCGACAGGACGGAAAGACCCCGTGGAGCTTTACTGTAGCCTGATATTGAATTTTGGTACAGTTTGTACAGGATAGGCGGGAGCCTTTGAAGCCGGAGCGCTAGCTTCGGTGGAGGCGCTGGTGGGATACCGCCCTGACTGTATTGAAATTCTAACCTACGGGTCTTATCGACCCGGGAGACAGTGTCAGGTGGGCAGTTTGACTGGGGCGGTCGCCTCCTAAAGTGTAACGGAGGCGCCCAAAGGTTCCCTCAGAATGGTTGGAAATCATTCGTAGAGTGCAAAGGCATAAGGGAGCTTGACTGCGAGACCTACAAGTCGAGCAGGGACGAAAGTCGGGCTTAGTGATCCGGTGGTTCCGCATGGAAGGGCCATCGCTCAACGGATAAAAGCTACCCCGGGGATAACAGGCTTATCTCCCCCAAGAGTCCACATCGACGGGGAGGTTTGGCACCTCGATGTCGGCTCATCGCATCCTGGGGCTGTAGTCGGTCCCAAGGGTTGGGCTGTTCGCCCATTAAAGCGGTACGCGAGCTGGGTTCAGAACGTCGTGAGACAGTTCGGTCCCTATCCGTCGTGGGCGTAGGAAATTTGAGAGGAGCTGTCCTTAGTACGAGAGGACCGGGATGGACGCACCGCTGGTGTACCAGTTGTTCTGCCAAGGGCATAGCTGGGTAGCTATGTGCGGAAGGGATAAGTGCTGAAAGCATCTAAGCATGAAGCCCCCCTCAAGATGAGATTTCCCATAGCGTAAGCTAGTAAGATCCCTGAAAGATGATCAGGTTGATAGGTTCGAGGTGGAAGCATGGTGACATGTGGAGCTGACGAATACTAATAGATCGAGGACTTAACCATATAATATGTAGCAAATGTTATCTAGTTTTGAAGGAATATGCCTTCAATAGTTTGGTGATGATGGCAGAGAGGTCACACCCGTTCCCATACCGAACACGGAAGTTAAGCTCTCTAGCGCCGATGGTAGTTGGGACCTTGTCCCTGTGAGAGTAGGACGTCGCCAAGCAAATGTAAGACGAGTCATTTTGACTCGTCTTTTTTGTATACTTTTTTATCCCGCATTAACGGATAGTAAGATTCCCACTTTAAGATTCAAGGGATAGGTAGGGGATGAAGAAACTCCCACTGATTAAAGTTTCACTTTATAGAACTAAATAAAAAGTTGCATGATTAAAGAACAAAAATTTTGGCAAGGATAGTGAAGAAGCAAAAGAGTTGCAAATTTTTTTAATACGTATATAATTAAAGTCAAAGATAGTCAAAGTCAATAAGGGTGGCGGATAAATGAGAAATATATCTGATATCATTGAGCAATATCTAAAGCAAGTTATTGACTTAAGCAATAATAATGTGATTGAGATTAAGAGAAATGAGATTGCGGACCGATTTGATTGTGTGCCGTCTCAAATTAATTATGTAATCAATACTCGCTTTACGTTAGAAAGAGGATTTGTAGTTGAAAGTAAACGAGGCGGCGGAGGTTACATTCGCATTATCAAAGTCAAGTTGCATGACGATATAGACATTATTAATCAAATGCTTCATATGATTGAGCATAGTATTGCGCAAGGAAATGCAGAAAGTATCATCATACGATTAGTGGAAGAAGGTATTGTGACAAATCGGGAAGCAAAACTTATGCTGAGCGTATTAGATCGATCTGTATTATCGATGGATTTACCTTCTCGAGATGAACTTAGGGCTCGAATACTATGCGCAATGTTAAGGACACTGAAATATAAATAAATACAGCTTTTGTTAAGAAATGTTTTTAGCGGTAATTCATTTTATAGTGGGACTTTTTACAGACGAGATTAAGTGAAGGAAATAATCTAGTGGTGTATAAAAAGTATCATGAGGTAGATCGTTCCTATTGTAAAGGTGGGGATATAAGATGACTTGTCAAAATTGTAATATAAGACCAGTAGCATTACATTATACAAAAGTGATAAACGGACAAAAGACGGAAGTTCATCTTTGTGAGCAATGTGCAGAGCAAAATGGCTATACGTCTTTCTTTCAATCACCACAATCTAGTTTTTCGTTCCATGACTTACTAGCTGGATTATTACATGGAGAACCAGCGATGTTTGAAAACAAAGAGGATAGTTTTTTAGATACAAGCGTGTTACGATGTCCAACCTGCAATATGACATATAAGCAATTTGCAAAAGTTGGTCGCTTTGGATGTGCTTCTTGTTATGAAACATTTAAGGAACAACTAAAGCCAATGCTGAAGCGACTTCATGGTGGTCATACACATCATTGTGGGAAAATTCCAGAGTGCATGGGAGGAAATATTCATCTAAAGAAAGAATTAGATGAACTAAAACTAAAATTAAAGCAATATGTACAGAAAGAAGAATTTGAAAAAGCAGCTCAAACACGTGATCGAATTCGAAGTATCGAAAATCAGCTTAGTGGACATAGAAAGGGGGAATAGTTCTATGTCACTGGACCGTATTATGAATGAAGCAATTAGTCCGTGGATGAGGGGAGATGGTCCTGATTCTGATATTGTTTTAAGTAGTCGTATTCGTTTGGCTCGTAATTTAAAAGATTATCATTTCCCTATTATACAAACGGATGAAGGAGCTAAGCAGATTACTAATGTATTTAAAGAAAAGTTTTTAAATCAGAAAGTGAAATCCTTCGGGAATTTTGAACTATTAAAAATGAATGAACTACAACCAATTCAGCGAAGGGTTTTAGTAGAAAAGCATTTAATTAGTCCTAATCTTGCTGGAACAGAATTTGGTGCTTGCCTTCTATCGGAAAGCGAGCATATAAGTATAATGCTGAATGAAGAAGACCATGTGCGAATTCAGTGTTTGTTCTCGGGATTGCAATTATCAGAAGCACTGCAAAGTGCAAATAAAATAGATACTTGGATTGAAGAAGCAGTTGAATATGCTTTTGATGAATCACTTGGTTATATTACAAGCTGCCCTACAAATGTTGGAACTGGGTTGCGCGCTTCTGTGATGATGCATTTACCAGCACTGGTTTTGACGAAAAGAATGAATCGTATTATACAAGCAATTCAACAACTAGGTTTAGTCGTAAGAGGAATATATGGTGAAGGTAGCGAAGCTTTAGGTAATATATTTCAAGTTTCTAATCAAATGACACTTGGGAAATCAGAAGAAGATATTATAGCAGATTTAGAGAGTGTTGTTCATCAACTTATACAACAAGAGAGAGTAGCTCGAGAATTGATTATGAAGAATTCAAGTATAGAACTTGAAGACAAAGTATATCGTTCTTACGGTGTACTGGCCAATAGTCGATTAATTCAATCGGCAGAGGCGGCTACTTGCCTATCAGATATGCGGCTAGGCATTGATCTTGGTTATATAAAAAATATATCAAGAAATATTTTAACAGAGTTAATGGTATTAACTCAGCCTGGAATTTTACAGCAATATGCGGGTGGTTCTTTAAGTCCAGAAGAAAGGGATTATCGAAGAGCAACATTAATCCGTGAACGACTACGAATTGAACAAAATTGAGCGCAAGTAGGAGGCGATTTCTATGATGTTTGGAAGATTTACAGAACGAGCACAGAAAGTATTAGCTTTATCTCAAGAAGAGGCAATTCGCATTGGGCATAATAATATTGGGACAGAACATATTTTACTTGGGCTTGTGCGCGAAGGTGAAGGAATTGCAGCTAAAGCATTGATTGCTCTTGGATTAAGCCCAGAGAAGGTACAGAAAGAGGTAGAGGCATTAATTGGTCGTGGAACAGAGATGTCTCAAACCGTTCATTATACACCACGTGCAAAAAAAGTAATCGAATTATCTATGGATGAAGCACGTAAACTTGGTCATTCTTATGTTGGAACGGAACACATTTTACTAGGTTTGATTCGTGAAGGTGAAGGTGTTGCAGCGCGTGTTTTAAATAACTTAGGTGTAAGTTTAAATAAAGCAAGACAACAAGTATTGCAGCTTCTTGGAAGTAATGAAGCTACATCTGGTCATCAAGGTGGTGCATCAGCAAATGCAAATACACCAACACTGGATAGTTTAGCAAGAGATTTGACAGTTGTTGCACGTGAAGGACGCTTAGATCCTGTTATTGGACGTAGTAAAGAGATTCAACGTGTTATTGAAGTATTGAGCCGTAGAACAAAGAATAACCCAGTATTAATTGGAGAACCTGGGGTAGGTAAAACAGCAATTGCTGAGGGCTTAGCACAGCAAATTGTAAATAATGAAGTTCCAGAAACATTACGCGATAAGCGTGTTATGACGTTAGATATGGGCACTGTGGTTGCTGGTACGAAGTATCGTGGTGAATTTGAAGATCGCTTAAAGAAAGTGATGGATGAAATTCGACAAGCGGGTAATATTATCTTGTTTATCGATGAACTTCATACATTAATTGGTGCAGGTGGTGCAGAAGGTGCAATTGACGCATCTAACATTTTAAAACCATCATTAGCACGTGGTGAATTGCAATGTATTGGAGCAACAACATTAGATGAGTATCGTAAATACATTGAAAAAGATGCAGCATTAGAAAGACGCTTCCAACCAATTCACGTTGACGAACCGAGCTTAGAAGAATCGATTCAAATTTTAAAAGGACTACGTGACCGTTATGAAGCACATCACCGTGTTTCTATTACAGATGATGCAATTGATGCATCTGTAAAACTTTCGGATCGTTATATTACAGATCGCTTCTTACCTGATAAAGCAATTGACTTAATTGATGAAGCCGCTTCAAAAGTGCGCTTACGTTCTTATACAACACCACCAAATTTAAAAGAGCTTGAAGTGAAGCTTGAAGAAATTAGAAAAGAAAAGGATGCAGCCGTACAGAGCCAAGAGTTTGAAAAGGCAGCTTCTTTACGTGATATGGAACAACGTTTACGTGAAAAGTTAGAAGATACAAAACGTCAGTGGAAAGAGCAGCAAGGAAAAGAAAACTCTGAAGTGACAGTAGAGGACATTGCAAATGTTGTTTCTACGTGGACGCGTATTCCGGTTTCTAAACTGGCACAAACAGAAACAAATAAATTATTGAATCTAGAATCTATTTTACATGACCGTGTAATTGGCCAAGATGAAGCTGTTGTTGCTGTAGCGAAAGCAGTACGCCGTGCACGAGCAGGTTTAAAGGATCCAAAACGTCCAATTGGTTCATTTATTTTCTTAGGACCGACTGGTGTAGGTAAAACGGAATTAGCAAGAGCATTGGCAGAATCTATGTTCGGTGATGAGGATGCAATGATTCGTATTGATATGTCTGAGTATATGGAAAAACATTCTACTTCTCGTTTAGTGGGATCCCCTCCAGGATATGTTGGATATGAAGAAGGAGGTCAATTGACTGAAAAGGTTCGCCGTAAACCATATTCTGTTGTTTTATTAGATGAAGTAGAGAAGGCTCATCCAGATGTATTTAACATTTTGTTACAAGTGCTAGAAGATGGACGCTTAACAGACTCTAAAGGACGTACAGTTGATTTCCGTAATACGATTGTAATTATGACATCTAACGTTGGTGCGGAAGCATTAAAACGTAATAAACACCTTGGTTTTAACGTACAGGATGAGGGCCGTGATTATTCAGATATGAAGGGTAAAGTAATGGATGAATTGAAAAAAGCATTTCGTCCAGAATTTTTAAACCGTATTGATGAAATCATTGTGTTCCATATGCTTGAGAAAAAACATATTCAAGAGATCGTAACGCTTATGGTTAATCAACTAGTGAATCGATTAAAAGAACAAGAGATTGAACTAGAGTTAACAAGCAAAGCAATTGAATCAATTGCTGATAAAGGCTTTGATCGTGAATATGGTGCTCGTCCTCTCCGCAGAGCAATCCAAAAACATGTGGAAGATCGATTATCAGAAGAGCTTCTAAAAGGAGCGATTGAAAAAGGACAAAAAGTTGTCTTTGATGCTGAAGGAGAATCATTTGTCATTCGTAGTGCAGAAAAGGTAAAATAAGTATAGACAAACGAAGAGGGCTAAATCATAGCCCTCTTTCTTGTACAAGAAGGATATATGTTTACATATGAAAGTGAAGTGAAGCAAAAAACAAGATGGCTAAAAAGAAAACGAAGTTTATATGTCAAGAATGTGGTTATCAGTCACCAAAATATATGGGGAAGTGTCCTGGATGTGGACAATGGAACACTCTTGTTGAAGAAATGGAGCAGGTTGTGTCCTCGCGTCGTATCAACTATGCAAATGCGATTCAAGCGGAAGTAACGAAACCAAGACGTCTTACAGAAGTAGAGACAAATTCAGAAGCGCGGATTGAAACAAAATTTCAAGAATTTAATCGTGTGCTTGGTGGAGGAATTGTAGATGGTTCCCTCGTACTTATTGGAGGAGACCCTGGAATTGGGAAATCAACCCTATTACTACAAATATCATCGCAATTAGCAGATTCTTCGTATGATGTATTATATATATCTGGTGAAGAATCAGCAAAACAAATTAAACTTCGTGCAGATCGTCTACATGTAAATGGGAGCAATTTATTCGTTGTTTCGGAAACGGATTTACAGAGAATTGCGGCACATATTGATGAAATGAATCCTTCCTTTGTTGTCATTGATTCCATTCAAACAATTTATTTACCAGAAGTAACTTCAGCGCCAGGAAGTGTTTCGCAAGTACGTGAATGTACAGCAGAACTGATGAAACTTGCAAAAACGAAAGGGATTCCGATTTTTATCGTAGGGCATGTAACGAAAGAAGGTGCAATTGCAGGACCGCGTATGTTAGAACATATGGTGGATGCGGTTCTTTATTTTGAGGGAGACCGTCATCATACATATCGTATTTTACGGGCTGTAAAAAATCGTTTTGGTTCTACAAATGAAATGGGCATATTTGAAATGAAGGAATTAGGTCTTGCAGAAGTATTAAATCCTTCTGAGATTTTTCTAGAAGAGAGACCTGTTGGAGTTGCTGGTTCTACAGTTGTTGCTTCTATGGAAGGAACAAGACCAGTTTTAGTAGAAATCCAAGCGTTAATTTCTCCTACTAGCTTTGGAAATCCGCGAAGAATGGCTACAGGAATTGATCATAATCGTGTATCGCTTATTATGGCAGTGTTAGAAAAAAGAGCAGGTTTATTATTACAAAATCAAGATGCTTATTTAAAGGTTGCTGGAGGATTAAAATTGGATGAACCAGCAATTGATTTAGCGGTTGCTTTAAGTATTGCATCGAGTTTTCGAGATAAGTCCACTGCACCAACCGATGCGGTGATAGGAGAAGTTGGATTAACCGGAGAAATAAGAAGGGTATCAAGAATTGAACAACGCGTACAAGAAGCAGCTAAGTTAGGATTTCAGCGTGCCATCATCCCGCGAAAAAATTTAGGGGGATGGACAATTCCTGATGGGATTGAAGTAGTTGGCGTTTCTAATTTAGGGGAGGCGCTTCGTTTGACATTAGGAGGCTAGGCTATGGAAGAAAACAAGCAACGTGTCAAAAGTATGATTAATATTTTACAGCTTGTTGCACCAGGGACACCTTTGCGAGAAGGAATAGATAATGTACTTCGGGCACAAACAGGTGGTTTAATTGTCCTTGGATATAATGATCAGATTAAAAGTATTGTTGATGGAGGATTTCATATTAATTGTGCATTCTCTCCCGCTAGTTTATATGAATTAGCGAAAATGGACGGGGCTCTTATTTTAAATGAGACAGGCAGTAAAATTTTAATTGCAAATGCACAATTGGTTCCTGAGGCATCCATTGATTCCATTGAAACAGGGATGCGTCATCGTACAGCAGAACGCGTAGCGAAGCAAACAGGAAGTCTTGTTGTTGCTATTTCACAAAGGCGTAACGTAATTACGCTATATCAGGGAAGCCTGCGTTATACACTAAAAGACATAGGTGTTATTTTAACTAAGGCGAATCAAGCAATTCAAACTTTAGAAAAATATAAGGCAGTATGGAATGATGGCATTACGAATTTGGGTATTCTAGAGTTTGAGGAAGTTGTTACGATGTCTGAAGTGATTCATGTCTTACATAGTGTCGAGATGGTACTCCGTATTAAGAATGAAATCTTAAGTTATATTCATGAATTAGGAACAGAAGGTAGGCTTATTCGTTTACAGCTTACTGAGCTATTGGCTGATTTGGAAGCAGAGGCAGCATTATTAATTAAAGACTACTATCAAGAAAAGACACAAGATCACTATCAAATCCTAAAAAAATTACAGGAACTTGCAAATGCGCAGCTTTTAGAAGATAGTGATTTAGTAAAATTACTTGGTTACCCAGGGCAAATGAGTTTAGAGGAAAGTGTTACACCGAGAGGGTATAGGATTACAAGTAAAATTTCTAGGGTACCGCCTCTTATTATTGAAAACTTGATTAATCGATTTAAAACATTGCAAGGCGTTTGTCGTGCAAGTATTAATGAATTAGATGATGTAGAAGGAATTGGCGAAGTTCGGGCGAAAAAAATACGAGAAGGTTTAAAACGAATCCAAGAGCATTTATACATGAGTAGACACAATTAAGAATATTACATTGATTTCATAATATAACGACACTAGCGCATTTTTGGTATATGATATGGTATATTGGTAAATAAAACAATTTATGAAAAGACACGTCCGCTTTTGCATTCGGCGTTTTGATTAGCAAAACAATGGTTAATAATGAGTAGGAGGTGGTTGGATGTTAAAACGGATCGTACAGCTCTTCGTCTTAGTAGTCGGAGGAGCGTTAGGGATTTATTTAATCCCAAAAGTTATTAATGTATTGGACATTGGTGCAATCCCACTACTGGAGGGATCGTATGTTCGCGCAATTATTGGTGCAATTATTTTATTTTTAACAACATTTTGGCTCGTAGATTATATTGTTCAGCTTATTAAACATATTGAGGAAGCCCTTGTAAAGGCGCCTGTAACGGATGTTTTATTTGGTACGCTAGGATTAATCTCAGGTCTTATTGTTGCGTATTTAATTTTGATACCAATTCGTGAATTTACAATTCCAGTCATTAGTACTGTATTGCAAATCTTTTTTACACTTTTACTTGGTTATTTAGGATTCCAAGTAGGGTTTAAAAAGAGAAATGAGTTGTTAGGGTTATTTACATTACCACAGCGTGGTGGCAAGAAGAAAAATAACAATAGCGGGAATGAAGAGGTTGAAACGGAAACAGGAGTAGAAGAATCTGCTTCACATTGGAAAATTCTCGATACAAGTGTAATTATTGATGGGCGTATTGCTGATATTTGTCAAACAAAGTTTCTAGAAGGAACAATTGTGATTCCTCAGTTTGTATTAGAAGAGTTGCAACATATTGCGGATTCTTCTGATGCATTAAAGCGTAATCGAGGGCGTAGAGGATTAGATATTCTAAACCGTATTCAAAAAGAGATGCCAATTCCAGTAGAGATTTATGAGGGCGATTTCGAAGATATTCAAGAAGTGGACAGCAAGCTTGTGAAATTAGCGAAGATAACTGGTGGTACTGTTGTCACGAATGATTTTAATTTAAATAAAGTTTCTGAACTACAAGGAGTAACGGTTCTGAACATTAATGATTTAGCAAATGCGATTAAACCAGTTGTACTTCCTGGTGAAGAATTAAGTGTTTATGTTGTCAAAGATGGAAAAGAGCAAAATCAAGGTGTTGCTTATTTAGATGATGGTACGATGATTGTAGTAGAAGACGGTAGGGAATATGTTGGTTCACAACTGAATGTGCTCGTTACAAGTGTACTACAAACATCTGCTGGTCGCATGATTTTTGCGAAGCGTAAATTACTAGAAAAAGCATTATAAGTAGAGGGTTATTAGCATGTATACATTAATTATTCCGGCTGCGGGCCAAGGAAAGCGAATGGGTGCTGGTAAAAATAAATTATTTTTGCTTATTAATGAAGTGCCTATTATTGTGCATACATTACGCGCCTTTGAAAAAGATAAAGCATGTAAAAATATTATTATGGCAATTAATGAAGAGGAACGCCCTTATTTTGAAGAGTTAATGCAGAATTATCATATTCAGAAGGATGTGCAGTTTATTCGGGGCGGAGCTGAAAGACAAGATAGCGTGTATAACGCTATTCAACATGTAAAGCATGTTGAATACGTTCTTGTACACGATGGAGCACGTCCATTTGTAACGAATGAAATGATTCATGCTGTATTAACTACAGCGAAGCAGAAGGGTGCTTCTATTTGCGCAGTACCTGTTAAAGATACTGTGAAAAAAGTAGAACAGAATACGGTTGTTGAAACTGTTGAACGTTCTCAGTTGAGAGCGGTACAAACACCACAAGGGTTTTCAGTTTCTCTTTTATTAGAGGCGCATAGAAGTGCAAAGCAAGGGTGCTTTCTTGGTACAGATGATGCAAGTCTTGTAGAACGTATAGGAAAAGAAGTAGGCGTAGTAGAAGGTAGTTATTACAATATTAAAGTAACAACACCAGAAGATTTATTAATTGCCGAAAGTTTCTTACGTGTTCAGAAGGAACGATAGTGATGGTATAATATTAAGAAGAGCTCGGTAACTACCGGGCTTTTCTTAATAGATTCATCGACATAAGATCATAAGTTTCAGTAGTTTAGCTTGAGGAGGATGTAAAATGTTTCGAATTGGACAAGGTTTTGATGTACACGAATTTGCAGAAGGTAGACCATTAATTATCGGTGGAATTACGATTCCGCACGAAAAAGGTTTATTAGGTCACTCAGATGCAGATGTACTTTTACATACAATTGCTGATGCATGCTTAGGAGCGATTGCTGCAGGTGACATCGGAAAACATTTTCCAGATACAGATCCTGCCTTTAAGGATGCAGATTCAGCGATATTATTACAAAAAGTTTGGGAATTTGTGCGTGAGCAAGGGTACGAGTTAGGGAATCTAGATTGTACAATTATTGCACAGAAGCCAAAAATGGCCCCGCATATTGAAAGTATGCGTAAGCGCATTAGTGAGTTGTTAGAAACTTCTATCGATAATGTGAATGTGAAGGCGACAACCACTGAAAAATTAGGATTTACAGGGAGAGAAGAAGGAATTGCTTCTCAAGCCGTTGTATTATTACAGAAAAAATAGTTGTTTTTGATTCGTAAGATGGATAATCATATTTTTTTGGTGTACAATTATAGAATGTGTTGACATTAAGAATGGAAGGTGTACCAATTATGGAAAAGCAAGTGAGAGTGCGCTATGCGCCAAGTCCAACAGGACACTTACATATCGGAAATGCGCGTACGGCATTATTTAATTATTTATTTGCTCGTCATCAAGATGGCAAGTTTATTATTCGTATTGAAGATACTGATGTAAAACGTAACGTTGCTGGTGGTGAAGAAAGCCAATTAAAATACTTGAAATGGCTCGGTATGGACTGGGATGAAGGTGTTGATGTTGGTGGTGAATATGGACCATATCGCCAAACAGAACGTTTAGATATTTATAAAAAGTTATATGAAGATTTACTAGAGCGTGGTTTAGCTTATAAATGTTACATGACAGAAGAAGAATTAGAAGCAGAGCGTGAAGGACAGATCGCTCGTGGTGAAACACCTCGCTATGCAGGGAATCACCGTGATTTAACAGAAGAACAAATCAAACAATTTGAAGCAGAAGGCCGTATTCCAAGTATTCGTTTCCGTGTACCAGCTGAACGCGACTACACATTTAAGGATATCGTAAAAGATGAAGTTGCTTTCCATTCAAATGATTTTGGTGATTTCGTTATCGTGAAAAAAGATGGAATTCCAACTTATAACTTTGCGGTAGCAGTAGATGATCATTTAATGGAAATCACACACGTTCTTCGTGGTGATGATCATATTTCTAACACGCCGAAACAAATGATGATTTATGAGGCTTTCGGATGGGATATCCCGCAGTTTGGTCATATGACATTAATCGTAAATGAGAGTCGTAAAAAATTAAGTAAGCGCGATGAATCTATTATTCAATTTATTGAGCAATATAAAGAGCTTGGATATCTTCCAGAAGCGATCTTTAACTTTATCGCATTACTTGGTTGGTCACCAGTAGGAGAAGAAGAAATCTTCTCTAAAGATGAGTTTATTGAAATGTTTGATGCAGCTCGTTTATCAAAATCACCTGCATTATTCGATTCTCAAAAACTTAAATGGATGAACAACCAATATATGAAAAAGCAAGATCTAGATGCTGTTGTTGCATTAAGCTTACCGCATTTAGTGAAAGCTGGTCGTGTAAGTGAAAACTTAAGTGAACAAGAACAAGCTTGGGTTCGTGATGTAATTGCTTTATACCATGAACAAATGAGTTTTGGAGCTGAAATTGTAGAGCTTTCTGAAATGTTCTTTAAAGATCATGTAGACTATGAAGAAGAAGGACTAGAAGTATTGAAAGGTGAACAAGTACCTGAAGTACTTCGCGCATTTGCAACAGGAATAGAAGCTTTAGAGGAAGTAGAACCGGCGGCAATTAAGAAAGCAATTAAAGCTGTTCAAAAAGAAACGGGGCATAAAGGTAAAAACTTATTTATGCCAATTCGTGTTGCAACTACTGGCCAAACACATGGACCAGAACTTCCAAATGCAATTGCACTTCTTGGAAAAGAAAAAGTTTTAAATCGTATTCGTAAAGTAATTGGTTAACATTTATCGAATTTAGAAATATAATAAGAATACTTTAAAACCGAATAAAGGAAAGCGACGAGAAGGAGAAGTAGAAAATCAGGCTTTTTACAGAGAGAACCACCTTTTGGCTGGAAGTGGTTTATAAGCGGACTTTTGAAATGCCCCTTCGAGTCTTCTGCTGAACAACGAAGAGTTTCGGGAAACGTAAAGTAAGCAGGAGCGGTATAAACCGTTATCATGGATGAGTTTGAGGCTTTATTTAAGCCTAAACAGAGTGGAACCGCGCTTATAAGGCGTCTCTGTCAATTTGACAGAGGCGTCTTTTTTTATACCATGTAAATAGGTACGGTATAAGTTTTTGTATAGATGAATAAAGACTAGGTAACAAGTAAGAGAGTTAGTGATAAACCGGTTCACTCGGAAAAGTAGCCCATAAAGGGGAGGGGACATCGATGTTTAAGAGGCTTCGAGAAGATATTGAAGTCGTTTTTGAACAAGATCCAGCGGCGCGAAGTTATTTCGAGGTCATTTTAACTTACTCTGGATTACATGCGGTTTGGGCACACCGAATTGCACATGCTTTTTATAAACGGAATTTTTTCTTTATTGCGCGTTGGATTTCACAAGTTAGTCGTTTTTTTACCGGTATTGAAATTCACCCAGGGGCAACAATTGGTCGTCGTTTTTTTATTGACCATGGTATGGGAGTTGTTATTGGGGAGACATGTGAAATTGGAGACAATGTAACGATTTATCAAGGAGTTACATTAGGTGGTACAGGGAAAGAAAAAGGAAAAAGGCATCCAACAATCCAAGATAACGTACTTATTGCAACTGGTGCAAAGGTACTCGGATCCATTACAGTTGGGGAGAATTCTAAAATTGGTGCAGGATCTGTTGTATTGAAAGAAGTTCCTGCGCATTCGACAGTTGTAGGTATACCTGGTCGTGTCGTAATTCAAAATGGAGTAAAGATAGGCCAAGAATTGAACCATTCAGATCTTCCAGATCCGATTTTTGATAAATTAAAAGTGATGGAAGCTGAACTTGAGAAATTAAAAAAGCAACTGGAAGTAAAAGTGGAAAGGAAGGATGAAAATGACTATTCACATTTATAATACGTTAACGCGTGAGAAAGAGGAGTTTGTTCCTTTAGAAGAAAGTAAAGTGAAGATGTATGTATGCGGACCGACAGTATACAACTATATTCATATTGGAAATGCAAGGCCACCTATGGTATTTGATACAGTACGTCGCTACCTAGAGTATAAAGGGTATGAAGTGCAATATGTCTCCAATTTTACGGATGTAGATGATAAGTTAATTAAAGCGGCAAATGAATTAGGAGAAGATGTTCCGACAATTGCGGATCGCTTTGTAGAAGCGTACTTTGAAGATGTAACTGCATTAGGTTGCAAGCACGCTACAGTTCATCCTCGTGTAACAGAAAATATGGATATCATTATTGAGTTTATTGAGGAACTTGTGAAAAAAGGATATGCATATGAGTCTGAAGGCGATGTTTATTACAAAACGAAAGAGTTTGAGGGCTACGGAAAATTGTCTCATCAACCGATTGCAGACCTGCGCCATGGTGCGCGTATTGAAGTTGGGGAAAAGAAACAAGACCCACTAGATTTTGCTTTATGGAAGTCAGCAAAGGAAGGCGAAATCTTTTGGGAGAGCCCTTGGGGGAAAGGCCGTCCAGGATGGCACATTGAATGCTCCGCAATGGCGCGTAAATATTTAGGTGATACAATTGATATTCATGCTGGTGGGCAAGATTTAGCCTTCCCTCACCATGAAAATGAGATTGCTCAATCAGAAGCGTTGACTGGGAAAACATTTGCACGTTACTGGATGCATAATGGATATATTAATATTAACAATGAAAAAATGTCTAAATCATTAGGGAACTTCATTTTAGTTCATGACATTATTAAGCAATATGATCCGCAGTTAATTCGTTTCTTTATGTTATCTGTACACTATCGTCACCCAATTAACTTTAGTGAAGAGTTATTACAGAGTACGAATAATGGATTAGAGCGTATTAAAACAGCATATGGTAACTTAAAGCACCGTATGGAAAGTAGCACAGATTTAACAGGCCATAATGAAAAATGGTTAGTTGAAATAGAGAAATTCCAGTTAGCGTTTGAAGAAGCGATGAACGATGATTTTAATACAGCAAATGCGATAACTGAGTTATATAATTTAGCAAACCATGCAAATCAATATCTATTGGAAGAACATACAGCAAAAGCTGTAATTGAGGCGTATGTAAAACAGTTTGAAACGTTATTTGATATTTTAGGATTAGAGTTAACAAAAGAAGAATTGCTTGATGAAGAGATTGAGGCATTAATTCAAAAGCGTATTGATGCTCGTAAAAACCGCGACTTTGCACTGTCTGATCAAATTCGTGATGATTTAAAAGAGCGTAATATTATTTTAGAAGATACCGCTCAAGGTACAAGATGGAAAAGAGGATAAACATGATTGATGCAAAGCAATTAAACAGCTTAGCGTTAGCATATATGGGTGATGCGGTATATGAACAATATATCCGCTATCACCTCCTTCAAAAAGGAACGGTTCGTCCTAACCAATTACATCGTTTAGGGACAAGCTTTGTTTCGGCGAAAGCACAAGCGAAAGTTGTTTATCATTTACTAGAAACAGCATTTTTGACAGAGGAAGAAGAAGCAGTCTTAAGAAGAGGGCGTAATGCAAATTCGGGTTCTGTTCCTAAAAATACAGATGTGCAAACATATCGCTATAGCACTGCTTTTGAGGCATTGCTTGGGTACCATTACTTATTGAACAATAGCGAAAGATTAGAAGAACTTGTATATAAAGCAATTGATGTTTTAGAAGCGAAGGAAGGGGGCACATCAATATGAGTAGTGAATATATTATCGGACGTAACCCTGTAATTGAAGCGTTACGATCAGGAAGAGATATTAATAAAATTTGGATTGCAGAAGGTGCCGCTAAAGGACAAGTACAAATCGTATTAGCATTAGCAAAAGAGAATAAAATTATTTTGCAACATGCACCAAAGAAAAAGTTAGACCAACTTGTTGAGGGGAACCACCAAGGGGTAATTGCACAGGTAGCGGCATATCAATATGCAGAATTAGAGGATTTATTTGAAGTGGCCGCTAAACGTAATGAAGATCCGTTCTTCTTAATTCTAGATGAAATTGAAGATCCTCATAACTTAGGTTCTATTATGCGTACGGCAGATGCAACAGGTGCTCATGGAATTATTATCCCGAAAAGAAGGGCTGTCGGTCTTACAGCATCAGTTGCAAAAGCTTCCACAGGAGCAATTGAATATATTCCTGTTGCTCGTGTGACAAACTTATCTCGAACAATTGATGATTTAAAAGAGCGTGGTCTTTGGATTGCGGGTACAGATGCAAGAGGGAAAACAGATTACCGTAATTTAGATGGTAATATGCCGATTGGATTAGTAATTGGCAGTGAAGGAAAAGGTATGAGCCGTATTATTGGTGAAAAATGTGATTTCTTAATCAACTTACCGATGGTTGGTAAAGTTACATCCTTAAATGCTTCAGTAGCTGCAAGTCTGTTAATGTATGAGGTATATCGTAAACGTCACCAAATTGGTGAGTGAAAATGAATGATATCTTAATCGTTGATGGTTACAACGTTATTGGGGCTTGGAGAGACTTGAAAAAATTGAGGGATGTAGATTTACAGGCATCAAGAGACGCGCTAATTGATAAGATGGCGGATTATCAAGGTTACACAGGAACAAGAGTAATGATTGTATTTGATGCTTATACAGTTCAAGGTATTGAAAAGAAGATGAAGCAATCGCGTGTTGAAGTTATTTTCACAAGAAAAAATCAAACCGCTGATGAAAAAATTGAACAGCTCGCGATTGAACTTCGCAACATTAATACACAAATTTATGTTGCGACTTCTGATTATACGGAGCAGTGGGTTATTTTTGCACAAGGAGCGCTTAGGAAGTCAGCCCGTGAACTAGAAATAGAGGTACAGGCAATGGAACAACAAGTGCGCCATCAAACGCAAGAGGTAAAAGCGAAACAACCAGCTATGCGAACGATATTTAGTAAGGATATTACAGAAAAATTAGAAAAATTGAGACGAGGAGAGCGTTGAAGCATTGACGCTCTTCAAGCGCTTACTGTATAATATTTCTAAATAAATAGCGGTCGGAGGGATCAGAGTGGAAACAGGCTTCGTAAGTACCAACAACGTTACGTTTCGCGATTTAGAGGATGAGGCAATAGTTGAGTTAGTTCGAAAAGGTAATATTGATGCTCTTGAATACTTAATTCATAAGTACAAGAACTTTGTTCGCGCAAAATCAAGATCGTATTTTTTAGTAGGTGCCGATCGGGAGGATATTGTTCAAGAAGGTATGATTGGATTATTTAAAGCAATTCGTGATTATAAAGAGGACAAGTTATCTTCTTTTAAAGCGTTTGCTGAATTATGTATTACTCGTCAAATTATTACTGCTATTAAGACAGCGACGAGGCAAAAACATATTCCTTTAAATTCATATGTTTCTTTAGACAAACCGATTTACGATGAGGAATCTGATCGTACGCTATTAGATGTTATTTCAGAAGCAAAGGTGACTGATCCTGAAGAGATGATTATTAGTCAGGAAGAATATACCGACATAGAGCTAAAAATATCTGAATTGTTAAGCGATTTAGAAAGAAAAGTTCTTTCTTTATACTTAGATGGTCGTTCTTATCAAGAGATTTCAGAACAGTTAAATAGACACGTGAAGTCTATTGATAATGCTCTGCAACGTGTGAAAAGAAAGCTTGAACGATATATGGAGATGAGAGAAAATACAACTTTGAACTCATAGTATATGTCGCAGGGGAAAATGATTCTCCTGCTTTCTTTTTGTAAGGTAGTAAGCGGCATGTCATTGACATTGTCTTTTATTTTATGATACATTTTTAGGGACATAATGTTACAAGGTTGGTGTAACAAATGAGGAAAAAAGTTGTACTCTCATGTGAAGAGTGTAAGAATCGAAACTACTCCACAATGAAAGATACGAGCTCGGTAGAGCGACTTGAGATAAAGAAATTTTGTAAAACATGCAATATGCATACAGTTCATAAGGAAACAAAATAAATAATTGAAACAATACATTGGAGGTCCCGTAAATGCGTTTGACGAACTTTTTCGGCGATGTAGGTCGCGAAATGAAAAAAGTAAGTTGGCCTAAGAAAGATGAATTACTCCGTTCGACAGCTACCGTTATTGCGACAGTTGTGTTTTTTGCAATTTTCTTTGCAGTAGTTGACATGGGTATTTCTTCTTTAATTCGGTTAATTCTTGGTTAATTCTTGAATAAGAAGCACTTATCCATGATATAATGTTATTTATACGAACTGTGTAAAAGCCCGATGAACGGGTTTTTTCATTTGCACAAAAAAATGTACGTCAGGGAGGGAAGGACGCTCGTCCTAAATGAATGGAAAAAAGTTGGTATGTTGTCCATACTTATTCTGGATATGAAAATAAAGTAAAAGCAAACCTAGAGAAACGTGTAGAATCAATGGGAATGCAAGATAAAATTTTCCGTGTTGTTGTTCCGGAAGAAGTAGAAGTAGAAATGAAGAACGGAAAAGAAAAATTAACAAAGAGAAAAGTATTCCCAGGTTATGTATTAGTTGAACTAATTATGACTGATGATTCTTGGTATGTTGTTCGTAATACACCGGGCGTAACAGGTTTTGTTGGATCTTCTGGATCAGGTTCAAAACCATCTCCTTTATTAGAGGAGGAAGTTGTTACCATTATGAAGCATATGGGAATGGACAATGAAGTGGTTGATTTCGACTTTGAACTTCATGAAACAGTACGTGTAAATGAAGGGCCATTCGCGAACTATACAGGCGTAATCGAAGAGATTGACATGGAAAAGCAAAAGGTAAGAGTGCTTGTAGATATGTTTGGTCGTGAAACACCGGTCGAGCTGGATTTCCATCAAATTGAAAAATTATAAAATGAAACTTGAAATGAATTGTAAAAAGTGATAATATCTTTTAAGTCAGTACGTCTTCGGTAACGGAGACGTTTTTTGAAAAAGATTTTATCGTTACAGATAAAATATGAAGTGGGAGGGCAAATCACTGCCCAATTGACCACATCACGGACTTAAGGAGGTGTGTCTCGTGGCTAAAAAGGTAATTAAAATGGTAAAACTTCAAATTCCTGCAGGTAAAGCTAACCCAGCTCCACCAGTTGGTCCAGCATTAGGACAAGCGGGTGTTAACATCATGGGCTTCTGTAAAGAGTTCAACGCTCGTACAGCAGATCAAGCTGGTCTTATCATTCCTGTTGAAATTACGGTATTCGAAGACCGTTCATTCACTTTCATTACTAAAACTCCTCCTGCTGCTGTTCTTCTTAAGAAAGTAGCTGGTATCGAGTCTGGTTCTGGTGAACCAAACCGTAATAAAGTGGCAACTGTTAAGCGTGATAAAGTACGCGAAATCGCTGAAACAAAAATGCCTGACCTAAACGCTGCTAGCGTAGAAGCTGCAATGCGTATGGTTGAAGGTACTGCGCGCAGTATGGGTATCGTTATCGAAGACTAATTCGATTTGTTTTTTTGTAAAAAAGGTTGCGGGTCTGGAATTCCAATTCGCAACCTTTATTATCGTAAATGAGTATCGTTTTTAAATAAATGGATGGGCGCACATCCTCAGGGGATTCCCGAAACGAAGGCGTAAACGTGGGAGGTTATTCCGCTAAAACCACATTCAAGGAGGAAATAAACATGGCTAAAAGAGGTAAAAAGTACGTAGAAGCTGCAAAGCTTGTTGATCGTGCAACTGCTTACTCTGCAACAGAAGCAGTAGAATTAGTAAAGAAAACAAACACAGCTAAATTTGATGCAACTGTAGAAGCTGCATTCCGTTTAGGTGTTGACCCTAAGAAAGCTGACCAACAAATTCGTGGTGCAGTTGTTCTTCCGCACGGTACTGGTAAAGTACAACGTGTATTAGTATTCGCTAAAGGCGAAAAAGCAAAAGAAGCTGAAGCTGCTGGCGCTGACTTCGTAGGCGATACTGATTACATCGGTAAAATCCAACAAGGTTGGTTCGATTTCGATGTAGTAGTAGCAACTCCTGACATGATGGGTGAAGTTGGTAAACTTGGTCGTGTATTAGGACCTAAAGGTTTAATGCCAAACCCTAAAACTGGAACAGTTACTTTCGATGTAACAAAAGCTGTTAACGAAATCAAAGCTGGTAAAGTTGAATACCGCGTTGATAAAGCTGGTAACATCCATGTTCCAATCGGTAAAGTATCTTTCGAAGATGCTAAATTAGTAGAAAACTTCAAAACAATTGCTGATACGCTAGTAAAAGCTAAACCAGCTGCTGCAAAAGGTACTTACATGAAGAATGCAACTGTTGCTTCTACAATGGGACCTGGCGTACGTGTAGACGTTTCTACAATCGCGTAAAAATTGGAAGTTGACTTCATAAAGAAGTTTTAATATAATCATTTATGTTGTGAATTTAAATAGTGTACCGTAGACAGTGGGTGCCAATTTGGCTTAATTTCCCACCTAGGTGTTAATATACGAAGCGGAATTTTTTTCTGTGACTATATGCCTCCATGTCTACAACTGGGCATGGAGGTTTTTAGTGCACTTTCGGTACATCTTCTATATAATCTACAGGAGGTGTAATAACATGAGCAAAGCAATCGAAACTAAACAACAAGTTGTAACTGAAATCGCTGATAAACTTCGCGAAAGTAAATCTACAATCGTTGTTGACTACCGTGGTTTAACAGTATCTGAGGCAACTGAATTACGTAAAAACTTACGTGAGGCTGGCGTTGAGTTCAAAGTTTACAAAAACTCTTTAACTCGTCGTGCTGCAGAGTCTGTTGAAATGGCTGAGTTAAACGAATTCTTAACAGGACCAAACGCAATCGCGTTCAGTAACGAGGATGTAGTTGCTCCTGCGAAAGTATTAAACGACTTCGCTAAAAATCATGAAGCTTTAGAAATTAAAGCAGGCGTGATCGAAGGTAAACTTGTAACACTTGATGAGGTTAAAGCTATCGCTACTCTTCCATCACGTGAAGGCTTACTTTCTATGCTTCTTAGCGTTCTTCAAGCTCCAATCCGTAACCTTGCACTTGCTACTAAAGCAGTTGCAGATCAAAAGGAAGAGCAAGGCGCTTAATTTTTTAAAAGATAATTACGTGTTATCGATAAAACAATACAAACCTATTTAAGGGAGGATATTTACAATGACTAAAGAACAAATCATTGAAGCAGTTAAATCTATGACTGTATTAGAACTTAACGACTTAGTAAAAGCTATCGAGGAAGAATTCGGCGTAACTGCTGCTGCTCCTGTAGCTGTAGCTGGTGGCGCTGGTGAAGCTGCTGCTGAGCAAACTGAATTTGATGTTGTACTTGCTAGCGCAGGCGCACAAAAAATCAAAGTTATCAAAGTTGTTCGTGAAATCACTGGTCTTGGCTTAAAAGAAGCTAAAGAAGTAGTTGACAACACTCCAAAAGCAGTTAAAGAAGGCGCTTCTAAAGAAGAAGCTGAAGAAATCAAAGCTAAACTTGAAGAAGTTGGCGCTTCTGTAGAAGTTAAGTAATTAACTTTTGAAGCTATAAAAAAGCTCGCTCTCATGCGAGCTTTTTTTTTAACTGTAAAGAAAAGAGGTGGCCACGTGGCAGACCATTATTTTTCTAATGACCCTTCTAGTAAAAGTGATCGTAAACGATGGGAGTATACATTGAGAGGAAATCAATTTATTTTCTTATCTGATCATGGGGTGTTTTCGAAAAACGAGGTGGACTTTGGTTCTCGTCTTTTAATTGAAGCGTTTCAAATGCCGGATATTAAAGGTGATGTATTAGACGTGGGATGTGGATACGGTCCAATCGGTTTGTCGTTGGCAAAAGAGTTTCAAGAGCGTAGTGTTCACATGGTGGATGTGAATGAAAGGGCACTTGGACTTGCAAAAGAAAATGCTGCTAATAACAAAATCGATAACGTCCGCATTTTTCAAAGTAGCGTCTATGAAAATGTAGACGGCAAGTATGCTGCTATTCTATCTAATCCTCCAATTCGTGCAGGTAAGCATATCGTGCATGAGATCTTAGAAAAGGCTGTGGATCATCTAGTACCAGGTGGGGAGCTTTGGATTGTTATTCAAAAGAAACAAGGTGCACCATCTGCGCTTAAAAAACTAGAGGAAACATTTTCTGAAGCTGAGGTTGTAGAAAAGAGAAAAGGATATTATATCATAAAATCAAAAAAACGTTGACGGTTATTTTTGGCTATGTTAACATTATACAATGCCAATATATGATTTTCTGCGTTGAGAAAGATGTATATTTTTGCTTCTCTTGGAAAAGATAGTAAAATCAGCAGATTATGAAACAGAATGATGGTTTTCTTATAGAAGCCATTTTTCTTTTTTGCGCAGGTAGAAAGACTCAACGTATCTATCTTTAAGAGAAAAAAGCTACGCTACTGGCGTTAGCTGTATTTATTTGTGATTTTGCACAAATTTTTTGTGCATTTATAATACTCATGATTTGAGGGGTGAAGCAGTTGACAGGTCAACTAGTTCAATACGGACGCCACCGCCAACGAAGAAGTTATGCCCGTATTAGTGAAGTATTAGAGTTACCAAATCTTATCGAAATTCAAACCTCTTCTTATCAGTGGTTTCTTGATGAGGGTTTGCGAGAAATGTTCCAAGACATTTCTCCGATTGAAGACTTTACGGGAAATCTATCGCTTGAATTTATCGACTACAGTTTAGGTGAACCGAAATACTCTGTAGAAGAATGCAAAGAGCGTGATGTGACGTATGCAGCACCACTTCGTGTGAAAGTTCGTCTAATCAACAAAGAAACTGGTGAAGTAAAAGAACAAGATGTGTTCATGGGAGATTTCCCACTCATGACAGAGACTGGAACATTCGTAATTAACGGTGCAGAACGTGTTATCGTTTCCCAGTTAGTTCGCTCTCCAAGCGTATACTATAGTGGCAAAGTGGATAAAAACGGAAAACGTGGTTTTACTGCTACTGTAATTCCAAACCGCGGAGCTTGGTTAGAGTATGAAACAGATGCTAAGGATGTTGTATATGTGCGTATTGACCGTACGCGTAAACTTCCTGTAACTGTTTTGTTACGCGCATTAGGGTTTGGCTCTGATCAAGAAATCACCGAGCTTTTAGGTGATAACGAATACTTAAGCAATACGCTAGAAAAAGACAACACAGACAGCACAGAAAAAGCATTGCTTGAAATTTATGAGCGTCTACGCCCAGGTGAACCACCAACAGTAGAAAATGCAAAAAGCTTGCTTGTTTCGCGTTTCTTTGATCCAAAGCGCTACGATTTAGCAAATGTAGGTCGCTATAAGATCAACAAAAAGCTACACATTAAAAACAGATTGTTTAACCAACGCTTAGCTGAAACGTTAGTAGATCCAGAAACTGGAGAAATTTTAGCGGCAGAAGGAACAGTCTTAGATCGTCGTACACTAGATCGCATTTTACCTTACTTAGAGAAAAACATTGGATTCAAAACAGCGAAGCCAATGGGTGGAGTGGTAGAAGGCGATGTTGAGCTGCAATCTATTAAGATTTATGCTCCGGAGTCAGACGGTGAACGTTCTATCAATGTAATTGGGAATGCAAACATCACTCGTGATGTAAAACACATTACACCAGGTGATATTCTTGCTTCTATTAGTTACTTCTTTAACCTACTATATAAAGTAGGGGACACAGATGATATTGACCATTTAGGAAATCGTCGTCTGCGCTCTGTAGGAGAGTTATTACAAAACCAATTCCGTATCGGTCTTTCTCGTATGGAACGTGTTGTTCGTGAGAGAATGTCGATTCAAGATACAAATGCAATTACACCGCAAGCGTTAATTAACATTCGCCCAGTTATTGCATCTATTAAAGAGTTCTTCGGAAGTTCTCAGTTATCTCAGTTCATGGACCAAACAAACCCATTAGCAGAGTTAACACACAAACGAAGACTATCTGCATTAGGACCTGGTGGTTTAACGCGTGAGCGCGCAGGCTTTGAAGTGCGTGACGTTCACTACTCACACTATGGTCGTATGTGTCCAATCGAAACGCCAGAGGGACCAAACATCGGTTTGATCAACTCATTATCTTCGTTCGCGAAAGTAAATGAGTTTGGTTTCATTGAAACACCATACCGTCGTGTTGATCCAGAAACTGGTCGTGTAACGGGCCATGTTGATTACTTAACAGCAGACGAAGAAGATAATTATGTTGTAGCCCAAGCGAATATGAAATTATCTGAAGAAGGGGAATTCCTTGATGAAGATATCGTAGCTCGTTTCCGTGGTGAAAACATTGTCACAAATAGAGAACGCATCGACTACATGGATGTATCTCCAAAGCAAGTAGTGTCGGCAGCGACAGCTTGTATTCCGTTCTTAGAAAACGATGACTCCAACCGTGCACTTATGGGTGCGAACATGCAACGTCAGGCGGTTCCGTTAATGAATCCGGAATCTCCAATTGTAGGTACAGGTATGGAGTACGTATCAGCAAAAGACTCAGGTGCCGCAGTAATCTGTAAACACCCTGGTATCGTTGAACGCGTAGAAGCACGTGAAGTTTGGGTACGTCGTTATGTAGAAGTTGACGGTCAAAAAGTAAAAGGCGACTTAGATCGCTACAAAATGTTGAAATTCATTCGTTCTAACCAAGGAACTTGTTACAACCAACGTCCAATCGTAAGTGTTGGCGATGAAGTTGTAAAAGGTGAAATCCTTGCTGATGGTCCTTCTATGGAAAAAGGTGAACTAGCACTTGGACGTAACGTGCTTGTTGGCTTCATGACATGGGATGGTTATAACTACGAGGATGCGATCATTATGAGTGAGCGCCTTGTAAAAGATGATGTGTACACTTCTATCCATATTGAAGAATATGAATCAGAAGCTCGTGATACGAAACTCGGACCAGAAGAAATCACACGTGATATCCCGAACGTTGGGGAAGATGCACTTCGCAACCTTGACGAGCGTGGTATTATTCGCATCGGTGCTGAAGTAAAAGACGGAGATCTACTTGTTGGTAAAGTAACGCCAAAAGGTGTAACAGAATTAACAGCAGAAGAACGTTTATTACATGCAATCTTCGGTGAGAAAGCACGTGAAGTACGTGATACATCACTACGTGTACCACACGGTGGTGGCGGTATTATCTTAGACGTAAAAGTATTTAACCGTGAAGATGGCGACGAGTTGCCACCAGGTGTAAACCAACTTGTACGTGCATATATCGTTCAAAAACGTAAAATTTCTGAAGGTGACAAGATGGCTGGTCGTCACGGTAACAAAGGTGTTATCTCCCGTATTTTACCGGAAGAAGATATGCCGTACTTACCAGACGGTACGCCGATCGATATCATGTTAAACCCATTAGGGGTACCATCTCGTATGAATATCGGTCAGGTATTAGAGCTTCATCTTGGTATGGCAGCAAGATACCTTGGTATCCACGTTGCAACACCAGTATTCGATGGTGCTCGTGAGGAAGATGTATGGGGTACAATCGAGGAAGCTGGTATGGCGAATGACGCGAAAACGATCCTATATGATGGACGTACTGGTGAGCCATTCGACAACCGTGTATCTGTTGGTGTCATGTATATGATCAAACTTGCGCACATGGTTGACGATAAACTTCATGCTCGTTCTACTGGACCATACTCACTTGTAACGCAACAACCTCTTGGAGGTAAAGCACAATTCGGTGGACAACGTTTCGGTGAGATGGAGGTTTGGGCACTTGAAGCTTATGGTGCTGCTTATACTCTTCAAGAAATCTTAACTGTGAAGTCGGATGATGTTGTCGGCCGCGTTAAGACGTACGAAGCGATTGTCAAAGGCGAAAACGTTCCAGAACCAGGCGTTCCAGAGTCATTCAAAGTATTGATTAAAGAATTACAAAGCTTAGGTATGGACGTTAAAATGATGTCTAGCGACGATACAGAAATTGAAATGCGTGATACGGAAGATGATGATGATCATCAATCAGCAGATAAATTAAACATCGAAGTTGAGACAACTAAGGAATAATTGGGATAACCTGTAGACTAAAAGGGAGGTAGGCCCCTTGATAGATGTAAATAACTTTGAATATATGAAGATTGGACTTGCTTCGCCTGACAAGATTCGTTCTTGGTCATACGGTGAAGTTAAGAAACCAGAAACAATTAATTATCGTACGTTAAAGCCTGAAAAAGACGGCTTGTTCTGTGAGCGTATTTTCGGACCACAAAAGGACTGGGAATGTCATTGCGGAAAATATAAACGTGTACGTTATAAAGGTGTAGTTTGTGATCGATGTGGCGTAGAAGTAACGCGTGCGAAAGTACGTCGTGAACGTATGGGCCATATCGAATTAGCTGCTCCTGTATCTCATATTTGGTATTTCAAAGGTATCCCGAGCCGCATGGGACTTGTCTTAGACATGTCCCCTCGCGCGCTTGAAGAAGTAATTTATTTCGCTTCTTATGTTGTAACAGAAAGTGGGGATACACCACTTGATAAGAAGCAATTGCTTTCTGAAAAAGAATACCGTGCATATCGTGACCGATATGGCAGCACGTTCCAAGCTGCTATGGGTGCAGAAGCGATTAAGAAGCTATTACAAGACATCGATTTAGATAAAGAAGTAGACTTCTTAAAAGAAGAATTAAAAACAGCACAAGGACAACGTCGTACTCGTGCTATTAAACGTCTAGAGGTATTAGAAGCGTTCCGTAACTCTGGGAATGAGCCATCTTGGATGATCTTAGATGTTCTTCCAGTTATTCCGCCAGAACTACGCCCAATGGTACAGTTAGATGGTGGACGTTTTGCAACTTCTGACTTAAACGATTTATATCGTCGTGTAATTAACCGTAACAACCGTTTAAAACGTCTATTGGACTTAGGTGCACCAAGCATCATTGTTCAAAACGAAAAACGTATGTTACAAGAGGCTGTAGACGCATTAATCGATAATGGTCGTCGTGGCCGTCCAGTTACTGGACCAGGTAACCGTCCATTAAAATCACTATCACACATGCTAAAAGGTAAACAAGGACGTTTCCGTCAAAACTTATTGGGTAAACGTGTTGACTACTCTGGTCGTTCGGTTATCGTTGTAGGACCGAACTTAAAAATGTATCAATGTGGATTACCGAAAGAGATGGCACTTGAATTGTTCAAACCTTTCGTTATGAAAGATTTAGTGGAAAAAGGATTAGCACATAACATTAAGAGTGCAAAACGTAAAATCGAGCGTGTACACCCTGAAGTTTGGGATGTTTTAGAATCTGTAATTAAAGAACATCCAGTACTTCTAAACCGTGCACCAACGCTTCACCGTCTTGGTATCCAAGCGTTCGAACCTACATTAGTAGAAGGACGCGCAATCCGTCTTCATCCACTTGTGTGTACTGCATACAACGCGGACTTTGATGGTGACCAAATGGCGGTTCACGTTCCGTTATCATCAGAAGCACAAGCGGAAGCTCGTCTTCTTATGTTAGCAGCACAAAACATCTTGAACCCGAAAGATGGAAAACCAGTTGTTACACCATCTCAGGATATGGTATTAGGTAACTATTACTTAACACTTGAGCGTGAGGGTGCAATTGGTGAAGGTATGGTGTTCAAAGATGCAAATGAAGCATTGCTTGCGTATCAAAACGGATATGTACATCTTCATACTCGTGTCGCTGTTGCTGCAAACTCAGTGAACAACAATGAAACATTTACTGAAGAGCAAAAAGGCAAGCTTCTATTAACAACAGTTGGTAAATTAATATTTAACGAAATCTTACCGAAGTCGTTCCCTTATATTAACGAACCAACAAATTCAAACCTTGAAAAAGAAACACCAGCGAAATACTTCGTTGAAAAAGGTGCGAACATTAAAGAAATTATTGCTAGTCGCGAAGAAGTGGCGCCATTTAGCAAGAAAATCCTTGGTAACATCATTGCGGAAGTGTTTAAACGTTTCCAGATTACAGAAACGTCTCGCATGCTTGACCGTATGAAGAACTTAGGATTCAAATATTCTACAAAAGCTGGTATTACAGTTGGGGTAGCGGATATTCTTGTATTAGGTGAAAAAGATGAAATTCTCCACGAAGCACAAGCAAAAGTAGATAAAGTAATTAAACAATTCCGTCGCGGTTTAATCACGGAAGAAGAACGTTACGATCGCGTTATCTCTATTTGGAGTAATGCAAAAGATGTTATCCAAGGAAAATTGATGAAATCCTTGAATAAACGCAACCCAATCTTCATGATGAGTGACTCTGGTGCCCGTGGTAACGCATCGAATTTCACTCAGCTTGCTGGTATGCGTGGTCTGATGGCCAACCCATCTGGTCGTATCATTGAACTTCCAATCAAGTCAAGTTTCCGTGAAGGTTTAACAGTACTTGAGTACTTCATCTCTACGCACGGTGCGCGTAAAGGTCTTGCCGATACAGCACTTAAGACTGCCGATTCTGGTTACTTAACACGTCGTCTTGTAGACGTTGCACAAGATGTTATCGTTCGTGAAGACGATTGTGGAACAGATCGTGGTTTATTAATCGGTGCGATTAAAGAGGGTAATGAAGTAATCGAGTCATTATATGATCGTCTTGTAGGACGTTTTGCAAGAAAAACTGTAAAACACCCTGAAACAGGTGAAGTATTAGTTCGTGAAAATGAATTAATTACCGAAGATATCGCTCATATCGTTGAAAACTCAGGTGTTGAAACGGTAAATATCCGTTCAGCGTTCACATGTAACACTCGCCACGGTGTATGTAAGAAATGTTACGGTCGCAACTTAGCTACTGGTACAGACGTAGAAGTAGGAGAAGCGGTAGGTATTATCGCAGCTCAATCTATCGGTGAGCCAGGTACACAGTTAACGATGCGTACATTCCATACAGGTGGGGTTGCCGGAGATGATATCACACAAGGTTTACCTCGTATCCAAGAGATCTTCGAAGCTCGTAACCCGAAAGGTCAGGCAGTTATCAGTGAAATCGACGGTGTTATCGCGGCGGTCAACGATGTTAAAGATCGTCAAGAGGTAGTTGTACAAGGTGAGGTTGAAGCTCGCACATATGCAATTCCTTATGGTGCTCGTCTGAAAGTAGCTCCAGGACAGCCAATTGGTCACGGAAAAGAGTTAACAGAAGGTTCTATTGATCCGAAAGAATTACTAAAAGTAACGGACATTACAGCGGTTCAAGAATACTTACTACGCGAAGTTCAAAAAGTATACCGTATGCAAGGGGTAGAAATTGGTGACAAACACGTAGAGGTAATGGTTCGCCAAATGCTTCGTAAAGTTCGTGTAATTGATGCTGGTGAAACAGATGTGTTACCAGGAACATTGCTGGATATTCATCAGTTTACTGATGCGAATGCAAAAGTGTTGCTTAAAGGTAAACAACCTGCAACAGCAAGACCAGTACTTCTTGGTATTACAAAAGCTTCACTTGAAACAGATTCATTCTTATCTGCAGCGTCGTTCCAAGAAACAACTCGCGTTCTAACAGATGCAGCAATTAAAGGCAAGCGCGATGAGCTTCTAGGATTGAAAGAGAATGTTATTATCGGTAAACTTGTTCCGGCTGGAACTGGTATGAATCGTTATCGTAAAGTTGATCTTGTTAAAACAAAACAAGATGACATGAACGTGGAAAACGATGAAGTTTACGTGGAACAGTAAAATTTTCCGTCGTAAATTTTGTATAAAAACAGATAATCCTAGTTGACATTGTATGAGTCAAAATGTTACTATAAGCAAGGTTGCTCCTGAACGATGCTTTGGAGGATATGTATATGTCTTATCAAAAAGTATCAAATGCTGAAAATGTAGTCGTTGGTCATAAACGAACATTGGAAGCAATCAAAAATGGTACAGTTAAAGAAGTTGTCATTGCAGAGGATGCTGACATGCGGTTAACCCATGTTATTACTCGCACTGCGCTACAACATAACGTGCCCATAACCAAAGTTGAATCAGTTCGTAAGCTTGGGAAAGCTTCGGGGATTCAAGTGGGAGCTTCAGCAATAGGAATAATAAGTTAAAACTGTTTTTGTGAGGAGAGAGCATTTGCTCTCCCTTGCAAAAACTTTGTTTTCAACTAATAATGAACCACCTGGATATGTGGTCATACAAACATGCGAAGGGAGGATAAATCAAATGCCTACTATTAACCAATTAGTGAGAAATGGTCGTACTGATAAAGTATGGAAATCTAAATCACCTGCGTTAAACAAAGGTTTCAACTCTTTAAAGAAAAAATCAACTGATATCTCTGCACCTCAAAAACGTGGTGTATGTACTCGTGTTGGTACAATGACTCCAAAGAAACCAAACTCAGCGTTACGTAAATACGCTCGTGTACGTTTAACAAATGGTATCGAGGTTACTGCTTACATCCCAGGTATCGGTCATAACCTACAAGAGCATAGCGTAGTATTAATTCGCGGTGGTCGTGTAAAGGATTTACCGGGGGTACGTTACCACATCGTTCGTGGTGCGCTTGACACAGCTGGTGTTGACAAACGTATGCAAGGACGTTCTAAATATGGTACTAAGAGACCAAAACCTGCTAAAAAATAATAATTTTAAAATGAAAGGAGGAACTCAATATGCCTCGTAAAGGACCTGTTGTGAAACGTGACGTGTTACCAGATCCAATGTATAATTCTAAACTAGTAACGCGTCTAATCAACAAAATGATGGTTGACGGTAAAAAAGGTAAATCTCAAACAATTCTTTATAATGCGTTCGATATCGTTAGTGAACGTACTGGTAAAGAACCAATGGAAGTATTCGAGCAAGCTCTTAAGAACATCATGCCTGTTCTTGAAGTACGCGCTCGTCGTGTTGGTGGTGCTAACTACCAAGTTCCAGTTGAGGTTCGTCCAGAACGCCGTACAACTTTAGGTCTTCGCTGGTTAGTAAACTACGCTCGTCTTCGTGGTGAAAAAACTATGGAAGAGCGTCTTGCTAACGAAATCTTAGATGCAGCTAACAACGCTGGTGCATCTGTTAAGAAACGTGAAGACACTCATAAAATGGCAGAAGCTAACAAAGCATTTGCTCATTACCGTTGGTAGGATTCAACGTAAAATAAATGTAAGCATAAACCGCTTTATTTGTCGCTTATGGAAGTGTGGAGAGGGAGAGTGCCTCTCCCTTTCAATGGGCGCTCGTTTTACATAATGAGGGTACTAGACATACTGACATATGTAACAAAATAAAGTGGCTTTTTTGCTACTTAAAATAAAATAATCCAATCCATATATGGAAGGAGCAAGACACCAAATGGCAAGAGAGTTCTCTTTAGAAAACACTCGTAATATTGGTATCATGGCTCACATCGATGCTGGTAAAACAACAGCAACTGAGCGTATCCTGTACTATACAGGTCGTATTCATAAAATCGGTGAAACTCATGAAGGTGCATCTCAGATGGACTGGATGGAGCAAGAGCAAGAGCGTGGTATCACAATTACTTCTGCTGCAACTACAGCTCAATGGAAAGGTCACCGTGTAAACATCATTGACACTCCAGGACACGTAGACTTCACAGTAGAAGTAGAACGTTCTTTACGCGTACTTGATGGCGCAGTAGCAGTACTTGATGCACAATCTGGTGTAGAACCACAAACAGAAACTGTTTGGCGTCAGGCTACTACTTACGGCGTACCTCGTATCGTATTCGTTAATAAAATGGATAAGATCGGTGCAGATTTCTTATACTCTGTAGGAACAATCCACGATCGTTTACAAGCAAACGCACATCCAATTCAGTTACCAATCGGGGCTGAAGATGAGTTCAATGGTATCATTGACCTTGTTGAAGAATGTGCTTACATGTACGGTAACGATTTAGGGACAGATATTCAACGTATCGAAATTCCTGAAGAGCATAAAGAACTAGCTGAAGAATACCGTGGAAAACTTATCGAAGCGGTAGCTGAGCTTGATGAAGAAATGATGATGAAGTACCTGGAAGGTGAAGAAATCACTGTAGAAGAGCTTAAAGCTGGTATCCGTAAGGCTACAACTTCTGTTGAATTCTTCCCAGTAATCTGTGGTTCTGCATTCAAAAACAAAGGTGTTCAAATTCTGTTAGATGCAGTTATCGACTACCTACCATCTCCACTAGACGTACCTGCTATTAAAGGTACTCTTCCGGATACAGATGAAGAAGTAGAACGTAAGTCTAGCGATGAAGAGCCATTCGCAGCTCTAGCATTCAAAATCATGACTGACCCTTACGTTGGTAAATTAACGTTCTTCCGTGTGTACTCTGGTGTGTTAAACTCTGGATCATACGTGAAAAACTCAACTAAAGGTAAGCGTGAGCGTGTAGGTCGTATCCTACAAATGCACGCTAACAGCCGTGAAGAGATCTCAACAGTTTACGCTGGTGACATCGCTGCTGCTGTAGGTTTAAAAGATACTACTACTGGTGATACTCTTTGTGACGAGAAGAGCCTTGTTATCCTTGAGTCTATGGAATTCCCAGAGCCAGTTATCTCTGTAGCTATCGAACCAAAATCTAAAGCTGACCAAGATAAAATGGGTACAGCATTATCTAAGCTTTCTGAAGAAGATCCAACATTCCGTGCTCACACTGACCAAGAAACTGGCCAAACAATCATTGCTGGTATGGGTGAACTTCACCTTGATATCATCGTTGACCGTATGCGCCGTGAATTCAAAGTGGAAGCAAACGTTGGTGCTCCTCAGGTAGCATACCGTGAGACTTTCCGCGCTGCTGCGAAAGTTGAAGGTAAGTTCGCTCGTCAATCTGGTGGTCGTGGACAATTCGGTCACGTTTGGATTGAGTTTGAACCTAATGAAGAAGGTAAAGGATTCGAATTCGAAAACAAGATCGTCGGTGGTGTAGTTCCACGTGAATACATCCCAGCTGTAGGAGCAGGTCTTGAAGATGCACTTAAAAATGGTGTACTAGCTGGTTATCCACTAGTTGACATTAAAGCTGCATTAGTTGACGGATCTTACCATGATGTTGACTCCTCTGAGATGGCGTTCAAAATCGCTGCATCTATGGCGCTTAAAGCTGCGGTTTCTAAATGTAGCCCAGTAATTCTTGAGCCAATGATGAAAGTTGAAGTTGTAATTCCTGAAGAGTACATGGGTGACATTATGGGTGACGTAACATCTCGTCGTGGACGTGTAGAAGGTATGGAAGCTCGCGGTAACGCACAAGTTGTTCGCGCTATGGTTCCACTTTCTGAAATGTTCGGTTATGCAACGTCATTACGTTCTAACACTCAAGGACGCGGAACATTCTCAATGACATTTGATCATTATGAAGAAGTACCGAAGTCTGTTTCAGAAGAAATTATCAAAAAAAATAAAGGTGAATAATTGATTTTTATCGATTGTTCAAGTATAACTACTTATGTAAGCTTAGAAAGTGAAGCTTAAGTTTCACTTTCTAGTCTAAATATAAAATAACCTATATAAACTAAGGAGGAATTTAGAATGGCTAAAGCTAAATTCGAACGTTCTAAACCCCATGTTAACATCGGTACAATCGGCCACGTTGACCATGGTAAAACTACATTAACTGCTGCGATCACTACAGTTCTTGCAAAAGCTGGTGGTGCTGAAGCACGCGGATACGATCAAATCGATGCTGCTCCAGAAGAAAGAGAGCGCGGTATCACAATCTCAACTGCACACGTTGAGTACGAAACTGAAACTCGTCACTATGCACACGTTGACTGCCCAGGACATGCTGACTATGTTAAAAACATGATCACTGGTGCTGCTCAAATGGACGGCGGTATCTTAGTAGTATCTGCTGCTGATGGCCCAATGCCTCAAACACGTGAGCACATCCTTCTTTCTCGTCAAGTAGGTGTTCCTTACATCGTTGTATTCTTAAACAAATGCGACATGGTAGACGACGAAGAATTATTAGAATTAGTAGAAATGGAAGTTCGCGACCTATTATCTGAATACGGATTCCCAGGCGACGATATTCCTGTAGTTAAAGGTTCTGCTCTTAAAGCTCTTCAAGGCGAAGCTGAGTGGGAAGAAAAAATCATCGAATTAATGTCTGAAGTTGATTCTTATATCCCAACTCCAGAACGTGAAACTGACAAACCATTCTTAATGCCTATCGAGGATGTATTCTCTATCACAGGTCGTGGTACAGTTGCAACTGGTCGTGTAGAGCGCGGAATCGTTAAAGTTGGTGACGTAGTAGAAATCATCGGTCTTGCTGAAGAGAACGCTTCTACAACTGTAACTGGTGTAGAAATGTTCCGTAAACTTCTTGACCAAGCTCAAGCTGGAGACAACATCGGTGCTCTACTTCGTGGGGTTGCTCGTGAAGACATCCAACGTGGACAAGTTCTTGCTAAAACTGGCTCTGTAAAAGCTCACGCTAAATTCAAAGCTGAAGTTTTCGTTCTATCTAAAGAAGAAGGTGGACGTCACACTCCATTCTTCGCTAACTACCGCCCACAATTCTATTTCCGTACAACTGACGTAACTGGAATCATCCAATTACCAGAAGGTACTGAAATGGTAATGCCTGGCGACAACATCGAAATGACTATTGAACTTATCGCTCCAATCGCAATCGAAGAAGGAACTAAGTTCTCTATCCGTGAAGGTGGACGTACTGTAGGTTACGGCGTAGTTGCTACAATCGTTGAGTAATCTTTAAATAGATTTAAAAAACTCAAGGGATTTTCCCTTGAGTTTTTTTGTTTATGAAAATTAGTATTTTCTAGTTTTAAACGAGTTTCTTCTATAATATATAAATCTGTAAAATAAATCATCCAGAAACTGTAAAAAGAATTCCGGTAGATGAAAACTTGAAATTCTTTAAAGTGCCATGTATAATAGCAAAAGTAGAGAAAAGCAGATGCAAACAAAAAGATGCTTGCATCTAGACGAATAACATTGTATAATAGACAATGTTGGTCTTTGACTGCGATGAAGTGGAAGGTTGCTGACACACCCGGCCGCTTTGCCATGGCATGGTGTGAGGAAATTTCCATGGAGAAGGTCTATTTTAGAAATAGGCGAACGAAGGAGGGAAAATAATGGCAAAAGAAAAAATTCGTATCCGTTTAAAAGCTTACGATCACCGTATTCTTGATCAGTCAGCTGAGAAAATTGTAGAAACAGCAAAACGTTCTGGGGCAACAGTTTCTGGTCCGATCCCATTACCAACGGAAAAAACTGTTTACACAATTCTTCGTGCTGTTCATAAGTACAAAGATTCTCGTGAGCAATTCGAAATGCGCACGCACAAACGTTTAATCGACATCGTGAGCCCTACTCCACAAACAGTAGACTCATTAATGCGTTTAGACTTACCATCTGGTGTAGATATCGAAATCAAATTATAATTTATATAACTTAAAAAATGTAGGAGGTGTAACTCATGACCAAAGGAATCTTAGGAAGAAAGATCGGTATGACTCAAGTATTTGCTGAAAACGGTGAGCTAATCCCTGTAACAGTAATCGAATCAACTCCAAACGTTGTCCTTCAAAAGAAGACAGCTGAAACTGATGGCTACAATGCAATTCAGTTAGGGTTTGACGATAAACGTGAAAAATTAGCTAACAAACCTGAACAAGGTCACGTTGCTAAAGCAACTACTGCTCCTAAGCGCTTCATTCGCGAAATCCGCGATGCAGACGTGGACGGATTAGAGGTTGGTCAAGAGGTAAAAGTTGAAGTTTTCACTGCAGGTGAAATCGTAGACGTAACAGGAATTTCTAAAGGTAAAGGTTTCCAAGGTGCTATTAAACGCCACGGACAATCTCGCGGACCTATGTCTCATGGTTCTCGTTACCACCGTCGTCCTGGTTCAATGGGCCCAGTTGCTCCGAACCGTGTATTCAAAGGCAAAAAACTTGCTGGACGTATGGGTGGAGACCAAGTTACGGTTCAAAACTTAGAAATCGTTCAAGTTGACGTTGAGCGCAACTTATTGTTAGTAAAAGGTAACGTTCCAGGTGCTAAGAAGTCTCTTGTAGTTGTTCAAGGCGCTGTGAAGGCTAGCAAATAATTCACAATAGGAAGGAGGAATTCCAATGCCAAAAGTTACTGTATATAATCAAACTGGTTCACAGGTTGGCGAAATCGAATTAGCTGAAGCTGTTTTCGGTATCGAACCTAATGAAGCTGTACTTTTTGAAGCTGTAATGATGCAACGTGCATCTTTACGTCAAGGTACACATAAAGTAAAAACTCGCTCTGAAGTGCGCGGTGGTGGTCGTAAACCATGGCGTCAAAAAGGAACTGGACGTGCTCGTCAAGGTTCTATCCGCTCTCCTCAATGGCGTGGTGGTGGTACGGTATTCGGACCTACACCAAGAAGCTATGCATACAAACTTCCTAAGAAAGTTCGTCGCTTAGCTATTAAATCTGCATTAGCTACTAAAGTAGTTGAGAACAACATTGTAGTTCTTGAGGACCTAGTGTTAAATGCACCAAAAACAAAAGACATGGTAGCAGTACTTAAAGGATTAACTGTTGAAAAGAAAGCTCTTATCGTAACTGCTGATGCAAACGAATCTGTAGAGTTATCTGCTCGCAATATTCCTGGAGTAACAGTAATCACTGCTGATGGCGTAAACGTCTTAGACGTGCTTCATCATGATAAGCTAATCATGACAAAAGCGGCAGTGGAAAAAGTAGAGGAGGTGCTTGCATAATGAGAGATCCTCGTGATATCATTAAGCGCCCAGTTATCACTGAACGTTCTATGGAAATGATGGCTGAAAAAAAATACACGTTCGATGTGGACGTTAAATCTAATAAAACAGAAGTTAAAGACGCTGTAGAAGCGATCTTTGGTGTTAATGTAGAGAAAGTAAACATCATGAACTACAAGCCGAAAGCAAAACGCGTTGGTCGTCACGCTGGTTTTACTAGCCGTCGTCGTAAAGCAATCGTTAAGCTAACTGCTGACAGCAAAGAAATCGAAATCTTCCAAGGTGTTTAATTCTTACTAAAGAAGGAGGGAAATTGAGATGGCAATTAAAAAGTATAATCCAACTACTAACGGTCGTCGTAACATGACTACGAATGATTTCGCTGAAATTACGACTGACAGACCGGAAAAGTCTTTACTTGCGCCTTTAAGCAAAAAGGCTGGTCGTAATAACCAAGGTAAAATTACTGTACGTCACCAAGGTGGCGGACATAAGCGTCAATACCGTATCATCGACTTCAAACGTAACAAAGATGGAATTCCTGGACGCGTTGCTACGATCGAATACGATCCAAACCGCTCTGCGAATATCGCATTAATTAACTACGTTGACGGTGAAAAACGTTACATTCTTGCTCCTAAAAACTTAGAAGTAGGTATGGAAGTTATGTCTGGCGCTGATGCTGACATTAAAATCGGTAACGCATTACCATTAATCAACATTCCAGTAGGTACTGTTGTTCATAACATCGAGCTTAAGCCTGGTCGCGGCGGACAATTAGTTCGTTCTGCAGGAACTTCTGCTCAAGTACTTGGTAAAGAAGGTAAATACGTACTTGTACGTTTAACTTCTGGTGAAGTACGTTTAGTATTATCTGCTTGCCGCGCTACAGTAGGTCAAGTAGGTAACGAACAACACGAACTTATCAAAATCGGTAAAGCAGGTCGCTCTCGCTGGTTAGGTAAGCGCCCAACAGTTCGTGGTTCTGTAATGAACCCTGTTGATCACCCACACGGTGGTGGTGAAGGTCGCTCTCCAATCGGACGTAAGTCTCCAATGTCTCCATGGGGTAAACCAACTCTTGGATTCAAGACTCGTAAGAAAAACAAAGCGTCTGATAAATTTATTGTTCGTCGTCGTAAAAAATAATGGGATTGTAGTACGGTTCACTTCTAGAACCGTACGCCAATCACGAAGGGAGGCACCAAAATGGCTCGTAGCTTAAAAAAAGGACCATTTGTCGATGATCACTTAATGAGTAAAATGGAAAAATTAGTTGCATCTGAGCAAAAGCAAGTTGTTAAAACTTGGTCTCGCCGTTCAACAATCTTCCCTCAGTTCATCGGTCATACAATTGCTGTATATGACGGTCGTAAACACGTACCTGTGTACATCACTGAGGATATGGTTGGCCATAAGTTAGGTGAATTCGCACCAACTCGTACGTACAAAGGTCACCTTGCTGACGATAAGAAAACTAGAAGATAATGAGAGGAGGCACTTCAATGCAAGCTAAAGCAGTAGCGAGAACAGTTCGTATTGCTCCTCGTAAAGTTCGTTTAGTTGTAGACTTAATCCGAGGTAAGCAAGTGGGTGAAGCGATTGCTATCCTTAACCACACACCAAAAACTGCTTCTCCAGTTGTAGAAAAGGTTTTAAAATCTGCAATCGCAAATGCAGAACATAATTATGAAATGGACATTAACAACCTAGTTGTTGAAACAGTTTTCGTTGACGAAGGTCCTACGTTAAAACGTTTCCGTCCACGTGCAATGGGTCGTGCAAGCCAAATTAACAAACGCACAAGCCACATTACTGTTGTGGTATCAGAAAAAAAGGAGGGATAATCGATGGGTCAGAAGGTTAATCCAATTGGTCTTCGTGTCGGTGTTATTCGTGACTGGGAATCTCGTTGGTTCGCTGAAAAAGATTACGCTACACTTTTACATGAAGACATCAAAATCCGCGAGTACATTACTGGACGCTTAAAAGATTCTGCTGTTGCTAAAGTAGAAATCGAACGTGCAGCAAATCGTGTAAATGTTACAATTCACACTGCAAAACCTGGTATGGTAATTGGTAAAGGTGGTACAGAAGTTGAAGCACTTCGTAAAGCTCTTAACCAACTAACAGGCAAGCGTGTACACATTAATATTTTAGAAGTTAAGAGAGCTGATCTTAACGCTAAATTAGTAGGGGAAAACATTGCTCGTCAATTAGAAAACCGTGTATCTTTCCGTCGTGCACAGAAGCAAGTAATTCAACGTGCTATGCGTGCAGGAGCTAAAGGTATTAAAACACAGGTTTCTGGTCGTCTTGGCGGAGCTGATATCGCTCGTGCAGAATCTTACAGTGAAGGAACTGTTCCACTTCATACACTTCGCGCTGATATTGACTATGCAGCAGTTGAAGCTGATACAACATACGGTAAATTAGGCGTAAAAGTATGGATCTACCGTGGAGAAGTCCTTCCTACAAAAAAGAAAGCTTCTGAGGAAGGAGGAAAATAATATGTTAATGCCTAAACGCGTAAAATATCGTAGAGAGCATCGTGGTAAAATGCGTGGTCGTGCAAAAGGTGGCGCTGAAATTGCTTTCGGTGAGTTCGGTCTTCAAGCTCAAGCAGCTTCATGGATCACTAACCGTCAAATCGAGGCAGCTCGTCGTGCAATGACTCGTTACATGAAACGTGGCGGTAAAGTATGGATTAAAATTTTCCCTTCTAAACCTTACACTGCAAAACCTTTAGAAGTACGTATGGGTTCCGGTAAAGGGGCACCAGAAGGCTGGGTAGCAGTAGTAAAACCTGGGAAAATTATGTTCGAAATCGCGGGTGTATCTGAAGAGGTAGCACGCGAAGCATTACGTCTTGCAGCTCACAAGTTACCAGTGAAATGTAAATTCGTAAAACGTGAAGAAAATGGTGGTGAATCTAATGAAAACTAATGATATTCGTGAATTAACCACTGCCGAAATCGAAACAAAAGTTAAAGCTTTAAAGGAAGAGTTGTTTAATCTTCGCTTCCAACTTGCTACAGGACAATTAGAGAATCCAACTCGCATTCGTGAAGTGCGTAAAGCGATCGCTCGTATGAAAACTGTAGTTCGTGAAAGAGAGATCGGAATTAATCGATAAATTGAGGGGAGGTTTGCAAAGTGAGCGAACGTAACCAACGCAAAGTTTATACTGGTCGTGTTGTGTCTGACAAAATGGACAAAACGATTACAGTTTTAGTTGAAACTTACAAAACTCATTCCTTGTACGGAAAACGCGTTAAGTATTCTAAGAAATACAAAGCGCATGATGAGCAAAACCAAGCAAAAGTTGGCGATATCGTTAAAATCATGGAAACTCGCCCGCTTTCTGCTACTAAGCGTTTCCGTTTAGTTGAAATCGTTGAAGAAGCGGTTATTATCTAAATAGACGAATCGGAATTTTTAGTCCGAAGGGAGGTTTCATAACATGATCCAACAAGAATCTCGTTTGAAAGTCGCTGACAACTCTGGTGCACGTGAACTTTTAACAATTAAAGTATTAGGCGGCTCTGGTCGTAAATATGCTAACATTGGTGATATTATCGTTGCTACGGTAAAACAAGCAACACCAGGTGGCGTTGTTAAAAAAGGTGACGTTGTTAAAGCAGTAGTAGTACGTACGAAGAGCGGTGCTCGTCGTGCAGACGGTTCTTACATTCGTTTTGATGAAAACGCAGCGGTTATCATTAAAGACGATAAGAGCCCACGTGGTACTCGTATCTTCGGACCAGTAGCTCGTGAATTACGTGATAGCAACTTCATGAAGATCGTTTCTTTAGCTCCAGAAGTTCTATAATTTAAGGTATTGCCTTGCTAAGGAGGTGCAGAATTAAGATGCATGTAAAAAAAGGTGATAAAGTACAGGTAATCACTGGTAAAGACAAAGGAAAACAAGGCGTTATCCTTGTGGCTTTCCCAAAGGAAAACCGTGTTATCGTTGAGGGTGTTAACATCGTTAAAAAGCACTCTAAGCCATCTCAATTAAATCCACAAGGTGGAATTATCACGAAAGAAGCACCTATTCACGTTTCTAATGTTATGCCATTAGATCCGAAAACAGGTGAACCTACTCGCGTAGGCTTCAAAGTGGAAGATGGTAAAAAAGTTCGTATTGCAAAAAAATCTGGTGAATTATTAGATAAATAATTTTCTTAAGAAAGGAGGTCACTTCATTGAATCGCCTTAAAGAGAAGTTCCAAAAGGAAATTACTCCTGCTCTAGTGAGCAAGTTTAACTATAAATCTGTAATGCAAGTACCGAAGATCGAAAAGATCGTTATCAACACTGGTGTTGGTGATGCGGTAGCAAATTCTAAAGCATTAGACAATGCTGTAGAGGAATTAACTCAAATCACAGGTCAAAAGCCTGTTATCACTCGCGCGAAAAAATCTATCGCAGGTTTCCGTCTTCGTGAAGGAATGCCAATTGGTGCGAAAGTTACTTTACGCGGCGAGCAAATGTATGAGTTCTTCGACAAATTAGTATCTGTTTCTTTACCACGTGTACGTGATTTCCGTGGTGTATCTAAGAAATCTTTCGATGGTCGTGGTAACTATACGTTAGGTGTTAAAGAGCAACTTATTTTCCCTGAGATCGATTATGATAAAGTAAGCAAAGTCCGCGGTATGGACATCGTAATCGTTACTACAGCGAACACTGACGAAGAAGCTCGTGAACTTTTAACACAATTCGGTATGCCATTCCAAAAATAATGGAAGCCAACGCTAAGTAGAGGAGGCGAAAACGTGGCTAAAAAATCTATGATAGCGAAACAAAAGCGTACTCCTAAGTTTAAAGTACAAGAGTATACACGTTGCGAACGCTGCGGTCGTCCGCATTCTGTATACCGCAAATTTAAACTTTGCCGTATTTGTTTCCGTGAACTTGCATATAAAGGTCAAATTCCTGGTGTTAAAAAAGCTAGTTGGTAAAACCCACAAATGGGAAGGAGGTAAAACACATGGTGATGACAGATCCAATTGCAGATATGCTTACTCGCATCCGTAATGCGAACATGGTACGTCATGAGAAATTAGAGGTTCCTGCTTCTAAAATCAAAAAAGAGATCGCTGAACTTTTAAAACGTGAAGGTTTCATTCGTGATGTAGAATACATCGAGGATAACAAACAAGGTATCCTTCGTATTTTCCTGAAATATGGTGCAAACAATGAACGTGTAATCACTGGATTAAAACGTATCAGTAAGCCTGGCTTACGCGTTTACGCAAAAGCTGACGAAGTACCACGTGTACTTAACGGATTAGGTATTGCTCTTGTTTCTACATCTAAGGGAGTAATGACGGACAAAGACGCTCGTCAATTACAAACTGGTGGAGAAGTAGTAGCATACGTTTGGTAATTAATATTTAAACGAACGGAGGTGTGACAACATGTCTCGTATTGGTAAAAAGATTCTTGAAATCCCTGCAGGTGTTACTATCACAGTAGCAGAAAACAATACTGTAACAGTAAAAGGACCTAAAGGTGAATTAACTCGTACATTCAATGCTGATATGTCTATCAAGATTGAAGAAAACATCCTAACAGTTGAGCGTCCATCTGAACAGAAGGAACACCGTGCATTACACGGTACAACTCGTGCTTTACTAGGAAACATGGTTGAAGGTGTAACTACAGGTTTCGCTCGCGGACTTGAATTAATCGGGGTTGGTTACCGTGCTCAAAAACAAGGTGACAAACTTGTATTAAGCGTAGGTTACTCTCACCCAGTTGAAATGACTCCTGAAGCGGGTCTTGAAGTTGAAGTTCCTGCTCCAACTAAGATCGTGATTAAAGGTATCGACAAACAACGTGTCGGCGAATTCGCCGCTAACGTTCGTGCTGTACGTGCTCCAGAACCTTACAAAGGTAAAGGAATTCGTTACGAAGGTGAAGTTGTACGTCGTAAAGAAGGTAAAACTGCTAAGTAAGCCCGTTAGGTGAAAGAAAGGAGTGACAAGAATGATCACTAAAGCTGATAAAAATGCGACTCGTAAGAAAAGACATGCACGTGTACGTGCTAAGCTTACTGGTACTGCAGAACGTCCACGTTTAAACGTGTTCCGTTCTAATCAACACATTTACGCTCAAGTTATTGATGATGTGAATGGTGTAACATTAGTAAGTGCATCTACTCTTGATAAAGACCTTGCTCTTAACGGTACAAGCAACACTGAAGCTGCTACGAAAGTTGGCGAATTAGTTGCTAAGCGTGCTGTAGAGAAGGGTGTTAAAGAAGTAGTATTTGATCGCGGTGGTTACTTATACCATGGCCGTGTTAAAGCTCTAGCTGAAGCTGCTCGTGAGGCTGGATTACAATTTTAATGGTCAAAGGAGGGAAAATTGATGCGTCGCATTGACCCAAGTAAATTAGAACTTGAAGAACGTGTAGTTACGATAAACCGTGTTGCGAAAGTTGTTAAGGGTGGTCGTCGTTTCCGCTTTGCTGCACTAGTTGTAGTTGGCGACAAAAACGGTCATGTTGGATTTGGTACTGGTAAAGCTCAAGAGGTACCAGATGCTATTCGCAAAGCTATCGAAGATGCTAAGAAAAACTTAATCGAAGTACCATTAGTTGGTACATCAATTCCACACGAAATCATCGGACATTTCGGTGCTGGTGAAGTATTCTTAAAACCTGCTGCTGAAGGTACTGGAGTAATCGCTGGTGGACCAGTTCGTGCGGTTCTTGAATTAGCTGGTGTACAAGATATTCTTTCGAAATCTCTTGGCTCTAACACACCAATTAACATGATTCGCGCTACTGTGAACGGATTAAGCGAACTTAAGCGTGCTGAAGATGTTGCAAAATTACGCGGTAAATCTGTAGAAGAGCTACTAGGTTAAGAAGGAGGGAAAACAAATGGCGAAAAAGTTAGAAATTACCCTCACTCGTAGTGTAATTGGTCGTCCACAAGATCAACGTGCGACTGTAGAAGCTTTAGGTCTTAAAAAGTTGAATTCAACTGTAGTTAAGGAAGAAACTCCTGCTATTCTTGGTATGATCAACAAAGTTTCTCACCTTGTAACTGTAAAAGAAGCTTAAGGATAACTCATTAATATAAGGAGGTGCCTGGGAATGAAACTTCATGAATTAAAACCTGCAGAAGGTTCTCGTAAAGTACGTAACCGTGTCGGTCGCGGTATCGGTTCTGGTAACGGTAAAACTGCTGGTAAAGGTCATAAAGGACAAAACGCTCGTTCTGGCGGTGGTGTTCGTCTTGGCTTCGAAGGTGGTCAAACTCCATTATTCCGTCGTTTACCAAAACGCGGCTTCACAAACATTAACCGCAAAGAGTTTGCTATTGTAAACTTGGCGACGTTAAATCGTTTTGAAGATGGTACAGAAGTAACACCTGAATTATTGCTGGAAACTGGCGTTATCAGCAAGTTAAACGACGGTGTTAAAGTTCTTGCAAGCGGAGCAGTTGAGAAAAAACTAACTGTTAAAGCGCACAAGTTCTCTTCAAGTGCTAAAGAAGCAATTGAAGCAGCTGGCGGAACAGTTGAGGTGATCTAATGTTTCGTACAATCTCCAACTTTATGCGCGTTGCTGAGATAAGACGTAAAATATTATTCACGTTAGCGATGTTAATCGTATTCAGGATTGGCACGTTTATCCCAGTGCCATTTACAAATGGAGACGTACTGAAAGCACAAGATCAGTTAAATGCATTAGGAATTCTAAATACATTTGGCGGTGGCGCTTTGAAAAACTTCTCCATCTTCGCGATGGGAATCATGCCGTATATTACAGCATCCATCATCGTGCAATTATTGCAGATGGATGTTGTTCCTAAATTTTCGGAATGGTCGAAGCAAGGCGAAATGGGCCGTCGTAAATTAACGCAATTCACGCGTTATTTTACAATTGTTCTTGCGTTTATTCAGGGGTTTGGTATGTCAATCGGTTTTAACGGTATGGTAGGTGGGCAGTTAATTTTGAATCCAGGTTGGAGCACTTATTTATACATTGCTACGGTACTGACTGCTGGTACTGCATTTTTAATGTGGTTAGGTGAACAGATTACAGCTAAAGGTGTAGGTAATGGTATTTCCATCCTTATCTTTGGTGGTATTGCCGCGGCGATCCCAAGTGTAATATCTCAAGTGTATCAACAACAGTTTCAAAATGCCGGAGATCAACTGTTCATGAGTATCGTTAAAGTTGTATTGATTTTACTAGCTGTGCTAGCAGTTGTTGTTGGAGTCATCTTCATTCAACAAGCTGTTAGAAAGATCCCAATTCAATATGCGAAGCGTGTAACAGGAGGAAATGGTAGTTATACTGGAGCACAAAACACACATTTACCGCTTAAGGTAAATAGTGCGGGTGTTATTCCAGTAATTTTTGCTGTTTCATTCTTAATTACACCTCCAACTATTGCACAGTTCTTCCCGAAACACGATGTATCGCAGTGGATCATTGCAAACTTTAACTATTCTCACCCAGTGGGAATGATAATATATGTAGCGCTCATTGTAGCCTTCACATATTTCTATGCATTTGTTCAGGTTAATCCAGAGCAAATGTCAGAGAACTTAAACAAGCAAGGTGGATATGTTCCAGGTATTCGTCCGGGTAAGAATACAGAACAATATCTAACAAAAATCTTGTATCGTTTGACCTTTGTAGGATCTATTTTCCTAGCAGCGATTGCAATTCTTCCAGTTATCTTTACGAAGCTGGGAAATCTTCCTCCATCTGCACAGATCGGTGGAACGAGTATGTTAATCGTTGTCGGCGTTGCTTTAGAAACAATGAAGCAGCTAGAAAGCCAACTGGTAAAACGCCATTACAAAGGGTTTATCAAGCAGTGAGTAAGTGGGAAGATGTGTCTTCCCTACATGCTCATGTATTGAGGGGGAACAAAGATGAACTTAATTTTAATGGGGCTTCCTGGTGCTGGTAAAGGTACACAAGCCGAACAGATTGTTGCCAAGTATAACATCCCTCACATCTCAACAGGAGATATGTTCCGTGCAGCTATGAAAGCTGAAACTGAACTTGGTTTACAAGCGAAATCTTTTATTGATAAAGGTGCCCTTGTTCCAGATGAAGTTACAATCGGAATCGTTCGTGAACGTTTAAGCGAAGAAGACTGTGTTAAAGGCTTCTTATTAGACGGTTTTCCACGAACAGTTGCACAAGCATCCGCTCTTGAAGAGATAATGAAAGATCTTGGCAAAAAAATCGACTATGTTTTAAACATTAATGTGGATTCAGGATTGCTATTAAAACGTCTTACAGGCCGTCGCATTTGTAAAGAGTGCGGTGCGACTTACCACTTAGAATTCAATCCGCCAGCAAAAGCTGATGTGTGCGATAAATGTGGTGGCGAATTATATCAACGCTCTGATGACAATGAAGAAACTGTAGCGAATCGTTTAGATGTAAATATTAAGCAAACAAAACCTTTGCTTGATTTCTATGAAGAGCTTGGTTACTTACAAAGCATTAATGGTGAGCAAGATATCAATAAAGTATTTGCTGATATCGATGTTCTCATCGGAGGCTTAGCGTAATGATCATTTGCAAAACTCCTCGCGAGATAGAAATCATGCGAGAAGCTGGCAGGATCGTTGCTTTAACTCATCAAGAGTTGAAAAAGCATATTGCTCCAGGAATTACAACGAAAGAGCTCGATCAAATAGCGGAAAAGACGATTCGAAAATATGGTGCTACGCCATCTTTTAAAGGATACAATGGATTTCCGGGAAGCATCTGTGCTTCTGTAAATGAAGAGCTTGTACATGGTATTCCAGGAAAGCGCAAGCTCCAAGAAGGCGATATCATCAGTATCGATATTGGTGCGAAATACAATGGGTACCATGGAGATTCTGCATGGACGTATCCAGTAGGAAACATTTCTGAATCTGTTCAAAAGCTACTTGATGTCACAGAAAAATCGTTGTATCTTGGTCTAGAACAAATAAAACCAGGCGAAAGATTATCGAATATCTCACATGCGGTTCAAACGTATGCTGAAGATAATGGATTCTCGATCGTTAGGGAGTATGTTGGTCACGGAATCGGGCAAGACTTACATGAAGACCCTCAAATCCCGCACTATGGTCCACCAAATAAAGGTCCTAGATTAAAACCGGGAATGGTCATCTGTGTTGAGCCGATGGTGAACCAGGGAAGACGATATGTAAAAACACTATCTGATGACTGGACAGTGGTAACGGTAGATGGTAAATGGTGTGCCCACTTCGAGCACACGATTGCTCTTACAGAAGCAGGATACGAAATCCTTACCACTTTATAAGTAGCTGGCTCTCCGGGATTTCAGAGCAGTGTAAAATGTTACTGAAGAAGGGAGAACTATTGAATGGCTAAAGATGATGTAATTGAAGTCGAAGGTACCGTTCTTGAAACGTTGCCAAATGCTATGTTCAAAGTAGAATTAGAGAATGGGCATGTCGTATTGGCTCACGTTTCTGGTAAAATCCGTATGAACTTCATTCGTATTTTACCAGGAGACAAAGTTACGGTAGAATTATCTCCGTACGATTTAAATCGTGGTCGTATTACGTACCGTTTTAAATAATATAGCACTCCGTAATCTTTAAGGAGGTTCGAGACATGAAAGTAAGACCGTCAGTTAAACCAATCTGCGAAAAATGTAAAGTTATTCGTAGACGTGGAAAAGTAATGGTTATTTGTGAAAACCCTAAACATAAACAAAAACAAGGTTAATCAGAAGGAGGTGCATTCGGAATGGCACGTATCGCAGGTGTAGATATTCCTCGTGACAAGCGCGTTGTTATTTCTTTAACTTACGTATTCGGCATTGGTCGCACAACTGCTGAAAAAATTCTTGCTGAAGCTGGTGTTTCTGAAGAAACACGAGTTCGTGATTTAACGGAAGACGAATTAGGACGTATCCGTGATATCATCGATCGTATTAAAGTTGAGGGAGACCTTCGTCGTGAAGTATCTCTTAACATTAAACGTCTAATGGAGATCGGTTCTTACCGTGGTCTTCGTCACCGTCGTGGTTTACCAGTTCGTGGTCAAAACTCTAAAAACAATGCTCGTACACGTAAAGGTCCACGTCGTACAGTAGCAAATAAAAAGAAATAATAAGTAAAGGAGGTTGAACTAACAATGGCACGTAAAACAAACACTCGTAAAAAACGTGTGAAAAAGAATATTGAAGCTGGTGTAGCTCATATTCGTTCTACTTTCAACAACACAATCGTAACACTTACAGACACTCACGGTAACGCGCTTTCTTGGTCTAGTGCTGGTGCACTTGGTTTCCGTGGATCTCGTAAATCTACTCCATTCGCTGCACAAATGGCTGCTGAAACTGCTGCTAAAGTTGCAATGGAGCACGGTTTAAAAACTTTAGAGGTTACTGTAAAAGGTCCTGGTGCTGGTCGTGAAGCTGCAATTCGTGCTCTTCAAGCTGCAGGTCTAGAAGTAACAGCAATCAGAGATGTTACTCCAGTTCCTCATAATGGATGTCGTCCGCCAAAACGTCGTCGTGTTTAATTTTTCTGTATAGAATTTTCCCTTTTGTCTATAATGGATATGATGCATTATCGAGAAATTTCGTACAGAAACATCGCTTGTTGTGCACAATCGGGAACTGCCTAAGGGGGACTTTCGGTTAGACAGAGGTTTTTCCTTTGTTTAGCCGGGGTTTCGACGTTTTGAAGGAGGGTTTAGTTAATGATTGAAATTGAAAAACCGAAAATCGAAACGGTTGAACTTAACGAAGATGCTAAGTATGGTAAATTCGTGATTGAACCGCTTGAGCGTGGATATGGTACTACTTTGGGTAACTCCTTACGTCGTATTCTTTTATCCTCACTCCCTGGTGCCGCTGTAACTGCCATCCAAATCGATGGCGTATTACACGAATTTTCAACGGTTGAGGGCGTAGTAGAAGACGTTACAACGATCATCTTAAACTTGAAAAAGTTAGCTCTTAAAATCTACTCTGAAGAAGAGAAGACGTTGGAAATCGATGTACAGGGCGAAGGTATTGTCACAGCTGCTGATATTACTCACGATAGTGATGTTGAAATCTTAAATCCAGATTTATACATTGCGACGTTAGCAAAAGATGCGCATTTCCGCGTGCGTTTAACTGCAAAGCGTGGCCGTGGGTATACGCCAGCTGATGCAAATAAAAGCGAAGATCAACCAATAGGAGTTATTCCTATTGATTCTATTTATACTCCAGTATCACGTGTGACTTACCAAGTGGAAAAGACACGTGTCGGACAAGTGGCAAATTATGATAAGCTTACGCTTGATGTATGGACGGATGGAAGCATCGGGCCAAAAGAAGCTATCTCTTTGGGTGCCAAAATCTTAAATGAGCATTTAAACATCTTCGTTGGTTTAACTGATGAAGCACAAAATGCTGAGATTATGGTCGAGAAGGAAGAAGATCAAAAAGAAAAAGTTCTAGAAATGACTATTGAAGAACTTGATCTTTCTGTTCGTTCTTATAATTGCTTAAAACGTGCAGGAATTAATACTGTACAAGAGCTTGCGAACAAAACAGAAGAAGATATGATGAAAGTTCGTAACTTAGGACGTAAATCTTTAGAAGAAGTTAAGCATAAGCTTGAGGAATTAGGTTTAGGCTTACGTAAAGACGACTGAGGATTTAATCTCATCAACAAAGGAGGGAACTACGAATGGCATACAGAAAATTAGGCCGTACAAGTGCGCAACGTAAAGCTATGTTACGTGACTTAGCTACTGATTTAATTATCAACGAGCGCATCCAAACGACAGAAACTCGTGCAAAAGAACTTCGTTCTGTAGTGGAAAAAATGATCACTTTAGGTAAACGCGGAGATCTTCATGCTCGCCGTCAAGCTGCATCTTTCATCCGCAATGAAGTTGCTAATGCTGAGACTGGTCAAGATGCACTTCAAAAATTATTCGCTGATGTAGCTCCACGCTATGCTGAGCGTCAAGGCGGATACACTCGTATTGCAAAAATTGGTCCACGTCGCGGAGACGCAGCACCAATGGTAATTATCGAGTTAGTATAATGATAATTAAAAGGGCAGGACAGTTCTTTTCAAGTAACTGGTCATGGCCCTTTTTTTTTAAATATAGAAAATAGGCTAACTTGATGAAGTAATGAGAGAGGGTGCCTTGCATTGAAAAAAGAGAAACTTCGCACGCAAAATATATCATTTCAATACCCCGGGGCAACTTCTTATGCGCTAAAAGACGTATCATTCTCTTTATATGAGGGAGAATGGATTTCTGTAATTGGACAAAATGGTTCAGGAAAGTCTACACTTGCAAAATTATTAAATGGTTTATTTTTACCGGAATCAGGAATGATTGTTGTAAATGATACAATGACTTTATCTGAAGAAACGGTATGGGATATTCGAAAGCAAATAGGTATGGTATTTCAAAATCCGGATAATCAATTTGTTGGAACAACAGTGCAAGATGATGTTGTATTTGGTCTTGAGAATATCGGAATGTCTCGGGAACAGATGGTAGAACGACTGAATCAAGCGCTGCAGATGGTCCGAATGGAAGAGTTTCTTAATGAAGAGCCTCATTCGTTATCTGGTGGACAAAAGCAACGTGTTGCGATTGCGGGTGTGCTTGCTTTGCAACCATCTATTTTAATATTGGATGAAGCAACATCGATGTTAGATCCACAAGGACGACGTGAAGTAATTGAAACGGTTAGGAAGCTTGTGGATACAAAAGGTATTACCGTGTTATCGATTACGCACGACTTGGAAGAAGCTGCACAGTCAGACCGTGTTATCATTTTGAATCAGGGAGAAATATTAGAGGTAGGTACGCCAGAACAAATTTTCAAGTCCTCCCATATGCTTAGGGAAATCGGATTAGATGTACCATTCTCAGTAAAAATAGCAGAATTATTAAAAAGCAATGAAATTCCACTGCAAAATACGCATCTTACAATGGAAAGCTTGGTGAACGAACTTTGGAGATTACATTCCAAACAGTAGAGCATCGTTATCAATATAAAACTCCATTTGAAAGACGTGCGCTTTATGACGTAAACGTGTCGTTTCCAAGTGGGGGGTATTATGCCATTATCGGTCATACTGGTTCGGGCAAATCAACGATGATTCAACATTTAAATGGTTTATTGCAGCCGACAAATGGTACGGTCCAAATTGGGGAGCATTTGATTTCCTCACAAAAAAAAGAAAAGAAATTAAAGCCACTGCGAAAAAAAGTAGGGGTTGTCTTTCAATTTCCAGAGCATCAATTATTTGAAGAAACAGTTGAGAAAGATATTTGTTTTGGACCCTTAAATTTCGGAGTACCGGAAGAAGAGGCAAGGCAAAAGGCAAGGGATGCAATTGAGCTTGTAGGATTGGATCCAGAGCTATTAACGCGTTCTCCATTTGAGTTGAGTGGTGGACAGATGAGACGTGTTGCAATAGCAGGCGTACTTGCAATGGAACCTGAAGTTCTTGTATTAGACGAACCGACAGCAGGGCTTGATCCTAAGGGACAGCAAGAGCTTATGGAGATGTTTTATAAGCTTCATAAGAAGCAGGGTTTGACAGTAATCTTAGTTACCCATAATATGGAGGATGCTGCCAAGTATGCAGATCAAATTGTGGTTATGGATAAAGGAACGGTCTTTTTGCAAGGAACAGCAGAGGAAGTATTTTTACATGCAGATGAATTAGAACAAATCGGTGTAGATCTTCCAATGTCTTTAAAGTATAAACGTGCAATTGAAGAGAAGTTTGGTATTTCAATTCCAAAGGCTACCTTATCTTTAGAGGATCTTACTCATGAAGTTGTACAGGTGTTACGAAGAGGTGGTCATAAATCATGCAGCAGTTGATTATTGGGAGATATATTCCAGGTAGGTCGCTCATTCATCAACTTGATCCACGTACAAAGCTGTTGATTGTCTTTTTATATGTATTTGTTGTCTTTTTAGCAAATAATGCGATTTCATATGGATTTTTATTTTTATATGCACTCATTGCTTTATTTTTTGCAAAAGTGCCGATTCGTTATGTACTTTCGGGCTTAAAACCAATCTTATGGATTTTTCTTTTCACATTTTTTCTGCATATTTTTACAAATAAAGAAGGGGATGTACTATTCCAGCTTGGTTGGTTTTCAATACATGAAAAAGGATTAGAGCAAGGGATATATATTTCTATACGCTTCTTTGTCATTATTTTAATGACGACATTATTAACGTTAACAACAACACCAATTGAAATTACTGATGGTATGGAAACGTTATTAAAGCCGTTAAAGCGTATAAAGGTTCCTGTACATGAAATCGCATTAATGATGTCTATTTCTCTTCGTTTTATCCCAACATTAATGGATGAGACGAGTAAAATTATGAAAGCACAAGCATCTCGTGGTATTGATTTTGCTGGTGGACCGATAAAGGATCGACTGAAAGCAGTTATTTCTTTACTCGTCCCTCTTTTTATTAGTGCTTTTAAGCGTGCTGAAGACTTAGCAATTGCAATGGAAGCACGTGGATATCAAAGCGGTGAAGGACGTACTAAATTTAGGCAGCTACGCTGGAAAACAAGTGATACGTTAACAATAGTGAGTTTACTTTGTTTAGCGTGTATTTTAGCATGGGTGCGATCGTAATGGAGAATAGAGAAATGGAAAGAATAAAATGTACAGTTGCATATGATGGCATCAATTTTTGTGGTTATCAAATTCAACCACAGCATCGTACTGTGCAACAAGAAATAGAGAAAGCACTGCAAAAATTGCATAAAGGAGAGATTGTTCGTGTTCAAGCATCAGGGCGGACAGATTCTACTGTTCATGCAAGAGGACAAGTGATTCATTTTGATACATTATTATCCCTTGAAGAATGGCAATGGATCAATGCTTTAAATACGATGTTGCCAGATGATGTTGTGGTCCTGCAGGTAGAGAAAAAAACAGAAGATTTTCACGCACGATATGGTGTGGAAAGGAAAGAATATCGTTACCGGGTATTATTATCTAAAACAGCTGATGTATTCCGTAGAAATTATGTATATCAGTATCCATATCCATTAGAGATAGAATTTATTCAGAAGGCAATTCCTTATTTTATTGGAGCGCATGATTTTACTTCATTTTGTTCGGCAAAAACTGACAAAAAAGATAAAGTGCGAACAATTTATGAAATAGATTTAATTGAACAAGATGATGAATTAATTTTTCGTTTTGTAGGCAATGGATTTTTATATAATATGGTGCGAATTATTGTTGGTACGCTACTTAGCGTAGGACAAGGAAAGCTTGATCCTGACAGCATTCCAGAGATTTTTAAAAAACAAGATCGTCGTTTTGCTGGGAAGATGGTGCCAGGGCATGGACTTTATTTATGGCAGGTAAACTATAACAACTAATCCTGGTGTAACATTTGCTTGACATTAGAATCTCAAAAGGATATCATAACATATGGTATTGTTTCTAAAACCACGATTAGCCCCGGAAGGAAATCGTGTTTAAGATAAACAATAGATTTTTTCTATGGAAAAGATAACGAGGAGGGAAACACATGCGTACGACTTTTATGGCAAAAGCTAACGAAGTTGAGCGTAAATGGTATGTGGTTGACGCTGAAGGTCAAACTTTAGGTCGCCTTGCTAGTGAAGTAGCATCCATTTTACGTGGTAAAAACAAACCAACATTTACACCACACGTTGACACGGGTGATCATGTAATTATTATTAACGCTGAGAAAATTCATTTAACAGGTAATAAATTAAACGATAAAATTTACTACCGTCACACTAACCACCCAGGTGGTCTTAAACAAAGAACAGCTCTAGAAATGCGTACAAACTACCCTGTACAAATGTTAGAGCTTGCAATTAAAGGCATGCTTCCAAAAGGACGTTTAGGACGTCAAGTGTCTAAAAAATTAAATGTGTATGCTGGAGCAGAGCATCCACACCAAGCACAAAAACCAGAAGTTTACGAACTTCGCGGATAATTAATTAAAGGAGGGCTTACTTTGGCACAGGTACAATACTATGGTACTGGACGTCGTAAGAGTTCAGTAGCACGCGTGCGCCTAGTTCCAGGCGAAGGACGCGTTATCATTAACGGTCGTGATTTTGAAAATTATATCCCATTTGCTGCATTACGTGAAGTAGTGAAACAACCTCTAGTTGCAACAGAAACTTTAGGTAACTACGATGTACTTGTAAACGTAAATGGTGGTGGATACACTGGTCAAGCTGGTGCTATCCGTCACGGTATTTCTCGCGCTTTATTAAAAGCTGACCCAGAATACCGTCTAACATTAAAACGTGCAGGTCTATTAACTCGTGACGCACGTATGAAAGAGCGTAAAAAATACGGTCTTAAAGGCGCACGTCGTGCACCTCAGTTCTCAAAACGTTAATTATCAACGTTTCAAAGGCTCTCAAGCTTTTTGCTTGGGGGTCTTTTTTATGTGGAAAAAGGGGTTTTGGTCACATTTTGATCACGAAAATATTTTTGGGTCACTCCTGGTCACCACAAATCATAGTTCAATTATTTTTGGGATTTTTGTGATCTCTTTTAGGATATCTGTTACATGTGTATAGATGTTCAACGTCATTTGTATATCAGAGCGACCCAATCGCTCTTGTACCTCCTTTATACTTGCGCCAGCTTTTTAGAGAAAAATTTAACGGTAGACCTTTGCTTCCTACTAAAGGAACTTAACGACTCCCCACCATGTTCCCCAAAAGTCTTGACTAACCACATATTCTTGAACTGTCCAGAATTCCTGGTCATTGGAAGGGTCAACACATGTTGCGCTGTAATCTCCCCATCGGTTCCGCCCCATGCCATCCGTTAAAAAGTAGGTAGCTTGTCCAGCTTTAAGCAAGGTAACTTGTTCTGTTGTGCCAGGTGCATCGCTTGCACGTCTTCCTGCGAAGAAGGCACTTGCAAATAGGTCCGTGGATGATCCGCTAAAACCGATTACCATATGATTGGAGGAGTTGATGGCGAGAGAAGGATAATAATAGGAGTGTGTGCTGTGTTGAATTCGCCCTTGTTGAATTGGGGTGCTTGTCTCCGGATTAATTTGATACCAGGAAACTTCTGCTCTGCTTCCGTCTTGGCTAGGTATAGTATGGGTTGTCCAAATTGTTTCATTACGATAAATAGCTTGCAAAAGGCGAGGATCTCCTGTGTCAATCAATTGAGGGGAGTCCTTTTGAAGAGCATCTGGTACGATAGAGCCGCTAAGTGAAGCGATATTAATTTGTTGAAGTTGTGTCCAAAAAGGTATCCCGTTAGAAAATGTTATTTGGTTTAGCTGCAAACTGTTCAGACTGGCTAGTGAGATCAAGTACTGAACTGAAACATTTGGATCAAACACTTGAGTAGGCTGTGTTGTAAAAAATGCACCAGGCGGTTCATAGAACTCATACCAGGTCATGCTATCAATCGAGTACAGCTGACTCTTCTCGAACACCCAGATTTTAGTTGCCTGATAACTTCCCGCATTGGTGAACATGTTGGCAGTTACGTAGACATGAGTATTGTCCAGTCCTAAACTTGGATAGTCAGCCCAAGTATCTAACTGCATATCATTAAATATATCTGCATCAATTGCTCGGAATACCCAGTTAAATGGGTCTTCAGGATTCGACACGCCCACGAGCAGCCAGGAATTAGGAGAGCTTCCCCCCGCGAGCGAAATGATGAAGAACCGATTGGATAAATTGTCATAAAGGATTTTTGGGTCAAAAGCAGAAGTACCTTCTGTAATGACTCCAGTTGGGGTCCAAAAATCATCTAAAGTGGTAGTGGTAAGAACAGCACCATTCTCCTTTTGGTTGATCGATATTCCTCCATTGACAACATTTACAACATGATTAAGACCAACTGCACCCATTGTATCCGGCGGAATCCACCCGTTATAATCTACTCCTTTAAACTGTTTTATGATACTTGGAGCTGTGACATTGTCATTCTGTATAACCTTTTTTGGAAAAAACGGTGTTTTCTGCCATGGTAAAAAAGATTTTACACTTGGTGTGGGGAGGCGTACTTTACTTCCCATAATAGAATTTGATTTAATATTTCCCAATTACAGAACATTCCTTTCATATTTTTTGCAATTTAAAATTGCTAATTTACTTTATTCATTCTGCAATCAAGCTGAAACGGCAAATATTCTAGAAGTGTGTAAGAGATAAGAAAATATGTGTTTGTCCAATAAGTAGATGGACATTAATTAAGGAGTTAAGAGTAGTTAAAGGAGGGGGGATATGGGGAAAAATCATTAGCATAGACCAGACTGCTTTTTGGCACTATAATAAAACAGTTCCTCTTTTGGGGGGCAGGACAGAAAGGCAATGAATCTTCCACTTTCATTTGGTTCTTTTTAATAAACTTTTTTGACCACCAAACATATATAACGAAATTTTTATAATTTTCATTAAAACGAAAAAATCCCGATAAATTAGGCTTTAATTAAACTATTTTATTCCCAATTTCTTTATATTTAATATAAAAATTAAAGAGCGTAAAAAATACGGTCTTAAAGGCGCACGTCGTGCACCTCAGTTCTCAAAACGTTAATTTTTGCGAACTTCAAACCCCAGTCTTTTGGCTGGGGTTTTTATTATGTTTAATGGAGCTATATCAATCCATTTTGAGTTTTCAGCATATAAGGCGCTGCTACGAAGAACAAAAGATAACTTGCACTTGTTTTCTCGCTTTGTTTTAATTCGGCATGGGGCAGAAAGAGGATCTGACCGCTTCTATGCATAGCTGGACGCGCTCTCTCACTTGAAAGGAAAGGTTTTATACCGGTTTTTATGTATTATATCTTGGAATATTTTAGTGCCACCTTCTTACGTATGCTTGAACTTTAGAAGTTTAGACTAATATGTATTAGGGAGGTTTAGAATTACTATGAATGTCATTGTTAGCTTACAAGAAAAACAAAAAGAAAAGCAGTTAAAATATGAACGGAAGATGCTTCGCGAATTATCATTAAAAACGCTAAGATCTAATATTCGTGATGCTTTCGACATGAAAGAGCTGCATAGGCAGTATGAGGATTATTGCATCGAACTTGGAATTGAATCGTACTTATTAGGAGCGAGGTATAGTAAATTTGGCTATTATGGAGAATCCTTCTTTGATGTAAAATATAGAGCTTTAGAAGAAGAGCAGCAACTAACGGAAACGTTATTTCACTTTTTAACGAGTATGGCGGTAAGAGAGATAGAATTAAAAGATGAGGAGTTGCTTTATGAATCCTGTGCGCAATTTATTAGTTCATGGTGGCGTGAGGGATTTGAAAAGGGTGAAAGAAGATATCGCTTAAAGCTGCATTAAGAAAAGCATAAACTTTCCTCTTGTCCCATATAAGTAATTAGAGGGACTAGCTGGAGGAGGAAAGGTATGAAGAGAATTCGAATTATCTCTTTTATGCTTGCTGCAGTTGTACTGTTTTTCTTGGTAAAACAAGAATTTCAAATTACAAAGTCGTGGCGGGCTTGGAATTTACCCTTATCAGGGAAAGTGATTGTATTAGATGCTGGGCATGGTGGACCGGATGGAGGAGCAGTTGGTGGTAAGGATATAGTAGAAAAAGATATTACGCTTGAAATTGTAAAAATGGTGCAAGATTATTTGCAGGAGCAAGGTGCATTAGTTATTTTAACGCGAGAGGGAGATTATGATTTAGCTGATAAAAGTACAAAGTCATATAGTAGACGTAAAGCAGAGGATTTAAAAAAGCGAGTAGAAATTATTAATAAGCCCGACGTGGACTTTTTTGCGAGCATCCATTTAAATGCCTTGCCGAGTAGTGGGTCAAAAGGGGCACAAACGTTTTACTATCGTTCTTTGATTGAAAATGAACGAGCGGCGAAGTTTATCCAAGCCGAATTACGGACGAGTTTAGAAAATACAAATCGTTCGGCTAAAATTATCCCTCACGTTTATTTGCTTAAGTATGCGAAAACACCGGGTGCTTTAATTGAAGCTGGATTTTTATCGAATGTGAATGAAAGATATATGCTGAATTCAGAGAAGTATCAGCAAAAGGTGGCAGCTGCAATATACCGCGGAATACTACGTTATTTTACGGAAAAAGGAAATCCTCCTGAATAAGGAGGATTTTTGAATTCCTCTCGTTAACGAAGTTTTCGGAAAATATGTTATACTGGAAATGAAAACGCATTTATTTTTAAAATGCAAATATACAAACCCAATTCATTTAACATTACTTTACTTTTCATACAGGGGGCTGGGCTGATTATGGTAACGAAAGAGCAAGTAGTGAAAGCGCTCGAAGGGATTACTGATCCATTTCTACATAAAACATTAAAAGAAACAAATGCAATTAAAGAGGTCACTGTAAAGCCTGAGAAAGAGCACGTCAGTGTTAAAATTGCAATTGTAAAAACAGGGACTGCTGAACAAATGCAATTGCAGTCGACTATTGTGAAGCTTGTGAAAGAACTTGGAGCGGCAACGGTTGGTTTGCGTTTTGCTGAATTTACAGAGGACGAGCTAGCGCAATTTGCACCGCCTAGGGAAGAGCAAGCAGATCAATCTTTATTATCACCGAATTCTAAAACAACATTTTTAGCAGTTGCAAGTGGAAAAGGTGGGGTTGGTAAATCCACTGTTTCTGTAAACCTTGCGATTTCATTAGCTCGTCTAGGAAAGAAAGTTGGTATTATTGACGCTGATATATATGGTTTTAGTGTGCCTGATATGATGGGAATCGAAAAACGTCCAATTGTAAGGGGCGATAAAATTATTCCTGTAGAGCGTTTAGGGGTAAAAGTAATTTCCATGGGCTTCTTTGTAGAAGACAATGCTCCGGTTATTTGGAGAGGGCCAATGCTTGGTAAAATGTTAAATCACTTTTTCACAGAGGTAGAATGGGGTGATCTAGACTATTTAGTCTTAGATTTGCCACCAGGTACAGGAGATGTAGCTTTAGATGTTCATTCAATGCTGCCATCATGTAAAGAAATTATTGTAACAACACCTCATCCAACAGCGGCATTTGTAGCAGCTCGTGCAGGTGCTATGGCACTTCGGACTGAACATAGTATTCTTGGGGTTGTTGAAAATATGGCTTACTTCGAAAGTAAAGCAACTGGTGAGAAAGAGTATGTGTTTGGAAAAGGCGGAGGAGATAAATTAGCCGCAGAATTACAAACAGATGTATTAGGCCGAATTCCACTTCAGCAACCAGATTGGAATAAAGAGGATTTTGCACCATCGGTATACGAGGATACACATAAAACAGGTGTCATCTATCGGACGATAGCTGAGCAAGTTATTGATAGAACAGCAGTTAAACAAAAATAAACCTCTACGAGTAGAGAATTTCCCCGCCCTATATATGTAGAGGTGGGGAAATTATTATGTGTAGAGATTTCCTTTATTTTTGTTCTTGTTTTTCGTCTTGTGATTCGCCTTCGCCGCCACCTTCTTTTTTCTCAGCTCCGCCACCTTTTTCAGCTTTTTCAATACCTTTACTAATGATGTCAATCATCTTAGTTTGGAAGAGAGGGCTTTCGGCAGTTTCTGTTAAGACTTGTTGCAAATATTGGCGGTACTCTTTGCTTTTCATAGTTTGTAGCATCATTTTTTCCACTTCGGGATTTTTCATAATTTCTATAACGCCTGCTTGGTATTCAGGGTCTTTTAATAGAGTCTTCATTAAGGTTGTTTGTTCTTTTTCGATACCTTTAGCGAATTTCGCTGAAAACTCAGGATCCTTAAATAGTTTTTCCCAAAGTTGCTGCCCCTTTTCAGATACCATTGCATCTTCAATGGTTTTTTTGACTACAGTTTCATCTAATATAAGTGCTTGTTTCATTTTCTCATCTGTCAGTACATCTTGGATTGCTTTTTTTCCTTGATCAGTTTTTAAAATATCGACAATCATTTTTTTGGTTTGATCGTAATCTAATTCAGATTTCGCTTCTTCTCCTTGTGCACATGCGGTAAGTGTAGTGAAAAGAAGTGAAGAAACTAAAATGAGCAGCATCCGTTTCATTAGCTGGAGCTCCTTTCAACACAGTTCTCTTTTTTAATATAAATATCTTAGAGGAATTTATACATGTTCATGGCTAGCTTTTTGAAATTGTCATTGATACAATTTAAGTAGAAATATATCAATAATGGGGGATGGGTTGTGAATAGCCGAAAATGGGTACGACTATTTTTAACGACGTTGCTGCTAGGGGGAGTTAGTACAATCCTTATTGGTTTTATTCTAGGATGGGACAAGTACGCTAAATTTTTTCAAAATTTCGACGGAAAAGAGATCTTAATGATTTCTTTTTGGTTACTTGGTGTTGGATTTATTTTTAGTGTAATTAGTCAAATGGGCTTTTTTGCGTATTTAACGGTTCATCGTTTTGGACTAGGGATGTTTCGGTCATCTTCTCTTTGGAACGCAGTTCAGCTCTTTTTCATTGCATTTGTACTGTTTGATTTTGTTTATTTAAGATCGGTACTCGTTGCAAATGGAGATGTTTCGTTTGGAAATAATATTCTTGTGGCTGGAATATTATTTTTATTTGGAGTGATTGTAGCCTATATAAAGAGCAAAGAGACGAATAAAAAAGCATTTATACCTGCTTTATTCTTTATGGTCGTTGTAACAATTCTCGAATGGGTACCGGCACTCCGGATTAATGACACCGATTGGTTATATTTAATGGTTATACCGCTTCTGTTGTGTAATGCATATCAGTTACTCATATTACATCGTTTAATAGGGCAACAAAGAAGTAAGTCCGTTAGTTAGGAAGGTCAAAGTAAAAAAAGGGTACAACACCTCATACAAAAGGTGTTGTACCCTTTTTCGTATAGCTTGATTTTTATCGGCTATTGGTGAGCGTACATCTATCTTAAGGTTCAGGAGAACGAGGGAGATAGGTAAGGGCTTTCTGGCAAAGCTACTACTAATGAAAGTTTTATTTTATATCATTACTTTTTGCACTTGTGTTAGAAATAAGTTGTGATACAGACACTTGTTCATAACCATCACCTTTTAATTTTTGCAGGAGCAGTGGTAAAGATTTATTTGTTTGAAGTGCCGAATCGGAAGCATGTAATAAAACGATATCGCCCCCTCGTAAATTGTTAGCAACGGTTGATACAATTTTATTTACACCAGGATTTTTCCAATCGTTTGAATTATTACTCCAGTGTACAACAGTATATCCAAGAGAATCTGCTACTTTAAGAACAGTTTTATTGAATTCCCCACTAGGAGGACGTAGGAGCTTGACTTGTTTTATACCAAGCTTTGTAAATACATCTTGCGAACGTAAAAGATCCCTTCGCATTTCGTTTGCTTCTAAAGAAGTATAGGAGGTGTAGTTATATCCCATACTGCCAATTTCGTGGCCATCTTGTATAATCCGTTCCACAATGTCGGGGTGTCTCTCGGCCCATGCTGCGGAGAGAAAGAAAGTTGCATTTTTAATTTCTCTTTCTTTTAAAGTATCAAGAATCGGAAGTGCCTTTTTATCTCCCCAACTAATATCGAATGTTAACGCCACTTGTTTTTTTGCGGTATCGCCTTTGTAAATGACTTTTGGACCAGTTGCAGTTGAAAAAGCAGATTGATAAGAATATGTCTTTAAAAAGAGAAGCCATGCTGTAAATAAGGATAGTACAATAATTAAACTAATGTGCTTAAATTTACGTTTACTTGTTATAAAAAAGAAAAACATAATACCCCGCCCCTTTGTCCAATCCTTTTCAGTTACTTATATGCTTGAAAAGTTGAAAAGAGAACTGAACGATTAATATCGTAGGAAGTGGATATAATGGATGTTATAGTGTGATTTTTAATTTTATCCCGCTATTCGCGGGCAGTAAGACCCTCACCTCAAGATTCACAGGAAAACGAGGAAGATAGGTAGGGGATCAACTGCCCTTAAAAGCCCGATTGGTGAGGGCTAATAATCAGTGGGGATGAAGCAGCCCTCCACTGATTAAAGTTTCACTTTATTGGTGATACATTCGTTATTAGAGTTGATGAATATATTACGTTATTTTGTATACATATGTATCTGTTTTGGTTTTTTAACACATAAGTCGTTGCTATGAAAAACAAAAGGTGACCTGTACTCGGGTTCTCCCTTTGTTTTCACTTGGCATGGGGTAGACAGTTTCTATGCGTGACTGGATGTTCGTCCCCGCCTAATAAAGAAAGGTTTTATGTCGGGTTTTCAATTTGTATTTATGTAGACATATAAGTAATTGTTGAGGTGATAGTTTGCTTGGGATTATGATTACAAAAGAAGAACAGAAAGAAATAGAATATTTATTGAAAAGAGAATTAGAGGAGCTTTTATTTGATTTTGCAGATGAGCGAATACATGATGTTGTAAAAAAAACAATGGAAGAACGATATAAAATTATTTTTTGTTTGTTTCGAAGAGTAGCAAATGCGGAAGAGTGCACACGTTATGTAAGAAAAAGAATTTTTTATTAAAAAGTGTTGACGATATGGTTTAATATATGGTAAATTAATAAACGTCGCTGATGCGGGAAACGCAGAAAGCGAAAAAAGAAATTAAAAAACTTAGTTGACATTGAAATATGAAAATGTTAACATGAGGAAGTCGCAAACGAGCGGCGAACGAGTTCTTTGAAAACTGAACGAAACAAACAACGTGAAACGTCAATTTTTATTTTATGATGCTAGACAAACTAACTTTATTGGAGAGTTTGATCCTGGCTCAGGATGAACGCTGGCGGCGTGCCTAATACATGCAAGTCGAGCGAATGGATTAAGAGCTTGCTCTTATGAAGTTAGCGGCGGACGGGTGAGTAACACGTGGGTAACCTGCCCATAAGACTGGGATAACTCCGGGAAACCGGGGCTAATACCGGATAACATTTTGCACCACATGGTGCGAAATTGAAAGGCGGCTTCGGCTGTCACTTATGGATGGACCCGCGTCGCATTAGCTAGTTGGTGAGGTAACGGCTCACCAAGGCAACGATGCGTAGCCGACCTGAGAGGGTGATCGGCCACACTGGGACTGAGACACGGCCCAGACTCCTACGGGAGGCAGCAGTAGGGAATCTTCCGCAATGGACGAAAGTCTGACGGAGCAACGCCGCGTGAGTGATGAAGGCTTTCGGGTCGTAAAACTCTGTTGTTAGGGAAGAACAAGTGCTAGTTGAATAAGCTGGCACCTTGACGGTACCTAACCAGAAAGCCACGGCTAACTACGTGCCAGCAGCCGCGGTAATACGTAGGTGGCAAGCGTTATCCGGATTATTGGGCGTAAAGCGCGCGCAGGTGGTTTCTTAAGTCTGATGTGAAAGCCCACGGCTCAACCGTGGAGGGTCATTGGAAACTGGGAGACTTGAGTGCAGAAGAGGAAAGTGGAATTCCATGTGTAGCGGTGAAATGCGTAGAGATATGGAGGAACACCAGTGGCGAAGGCGACTTTCTGGTCTGTAACTGACACTGAGGCGCGAAAGCGTGGGGAGCAAACAGGATTAGATACCCTGGTAGTCCACGCCGTAAACGATGAGTGCTAAGTGTTAGAGGGTTTCCGCCCTTTAGTGCTGAAGTTAACGCATTAAGCACTCCGCCTGGGGAGTACGGCCGCAAGGCTGAAACTCAAAGGAATTGACGGGGGCCCGCACAAGCGGTGGAGCATGTGGTTTAATTCGAAGCAACGCGAAGAACCTTACCAGGTCTTGACATCCTCTGACAACCCTAGAGATAGGGCTTCTCCTTCGGGAGCAGAGTGACAGGTGGTGCATGGTTGTCGTCAGCTCGTGTCGTGAGATGTTGGGTTAAGTCCCGCAACGAGCGCAACCCTTGATCTTAGTTGCCATCATTAAGTTGGGCACTCTAAGGTGACTGCCGGTGACAAACCGGAGGAAGGTGGGGATGACGTCAAATCATCATGCCCCTTATGACCTGGGCTACACACGTGCTACAATGGACGGTACAAAGAGCTGCAAGACCGCGAGGTGGAGCTAATCTCATAAAACCGTTCTCAGTTCGGATTGTAGGCTGCAACTCGCCTACATGAAGCTGGAATCGCTAGTAATCGCGGATCAGCATGCCGCGGTGAATACGTTCCGGGCCTTGTACACACCGCCCGTCACACCACGAGTTTGTAACACCCGAAGTCGGTGGGGTAACCTTTATGGAGCCAGCCGCCTAAGGTGGGACAGATGATTGGGGTGAAGTCGTAACAAGGTAGCCGTATCGGAAGGTGCGGCTGGATCACCTCCTTTCTATGGAGAATTGATGAACGCTGTTCATCAATATAAGTTTCCGTGTTTCGTTTTGTTCAGTTTTGAGAGAACTATCTCTCAGAAATAAATGTATGTTCTTTGAAAACTAGATAACAGTGTAGCTCATATTTTTTAATTTTAGTTTGGTTAAGTTAGAAAGGGCGCACGGTGGATGCCTTGACACTAGGAGTCGATGAAGGACGGGACTAACGCCGATATGCTTCGGGGAGCTGTAAGTAAGCTTTGATCCGAAGATTTCCGAATGGGGAAACCCACTATACGTAATGGTATGGTATCCTTACCTGAATACATAGGGTAAGGAAGACAGACCCAGGGAACTGAAACATCTAAGTACCTGGAGGAAGAGAAAGCAAATGCGATTTCCTGAGTAGCGGCGAGCGAAACGGAATCTAGCCCAAACCAAGAGGCTTGCCTCTTGGGGTTGTAGGACATTCTATACGGAGTTACAAAGGAACGAGGTAGACGAAGCAGTCTGGAAAGGCTCGTCACAGAGGGTAACAACCCGTAGTCGAAACTTCGTTCTCTCTTGAATGTATCCTGAGTACGGCGGAACACGTGAAATTCCGTCGGAATCCGGGAGGACCATCTCCCAAGGCTAAATACTACCTAGTGATCGATAGTGAACCAGTACCGTGAGGAAAGGTGAAAAGCACCCCGGAAGGGAGTGAAAGATCCTGAAACCGTGTGCCTACAAATAGTCAGAGCCCGTTAATGGGTGATGGCGTGCCTTTTGTAGAATGAACCGGCGAGTTACGATCCCGTGCGAGGTTAAGCTGAAGAGGCGGAGCCGTAGCGAAAGCGAGTCTGAATGGGCGTTTAGTACGTGGTCGTGGGCCCGAAACCAGGTGATCTACCCATGTCCAGGGTGAAGTTCAGGTAACACTGAATGGAGGCCCGAACCCACGCACGTTGAAAAGTGCGGGGATGAGGTGTGGGTAGCGGAGAAATTCCAATCGAACCTGGAGATAGCTGGTTCTCCCCGAAATAGCTTTAGGGCTAGCCTTAAGTGTAAGAGTCTTGGAGGTAGAGCACTGATTGAACTAGGGGTCCTCATCGGATTACCGAATTCAGTCAAACTCCGAATGCCAATGACTTATCCTTAGGAGTCAGACTGCGAGTGATAAGATCCGTAGTCAAAAGGGAAACAGCCCAGACCGCCAGCTAAGGTCCCAAAGTGTGTATTAAGTGGAAAAGGATGTGGAGTTGCTTAGACAACTAGGATGTTGGCTTAGAAGCAGCCACCATTTAAAGAGTGCGTAATAGCTCACTAGTCGAGTGACTCTGCGCCGAAAATGTACCGGGGCTAAATACACCACCGAAGCTGCGGATTGATACCTATGGTATCAGGGTAGCGTTCTAAGGACAGTGAAGTCAGACCGGAAGGACTGGTGGAGTGCTTAGAAGTGAGAATGCCGGTATGAGTAGCGAAAGACGGGTGAGAATCCCGTCCACCGAATGCCTAAGGTTTCCTGAGGAAGGCTCGTCCGCTCAGGGTTAGTCAGGACCTAAGCCGAGGCCGACAGGCGTAGGCGATGGACAACAGGTTGATATTCCTGTACCACCTCTTTATCGTTTGAGCAATGGAGGGACGCAGAAGGATAGAAGAAGCGTGCGATTGGTTGTGCACGTCCAAGCAGTTAGGCTGATAAGTAGGCAAATCCGCTTATCGTGAAGGCTGAGCTGTGATGGGGAAGCTCCTTATGGAGCGAAGTCTTTGATTCCCCGCTGCCAAGAAAAGCTTCTAGCGAGATAAAAGGTGCCTGTACCGCAAACCGACACAGGTAGGCGAGGAGAGAATCTAAGGTGTGCGAGAGAACTCTGGTTAAGGAACTCGGCAAAATGACCCCGTAACTTCGGGAGAAGGGGTGCTTAACGGAAAGCCGCAGTGAATAGGCCCAAGCGACTGTTTAGCAAAAACACAGGTCTCTGCGAAGCCGTAAGGCGAAGTATAGGGGCTGACACCTGCCCGGTGCTGGAAGGTTAAGGAGAGGGGTTAGCGCAAGCGAAGCTCTGAACTGAAGCCCCAGTAAACGGCGGCCGTAACTATAACGGTCCTAAGGTAGCGAAATTCCTTGTCGGGTAAGTTCCGACCCGCACGAAAGGTGTAACGATTTGGGCACTGTCTCAACCAGAGACTCGGTGAAATTATAGTACCTGTGAAGATGCAGGTTACCCGCGACAGGACGGAAAGACCCCGGAGCTTTACTGTAGCCTGATATTGAATTTTGGTACAGTTTGTACAGGATAGGCGGGAGCCTTTGAAGCCGGAGCGCTAGCTTCGGTGGAGGCGCTGGTGGGATACCGCCCTGACTGTATTGAAATTCTAACCTACGGGTCTTATCGACCCGGGAGACAGTGTCAGGTGGGCAGTTTGACTGGGGCGGTCGCCTCCTAAAGTGTAACGGAGGCGCCCAAAGGTTCCCTCAGAATGGTTGGAAATCATTCGTAGAGTGCAAAGGCATAAGGGAGCTTGACTGCGAGACCTACAAGTCGAGCAGGGACGAAAGTCGGGCTTAGTGATCCGGTGGTTCCGCATGGAAGGGCCATCGCTCAACGGATAAAAGCTACCCGGGATAACAGGCTTATCTCCCCCAAGAGTCCACATCGACGGGGAGGTTTGGCACCTCGATGTCGGCTCATCGCATCCTGGGGCTGTAGTCGGTCCCAAGGGTTGGGCTGTTCGCCCATTAAAGCGGTACGCGAGCTGGGTTCAGAACGTCGTGAGACAGTTCGGTCCCTATCCGTCGTGGGCGTAGGAAATTTGAGAGGAGCTGTCCTTAGTACGAGAGGACCGGGATGGACGCACCGCTGGTGTACCAGTTGTTCTGCCAAGGGCATAGCTGGGTAGCTATGTGCGGAAGGGATAAGTGCTGAAAGCATCTAAGCATGAAGCCCCCCTCAAGATGAGATTTCCCATAGCGTAAGCTAGTAAGATCCCTGAAAGATGATCAGGTTGATAGGTTCGAGGTGGAAGCATGGTGACATGTGGAGCTGACGAATACTAATAGATCGAGGACTTAACCATATAATATGTAGCAAATGTTATCTAGTTTTGAAGGAATATATATTTAAAATTCCTTTTGACATTCTGAGAAGAATGTGTATAATAATAAAAGTCTGGTAATGATGGCAGAGAGGTCACACCCGTTCCCATACCGAACACGGAAGTTAAGCTCTCTAGCGCCGATGGTAGTTGGGACCTTGTCCCTGTGAGAGTAGGACGTTGCCAGGCTTGTATTATTCCGCAGTAGCTCAGTGGTAGAGCTATCGGCTGTTAACCGATCGGTCGTAGGTTCGAGTCCTACCTGCGGAGCCATTATGCTTCCATAGCTCAGCTGGTAGAGCACTTCCATGGTAAGGAAGAGGTCACCGGTTCAAGCCCGGTTGGAAGCTTGCGAACAGTATTACAACTTTTGGCCCGTTGGTCAAGTGGTTAAGACACCGCCCTTTCACGGCGGTAACACGGGTTCGAATCCCGTACGGGTCACCACTTTTGGAGGATTAGCTCAGCTGGGAGAGCACCTGCCTTACAAGCAGGGGGTCGGCGGTTCGATCCCGTCATCCTCCACCATATATAGTTTATAATGTCGGAGGGGTAGCGAAGTGGCTAAACGCGGCGGACTGTAAATCCGCTCCTTCGGGTTCGGCAGTTCGAATCTGCCCCCCTCCACCATTTTTAAAAAATAACCTGATAAAGGTTTATTTTTTTGAAAAGACAAGCATACTAGTAAATATTAATGGGCTATAGCCAAGCGGTAAGGCAACGGACTTTGACTCCGTCATGCGCTGGTTCGAATCCAGCTAGCCCAGCCATTTACGAGCCATTAGCTCAGTTGGTAGAGCATCTGACTTTTAATCAGAGGGTCGAAGGTTCGAGTCCTTCATGGCTCACCATTTTCGCGGAAGTAGTTCAGTGGTAGAATACAACCTTGCCAAGGTTGGGGTCGCGGGTTCGAATCCCGTCTTCCGCTTTTTTACTTCGGGGCCTTAGCTCAGCTGGGAGAGCGCCTGCCTTGCACGCAGGAGGTCAGCGGTTCGATCCCGCTAGGCTCCATAATAATTTAGAGGAAAGCTTACATCAATCGATGTAAGCTTTTTTTGTTATATTCAAGGGGGGACAGCCTGTATTCATTTTGTTTACAATAGAAAGATAGAGTAGGATATATAATTTAAATGGAAGTATGTTTATATATGGGGATTGGAGGGATGGATGTTGAAATTTGTTATTGCCTGTGATTCGTATAAAGAAAGCTTACGAGCGATAGAGGTATGTAAGGCTATTGAAAAAGGATTTACTAAAATTTTTCCTGACGCTGAGTATGTAAAAATTCCAATTGGAGATGGAGGAGAAGGGACTGTTCAATCTCTTGTTGATGCTACAGGTGGGAGGATGATTAGGCTTCCTGTAACAGGTCCACTTGGTGAACGTGTAGAGGCATTTTACGGCATTTCTCAAGATGAAAAAACAGCATTTATTGAAATGGCAGCAGCATCGGGATTACATCATGTTGCAATTGAAAAGCGAAATCCTCTTATCACAACAACAAAAGGAACGGGAGAACTTATATTAGATGCGCTGGATAAAGGTGTACAGCACATTATTTTAGGGCTTGGAGGAAGTGCTACGAATGATGGAGGTACAGGGATGCTTTCTGCTCTAGGTGTAAAGTTTTTAAAGAAGGATAGAGAAGTAATAGAACCTGTCGGTGGAAATTTACATTCTATTGATTCTTTGGATTTATCAAAGTTGGATGCTCGTTTAGCAAATATAAAACTAGAAGCAGCGTGTGATGTAGATAATCCGTTAACTGGGCCAGAAGGAGCATCTTTTGTATTTGCAAAACAAAAGGGAGCAAGTCCAGAAATGATCACGCAGTTAGATGATAATTTAAAGCATTATGCCTATGTATTAAAACGGCATTTATATATTGATGTGGAAGAGATACCGGGTGCAGGAGCAGCTGGTGGATTAGGCGCTGCGGTTGTTGCTGTACTACACGGGAACTTAAGAAAAGGAATTGAAATTGTATTAGACTATACCAATTTCGATGAACATATAAAAGAAGCAGATCTTGTTCTTACAGGTGAAGGAAGGATAGATGTACAAACCGCTTATGGAAAAGCTCCAGTTGGAGTTGCTAGACGTGCCAAGAAGCTACATATACCCGTTATAGCTATTGGTGGTTCGATGCTCTCTAATCACATTGCAGTTTATAAAGAAGGAATAGATGCAGTGTTTGATGCTACACCAAGCCCGATGACACTAGAGGAAGCATATATAGCAGCAAGAGAGAATATTGAAATGACTGCGCGGAATATCGCATCTGTATGGAAAATAGCTTCAGAAAAACGTCTCTAATTATAGGAGACGTTTTATTATTTATTATTTATTATTTATATGTACATGTGTAATGAGATTTTTTAGAAAACGGTTTATTTTATACATAAAATAGATGAGAAATATAGATTTTTATATAGATATGAGTGAATGAGGTGTATATACATACAAAAAAATGTCGAGTTGAGTCAGAGTATATAAAAGATTTAAAATATTTAGTGAAGGCATAAAAGGGGGATACTATCTATGAAGAAAGAAATTTCAATCGTTGGAGTTCCAATGGACTTAGGACAAATGCGTCGTGGAGTTGATATGGGCCCAAGTGCAATTCGTTATGCGGGAGTAATTGAAAGAATTCAAAACATCGGATATGACGTAGAAGATATTGGGGATATTTGTATCGAGAGAGAAAAAGAAGTAGCTGGAAATACAAATTTAAGAAACCTTACACAAGTTGCAAAAGTTTGTGATGAATTAGCAGGTAAGGTTGATCATATTATAGAAGAAGGTCGTTTTCCACTTGTACTAGGTGGCGATCATAGTATTGCAATTGGTACACTTGCAGGAGTAGCAAAACATTATAAAAATTTAGGGGTTATTTGGTATGATGCACACGGTGATTTAAATACAGAGGAAACGTCGCCATCTGGAAATATTCATGGTATGTCACTTGCAGCAAGCTTAGGTTATGGACATCCTTCACTCGTTAATTTATATGAAGCGTATCCTAAGATTAAAAAGGAAAACGTTGTTATTATTGGTGCACGTGCATTAGATGAAGGCGAAAAGGAATTTATTCGTAATGAAGGAATTAAAGTATTTACAATGCATGAAATTGATCGTATGGGTATGACTGCGGTTATGGAAGAAACAATTGCGTATTTATCTCATACAGATGGTGTTCATTTATCATTGGATTTAGATGGACTTGATCCACATGATGCACCAGGAGTTGGTACACCCGTAACAGGTGGATTATCATATCGTGAAAGTCATTTAGCAATGGAAATGCTAGCGGAGGCTGATATTATTACATCAGCTGAGTTTGTGGAAGTAAATCCGATTTTAGACGAGAAGAACAGAACGGCAACAGCAGCGGTAGCTTTAATGGGTTCTTTATTCGGTGAAAAACTAAAATAAATGTAAGAAAAGCAGCTACTAATTGTATGTAAGTAATAGACGTTAAAGTCAATAAAATTAAAGGGATGAACAGATTTGATATGTAAAATGTGTTCATCCCTTTTTATTGTCTTGTTAAAATATAGTATATGGTATCGGGAGTTTTCTAATAAAGAAACGATTGTGTTGTGTCCGTTAAGTTTCCTATTTTTTATGTAATTGTTTTTTAAAACTTGTTACACTGTTTATGAAGGTATTTGTTAAATAATGATAGCAGGAACTATGGACTTGGAAGTGATATATATGAAGAAATATAAAATAGGAGAAGTAGGAAAGGAATTTGGAGTTTCGATAGATGCGTTAAGGTTTTATGAAAAGAAGGGTTTCTTAAAACCACAAAAGATAAAGATAATGGTTTTAGATTTTATACATATGAGGATTTTGGAATATTTTTATCCATTAAAAATTTCCGTCAAATGGGATTTCATGTTAAAGAAATTGGATCTATTTTTAATGGTTTAGAATTAGATGACATGATAAAAAATGCAATGACAAAATAGCTGAAAAAGAAGAAACAATAAAAAGTTGGAATTAGAAACAAGAAAAATTAATGAGTTTATGAGCCTATTAAAAGAATATAAAAAAGAAGATAGACAATGGTTTATAGAGCCAGCTGAAACCTATTATCTTCTAAGACATATTCATTTAGCTAAAGGAACATTATGTGTTAATCCTCTTTTAAAAAAATGGTTATCCTTTTTACCTACAGTGTATCCAGCACTATACATTCCACTTGAACAATATAAAATGAAAACGATTTGTAACAGTTATTGGGTAATGGCTATTCCTGAAGTGAAAATGAGGGAATACGAATTGCCTATGGATGAATCAGTTTTACAAGTAGATATGGGAGAATGTTTGAATTATTTATATGAAAAAGATGCGAACGAACCCCTATCAAAACTAATTTTAGAAGAGCCATTACATATTATACAGAAACTTGGCTACAATCTTAACGGGGATATTTTATGTCGATACGTTTGTGAAACAAAAGAGCAAGAGAGGGTAATTGAACATTATATCATTATGATTCCTATTATAAGTAAAGGTAAAAAGTAAAATAGGTATAGATTTTTCTTGTTTCTATGGAAATTATTTAACTTTTGCAGAGTGAAATTGGCAAATAAGCCTTGATATAACTAGGGAAGATAGAAGTCCACTGTTCAAATTGAATTTGAATGATGTATTTTAAAGGAATTCGACTAACTGTTGTAAAGAGACAACTCAATACAGTCAATGATTAGCACTTAATTTGTTGGTGTGAAAAGTGAGAACATTAAAAAACAGTAGTTCAAAAGTATTTGAACTATTGTTTTTTTGATAACTGAAAAGCATGTACTTTTCATCCCGCATTCAATTCATTTTATGTATATAGAAAATTTAAGGTAAACAAAATTTCAAAAAGATATTGACCCTAGTCTTAGACCATATTTTATAGTGAACTTGTAATGAAAGCGCTTTTAATAATGATGAACAGTGGAGGTAATAAGTATGAAAAAGATTGTTCTTTTATGTAATGCAGGTATGTCTACGAGTATGTTGATGAACAAAATGAGAGGATACGCAGAGGAAATAAACTATGAATGTGAAATTAATGCTTATCCATTAGCTGAAGCAAAGAATGTTGGACAAACGGCAGACATTATTTTATTAGGACCTCAAGTTCGATATGCCTTAAATACTGTGAAAGGTCAATTACCAGGAAAGCTTATTGAAGTGATTGATATGTCAGCTTATGGCATGCTAGATGGAAAAAAAGTAATTGAACAAGTGAAAAATATTTTAGGCGATTAAAAGTTTATACGTTGTGAACGATTAACGAGCTTTAGACGATTTATGTCAGTTATGAAAAGTACATATTCTGAGGGAGGTCATCGTCTGAAAAAGATAAGGAAATTTCCAATTCTATGTATGGTAGTAGGGAGCCTTGCAGGTGGTTTGGTGCTTTCAGGATGTTCATCAGAAAGCAAAGATAAAGCTTTAAAAGAATCAGATGTAACACTTATAACGAATGTTCTTCCGTATGGGGAAGTAGGCTCTGCCATCGTTTGTGATTTTGGAGATACAGTGGATAGCTCAAAATTAACAAAAGATAGTTTTGAAGTTGAGGTGGAAGTGAATGGGAAACCTCAAAATAGAACGATAACTAAAATTTATACAAATAATAAAGCTGAGGTATCGGAGGCCTCAAAAGACGGACAATACGTTGTGATCGAATTAGATGAAAACGATAAAAATGCATCTACCTCAACATTTAATGAAGAAAAATTCTTAAGTACAAGAGATAACTTGGATTATAAGTTAACTCTTACGAAAGAGATAAAAACAAAAGAAGGTGCAACTTTTAAAGCATCCGAACAGAAAAATAAAATTTCAAATGTAGTTACTCCTGTTGTAGATGATTTTAAAAAAGGAGTATACCAAGATGCTTCTGGAAGCAAAATGCAATATAGACTTTTTGAACCTAAAAAAGAGCCTAACAAAAAATATCCACTAGTCTTATTTTTACATGGATCAGGTGAACGAGGAAATGACAACTATATGCAAGTAGTAGGAAATGAGGGCGCTGTAGCATGGGCTAATCCAGAACAGCAAAAGAAAAACCCTGCATATGTACTAGCTCCTCAGGTTGAAGCAGCTGAAACTCTTACAGCATATTGGACCGAGGAACCTAACTATACTACTATGTTTAATTTACTGAAAGAAACCATCGATAAATATGATATTGATAAAAACCGTATTTATGTTGTGGGTATGTCCAATGGCGGAATTGGAACTTGGAATATTATTAAGAAGAACCCGGATCTTTTCGCAGCTGCTGTTCCGATTTGCGGAATAGGAAATCTGGAGAATACACTTCCTAGTAATTATGAACCGGTAAAAGATATTTCAGTATTTAAGGATATTAAAGATATGCCAATTTGGGTCTTCCATGCAGAAGATGATCCGCTGGTTGATGTGAGATATAGCAGAGATGCTGTACAAGCTATTAAAGAACTAGGTGGTTCTTCAATCAAATACACAGAATATCCAACTGGAATCGTTAAACCTATGGGACACTTCTCTTGGGTACCAGCTTTGCAGGATAGAGAAATGATAAATTGGTTGTTTAATCAGTCAAAATAATTTTTAAATACCTTCATTATAAAAATATCATTCTACTCATGTGAGTGGTGCATGCATATTTTTATAAGCCCATAAGGAGATTTCATAATGAGTAAAAAAATATTATCAATTTGCTTGTTAATTTCTTTAACAGTTTCATTATTTGGATGTTCAGCAAATGAAGGCCCAAAAGTGAAAGAGAAAAAAGAAGAAAAACCTGTGGAACTTTATTTGGTAAGGCATGGGAAAACAATGCTCAACACTACTGATAGAGTACAGGGATGGGCAGATGCGCCCCTTACTAAGGATGGAATTGAAGTAGCAGAGTACCTTGGTAAAGGTTTAAAAGGAGTACAATTTGAAAAAGTGTATAGCAGTGATAGTGGACGTGCTGTAGAAACTGCAAAGATCGTGCTAGATCAAAGAAAAAATAAAAACATAGATATCGTTCAACGGAAAAACTTACGGGAAGTATGTTTTGGTGAGTTTGAAGGAGAACTGAATCATACTTTTCACGAGAAACTTGCAGAAGCTAATAATATGACATTAGAGGAATTTACGAATAATTTCGATGTTGATATTATGCTTGATACTGCAGCCAAGATTGATAAAAGTAAACAGGCTGAAAGTGCTAAAGTAGTCTCAAAGAGAGTAAAAAAAGAAATCGATAAAATTGTAGCAGAAGTAGCTAAAGATGGGGGCGGTAACGCACTTGTTGTATCGCATGGAATATCGTTAATGGCGTTGTTATATACAATATCTCCTGAAGCTCTTAATAATCTTGATGGCGGTCTAGATAATGCAAGTGTTTCAAAAGTTGTATATAAAGATGGTAAATATACAGTTCAGTCTGTAAACGATATGAGCTATGTGGAAAAAGGAAAAGAGAAAACGAATTAAAATCTAAAAATATGGGTGGTAAGCATGAAGTTTTTAGAGATGACGAGAAACGGACTAGAACGAATAATTACACCACTGACAAATTATCTTGGAAATAGCAAAGTAGTCAATGCAATTACATCAGGGATGATGATGACAATTCCTGTTACTATCGGTGTTACATTATTCGCTATTTTAGGTAACTTGCCGTTTAAATGGTGGAAAGATCTAATTAATCAAGCTGGTTTATATACACATATGCAAGATATGATAAGTGCAACATTGAGTTTGTTAGCTGTTTATATGGTTGTAATTATTGCTTATTCCTATGCGAAAGAAGAAGGAATGAATGGAATGGTAGCTGGAGTAATTGCATTAGGTAGTTTCCTATGCTTAATGCCAATGTCTGTCAAGGTAGGAGAAGAACAGATTCCAGCTATTCTCACTCAATATTTAGGAAGTGACGGAATATTTGTAGCAATGTTTGTTGGTGTTTTGACTAGTAAACTCTACTGTGCATTAACAAGAAAGAATATTGGGGTGAAATTACCAGAATCAGTACCACCTATGGTAGCTGATGCAATTAATCCAGTATTCATTTCAATTATTATCTTTACCATCATTTTCCTTGTCAGAGTGATATTTGGTTATACTCCATATGAAAATATCTTTAATTTTGTTAGTCAAGTTGTATCGCTACCTGTAAAAGTAATCGGATCTTCTGTTTGGTCGGTTATTGGTATCTTTACGTTTATGAATTTATGTTGGTTCTTTGGTTTGCATCCAGCACCAATCATAAATGTATGGTATAGTGCGACGGCTCCGCTATTTACGGCAGCCATTACAGCGTTTGCTTCAGGAACACCTGTTTCAGAAATTCCGTATTTAGCATTTAGTCTTATGCATTTTGCGGTTGTAGTTGGTGGAACAGGAAATACGTTAGGTTTAGCTATAAATATGTTATTTGCGAAATCAGAACAATATAAATCGCTCGGGAAAATCGGTATTGTACCAAATATCTTTAATATCAATGAACCGCTTGTCTTTGGATTGCCGCTTGTTCTAAATCCAATCTATTTTATTCCATTGGTAACATCTTCATTAGTTGGTGGGTTAATCGGTATTGTTTTCCTAAAGATCACGGGGATTCTATCTACCTATAATCCACTAATAGAATTACCATGGGTAACACCTGCACCTTTTGCGGCTTATATTTCTGGTGGATGGTTACTTCTTTTAATGACCATTATCATCATTATTTCTCAAATTTTATTATATTATCCTTTCTTTAAAATTGGGGATAAGAAAGCTTATGAGGCAGAGCAAAAAGTAGCAACAAATAACTAATAATAAGTATGAAGTGTGTATTTTAAAAATAAAAATGTGTTGGAGGAAGAGTTATGGAACAACATGAATATATAGTATTTCAGATTATATCTGCAGTAGGCAGTGCTCGTTCGTCATATATTGAAGCGGTGCAAGAGGCTAAAAAGGGTGATTTCAAACGGGCAAAAGAATTAATCGAAGAAGGTGCTGAATCTTTTATTCAAGGACATAGGGCACATGCTGGGCTAATTAGTAAAGAAGCAAGTGGGGAAAAAGTAGAAGTAAGTTTATTATTAGCTCATGCTGAAGATCAACTTATGAGTGCAGAAGGATTTAAGATTATAGCAGAAGAGTTTATTAGTGTTTATGAAAAAATTTCAGGACAACAATGATTATTAATCTCTGAATAAATAAGGTGGATAATTAAATTTGGTAAGGAAAGGTAAGAATATGCTCAAGACTACATTTAAAAAAGATTTTTTATGGGGAGCTTCCACAAGTGCTTACCAAGTAGAGGGAGCCTATAATGAAGATGGAAAAGGGCTTTCTATTCAAGATGTGAAAGCTATTCCTGAAGGTACATCCGATTTTAAAGTTTGTAGTGACCATTATCATAACTTTAAAGAAGATATAAGGCTCTTTTCTGAACTAGGATTAAAAACTTATCGCTTTTCCATAGCTTGGACACGTATCCTTCCAAGTGGTATGGGAGAAATAAATGAAAAGGGTGTTATGTTTTATAGTAATTTAATTGATGAATTACTAAAACATAAGATAATACCACTAGTAACGATGTATCATTTTGATTTGCCGTATGAATTAGAGAAAAATGGTGGATGGAGTAATCGTTCTACCATTGATGCTTTTGTGAATTATTGTGAAATTCTTTTTGAACGTTTTGGTGATCGGGTTAAGCATTGGCTAACAATTAATGAGCAAAATATGATGATTTTACATGGTGGAGCGATTGGTACATCTGTATTATCTCAAAAAGAGTTATATCAACAAAATCATCATATGCTCTTAGCAGAGGCTAAAGTTACTAACTTATGTCATCAGATGATACCGGATGCTAAAATTGGACCGGCACCCAATATTAGCTATGTTTATCCGAAAACATGTAAGCCTAATGATATTATTGCAGCTCAAAATTGTAATGCAATTCGAAATTGGCTATATCTAGATATGGCTGTACATGGACGTTATAACAAAACAGCTTGGAATTTTATGAAAAGAAAAAATATCGAACCAGTCATATTAGATGGAGATATGGAGATTTTATCTAGCTCGAAACCGGATTATATTGCTTTTAACTATTACTCTTCAATAACCGTTAGTGAGTATGACGAGAATTTTGTAATTGATAGCGGTGGTGATCAACAAATTGAAGTAGGCGAAGAAGGTTTCTTTATGGGTGATGACAATGAATATCTGGAATTAACAGACTTCGGATGGGAGATTGATCCAATTGGCTTCCGTGTTACATTAAGAGAAGTTAGCGATCGCTATAATCTACCTATTATTGTTACAGAGAATGGAATAGGTGCATACGATAAGGTTAATGAAGACGGCTCAGTTCATGATGATTATCGAATTGAGTACTTAAGCAAACATATAGAACAAATGGAATTGGCAATTGTAGACGGCGTGGATGTCATTGGTTATTGCCCATGGGCAGCGATTGATTTAATTTCTACTCATCAAGGTTTTAGAAAAAGATATGGTTTTATATATGTAAATCGTGATGAAAATGATTTAAAAGACTTAAGAAGAATAAAGAAAAAGAGTTTTTATTGGTATAAAACAGTTATTTCATCTAATGGTAAAGAACACTAAAGTATAATTGCAATAGTTTCCGATTGAATATAAAAGTAAGTATCCTATTAAGGATAAAATTTAATGCGTTTTTGTCGGGAATGGCGTGGTATTTTTGGATAAGAAAGTATAAATTTTTTTCTCTACCACAGTGCTCAGCACTGTGGTAGAGATGTTTTATATGGAAGTGTACCTTTCTATTCTTATCAATATCCATCTCTGAAACTTTCATAAGAATACTTTCCTTATTATTCATCTTTAATCGTATCTCGACCTAAAATGTTTACAGGTTATTATTGTTCTTTTAAGATCTTCGCACGCAGACTCTATCTCTCCATATAAAAACGAATGTACCTATCTGCATTTTTATATAGTATTTACTACACTCAACTTCTATTTAAATACAAAAGGATAATTAGCCCCTAGAATGGAATGACTCTCCTGTTTTACCTGTTACCTAAATTTAATGAAACGTTGCTTTTTTAATTTTAAAATAAGAGTATAATAATAAGTTACATTATACTGCTTTATAACAAAGTTCGACATCTTACCAATTTTCACCAAGGAGGGGAGGTCGTTTGTAATTGTCGTTTCTTTCATGTATGGTATAATTAACTAGTTGTTGTAAATACATACAGATAGAGCAGAATAATAATATTTCAGTATATAGATAAAATTGCTCATAAGTAGGAGGAAGGGTTAGCATGCCTTTTGGAGATATGAACCTTTTGAAATATCTCAGTACGATATTAGATATCGCCGTTGTGTGGTTTGTTATATATAAGCTAATTCTTGTAATTCGAGGCACAAAAGCTGTGCAACTTTTGAAAGGGATTTCGGTTATTTTTATCGTTCGTATATTAAGTTATTTATTTGAGTTACATACATTGCAGTGGCTCACAGATCAAGCTTTGACGTGGGGATTTTTAGCAGTGATTATTATATTCCAACCAGAGCTTAGACGAGCGCTTGAACAATTAGGAAGAGGAAGCTTGTTCTCCCGTGGAATTGGTCAGGAAGAAGAAGAACATGAAATGGTTGCAAATGCTGTAGCAAAGGCAACAGAATATATGGGTAAACGACGCATTGGTGCGCTTATTACATTATCTAGGGAAACTGGGATGGGAGATTATGTAGAAACTGGGATTCCTTTAAATGCGAATGTCTCATCAGAATTGCTTATTAATATCTTTATTCCAAATACACCACTTCATGATGGAGCTGTTATTATGCAGGGAAATACGATTAAAGCAGCGGCTTGTTATTTACCATTATCGGAAAGTCCATTCATATCTAAAGAATTAGGAACACGTCACCGGGCTGCAATGGGAGTTAGTGAAGTAACTGATAGTATTACAGTAGTGGTATCGGAAGAAACAGGCCAAATTTCTTTAACTAAAAATGGAGAATTGCATCGTGACTTGAAAGTCGAACAGTTGAAAGAAATGCTTTTAGTGGAATTCAGTGGAAATGTGAAAACAACTTCTTCATCTTTATGGAATTGGAGGAGAAAGCGTCATGGATAAGCTAATGGAGAACCACTGGTTTTTAAAAGGAATTTCATTACTACTGGCGTTAATGCTTTACATGTCAACGAATTTGTCAGACAAAAGCGCAGCGGAGAATAAGAGTACATCGCCTTTTCCAACGGGTGATATAACAGAAACAGTATCTAACATTGTAGTAGCAGTAAACTACGATGAAGATAAATATATTGTAAGCGGCATTCCAAAGTATGTAAAAGTCAAATTGGAAGGATCTAAAAACGTAATTACTGCAGCAAGATCACAACGCGAATTTGGTGTATCTGTAGATTTACGAGGGTATTCTACCGGAACATATGATGTTCCTTTAAAATATACCGGGATGGAAAGCAATTTAAAAGTAACAGTTCAACCAGAGAGCGTTAAAGTTACAATCCAAAATAAGGCGAAGAAATCATTTCCTGTGGAAGTGAAATATTCGAATGAGAGTCAAATGCCAGGAGGTAGTTTGGTTGAAAAGCCGACTATTAAACCAGGAACTGTTGAGGTTATTGGTACAGAAGAAGAGTTAGCACAAGTTGCTCTTGTCAGGGCGTATATTGATTTGAAGGGAATAACAAAAACAGTAACAAAGACAGCTGAAATTGTACTATATGATGAAGAGGGCCGAAAATTAGACTTACAAACAACACCTTCTAAAGTAAGTGTTACGATCCCAGTTTCAAATTCAACTACGACAAATAATATTGAAAAAACTGTGCCACTAACTTATGTGAAAAAAGGAAGTGTACCAGAGGGGTTAGCTGTTACAAACATTGGTATCGAACCAAAAGAAGTGACAATATCAGGTCCGAAAGATGTTTTGGACAATATAAAGTCCTTGGAGGGCGTCGAAGTAGACCTTAGTAAAATTAAGGAGTCTACAACATTCGATGCCTCTGTTTTATTACCGAAAGGTGTAACAAATGTAAGTCCTAGTCAAGTAAAGGTTTCTGTCGAAGTGCAAGAGCAAAAAAATACAAAGCATAAGACAATTGATGGCATTTCTATACAAGAAAATGGATTGTCAGATGAATTCACTTTACAGCTACTTTCTCCCCAAAGTGGAAAGATAAGCGTTGATATTTCAGGAGAAGCAAGTATAGTAGATAAAATAACAGCAGAACAAATAACAGCGTCAATTAATCTACAAAATGTCTCTTCTGGGACTCACGATATTTCCATTCAGGTTAGTGGACCTAATAATATTTCAATAGAAGCAAAACAAAAAAGTGCAAAGGTCACTCTTGTAAAGAAAGAAAAAAACGATCAAGAAGTGCAAGGTAAGCCAGAGAAACAAGAACCACAACAAGATAAAGAAAATGAAACAGAGAAACCAAAAGAAGATCAAAATAAAGATACAGAACAAGAGAATGAAGTAGGAAAGCAAGAGGAAACTCAAAAACAGAACGAGCAAGAAAAAGGAGCGAATAGCAATGGGTAAATATTTTGGTACAGATGGTGTGCGCGGTGTTGCAAATAAAGAGTTAACACCAGAATTAGCATTTAAAATCGGTCGTTTTGGAGGATATGTATTAACAAAGGATACAGATCGTCCAAAAGTTATTATCGGTCGTGATACACGTGTATCTGGTCATATGTTAGAAGGAGCTCTAGTGGCAGGCCTATTATCAACTGGAGCAGAAGTTATGCGTCTTGGCGTTATTTCAACTCCTGGAGTTGCGTACTTAACAAAAGCATTAGATGCACAAGCAGGTGTTATGATTTCAGCATCTCATAATCCGGTACAAGATAATGGAATTAAATTCTTCGGTTCAGATGGATTTAAACTAACTGATGAGCAAGAAGAAGAGATCGAGGCTTTATTAGATAAAGAAGTAGATGAATTACCACGTCCAACAGGAACAGAACTTGGACAAGTGAATGACTACTTCGAAGGTGGACAAAAATACTTACAATACATTAAGCAAACTGTGGAGGAAGACTTCTCAGGCTTACATATTGCTTTAGATTGTGCACATGGGGCAACGTCTTCTTTAGCACCATATTTATTTGCAGATTTAGAAGCTGATATTTCTACAATGGGAACTTCACCAAATGGCATGAATATTAATGCTGGTGTTGGTTCTACGCATCCAGAAGGCCTAGCTGAATTGGTAAAAGAAAAAGGTGCAGATATTGGGTTAGCGTTTGATGGTGATGGTGACCGTCTAATTGCAGTAGATGAAAAAGGAAATATCGTTGATGGCGATCAAATTATGTACATTTGTGCGAAGTATATGAAAGAAACTGGTCAGTTAAAACATAATACAGTTGTTTCAACAGTTATGAGTAACTTAGGTTTCTATAAAGCACTTGAAGCAAATGGTATTACAAGTGATAAAACAGCAGTTGGTGATCGCTACGTAATGGAAGAAATGAAACGCGGTGGTTATAACCTTGGTGGTGAACAATCTGGTCATATTATCTTACTTGATTACATTACAACTGGAGATGGAATGTTAAGTGCACTTCAGCTTGTAAACATTATGAAAATGACGAAAAAGCCACTATCTGAGCTTGCAGGTGAAATGATAAAGTTCCCACAATTATTAGTGAACGTTCGTGTAACAGATAAAAAATTAGCATTAGAAAATGAAAAAATTAAAGAAATCATTCGTGTGATAGAAGAAGAAATGAACGGAGATGGTCGTATTCTTGTTCGCCCTTCTGGAACAGAACCGCTTATTCGTGTAATGGCAGAAGCACCAACACAAGAAATTTGTGACGGATACGTACATCGCATTGTAGAAGTTGTGAAAGCTGAAGTTGGCGCTGAATAATCCGTTGTTTTTATACAAAAAAGGAGCACAAACAGTGCTCCTTTTTCATATGTTTTATAGACAATGATAAATTTTGATTGACGGTTTATGTTGTTTGTTATAAGATTGTCTTGTTCTTTTTCTCAAAGTAATTATATGAATTATGAAAGCGCCAGAACTACAAGTTGTGTAGTTGACGAGGAGGAGTTTTATCGAGATTTCGGCGGATGACTCCCGGTTGTTCATCACAACCGAAAGCTTTTACTTAAATCACAGAGGTGACTCAGTGGACAAAGGTAAAGGTTTGATGAGAGAAAAGGAACGGATAAATACTAGCTGTATAAGTATATACGGACTGAAACCAATCGAGAGGAAGGTGAAAGCCGTTACAGACTTACAGGGCTAGCAATATGTAATCCGTTTTTATATGTAAATAATGGGATCAGACTATGTCGTTACATGTTCGCAGAGCAATGTAAGCATTTGTAACGGCGACTAAACATGTGTGGAATCGTAGGATTTATTGGAGATCAAGATGCAAAGGAAATTTTATTAAAAGGTTTAGAAAAGCTAGAGTACCGTGGATATGATTCAGCGGGTATTGCAGTACAAACAGAGAACGGTGTTGTTGTATACAAAGAAAAAGGCCGTATTGCAAAACTTCGTGAAATCGTAGACGAGAACGTAGCTGCAAGCGTGGGAATCGGTCACACACGCTGGGCTACACATGGTGTTCCAAGCACTGTAAACGCACATCCGCATCAAAGTACATCAAAACGCTTTACGCTAGTTCATAATGGTGTAATTGAAAACTATGAATTAGTGAAAAAAGAATACCTTCAAGGTGTAACGTTTGTAAGTGAGACTGATACAGAAGTTATCGTACAGCTTATGGAACAGCAAGTAAGCACAGGGTTAAGTGTAGAAGATGCATTCCGTAAAACGTTATCCATTTTACATGGTTCTTATGCGATTGGATTACTTGATGCTGAAAATCCAAACATGATTTATGTTGCTAAAAACAAAAGCCCGCTATTAGTAGGTGTTGGTGACAACTTTAACGTTGTTGCAAGCGATGCAATGGCGATGTTACAAGTTACAGATCAATTTATCGAGTTAATGGATAAAGAGATGGTAATCGTAACACAAGAAAGCATTACAATTAAAAACTTACAAGGTGAAACGATTAAGCGTGCACCGTTTACAGCGGAATTAGATGCAAGTGATATTGAAAAAGGAACATATCCTCATTTCATGCTAAAAGAAATTGATGAGCAACCACTTGTAATCCGTAATATCATTCAAAAATATCAAAATGAAAATGGCGAAATCGAATTAGCTGAAGACATCCGTAATGCGATTTTAGATAGCGATCGTATTTATATTATTGCATGTGGAACAAGTTACCATGCTGGTCTTGTTGGAAAGCAATTCATCGAGAAATTTGCGAAAGTACCTGTAGAAGTACACGTAGCAAGTGAATTCTCTTACAATATGCCATTATTAACAGAAAGACCATTCTTCATTTACATTTCACAAAGTGGTGAAACTGCAGATAGCCGTGCAGTACTTGTGCAAACAAATGAAATGGGTCATAAAGCATTAACAATCACAAACGTACCAGGCTCTACGCTTTCTCGTGAAGCTGACTATACACTGCCTCTATATGCAGGACCAGAAATCGCAGTTGCTTCTACGAAAGCTTACACAGCTCAACTTGCAGTGCTTTCAATCCTAGCAGCTGATATTGCTAAAGCAAAAGGCGAAGTTCTTGATTTTGATTTAACACACGAACTAGGTCTTGTGGCTAACGCAATGGTAGTACTTTGTGATCAAAAAGAGGAAATGGATGCACTTGCAAAACAATTTTTAGCAACAACACGCAACTGCTTCTTCATTGGACGCAGCGTAGACTTCTTCGTAGGATTAGAAGGTGCGTTAAAGCTAAAAGAAATTTCTTACATCCAAGCAGAAGGATTTGCTGGCGGAGAATTAAAACACGGTACAATCGCGTTAATTGAACAAGGTACACCAGTTATCGCACTTGCTACGCAAGCGCACGTAAACCTTGGAATTCGCGGTAACGTAAAAGAAGTAGTAGCACGTGGAGCAAACCCATGTATCATCTCAATGAAGGGCTTAGAAATGGAAGGCGACAGCTTCGTACTACCAGCTGTACACGAAGCATTAGCACCGCTTGTAGCAGTTATTCCATTACAACTTATCTCATACTACGCAGCGCTTCACCGCGAGTGTGATGTTGATAAGCCTCGTAACTTAGCTAAGTCTGTTACTGTTGAGTAGGAGATTGGGAATAATTTTATTTGTTGTTGATTTAAAATAAAGTCGCGACGTTTATCAAAAAGTTGCGAAGCTTTACCCCTTTGGATATGATTATCTAAAGGGGTGTTTTTGTGTCGAAAAGAAAAAGAACATCTAAAATCGATAAGTGGATTAAAGAGGGTAGAGGAACGGGTAGTGGGGCAGATTATCAGCCTTGGCTTAAAATTCAAGATGTTTCCTCATTAGGGCGGTCAACAAGATTAAAAGGTATAAAGACCGCCAGACAACATGAGTTTTTATCGGATTTGGAACGGAATTACTTTTATTTAACTGAATTTTCCGATGTTATTTTAGATATTCGTGAACAATCTCCTTTATTACCACAAGAAGAGACGATTGTCATTGCTGAAGAGCTTGGGATTAAACACCCAGCTGATCCAAAAACAGGCGATCCAATTGTTATGACAACGGACTTTTTATTAACAGTTGATAAAGGACAAGGTGTATTTGAAGTCGCTCATACTATCAAAATGAAAGATAAGCTATTAGAAGAACGTGTGTTAGAGAAGTTTGAAATTGAACGGGAAAATCGCTCTTTGTCGATGTTAATATTATCATCGCTTGAAATTCGTGAATGGAAAACTATTTATGATCGACTGCTTATAAATCTTGTGAATGATAGTGGAACTTGGACAAGTAAGTCATTGAAAAGCATTGAAGGTCAAGGTATTACAGTGGTGAAAGCTAAACACAGTTCTAAAGGGGTTCAGCATAGGGCAGAGGTTTTATTGAACAAATTAGATTACTAGACATTACGAGGGGGTTTATTAATGAAAATGAATGAAAAAACATATCTAAGTATAGAAGAGATTATTTCATTACCAACCTTATCAGGTACAAACATAAGTGATGATGGCAAAAACGTAGCATTTGTCAAGAAGACAGCTAACTGGAAAGACAATAAATATAGGAATCATGTATGGATATATGAAAAAGATAAGGGGCAGAGTTACCCAATAACAACTAGGGATATAGATAGTACATACCCATTATGGTCTCCAGATTCTAGGGATATCGCATATCTTAGCCCAGTTGGTGACGGGGATAATAAGAAAAATCAGATCTTTGTTAAGTCAATAGATGGTTATAGTGGGGTTCAAATTACTGATGAGAAAGAAGGGGTCAGTAAATTCAAATGGGAGCCTACTGGCAAGGGTTTTTATTATGTTGCACAGTCAAAAGAATCTGAGGTGATAAAGAAACGTAAGGAACTATATGGAAATTTCCATCATATAGGTAAGGAATACCAGAATAATTGTTTATATTACATTGAAGTAGAAAAAGTGATACAAAATGATAAATATGAACACCTGGAAAATTCTGATAGTTCTGATAAGGGTAAAAATGAACACGAAAATAGCGTTGTTTATCAACTAACTGATGGGAAGGATTTTCATATCCATGAATTTGATATTTCAAATGATGGGAAAAAGGTTGTATTTATGGCTACACCAAGCCCAAATATGGGAGATTATATTAATGGAGATCTATACATACTAGATATTAAAGCTGGAGAGCTACAAAAGATGAATATAGATAAGTTGTTGGGAGGGAGCGTTTGCTTTTCTCCTGAAGGCAGCAAAATATGTTACTCAGCAAGCATAAGGGAGAAGGATTACTATAAGACCCATATACAAGACAGTACATTAGAGATATATGATATTAATAATGGAGAGCTAATTCAACCTTTAACAGATTTTGATAGTACGGTTATTCCATTACGGTGGACAGCTAAAGGAATTTTAATTAGATGGCAGAATAAAACTAATTATCTTATTGGGTTGCTATCTGAGGATGGCACTGTAGAAATGTTAAGTGAAAAAGTAGATAGCTTTATAATGGATGCTTCTATAACAAGGGATGGAAATCATATATCCTATAATAAGGCTATAACAAATGAAACCTTTGAAATCTATTTAGACGATAAAAAAATAACGAATGAAAATAGCTTTTTCAAAGGAAAGCTTAAAAGTAACAGGGAAATAATCTCATGGCAAAGTAGTGATGGTCTTGAAATAGAGGGTGTTTTATCAACCCCAGTAGAGTTTGACGCAAATAAAAAATATCCCTTATTAGTGGTAATCCATGGTGGTCCGGCTTGGGCATCCTTTCCAATATTTTCAGACTGTTTTAATGAGAAATATCCTATTGAACAGTTTATCGAAAAAGGCTTTATAGTTTTAGAACCAAACTACAGGGGAAGTTCTGGTTATGGTAATGAATTCTTAAAAGCAAACTATAGAAAACTGGGAATTGCTAACTACGATGATGTTATATCTGGAGTGGATAAACTAGTTGACAAAGGGATTGCAGATAAAGATAGAGTAGGGGTTATGGGATGGAGCAACGGGGGATATATATCAGCTTTCTGTTCTACATTTAGTAGTAGATTTAAAGCTATTTCAGTTGGAGGTGGAATTACTAATTGGAGTACCCATTATGTAAATACAGATATACCTTACTTCATTAGGATGTATTTAGGAAATAATTCATGGAATGATCCAGAGATATATACTAAAACATCACCAATGATATATATTAAATCAGCCTGTACTCCCACCTTAATCCAACATGGCGAAAAGGATGCAAGAGTTCCAACTCCAAATGCATATGAGCTATATCAAGGATTAAGGGATATGGAAGTTGATACAGAATTAATTATATTTAAAGGAATGGCATATAGTTCTGACCAGCCAGGAATTAATGTAGCTATTATGAAGCAGAATTTGATGTGGTTTTCACACTATATTCTTGGAGAAAGTATGAAAGATTTTAGGGTTTTATAATGGATATCCTCACAGGATACATAAGGATGAAACAGTCTTCATAAGGAAGCTTTTTTTTCTTATTTAGCCTGTGATTGTAGCTCTATGATTTCCATGTGAATTTCCACTGTATAATACTCTAGCAACTACATTGACTTACAATTGTATAGCAACGTTATGACATTAAGCTCCCTGTACCTTTGTAGGGGTACGGAAACGATTCGTGTAAAAACGGCAATAGGATAAAAACGTGGCTCAGATATGGAAAATTACATATTTGCCACGTTTTCTACTTATAAAAGATTAATTAGACCTAGAAGGCAAAGTAGAGATAAGAAATGGATACTTCAGTACAACTGATTTATCTACGGGACAAAAAAAGATATATTAAATAGAATGATCAAACTTTTTTCGAAATTTAGCTATTGTTTTTTGCTAAAAAAACAATACTTCACACAAGGTTTTGATCAAACTTTTTTTAACACCTACATTTGTAAGTTTAAAATAAAGATTATTTTAAATATAAGGCATTTGATAGTATTGAGATAAGTACTAAATGTCGTGATAAGCAACCACATCTTAGAGTCTTTCTTATGAAACTCTAAGATGTGGTTTTATAAAAAAGATTGATTATTTAAAACAAAGGCGGTGTATAGAATAGAAGATGGGAAAATTACTTCTTATGAGAAATTCGATCCAATTCAGCTGTGGATTTGAAATAAAGTCGTACCGTTTATAAAAAAGATGTACCGTTTCTAAATTATCAATACCTAAAACGTAAAAAGTCATAAAAAATAAAGGGTGATACATATTAGTCATGTATAATATGTATCACCCTTGTAATTCTTGTTCCACAATCGCGCCCTTTAATAGAATATCTGTTTTTTTAATGATTTTAGGTAAAGCATCTTCGTTTGACAAAAGCTAAATCTGCCATTATCATCAACTCGAACTTATTTATGGGAGTGATAAAGATGAAAATTTATGTTGATGCAGATGCTTGTCCGGTAAAAGATATTATTATCTCTGAAGGTACGAATGCTGAAATTCCTGTTATCCTTGTTACTAGCTTTTCTCATTTTTCTAATGCGGAACAACCATCAGGAGTGGAAACGATTTATGTTGATTCTGGAGCAGATGCTGCGGATTATCGGATTATGAAGTTAGCAGAAAAAGGAGACATAATCGTTACGCAAGATTATGGTCTTGCTTCGCTAGGTTTAGCAAAAGGGTGTACGGTTCTTCACCATAATGGGTATAGCTATACAAATGAAAACATTGACCAATTATTACAAACACGTTATTTGAGTGCAATGGCTCGAAAAAGTGGAAAGCGTACAAAGGGGCCAAAACCATTTACATCAGAAGATAGGGAGAAATTTAGGGAGCTTTTTAAAAGAGCGATTTTACTTTAAAAAAGAACCGTCCATTTTTAAGGAAAACCAAGAAAAATAATATTTTGACAAGTATTTCAGTTCTTTTTTAAGCCTTACACTACACTCACATGAATAAACATTATAATTATTGGATGTATCATATTAATGGTACCATATTCTATCAAATGACTTAATATACAAGAAAAGACGCTTTTCTAAATAAACGCGCCCGTTTGTGAAATTGGCAAAGGCAGTCTAATTATTGAATAGCCCTCTTCCTCTCAGATTTGCGGAAACAGGCTCCTTTCCTATTTCACGTGCCCATATAGATAACTGGCCAATATGGTGGATTTCGTGGACAATGACATGACGTATGATCTCTCCGTGTGTACATTCAATGACTCGGCGCCTGATTGGTGCGTCTCTAGAGCTAATCGGTTCTTCATTGAAATCAGTTTCTGAAAGTTTCCGAGAATCCATTTCATTTGTCCAAGATGTCACAAATGGTTTCACTTTCTCATGGTATTGAGCTGAAAGATTTTTCACTTTTTGTAAGCTAGCATAATCCTCAAACAATGGCTCCTCAGGCACTGGTTCACCTCGCAAACCTAAGATCCACATATATTCCACATCTACAATGTGAAATAGGGTATGTAGGATACTGCCGAACCCACCGACCCGTTTCTTTAATAGTTCTTCATCCGGTATGTCTTCGCACAATGTAAACCAATCATCACGAACTTGCCAGTTATATTGAAACAGTTTCAACATCACAACAACCTCCATCTTTTATAGATTTAATATTTAATTTTCACCAAAAGACTTCAAAATCCTTTTTTACTTCCTCTAAATAATCAAAGTACTGTTTTAGGGCATAACGGTATGTTTTTAGTGTATTGCTGCTTTTTTCTGTTGCATCTAAATACTTTAAATACTTCATAACCGGAACTACAGGTATTCCGTCTTCATCGAGAAGCAAATATCTTTTCCTATTACCATCAAGTAATACTTCCTGTACTTTCATAAGATCCTCCTTAAAATATAGAATTATAAAATAAACATATTAAACTAGAATTTCTTAGTATAGTTTATAATTCTAATATGTATAAAAAGAGGATATTAGCTCATATATTGAACTAATTATCCTCTAATAATCATAGTACAGTTAATTGAATAAAGTCATACCGTTTATAAAAAATTGCACAGTTATACCCCTTTAGATAATCTAAAAGGGTATATTTATAGTAAAAGGAAAAGAACATCTGAAATTGAAAGATCGATTAAGGAACTGTTGAGTGACAATAAGTTGTTTCGTTAAAGGGTCATATTGTTGAAGATGAACTGGGAATAAAAATCAAAATACATAGTTAAGGAAGTGAATGGATGAATTTATTAACTTTTACTGAGGAATTTTTTAATTATGTAAGGGAGTTTTTACTTTTAAGATTTATACTATTTGCTTTGGTCCTCATGACTTTTTCCTTTGTCATAAACCGTATTATTGATTGGTTCTTTAGGAAGTCAAGCTTTTTTGATGAAGAAGTAGAACGAACGATTCAAAGTGTAATTCGATCAATTTTTAGGTATGGAATTTTAATTAGTCTTGTTTTTTATCTAATTAGTCAATTTGTAGATATAAAAGGTATTCTTGCTGGTGCAGGGATTGCCGGAGTTGTCGTCGGTTTTGCTGCACAACAGATGCTAAAAGATGTTATATTAGGGTTCGCAAGATTAACGGACAAAGAGTTTCGTGTCGGCGATTTTGTTACTTTTAACGGGACAAGTTCAGGTACCATTGAGGAAATCAGTATTCGCTTTATGCAAATTCGTGAATGGTCGGGAAAACTCCTTACCATCCCACATGGAGAGATTAGAACGATACAAAATTTTAATAAAGGCTGGATGCGGGTTATTGAACGGATTACGGTAAGTTATCAGGAAGATCCTACAAGAATAAAGGAATTGTTAGAAAAAGTATGTGTTATCTGCAATGAAGAATTGGATCAAAGCCTATATAGGATAGAGGACGAGGCTGTTGAATCATTTCACTATATTGGTGTTACAGACTTAAATCCAAACCTTAAATATGTTGGGTACGAATTTTGTATTGTAGGTTTGGTTAAACCCGAGGAGTATTTTGAAACTTCCAGGCAAGTAAGGTTTGAACTAATGTCTATATTCCATGAGAATCAAGTACAAATGCCAGCAGCGAATATGTTCGTTCATACTGAAAAATTACAGCTGGAGAGTAGCTTTCACCAAGTAGGTAAAGAAAACTAGCTGATTGGAAATTATATTAAGAGTTTGGGTTTGTAGACTGGCAGGTTTCGATGAGCTTAAGGGGGTAAAAAATTCCTCCTAAAAAAAGTAACTTCCGCACTCGAGCGCAATTCTATAGCAAGAATTGTGCTCATTCTTTATGTATTGGGACATATTCTTGAATAATTAATTGTGGAAAAAATGGCAATTTGAGATGGTGCGTTAGTGAAATAAAGAATATTAAATTAATCAAACTTTTTTATAAAAATCTCATATATAGCTAAAAAGAGTAACTCCATTTTAATCAATCTTTTTTCAAAATAGAGCTTTTGTAGTTGCTGTTAAATAAAGGTTTGTAACTTCACAGTTTCTCAGCATTCTCCTTATTTCCATTACATAAAATGTATATTCACTATCCAGTCTAATACTTTATTTTAATAAAACTCTTATCATGAAATATAAACGATTCGTCAGTCTAAATCTTTATTTTAGTTAATTAGAAAAATACGAATAGCAATATCCAAGTAGACCAAGGATGTTCAGTCTAAAACATTTTTTAAACTGAACAAATAACAGTCTTTTTGTTTTGTATAAAAGTAAGAAAACTTTCCCTATGTCTAAACGTAATAGTGAGAAGAATAAATGAATGGAAAAATGCCCTTTGCATAGGGCATTTTTTACATTGATGGCTTCATAATCTCCTGCATAATCCCACCTATGCTCATTAAAGCGGTAGTAATTATAAACAATATAATAACAAGTATGATAATTTTCCTTTTATGTAATCCAGTTAAAATATATAATCCAATTCCTAAAACAATGTAGTACCAAATAGCGAATATATCTATCCTTTGCGCCATCGCATGTAAGATGAGATTGTTGGTTAGTAAGGGAGCTAAACTCGTATAGGAAAATTGATAATCTCCTAGTAAAACAGCAATAGTTCCATTCAATAACATACCGAGTTTCATAATGAATACGGAATAGAGTGTAACGCAAAGTAAATCTTTGTACGTTGTATCGATTCCAAAAAATATCATGATGTTTTTGTAGAAAATAGGGACGCAAAACACAGATATAATTCCGCTAATTACAGCAAAGCCGAAAGTAGTTAAGAAAGTAATATGAGTAGGAAGTTGAAAAGTCGAATTATCATTCATTTGTTTTATCGCAGGATTATTTAGTGTGACATATGAGATAAGGGCGCTCGTAATAATTGTTAAAAGCAAAATAATGATTAATGGTGGGATAATGGGCTTTTGTGTACGCATCCTTTGGAATTGTAGTGTAGGTGAAGTGATCATGTTGAATATAGATGGCTTTTTGGTAAGATCGTCGTTTAATGCTGTATTTGTCTCCATGATTACTCCTTTCGTTTTAGGTATTCATTCCCAATTTTATCATAAAAATATTTTATCTTCCCATTTTTACCTCATTAACCCTTATTTGGTATACTTAAATATAAGACAAAATAAAAGGAGACATTGCCTTTGATTAAATTTTTAGTTTTAGCCATTCTCACGTTGTTTTTGATTCCATGGACAAGGGGAGGTAAGGCACTTCGTACGGTGGATAAAGAAGGATCTGAGAAAGTTATAAGGAGAAAGACAGCACCGATTTTAGTTATTCCAATTCTGCTTTGGATTGGTATTGCAATCTATGAATACTTTTGGTTAATTGATGACCGCGTGGACTCGATTCTTACGCATTATTCGGTCGTAATTGCAGTATTAATTGGAGTAGTCCTTGTCTCTCAAGAGAAGAGAGGGAGATTAGAAGTTAAGTTGAAAGCGGTAGTGATGCTTGCTTTACTCGCACCTTACGGCTATTTTGGTTACTTGCATGATATAGTAATCTCGCAAAATAAATATGATTCTGTTGTGAAAGTAGAAAAAGATATTTCAGAGCCATTTACGGAAAACGACCAACCGTTTACTGTTCCTCCGAAAACGGCAGGAAATAAGATGAAAAAGGTATTTGGGGATATTCCAAAAGTGGCTTATTTTGAATTAGGAGAGCTTACACCACAAATGGTGAATGGAGAAGCGTTATATGTCGCGCCAATCGAAGTTTCGGGGTTCTTTAAAGCACGTAAGGCTGAAACAATTCCAGGCTATGTGACGATGTCAGGTACAAATCCTGATGCGGAAGCGAAATTACATCTTGGTTATAAAATGAAATATGTACCAAGTATGTTTTTCGGTAATAAATTGGAACGAGTTGTTCGAAAAGCAGAACCAAACCTTATCTTTAAGGGGAAACCGAAGTTTGAAGTAGATGATAAAGGAAAACCATATTATACAATGACATATGGAGAGTTTATTTCAGGTCGATCTGGATTTGAAGTACAAGGTGTTGTTGTTGTAGATGCACAAACAGGTGATGTGAAAAGATATGATAAGGGGCAAGCGCCTAAGTTTATTGATGGTGTCTTAAATCATGAAACAGCATCAACATTAAATACGTATTTTGGTAAGTTCATACATGGTTTTTGGAACACGAAGTTTTCTCAAAGTGATGTGAAGATTCCGACTGAATGGGGAACGAAGGAAGGGGTTACACCAATCTTCGGGAAGGATGGAAAATTGTATTACTTTACAGATTTCACCTCTCCAAAAGAAGGTGTTGATTCCGCGTTAGGTTACTCTTTAGTAGATGCACGTACAGGGAAGCTGTATTACTATAATGGAAAAGAAGTAAAAGGAATCATGGATGGTTCAGCTGCTACGGAAGTGGTGGATAATTCCTTTAAAAGGGAGAAATGGCATGGGACAATGCCTGTAATTTATAATGTATACGGTAAACCTTCTTGGATTGTACCTGTTATTGATGACGGAGGGTTAGTACGTGCTCATACTGTTATCTATGCTTCGAATGCCAAGGTATTTGCGACAGGTTCAACGCAAAAAGAAGCACTTGAGAAATATAAAAGTGTGTTAACAGGAAGTGGCGATTCATTCCGTCCAACTTCTAGTGGAAAAGAAGCACAAAAAGAAGGCATAGTCCAACGCGTCTACAAAGAAAAATCAGGTGAAAACACAATTGTATTTGTACTGCTAGAAAATGAGCAAAAAGTATTTATGATTTCAGCAAAAGACTTCCCATACGCTATGTTTACAGAAGTCGGAGATCCAATTCAAATCACATATTTAGACACAGGGGAAACGATGTCTTCTGTATCTAAGTTTGCAAATGGTAACTTGAAAAAGTAAAGCGGTAGATATCCTATCGCTTTTTTTCATTTTGTTATACAGGAAAATACGATATACTTGACGTATATTTAACGTTGTAACTATAATTGTTACGATCTGGATTTTATTATTAGAAAGGGTGAATGATGGAAGTGAATGAAGTTAATCACGATGTATATAAACCTGTAAAAGCAAGCAGGTTATGGATGATTCTTGTATTAGGGACACTCACAGCAATTGGACCATTGTCCATTGATATGTATTTACCTTCGTTACCAAAACTAACGGATGATTTACAAACAAATGCTTCTCTCGCCCAGCTTACTTTAACAGCTTGTTTACTAGGGCTTTCGGTTGGACAGCTATTTGTTGGATCTATTAGTGATATTTATGGACGGCGTAAACCACTTATTATTGCTCTTATTATTTATGTTGCCTCTTCTTTACTTTGCGCAGTTGCACCATCTATTTGGAGTCTAGTTCTCTTACGCTTCTTACAAGGAGCTTCAGGTTCAGCTGGGATTGTTATATCTCGTGCGATGGTACGTGATATGTACTCAGGTTCTGAGATGACAAAGTTTTTCTCTCTGCTTATGTTAGTAAATGGAGCAGCACCGATTTTAGCACCAATTATTGGAGGACAATTATTGCAATTTACATCATGGCGAGGAGTCTTTATCGTTCTTGGAGCGATAAGTGTCTTTATGCTAGTATCCGCTATTTTTGTATTGCGTGAGACATTACCTCTTGAAGAGAGAGAAACAGGTGGCCTGGCAGGAACATTATCAACGTATGGAAAGTTATTAAAAGATCGTTTATTTATGGGATATGCTTTATCACAAGGTTTAGTATCAGCGGCGATGTTTGCTTATATTTCGGGATCACCGTTTGTGTTGCAAAATATATATGGAGCAACGCCACAAGCATTTAGTTTATTCTTTGCTATTAATGGTATTGGTATTATTATTGCCAGCCAAATTACCGGTCGTTTAGCAGGGAAGCTAAGTGAGAAAACACTATTTATAACTGGTATTGGAATTGCTGCTGTTGGTGGGCTTTCCTTACTTCTTACGATTGTATTAGGAATCGGACTAATTGGTGTTTTATGCTCATTATTTCTTGTCGTATCAAGTGTTGGGGTGGTATCGACAACAGGTTTTTCACTCGCGATGAGAAATCAAAAACAAGCTGCTGGAACAGCTTCGGCTTTACTTGGGTTGCTGCAGTTTATTTCTGGAGCACTTGTTGCACCTTTAGTAGGGGTTGGAGGTAGTAATACTGCACTTCCTATGGGGATTGTGATTGCTCTTTGTGAAGTGGGTGCAGTATTATGTTATATCTTTATGGCAAATCGTAGCGAAAAGCGATTTGCCCTTAAAGAAAAGCAGGATATAGAGATATAAAAGATACAAGAAAGCTGCAACATATGGTTGCGGCTTTTATTATTATTTCGAACGAAAAAATAACCAAACAAAGTATGAGCTAACAATAAGAGCTGAAAAGCCCCTGGCAGGAACTTCTAAAGGTGTTTAATCTAATGCCAGTTCTTCCGACAAGTTCAACGGTAGAAGCGACAAATAATGCAGATAAGAATATCTTTAGTCTTTGAAAAGAGTATATAAAATCCAAAAAATCTCATTATTCGATAAATTAATTGTTTTTGCCCATTTTTTTCCTTATAATGGATATGGACTCTTTCTTGTGGTTTTCTTATGTTTTTATTATTCAATGAAACTACGAAACCCGTAAGTTAGAAAAAAATGAGAAAAGGAGTGTTAATATGCTGAAGAAAGTAAGCGCCGTAACTCTTGTATCTCTTTTGGCTTTTTCTCCTGTTGCGGCATTGGCGGCACCTGAGGAAATTGTAAAAGAAGCACAGATGCAAAATCAAGAAAAGGTAACTACAAAGCAAAATGACATCAAGAATCAGACAGTAAACGGAGAAAAAGTACAACAGAAACAAGGCAATACAGACGTAAAGAAAGAAGAATCTAAAGAAGGAGTGAAGGATGTACAACAACAAGAGAAGACAGACCCACAAAAACAACAGCCTGCTCCAGAGAAGAAAGTCGAACCAGTAAAAGAAGCTGAAAAAGAACAAAAGAACGAGTCGAATGTGAAGAGTGAGCCAGAAAAAACAGAAGCTGCAAATACATCAGGACAACCAGCAAATACACCTCCAGCCCAAGAATCAAAAGAAAATGATAAGAATTTAAATCAGGTAGCTACTGCTGATTTTAGTGGGAGTGTGACAGGAAAAGCGAAATGGGATGCAAAAAATAATCATTACGTACTAGATGTGACTGCGACTGTAAAAAATAGTTCAAAACAAAAAGTGAGTAATGTTTATCTTGGAGTTTCTATCCCAGAAGGGCTAGATGGTGAATTTAAAGATTTTCCTGTACTAAACCTTGAAGATGGTTCTAAGGCTATTGCATTGCCATTACCAGATATGGAACCGGGAAAAGCTGTTACAAAAAATGTGAAAATACCTGTGCTTGGAAATGTAGCAGGGAAACAAGTAAGTAAAGATATCGAGCTATATTTAATTGATAAGGATGGATATGAGCCTCTTGGTAAAATTAAAGGAAGCGCGAATATTGATTTTTCCGAAATGAATAAAGATTTACGTTTTGAAGGCAAGGTAAAAGCTACAACTTGTGTACCAAATTTAAAAGAAAACCAATTTACATTAGACTTTTTATTAACGACTCAAAACTTAACAATTGATGAGTTAAAGGGCTTTGATGTGCAAATTGATGTTCCACAAGATATTAAATTAACAATTCCAGATCATTATACGCAAGGAGAGATTCCGGATTATCTAAAAGATGGTTCTTTGCAAGGTGGAACTGATAAAGGAAGAATGAACTTAGATATTAAATGGAATGGAAATACAGCAACAATTCCAGTTAAAACAATGGAAGGTGGAGAAGGATCTGCATTATATTTCCAAGTTGTTGGGGAAACAGCGAAAGAATTAAAAGATTTAAGAGTTACATTTAAAGCAAAACATGGAGATAAAACAATTACAATACAAGTACCAATTGAGAAAGTAGAACAAAAGGACTGTAAGAAACAGGATACAGGTGGAAATAACAGGGATGATGGTAAAGGGAATGGTGGCAACAAGCCTGATACACAAGTGCCAAATCCAAATCAGGTAAATAATCAACAAACAAAGGTTACACCAACATCAACACCAACAAAAGTTATTACAACACCAAAGGTAGATAATACAAAATCTCTTCCTAAAACAGGTGCTTCAAGTAGCGATAATTTATTGACATTACTTGGCGTTGTAATGCTTGCTGGTGGTGCTTTTGTATATAAACGCAGTCGTATAACTCATAATAAATAATAAGCGGAAAAAATACATATCTGATTTTTTCGTTTAAAAGAACCCGGTATATTACCGGGTTTTTTATTGTTTTTTGAATTACATGATTTAATAGTCCTGTATCATATTATTAATTTCTCTCGCTATTTTCGGACTAATTAAAGTCTCACTTTATGGAGATACTGGCTATATAAAGTGACGATACTGTGACAAAAAATGTTGGTGTGTTTATAAAATATTGGTCATAGGTGCAAAGTTTGAATGGTTCTCGTTATAATAGCAAGTGGAGATAAGTAGTAGACGTAGATAAAAGGAGAGTAACAGATGAAGAAAGTATGGGGGATTGCCTTGCTTGGAAGTATGCTCCTTCTAGCAGGATGTAATGGAAATAAGGATACAAAAGAACCGACAGAAAAAGTAGAACAATCGGCAGATCAGCAAGAAGATCTGAAAGTATATCGTGATGTGCATAAGAAGTACGATGAGAAAATGAACAAAGAGTTAAATGAATCAGTAAAATTATTTGAAGAAGCAAAAGAAAAAGGTGGAAAAGCATTAGTTCATCCGAAATTTAAAGAAGATGTACAAAAAGTAACGGCGAGTATGTTAGAGGACATTGATCATATGCGTAAAGAAATTCGCGTACCTAAGTCAAAAGAACAAGAACATGAGTTATATATTGGTTTCTTAAATGAGACAGAACAAGCAATGAAAAAGCTAGATAAATTAGCGAAAGAAGAAGATTCATCATTAATTCGTGATATAGAAGTTCATTTTTCAACAGCTTCAACGTACTATAAACGTTTTCAAACAGAAACTCAAAAATAACCTTGTGCACGGCAAGGTTATTTTTTCTTTTTTCCGTCCCCATCTTCATCTTCAGATACTAAGACTTTTTGTTCTTCATGAAATTCTGAAATGGTTTGGCCGGTAATGTTATCCAATGGGGTGTAGAAGGAAGTTATATTTTTCTTTTTTATAAATAATTTATAAAAACCGATTGGAACTAAAATTACAATTGTTAATGGTAACCCTATAACAGCCATCAGTAATGGATCCATTGTATATCTCCTTTCTAATTAAGAAGGAATAATGTTCTTTCTTACCTTAAATATTATGATAGCTTAATTAATCAAGCAAAAGTAAAACAGGATGAAAATAAGCGTTTTGATTTATTGCATAAAGCAGAAGATATTATGTTTACAGAATATCCTTTAATTCCAATTCTTTTCCCAACAGATTCGTATTTACAAAAGTCATCTGTATCCGCTTTAGAATATATAGTTGGTTCTGGGCCAAGTTTACGATATAAGAAAAAATAAGCAAAAATAAAGAAGTAGGCAAATCGCCTACTTCTTTATTTAATTTCTCTCTTATATTCTTTCTTCGTTCCATCTGAAAAAACAACTTCTAAATCAAATTTTTGATAGTCTTTGTCCAGTTGGAATACGTCTACAACTTGATCGATTACTTCTTGATCAGGTGTATCTTTATCAAATTTTAACTTTTGTAAAAGTGGACTTAGTTTTGTAATTGCTTCATCACCTGTTAGTTTTGCATCAGTTTTATGGTCTTCAATTTTTGCTTCCATCTTTTTATCAGCAGCTTTATTTTTATAGTCAGCTTCATAATCTTTTTTCGTATCTTGATAATCCGCATCTAAACTGAATTCGTTAAAATTTAGTTTTAAATCTGCAGGTGCTTCATTTTTTGCATTTTCTGTAGTCTTTTTATCAGAGGTTGTATCTTCTTTTGCAGGTGCTTGACAACCTGTTAACGCAGGTACTAGCATAAGTGCTAATAAAACAGAAAGTAGAATTCTCATTATATATTCCTCCTTAGTGTGTCTTTCCTTCTACATCAGTTTTTCCCATTTTTATGTAATTATGTATGTGTTTCAAATAAATTATTCTCTTTACGATACGAGATACTTCGCAATTTAAATCAAAAATGATTTGTATGTATATGGTAAATTTGGAGTGTAAGGAGGAGCTAAAATGTGTGGGAAATATAAAGAGGTTATGAACAAGGCTGTTTTGTATATTCAAGAGCATTTAGATGAAGAGCTTACAACAGAAAGGGTTGCTTCTTATAGTGCTATATCCATGTATCATTTTCACCGCATTTTTCAAAGTTATCTTGGGATGAGTGTTACTGAATATGTTCGAAAAAGAAGATTAACACATGCGGCACAAATATTAGTAATGACGGAAAGGTCAGTTCTTGATATAGCAGTTCAATATGGTTTTTCTTCACAAGAGGCATTTACAAGAGCGTTTAAACGCATGTTTCATTTGCCACCGAAAAGATATCGTACATATTTTCAATCGTTTTATATAGAAAGAGAGGGAGTTTCAATGCAAAAAGGATTACCAAAAGGATGGGTATTAAGCGGAAGTCACCCTGCAGAATATGAGAAGGGATTAGACTATGAAATTGTTCATCAAGGAAAAACATCAGCTTATATAAAAGCGAAAGAGGCATCTAGTAAAAGAAGCATAAAGAAAAAGGGCATCCTTTTGAAGGATACCCTTTTTCCTCTTGTAATCGAAGCTTTCGTTAAAATGAGCTTCTATAAGGCTAGATTAATTCTCAATCTTTGCCCACTTGAAGTTAAGTGGTCCCGCAAAATCAACTTCAATCACTCCTTTTACATAGGAGCGTTCTAAGTATGTTGTTCCATTTTGGTAAAGAGGAGAGATCACGGCATCTTTAAATAAGATTTTTTCTGCTTGTTTCAAGGATTCCCAACGTGCCTTTTCATCACCAGCTAAGTCCGTTTTTACTTTTTGGATTAAGTCATCAAATTCTTTGTTGGAATAGTGATCTAAGTTATATGGATTATCAGTTGTAAATAACTCTAAGAATGTAATTGGATCAGCAAAATCAGGGCTCCAACCATCGATAGCAATCTCATAATTTCCTTGTAATAATAATGTGACTTGTTGTTTGCGTGGCTGAGGCTTAATATTTACTGTTAATCCTTTTAAATTTTTCTCTAGTTGTTCTTTTAAATATTCACCTGTTTTTCTAGGAAGATCGCCATCGCTTGTTAATAATTCGATTGAAATTTTATCAGATCCTAATTCTTGTTTTGCCTGTTTCCAAAATTGTTGTGCTTCTTTTGTATTTTCTTTCGTTAAATCCCCATTCTCTTCACGGAAGTCTTTTCCATTCGGCCCTTTTGCGAAATTTTTTGGTACTAGAGAATAGGAAGGAAGAGAGCCATCATTTAAAAGCACATTTACAAATGCTTTTTTATCTATCGATTTATCGATTGCTTGACGCACATTTATATTTTGTAACGTTTTATTTTTCTGGTTCATACGTACGAATTGTACTCCAACATCCGGACGTTCTTTAAAGTTGCTATCTTTGCGGTATTTATCGACAAGGTCAGATGTTAAAGTAAGACGATCAATTTGTTTGGATTCATATAAAATAACGGATGTTGAATGATCTTTAACGATATTAAAATTAATTTCTTCTAGTTTCACAGTATTTTTATCCCAATAGTTGGAATTCTTCTTAAATGTAAAGCTTTGTTCATGCTTCCAATCGCTTAATGTAAAGGCTCCATTATAAATAATCGTATTATCTTCTAGTGCATATTTATCACCTTGTGATTTGAAGAACTCTTCATTAATTGGTAAAAATGTTGGAAACGCCGTTAAACTAATAAAGTAGGGAACAGGGCGTTCTAATTCAACTTCAAAAGTGTGGTCATCGATTGCTTTTACACCAAGCTGATCAGCTGGAAGCTCTTTACTATTAACCTTTTTCGCATTTTTAATATCAAAGAATAAAAATGCATATTCAGAAGCTGTTGCCGGGTCAACGGCACGTTGCCATGCAAAGACAAAGTCTTTTGCTGTTACAGGTGTACCATTTGACCATTTTGAATCTCGTAAGTGGAATGTATATTTTGTTTTATCTGCACTCAAATCATGGGATTTTGCAACACCAGGTACTGGTTTATTTCCTTCTCCAAGATTATAAAGACCTTCAAATACGTTTCTCATTACTTGACCAGAATCTGTATCTGTAGCTCGAGCAGTGTCCATTGTACGGATTTCCGTAGGAGACGATAGGTTTAATACTTGTTTATCAGGTGCCTTGTCTTTTGCTTTTGCTTTGCTTGCATCGTCTTTATAGCTACCGCATCCTGTTAATAAAATACTTGCTCCTAAAACAGATGCGACAGCAGGTACAAATTTCTTTTTCATGTAAAATTCCTCCCTAAATTGTGTTGTTATTAAATAATGAGTGTTGAACAATTTATGAGGGAAAGAAAAAAACCCCTCTTTTCTTATCGAGAAAGAGGGATTTTTGTTTACAAGGCATGTACCTACCTGTATATAAACGAAGTCCCTCATTCTATCTTTCAAGCGTAATGCTTGCAGGAAGTGGCACAGTATTCAAAATGAACCTGTTGCCGAGGTTTCAAAGGGCCAGTCCCTCCACCTCTCTTGATACAATGAGTAAACATAATCATTCGTATTAATTTTTTGTTTCTTTGATTATTCAAAATCTTGCACCTAGGTGGGTAAACTGTCAATGAAATGAAATATAGTTTAAATTTTCAGTTTTTTAGCGGTGATATAAAAAGAAAGGTTACTGTGCATTTGCATAGTGACTCTCATTGTTAAAAATCAAAATTATCAGGGTCTGGACCAACGCGTTGATTTTCATTTATTGATTGAATTGCTTTCATATCATCCACACTTAATTCAAAATCAAAGATGTTTGTATTTTCAATAATACGGTGTTCTTTAATCGATTTAGGAATTGTTACAACTTCATTTTTTAGATCGCAGCGTAAAATAATTTGTCATATTTTGTAGCAACTTCTTGTAATGTTGTACAATCTTGTAAGTTTGTGAATGTTATATTATTTCCCCCTAGCTTTTTTATTGGTTGCTTCAATTGCTTGAGAAATAATTTTTGAAAAATTATTCTCGTATAGTACTTTTAAACCTTCTGCAGTTGAGCCACCTGGCGTTGTTACTTGTTCACGAAGCGTGGTTGGGTCTTGTTCTTGTTCTAGCATAGCGGCAGAACCAGCAATCATTTGAATGACAAGGTGTTTTGCTGTCGCTTCATCGATTCCATAGCTTTTTGTTGCGTCAATTAAACCTTCAGCAAAATGATAAAGGAAGGCAGGTGCACTTCCAGTCACAGCGGTAAGTTGATGAATTTCTTCTTCTGTGCATAGCTGTGCTGTGCCAATTCCTTTTAAAAGAAGTTGTAGAGCTTCTTGTTGCTCATCATTAACTGCATGTCCCGTTGTATATAAGGAAATAGACTTCCCAATTGTTGCAGCTGTATTTGGCATAATCCAGGCAACAGGTGTACCTTGAGGAAGCTTTTCTTCTAAATAGGATGGACCGATCCCGGCAGCAACCGTTACAACAAATTGATTGGTTAGAAGAGGGGATAACTCTGCTAATAATTGTTCATGTGCAGCTGGTGGCATCGCTAAAACAATGGTATCGACAGTTTTGATATGTTGAGTCCAATCACTCGTAATGGAGATATTATATTGTTTCTCTAATTGTTTAAACTTTTCTATGTTACTTCGATTGGATACGATAATTTTTTCAATGTGTTCGTCACTTGTTTTGAGGAGTCCGGCAAAGATTGCTTCTGCCATACGGCCAGCACCAATAAATAAAATTCTATGTTTCTTTAGCATATCTTTTATTCCTTCCTGTCTAGAATACATTATAAAAAACGATAACATCTTTGAGAGAACTTTGTAAAAAGAAATGACTTGTACAAATATATTATAGGAGTTAATATACGCTATATTAATTTTCATAGTAATTTTTTATTGATAAGTTAGTAAGAGGAGAATCAAAGCATAAAAAATAGATAGTGTAGAGAGAAATGAGATTAGTGAATAGAAAACCCCCTGAAGCATACATACTTCAAGGGGGATTAATAGATTGTGTGATTACGATTTTGTCATACCAAGTAAAACAGCACCGCCGATAATTAGGACACTACCTAGTGCAATAAATACCATTTGACGCTTTGTTTTCTTTTCTCCTAAGAAGACGATTGCGCCAAATGTGGAGATAACGATACCAGTTTGAGATAGCGGGAAACTTGTTGCTACTCCAACTTTTGGTAAAGAAAGAAGTAAGAATAAGTTACCTGTTCCCCAAAGTAGACCAGATAAGGCATTGCGAATAGCATATTTGTTAAATGGTTTATGTTTAGATGTCAGTACAACTGCTCCAACAAACATACCGACTGCTTGCGGTAAAATAGCGGACCAACCATCGATATTGTACCAACGAATAATAATTACGTATACAAGGTAGCCGAAAGTAGAAACAATTAAAGTTAAAAGTCCTTTTTTCAATTGTCCTGGTGGCTGAGCATTTTCTTTATCATCTAGTGAAGTGAAGACAACGCCGACTACAATTAAAAGGATTGCAATCGTTCCCATAATAATCGTAGTAGTAGTAGTCCACTCATGGAAAGCGATAACACCAAAGATAGAAGTTGCAACAAGTTGCATCCCAGTTGAAATTGTTACAGTTGTTGAAACACCTAGCTTTTCAACAGTTTTTAGTTGATTTGCTTGTCCTAAAGCCCAGAATAGACCTGAAATAAAACCGACGATTAAGATTGTCATAGTTAAAGCCGGTTGAGTAAATATATACATAATTGTTGCAAAGAATAAAGCACCAATTGTCATACCTAATGTTTGGCTATATGCACCGCCGCCCATTTTTACACTTACTAATAAGATGTTTCCCCATGCAATTGCAGGAAGAAGTGCTAATAAAATATCCATTACAAGACTCCCTTCATTTTTCTATATCAATATAATTTAATTTCATTCTAACGATCGGTAATTTCCCACTTAGAAAGTAGAAGATTACCGATCGTTAAAACAGGATGAAGAATTTACGATATAAATGCGTTTTCATTTCTTCACTTTTTCAAATACCTAAATATAATAACAGGAAAGTAGCTATTTTAGAAAGTAAATTCAAATAGAATGTATATTTCTACAAAAATTAAAATTCTGTTATTTGATCTCGTTTTTTAAGCGTAGTAAGACCTTATCTCAAAAGTCAGCAAAAGCTAATCAAAGTTTTATTTTATCAAAATAAAAAAGACCTCAAATTGAGGTCTTTTTTAAATGGGGATGGGGGGAATAAAGTTACTTAGCTCTTTTTAAGAAATGGGGAGAGGGGGACAATCTACTTCCCATTGGCTTTACTTTATAACTTAATTATATGGAATGTGGGAATTAGTAACTATCGAATTAGCTTACAGTAGGATTACAATTTTGTAAGGTTGGGATAAAGTGAAACTTTAATCAATGGGATTTTACAGCACTCGAATAGCAGGATAAATTGTTTTATTCTACAAAACAATTTATTTTTCGGGAAATAAAAAGCAGCTTTTGTCGAAAGCCGCTTTAAGAAGTAGTAATTCTTTTATTAATTAGTTGGATGCATAATAAGAATAGGAGTGACATACCGACTGTTATGATAACAAGCGTCCAGGCGAGCTGCATGTTACTTGCGTCAATCGCCATATAAATAGCTGTAGGAATTGTTTGTGTTTTTCCTGGAATGTTACCAGCAAACATAAGTGTTGCTCCAAACTCGCCAAGTGCACGTACAAAGCTTAAAATCATTCCGCTAAGTAGTGCAGGAAATGCAAGTGGTAGTGTGACGTGTAAAAAGACTTGATATTCACTTGCTCCAAGATCACGGGCACCATCTTCAATTTGCTTGTTTGCAATAGAAAACCCTGTCTTTGCCGATTGATACATCAGTGGGAATGAAACGACTGTTGAAGCGATAACAGCCGCCCATGATGTAAACATAATAGAGTGTTGAAATAATGATTCAATCCACTTTCCAACGGGGCTGTTATTCCCAAAAATAATAATGAGAAAGAATCCAATAACCGTTGGCGGAAGCACCATCGGTAACAGAAAAATAGTTTCTAATAACACTTTATAGCGCCATGAGGAGCGAGCTAATACTCGTCCGATAACTGTGCCAAAAATCATCACAATAATGGTGGCGAGTGCAGCTACTCGTAAGGAAAGAAAAAAAGGCGACCAAAGTGTATCAAATGTCATAGTCGTTACGATAGGATTGTAAATCCATATTTTTTAAAGATAGATTGTGCATCTTTTGACTGTAAATATTCATAAAATGAAGTCGCCTCTTTCTTATGTTTGGATTCTTTTATAACTCCTACTGGATAGTGAATCGGTTCATGAGAATTAGCAGGTGCTGTATTTGCAATTTTTACTTTGTCTGAAATAAGGGCATCGGTTTTGTATACAATTCCAGCATCTACATTTCCTGTTTCTACATATGTTAATACTTGGCGAACATCTTTTGTAGGTACAATTTTATTTTGAAGTTCATTCCATAGATTTTCATGTGTAAGAGCGGCCTTTGCGTATTTTCCGGCTGGGACAGATTCCGGTGTACCGATTGCTAGTTTCTTCACTTTTTCTTCTTTTAACTCTTGAAATGTTTTAACGGAGCTTTCTTTTGGAACAACTAAAACAAGTTCGTTTCCAAGAAGGTTTTTTCCCTCTTTTTCATTAATAAATCCTTTTTTTACAAGCGTTTGAAATTTATCTTCTGCGGCAGAGAAGAATAGATCAGCAGGAGCACCTTGTTCAATTTGTTGCTGAAGTGCACCAGAACTACCAAAGTTAAAGGAAAGTTTTATATTTGGTTCTTTCTGTTTATATTGTTTTTCAATTTCTTTGAAAGCATCTTGTAAACTTGCAGCCGCAGATATTGTCAGTTCAACAGCTTTTTCTTCTTTAGCATTTGTTTTTTCTTTCTTTTCTCCACTTGTGCAAGCGGCACTAAATAGAAGAAGGAAAGAAAGTATGAATACCCCAATGTACCGTAATGTAAATTTGTTCATATCATATAATCCCCTTTCTTTTTACCATATTAATTATAACTAATTATATTTAATTATAAATAGTTATAATTAAATATAATGTGAAATAAATCACTCTTTGAAAAAATAGGAGAAATTTTCTTTCTTTGTTACAATGAAAAGAGAAAGTGAGGAATCGTCTATGGAGCATCATTCCTACACAACGGAAGAGGTAGCAAATCGATTAAAGGTTTCAAAGTTAACAGTGTATGATTTAATTAAAAAAGGCGAACTACCTTCTTATAGAATTGGTAGACAAATGCGCATTGATGCGTCAGATTTAGAACAATATATTAAGCAAATGAAAACAGGGAAAGTACCGACTGTTTCTATGAAACTAGAGAAGAAAAATAGAGAATCTTCCTGTGTAATTAGTGGGCAAGAACTAACATTAGATATGCTAGCGAAACATCTTGAAAGACTTTTACCAGGTTCTAGCATGCTCAGAGCTTATCAAGGAAGTTTAATGAGCTTAATTAAAATGTCTCAAGGAGAAGGAAGTATTGTTAGTTTACATTTGTTTGATGGAGATACAAGAGAATATAACATTCCATATGTAAAACGAATTTTAGTTGGACAGCCATGTATTGTGGTCAACTTATTAGCGAGAAATGTTGGATTTTATGTTCAAAAAGGAAATCCAAAAGGAATACAAACATGGGCTGACTTAAGTAATTCATCGATTCAATTTGTGAATCGTGATAAAGGATCCGGAATTCGTGTACTAGTAGATGAACAAGTGAGAATTCAAAATTTAGCGAAAGCAAATATTCAAGGATATGATTGGGAAGAGTCTAGTCATCTTGGTGTTGCCTCTCAGATTGCTAATGGGAAAGCCGATGTCGGCGTAGGAGCAGAAAAGGTAGCGCAAATTGTGAATGTAGATTTTCTTCCACTTATACAGGAACAATATGACTTGGTAATCTTAAAAAACAAAGAAAATGAACAACTCATTGAAGCGATAAAAGAAATATTGCAATCTACAGAATTTCAAAATGAACTACGAGCCATCGGTGGGTACGATATAAGTAAAACGGGTCAAATCATATATGAAACAAATTGAAAAAGCTGCTTGTCTATAAGACGAGCAGCTTTTTCTCTATATAAAGGGGAAGGGGAAACAAGTTTATAGGACAAGACCTTGAGCAAGTGCGTAAATAAAAGCTGTAAGAAGAGCCGCGCCGCTTGCAAGTCCGATAAAGTCTACTTTGTTAAATGTAATTGTATGATTCATGTGTATCTCTCCTTATTTGTTTAAAGTTGTAGCAACCGCTTTTGCATCGATAAGAGCAGATAGCACCATGCCCATTGTATTTACGAATTTGTTTGATTTCATCATGCGCATCCGCTCCTTTTCGAATAGTTGTTGCCCTGCTTATGTTTTAATTATATGGAATATAGGCAGGAGTAACTATCGAATTAGCTTACGGCAGGATTACAGTTTTGTAAGAAAAAAAGACATTCGTGTAAGAATGCCTCTTAAAGCATATTGATATGATGATGCTCTTGAATTGTTTTTAAAAAGCTTCGCATCGAGTTTGTCATGTAGGTATCTTTCCGGCGTATAAATACAGTTGAAATACTACCGTATTTTTCAGGAATTGGGTGACAATGAATCTTGCCTATCGTAGAAAGGTACTGAACGGCAGATTGAGGCACGAGCGTAATCCCAAGGCCGAGTGCTACGCTGTTTAAGATTGTTTCTAGTACATTAAATTCCATAATTCTTTTTGGGAGTAACCCTTCATCTTTGAGCCAGCGCTCTAGTTTTGAACGATATCCACATCCTTGATTAAAGACGAGAAGTGGCGTTGTTATAAATTCATCTATATGAAAAGCTTTATTTTGTGTAACGAGAACGAGCTTTTCTGTACATACGTCATATTGTTCTAATAAAGGAAAGCTACTCGTCTTTTTCGGGACAATGGCGTTTACTGTATACAATGTGCTTGTTTTTTTAGGTCAAATGTCAATGGGAAAGCCAGGTGTTATGGTAGCGTCTATTATGGAGGCACTTATGCCGATGATTTCAATTGGTATTCTATGGGGATATAAACATATAAAACCGAAGAATTACATGATTACAAGTATGGTTATTGCTTTTGTCGGAGCTGTTTTTGTTATTACAAAAGGTGATATGAGTTTCTTCCTTACATTGAAAGATAATCTATTTTCGCTAGCATTTATTTTTATAGGTGTTGTTGGATGGGTGGTCTACACGATGGGAGGCCAAACCTTTAGTGATTGGTCGACACTTCGCTATTCTACATTGACGTGTGTATTTGGTACAGCTGTAACAGGTGTTATAACGATGATCATTACAATGTTAGGATATGTGCCAGTACCGAGTGTGGAAACGATTTCGATCGTCAAGTATGACTTATTATTTATGATGACATTACCAGGTATTGTAGCGCTGCTTGCTTGGAACTACGGTGTGAAAATCTTATCATCTATTAATGGGATTTTATTTATTAACTTTGTACCCATTACTACATTGGTTATTATGATGATGCAAGGGTATAAAATAACAACTTTTGATATAGCAGGAACATTACTTGTTATTACAGCTCTCCTTCGAAATAACGTATGTCAGCGTAAAGAGGAAACCAAGAATAAGAACATTTTAAAAGAGGAGCCGTTGCGCCGAGCTGTCTAATAGGCAATGCATGTGGAGGATTTTATATGTTAGAGAGTTTATTGTTTTTCTTTGCGATTGGAATTGCCTGTGAGCTGGCAGCGATTAATCGAAATGGTCGTAAGAAGATAAAACAACAAGCAGAAATGATACAGCTTTTAAAAGAATTACATGAAAGAAAAGCATAATAAGAAAGACGACCTGGCATAGACGGTCGTCTTTCTATTACTATTTATATAAAGGGGAAAGGGGACACAAATTTATATGAGCGTAGCAGCATAAATGAAAGCTGTAAGAAGAGCTGAGCCGCTAGCTAATTCAATAAAATCTACCTTATTAAACGTAATGTTATTCATCATAATCTCTCCTTACTTGTTTAAAGTAGTAGTAACAGCTTTTCCATCGACAAGAGCGGGTAATACCATGCTCATTGTATTTGCGAATTTGTTCTTTTTCATTTTGTTCATCATGTGTATTCGCTCCTTTTCGAATGGCCTGCGTTACTTTCTGACTTAATTGTACAAAATGTAGAGAAAAGTCACTATCGAATTAGCTTACAGCAAGATTACACTTTTGTAAGAATTAATTTTTACAAATTGTCACTTATTTTTAATACCAACTACTAAAACTTAGTGTTATAATTCTTGTAAGAGGATGATTAAACCTTTGACATGGAGAAAGGAACGAAACGCATGTATAAATCAATTACATTTTTGTTGAAATATATATTTAAAACGGTTGGAAAAGTAGAGGTTCAAGGAAGAGAGAAATTACCTGAAGGTGGACCATATGTTGTTGCTTGTACACATACAAGTTTTATGGATGTTTTAATGTTAGCGGCAGGCATGCACCCAACAGAAATTCATTATATGGCGAAAAAAGAATTGTTTGAAAGTAAGTTTACAAATTGGTTTTTTAAGAATGTAAATGCTTTTCCGGTAGATCGTGCAAACCCAGGACCAAGTACATTAAAAATTCCATCCCGTTTATTAAAAGACGGTAAAGTAGTAGGGATTTTTCCAAGTGGAACGAGATCAACTGAGGACGTTTCTTTGAAAGCAGGAGCTGTTACAATCGCAATGCGCTCTAATGTTCCTTTAGTACCGGCAGCTTATGTTGGACCATCAAGTGTCAAAGAATTAATGAAAGGGAAAAGGGCACAATTGATTTTCGGTGATCCAATTCAAAGAGAAGCAGGAGAGACAGTGGATCGAAAAACAGCAATGAAAATGATGATGGATCAATTGAACGAAACATTTGAAGAACTAACAGAAACATTAAAAAAAAATAGCAAATAGGAAAAGACGACCGGGCATAGACGGTCGTCTTTCTATTACTATCTATATAAAGGGGAAAGGGGACACAAATTTAAATGAGCGTAGCAGCATAAATGAAAGTTGTAAGAAGAGCTGAGCCGCTAGCTAGTCCAATAAAATCTACTTTGTTAAATGTAATGTTATTCATCATAATCTCTTCTTACTTGTTTAAAGTAGTAGCAACTGATTTTGCATCGACCAGAGCGGATAACACCATGCTCATTGTATTTACAAATTTGTTTGTTTTTATTTTGTTCATCATGTGTATCCGCTCCTTTTCGAATGGTTGTTGTTACTTTCTGACTTAATTGTACGGGATATGGAGAGAAGTCACTATCGAATTAGCTTACAGAAAGATTACATTTTTGTAAGGGATAATTTATTTTAATAATCATTTTTATGATAAACTATACTGGTGGAATATTAAGGGAATTAAAAGGGGGAACATCATGGGGAAATTAAGTAAGAAAAAATACGGAGTAGTAGCTTGTATGGTTTTGGCATTAGGGATAAGTGGTTGTGGTGTAGAAAAAAAGAAAGAAGATGAAAATGCAAAAGCGCAAAAAGAGGTAGAAAAAGTAATTTCAGACCAAGTAAAAGCAATTAATCAGAAAGATTCTGATGCTTACATGAAAACATATTCTAAAGATATGTTCGCATATGACGCAATAAAAAAAGAGAATGAGACTTTATTAGATGAGTATGATGTCAAAATTACAATTGATCGGATGCAGGTTTTATCTATAAATGATAAATATGCAACAATAGAGACAAAAACAACAGCTAAAAATAAGGATAAGAGTGTAGAATATACGGATAATGTTGTAAAGACACGCTTTGTATTAGAAAAAGAAAAGGATAAATGGGTTATTACAAGTCAAGGGATGTTAACTGCTGAAACATTGGATGGGAAGTCTTTATTAAAAGAGAGAAATGGAAAAGAATCTTGATATAAAATGGCAGAAAAAAAGAGGAAATCTAGTAATAGTGTGTACGAAAAAATAACAGAAAAATTTATATTATGAAGTGATTTTGAATTTTATAAAATAAAGGGGATTTAATATGAAAAAAGTAGTACATATAAAGTGGGGAATGTCGTTGTTAGCTGGTGTCTTATTACTTGGAACTATGGGATGCTCAACAAAAAGTAATGCGAAGCCTAAAGAGAGTAATGTAGAAAAAGAAGTAAAACAAGCATTAGAAGGGAATGTAGAAGCATTTAACAAAGAAGACTTGGACGGATATCTAGACACGTTTTCGAGTAAGGTTTATAGTTATGAAATTTCAAAAAAAACAACAAAACAGATGTTTGAAGCATTTGATTTAAAAGCTAGTTTAAAAAAGGTAAAAGTACTTTCTTATTCTGATAAGTATGCAACTGTAGAAGTGAAACAAGAAACAAAGAGTAAAATGAAAAATGAGCATTATACAGATAATGTAACAGAAGCCGTGCATACACTTGACAAAGAAGGGGAGAAATGGAGAATAAAAAGTACGTCAATAAAATCGATAAAAACATTGGATGGAAAAGAAATTAAATCTCCAAATGAATTATTTTCAGCGGATGGAAATAAAGGTAGTACAAGTTCTTCAAAATCCCCTGCTGCTGAAGATAAAGCAAAGGATCGTTTGAAGGAGAAAGGTAATCAAAATCAACCTCCTCAATCAAGTGAAAGTATGAGAGCGAAATATGTCAAGAATGCCGCTAAAGGCGGAACAATTATAAATGGAAATCGAATTGAGTTTGATGGATATGCTGTACAAATTCTAGACAGCGAATTTGATTATAAAAAGTTGACAGGTGATCGAATTACACTAAAAGTCAGGGTTGAGAATCGAACTGGGCTGAAGATGAATATGTATCCAAACAATACAGTTATTTTGCAAGATGGTAAACAAATTTCTCCATTAGATCGCGATAAGCTACCGATATTAGATGCTGCAGATGTTCGAGATGGTGAGGCGAAGGAATATATAATTAGTTTTCCAATGATTGAGGCAAAAGAGTTTGCGATTAAATTTATAGCTGGAGGAAATCGTGAAGGTGATAAAAAAGGTCGATATGAGGAACATGTATTTATCTACCAGCCTGAAAAGAAAGAGCAAGATAGTAAAAAGGATGTAAATACGTTATAAAAAAGAAGATTATCTTAGGATAATCTTCTTTTTTATAAGATGAGGGAAAGAGGTGAGCAGATGGCTAATATTAGAGATATTGCAAAGCTAGCCGGTGTGTCGGTTACAACTGTTTCACGAGTGTTAGATGACCATCCATATGTAAGTAGAGAAAAACGACAAGCAGTTTTAGAGGTTGTTGAAAAATTGAATTATTCACAAAATGCAAATGCCGTTCATTTATCTAAAGGAAAAACGAATATTTAGGGTGGAGCGTTGGAAAAGGTGTTCTTATTATTGATATTGCTGTAATTGCCGGTTCGGTGTTTATCATTGGACAGGAAAAAGCGATGTATACGCTCGTTGCAGTATTTGTTGGGGCGAAAGTTATCGATTTCATTGTCGAAGGCATTAATATAAAAACAGCGGTTACGATTATATCAAGTCAACCAGATTTAATTCGTGAAACGATTACGAAACATATGACACGCGGCGTTACTGTTTTAGAAGGACGCGGTGGTTATACTGGGAAAAACAAAGAAGTACTATATGTCGTAATTAATAAACAAGAGCTTGTAAAGTTAAAACAAGTAATCAGCAACGTGGATGAAGACGCATTTGTGGTTATTCATGATGTACGAGATGTACTTGGCGGTGGTTTTAAAGTAAGCTAAAAAGATGAACGAGGGGATTCGTTCATCTTTTTTATTTGATAATTTGTGGAAGGATCTGCATTAGTTTTTGCTTGATTCGTTTTGCATAGGATGGATGCTTACCAGAAGTTGAGATGCTTATAACATATTCGTCATTTCGAATGATTGCGGGTGTATGAAAGGAGGATTCTTTTCCATCACTGACGACATTAACCCATTGAAATTCATGTGCTGCTTGTTTAACCATCATATTTACATCATGGTAATTTGTTGCAGCATAGATGAGGTGTGCATCTTTAATATCTTCTTCTGAAAATGTTTTTTGTTTCCACGTAATGTAGGAAAGGGTCTTCATTTCTTCACAAATATTTGGACTCACCACAGTGACAAAAGCTCCTGTATTTTTTAATCCAGCTGTCTTTCGGTACGCAATTTTTCCACCACCTATAATTACAACAGTTTTGCCCTGTAGATTACACATAATAGGATAGATGTTATGCATGTATATGTTCCTCCATTCGCTCCAATAACGCGGACTTCATATAGGAATCAAATTGAAGGCAGTTACAAGTTGTAACGTTAGCGTATTTTTTAGCATGCCGATTAATTTTTTGAAGTAATAACCCGGTGAAGAGAAGATAGGGCATGACATATACATGCTTTGCTGATGATGACCGATCATTGAGTTCATCAGTAAAGGAAGGCGTTCCTTTTGTTAAAAAGGAGCAGGAAACTGGTAAGGAAATCCTTTGCTCGACAGCTGCTCCAATTTGTCTTAATTCATGTATAGGTTGAGAATCGCCACTACCACGGCCGACAAGTATGATTTCGCTATTTTCTATTGGCATAGCTTCGCGGATTCGTTTTATCACAAGTTCAATCATAAACGGATGCGTACTGAAAGGTGGTGCAACTGAAAATGTAATGTGTGGATGTCCCTTTTGAATTTTCTCGATTTCAAAAGGGACATCACGTTTATAATGGGCTGCTGCAAATAATAAAACGGGAACTATTAAAATTTCAGTCGCACCGTCTTGGATGGCTTCTGCAATTGCATCCTGAACAGTCGGTGTTGTTAGTTCAAGAAATCCGATTTTTTGGATATTTTCGCTTCGCTCTTTTATAACGGATTGAATAAAGTGAATGAACTGTTCATTGCCTTCTTGTAATCGGCTGCCATGTCCAATATAAACGATGCCTTTCACCTTTCCACCACTTCTTTCTCATTGATGATAGATTGCAGTTGCTGATCGACATGTTGGAATCCGACCTTATTTGCATATTGTAAAGTGAGTTCATCGGCATAGGAAAATGGCAAATGAAGAATATCTACGCAGTTAAGGCGCTTTACTTCGGATATAAACGTATCAATTGCAGCGCGGCCTTCAAATACGATACTATCCCACGCGAATTCAGTTAGCGTACGTGTATGAATTTCATCAAAACGATGATCAATGTTATATTCATGTGTCATGATATAAGAACCTGCACCTGTTTTTTCTTGAATGATGGCAATACGGTTGATATTTCGTCCTAAGTAAATAGTTGTTTCGGTAGAGAATCTTGCTGATTTACTTAATAATCCGTACTGCATAAGTGCTTTTTGTGTAGCGCTATTCATATGTTGTAGTGTTGCTTGTAAGGAGCGAATATCCTTTTGATGCCAAACGCATGATTGTAACAAGATTTCAATGCTTTCAGGTGAGCAGAAAACAAGGCGTTCGGCGTTAAATATTTCACAGAGTTGATCGGATGTTAGCTGATGTTCCTGCTTTTTGAAAGTTGGAATTTGATATACTTCTGCTCCAGCTGCTTGTAACCTTTGTGCCAGTATACTTGTTTTGTTTGTTGCAGAGGCAAATAAAACTTTTTTTCCGTGTAGTGATTTGCGTTCTTGCCAAGCGATTTGTTTACGCAAAGATACAACCTCACCAACAATGGTCATCGAAGGATTGGAAATATGTTCTTTTTTTACGGAATCAACGATTGTAGAGAGTGTACCTGTAACAACTCGTTGTTTGCCAGTTGTCCCCCATTCAATGACTGCTACAGGAGTATCTTTTGTTCGCCCTGTTTGCAATAAGTTTTCACAAATTACTGGTAAGTTTTTAACGCCCATGTAGAAGGCAATTGTATCGCTGTTTAAGAGAGCACTGTAATTGACTTGGTCGCTAATTGCTCCTTTTGTATGACCAGTTAACAACGTTACACTATTACTATAGTTACGATGGGTAAGAGGGATGCCGGCATACGCACTAGCAGCAACACTAGATGTAATACCTGGGACAATCTCATATGAAATGTTTTCTTCAGCTAAGGCGGTTGCTTCTTCACCGACGCGTCCAAAAATAGATGGATCTCCGCCCTTTAAGCGGACGACAATTTTACCTTCTTTGGCAGACTGAATTAAATGCATGTTAATCATTTCTTGTCGCATAATATGATTTGTTGGCATTTTCCCGCAGTAAACGAATTCACATGCTGGCTTCGTATAGCGAAGTAAACTTGGATTCAATAAGCGATCATATAAAACAACATCTGCTTTTTTTAGACAATCTATTGCCTTTTTTGTAATCAGTCCTTCATCACCAGGTCCTGCACCAACTAAATATACGTATCCTTTCATCTCTCCACCTCATCTATTGTTACTTGAAAGGAAACCCCAAAAGGGGTCTCCTTGTACAGGCTACATGTATATATAAATATCACCGTCAATAATTTCTACTTCATACGTTTGAATACAACCATCATCAGGTTTTTGAACTTCACCTGTTATTAATGAAATCTTCCAGTCGTGTAACGGACAGAAGACAAACTCACCAGAAACAATGCCTTCTGCTAAAGGCCCGTTTTTATGAGGACATCGATTTTCTACGGCGCGAATATCGCCATTTGAAAGGCGAAATAAGGCGATGGACAAGTCCTTTATTCGCACTTCCTTACCGATTTGTACGGGAAGATCTTCGGCACGTATTATTTTGATTTTCTCTTTCGTTTGTAACATGTAGATCGCTCCTTACTTTACAGTTTCTACTTCATACATGGCTTTTAGTGACTGAGTTTCTAGTGCTTGTCCCCAAGCTTCTTCATATGTGTTACGCGCTCTATGGAAACGATCATTTAGCATAGAGACCATATCTTCATCTTGCAGCACTTCTTTTATGTGATCTAAGCCCATTCGTTCCACCCAAGGAGCTGTTCGTTCACCGTAAATACCAGTTTCACGGTAATGTTGTACATAAGCCGTAGCAATATGAAGTACATCTTCTTCGGTAGGGACAATCATGACAAAATCAGCTTCACGAACTTCTGTACCACCGTTACCGCCAATATAAAGCTGGAATCCATTTTCAACACAAACGACGCCGAAGTCTTTCGTTAATGCTTCTGCGCAGTTACGTGGACAACCCGTTACACCCATTTTCATTTTATGTGGTGTATCTACCATTTCTAACGACTGTTCCAGTAACATACCAAGTCCTAACGAATCTTTCGTACCAAAACGACAGAAGCGAGAACCAACGCATGATTTTACATTACGAAGGGATTTTGAATAAGCATAACCGGATGTCATATCGAGATCGGCCCAAACCTTTGGTAAATCTTCTTTCTTAACACCGTATAAGCCAATTCGACTCGCACCTGTTATTTTTACGAGCGGTACATCGTATTTCTTTGCAACTTCGGCGATTTTCATTAAATCATCCGCAGTAGTAACACCACCGTACATGCGAGGAATAACAGAAAATGTACCATCATGCTGAATATTACCGTTCATTCTTTCGTTCACGAAGCGAGATGATTTATCATCTGTATATTCTTCTGGACGTGCCATACGCAAGTAGTAGTTTAATGCAGGGCGGCATTTTGAACAGCCATCTTCATGTGCAAAGCCGAGGACATTTCGTACTTCTTTAGGCGATTTCAAACCCTTCTCATGAATTGCTGTGACAACTTCATCACGTGATAAAGTTGTACACCCGCACATACCAACAGATTGTGCAGATGCATCGAAGCTATCCCCGAGTGTATGAGATAAAATTTGTTCAACAAGTGGACGACATTTACCACATGATCCAGCAGCTTTTGTACAACCTTTCACTTCTTCAAAAGTTGTTAAATCTTGCTCCAAAATGGCATGAACAATCGTTCCTTTTGTCACACCGTTACATCCACAAACAGTATCATCAGCACTCATGCTTGCAACGTCAAGTCCGCTTTCTTCACCAGCTTTGTGAAGTAGAGATGCCGGTGTGTATTCTTGTATATCTTCTTCCTTTTTTAACATGCTAAAGAGACGTGTACCTTCAGTGGTATCTCCATATAAAACAACACCGACGACTTTATTGTCACGAATTAATACTTTTTTATAGGAACGAGTACATTCATTAAAGATTGAGATTGCTTTTGCCTTAGCATCTTCATAAATTTGTCCAGCAGAGAATAAATCGCACCCTGCAACTTTAAGTTGAGTACCGACAATACTACCTGAATATCCGTCTGTTTGTGCGTTCGTTATATGTTTTGCTAGTATGGCACCTTGTTCGTATAAAGGAGCGACAAGACCATAGGCAATACCATTATGTTCGGCACATTCACCAACTGCATAGATGGATTCATCGTCTGTTTGCATATAGTCATTTGTCACAATACCGCGGTTCACAAGTAAGCCAGCGTCTTTAGCTAAGTGTGTATTGGGACGTATTCCGACAGCCATTACAATTAAATCACATGCTACAATACTGCCATCCTCAAATTGGATTCCTTCAACGTGGTCAGTACCAATAATTTTTACGGTTTTCTTTTCCATAAGAAACTTCATACCTTGTGCTTCTAAATCTTCACGTAGTAATGAAGAGGCTTTAGCGTCGAGTTGTTGTTCCATTAAGTAAGGCATTAAATGGACAACATGTACGTCCATTCCTAAATCAATAAGCCCTCGTGCGGCCTCTAAACCAAGCAATCCGCCGCCTATGACAACAGCTTTTTTATATTGCTTAGCAGTATCCATCATAAATTGTGTATCTTCAATTGTACGAAATCCTGTTACACCTGGAAGCTGTGAACCTTCAACAGGTAAGATGAAAGCGCTAGAACCTGTTGCAATAATAAGTTTGTCATACATGACAATACGTCTTTTGTCTGTAACAATGGCTTGTTCTTCCCGATCAATATTTATTACCTTTTCATTTGTATACAGTGTAATGTCATTTTCTTTGTACCAATTGTATTCGTTCATAATGATATCTTGGATATTTGTTTTTCCTTGTAAGACGTGAGATAACATAATGCGGTTGTAGTTTGGATGAGGTTCATCACCAAAAATAGTAATGTCATAAAGCTCTGGATCTTGTTTTAAAATCTCCTCAATGCAGCGTATACCGGCCATACCATTTCCGATCATGACTAAACGTTTTTTCATATTCATTTCCCCTCTTAAATGTGAAATGTTTAACAAACTTTCATACTCGTATTATAGAGTTTTTGGAAAATAGAGGGTGTGATATTTATCACAGTTTGGGAGGGTTCACAAATTGTTAAAAATAATATAAAATCCCACTTGGATTCTTACAAAAATGTAAGGGAAATGTAATAGGAATCAATAGCAGAATGAAATGATTCTCTTTAAAATAAGTTTATAGAAAACTATGCATATTGTGTGGAGGAGGAATCTACCTTGGGGTGGGGGAAAATAAAAAAGCGAGTAATTGTTACTGGAGTTGCGGCACTAGCTATGATTATACTATTACTACCAACAAAGCTTGGGCCAGTAATTGATAAATACAATCCATTTTATAAAACGAAAGAATACTATACAATTGTGAATGATATCGGTCAGCACGTTGGAGATGATTGGTATGAGTATGAGTTTGTTGCATACGATGAAAAAGGCAGACAACAAACAATAAAGAAAACTGTAAAACATATGTTAAAGAAAGATGAATCTTTGAAGATTTTTGCAAAAGGACGTTATGGTGAGTCATTGGTAGAGATAGATGCTCAAAATATTCCTATGCAGGCGAGAAGCAAGCTTTTAGCAGCGAGATAAAGTTGTTCATGACAATATTGTAAGGTACATGTAAGGTAATTCGATAGTTCACATTTATGAATTCTATTACAATACAAGTAGAAAGTTTGAATATCCAACTTTTTGTCTGAAATAATGATGAATGTTTTTAAAACCAACTATTGAATAGGCCTCATCTCTTTATGAGATGAGGCTATTTTTTAAAACATTACAAAATTGTAAGGTTTACGTAAGTTAATTCGATGGCTTGTTTGTCATATTTTTTGCATAATAAAAAAAGATAAGAAGTTAGGGAGATACGAAGAAGGGAGAAGAATGGGATGCGAAAAGAAGAAGTAGTTAAGTTTCAGGTAAAAGATTTCTGTAGCTACTTTACTGTTGCTGCCATATGTATTGGACTCTTTGATATAATTACAAATTTAATTGTTAAATAACATAGATGATAAAACAAGAAGGAGAGCCCTTCTTGTTTTTTTATTGCCCTTAATCTGAAGGGGCGTATTAAAATAGATACGAGAGGTGATAGAAATGAAGTGGATTGATAGTCATATACATTTGGATCAATATAAGAATACAGAGCGGATGAAACTAATTGATGATGTAAAAAGAAGTAGTGAGATTGCTGGATTGATTGCGGTATCTATGAACTATCGTTCCTGTCAACAAACACTATCTTTAGCAAAACACCATCCGTTTGTACATTCGGCACTTGGGTTTCATCCAGAGCAGATGATTAACAAAAAGGAATGTGAAGAAATTTATAAGTTAATTGAAGCAAATGTAGAACAGCTTGTTGCGATCGGTGAGGTGGGCTTACCGTATTATTTACGGCAAGAAAAGAAAGATATTATGGTAGGCCCTTATATAGAAATATTGGAGAAATTTGTGGCGTTAGCGAAAAGGTACGAATTACCAATTGTGTTACATGCAGTTTATGAAGATGCTGATATTGTATGTAACTTACTTGAACAGTATAAGGTTTCACGTGCGCATTTTCATTGGTTTAAAGGAAGTAAAGAAACGATGGAGCGAATGATCCAAAACGGCTACTACATTTCAATTACACCGGATATTTTACAGAAGGAGAAAATTAGAAAAATCGTATCATTTTATCCACTAGACTATATGATGGTTGAAACAGATGGTCCTTGGGAATTTCAAGCAGGTATTATGACACATCCGTGTATGATTGAAGATGTGTTAAAAGAAATTAGCTTGATAAAAAATATTTCTATAGATAAGGTTGCAGAGCAAATATATCAAAATACAGTTCAGTTTTATGGGAAAAGGTAGAGGGAAAGAAAAGCCTCTATCCTTTTTTCGATTTGAAATATATGGATATTTTTCCTGTTGTTTTCTATAATTTATAATATACATTGAGGTTTTAATAAAAGGAAATGGGGAAATAGGTGGAAAGATGTACCATGTTGTTGGAGATTTAGAATCAGGAGCGGGGACTAAATATACAAAAATTATTTCCGCTAAGCTAAAAGACGGAAAGATCTTGGCGACAGCAGAAATATATAATGACTATGAAGATACGAAAAAAGAAGTAGAGATAGAGTTCATCTATGAGAGTAAGCAATGGGTAGTAGATAAAATGCCTCGTTTTTATCCCGTAAAATCCCGGTTGGTGAGAGCTAATAATTAGTGAGGGATGAAGAAAATCCCCACTAATTAAATTTTCACTTTATGATTCAATTCGTTTTGCACGTCGTATTAATAAAAGAAATACAATCAAGATGATGCCAAGTATGAGGAAAAATCCATACTTTTTCAGAGATTCAATCGTGTCACTTAAAGAAAAAGATGGAATCCATTTAAAATAGGTATTGGTAAAAATCACATATATTTAAACGAGAGAAATGATCTTACATTTTCCCTCCAGTTTTACCATTTGTTTTTCGCAAATCAGTCTTAAGCATGATGTTAAGATAAATGCTTGTTTGATATGATTAAAGGGTAATAAGTTGATAGATTGCAGGTAATTGTAAGGAAGAGCTGAAAGGGGACAAATTTCAGCAGAGAAAGAGGTAGAGGTAGTGAAAAAATTCTTTGTAGGATTTTTAGTTGTGCTTGGAATGTATTTGTATTTCCAAGGAGAGTCTGAAGGAATGGAAAAATCGATGAATCAAGCAAGTTATGTTGATTCAGAGGAAGCAAAACAAATGAAACAAATTATTACTGAAGAAGCAAAGAAAGTAAATCTTCCAGAATGGATACCTCTTACAATTGCCGAGCATGAAAGTCGTTTGGATCCAAGAAGTGTTGGAGATAATGGCACTTCATTTGGACTCTTTCAATTACATCGTGGTGGGGGGCTTGCTCCTGATCATTTAACGGACGAGCAGTTGAAAGATCCGCGGACGAACGCTCAAATTGCTATGCCTCATTTAGTGAAAGGGTATAAAAGAGGTGTGGAAAAAGGTTTGACTGACTTCCAATTACTAAAATATATAGCAAACACATCTGGATGGCCAGGTAATTTAGGGCCTGAGTGGACTGATAAAAATATGAAGTATAACGTTGGGTTAGAGGATGTGTACTATCGAAATAAAGGAATAGTGAAAGAGTAGGTGCTTGGCACCTACTCTTTTTCTATTAGAAAAAGTTCCATAAACAATTAATGATTGGATATCATTCAGAGTGGCTTTTCGTGTTATAAAACTCATCTTTCCTCACCTTTATTTATAAAGTATTGTTCGAGTTGTTGTTTTATATCTTCTAGCTTTGTAGAAACTTGAGGGATTTTATATCCGACATATAAAGGTGAAACAACAAAACGTGGAACGACTTTACAAATGATTTTTTCATTCAAGTGATAGAAAAATAAGTTATAGCTACTGCAACCTTTATGAAAGTCCGTTAATATATAACGCACAGTTTGCCGAATATAATGTGCCATTATATCGATGGATTTTATGTTTTCAACGACGATGTTAAACTCGGTAAAGCCGATAATTGGTCGTGTAGAAATATTAAGCTCAATTTGTTCGTCTTTTTTTACGGTTATACCTTGAAAGTTTTCAGGTGCTATATTTTCAAGGTAGTCTACATATTTCATTCCGATAATTTGCATATGTGCATGGTGCAAACTCCCACCTGAAAATGGACCATGATTTTTATATAAAATAACAGAAGTAAATTCATCGCTATTTTCTAGAGCGATCCAATGTTTAATTGAGAAACGAATTAACTTTCGCATATGTTCTTCTGTATAGGTTGCAATATGATCATTACAATTATCTGTTTCGATAAGAACGGTTTGGAACGTATCTTTCAGTGTTGGAAATTTGTTTTTTAACCAGATAATAGAGTCTTTGGTTTCTAAAATATCAGTGAGGTTTTCCGTATCACAAAAAGGACAAGCCGTATTCTTATTACGGATGCTTTCTGGTTTTTGTTTGCCGATATCATTTAAAAAATAAAGTTGTTGTGTGTCCATTCGTATATGCCCCTTTGAAATATATGTAAAATTCCCGTCTACTATATTCGTGAAAAGGAAAGGGAAATCCTTTATAACAAGAAGAGGAGAAGGAACAGCAATTTCTAATAGAAAAAACAAAAGACAAGATATCCTAATTGCACAAGGGTATCTTGTCTTTTATTTTTTCTGTAATAATGTGTATGGGTAATATAGAGTATTTTCATTCTGTAGCTTCTTTCTATTTTTCAGTGCATGTAGTGCAAAGAGTGTACTTACAACTGTAAAAATGGCTTTCTTCATATTCATTTTCCCCTTTTTATTGTTCATTTAATTCTTGGCTAACTGCTTTCGCGTCAATTAAAGCGTGGAGAATCATTTTTACCATGTTCATCATTTTTCTTCCTCCTTTTATAGTTGATTAAGTTCTTTTACAACTGCTTGTCCATTTATTAACACTTCGAAGATTGCTTTTACGATTTCTTTCATCATGAGTTCTTCCTCCTTTTGTTTGTCTCTTGTTTACACCTTCATTGTATAAGGAGGTAGGATTTCGTACTATCGCTTTCCATTACTTGAACATAACAGTTTTGTAAGATTGGATGTAATTTGTTGAAATGTTTAGTCTATCTTCATTATTTTCAGAAAAATGACTATTCAAACATGAAATGGGGTAATATAATAAAGAAGTAAGTATTAAATTTCGTACGAAAGGAGTGAATGAGATGAAACGTTCTTTAGCTGCGCATGCAAAATTTTTAGATTTTATCTATTTTTGTCGTGCGATTTTTCATGATGTAGTTGCTAACGGGATACGTATGCCCTTTTTTAGCAATTGCATAGTAGCTATTGAACGATAGAAATCTCTTCACCCATTTTATAAGACGTGTGAAAAGGGAGCTATTTTGCTTCCTTTTTCTATGCCAAAAACCATGGGGAAAGTTTCTTTTCCTGTGGTTTTTTACGTTGAAAGGAGTACGGAAAATGACAATTTGTAGTGCAAATAATATAACGAAATCTTTTGGTGGGAACATCATATTTGAAAATATATCGCTTGAAATAAAGAATGGCGAACGCATTGGATTAGTTGGCCGAAATGGTAGCGGAAAGACCACAATTTTTCAACTGTTAACAGGAATTGAGAGTGTGGATGCTGGAGCAATTCATATGAAGAAAGGGACGCGTATTGGTCATATAGCACAAATCCCAAAGTTTGCTGGTGAAACAACTGTATATGATGTATTAAGCTCTGCTTTTGTAAAAGAAAAAGAATTGGAAACAGAAATGCGTAGTTTAGAGAAACGTATGGCAGAGGAACAAGAGTCAGCTGATTTACAAAAATTAATGGAGAAATACGGTACAGTGCAAGAACAATTTGCGTTTTTAGGTGGCTATGAAATAGAAGCAAATATCATGAAAGTAGCAAATGGTTTACAAGTAACGGAGCTATTTTCTCGAATTTTTGCTGAGCTGAGTGGCGGGGAGCAGACGAAAGTAAGTCTTGCTTATATGCTGCTCAAGAAACCAGATTTACTGCTGTTAGATGAACCGACAAATCATTTAGATTTATTTGCAGTAGAATGGCTCGAAAAATTTTTGAAAGAGTATACAGGAACAGTTGTTGTGATTTCACATGATCGTTATTTTCTTGATGAAGTCGTTACGAAAATTTTGGATTTAGAAGACGGTGAACTTCATATATATCATACGAACTACTCACAGTTTGTGAAGGAGAAGGAAGAAAGATTACTCCAAGAGTTCCAATCTTATCAAGAACAACAAAAGAAAATAAAGAAAATGAAGGAAGCGATTAAACGTTTAAAAGAATGGGCGAATCAAGCAAATCCTCCAAATGAAGGATTGCATAAGAGAGCAAGAAATATGGAACGCGCATTAGAAAGAATGGAAAAGTTAAAAAAGCCAATTATCGAAAGAAAACAGATGGGACTTCAGTTCGAAGGACAAGAGAGAAGCGGGAAAGATGTTGTTGTAATGAAGGGAGTTAGCAAAGGTTTTGCTGATTGTGCTTTATTTCAAGAAGCAAATTTACATGTTCGTTTTCAAGAGCGTGCTGCTATTGTTGGGCGGAACGGTACAGGAAAAACAACATTATTAAAATTGTTATTAGAGGAAATAAAACCGGATGCTGGTGAGATAAGAATTGGTAGTGGTGTAAAAATCGGTTATTTATCACAGCATGCATATGGGAATGTGAAGCGTAATGTGTTAGAAGAATTTAGAGAATATGTGGCTGTAAATGAAGGAGAAGCTCGCCATATATTAGCTCGGTTTTTATTTTATGGTCCAGCCGTTTTTAAAAAGGTCAATCAGCTTAGTGGTGGTGAGCGAATGAGATTGCGTTTAGCACAACTTATGTATCAAGATATAAATTTCCTTGTGTTAGACGAACCGACAAACCACCTTGATATCGAATCAAGGGAAGTGCTAGAAGAAGCACTCGAACAATATAATGGAACAATCCTTGCTGTTTCACATGACCGCTATTTTTTAAATAAATTGTTTGAGAAAACATATTGGATTGATGAACATAGATTATTTGAGTTTGCGGGGAACTATGCGTGGGCGCGTCAGAAATGGGAAGAGAGAATAGAGAAAGAAGAAGTGAAACAGCAAGAGACTCCAAACATAAAAGTAATGAATGCAAAGAAGAGAGAATCTAGTAATGTAGACGAAATTGAAGATAAGCTTATGCATATAGAAGAAGATATATACACGCTGGAGTGTATAATGGAAGAAACAAGCGACGTTGAATTATTGGAACGATTATATGAAGAGAAAACAGAAAAAGAACAATTACGGGCGGAATTATATAATCGATTAGATAGTATGATGGAATAGATGAAAGAAAGGCAAGCCGTTCCTCTCGTGTATGTGAGTAGGATGGCTTGTTTTTCTTTTTGTGGTGAGAGGCTTCAAAAGATTTAGTGTTATATTGTGAAGCTGATTTTCAAAAGTGAGAGATGACGTTTGTTTATGCATAGGATATGCTAGTTTACTGACAATGCCCTTAATTTCGTACTGTATATGTATTACATGTTTCACGTGAAACACTGGGTTATAAATATTTGTGTGGTGATTCTTTTTTTATGTATGTTTTGTTCATGAAGCTTGATAGAGAATAATGGCGTAGGTTTTATATTGGGATTTAACGGGGTTAATGAAACTTTATTAGGACTTTTATTTCTAAATATATGCCTATATTTAATTACATTTAGAATTGATGTAGTAGGTTTGTTTGCTGGTACATTCTTTATAATCGGTTTAACAAGAATACGTTATGATTGAAAAAAGAAAGCAGAGTTTACAGCTTCATCCGCTGAACTCTGCTTTCTTTTTGTGTATCGTCTTCCCGCATTGAAATGGTCACTGCAATTCCGAACATAAAGAGAAATGCTAAAAAGAGGACGAACTTTGGGAAGAATGGAAATAGTAGTAATGCCCCGACGATCATGAGTGTTAATGCAACATAGTGCAGAACATATTGGAATAGTTTGTCCATATTTTCGCCCCCTTTTTGGTAGTTTGTTAGTAGTCTATGCTTGCCTATTGAATAATAGAATAATTTTTGAAATTCATCCTGGAATATTATTAAGTTTACCTACAGATTCAATAATAGTTTTGTTGAAATTTTAAAAATATTTATATAGAAATAATTGACAAAATATAATGAACAATATAAGCTAATGAACATAAAGTCTACCGGAAAAGTAGGAATAAGATTGTTACCCCTCATAAAACGTCTGTTTTTTTATATTCAAAACCTGCTTTTCCGATGGGTTATAAAAATGTTGCTGTGGGAGGCATACATAAAGCAAGCAGTTCATAAGGTGTAATTATTAAAAAAAGTTAGGGTGGGGACAATGAAGAAAAAGACAAAGAAATGGGCTGGTGTGTTTTCTGTTTTACTGAGTAGTTCGCTTGTGTTATCGGCTTGTGGGGGACAAGAGGATAAGGCTTCGACAGAGCCGGCAAAACAGCAGGATGTGAAAGATTTAAAAATAGAGAAGGTTGCAGCGACAGATAAATCAAAAAATCCTGAGAAAGCGAAACAGAGAAAAGATACAATTATTGTAGGAATTTCAAAACCTGGTGGTGTGTTCTTACCTTATTTCCAAGAGAATGGTTGGGACGGTAATGTAACATCAGTTATATTTGCGTCTCTTGTATCAACAGATAAGCAAGGGAAACCAGTTCCAGAGCTTGCAGAGAAATGGGATGTATCTTCTGATCAATTAAAGTACACGTTCCACTTACGCAAAGGCTTAAAGTTTAGTGATGGTTCACCGTTAACAGCAGATGATGTAGCATTTACATTAACATTGCTACACGATAAGGCTTATGAAGGTGGATCAGATATTTCACAATATGCGATTAAGGGCGGCAAAGACTATAAAGAAGGAAAAGCTACATCTATTGAAGGAATTAAAGTAGTTAATCCACAAACAATTGAAATTACGACAGAAAAAGTAAACTCACAAGCGTTAGTAGGCTTGGGAGGACCTGTCTTATCTAAAGCATATTATGGAAAAGATTATAAGCAAAATACCAGCTTAAATTATTTAAAAGAGTTATATGGTAATCCAATTGCTGCGGGTCCTTATAAATTAGAAAAATATATTCCAGGTCAAGAAGTACGATTTGTAGCAAATGAGCATTATTATGCAGGAAAGCCAAAAGTTAAAAACTTTATTTATAAAATTACATCACCAGATACAAGTTTCCAGTTATTCCAAACAGGAGAAACGGATTATGAAGGATTTGCTGCTAATAATGACAATATTGAACAATTAAAGAGTTTAGGTTTTGCTAACTTCAATATTGAAACAGTAAGCTCATACTCATTCGTTTACTTTAATAATAAGAAGCCATATTTAAAAGATAAAAAAGTACGTCAAGCGCTTATTTACGGATTAGATCGTAAAAAATATGTAGATACAAACTTCCAAGGAAATGCTTCTGTTGCAAATATACCAATTTCACCAACTTCATGGGCATATGATGATAAGGGTATAAATCAATACGAATACAATTTAGAGAAAGCAAAAAAACTGTTAGATGAAGCTGGTTGGAAAGTTGGATCTGATGGTATTCGCGAAAAAGATGGTCAGAAATTAAAATTAAGCTATTATGCAGCAAGTGGAAGAAAGCAAGAAGAGGTATTTATACCAATTGCAAAAGAGAATTATAAAGCATTAGGTGTGGAGTTCAATCCGGAAATTATGGACTTTAATACTCTTGTGTCGAAGGTTGGAAAGTTTGATTATGATTTAGCAGCTGTTGCAACACCAATTATTTCTGATCCGAGTGAAACTGTAGGCGAGTTTGAATCTACGCATCCAGATAACTCAGCGGGTTATAGTAACCCAAAAGTGGATGAATTAATTAAAAAAGGTATTGAAACAGTTGATATTGAAAAAAGAAAACCTATTTATAAAGAATTATATAAAGAATTAAGCGAGGATCCACCTGTAATTCTATTAAATTATCGCAAAAGTATTTCAGCACACAATGCACGTGTGAAAGGAATTGACCCAAAGAAATACGATAGTATTAGTTCAAACCTGCCTGTTTTATCTATTGAACAATAGGGATAAGTAAGGAGAAGTAGAAGACATTTTTTCATACAGCTGTAAGGTCTTGCTGTTTTGAAAAAATGTTCTTCTATTTTTAAGTAACTATGATTGGGGAGACAAAAAGTGAAAACATATATCATTCGTAGGTTTCTACAAATGATTCCTACATTGCTTGGTACATCTATCATTATTTTTTTCTTATTTGCTCTCTTGCCGGGGGATTATGTTGATTCTAATCCAAAGTTAACACCAGAACGCGCACAGGAATTAAGAGAATTGTATGGATTAAATAAACCGATTATTGAGCGGTATTTTCATTGGTTAGGTAATGCGTTGCACGGTGATTTTGGTTTCTCGTTGCAATATCAAGAGCCTGTAACATCATTACTTAATAAATTTATTTGGAATACCTTTATTGTTGCTGTTGCAGCTTTATTTTTTACTTGGATAATTGCACTTATTGTTGGTGTTGTTTCAGCGACAAAGCAACATTCATGGTTTGATGGACTTGTAACAATTGGTGTCTTTGCAGCGATGTCGTTCCCATCATTCTTTATCGGTCTATTTTTAATTAAAGTATTTGCTGTTGATCTAAATATATTGCCTATTGGTGGCATGATTGATATAGGAAGTAACTCGACTGGTTTTGCTTACATATTAGAAGTACTAAGACATATGGTTTTACCGGTATTTATTTTAACGTTCCTTGGTGTTGGCTCATTAACTCGTTATTTTAGAACGGGAATGCTTGAAGTTGTAAGACAAGACTATATTCGGACTGCTCGTGCAAAAGGGTTGAAAGAAAGAGTGGTTATTTATAAACATGCATTAAAAAACGCGATTTTACCAGCGATCACATTACTTGCATTTGAATTACCAGGGTTGTTCTCTGGTGCAATCATTATTGAACAAATTTTTAATTGGCCAGGAATCGGAAGCATTCAATTAGAAGCGTTGAGTTTTCGTGATTACACAGTGTTAATGGCATTTACAATGTTTCTCTCTTGCCTAACAATTATCGCAAACTTTTTGGCAGATATCGTTTATGCGATTGTCGATCCACGTATTCGATTAAAGTAAGGAGGGAGAAAGATGGAGACTGTTGTAACAGTAAAGAAGAAAAAAAAGAAAAAAGTAAATGTGACTTCACCTTGGCATCAAGCATTTACCAGAATTAAGAAAAACAAATTAGCGTTGTTTGGTTTTTATATCCTAATTTTTATGTTTGTATTTTGTTTTATTGGGCCATTTTTTTCACCATATGTTTCTGGAACGATTCAAGTCACACAAATTAATAAGCCACCCAGTTTTTCTCATTGGCTTGGTACAGATCAGCTTGGAAGAGATATCTTAACACGATTAATGCAAGCGGGACGAATTTCATTAACAATTGGTTTAGCTTCGATGGTACTATCCGTCATACTCGGTGCATTATTAGGAGCTATCTCTGGTTTTTATCGTGGTATTGTAGATCATATTATTATGCGTATTGCAGACGTGTTAATGTCTATTCCGGGATTACCATTACTTATCATTATGGGTGCTATCTTATCAGAATGGAAACTTCCATCTGAATATCGACTTTATGTTGTTATGATCATGTTAAGTTTGATTGGATGGCCGGGACTTGCGCGTCTGGTACGAGGACAAATTTTAACACTTCGAGAACAATCATTTATGCAAGCTGCTGATGTATTAGGATTAAAGGATTATCGGAAGATTGTACATCATTTAATTCCGAATGTATTCCCTTTATTAATTGTTGTGGCAACGTTAGGTGTAGCGGGAGCTATTTTAAGTGAATCAGCATTAAGTTATTTAGGTCTTGGGGTTGTTCCACCTACGCCATCATGGGGGAATATGATTAGTGCAGCAAACTCATTGATTGACTTTCAAAAGCGCCCATGGTTATGGATACCGCCTGGTTTTGCGATTTTTATAACAGTTGTATCAATTAACTTACTTGGTGATGCACTTCGTGATGCATTGGATCCAAAGATGAAGCGGTGGGTGAGGAAGCATGAGTAAAGCAGTAGTAGAGTTAAAGGATTTACAAACACACTTTCAGACGGAGGAAGGTACAGTGAAGGCTGTGAATCATGTTAGCTTTTCTGTACGAGAAGGTGAAACGGTTTGTGTAGTGGGGGAATCAGGTTGTGGGAAAAGTGTAACAGCTTTATCTATTATGGGACTTATTGCGGAATCTGGCGGCATTGTTGGTGGTGATATCCTGTACGAAGGCCGAAGTCTTTTAGAAATGAAAGGGAAAGAACTTCGAAGTTTAAGAGGAAATGATATTGCGATGATTTTCCAAGAGCCGATGACATCTCTTAACCCAGTTTTTACTGTGGGAGAACAAATCGTCGAGACGTTAAGAGAGCATGAACTTCTTAGCAAAAATGAAGCATATAAGAAAGCAGTTGAACTCATTCGTAAGGTTGGTATTGCACGTGCGGATGAAATTGTACATTCCTATCCACATGAGCTGAGCGGCGGAATGTTACAACGGATTATGATTGCGATTGCGCTTAGCTGTAATCCGAAGTTGTTAATTGCCGATGAACCGACAACAGCTCTTGACGTTACCATTCAAGCGCAAATATTAGATTTATTAAGACAAGTAAAAGAGGAATTTAAAACATCCATTTTATTAATTACACATGATTTAGGTGTGGTAGCAGAAATGGCAGATTACGTTGTTGTGATGTATGGCGGTAAAGTTATTGAAGAGGCGCCTGTATTAGAATTATTCCAGAATCCTAAACATCCATATACAAAGGGTTTATTAAAATCAAAGCCGGTGATGGGAAAACGAACAGATAAACTGTATTCGATTCCGGGGCAAGTTCCAAATTTAGTTGGCTTAGGTGAATTGTGCTACTTTAGTGGCCGCTGTGAACATTGCATGGACATATGTAAGAGCGCAGTACCAGATCTTGGGGCGCATGAAGATAATCATAAAGTAGCTTGCTGGTTATATGAGGAGCGTGCTGAGCAATGAGTGAACCTTTATTAGAAGTGAAGAATTTAAAAACGCATTTTCCGATTAAGGGCGGCGTATTTGGTAGAACGATTGGGTATGTAAAAGCAGTAGACGGAGTAAGCTTTACGATTAATAAAGGTGAAGTGTTTGGTCTAGTAGGTGAATCTGGAAGTGGAAAAACGACAATTGGTAAAACCATTCTTCGTCTCGTTCAAAAAACAGAGGGTGAAGTGAAGTTTAAAGGTCAGGATGTTCATACACTATCGAAAGAAGAGCTGCGAAAACATCGCCCGAATATGCAACTTGTATTCCAAGATCCATTTAGTTCATTAAATCCACGGATGCGAATTGGTGAAGCACTTGGTGAACCAATGCTGGCGCATGGGCTAGCAACGAAAGAAAATGTTCGTGAAAAAGTGTTAGAAGTACTAGAGTTGTGTGGCTTAGCGCCATATCATATTGACCGTTACCCGCATGAATTCTCTGGAGGACAACGTCAGCGAATTGTTATTGCAAGAACGATGGTATTAAATCCAGAGTTTATTGTTGCTGATGAACCGGTTGCGGCATTAGATGTATCGATTCAAGCACAAATTATAAATTTGTTTAGTGAGTTACAAGAGAAAAAAGGTTTATCCTATTTATTTATTTCACATGATTTAAGTGTAGTTGAACATTTATGTACAAAAATAGGTATTATGTATTTAGGGACAATCGTGGAAACAGCACCTCGTGATGAACTGTTTGCAAACCCGCTTCATCCATATACGAAGGCGTTGTTATCAGCTGTACCAATTCCAGATCCCACTGTTAAGCGAGAACGAATTATTTTACAAGGGGATATTCCAAATCCAGCCAATCCACCATCAGGCTGCCGCTTTCATACACGTTGCCCGTTTGCAACAGATATTTGTAAGCAGACTGTACCGGAATTTCGTGATGTCGGAGAAGGCCATCTTGTTGCTTGTCATCATGTATAAAGGAAAAGGACTCTTTCGAATTATGAAAGAGTCCTTATTTTATTTACTTGATGACGGTTGTTTTAATACATATTGCTCAATTGCATGCGCAACACCATGTTCGTCATTTGTTAATGTAACAACATCACATAATTTTTTTACATCTTCTTCAGCATTTCCCATTGCAATAGATAAACCAGCGACTTCAAGCATTGGTACATCGTTAAAGTTGTCTCCAATTGCAATTGTATCTTCAATTGGAATATTGAAATAAGATGCCATTTCTTGCAACCCATTTCCTTTATGGCCATGCTTGTCCATAATTTCTAAATTTGTCGGAGCTGATGCTGTGACCATAATTTCTTTATCTTCTTGTAAAACATGCAGTAGTTGTGAACGATGATCTGCATTAAACGTTAAAATAAAGAATTTCGAGATTTCTAATTCTGGATTATTTACGACATCTTCGATTTGTTGGAAATCCGTAATTAAGTTTGATTTCTTTTGTTTTTCTGTGATTCGTTCAAGTTCTTCTAGTGTAACATCTAGTGCATGCTTGTTTTCCTCAAATGCATGCAAGACTTGTTCTTGCCATGTATAAGGAGAATAAACTCCCTTATTTGTATACAACTTATATGGAAAACCTTCAGATTCTAGTGATTTCGCGAGTTTGTATACTTTATCATTTTGTAAACAACGTGCGTTAATTACTTTTCCATCAACATAAACAATTGCCCCATTGCTTGCTCCAACTGGAACTGATAATTGATACTCTTCCAATAGTTTTAAAGCATCTTCTTTTGCACGACCAGAACAAATCATTACAATATGACCAGCTGCTTGAGCAGTGCGAATAGCTTGTAAGTTTTCTTTGGAGATTTCAAGATTAGATGATAGTAAGGTACCATCCATATCTAGTGCGATTAATTTCAAAATGACCACCTCTTTGTTTTTATTATACATAGTTATTTATAGGAAACATATAAACTTATCTTGGACTTTTTGGAAATGTTAGTGTAAGGAATAACAAAAAGACCGCGTCCAGTTTACTTTCTCTGTGTTAACAGGTGCCACTTCTTGTGAAGTGGCAATAAAATCAGCTTTGAAGGCGGATTTTATTGTAGATAATGTCCAAGAATTACATAAGTAACTACATCTTGATAGTAGTGTGGAGTAAAAGGAAGCTGTCATCGGATAAGATCATAAATAGTAGAAAAAAGAATATAAGAATCATATTTTTGTAACAAAAGGTAGTAGAACAGCTAATTATGGCTCGTTCTACTATTTTTTATTTTGCTTTGTAACGTTAATGTTACATTAATATTACAAACGCAAATATGTTGGAAAATGCTATATAAAAGGATTTTTGGATGTTTGTGAAGGATGTCGTAAAAAAAATGTAATAAATTTTATGTATTTATATTGCAGTATGAAAAAACTTATGTTACATTAATGTTACAAAAGTTACACGAGTTGATTTAATGTAACGTTAAGATAAAAACTATGAATTAATCATTTCTTGGAAATTACATATAAATATCTATTAATAAGGAGAGAGTAAATATGAAAATCGAACAAGTATTACAAGTAACAAAAATGGATTTCTTAGGATCAGCAGGTGGAGCAGCAGTATTAACAGCATTGATCGTACTTCTTTCTAACGTTTTAGTATAATAGAAACTTTGTACAAGCAGTAGAACAGGTTGCATCAAATAAAAAGTTGTGAATTGAAGGGAGAATGAAAAGCATGGAAAACAAAGAAGTATTACAAGTAACAAAAATGGATTTCTTAGGATCAGCGAGCGGAGCAGCAGTATTAACAGCATTAATCGTATTTCTAGCTAACGCGTTAGTATAAGAAAGATTTTGTAAAAAAAGTAGCACATGCATTACAACATAAAAAATAGTTCTGAGTTGAAGGGAGAATGAAAAGTATGGAAAACAAAGAAGTATTACAACTAACAAAAATGGACTTATTAGGATCAGCAGGAGCAGCAACAGCATTAACAGCATTCATCGTATTTCTTTCAAGTGTACTAGTATAGTAGAAGTTTCGCACCAGTAATAGAACAGTAGGAAGCGTTTAAAATAAAATCGAAAGGAGAATGAGGAGTATGGAACAAGTATTACAAGTAACAAAAATGGATTTCTTAGGGGCAGCAGGTGGAGCAGCAGTATTAACAGGACTTATTGTATTCCTTGCAAACATATTAGTATGAGGAGTATAGATAAGAGGGAATTCTCATATGTTATTCGTACCATTATTCAAAAAAAATAAAGACTCTAGCATATTATAGGTATTTAATATGTTAGAGTCTTTTTTATTTGTTTTATATTTTACATAAGGAAAGGAATCAATCAGTTACTGTTAGATTCTTTGCAATGGATAAGGATAAAAAAATAGAGAATCGCATGTGGACTCTCTATACGATTATATAAGTAGGTGGAAAACAGTATAACAAGTTTATGAACGAAAGGGTGTAACTACTGAGATAGAAATAGAAAAAAGTCGAATTTTATATGGAAGAAAAAAGAGGGATTTGACAGAAAAGATAGAAAATTTTAAGAGTTAGAAATTTGTTAGCTTGCTAACTAATTTTTTTGGTGATAGCTGGAAGCGTTTTCGAGTAATTCTAAGTATGTAACATTTAATTTATTTACAGGGGGATGAGGAATTTATGAAACAAAAATCTATGGATACGTTAGCTGCACAAATGGAGGATTTCTTTCCGGTACGTGATGTCGATCATTTAGAATTTTATGTAGGAAATGCAAAGCAATCAAGTTATTACCTTGCGAGGACGTTTGGATTTAAAATTGTTGCCTATTCTGGATTGGAAACAGGAAACCGTGAAAAGGTATCTTATGTTCTTGTGCAAAAAAACATGCGTTTTGTTGTGTCTGGGACTTTAAATAGTGAGAGTCGTATTGCGGAATTTGTAAAGACTCATGGTGATGGAGTAAAGGATGTAGCTCTACTTGTTGATGATGTTGAAAAGGCCTATTCAGAGGCTGTAAAACGAGGTGCTGTTGCAATTGCTCCGCCGGAAGAATTAACTGATGAGCATGGGATATTAAAAAAGGCTGTTATCGGTACGTATGGTGATACAATCCATACTCTTGTGGAGCGTAAAAATTATAAAGGTAAATTTATGCCTGGTTATGAAGAAGTTGAATTTAATATTCCAAGTGAAGAATCAGGATTAATCGCTGTGGATCATGTTGTTGGTAACGTTGAAAAAATGGAAGAGTGGGTTAGCTACTATGAAAACGTTATGGGTTTTAAACAAATGATTCATTTTGATGATGATGATATTAGCACAGAATATTCCGCTTTAATGTCAAAAGTTATGACAAACGGAAGTCGTATTAAATTTCCGATTAATGAACCAGCAGATGGTAAACGTAAATCACAAATTCAAGAGTACTTAGAGTTCTATAACGGTGCAGGTGTACAGCATCTAGCGTTATTGACAAATGATATTGTGAAAACTGTTAAAGCGCTTCGCGCCAATGGAGTTGAGTTTTTAGATACACCAGACACGTATTATGATGAGTTAACAGCGCGCGTCGGTGAAATCGATGAAGAAGTTGATAAATTAAAAGAGCTTAAGATTCTTGTGGATCGTGATGAAGAGGGCTACTTGCTACAAATCTTTACGAAGCCAATCGTGGATCGTCCAACTCTATTTATTGAAATTATTCAGCGTAAAGGTTCTCGTGGATTCGGAGAAGGAAACTTTAAAGCTTTATTTGAATCTATTGAAAGAGAACAAGAGCGCCGCGGAAATCTATAAAATAATTATCTGTCAGTGGGGGATCTCCTCCACTGATTAAAATTTCACTTTATATAAACGGTAAGGAGGAGTAGTGATGAAATTTATTACATTTCGTCTTCCTTCAGAAGAAATGCGTGCTGGCTGGCTGGAAGGTGACAAAGTCATTGATATGAATATAGCAAGTAATGGAGAACTTCCTTCATCTATGCTCACTTTTTTAGAGAAAGCGGATGAATACATCGAAATAGCGCGTGGTATTCGAAAGCCAACAAGTGGCGTGTATGCTTTGGAAGATGTACAGTTGTGTGCAGCTCTTCCCAATCCAGGTAGTATTCGTGATTTTTATGCGTTTGAGCAACATGTCAAAACGGCTCGTGAACGTCGTGGTCTAGATGTTGTTCCGGAGTGGTATGATATTCCGGTTTTTTACTTTACAAATCATCGTGCGGTTATTGGTCCAGAAGTTACAGTTTCTTGCCCGAAACAATCTCAAAAGCTCGACTATGAGTTAGAAATTGCTTGTGTTATTGGGAAAGAGGGAAGAAATATTTCGCGTGAACAAGCAGAAGAACATATTTTTGGTTATTGTATTATGAATGATTGGAGTGCAAGGGATTTGCAAGCTAAGGAAATGAAAGTGGGGCTTGGTCCAGCAAAAGGAAAGGACTTTGCGACTTCATTAGGAGCTTATCTTGTTACGAAAGAGGAGTTAGCACCTTATCGCATAGGTGAAAAGTATAACTTAGAAATGACTACTCATGTGAACGGAGAACTTTTGTCTAAAGGGAATTTCCGAGACATTTATTATACATTTGCAGAAATGATAGAACGTGCTTCAGAGGATGTTACGTTATATCCAGGAGATGTAATTGGTTCTGGCACGGTTGGAACGGGATGTATTTTAGAACTTGGTACAGAAAAGTGGTTACAAGATGGTGACGTTGTAGAACTTACGATTACCGGACTAGGCACATTGCGTAATACAGTGAAAAAAGAAATGAAAGCAGGTGATGGGCATGTATTATCGTCACATGGGGGAGCTTCCTCATAAACGACATGTACAATTTCGTAAAGCGGATGGATCACTTTATCGTGAGCAGGTGATGGGAACGAAAGGTTTCTCTGGTACACAATCTATTTTGTATCATCATTATATGCCAACTGAAGTAGGGCATGCTGCGCTAGCGCATTCTTGTCAGTTGCAGTATGAAGAAGATGTAGCGCTTGCTCATCGTCATTTTCGTACGAAGGAAAATAGAAAAACTGGTGATACAGTAAATGGAAGAAACTTTATATTAGGGAATGAGGATTTATTAATCGGTGTTGTTAATCCGACAGAAAAAATGGATTATTTCTATCGCAATGGTGATGGGGATGAAATGTTATTTATTCATTATGGGACTGGGAAAATTGAGACGATGTTTGGAACGATTCATTATCGTAAAGGTGATTATGTAACAATTCCAATCGGAACAATTTATCGAGTGATTCCAGATGAGGGAGAGTCTAAGTTTCTTGTTGTGGAAGCGAATAGCCAAATTACAACACCGCGTCGTTATCGTAATGAATATGGTCAATTGTTAGAACATAGTCCTTTCTGTGAAAGAGATATTCGTGGTCCAGAGAAGTTAGAGACATATGATGAGAAAGGCGAGTTTGTTGTCATGACAAAGTCGAGAGGGTATATGCATAAACATGTGATGCAGCATCATCCGTTGGATGTTGTTGGATGGGATGGGTATTTATATCCTTGGGTCTTTAATGTGGAGGATTTTGAACCAATTACAGGGCGTATTCATCAGCCACCACCAGTCCATCAAACTTTTGAGGGTCATAATTTTGTTATTTGTTCCTTTGTGCCGCGTTTATATGATTATCATCCAGACGCAATTCCAGCGCCGTATTATCATAGTAACGTAAATAGTGATGAGGTTCTTTATTATGTAGAAGGGAACTTTATGAGTAGAAAAGGTGTAGAAGAAGGTTCCATTACACTTCATCCAAGTGGTATTCCGCATGGACCGCATCCTGGAAAAACAGAAGCTAGCTTAGGAAAAAAAGAAACAATTGAACTCGCTGTTATGATCGATACATTCCGTCCGCTTCGAATTGTGAAACAAGCGCATGAAACGGAAGATGAGAAGTATATGTATAGCTGGATTGAAGAAGGTTCATATACTACTAAATAAATAAAACTTTAATCAGTGGGGACTATTTGCTTGCGAATAGTGGGATAAAAGAAAGAGGCATGCTCATTTTAGGAGTACGCCTCTTTCTTTAGTTGGAATCGACAACTTATAGAATATCAAAAATAATTATAAAAAGATATAGGGATATAGTTATATACATTATTTGTATATTGTTTATCTTTTCATGTCGAATGATAAAATTATTTAATATGGTGAACAAATACGATAATGAAAGGTGCTATACATTGGTTATATTGTAGTCTTTTTGTTAGTTGAATATTTTTCTGATTATTTCGACAAAACCATTGACTAAAAGACATGTTATGAGTAAAATGAAAAAATAAATTAAAAATTTTCTGAAAATTAAATTTAGAGGTGCATGCTATGAGACAAATTTTTCAAAAAAAGCCGATTGCGAAATTAATGCAAGAAAGTAAACAGAAAACGTTAGCGAGAACTTTAGGGGCACTTGATTTAACAATGCTTGGGATTGGTGCTATTGTTGGGACCGGGATTTTTGTTCTTACTGGTGTTGTGGCAGCGAAACATTCTGGACCAGCTATCATTTTATCATTTGCTATAGCTGCATTAGCTTGTGCCTTTGCTGCATTCTGTTATGCAGAGTTTGCATCTTCTGTCCCGGTTTCAGGAAGCGTTTACACGTATACGTACGCGACGATGGGAGAGGTGTTTGCATTTTTAATTGGATGGGATTTAATGTTGGAATATTTATTAGCGACATCTGCGGTAGCCAACGGATGGTCTGCTTATTTCCAATCTTTGTTAAAGGGTTTTGGGATTCATATTCCGACCATTTTATCTTCTGCTCCTGGAACAGGAAAGGGTGGTCTTATCGATTTACCAGCTGTCATTATCATTTTAATTATGACTGCCCTTTTATCTAGAGGTGTACGTGAAAGTGCCCGCGTAAACAATATTATGGTTTTTATTAAGATAGCAGTTGTATTACTCTTTATCTTTGCTGGTTTTAATTATGTAAAGCCAGAAAACTGGACACCGTTTATGCCGTTTGGTCTTGATGGTGTAATGGCTGGGGCTGCAACAGTATTCTTTGCATTCATTGGATTTGATGCTGTATCGACAGCAGCGGAGGAGGTAAAACGTCCGCAACGTGATTTACCAATTGGCATTATAGCATCATTACTCATTTGTACTATTCTTTATATCGTTGTTTCACTTATTTTGACAGGGATTGTACCTTATGGTCAGCTGAATATTTCTGATCCGGTAGCTTTCGCACTTCAGTTTATTGGACAAGATGGTTTAGCGGGTGTTATCTCGGTAGGAGCAATTACAGGGATTACAACTGTAATGTTAGTTATGATGTATGGACAGGTTCGTGTTTCATATGCAATGAGTCGTGATGGGTTATTGCCGAAGCGTCTTGCAAAAGTTCATCCGAAATTTAAAACACCATTTTTAAATACATGGACAACAGGCATTATAGCAGCGCTTATTTCAGGTCTTATTGATTTAAATGTGCTAGCGCATCTTGTAAATATGGGGACATTATCCGCATTTGCACTTGTAGCTGTTGCTGTTATTGTAATGAGAAAAACACACCCGGATTTACCACGTGCTTTTAAAGCACCACTTGTACCAGTTTTACCTGCATTAACAGTTATCTTTTGTTTATATTTAATGCTTCAATTATCAGGAACTGCATGGATGAGTTTCGGCATTTGGATGGTGATTGGTGTAGCGGTTTATTTCTTATATAGTAGAAAGCATAGTGTTTTAAATAATAAAAAAGATGAGGAAGATGTAGCAAATTTATAGGAAAAAGATCCGTTCTAAATAGAATAGAACGGATCTTTTGTTTTGAAAATTTACATTTTTCTAAAATTAATATAAGATAAGGAGTGGTCGATTAAAGGGGTGTTGTAAATGAAACAGACATGGCGTGAGTTACAAGCGATGGATCGTAACGTATGGATCCGTTTTATAGGAGAAACATTAAATGGAATTGCAATGATGATGTTAATGCCATTTTTTGCACTGTATTTAAAAGATAAGGTAGATTCTTTATTACAAGTAGGGATTATTATGGCGCTTTCTCCGATTGCGGCAAGTTTTGGGTCTTTGATAGGGGGCAGGATTGCTGATATATATGGAAGAAAGCCAATTATGATCATTTCGATGGCGAGTAATGCGGTGTTGATGCTCGGTTTTTTATTTATAGAAGGATTTATACCTTATGCTATTTTGTCTATTCTTTTAGGGTTAAGTAATTCGCTATTTCATCCAGCGGCATCAGCGATGGTAGCGGATGTGACAGCACCTGAGAAGAGGACGGAAGCATACGGGTTATTACGAATGGGACATAATATCGGGGCAGCTATCGGACCGATTATGGGAGCTTCGGTAGTTGTTCTTTCAAAAAATGTAGTGTTTATTATTGCTTCATCCACAATGCTGTTTTATGCACTTCTTGTGTTAATACTTATTCAAGAAACCATGCCGAAAACTGTATTGAAAGAACAAAAGGATAAGGAAAAGGAATCAGGACCTGTCTGGAAAGTCGTTCTGCGAGATAAGGTGCTAATGATTTATTTGTTGGCAGGCATTATTATTTCCATGGGTTTTTCACAAACAGAAGGTATGCTCCCCCTCCATTTTGATAACGAGATGAAAGAAATATTTGGCAAAAACAACCCGTATCCATATTTAATGGCTTTAAATGGTTTACTAGTTGTCTTATTCCAATTTCAAATTTCAAAATGGGCAACAGATAAACCTGTTGGAAGGACGATGTTATATGGAGCCTGGTTATTTGGAATTGGGTTGTTTTTCATCGGGTGGATTCCAAAGTGGTTTGGTGGACTTGAGACAAGTGCTACGGTTATTTTAATAACATTACTAGTTGTCTATGCCGTATATACACTAGGCGAGATGATTATGTCGCCTGTGCAAATGACATTTGTGGCTAATTTAGCACCAGAACATTTACGCGGGACATATATGGGTGCAGCAAGTTTGCAATGGATTACAGGGAATGCATTTGGACCGCTCCTTGGAGGTTTTTTACTTGATCGATTGTTAGGGCATTTATTGTTTACGATATTAGGAGTGGGCTGTGTAGTAGCAGGTCTTGTATATATTTCTTTAGATCGCCTTGTAGAGCAAAGACAAAAAGGAACAGTAGTGAAACAATCTTCTTAATCAATAGGTGACATACACAAAAAGTGGTATTTTTTCATATATATTAGGTACATAACTAGAGTAGGGCATAACACAACCAAGTTATCAGAAAGAGGTATGAGTTTAGACTAACCGCTCACAAAAACGTAATTGATGAAATAGTGCTGTGATTTATCCCGCTATTCGCCGGCAGTAAGGAACTTACCTCAAAATTCAACGAAAGCAAAGAAGTTAGTTAAGGGATCAAATGCCCATAATTTTTCGATGGGTTAGGGTTGATTAAAGTTCATTTTATAGCGATTTCGTTACCGGTGGATAGTAAGCCACGAGTAACGAAAAGTTTTACTTTATTTCAAATAGGAACTACCTATTTTTATAAAAAGTGCTAAAATAGAAAAATGAAAACAATTGGTTAGGGTGATTTCATTGACGAAAATTAAATTAGGTTTATTATATGGTGGAAAATCAGCAGAGCATCAAGTTTCATTACAAACAGCTCTTGCTGCTATTAAAGCATTAAATCAAGAGAAATTCGAGATTCATCCAATTTATATTACAGAGCAAGGCCAGTGGATGCGTGGCGAACGCATTGAAGGTGAAGTAACAAGTGTGCAAGCATTGCAAATGAATGGAGAAGAAAATGCAATTTCTCCAGTAGCATTAAGTACAGAAATTATCCCAACTGCTTCTTCTAATCAAGGAGATGCAATTGATGTTATTTTCCCGCTGTTACACGGACCGAATGGTGAAGATGGAACAGTACAAGGGTTACTAGAATTAATGAATATCCCATACGTTGGTAACGGTGTATTAGCATCTGCAGCTGGTATGGATAAAGTTGTTATGAAAAATATCTTTGCTGAAGCAGGGTTGAATCAAGCTAAGTATGCATCTTTCATTCGCAGTGTATGGGAGAAAAATCCTCAAGCAGCTTATGATGTGGTAGAAGAAAAACTAGGGTACCCATGCTTTGTAAAACCAGCAAATCTTGGTTCAAGTGTTGGGATTAATAAATGTAAAGATCGTGAAGAATTAGAAAAAGCATTTGAGGAAGCATTCCAATTTGACCGCAAAATTATCGTAGAAGAAAACATTGTAGGTCGTGAAGTGGAAGTTGGCGTTTTAGGTAATGATGAGCCAAAATGTTCGGTTGTAGGCGAGATTGTACCGAAGAAAGAGTTTTATGATTATAAATCAAAATACATCGATGGTGATACAGCATTAATTATTCCAGCTGAAATTACAGAAGAAGAGTTAGCTACGGTTCAAAGAGATGCGATTCGTGCATTCCAGTCTTTAGATGGTGCGGGCTTAACAAGAGCTGATTTCTTCTTAACGAAAGATGGAGAAGTATACATTAATGAAGTAAATACAATGCCAGGATTTACGCCATTTAGTATGTTCCCATTATTATGGCAACATACAGACTTGCCGTATCCAAAATTAATTGAAGAGTTAATTCGTTTGGCAATTGAGCGTCACGAAGAAAAGCAAAAAATTAAATATACAATCTAACAAAAAAGGAGGAAGCACTATTCAATAAGAATAGTGCTTCCTCTATGTAAGGAGTGTTTTTATGATAAAGCGAACGTTAAAACAAGTAGAGAAAATGACGAATGGAACGGGTTTAGTAGAGAAATATGCCGAAATTACTGTACAAGGCGTATCGATCGATACACGAAAAATTGAAAAAGGTAATTTATATGTTCCGATTCAAGGTGATCGCTTTGATGGCCATTCTTTTGTAGAAAAAGCAATTGAAAATGGTGCTGTAGCTACGCTATGGAAAAAGGATGTACAAAATCCCCCTACGAATATACCGGTGATTTTTGTAGAAGATACACTTAAAGCGCTACAAACATTAGCGAAAAGCTATCGTGATCAGTTAGATGTAAAAGTTATAGGTGTAACAGGAAGTAACGGTAAAACGTCTACGAAGGACATTGTGACAAGCCTTCTTGCAACCAAATTCAAGGTTCAAAAAACAGAGGGTAACTTTAATAATCATATCGGTTTGCCACTTACTATTTTAAGCCTAGAAGAAAATACAGAAATGGCTGTATTAGAGATGGGAATGTCTAGCCTGGGTGAAATTGAATTTTTATCTAAGTTAGCTCGTCCGAATGCTGCGATCATTACAAATATCGGAGAGGCGCATTTAATGGATTTAGGATCTCGTGATGCGATTGCTGAGGCGAAACTCGAAATTGTTTCAGGATTACAGGATGGTGGCGTATTTGTATACAATGGTGATGAGCCGCTTTTAACAAATCGTGTTCCGAACATGAACCTAGCTGCTGAAACGGTTACATTTGGTGATGCAAGGGCAAATGATTATTATCCAACTTCTGTAACATTGCAGGCGACTGGCACTCATTTTAAGATGAACCAGGCAGAACTTGTTACATTTTCTCTGCCGGTCCTTGGAAAACATAATGTATATAATACATTGGCATCAATGGCAATTGCGAAATATTTTGGTGTAACGTGGGAAGAGATGAAACAAGGTCTATTAACGCTTAAAATGACAGGTATGCGTATGGAAATTGTAAAAACAGATAGTGGATTAACGATTATTAATGATGCATATAATGCAAGTCCAACAGCAATGGAAGCGGCGTTCCATTTAATGAATGGTTTAGATGGATTTTCGAAAAAAATTGTTGTTCTTGGAGATATGTTAGAACTTGGTGACCAAGAAGTACAATTTCACTATGAAGTGGGTAAATTAATCGATCCAGCTCGAATCTCTTATGTATTTACTTACGGTAAATTAGGAGCGCAAATTGCTGAAGGGGCAAAGATTAACTTTTCTAATGAACGTGTAAAAGCATATGACAATAAAGAAGAACTTGTGAAAGAGTTGCAATCAGTTATTGATGTGAAAGATGTGGTATTAGTAAAAGCATCTCGTGGAATGAGATTAGAAGAAGTTATTACGATGTTGAAATAATTGGTGTATGCAAATAGGGATGACAGACAAAAAAATAGCGAAAACTTATAATAAGCGCTTACAGAAAATCATAAAAAAATAAAAGTAAAGAAAAAAGCTCTGAATATGAAATAAGGTAACAGTTGGGGTTTGCTTTTTACACATACAAAACTTATAATTGATAAAGTGTAATAACGTTTAGAAGTATTTTCGTGAAGAATATACGCCCGTTTATATACGTGAGTATTCAGGAAAGGGGCTTTTCCGCAAACACGGAAAATGCCTTTTTTTAAATGATAAAGTATAGGATAGAAAAGGAGAAGTAACATTGACAACATTTCGAGAATTAGGATTAAGTGATTCTTTACTGCAATCTGTTGAAAGTATGGGCTTTGAAGAGGCTACGCCAATTCAAGCTGAAACAATTCCACATGCATTGCAAGGTAAAGATATTATTGGGCAAGCACAAACAGGTACAGGGAAAACAGCAGCATTCGGATTACCACTATTAGACAAAGTGGATACACATAAAGAATCGGTTCAAGGTATTGTTATCGCGCCAACGCGTGAATTAGCAATTCAAGTTGGAGAAGAGCTTTACAAAATTGGTAAGCATAAACGCGTTCGTATTTTACCGATCTATGGTGGCCAAGATATTAACCGCCAAATTCGTGCTCTAAAAAAACACCCACACATTATTGTTGGTACGCCGGGACGTATTTTAGATCACATCAACCGTAAAACACTTCGTCTACAAAACGTAGAAACAGTTGTTCTTGATGAAGCAGATGAAATGTTAAACATGGGCTTCATTGAAGATATTGAAGCAATTTTAACAGATGTGCCAGAAACGCATCAAACATTGTTATTCTCAGCAACAATGCCAGATCCAATCCGTCGCATTGCTGAGCGTTTCATGACTGAGCCTCAACACATTAAAGTAAAAGCAAAAGAAGTAACAATGCCAAACATTCAGCAATTCTATTTAGAAGTGCAAGAAAAGAAAAAGTTTGATGTGTTAACACGCTTATTAGATATTCAATCTCCAGAGCTTGCAATCGTATTCGGTCGTACAAAGCGTCGTGTTGATGAATTATCAGAAGCATTAAATTTACGTGGTTATGCAGCAGAAGGTATTCACGGTGATTTAACACAAGCGAAGCGTATGTCTGTATTACGTAAATTTAAAGAAGGTTCTATTGAAGTGCTTGTTGCAACAGACGTTGCGGCGCGTGGTCTTGATATTTCAGGTGTAACACACGTATACAACTTCGATATTCCGCAAGATCCAGAATCATATGTTCACCGTATTGGTCGTACTGGCCGTGCTGGTAAAAAAGGTATTGCAATGTTATTTGTAACACCACGTGAATCAGGACAATTAAAAAATATCGAGCGTACAACAAAACGTAAAATAGACCGCATGGATGCACCGACACTTGACGAAGCATTAGAAGGTCAACAACGTTTAATCGCAGAAAAACTTCAAAGCACAATTGAAAATGATAACTTATCATACTACAAACGTATTGCAGAAGAAATGTTAGAAGAAAATGATTCTGTAACTGTTGTAGCAGCTGCTTTAAAAATGATGACAAAAGAGCCAGATACAACACCGATTGCTTTAACATCAGAACCACCAGTTGTTTCAAGAGGTTCTAAAAAACGTGGCGGTAACGGAAATGGATACCGTGACGGTAACCGTAACCGTAGTCGCGATGGACGCGGTGGTGGTGATGGCCGTAATCGTGATCGCAACCGTGATGGTAACCGCAACCGTGGTCGTAAAGGTGAAGGTCAAGGTCGCCCAGGATCTTCAAATGGACGCGGCGAAAGAAAACATCATAGTCGTAAGCCGCAAGCTTAATAAAAGAGAGGATGTCCCAAAAGGGCATCCTTTTTTATTTGTGTAATTGCGTATACTACATAATAAGATGTATAGAAAAAAGTGGGGTATGCTGGTAAGACTTGGTTATGTAGCGATGAGTGTACACTTAAAAAATGCATCTCCGTCTCAAACGATGACATATGCACAATTTCAACGTGTTCAAGATCGGGAGGTGGCGATTCATAAGCTTGAAAGAATTGCGAATTCTAATTTGGACAATTGTTTGCGGTTATTAAAGCGTAATAAAGGGCATGACATATCTTTTTTACAGAAAATCAAAGGTAGTGTTTCGTAAATTGATTGTATGATTGCAGCCGAAAAAGGATGAATCTTTATTTCGATTAATACGAAGTCTTGGTACGGAATCAGAGGCGGGAATAATGGATGGTGGGAGCTTTTATGTGAAACAAGCTCTACACCATCGTTTTTTTTGTTAAAAGCGGAGTGCCAATACCACCGATTAGTAGTCCAGTTAAATGACTAATAGGGTTGGCGGAAGGATTAAAGAAGGTAAAAAGAAGTAATAGAAATATAATTGAAGAAAAGAAAACTAACTCTTTTGGTTGAGAAGAATGGTAGTGAATATATAAAAGAAAAAGTTGTGCGCCAAGTAAACCAAAAATACCACCTGATGCACCGGCATGAATATACTCGATAGGCATAATCATATAAGATACAATATTGCCGCTAATGCCGGCGGTGAAAAATAAAAGAATGAAGCGAATGCTACCTAGTTGTTTTTCGATGGATTGACCGAGCAGAAATAGACAAATGCTATTGGAAAGAAAATGTTGGAAGTCTACATGTATAAATAGAGAGGTTATAAGCCGCCCCCATTCCCCTTTAGAAATATGTTCATTGTAAGCGGCTAAATTATAAAAGAAAAAATCTCCTGGTATTATCATGATAAGTTGCAAGATAAGGAAAAAGAGGACGGCGGGTTGTAAGGTAGTTCGCATATGTGAGAATGACATTTTATATTTTCACTCCTTTTGCATCAGAATGATTCTCTGTTATTCTTACAATATGAATGAAGGAAGACAAATAGAAGAAGGGGACTTTTGAAATGATTATAGGGATTGGAATAGATATCATCGAACTGAATCGAATTGAAAAAATGTTAGATGGAAAGCTTAAATTTATGGATCGTGTTTTAACCGATGGAGAACGTAGTGTTGCTGCTGAATTGAAAGGGCATCGCCTTGTAGAATTTGTAGCAGGAAGGTTTGCAGCGAAAGAAGCGTATTCTAAAGCTGTTGGAACTGGTATCGGAAAAGAAGTGAGCTTTTTGGATATTGAAATAAAAAACGATGATAGAGGTAAGCCGATTCTCACTGCAAATACAGAACACATCGTTCATTTATCGATTAGTCATAGTAGAGAATTCGCAGTGGCTCAAGTTGTTTTAGAAAGCTCGTCACGCTAGTCTGCATATTTTATATTTTTGTCTCATATATTTGAGTTAGCGATAAGGGAGAAATATCTTCCATTCATTTATAGGGGCAAAGGGGCTGAAATGATGAAAAGGCGGCTATTTTTAGTGATTGTCGGTTTATTGACCGTTTTTGCGCTAGCGGGTTGTATGGAAAAGAAACAAGAAGATGTCGTGCGAGATTTAGAAGCGAAGGTTAAGGGGATGAAGAGTTATCAAGCTGAAGCGAAATTATCTATTAAGACGGGGAATGAACCACAAGAATATAATGTGGAAGTTTGGCATAAAGAGCCTTCCTATTATCGTGTGAATTTAAAAAATACAAAGAAAGATCAGAGTCAAATCATTTTAAGGAATGATGAAGGTGTATTTGTATTAACGCCAGCTCTTAATAAAAGTTTTCGATTTCAAAGTGACTGGCCACAAAATAGTAGCCAGGCTTACTTATATGAATCACTTGTAAGAGATATCTTAAAGGATAAGAAGAATCTTTCATTTGAGAAAACAGATAAATATTATGTATTTAAGACAAAGACGAATTACCACCATCAAAATATGCTACCAAAGCAAGAGATTAAATTGAATAAAAGTGATTTAGCGCCTGTTTCAGTAAAATTGATGGATAATGATCAAAATGTTCTTGTGAAAGTAGACTTTTCAAAGGTGAAGTTTGATACAAAGTTTGATAAGGGTGCATTTGATACAAAGCAAAATATGTCTAGGGCGCAAGTGGATGTACAAACAACAGTGAAAGCAGATAAACCATTTGCTGTTCTGTATCCGAGTGATACTCCACAAGGGATGGTTTTAAAGGAAGAGAAAGAGTTGAAGACAGACAGTGGCAAGCGGGCGATACTCACATACACTGGAAATAAGAAATCCTTTACATTAATACAAGAAAAGGCGAAGGTTGCTGAAGCTTCAGCATCAATAAGTGTGAGTGGAGAGTTAGTTGATCTTGGTTTTACAATTGGTGCTCTAGCAAAAGACTCGTTAACATGGTCGCATAATGGAGTGGAATATATGCTCGTGTCTAAAGGGTTAGAACCGGATGAGTTATTAATGGTAGCTCGTTCTGTTACGGAAAAGCAGGTGAAATAAACTTTTTAGACGTGGTGATGTATATGCACCACGTTTTTTCTTGTTTTGAAGAACGGATTTCCTAAAAAGACGAATATAAAAGAATAAGCCTCGCATATCGTATATAAGGAAGTGTTTTTTTATGGAAGAATCATCGTTTTGCCGTAATACGTGGGTAGAAGTAAATTTGGATGCTATTTATAACAATGTAACACATATTAAAGAAATTATTCCGGAAAATGTTGAGGTTTTTGCTGTAGTAAAAGGGAATTCGTATGGACATGACTATGTGCCGGGGGCTAAAACTGCATTAGAGGCTGGAGCAACAAGGTTAGCTGTTGCTTTTTTAGATGAAGCATTGGTGCTTCGCCGATCCGGTATTACCGCACCGATTCTAGTATTAGGCCCATCATCGCCGCGTGTTGTGAATGTAGCTGCTGAAAATGATGTAGCATTAACTGTTTTCCAAAGAGAGTGGGTCGAGGAAGCAGTAGAAGTTTGGGATAGCTCGGTACCATTACGTTTTCATATTAATTTCGACAGTGGTATGGGGAGAATCGGAATTCGAGAATGCAAAGAATTAACAGGTTTTTTGCGTAGTTTAGAAGATGCTCCGTTTTTTGAATTAGAAGGGGTGTATACGCATTTTTCAACAGCTGATGAAGTGGAAACCTCGTATTTTGATAAGCAATATAATACGTTTTTGAAACAGTTAAGTTGGCTTGAGGAATTTGGAGTAGATCCAAAGTTTATTCATGCGGCGAATAGTGCCGCTACTATGCGTTTCCATGGAATTACATTCAATGCTGTTCGAATTGGAATTGCTATGTATGGTTTAACGCCATCTGTGGAGATCTGTCCATTCTTGCCGATTAAATTACAACCGGCTCTTTCGCTTCATACAACAGTTACACATATTAAGAAAGTAATTCAAGGTGATGGGATTAGTTATGGTGTCACGTATCGAACGAGAACGGAAGAGTGGATTGCAACAGTACCGATTGGATATGCAGACGGTTGGCTCAGAAGATTGCAAGGATTTAAAGTACTTGTGAATGGGAAAAGGGTTCCTATTGTAGGCCGTGTTACGATGGATCAATTTATGATTCATCTTCCTTGCGAAGTGCCACTTGGCACAAAAGTTACGCTTATTGGGAAGCAGGGTGATGAATACATTAGTGCGAATGAGGTTGCGGAGTATTCAGGTACCATTAGTTATGAAATTATAACAACAATAAGCTTTCGAGTTCCTCGTATATTTATTCGAGATGGGAAGGTTGTCGAGGTTATAAATTATTTAAATGATATATAAGTAAGCTATATTCGCAGTAGTTATTTCGTGTTAGAAAGAGATGAAAAGTACAAGAGAGTGAATGTTTTGTTTGTCAATTGGAAAACATAAACAAGGAATAAGTAAGTCTTTGCAACAGGCTCCATACAATGGTATTATTACAATAGGTGTCATATATATTTGGGTGTGTAGTTGACGGTGGAGGTGTATTTTTGTGTCCGAATCGAGTGTAACTACTGAAATCGTGGTTCGGTTGCCAAAGCAAGTGGTAACGGAATTGGACGGAATTGGAAAACAAGAGAATAAGAATCGCCATGAACTAATTTGCCAGGCAACACAACTGTTATTGCGTCAACATAAGACGAAGAAACGCTACCAACATGAATCAATGCGACGTGGGTACATTGAAATGGGAAAAATTAATCTTGGTATTGCATCTGAAGCTTTCTTAGCAGAGTATGAAGCAGCTCATACAGTAGAACGCTTAGTTAGCGGGGGGTAATATTTTGATTGTAAAACGCGGCGACGTGTATTTTGCAGACCTTTCCCCAGTTGTTGGTTCTGAGCAAGGAGGCGTTCGTCCGGTTCTTGTCATTCAAAATGACATCGGAAATCGTTTTAGTCCGACTGTGATTGTAGCGGCTATTACTGCGCAGATTCAGAAAGCAAAATTGCCCACACATGTGGAAATTGATGCGAAAAAGTACGGCTTTGAGAGAGATTCTGTTATCTTGCTCGAACAGATTCGAACAATCGATAAGCAGCGCTTAACGGATAAAATTACTCATTTAGATGAGTTAATGATGAGTCGTGTAGATGAAGCACTGCAAATTAGTTTAGGACTAATAGATTTTTAAATCGGCAGTTTAAGTTGCTCTCTTAGGAGCAACTTTTTTTATTAAGGGAGGTTCGGTTGTATATGGAAATGGTAGATAATCGACAAGCGTTAATGAAAATGTTAGTGAAAGAATTAGGCTTTACAGAAAAGCAGGTTCGTCATGTTATTCAATTAACAGAAGAAGGTAATACAGTTCCATTTATTGCTCGTTACCGAAAAGAATGGACCGGATCTTTAGATGAAGTGCAAATTCGTGCAATCTTAGAAAGATGGCAATATATGATGCAACTTGAAGATCGGAAAGAAGAGGTTCTTCGTCTGATTCATGAAAAGGGAAAATTAACAGAAGAGTTGCGTCACTATATTATATCTGCAACAAAACTACAAGAAGTAGAAGACTTGTACCGTCCGTATAAAGAAAAAAGAAGAACGAAAGCGACGATTGCTAAAGATAAGGGGCTTGAATCGTTAGCTGAATGGTTACTTCTGTTTACGAAAGAAGACCCAAAAGATAAGGCAAAAGAGTTTGTTAATGCTGAGAAAGAAGTGCAATCTGTCCAAGAAGCATTGCAAGGTGCGCAAGATATTATTGCAGAACTTGTATCAGATGATGCAGCGTATCGTAGCTGGATTCGTAATGTTGCCTTTAGAAAAGGAATGATTGCGTCCTCTGTAAAAGATGAAGAAAAAGATGAAAAAAATATATATGAGATGTACTACGGTTATGAAGAGCCTTTGCAAAAGATTGTGCCGCATCGTGTATTAGCTATGAACCGTGGTGAAAAAGAAGAGATTTTAAAAGTTTCTGTTGTGCCGCCGACAGAAGAGATTGTTCGCTTTTTACATAAGAAAGAGATTCGCGATGCTTCTTCTAAAAGTGCAGAGTATGTACAATTAGCGATTGATGATGGATACAAGCGATTAATTCAGCCGTCAATCGAAAGGGAGATTCGTAAAGAATTAACTGAAACTGCAGAAGAGCAAGCAATTCACATTTTTTCTGAGAATTTACGTAATTTATTATTGCAGCCACCAATGAAAGGGAAAGTAGTCTTAGCGGTAGATCCTGCATATCGAACGGGATGTAAATTATCTGTGGTAGATGATACAGGGAAAGTTCTTCATATTGATGTTATCTACCCGCATCCACCTGTACGGAAATATGAAGATGCAAAAGGAAAAGTTCTTTCTATTATAGATAAATATCAAGTGCAGATGATTGCAATTGGAAATGGTACAGCTTCTAGGGAAACAGAAGAGTTTATAGTAGATGTTTTACAATCAGTGCCGCGAGATGTATTTTATATTATTGTTAATGAAGCGGGGGCTAGTGTATATTCAGCTTCTGATTTGGCTCGTGAAGAATTTCCAGATTTGCAAGTTGAGGAAAGAAGTGCTGTTTCGATTGGAAGACGTCTGCAAGATCCGCTTGCAGAACTTGTGAAAATTGATCCGAAATCAGTTGGGGTAGGACAGTATCAACATGATGTATCACAAAAGAGATTAAATGAATCATTAACATTTGTTGTGGAAACAGCTGTTAACCAAGTGGGAGTGAATGTGAATACAGCTTCTGTCGCGCTATTACAATACGTTTCGGGATTATCAAAAACTGTTGCGAAAAATATTGTAAGCAAACGTGAAGAAGATGGGAAATTTACAAAACGTACAGAGTTGAAGAAAATACCGCGGTTAGGTGCCAAGACGTATGAACAGTGTATTGGTTTCTTGCGTATACTAGAAGGTAAAAATCCACTTGATAGAACGAGCATCCATCCAGAGCAGTATAAAAATGTTGAATTGCTATTAAAAAGTTTAGGGTTATCGATTGATGATGTAGGACAACCACATTTACAACAATGTTTAGAGGAAGTAGAGCTTTCTAAATTATCTCAAGAGACGAATATTGGTGAACCAACATTAATTGATATTATAGATTCCCTAATTAGACCAGAACGAGATATGCGTGATGAATTACCAAAGCCACTTTTGAAAAAGGGAATTCTCAAATTAGAAGATTTAAAGCGCGGCATGGAGTTAGAAGGAACGGTTCGAAATGTCGTTGATTTTGGTGCGTTTGTCGATATTGGTGTGAAGCAAGATGGTTTAGTACATATTTCTAAACTGAGCAAACAGTTTGTGAAGCATCCGTTAGATGTGGTATCTGTCGGGCAAATTGTAAAGGTATGGGTAGATGATGTTGATATGAAAAAAGGACGCGTTGCCTTGTCGATGCTACCTATTGAATAATAATGGGAAAAGGGCAGGGTGACACTGCCCTTTTTTCGTGAACGGATGTTATTGGGGATTTAATCGGTGGGAAAGGCTTCAGCCCCCGCCGATTAAACGTTCGCTTTGTCAGGAATTTTGATGTAATTTGCTATAATAAAACCAGCATTCGTTTAGTAGCTTAATTTGATACCGGTTTTTTTCGAAATATGCACGTTGCATTTGTTTTCGGAGCCATGTAGGCATAAGAATCCCTCCTTGTTTAATCCGGCTCTAACAAGTAGCCTCTATGGAGTGAAATAGAGATTTAACTCCATCTTGGGAACTGCTTATAAGAGTTTGGTTAGTGAAGTTCTATGAAAAAATGAGGGAGAAGGTATTTCATAGAAGTTACACTTTTTGAATGAGGATGGGTATATGTACTATTTAATATATGTATAAGAAAGAAGAAAAGTGTAAGTTTATTTTTAGTTTTTGGGGGAATAAAAATGAATGAAAAAGAAGTTCAAAAACTTGTAGAAGAAATATCGTTACAATATTTCGGGAGGTTTTTTTTGCATAAAGCAATGTTTAATAAACGCCTGCGTACAACTGGTGGGAGATATTTGTTGCAAAGTCATAATATAGAATTAAACTATCATTATTATGAAGTGTATGGAAAAGAAGAATTAATTGGCATCATTAAGCATGAGCTGTGTCATTATCACTTACATATTATGGGGAAAGGATATCAACATCGGGATCGAGATTTTCGTCAGTTATTGAAAGAGGTTGGAGCCCCTAGATTTTGCAAGAGAATACCGGGAGTGGAAAAAGAGCCTGAAACGAATGTGTATGAATGCATAGAATGCGCTTTTCAATATGTAAGAAGACGTTCAATCAATACAAAAAGATATGTTTGCGGAAAGTGTAAGGGTAGATTAAAAGAGATAAAAAAACACCTTGACAGTTAAAAACCAATCCAGTATATTATAAACATGTCACGTTTGTACAAAATATTGTATAAACGACTTGACTTATAATATGAATTTATATAAGATGTAAACTGTCTTTCTTATTCCGCAGTAGCTCAGTGGTAGAGCTATCGGCTGTTAACCGATCGGTCGTAGGTTCGAGTCCTACCTGCGGAGCCATATAGAGAAGTACCCAAGTGGCTCAAGGGGCTCCCCTGCTAAGGGAGTAGATCGCTAACGCGGTGCGAGGGTTCGAATCCCTTCTTCTCTGCCATTCATATTGGCCCGTTGGTCAAGTGGTTAAGACACCGCCCTTTCACGGCGGTAACACGGGTTCGAATCCCGTACGGGTCACCACTTTCGGAGGATTAGCTCAGCTGGGAGAGCACCTGCCTTACAAGCAGGGGGTCGGCGGTTCGATCCCGTCATCCTCCACCATATATAATATACAAATAGTATCGTCGCGGGGTGGAGCAGTCCGGTAGCTCGTCGGGCTCATAACCCGAAGGTCGCAGGTTCAAATCCTGTCCCCGCAACCAATGGTCCCGTGGTGTAGTGGTTAACATGCCTGCCTGTCACGCAGGAGATCGCCGGTTCGACCCCGGTCGGGACCGCCATTCTAACTTCTGCTAATAAGCAGTTGTTTTTTATTGCTTATTGTGATAAGATGTTTTTTGTCACTAAAAAGGAATATTTTTTGATGGGCTATAGCCAAGCGGTAAGGCAACGGACTTTGACTCCGTCATGCGCTGGTTCGAATCCAGCTAGCCCAGCCATTTACGAGCCATTAGCTCAGTTGGTAGAGCATCTGACTTTTAATCAGAGGGTCGAAGGTTCGAGTCCTTCATGGCTCACTTTTTTATTTCCGCGGGTGTGGCGGAATTGGCAGACGCACCAGACTTAGGATCTGGCGCCTTTGGCGTGGGGGTTCGACTCCCTTCACCCGCATTATGCGGTCGTGGCGGAATGGCAGACGCGCTAGGTTGAGGGCCTAGTGGGGGAAACCCCGTGGAGGTTCAAGTCCTCTCGGCCGCACCAAAGAAAAAATAAAAAAGTGCTTGCATTTGAAAATGCAATGTGATAAGATAATTAAGTCGCTGAAATACAACGACGACAAAACATCATAAATAAGCGCCCGTAGCTCAATTGGATAGAGCGTTTGACTACGGATCAAGAGGTTAGGGGTTCGACTCCTCTCGGGCGCGCCATAACGGGAAGTGGCTCAGCTTGGTAGAGCACCTGGTTTGGGACCAGGGGGTCGCAGGTTCAAATCCTGTCTTCCCGACCACGCGGGTGTAGTTTAGTGGTAAAACAAGAGCCTTCCAAGCTCTGGTCGAGAGTTCGATTCTCTTCACCCGCTTTTAGTTCTTTGAAAACTGAACGAAACAAACAACGTGAAACGTCAATTTTTATTTTAGGTGCTAGACAAACTAACTTTATTGGAGAGTTTGATCCTGGCTCAGGATGAACGCTGGCGGCGTGCCTAATACATGCAAGTCGAGCGAATGAATTAAGAGCTTGCTCTTATGAAGTTAGCGGCGGACGGGTGAGTAACACGTGGGTAACCTGCCCATAAGACTGGGATAACTCCGGGAAACCGGGGCTAATACCGGATAACATTTTGCACTGCATGGTGCGAAATTGAAAGGCGGCTTCGGCTGTCACTTATGGATGGACCCGCGTCGCATTAGCTAGTTGGTGAGGTAACGGCTCACCAAGGCAACGATGCGTAGCCGACCTGAGAGGGTGATCGGCCACACTGGGACTGAGACACGGCCCAGACTCCTACGGGAGGCAGCAGTAGGGAATCTTCCGCAATGGACGAAAGTCTGACGGAGCAACGCCGCGTGAGTGATGAAGGCTTTCGGGTCGTAAAACTCTGTTGTTAGGGAAGAACAAGTGCTAGTTGAATAAGCTGGCACCTTGACGGTACCTAACCAGAAAGCCACGGCTAACTACGTGCCAGCAGCCGCGGTAATACGTAGGTGGCAAGCGTTATCCGGAATTATTGGGCGTAAAGCGCGCGCAGGTGGTTTCTTAAGTCTGATGTGAAAGCCCACGGCTCAACCGTGGAGGGTCATTGGAAACTGGGAGACTTGAGTGCAGAAGAGGAAAGTGGAATTCCATGTGTAGCGGTGAAATGCGTAGAGATATGGAGGAACACCAGTGGCGAAGGCGACTTTCTGGTCTGTAACTGACACTGAGGCGCGAAAGCGTGGGAGCAAACAGGATTAGATACCCTGGTAGTCCACGCCGTAAACGATGAGTGCTAAGTGTTAGAGGGTTTCCGCCCTTTAGTGCTGAAGTTAACGCATTAAGCACTCCGCCTGGGGAGTACGGCCGCAAGGCTGAAACTCAAAGGAATTGACGGGGGCCCGCACAAGCGGTGGAGCATGTGGTTTAATTCGAAGCAACGCGAAGAACCTTACCAGGTCTTGACATCCTCTGACAACCCTAGAGATAGGGCTTCTCCTTCGGGAGCAGAGTGACAGGTGGTGCATGGTTGTCGTCAGCTCGTGTCGTGAGATGTTGGGTTAAGTCCCGCAACGAGCGCAACCCTTGATCTTAGTTGCCATCATTAAGTTGGGCACTCTAAGGTGACTGCCGGTGACAAACCGGAGGAAGGTGGGGATGACGTCAAATCATCATGCCCCTTATGACCTGGGCTACACACGTGCTACAATGGACGGTACAAAGAGCTGCAAGACCGCGAGGTGGAGCTAATCTCATAAAACCGTTCTCAGTTCGGATTGTAGGCTGCAACTCGCCTACATGAAGCTGGAATCGCTAGTAATCGCGGATCAGCATGCCGCGGTGAATACGTTCCCGGCCTTGTACACACCGCCCGTCACACCACGAGAGTTTGTAACACCCGAAGTCGGTGGGGTAACCTTTATGGAGCCAGCCGCCTAAGGTGGGACAGATGATTGGGGTGAAGTCGTAACAAGGTAGCCGTATCGGAAGGTGCGGCTGGATCACCTCCTTTCTATGGAGAATTGATGAACGCTGTTCATCAATATAAGTTTCCGTGTTTCGTTTTGTTCAGTTTTGAGAGAACTATCTCTCAGAAATAAATGTATGTTCTTTGAAAACTAGATAACAGTGTAGCTCATATTTTTAATTTTAGTTTGGTTAAGTTAGAAAGGGCGCACGGTGGATGCCTTGACACTAGGAGTCGATGAAGGACGGGACTAACGCCGATATGCTTCGGGGAGCTGTAAGTAAGCTTTGATCCGAAGATTTCCGAATGGGGAAACCCACTATACGTAATGGTATGGTATCCTTACCTGAATACATAGGGTATGGAAGACAGACCCAGGGAACTGAAACATCTAAGTACCTGGAGGAAGAGAAAGCAAATGCGATTTCCTGAGTAGCGGCGAGCGAAACGGAATCTAGCCCAAACCAAGAGGCTTGCCTCTTGGGGTTGTAGGACATTCTATACGGAGTTACAAAGGAACGAGGTAGACGAAGCAGTCTGGAAAGGCTCGTCACAGAGGGTAACAACCCCGTAGTCGAAACTTCGTTCTCTCTTGAATGTATCCTGAGTACGGCGGAACACGTGAAATTCCGTCGGAATCCGGGAGGACCATCTCCCAAGGCTAAATACTACCTAGTGATCGATAGTGAACCAGTACCGTGAGGGAAAGGTGAAAAGCACCCCGGAAGGGGAGTGAAAGAGATCCTGAAACCGTGTGCCTACAAATAGTCAGAGCCCGTTAATGGGTGATGGCGTGCCTTTTGTAGAATGAACCGGCGAGTTACGATCCCGTGCGAGGTTAAGCTGAAGAGGCGGAGCCGTAGCGAAAGCGAGTCTGAATAGGGCGTTTAGTACGTGGTCGTAGACCCGAAACCAGGTGATCTACCCATGTCCAGGGTGAAGTTCAGGTAACACTGAATGGAGGCCCGAACCCACGCACGTTGAAAAGTGCGGGGATGAGGTGTGGGTAGCGGAGAAATTCCAATCGAACCTGGAGATAGCTGGTTCTCCCCGAAATAGCTTTAGGGCTAGCCTTAAGTGTAAGAGTCTTGGAGGTAGAGCACTGATTGAACTAGGGTCCTCATCGGATTACCGAATTCAGTCAAACTCCGAATGCCAATGACTTATCCTTAGGAGTCAGACTGCGAGTGATAAGATCCGTAGTCAAAAGGGAAACAGCCCAGACCGCCAGCTAAGGTCCCAAAGTGTGTATTAAGTGGAAAAGGATGTGGAGTTGCTTAGACAACTAGGATGTTGGCTTAGAAGCAGCCACCATTTAAAGAGTGCGTAATAGCTCACTAGTCGAGTGACTCTGCGCCGAAAATGTACCGGGCTAAATACACCACCGAAGCTGCGGATTGATACCTATGGTATCAGTGGTAGGGGAGCGTTCTAAGGACAGTGAAGTCAGACCGGAAGGACTGGTGGAGTGCTTAGAAGTGAGAATGCCGGTATGAGTAGCGAAAGACGGGTGAGAATCCCGTCCACCGAATGCCTAAGGTTTCCTGAGGAAGGCTCGTCCGCTCAGGGTTAGTCAGGACCTAAGCCGAGGCCGACAGGCGTAGGCGATGGACAACAGGTTGATATTCCTGTACCACCTCTTTATCGTTTGAGCAATGGAGGGACGCAGAAGGATAGAAGAAGCGTGCGATTGGTTGTGCACGTCCAAGCAGTTAGGCTGATAAGTAGGCAAATCCGCTTATCGTGAAGGCTGAGCTGTGATGGGGAAGCTCCTTATGGAGCGAAGTCTTTGATTCCCCGCTGCCAAGAAAAGCTTCTAGCGAGATAAAAGGTGCCTGTACCGCAAACCGACACAGGTAGGCGAGGAGAGAATCCTAAGGTGTGCGAGAGAACTCTGGTTAAGGAACTCGGCAAAATGACCCCGTAACTTCGGGAGAAGGGGTGCTTTCTTAACGGAAAGCCGCAGTGAATAGGCCCAAGCGACTGTTTAGCAAAAACACAGGTCTCTGCGAAGCCGTAAGGCGAAGTATAGGGGCTGACACCTGCCCGGTGCTGGAAGGTTAAGGAGAGGGGTTAGCGCAAGCGAAGCTCTGAACTGAAGCCCCAGTAAACGGCGGCCGTAACTATAACGGTCCTAAGGTAGCGAAATTCCTTGTCGGGTAAGTTCCGACCCGCACGAAAGGTGTAACGATTTGGGCACTGTCTCAACCAGAGACTCGGTGAAATTATAGTACCTGTGAAGATGCAGGTTACCCGCGACAGGACGGAAAGACCCCGTGGAGCTTTACTGTAGCCTGATATTGAATTTTGGTACAGTTTGTACAGGATAGGCGGGAGCCTTTGAAGCCGGAGCGCTAGCTTCGGTGGAGGCGCTGGTGGGATACCGCCCTGACTGTATTGAAATTCTAACCTACGGGTCTTATCGACCCGGGAGACAGTGTCAGGTGGGCAGTTTGACTGGGGCGGTCGCCTCCTAAAGTGTAACGGAGGCGCCCAAAGGTTCCCTCAGAATGGTTGGAAATCATTCGTAGAGTGCAAAGGCATAAGGGAGCTTGACTGCGAGACCTACAAGTCGAGCAGGGACGAAAGTCGGGCTTAGTGATCCGGTGGTTCCGCATGGAAGGGCCATCGCTCAACGGATAAAAGCTACCCCGGGATAACAGGCTTATCTCCCCAAGAGTCCACATCGACGGGGAGGTTTGGCACCTCGATGTCGGCTCATCGCATCCTGGGGCTGTAGTCGGTCCCAAGGGTTGGGCTGTTCGCCCATTAAAGCGGTACGCGAGCTGGGTTCAGAACGTCGTGAGACAGTTCGGTCCCTATCCGTCGTGGGCGTAGGAAATTTGAGAGGAGCTGTCCTTAGTACGAGAGGACCGGGATGGACGCACCGCTGGTGTACCAGTTGTTCTGCCAAGGGCATAGCTGGGTAGCTATGTGCGGAAGGGATAAGTGCTGAAAGCATCTAAGCATGAAGCCCCCCTCAAGATGAGATTTCCCATAGCGTAAGCTAGTAAGATCCCTGAAAGATGATCAGGTTGATAGGTTCGAGGTGGAAGCATGGTGACATGTGGAGCTGACGAATACTAATAGATCGAGGACTTAACCATATAATATGAAGCAATGTTATCTAGTTTTGAAGGAATATACCTTCATAAGTCTGGTAATGATGGCAGAGAGGTCACACCCGTTCCCATACCGAACACGGAAGTTAAGCTCTCTAGCGCCGATGGTAGTTGGGGCCTTGCCCCTGTGAGAGTAGGACGTTGCCAGGCTTTTATATCGTCGCGGGGTGGAGCAGTCCGGTAGCTCGTCGGGCTCATAACCCGAAGGTCGCAGGTTCAAATCCTGTCCCCGCAACCAATGGTCCCGTGGTGTAGTGGTTAACATGCCTGCCTGTCACGCAGGAGATCGCCGGTTCGACCCCGGTCGGGACCGCCATTTATACAAAGAAAAGAACGAAACAACTTGTTTCGTATTTTTTTATTTATTTTTAAGAAAACTTATAAAGACAGTCAATCTTACCCTTAGGAAAACTCCTAAGGTCTTTTTTATATGTTCAAAATGAAACAGAGTGAAAAAATCTGTATAATAAAGAGCAGAGAATATTGTGAGTAAGGTAGGTGAAACCTTTGAATAAATATGAAATAACGACAACTTCGTCTGAAGAGACTCAGAACTTATCAGAAAAGTTAGGGAACCTTGTTAAGGAAAAAGATGTGCTTATTTTAGAAGGAGACTTAGGTGCTGGTAAGACAACATTTACAAAAGGTCTTGCAAAAGGACTTGGTGTGAAACGAGTGGTAAATAGTCCGACATTCAATATTATTAAAGAGTATAAAGGAAGATTACCACTATATCATATGGACGTGTATCGTTTAGCGGAAAGTGAAGAAGATTTAGGGTTTGATGAGTATTTTTATGGTGAAGGTATAACAGTAGTAGAATGGGCTCATTTAATTGAATCTTTTTTACCAAATGAGAAATTAAAAATAAGCTTGTTCCATACAGGTGATGACACAAGGAAAATTGTGTTAGAACCAAGTGGTGAACGTTATATTAGATTATGTGAGGAGCTATTACAAGATGAAAGTACTAGCAATTGATACTTCAAATTATGTAATGGGTGTTTCTCTTATAGATGGAAATACTGTTACCGGAGAAATCATTACGAATTTAACCAAAAATCATTCTGTACGCCTTATGCCCGCAGTAGAACAACTTCTAAAGGAATGTAATGTAAAAACGAAAGAGTTAGATAAAATCGTTGTAGCTGCTGGTCCTGGATCTTATACAGGGGTTCGAATTGGTGTGACTGTTGCAAAAACGTTAGCTTGGTCATTGCAAATACCGATTGTCGGTGTGTCTAGTTTAGAAGTAGTGGCGGCGAACGGAGCTAATTTTCAAGGCGTTATTTGTCCATTGTTTGATGGGCGTCGCGGACAAATTTATACGGGCCTGTATACATATAAAGAAGGACAGTTATCTTCTATAGAAGATGATCGAATAGTTCTTATTGTGGATTGGTTACAGATGTTAAAAGATAAAGGACAACCTGTTTTATTTATCGGCAATGACGTAGAGCAGCATAAAGAAACGATTGTAGGATATTTAGGGGACCAAGCTGTGTTTGCTTCTTGTACAAAGAACAACCCAAGACCAAGTGAACTAGCATTTTTAGGATTACAAAAAGAAGAGCAAAGTGTGCATACATTTGTTCCAAGCTATCTTCGTTTAGCAGAAGCAGAAGCAAAATGGCTAGAAAGTCAAAAAAAATAGGGGTTATCAAGATGGATATTACATTTAGAAAGATGACGACCGATGATATTGCTCAAATTGTAGTAATTGAAGAAGCGTCATTCTCAACTCCTTGGACTGCCGATGCATTCCATCGTGAACTGACGATGAATGAATATGCACATTATGTCGTAATAGAAAAAGATGGTGTAGTAATTGGATACTGTGGATTGTGGATTATTATTGATGAATCACATATTACGAACATAGCCATCTTGCCAGAATATCGCGGTCAAAAGCTTGGGGATGCCTTGATGAAAGAGGTAATGGATCACGCAAGAGTAATGGGAGCAAAAACGATGACACTTGAAGTACGGGTATCAAATGAAGTAGCAAAACAGTTATACCGAAAATACGGATTCCAAAATGGTGGGATTCGTAAACGATACTATACAGACAATTATGAAGATGGTCTTGTAATGTGGGTGAATATATAATGGAAAAAAATACGATTATACTTGGTATTGAAACGAGCTGTGATGAAACAGCTGTAGCAGTTGTTAAAAATGGAACAGAAATAGTAGCAAATGTTGTCGCTTCACAAATTGAAAGCCATAAGCGTTTTGGCGGAGTTGTGCCGGAAATTGCATCACGTCATCATGTAGAACAAATCACAGTTGTTTTAGAAGAAGCATTAAAACAGGCGAACATTACATTTGAAGATATTGATGCAATTGCTGTGACGGAAGGACCTGGTTTAGTAGGAGCACTTTTAATAGGGGTAAATGCAGCGAAAGCAGTTGCTTTCGCTCATAATATTCCTCTTGTTGGTGTTCATCATATTGCGGGGCATATTTATGCGAATCGCTTAGTAAAAGAACTACAATTCCCGTTGTTATCACTTGTTGTGTCTGGGGGGCATACAGAGCTTGTTTATATGAAAGAACATGGTTCGTTTGAAGTAATTGGTGAAACGAGAGATGATGCGGCAGGAGAAGCATATGATAAAGTCGCGCGTACATTATCTATGCCATATCCAGGTGGTCCTCATATTGATCGCCTTGCCCATGAAGGGAATCCGATAATTGATTTACCTCGTGCGTGGCTAGAACCAGATTCTTACGATTTTAGCTTTAGTGGATTGAAATCAGCAGTTATCAACACTGTGCATAACGCAAAACAACGCGGAGAAGAAATTGCACCAGAGGATTTAGCAGCTAGCTTCCAAGCAAGTGTAATAGATGTACTAGTAACGAAAGCAGTGCGTGCGGCAGAAGCGTATGGTATAAAACAAGTGCTTCTTGCTGGTGGTGTTGCAGCGAATAAAGGTCTTCGTGCACGTTTAGAGGAAGAGTTTGCGAAAAAAGAAGAAATTGAGCTTATTATTCCACCGTTATCCTTGTGCACAGACAATGCAGCGATGATTGCAGCAGCAGGCACAATTGCATATGAACAAGGGAAACGCGCGACATTAGCACTAAATGCAAATCCAGGACTAGATATTGAAGCATAGTTATGCACATAATTAACCACAACCTGTGGATAAAACCCCTATTATCTGTTGATAATGGGGGTTTTATTGTGAATATAAAATGTGCATAACTTTTTTGTGTTTTGTGTATAATGTGGAAAAGTTATTTTTGAGTTTATATACTAAAGGTGGATATGTGTATAAGGTTGTGGATAATGATATCGAGGTCAGACCTTTGACCATAGTCTTTTGTATTGAAAAATAAACAAGGTAGTTGAATGACCTTCAACTACCTTGTTTTCATCATATGAATATATAGGGGTTATACGTGTAACTCTTCCCATTCCGCCATAAACTTCTCTAATTCTTCTTGTTTTGTTTGCTTTGCTGTTGTAATCTCACTAGCTCGTTCGTAGTCGGCATATACTTCAGGTAGACAAAGTTCCGCTTCTAATTGTTCAATTTCTGCTTCTAAATTTGCAATGTTTTGTTCGATTTCTTCAATTTTTCGGGTACGTTGACGTTCCTGCTTTTTACGTTCTTTTTCTTCAAGATAATTTAATTTTTCTTGAGCAATAGTCTTTTGGACTGGTGCATCCTCTTCTTGTTGTTCAAACTCCGCACGTTCAATCATTTCATTTTTCTTTTCAATATAGTAGTCATAGTCACCTAAATATTCTTGTGCACCATCTATTGATAACTCAACGACTGTAGTTGTGACACGGTTAATAAAATAGCGATCATGGGAAACGAATAAAAGAGTTCCTGGATAATCAATTAAGGCATTCTCTAAAATTTCTTTACTATTTAAATCAAGATGGTTTGTTGGCTCATCGAGAATCAGTAGATTAGATTTTTGCATCATCAATTTCGCTAGAGCTAATCGAGCTTTTTGACCACCACTTAGAGAAGATACAGGTTTTAATACATCATCCCCAGTGAATAAGAAGTTACCGAGTATCGTGCGAATTTCTTTTTCTGGCTGAAGTGGATAATCATCCCATAGTTCGTTTAAGACACGCTTAGATGATGTTAAGTTTGCTTGTTCTTGATCATAATATCCAATAGATACATTTGAACCGAAAGAAACTTCACCGCTTAGTGTGTTTAATTTATTCACAATTGATTTTAATAATGTAGATTTTCCAATACCATTTGGACCGACTAGTGCAACGCTATCACCGCGGGTTAAGCGCATGTTTACATGTTCAATAATCGGTTCTTTGTCATATCCGATAGAAACATCTTTTACTTGTAATACGTCGTTTCCACTTTGTTTTTCGATATCAAAGTGGAAGGATGCAGATTTAGAGTCACCTAATGGTCTAGTTAGTAATTCCATTCTGTCTAACTGCTTTTGACGACTTTGTGCACGTTTTGTTGTAGACGCACGGGCAATATTCTTTTGGACGAAGTCTTCAAGTTTAGCAATTTCCTCTTGTTGTTTCTCATAACGCTTCATTTCCTGCTCATACAGTGCAGCTTTTAAATCTAAATATTTACTGTAGTTACCAATATATCGTCTGCTTTCTTTATTAGAAATTTCATATACTTGTGTAACAAGCTTATCTAAAAAGTAGCGGTCGTGGGAAACGATTAAAATAGCTCCAGGGTAGCCTTGTAAATATTGTTCAAGCCATGTTAATGTATCGATATCTAAATGGTTCGTTGGCTCGTCCAAGATGAGTAAGTCTGGTTTTGTTAGCAGTAGCTTCCCAAGAGCAAGTCTTGTTTTCTGTCCGCCACTTAACGTAGAAATTGTTGTTTGGTGTGTTTCGACCGGAAAACCAAGTCCACTTAAAATGGAGCGAATATCCGCTTCATATTGGTAACCACCTTGATCTTTGTAGTCTAACTGTAATTGATCATAATCAGCGAGTAATTTCTCGTACGTAGCAGCATTGGAAAAGTTCTCTTCCTGCCCCATTTCCTGCTCTAGCCTTCGAAGTTTCTTTTCCATTTGCTGCAAATGAGAAAAGACAGTAAGCATTTCATCCCAAATTGTTAAAGTGGTTTCTAACCCAGTATTTTGGGCTAAGTATCCAATAGAAACATCTTTTGGTTTTATAATTTCTCCACCATCGTGAGATAATTCACCAGCAATTATTTTTAATAATGTAGATTTTCCAGCACCATTTCGACCAACTAGTGCAATGCGATCTTTTGTTTGAACTTCCAATTTAATGTTTGCAAGAATTGTTTCAGCACCGTATAATTTTGAAAGCCCATTCACTTGTAATAAAATCAATGTTTTCACCTCAAATAATTTCTTAACTTTGCCATGTTTATATTTCTCAATCATACTAAAAATAGTGTATAGTTTAAAATAAAGAGAGAAGTCTCTCTCTATTATACAGGGAAAATCATATGTACTAAACTTCTGTATTTGTTTAAATATGTGAACAAAGATAGGAAGAGAGGAGAGGTTATATGGATCAGCAAAAGATTCCGCAGGCCACTGCCAAACGGTTGCCTCTATACTATCGATTTATCCAAAACTTATCTCTTTCTGGTAAGCAGCGTGTTTCATCGGCAGAATTGAGTGAAGCGGTGAAGGTAGATTCCGCGACAATTCGAAGAGACTTTTCATATTTTGGAGCGTTAGGAAAAAAGGGATATGGATATAATGTGAATTATTTACTATCATTTTTTCGAGAAACGCTTGATCAAGACGATATAACACGTGTAGCACTTATTGGAGTAGGTAATTTAGGGACAGCTTTCTTACATTACAATTTCACGAAAAATAATAATACAAAGATTGAAATGGCGTTTGATGTCAATGAGGAGAAAGTTGGAAAAGAAATCGGAGGAATTCCTGTATATCATTTAGATGAATTAGAAGAGCGTTTGACAAATGATATCCAGGTGGCAATATTAACAGTACCTGCTACCGTTGCACAAGCTGTGGCAGATCGATTGGCCGAAACAAATGTACACGGAATTTTAAATTTTACACCGGCACGATTAAATGTGTCAGACAATATAAGAATTCATCATATTGATTTAGCTGTAGAATTACAAACACTTGTTTATTTTTTGAAAAATTATCCACAATAAAACGCAGAGGAAATCCCTCTGCGTTTTATTGTGGTTTTTTCTTTCTAAATTTGACTAAGATAAGTCGAAGTGCCAAATTAAAATCAATTGTTGCCATAGCAGCAAACAGTAGTGTCCCAAAGTTCCAAATTGTATCTGTAACGTTCGTAATTGCGAAACGTGTAAAGACACATCCAAGAAGGAAATATAGTGCTGCCATGAACAATGGTGAGTTCCTCATATTTAAAATCCTCCGATAAATCCTTGCATTTTTTCTGCTTGTTTAATCATTTCTTGTATTTGTTCGTTACTTACTAGTACTTGGGTTATTGCAACTAATGTATTCATCGCAACGTGAGCCATAATAGGAACGATGATTCGTTTCGTTTTCACATATAGAAAAGCGAAAACAAGTCCCATGGAAGTGTATACTAACAAGTGTGTAAAATCAAAGTGAATTGCCGCGAAAACAAGCGAACTAATAATTGCCGCGATAAAGAAATTAAATCTTTTATAGAGTGTTCCAAATAAAATTTTTCTAAAGACAATCTCTTCTAAAATAGGACCGATGATAGATATAACAATAAGAAACCATGGAGTAGCTCTTGCTATTTCCATCAAATCTTGAGTATTTTGGGAGCCAGGATTAATTCCAAATAATCGTATTTCAATATTAGCTGCAAGTATTTGAGCAAACATAGCTAAAAAGAAACCGATAAAAATCCAGCCGATTGTAGCAGAGGTGCTAGCCCGCTTCGTATCTAAATGTCTTTCACGGATATCGGTTCTAAGGAGCCAAAGTATAATACATAATGCAATAAAAAAGCTGATGATGGACCAGTGACCAGCCATGATTTGTATTTTTTGCTCGCGTGAAACTGCCATATTATCATATAGTCCTGTTTTTAAAAGGAGCCACATTCCGACAATTCCCGATAGTTGCATCAGAATATATGTAACTATAATCCACCAATATTGTTTTTTCAAATGGGTTAACCATCCTTTCTAACTCTAGTTTATGAGATGAGGCGAGATAACATGTAAACATCCTGCCTGGGGATACGTAATAACCGTTTGTATTATTATTTTTTTGTAAATCTTTACTTGAAAATGAAATAGATGACAGGAAAAAGCTGTACCTATAGAGAAAATAACTTATGGCATCTTTCATATTGTAACATACGATAAGTGGAAAAGCTGATTCATATACAAAAGGCTTTTTGGAGAATTATTTCTGTTATTGTTGTATAGAAAAAGTTTATATCACAATTTGCGAAAAAATTATGATTTTTTTACTTGCAAAAGAAAATTAGATTATTTATTATTATAAGTGTGTTAGCACTCGGGGTGCCTGAGTGCTAATAGAGGAAATTTACATAGACAAATGAGGAGGTTATTGTTCATGCTAAAGCCATTAGGTGATCGCGTTGTAATTGAGCTTGTTCAAGCAGAAGAAAAAACAGCAAGTGGTATTGTATTACCAGACACTGCAAAAGAAAAACCACAAGAGGGTAAAGTTATTGCAGTAGGTACTGGTCGAGTGCTTGAAAATGGTGAGCGTGTTGCTTTAGAGGTAGCAGCAGGTGATCTTATCATCTTCTCAAAATATGCAGGTACTGAAGTGAAATACGAAGGTACAGACTACTTGATTTTACGTGAAAGTGACATTTTAGCAATTATCGGTTAATTATATACATTTTAAAAATCCAAGGGGGTCAAATATTATGGCAAAAGATATTAAATTTAGTGAAGAAGCACGTCGTTCGATGCTTCGCGGTGTCGACACTCTTGCAAACGCAGTAAAAGTAACGCTTGGACCAAAAGGTCGTAACGTTGTACTTGAGAAAAAATTTGGTTCACCACTTATTACAAATGATGGTGTAACAATTGCCAAAGAAATCGAATTAGAAGATGCATTTGAAAACATGGGTGCAAAATTAGTAGCAGAAGTTGCTAGCAAAACAAATGACGTAGCTGGTGACGGAACAACAACTGCAACTGTATTAGCACAAGCTATGATTCTTGAAGGTTTAAAAAACGTAACAGCTGGTGCAAACCCAATGGGTCTTCGTAAAGGTATCGAAAAAGCTGTTGTTGCAGCAGTAGAAGAATTAAAAGCAATTTCTAAACCAATCGAAGGTAAATCTTCTATCGCGCAAGTAGCTGCTATTTCTGCTGCTGACGAAGAAGTAGGTAAACTAATTGCTGAAGCAATGGAGCGCGTTGGTAACGACGGCGTTATTACTTTAGAAGAATCTAAAGGATTCACAACAGAATTAGATGTAGTAGAAGGTATGCAATTTGATCGTGGATATGCATCTCCTTACATGATTACTGATTCTGACAAAATGGAAGCAGTGCTTGATAATCCATACATCTTAATCACTGACAAAAAGATTTCTAACATTCAAGAAATCTTACCAGTGTTAGAGCAAGTGGTACAACAAGGTAAACCACTTCTTATCATCGCAGAAGATGTAGAGGGCGAAGCATTAGCTACATTAGTAGTGAACAAACTTCGTGGTACATTCAATGTAGTAGCTGTTAAAGCTCCTGGATTCGGTGACCGTCGTAAAGCAATGTTAGAAGATATCGCAATCTTAACTGGTGGCGAAGTAATCACTGAAGAATTAGGACGCGACTTAAAATCTGCTACAGTTGCATCTTTAGGACGCGCTGGTAAAGTGGTTGTAACGAAAGAAAACACAACTGTAGTTGAAGGTATAGGCAACACTGAACAAATCGAAGCTCGCATCGGTCAAATCCGTGCGCAGTTAGAAGAAACTACTTCTGAATTCGATCGTGAAAAATTACAAGAACGTCTTGCTAAACTTGCAGGTGGCGTAGCAGTAATTAAAGTAGGTGCAGCAACTGAAACTGAGTTAAAAGAGCGTAAACTTCGTATTGAAGATGCACTTAACTCAACTCGTGCAGCAGTAGAAGAAGGTATTGTTGCAGGTGGCGGTACTTCACTTATGAACGTATATACAAAAGTAGCTGGTCTTGCAGCTGAAGGCGACGAAGCAACAGGTATCAACATTGTACTTCGTGCATTAGAAGAGCCAGTTCGCCAAATCGCAATCAACGCTGGTCTAGAAGGATCTGTTGTTGTAGAACGCTTAAAAGGCGAAAAAGTAGGCGTTGGTTTTAACGCAGCAACAGGCGAATGGGTAAACATGCTTGAGTCTGGTATCGTAGATCCAGCAAAAGTAACTCGTTCAGCACTTCAAAACGCAGCATCTGTTGCAGCAATGTTCTTAACAACTGAAGCTGTAGTTGCTGATAAGCCAGAACCAAATGCTCCAGCAATGCCTGATATGGGCGGCATGGGCATGGGCGGTATGGGCGGCATGATGTAATTTTATCTGTCGACGGAACATCCATCTCTATATAGAGGTGGATGTTTTTTATGTTTTTGGTCATTTATATATCCATTTTAATTTTTTGATATGTAAGTAAGTTACGGTTATGAAAACAAAAGAAGGTCTCTACTCGTTTTCTTCTTTTGTTTTCATAAAACAGGTACTGACCGCTTCTACCTGTGAGCGGATCCTCTCTCCCGCCTAAAAGGAATGGCTTTGTGTTAGTCTTTCAATCCGTATTTATAGTGAAGAAAAAATAGTTAAGCAAAACTTTATTGTACAAGGGAAATAATTTCTGTAGAATTTTGTCGCTTTCTCTCTTGACCATATTGATACTTCATTGTTAGAATCTAGGAAGATAATATAAAACGAATCCTTCATATATCCTCAATGATATGGTTTGAGAGTCTCTACCGGGTTACCGTAAACAACCTGACTATGAAGGCAGTGTGTCTTATATTTATAAAGAGTGGAAGACTATCTTTATAAAGCCAGACCCCTGCCTTTTCTTTGTTATGAGACTGAGGGCGGAGGACTGGCTTTTTTTATTATATTGGTAATGCTTTTTGCCAAATTGGTGAAAATATTTATATACAGAACTAACGTTGGGGTGATTATTTTGAAAAAACAGCACGATACGATTATCGTTTTAGATTTTGGGAGTCAGTACAATCAGTTAATTGCACGTAGAATTCGTGAGTTCGGTGTATACAGTGAACTTCATCCACATACAATTACTGCAGAAGAAATTAAAGCAATGAATCCAAAAGGGATTATTTTCTCTGGTGGACCGAACAGTGTATATGGTGAAAATGCATTCCACTGTGATGAAAAAATCTTTGAACTAGGCTTACCGATCTTTGGTATTTGTTACGGTATGCAACTTATGACAAAACACTTTGGTGGAAAAGTAGAACGTGCAAACCATCGTGAGTACGGAAAAGCAGTTCTTAAAGTAGAGAACGAATCAAAATTATATGCAAACCTTCCAGAAGAGCAAGTTGTATGGATGAGTCATGGTGACTTAGTAACAGGTTTACCAGAAGGATTCGTAGTAGACGCAACAAGTGAATCTTGTCCAATTGCTGGTATGAGTAATGAAGCGCAAAACTTATACGGTGTACAATTCCACCCAGAAGTACGTCATTCAGAGCACGGAAATGATTTAATCAAAAACTTCGTATTCGGCGCGTGTGGTTGTTCTGAAGGATGGAACATGGAAAACTTTATCGAAGTAGAGTTAGAAAAAATTCGTGAAACAGTTGGCGACAAAAAGGTCTTATGTGCACTTAGTGGTGGTGTAGATTCTTCAGTTGTAGCTGTATTAATTCATAAAGCAATTGGTGATCAACTAACTTGTATCTTCGTTGATCACGGTTTACTTCGTAAAGGAGAAGCTGAAGGCGTTATGAAAACATTTAGCGAAGGCTTCCACATGAACGTTATTAAGGTGGACGCAAAAGAACGCTTTATGAGCAAGTTAAAAGGTGTAGAAGATCCAGAACAAAAACGTAAAATCATCGGTAACGAGTTTATCTATGTATTTGATGATGAAGCATCAAAGCTACAAGGAATGGACTTCTTAGCACAAGGTACACTGTACACTGACATCGTTGAAAGTGGTACAGCAACTGCACAAACAATTAAGTCTCACCATAACGTTGGCGGACTTCCAGAAGATATGCAATTCAAATTAATTGAACCATTAAATACGTTATTTAAAGATGAAGTACGTGTATTAGGATCAGAACTAGGAATTCCTGATGAAATCGTGTGGCGTCAACCGTTCCCAGGTCCAGGACTTGGTATTCGTGTATTAGGCGAAATTACAGAAGAAAAATTAGAAATCGTTCGTGAGTCTGATGCGATTTTACGCGAAGAAATCCAAAAAGCAGGATTAGATCGTGAAATTTGGCAATACTTCACTGCACTTCCTGGTATGCGTAGTGTAGGTGTTATGGGTGACGAGCGTACTTATGACTACACAGTAGGTATTCGTGCGGTAACATCTATCGATGGTATGACAGCTGACTGGGCACGTATCCCTTGGGACGTATTAGAGAAAATCTCTGTACGTATCGTAAACGAAGTAAAACACGTTAACCGTATCGTGTATGATGTAACGAGTAAGCCACCGGCAACTATCGAGTGGGAATAGAATAAGGTTTATTCGCTTAAAGGAAGATCCATCTATGGTTTTATGCATAGATGGATTTTTTTACCTAGCTACACGAACGAAAAATAATAATAACTTAAAAATGTTCGTTTTTAAATTGACATGTACCTGTATGTGAGTTAATATGATTATGTAATTGATACGAAAAATGAATATTACAGCCGTCGTATAATATCGGGGATATGGCCCGAAAGTTTCTACCTAGCTACCGTAAATGGCTTGACTACAAGGCGTTTTTATAAAGGTAAGGGAGAAACTTGCCTTTGTTTACAGAACGCTTCCATGTATATGCAATGGAAGCCTTTTTTATTTCTATAGATAAAAGAGGACTAGGGAGAAATACGACGAGTAATCATATAACGGGGGAAACATAGGATGAAACGTTATTTTCAGTTTGATGAGCTCGGCACAAATTATAAAACAGAGTTCATTGCAGGACTAACGACATTTTTATCTATGGCTTATGTGTTGTTTGTCAATCCTGCTACGCTGTCACTAGGGAACATTAAAGGGTTACCAGCAGGAACAGGAATGGATCCAGGAGCAGTCTTTGTTGCGACAGCTTTAGCAGCTGCAATTGGTTCGTTAATTATGGGGATTTTTGCGAAGTATCCAATTGCCTTAGCGCCAGGAATGGGAATCAACGCATTCTTTGCTTACACAGCAGTACTCACAATGGGGATTCCGTGGCAAACAGCGATTGCCGGAACGTTAATGTCAGGTATTATCTTTATTATTCTTACTGCTTCTGGTATTCGTGAAAAGATTATTAATGCAATTCCAGTAGAGTTAAAGTTCGCGGTAGCAGCAGGTATTGGCTTGTTTATTGCCTTTCTTGGTTTTCAAAATGCCGGAATTATTGTGAAAAATGATGCGGTCCTTGTTGGATTGGGGGATTTAACAAAGGGTACAACATTACTTGCGATTTTCGGTGTAGTAATTACGATTATTTTAATGATTAAAAAGATAAATGGTGCAGTTTTCTATGGGATGATTCTTACAGCAATCTTAGGAGTAGCAACAGGGTTAATTGATACACCAAAAGCTATAGTGGGTGCAATCCCAAGTTTGGAACCTACGTTCGGTGTGGCCTTCCAGCACTTCGGAGATATCTTCACTGTTCAAATGGCGATTGTTATTATAACGTTCTTCTTCATTGATTTCTTTGATACAGCGGGTACACTTGTAGCGGTTGCGAATCAAGCAGGATTAATGAAGAATAACAAATTACCACGTGCGGGAAAAGCGTTATTTGCAGATGCGATTGCAACTGTAATTGGTGCGATTCTTGGTACATCTACGACAACGTCTTACATTGAATCGTCTGCAGGGGTAGCAGCAGGAGGACGTTCAGGATTTACAGCAGTTGTAACAGCCGGATTTTTCTTGTTAGCACTTTTCTTCTCGCCATTACTAAGTGTCGTAACAGCGGCTGTAACGGCACCAGCGTTAATTATTGTAGGGATTTTGATGGTTTCATCTTTAGGAGAAATTGATTGGAAGAAATTCGAGATTGCAGTACCAGCATTCTTCACAATTATTTCTATGCCGCTTACGTATAGTATTGCAACGGGGATTGCGATTGGATTTATCTTCTATCCAATTACGATGGTTGTAAGTGGTCGCCGTAAAGAAATTCATCCAATTATGTATGTAATGGGAGTTTTATTCGTACTATATTTCATCTACGTTCGTAAATAAAGGGGTTTTTGAAAGGTCTAGACTTAAGGGGAGTCTAGGCCTTTTTTGCGTCTTCAGAAAATCTTAAGGATTTCATACCGTTTTTCTTCAGAAGTTTTCTTATAATAAGAAATAGGGACTTTAAAAGTTTTGGGGGAGATATTGTGGCAGAGGAAACAATACTTGTTGTAGATGATGAAAAAGAAATTCGAGATTTAATCGCAATTTACTTAAAGAACGAAGGATATAAAGTTTTACAGGCAGGGGACGGAGAAGAGGGTTTACGTATATTAGAAGAAAATGAAGTGCATTTAGTTGTATTAGATATTATGATGCCGAAAATAGATGGGATTCATATGTGTATGAAAGTAAGAGAAGCGAAAGAGATGCCGATTATTATGCTTTCTGCGAAAACGCAAGATATGGATAAGATTTTAGGATTAACAACAGGGGCGGATGATTATGTAACGAAACCATTTAATCCGTTAGAACTAATTGCGAGAATTAAATCACAGCTCCGCCGCTATATGAAAATGAATGGCTTCACTGTTCAAAATGAGGACGAGTTAGAAATTGGAGATATGAAAATAAACGTTTCAACCCATAAAGTCATTGTAGGAGAAGAAGAAGTTAAGCTAACTCCAAGGGAATTTTCAATTTTAGAATTGCTTGCTCGTAATCCGGGTATGGTCTTTAGTGCTGAGCAAATTTATGAAAAAGTTTGGAATGAGAGGTCTTTCCAGTCCGATAATACTGTAATGGTACATATTCGGAAAGTGCGTGAAAAGATTGAAGAAAATCCAAGAAAGCCAAGGTATATAAAAACAGTATGGGGAGTGGGGTATAAAATTGAGAAAGATATTTAAGCCTTTTACTTATGTGTATAAGAAAACTAGAAGGTTAGGTGAAAAGGCAGTAAAGAGTGTCCGACGTAGTATTCGAATTCAACTTATTACTACCTTTACTGCTTGTGCGTTATTAGGGCTTTTTGTATCGGCGAAGATAGTAGCACCTGTTTTTGAAGATGCAAATCGAAGTGCTGAAATTAATTATAGGGATGGTATGGAGCAAATTAATCGTAAAGCTCAAAGCACAGCAGAAATGATGGTTACGGAGAATAAGTTAGATGCTTTGCAAAATATGATAGAGATAGAAAACCAAAACTTAGAACGGGGACATGAAGCTTTTAAAATATTAATTACTGATGAAAGTGGTATGGTTCTGTATAAAACGAAGCAGGCACAAGAAGAACAAATTAATTTGCATAATACAATTCGCAATGTGACATCATTTGCTATCAATTATTCAAATAATAATGATATTGAAAGATCAAGAAAAGAATTTATTGCTTTTTCACCTATTACAATTGAAGGTAAGAACTTATATATGTTTGTGAGTGGAATTCCTCAAGGAGAGGTAGTGTATTATAAAGTGGAAGGTCCATTTCCATTTTTGATTGGTGTACTCGTATTTATTTTTTCTTTCTTCTATATAACAAAGAGAAAAATGAAGCAAATTGAAGCGATGGCACAAGGTGTAAAAGAAATAGAAAAAGGAAATTTAGCTTATCGTATTGAGAAAAAAGGCGAGGATGAGATCGCTGCATTGACTGAGAATATTAATAATATGGCTGAAGAGCTTATGGTTAATATTGAAAGAGAACGTAAGCTAGAAAAACAAAAAAATGAACTAATTACGAATGTATCACATGATTTGCGTACACCACTTACTTCTATTATGGGGTATTTACGATTACTCCGAGACTCTAAATATGAAAATAAAGAACAACATGATGAGTATACGAGAATTGCTTTTGCAAAGTCGGAGCAGTTAAAGAATTTAATAGAAGATTTATTTGAGTATACGAAGTTAACGAATGAAAAGGTTGTATTAGAAAAGCAAGAAGTTTGCATAAATGAACTTTTAGAACAATTAATAGAAGAGCTAGTACCACAGGCTGAAGAAGAAGGACTTACATTCATGAAGCAGTTTCCTGAAGAACGTGTGTATGCTTCGATTGATTCAGAGAAGATGGTTCGTGTATTTGAAAACTTATTAATGAATGCAATTAAATATAGTCAAGATAATGGGGAGATTAAAGTATCACTCCAAAGACAACGACGTGATATTCAAATCATTGTTGCGAATCATAGTGAAGAGTTTACCAGAGAGGAATTAGCAAATTTATTTGAGCGTTTTTATAAGAAAGATCAATCTAGAAGTAGAGTGACAGATGGATCTGGGCTAGGGCTTGCGATTGCAAAAAGTATTGTAGAGCTTCAAGGGGGAGCAATTCGAGCTGACTATGAAGATGGAGTGATTCAGTTTATCGTTTCATTACCTATTATAGAAGGAAAGTGAAAAAAGACTTACTATAGAAAGTAAGTTTTTTTATATTTTTTAGAAAAACATATTGACGGTTACATAAATGAAGTGTAATATTATACGAGTCGCCGATAGCAACAACGCAAAACGCGACAAACGAAATGAAAAACTTAGTTGACATTGAAACATGAAAATGTTAACATAAGGAAGTCGCAAATGAGCGACAAACAAGTTCTTTGAAAACTGAACGAAACAAACAACGTGAAACGTCAATTTTTATTTTAGATGCTAGACAAACTAACTTTATTGGAGAGTTTGATCCTGGCTCAGGATGAACGCTGGCGGCGTGCCTAATACATGCAAGTCGAGCGAATGAATTAAGAGCTTGCTCTTATGAAGTTAGCGGCGGACGGGTGAGTAACACGTGGGTAACCTGCCCATAAGACTGGGATAACTCCGGGAAACCGGGGCTAATACCGGATAACATTTTGCACCACATGGTGCGAAATTGAAAGGCGGCTTCGGCTGTCACTTATGGATGGACCCGCGTCGCATTAGCTAGTTGGTGAGGTAACGGCTCACCAAGGCGACGATGCGTAGCCGACCTGAGAGGGTGATCGGCCACACTGGGACTGAGACACGGCCCAGACTCCTACGGGAGGCAGCAGTAGGAATCTTCCGCAATGGACGAAAGTCTGACGGAGCAACGCCGCGTGAGTGATGAAGGCTTTCGGGTCGTAAAACTCTGTTGTTAGGGAAGAATAAGTGCTAGTTGAATAAGCTGGCACCTTGACGGTACCTAACCAGAAAGCCACGGCTAACTACGTGCCAGCAGCCGCGGTAATACGTAGGTGGCAAGCGTTATCCGGATTATTGGGCGTAAAGCGCGCGCAGGTGGTTTCTTAAGTCTGATGTGAAAGCCCACGGCTCAACCGTGGAGGGTCATTGGAAACTGGGAGACTTGAGTGCAGAAGAGGAAAGTGGAATTCCATGTGTAGCGGTGAAATGCGTAGAGATATGGAGGAACACCAGTGGCGAAGGCGACTTTCTGGTCTGTAACTGACACTGAGGCGCGAAAGCGTGGGAGCAAACAGGATTAGATACCCTGGTAGTCCACGCCGTAAACGATGAGTGCTAAGTGTTAGAGGGTTTCCGCCCTTTAGTGCTGAAGTTAACGCATTAAGCACTCCGCCTGGGAGTACGGCCGCAAGGCTGAAACTCAAAGGAATTGACGGGGCCCGCACAAGCGGTGGAGCATGTGGTTTAATTCGAAGCAACGCGAAGAACCTTACCAGGTCTTGACATCCTCTGACAACCCTAGAGATAGGGCTTCTCCTTCGGGAGCAGAGTGACAGGTGGTGCATGGTTGTCGTCAGCTCGTGTCGTGAGATGTTGGGTTAAGTCCCGCAACGAGCGCAACCCTTGATCTTAGTTGCCATCATTAAGTTGGGCACTCTAAGGTGACTGCCGGTGACAAACCGGAGGAAGGTGGGGATGACGTCAAATCATCATGCCCCTTATGACCTGGGCTACACACGTGCTACAATGGACGGTACAAAGAGCTGCAAGACCGCGAGGTGGAGCTAATCTCATAAAACCGTTCTCAGTTCGGATTGTAGGCTGCAACTCGCCTACATGAAGCTGGAATCGCTAGTAATCGCGGATCAGCATGCCGCGGTGAATACGTTCCCGGGCCTTGTACACACCGCCCGTCACACCACGAGTTTGTAACACCCGAAGTCGGTGGGGTAACCTTTATGGAGCCAGCCGCCTAAGGTGGGACAGATGATTGGGGTGAAGTCGTAACAAGGTAGCCGTATCGGAAGGTGCGGCTGGATCACCTCCTTTCTATGGAGAATTGATGAACGCTGTTCATCAATATAAGTTTCCGTGTTTCGTTTTGTTCAGTTTTGAGAGAACTATCTCTCAGAAATAAATGTATGTTCTTTGAAAACTAGATAACAGTGTAGCTCATATTTTTTAATTTTAGTTTGGTTAAGTTAGAAAGGGCGCACGGTGGATGCCTTGACACTAGGAGTCGATGAAGGACGGGACTAACGCCGATATGCTTCGGGGAGCTGTAAGTAAGCTTTGATCCGAAGATTTCCGAATGGGAAACCCACTATACGTAATGGTATGGTATCCTTACCTGAATACATAGGGTAAGGAAGACAGACCCAGGGAACTGAAACATCTAAGTACCTGGAGGAAGAGAAAGCAAATGCGATTTCCTGAGTAGCGGCGAGCGAAACGGAATCTAGCCCAAACCAAGAGGCTTGCCTCTTGGGGTTGTAGGACATTCTATACGGAGTTACAAAGGAACGAGGTAGACGAAGCAGTCTGGAAAGGCTCGTCACAGAGGGTAACAACCCCGTAGTCGAAACTTCGTTCTCTCTTGAATGTATCCTGAGTACGGCGGAACACGTGAAATTCCGTCGGAATCCGGGAGGACCATCTCCCAAGGCTAAATACTACCTAGTGATCGATAGTGAACCAGTACCGTGAGGAAAGGTGAAAAGCACCCCGGAAGGGGAGTGAAAGAGATCCTGAAACCGTGTGCCTACAAATAGTCAGAGCCCGTTAATGGGTGATGGCGTGCCTTTTGTAGAATGAACCGGCGAGTTACGATCCCGTGCGAGGTTAAGCTGAAGAGGCGGAGCCGTAGCGAAAGCGAGTCTGAATAGGGCGTTTAGTACGTGGTCGTAGACCCGAAACCAGGTGATCTACCCATGTCCAGGGTGAAGTTCAGGTAACACTGAATGGAGGCCCGAACCCACGCACGTTGAAAAGTGCGGGGATGAGGTGTGGGTAGCGGAGAAATTCCAATCGAACCTGGAGATAGCTGGTTCTCCCCGAAATAGCTTTAGGGCTAGCCTTAAGTGTAAGAGTCTTGGAGGTAGAGCACTGATTGAACTAGGGTCCTCATCGGATTACCGAATTCAGTCAAACTCCGAATGCCAATGACTTATCCTTAGGAGTCAGACTGCGAGTGATAAGATCCGTAGTCAAAGGAAACAGCCCAGACCGCCAGCTAAGGTCCCAAAGTGTGTATTAAGTGGAAAAGGATGTGGAGTTGCTTAGACAACTAGGATGTTGGCTTAGAAGCAGCCACCATTTAAAGAGTGCGTAATAGCTCACTAGTCGAGTGACTCTGCGCCGAAAATGTACCGGGGCTAAATACACCACCGAAGCTGCGGATTGATACCTATGGTATCAGTGGTAGGGGAGCGTTCTAAGGACAGTGAAGTCAGACCGGAAGGACTGGTGGAGTGCTTAGAAGTGAGAATGCCGGTATGAGTAGCGAAAGACGGGTGAGAATCCCGTCCACCGAATGCCTAAGGTTTCCTGAGGAAGGCTCGTCCGCTCAGGGTTAGTCAGGACCTAAGCCGAGGCCGACAGGCGTAGGCGATGGACAACAGGTTGATATTCCTGTACCACCTCTTTATCGTTTGAGCAATGGAGGGACGCAGAAGGATAGAAGAAGCGTGCGATTGGTTGTGCACGTCCAAGCAGTTAGGCTGATAAGTAGGCAAATCCGCTTATCGTGAAGGCTGAGCTGTGATGGGGAAGCTCCTTATGGAGCGAAGTCTTTGATTCCCCGCTGCCAAGAAAAGCTTCTAGCGAGATAAAAGGTGCCTGTACCGCAAACCGACACAGGTAGGCGAGGAGAGAATCCTAAGGTGTGCGAGAGAACTCTGGTTAAGGAACTCGGCAAAATGACCCCGTAACTTCGGGAGAAGGGGTGCTTTCTTAACGGAAAGCCGCAGTGAATAGGCCCAAGCGACTGTTTAGCAAAAACACAGGTCTCTGCGAAGCCGTAAGGCGAAGTATAGGGGCTGACACCTGCCCGGTGCTGGAAGGTTAAGGAGAGGGGTTAGCGCAAGCGAAGCTCTGAACTGAAGCCCCAGTAAACGGCGGCCGTAACTATAACGGTCCTAAGGTAGCGAAATTCCTTGTCGGGTAAGTTCCGACCCGCACGAAAGGTGTAACGATTTGGGCACTGTCTCAACCAGAGACTCGGTGAAATTATAGTACCTGTGAAGATGCAGGTTACCCGCGACAGGACGGAAAGACCCGTGGAGCTTTACTGTAGCCTGATATTGAATTTTGGTACAGTTTGTACAGGATAGGCGGGAGCCTTTGAAGCCGGAGCGCTAGCTTCGGTGGAGGCGCTGGTGGGATACCGCCCTGACTGTATTGAAATTCTAACCTACGGGTCTTATCGACCCGGGAGACAGTGTCAGGTGGGCAGTTTGACTGGGGCGGTCGCCTCCTAAAGTGTAACGGAGGCGCCCAAAGGTTCCCTCAGAATGGTTGGAAATCATTCGTAGAGTGCAAAGGCATAAGGGAGCTTGACTGCGAGACCTACAAGTCGAGCAGGGACGAAAGTCGGGCTTAGTGATCCGGTGGTTCCGCATGGAAGGGCCATCGCTCAACGGATAAAAGCTACCCCGGGATAACAGGCTTATCTCCCCCAAGAGTCCACATCGACGGGGAGGTTTGGCACCTCGATGTCGGCTCATCGCATCCTGGGGCTGTAGTCGGTCCCAAGGGTTGGGCTGTTCGCCCATTAAAGCGGTACGCGAGCTGGGTTCAGAACGTCGTGAGACAGTTCGGTCCCTATCCGTCGTGGGCGTAGGAAATTTGAGAGGAGCTGTCCTTAGTACGAGAGGACCGGGATGGACGCACCGCTGGTGTACCAGTTGTTCTGCCAAGGGCATAGCTGGGTAGCTATGTGCGGAAGGGATAAGTGCTGAAAGCATCTAAGCATGAAGCCCCCCTCAAGATGAGATTTCCCATAGCGTAAGCTAGTAAGATCCCTGAAAGATGATCAGGTTGATAGGTTCGAGGTGGAAGCATGGTGACATGTGGAGCTGACGAATACTAATAGATCGAGGACTTAACCATATAATATGAAGCAATGTTATCTAGTTTTGAAGGAATATGCCTTCAATAGTTTGGTGATGATGGCAGAGAGGTCACACCCGTTCCCATACCGAACACGGAAGTTAAGCTCTCTAGCGCCGATGGTAGTTGGGACCTTGTCCCTGTGAGAGTAGGACGTCGCCAAGCAACCTTAAGACGAGTCAGAATGACTCGTCTTTTTTGTGTATCTATCATAAGTATTTAAGAAAGTCTTCGCTAGTTAAAAATCCGCTCTGATTATTATCTTTTTACTGCGGTATAATTTGGGCATATATAGAGTCTTGGTTTGTTTTACTATTAAAGTACATAGTAAGATGGGGATATATGTAAATATGAAAAAGGGGAGATAAATATTAAAGGGATAGGTATGCTATTAATGGCAATTATATTATGGGGAATAGCAATTGCTCCAACAAAATGGGCGCTTGAGTCAATTCAACCATTTACATTACTATTTCTTCGCCTTTGTTTTGCTGGAGGAATAAGTGTCATATTATTTTTTAATGGATTGCGCCAAAGTATTACAAATAGAACTATACCATGGAGAAGGATAAGTTTATTATCTTTTACTGGTGTGTCTGGTTATTTTATGTTCACATCATATGGAATTTCATTAACAAGTGGTTTACATGTTAGTGTCATTGATGCTGCATTACCATTAATTACGATTGTTTTTGCTGCAGTTCTGTTAAGAGAAAAAATCCACATAAACTATTGGATTGGAATTATATTAGGTTTTATTGGTGTAGTATGTATTACAATTCCATCTAGTAGTGATACTCAAGGTGCTTCTTTAGTGGGAGATATACTTATTTTATGTAGTACTTTTTTATTTGCGTACTATACCGTATTACTCAAACGGCCAAAACAAGAGACGAATTTATCAAATGAAGTGTTTATTACATTAACATTACTAATTGGAGCGGTTATTTCGTTGCCTTTTGCTACTATCGAAGCTTTTTACTACGGTTTACCAAAACTGCATACGTGGAAGGTTGGATTTAGTTTGATGTATCTTGTTATGGGTGCAACAATTCTTGCTTATTGGTTTTGGAATAAGGCGTTGGAAGAAGTTTCAGCATCAGTAAGTGGACTATATTTAAATGGCCTTCCGCTAGTGAGTATTCTTGCTTCGATTATTTTATTAAATGAATCGTTAACATGGAAAGTAGTAATAGGGGCAAGTTTAGTTCTTCTAGGTGTGATATGGGCTGATCAAAATAAATTGCGATCTGTAATAAAGTCTGTAAATAAAGGAACTAGTAATAGTATGTAAAAAGAAGGTGGGTTAAGGGGTAGGTAGTTCAGATAACGCAGGGAAACAATAAAATAGTATAGTAAATCGAGTATAAAAATGTAATAGTTTTATACTCGATTTTTTATATAAAATAAAGGGTTAGTATTGTTAAATGTGAAAGTATATTTTAGATGCGACTTCGGTTGTTATATTGGATGTTGAAAGGGGATATAAGGATGATAAACTTCCGCTTATTTCATTACATAGCAGTTTAATTGAATAAGATTGTGGGAATGAAAATGTGGCTTTACTTATCTGAGGAAACAGACGATAGAAAATGAACTCTATAATCACTATATATTGAGTAAGTCAGAATGGATGGAAAGTTATTGAAAGATAATTTTATTCTAGAAAAAGAGGATTATTAATGAAATATGATTATTATAAAAAACTCAGGTCTACGGCACTGGGTTTTTACTTTGTGATTTTGCGGATTTCAATGTTAGTCAGTTATTTTCTTCGTAATGACTGACTTCTTTTTTTATGTATGATTATGGAAATGATGAATTACTCAGAGAGTAAATTGGAGAATAGAGTACATGTTAATTTTTTTGTTGAAAAAGTATTGACTATTAATAGATAGGGGTGTAATATTATACGAGTCGCCGATAGCAACAACGCAAAACGCGACAAACAAAATAAAAAACTTAGTTGACATTGAAACATGAAAATGTTAACATAAGGAAGTCGCAAATGAGCGACAAACAAGTTCTTTGAAAACTGAACGAAACAAACAACGTGAAACGTCAATTTTTATTTTAGATGCTAGACAAACTAACTTTATTGGAGAGTTTGATCCTGGCTCAGGATGAACGCTGGCGGCGTGCCTAATACATGCAAGTCGAGCGAATGAATTAAGAGCTTGCTCTTATGAAGTTAGCGGCGGACGGGTGAGTAACACGTGGGTAACCTGCCCATAAGACTGGGATAACTCCGGGAAACCGGGGCTAATACCGGATAACATTTTGCACCACATGGTGCGAAATTGAAAGGCGGCTTCGGCTGTCACTTATGGATGGACCCGCGTCGCATTAGCTAGTTGGTGAGGTAACGGCTCACCAAGGCAACGATGCGTAGCCGACCTGAGAGGGTGATCGGCCACACTGGGACTGAGACACGGCCCAGACTCCTACGGGAGGCAGCAGTAGGGAATCTTCCGCAATGGACGAAAGTCTGACGGAGCAACGCCGCGTGAGTGATGAAGGCTTTCGGGTCGTAAAACTCTGTTGTTAGGGAAGAATAAGTGCTAGTTGAATAAGCTGGCACCTTGACGGTACCTAACCAGAAAGCCACGGCTAACTACGTGCCAGCAGCCGCGGTAATACGTAGGTGGCAAGCGTTATCCGGAATTATTGGGCGTAAAGCGCGCGCAGGTGGTTTCTTAAGTCTGATGTGAAAGCCCACGGCTCAACCGTGGAGGGTCATTGGAAACTGGGAGACTTGAGTGCAGAAGAGGAAAGTGGAATTCCATGTGTAGCGGTGAAATGCGTAGAGATATGGAGGAACACCAGTGGCGAAGGCGACTTTCTGGTCTGTAACTGACACTGAGGCGCGAAAGCGTGGGAGCAAACAGGATTAGATACCCTGGTAGTCCACGCCGTAAACGATGAGTGCTAAGTGTTAGAGGGTTTCCGCCCTTTAGTGCTGAAGTTAACGCATTAAGCACTCCGCCTGGGGAGTACGGCCGCAAGGCTGAAACTCAAAGGAATTGACGGGGGCCCGCACAAGCGGTGGAGCATGTGGTTTAATTCGAAGCAACGCGAAGAACCTTACCAGGTCTTGACATCCTCTGACAACCCTAGAGATAGGGCTTCTCCTTCGGGAGCAGAGTGACAGGTGGTGCATGGTTGTCGTCAGCTCGTGTCGTGAGATGTTGGGTTAAGTCCCGCAACGAGCGCAACCCTTGATCTTAGTTGCCATCATTAAGTTGGGCACTCTAAGGTGACTGCCGGTGACAAACCGGAGGAAGGTGGGGATGACGTCAAATCATCATGCCCCTTATGACCTGGGCTACACACGTGCTACAATGGACGGTACAAAGAGCTGCAAGACCGCGAGGTGGAGCTAATCTCATAAAACCGTTCTCAGTTCGGATTGTAGGCTGCAACTCGCCTACATGAAGCTGGAATCGCTAGTAATCGCGGATCAGCATGCCGCGGTGAATACGTTCCCGGGCCTTGTACACACCGCCCGTCACACCACGAGAGTTTGTAACACCCGAAGTCGGTGGGGTAACCTTTATGGAGCCAGCCGCCTAAGGTGGGACAGATGATTGGGGTGAAGTCGTAACAAGGTAGCCGTATCGGAAGGTGCGGCTGGATCACCTCCTTTCTATGGAGAATTGATGAACGCTGTTCATCAATATAAGTTTCCGTGTTTCGTTTTGTTCAGTTTTGAGAGAACTATCTCTCAGAAATAAATGTATGTTCTTTGAAAACTAGATAACAGTGTAGCTCATATTTTTTAATTTTAGTTTGGTTAAGTTAGAAAGGGCGCACGGTGGATGCCTTGACACTAGGAGTCGATGAAGGACGGGACTAACGCCGATATGCTTCGGGGAGCTGTAAGTAAGCTTTGATCCGAAGATTTCCGAATGGGAAACCCACTATACGTAATGGTATGGTATCCTTACCTGAATACATAGGGTAAGGAAGACAGACCCAGGGAACTGAAACATCTAAGTACCTGGAGGAAGAGAAAGCAAATGCGATTTCCTGAGTAGCGGCGAGCGAAACGGAATCTAGCCCAAACCAAGAGGCTTGCCTCTTGGGGTTGTAGGACATTCTATACGGAGTTACAAAGGAACGAGGTAGACGAAGCAGTCTGGAAAGGCTCGTCACAGAGGGTAACAACCCCGTAGTCGAAACTTCGTTCTCTCTTGAATGTATCCTGAGTACGGCGGAACACGTGAAATTCCGTCGGAATCCGGGAGGACCATCTCCCAAGGCTAAATACTACCTAGTGATCGATAGTGAACCAGTACCGTGAGGAAGGTGAAAAGCACCCCGGAAGGGGAGTGAAAGAGATCCTGAAACCGTGTGCCTACAAATAGTCAGAGCCCGTTAATGGGTGATGGCGTGCCTTTTGTAGAATGAACCGGCGAGTTACGATCCCGTGCGAGGTTAAGCTGAAGAGGCGGAGCCGTAGCGAAAGCGAGTCTGAATAGGGCGTTTAGTACGTGGTCGTAGACCCGAAACCAGGTGATCTACCCATGTCCAGGGTGAAGTTCAGGTAACACTGAATGGAGGCCCGAACCCACGCACGTTGAAAAGTGCGGGGATGAGGTGTGGTAGCGGAGAAATTCCAATCGAACCTGGAGATAGCTGGTTCTCCCCGAAATAGCTTTAGGGCTAGCCTTAAGTGTAAGAGTCTTGGAGGTAGAGCACTGATTGAACTAGGGGTCCTCATCGGATTACCGAATTCAGTCAAACTCCGAATGCCAATGACTTATCCTTAGAGTCAGACTGCGAGTGATAAGATCCGTAGTCAAAGGGAAACAGCCCAGACCGCCAGCTAAGGTCCCAAAGTGTGTATTAAGTGGAAAAGGATGTGGAGTTGCTTAGACAACTAGGATGTTGGCTTAGAAGCAGCCACCATTTAAAGAGTGCGTAATAGCTCACTAGTCGAGTGACTCTGCGCCGAAAATGTACCGGGGCTAAATACACCACCGAAGCTGCGGATTGATACCTATGGTATCAGTGGTAGGGGAGCGTTCTAAGGACAGTGAAGTCAGACCGGAAGGACTGGTGGAGTGCTTAGAAGTGAGAATGCCGGTATGAGTAGCGAAAGACGGGTGAGAATCCCGTCCACCGAATGCCTAAGGTTTCCTGAGGAAGGCTCGTCCGCTCAGGGTTAGTCAGGACCTAAGCCGAGGCCGACAGGCGTAGGCGATGGACAACAGGTTGATATTCCTGTACCACCTCTTTATCGTTTGAGCAATGGAGGGACGCAGAAGGATAGAAGAAGCGTGCGATTGGTTGTGCACGTCCAAGCAGTTAGGCTGATAAGTAGGCAAATCCGCTTATCGTGAAGGCTGAGCTGTGATGGGAAGCTCCTTATGGAGCGAAGTCTTTGATTCCCGCTGCCAAGAAAAGCTTCTAGCGAGATAAAGGTGCCTGTACCGCAAACCGACACAGGTAGGCGAGGAGAGAATCTAAGGTGTGCGAGAGAACTCTGGTTAAGGAACTCGGCAAAATGACCCCGTAACTTCGGGAGAAGGGTGCTTTCTTAACGGAAAGCCGCAGTGAATAGGCCCAAGCGACTGTTTAGCAAAACACAGGTCTCTGCGAAGCCGTAAGGCGAAGTATAGGGCTGACACCTGCCCGGTGCTGGAAGGTTAAGGAGAGGGTTAGCGCAAGCGAAGCTCTGAACTGAAGCCCCAGTAAACGGCGGCCGTAACTATAACGGTCCTAAGGTAGCGAAATTCCTTGTCGGGTAAGTTCCGACCCGCACGAAAGGTGTAACGATTTGGGCACTGTCTCAACCAGAGACTCGGTGAAATTATAGTACCTGTGAAGATGCAGGTTACCCGCGACAGGACGGAAAGACCCCGTGGAGCTTTACTGTAGCCTGATATTGAATTTTGGTACAGTTTGTACAGGATAGGCGGGAGCCTTTGAAGCCGGAGCGCTAGCTTCGGTGGAGGCGCTGGTGGGATACCGCCCTGACTGTATTGAAATTCTAACCTACGGGTCTTATCGACCCGGGAGACAGTGTCAGGTGGGCAGTTTGACTGGGGCGGTCGCCTCCTAAAGTGTAACGGAGGCGCCCAAAGGTTCCCTCAGAATGGTTGGAAATCATTCGTAGAGTGCAAAGGCATAAGGGAGCTTGACTGCGAGACCTACAAGTCGAGCAGGGACGAAAGTCGGGCTTAGTGATCCGGTGGTTCCGCATGGAAGGGCCATCGCTCAACGGATAAAAGCTACCCCGGGGATAACAGGCTTATCTCCCCCAAGAGTCCACATCGACGGGGAGGTTTGGCACCTCGATGTCGGCTCATCGCATCCTGGGGCTGTAGTCGGTCCCAAGGGTTGGGCTGTTCGCCCATTAAAGCGGTACGCGAGCTGGGTTCAGAACGTCGTGAGACAGTTCGGTCCCTATCCGTCGTGGGCGTAGGAAATTTGAGAGGAGCTGTCCTTAGTACGAGAGGACCGGGATGGACGCACCGCTGGTGTACCAGTTGTTCTGCCAAGGGCATAGCTGGGTAGCTATGTGCGGAAGGGATAAGTGCTGAAAGCATCTAAGCATGAAGCCCCCCTCAAGATGAGATTTCCCATAGCGTAAGCTAGTAAGATCCCTGAAAGATGATCAGGTTGATAGGTTCGAGGTGGAAGCATGGTGACATGTGGAGCTGACGAATACTAATAGATCGAGGACTTAACCATATAATATGAAGCAATGTTATCTAGTTTTGAAGGAATATGCCTTCAATAGTTTGGTGATGATGGCAGAGAGGTCACACCCGTTCCCATACCGAACACGGAAGTTAAGCTCTCTAGCGCCGATGGTAGTTGGGACCTTGTCCCTGTGAGAGTAGGACGTCGCCAAGCAAAATCCTAAGTCATTTCGACTTAGGGTTTTTTGTGGTTTCATTTTGATGAGGGCTGATAATCAGTGGGGATGAAGCCCCCCACTGATTAAAGTTTCACTTTATGTGAACTGATATAATAGAATCCGGATTTGAAAGAATAAAAAGGTCAACAAAGTATATGCGCTTTGTTGACCTTTTTATTCTTCTAAAGTCTTGCTAAGAAAGGTAAATCTGTTCATATATATAGGATCTTTTAAATCATTTAACATATTTATAGAAAGTTCAATAGGGTAATTTACCTTATTGCTTTCGGAAATAGAAAATTTCTGCGAGGGTAAGCCTATCGACTTTCTACTCATATTTGCCGATAACAAAAGCTTGTATTTAAAAAAAGGATATAAATCGGTAGAGAATAAATGCAAGTGGCTTAAAATAGATGAACAAAATCAGACTACTCACAGCATAGGAAGCGAAGTTATAAACGAACTTATGATTAAGTAGCTGGGAAATGCAAACTGGCAGGATGGCGAGCTAGATTTATTTGGCTATCTTTACCAGATTAAAAATTGGTGAAATGGAAAAAGCTGGTTTATCGGTTCTTTAAGGGTTCTGAGTGTCAATCCTCACCTACCGTACATTTATTCAAACTCCCAACTCATCAATAGCTGATCGGAGTAAAAATGAATTCGGGTGAACTGAATACAAATAATAGTTGTTATGTAGCCTGTTTGTAATTTGAGTTGCAATAAAATTAGGATTAATCCTCGATAATGTATCGCCAACGTGTACTTTTCTACCATAAATATAGAAGCAAATGAGAAGCTTACCAGCAGTTCCTGTATAATATAGTGCTGGTTATCTCCATCATAGAGGTGTTATAAAATCGTTATTAATAGCTAAACGATATTGTAATTGTTTTTCTTTTTGTAATCTTTCAAGCTCTGTTGATGCAGATGTAATGCCACGATGTGCAGCTTCTTCATCACCATTGAACGGTAGAATGAGGTTTCCTTCTAGTGAATCAGTATGTTGTGAGAAATATAAAATGTTAGCTAAGTGAACAGTAGTCCGGCTTTTCAAATCAACAGATCCACGGCGGAATAGCCAATCACCAGATTTTGCGTCAGATTGAACATCTGTATTTCCTTCATACGTTTCAAAGTATTTTTCTAGTGTTTCTGAAGAGAAAACAGGATCTTTTAATAAACTAAAATCTTCTATTCCAGCGGTATATAAATAGGAATGATAGTAGAAGTAGAATTCTTCTGACCTTCTACAAAAACAAATACATTTTCCCACCAATTGGATCATTAGGAGCTTTCTGAATCGAGACGTGTTCAGGGTTTGGTAAAGAAAAATACAATCGTTAGCCCGTTATATAGTATGGATTATTAAAGTAAGGTTATTGGTTTCAGTAAAAGGAATAGGATCTATAGAATGTGAAGGCTAGGGCCCAGTAAGTTAAAAGTATATTAGAGAAATAGATTAAGAAGGGGGGGGATAATGATTTTCTGCTCATTACTACTATTTGAGATAGGGATATTGCCCGGGTTTAGTGAAATTTCGATAGTTTGTTTCGCGTATTATAGTAATGCAACAGAATAAATCTTATCTTTATGAAAAAACTTTTAAAAATCCATTGACTATTATTATGCAGAGGTGTAATATTATACGAGTCGCCGATAGCAACAATGCAAAACGCGACAAACAAAATAAAAAACTTAGTTGACATTGAAACAAAAAAATGTTAACATAAGGAAGTCACAAATGAACGACAAACAAGTTCTTTGAAAACTGAACGAAACAAACAACGTGAAACGTCAATTTTTATTTTAGATGCTAGACAAACTAACTTTATTGGAGAGTTTGATCCTGGCTCAGGATGAACGCTGGCGGCGTGCCTAATACATGCAAGTCGAGCGAATGGATTAAGAGCTTGCTCTTATGAAGTTAGCGGCGGACGGGTGAGTAACACGTGGGTAACCTGCCCATAAGACTGGGATAACTCCGGGAAACCGGGGCTAATACCGGATAACATTTTGCACCACATGGTGCGAAATTGAAAGGCGGCTTCGGCTGTCACTTATGGATGGACCCGCGTCGCATTAGCTAGTTGGTGAGGTAACGGCTCACCAAGGCAACGATGCGTAGCCGACCTGAGAGGGTGATCGGCCACACTGGGACTGAGACACGGCCCAGACTCCTACGGGAGGCAGCAGTAGGGAATCTTCCGCAATGGACGAAAGTCTGACGGAGCAACGCCGCGTGAGTGATGAAGGCTTTCGGGTCGTAAAACTCTGTTGTTAGGGAAGAATAAGTGCTAGTTGAATAAGCTGGCACCTTGACGGTACCTAACCAGAAAGCCACGGCTAACTACGTGCCAGCAGCCGCGGTAATACGTAGGTGGCAAGCGTTATCCGGAATTATTGGGCGTAAAGCGCGCGCAGGTGGTTTCTTAAGTCTGATGTGAAAGCCCACGGCTCAACCGTGGAGGGTCATTGGAAACTGGGAGACTTGAGTGCAGAAGAGGAAAGTGGAATTCCATGTGTAGCGGTGAAATGCGTAGAGATATGGAGGAACACCAGTGGCGAAGGCGACTTTCTGGTCTGTAACTGACACTGAGGCGCGAAAGCGTGGGAGCAAACAGGATTAGATACCCTGGTAGTCCACGCCGTAAACGATGAGTGCTAAGTGTTAGAGGGTTTCCGCCCTTTAGTGCTGAAGTTAACGCATTAAGCACTCCGCCTGGGGAGTACGGCCGCAAGGCTGAAACTCAAAGGAATTGACGGGGGCCCGCACAAGCGGTGGAGCATGTGGTTTAATTCGAAGCAACGCGAAGAACCTTACCAGGTCTTGACATCCTCTGACAACCCTAGAGATAGGGCTTCTCCTTCGGGAGCAGAGTGACAGGTGGTGCATGGTTGTCGTCAGCTCGTGTCGTGAGATGTTGGGTTAAGTCCCGCAACGAGCGCAACCCTTGATCTTAGTTGCCATCATTAAGTTGGGCACTCTAAGGTGACTGCCGGTGACAAACCGGAGGAAGGTGGGGATGACGTCAAATCATCATGCCCCTTATGACCTGGGCTACACACGTGCTACAATGGACGGTACAAAGAGCTGCAAGACCGCGAGGTGGAGCTAATCTCATAAAACCGTTCTCAGTTCGGATTGTAGGCTGCAACTCGCCTACATGAAGCTGGAATCGCTAGTAATCGCGGATCAGCATGCCGCGGTGAATACGTTCCCGGCCTTGTACACACCGCCCGTCACACCACGAGAGTTTGTAACACCCGAAGTCGGTGGGGTAACCTTTATGGAGCCAGCCGCCTAAGGTGGGACAGATGATTGGGGTGAAGTCGTAACAAGGTAGCCGTATCGGAAGGTGCGGCTGGATCACCTCCTTTCTATGGAGAATTGATGAACGCTGTTCATCAATATAAGTTTCCGTGTTTCGTTTTGTTCAGTTTTGAGAGAACTATCTCTCAGAAATAAATGTATGTTCTTTGAAAACTAGATAACAGTGTAGCTCATATTTTTTAATTTTAGTTTGGTTAAGTTAGAAAGGGCGCACGGTGGATGCCTTGACACTAGGAGTCGATGAAGGACGGGACTAACGCCGATATGCTTCGGGGAGCTGTAAGTAAGCTTTGATCCGAAGATTTCCGAATGGGGAAACCCACTATACGTAATGGTATGGTATCCTTACCTGAATACATAGGGTAAGGAAGACAGACCCAGGGAACTGAAACATCTAAGTACCTGGAGGAAGAGAAAGCAAATGCGATTTCCTGAGTAGCGGCGAGCGAAACGGAATCTAGCCCAAACCAAGAGGCTTGCCTCTTGGGGTTGTAGGACATTCTATACGGAGTTACAAAGGAACGAGGTAGACGAAGCAGTCTGGAAAGGCTCGTCACAGAGGGTAACAACCCCGTAGTCGAAACTTCGTTCTCTCTTGAATGTATCCTGAGTACGGCGGAACACGTGAAATTCCGTCGGAATCCGGGAGGACCATCTCCCAAGGCTAAATACTACCTAGTGATCGATAGTGAACCAGTACCGTGAGGGAAGGTGAAAAGCACCCCGGAAGGGGAGTGAAAGAGATCCTGAAACCGTGTGCCTACAAATAGTCAGAGCCCGTTAATGGGTGATGGCGTGCCTTTTGTAGAATGAACCGGCGAGTTACGATCCCGTGCGAGGTTAAGCTGAAGAGGCGGAGCCGTAGCGAAAGCGAGTCTGAATAGGGCGTTTAGTACGTGGTCGTAGACCCGAAACCAGGTGATCTACCCATGTCCAGGGTGAAGTTCAGGTAACACTGAATGGAGGCCGAACCCACGCACGTTGAAAAGTGCGGGGATGAGGTGTGGGTAGCGGAGAAATTCCAATCGAACCTGGAGATAGCTGGTTCTCCCGAAATAGCTTTAGGCTAGCCTTAAGTGTAAGAGTCTTGGAGGTAGAGCACTGATTGAACTAGGGGTCCTCATCGGATTACCGAATTCAGTCAAACTCCGAATGCCAATGACTTATCCTTAGGAGTCAGACTGCGAGTGATAAGATCCGTAGTCAAAAGGGAAACAGCCCAGACCGCCAGCTAAGGTCCCAAAGTGTGTATTAAGTGGAAAAGGATGTGGAGTTGCTTAGACAACTAGGATGTTGGCTTAGAAGCAGCCACCATTTAAAGAGTGCGTAATAGCTCACTAGTCGAGTGACTCTGCGCCGAAAATGTACCGGGGCTAAATACACCACCGAAGCTGCGGATTGATACCTATGGTATCAGTGGTAGGGGAGCGTTCTAAGGACAGTGAAGTCAGACCGGAAGGACTGGTGGAGTGCTTAGAAGTGAGAATGCCGGTATGAGTAGCGAAAGACGGGTGAGAATCCCGTCCACCGAATGCCTAAGGTTTCCTGAGGAAGGCTCGTCCGCTCAGGGTTAGTCAGGACCTGCCGAGGCCGACAGGCGTAGGCGATGGACAACAGGTTGATATTCCTGTACCACCTCTTTATCGTTTGAGCAATGGAGGGACGCAGAAGGATAGAAGAAGCGTGCGATTGGTTGTGCACGTCCAAGCAGTTAGGCTGATAAGTAGGCAAATCCGCTTATCGTGAAGGCTGAGCTGTGATGGGAAGCTCCTTATGGAGCGAAGTCTTTGATTCCCGCTGCCAAGAAAAGCTTCTAGCGAGATAAAGGTGCCTGTACCGCAAACCGACACAGGTAGGCGAGGAGAGAATCCTAAGGTGTGCGAGAGAACTCTGGTTAAGGAACTCGGCAAAATGACCCCGTAACTTCGGGAGAAGGGGTGCTTTCTTAACGGAAAGCCGCAGTGAATAGGCCCAAGCGACTGTTTAGCAAAAACACAGGTCTCTGCGAAGCCGTAAGGCGAAGTATAGGGCTGACACCTGCCCGGTGCTGGAAGGTTAAGGAGAGGGGTTAGCGCAAGCGAAGCTCTGAACTGAAGCCCCAGTAAACGGCGGCCGTAACTATAACGGTCCTAAGGTAGCGAAATTCCTTGTCGGGTAAGTTCCGACCCGCACGAAAGGTGTAACGATTTGGGCACTGTCTCAACCAGAGACTCGGTGAAATTATAGTACCTGTGAAGATGCAGGTTACCCGCGACAGGACGGAAAGACCCGTGGAGCTTTACTGTAGCCTGATATTGAATTTTGGTACAGTTTGTACAGGATAGGCGGGAGCCTTTGAAGCCGGAGCGCTAGCTTCGGTGGAGGCGCTGGTGGGATACCGCCCTGACTGTATTGAAATTCTAACCTACGGGTCTTATCGACCCGGGAGACAGTGTCAGGTGGGCAGTTTGACTGGGGCGGTCGCCTCCTAAAGTGTAACGGAGGCGCCCAAAGGTTCCCTCAGAATGGTTGGAAATCATTCGTAGAGTGCAAAGGCATAAGGGAGCTTGACTGCGAGACCTACAAGTCGAGCAGGGACGAAAGTCGGGCTTAGTGATCCGGTGGTTCCGCATGGAAGGGCCATCGCTCAACGGATAAAAGCTACCCCGGGATAACAGGCTTATCTCCCCAAGAGTCCACATCGACGGGGAGGTTTGGCACCTCGATGTCGGCTCATCGCATCCTGGGGCTGTAGTCGGTCCCAAGGGTTGGGCTGTTCGCCCATTAAAGCGGTACGCGAGCTGGGTTCAGAACGTCGTGAGACAGTTCGGTCCCTATCCGTCGTGGGCGTAGGAAATTTGAGAGGAGCTGTCCTTAGTACGAGAGGACCGGGATGGACGCACCGCTGGTGTACCAGTTGTTCTGCCAAGGGCATAGCTGGGTAGCTATGTGCGGAAGGGATAAGTGCTGAAAGCATCTAAGCATGAAGCCCCCCTCAAGATGAGATTTCCCATAGCGTAAGCTAGTAAGATCCCTGAAAGATGATCAGGTTGATAGGTTCGAGGTGGAAGCATGGTGACATGTGGAGCTGACGAATACTAATAGATCGAGGACTTAACCATATAATATGAAGCAATGTTATCTAGTTTTGAAGGAATATGCCTTCAATAGTTTGGTGATGATGGCAGAGAGGTCACACCCGTTCCCATACCGAACACGGAAGTTAAGCTCTCTAGCGCCGATGGTAGTTGGGACCTTGTCCCTGTGAGAGTAGGACGTCGCCAAGCAAAACCCTAAGTCGTTTCGACTTAGGGTTTTTTGTGGTCTAAGAATATAAATTGTAAGAAAAGCTCACCACATATATATTTCTAAAATTAAAATATAATTGGCTGCTTGTCGCAGTTTGTACAGTATAGCTGTCTTTGTTATCTCGCTGATATAAACAAGTTGGCGGAAGAACAAGTTCATCTGGAATGAATTCGGTTAGTTTATAGTTGTTATGCAGCCTGCTTGTAATTTGAGCCGCAATAAAATTAGGATCAATTCCTGATAATGTATCACCTACATGTACTTCCCTTCCGTAAATATAGAAACAAGGGAGAAGTTTACCAGCAGTTCCTGTATAAATATAGCGTTTGTGATCTCCATCGTAGAGAGGAGTTATAAAATCGTTATTAATAGCTAGTCGATATTGTAATTGCCTTTCTTGCTTCAACCATAATCGCTCCAATGTATATCAATCTCATGAATTTAGAGAAAGTAGTACCGAATAAATACTCAGCTTGTTTTTCTCCATAGAATACAATTACAACAACAGTCGTAATAACAAATAGGAAAAGTGTTGTTGAAACAATAATACTAGATAAAAAAGTGCCAAATACAGGTTTCATCGCAGCAGCGACCATTGTAGGAGCTTCATTTGCTGTGATTGTTTTCCATGCTCCAGAAGTCAATACAGTAAGAGCTGTCATTGTACATACAATCAAGGTATCTACAATGACTTCAAAAATCCCCCAAAACTCTTGTTTTGTTGGATGGTCATTCATCGCAGCAGCGTGGGCGATTGGAGCAGTTCCCATTCCTGCTTCATTTGAATACAACCCGCGTGCTAATCCCCAGCGAATCGCAGCGGCGACACCAGCGCCTGCAAATCCTCCAGCAGCGGAAAGGGGAGTAAAAGCATGGGTGAAAATTAATGAGAAAGCAGCAGGAATTTCAGAAAAATTAACAGCTAAAACAGTAAATGAACAAAGTAATATAGAATGACCATAAGCGGAATAAGACGTTCAGAAACTTTACCAATCGTCTTAATGCCTCCGTATGTAACAAGGCCAATAAGAATGATAATAATAACCCCTGTTACAGCTGGGGAAATGCCAAAAGAGCTTTTCATTGTTGTTGCGATGGAATTAGACTGAACCATCGTACTTGCTACAATTTCAATCATTAATGCAAAGGCAAAGAAAGAGGAAACCTTTTTCCAGCCAAGGCCTTTTTCAATATAATACATGGGTCCGCCAACCCATTCGCCATGTTCATTTTTCTGGCGATAGTGGATGCCAAGTACTACTTCAGAGTATTTCGTAGCCATTCCAATTAAAGCAACAATCCACATCCAAAAAATCGCACCAGGGCCACCGAGAGCAATTGCTACAGGAACACCAACGATATTGGCTGCTCCCATTGTGGAAGCTAGGGCAGAAGTAGTTACCTGAAATGATGTAACTGTACCTGGGGCAGTGCTTTTCGCAAAGATTTTTCCGAAGGTTTCTTTAAGAATGTGTGGAAAGTAACGAAATTGAAAAAAGCCTAATCGGAATGTTAAATAAATCCCACCTCCGAGCAATAAGAGCATCATGGGAAGTCCCCAAATAAATTCTGTGATTTGTGAAATGAATTGTGAAAATGTCTCCATTGTTTCCCGCCTAATATATGTTAGTGATGTAGAAATGCCATAGTTGTTATGAACCCCCTTTTAAATTTAGATGTTTATTTATTAAGTTTTTAGGAATGAAGGCATAGAAAAGCTACTATTGGACAATGAAGTGTATGGGTCATTAGAAGTTAAGTAATAGAAGATTCTACTCGAGATAGTACTAGAGGTTATATCTCTATTAAAGAATATTCGGAATATTATTGTCAATCTATTTTCAACTATCTATATATTAAAAAGCACTTAAACAGCGATAAAAAAGTTATATTAGCAGTATTCTGTTGCATGTAATTTTTTTTATTTTTTTAGGACCTCCAATCAACAAAAAACCGATATCTTGGTTAAATATCGGTCGATTTACTGTCGTTATAGTAGTACGAATATAGTAAATACAAGAGCTAATAAAATACGATAATAAGCGAAAGGTTTTAAGCCTATTTGTGCTAATAGTTTTAGGAAAGTTACTACTGCTAGCATCGCTACTACAAAAGAGGTAATAAACCCTACTGCAAACATTGGAATATCATCCATACTTAAATATTTCCAGCTTTTTAATAAGTCTAATCCAGTCGCACCAACCATTACAGGAATTGCAATAAGAAAAGAGAATTCAGATGCAGCTTTATAATTAGCTTTTGCTAATAGTCCTCCAGAAATAGTTGATCCAGCTCTTGAGAATCCTGGATATACTGCTAAACATTGAAATAAACCAATTGTTAATGCTTGACGATATGTTAAATCGTCTAATGAATGAGTAGTAGCTTCTGTTTTTTTTACCTCTGCGAAAATCATAAGAATTGCTCCCGCTACAAGTCCGATTACAACAGTATATGGCTGAAATAAGTATGTTTTGATCACATCATGTAATAGTAAGCCAGCAACTACGGCTGGCAATACACCTAAGAAAACATGTAGTGCATTAAATTTTTTCTCTTTCTGCAAGAGAGGCTTAATGTTACATAAGGAAACAAGTCGTTTATGATATAAAACAGCAATAGCTAAAATCGCTCCTAATTGTATAACGATCTCAAATGTTTTTGCTTTTTCTCCCTCAAAGCCTAATAAGTGTCCGACTAATATAAGATGCCCAGTAGAAGAGATAGGCAAGAATTCGGCCAGTCCTTCTACAATGCCAAGTATGAAGGCAATGATTGTATCGCTGATAATTTCCCTCCTAGTATTTAAATGAGAATGCTGTATATAGAGACATAAAGAGAAAGTTATTATCTTTATAAATTAATGAATATCAACCTTTTTAAAATAGAATATTGTTGCGAGAAAGCCGATAATAGCTGTAGCGGCAATGATGACATAAGAATATTCTGGAGGATATGTCGGTTGCAATTCGTTATTTACTATATCTAATGCAGCTGTCCAAGGAAACAAATCTTTGTGTTCTGAACTTGTAGTTAGAACATTTACCATTGCTATAACAATTGTTAATATAATAGGCGGAACATAAGTCTTCATGACAAGAGTTAACAGTACAATAGGGGAAGATAAAATAAAAAGGAATCCACCGCCTATTAAAAATTTCACCAAAAATTGAAAGAGTAATAGGATGCTTAATCCAGGAAAACCTCCTAATAGCCCTAATAGTAAAGTTAATCCCCATGCAACTATAGTCAGTATCATAATCCAAATAAATAAAAGGGTGAATTTACTCATAATAAAATTAAAACGTGATACAGGAATGGTTAATAAGTTTTTTAATGTATTTTCTGTGTATTCACGATTAAAGAGATAAGCGGTAACGACTCCATATAGAAGAACTCCCATAAATAAAACAGTATACATATTAACATTAATAAAAAGGGCATCAAAATTTGCAGGGGAAGCGGATGGTTTTGTTTTCATTTCTATATAAAAAGCTAAAACTATCATAAACGGTGCTACAGCCGCCCCAATAATACTAATCAAGAACATATTAGAACGTTTCAATTTTAATAGTTCTGTATATAGTAGATTAACCAATTGTTCCACCCCCAACCAATTTGGTGAAATAATCTTCTAATCTGTCTTCGCTCATCATAATTTTTAATACTTCAATATCGTTTTGGACAAATGTTTTATTAATTTGCCCTTGTTGCCCGAAGTGGGAATAAACTCGAATGTTTCCTTCATCATGAACCTCATAATCCGAAATATGAAATTGTTTTTCTAATAGCATTACAGCTTTATTATCGTTATTTACTTGGAATTCCAAGTATTTACGATTTGTTTTTCGAAGTGTATCAAGAGAAATCTCCTCTAATAACCTTCCTTCATGAATGATTCCCATATGGTCTACTAGCTGTTCGACTTCAGCTAAAATGTGGCTGGAAATTAATATTGTTATGTTTCTTTCTTGTGCTAACGATTTAATGAGCTTTCGCATCTCTTTAATACCAATTGGATCCAAACCATTAGTCGGTTCATCTAATATTAATAGTTCTGGATAATGGAGAAGGGTTCTTGCGATTCCTAATCGCTGTTTCATCCCTAAAGAATATTTTCCTACTAGTTTTTTGGTTTCATGCTCTAGTCCTACAATTTCTAAAGCCTCTTCAATCGCATTTTTTTTGTGGACCCCAATGATTTTCGCGTTAATTAATAAATTTTCCTTTGCGGTAAGATTTTCATAAAATCCTGGGACTTCAACGATAGAACCAATGCGTCTCAAAATTTCTTTTTGATTCTGAAACAAATCCGCTCCGAATATTTCGATTTTTCCACTTGTAGGTTTTATTAATCCTAGTAGCATTCGAATTGTAGTTGTTTTACCAGCACCATTTCGCCCGATGAATCCATAAATCTCTCCTTGGTTTACAGTTATATTTAGATTATCTACTGATTTTTGTTTGCCATAAATCTTAGTGAGATTTGTTGTCTTTATAATTGCATTCATTTTGAAACACCTGCTTTCCATAAGCTCTTAATTACATGATAAAAAGGAGGATTTAACTGCTACTTAATCATTTCTTAACTATTTCTTAAAAATGGTTTGTTTTGGAATAGAAAATCCAAAGGTGGTTCTTTCCCACGGAATACTTTCTACCCAAATTTGGCCTCCGTTTTTTTCTACGAGTGCTTTCGAAATAGCGAGTCCTAAGCCACTTCCACCATGCGAGGGATTTCTTGATTGGTCACTTCGGTACATTCTTTCAAATACGTTCTCTAGATCATCTGTTGAAATACCAGGGCCTTTATCCCAAATGAGCAATTGATATTCAGTAGTGGTTTCTAAGAGTTCTATCCCCAATACCTTTCCGGGTTTTCCGTAATATATAGCATTCTTTATGAGATTATTTATAATCCGCATAAGACTAAGAGAATCTGCCGTAATGGGGCAAGGTTCTTCTGGGATATTAACTTGTAACTCAATACCATGTTGTGATAGTTCGGGTAAAAACTCAATTAGTGATTCTCTAGTAATCTCTGAAAAATCAAGTTGTTCTTTCTTTAATGGAAATTCATCTGCATCAAGCTTTGCCATATTAAATATTTCATCAACTAAGTGTTTCAAGCCATTTGATTTATTTGAGAGTATGTCAAGATATTCCCGCTTTTCTTCCTCTGAAGCAGCTATATCATCTTTTAATGCGTCAATATATCCAATAATGGAAGTAAGAGGTGTTCGTATATCATGTGAGATACTAGATAGAAGTTGTTTTCTAGCAAGTTGAGACTTTTTGGCCTCAACTTGCACTTTTTCTAGCTCGGTTATTAACTCATTGATAGAAAAAATGACATCATCTAGTGAATGATCGTTATTTGTATATAGCCGTGTATGTAAATTGCCGTTAATTACACGTCTTAATTTAGTAACCATGGCTTTCCGATTTTGAGTAAAATGAAGTCTTATAAAGAAAAGATTTATTGTTATAGCGATAAGGATAACGGATAAAATTAATTTTAACGTATGAACCATATCTATAAATAGAAGTCCAGTAATGATTAGAAACTGTAATAGGATTAGGTAGAGAATTTTATCAACCTTCATTCTTCTCACCTATAAATTTATAACCAATGCCCCAGACAGTTTGGATGAATTTAGGATTTGAAGGATCAACTTCTATTTTCTTTCTAAGTTTTCTAATATGTACCATGACGGTATTGTCATCTTCTATATAATTACTGTCCCAAACATTACGAAAGAGCTGCGTTTTTGTAAAAACTTGTTCAGGATTTAAAGCGAAAAATTTTAGGAGTTCTAGTTCTTTTCCGGTTAAAGAGAGTTCTTTACCATCTACGTTAACTGTGTACTTTTTTATATCGATTGTTAGTCCTTTAAATTTTAGAAGTGCTTGTTCCATTGTGTTAGCATTACTGCCTAATACTAAAAAACGTCTCATAAGAGCTTTTACTCTAGCGACAACTTCATTAATACTGAAAGGTTTTGTGATATAATCGTCTGCCCCTATGCTTAAGCCTAAAATTTTATCCACTTCATGATCTTTAGCAGTAAGCATTAATATTGGGATATTTGTTTTATTTCTAAGTCTTCTACATACTTCGATACCATCAATTTTAGGCATCATCAGATCTAGTATGATGAGGTTATATTTATTTTGATTAAATAAGTGAAGAGCTTCTTCACCATTTATAGCGATATCAACGGTATATAATTCTCGTTCTAGATATTTTTTTAATAAATCTCGTATTTCTTTTTCATCGTCTGCTATAAGTATACGGATATCTTCCATATTTTCACCTGCTTCTAATAGAGTTTTATTGATAGTATAAACAAAGGTTGTAGTATGGCCTGGTAATGCGGGATAAAAGGTGCAATCGCTATCTAATTATATACTATTAATTGTTAAAATAAGGTTGTCAGTTCTAATGAAAAGATATATAGAATCTAGAAGAGGTGGGTTATAAGTAATGGAATATAAGAGTATTGTGGATGCTTTCTAAGAATCAAGAATTGAGTAAGAGAATGAAAAGTTAGCTGATAGAAGCAGATTAATAGATAGAAGGTGAAAATGTTTTCTATCTAGTTCAATTTCAATGTGTTTTTCTCGTAGTAAAGTAACACAAAAAAATAAAATGAATATCTTTATAAAAAGGTATTGACGATTAGTATCTAGAGGTGTAATATTATACGAGTCGCCGATAGCAACAACGCAAAACGCGACAAACAAAATAAAAAACTTAGTTGACATTGAAACATGAAAATGTTAACATAAGGAAGTCGCAAATGAGCGACAAACAAGTTCTTTGAAAACTGAACGAAACAAACAACGTGAAACGTCAATTTTTATTTTAGATGCTAGACAAACTAACTTTATTGGAGAGTTTGATCCTGGCTCAGGATGAACGCTGGCGGCGTGCCTAATACATGCAAGTCGAGCGAATGAATTAAGAGCTTGCTCTTATGAAGTTAGCGGCGGACGGGTGAGTAACACGTGGGTAACCTGCCCATAAGACTGGGATAACTCCGGGAAACCGGGGCTAATACCGGATAACATTTTGCACCACATGGTGCGAAATTGAAAGGCGGCTTCGGCTGTCACTTATGGATGGACCCGCGTCGCATTAGCTAGTTGGTGAGGTAACGGCTCACCAAGGCAACGATGCGTAGCCGACCTGAGAGGGTGATCGGCCACACTGGGACTGAGACACGGCCCAGACTCCTACGGGAGGCAGCAGTAGGGAATCTTCCGCAATGGACGAAAGTCTGACGGAGCAACGCCGCGTGAGTGATGAAGGCTTTCGGGTCGTAAAACTCTGTTGTTAGGGAAGAATAAGTGCTAGTTGAATAAGCTGGCACCTTGACGGTACCTAACCAGAAAGCCACGGCTAACTACGTGCCAGCAGCCGCGGTAATACGTAGGTGGCAAGCGTTATCCGGAATTATTGGGCGTAAAGCGCGCGCAGGTGGTTTCTTAAGTCTGATGTGAAAGCCCACGGCTCAACCGTGGAGGGTCATTGGAAACTGGGAGACTTGAGTGCAGAAGAGGAAAGTGGAATTCCATGTGTAGCGGTGAAATGCGTAGAGATATGGAGGAACACCAGTGGCGAAGGCGACTTTCTGGTCTGTAACTGACACTGAGGCGCGAAAGCGTGGGAGCAAACAGGATTAGATACCCTGGTAGTCCACGCCGTAAACGATGAGTGCTAAGTGTTAGAGGGTTTCCGCCCTTTAGTGCTGAAGTTAACGCATTAAGCACTCCGCCTGGGGAGTACGGCCGCAAGGCTGAAACTCAAAGGAATTGACGGGGGCCCGCACAAGCGGTGGAGCATGTGGTTTAATTCGAAGCAACGCGAAGAACCTTACCAGGTCTTGACATCCTCTGACAACCCTAGAGATAGGGCTTCTCCTTCGGGAGCAGAGTGACAGGTGGTGCATGGTTGTCGTCAGCTCGTGTCGTGAGATGTTGGGTTAAGTCCCGCAACGAGCGCAACCCTTGATCTTAGTTGCCATCATTAAGTTGGGCACTCTAAGGTGACTGCCGGTGACAAACCGGAGGAAGGTGGGGATGACGTCAAATCATCATGCCCCTTATGACCTGGGCTACACACGTGCTACAATGGACGGTACAAAGAGCTGCAAGACCGCGAGGTGGAGCTAATCTCATAAAACCGTTCTCAGTTCGGATTGTAGGCTGCAACTCGCCTACATGAAGCTGGAATCGCTAGTAATCGCGGATCAGCATGCCGCGGTGAATACGTTCCCGGCCTTGTACACACCGCCCGTCACACCACGAGAGTTTGTAACACCCGAAGTCGGTGGGGTAACCTTTATGGAGCCAGCCGCCTAAGGTGGGACAGATGATTGGGGTGAAGTCGTAACAAGGTAGCCGTATCGGAAGGTGCGGCTGGATCACCTCCTTTCTATGGAGAATTGATGAACGCTGTTCATCAATATAAGTTTCCGTGTTTCGTTTTGTTCAGTTTTGAGAGAACTATCTCTCAGAAATAAATGTATGTTCTTTGAAAACTAGATAACAGTGTAGCTCATATTTTTTAATTTTAGTTTGGTTAAGTTAGAAAGGGCGCACGGTGGATGCCTTGACACTAGGAGTCGATGAAGGACGGGACTAACGCCGATATGCTTCGGGGAGCTGTAAGTAAGCTTTGATCCGAAGATTTCCGAATGGGGAAACCCACTATACGTAATGGTATGGTATCCTTACCTGAATACATAGGGTAAGGAAGACAGACCCAGGGAACTGAAACATCTAAGTACCTGGAGGAAGAGAAAGCAAATGCGATTTCCTGAGTAGCGGCGAGCGAAACGGAATCTAGCCCAAACCAAGAGGCTTGCCTCTTGGGGTTGTAGGACATTCTATACGGAGTTACAAAGGAACGAGGTAGACGAAGCAGTCTGGAAAGGCTCGTCACAGAGGGTAACAACCCCGTAGTCGAAACTTCGTTCTCTCTTGAATGTATCCTGAGTACGGCGGAACACGTGAAATTCCGTCGGAATCCGGGAGGACCATCTCCCAAGGCTAAATACTACCTAGTGATCGATAGTGAACCAGTACCGTGAGGGAAAGGTGAAAAGCACCCCGGAAGGGGAGTGAAAGAGATCCTGAAACCGTGTGCCTACAAATAGTCAGAGCCCGTTAATGGGTGATGGCGTGCCTTTTGTAGAATGAACCGGCGAGTTACGATCCCGTGCGAGGTTAAGCTGAAGAGGCGGAGCCGTAGCGAAAGCGAGTCTGAATAGGGCGTTTAGTACGTGGTCGTAGACCCGAAACCAGGTGATCTACCCATGTCCAGGGTGAAGTTCAGGTAACACTGAATGGAGGCGAACCCACGCACGTTGAAAAGTGCGGGGATGAGGTGTGGGTAGCGGAGAAATTCCAATCGAACCTGGAGATAGCTGGTTCTCCCGAAATAGCTTTAGGCTAGCCTTAAGTGTAAGAGTCTTGGAGGTAGAGCACTGATTGAACTAGGGTCCTCATCGGATTACCGAATTCAGTCAAACTCCGAATGCCAATGACTTATCCTTAGGAGTCAGACTGCGAGTGATAAGATCCGTAGTCAAAAGGGAAACAGCCCAGACCGCCAGCTAAGGTCCCAAAGTGTGTATTAAGTGGAAAAGGATGTGGAGTTGCTTAGACAACTAGGATGTTGGCTTAGAAGCAGCCACCATTTAAAGAGTGCGTAATAGCTCACTAGTCGAGTGACTCTGCGCCGAAAATGTACCGGGGCTAAATACACCACCGAAGCTGCGGATTGATACCTATGGTATCAGTGGTAGGGGAGCGTTCTAAGGACAGTGAAGTCAGACCGGAAGGACTGGTGGAGTGCTTAGAAGTGAGAATGCCGGTATGAGTAGCGAAAGACGGGTGAGAATCCCGTCCACCGAATGCCTAAGGTTTCCTGAGGAAGGCTCGTCCGCTCAGGGTTAGTCAGGACCTAAGCCGAGGCCGACAGGCGTAGGCGATGGACAACAGGTTGATATTCCTGTACCACCTCTTTATCGTTTGAGCAATGGAGGGACGCAGAAGGATAGAAGAAGCGTGCGATTGGTTGTGCACGTCCAAGCAGTTAGGCTGATAAGTAGGCAAATCCGCTTATCGTGAAGGCTGAGCTGTGATGGGGAAGCTCCTTATGGAGCGAAGTCTTTGATTCCCGCTGCCAAGAAAAGCTTCTAGCGAGATAAAGGTGCCTGTACCGCAAACCGACACAGGTAGGCGAGGAGAGAATCCTAAGGTGTGCGAGAGAACTCTGGTTAAGGAACTCGGCAAAATGACCCCGTAACTTCGGGAGAAGGGGTGCTTTCTTAACGGAAAGCCGCAGTGAATAGGCCCAAGCGACTGTTTAGCAAAACACAGGTCTCTGCGAAGCCGTAAGGCGAAGTATAGGGGCTGACACCTGCCCGGTGCTGGAAGGTTAAGGAGAGGGGTTAGCGCAAGCGAAGCTCTGAACTGAAGCCCCAGTAAACGGCGGCCGTAACTATAACGGTCCTAAGGTAGCGAAATTCCTTGTCGGGTAAGTTCCGACCCGCACGAAAGGTGTAACGATTTGGGCACTGTCTCAACCAGAGACTCGGTGAAATTATAGTACCTGTGAAGATGCAGGTTACCCGCGACAGGACGGAAAGACCCGTGGAGCTTTACTGTAGCCTGATATTGAATTTTGGTACAGTTTGTACAGGATAGGCGGGAGCCTTTGAAGCCGGAGCGCTAGCTTCGGTGGAGGCGCTGGTGGGATACCGCCCTGACTGTATTGAAATTCTAACCTACGGGTCTTATCGACCCGGGAGACAGTGTCAGGTGGGCAGTTTGACTGGGGCGGTCGCCTCCTAAAGTGTAACGGAGGCGCCCAAAGGTTCCCTCAGAATGGTTGGAAATCATTCGTAGAGTGCAAAGGCATAAGGGAGCTTGACTGCGAGACCTACAAGTCGAGCAGGGACGAAAGTCGGGCTTAGTGATCCGGTGGTTCCGCATGGAAGGGCCATCGCTCAACGGATAAAAGCTACCCCGGGGATAACAGGCTTATCTCCCCCAAGAGTCCACATCGACGGGGAGGTTTGGCACCTCGATGTCGGCTCATCGCATCCTGGGGCTGTAGTCGGTCCCAAGGGTTGGGCTGTTCGCCCATTAAAGCGGTACGCGAGCTGGGTTCAGAACGTCGTGAGACAGTTCGGTCCCTATCCGTCGTGGGCGTAGGAAATTTGAGAGGAGCTGTCCTTAGTACGAGAGGACCGGGATGGACGCACCGCTGGTGTACCAGTTGTTCTGCCAAGGGCATAGCTGGGTAGCTATGTGCGGAAGGGATAAGTGCTGAAAGCATCTAAGCATGAAGCCCCCCTCAAGATGAGATTTCCCATAGCGTAAGCTAGTAAGATCCCTGAAAGATGATCAGGTTGATAGGTTCGAGGTGGAAGCATGGTGACATGTGGAGCTGACGAATACTAATAGATCGAGGACTTAACCATATAATATGAAGCAATGTTATCTAGTTTTGAAGGAATATGCCTTCAATAGTTTGGTGATGATGGCAGAGAGGTCACACCCGTTCCCATACCGAACACGGAAGTTAAGCTCTCTAGCGCCGATGGTAGTTGGGACCTTGTCCCTGTGAGAGTAGGACATCGCCAAGCAAAAACCTAAGTCGTTTCGACTTAGGTTTTTTTTGTGGTTTTAAACTCTCTATTGAAAGCTAACCAATTTATTAATTTAACGATAATCTTATTTAAAGCACCCTTTAGGTCAAAAACATCTTAATCGGTAGGTTTTTCTATTTTAAAGTAAGAATGCCAGTTTTCAAAATAATCATTTTCAATTTTCTTTTCAAAAGCAACTATTGGAACACCGCGAAAAACTTCGCTTTGAATTACTTCTTGAATTAATTCTCTTGCAGATATTTCTCCATAATCCCTAATAAATACTTTTTTATCTAATGGAAATTCCCATACACTAAACTGGTCCATTTCCTCAGTACTATATCCTGCGGTATCCCTGAACCACAAGACAGCAATATCTTTATGATTGCTAATAACAACTTCATAAAAACGATCATCACCTATTGCATAGGCTTTTGACTCTTTATTCTTTTTCATTGTTATTTGTTCTTCCTAAACTTCTTATTTTTTATTCTAAACATATAGTGTCGCTTAATTACCCCCTTCCTTGATTGAAAAACGAATTCGAAATTAAACAACTTTATCGAGAGGACGGGTTTTGGTTTTGATAGAAACAGTAGCATTCCAAAACTCAAGTTCATGTAGAGGAGTTCAATCTGTAATATTATCGAATGAATCATTTTATGTATATATTCTTGAATTGTTATCTTAATTTCCTTGCATACATGTATATATTTTCACTTCTCCTTTTGAATATAACTAAAACACGAACGTTATCAACAACTAATAAAAAAACATTCGATTATTTATTGACATTACTTATGGAATATTGTTAATATATCCATAGAAACAATATTATATCGCACCTCATATAATCGCGGGGATATGGCCTGCAAGTCTCTACCTAACGACCGTTATTCGTTAGACTATGAGGGAAAGTCACTCGGTATTTTTCTATTCACAAGGGATACGTATGCCTGAGTAGAGCGCTTTCTCTCATAGTAAAAGAGAAAATGTTCTATTTCAGGCTTTTTTTATTTGAATCGGGGGAATTCTAATATGAAATCACTAGTTGGAATCATAATGGGAAGCACGTCAGACTGGGAAACAATGAAATATGCTTGTGACATTTTAGATGAATTACACATTCCGTATGAGAAGAAAGTTGTATCCGCTCATCGGACTCCAGATTATATGTTTGAATATGCAGAAACAGCTCGTGAACGTGGATTAAAAGTTATTATTGCTGGAGCTGGAGGAGCCGCTCATTTACCAGGGATGGTTGCAGCGAAGACAAATCTTCCTGTAATCGGTGTTCCTGTTCAATCAAAAGCGTTAAATGGTTTAGATTCGTTACTGTCTATCGTTCAGATGCCAGGAGGAGTTCCAGTTGCAACGGTTGCGATTGGTAAGGCTGGTGCAACAAATGCAGGACTACTTGCAGCACAAATACTTGGATCATTTCATGATGACATACATGATGCATTAGAATTGAGACGAGAAGCAATTGAGAAAAATGTGCGTGAAGGTAGTGAGCTGATATGACAAGAATCATTTTACCGGGAAAAACAATTGGAATCATTGGTGGTGGCCAGCTTGGAAGAATGATGGCGCTAGCAGCGAAAGAAATGGGTTATAAGATTGCTGTACTAGATCCGGCAAAACATTCACCATGTGCACAAGTTGCTGATATTGAAATTGTTGCAGCATATGATGATTTGAAAGCGATTCAGCATTTAGCGGAAATAAGCGATGTTATCACATATGAATTTGAAAATATTGATTATAGATGTTTACAATGGCTCGAAAAACATGCGTATTTGCCACAAGGTAGTCAGTTATTAAATAAAACGCAAAATCGTTTTACAGAAAAGAATGCAATCGTAAGTGTTGGCTTACCAGTCGCACCATATAGACTCGTGCAGAAGCAAGATGAACTTTTAGAAGCAATTACGGAACTTTCCTTTCCTTGTGTGTTAAAAACAACAACAGGGGGATATGACGGGAAAGGGCAAGTTGTTTTAAGAAGCGAAGCCGATGTTGAAAGAGCGAGGGAGCTTGTGAGTCAAGCTGAATGCATTTTAGAAAAATGGGTGCCATTTGAAAAAGAAATATCAGTTATTGTAACTCGCAGTGTCAGTGGTGAAACGAAGGTGTTTCCAGTTGCTGAAAATATTCACGTGAATAACATCTTACATGAATCTATCGTACCAGCCCGCATTACAGAAGAACTTTCACAAAAAGGAATCGAATATGCGCAGGTACTTGCGGATGAACTTCAGCTTGTGGGAACACTGGCGGTAGAGATGTTTGCTACGGCAGATGGTGAGATTTATATTAATGAATTAGCACCAAGACCTCACAATTCAGGACATTATACAATCGATGCATGTGAAACAAGTCAATTTGGGCAACATATTCGAGCAATCTGTAATTTACCTCTAGGAGAAACAAATTTGTTAAAACCAGTTGTCATGGTAAACATTTTAGGCGAACATATAGAAGGGGTCCTAAAGCAAGTGAATAGATTAACCGGGTGCTATTTACACTTGTATGGAAAAGAAGAAGCAAAGCCGCAGCGTAAAATGGGGCATGTAAATATTTTAAATGAAAATATTGAAGTTGCTTTAGAAAAAGCGCAGGGTTTGCATATTTGGGGCCATCAAGAACAACTTTTGGAGGGAAAAAGATGATTAGTCGTTATACACGCCCTGAGATGGGTGCGATTTGGACGGAAGAAAACAAATTTAAAGCATGGTTAGAAGTTGAAATTTTGGCATGTGAAGCATGGGCTGAACTTGGTGATATCCCAAAAGAAGATGTGAAAAAAATTCGTGAACATGCATCATTCGATATGGAGCGTATTTATGAGATTGAAAAAGAAACACGTCATGATGTAGTTGCTTTCACTCGTGCTGTATCAGAAACACCAGCATTAGGTGAAGAACGCAAATGGGTTCATTATGGTCTAACATCTACAGACGTAGTAGATACAGCTTTATCTTATATCTTAAAACAAGCAAATGACATTTTACTAAACGACTTAGAAAATTTTATTACTATTTTAGCTAACAAAGCAAAAGAGCATAAGTACACAATTATGATGGGAAGAACGCACGGTGTTCATGCAGAACCAACAACATTTGGCTTAAAACTTGGTCTTTGGTATGAAGAAATGAAACGTAACTTAGAACGTTTTAAACAAGCAGCTGATACAGTTCGCGTTGGTAAATTGTCTGGTGCAGTTGGTACATACGCGAACATTAATCCATTCGTAGAAAAATATGTTTGTGAAAACTTAGGGTTAGAAGCAGCTCCGATTTCAACACAAACATTGCAACGTGATCGTCATGCACATTACATGTCAACACTTGCATTAATCGCAACATCAATTGAGAAGATGGCGGTTGAAATTCGCGGTTTACAAAAGAGTGAAACACGTGAAGTGGAAGAGTCATTTGCGAAAGGACAAAAAGGTTCTTCTGCAATGCCACATAAACGAAATCCAATCGGTTCTGAAAATATGACTGGTTTAGCTCGTGTTATCCGTGGTTATATGATGACATCTTACGAGAATGTGCCATTATGGCATGAACGTGACATCTCACATTCTTCTGCAGAACGTATTATCTTACCAGATGTAACAATCGCATTAAACTACATGTTAAATCGCTTTGGTAATATCGTGAAAAACTTAACGGTATTCCCAGAAAACATGAAGCGCAATATGCAAAGAACATACGGTTTAATTTACTCTCAACGCGTAATGCTTACGCTAATCGATAAAGGTATGGTACGTGAAGAAGCTTACGATATCGTACAGCCTAAAGCGATGGAAGCTTGGGAGACACAAGTACAATTTAAAGAGCTTGTAGAAGCAGATGAGCGTATTACAAGCAAGTTAACACAAGAAGAAATCAACGAGTGCTTCAACTATGAGCATCACCTGCAACACGTTGATACAATCTTTGAACGTCTTGGATTAAACTAAGCTGAGAATTTTATATGGCACAGAATAGAGTCATTCTGTGCCATTCTTTATAAATACACTATTCATATTTTTCAAACTACAGGGGGCTTGCGAAATGCAAAAGCTAGAATTGCTGTATGAAGGTAAGGCAAAAAGAATTTATCGTACAGAAGCAGCAGATATGGTTTGGGTAGAGTACAAAGATAGTGCTACTGCTTTCAATGGGGAGAAAAAAGCGACGATTACAGGAAAAGGTCGTCTGAACAATGAGATTACAACTCTTTTATTCAGAAAGTTACAAGAAGTAGGAATTAAAACACATTTTGTTGAGAAGCTGTCAGATACAGAACAACTTGTGAAGAAGGTAAGTATTATTCCATTAGAAGTCGTCACAAGAAACGTAATTGCAGGAAGTCTTTCAAAACGATTAGGAATGGAAGAAGGAACTGTACTTGCAGCACCAATCGTAGAATTTTACTACAAAGATGATGATTTAGGAGATCCGCTTGTAACAGAAGATCATATTCGTGTGTTAAACGTTGCAACGCCAGAGCAAGTAAGTATATTACGAGAAAAAGCTCTACAAATCAATCAAGTATTGATTGAGCACTTCGCAAGCTGTCGTGTAAGATTAGTAGATTTTAAATTAGAGTTTGGTGTAACGGAAGAAGGCGAAATCGTATTAGCCGATGAAATTTCACCAGATACTTGCCGTTTATGGGATGAAGAGAGCAATGAGAAATTTGATAAAGATGTATTCCGCCGTGATTTAGGGAATTTAACAGAGGCATATGAAGAAATTTTAAAACGTTTAGGGGGAGCTTCACATGTATAAAGTTAAGGTATATGTAACATTAAGAGAGAGCGTATTAGATCCACAAGGAACAGCAGTGAAAGGTGCTCTTCACAGTCTTTCCTTCACAGAAGTACAAGATGTCCGCATCGGTAAATATATGGAGTTAACAATCGATAAATCAGTAACTGATCTGGATAGCAAGGTAAAAGAAATGTGTGAAAAGCTATTAGCGAACGTAGTAATGGAAGATTTCCGTTACGAAGTTGAGGAGGTTGTCGCACAGTGAAATTTGCCGTAATCGTTTTTCCAGGTTCGAACTGTGATGTTGATATGTTTCATGCAATTAAAGATGAGCTTGGCGAAGAAGTAGACTACGTTTGGCATGATGCAGAGAATTTAGATGAATATGATGCAATCCTATTACCAGGAGGTTTCTCTTACGGGGATTACCTTCGCTGCGGTGCCATTTCTCGATTTGCTAATGCAATGAAAGCAGTGCAAAAAGCTGCTGAGCAAGGAAAGCCGATTTTAGGTGTATGTAATGGATTCCAAATTTTAGTTGAATCAGGATTGCTACCAGGTGCATTAATGCGAAATGAAAACTTGAAGTTTATGTGCCGTACAGTTCAGTTACGTGTGGAAAATAATGAAACAATGTTTACGTCACAATATGAAAAAGGTGAAGTGATCGATATTCCAATCGCACATGGCGAAGGAAATTACTACTGCGATGAAGCAACTCTTAAAGAATTAGAAGAAAAGAACCAAATTGCATTCCGTTATGTAGACAATCCAAACGGAAGCGTTTCAGATATTGCAGGTATTGTAAATGAAAAAGGAAATGTACTTGGCATGATGCCACATCCAGAGCGTGCTGTGAGTGAATTGCTTGGCGGCGCTGAAGGGTTAAAAGTCTTTCAATCTATTTTGAAACATTGGAGGGAAACATATGTCGTTAATGCTTGAACCAAATCCAACACAAATTAAAGAAGAACGTATATATGCGGAAATGGGGCTAACAGACGAAGAGTTTGCCATGGTTGAAAAGATTTTAGGTCGTTTGCCGAACTACACAGAAACAGGTCTTTTCTCTGTTATGTGGTCAGAGCACTGTAGTTATAAAAACTCAAAACCGGTTCTTCGTAAGTTTCCAACAACAGGAGAGCGTGTACTACAAGGACCTGGAGAAGGTGCAGGAATTGTAGATATCGGTGATAACCAAGCGGTTGTATTTAAAATGGAAAGTCATAATCACCCTTCAGCAATTGAGCCATATCAAGGCGCGGCAACGGGTGTTGGTGGTATTATTCGCGATGTATTCTCTATGGGAGCACGTCCAGTAGCATTATTAAACTCACTTCGCTTCGGTGAACTACAATCACCACGCGTAAAATATTTATTTGAAGAAGTAGTTGCAGGAATTGCAGGATACGGTAACTGCATCGGTATTCCAACTGTGGGCGGAGAAGTACAGTTTGATCCGTGTTACGAAGGAAACCCACTTGTAAATGCAATGTGCGTTGGTTTAATTAATCATGAAGATATTAAAAAAGGGCAAGCGCACGGTGCTGGTAATACGGTTATGTACGTAGGTGCTTCAACAGGACGCGACGGTATTCACGGTGCAACTTTCGCATCGGAAGAACTATCTGAGAGTTCAGAAGCAAAACGCCCAGCAGTACAAGTAGGCGATCCATTTATGGAGAAACTTCTTATTGAAGCATGCCTAGAGCTGATCCAATCTGATGCTCTTGTTGGAATTCAAGATATGGGAGCTGCAGGTTTAACATCATCTTCTGCGGAAATGGCAAGTAAAGCAGGAATGGGTATCGAAATGTATTTAGACGATGTACCACAGCGTGAAACAGGTATGACGCCATATGAAATGATGTTATCTGAATCGCAAGAACGTATGTTGATTGTGGTGAAAAAAGGTAGAGAGCAAGAGATTGTAGATTTATTTGAAAAGTACGGACTTGCGGCAGTCACGATGGGAAAAGTAACTGAAGATAAAATGCTTCGCTTATTCCATAAAGGTGAAATGGTAGCAGAAGTACCTGCGGATGCATTAGCAGAAGAAGCACCAATTTATCATAAGCATTCAAAAGAAGCAGCTTACTTTAAAGAGTTCCAAGAAATGAAGATGGAAACACCGAAAGTAGATAACAATAAAGAGACATTACTAGCTCTATTACAACAACCAACGATTGCAAGTAAAGAGTGGGTATATGATCAATATGATTATCAAGTGCGCACAAGCACAGTCGTTACACCTGGATCAGATGCGGCAGTTGTACGTGTACGTGGTACAGAGAAAGCATTAGCAATGACAACAGACTGTAACTCTCGCTACATTTACTTAGATCCTGAAATGGGCGGTAAGATTGCAGTAGCAGAAGCAGCGCGTAATATCGTATGTTCTGGCGGAGAACCACTTGCAATCACAGATTGCTTAAACTTTGGTAACCCGGAAAAGCCAGAGATTTTCTGGCAAATTGAGAAGTCAGTAGATGGTATGAGTGAAGCTTGTCGTACACTACAAACTCCAGTTATCGGCGGAAACGTATCAATGTACAACGAACGTAGCGGTGAAGCTGTATATCCAACACCGACTGTTGGTATGGTAGGTCTTGTTCATGACTTAAAACATGTAACAACACAAGAATTTAAGCAAGCTGGTGACCTAATTTATGTAATTGGTGAAACGAAAGCTGAATTTGGCGGAAGTGAATTGCAAAAGATGGTATACGGTAAAATCTTTGGACAATCACCAAGCATCGATTTAGAAGTAGAATTAAAACGCCAAAAGCAATTACTAGAAGCAATTCAAGCAGGACTTGTTCAATCTGCACATGATGTTGCAGAAGGCGGATTGGCAGTTGCAATTTCTGAAAGTGCAATCGGTGCTAAAGGCTTAGGTGCTACCGTGAAATTAGCTGGGGAAGCAATAGCGGCATTATTCGCAGAATCACAATCTCGTTTTGTTGTAACAGTAAAACGTGAACAGCAAGAAGCGTTTGAGAAATCAGTAGAAGCAATTCAAGTTGGAGAAGTCACAAATACAAATGAAGTAACCATTCATAATGAAGAAAATGAAGTATTACTTACAGCAAATGTTGATGAAATGAGAAAGGCTTGGAAAGGGGCAATCCCATGCTTGCTGAAATAAAGGGGTTAAATGAAGAATGTGGCGTTTTCGGAATTTGGGGGCATGAAAATGCAGCACAAGTTACGTACTACGGATTGCATAGTTTGCAGCACCGTGGACAAGAAGGCGCGGGCATTGTTGTCAATAACGGGGAGAAAATTGTTGGCCATAAGGGGTTAGGTTTAGTATCAGAAGTGTTTTCAAGAGGTGAGCTAGAAGGCTTAAATGGAAAATCAGCAATTGGACACGTGCGCTATGCGACAGCAGGCGGAAGTGAAGTAGCAAATGTGCAACCATTACTATTCCGTTTCTCTGATCATAGTATGGCGTTAGCTCACAACGGAAATTTAATTAACGCAAAAATGCTTCGCCGTGAATTAGAGGCAGAAGGAAGTATTTTTCAAACAAGTTCAGATACAGAAGTACTGCTTCATTTAATTAAACGCAATACAAAAGGTTCACTAATCGAGAGCGTAAAAGATGCTTTGAACAAAGTAAAAGGCGCATTTGCGTATCTTTTACTAACAGGAAACGAAATGATTGTTGCACTAGATCCGAATGGATTCCGACCACTTTCAATTGGGAAAATGGGAGATGCGTATGTCGTAGCATCTGAAACATGTGCTTTTGATGTAGTTGGTGCAACATACATTCGTGATGTAGAACCTGGAGAACTACTTATCATTAATGATGAGGGGATTCAAGTAGATCGTTTTACAAACGAAGTAGATCATGCAATTTGTAGTATGGAATACATTTACTTTGCTCGTCCAGATTCTAATATTGCTGGCATTAACGTTCATGCAGCACGTAAAAATATGGGAAAACGTTTAGCGATGGAAGCTCCAATTGAAGCAGATGTTGTAACAGGTGTTCCAGACTCTAGTATTTCGGCAGCGATCGGTTATGCAGAAGCAACAGGAATTCCATACGAATTAGGATTAATTAAAAATCGTTACGTTGGTCGTACCTTTATCCAACCTTCTCAAGAATTGCGTGAGCAAGGGGTAAAAATGAAGCTTTCAGCAGTACGAGGCGTGGTTGAAGGAAAGCGTGTTGTAATGATTGACGATTCCATTGTACGAGGAACAACAAGTAAACGTATTGTGCGCATGCTTCGTGAGGCAGGAGCGACAGAAGTACATGTGAGAATTGCTTCTCCGCCACTTAAGTATCCATGTTTCTATGGAATTGATATTCAAACGAGAAAAGAATTAATTGCAGCAAATAACTCTGTAGAAGAAATACGTCAAATCATCGGTGCAGATTCTTTAACATTTTTAAGTGAAGATGGCTTAGTAGATGCAATTGGACGTCCATATGAAGGGAAATACGGCGGCTTATGTATGGCTTACTTTAATGGAGATTATCCAACAGCTCTTTATGATTATGAGCAAGAGCTTTTAGAAAGTATGAAATAAAAAGGCGAGAAGCTTCTACTTCATTTTAAGTAGAAGCTAGCTTTTTCCTAAAACATACTCTATAAAGAGAGTGCCCGCTTGGGTGGGAGAAATTAAAAGACGAGGTGTAAAAAACGATGGCGAATGCATATAAGCAAGCAGGAGTAGATATTGAAGCTGGATATGAAGCGGTATCTCGCATGAAAAAACACGTACAAACAACAATGAGAAAAGAAGTACTAGGCGGTCTTGGCGGTTTTGGAGGTATGTTTGATCTATCAAAATTTGCATTAGAAGAACCTGTATTAGTATCTGGAACAGACGGCGTGGGTACAAAATTAATGCTCGCTTTTATGATGGATAAACATGACACAATTGGTATTGATGCAGTAGCGATGTGTGTAAATGATATTGTTGTCCAAGGGGCAGAACCGCTTTTCTTCCTTGATTACATTGCTTGCGGTAAAGCAGAACCTAGTAAAATTGAAAACATCGTCAAAGGTATATCAGAAGGTTGTCGCCAAGCTGGCTGTGCGCTAATTGGCGGAGAAACAGCTGAGATGCCAGGTATGTATTCCACTGAAGAGTATGACTTAGCTGGTTTTACTGTTGGAATTGTTGATAAAAAGAAAATTGTAACAGGTCAGTCTATTGAAGCTGGTCATGCATTAATTGGTTTAGCATCTAGTGGTATTCATAGTAACGGGTATTCTTTAGTACGAAAAGTGTTATTGGAAGACGGACAGCTATCTTTAGATCGTATACAGGGTCGCTTAGAACTACCTCTTGGTGAAGAACTATTAAAACCGACGAAAATTTATGTCAAACCTATTTTAGAACTATTGAAAAAGTATGAAGTGTATGGCATGGCACATATTACAGGTGGCGGCTTTATTGAAAATATTCCACGCATGTTGCCGGAAGGAATCGGTGCAGAAATTGAACTAGGTTCTTGGCAAGTTCAACCGATTTTTAGCTTGCTTCAAGAGGTTGGAGAATTAGAAGAAAAAGAAATGTTCAATATTTTTAACATGGGTATTGGTATGGTAGTTGCAGTAAAAGAAGAAGATGCAAAAGATGTTGTTCAACTTCTTGCAGAACAAGGAGAAAAAGCACATATTATTGGACGTACTGTGAAAGGATCAGGTGTTACTTTTAATGGAGGCGCAGAACTATGAGTAGATTGGCGGTCTTTGCCTCTGGAAGCGGCTCTAACTTCCAAGCACTAATTAATGCAGTGGAAGAAAAAAGATTACATGCTGAAATTAGTTTGCTAGTATGTGATCAACCTGAGGCACGTGTTATCGGACGAGCGCATTATCATCATGTTCCATGCTTTGCTTTTTCAGCGAAAGAATATGAATCAAAAGAAGTATTTGAAAATGAGATATTAAAAAAACTGCGAGAATACGAGATTGATTGTGTTATTTTGGCAGGATATATGCGTCTTATCGGATCAACATTATTAGAAGCCTATGGTGGGAAAATCATTAACATTCATCCATCATTATTACCGAGTTTTCCAGGGAAAGATGCTGTTGGTCAAGCATTAGAAGCGGGTGTGAAAGTAACTGGTGTGACAATTCATTATGTAGATGCAGGGATGGATACAGGACCAATTATCGCACAAGAAGCAGTAACAGTTTCTGAAACGGATACGAGAGAGAGTTTACAAAAGAAAATTCAGCAAGTTGAACATAGATTGTACGTAGATACGGTGAACGAAATCGTTCAATTTATAGAAGAGCCAACTGTTAAATAACATTCAACTAGGGGTGAAGGATAAATGAAAAAGCGTGCATTAGTAAGTGTTTCGAATAAAACAGGCGTTGTAGAATTTGTTAAAGGATTACTTGAACAAGGGATTGAAGTTATTTCAACAGGCGGAACGAAAAGATTATTAGAAGAAAACGGCTTACAAGTCATCGGGATTTCTGAAGTAACAGGTTTCCCAGAAATTATGGATGGACGTGTGAAAACATTACATCCAAACATCCATGGTGGTTTACTTGCAGTACGTGATAATCAAACGCATGTGGCGCAGATGAATGAATTAGGCATTCAGCCAATCGACTTTGTTGTTGTAAACTTATACCCATTTAAAGAAACAGTTGCTAAACCTGATGTGACATTTGCTGATGCAATTGAAAATATTGATATCGGTGGTCCAACAATGATTCGTTCAGCTGCGAAAAATCATAAATTTGTATCAGTAATCGTTGATCCAACAGATTATGATGTTGTACTAGCTGAGTTAAAAGAAAACGGTGAAGTTACAGACGAAACAAAACGTAAATTAGCAGCAAAAGTATTCCGCCATACAGCGGCATATGATGCATTAATTTCAAACTATTTAACTGAACAAATGGGAGAAGAAAGCCCAGAAACATTAACAGTAACATTCGAGAAAAACCAAGACTTACGTTACGGAGAAAACCCACATCAAAAAGCAACATTCTATAAAGCACCATTTGCAGCAACTTCTTCTGTTGCATATGCAGAGCAGTTACATGGAAAAGAGCTATCTTACAACAATATCAATGACGCAGATGCAGCGCTTAGCATCGTGAAAGAATTTACAGAACCAGCAGTGGTAGCAGTAAAACATATGAACCCATGCGGAGTTGGTGTTGGTACTGATATTCATGAAGCATATACACGTGCTTACGAAGCAGATCCAGTATCAATCTTTGGTGGCATTATTGCAGCGAATCGTGAAATTGATAAAGCTACAGCAGAAAAATTACATGGAATTTTCTTAGAAATTATTATTGCACCTTCCTTCTCAGAGGAAGCATTAGAAGTGTTGCAAAGTAAGAAAAACTTACGTCTTTTAACTGTAAATATTGAAAAAGCAGTAAATGCAAGTAAAAAATTAACTTCTGTACAAGGTGGCCTTCTTGTTCAAGAAGAAGATACGCTAGCGCTAGATGAAGATGCAATTACAGTTCCAACAAAACGTGAACCAACAGAGCAAGAATGGACCGATTTAAAACTAGCTTGGAAAGTTGTCAAACACGTAAAATCAAATGCAATTGTTTTAGCAAAAGATAATATGACAATTGGAGTTGGAGCTGGACAAATGAACCGCGTTGGCTCAGCGAAAATTGCTATTACACAAGCTGCTGATAAAGCACAAGGTAGTGCGCTTGCATCTGATGCATTTTTCCCAATGCCAGATACAGTAGAAGAGGCTGCTAAAGCAGGGATTACAGCAATCATTCAACCAGGCGGATCGATTCGTGATGAAGATTCTATTAAAAAAGCTGATGAATTTGGCATTACTATGGTGTTCACTGGCGTACGTCATTTCAAACATTAATAGGGGAAGTTTAAAAAGTCCGGTCAAGATAACCTTCGCATTTCTTCGTTGCATTGCCAGTCCGGTGCTCATGTAGTATAAGCTACACTCCATGTCCTCCTGGCAGCTGCGCCTCGAACTGCTCGGTTCTCTTGATCCTCCTTTTTAAACTTATATTGTTAGAAGAAGTTCAAAAAGTCCGGCCAAGATAACCTTCTTTTTGAACATGAACGAATAGAAACAAAATAGGAGCATTGCTCCTATTTTGTACTTATTTGAATAATGGAGGATAACATATGAATGTTTTAGTAATCGGCCGTGGTGGGCGCGAGCATGCTTTAGCTTGGAAGTTTGCACAGTCTGAGCAAGTGGAAAAGGTTTATGTAGCACCAGGAAATGAAGGTATGCGAGATGTGGCAATGCCAGTTGATATTGATGAAAACAATTTTGACGCGCTTGTTCTGTTTGCGAAAGAAAATAATATAGGTTTAACATTTGTTGGTCCCGAAATTCCTCTTATGAACGGGATTGTTGATCGTTTTGAGGCAGAAGGACTTCGCGTTTTTGGTCCAAATAAGGCAGCTGCTGTAATTGAAGGAAGTAAAGCTTTTACAAAAGAGCTTATGAAAAAATACGATATTCCAACGGCGGCGTATGAAACGTTCACGAACTATGAGGAAGCGGTAGCGTATATTCAAAAGGTTGGTGCACCAATTGTTATTAAAGCGGATGGTTTAGCAGCTGGAAAAGGTGTAACAGTAGCAATGACGTTAGAAGAGGCGTTGCAATCTGTAAAGGAAATGCTGCAAGATGTAAAATTCGGTGAAGCAAGTAAAAAGGTTGTTATTGAAGAGTTTTTAGATGGACAGGAATTCTCTTTAATGGCATTCGTAAATGGAACAACTGTTTATCCAATGGTAATTGCACAAGATCATAAACGCGCTTTTGACGGTGATAAGGGGCCGAATACAGGAGGGATGGGTGCGTATTCTCCAGTACCGCAAATTCCAGAATCAGCGGTTGGAGTAGCGATTGAAACGGTTTTACATCCAACCGCTCAGGCGATGATTAAAGAAGGCCGTTCATTTACAGGTATTTTATATGCGGGGCTTATTTTAACAAACGAAGGGCCAAAAGTAATTGAATTCAATGCTCGTTTTGGTGATCCAGAAACAGAGGTTGTATTACCTCGTTTAGAAAGTGATTTAGTCGACGTATGTAATTACGTATTAGATGGGAAAGAGTTAACACTTAAGTGGTCAGAGGAGACAGTTATTGGTGTCGTACTTGCTTCAAAAGGATATCCAGAAGTATATGAAAAAGGTGCCGTTATTTCTGGATTAGATACATTAGAAGGTGTAATTGTCTTTCATGCAGGCACAGCTATGAAACATGGAGATTTTGTAACAAACGGTGGCCGTGTTTTATTTGTAGCTTGTAAAGCAAAAGATTTACAAGAAGCGAAGGATAACGTATATAAAGAAATCAAGAAAATTGAGAGTGATGGATTATTTTATCGAAATGATATCGGATACCGCGCAATTGCAAAGGTAGATTGCTAGAAGCTAACATATTTTATGTTAGCTTCTTTTTTTGTTTAGTAGTTTTTATGAAAAAAGCAATTTCTAATAATAAAAGTAGTATGCTATCTAGTTGGTTCGTATATTCCAAATTTCTCCATTTTTCTGTATAGCGTTCGCACACTTACTCCTAAAGCAGCGGCGGCTTGTTTTTTTCCTTCATAATCATAACCATAGTCATGAAGCTTTTGAATAATGCTTTCTTTTTCAGCCTCTTGTAATGCACCAAGTTGTTTTGTGGATGAACTCAGCAACTCCGAATTATTTTGAAGAAGTACTGGTAGTGATGATTCAGTTAATTGGACGCTTTTCTCCATATTCATGCTATATTCTAAAATATTCTCTAGTTCACGAATGTTCCCAGGCCATTGATATTGTTTTAGTCTTGCTAGGAACTCCTCTGTATACGTTTGAATGAATTTTCCTGTTCTTGTTTGTAATTTTTCAATTAAGAAGGGAACAAGTTTCTTTAAGTCTTCTTTCCGCTCGCGGAGTGGTGGTAAATGGATGGGAATAACATTGAGTCTGTAGTAAAGATCCGGACGGAATTGCTTAGAGTCTATCATTTTTTCTAATGGTTGATTTGATGCAGCAATTATTCGGACATTCACTTTTTTAGGAAGTGTTCCACCAATTCTTTGTACAACACCATCTTGCAGTACTTTTAATAGTTTTGGTTGTAAATGGAGAGGGAGATCGGCAACTTCATCTAAAAATAGCGTTCCTCGGTCGGCCATTTCAAAGTAGCCGGGTTTTCCTTTTTTTCTTGCTCCCGTAAATGCGCCTTCCTCATAGCCAAAGAGTTCACTTTCGAATAAAGATTCAGGAATACTAGCACAATTTATTTCAATGAAATCTCCCCTTTGGAACATACTTTGTTCATGAATAAGTTTTGCCATCAAGCTTTTCCCCGTCCCTGTTTCTCCTGTAATAACGATAGAGGAGGTACTACTTTTCATATTTTTTAAGATTTCTTTTATGTTTTGTAATGTATAACTGCTTCCAAGGATATATTCAGTTTGTTTTAATTTCGTCCCTATTTTGGAAGTAGAATAATTCGTTTCATGAATAATATCGGTAATAATCTCTTTTAATTTTTCCATCCAATAGATAAAGTCTTTTTGCTGATCGAGTAATTTCTGTTGCTTATCTTTGGAAAAACTAACGAATGAAAGATAGCCATAGTGGCGTTCATTTTGAATCATATTTTGTATAATTTCTGCAGTTGATGGACAGCTCTTTTGAAAGTGACAACCATGACACATATTCATATGTCCTGGCTTATGTACAAAGGTAATAGGATGCTCATATAGTTTTTGGAAAAAGGGGAGGTAGACACGTTCTCCTTTTTTCTTTTTATATTCTTCCGTTGAAGAAACTAATAGCCCTTCATGATTGAAATAGGCTATTTCTATTTGTAAGAGTTCGGAAAAGGTATGAATAATTTTTGTGATTGCTGTGGTTGTAGACAATTTAGAACCTCCTTTCTATTATATAACCATTGTATGATAATTCTGAAAAATACAAAAGTGTCAAACATTTGTCAAAAATGTCAAACAATCGTACTAAGATTGCTTGCTATGATAAGGATTTTCTAAGCAATAAAATTGGCATGCTTTTTGCTTAATAAAAAGTAATGCAAATAAAGGAGGCTTTTTTATGGAAAGAGATTATTTTCAATTAAAAGATAAAGTGGCTGTTGTAACTGGAGCGGCATCAGGAATTGGGTATGCGACTGCAACGATTTTTGCTGAAGTAGGAGCTACAGTCATTCTTTTAGATATTGATGAGGAAAAAGGTATGCAGGCTGCACAGAATTTGCGAGATGAGGGACAGCGAGCAGAGTTTTTGAAGTGCGATGTAACAAGTGAATTAGATTGCAAGAATGTCAGTGAACATATTAGGAAGGTATATGGAAGTGTAGATGTGCTGTTTAACAATGCCGGGGTTATTAGAAGAAAAACAGTTGTTGAATTAGAGGAAAGGGAATGGGATTCAGTTATTAATGTTTCATTAAAGGGTGTATATCTTTTATCTAAATATATCATTCCAATTATGGCTGAAAAACAAGGTGGAAGTATTATTAATACCGGTTCCGGATGGGGGCTAAAAGGAGGCGATAAAGCAGCGGCATATTGTGCTGCGAAGGCAGGTGTTGTGAACTTAACGAAGGCGATGGCGATTGATCATGGGCCGCAAAATATTCGAGTAAACTGCATATGCCCAGGCGATACAGATACGCAGTTACTACGTGACGAGGCGAAGCAATTGAATGTAGAAGAGGCAGCGTTTTTGAAAGATTCAGCAATAGATCGACCTCTATCAAGAATTGGTACGCCTCGTGATATTGCAAAAGGTGTTTTATTTTTGGCTAGTGATTTGTCACCTTGGGTGACAGGAACGGAACTCGTTGTTGATGGCGGAGGCTTAGCGTAATTGAATGAAATTTAATAAGGGGGTATTAAGATGACGAAAAAGGTACATCCTTACATTCCAAATATGGTACCTGAGGTAAAGGAAGAGATGTTAAAAGAAATAGGCGCTGAATCCGTGATGGAATTATACGCTTGTATACCAGATGAACTAAAGTTGAAAGAGGAAATGAACATACCAAAGGCGCTTACAGAATACGAATTGCGTCGCCACATTGAAGGGATATTGTGTAAGAATACGAGTACAAGTGAATATATAAATTTTTTAGGAGCAGGTTGCTGGCAACATTTTGTACCAGCAGTTTGTGATGAAGTGAATCAACGCTCAGAATTTCTAACTGCATATGCTGGAGAACCATATGAAGATCATGGTAGATTTCAAGCATTATTTGAATATCAAAGTTTAGTCGCTGAACTTGTTGATATGGACGTTGTAAATGTACCTACATTTGATTGGGGGCAAGCAGCAGCTACAGCGATTCGGATGGCTGCCCGTATAACAAAAAGAACAAAGGTATTAGTAGCGCAAACTGTATCGCCTGAAAGAATGAAAATTATTCAAAATTATGGCTCCCCAGATCTTGAATTTGTTTTTGTTAGTTATGATGTTGAGAATGGTCTTCTAGATTTAGAAGATTTAAAGAATAAGATTTCTTCTAATGTGGCAGCCATTTATTTTGAAAATCCTTCCTATTTAGGGTTTATTGAATCACAAGGTATGGAAATTGCGGAAATTGCGAAGCAGAATGATGCACTAGTAGTAGTTGGTGTTGATCCAATTTCACTTGGAGTGTTGGCGCCACCAAGTCACTATCAAGCGGATATTGTGTGTGGTGATTTGCAACCGCTTGGTATGCATATGAACTATAGCGGAGGGCAAGCGGGATTCATTGCTACAAGAGATGAAGAAAAATTTGTGAATGAATATCCTTCACGTTTATTTGGAATTGTGCCGACAGTAAAAGAAGGAGAGTACGGATTTGGAGATGTAGCCTATGACCGGACATCTTTTGCGCTTCGTGAAAAAGGAAAAGAATCAGTTGGTACACAAACAGCGCTATGGGGGATTACAGCAGGGGTATATTTATCATTACTTGGACCAAATGGTATGTATGAATTAGGCCAAACCATTATGCAAAATAGTCAATATGCAGTAAAACAATTGAACAAAATCCCTGGAGTGAGGGGGTCAAGATTAAGCTCTCCATTTTTTAAAGAGTTTCTTGTTGATTTTAATGAGACCGGTTTATTAGTAGAAACCATAAATAAGAGATTGTTAGAAAAACAGATATTTGGAGGAAAGGATATTTCGAAAGAGTTTCCTATATTTGGTCAATGCGCTCTATATTGCGTTACAGAAGTCCATACGAAGGAAGATTTGGATCTGTTAATTGCCGCTCTTCAAGAAATTGTGATGAATTAAAATAAATGAACAGAAAGGAGAATGAACTCATGAAGAAAATTAAAAGGGATAGTAAAGTTCGTGACTTTCATCAAGCGAAATGGAACGAACCAATTATTTTTGAACTTCATCAGCGAGGAGAAAGAGGAGTAGAAATTCCGATAGCAGATCAAACGATTGTGCAGGAAGTTGGAGATGGAGTTTCAAGGATTCCTCATTCTATGTATAGAAAAGAAAGAGCGAGACTTCCAGAAATCGGTCAAGCGCGTGTGTTAAGGCATTATGTGAGACTTTCGCAAGAGACATTAGGGTCAGATTTTAATGTTGAAATTGGGCAAGGGACTTGTACGATGAAATATATCCCTAAAATTAATGAATTATTAGTACGAAATCCTAAAATAATGGAATTGCATCCTCTTCAAGATGAAAGTACGGTCCAAGGGATGCTGGAGATTATATATAAATTGGATCTTTGTATGAGAGAAATCTCTGGTATGGATCATTTTTCATTTCAACCGAGTGGTGGTACGCAAGCTTTATTTGCTATGGCATCCATTGTAAGAAAATATCATGAATCTCGAGGAAAAGGGGAAAAACGGAATGAAATTATTACAACCATTTTTTCTCATCCTTCACAAGCGGCCACAGCAGCTATTAAAGGCTTTAAAATCATTACGCTTCATCCCGATAAAGATGGATTTCCTGATCTTGAAAAGTTAAAAGCTGTTGTTTCAGAAAGAACAGCAGGATTTGTTGTAGCGAATCCTGAAGATACAGGGATTTTTAATTCGAAGATTAAAGAGTTTACGAGGGTTGTTCATGAAGCTGGTGGGATTTGTTACTACGATCAAGCAAATGCAAACGGCCTTCTTGGAGTTACTCGGGCGAAAGAAGCAGGATTTGATATGTGTTTCTTTAATCTTCACAAAACATTTGCAGCTCCGCATATGTGTGGTGGGCCAGCAACAGGTGCACTTGGTGTGAGTAAAGAGTTAAAAGAGTACTTACCAGGACCAATTGTCGAGTGCGATGAGGGGAAATATTATTTAAATCATGAATTGAAACATTCTATTGGGAAAGTACGTGCTTTTCATGGAGTGGCACAAACGATTTTAAGGGCTTATGCATGGATTCGTGCTCTTGGACCAGAAGGGTTAAAAGAAGTGGCGACAACGGCTGTGCTAAACAACAATTATATGTATCATAAAGTACAAAAAATTCGTGGTGCAAGTGCACCTTATGTAAAAGGACAGCGGCTTGAACAAGTTCGTTATAGCTGGGAAGAGATGGAAAATGAAACGGGTATTACGACAGAAGATGTTCAAAGAAGAATGACGGATTTCGGCTTACATTATTGGACGAGTCACCATCCATATATCGTTCCTCAGCCGTTTACGTTGGAACCGACTGAAAGTTATTCTAAGGCAGATTTAGATGAGTATATTGCTGCCCTTGAGCAAATTTCGAAAGAGGCATATGAAAGTCCAGAAATGATTCAAAACGCTCCGCAAAATAGTACGATTCATAAATTAGATGAACAGGATTTTCTAGATAATCCGAAAAAATGGTGTATTACATGGAGAGCATATCAGAAGAAGGTACAGTTACTAGAATTGATTTGAGGGAAATGGGGAGGCAATCAGAATTGTTTTTGATTGCCTTTCGTTCTATAACATTGTAATTCTATTATTACGGGTTAAATAGTTTGAATATTCAGAAATGAAAAGAGGGGACATTGTATATTTTGAAACGAATCACTTGATTTTGCATAGAGTGAATCAGTTATTTTTTAGGAACGTTGCAAAGAGAGAGGTGAGACGATGGATAATTTAGAGACAAAATCAAATATTGGAACACCATCTACTATAGATGGAAAGTTGAATCGTGGCTTAAGGCCACGACATATATCTATGATTGCAATTGGTACGGGGTTATTTGTTGCAAGCGGTGCTACGATTAGTCAAGCTGGACCGGGAGGAGCATTTGTTGCGTACCTTGCTATTGGGTGTATGGTTTATTTTTTAATGACAAGTCTTGGTGAGATGGCAACATATCTTCCAACGTCAGGTTCATTTGAAACATACGGAACTCGGTTTGTTGATCCAGCATTTGGATTTACACTTGGTTGGAATTATTGGCTAAGTTGGGCTACAACTATTCCGGCTGAATTAGCAGCAGGTGCGTTGGTTATGAAATATTGGTTGCCAGAATCCTCGGATGTTCTATGGGGGATGCTTTTTTGGGCACTTATATTTTTATTAAATGTACTGTCTGTTAGAGGGTATGGTGAATCGGAGTTTTGGTTTGCTGGTATTAAGGTCGTTACAATTATTCTATTTTTAGTGATCGGTATTTTCATGATACTTGGTATATTCTTTAGCCCGGCAGTAGGGTTTCATAATCTTACGATAGGTGAGGCTCCCTTTAAAGGAGGATTTTTGGCTATAGTTGGTGTTTTTATGATTGCAGGTTTCTCCTTTCAAGGTACAGAGATGGTTGGTATTGCTTCTGGTGAAAGTGAGGATCCAGAGCGGAATGTTCCTCGGGCAATTCGCAGTGTTTTTTGGAGGGTGTTAATTTTTTATGTGTTGGCTATAGCCGTAATAGGGATTATTATTCCGTACACAGACCCAAGTCTTCTTAAGTCGGATGTAGATCATATTTCCATTAGTCCATTTACTTTAGTTTTTCAAAAGGCTGGCCTTGCATTTGCGGCATCATTAATGAATACTGTTATTTTAACTTCTGTGCTTTCAGCTTGCAATTCTTCTATGTATGCTTCTACTCGCATGCTTTGGGCTCTTGCGCAAGAAGGAAAAGCGCCTAAAATTTTGCGTAAGGTAAATAGAAGAGGGGTCCCGACCTATGCTTTGTATGCCAATATTATTTTTGGATTACTTGTTTTTTTATCATCGTTCATTGGCGATGGTGTTGTTTATATATGGTTGCTTAATATGACGGGGTTAACGGGATTTTTAACATGGATTGGAATCGCAATCTGTCATTATAGATTTCGTAAAGCATACGTGGCGCAAGGGAGAGACTTAAATGAACTCAAATTTAAGGCGAAATGGTATCCCTTTGGTCCGTTGTTTACGTTAGTATTATGCATCATTGTTATTATTGGACAAGGAAGTGAAGTGGTTTCTGGAGGAGAAATTAACTGGTATGGAATGCTTGTATCTTATATTAGTGTGCCAGTGTTTCTTATTCTTTGGTTAGGTTATAAGTTTATTAAAAAGACGAAGGTTGCCCCGTTAAAAGAGTGTGACTTTAGTCGAGATGATTTATGAGAATACACCCGCAGTCAGCGGGTGTATTTTTGTATAGGGGGATTAATAGGCTAAAGAACGTTGTATGTTGAATGTTTCAAGGAGTATTTGTATCTATAGAAGTTCGCTTAGCACGGACATGTTTGCATTTTAGTTCACCTATTAATAATAGAAAAATTGAAATAACTAATGTAAGTGCAGCGCCAAGGAGAGGAAGATAGAAACTTTGCGTTTGTTTAGCAATGATGTCTTTATAGTAACCTTGTGGTAATAACATTACAAAATAGTGCATTCTTCACAGGCTTAATAATGAGAGTTACGCTTTGTTTAGTCATAAAAGACAAATCTTTTTTCATTTTGAGAGGAAAATAAAACATGAAGAAAGCTTAAGATTTTTAATAATTAAAAAAGCAACTAAATTTAGTTGCTTTTTTGTGTGTAGAAAAGAGAACCACTGAATATAAATTTAAGACTCTTTTTCTTTTTTTAGTTTCCCTTTTTGCTTCGCCATTTCTCGAAGTAAATACTCGATGTGAGCGTTAACGCTACGAAATTCATCATTCGCCCATTTTTCGATGACTGCGTGTAATTCAGGATCAATACGTAATGGAAAACTTTTCTTTTTAGCCATAATACCTACAACCTTTAATATAGACTTCCTGTGTTAATCACTGGTTGTGCTCCTTTATCTGAAACGATGGCAACCAATAAGTTGTTAACCATGTTTGCTTTACGCTCGTCATCTAAATCGAGTACACCTTCTTCATCTAACATATGAATGGAATCTTTCGCCATTTTCACAGCACCTTCGACAATCTCTTTTCGTGCTGCTAAAACAGCTTTCGCTTGTTGACGCTGAAGCATTGCATGTGCAATTTCTGTTGCATAGGCTAAATGTGTTAAGCGAGTTTCTAATACTTCTACACCAGCGATTTCTAAGCGTGCTTCTAGTTCGCGTTTTAATTCCTCAGAGATTTCTTCAGAATTTCCGCGTAATGTGACGCAATTATTATCTTGGAAGTTATCATACGGATATTTTGTTGCGACGTGACGGATTGCTGTTTCACTTTGAATTTCTACGAATGCATCATAATGCTCAACACCGAAGATTGCTTTTGCTGAGTCGACAACTTTATAAACAACGACAGCTGCAATTTCAATTGGATTCCCATCGACATCGTTTACCTTTAATTTTTTACTATTAAAGTTTTCAACGCGTAGAGAAACAGTCTGACGAAATGCGAATGGAATTGTTAAAAATAAGCCATTGTCACGAATTGTTCCTAAATAGTTCCCAAAAAACGTAATCACTTTTGCTTGATTTGGTTGGACAATCCCAATACCGGTGGCAAGAATCGCAGCTAAAATAAGAAACAGAATAGCTGCTACAAATATTTCTTGTACGAGGCAAAATACACCGATACCAGCTAAGATTAAAAGACCAACGATACCTAAAAAGCCATTTACGTAAAATACTTGTTTTTCTCTCATACTAATCGCCTCCTTCTGATATAAAAATGATATCACTTTTATATCATTCTATACAAGGGGGAAATGGAAATTTTTCGTAAAATAAATTAGGAGTGTGAGTTCCCCTTTCAATCAAAAAAATACGAAATTGAAGCTGAGCATATGTGATAACTTTTTGGAAGTGGTAATGTTGAGGTATGTCATAATATTTGTATTATAAATTGATTAACTTCATAATATAAGGAATTAGAAATGTAGATGTGTGGATAGTTAGAACAATTAAAGGAGCAGAAATAGATTTTGTATTAGATTCTCCCATTGAGGTAATTAATTCAATGGGAGAAATAAACTATCAACAAAGATCGAATTCTGAAAGAAATGGATTTAATGAAATGAATTTGAAGAACATGGATAAAGTTTGAGGGCTCATTGAGAACCAGCCCTCAACTTGTACATAAAGACAAACAAGATATTAGCTTTATGGAAAAAATCGATCTCTTTTAAATTCTAAAACTCTCTTTAAGGCTTGTAACAGTTATTTTTTAAGATATTATTGCTTTTTTAAAAATGAGAGGGCATTTTGAGTTTGTGCCAATATTTAAGTGAAATAATAAAACTAAAAAAAAATAAAATAGATGCGAATTCAAAAGTAATGGTTATTCCAAATATATCTGTTAAAAAACCTAGAAATATGGTCGAACAACCAAATGAAATTGTGGAAATAACAGATTGAGCAGAATATATCTTAGGAAGTTGTTCGGTATCTTTATGTTGCTGGATAAGGGTATTAATACAAATATCCTTTATTTGTTCCAAGACTCCATAAGATAAGGATAAAATTAGTGCAATAAATCCTATTGTTACATTTCCGAACACGAAAGTTATTATTCCTAATAATAACGAAGAAATTGAGATACAATACGTCATTTTTCTTTGAATCAAATTTGAAAAATGAGTAGATAACATACTTCCTAACAACATGCCACAAAAAAATATTGAATTGATATATCCCCACCATTCTTTTCCTAATTGAAGTTGTTGGTCTACATAAATATAAATGATAGCGGCAATCCAAACACCGTTAGCAAATCCCTCGACTAAGTTAATGAAGCTAATGGCTTTTAATTTAGGAATACGTAAGATTAATAACCACCCTTCTTTGACGGAAGAAGAGAATTTATGGGGCGATTCTTTTTGTGCCACCTTTGTTTCTTTAGTATTTAAAAAAATTATGAGGAAGGTAGAGATTATATATAGAATTAAGCTTACAATTAATATAAAAAAATAACTTGTTAAGGAGAGAAAAATACCACCTAATGACCAAGAACCTAACCTAATAAATTGATCTAAGGAAGCTGTTATACTATTAGCTTTATGTATTTTTACATTATCTACAATTAAAGGTATTATTGAATTGCGAATAGGATTAGCTATGCTATCAAAAAGGGAATTTACAATAATCAGGATAAAAATCACCCATATATTTTCTTGTGTTAAATGATCCATGAATAAAATAATTAAAAATAAAGCTATATTTTTACATAATTGTGATATAAATAATAAACGTTTAAAAGAAAATAGCGGAAATAACGCGACACAAAATATTCCTCCTACAAAAAGAGCGAGAGTAACAGAAAATGGTATTAAAGCGGTGTAGGTTGCTTGTCCGGTTTTATTAAAAATTAATGTCACAAGAGAAATAATATATAAAGTATCTGCTAAATTAATAGTGGCTTGACTAATAGTTAGTAACCAGAAATTTTTATTCATAAGTTATAGTTCCTTTATTAGAAAAAATACATGTTTACAGAAAAAATTCTGTAAACATGTATTTTTAATTTTTTAATGAATAGGTAATATCATCAAAGTTTGGTTTATTAATGAATTTCTTCATTAATTCTAACGTTTCTATTCCTCTTTCACCTAAAAATTTTGTCTTAGTAGAGATTTCGTCTAATGTAATTTTAAGATCGTTAAGGTATTGTATAGACTTTTCTTTATCATTTAACAAATAATAAAGGTGCATAACACCTAGAGACACACCGGCGGCATGAAACGATCTGTCTAAAGGTCTTTTTCTTTTTAAAATGGTCGATGTTACGAGTGCATCTTCCGCTGCACATGCATTAGGGTCTGGGAACATACAATTCACCATATCATCTAAAAAGATACTTTGATGAATAAATTCGTGATAAATTGCTTCAGCATAATCAATAATTGTCCAATTTTGTTGAGGATTTATCCAAATTAGTCCAAGAATATTTGAAACGGAACCTCCGCCAAATCCTTCTTTTTTTAATACTAAAAAAGTACCAACAAGATTATGAATTAAGACATATAATTCTGGGTGAAGAAGTTTAATCAATTCTAAGGCTTTTGACATGTTATGGTTTATCAAATTCTGCTCTGCATCTGGATAAATATGTTGATTTTTTTCTAAATCCTCTGAATCAATCATTTTTAATGCTAAAAGTTTTTCTTGCAAAGGTTTGTTATAAAAAGATATAAAAATCTTTTCATTTGAATATGGGACTTCAACATCTTGTACTAATTTTATGAAATTAAAATATGTATCTTTCAAAGTACTATTTTTTCCATGTTCTTTTTAGCTTATCTTGAACATATTTATTTAAGGTTTCAATATTATTTTCGATATTTGATTTATTTAAAAGGGTAAAATCACTTTTGTTTGTTGAGCTACAACCATTTATATCATTCCTTTCGAACAATATTTAAGGGAAAAGCTTTCTTTTCCCTCTTTTTTTCTTTATTTCTTCTTAGAATCTTCAAGATGGATTTGCATACGTAATGGACCTACTTTAATTGATTCTTTTGGATCAAGATAATGTTTTACATAAAGATCAATATTTTTTGGTTCTCTTTACTCATTTGTATCAACTCCTTCTTTTGTAAGATAGGAACATATTAACACTAGTAATAAATGTAAGTAAATATAATTTTCGGAAAAATCAGAACAGAAAACTTGAGAAATAATTAATCGATATATATTTTAAAATATAGCTGTAAAAAATTATGAAAGTAATTATTAATCTATTCAATGGTATCCTGCTCTTAAGTTTATTTTATACATCAGCTTTATTTTCTCTGTAATGACTTTTGGAAAAAATAGCACAAATAAGAACGCTAGTTCTGTTTCGTGGTAAAATAAAGAAGACTTAGCCGCCCACTGCAGCAGCTAAGTCCCTTTGAGAGTATCTTGCATCGTGACAAATGATTCAAAGCGGTTTTGCCAGGATTGCTTCTTCAATCGCTGACTCAATCTCTTTGTCAGAAGCATCATAACTTCCTTTTGACTTTTTGGTGTCAGTACTGGAAGTGTGACTTACTTCTTCTTGTTTAGCATGTCCTTTTTTATTAAAATCCATGCTAGGTATTTTAAAGTCGCTCATGTTCATATATTTTCCCAATTTACATACTTCAGTAATAGGGCAGAAGCGAACAATTCCCTCTGCAACTTTCATTGCACCAAGCCACAGCAAAACCTTTGACCAAGTGCACCATGGTTTACGTGTGAGTTTAGCTGTGCTACAACTTAGTACGACCAAACCGAGTGTAATTCGGATTAGAGCATTCATTATGCCGATGTTTTGCTTCATCAAAGAAAACACCCCTTTTTCAGCAGCTTAGAAATAGAAGATACTATTTCAGTTGTTATTATTCCGCGTAAATTTGACGATATGTAATCCAACATTTGACGGTGAAAAAGATGTTGGATTGGACGTGTGTATAGGTGTCTTTTTTTGTTATAATGTAAGAATGCATAAAAGGAAGTTTAAAAAGTCCGGTCAAGATAACCTTCGCATTTCTTCGTTGCTTTGCCAGCCCGGTACTCATGTAGTAAAAGCTACACTCCGTATCCTCCTGGCTGCAGCGCCTCGAACTGCTCGGTTCTCTAAATCCTCCTTTTTAAACGTGTATTGTAAGAGTGTGTTCAAAAAGTCCGGTTAAGATAACCGCCTTTTTGAACAAGCACATAAAGGTGATTAGATAAAAGAAAGGGTGTTTTCATGTACGATATTTCACAGTGGAAACATGTATTTAAGCTTGATCCAAATAAAGAATTAAGTGATGAACATTTAGAAATGATTTGTGAATCTGGAACGGATGCAGTAATTGTAGGCGGAAGTGATGGAGTAACGATAGATAATGTATTACATATGCTAGTGAGCATTCGTAGATATGCAGTTCCTTGCGTGTTAGAGGTTTCTGACATTGAAGCACTTACACCAGGATTTGATTTTTATTATATCCCAAGTGTTTTAAATAGCCGAAAAGTAGAATGGATAACGGGGATTCACCATGAGGCATTGAAAGAATTTGGGGATATTATGAACTGGGATGAGATTTTCATGGAAGGATATTGTGTTTTAAATCCTGAAGCGAAGGTAGCGCAGCTTACAGAAGCGAAATGTGATTTAACAGAAGAAGATGTAATTGCATATGCACGTATGGCAGACAAGCTTCTGAACTTGCCGATTTTCTATTTAGAATATAGCGGCACTTACGGAGATATTGAACTTGTTAAAAATGTAAAGGCAGAATTACAACAAGCAAAGTTGTATTATGGCGGCGGGATTTCAAGTGCGAAAGAGGCGAAAGAAATGGCGCAGTATGCTGATACAGTTGTTGTAGGTAATGTAATTTATGATGATATAAAAGCAGCATTACAAACCGTAAAAGCTGTAAAAGGAGAGTAGGTGAAGGCACATATGAGTATAACTGATAAATTATTAAATGGCTTAAACCCAGAGCAGCAAAAGGCAGTACAAACGACAAATGGGCCACTTTTATTAATGGCGGGTGCAGGTAGTGGTAAGACGCGTGTGCTAACACATCGCATCGCATATTTACTTGGTGAAAAAGGTGTAGCACCGTGGAATGTATTAGCAATTACTTTTACAAATAAGGCAGCTCGTGAAATGCGTGAACGTATTGATACGCTTGTTGGTCCGGAAGCAGAGGATATTTGGATTTCTACATTCCACTCGATGTGCGTACGTATTTTACGACGTGATATTGATCGTATTGGGATTAATCGAAACTTTACGATTTTAGATGCAAGTGATCAGCTGACTGTTGTGAAGAAAATTATGAAAGAGCGTAATATCGATCCGAAGAAATTTGATCCGCGTTCTATTTTAGGTGGCATTAGTAATGCGAAAAATGAATTGTTGTCAGCTGACAAATATGCAAAGCAAATTTCAATTGCTGATCCATTTGAAAAATTAACAAGTGATGTATATACAGAGTATCAGAAGCGTCTTCTGAAAAATAACTCATTGGACTTTGATGATTTAATTATGACCACGATTCAATTATTTGATCGTATTCCAGAAGTATTGGAATTTTATCAACGTAAATTCCAGTATATTCACGTTGATGAGTATCAAGATACGAACAGAGCACAATACATTCTTGTAAATAAATTAGCTGCTCGCTTTAAAAACCTTTGCGTTGTTGGTGATTCTGACCAGTCAATTTATCGTTGGCGTGGAGCTGATATTTCTAACATTTTGTCATTTGAAAAGGACTATGAAAATGCACAGGTTATCTTGTTAGAACAAAATTACCGTTCATCACAAAATATTTTAAATGCAGCCAACGCTGTAATTGAAAATAATTCAAATCGTAAACCGAAAAAATTATGGACGGATAATCAAATTGGAAGTAAGATTTCATATTACCGTGCTGCAACGGAAAAGGATGAAGCATATTTTGTTGCGAAAAAAATTCGCGATGAAATTCAAATGGGAAATCGAAAATATACAGACTTTGCGGTCCTGTATCGTACTAACGCGCAGTCTCGTATGGTCGAGGAAATTTTCTTAAAGTCCAACATTCCATATAAGATTGTCGGCGGTATTAAGTTCTATGATCGTAAAGAGATTAAAGATATTTTGGCTTACTTACGTTTAATTGCAAATCCGGATGATGAAATTAGTTTCGCGCGTATTATTAACATGCCAAAACGCGGAATCGGTGCCACTTCTATTGATAAAATTATTAACTACGGCGTACAAAATGGAATTTCATTAACAGCTGTATTAGATGAAATTGAACATGTTGGGGTAAGTGCAAAAATCACAAAAGCAGTAAAAGAATTTGCAAGTCTATTACACAACTGGGTAAACATGCAAGAATATTTATCCGTTACTGAACTAGTAGAAGAAGTGATTGAGAAAACAGGTTACCGCGATATGCTAAAGAATGAACGTTCTTTAGAAGCAGAAGGACGACTTGAAAACTTAGATGAATTCTTATCTGTTACGCAAACATTCGAATCACAAAGTGAAGATAAGAGTCTTGTTGCTTTCTTAACAGATTTAGCGCTTGTTGCGGATATTGATCGTGTAGATGAAGACCCAACTGCAGGTGAAGAAGTTATTTTAATGACGATGCACTCGGCAAAAGGATTAGAGTTCCCAGTTGTCTTTATTATTGGTTTAGAGGAGGGTGTCTTCCCACATACTCGTTCTCTTATGGAAGAAGATGAAATGCAAGAAGAACGCCGCTTAGCCTATGTAGGGATCACTCGTGCGGAAGAAGAGTTATACTTATCGAATGCTCAAATGCGTACTTTATTTGGTAGAACAAATATGAACGCAGCATCTCGATTTATTTCAGAAATTCCTACAGAGTTACTAGAACCATTAAATGAAACAGCACCAAAGCATGAAACATTTAGTGCGAAAGGAAGAACAACTGGAGCTGGAGCAACGGCAACACGTTCTCGCTCTGCATTTGTGCGGCCGGCAGTGAAAACAACAGGAGGAGAGCAAATTGGCTGGGCTGTAGGTGATAAGGCGTCCCATCAAAAATGGGGAGTGGGTACAGTTGTAAGTGTGAAAGGGGAAGGTGATGCAAAAGAGTTAGATATTGCATTCCCAAGCCCGATTGGCATTAAACGTTTATTAGCAAAATTTGCACCTGTAACGAAACAATAGAAAGGAGTAAGGATATGTCAAAAGAGGCGATAAAACAGCGTATAGAAGAACTACGTGATATGCTCAATGCATTTAACTATCAATATCACGTACTAGACAATCCTTCTGTTTCTGATGCGGAATACGATCGTGATATGCAGGAGCTTATAAAATTAGAAGCAGAGAACCCAGAATTTTTAACGGAAGACTCCCCAACTGTTCGAGTTGGGGGAGCAGTGCTTGATATATTTGAAAAAGTAACGCACAAATCACCGATGTTAAGTTTAGGAAATGCCTTTAATGAAGGAGATTTACGCGATTTTGATCGCAGAGTACATCAAGGAATTGATAGTTCAAATGTAAGATATATATGTGAACTGAAAATTGACGGTCTTGCTGTTTCCCTTCATTATGAAAAAGGACGCTTCGTTCAAGGGGCAACACGTGGTGATGGCGTAACTGGTGAGGATATTACGCAAAATCTAAAAACAATTAAAGCAATTCCTCTTCGTTTGAAAGAAGAAGTAACATTAGAAGCGCGTGGCGAGGCATATATGCCAAAGCGTTCATTTGTGAAATTGAATGAAGAGAAAGAACAAAATGGTGAAGCAGTTTTTGCAAATCCACGTAACGCAGCAGCGGGATCACTTCGTCAACTAGATCCAAAAATTGCCGCAAAACGTAATTTATCTATGTTTGTGTATGGTCTTGCTGATGTGGAAGAAAAGACGATTGCATCGCACAGTGATTCATTGAACTTTTTAGGTGAACTTGGATTTAAAGCAAATCCCAATCGCCGCACATGTGAAACAATTGAAGACGTAATTACTTATGTAGAAGAATGGCAGGAAAAGCGTCCGGATCTTGATTATGAAATTGATGGAATTGTAATTAAAGTAGATGATGTAGCTTTGCAAGAAAGCTTAGGAACAACAGCAAAGAGCCCGCGTTGGGCAATTGCTTATAAGTTTCCGGCAGAAGAAGTTGTAACGAGATTAACAGGTATTGAATTGAGCGTGGGCCGCACAGGTGTTGTGACACCAACTGCAGAACTAGAACCAGTTCGAGTGGCTGGAACAATTGTCCGCCGTGCATCTTTACATAACGAGGATTTAATTCGTGAAAAAGATATTCGAATTGGCGATTACGTTGTTGTAAAAAAAGCGGGAGACATTATTCCAGAAGTAGTCAACGTTCTTTTTGATAAACGTACTGGTGAAGAAGAAGAGTATCACATGCCGACGCATTGTCCAACTTGTGACAGCGAACTTGTTCGTTTAGAAGAAGAGGTAGCCCTTCGTTGTATTAATCCAGCATGTCCAGCGCAAATTCGTGAAGGGCTCATTCATTTCGTCTCAAGAAATGCAATGAACATTGATGGACTCGGAGAACGTGTTATTACGCAGCTTTTTGAAGCGGATTATATTCGGACATTTGCAGATTTATATCCATTAACGAAGGAGCAATTGTTACAGTTAGAGCGTTTTGGTGAGAAATCAGCTTCTAAATTAGTACAAGCAATTGAAGCTTCTAAAGAAAATTCGCTAGAGCGTCTACTATTTGGATTAGGTATTCGTCATGTTGGTGCTAAAGCTGCCCGCACGTTAGCAGAGCATTTTGAAACGATGAATCATCTTGTGAAAGCAACAGACGAAGAATTAAAAGAGATTAATGAAATTGGCGAGAAAATGGCCCAATCAATCGTAACGTACTTCGATAATGAGGACGTGTTAGAATTATTACAGCAATTTAAAGAGTATGGCGTTAACATGACCTATAAGGGTATAAAACGAGCGGATTTACAAAATATTGAATCTTACTTCGCTGGAAAAACAATTGTCCTAACAGGAAAACTAGAAGTTATGGGGCGTAGCGAAGCGAAGAAAAAGATTGAAGAGCTAGGTGGAAAAGTAACAGGTAGTGTAAGTAAGAGTACGGATTTAGTCGTTGCTGGTGAAGCGGCAGGATCAAAATTAGCACAAGCAGAGAAGCATAATATTGAGGTTTGGAATGAAGAGAGGTTCTTACAAGAGCTGAATAAGTAAGAGGTGCAAACTTATCATGAAAAAAATAGCATTAACGGTATTAAGTCTTGGGCTACTTGTAAGCGGATGTAGCGCAGGGATAAAAAAAGAAGAAAAAGTTGTTGAGAAATCGGGTACATCAAAAGAACAAGCGATTGTTCCGAAATATTCTATTTCTGATGAGTATTATAAAACGGTAGCCCCGTTTGATCCAGCTTCTGCACGTGGCTTAGTTGTACAAGGATTGAATAGCCGTCTAGATATAGATGAATTTGAAACAGGATTGATGCGCATTGCAAAAGAATCGTTTAGCACAAAAGATTATTTATTCCAAGGTGGTAAATATTTAGATAAAGAAACGGTTCAAATGCTTGTAAAGAGAAAGCGTACAGATGCTGAGCAAAAAGAGTTAGAAGAGAAATTGAAAAAAGATGTGGTTAAATTCCCTAATATTGGATTGAATCCTGCATTAGAAGCAGGATCAGAATCATTAGAGGTTCGAAATAAAAAAACACCAATGTATCTTTCTAATATTTTAGAGCACGATTATTATGTGCCAAAAGGTGACAAAGAAGTTGAACTTGGTGGGGTTGTTATTGGATTAGCAATGAATTCGATTCATTATTATACTGAGGAACATGGGTATCCACGAGAAGTTGAAATTTCAGAACAAGAAATGCTAGAAAAAGCTAAGCCTATGGCGCAAGAAATTTTAACATTGTTGCAAAAGAAAGATCCGAAATTAAAAAATGTTCCAATTACATTTGCTATTTATCGCCAAGGTCCCAAATCAACACTTGTACCAGGAAGATTTGTCTCCTACACTCAAGTAGATAAGGGCAGTGAAAAGATAGGGGATTGGAAAGAAATTAACGAGAGATATTATTTATTTCCTTCAAAAGAGGTAGATGAAGCGCATCGTGATGATGCAGCCATTGTAAAAAACTTCACTGCAAAGCTGAGTGAGTATTTCAGAAATGATTACACAGCTGTTATTGGTACAGGATTCTATAAAGATGATCAATTAAAGGAAATGAAGCTTGAAATTCCTGTTCAATTTAACGGAAAAGCAGAAGTCATTGGGTTTACGCAATTTGTTGCTGGACAAGTTATGCAATACTTCCCGAATTATGTGAAAGTACAGGTAACAATTAAGTCTGTTGAGCGACCGGAAGCGATTATTATTCGTGAGGAAAAGCAAGATGAACCATTTGTGAAAATTTTAGATTAAGAATAAGAGCTGTTCCTATATGGAACGGCTTTTTTTCTTCTGAAATTTTGTTATAATTTCTAATGTTATGAATGAAAAAGGGGTAAGGAGAAAAGACATGGATGAGTTAAGCTTACAGATTATTGTATTACTCGTTGCTTTTGGTTTTTTAGCCGCATTTATTGATTCAGTTGTTGGGGGAGGGGGACTCATTTCACTTCCAGCACTCATGTTTGTAGGATTATCACCAGCTTCGGCAATCGCGACAAATAAGTTAGCTTCGACGATGGGATCATTAACAAGTACAATTTATTTTATTCGTTCAAAGAAAGTTGATTTTCGCATAGTAGGAAAGTTAATCCCGTTAACTATTATTGGGGCTGTTTTGGGAGCTTTAGTTGTAAAATTTATTCCACCGGATATTTTACGTCCACTCGTACTAGTCATGTTGGTATTTATTGCAATTTATATTATTGTAAAAAAGGATTGGGGAAGTGTTTCCACTTATAAAAAAATGACAAAAGGAAAAGCATTAATGTTTTACTTCGTTATTTTAATTATAGGATTTTATGATGGTTTTTTCGGACCGGGAACAGGATCTTTTTTAATTTTTGCATTTTTATTAATTGGTTTGGATTTTATTCGAGCGGCTGCAGCTGGAAAAGTTTTGAATTTTGTTAGTAATATTGTATCTTTAATTACATTTTTGTTTTTAGATATTGTTCATTTTGAATACGGTATTATTATGGGATTATCTATGATTTTAGGAGCATATTTAGGATCAAAGTTTGCTGTGCAAAAAGGTGTTGGATATGTTCGTACTTTATTTTTATTGGTAACAGTTTTATTGATTGGAAAAAATATTATGGAGTATGTTTATATTATTTAGCTTCATACGTACGTATGAAGCTTTTTTTATTTATTATATTTTAAAAATTTATTAATTTTTAAAATATAAGTCTAGGAATATTTGAATAAATCTAAATTATCGTGTAGAATAATGTTGTAAAATGTAAACGTTTTTCTAAGGGGAGGCTAAAAAGAATGGTAGTAGCATACAAACATGAGCCATTTACAGATTTTTCAGTAGAGGCTAACAAGTTAGCGTTTGAAGAAGGTTTAAAGAAAGTTGAATCTTATCTTGGACAAGACTATCCATTAATTATTGGGGGAGAAAAGATCACTACAGAAGAGAAAATCATTTCTGTAAACCCTGCAAATAAAGAAGAAGTTGTGGGCAGTGTTTCAAAAGCAAGCCGTGAATTAGCTGAAAAAGCAATGCAAGTGGCAGATGAAACATTCCAAACTTGGAGAAAGTCCAAACCAGAAATGCGTGCAGACATTTTATTCCGTGCTGCAGCAATCGTTCGTCGTAGAAAACATGAGTTTTCTGCTATTCTTGTAAAAGAAGCAGGTAAACCATGGAATGAAGCAGATGCTGATACAGCAGAAGCAATCGACTTTATGGAATATTATGGTCGTCAAATGTTGAAATTAAAAGACGGTATTCCAGTAGAAAGCCGTCCAATTGAATATAATCGTTTCTCTTACATTCCATTAGGAGTAGGTGTTATCATTTCTCCATGGAACTTCCCATTCGCAATTATGGCAGGTATGACAACAGCTGCATTAGTTTCTGGTAACACAGTATTATTAAAACCAGCTAGTACAACACCTGTAGTTGCAGCGAAATTTATGGAAGTATTAGAAGAAGCAGGCTTACCAGCAGGCGTTGTAAACTTCATCCCTGGTAGCGGATCTGAAGTTGGTGACTACTTAGTAGACCACCCTCGTACACGTTTTATTAGCTTTACTGGATCACGCGATGTAGGTATTCGTATTTACGAACGTGCATCAAAAGTAAACCCAGGCCAAATTTGGTTAAAACGCGTTATCGCTGAAATGGGCGGTAAAGATACAATCGTTGTTGATAAAGAAGCAGATCTTGAATTAGCAGCAAAATCTATCGTTGCATCTGCATTTGGATTCTCAGGACAAAAATGTTCTGCTTGTTCTCGCGCAGTAATCCACGAAGATGTATATGATCATGTATTAAATCGTGCTGTTGAATTAACGAAAGAATTAACTGTAGGTAACCCAGCTGAACAAGGTTTAAACATGGGACCAGTTAATGACCAAGCTGCATTTGATAAAGTAATGAGCTATGTTGCAATCGGTAAAGAAGAAGGTAAAATTGTAGCAGGTGGCGAAGGAGACGACTCTAAAGGCTGGTTCATCCAACCAACGATCGTTGCTGACGTTGCAGAAGACGCTCGTTTAATGAAAGAAGAAATCTTCGGACCAGTAGTAGCATTCTGTAAAGCGAAAGACTTTGATCATGCGCTTGCAATTGCAAACAATACAGAATACGGTTTAACAGGAGCAGTTATCTCTAACAACCGTGAACATATTGAAAAAGCACGTGAAGACTTCCACGTTGGTAACTTGTACTTTAACCGTGGATGTACTGGTGCAATCGTAGGTTACCAACCATTCGGTGGCTTTAACATGTCTGGTACAGACTCTAAAGCGGGTGGACCTGACTACTTAGCACTTCACATGCAAGCAAAAACTACTTCTGAAACTTTATAAAAAAAGGGATCTTCTCATAATGTGAGAAGATCTTCTTTTTTGATTCAATAGAATGTTCCTAATCTGGTGTGTATGTAATTCTCTATAATAGATTTTGATAGGATAACGTGTAAGAGGATTTTTCTATCCATAAAATAGGATTGGTAAATATTTTTGTTTTAATTTAATTTTTATGAAATTTCCTATATAATTTAAATTAAAGAAAAGCTATGATTAGGCAAGAGGATCCTGCCTTCAGTTTGCTCACTGAAGACAGGATTTTTTTTAGGAAATGAGATGGAGATTAAAATCAATTATGTATTGTCTAGGTGATTTCCAATTTTGTTGACTTACCATTATTTTTAAGATTTAATTATTGGGATGGAGAATATGTTTACTCTATCATATTCATTTTAGTCGGGAGGAATAATTCAGTTTCAAGTTTTTTAATAGAATAAACTGAGTTATACTCATGTAGTTTAAAGAAGGGAAATGGTTAATAGATGAATAGTGAACCCAAAAAGAATTATGTGGAGTATATCGATGTACTGCGTGTATTTTCTATGCTTGCGGTTGTTTTCCTTCATACTGCTGCAGGAAGCTTACGTGGAAACTTAGGATCGAGTACTTGGCATATATCTAATACAATAACAGCCGTTTTTAGTACGAGTGTACCTATATTTTTTATGATATCTGGTGCAATGTTAATGCGTAGTAAGAAAACAACTTCTCTTCAAATAACATATACGCAAAGGTTACCAAAATTAGTAATTCCATTTGTTCTGTGGTCAATCATTGCTATTCTATACTTTGGTCCTAAGCCGTTACAAATAACAAGTATTATTAAGAGTATATTGTATATGCCAAATCAAGCAACAACAGTTCATCTTTGGTTTATGTATGCAATTATCCCTTTATATATTCTTTCACCCATTTTAAAAAAGATGGTTGATTCACTGAGTAGTGATCTTGTAAAGTATATGCTGATTCTCTGGTTTGTAACAAATTCATTGCTTCCAACAATTGCAGGATTTGTTCCGGATAAACTAAAGCCAATTTTTACTTTGTATGCAGATTTTGATATGTATTTTTTAGGTGGGTATTTAGGTTATTTTCTTTTAGGCTATTATTTAATGACTTATGAAAAGAAAATATCAAAAAAACTATTAATATTTATTATTATCATAGATACTCTCATTATTACGCTAGGTACTTGGTATAAAACAGTATCGATTGGCGAATATTCTGAGGTATTTAAAATGTACGTTAGAGTGTTCGAAGTAATATTGTCAGGTGCAATCTTTTTACTAGCAAAAGAGTGGTTTAGAAATCATTCTTTAAAAACTTATATGTCTAGGTTTGTACAAATATTATCTCCGCTTTCGTTCGGTGTGTATTTAATGCATAATTTAGTAGTTGCATATGTTGTAAATAAGTTGCACCTTTGGCCAGCGCAGTCAACTTTCATGTTAATGGTCGGTTTTGGAATAAGTGCTCTTATAACAATTGCAGTTATTATCATTTTTGCAAGTTTTAAGGTGACTTGCTATCCATTAACAGGAATGAATTTTAAAGAAGCGTGTCGTACATGTAATATTCAATTCTTATGGAGAACTTTGTTTAAAAGAAGTAATGATGAGAAATAAATTATTCGGGAAAATAGAAGATATGTTAATTACAGTGGAACTGTTATACATGTAACTACTATTCTATTTTTAGTATGATTTTTTATATTAATTTTATGAATTTCCTGTATAATTCAATTTGAAAGAAAATCTATGGTTAGACAAAAGGACACTACTTTCGGTTTTGCTCACTGAAAGTAGTGTTTTTTATTTTTTAGATAGGGTTTCTAGAACTTAAGAATTCTTCCGTACTCATGACATCTGCATATACGTCATTCAAACTTGCTAAAATTGTATTATGGATATAAACAGCAGGAATCGTAGCATTTTTAAAGATGAGTTCTTTTGTTGCGCATGCATCATGCACTACAGTGCAACGAAAATCGAGATCAAAAGCAGCTCTTACTGTGGCATCAATACACATATGAGTCATCATTCCACATATAATCACATGTTCAATTTTTAATTGTTGTAATTGTTCTAGTAGGTCGGTTTCCCGAAAACTGTTTGGATAGTGTTTGAGAATAACAGTTTCATTTTTTAAGGGGCGAACATTTTCATGAATATGGACACCTTCTGTATTAGGAAGAAAAAAAGTAGCAGTTTTTTTAATAGATACATGTTGGATATGAAAAATAGGTTGGTTCATCTCTCGAAAATGCTGAAGTAGTTGACTTGCATACTCGCTAGCTTCAACGGCACCACGTAGTTCCATCTTACCATTTGGAAAATAATCATTTTGAATATCAACGAGTAAAAGGGCTGTTTTCATATCAGTTATCTTCCTCCATTTTATTTCTTATTCATGTAATGTTATTCAATTAGTAGCGGATATTTTCCTTTTAGAAAGAAGATGTGTAGAAGAATTTTACATAGAGTTAAAAATTGCAAATTTGCAAAGAGGAGGGCACTTTTTATTTTTACCTCAAAGGCTCTGCTTCAAGTTGTTACGGCGTATAGGAACTAATAACATCGGGTTTAACGGACTAACAGTAGGAACCCCTCCGCTGTTAGCTCGTTCAACATATATCATACCTAGCAGACGATACCTTAATTTTGTACCTTCCAATTCTGTATACCATAAAATCCAATGTCTGTGGGGTAGAGTGAAAAAGACCAGGAGTTTTCCTGGTCCTTTTATTTGATTAAGTAAAGAAGCTAGCTAAAAATAAGGTGATCCAAATCATAAAAGGGTAAGTGAGTAAACTGAAAACTAGTGTAAGGACTAGTTTCTTTTTATTAATTAATAATTTTACTAGTGAGAATGCATAGAGGGAAAACAGTACAATCACAAATGCGGATATTATCCCAGGATTGTAAGAGCGATAAACGAAAAATAAAACAATGTGTTGAACGGCGTTAAAGAAAATAGCTCCTTGTATGAAAATAATCCAGTAAATAGACGATATAATATGAAATTGGTATAGGATAATGAAGAGTAGAACAATGGTTGTTAATATACAAATCGCTACGATAAATTGATGGTTACTTATGAAATTAATAGAGAATTCATCAGCAAGATACTGTGGTATTTGGATAGCCTCTTCAAGGTTGTGAATGAAAAATAATAAGGGAATAAACCAAACTATAATATTGGTAGATATATGTTTAATTTTAGGTACTTGAATCAAATGAATCATCTCCGAGTAAAGGAATAGAAAGCCCATAGGAGAGGGCTTCCTATATTGTTATTCAATCGTAATACTTTGTAAGTTGCTTTTCGTAGTTTGTGTTTTTTCTTGGTTACAAGAAGAAAGCTCTTCTTGTAAGATATTTAGAAATTTTTTAGCAGAGTGTTGAACTGGAGTTGGTAGTTCACCTAGGATATGCATCCCAACTTCTATTTTCGTACGAATGACTTTTCTTAATAACTCCTCACGCATGAACAGCACCTCCAAAGCGAATGTTTAATACATCGCCTTCAAATTTTGCGCCTTGAACGGATAAATGCGTTAATGTTTTTGGTAATGTGATGTTCCGTTTGACAGAGCCTGCACGAATGATAAGCTCATCCCCTTTTTGATTTAACGATAGTTCACTTTTATCAGAGAAAGGAATGGAAAGAACAAAAATATATTCATCCCCATCTTTTTTTACATATTGTGTACGCCCGTTAAATTTTACAGCGGTTGGTTCTAAATCGTCTTTGAATAAAGCATTTCCTACACGCTCTAACATCGGTAAACCAACTACTTCTTGTTCAAACATTGGAGCTTCATAAATAGGAAGTGGTTGAAAGCTGTCTTCGATTAGTGCTTTATATTTCTTTTGTGCATCTTTCCATGCCTGGAAGTAGGAGTCCGTAACAGTATCAGGGATGACACGGTTAATCATGATAGCATCCACGTTATAATCATACAAATTCAAATAGGTGAAACTACGCTGAGCTTCTTTAATAACCATTTTTTCTGGGTTTACAACAACGCGAATACTTGTTACTTCTCGATTAGATAAAATATCTCGCATTTCCCCTAGTTGTTCAAGCGTATTCGTTAATTCGTCCATAATATCATCAGTAGGGAGTGGGACTCCCAGAAGCGGTTGTGCAACAGGACGGACAACTTTTAAAACCTTTCTTTTAATCGGGAAGAGTTTTTCCATCCACCAACCGAGCATATCAGGAAAGCTTAGCATAGCTAGCGTTTCTCCGGTTGGTGCACAGTCAATAATGATGACATCATATGTTTTTTGTTTATAGTAATCGAGTACACGGAGTAAACTAATTAAGTCTTCCATACCTGGAAACATCGTTAATTCCTCCGTTGTAATATCGTCAGCTGCTTTTGATGTGAACAACAAAGTAATATACTTTTGTAATTTCCCCCAACCTTTTTCCATTTCATAAATAGTATTGATTTCTTGCGCCCATAAATTTTCATGAATTTCTTGTGGTTCGGAAGATAATTTTATACCGAATGAATCTCCTAAGCTATGAGCTGGGTCTGTACTCATGACTAATGTTTTTAGCCCTTGTTTGGCACTTTGAAGAGCTGTTGCTGCTGAAATGCTAGTTTTTCCTACGCCGCCTTTACCTGTATACAAAATAATTCTCATATTTATATCCCCTTTGTTTCGATTGTCGAATATTACGAGTGTCGAAATATATTTTTGAATAAAAACCCATAAAGGGCTTTATTCGATCGGAATGTTTTTCATCTTAGGTGTAGAAAGCTTTTCCACTTGTTTTTGTTGTGACATAGCGATATGATTCATAATCTTTTGGAAGATTTGTAGTAAGAATGTTTTTTCTTCTTCGGATAATGCTTCTGTCACAAGGTTAAAGTAATGAGCTGCATTCTGTTTCACTTCTTGAACAAGTCGTATTCCTGTTTCGGTTAAGCGAATTAAGACAATACGTCGATCACTTTCATTCCGATAGCGCTCAATATATCCTTTTTTTACAAGCCGATTCACAACACCTGTCGTTGTGCTCATTGGAATGTCAAGGAGTTCCGTGATCCTCGTCATCGTAATATCTGTATTTCGCTCCATCCATAGCAGACAGAATATTTCTGTTTTAGAAAGTGATAAATCAAGGCTCACCCATTCTTCTGGATAGAAAAACTTCTTGGCGTTATCTAGCAGTAAGTCTAAAAAATGTTCATATTGCAACAATTATTTCCACTCCCGTATATTTCGAGATTCGTAATATTTGCTTTTATTGTATGCGTGTTTGGAATAAATGTCAAATAATTATTTTTCATTTTTTTAGACTAGATAGAAAATAAACTTTATAATAGAAAATGTTTATGATAGAGTAACAAATAGATAAACACATTTTACATAAAAATCCATAATAGTAATATACTTATCTATAATGGATAGATCGTTAGCAAGGGGGAGAACAATGAGAAGGAGAAATACGCAAGCGTTCACATTTTTAGCATGGACTTCGTTTGTTTGTGCACTTTCAGGTATGTTAATTGGTATTTATACATTAGATGAAACGCTTAGTGTAAAAGGGTACTATTTAATCGGTACATTATTTTTAACAATGTCATGTTTTGTATTGCAAAAAACAATTCGTGATAATGAGGAAGATAACGAAAGATTTCCGAAAAGCAAGCCGTTAGATAAAGAGTAATGTATAAAGAAAGGCAGATGCCTTTCTTTTTTTATGTAAAAATGCTGTAAGTGCCGTGTGTTGACTTGCTTGAAGTACTGAAAATTTGGTATCATCAATAGTATTGTAGATTGAACGATATATTATGGAGGTGGCCTAGCCGTGTCAAGAATTTCCGTTGAAAATGTAAAGCATGTAGCGCATTTAGCACGCCTTGCAATTACAGATCAAGAAGCAGAAAAATTTCAAAAACAACTCGATGCAATTGTTACATTTGCAGAACAGTTAAATGAATTAGATACAACAAATGTAAAACCAACAACTCACGTATTAGATATGAAAAATATTATGCGTGAAGATGTACCAGAAAAAGGTTTACCAGTTGAAGAAGTATTAAAAAATGCACCGGATCACAAAGATAATCAAATCCGTGTTCCAGCAGTATTAGAATAGAGGAGGGGAATTTCGATGTCATTATTTGATCATTCTGTATCAGAATTACATAAGAAGTTAAACAACAAAGAAATTTCCGTTACGGATTTAGTAGAAGAATCGTACAAACGTATTGCGGATGTTGAAGATAACGTAAAGGCTTTTCTTACATTAGATGAAGAAAATGCACGCGCGAAAGCGAAAGAATTAGATGCAAAGATTGGTGCTGAAGATAATGGCTTACTATTCGGTATGCCAATCGGTGTGAAAGATAACATTGTAACAAATGGCCTTCGTACAACTTGTGCGAGCAAAATATTAGCAAACTTCGATCCAATTTATGATGCGACAGTTGTGCAAAAGCTAAAAGCTGCTGACACAATTACAATCGGTAAATTAAACATGGACGAGTTCGCAATGGGGTCTTCGAATGAAAACTCTGGTTTCTACGCTACAAAAAATCCATGGAATCTAGATTATGTTCCGGGTGGATCTAGTGGTGGTTCTGCGGCAGCGGTAGCGGCTGGAGAAGTATTGTTCTCTTTAGGGTCTGATACAGGTGGCTCTATCCGTCAACCAGCTGCATATTGCGGCGTTGTTGGCTTAAAACCAACTTATGGACGTGTATCTCGCTTTGGTTTAGTTGCATTTGCATCTTCTCTTGACCAAATCGGACCAATTACACGTACAGTAGAAGACAATGCATACTTATTACAAGCAATTTCAGGTGTTGACCGCATGGATACAACTTCTGCAAATGTTGAAGTTGGTAACTACTTAGCTGGTTTAACAGGTGATGTAAAAGGTTTACGCATTGCTGTACCAAAAGAATACTTAGGCGAAGGTGTTGGCGAAGAAGCTCGTGAGTCAGTACTAGCTGCGTTAAAAGTATTAGAAGGTATGGGAGCAACTTGGGAAGAAGTATCTCTTCCGCACTCTAAATATGCTTTAGCAACGTACTACTTAATTTCTTCTTCAGAGGCGTCTGCTAACCTTTCACGCTTTGATGGCGTACGCTATGGCGTTCGTTCTGACAATGTGAATAACTTGATGGACCTTTACAAAAACACGCGTAGCGAAGGCTTCGGTGATGAAGTAAAACGTCGTATTATGCTTGGTACATTTGCTCTTAGCTCTGGTTACTATGATGCATATTACAAAAAAGCACAACAAGTACGTACCTTAATTAAAAATGACTTTGAAAATGTATTTGCTAACTATGATGTTATTATTGGACCAACAACGCCAACTCCAGCATTTAAAGTAGGCGAAAAAGTAGATGATCCAATGACAATGTACGCAAACGATATTTTAACAATTCCAGTAAACTTAGCAGGTGTTCCGGCAATTTCTGTTCCATGTGGCTTCGGTACGAATAACATGCCACTTGGTTTACAAATTATCGGTAAACACTTCGATGAAGCGACAATTTACCGCGTTGCACATGCGTTTGAGCAAGCAACAGATTATCATACAAAAAAAGCAAGTCTGTAGGAGGCGAGCATAGATGAATTTAGAAACAATTATCGGTTTAGAGGTTCACGTTGAGTTAAAAACGAATTCGAAAATTTTCTCTGCGAGTCCAACAGAATTCGGAGCGGATCCAAATACACAAACAAGTGTAATTGACTTAGGATATCCTGGGGTGCTTCCGACTCTAAATAAAGAAGCAGTTAACTTTGCAATGAAAGCTGCAATGGCATTAAACTGTGAAATCGCAACAGAAACAAAGTTTGACCGTAAAAACTATTTCTACCCAGATAACCCGAAAGCATACCAAATTTCTCAATATGATAAGCCAATTGGGGAAAATGGTTGGATTGAAATTGAAGTAGATGGCAAAAAGAAACGTATCGGTATTACACGTCTTCACCTAGAAGAAGATGCAGGTAAATCAACGCATACAAGTGAAGGGTCATTAGTGGATTATAACCGTCAAGGTATGCCATTAATCGAAATCGTATCTGAACCGGATATGCGTACGCCAGAAGAAGCATATGCATACTTAGAAAAATTAAAATCTATCATTCAATATACAGGCGTATCTGACTGTAAGATGGAAGAGGGTTCCCTTCGTTGTGATGCGAACATTTCCCTTCGTCCAGTAGGACAAGAGAAGTTCGGTACAAAAGCAGAGCTGAAAAACTTAAACTCGTTCACTTATGTACAAAAAGGTCTTGAGCATGAACAAGTACGCCAAGAAAAAGAATTATTATCTGGTGGCATCATTCAACAAGAAACACGTCGTTATGATGAAGCAACAAAGAAAACAATCTTAATGCGTGTAAAAGAAGGATCTGACGATTACCGTTATTTCCCAGAGCCAGACTTAGTGGAACTTTACATTGATGATGAGTGGAAAGAACGCGTTCGTGCTTCCATTCCAGAACTTCCAGATGCTCGTAAAGTACGCTATGTTGAAGAGCTTGGCTTACCAGCTTATGATGCACACGTATTAACATTAACAAAAGAGATGTCTGATTTCTTTGAAGCGACAATCGCAGATGGTGCAGACGCGAAATTAACATCAAACTGGTTAATGGGTGAAGTACTTGCATACTTAAACAAACAACAAAAAGAATTAAAAGACGTAGCATTAACGCCAGCTGGTCTATCTAAAATGGTTCAATTAATTGAAAAAGGTACAATTTCGTCTAAGATTGCGAAAAAAGTATTTAACGAATTAATTGAAAAAGGTGGAGACCCAGAAGAAATCGTGAAAGCAAAAGGCCTTGTTCAAATTTCTGACGAGGGCACACTTCGTAAAGTCGTAACTGAAATCCTTGATAATAACGAACAATCTATTGAAGACTTCAAAAACGGTAAAGACCGTGCGATTGGCTTCCTAGTTGGTCAAATTATGAAGGCAACAAAAGGACAAGCGAATCCACCACTTGTTAATAAAATCTTGTTAGAAGAAATCAATAAACGATAATAAAGAAAAGCTGAGGTAGCTCTATTAGAACAGGAAGACATCGAAACGGCTGACTGTTCTAGTTAACAGAGCTGGATAGCTATCAAACATCAAAGATTAAACAGAGAAAGCACCCATAGTTGGGTGTTTTTTCTGAGTTAATCAAACGTTTGTTTAAATTAAGAAATTATTTAAACAAACGTTTGATTAACTGACAAAAGTGAGAAAATGTTTGTATAGCAACTATGGTATGATAGTTGCAAAAAGGTGGGAATAATGATAAATCTAGACATAGAGAGTTTTTTCATCTCGTGAAATAATGGATAATTGTTAATCCCCTTGTTTTATATGCAAGAAAGAGAAAGTACTATGAAGAATGAAATGATATATATTGCTAATGTAAAGTGGTAAGAACCTCGGGTTCTTACTTGTCCTTTTAAATGGGCTAAAAGAAAGATATGAAGATGAGAGGAGGTAGGCATAGGAACGCTGAATAAAGGTTCGGTATATTCTTTTTTCATAAATAAGGAATTTCCTGTGCTAATGAATGATGAAGCGAGCGAGAATAATTTATAATCCTACTTCTGGTCGTGAGTTATTTAAGAAGAGCTTACCAGAGGTATTACAAAAATTAGAACAAGCTGGATATGAAACATCTTGTCATGCAACAACTGGTTCTGGAGATGCGACTGTGGCGGCGAGGCAAGCTGCGGATCGTAAATTCGATGTTGTTATCGCAGCAGGTGGTGACGGGACGTTAAATGAAGTAGTAAATGGTTTAGTAGGGCATGAACATCGTCCGAAATTCGGTATCATTCCAGTTGGAACGACAAATGATTTTGCGCGTGCAATTGGTGTACCACGTTCTATTGAAGAAGCGGCGGACATTATTTGCGAAGGTAAGACTGTTCCGTTAGACCTAGGCAGAGCGAACGATACATATTTTATTAACATTGCTGGCGGTGGCCGCATTACAGAATTAACATATGAAGTACCAAGCAAGTTGAAAACCGTTTTGGGACAACTTGCCTATTATTTAAAAGGTATCGAAATGTTGCCATCACTACATCCAACATATGTTGAAATCGAGTATGATGGAAAGCTACTACAAGAAGAGATTACGATGTTTTTAATTACGAATACACGCTCTGTTGGTGGTTTTGAAAAGGTTGCACCATATGCATCTATTAACGATGGTTTATTTGATTTATTAGTGCTGAAGAAGGGGTCTATTGCTGATTTAATTAAAGCAGCAACACAAGCGCAGCGCGGTGAGCATATTAATAATCCAAAGGTTTTATATACGCAGGCGAACCGTATTAAGGTTCATTCACCGGATAAATTAATGATTAATTTAGATGGTGAATATGGCGGAGATGCGCCGATGGAATTTGAAAATATATATCATTGTCTTGAACTATTTGTTCCTGAACATAAAGAGGATGTCCTATAAAAGGCATCCTTTTTTATTATTGATACATATAGGAGCGTATCTATGGAATATTGCCGTTAATTCCTTTTGTAAATTGGGAGTAGGTTTGATTTTTATGGTATTTTTACAATTCGTTCATTTTACATCCACATTTACTTGCTACACTGAATGTGAGAAGGGCAGAAAGGTAGGGTGTGTTATGAAGAAGATAAAGGCAATACTCTTTGATAAAGATGGAACATTAATGGATTTTCATTCGATTTGGATTAAGGTTGCTGAAGAACTTGTAGCTAAACTTATAGAACTACATCAATTACCTCAATCATTACAGTTAACGATTTTAGAAGAAATTGGTGTTGAAGGGGCGTCCGTTCATCCACGTAGTGTATTAGCAGCAGGAACAAGCCTTGATATAGCGAAAATTTGTTGTAAGTATATACCGTCTGTTAAAGAGGGGGATATGCATCAATGGATAAGTGGAAACCTATTTACTCTTATGTACGAACATCGTTCACATATGAGAATGACAGCAGACTTACAAAAGGTTTTACAAATATTGAAAGAAAAAGGGTTTATTTTAGGTGTTGTGACTGCTGATGATTTTGCACCAACAGAACTCTTTTTAAAGCAGTGTCAATTAGAAGTGTTTTTTGACTATATTATAGCTTCAGATACATTTCCGGCTCAAAAACCAGATAAACAAATTGTAGAATCATTTTGTGAAAAATTCGGGTTAGATCCGGGGGAGCTAGTAGTTGTTGGGGATACACCAACAGATTTACATTTAGCGAAAAATAGCGGGGCTTGCTATGCAATTGGAGTTCTTTCTGGGACGGGTGATCGTCAAACATTAGCACCACTTGCAGACATTATATTAGATTCTGTCGGTAATTTCATTTCTGATTCTGGAGAACTTATTTGGGAACGAGAAAAGTCTAATCTATAAATATAATAAGTCTATATTGACTCATAATAAGTCGATATAGACTTATTTTTTATGTCGAAATCCTGAGAAAACTAGAAGATTATTGTATTCATTAAGTTGGCATACATCTTGCAATATAGAAAAAGAAAATAGCATAGAAAAGGATGGAAGAAACGATGAATAAAAAATTCGCTAAAGTAAATGAACAAATTCCAGGACCAAAAGCAGCTTCTTTATTAGAACGCCGTCAAAATATCGTACCAAGGGGCGTGAGCAATGGGATTGCAACATTCGTACAGTCAGCCAATGGTGCGCTTGTAACAGATGTAGATGGAAATCAATTTATCGATTTTGCAGGGGCAATTGGGACAATCAACGTAGGGCATTGTCATCCTGCTGTGAAAGAGGCACTTCATAAACAAGTAGACCAATATATTCATACGGGCTTTAATGTAATGATGTATGAGCCGTATATTGAATTAGCGGAGAAGCTTGCTGCATTAGCTCCTGGAAACTTTGAGAAACAAGTATTGTTTTTAAATAGTGGTGCTGAAGCGGTTGAAAATGCTGTGAAAATTGCTCGTAAATATACGAAAAGAACTGGCATTATGGCGTTTACAAAAGGATTTCACGGTCGTACATTGATGACAATGACGATGACAAGTAAAGTAAAACCTTATAAATTCGGGTTTGGCCCATTTGCACCGGAAGTATATAAAGCACCATTCCCATATGAATACCGTCGTCCAGAAGGTTTAACAGAAGAACAATATGATAGCTTTATCATTGAAGAATTTAAGAATTTCTTAATTTCAGAGGTTGCCCCAGAAAGCATAGCTGCTGTTGTAATGGAGCCTGTTCAAGGTGAAGGTGGTTTTATCGTTCCAAGTAAGAAGTTTGTGCAAGAAGTACGTCGTCTTTGTTCTGAACACGGTATTTTATTTGTAGCGGATGAAATTCAAACAGGCTTTAGCCGTACAGGAAAATATTTTGCAATTGATCACTATGATGTCATTCCAGATCTAATTACTGTTTCGAAATCATTAGGGGCAGGAGTACCAATTAGTGGGGTTATTGGGCGAAAAGAAATTATGAATGAATCAGCACCGGGTGAACTTGGTGGAACATACGCTGGAAGTCCATTAGGATGCGCTGCAGCATTAGCTGTTTTGGATATTATAGAGCAGGAAAAATTAAATAAGCGAGCTCTACATGTAGGGAAAGTTGTGATGGATCGATTTGAGGAAATGAAGAAAAAGTATAACTGTATTGGTGACGTGCGTGGTTTAGGAGCGATGTGTGCGTTCGAGCTTGTTAAAGACCGTACAACGAAAGAGGCGGATAAAGCCTTAACAGCAAGTTTATGTGCTGAAGCAAATAAACGCGGACTACTCTTATTATCTGCTGGAACGTATGGAAATGTAGTTCGAGTATTAATGCCACTTGTCATTACGGATGAACAACTAGAAGAAGGGCTTACAATTATTGAAGATTCCTTGCAAGCTTGTTATGAGCAAGCAGATATTGCTCGTGTGTAAATAGTAGAATTTTTTATAACAAATGTGCAATCATTCTAGTTTACTCTGTTTAAGAAAACACAGAAAATTCCCTTAAATGAAGATTTCACTTTATAATGAAATGTAAGCGATAATAAAGGGAAGTAATGGACCCTGCATTTGAGGAGTGGCTGGGATGGTTGCAGAAAAGGAACGAGTATTTATGGATTTAAAAGATGTGTTTGAATATGCATTTGATGAGATTTTTGTTACGGATGAGGGAGGGACTGTTGTCCGTGTAAATAGCACATGCGAAAGGCACTATCAATTATCTGCTGAGGAACTCGTAGGTAAGCATGTAAAAGAACTACAAAAAGAAGGGATTTTTTATCCATCTGCAACATTGGAGGTAATTGAGAAGAAGAAACCGATTGAACTTGTTCAGACAACAAAATCAGGAGAGTATTTACACGTCCGTACGAGACCTGTGTTTGATGAACAAGGGAATTTACGAAGAGTGATTAGTTATTCTCGCGATCTCACGGAACTCTATCAATTACGAAAAAAGGTAGAGGAGATGGATAATCAATTAAAGACATATAAAAAAGAGTTAAGAGAAACGTATGAACATGAAGGACTTATTTTTAAAAGTGTAGCTATGCAAAAAATAGTTGCAACAATCAAAAAAGTATCCATGGTAGATAGTACGGTTCTTATTTTAGGTGAGACTGGAGTAGGGAAAAGTAGATTAGTACGTCATTTACATGAAGTAAGTCATCGAAAAAATAAAATGTTCTACGAAATTAACTGCGCGGCATTACCAACAAATTTAATTGAATCGGAGCTGTTTGGCTACTCAGGAGGTTCCTTTACAGGCGCAAATCGCGAAGGGAAAAAAGGGATTCTGGAGTTAGCTCATAAAGGGACCATTTTCTTAGATGAGATTGGTGAAATGCCGCTTGAAATCCAGGCGAAATTGCTGCAAGTACTACAAGAAAAAACATTCCGTCCAGTAGGAGGTAGAGAACTAAAAAAAGTAGATGTTCGAATTGTGGCAGCAACGAATAGGGATTTAGCTGAGATGGTAAAGCAAGGGACATTTCGGAAAGATTTATATTATCGTCTCAATGTCATACCGATTCAAATTCCACCGCTGCGCGAGAGAACGGAAGATATTTTACCGTTAGTTTATCATTACCTACAACATTTTAATGAAAAGTATGGACGTGATGTAAAGTTAGCACCTAGCACATTACAAATGTTTGTAGGGTATCCTTGGGAAGGAAATAATAGAGAAATAGAAAACGTAATTGAAAGGATTGTTATTACTGCTGATGACATTGTCATGATAGAAGACTTACCGATATCTATGCAGGAATCTACAGTTGAGCAATCCGGTCAAAGTCTCTATAAAATGCTGGAAGAAGTAGAACGAAATATTATTCTTAAAGTGTATAAAACACATGGATCAAGTTATAAAGTCGCAGAATACCTGAAAATAAGTCAATCTGCAGCTACTAGGAAAATTAAGAAGTTTATAGGGGAAGAAATTATGTAATTACAAATTGAAGAAAAATATAAAGTCTTTCTTTTTAGGTGGAAGAGAGCATCTGTCCGTCTCTTTATAGTCCTATGCCATATGAAAACAGATAAACTGCGCGGAGAACTTCTTTTGTTTTCGTAACCGCGACTTATATGCCAGAAAATTAAAATGTATATAGGTATCTATATGAATGGTTAATGGTATTAGAGTGAAAGGTTTTTGATAAGTTGAAGGAAATACGATAGAAAATGAAGTGAATATAAAGGAGGAAGAGAATATTGGATAAGAAAGCGACATATGTAAATTTAGATCAAAAAGCGATGTATATAAACGGAGAATGGATTCAATTGCAAGAGCAAATTGAGATTAATAATCCAGCGACGCAGGAAGTATTTGCAACTGTTCCAAAAGGCGGGATCACTGAGGCAAAGCAAGCTGTAGATGCTGCACACGAAGCTTTTAAATCTTGGTCAAAATTAACGGCAGCTGACCGCGCGCAAAAACTAAAGAAGTGGTTTACATTAATTGATGAAAACAAAGAAGAAATTGCAGCGATTATGACGAAAGAACAAGGAAAGCCGTTTACAGAAGCGCTTGGGGAAGTGAACTATGCAAATAGTTTTGTAGAATGGTATGCGGAAGAAGGAAAGCGAGTATACGGCGAAATGATTCCGGCTTCTCATCCTAATAAACGTATTTTAGTAACGAAGCAACCTGTTGGCGTTATTGCAGCGATTACACCGTGGAATTTTCCAGCTGCAATGATTACAAGAAAAGTAGCACCAGCACTTGCAGCAGGTTGTACAGCAGTTGTAAAACCTGCCAGTCAAACACCATTAACAGCATTAAAGTTAGCTGAATTAGCACATGAAGCTGATATTCCCAAAGGTGTTTTAAATATTGTCACAGGTAGTGCGAAGGCAATTGCTGATACTTGGATGGAAGATGGACGCGTAAGAAAGGTTTCGTTTACAGGATCAACTGAAATCGGGAAAGAATTAATGTGTGGCGCTGCAAAAACGATGAAGAAAGTTTCACTTGAGCTAGGCGGCCATGCCCCATTTATCGTAATGAACGATGCCGATTTAGATAAAGCAGTAGAAGCAGTAATTGGTTCGAAATTCCGTAATGCTGGACAAACATGTATATGTACAAATCGCGTATTTGTACAAGAAGCAGTGTATGGAGAATTCGCGGCGAAATTCCAAAAGGCAGTAGGACAGCTTAAAGTAGGTGATGGATTTGGAGAAGGTACGACTGTAGGACCACTTATCGATGCGAATGCTGTAGAAAAAGTACAGGAGCATATTGAAGATGCAGTTAAAAAGGGCGGTGAAATTCTGTATGGAGGTCAAGCACTTGCAGAATTAAATGGTTACTTCATTGAGCCAACTGTCATTGGAGACGCTAACGACACAATGTTATGTATGAATGAAGAAACATTTGGTCCAGTTGCACCAGTTGCGAAATTTGAAACGGTAGAAGAAGTTATTGAGCGTGCGAATAATACACCATATGGTTTAGCAGCTTATGTATTTACAAAAGACATTAGCCAAGCGTTTCAAATTAGTGAAGCACTAGAATATGGAATTATTGGGTTAAACGATGGCCTTCCATCCGTTGCTCAAGCTCCATTTGGTGGATTTAAGGAAAGTGGGATTGGGCGTGAAGGCGGTCATTTTGGAATCGAAGAGTATTTAGAAATTAAATATATTTCGTTAGGATTGTAATAAAAAAAGAGCTATTTTCCTAGGGAAATAGCTCTTTTTTATTATTTTAACCGAGAAGCCCCCTCCTCTAAACGAAGTGAAGGTGGGGGTAGTTCAATCAGTCATTTGTAGTCTTAGAATGCCCAGTTCCCTTTACGGAAAATTGGTTCGTGTGTTCCATCAGCTGTAATTCCATCAATATCAAGCTCAGCAGAACCAATCATAAAGTCTTCGTGTGTAATACTAGAGTTAGCTCCGTTTTCAGCAAGCTCTTCTTTTGTCATTGTTTTACCGCCTTCTAAGTTAAATGCATAAGCATTTCCAATTGCTAAATGGCAGGATGCATTTTCATCAAATAGCGTATTATAGAATAAAATATTTGTATTAGAAATTGGTGAATCATGAGGTACTAATGCAACCTCTCCTAAGAAGTGAGAACCTTCATCTGTCTCAACTAAATGTTTTAAAGCTTCTTCACCAACATCAGCTTTATAGTCTACAATGCGTCCATTTTCGAATGTAAGTGTAAAGTTGTCGATGATGTTACCTGCAAATACTAATGGTTTTGTACTTGATACTTGGCCATTTACACCTGTTTTTAACGGCATTGTAAACACTTCTTCTGTTGGAATGTTAGCCATAAATGGTATATTTTTTTCATTTAGGCTACCCGCTCCAGCCCATACGTGTTTTTCTGGAAGTTCAATTGTTAAATCTGTTCCAGGACCTGTATAATGAAGAGCTTTATAATGTTTTTCATTTAAGTAATCTACTTTTTTATGTAATGTTTCATCATGTTCTTTCCATGCTTCTACAGGATTTTCTAGATTTGCACGAGTTGCTTGGAAAATTGCATCCCATAGCTTTTCTTCTTGCTTTTCTGGTGCAACATCAGGGAATACTTTTGCGGCCCATTCCTTCGTAGGAACAGAGATAACGCACCAGCTTACTTTATCTGCTTGTACATAATCGCGGTATACTTTCATTGCTTCTCCAGCAACTTTATGAGCACTTGCAATTCGTTTTGCATCTACACCTTTTAATAAATCTGGATTTTCTGCATAGATAGACATAAATGCAGCGCCTTCTTTTGCTAATTCTTCACGTGCATGCGCCTTCCAAGCAGGGAATTCTGAGAATGCTTCTTCAGGAGCTAAATCAAATTTTAAACGAGTTAATACTTCATCGTTCCAATCTACATATACATGTTTTGCGCCTGATTTATATGCTTTTTCTGTAACAAGGCGGACAAATGGAGCTGCCTCAAGTGGCGCACTAATGGATAATGTTTGCCCAGGTTGAATATTAACACCGACATTTACTGCAAGAGCAGCATACTTTTCTAACGTTTGTTCAAATGGCATATGTACAATCCCCTTTATTCGAAAGATTTCTTATATACATAATACAAGAAAATTTCAAAAATATAAATAGAACTCAAATGAGATTGAGTTCTATTTTTTACTTATTTAATAGCAAGTCCAAACTGTTCAACGGTTGTGGAATGATGCATGCGAACACGCTTTATCTTTAATAGTTCATCCGTTTCACTTTTTGTAATGAATTGTCCTGGCTTTGTCGTTGTCGCAAATTGATAATATTTCTTTGTTTCTTCTACCACTTTATCATTTACATGACCAAACGGGTATGCAATTGCAATGACAGGTTTGCCAGTTATCTTTTTAAGCTTATCTTTCGAATTTTTTAACTCTCCCTCATAGTTTGTAATTTTGGGTAAATCGGCATGTGTTGCTGTATGAGATTGGACAGAGAAAATACCCGAATCAACCATTTCTTTTATATCCGCGGTGGATAAGGAGCCTTCTGCATCGATGTTATCAACAATCATATATTCGGTTGCTGTCGGCTTAAAAGTATCATCTTTTAACTTTTTTAGAATATGAAATGCATTCATATTATTTTTCATACCATCATCAAACGTAACAAAAATTGGTTTATTTACTTTATTAATATCATTCCAACGTTCGAACGTTAACAAAGTATAGCCGTTCTCTTTTAAATACTGCATTTGTGCTTCAAAGTTAGCGGGTGAGACAAACAAGTCTTTAATGCCTTGACCATAATAATCCTCAATTGCGTGATACATTAAGATAGGAACGTGCTGCTCAAATACAATGGAGGATGTTGTTAAAGGAATATTTTTTCCATTTTCTTTTACACCAGTCGCTTCAATTTGATACTCACCGCGTTTTCCTTCAAATTCTTTTACATCAAAAGGAATTGTAAATTGCTTGTCTTTCTCTTTTGATGTAAACAATTTTGAGCTTTCTTTTCCATCAGCAGTTCGCCAAATTTTATATTGTACTTCGGTTAAAGAATCCTTTATATCCGTCATATGAATAGTTGTGTTTGTAGATTCATGTGTAATGGGACTCCAAGATATTTTACCTTGTGCTTGCACTTTTTTTTCTTGCTTTTTTGGTTGTTCTTGAACCGTTTTCTCTTTTTTAGGTTCATTACTTGTATTGCTAGAATTACAACCTGCTAGAATGGCAGATGTACATAAAGCAATAGCTGCATATTTTTTCATAACGTTCACCTTCTATTGTGTATTCACTTTTTCCCCGCGTGAACGGGCAGTAAGACCCTCACCTCAAGATTCAGAGAGAAATGAAGAGGTCGGACTGATTAAAGTTTCACTTTATATCGTTATAGTAAAGTGATGGTAGTTCAAAGAAACAAATAGTTAAGATGTTTCTCTACTTCGAAGTCTTTTTCTTTTTGCAGGCTTGTTCAGCGTTATAATCATGTAGCCAATAACAAAAATGAAAGGAATTAAAAATACATAACTAGGGATGCCAAAAACATAATGACTTTTTATGCTGAAAAATAATAAATGTAGAAAATCAAAAAGAGCATGTAATTTCATTAGGACCTCCAATAATATTTTTACAAATTATAGCATTTTTATAAGGGTACTAAATGTTCAAGGCCATCATTTAAGCTAATTTTAAAGTTGGGGCAGTAAAGAAAAGGCCACTTTTTTATAAAAGTAGCCTGAAAACTTATTAATATTTTTCTTTTACAAGCGACATGAACTGCGCCATTGTTGTATTAGGGCCAACAAAATGTCGCTTAATTAAGTATTGTTCATTTGGTGTGCCTTTTGTAATATGAGTTCCATGATCGGTGGTTACTGCAAATTCATAATGTTTCTTTGTTTCTTCCACAGCTGGATCATTATAAGAACCTACTGGGTAGGCGAGGGCGATGACTTTTTTCCCTGTAAGACCTTCAATTTTTTCTTTAGATGCACGTAATTCTTCATCGTAGTTAGTTGTATAAGCCATCATTGTATGATTAGCAGTATGAGATTGAATTGAAAAAATACCTGAATCAAGCATTTGTTTTATATCATCTGTCGTAAGACGATTTGGTGTATCAATAGTACTTGAAACGAGGAATTCTGTTGCTGCTGGTTGGAATCTATCATCTTTTAATTTTTGTAAAATATGAAGGGCGTTCATATTATTTTTTCGGCCATCATCCATTGTCACAAAGACAGGTTTATTCACACGGTTTACGTCACCCCAACGCTCAAACGTCAACATTGTATAACCGTTATCTTTTAAATATTGCATATGTTTTTCAAATTGTTCTGGTGATACATATAAACCTAAATCGCCATCACTTGGTCCAGGGTATTTTTCAATAGCATGGTACATAAGGAAAGGGACATATTGTTGGAATGTAATCGTAGATTTCACTAGAGGAACTTCGGTGTTGTCTTCTTTTAATCCCACTGTTTCAATTTGAAATTCTCCACGTTTTAAATGAAACGATTGTAAATGAAATGGGAGAGCAAAATCACGAGTTTTGTCTTTTGATACAAAGGTCTGTTTACTTTCAGGGCCATCAGCTGTACGCCAAATATTGTAACGAACTTCTTTAAATGAATCTCTTAAATTTTTTGTATAAAGCGTAGTGTTTTTTGCGTTGTATTCAAACGGATCCCATGAAATGAGCCCTTGTGTTACAGGTACTTCTACTGCTTTGGCTTGTACTTCTTTCGTCTCCTTTTGGCTCTTGTAAGTTGCTTCTTTTGTCTGTTCTTCACTAGCGGTGCTAGGGTTACAACCTACGAGAATAGCAGAAGAAAGTAAAGCGATACATGCATATTTCTTCATAATATCATCCTTCTATTGTGTTTTTAGTTTTGTCTCTTATATGTAATAATTTCTCTATTTGTCTTGTTATAAGAGATTATCGATTCAAATATTTCTATTTGAATCATACCCTTGTCTATCATATCACTATGAAATATAGAGGGGAATATCTCTTTTGAGAGAATTCGACACAAATGCTGTTCATTTGCATGGAATTTATCTCATGTTAAATTTTGTAAATAGGAATAATTGTAGCTATATAGTCCTGTATAAAAAAAGATACCTCCGAGAATAACTATTTTCGGAGGTATCTTTAAAAACGCTTTTCTACTTTTGGGGTTTTAATGTTGGATATTTCTTTCACTGTAAACAGAAAAAATACATCTTCTTGCCAATACTAGTATATATTTATTTGTTAATATACAAAAGAGAAATCGTGTTGAAGAGCGTATGCAATATTGCATATGATTACATTGTTAAATTAGTCATTCTTAATCATAAAAAAATCACCCTAACATCCAAAACTAAAGGGGAAGAGAGGGTGATTTTTTATTAAATAAATAATCCAGCAATTGTAGCGGATAAAATAGAAGCAAGTGTTGATGCAAATAGCATTTTCCAACCAAATTTAGATACGACGCTTCCTTGTTTTTCAGAAAGGGCACGGATTGTACCGACAATCGCACCGATTTGACTAATACTTGCGAAGCTAATTAAGAATACGGTAACGATTCCAACTGTACGTGGAGATAACGTTTTTGCGACTTCTTTTAAATCAAGAATAGCCACGAATTCATTTAAGACAATTTTTGTTCCCATGATTCCACCAGCTGGGATAATATCGTGAGCTGGGATACCCATTAGGAATGCAAATGGAGCGAGAATATAACCGAATAATTGTTGTAATGTAACGGCATATCCCATTGCGCCTGAAGCTGCGCTAATTACATAGTTAACAACTTCCATAACACCAATAAAGGCGATCATTAAAGCAGCAACAATACCCGCCACTTTTAAGCCATCTAGTGCACCGTTAATCATTGCACCGATAAAGCTGTCACCGAATAAGCTTCTATCAAATTTTTGAACTACTTCTTCTTCTTTTTGCGTATCAACTGGTGTTAATAATGAACAAACAATTAAGCTAGAGAATAAGTTCAATGGAAGTGCCGCTAGTACATATTTTGCATCTAACATCATAACGTACGATGCTGTAACAGAAGCTGAAACAGAGCTCATTGCTGAACAGCAGATGATAAACATACGGTTTTTATTAAAGTGCTTTAAGTCATTTTTAATAACGATTAATGCTTCACTTGAGCCAAAGAATACAGAATTTACTGCATGGAATGATTCGACGCGTGGTAAACCAGTAATTTTGGAAATTGCACCGCCGACAACACGAACGATGAATGGTAAAACGCCTAAATAGCTAAAAATAGAAAGTAGTGCTGAGAAAAAGACGATAATTAGTAATACATTTAAGAAAAAGACAAAGTCTCTTTGAATACCGTTAAAGAGAAAATCGACACCTGTTGTACCAAGTTTAATTAGTTTGTTGAACACTTTACTAATAAAAATGATGATCTGTTGACCAATTTTTGTGCCAAACATAAACCAACCAATTAAAATTTGGAAGCCGATCATAATAGCAATTGCACGGAAGTTGATTTTACTTTTGTTGTTTGACAAAGCAAAACATAAACCTAACACGACAAGAATGCCGATAACGCTCATTACATATTGCATGTAGTTGCTCCTTTCAGAAGTTCGTATAAAGTTTTTACATAAAACGCTCATTATATAACTATATAAATACAAATTGAAAAACCGACATAAAAACCCTTTCTTTTTAGGTGGAAGAGAGGATCCAATCAAGCATAGAAGTGGTCGGAGCCTTTTTTAGCCCCATGCCAAATGAAACTAAAAAGAGAACGCGAGAGAAGGTCACTTTGTATATTTCATAGCCCAAAATATTATGCTGGAAAATCAAAATGGATAGATATAATTTAAACAGAAGAGGTTTCATGTCATACGTAAGATGTCTGACCTTTTAGAAAAGTGAAAAATAAAAAAGACCCATATGGATTCACTTTCATCTATGAGAGAAAGCTAATCAATATGAGTCTTTGTATACACAAACAAGCTAATATTCATTAGTTTTCCCCATAGTCCAGCAATTTTCGGTTGCCGGGTAGAAACTCTCGATCCATATTATCGAGTATATATGAGGTAACATCGTCCGTATTAAATTATTAGTAGCGTAACATTAATAGAGAAGCACCGTCAATAGCTTTTTTTCTTCCAATGGCTAAAGGCTATAAGAGTATGGTAAAATGTAACGCAGTGTTATGAAAAAGAGAGGTCGGAAAATGAGTAATAAAATGACGCCACCAGTTGAAAAGAACGAGTTTATAGATGTAGTATTTGAAGATTTAACACATGATGGTGCCGGTGTTGCGAAAGTGAAAGGATATCCTATTTTCGTAAAAAACGGATTACCAGGTGAAGAAGCACAAATTAAAATTATTAAAGTAAAGAAGAACTTCGCATTTGGTCGTTTAATGAAGCTTCATACAGAAAGTCCATATCGTAAAGATGCAGAATGCCCAGTTTACAACCAATGCGGCGGTTGTCAGCTTCAGCACTTAACATATGAAGGACAACTAAAGGCGAAAGAAAAACAAGTGCGTGACGTAATACAGCGCATCGGTGGACTGCACGACGTACCAGTTCATCCTGTTCTTGGTATGGAAAATCCGTGGGTTTATCGAAACAAAGCACAAGTACCGATTGGAGAACGTGAAGGTGGACTTGTAGCGGGTTTTTATCGTCAAGGAACGCATGACATCATTAATATGGAAACATGCTTAATTCAAGCAGAAGAAAATGATGCATTAATTCAAGAAGTAAAACGTATTTGTGAAAAACACGGGATCACGGCTTACAATGAAGAACGTCATAAAGGAACGCTTCGCCACATGATGGCCCGTTACGGACAAGTAACAGGGGAAATTATGCTTGTCTTCATCACGCGTACGACAGAACTTCCAAACAAAAAGGCGATCATCGAAGAAATCACAGCGAAGTTCCCAAATGTAAAATCAATCGTACAAAATGTAAACACGAAACGTACAAACGTAATTTTCGGAGACACAACAACAGTTCTATATGGATCAGAATATATTTATGACTTTATCGGTGACATCAAATTTGCCATCTCAGCACGTTCGTTCTATCAAGTAAACCCAGAACAAACGAAAGTGCTATATGATAAAGCGTTAGAATACGCAAAGTTAGATGGAAACGAAACAGTAATCGACGCATACTGCGGAATCGGATCAATTTCCCTATTCTTAGCGCAAAAAGCGAAAAAAGTATACGGCGTTGAAATCGTTCCAGAAGCAATCGAAGACGCAAACCGAAACGCTGCACTAAACAACATAACAAACGCTGAATTTGCAGTAGGAGAAGCAGAAGTAGTTATTCCGAACTGGTACAAAGAAGGCGTAATTGCTGATACAATCGTTGTCGACCCACCGCGTAAAGGCTGTGATGAAGCATTACTAAATACAATCATTGATATGAAGCCAAAGCGTGTTGTATATGTATCATGTAACCCGGCGACACTAGCACGTGATTTGAAAGTGCTTGAAGAAGGTGGGTATAAGACGCAGGAGGTTCAGCCTGTTGATATGTTCCCGCATACTACGCATTGTGAAGCGGTCGCGTGGTTGGAGTTGGTATAATAGAAAAGCAGTTGATATAGAAAAAATCTATACCATCTGCTTTTTTGTTTATAAAAATACCATTCAGGACCGATTTTAGTTAAAATAAACATTGCCGATTTTTACAATAGTTTTTCACAAATTATAAATGTCCAAATGTACTTGTGTTTGATAATAAGTTATTAAGCATGATATAAGTGTAAAAGAAGTGGAACATTTGGCTTTATATTTTTTGACCGAGAGTTTGAAGTTGTATCCATAGTGAGAGGATTTGAGTTTGAAATGATAGATAATTTTTGGCGTGATTTACCACGACCATTTTTTGTACTTGCACCAATGGAAGATGTGACAGATGTTGTTTTTCGTCACGTAGTAAGTGAAGCCGGTCGACCGGATGTATTTTTCACAGAGTTTACAAACTCGGATAGCTATTGTCATCCAGAGGGTATGAAAAGTGTGCGTGGCCGTTTGATTTTTACAGAAGATGAACAGCCAATGGTGGCACATATTTGGGGGGATAATCCCGAATATTTCCGTCAAATGAGTATTGGCATGGCAGAGCTAGGATTTAAAGGCATCGATATTAATATGGGCTGCCCTGTACCGAATGTGGCATCGAGAGGGAAAGGTAGTGGCCTTATTCTGCGTCCAAACGTTGCGGCAGAACTTATTCAAGCAGCAAAAGCGGGCGGATTGCCTGTAAGCGTAAAAACACGACTTGGCTTTAAGGAGTTAAATGAGTGGGAGGAGTGGTTAACGCATATTTTCAAACAGGATATTGCCAACCTTTCTATTCATTTACGTACAAGAGAAGAAATGAGCCAAGTAGATGCGCATTGGGAGCTAATTCCGGAAATCAAAAAATTACGTGACCGTATCGCACCAAATACGCTACTAACAATCAATGGAGACATTCCTGACCGTCAAACTGGGCTACAGCTTGCTGAAAAATATGGTATTGATGGCGTTATGATCGGGCGAGGTATTTTTAAAAATCCTTTTGCTTTTGAAAAAGAACCAAAAGAGCATAGCAGTAAAGAACACCTTGATCTTTTAAGACTGCAGCTTGATCTTCAAGATCAATATGCGGAAGTACTGCCACGTTCAATCACGGGGCTTCATCGTTTTTTCAAAATTTATGTCAAAGGATTCCATGGAGCTGCTGAATTAAGAAATCAATTGATGAACACGAAATCAACAGATGAAGTGCGTGCATTGCTTGATAACTTTGAAAAAGACGGGGACAGTGAAATGGTGTAACTCTCAAAAAGTTAGAGGAAAAATGAATTACATCAACTCATGTGTACTTATTTTATTCAGTTTCAAGTTCCTTTGTAGCCGGCAACTTTTGTTTTGATAAAGTCTGTTTTCTGAAAGAAAAAGGTCTTAAGAATGTAATAAACCCACCAGCAACCTTGTGTTGCCACATACACTCTGTACATGTGGAGTGTGTGGCGTGGCTTAATTTAAAAGAAGGCAAATAACAGCGCGGAGTATCGCAAGAGCGTAGTTATACAATCCAGATATTGTCACTGAAGGAGCAGCGGGAAAGCCGTCTTTCGCAAGATAAATTCGGAGCAGGAAAAGGGCAGTGTTTTTGAGAAATCAAAGCACTGCTTTTTCTTTTAGTCAACGCTGCGGTGGAAAGAGCCGTATAAGCGTATCTGAGGGTTTGTTGTAGTATAAACCTTGACAAGTATTAATTCGGGGGTAAGACTATAAAACATGTCTTTAAAGTGTTAAAGTATTAATTTAGCGGGCATTAGTTTAAAAGTGCTAAGGGATACAATCTTAAGGACGATTCTGTTTAACATGATAATGTAGAGCATGTTAGAGGATAGAATTTGACTGCTGGATAAATAATCAACATTTTAGGAGGACTAACAATGGGTATGAGCAATAATGATATATTAAAGAGAGTAAGATATGCTATGGATATAAAAGATACAGATATGGTGGAGATATTTAAACTTGGTGGCATTGAAGTAACGAAAGAAGAAGTAGTTGAGATGCTTACAAAATTAAAGAAAAGTCCCCAGAATGAAGCTGACAATGATGGTGATGTAGTTGAAAGTGATTACGTACTAACATGCGATAATATTATGTTAGAGTCATTTTTGAATGGCTTTATTACTTTTAAAAGAGGAAAACAAGATCCAAAACCGGGGCAACCGGAGGAACAAGCGATGCCTTTACAAAGTAATGAAAGTGCCAATAACCTTCTTCTAAAGAAAATGAAAATAGCATTATCATTAACGAGTGAGGATGTGCTTGATATATTAGACGGAGTAGGGGTTAAGGTAACAAAAGGAGAATTAGGCGCTCTATTAAGAAAAAAAGGCCATAAGAATTACAAAGAGTGCGGTGACAGATACGCAAGAAATTTCTTAAAGGGATTAGCTGTAAAATATAGGGGATAAGGGATCACCAATTAATTCTTTAATATAAATTTCTCCTACATCTTTTACACATAAATGATGTAGGAGAAATTTATCCCAAAGCAACAGGCGTTGTAGCTAATTAGCATTGCATGTATTTGCATGGTAAGTGCACATGTGTATTCATGTTAAAAAAAGTAAACGATACAATAGATGGAGTAGGAGATTTGTATCATACTCTTATTTTTTTAATCATTTGTAGTATAATGCATTATGAAAAATAACATGAATGAATACTCTAGGTGATGAAATGATACATACATATTCAGGTGAGACAATTAATTTTCATATAAATTACAAGAAGAAAAAATCCGTACGTATTTATATAGATTCTTACGGAAATGTTGAAGTGCAGGCTCCTAAGGGAACGCCTGTTGAATACGTAATCCAATTGCTAGAGGAGAAGTGGGATTGGATTCAGAAAACACGCAAGGAAATGAAGGAGCGAGTGCTTGGGCCACAGGAGAAAGCTTATAATCAAGGCGAGAGCTTTCTATATTTAGGGAATACATATCCGATACAGATTTCTCAAGACGCAAGTATTGGGCAAGACAGTGCAGTGTTTGAAGGGGATAAGCTACAAATATATGTGAAAGAGCTTGAGGATGAGAAAATAAAACAGGCTTTGAAACGATTTTATTATCAGCAGTGTAAAGCGTTAGTAGAGAAGAGTATAAAATCCTATCAAAGTAACTTTAAGACAAAGCCGCGTTCAATCCATATTTCAGATAGTAACCGTACTTGGGGAACCTGTGATTCAAAACAACAGTTAACATTTAATTGGAAGCTAGCAATGGCACCGCCGAGGGTGATCGACTATGTAGTCGTTCACGAAATGTGCCATATGGTCCATCTAAATCATGATCGATCCTTTTGGCGCCTTGTTGGGAAAATAATGCCTGATTATAAGGAACTGGAAAACTGGTTAGCATTATCAAGTTGGAAAATGACTGTTTAGTAGTGATATCGTTGGAGTGATTACTATTGCACTACAGTTTTAGTTTATAATTGCTTCTTCTCTTATAACTGAACTCACAAACATCCCATTTGCCGTATACACTTTGGACATGTGGAGTGTGTGGCTTGTGAGAGAAGGTTAATGATAGGTGTAGTAGTGTGAGTAATCCTCCTTATTGTAGTAGCGATAGGGGGGATTTTTATTTAGGATTACTTATGGTGAGAAGTATCACAAGTGATAGTAAAGCGTAAAATAGAATTAATTATCGAAATGAGTAAACTGTATCAACTAAGAAGTTGATATACTTAAATTTATTTGATAAATAGTATAATTTGTCTGTAACTACTCAGCTATATAAAACACAAAATATAGAACAGGTTACGAAAAGAATGTATGAATATAGATTTTTCGGACAGGTTCCATTGCGAATTAGTAATAAAATCTTTTCTATGACTCTGCTAATAAGATTGGAGATCCGATATATATTGTAAAATAATTGCGCTTTTACAATATATAGTGGTTGGGTGGCCGCGTTTGTCTAGAAATAAATACTTAAAAGGGTAAAGAAGGGACGTTTTAATAATAAAAATTGAAGTTAGTATAGTCAGGACACAACTTAGTTAAGCCTCTACAATGGATTCCAAAGAGAGAGTGACCATATGACAACGCTTGTTTTGAGTTATTTCATACTATTTTAAAGAAAGAAGAAGTATATCTTACACAATATGTCACATTTGAACAAGCAAACTTAGCGCTATTTCAATATATTGAGGGATGCTATAACTGCAAGAGGATTCATAATAGCATTGGTTATAAAACTCTTCAAGCAATAGAAGGTTTGGCTAAAAAGGTAGCTTAGATTTAATTTTTTTTGTGTCCAAAATATTGACTCCAATTCACTATTTTTTAACTCGTAGGTAATTAATAAACGCAGAAAGTGTTTGAATAACACGTTTCTGCGTTTTGGATTTTTGAGGGATACATTTTTTAAATATTATTGTGATTTCTTATCAAAAAACAAGTTTAAATCCGTTTTGTCTGTATCTTCTGCTAAAGCGTCATGTATACTATTGTTTAATAATTGCATTTTTTGTTTTTCAAAAAATGGGACAATTATCAAATAAGGTGTTCCTGATTTTTCAATTTCTAATATTTTTGTGAATTATTTCATATGTGTAGTTGGATGGTTTGTGTAACAATACCACTTCAACTACACATATGCCAACAACTGGAGCTTTAGTGAAAGGTGTTAGTCAGAGTTATAAACACAAAAAGCCCTGCTTATATTCAAGCGTTTTTGTATAAAACTATATAATTAAAACTATATATTTTATACAATCATTTATATTAACTGTCATTTTATAGGGTACAGTTCAAGTAAGAGTTCGCTTTTCTTTTAGCTAGAATAAAAAAATTACTAACAACTACTATCTTACTTCCCAAGTCGAACAAAATATTCCCCATCATGATGCTCTATCTCATAACCACGATAACCTTCTATTAGAAGTTTCTGTTGCCTAGATGTATCACTCATCGGAACACTCTTAACAGTCGTCAAAACTTTCTCCTCATTCCCACGTAGTTCCTTCACAAAAACATATCGCATACTCCCGCCATACTTCTCCTTCAGCGCAGCAATTTCCATCCCTTGCGCAAACTTATCTTTTAAACTAGGAATGTTAAACGGCGCAACGGTACAACAAACATAATCAAACTTGCTATCCGTTTGCTGTAACTCTTCCATAACCACTGCCGCTAATATTTTCTGCATTCCATTCCCACGGCACTTTGGATGAACATTTGAGATTTCTTGATAGATAACGCGGTGTAGTTCGCTTTCTGGTAGGCCAATATCAAGCCCTAAATGTTCCTCATCGATAGGGGGGACTAATAGGGCACGAAATGCGATGAGTTCATTTTCTATAAAGGCACCGACCATCATGCCATTACCCTCTAGTATGTATTGAAATTCTTCAAGCGAGAGAGGCTGTAAGCTACTTTTATTTTCTAATGCCTTGATGATAACGTCCTGCAAAGATAAGATTTGTTCGATGTGATCTAGAGACAATTTTGTAACTTGAAATCTTTGCTCATTTTGTTTCAATGTTCCTTCATAAAGAATGTTCATATTGTAAATCCTCCTTTAGCGCACTACATCTTGAAAGACAGTTAGTTCACGTAATGTCTCCTCATTAATCTCAACGCCTAATCCTGGTTTTTCGTTTAGACGAATAAACGGTATGTCGTAAGATAAATCTCCAATATCTTTCGTGAATTTTAGCGGTCCTGTTAGTTCAACACTTGTAATGATTTTTTTGGAAAAGGCAACATGGAATCCTGCTGAAGAAGCAACAGATGATTCCACCATGGAGCCAACTTGGCATTCAATTCCAGCCATTTCTGCCTGATGAGCCAGTTTGACAGCAGGATATATACCGCCGCATTTCATTAGTTTGATGTTTACTTTATCAGCTGCTTGCAGCCTAATAATTTGACGCATTTCACGTGAACTTTTTAATCCCTCGTCAATCATAAGTGGTAGGTCAGTTTTAGAGCGAATGTAAGCCATCGCATCAATATCGTCAGCTATAACAGGTTGTTCAATCCAATCAATGTTCAAATGTCCAAGTGAGCGCAATGCCGTTAATGTATTCGCACTGTTTTTCCAACCTTGGTTGACGTCAACACGAATTGCGATATCATTTCCTACTCGCTCACGTACAGCTTCAATTCTCTCCACATCTTGTTTGACATCTGTTCCGACTTTCATTTTAAAAGATTGATAGCCTTTGTTCATCATAGAAGCAGCTTCTTCTGCCATATCTTCTGGAGAAGCGATGCTCAAAACATGAGTGATCGGAAACTCTTCATGATAACGACCACCGATTAATTGATATACAGGTTGTCCAAGTTTTTTCCCCATTACATCAAAACAAGCGATATCAATCGCAGCTTTTGCGGTAGGAACTCCGTAAATGGTTTGGTTCATGATTTCATGTACCTTCTCAATATTCATTGGATTCACACCGATTAAGGCAGGAGATAACGTATGTTTTAAAACATGGAAAGTACTTTCCCACGTTTCACCTGTAACATGATCATCAGCTACACCTTCACCGAAACCGATGATTCCTTCATCTGTTTCGATTTTTACAATAATAGAAGGCATATCAGGATAAGTGCCATAGCTAATAATAAATGGATCTCGAAGGGGGAAACGAATTGCGTAAAGATGGATCGCTGTAATTTTCATTGTATAATCCACGTCCTTTGTATCATATATTTAGAGTTACACATATTCATAAGGAGTTTAGACGAATGATGAGTAATTTTTAAAAAGAATTTTCAGAATTTTAATCTTAATTACCTTATTATATTTCAAAAGAAATGAAGGGACAATCTCTTGACATTCGAGCGAATATTCAATATGTTTTTCGAAATAGGAATTTTTATAAACGAAAAACTGCTTCGAATTTAGGAAGGAGACTGGAAAGTTGAAAACATTAGAGCTGCAAGAGCGTTTAACTGAAATTTTTCAGCATTTACACGAAAACCCTGAAGTAAGTTGGAAGGAATATGAGACAACAGCTTATATTACTAAATTTCTAGAAGAAGAAGGAATTTCATATAAAGTATTTGATGATTGTCCTGGGGTGATAGCTGAAATCGGAATGGGAAAACCGGTTATCGCAATTCGTGCCGATATGGATGCATTGTGGCAAGAGGTAGATGGGGAATTCAAAGCGAATCATTCCTGCGGTCACGATGCTCATATGACGATTGCGATGGGGCTTATTTTACAATTAAAAAATGCCAGTTGGGAAAGCGGAACAGTTAGATTTATTTTCCAACCTGCAGAAGAAAAAGGAAATGGTGCTTTAAAGATGGTGGAGAAAGGTGCTGTAGATGACGTTGATTTTTTATTTGGTGTTCATTTACGTCCACTTGAAGAATTACCTTTAAAAAAAGCAGCACCATCTATTCGTCACGGAGCAGCGGGATTCTTAGAAGCGAATATACATGGTGAGGATGCACATGGGGCAAGACCACATCAAGGTGTGAATGCGATTGATGTTATCTCAATGATTAACATCGGATTGAAAAATATATGGTTACCGCCGCAAAAGTCATACTCTGTAAAAATGACAAAGTGCCAAGCTGGTGGAGATAATTTGAATATCATTCCAGGAAATGGACAATTCGGCTTAGACGTAAGGGCTGAGAGTAATATATTGCTAGAAGAGTTAATGAAAAAGATAGAACATGTCATTCAGTCAGCTGAATCAATGGGAACGAAGATTTCTTACGAATGGGTTGATATTGCACCTGGAGCAGAGGTATCGGAAGAGGCAGAACAATTCATGCGTAAAGGAATTCTTGAGATATACGGAGAAGCAGGTTGCACACCACCACTGTATACAACAGGAAGTGATGATTTTCATTACTATACAGTGAAAAGGCCGTATGTAAAAGCTGTTATGTTAGGGTTGGGGGCGAATTTAAAGCCAGGATTACACCACCCTTATATGAAGTTTGATCACTCTTGTATAATGGATGGAGTAAAAATATTGAAACAAACTGTGTTGGAAGTTTTAAAATAGTATTGTTCTTATTTTTTATATTTGAATCAATTGCATAATTGATTCTTTTTCTTTGTTAGGGAGTAGAATTTCAATAGATAGAAATACAAACTAGCACAAATAGTTCTCGGTATCCCTAGTAGAAAGCTTTTTGAACATGAGAATAACATGATAATTCCCTTACTTTATCGAGCTATTCCTACCTCAATAGAGAGGTAGGAATAACCCGATTGGTTAGAGTTAATCATCAGCTGATGAAACCTTTACTTTCTTCTTAAGAATTTCTTATCTTAATCCAATGATCTGATGTTGGGAAGGATACGTTCCCAAGAACGACAGCGTTTTTTGCACCTGTAGCATTTGGAACGTTACTTGCGTTACCATGGTAGGTTTCATTTGCAAGAAGAGCAAACGCTATAGCCTCTTTAGCCTCCGAAGAGTATCCTAATTCCTCTTGGGTGTAAATTTGAATTGACTCCCCGAGTAGTGATTGAATCATTTTCAGTAACGTTTTATTATAGCTGCCACCGCCTCCAATAATGACTTCATCGATTTTAACTTGTGGAAGGATAAATTTGCGATAGTTCTCTACAATAGATTTCGCTGTAAACATTGTTACAGTTGCTACTATATCGTGGCTTGAAAGATTATTGAACTTATCTAATAGTTTTTCAACATATTGCTTACCAAACAATTCTCTGCCTGTTGTTTTGGGAGGAGGGCTCATAATATAAGGATGATTTATGCAGTATGATAAGAGCTGTTCATTTATTTTCCCTTGTTTAGCTAAATTACCACCTTCATCGTATCCTATGTTAAACAATTGGCGACATACCTCATCAATAATCATATTTCCAGGTCCTGTATCAAAGGCATACATGTCATCTAGTGAAGATTGCTTAGGTAAAACAGTTACATTTCCGATGCCCCCGATGTTTTGTAACAACCTTCCCTTTGTTTCACTCCGGTAAAGAATATATTCAGTATAAGGTACCAAAGGAGCACCCTGTCCACCTGCTGCTATGTCCATAGTACGGAAATTAGATATTACGGTTGTATTTGTTTCGTAAGCAATTACCGAAGGTTCTCCAATTTGCAGAGTTGAGGGGACCAAGTTTTGTTCTTGCAAGGGCTGATGGTAAATCGTTTGTCCATGAGATCCTATAAGATCCAACTGCTCTAAAGGAAATCCAGCTTTTTTGCAAACTTCCTTGGTAGCATCTGCAAATAATTTTCCTAGTTTAAAGTTTAAACTACAAATTAGCTGCACATTAGATGTATCTACAGACAATGACTGTATAATTTCTTCTTTAACATCTTTTGAAAAAGGATGTGTTATAAATTCAATCATTTCTAACTCGGTGTTTCGTTTGCTATTATTCACACGTACAAGCACAGCATCAATACCATCCAATGATGTTCCAGACATTAATCCAACAATGTACATTATCATAACACCTACTTTACATAGATTTTTTTAATTCCTTGCTAAGCAGCAATGTCGATTCTTATAAAACCATGATGAAACTTTAGGTGGAAGTAGTAGTGATTCACCTAAAAAATTGACATTGCCAATGAACCTACTTTTTTGGGGAACGATTTCTTTACTCAATGGTATACATCCTTTTCTTATCTTTTTAGTTTATAAAAATGTAAGCGCTGACAATTAGTTATTATACTCGCTAGTTTTCTAATTGTGTAGATTTTTTGAAATTTTATTTTAAGATTATTTTTAATTATTGAAATTTATTTTTAATAGTGCTATAGTTTTATTAAAGAAAGCTTTTAGATTACGAATGATAGAAGGATGATTTATATGCTAGAACATTTAACAACGGAAGGTCGTAATGAAAAGACTGTATTTTTAGATGAAATGAAAACGCTTAATTTATTGGAGGTGATGAATGAAGAAGATATGAAAGTTGCTTACTGTGTTCAAAAAGAACTTCCTCAAATTGCAAAAGCTGTAGAGATGATTGTTGCGGCGATGAAACGCGGCGGTAGATTAATCTATATGGGCGCGGGAACAAGTGGGCGCATTGGATTGTTGGATGCTGTAGAATGTCCGCCAACGTTTAATACTGATCCTAGTAAAGTAGTAGGTTTAATCGCAGGTGGAGAAAGTGCATTTATTAAGGCGGTTGAGGGAGCAGAGGATAGTTTTACATTAGGTCGTCAAGATTTAGAGAAAATCCAATTAACGAGTAACGATGTTGTAGTAGGCATTGCTGCCAGTGGACGTACACCTTATGTTATTGCAGGGTTAAATTATGCAAATCAACTTGGGGCAGGCACAGTAGCGATAAGTTGCAATAAGGAATCAGAGATTGGAAAAATTGCTGCAATTGCCATTGAAGTTGTAAATGGACCTGAAGTACTTACGGGATCTACCCGCTTAAAAGCTGGAACTGCTCAAAAATTAGTATGTAACATGCTCTCAACAGCTTCAATGGTTGGGATTGGAAAAGTTTATGGGAATTTAATGGTAGATTTGCAGTTAACAAATGAAAAGTTGGTTGAACGTGCAAAACGTATTATTATGGATGCCACTGAATGCAGCTATGAAGTGGCAGAAAAATACTTAGTAAAAGCAAATAATCAACCTAAGGTTGCCATTGTTATGATTTTAACAAATGTTTCTTATGAAGAAGCCGTAGAACGCTTAAACGCAGCAGAGGGATTTATAAGAAAAGCAATTTAAAGCTTCTATATAAAAGTATTATGAGGGGGAGTAAAAATGAAAGTATTATTTGTATGTTCAGGTGGAATGTCGAGTGCGATTGTTGTAAATGCGTTGAAAAAAGAAGGGGAAAAGCATGGTCAAAATTTAGAAGTATTAGCTGTTGGTACGCAAGAATTTGATTCAGAGGTTCGAAACGGTTGGGACGTTGCTATGGTTGCCCCACAAGTAAAACATCGATTTGATGGTTTTAAAGCTTCTGCAGATGAAGCCGGAGTCCCATGTTTAATGATTCCTGCTCAATCATATAGTCCCCTTGGTGGATCTGCTCTATTAAATTTAATTAATGAAATAAGACAATCAAATTAAAGTTGTTATTTATCTTGTTATTCGTGGGTAGTAAGACTCCTGCCTCAAGAATCAGAGAGGAACGAGGAAGATAGGTGGGAGATTACCTACCCGTAAAATCCCGATTGGTGCGGACTAACCATCATTGGGGGATGAGAAAAAACAACTGATGGAAGTTTCACTTTATTCGTTTGTGAATAGTAAAAACATAATCTAGCAAGAAATCTTAACTACTAATCAATCTAAAGGGGAAAATACAAATGAACAAATTTGTAGCTTTTTTAGAAAATAATTTATCGACACCTATGGCTAAATTGTCTGAGCAGAAACATTTACGTGCAATACGTGATGGTGTAGTTTCTGCTTTGCCATTCATCATCTTTGGGAGCATATTTCTTATCATTGCTTTCCCACCCGTAGCAGCAGATTCCGCAATAGGTCAATGGGCAGCAAAACATATCGCGGAGATTTTAATACCTTATCGATTAACAATGTTTATTATGACCCTATATATTACGTTCGGAATAGGTCATAGTCTGTCTCAAAGCTATAAGTTAGACCCTTTATCAGGAGGATTATTATCGGTAGCTGCCTTCTTATTCACAATAGGCGTAAAAATGGTGAAAGATATAGGTTTTGTATTGCCAATGACAAACCTTGGTGGGCATGGGCTCTTTGTAGCGATGATTGTTTCTATATTTTCGGTTGAAATGATACGTTTATGTAAGACTAAAAATATTACAATAAAAATGCCAGATTCTGTTCCAACGTCCGTATCTCGTTCATTTGAAGCGTTAATACCAGTTACAATTGTACTCTTTATTATGACATTAATTACAGTAGTTGCAGGTGTTGATCTACATTCACTTGTTGATAAAGCTGTTGCACCACTTATTAAAGCAGGGGATACATTACCAGGTGTATTAATTCCAGTCTTTTTAATAACATTTTTCTGGTCATTCGGTATTCATGGTGTATCAGTTGTAGGTGCTGTTGCTCGTCCAGTTTGGGAAGTTTACTTAGCTAATAACTCAGCGGCAGTTGCAGCTGGTACGGCAATCCCTCACGTAGCTCCTGAAACATTCTTTCAATGGTTTATTTGGATTGGTGGATCTGGTGCAACATTAGGATTAGTAATTGCGATGTTATTAACAGCAAGATCTACTTATAGTAAGACGATGGCGAGAGCAACAATTGTTCCAAGTATATTTAACATCAATGAACCTGTTATTTTTGGGATGCCAATTGTGCTAAACCCAATTTTAATTATTCCATTTATCGTGACACCATTAATTGGTGCAACAGTTGCATACATCGCAACGTCAATCGGATTAGTAAATCCAACATATGTAATGGTTCCATGGACATTACCAGCCCCAATAGGTGCCTATCTGTCGACAGGTGGCGATTGGAGAGCAATTATTCTTGTGTTAGTTAATATTACGATTTCAGTTCTTGTTTATCTACCATTCTTTAAAATGTATGATCAAAAGCTTTTAGCACAAGAAAGTCCAACAGAAACAACAGAGGGCACAAACGTAGCCTTATAAAAATATATGAAAGGAGGTTTGGGACTAATTGCTCCAAACTTCCTTTCATATAAAAGAGAGAAGGGAGATAAAAATGAATTCAACATCCAGAATTCACTTTTTTAGTTACAAAAGTGCGTTTCTATTTTTTAGTTTTATTCTTGTTTTTAATCTTATCTTTAATCCTTTAATGAATGCAGTTGGAGTAGATAAACGCTTGTCACTGTACCTAGATAATATCTTTGCAATCAGCGCAGGGTTAACTCTTGTTCTTATTTTTGTTGAAGGTAAGTTTAAAAACAAGAAACAAGCGTTAATTTTGTTCTTGTCTTTATTAGTAGCGAGTGCACTGATTTGTTACCCAATTGTCTATGCGTAAATGAAAAAAGTAAGTTATCTAAAATGAGGTGTTAGTGAAATGGGAAAGCGAAACGGAATAAAAATTGCCACAATTGGTGGTGGATCTAGTTACACGCCAGAATTAATTGAAGGCTTTATTAAACGTTATGATGAGTTACCAGTTAGAGAACTTTGGTTAGTGGATATTGAGGCAGGAAGAGAAAAGCTTGAGATTGTAGGAAACCTAGCAAGAAGAATGGTAGAAAAAGCAAGAGTTCCTATGGAAATTCATTTGACGCTAGATCGTCGTCAAGCTTTACAGGATGCTGATTTTGTGACAACGCAGATGAGAGTTGGTTTACTAGACGCCCGAATTAAAGACGAGCGTATTCCTTTGCAACTAGGGTTAATTGGGCAAGAAACAAATGGTGCAGGGGGCTTATTTAAAGCGTTACGAACGATTCCCGTTCTTCTAGAAATCGCAGAAGAAATGCAAAAACTTTGCCCAAATGCATGGTTAATTAACTTTACAAATCCAGCTGGAATGGTAACAGAAGCCCTTCTTCGTTACAGCAAGCATAAAAAAGTAATCGGTGTATGTAATGTACCGTTTAATATGCACATGTCTATTTCAAAAATGTTAGGTGTTGAAATGGAGAGGGTACACATTGATTTCGCTGGACTAAATCATATGGTATTCGGAATACACGTATATGTTGATGATCAAGAAGTAACAGAGAAAGTGCTTGAAATGCTAGGAAATCCAGAGATACAAATGACAATGAAGAATATTGCCCCACTTCCTTGGAATCCAAGATTTTTGAAATCATTAGGTGTAGTACCTTGCCCGTATCATCGTTATTATTACAAAACAAAAGATATTTTAGGTGAAGAGTTAGAAGCATTTAAATCAGGGAAAACGCGTGCTGAAATTGTCAAGAAACTAGAAGAAGATCTGTTTGATTTGTATAAAGATGAAAAACTAGACATTAAACCTCCACAATTAGAGAAGCGGGGTGGTGCATACTACAGTGATGCAGCATGTAATGTTATTTCTTCTATCTATAATGACAAAAAAGACATTCAAGTATTAAATATCCAAAACAAAGGCGCAATTAATGAGATCGATTATGATTCAGCGGTTGAAGTAAGTTGTATTGTGACAAAAAATGGACCGGTTCCTATGACAATGGGGAAATTGCCAGTTCAAGTTCAAGGATTAATTCAGCAAATCAAATCATTTGAAAGAGTAGGTGCTGAGGCAGCAGTAACGGGTTCTTATGATAAGGCTTTATTAGCTTTAACGATTAATCCACTTATTCCAAGTGATGATTTGGCTGAAGCTGTATTACAGAAACTATTAGAAGCCCATAAAGAGTATTTGCCTCATTTTTTTAGATGATTAGGAGAATAATAAATTTAACATTAAAGAAAAACTGAGACCTGAGATTCTCTGAAACATAAATTCAGTTAGAGAATGTCGTGCCCATACTTTACTACGATTTGGAGTGTTATGATATGTCAACGGAAATCAATAATAATGAAATGGAAATTTTTGAAATTATTTCTCATGGTGGAAATGCAAGAGGTTTAGCTTACGAAGCATTAACAGCTGCAGAGGAATTTGACTTTGAAAGAGCAACGGATCTTATTAACCAAGCTGCAGAAGAACTTAGCTTGGCTCATAAGACACAAACAAAGTTAATTCAAGCTGAATTGAACGGAATTCCAAGTGAAAAAACATTGCTAATGATTCATGCTCAAGATCACTTAATGACCGCGATAAGCGAACAAAAATTGATTGAACATATGATTCGTATCATAAAAAAACTGGCGCCACAACAATAATTGGGGATGTAGGAAGGTAAAGGTGATGTAAAGATGAGAAAATTAGGTATCTCCATTTATCCAGAACATTCAACTTTAGAAAAAGATATGGAGTATATTGCACTTGCACACAAATATGGATTTAAAAAAATCTTTACTTGCTTGTTGTCAGTAGAAGGTGATAAAGAACAAATTATGAGGGAATTTAAAGAAACAATTGCATTTGCAAATCAATTAGGTATGGAAGTAATGGTTGATATCTCTCCTCGTGTATTTGGAGATTTAGATATTTCCTATAATGACTTATCATTCTTTGCTGATTTAGGAGCGTACGGAATCCGTCTAGATATGGGATTTACAGGAAATGAAGAGTCCATCATGACATATAATCCTTATAATTTGAAAATTGAAATTAATATGAGTAATGCAACGCATTATTTAGATAATCTCATTGCTTATAAGCCTAATAAAGAGAATTTAGTAGGCTCACATAATTTCTATCCTCATCGTTATGCGGGGTTAAGCTATGCTCATTTTCTAAAATGCTGTGAGCAATTTAAACACCATAATATTCGTACAGCAGCGTTCATTAGTTCACACGCAGCAACTTACGGACCTTGGTCAGTAACAGAAGGTTTATGTACATTAGAAATGCATCGTGAATTACCAATTGTAACGCAAGCCAAACACTTATTTGCAACTAGAGTAATCGATGATGTGATTATTGCTAACGCATATGCATCAGAGATTGAATTAGAAGCCCTGAGTACATTAAACAGTGAATTACTAACGTTTAATATAGAACTATATGACACAATTACAGAGTTAGAGAAAAAGATTGTGCTGGAAGAATTTCATTTTTATCGTGGAGACGTTTCTGAATACCTTATTCGCTCGACTCAATCACGTGTAAAATATAAACGAGAAGAATTTAAACCAACCTATACCCCTGATATTAGAAGAGGAGACATTTTAATTGAGAATGAGCTCTATGGACAATACAAAGGTGAATTACAGATTGCGTTGAAAGACATGGAGAATTCAGGTAAAACGAATGTGGTTGGCCGGATAGTTGAAGAAGAAATTTTTCTCCTTGATTATCTCAATCCGTGGGAGAAATTCCAATTTTCAATTTAGTAATTTTATCGAGAACAACCTCAAAGTAAGGGAAAGGGAAGGGACAGAACGATCCTTCCCTTTTTATTTATCTTGTTATTTACGAGCAGTAAGACCCTCACCTCAAAATTCAATAATAGCAAAGAAGGTAGGGGGTGATAGGATGCCCGTAAAAGTCCGATTAGTGAGGGTAAATTAAATTTTCACTTTATACAAAAGGAGGAACCTTTATGAGTTATATTATTGGAGTAGACGGTGGAGGTACTAAAACGGAAGCGGTAGCTTATAATTTAAATGGTGAAAAAATAAGTGAAGGTAAAGCAGGGTACGGAAATTTACTTTTAGATGAAAAACAAGCTATTCATAATATTATTGATGCGATTGAACAATGCTTAGTTCCTTTAAAAAAGGAAGAATGCCAGTATATGTGCCTAGGGTTGGCTGGGTGTGGAGGGGTTAAAAATACAAAAGGTATAAAAGATGCTCTTTCTGAGGCGTTTAATATTCCGTTTACGATTGTAAATGATGGAATTATTGCACACGCTGCTTTACTAAAAGGGAAAGATGGTATTTTAACAATTTCAGGAACCGGTTCTGTTAGTATTGGAATTCATAATGGTATTGAAAAATTAGCAGGTGGTTGGGGACATATTCTTGGAGATGAAGGAAGTGGCTATTGGATTGCTATGCAGATTTTTATTAAAATGACGCAAGAGGAAGATGAGGGTGGGAATTATAGTGACCTAACTAAGTTGATACTAACAAAACTTGGTTATCAGAGTGTACTAGAATTAAAAACATTTATTTATTCCTCAACTAAAGCGGAGATCGCGTCATTTGTTCCAATAATCGTTCAACAAGCAAAAGCAGGTGATAATTTTGCAGAGAATATTCTCAAGCAAGCGGGCCATCACCTTGCCAAGACTACGCTTGCTGTTTGGAAGAAACTAAATTTTGATAACAATGTTACAATTGCTATTAAAGGGGGTATATTAATTAATATACCGTCTGTACAAACCTCCTTTATTGAAAATATTAAACAAGAAAAACCGGAAGTCCAATTTATTTTAGAAGATGTATCATCTACATTAGGGGGGTATTACTTAGCTCTGAAATATATGAGTTAATTAAAAGTTAAGGGAGCAATTCAATATGCATGTTGTAAATGTATTGTTAAAAATTGAAAGTTTGTTACATCAATTACCAAAATCTGAAGGGAAAATAGCACAATATATTTTAGACAATCCTCAAGAAGTGATTAGAATGACTATACATGAATTAGCTGCGCATGCTAATGCGAGTAGTTCGGCGGTCACTAGACTTTGCCGTTCTATTGAAATTGCTAGTTTTTCGGAGTTAAAGGTATCTCTATCATCGTATATCTCACAACCAGAGAAGAAAGGTTTTTATGATATTGAACCAAATGAAACAATAGCGGAAATTAAAGAAAAAATAGTTTCCAACTCTGTACAAGCGATACAAGAAACAGCGATTTATTTAGATGAAGTTATTCTTAATCAAATTGTTGAAACTATGAGAAATGCTGATGTTATTTATGCCTATGGATTAGGAGCTTCATGGCTTGTTGCAGAAGATATTACTCATAAATGGTTACGTTTAGGAAAGATTGTAAGTGCAAATCAAGACGCACATATCATGGCGACAGCACTTGCTGCATCAACAAAAAATTGTGTTTTTTTCAGTATATCTAATAGTGGAGAAACTGAAGAAGTACTGCAACTTGTTGATATTGCTAAAGCATCTGGTATTCAAACAATTGGATTATCGCGATTTGGTAATAATAGATTAACTAACAAAGTCGATATGTCTTTGCAACATGTTCGTGCACCAGAGGCAAAATTTCGTAGTGCAGCAACTAGTTCGTTATTTGCACAATTTCTGACTATTGACATTATCTTTTATGCATATGCATCAAAATATTATGATGAAAATATTAAAGAAATTGAACGTTCAAGAGAATCAGTATTAAGATTCACAGGAAAAAAATCCTTCTAGGATATAAAGCGTAATAAATCTCAGTACAAATTATTTACCTGTGATTTTCGCTGCTTAGTTATTGAACTGCTACTTAAGCCTATGTCTATTTAAGATAAGGCTTTTTTCTTTGTATAACTTTTTACTATTAGAAGGATCATAGCATCGCCATCAAGATAAGATTTTAAAGTACTTTCGATAGGTGGTTCGATGGTCAAGATAGAAAAGATCGTTTGGAATCGTCTTATTAGCTCTAAATCATATAATAGGCATAGAGGAAGTTAACTGCTTTTCTTGTTTTTGGTTGGTGTCATTATTTACATTATACAAGAATTTGGAGTGGTACTCCTTTCTGTGTCCCCAAAATCCTTGGTATATTTGAATTGGAAATTATGAAATTGATTCATATGATAAAATTGGATTGCATGTAATTTGGGACATTTCCGTAGAAAATAAAAGACGGAAAATCGAAAAGAGTCTGGATTGTATCAAGATTCTTTTTGTAGAGAGTAGGGTGAATACATGAACGAACAATATTATGATGCGATATTAAATATAAAAACAGTAGGAGAGCAAAAGGGATTCAATAAGTCTCTGCATTATCATCGCTATGAACCAACGCCATATAGCGGGCTAGAAATATTATTAGATCAATATGAAATGAAAAGCAGTGATCGGATTGTAGATTTTGGTTGTGGAAAAGGACGATTAAATTTTTATATTCATCATACGTGTGGTGCTTCAGCAGTTGGAATTGAAATGAATGAAACGTTTTATAAAGAAGCGATAGAAAATCGTGAACGTTACGCGAGAAAGGTGAGAAATAGTAAAGATAAAATTCAATTTCATTGTTGCTTAGCGCAAGAGTACGAGATTGCCCCACGTGATAATCGATTTTACTTCTTTAATCCATTTTCTGTGCAAGTGTTTATGAACGTAATCAATAACATATTGCTGTCGATAGAGGAAGTAGAGAGGGAGATAGAGATTATTTTATATTATCCATCGGAGGATTATATCTTTTTCCTAGAGAATCAGACGGCATTTGAGTTAAAAAAAGAAGTTCGTTTACCAGGAGTATATGAGAAGAATGGAAATGAGAGGTTTTTAATTTATAGATTGGGAGTAATGGGAAGATAAAAAATGGCTGTACTATCTAATTGATAGTACAGCCATTTTTGTAAATCATATTCATTAATAAAATGTATTACTAGCGTCTGTTTTATTAGTTACGGATTAAGTAATCAAATGCACCTAAAGCTGCATTCGCACCTGATCCCATAGAAATGATGATTTGTTTGTACGGATTATTTGTACAGTCACCTGCAGCAAACACTCCTGGTACGTTTGTAGCGCCATGCTTGTCTATAACGATCTCACCACGATTACGTTCAACAGTGTCGCCTAACCAATCTGTGTTTGGTACAAGACCGATTTGAACAAAGACACCTTGAAGTTCAATATGATGAACTTCTTCCGTTTTACGATCGATGTAAGAAATACCGTTCACTGTGTCAGTACCAGTAATTTCTTTCGTTTGAACGTTCTTTAGAACAGTTACGTTAGGTAAGCTGTAAAGACGTTCTTGCAAGACAGCATCAGCCTTTAATTCTGGCATGAACTCAAGAACAGTTACGTGTTTTACGATACCTGCTAAGTCGATTGCTGCTTCAATACCAGAGTTACCACCGCCGATAACTGCTACGTGTTTTCCAGTGAATAATGGACCGTCACAGTGAGGGCAGTATGCTACACCTTTGTTTTTGAACTCAGCTTCACCCGGTACGCCAACATTGCGCCAACGAGCACCTGTTGAAACGATTACGCTTTTACTTTTTAGAACAGCGCCGTTTTCAAGTTCCACTTCGATAAGTTCTTTCTTTTCTAAACGTTTTGCACGTTGTAGATTCATTACATCAATGTCATACTCTTTTACGTGTTCTTCAAGGCTTGCTACTAGTTTAGGACCTTCAGTGCGTTTTACGCTGATGAAGTTCTCAATGCCCATAGTATCCATTACTTGACCACCGAAGCGCTCAGCAATAATACCTGTACGGATGCCTTTACGTGCTGCGTAAATTGCTGCACTTGCACCAGCTGGGCCACCACCAACAACAAGAACATCGTATGGATCTTTATCAGCAAACTCTGATGCATCAGGACCGTTACCCATCTTAGCAAGAATTTCTTCAAGTGTCATACGACCACTACCGAAAGATTCGCCATTTAGGTAAACAGTTGGTACTGCCATGATGTCTTTGCTTTCTACTTCTTCTTTGAATGCAGCGCCGTCAATCATAGTATGTGTAATACCAGGATTAAGAACGCTCATTACGTTAAGTGCTTGTACAACATCTGGGCAGTTATGACAGCTTAAGCTGATATAAGATTCAAAATGATAGTCACCTTGAATATTTTTAATTTGATCGATTACTTTTTGTTCAACTTTTGGAGCACGTCCACTTACTTGCAGTAAAGCTAACACTAATGAAGTAAATTCGTGTCCTAAAGGAATACCAGCGAAAGTTACTCCAGTGTCTTCACCGATGCGATTTACGCTAAAGCTTGGTGTTCTCTCCAGTTCTACTTTTTCTACTGTAATCTTAGATGACATAGTAGCTAATTCATCCACTAGAGCTAACATATCTTTAGATACGTCATCGGATCCTGCACTAACTTTAAGTAAGATATCGTTCTCCATTAATTGAAGGTATTGGGCTAATTGTGTTTTTATGTCTGCATCTAGTATCATTTTGATCGCGCTCCTTAGATTTTACCTACAAGGTCAAGGCTTGGTTTAAGTGTTGCAGCGCCTTCTTTCCATTTAGCTGGGCAAACTTCACCTGGATTGTTGCGAACGTATTGTGCTGCTTTAATTTTGTTAACAAGGATGCTTGCATCGCGGCCGATACCGTCTGCATTGATTTCCATAGATTGGATAACGCCGTCTGGGTCAATGATGAATGTACCACGAGCAGCAAGACCTTCTTCTTCAACTAAAACATTGAAGTTGCTAGTGATTGTGCGAGTAGGGTCACCAATCATAATGTATTCGATTTTGCCGATAGTTTCTGAGCTATCATGCCATGCTTTATGTGTGAAGTGAGTGTCTGTAGATACAGAGTATACTTCAACGCCTAGTTCTTTTAGAGTAGCGTATTGGTTTTGTAAATCTTCAAGTTCAGTTGGACATACGAATGTGAAGTCTGCTGGGTAGAAGCAAACTACGCTCCATTTTCCTTTGAAACTTTCGTCAGTAACTTGGATAAATTCTCCATTATGGTAAGCATTCGCTTTAAACGGTTGTACTTCTGTTCCGATTAATAACATATTACAATTCCTCCTAAGTATTGGTTTTGAACAACATATATTAGCTTGCTCATAAAATAAAGCTTTTAATTAACTATAATAATTCTAATTCAATATTAATTATTATATAAAATCTGTTATTTTGTCAAGAGAAATGTACAACTTTATTGAAAATAATTATCAATTGTTTTAGGAATATAAGGTTCTTTCCATTAAAATAGATGTGGTACTGGTAAAATTTATTGTTTCCTTTCATTCTATTATAGTAGAAGATACCATCAATAACTCTAATTATAATTTGAATATTCTTTGAAATTTCAAGATAGTTTTTTTCTATGACTTGTTTCATAACACTTTTTCTTTCGTTAGATAATAAGAATATGATTATGTACATTGTAATGATGAAATAAACAATTCCAAAGAATCCATGGAATTTAGAAATCCTTTATTGTAGTGTTGGCTAAGAAACAAGTGAATGGATTAGGGTAGATGAGGAACTTTAGTTGTTTCAAGTTTTATTCTGTATGAACGGGCATTAATTCAGCAAAGGCAAAGAAGTTAGGTGGAGGATGGAGGGAAAACACTGATTAAAGTTTCACTTTATGTGTGAAAAGAAACGTTGACTCCCATTTCCAACAAGCTATAATAAAAACTAGATGTTCGTTTCAAACAAAATATGATACAAAAAGAACAACCTATAACATAGATTGAGCAAAAAGCTTTCAATCTATTATTTTTTACGGCCTTTAGAAAACGCTTACATTTAGTGTGGAGGGAGAAACCATGGCTAAGTTCACAGAGTATTTTTTAATGGAAGCTAACGATGTGATTGAGTATGTGAAAGAGAAGTTACCTATGTTTGAAGATACAAAAGATTTGCAGTGTAAGGAAATTGGAGATGGTAATTTAAATTATGTGTTTCGTGTTTGGGATGAGGGGAATGGAACCTCTGTCATCGTGAAGCAAGCTGGGGATACGGCACGTATTTCAGATGAGTTTAAGCTATCTACAAATAGAATTCGCATTGAATCAAATGTGCTGCAGTTAGAGGGGCATCTGGCACCTGGGCTTGTACCAGATGTGTATTTGTTTGATCGTATAATGAATTGCTGTGTGATGGAAGATTTATCAGACCATACGATTTTAAGGACGGCATTAATTCAGCATCAAATATTTCCAAAGCTTGCGGATGATTTAACGACTTTTATGGTCAATACGCTTTTACTAACATCCGATGTAGTAATGAATCATAAAGAGAAGAAAGAACTGGTGAAAAATTATATTAATCCAGAGCTCTGTGAGATTACGGAAGATCTTGTATACTCTGAGCCTTTTACAGATCATAACGAGCGTAATGAGTTGTTTTCACTAAATGAAGGCTGGATTCGGGAGCATATATATGGAGATAATCAGCTTCGTCTAGAAGCAGCAAAACGTAAATTTTCATTTATGACGAATGCGCAGGCATTACTTCATGGTGATTTACACACTGGTTCTGTGTTTGTAAGAAAGGATTCTACTAAGGTTATTGATCCAGAGTTTGCTTTCTATGGTCCGATGGGATATGACGTCGGAAATGTAATGGCAAATTTAATGTTTGCTTGGGTGAATGCTTATGTGGTAATGGTTGATGGAGTAGAGAAAGATACATATATGAGTTGGTTGGAATCTACGATTATAGATGTAGTCGACTTATTTGGGAATAAATTTTTAGAAGTATGGGATATCCATGTAACAGAGGTTATGGCAAAGGAAACTGGATTTGATCGTTGGTATTTACAGTCTATATTAGAGGATACGGCTGCTGTGACGGGACTTGAGTTAATCCGTCGTATTGTTGGATTAGCGAAGGTGAAAGATATTACATCAATTCCTAATAAGGAAGTTCGTGCGAGAGCAGAACGTATTTGTTTACAAGCAGCGAAGAAATTTATTTTACATGCAAGTGAATATCAAACAGGAGCTAGTTTTTTACAAACGTTAAAAGAACAGTCTATGCATAGCGTAAAGTAGGAGGAAAAGATTATGTCAGAGCAATTAATACCGATTCAATGGAAAGATGATGCGTTAGTTTTATTAGACCAAACGTTATTACCAAATGAAGTTGTCTATGAGTCTTTTACAACTGCTGAAGATGTGTGGGATGCCATTCAAGTAATGAAGGTGCGCGGGGCACCAGCAATCGGTGTTTCAGCAGCTTACGGTGTATATTTGGGAGTTAAAGAAGCGGCTGAAGATTCCATAGAGTCATTTATAGAAGAGGTAAAAAGAGTATGTAAGTACTTAGCAACATCAAGACCAACGGCAGTGAATTTATTTTGGGCACTTGAGAGAATGGAGAGTGTCGCAAAAGAACATACCCATTTATCTATTGCCAATTTAAAAAATAGATTGCTAGAGGAAGCAAAAGAGATTCATAAAGAAGATGAAGAAATTAACCGCCAAATTGGAGAGCATGCATTAACACTATTCCAAAATGGTATGGGTGTACTTACGCACTGTAACGCTGGCGCTTTAGCGACAACGAAATATGGTACTGCAACTGCACCGATGTATTTAGCGAAAGAAAAGGGATGGGACTTAAAGATTTATTCTGATGAGACACGCCCCCGTTTACAAGGATCAACACTAACAGCTTTAGAATTGCAGCGGGCAGGAATTGATGTAACTGTCATTACCGATAACATGGCGGCGATGGTTATGTCACAAGGGAAAATAGATGCAGTTATAGTTGGTTGTGACCGCGTAGCGGCAAATGGTGATGTCGCAAATAAAATTGGAACGCTTGGTGTATCCATTTTAGCAAAATATTATAACATCCCATTTTATGTCGCAGCACCGACCCCAACAATTGACTTAAAAACGCCAACAGGTAAGGAAATTCCAATCGAAGAGCGAGATGCTTCTGAAGTAATTAATCGATTTGGACAATATTCAGCTCCAAGAGAAAGTAAAGTATATAATCCGGCTTTTGATGTAACGCCGCATGAAAACATAACGGCAATTATTACGGAAAAGGGAATTGTTAGGGCTCCGTTTACAGAGAATTTAAGAAAGCTATTTTAGTCATTATGAAATATATAAATCCATTTTACTTGGTGGTTTTTTACGAGGAAAGTCATTATCGGTTATGGGAGCTTCTTTAAAACAGTATTTAGAGGCAATTTATATTGATAAAGCTTTTATTTCAAGTAAAGCGCTGAGCTTCCAGGAAGGTTTGACAGATACGTCTATCGATGAAGGGGAAGCGAAACAAGCAATGCTTAGCAAGTCGAGTGAAGTCATTGTTTTAGCTGATCATACGAAGCTTGGAAAGGTTGCTTTTTATGAAGTGTGTAATAAACAATGCATCACAAAAATTATCACAGACGAGCTTGCACCACTACAGCAAGAGTGTATTAACAGCTATAAAGAATATGGTACACCAACTATTCTAGCAAATTAGTCGTCACAAGATTTACATCAAGGGGGATATATATATGTTACTACAAAAAGAAAGAGAAGAGATTGTAGCGTATGGAAAGAAAATGATCGCTAGTGGATTAACAAAGGGAACTGGCGGTAATATTAGTATCTTTAATCGTGAACAAGGTCTTGTTGCGATCAGTCCAAGTGGTTTAGACTATTTTGAAACAATGCCTGAAGATGTAGTTATATTGAATTTAAATGGCGAGATTGTAGAAGGTGAGAGAAGGCCTTCAAGTGAATTAGATATGCATCTGATTTATTATAGAAAGCGCGAAGATATCAATGCGCTTGTGCACACTCACTCACCTTATGCGAAAACAATTGCATCATTAGGATGGGAACTTCCAGCAGTATCTTATTTAATCGCCTTTGCAGGACCGAATGTACGCTGTGCGCCTTATGAAACATTCGGAACAAAAGAATTAGCAGAGGCAGCTTTTGCAGGAATGATTGACCGTCGTGCAGTTTTGCTTGCTAATCACGGTTTAATGGCTGGTGGGAACGGTATCAAAATGGCATTTACTGTTGCCGAAGAAATTGAGTTTTGCGCACAAATCTATTATCAAACGAAGTGTATTGGAGAGCCGAAATTGTTACCAGAGGAAGAGATGGCAACATTGGCGAAGAAGTTTGATGGGTATGGTCAACAATAGATGAATTTTTTAAGGAAAAAAGGCTAGGAAAACGATATATCGTTTTCCTAGCCTTTAGCTTTAGATGAATTTTGTATAATAGTATAGATTTCTAACTGTAAAAAATATTAATATATGGAACTTGATTTAAAATGAATCCAAAATATTTTTCGATACATTAAATATATTGGATGCTGCTTCTGGATTTTTTGATTTATAAGATTCGTCTAACATAGTTGTAAAAGTTACATCTCCGTTATCATTTACTGTATATAGACACACATTAAATATACATCTCCGTTATCATTTACTGTATATAGACACACATTAAATATACATCTCCTAATGTTATTTTCTTATATTTATATAACGTGATATAGTATCGGCTATTTATTTACAAATTTTTCATGATATTCTTAAATACTTCTTTTTATATTAGTAGAAAGGATTAGGTGTGTTGGCATCTGTGGTTATTATTATGGGGAGGGGATAGTATTATCATGAATAGAAAAATCCTTTGAGAACAACTTTATTCTCAAGGGATTTTCTTTCCATGCTAGTTATCTTTATTTCTTAAGCAACAAATACATAAAATAAGGAGCACCAATCAAAGCAACCATGATCCCCGCTGGAATTCCACTTGGCTCTACAATATGACGACCAATTGTATCCGCGAGTAACAATAGCCATCCCCCAATTAGAATGGCAATAGGAAGAAATAATTGATGCCTCGGTCCGACTAAAGATTTTGCGATGTGAGGAGCCATAAGTCCGATAAAGGCGATTCCTCCTGTCACTGAAACAGCAGAAGCTGCTAATGCGACGGCAGCGATGAGGAGTGAACGGCGTTCTTTTTCGAGCGCGACACCAACGCCAATTGCTACATGCTCGTTTAAAGCAAGGAGATTTAAGCGATTTGCTTTATAGAGAGTAAATGGAATGAGTACAGCTAACCATGGAAGAAGGGTGAGAACAAACACCCAGTCATCTCCCCAAATGTTTCCGGCAATCCATTTTGCGATAAAGTCTACTTTTGCACGTTCAGCAGATGAAATGAGAACAATCATCGTTCCAGAAAGTGCGAATGCAAATCCAATTCCTGTTAGTGTCAGTCTTATTGGCTGAAGCCCAGCAGTTTTACTATATGAAAATACGTAGATGAGACAAGCTGTAAGAAAGGCACCGATAAATCCCACAATTGGTAGGAAGTAAACAAATGAGCCTGCGTCTATTGGAAAATATAAAAAGAAAAGGGCAACTGCAACGCCTGCCCCTGAGTTAATACCGATAATACCAGGCTCGGCTAGATCATTACGCGTTATACCTTGTAGTATAGCTCCTGATAAGGCAAGTGCCATACCAGCTAATAGTGTAATCACAATTCGCGGTAATCGAAGAGAAAATAAAATAAATTCTTCTTTAAATGTACCCTGGCCAAAAAGTGTAGGTAGCAGTCTATCATAGGACAATGAAGCTGCTCCGAGGCCCATTCCAATTGTAATGGTTGCTGCAATAAGCAGGAGTAAGGCAAGTACGATTATTCTTTGTTTTTTAGCCTGTTGAATCATGAGAATGATCTTCCTCCTTTACGTACGATGAATAGGAAGGATGGTAAGCCTACGATTGCGACAATGGCAGCTATTGGTGTTTCATAAGGAGCGTTAATTGTGCGTCCAAGAGTGTCTGCTAATAGTATAAAAGAAGCCCCCGCAATAGCAGACATCGGTATAACAAATCGATAGTCAGGTCCGACAATAGGGCGGACCATATGAGGTATCATTAAACCGATAAATGCCATATTTCCAACGAGTGCAACAGAGGCCCCCGCAAGTAAAATGATAACGATAAAAAGAATTATTTTAATGACGATGATCTTTTGTCCGAGCCCGATTGCCACTTCCTCGCTTAGACTAAGAATTGTCAGTTTTTTGGAAAGTAGGATTGCGATGCATATGCTTATTGAAATAACTGGAACAACGACTTGTAATTGACTCCATGATGTTCCGATTACGCCCCCAGCAGTCCACATAGACACATCTTGTGAAATTTTAAAGTAAATCCCGATTCCTTCTGAAATCGCAACTAAGAACGCTGAAACGGCAGCGCCAGCGAGCACAATCCGAAGAGGAGAAAGCCCACCTTTTTTCATCATCCCAATTCCGAAAACCATGATGGCACCGATAGCGGCACCGATAAAACAAGCAATCATTATATAAAAATAGTTTACAGAAGGGATAAAGGCAATTGTAATTGCGAGTGCAGCATTCGCGCCACCAGTTAGTCCAAGTAGTCCTGGGTCAGCGAGTGGATTTCGCGTGATGCCCTGCATAATCGCACCAGAAACAGCGAGCCCAGCTCCAACAAAAATGGCTGCAATTTCACGTGGCAATCGGAGTTCACGGATGAGGGAGAATTTTTCTCCATTAGCATTGGAAGTCAGCGCCGTCCATACATCCTTTATAGTAGTATCTGCTGCGCCAAATACCATGGCAAGCATAAATATAATAAAGAACACAATGATTCCTAAGATAAGCTTGTATACAAAGGAAGTGGAACGTAGAGTGTCTTTTGTCATTAGTTTCACATCTTTTCTTTTCATGGAATAAAGGAAGAGGAATTCTTTAAATAAGAATTCCTCATTTTTTGTGTGCTATTTACCAAGAAAGCTTTTCTTGAAGAAATCTAGTTGGAAATCTAATGTAATTGGATCATTAAAGTAGAATTCTTTCGCGTTTACTTCAAATGCTTTATTGTTTTTAACAGCTGGAATATTTTTATATGATTCTGTTTCTTGGAATGAATTATTCGTATCGTTGTTTTTACTTATAATTAAGTAATCCCCAGCATACTCAGGTAGAACCTCAGCAGATAATGCATAGTAGCCATCTTTTAGTGCTTTTTCTTTTACTTTTTCAGGCATTTTTAATTTCATTTCTTGATAAAGAATTTCTGTTCCACGGCCCCAGTTATCGCCGAATACATAAATTTGTTTGTCGAAGTTTTCGATAACAGAAACGGTTGTATCTTCACCAATTTTTGCTTTAATATCATTTCCAGCAGTCTGCGCACGTTTTTTGAAATCATCAACCCAAGCTTGTGCTTCTTTTTCTTTATTTAGTAGTTTACCGATTTCTAAATGTTGTGTTAAGTAGTCTACTTTTCCATATGTGAATGTTACAGTAGGAGCGATTTTCTTTAATTTATCGATATTTTTAATATTTGATAAACCAATGATTAAATCTGGATCTAATTCGATAATTTTTTCAACATTTTCATCAGATACTTCTGTAACATCTTTTAATTTATTTTCAAAACGCGGATTCATTTTAGACCATGAATCTACACCAACAAGATTTACACCTAAAGACATTACGTTACCTGCGAATGATGATAGTACAACGACGCGTTTTGGATTTGCGGGAACTTCAACTTTACCATTCTCAGATTGGTATGTAATTGTTTCTGATTTGCTTTCCTTTGCATTTGAATCGTTTTTCTTATCTGTCGAGCCATTGCTACAAGCACTCATAACGAGTACGAATAGAACTGTAAGTGAAATGAATAATTTTTTCATTTTTCTTCCCCTTTTATAAAGTGTGTGTAATGTATAGCCTTCTAACAAGATGGGTGTCTCGCAATTAATTATTCTTATAAATCTTGATATTGAGATTTTTTATCATAAAATATTGGATAGATCTATAAAAAAAGAATCGTTATTTTCCCTCCAATTTTGTTAATTGTTTACAAAATGATAATGATTATCAGTGTCGATTCCTTAATAATATAATTTTATATTTTTCTATTGTCAATAGTTATTTTGATTGTAAATTGAAAAGAAAAAAGGTATATTTTATTGAGAATGATAATCATTTAAGAAGATGGTCGAGGAGTGAACACAAATGAATCCAGAAGAATTATTTGATGTGACCGTGATTGGAGGAGGTCCGGCAGGGCTTTACTCAGCGTTTTATAGTGGGCTTAGAGAAATGAAAACAAAAATAATTGAATTTCAACCACAATTAGGTGGAAAAGTACATGTTTATCCTGAGAAAATGATTTGGGATATCGGGGGATTGCCACCAGTTACTGGAGCAAAGTTAATTAATCAGCTTGTCGAGCAAGGATTAACCTTTCATCCAGAAGTAGTATTAAATGAAAAAGTAGAATCGATCACTAAGAATCAAGAGGGAATTTTTGTGTTAATAACTTCCTCTGGCCAAAAGCATTTTTCAAAAACAGTCATTGTAGCTACTGGAAGCGGCATATTACAACCGCAAAAGCTAGCAATTGAAGGGGCTGAGAGATTTGAAGTATCGAATTTAAATTATACTGTAAAATCTTTAAAGCACTTTAAAGATAAGACTGTCATCGTCTCAGGTGGAGGGAACTCTGCGATAGATTGGGCCAATGAATTAGAGCCAATTGCGAAAAAGATTTATTTAACATATAGAAAAGATGCTTTGGCTGGTCATGAAGCACAAGTTACTCAACTTATGAATAGTTCAGTTTCCTGCATCTTTAATACATCGATTACGAAATTAATTGCAGGGGAAGATCATGAAACAATTGAGCGCGTTGAACTGACTAATCACGAAACAGGGGAAATTTCTTATTTACCAATTGATGAGGTAATCATTAATCACGGTTATGAACGTGATATGACATTATTGAAAAATAGTGATTTGAATGTTAAAATCGCTGATAATTATTTTATTGCTGGGAGTACAAATAGCGAATCGTCAATAGAAGGGCTATATGCTGCTGGAGATATTTTAAAGCATGAAGGGAAATTGCATTTAATTGCGGGTGCTTTCCAAGATGCTGGAAATGCTGTAAATAAAGCAAAACAATTTATTCAACCAGATGCGAGTGAATATGGAATGGTATCATCACATAATGATGTATTTAAACAGCGTAATAGGGAGCTTATTAAGCAATTGATGAAATAGAAGAAAAAATAGAGGGTAAACAAGTGTAAATCTTAATTTCTTTTTCGTAACAGCGATTTATGGATATATGAAAGATGTTTCAATTATTTTTGATAACAAATAAACACCCAGTCACTTTCCCATCTTTACTAAGGAAGGTAGGGGGCTGGGTGTTTATATATTTACTATATTTTTAATCATTTGTATTACACCGGTTTCTTCAGTTCACGTCTTTTTCATATATTTTGAGAGAAGAGAATGCAGCGTCGTGAACGCTTTATTTGTAAATCTTCTTTATTGTTCTTGTGATTTTTTACATGAAAGAAAAATCATGCCGTTCCTTGTGCGTACTGATCAGGAAATTGTTTGTTTTGCACAGAGGAAATGTATTGTTTTCCATGTTTTCTAGCAACAGATTCTAGTATGTGACGTACACGCTTTGTAAGTTGGCCCTTGCTTTGTAAAGCTTCGCAGTATGCATCATAGTAAGCGTATTTAGCCCAGAGAAAATCATTTTGTTTGAATAAAAAATGATTTTGATACCATTCTCCAATGGTATTGTAGTTCGTGTTTTCATTTGCAGCTTTTATTTGCTCAATAATTCTTTTTGGTAAGGCTTTAGAAAGCTGAGAAGCAGTGTTTGTTGTTTCAGCTTGTAATGATTGCTCTAACAGTGTAATGATGTGACGAGTAGCCATATGTGAACTCTCCTTTTTGTAAATGGGTAAATACCATCTATATTTTTAAAATACTCACTATATTATTATACAATATATGGAATGCATCTACCTGCTTTTTGATTTGTATTTACAAAATCTTTTTATTTTGTTTACAAAAATATTCTATAATAAAGTAAGATGAATGCTGTATGTGAAAAAATAATAAGGGAATGAAACCATTGTATATAACGATAAAAGAAGCAGCAGAATATTTAAATCTTCCTGAAACTTACATTGAAGAATTAGTTCAACAAAAGCGAATTCGAGCTGTGTATGACGGTGAGCAATATTTGCTGAATAAAGAACAGTTCAACACACATTTAGAGCAAATGGAAAAATACAAGCAGTTAGTAGAAGAAATATTAAATGAGCCAATTCCAGAGGATATGGATGTAAAAGACGAAGATTAAAGCTTTACTTTATAGCGTCGTGCTCTATGAAAAGTTATACAGAATTATTTTTATAAATACCGTTTCAAGATCTGTAGGATAAGCATCTTGGAACGGTATTTTTTATGGTGAAATAGTAATTTTTTTGTGTGAGATGGAGGGCTAATGTCATGCTGGGCATTGGTAGAAGTCGTGTTAGTCTTTTGTACATAAGAGACATATATACTGGATAGATGTACCCCCGTGTTAAAAACATATTTTTATATAATGGGACAGTCATAGAGAACGTAACCTGTACAGATACATATAATATCAGTGCAAACGACTTATAAAACACTGAAAGGAGTTTTCTCATGAGCACGATTAGTAGTGATTTGCTTTATGGATTGATTGGAGAAAGTGTTAGAGTGAATCGAGGTGGACCAGAGTCCCAAAAAGGTACAGTGGTTGCAGTGTATTCGGATCATTTCATTTTATTAAGTGAAAACAAAACGTTTTACTATTATCAATTTCAACATCTGAAAAGTATTACAAAAAATGTAAAAGACGTTGCTGCAGATATTGGAGTTTTGCCAACATTTGCAGAAGGTGAAGATTTTCAAGGATTACTTCAAAATTTAAAGTATCGTTGGGTGAAAATTAACCGCGGTGGTCCAGAAAAGATTGAAGGAATTCTACAGGATGTTTCTTCTGAATATGTGACATTAATTGTAAAAGAGGAAGTTGTACAGATTCCACATTTCCATATTAAAAGTGTGAATTATGGCTTGCAAGCACTAGAAGAAGATGAAATATATGGCTATCAAGGGTATCAAGGGTATCAAGGGTACCAAGGTAATCAAGGTAATCAGTCAAATAACCAACAATCTAATCAAAATGTAGTATATGTTCCATATTCAAGAGTGAGAGCAACAAGACAATCAAGTCGATATAATCGATCTAAATAATAATAATAAAAGGAAAGGAGGGATGAAATTGGAAAATATATTACCTGACAATCAAATGAAAAGCTTGATTTATCAAGGGGTAAAAGTAAATCTTGGCGGGCCGGAAAGCCGTACAGGTGTGTTGCTAGCGGTAGGTAGTGATTATCTCGTTCTACAAGGGAATACGGGAGAAGTTATTTACTATCATCAGAAGCATGTAAAGGGTGTTGTAAAAAAAGCAAAAGAGATAGGGTTAAATCCTTATTTTATCGAGCAATCCTATGCAGAGGGTGCAACATTTCAGGAGATATTAGGAAGCCTTAAGTATAAGTGGGTTAAAATCAATCGCGGTGGTCCAGAAAGTGTTGAAGGGTTATTAAGTGAGGTAAATGAAGAGTATGTTACACTCATAAACCGTGATGAAGTAATTTATGTTATTAATTTTCATATTAAAAACGTGAATCAAATAGTTAAAACGAATAAAGATGAAGAAGAGTAATGTTTGATAAATAAGAGGGGGCAGCGTGGAATAGGTAGTGGAGAATGTTTTTGTTCAATTTCTATTATTTTACTATAGTTTAAATGTCCTCTCTGCTATTTATACGGGTGGAAAGAGCTCATGGCGTCTTTCTACATGCGTGTTTTTGCTCCCAATTATTTTTTTTAGCTACATGTGAATGAGAGAAAAAGAGGAAGCCATGCTTTGAAGAAAGGAGGATACAGATGAATGAACTAAGCAAAAATATTGGAGAGTATATCTATGTTAAATTAATTGGCGATAAAAGGTTCAAAGGATTATTAATTGATGTAGGTAATGATATTGTTGTTATTTATGATGGGGAAGATTATATCTATATTTCCTTATATCATATTCAATATTATAAATTCGTGGTGAATTTTGTAGCAGAAATACAAAAACCAGAAACGGATTCTGTTATTAAAAGAGAGTCACCATCCATTTCCTTACGAAAAGTCTTGAGTACATCTAAAGGGATTTTTACGGAGATTTATGTTGTGGGTAATTACTCTATCCATGGTTATGTTACAAGTGTTATGAATGATTATGTAGTATTCTATAGCCCCGTTTATAAAACAGTATATATTTCTTTAAAACATTTAAAGTGGCTAATCCCCTACCAAGAAAATCAAATTCCGTACTCCCTCAATAAAAATGAACTTCCAGTTAATCCATTAAATATTACACTAGCTAGAACATTTGAAGAACAGCTAATCAAAATGGCCGAGAAAATTATGGTGTTTGATTTAGGAGAACACGCAAATAAAATCGGAAAGATGACAAAAATTGAAGATAGTCATATTGAATTAGTTAAGGCGCGTGATGAGAAAGTATATTTAAATATTCAACATGTAAAATCGGTTCATTTTCCGTAAGCGGTTTAAGAAGGCTTGCTTTTTCTTTTATGTATGTAGAAGAAAAGGTCGAGCCTATTTTTATAATAAGAAATATGTACGAGCATGTTTATTATGTCCAAGCTATCCTTTCAAGATTGAATAAATTATGTATTATCTAACTAAATATTAAAGGGGTTTTCAAGGTGAATCAGTTTAAAGATTCTTTTTCAATTACATTGCTTGGTAGCGGAGGAGGAGCAGCTAGAGCAGTATTGGCAGTTTTAAATCGATCTGTGGTGAATGTAAATGATCCTATCTATTCCGTGATAAAAGATTTAAAATTCCACCTCGTTGATATAAAGCAAAAGGAAAAAAGCTATTATGATGAATTGTTTCCAAATTTGAAGGACAAATTTGTTCTTCATAAAATGGATGTTCAAAATACAGAACAATTTAAATATCATTTACAAAAAACGGATGCGGGTGTAGTTATCGACGTTTCTGGAGCAGATACGCTTAGTATATTGAGGTGTTGTAATGAATTAGGTATTTCTTATATCAATTCAGCTTTAGAGAATGCACAAGTGGATTTAGATGATAGTCTAAAGGGATTTCAGCTTACAGAACGCTATACGAGATTTGAAAAGGAAAAAAGTAATTTTACAAACACAAGGGCTATCATAGGGTCTGGAATGAATCCAGGCGTTGTTCAATGGATGGTCGTACAGCTTATGAAAGAACAACCAGAGAAAAAACCACGTGCATGTTATATCGTAGAGCATGATTATTCTTTTCTTGCAGATCAAAGTCTTATAAAACCTAATACATTGTATGCTTCATGGGCGGTAGAACGTTTTCTCGATGAAGCAATATTGAGTTATCCAATGTATGTCAGTCATCATCGACCAATCTATTTCTATGAAGATGTATACGCTTCGGAATATAAAGTGAGATTAGGAGAGAAAGAGTTTTATGGCTCTCTAATGCCACATGAAGAAGTTCTTATTCTTGGTAAAACATTTGATATGGAAGTCGGTTTTCTTTATCGTATTAATGAATATACAACAGATTTAATTCGGAAAAATTTAGATGATGTGGATAAATTATGGAATTGGAATCGAAAAGTTTTTAATCCAGCAGAGGACGAAATAGCTGGAGCGGATTTAGTAGGTGTGTTACTTGTCTATGAAGATAATGAAAAATACATGTACAATGTAATGAATAGTAGTGAGATTTTCCAAAAGTATAAGACAAACGCAACTTATTTTCAGGTTGGTTGTGGAATTTATGCTGGTTTGTCTAGTTTACTGTTAGATATATTTTCACCAGGTGCATATTATGTTGAGGAATTATTACTTAATACAAAAAGTAAGTATGGTGAATATTTACATGTTTATATGAAGGACTTTGTAATGGGTGATAATTCATTTACCGATGGGTTACTTCACGAGCGGGTAAGATGGATATAACCTTGCGGGCAGCAGGAGTGCTACTTCAAATTTGGGTGGAAACAAAGAAGTTAGGAGGTGAATCAACTGCCTGTAAAGCCTTGGTTGGTGATGGAGTGATTGATTGTTAACAGGGGGAGTCTGTTCACTGCCTCTTTTTGCGTTAGGGTATAAACTATGAAAACAAAAAGGAATCCCCAATCATTTTTTCCCTTTGTTCTCATATTGCATAGAGCTAAAAATGCAGTGGGATTTCTATACATGGCCGGATCCTCTCTTACATCTAAAAAAAGAATGTATACTAAATTTTAAATGTTACTTGGAAAGCCAAGACCAACAACTTATCAATTGTGTGATGTGCAAAAAGTTTTATTATATGTTGTTCAACTAATGGAAAGTTATGCAATGCAGTACGCTGTGAAAATTTATATAGAGGTAGATGAAGACTTACCGGATATAAATGGTGACGAAAAACAATTGAAGCAAGTATTATTAAACCTTGTGAAAAACGGAATTGAATCTATGATGAATGGTGGAAGCTTAAAGATTTATGCATCTAAAACGATTGAAGAAAAAGTTTGTATTTGTATTCAAGATGAAGGATGCGGTATGGATAGTGAAAAAATAGAGAAGCTTGGAAAAGCTGTTTATACAACAAAGGAGAGTGGAACTGGCCTTGGCTTGATCATTACACACAAAATTATTGCAGAACATCAAGGGGATATCAAATTTGAAAGTGATGTTTGCGAAGGTACAAAAGTAGAAGTAACTCTGCCGCTTATATAGAATATAAAGACAAAAACACTTTTCAGAAAAGTGCTCTTGTTGTGTAAATATAAACATTTTATAAAAAGGCTTAAGAATACTTTTTTTTATAAAACACTTAGTTTATAATGGAGAAAAATATCGGTATGTAGCTTCTGGCTCATATAGCGGTTTGTAGTTTTTTAGTGAATTAAAAAGAGGGGTGCACACGCATCCTTTTTTCTATGCAGATATTATGAAAGGGGTGGTATGATGGAATTAACATTAAATTCGACTGTATGTTTACACACTATTCAATTTCGAAAAGAACAAAAGAATTATATTGTAAAAGATACAATTACAGGCGAAAAATATGAAATGCCGCCACTTTGTATTGATGCACTTGCAATGATGCGTGACGGCTTCTTATTAGGAGAAATTGAAGAAAAATTAAAGGAAGAATACCCAAAAGAAGAAATAAACATTCTAGAATTTACGAGGCAATTGTTAGAACTAGAGCTTGTCGGAATGGTTGATGGGGAAGAAATCATTTGTACGAAAAAGAAAGTTAAGGATTATTTTGTACGGGTTCGTCCCCGTATTGAACAATTGTTCTTTAATTTAAATAGAAAATGTCGAGGCAGAGATCAATGAGGATCTCTGCTTTTTTTGTTGAATTAGAAAATAACCGCAAATGCTCTAGCAAAAGCGCCGTCACTATTTTTAATTTTTAATGGCGCTGCTGAAAAGAAAAAGCGTTTTGTTTCAATCGTATCTAAGTTTGTTAAGTTTTCAATTAAGTAAACATTATTCCCTAATAAAATATGATGAATTGGTGATGTTTCAGTTGTTACTTCATCAGGCGAAATAAAATCTAAGCCAACAGATTTTACTTTCAACCGCACTAATTCTTCAGCAAGTTCTTCCGAAAGATAAAAGGCTTCTTTTTCATAGGCTTCTGTATTCCATTTGTTTGAGAGATTAGAATGGAAAATGACGATATCTCCCTCTTTTATCCCAGCATCATGTAATACTTCTTTAGGTAACTTTCGTTCTTGTACATGTGTTACATCAATGAGAACAGCTTCACCTACAAATTGTTCAAGTGGTAATTGGTCAATTGTTGTTGCACCTGAAATAAAATGGGCAGGTGCATCGCAATGTGTACCAACGTGAACAACTGAATGAAAATCTGTGACTTGAAATCCAGTCTCCTTAACACTTGTAATGGCCTCTAGATGAATCGGCGGTGTTCCAGGAAATTGAGACATATTGTTTTCAAATGTCTGTGATAAATCAATTACTTTCATGGTGATACCTCCAATAATTTTTTTGAATATAAAAAGCCTACCTTTCAAATCAAGAAAGATAGGCTTTACATGCAAGAATGTAAATTCATGTTTTATCTTCCAAAACGCATTGCATTTTGCAGGATTTGGCACCTGTTCAGTTTATATAAACTGAGGTTGCCGGGCTTCGAAGGGCCAGTCCCTCTGCCTCTCTCGATAAGAAATTTATTCAGTTTTAAAATTCTGAATTTTTTCATTGTTTCTATTGTAATTCATTTCCTTTTTCGTTGCAAGAATAAAGAATAGGTATTCACCCAATTGAAGCGTCGTGCATATTGTGACTTATGTAAGTAGACTGCTATAAAGGAGTGAGGGCAGTGACAGGGGAAATTTTAAATTATTATGCTGGAGGAAATACCGCGAGAGGTTTTTATAGTTTATATGAAGAAAATGTAAGGGGATTGGAAAGACTTTTCATTTTGAAAGGTGGTCCAGGGACAGGGAAATCCTCATTGATGAAAGCAATTGGGCGTGAGTGGGCTGGAAAAGGATATGATATTGAACTGTTGCATTGTTCTTCTGATAATAAATCCATCGATGGTATTATTATTCCAAAATTAAAAGTAGGAATTGTAGATGGAACAGCACCACATGTCATTGAGCCAAAAACACCTGGAGTTGTAGAAGAATACGTGAACTTAGGAGTTGCATGGGATTCAGAGAAATTACGAAAACATAAAGGTGAAATTACACATTATATTTCTGAAGCAAGTGGTGCATTTCAATCAGCGTATGCTTGTTTTAAAGAGGCGTTAGCTATACATGATGATTGGGAGAGAATTTATATTGATAATATTGATTTTCAAAAAGCGAATGAATTAACAAAGCAGCTTATACAAAAGCTATTTGCAGATAACAAAGGAAAACAAGCGGTTGTAAAGCACCGTTTCTTAGGGGCAGCAACACCAAAAGGGGCAGTTGATTTCGTTCCGAATTTAACAGAAGGTATCCCGCATCGTTATTTTATAAAAGGACGTCCGGGTTCAGGAAAATCAACGATGTTAAAAAAATTAGCAGGGGCAGCGGAAGAGAAAGGATTTGAAGTTGAAGTATATCATTGCGGCTTTGATCCAAATAGCCTAGATATGATTATTGTAAGAGAATTAGGTTTTGCGATCTTTGACAGCACCGCGCCACATGAATACTTTCCAGAGCGAGAAGGTGATGAGATTATTGATATGTATGATCTCATTGTTACGCCAGGAACGGATGAGAAATATGCAACAGAAATTCGGGATGTTTCCATTCAATATAAAACAAAAATGAGTGAAGCAATGTCGTTCTTAGCGAAGGCAAAAGCAGTTCGAGATAAATTAGAACGGATTTATATTGCTGCGATGGATTTTAAAAAAGTAGATATGTATAAAAATGAAATTCAGGGTGAGTTTGAGCGAATTGCAAAGCTTGTTAGCGAGCAACAAAAATGAATTGTTTAGAGAGCTGCCAGGGAAGGCCTAGCAGCTCTCTTTTAAATTTAGTTATGTTACATACTATAGCGTTACTGAGATATTGATGTTAAAAGTAGAATAACACGTCAATAATAAGTAGATCATATTTGTCGAATTTCCAGGGAAATGATCAGAAAATGAGGATGATATATATGAGGGATAAAATCCAATTAGAATTACAGAAAATTGAAAAAGATAACAATGTGAAGATTTTGTTTGCTGTTGAATCTGGAAGTCGTGCATGGGGATTTCAGTCGAAAGATAGTGATTATGATGTTAGATTTGTATACATTCATCCAGTAGATTGGTATTTATCTATTAATGAAAAACGTGATGTGATTGAGTATCCAATTAGTGATGCTTTAGATATAAGCGGTTGGGATATTAGAAAAGCTCTGCAGTTATTTGCAAAATCAAATCCAGCACTATTAGAATGGATACGTTCTCCAATCTTTTATTCTAAGAACTCTGATCTTCCGGAACGTCTACAGAAAATGAGTGAAAATGATTTTGATCCGAAAGCAACGATTTATCACTACTTACATATGGCTTCAAAAAACTATGGTGAATTTCTACAAGGAGAGAGCGTGAAGTTGAAGAAGTACTTCTATGTATTACGTCCTATTTTAGCTTGTAAATGGTTAGAAGAGAAAGGGACATTGCCACCTGTAGAGTTTGAACGATTCATTACTGAATTGTCGCTAGAACAAGAGCTTTTAGATGAAATTGAAGATTTACTAATAAAGAAAAAAGCTGGTGTTGAGCTAGATGCTGGGCCAAAAATTATAGTATTAAATGAATTTTTGGAGGAGCAGATTGCTTATTATCAAGAAAATGTGAAAGGAATTGAAAAAGGACAGGGTATTGAAATTGAGAAGTTGAATGTTTTGTTTCGGGATATGTTATCTGAAATAGAGCACCAGTAGATTGGTGCTCTATTTGTTTTAGTTAACTTTATTCTCCATCAACCCGTTTTAACGGCTTATCTGCTGGTCCTTCAATTACATCGCCCTCAATTGAAAAACGTGATCCATGACAAGGGCAATCCCACGTACAATCACCGTTATTCCATTCTACTTCACAGCCAAGGTGTGTACAGGTCGTATCAACAATATGTAATTTTCCCTCTTTGTCTTTATAAGCACCTGCCCGTTTTCCTCGAACTCTTACAACAGCACCTTCACCGTTTTCAAGGTCTTCTGGCTTACGGAGAGCAAATTCTAACTTGCCTTCAATCAAATGCTTTGCCACATCAAGGTTTTGAGAAAAGAATGTTTTCATATCTGGATCTGCATGGAATCGTGATGGGGCAAAGAGCTCTTTATACGGGTTATCTATTTTTGTAATAGAGTCTTTTAGTAGTTGAGCTGCAGCGGTTCCTGATGTCATCCCCCATTTTCGATAACCTGTTGCAACGAATATATTTGGATTATTTTCATTAATATGGCCGATGTAAGGTAGTTTATCTAGGGTAATTAAATCTTGTGTTGACCATCTGTAAGGAATTTCATCTATTCCAAATGTTTCTTCTGCGAAAGAGTGCAATGCTTCATAATGAAGCATTGTATTAATTCCTTGTCCTGTTTTGTGGCTCTCACCGCCAACAAGAATGAGTTTTTCTCCGTTCATTGTTGTATAACGTAGGGAACGTGTAGGATTATCGATGCTTAAATACATACCTCCGGGATAATCTTTTTTTGCCTTTATAGCTAGAACATAGGAGCGCTCTGCATACATTCTTGCGAAGAAAAAGCTATTTGCATCATAGAACGGAAAATGGGAACAGGAAACGACATATCCACATGTAATGCGATGTCCATCTTTTGTAATAACTTGTGGATAGGAACCTTTTTCAATATCGATTGCAGTTGTCTGTTCATAGATTGTTCCACCAGCCTCAATAAACTGTTCAATAAGATTCTTTAAATATTGAAGAGGGTGGAATTGTGCTTGGTCTTTCATAACAAGTGCTGCTTGAACTGAGATAGGAAGCGGAATGGACTTTACGTAGTCACAAGGAATATCTAGCTTTTTATAAGCTTCATATTCTTTTGTTAGTTTTCGTAATCCATCATTGCAAGTTGTATATAAGTAGGCATCTTCTTCAGTAAAGCTACAGTCGATGTTATTTGTTTGGATTGTTTCTTTAATAAATTGCAACGCCTTTTCGTTTGCTTCATAGTATAGACGGGCTTGATCAGTTCCAAAATGATGAATCAGCTCATCATAAATGAGGTCGTGCTGTGCAGTAATCTTTGCAGTCGTATGGCCTGTTGTTCCATTCAAAATATTTCCAGAATCGATTAAAACTACTTTTTTACCCTCTTTTGCAAGTAAATAAGCGGTTGTAATGCCTGTAATTCCAGCACCGATAATCGTAACTTCTGTTCTTATATTTTCTGATAGTTTAGGAAAAATAGGGAGTGAAGTAGAATCACGCCAGTATGGTTCTGGAAATTGGGGAAATAAATCGTTTGTCATCGTGTGTTCCTCCTGTTTTAAAACAATTTACTACTTAATTTTTCCAATTTGTATGAAATTCATGTGGATTATTTTTTATTTAGGAGAAGGAAATACTGTAAAGCGAACAGAAGGAAGGTATAAATATTTATAAATTATAAAATTATTTCAGTATAATAAAAAACGTATATTTCGTCATAAGGTTATTTTTAATGACAGTTAATTCTATTAATAAATTTTTGGTTCATATATAAGCTATTCTTGAATGAAGACAATTTTATTATTTGTGAAAATATTTATATATATAACGGATAAAGTCTTATAAAATCTATGTTTTTCCTTTGGTGAAATAAAATATCATTATAAAAGTATAACCACATTTTATTACTAGGTCATAAAAGCTATTGACAATACAGAAAGTCTATTGATATGATTCATCATGTGGAAAGGTTGATAAAGAGTAAAAAGAGAAATGTTTTTCATTGATAATAAAAGCGAAAATGAGTGACGATAGAGTGAGTATGAATTACTTATTTATAAATGCTTTTTTGTAATTACCTAGTATTATCAATCTGGAAACAAGAATTGATTTATGCAAGTTGCGTAAGCGCGGCATAAGAAAGGGGCAAAAGGATGAAAGAGCTTCATACGTTTGGATGGTATGCAGCACGTGTATCGCCACATTTGCCAAAAAAAGCATTTAAACCAGTGCCAACTCGTTTGTTTGGTGGACTGGCTTATTTACTTGTGGCGGTAACTGGGTTAATAACGATTGGTTTATTTGACTTGAATGTGTGGGCAAATCTTGGAATTGCAATTGTTCTCGGATTATGTTTTGCCTCACTTGGGTTTTTAGGACATGAAATTTTGCACGGAACGGTTGTCAGAAAAGCATGGCTTCGTGATTTTTTAGGGGCAATTGCATTTATGCCACTGTCTACAGGACCGAAATTGTGGAGAAAATGGCATAATGCAACGCATCATGTTCATACACAGCATGAAGAAAATGATCCAGATGCGTGGCCAACATTGGAAAAAATGAAGAAGAGCAAATTTTTAAGATGGGTGTATCGTATGCCACTTCATGTACGTTCTTTCTTCAGTTTTCTGTCACTAACAATTCAATTTACAATACATTCAACTCGTATGTTCTTTCATTTTATAAAAGAATTTAAGTCATCGAATCAGAAGTCTGTATGGCTGCAACTTCTTTTACCGTGGACAGTTTGGATTAGCTTGCTATTTATTATGGGACCTGCGAAGTGGTTGTTCGCTTATGTGATTCCATTACTCATTGCAAACTTTATTGTAATGGGCTATATTGCAACAAATCATCGTTTAAATCCAATTGTTCCTGTAAATGACCCATTAGCAAACTGCTTATCTGTAACAGTGCCGCGCTGGGTTGATGTTTTGCATTTTAACTTCTCATATCATACGGAACATCATTTGTTCCCTGCTATGAGTTCTAAGTATTACCCATTAGTAAAAGAAAAAATTAAAGAAATGTGGCCAGAGCGTTATCATGAAATGCCGATGACAAAAGCAATGGCAGCACTTTGGAACACACCTCGCGTTTATTATCAAGGTAGCGAATTAGTTGATCCTCATAAAGAACATTTCTATGGTTCTTTAGGGAATGGATTAGATCCTGATAATATTGCATACCGTGAGGAACATATAGAAGAGCAGAAAACGGTTAAAAAAGTGAATCCGTAATTTTTGCTGAATTATTTAGAACCCTTTAACGATAAAAAGCAAGCTACCATTTTAGTAGCTTGCTTTTATTTTTTTAAAGAGAGACTGCTTTTTCTTTCTTTTTAATTACTTGTAAAGAATTACTTTGTTTACGCTGAAGTCGTTTTTCTAAGAGGTTTACGAGATAAGTAAATAAAAGTACGAGTGCAAGATAATATATTCCAACAACGATATATGTTTCTAATTGTTGGAAGTTACCAGCTGCGATAGAGAGACCAGATCCCCATAATTCTGACATACCTACATAGGCAACAAGTGAGGAATCTTTTAATCCGATAATAAATTGATTTCCTAGAGGCGGAATGGAGAGACGAAATGCTTGTGGCAATATAATGCGTCGCATAGCAAGTGGATAAGACATTCCTAGGGAACGGGCAGCCTCTAATTGCCCACGATCAACCGATTGAATAGAGCCGCGGAAAATTTCTGTAATATATGCTCCGTTATGAATAGCTAAAGCGATTGCTCCTGCCCAAAAAGGTGTAAAGACAATAACAGATGTAATACCAAAGTAAAGAATAGCGATTTGTACAATTAATGGTGTGCCGCGGATAATAGCAATGTAAACATGAGCAATATTATTTAATATTTTATTATTGGAAATACGAAAGAAGGCAAATAGAAGTCCAATTAATGAACCAAGTAGTAACGAAGTTAATGTTAATTGCAATGTTATGACGACAGCCTTTAGAAGGGTAGGATAGGTAGAGATAAAAATTTCAATCATTCGAGTCACCTCAATATAGAATTTGTTTTCAGAAATAGATACAAATACCCCACGGCTAAGGTGGGGCATTACTTATGGATTAATAAATGATTTGTTCTTTAGAAGAGTAAATCGTTTTATTTTGTCTTTTCCTCTTCCCCGAGAATATTCTTTCCAAACCATTTTTTACTGATCTTTTCATATGTGCCATCTTTAATAATTTCATCCAATGCCTTATTTACCTTCTTCACCATTTCTTTATCATCTTTACGAATTGCAATTCCCATTTCCTCAAGATTTAATGGTTTGCCAGCTTCTTTTATATTTGATTTTCCTTCTTTTATCATACGAAGACCAACCATTTGATCCGTAATAACAGCATCTACTCGGCCTGGTTCCAAATCCATAAGAGCTGTAATGTCACTGTCGTATTCTGTGATTTGATCTGTATGTTTTTCCACAAGTGTTTTAAATGTACTAGCTTTTACAACACCGATTTTTTTTCCTTTTAAGTCTTCTACTGAAGAAATGGAATTGTTCTTTTTAGCTACGAAAATTTGTGCACCAGAGCGATAGTATGGATTCGTAAAATTAACGGCTTTTAGGCGGTCTTCTGTAATTGCCATACTTCCTAATATAACGTCATATTTTTTAGCTTTCAGGCCTTGAATTAATGTTTCCCAAGGATTTGTAACTGGAACAGGCTTCATCCCCATTTTTTTTGCAAGCGCTTCACCGATTTCGACATCAAAACCGACTAGTTTCCCGTCATTTTCCTTGAAATTAAAAGGCTTATATAAGCCACTCATTGCATAACGAAATTCTTTCTCTTCATTTGTTGAAGTCTCTTTACTACAAGCTCCGAGTATGAAAGATGCACATAGTGTAATGGCTGCAACAACAGTAAATATTTTCTTTCTCACAATACCCCTCCTAGATATTTATCTTTTACATACGGACAATCATGCCACGTTTCAAAGTACTATGAGAGTATTTTTATTGGGAGATAAGCGGTCCGTATGAGATTAAAATATTTTTATAAAATGTTTCGTAAAAACTGTTTTGCTCTCTCATTTGACGGTGCTGAGAAAAATTGTTCCGGTGGTGCATCTTCTACAATTTGTCCATTATCCATAAAGATGACGCGATCTGCTACATCTCGTGCAAAACTCATTTCATGGGTGACGATTACCATTGTCATTCCTTCCCCAGCAAGTTCTTTCATAACTTGAAGTACTTCTCCAACAAGTTCAGGATCAAGAGCTGATGTAGGTTCGTCAAATAGCATGATTTTTGGATTCATCGCAAGTGCACGTGCGATTGCAACACGTTGCTTTTGTCCACCAGATAAAAGGTGAGGTGTTACGTTTGCTTTGTCTTGTAATCCAACCTTTTTTAATAAGTCATTTCCAATTTCTTTCGCTTTTGTTTTGTCCAGTTTCTTTACATGAATAGGTGCTTCTACGATGTTTTCTAATGAGGTCATATGTGGAAAGAGGTTAAAATGTTGAAATACCATTCCAACATTTTCGCGGATTTTGTTTAAGTTTGTACTTTTAGGATCAATTCGTTCCCCTTGTAAGTGAATTTCACCTTCATCATACATTTCTAAAAAGTTGAGACAACGAAGTAAAGTGCTTTTTCCTGAACCACTCGCACCAACTAAAACAACAACTTCTTTTTCTTTTACTTCTAAATTAATTCCCTTTAAAACGTCTAATGAACCGAATGATTTTACTAGATTTTGAACTTGAATCATACCAGCCCCCCCAGCCAAAATTGTATTTTACAAATGTTGCCCCTTATTTTTGTTATTAGTCATAAAGTGGCAAAACCCTTTATTTTTTGCGAAAAACATTGTTTTGGAGATGTGGAATTATGAAGATAATTCTGTTAGTGAGGTGATAAAACAGTGCAGAGAATTTGTATTTTAGTTAAGAAAGTCATTTTAGAAAAATACGTATAAGGAACTATATTTCATAGGTTATATACATAAGGTTGTTAAAAAAAGTATTTAAAACTATGAACGTTTCCGCAACTTTGACCCTTGCCTCTTTCGAACGAAAATTATAGCAAGATATAATAAAACTATAAATATTCGAAAGGGTGTCTTTTATGAAAAAAGAAAAAAGACAACGGCTAATAAAACAATTGGTAAGAGAGTATGAAATAGATACACAAGAGAAATTAGTAGAATTATTAGAAGAACATGGTGTATTAGTTACACAAGCAACAATTTCGCGAGATATTCGTGAGTTAAATTTAATAAAGGTAACTTCTTCAAGAGGCTTAACCATATATAAGGTTTTCTCAGAAGATAGTGTACAAACTGATATGAAGTTAAAGAAAAAGTTGAGAGAAGTTGTCGTAAAGGTTGATTATGTAGATCAATTAACGGTTATTAAAACATTACCAGGTAATGCCCATGTTATCGGTGTTTTATTAGATTCTTTAGACTGGAAAGAAAAAGTAGGATGTATATGTGGAAATGATACATGCCTTGTAATTTCTCGATCACAATCGGATAGGAAGGTTCTAGAAGAAAGATTGAAATTAATTATGTAAGTAAAAATCCTATTTCTAATTTTTATTAGAAATAGGATTTTTTAGAATTTTAATAGGAATTAGTAAAGTGTTATTCATTATATATACGTAAGATATAGCTGTTTTGTAAAATGTGGGATAAAAAACTTATAAAAATACAAATATATATTATTTTAAAAAATAACTTGTGAAATATTCCACTTAATAATGTTAGCCTTTTCACAAAGAGAGAAGTACATACCGGTTATTATCTATTTGTAGACATCAAACAAATTTAAAAGGAGGTACAACAAATGAAACATCCGATACATGTTACTTCAGAAATTGGGGAATTACAAACGGTTTTACTAAAACGTCCTGGTAAAGAAGTGGAAAACTTAACGCCAGATTATTTACAACAATTATTATTTGACGATATTCCATACTTACCAATTATTCAAAAAGAACATGATTATTTTGCACAAACGTTACGCAATCGGGGTGTTGAAGTTCTTTATTTAGAAAAACTAGCAGCTGAGGCGTTAGTTGATAAAAAGCTTCGGGAAGAATTTGTTGATCGTATTTTAAAAGAAGGACAGGCTGATGTAAATGTTGCGCATCAAACTTTAAAAGAATATTTACTTTCTTTTTCAAATGAAGAGTTGATTCAAAAAATTATGGGTGGCGTGCGGAAAAACGAAATTGAAGCGAGTAAGAAAACGCATCTGTATGAATTAATGGAAGATCATTATCCATTTTATTTAGATCCAATGCCAAATTTATATTTTACTCGTGATCCAGCAGCTAGTATAGGTGACGGTTTAACAATTAACAAAATGAGAGAGCCGGCACGGAGACGTGAATCATTGTTTATGGAATATATCATTAAATATCATCCACGATTTGCAAGTCATGATGTGCCAGTCTGGTTAGATCGTGATCATAAGTTTCCGATTGAAGGTGGCGACGAACTTATCTTAAATGAGGAAACGATTGCGATTGGCGTATCTGCCCGTACTTCAGCTAAAGCGATTGAGCGTTTAGCTAAAAATTTATTTAGTCGCCAAAATAAGATTAAGAAAGTGCTAGCAATAGAAATTCCAAAATGTCGTGCTTTTATGCACTTAGATACCGTATTTACAATGGTCGATTATGACAAATTTACAATTCACCCAGCTATTCAAGGACCAAAAGGAAATATGAATATATATATTTTAGAAAAAGGAAAGGATGAAGAAAGTCTTAAAATTACCCATTGTACATCTTTAACTGAAGCGTTAAAAGAAGTATTAGGTTTAAGTGAATTAGTACTTATCCCATGCGGAGGAGGAGATGTGATCGCTTCTGCTCGTGAACAATGGAATGATGGATCTAACACATTAGCGATCGCGCCAGGAGTAGTTGTTACATATGATCGCAACTATGTATCCAATGCTTTATTACGTGAGCATGGCATTGAAGTTATTGAAGTATTAAGTTCGGAATTATCCCGTGGTCGTGGGGGCCCACGTTGTATGAGTATGCCAATTGTTCGAAAAGATATTTAGTATAAATAACGGAGAAAGTAGGGATGAATCATGTTGATGACTAAACCAAACTTAAAAGGAAGAAGTTTTCTTGCGGAAAAAGATTTTACAGAAGAAGAAATGTTATATTTTCTAGATTTAGCAGCAGAATTAAAGGAGAAAAAGAAAAATGGTATTCCGCATCGTTATTTAGAAGGAAAAAATGTAGCGCTCTTATTTGAAAAAACTTCCACTCGTACACGGTGTGCATTTACGGTGGCATGTACGGATTTAGGTGCCAACCCTGAATACTTAGGTAAAGGTGATATTCAGCTCGGAAAAAAAGAATCTGTTGAAGATACAGCAAAAGTTTTAGGGCGTATGTTTGATGGGATTGAATTCCGTGGTTTCGATCATGCGACGGTAGAATCTTTAGCAAACAATTCTGGTGTGCCAGTATGGAATGGCTTAACAGATATGTGGCATCCAACACAAACACTCGCGGATTTATTAACAATAATAGAGCATGTGGGACGTTTAAAAGACGTTAAACTCGTTTACGTTGGCGATGGACGAAACAATGTAGCAAACAGTTTATTAGTTGGCGGTGCGATTGTTGGAATGGAGGTTCGTATTTGTACACCAGAATCATTATGGCCAGCACAAGAAGTTATTGATTTAGCAAAAAAATATAATGATCGAGTAATGGTAACAAGTAGCGTTGAAGAAGCTGTTGCAGGTGCAGATGTAATTTATACAGATGTATGGGTATCTATGGGGGAAGAAGATAAATTTGCTGAACGCATTGAATTATTGAAGCCATATCAAGTAAATATGCAAATGATCAAAGCAACTAGCAATGATAATGTGATGTTCTTACATTGTTTACCTGCATTTCATGATGTGGAAACAATGTACGGAGAAGAGATTTATGAAAAATATGGAATAAAAGAAATGGAAGTAAGTGACGAAGTATTCCGCAGTAAACATTCAAAAGTATTTGATCAAGCAGAGAATAGAATGCATACAATTAAGGCTGTTATGGCAGCTACTTTAGGAAATATGGAGTAGAGAAGGAAGGTAATCTTCCTTCTTTCTCCTCCTTTAAACACTATCATTCACTATTATTGTTTATTCTTATTGTAATTAAAGAGAGGTGAGTGTAATGGGTGAAGAAAAGAAATTAGGGTTATTTACTTTAACAGCTCTTGTAGTTGGCTCTATGATCGGTGGTGGAGCCTTTAACTTAGCGAGTGATATGGCAAAAGGCGCTGGTGCGGGAGCCATTATTATCGGTTGGGTTATAACAGGGATTGGGATGATTGCTCTTGGATTATCATTTCAAAATTTAACTGTAAAAAGACCAGATTTAGATGGTGGTATTTTTAGTTATGCAAAAGCAGGATTTGGTAATTTCATGGGATTTAATAGTGCCTGGGGATATTGGCTATCTGCTTGGCTGGGTAATGTAGCTTACGGTACATTATTATTTTCTTCATTAGGTTATTTCTTCCCAGTTTTTGAAGGTGGACAAAATGTAGCTTCGATTATTGGAGCGAGTATATTGCTATGGTGTGTTCACATGCTAATTTTACGCGGTGTACAATCAGCAGCACTTGTAAATTTAGTAACAACAATTGCAAAATTAGTGCCTGTATTTGTCTTTATTGTTGTAGGGATTTTCGCCTTCCATATTGATATTTTCTTAGATGGTTTTTGGGGGCAAGCTGGTTCCTTTTCTTGGGGAGCAGTAGGTAGTCAAGTTAAGAGCACAATGCTTGTAACTCTTTGGGTATTTATTGGTGTAGAAGGGGCCGTTGTCTTATCAAGTCGTGCGAAAAGCCGAAGCGATGTGGGGAAAGCAACAGTCATCGGATTAATTGGTACACTCATCATTTATATCCTACTTACATTACTATCTCTTGGTCTTATGCAACAAGCTGATGTTGCTAATTTGAAAAATCCATCTATGGCGTATTTATTTGAAAGCGTTGTCGGAAAATGGGGCGCTATTTTTATTAACTTAGGTTTGGTAATTTCTGTATTAGGTGCTTGGTTAGGATGGACGCTACTCGCATCTGAAATTCCATATTTAGCTGCTAAAGACGGAGTGTTTCCAAAATGGTTTGCGAAAGAAAACAAAAACAAAGCTCCTATAAATTCATTATGGATAACAAATGGTTTAATTCAAATTTTCTTATTAACATTTATTGTTTCAGATCAAGCATATAATTTTGCATTTTCTCTCGCGTCCTCTGCTATTTTAATTCCGTATGCTTTTTCAGCATTCTATCAATTTAAGCACAGTTTACAATCTAAAGAAAAAGATCGAACAAAAAATATAATCATTGGTTTGGTAGCAAGTATTTATGGAATTTGGTTAGTGTATGCAGCTGGTTTAGATTACTTATTACTAACAATGACATTATACGCACCAGGTATTTTCATCTTTTACAATGTTCAAAAGCAAACGAATCCAAAACAAATATTTACTCGTGTGGAACTGGCATCCTCTGTAGCTATTGGTGCCTTAGCATTTTTTGCGATTTATGGATTAATTACAGGGAGTATTACCTTATAAAGTTTGTGAAAATGAAATCAATTGGAGGGTTGAAATATGACACGAAGAAAAATCGTAGTTGCACTAGGAGGAAATGCTATACAATCTGGAAATGCCACTGCCGAGGCGCAGCAAGAAGCATTAGAAAGAACAGCAGAACAACTGGTTAAAATTATGGAAAATAATGTGGATATTGTTATTGCGCATGGAAATGGCCCGCAAGTAGGTAATATTTTATTGCAACAAAAAGCAGCGGATACTGAAAAAACACCGGCAATGCCGTTAGATACTTGTGGTGCGATGAGTCAAGGGATGATCGGATATTGGATGGAAAATGCAATTGAGAAGGCTTTGAAAAAGCGCAAAATAAAAAAAGAAGTAGCCACGGTTATAACACGTGTTGTTGTGGATGAAAAGGATGAGGCATTTAAAAATCCAACAAAACCAATTGGTCCTTTCTATACAGAAGAAGAAGCAAGAAAGTTAATGGAAGAAACAAAAGCTGTATTTAAAGAAGATGCAGGAAGAGGATGGAGACGCGTTGTTCCATCACCAAAACCTGTAAGTATTCATGAGCATAAAATAATCAATTCATTAGTAGAGGATGGAAATATAGTCATTGCTGTTGGAGGTGGAGGAATCCCCGTTATTGACTCTGAGGAAGGGTTAAAAGGTACGGAAGCTGTCATTGATAAGGACTTTGCAGCTCAAAAGTTAGCAGAACTAGTAGATGCTGATACACTTGTGATTTTAACGGCAGTTGATTATGTGTATGTGCATTTTAATCAGCCTAATCAAAAGAGATTAGAGGCTGTTACAGTCGATGAATTAGAAGGATATATACAGGAGAACCAATTTGCAGCGGGTAGTATGCTTCCGAAAATTGAAGCTGCTATTAGTTTTGCAAATGCAGATCCAAAGCGAAAAACAATTATTACTTCATTAGAAAAAGTATATGAAGCATTAGAAGAAAAAGCTGGTACGATTATTTCTAAGCAGGACGTATATGCTTGTGTATAAACATAGCTCTTCTACTACTAGTAATTTCAAAAAGAATGAGGTAGCAACTTCATTCTTTTTTTGTTTGTTAATTTTTGGATAAAACGTTCATAAAGTATTCATGACAAGTAAAAGTTTAGTAGGTTAAGTATGATAAAATAAAATTGAATACGCTTTCTTGATGTTTCACTCCAACATATAGCAAGAGAGAGGGAATTTTATGAATAGAAGGAACGTAGTTAAAGATCTAAAACAGTTTGAATTATTTTCGCATATAACAGAAAAAAAATTGAAAGGCCTAACAGAGTTTGTTTATTGGCGAACTTATAAGAAAGGTCAATTTTTATTTTTAGAAGGTGATTCAAGAGAAAGAATTTATTTCATGCTAGATGGTTTTGTAAAGTTAGAGCGAGTGAATCAAAGTGGGAATTTATTATATGAAGATTATGTAAAGCGACTTTCTATTTTTCCTTATGGCGGTATGTTTACTGATGAGAGATATAATTATACAGCTGAAGCAATGACAGATGTAGAAGTGTATTATATTCCTACAGTGATTTTTGAAGATATGGTGAAATCAAGCCGAACACAGCTCATGTATGTTGTTCAGCAGTTATCTTCTATATTAACAATTAACGAAAATCGTGTGCAAAATATTACGATTCCAAATGCCCAAGATCGCGTCATTCAAACATTAAATTATCTAATGAATGATTTAGGAGAGCAGGATGGTGAAGAAATTGTCATTTCATGTCCGCTCACAACAATTGAAATCTCCAAAATATCTGGAACGTCTCGAGAGACTGTTAGCGGTGTATTAAAGCAGTTAAAGAATGATAGCATTGTTACGGTTTTAGGTAAAAAAATTACCATACATGATCCAACGTACTTTGAGGAAATTTCGATGTGAAAACTTCATAAGTAAATAAGAGAAAGTATTATTAAAATGGGACAAAGCTACATATTAATAATACTTTCTCTTATTCATATTGTATATTAATAAAGTTCTTTATATATTTATAAGAAACTTTTTATGTTATTCCCTATAAAAAGATTGTATATTCCGATAATATTGGCTAAAATCGATAATAAAACAAGGGGAAGGGAGAAAAAATGATTCGGATTGAATATGATCGATTAGTAGCCATTTTTTACAGCGTCGGAGTATTACTATTAATAAAACTACCAAATGATAACGAATTAATTGGGGAAAAATTATTTCATGCATACGGGATTCCAGTAGATACATATATTCGTACGAGTTATAAGGTTTCGAATATATGGATTTTTTCTCTTGTATTACAAGCAATTGCGTTTCTATTTCTTCTGAAATGGTTAGAAAAGAAGGACTCTAATTGGTTAAAAAAGCTTAATAAAATAAAAGTAGTGTGCATAAGTATTTTGATTATCATGATGCCATTTACTTTAAATAAAATAATTCAAACTCTTGATAAGACATGGTATTACACAGGGAAAAAAGGACTAGAGGCAATTGAATATAAGAAAGATGATAGCCAATGTAAGTTGGTGAAAGAAGGAAATTCTTTTAAGCAAAATTGTATCGTAACTTTAAAAAATTATCGCAATCATTCGCAAGCATTGCAGTTAGTTCTATATCAAGATGAAAATCAAAAAGGGGAGGGTTTTGAGGTACCAACAACTATTTATTTACAGCGCCATGAAACAAAGAAATTTGAATTTCAAATACCAGCTGTCGATGGGGCGACTGTATTAGAAAATAAAGCACCAAATATTGATTTACAGTCATTAAATGAAAAGCGTGAGACATATAATTAGTTTAGGATAATGTGAGATACGATTAGGAGAAATAAATACAAATGAAAAGTAAACTTTAGTCATCCAAAATGTTACGAAGAATCGGGCATAAATTGGATGATTTTTTATTTGTAATTATATCCTGCATGAATGGGGAGTAGGCCATCTCAAAAGGCAGCGAAAGTAGAGAAGTTAGGTGGAGGCGGGTTACCCGTAAAGGCTCCCGCTAATTAAAGTTTCACTTTATTAATGATAAGGTGGAGTGAAAAAATCTCACCAAGTGCGTATGTTATAAAAAATATGTAAGGTCGATCAAAAGGTGGTATTGTTTCTTAATGAAAAGTAGATATTTAATAATAAGATAAAAATTCCCGTTGCAAACTCCACATATTTTGTTATGATAGTGTTACGAAAACGTTTGCATAATCTTCCCGAAGGGATGCAAAAGGAGAGAACTATTATGAATAAAACATGGTGGAAAGAAGCGGTTGCTTATCAAATTTATCCGCGTAGCTTTATGGATTCTAACGGCGACGGTATTGGGGATTTACAAGGTATTATTGCAAAGCTTGATTATTTAAAGGATTTAGGAATAGATGTAATTTGGATTTGTCCAATGTATAAATCACCGAATGATGATAACGGTTATGATATTAGTGATTATCAAGACATTATGGATGAGTTTGGTACAATGGCCGATTTCGATGAGTTATTGGCTGAGGTGCATAAACGTGGTATGAAGCTAATTATTGACTTAGTTATCAACCATACGAGTGATGAACATCCATGGTTTATTGAATCACGTTCTTCTAAAGATAATCCAAAACGTGACTGGTATATTTGGCGAGATGGTAAGAATGGAGAAGAACCGAATAACTGGGAAAGTATTTTTAACGGTTCTGCTTGGGAATATGATGAAGTAACAAATCAATATTTCTTACACATATTCTCACGTAAACAACCAGATTTAAACTGGGAGAATGCAGAGGTTCGTGACGCTTTATATGATACTGTAAACTGGTGGTTAGATAAAGGAATCGATGGTTTCCGTGTAGATGCAATCAGTCATATTAAAAAAGAAGAAGGTCTAGAAGACATGCCAAATCCAAAAGGATTAAAATATGTGCCTTCTTTTGATAAGCATATGAATGTAAATGGAATTCAGCCACTTCTAGAGGAACTGAAGGAAAATACATTTTCAAAATACGATATTATGACTGTTGGGGAAGCAAACGGTGTCAAAGTTGAAGACGCGGATCTTTGGGTTGGAGAAGAAAACGGTAAATTTAATATGGTATTTCAGTTTGAGCATTTAAGTTTATGGGATGCAGAAAAGAAAAAAGAACTTGATGTTGTGGAACTGAAAAAGGTGTTAACGAAGTGGCAAAAAGGATTAGAGAATAAAGGTTGGAATGCACTTTATATTGAGAACCATGATAAACCGCGTATTGTCTCTACATGGGGAGATGATAAACAGTATTGGCGTGAAAGTGCAACGGCTTTAGGAGCGATGTACTTCTTTATGCATGGAACACCATTTATTTATCAAGGGCAAGAAATTGGTATGACTAATGTTCAGTTCCCAAATATTGAAGATTATGATGACGTTGCAATTAAGAACTTGTACCGTGAAAAGATTGCAGAGGGTGTACCACATCAAGAGATGATGGAAATTATTTGGGCATCTTGCCGTGATAATTCACGTACACCAATGCAATGGACTGCTGAAGAGAACGCTGGTTTTACAACAGGTACACCGTGGTTTGGAATGAATCCAAATTATAAAGAGATTAATGTTCAAAAGCAGCAAGTAGAGGCTAATTCTATTTTTAATTTCTACAAAAAGATGATTGCACTTAAAAAAGAACATGATGTATTTAATTATGGAACATATGATTTAATCTTAGAGGACAATTCGCAAATTTATGCGTATACGCGTACGTTGAATGATGAGAAAGTTATTGTGATTAGTAATATATCTAAAGAGAATGCGGTGTATAATGAGGATACATTCGCTTTAGAACGCAAACGTTTGCTTTTAAATAACTATGAAGTAACGGAACATAACAAATGTACTACAATTACTTTAAAGCCTTATGAAACAAGGGTTTATCGTATTTCTTGATAAAAAAAGATGCTCTTGTAGCATCTTTTTTTATGAAAAATAATAAATTTATATTGCAATGTGAAAACGCTTTTATTAAAATAGATTTATGAAAACGTTTGCGCTAAAAAGAGGTATCGTTTTCATAAAAAAGAAATTATTATCTATATCATTAGGGATTTTATAAATAAGAGGGAGGAAGAAACAGATGAAAATTACGTCTTTTGATTTTTGGCAGAAGTTCGGGAAAGCGCTACTAGTTGTTGTAGCAGTTATGCCAGCTGCTGGCTTAATGATTTCCATTGGTAAGTTAATTGGTATGTCTGCTGGGGATGTAAATGCAGTACATACGATTGCTAGAGTAATGGAAGACATCGGTTGGGCAATTATTACAAATCTGCATATTTTATTTGCAGTAGCAATCGGGGGATCTTGGGCGAAAGACCGAGCAGGTGGTGCATTTGCAGCGCTGTTAGCATTTGTCTTAACAAACCGAATTACAGGAGCTATATTCGGTGTAAACGCTGAAATGTTAGCGGATTCAAAAGCAAAAGTTTCTTCATTATTAGCAGGGGATTTAATTGTAAAAGATTATTTCACTTCTGTACTTGGTGCACCGGCATTAAACATGGGAGTATTCGTAGGGATTATTACAGGATTCTTAGGAGCTACCTTATACAATAAATATTATAACTATAATAAATTACCACAAGCGTTAGCATTCTTTAATGGAAAACGATTTGTACCGTTCGTTGTAATTGTTTGGTCTACAATTACTGCTATTGTTTTATCACTTTTATGGCCATTCATCCAAAGTGGATTAAACGAATTTGGACGCTGGATTGCAGCATCAAAAGATAGTGCACCAGTTGTTGCGCCGTTCGTATATGGGACATTAGAGCGTTTGTTATTACCATTTGGATTACATCATATGTTAACGATTCCGATGAACTATACAGAGCTTGGCGGAACGTATACGATGTTAACTGGATCGAAAATTGGTCAGGTTGTAGCAGGGCAAGATCCGTTATGGCTTGCATGGATTACAGATTTAAATAACTTGTTAGCAAATGGAGACACAAAAGCGTATAACGATTTATTAAATAATGTTGTTCCAGCTCGTTTCAAAGCAGGACAGGTGATTGGTTCTACAGCAGCATTAATTGGTATTGCGTTTGCAATGTTCCGTAATGTTGATAAAGACAAACGTGCAAAATATAAACCAATGTTCTTATCTGCAGCATTAGCAGTATTTTTAACAGGTGTAACAGAACCTATTGAATTCATGTTCATGTTTATTGCACCGGTATTATATATTGTATATGCAATTACAACTGGATTAGCCTTTGCGTTGGCGGACCTGATTAACTTGCGTGTTCATGCATTTGGATTTATTGAGTTAATTACACGTACACCAATGATGATTAATGCAGGATTAACAAGAGATTTAATTAACTTTGTTGTTGTATCAGCAGTATTCTTCGGTTTAAACTTTACATTATTCAATTTCTTAATTAAAAAATTCAATTTACCAACACCAGGTCGTGCAGGTAACTATATTGATAATGAGGATGAATCAGAAGAAGGCACAACGAATGTAAAAGAGGGTTCATTAGCAACAAAGGTTATTGATTTGTTAGGTGGAAAAGATAATATTGCTGATGTAGATGCTTGTATGACACGTCTGCGTGTAACAGTGAAAAATCTAGAAGTTGTTGCACCAGAGGCACAATGGAAGCAAAATGGGGCTTTAGGTCTTATCGTAAAAGACAAAGGTGTTCAAGCAGTATATGGTCCGAAAGCTGATGTGTTGAAATCAGACATTCAAGATATGTTAGGTGCATAATAAATGAAATTACTCACTTTAAATTGCCATTCTTGGCAAGAAGAGAATCAAATAGAGAAAATCAGGCATCTTGCTAAAACGATTCAAGAAGAAGACTACGATGTTGTTGCCTTGCAAGAGGTTAGTCAGTCTATAAAAGCTCAAAATGTATGCGATAACAAGAAAAAGGATAACTTTGGTCTTGTATTACTTGCGGAGCTTGAGAAGCTCGGACTAGGAAATTACAACATCGTTTGGGATTTCTCGCATATCGGTTATGACATATATGAAGAAGGTTTAGCAATTATAACGAAACATCCAATTGTAAAAGAAGGTTCTTTCTTTGTTTCAGAAAGTCAGGATACAGCGTATTGGAAAACACGTAAGATCGTTCATGCAACAATTTCTTATCAAGGTAAGAACATAACATTTTATTCTTGTCATCTCGGTTGGTGGGATGATGAGGAAGAATCGTTCCAAGGGCAAGTGAACCATTTAATAGATGATGTAAATGGAGATGAACTCTCATTCTTAATGGGCGATTTTAATAATAATGCTCGTTTACAAGGAGAAGGATACGATTATCTCATGCAAAAAGGGCTTTATGACACGTATGAATTAGCGATGGAGAAAGATGAAGGAACAACTGTACAAGGGAAAATTGCTGGTTGGGATGAAAATAAGCAGAACTTACGAATTGATCTTATTTTAAGTAACAAACCAACAACAGTTATTTCTTCAAAAGTTATTTTCAATGGTGTAAATCGAAATGTTGTTTCAGATCATTTCGGAGTAGAAGTTCAATTGGATATATAATAGAAGAAATCCTCATAGCAATGTAAGCGCTATGAGGATTTTTTTGTGAATACAAGTATTTCCAAGATAAAATACTTGTATTTTTTATGACATTTCCTATATATTTGTTATTACTGAATGTAAAACCAATTTGGTCATTTTGTATGAATACTTTATCGGCTTCGTTATATAATGAAGTAAGTAAAAGATTTTGGGAAAATAGTACATTTTCGTTTAATCCACGACGAGGAAAATGATATAATTGCAAAATGCATGCATCATTTTCTAAAGAAGGAAAAATATATAATTAGGTGATAGCTTATATGAAACAGATATGGCGTATTTACACGACAGACTTACGGAATGTAGCCAAACATTGGGCTGCGATAGTAATTGTATTAGGGCTTATGATTTTACCTTCGCTATATGCATGGTTTAACATTAAAGCTTCATGGGACCCATATGGGAACACGAAAGAGATCCCGATTGCAGTTTCTAACCAAGATGTTGGATCGAACCTACGAGGAAAAGATATTAACATCGGGAAAGAAATTGTAGATTCGCTTAAGAAGGACAAGAACTTTGGTTGGAAATTTGTTGATGAAAAGCAAGCGATTTATGGAGTAGAGCGTGGAGACTATTATGCAAGCATTACGATTCCAAAAGACTTCTCTGAAAAAATTACAACAGTCATTAGCGATAATCCACAAAAACCAGAGCTGGACTATTTTGTAAATGAAAAGGTTAATGCCATTGCACCGAAAATTACAGCAAAAGGTGCATCAGGTATAGCAGAAGAAATCAGTAAAAATTTTGTTAAAACAGCAAATGGTGAGATTTTTCAAGTGTTCAATGACCTTGGAATCGATTTAGAAACAAACTTACCAAGTATTGAAAAAGTAAAAGATCTTGTATTCAAGCTAGAAGCGCAGTTCCCAGAAATGTATACACTTGTGAATACAGCATTAGATGATGCTTCTAGAGCGCAAGACCTTGTGAAAGTTGCGCAAGAGGATTTACCGGTCGTAGAAAGTGTGATTAATGATGGACAGGAAACGCTGGGGAACTTAGATAAGTTCTTTGCGAACAATGACCAAAGGTTAAAAGATGCTCCTGGAGTGATACGGAACGACTTAACTGTGGTGAAAGATGGCATGGATAAGGCAACAGCCTTTACTAATTTCTTAATGAATCCAGGTGTTGATTTGAACCTTCCTGATATATCTAAGATACCTCCACTGCCTGAGTTTCCATCACTTTCTGGACTTCCACAGTTTAATGATGAAGGATATAAAAATATTGCGAGAAACATTAATCAAACTGTGAACACTGTGTTGAACTCAGCTCGTACAGGAACTGCATATGCACAAGGTGTTATGAATGGATTGCAAAATGGAAAGTTTGATCCAGAGAGAGCGAAGAAAGAGCTCAACCAGGCTTCTGACAATCTTCAAGGCCATACTGATGGTGTTTCTTATCTTATTGATGTGTTGACTAAACTTCAAGAATCAGCACCACATGATTGGAGAAAAGAGTTTTTCCAAACTAGAATAGACCATTTAACTAATTTAAAAAATGGTATGGATAATGCGAACAATGGTATTAAAGACATTGTAAGTATCATTGGTACAGGTCAAGAAGTAAAACAAGATGTGAGAGATGCTGTTAATCAAAAATTAAATGCAGTAAATGGCTTAATTGATCAAGCTGAAAAAGATTATAATGAAACTTTTGTAGCAGATTACAAAAAAGCAGTTCAGTTTAAAGAACAAACAGAAAACAAGATAAATGAGGATTATGAGAAAGCAAAGACTGAATATAATAAAGTAAGAGATGGTATTGAGAATGCTAAATCTGATGCTCAAAAGGCAATGGAAGACCTGCAAAATAAAGGTGTAAATGGCCTAGATTCAACGAAAGTAGCTTTAAACAGCTTAAACGGTCAATTCCAAGCAGGTATTAGTATGATTGATGATATGATTCCTGTTTTAGAAAGTGCGAATAAGGTTTTAGCTGATGTAAATAGTGATAAAAATCTTAATAGTGGGATTGCGAAATTAAATAAAGCAAAAGGTGCCCTTCAAAAAGGTGTCGATGCAACAAATAAAGGAATTACACTTATTAATAATGGGCAACAACCTACAAAAGATATAATTGAAAGCATTAATGAAGCATCGAAAAATGGTTCAGCACAATTGGATGATTTCTTAGCAAGATACGATTCCGAAATTGTTCCAAGCTTTAATGCAGCAATCGCACGTACCAAAGAGATGTCAAAAAATACATCTAAAATTTTAAACGATGCAGATAAAAAGCTTCCAGATGTTAAAAAACTGTTAGAAGATTCATCAAAAGGTTTAGTAGAGGGTAAAAAGAAAGTTGAAGATATTAAAGCTGAGATGCCAGCTACTGAGAAAAAGATTAAGGAACTAGCAGATAAAATTCGTGAGTTTGAATCAGAAGAAGATATAAAAGACATCATCCGTTTATTGAAAAATGATGTTGAAAAGCAAAGTGACTATTTTGCAAATCCGGTGAATTTAAAAGAAAATAAATTATTTGCGATGCCAAACTATGGTTCAGCGATGTCACCATTCTATACAGTACTTGCGTTATGGGTAGGGGCATTGTTAATGGTTTCACTATTAACAGTAGAAGTACATGAAGAAGGTGCAAATTATAAGAGTCATGAGGTCTACTTCGGACGTTTCTTAACGTTCTTAACGATAGGTCTTGCACAGGCATTTATTGTAGCGATGGGAGATATTTTCTTACTTGGTACGTATGTAGTTGATAAGTTTTGGTTTGTTTTATTCAGCTTATTTATTGGTGGAGTCTTTGTTTGTATCGTGTATTCACTTGTTTCTGTTTTCGGAAACATTGGGAAATCGATGGCAATCATTCTACTCGTACTACAGGTGGCTGGATCAGGTGGAACATTCCCAATTCAAATGCTTCCAAAATTCTTCCAAACAATTTATCCATTCTTACCGTTCACATATGCAATTAGTGCGATTCGTGAAACAGTGGGCGGAATGCTTTGGGATGTTGTGATAAGAGATCTTCTCGTGTTAAGTGTCTTTGTGGTAATCATGCTTGTACTTGCATTAGTACTGAAAACACCAATTAACAAATCGAGTGAGAAATTTGTTGAGAATGCAAAAGGGAGTAAAATTATTCATTAAAAAAGTTCCTACCGAGAGCGGTAGGAACTTTTTTTATTCAAATTTTAACTTTTTTAATGCTTCTGCTAGTGCGTTATTTAATGGCTCTTCTTCTTCTTTTTGTTGCTGCTTCATATATTTTTGAACGTAGCGTTTATCTGCTTTATTTCCTGATTCTTTCTTGCGGCGTTCTTGGAATGTAGAAAGCTTCTCGCGATATCCACATTTACATGCGAAGATTTGGCCAGCTCCTTCACCGCGAAGTTCTAGTTTTTTCTTACATTGAGGGCATCTTGCATTTGTCGTACGGGATACATTTTTACGATGACCACATTCGCGGTCTTGGCATACAAGCATTTTACCTTTTTTGCCGTTTACTTCAAGCATCGGTTTGCCACAGTCTGGACAAGTTTTTGTTGAAATGTTTTCATGCTTATACTTTTTATCGCTTGATTTAATTTCAGCAACGATTTCTTTTGTATAGTTTTTCATCTCGGAAATGAAAATTTCTTTTTTTAATTTACCTTTTGCGATAGCTTCAAGTTTTTGTTCCCATTCAGCAGTTAGTGTAGGAGATTTTAGCTCTTCCGGTACTAAATCAAGTAACTGACGACCTTTTGATGTAATGTGAATATCTTTACCACGTTTTTCAATCAAGAATGAATTAAATAGTTTGTCAATAATGTCAGCTCGTGTAGCCACAGTACCTAATCCACCAGTTGATTTTAACGTATCAGCAAGTTGTTTATTTTGCGTATCCATGTATTTTGTAGGGTTTTCCATTGCTGAAAGTAACGTTGCTTCATTAAAGCGTGCAGGTGGTTTTGTTTGACCTGATGTTTGTGCAATTAGTTTTACGCTTAATGTATCGCCTTTTTCGATGCGAGGTAAAATTTGCTCTTTTAAATCTTCAACTGCATCGTCATCTTCAAAGCGGTTTTCATATACTTCTTTCCAACCAGAATGTAAAATCGTTTTGCCACGTGCAACAAACGTTTCATCACCAATTTTCGTGCGTAATGTTAGTTGTTCATATTCAAAAGCTGGGAATAAAACTGCTAAGAAACGCTTTACCACTAAATCATAAATTTTGCGTTCTTTATCTGTGAAAGCTGAGAAATTCACATAGCTTTCCGTTGGGATGATTGCGTGATGATCGCTTACTTTACTATCATCAACAAATGCTTTAGTGGACTTTATAGGCTTATTTAAAATTTTATGAGCTAAAGAACGGTATTCTCCTACTCCACACGCTTTTAGACGCTCTGGAAGCGTTCCGACGATATCAGATGAAATATAGCGCGAATCTGTACGAGGATATGTTAATACCTTGTGCTGTTCATACAATTTTTGCATAATATTTAACGTTTCTTTTGCAGAATAACCAAAGATTTTATTTGCATCACGTTGTAGCTCTGTTAAGTCATAAAGACCAGGAGCAAATGATTTTTTCACCTTTTTATCGATTTCTACCACAGTTGCATTTTGTTTATCTAGTTTTGTCACAATGGTATCAATTTTTGCTTTATCAAAATTGCGACCATTCCCTCTAGCATCTTGCCAAGTCAATTTTAATTGTTCTGTTGTTTGAGCTTCAATGCCGTAGTATGTTTGCGCTTTGAAGTTTTTAATTTCATCCTCACGCCCTGCAATGATAGCTACAGTAGGTGTTTGAACACGACCGCAGTTTAGTTGTGCATTAAACCTTGTAGTTAATGCACGTGTCGCATTAAGACCGATGTACCAGTCAGCTTCTGAACGTGCAACAGCTGAAGCGTATAAATTGTCGTATGCTTTCCCAGGCTTCAAGTTTGCGAAGCCGTCTTTGATTGCTTTATCGGTAACAGATGAAATCCATAGACGTTTGATAGGTTTATTAATTTTAACTTTATCAATAATCCAACGAGCGACTAATTCTCCCTCGCGACCCGCGTCTGTAGCTACAATTATTTCATTTACATCTTTTCTAATCAGTTGGCTTTTAACGGCATTAAATTGTTTGCCAGTTTGCTTAATCACTGTTAATTTCAAACGCTCAGGTAGCATTGGTAAATCTTCTAGATTCCACTTTTTATATTTTATATCATAGCTTTCTGGATCTGCTAATGTAACAAGATGCCCTAAAGCCCAAGTAACGATATATTTATTACCCTCAAGGTAACCATTTCCTTTTTTATCACACTTCAATACACGTGCAATATCACGTGCAACAGAAGGTTTTTCAGCAATTACAACACTTTTAGCCATATTTAAAACATCCTTTCAAATTTCCATAAGTTAAATATAGCATACATCCTTTTTTGATTCAGTTATGCCGAAGATTCTAACCTTTTGTTATTCATTAATCTACATCTTTGACTAGTTAAGAAGATGAAAATTTTAGTATTTCTGATTAAAAAACAAGAAAGCTTAATTTTCCTTACCTCAAAGGGAGATTGGGCTGTTTATTAACCTTATAGGAAGGGGAGGTTTCCTAATATGAATAAAAAAGCAATATAAATAAATGGAAGTCGTTAATTCTTGAGAAAGACCCAGATTATTTATTTGTAATTGATAGAGGTGCTGCTGTTGGCGGTAAATCTTCTGCAAAACAATAATGTAATCTATTTAGATACGAACTACTGGTACCTATCTGGTGGCAGACTTGAGTCTGTGTCAGGAATGGTGAAAGAAGTATCTAAAGGCTTAAAATAATAAGATGAGAAACAGTGATAGGATTCATTTCCTATCACTGTTTTGTATAAAAAAGTAAAGAACTTGTTATTTTAATAGAATAAGAGTAGACTCTGAAGTAGTTGAATAAGAACACATGGGAGTTTGCGGATGCAAACTGAGAGTACGGCTAATCTGTCGTTGACCATTAGAACCTGTTGGATAATGCCAGCGTAGGGAGAGTGTAAAAGCACATGTTCAGGCACTTTGCATACGCGAAGTGTCTTTTTGTGTATCTCCCATTACTAAATTAGGAGATGAAAAGAATGAATATAAAAGAAATCGCAAAAGTAGTGGAAGTAGTAAGAGAGTCTAATCCACTTGTGCATAATATTACAAATGTTGTTGTGACAAATTTTACGGCCAATGGTTTACTTGCACTAGGAGCATCACCAGTTATGGCGTATGCAAAAGAAGAAGTAGCTGAAATGGCTAGCATTGCAGGAGCACTTGTTTTAAATATGGGTACGCTTCGCCCTGAAGAAGTAGAAGCGATGCTCATTGCTGGAAAATCAGCAAATACACACCATGTACCAGTATTATTTGATCCAGTTGGTGCTGGAGCTACGTCTTATCGAACTGAAGTAGCAAGACATATTCCAAATGAAGTGAATTTAGCAATGATTCGCGGGAATGCAGCGGAAATTGCTAATGTTATCAATGAAAATTGGGAGATTAAAGGTGTAGATGCTGGTGCTGGCAATGGTGATGTTGTAGGAATTGCAAAACAAGCAGCAGATGAACTAGATACCGTTACGGTGATTACCGGAAAAGAAGACGTTGTAACAGATGGTGAGCGAACAATCATTATTCGCAATGGATATCCAATTTTAACGAAAGTGACAGGTACAGGTTGTCTATTAACTTCTGTAATGGGGGCATTTGCAGCGGTTGAAAAAGATTATGTGAAAGCGGCAGTTGCTGCATTAACGTTTTATGGTGTAGCAGCGGAAATAGCTGCAAGTAAAACCGTAGAGCAAGGACCAGGAAGTTTCCAAATTGAATTTTTAAATCAGTTAGCAAACATTACTGCAAATGATATTGAACAATATGGAAATATTCAAGAGGTGCAATAAGAAGGGGTGAAAGAAATGGCACGTATTGATCAACAACAAATGTCCAAATTATTGCAAGTGTATTTTATTATGGGAAGTAATAACTGTAAAAGAGATCCATTACAAATAATGAAAGAAGCGTTAGATGGCGGAATAACGCTTTTCCAATTTCGTGAAAAAGGTGAAGGAGCTTTAATTGGAGAAGAACGAGTGCATTTTGCTAAGCAGCTACAAATGCTTTGTAAAGAATATGATGTACCTTTTATCGTGAATGATGATGTAGAATTAGCAATTGAATTGGATGCAGATGGTGTTCATGTCGGACAAGATGACGAAGGAATTACATCCGTTCGTGAAAAAATGGGAGATAAAATTGTCGGGGTATCTGCTCATACGATAGAGGAAGCTCATTTTGCTATTGCAAACGGAGCGGATTATTTAGGAGTAGGGCCGATTTTTCCAACGAGCACGAAAAAAGATACAAAAGCAGTACAAGGAACGAAAGGGTTGCTTCATTTTAGAGAGGCGGGAATTACAATTCCGATTGTTGGTATTGGAGGAATTACAGTTGAAAATGCTGCTTCTGTTATAGAGGCGGGGGCGGATGGAGTTTCGGTTATTTCTGCAATTAGTTTAGCAGATTCATCTTATGAAAGTACGTCTTTACTGACAGGTATTTTTAATGATAAATAGTGAAAATCGTTGATATATGGGAAGAACCATTTCTAATGTGAAGAAATGGTTTTTTTGTCGTATAAAACAAAGTGTGCGGCTCAAACTAATATGTATGAACATATATCGTTTCGGAGGGGAATATATGATTTCTTTACAAGATATTATAGCTGCTCATGAGAAGATGAAAGGCATTGTCCATATGACACCACTAGATTATTCAAGTACATTTAGTGAACTATCGCATAATGAAGTATATTTGAAACTCGAAAATTTACAAAAGACGGGTTCTTTTAAAGTACGTGGTTCTTATAATAAGATGGTTTCTCTTGATAAAGGTGAATTAGAAAATGGGGTTGTTGCAGCGTCTGCTGGAAATCATGCACAAGGTGTCGCCTATTCTAGTAATATGCTCGATATTCCCTGTACGATTGTGATGCCAAAAGGTGCACCGCTTAGTAAAGTACTTGCGACTAAGCGATATGGTGCACATGTAGAGTTGCAAGGTGATGTATTTGATGATGCATTAGCGTATGCGCTAGATTTGAAAGAACAAACAGGAGCAAAGTTTGTACACCCATTTGATGATGAGGCTGTAATCTCTGGTCAAGGGACGGTAGGTTTAGAAATATTGCAGCAACTTGATGACGTCGAAGCAGTTATTTGTCCTGTTGGTGGTGGCGGCTTAATTGCAGGTGTTGCGATGGCGATTAAAGAACAAAAACCATCAGTGAAAGTATATGGTGTACAAGCGCTTGCTTGCCCGGGGATGAAGCAATCCTTAGAGGAAAAGAAAGTTATTACTGTGGAATCTTCACCAACTATGGCAGATGGAATTGCAGTGAAAAGACCGGGAGAACTTACATTTCAGCTTGTAGAGCGATATGTAGACGATATTTTTTGTGTGGATGAAATGGAAATTGCAAGAACGATGTTAATGCTACTGGAACGAAATAAATTATTAGTAGAAGGCTCAGGTGCTAGTTCGTTAGCCGCATTGCTCTATCAAAAAATTCCTGTGAAAGAGAAAAAAGTTGTGTCGATTTTAAGTGGTGGAAATGTTGATGTTAACTTCATTACTCGTATTATTGAACATGGGATGGTTGAAGCTGGCCGCTTTGTTCATATTGCAACAATGATTAAAGATAAACCAGGACATTTGCAACATTTACTCGAAATTGTAACAAGTTTTGAAGCAAATGTATTACATATTCATTTAGAGCGGATTGGAACAAAAGTGTTTCCAGGATATGCACAGCTCCATTTGTCATTAGAGACGAAAGATAAAAATCATATTGAAGAAGTATTGAGTGGGATAGAAAAGAAAGGGTATAACGTAGAAATTGTTGAATGAACAATTTAAACAAACGTTTGATTAAAGATAAAAGCACAAACTTTATTCAAAAAAAGTTTGTGCTTTTATCTGTTAAAACATAATTGAAATGAGTAGCATCCCAATTCCAATGGAAGCAAACGTTGCAACAAGACCAGGAATCATAAAGCTATGATTTAATACATATTTACCAATACGTGTTGTTCCTGTACGGTCAAAGTTGATTGCAGCAACAATTGTTCCGTAGTTCGGAATGAAGAAATATCCGTTTACTGCAGGGAACATCGCAATAAGAAGTGCTGGTGAAATACCAAGTGATAATCCGAGTGGCACTAACGCACGCACTGTTGCTGCCTGGCTATACAGTAAAATAGATAGAATAAATAATGCAATAGCGAATAACCATGGTGCGCTTGTTACTAAGTGTTGAATCGATCCTTGAATCGTACTTAAGTTTCCGTTAAAGAATGTGTCTCCCATCCAAGCGATACCGAAGATTGCAACAACAGCTGTAGCGCCTGCTTTAAAGACATTGCCAGATACAATGCTTTCTACATTTGGTTTACAGAAGATAATAATAAGAGCAGCAATTGTAAGCATGACCATTTCAATTGTATTTGGCATTGAAAGACGAACTAATTTTCCATCTATCATCCATCCTGGACGAAGTGTTTCGAATGAACCAAGAAGAACAACAAAAAGAGTAGCGAATAAGAAAAGAATAACAGATAACTTGGCACCTTTTGCACCGATAAATTCTTTCTTTTCTTCAAGTTTAGGAATCATGCCTTCTTTCAATCGTTTTAGGTATTCTGGGTCTTCGTTTAACTCTTTACCCATTTTGCTCGCAACGAAAGCTGCTAACATACAAGCGATAAAAGTAGAAGGAATACTTACTTTTAAAATATCTAACAATGTAATTTTATAATCAGCTAGCATCGCTAATAGGGCCACAGTTGCAGCTGAGATTGGGCTTGCTGTAATTGCTTGTTGTGAAGCGATTACGGCAATTGACATTGGACGTTCCGGTCTAATTCCTGACTCGCGTGATACTTCTGCGATAACAGGAAGTACAGAATAGGCAACGTGACCAGTTCCAGCACATAACGTAAATAAATAAGTTACAATAGGAGCGAAAAATGTAATACGCTTTGGATTTTTACGTAGTGCTTTTTCTGCGAGATGGACAAGATAATCCATTCCACCAGCAGCTTGCAGGGCACCAGCAGCAGTGATGACTGCTAAAATCATCAGCATAACGTCAATAGGAGGAGCTGTAGGTTGTAAGTGGAAGACAAATACGAGGATTGCCATACCAACACCACCCATTACTCCTAGACCAACTCCGCCAAGGCGTGCACCGATAAAGATGCAGAGTAGTAAGGTAAGAAATTGTAGCCAAAACATGATGAAATACCTCCAAAATCCATACGGTAAGATATTTTTGAATAATTTAATTTGAATGATAATTATTAAATTAAACAAATAAAAACCTGTTAAATTAACATTTTTATTATATAACACATAAAATGTAACATTCACTATATTTTGTGACAGTATTTCGCAAAAGTAATCATTTTAATTTAATATATAAATTATAAAATAATAGACGTATAGTAAATGTGTTGCAAAGAAAAAAGCAGAAACAAATTCCTCCGTTTCTGCTTTTTTCTTGTGAAAGAGACTTATTTTAGAGATTCTTTAATTTGTGTGAAAATATTAATAGCAAAAATGATAATAGCAAGAACAACAAGAATACTTCCACCGGCAACAAAAGGTATAACTGCATGGTAGCCATAAATCTCAAGAGCGAGTGCAATCATCATAATCGGTAGCCCAATATTTAAGAGCCAAAAATGCAATTTACCAAGTTTCGAGGTGCCAGCTTCTTTGAAAATATAATATAAAATACCTGCCAACATCATAGAAGTCCAGCCTAGTAATAAAACATGCACATGAACTGCGGTCAATTTGTAATTAGCTGAAATTGACATGAATAACCCCATGCAAACACCAATGACAAAATAAATAGAAGAGATTTGAATGAAACGAATTCCCATCTTTAACCTCCTTAATCTAATCGTATTTTTGCTACAATAAAATATATGACCAATAGATTATGAGCAGTATCATATTATGAAAAAATATAGATTTGTTTGTTTGAAAAAATAAATCATGCTACAATGAAAGCGAATTAAGACCGGGGAGCCATTTGGCTGAGAGGATGCAAGAAAGCATCGACCCTCAACCTGATCTGGATAATGCCAGCGTAGGGAGTTACTTAAAGTGATGTAAGCAAATGTTATTGTATAATAACTTGCATACAAGGCTTTCCTGCGTATTTTGCAGGAAAGCCTTTTCTTTTTTACACAACATTTTGCAAGGGGGATTTTAGTATGTCACAACAAGTTACCATTTCATTTTCAGTCGTACCACAAGCAAAAACGAAAGATCTGTATGCCGTTGTTGATAAGGCAATTGAAGTTGTACAACAATCTGGTGTTCGTTATGAAGTAGGTGCGATGGAAACAACGCTAGAAGGAGAATTAGATGTGCTTCTTGACGTGATTAAACGTGCACAACAAGCTTGTGTTGATGCTGGGGCAGAAGAAGTGATTACTTCTATTAAAATTCATTATCGTCCAAGCACTGGTGTAACGATTGATGAGAAAGTTTGGAAGTACCGTGATGAATATGAAAAACCAGAAACGATCTAACATAACGATTACAACGATTTGGCTTATCCTTCTCATTGCTATATGGGAAGGATCTGTTTCATTATTTCGAATTGAACCGTGGATCTTACCAAAACCCTCTGCAATCGCTCAAGAGCTAATGGAAATGAAAGATTTATTGTTACCAAATACAATGCAAACACTGCAAGAAGTTATAATTGGTTTGTTTTTTGCGATTTTACTTGGAACAAGTATTGCAATTATTATGGATGTTATTCCGCTATTTCGCCTTTTAATTAACCCGTTACTCGTTATTTCGCAAACGATTCCGATTGTTGTGTTAGCACCTCTATTTATTATTTGGTTTGGATATGGGATGCTGCCAAAGGTGATGGTTGTTATTCTTGTTTGTTTCTTTCCGATTGCTCTTAGTATTTTAGAAGGTTTTCAAACGGTAGATAAAAATATGCTTAAGTTGTTACAAACAATGCGAGCGACGAAATGGCAAATCTATCAAAAGGTAAAATTTCCAGCCGTGCTCCCATACTTTTTCTCAGGGCTGAAAATTGCTGTTACATATAGCGTGATGGGAGCGATTATTGGAGAATGGCTTGGTGCGAGTGAAGGATTAGGTGTTATGCTTACACGTGCGACGAAATCCTTTTTAACAGCTCGTGTATTTGGAATCGCAGCAATTATCGTAATGGTGACATTACTCTTGTATTTTATCGTAGAATTTATGGCAAGACTAACAGCACCATGGATATACAGAAAGGACGATAAAAAATGAAAAAGGGCTTAAAAGTTATGCTAGCTGCAATACTTGCAGCTAGTGTTGTTGGTTGTAATGCAGCGAAGAAAGAAGAGAGCACAGATAAAGAAAAGAAAGTAAAAGTTGTTTTAGACTGGTTTCCAAATACAAACCATACTGGTTTATACGTAGCAAAGACGAAAGATTACTATAAAAAGCAAGGGTTAGATGTAGAAATCATTCAGCCGGGTGATAACGTATCGGCAGAGCAAATGATTGCATCAGGAAAAGCGGATTTCGGTGTAAGTTACCAAGAAAACGTAACATCAGCTCGTGTTGAAGGAATACCGGTAGTTTCAATTGGAGCAATTATTCAACATAATACATCTGCCTTTGCATCGCTGAAAAAAGATAATATGACTTCTCCAAAAGATTTTGAAGGTAAGCGCTACGGCGGTTGGGGTGCACCAGCAGAAGAAGCGACGTTAAAAACAATTATGGATAAACATCAAGCTGACTTTAGTAAAGTAGAAAAGATTGTTCTTGGACAAACAGATTTCTTTAAATCGATTGGCCGCGATGCAGATTTTGAATGGATTTATTATGGTTGGGATGGTATCGAAGCGAAACGCCAAGGAAAAGAATTAAATACAATTATGGTAAAAGACTTAGATCCGGCATTAGATTTTTATAGCCCAGTCATTATTACAAGTGAAAAATATACGAAAAATGATAAAGACTTTGTGAAAAAATTCATGAATGCAACAGCAGAAGGATATAATTTTGCAATTAAAGAGCCAAAAGAAGCGGCTGATATTTTAATTAAAAATGTACCAGATATTAATAAAGAGCTAGTACAAGAGAGCCAAAAGTGGCTAAGTACGAAGTATCAAGACGATGCGAAAGCATGGGGAGTACAGAAGGAAGAAGTTTGGACGAATTACATGAATTTCTTACATGATAACAAAGTTATTAAAAAGAAAATTGATGTAAAAGATGCATTTACAAATGAATTCCTTCCAAGTGAAAAATGAGCGGATTACAAATAAAAGATGTTGTAAAAGCATTTGATGGAAAAAATGTACTAGAAAAGATTAGCGCTTCTATACAAGAAGGTGAGTTTGTCTCATTTGTAGGCCCAAGTGGTTGTGGAAAAAGCACTTTATTAAATCTGATTGCGAGTGTTGAAGAGGCGACTAGTGGTGAGGTAATTTATAACGATACTCTTGTCCAAAAGCAGGATATTGTAAGTTATATGCCGCAGCAAGACCTGTTGCTGCCATGGCGCTCAGCACTACAAAATATTGTTCTTCCATTAGAAATTGATGGGAAGCCAAAGAAAGAGCGACTTGCATATGGAATGGAAGCTTTGCAGCAGTTTGGTCTAGCTGAATACGCAAATCATTATCCAGATGCATTATCCGGCGGCATGCGACAGCGTATTAGTTTCCTTCGCACCTATTTATGCGAAAAGCCAATTATGCTGCTTGATGAACCATTTGGTAAGTTAGATGCATTTACAAAAATGGAAGTGCATCGTTGGCTTTTAGATTCATGGCATCAAGAGAAGCAAACAATCGTGATGGTAACGCATGACTTAGATGAAGCGATTCTATTATCTGATCGTGTATTTATCCTATCGCAAAGACCAGCAACGATTGTGGGGGAAGTGCATGTAAATTTACCACGTCCTCGTACGATGGACATGTTGACATCCCTTGAGTTAAAAGAAGATAAAGCGGAGATTTTAGAGATATTAGCTCCTTATATGCGGAAGTAATAAAGGCCTCTTAACAGTTTTCGTATAACGACTGTTAAGAGGCTTTTTGGATTGAAAGAAATTTTTACAGAAAAAGAGGAACAAACAGATTGATAACGAATAAAATATAAGAGCATGGTACATGCTTATTATAAGACAATAATGATTTATAAAGGAGTGAAAGGATAAGATGACTTTATCAACTGTTCTTCAAATGGTTTTAGCTTGATATGGGAGAAGTCTGCCCATTTTTAAAGTGTAAGCCAAATTGAAGACAGCAGGTAAAGAGCCTTAATCCTTTTTTACGATAATGAATTGTAATGGGTAAGGTGTGTTCACCTTACCCATTTTTCATGTATATACAATTAAATAAGATCTTTATTTTGCTGTTCTCTCTATTTGGCTTGTTAGTTATAAAGAAAAGGAGAGAACAAAAATGAGTGTATTAACAGTAGAAAATCTTACCCATACGTATGGAGATAAAACCATTTTATATAATGCTTGCTTTCGGTTATTACAAGGTGATCACGTTGGGCTTGCAGGAAGTAATGGTGCTGGGAAATCTACGTTGCTTCGCCTTTTAGCAGGAGAGATTTTACCTGATGGGGGAACAATTGAATGGTTTCCGCATGTGAAAGTCGGTTTTTTACAGCAGCATATTGATTTACAAGAAGGAACAACAATTGAGGAATATTTGCAAAGTGCATTTTCTCATCTATATAAGATTGAACGTGAAATGATGGGTATTGCTGACAAGATGGCAAAGGAAACGGATTTAGAGAAGTTATTAGTACAGTATGGAGAATTACAAAATAGACTAGAAGGCTCAAATTTTTATCAAGTTCACACAAAAATAGAAGAAGTAGCAGCTGGTTTAGGCTTGTTAGATTTAGGAATGAAAAAAGATGTTTCAAAATTAAGTGGTGGCCAGCGTACAAAATTATTACTTGGAAAGCTTCTTTTAGAGAAGCCACATGTTTTATTACTTGATGAGCCAACAAACTATTTAGATACAGTTCATATAGAGTGGCTAAGAACATATTTACAAACGTATGAGCATGTTTATATTGTCGTTTCGCATGATGAATCATTTTTAAACAGCATTACGAATGTTATTTATCATTTAGAGGGACAAACAATAAAGCGTTATACGGGAAATTATGAAAGATTTTTAGAAAGTTACCAACTGCAGAAGCAACAATTACAGGCAACTTATACAAGACAGCAAAAGGAAATTGCAAATTTAGAGAGTTTTATTCAAAAAAATAAAATTCGAAAAGCAAAGCAGGCAAAAAGCCGCGAAAAGGTATTAGAGAAAATGAAAAAGGTTGGAAAGCCTAACGATGCACAAAGGCCGCGTTTTCATTTCCAAGTTCACACTGAGCCTGTGAGCCGCATATTGCAAGCGCAGCAGATTCAAATCGGTTATGAGGAACCATTATTTCCAGCTCTTAATTTACAAGTGAAAAGAGGTGAAAAGGTTGCAATTGTTGGTCATAATGGCATTGGAAAAACAACAATGCTAAAAACGCTGTTAGGTCAACTTGAACCGTTAAGTGGGGCAGTTCGCATTGGAGAGAGAGTACAACCCGCATATTTTGCGCAAGAAGAATTTGCCGCAGAAATTACACCGCTTGAGCAAGTATGGTCCGGACGCCCGGATATGACGCAAAAAGAAATTCGTCAATCTTTAGCAAGATGTGGTTTAAAAGAAGAGCATATTCGGCAGCCACTTCATTTGTTAAGTGGTGGAGAACAGACAAAGGTACGTTTATGTGAACTTATGCTAACGCGGAGTAATGTATTAATTTTAGATGAGCCAACGAATCATTTAGATATGTATGCAAAAGAAGCGTTAGAAGAAGCTTTACAAAATTATCAAGGAACAGTTTTACTCGTTTCTCATGAACCCTCTTTTTACGAGTCTTGGGTGACACGAGTTTGGAATCTGGAGGAAATGAATGTTGCTAAAAGATAAGAGGGGAATTTATCATTTTAACCGAGAAGACCTCCCCCTCTAAATGAAGTGAAGGTGGGGGTAGTTCAATTAGGAGCGTAACTATATAAATACGCATTGAAAGACCGAGGTAAAATCATTTCTTTAGATGGGAGAGAGTCATGGATAGAAGCGGTCAGTGCTTTTTTTAGCCCCATGCCATGTGAAAACAGAAGGAGAAAATGAGTGGAGAACTTCTTTTGTTTTCATAACCACGACTTAGATATCGGAAAATTAAAATGAATATTAGTATAAAGACAATGAAAGCAGCTACGTTTTGTAGCTGCTTTCATATTTTTCACTGATTTACTTGCAAACGTTCTTGAATGAACAACAGCAATTTAACAATGCTGTCTTCTGTATAAATATCAAATTTTTGACGATGAAATTCACCATGTTCGTGATAAAAAATAAGTTCACCTTTCCCAGCTACTTCGTTTATCAGCATATGAAAACTAAGTGGCGTTGCTACAATTGAACCGTTATCATCTCTTAATAGAATTTGACAAAGCGTTTTTTGCTGTTCAACCTCATATAAAAAATCGTAATGAAAGGATTGAGCTAGTTTTTCTATTTGAGACAATAGTAGAGTTTGTATAGCGTGTGTTTCGTGCATAAAATGTAACCTCTTTTCTTGTATGCGCTGTTACCTAGTATAGTAATAATGAGTATACTTTGTACATAATTATTGCTCATTATTTCTAGAGAGTTTCAAAATAAGTTGAACAACAATGCACAGTATATTCAGAAAAATGTTATTGACAAAATTTTTTGTAAGATTTACTATTAGTACCATAACTTTTGAAAAATTTAATACAAATACTCTTATCCAGAGTGGCGGAGGGACTGGCCCTATGATGCCCGGCAACCGAGCTTATGCATAATAAGCTAAGGTGCTAATTCCTGCAAAACGATTTTCGTTTTGGAAGATAAGAGAGGAGCATATTTTTGTCTATTTGACACCTCTCTTATTTGAGAGGTGTTTTTTGTTTAAGAACAGATATATATGAGGGGGAACTGTATATGAAAAAGTTGTTACTAAGTTTTGTAAGCGGAACGGTATTATTATTAGGCGCATGTAGTGCTGATTCAGGTAAGGAAGCAAAAGCGCTAGATGAAAAAAAAGTTACAGTTGGTGTGACTGGGGGACCACATGAACAGATTTTTGAAAAAGTAAAAGAAGTAGCAGCAAAAGATGGGGTGCAAGTCGACATAAAAGTATTTAATGATTATGTAGCGCCAAATGTATCGTTAGATGAAAAAGACATTGATGTGAATAGCTATCAAACGAAGTCCTATTTAGATGTATTTAAAGCAGAACGCAATATGAAGTTGACAGAGGTATTTTCAACGGTGACGTTCCCGATGGGAGTATATTCGAAACACCTGAAAGATGTAAAAGAGTTAAAAGATGGAGATGCAATTGCTGTACCAAATGATCCGACAAATGAACTTCGGGCATTAAAATTATTTGAAAAAGCAGGTGTTTTAAAAGTTGATCCAAAAGCAACGGAGAAAGCAACTGCAAAAGATGTGATTGAGAATCCGAAGAATTTAAAGATTGTTGAGTTAGAGGCATCACAATTACCAACGCAGCTAGATGAAGTAAAAGCAGCAGCCATTAATACGAATTTTGCATTAGGTGCAAAACTAAGCCCTGCTAAGGATTCTATTTTCCGTGAAGGAAAAGATTCACCATATGTAAACTGGGTGGTTGTTCGTACGGAAAATAAGGATGATGAAACTGTAAAGAAATTAAAGAAAGCTTATCAGTCTAAAGAAGTGAAAGAGTTTATCGAGAAAAAATTCGATGGTTCTGTTTTACCGTCTTGGTAGGAGCTGACTATAATGATTGAATTGAAAAATGTATCTAAAGTGTTTACAACAAAAAAAGGTAAGGTCGAAGCTCTTAAACCAACTTCTCTTAAAGTAGAAAGAGGAGAAGTGTTTGGAATCATCGGATATAGCGGTGCTGGTAAAAGTACATTAATTCGTTGTGTAAATTTATTAGAAAAACCAACAACAGGAAATATCATTGTAAATGAGAAAGATTTAACGACTTTATCTACTAAAGAATTAGCGCATGCGAGACGAAAAATCGGAATGATTTTCCAAGGATTTAACTTATTAAAAACAGTCAATGTTTATGAAAATATTGCATTACCTTTACGTTTAGCTGGAATTTCAAAAACTGAAATTGCAAAAAGAGTAGAAAAGTATTTACGTATTGTTGATCTTTTTGATAGAAAAGATGCATATCCAAGCGAGCTTTCGGGTGGCCAAAAACAACGTGTTGCGATTGCGCGTGCACTATCACATGAACCAGAAGTTTTATTAAGTGATGAAGCAACAAGTGCGTTAGATCCAGAAACAACAGAATCCATTTTAGATTTGTTGTTAGAGATTAACGAAAAAATAGGTATTACGATCCTGTTAATTACACACGAAATGAATGTAATCCAGCGTATATGTGACAGAGTTGCTGTAATGGAACATGGGGCTGTGGTTGAGAGTGGCACTGTAAAAGATATTTTTACAATGCCACAACATGTAACGACGAAAAAATTTGTAAACAGCGCCTTTGCAGCTAAAATTCCGGAAGAAGTACAAAAAGAGCTGAAAAATACAGGGGAGATTGTAACTCTCTCGTTTATAGGAAATTCTTCAGGAGAACCAGCACTTGCGGTTGCTACAAAAAAATTTGCAGTGTATCCAAATATTTTATCGGGTAATATCACACAACTAAAACATGAAGCATACGGTAAACTTGTTGTTCATATGCAGGGTGAAAAAAGTGAGGTACATCGTGCATTAGTATTTTTACAAGCACAAGGAATCATTGTAGAAGGAGGCAAAGAAGAGTATGGGAAACAAGCCCTTTTGGGATGAATGGGGTAAGATGATATGGGAAGCAACGATTCAAACATTTCAAATGACATCCATTTCGTTGCTTATATCCATTATTATTGCCTTGCCACTCGGTGTAACACTTGTTTTAACAAGGCCTGGTGGTCAACTAGAGAATAAAATTGTATATCCTGTTTTAAATACACTTATTAATATCATTCGTTCTATTCCGTTTATCATTCTATTATTCTTTATTTTACCTTTTACAAAGCTCATTATGGGGACTTCAATTGGTGTGAAAGGCGTGATTGTACCGCTTGTTGTATTTACAGCTCCTTATATTGCACGTTTAATGGAAACAGCTTTACTAGAAGTGGATCGTGGTGTAATTGAGGCATATCAAGCGATGGGAGTTTCTACTGTAAAAATCATTTGGCACGTTATGGTTAGAGAAGCACGTCCATCTCTTGTGCTGGGTTTAACGATTGCAACGATTGGACTAATAGGTGCAACAGCAATGGCTGGACTTGTAGGAGCAGGTGGACTTGGAGATTTAGCATATCGATTTGGTCATTTACGGTATGAACCGGACGTTATGTATGCAACGGTCTTTATCTTAATTATTCTTGTTCAAGGCTTACAGTCTTTCGGAAATGGGATTGCTAGAAAATTAAAGAAAGATTGATAGAATGCGGTGGCTCTATTATAAGAGGTACCGCATTTTTTATTTTTGGAATAAAAAACACCACAAACCCTCTCTTTTTAGGTGGGAGATGGAGACCCCACACTGATTAAAGTTTCACTTTATATAGGTATAAATAAAATGGAAACCTCATTTTTTGTATACCATATCATGGTATCATTTAAACTTTTCATGTAAAATAATAGTAAAAATATGTAAAGGAGGAAAAGAAGTGGATGTTTTCTTGAGCATTGCTGAAGAAAGAATTCGTCAAGCAATCAATAACGGTGACCTTGATGATCTTCCTGGTAAAGGAAAACCACTGCAATTAGAAGACCTTTCAATGGTACCTCCAGAGCTTAGAATGAGCTACAAAATTTTGAAAAATGCTGGTATGATTCCGGCAGAAATGGAATTGCAAAAGGATATATTGAAAATAGAAGACTTAATCGCTTGTTGCTACGATGAAGCGAAACGAGCGAAACTAAAAGAGGAATTAACTGCAAAAACTCTCCGCTTTCAACAGTTAATGGAGAAGAGAAGAATAAAAGGAAATTCAGCATTTCGTATGTACCAAAATCAAGTGTTTCGTAAATTATGCTAAGAGGGATAGGATAGCATGAGAAAATTTCAAACGACAGAAGAATTAGTAACATATATTGAAGCGAAAGATGTAGTGCTTTTATTCATCAAAACGGAAAACTGTGGTGTTTGTGATGTCATGTTAGAGAAAGTAAATCACTTATTAGAACAATACCAAAGTGTAGAAAATATTGTAATTTCACTACAGGATATGAAAGAAATTTCAGCGAAGTATTTAGTATTTACAGGGCCAACTGTTTTATTATTTCATGAGGGGAAAGAGATACTGCGCGAGTCACGATTTATTTCCTTAGAGAAGATAGAACGAGTATTACAATTATTAAAAGAATAAAGGAGGGGGCTTATATGGGATTTGTAATAGCAGCATTATTATTTTTAGCTTTGATTGGTATGATTGTAAAATCAATTAGATCAAATAAACGGAAAGTAAATCTTTATAAAATAGGTAATGGTGATAATACGACAAGTACTACTGTTTCTACACCAGTTTTCTTTGCAGGATCTGATAGTTCAAATGATTGTGGGAGTTCTTTTGGAGGAGACAGCGGTTTTTCAGGTGGTGATGGTGGTAGCTGTGGTGGCGGTGGGGATTAATGAAAAATACGCTTTTTATGGGCGTATTTCTTTTTAAACAAACGTTTGATTAATTGGCCTGAACCCGTATAAAATCAGCTAAACAAACGTTTGTTTAAAATTTTATCCCGCTATTTTAAGACAGTAACACTCCCACCTCAAAATTCAGTGGAAGCAAAGAAGTTAGGAGGGAGATGAACTGTCCGTAAAAGCCCGATTGGTGAGGGCTAATAATCAGTAGGGTATGGAAAAAACCCCCACTGATTAAAGTTTCACTTTATAAGCTTAATGTATTGATAAATAAGGAATATATGATGTTATAAGGGGAATGGACATGGAAAAGAAACCAAAGGTCAAAAATAAAGGGAAGGTAGCACTATTTTTATTAGTTGCAGGTGGTGTGTTTATTGTTAAACTGGGATTTAAGTTTGGAGCTATTCATACACTTCGAACATGGTTTGAAAATACTTTTTCCTAAATAAGGAATATTCCCTCTTGTAAAAGAGGTTTTATATTTGTTAATATTAGACTGAACGGTCGGTTTGATGAGGTGTGAACATGAGAAAAAGTGCAGAAGAGATAAAAAAAGAAATAGCGTACCAAGCGGAAGAGCTATTTTCACAAAAAGGATATGCTGCAACATCTATGGAAGATATTTGTGAAATTACAAAGCGTAGTAAAGGTAGCATTTATTATCATTTTAAAAGTAAGGAAGAATTATTTTTATTTGTAGTAAAACAGCATACGTATGATTGGCTTGAAAAGTGGAAAGAAAAAGAAAAACAGTATCATACGAGTACCGAAAAATTATACGGGCTTGCAGAGTACCACGTGGAAGATATACAACAGCCTATTTTTAGTGCGGTGGAAGAGTTTTCTATGAGTCAAGTTGTAAGCAAAGAAATTTTGGATGAAATGCTAGTTTTAGCAAGAGCATCATATGGTGTTTTTGAAAAATTAATTGAAGAAGGCATAAAATCAGGAGAATTCCGTCAAGAGGATACCAGGGATCTTATGTATATTGTAAATGGTTTGTTATCTGGGCTTGGAGTACTTTATTATGAGTTAGATTCTACAGATATGAAGCGAATTTACAAAAAAGCAATTGATGTATTGCTACAAGGAATGGCAGCTGAATCTTAAATCAGCAGCTTTTCTTTTATATTAAATTAGACTGAACGGTCGGTTTATGGAGGGGATAGTATGAAAACTTTATTTAGAAACCGAGCATTTATGCTTGTTATGGCGTCTGATGTTTTACAGCAGTTTGCGATTTGGATTCGAAATATGGCACTTTTGTATTTCGTTATGGAGCGAACAAATAATGATCCCGTTTCAGTTTCATTATTATCGGTTATGGAATACGCACCTATTTTTGTTTTTTCGTTCATTGGCGGTGCGCTAGCAGATCGCTGGAATCCGAAGAGAACGATGGTAGCAGGAGATATGCTAAGTATGTTATCTATTATTGGGATTGTTTTCTTATTAAAAATTGATTATTGGCAGGCTATATTTTTTGCAGCGCTTGTTTCAGCAATTGTTGGGCAATTTTCTCAGCCTTCATCTTCACGGATATTTAAACGCTATGTAGAAGAAAAACATGTTGCAAACGCAATTGCAGTAAATCAAACAGTGCAGTCGCTATTTATAATCTTTGGGCCAGTTGTAGGATCGATTGTTTATACACAGCTAGGATTATTTATTTCATTATATAGCTTAATTGGATTGTTTGCATTATCGGCTATTACTCTGTCGTTTTTGCCGAGATGGATAGAAAAAGAGAAAACGGAGAGTATTTCATTATGGAATGATATAAAAGAGGGATGGAGGTATGTCCTTCAAACAAAAAATTTATGTATGATTACAATTACTTTCGCAATTATTGGGTTAGCAGTAGGATTAACAAATCCATTAGAAATATTTCTTGTTATTGAACGATTAGGAATGGAAAAGGAGGCTGTTCAATATTTAGCAGCATCTGATGGAATAGGTATGTTAATTGGAGGCGTCGTTGCGGCAGTTTTTTCCTCAAAAGTACATCCGAAAAAAATGTTTGTGTTTGGTATGAGTGTTTTGGCTATGTCATTTCTTGTAGAAGGACTGTCTACATCATTTTGGATTACTAGTTTGATGCGATTTGGAACGGGAATTTGTTTAGCGTGTGTTAACATTGTTGTTGGAACGCTTATGATTCAGCTTGTACCAGAGAATATGGTAGGACGTGTAAATGGTATAATTTTACCGCTTTTTATGGGAACTATGCTAATTGGAAATTCACTAGCTGGTGGATTAAAAGAAGCGACCTCACTTATTATTGTCTTTTGTATAGCGATGTCACTTATTTTACTCGCGATTTTACCAATTTTACGTATGAGAATAAATGAAGAAGTCAGAAATAAAAAAGAGGATGCGAATCAAAAGGGGGTTACCGATTCTTTGATGTAGAAATTGTACTAGAAAAGGAGCGATTCATGCTCCTTTTTTGTCTGGGAATTTTTTGACAACTATATGTACCGAATATATACTGATGTTGTAAAAATAATTTTACATGTTAGGAGAAAAGATGTGAAAAACCAAATTTACGAATTACGCACTGAAAATAATATTTCACAAGGTGCATTAGCTGATAAATGTAAAGTGTCCAGACAGACAATAAATGCAATTGAAAATAATAAATACGATCCAAGTTTAGCGTTGGCATTTCGTTTAGCGGAAGTATTAGGGACCACGGTTGATAAATTATTTTTGTATAAGCAGTAGAGTTTTTAGTTGTGAAAAGGTATCGATAGAATGATAGGAAATGTCCCTTTCTGCATGCAGAGAGGGACATTTCCTATTATAGTGTTTCTGACTTTGGAGCAGGTGGTGTAACAGAAGCGGAGTTTTCTGGTACCCTTGTTAGTATGAAGCCACCGATAATAAATAAAACGATAATACTTAGGACACCAACATTTGTTTTTCCTGTTAGTTGAGTTGTCACACCGACTAATACAGGCCCCATAATAGCTGCGAATTTACCGAAAATATTATAGAATCCGAAGAATTCATTTGCGGATTCTTTTGGCACAAGCTTTGCGAAATAAGAGCGGCTAAGTGCTTGTATTCCACCTTGAGAAGTTGCAACAAGCATTGCTAAAATCCAAAAATCGAGTGTTGTTTTTAAGAAATAAGCGTATGTGCAAATAATAATATAAATACTAATACCGACATATAGCATTTTTTTACCTTTAAACGTTTCAGATAGTTTTCCGTACAGTAAAGCGAATGGACAAGCGACAATTTGTGTTACAAATAAAATAATAAGTAGGTTTGTCGCACTAATACCAAGGTCTGTTCCATAAGCTGTGGACATTGTAATAATTGTATCGACACCGTCAATGTAGAAGAAATAAGCAAGTAAAAATAAAAAGACAGTGCGATATTGACGGATATTTTTAAATGTATGAGCTAAACGCTTAAAGCTCATCGTAATTGGTTTTGGATGACGTTCAATATAATGTGTTTGTTCCACATTTTTGAGCATCGGAATCGTAAATAATCCCCACCAAAGAGCTGTAATTGCAAAGGAAATTTGACTAGCGATACCAACTGATAATGGAATTGTTCCTTTCTGTGCCAGGATAATAAGAGCGATACAGCCGATAAAAGGTATCGTACTTCCAATATACCCTAACGCAAATCCGCGTGTTGAAATGCGATCCATTCTATCTACTGTTGTAACATCTACTAAAAATGCATCATAGAAAATATTAGCTCCAGCAAATCCAACTAAAGCGAGCATATAACAACCTAATAATAAGTACCATTGTGAGGTAGGTACAACCGCTAGCATACTTGTAAAGATAATGCCTAGTCCGAAGAAGAATGTGAAAAAGCGCTTTTTAAATTCTTTATAATCAGCAATTGTACCGAGAATTGGAGCGAGAATAGAGATTAGAAGTGTAGAGAAAGAATTTGCATACCCCCAAAAAGCCGTTGAGGTTGCTCCAGATAGACCTGCTTCTTTTGCAGCAGCTTTGAAATAAATAGGAAATAGGGCAGTTGTAATGACAAGCGAGTATACTGAGTTTGCCCAGTCATACAATATCCAGCTTTTTTCTTGCCTGGACATTTTTTTCATATCATGTTCCTCCTTAAGTCGTTCTAACATTAGTGTACAAAAATAAAAATAGGAAAAAGAGAAACTGAGGTAAGTTTTACGTAACCTTTACATATATACACATTTCTTTACAATTGAAGTAAATCCTCTATTACAGTTCCGTCAGTCTCACCAAGATGTAATCCGAGCAATCGAGCAATAGTTGGTCCTTCATCGATGAGACGCATATATGGAATGATTGCTCCTTGGCGAACGCCTTTCCCAGCCGCCATAAAGATCGTTTCATAATTTGGTTTTGTAGGAGAATATCCATGCGTACCAAATGTGTATTTTTTACTGGAAGTTACATCTTTTTCTGTAATCTCTTTTATAAAAGCTCCTGTATAGTTTTCAGTAAAGTAATAGCCTTCTCTTGCCTCAAGCATGAAAAGACAGTTTTCATCAGCTCCATGTTCTTTTGCATCTTCATCATGGAGTATAAATTCAATTCCGTTTTGTTTATCCTGAAGAAGTTCTTCAAGAAGGTGTTGTACAGTTTGTATAGTTTGGATATCATTCTTATCCTTTACATACACGTAAGCAGAGCCATCACAGCTTTGACAATAAGCGTCCCAAGCTGTTAATTTTTCATTTTGATTTACTGAAATGAGTCCTTTTTGATAGAAAAGAACATTTAATTGAATAGTTTTATTCTCACTAAGAGCGCTATGATCACCGAGAGCAATAATTGTACTTTCTTCATACATACCAGCTTCTTTTAATGCTTTGATAATATTCCCGAGTCTTTCATCGTGTCTTTGAATAGCAGCCCTTGTTTCTGGAGAAGAAAATCCGTGATAATGCCTTTGTGTATCTAAATCTGTAAAATGCACAAACATAACATTAGGTCTTTTTGTTTGAATGGTGTATACAGCAGAAGCGAGGACAAAATCATCAAGCTCAGGTTGTGATAATCCATTTCTAATATGGCCAAAACGACGATTTAAATCTAGTTGATACAAAGGGCTTCCGCTAAAAAGTGAAACAAGGACTTGATTTTGCCATGGTCTGTTTGGAAAGATTTCAGGTAAGTTATAGTCAATTTTTGCTCTTCCTGTAACAGGCCATAGAAGGGCAGCGGTTGTAAAATTGGCTTTTCTTGCCTCGTCATATAATGTCGTTCCTTTAATAGAATGACGGTACCAATGCCAATCTGGTGATTCCCTTCCAGGCTGAAGTAATGTATTGTTTACAACACCATGCTTGTTAGGATAATTACCAGTTACAATAGTGGCGTGGCTTGGATACGTTACAGAAGGATAAATAGCTTCTACTTTTTTGGCAATTGCACCTTGTTCTATTAAAGAGCGAAAATGAGGAAGTTCTTGTAATATAGGAAAATCTAAAGCTGATAAGCAGTCAAAAGATAAAATGATTACATGATTTGTTAATGGATTTTCCATTATGGATACCTCCTGTTATATAACTTATTATTATATATTACTATTGATACCTGGTTATAAAAACTTGTTTTTGAAGAAAGTTAATTGTTTATTTTTTGAATTTTAAAACATATAATAAATTATAAGGGAATGAATGGCATGAGTGGATTTGAAGTGTTTTTTATAATTGGAGCGGCAACAATTCTTGTTGTATTTGCTGTTTCATTTTTATTAAAGAAGCAATTTCCAAAGAGGTCGTTTGATATTATATTTGCACTTATTTTAATTCTTCTTTGTTTAGCTTTCTTTCCGGTTACCATCTTCGCTATTGGTGGATGGGATGGAATGGGTTATGGTATTGCATGTTTCTTTGTTTTAGTGGGAACAATCATCGGTATGATTACCCATCAAATTGTGAAACTCTTTCGAAAAACATATGTGTAGACTTAGTATAAAACAGAAAAAAATGAAAAGAATATATAAAAATAAGAAAATTAGCTATTGTCTTGAAATAGAATTTATATTATGATATTCAACAAATTTATTTAGTTATAACGATGAAAAAGGATTAGTACATATCGCACCTTTTTGACAGAGAGAGAATCCGTTTGGCTGGAAGATTCTTAAAAAGACGACATGGAACCTACCTTTGAGTTCTGCATATGCAGCGGGAAGTTCCCGTTATCAAAAAGAGAGCATGTACAATTGGTTTGTACATGAATCAGGGTGGTAACGCCGGCAAAAGCTCGGTCCCTATTTTGGGGACACGGGCTTTTTTTATTTTCTAAAGGAGGAAGAATGAATATGGCAAAAGAACAAGTACAAGCTATTACGAAAATGGAAGAAGACTTTGCTCAGTGGTATACCGATATAGTGAAGAAAGCAGAGCTTGTCGATTATTCAAGTGTAAAAGGGTGTATGATTTTACGCCCATACGGATACGCATTATGGGAAAATATGCAAAAGGTTATGGATGAAAAATTAAAAGAGTCTGGTCATGAAAATGTGTATATGCCAATGTTTATTCCAGAGAGCTTACTGCAAAAAGAAAAGGATCATGTGGAAGGATTTGCACCTGAAGTAGCATGGGTTACACATGGAGGAGATGAAAAATTAGTAGAACGACTTTGCATTCGTCCGACATCTGAAACGTTATTTTGCGAACATTTTTCAAAAATTGTCCAGTCCTATAACGACTTACCAAAACTATATAATCAGTGGTGTTCAGTAGTTAGATGGGAAAAAACGACGAGACCATTTCTTCGTACAACTGAGTTTTTATGGCAAGAAGGCCATACCATTCATGAAACGGCAGAAGAATCTCAAAAGGAAACATTAAGTATTTTGAATTTATATGCTGCTTTCTGTGAAGATTACTTAGCTATTCCAGTTATTAAAGGACAGAAAACGGATAAAGAGAAATTTGCGGGAGCAAAGGCAACATATACAATTGAAAGCTTAATGCATGATGGAAAAGCGCTTCAAACAGGAACATCCCATAACTTCGGTACGAATTTCTCTGAAGCGTTTGATATTAAATTTTTAGATCGTAATGGAAAATGGCAATATGTACACCAAACGTCTTGGGGGGTATCAACAAGAATGATCGGTGGACTTATTATGGTTCATAGCGATAATAATGGACTAGTGATGCCACCAAAAGTAGCGCCAGTACAAGTTATCATTGTGCCAATTGCTCAGCATAAAGAAGGGGTGTTAGAAAAAGCAGGACAATTGCAAGGGCGTATTCAAAAAGTTGCACGTGTAAAAATAGATGCTAGTAATAAAACACCAGGCTGGAAATTTAATGAGTATGAAATGAAAGGCATTCCAATTCGCTTAGAAGTTGGTCCAAAAGATATAGAGAAGAATCAAGTGGTACTTGTCAGACGCGATACGAAGGAAAAAGAATTTGTATCAATGGATCAATTAGAAGAGCGTATTACATCGTTACTTAATAAAATCCACAATTCTCTATTCAATAAAGCAAAAGCATTTCGAGATGAACACACATATAGTGTTACAACCTTTGAAGAAATGAAGCAAGCGGCCGATGCGAAGCAGGGATTCATTAAAGCAATGTGGTGCGGAGAGCTTGCTTGTGAAGAAAAATTAAAAGAAGAAGCGGGCGTATCCTCACGTTGTATCCCATTTGTGCAAGAAGAATTAGCGCAAGAATGTGTATGCTGTGGAAAAAAGGCAGAGCATATGGTGTATTGGGGAAAAGCATATTAAAATTTGATATTAGAGTAATAGTTTTTCATAAAGCCCTTTAGAACATAAAGCATATGAAAGTTTTAAAATAGACCCTCATCTCAAATTTTACAAATTCGAGATGAGGGTCTATTTATCCCGCTATTTGTAGGCACCACCACCTCAAGATTCAATGAGAAACAAGGAAGATAGGTAGGGCTGATAATCAGCGGGTGATGAGGCGCCCCACGGATTAAAAAATTTACTTTATATGTTAGCTTGGAATATTTCATAGAAGAAAAGGTTTTATGAAAAAAAACCAAATAAAGAAAATGATGGTATTCGTTAAGGGGGGAGTATGCTGGGGAAAATGATAATTATATTTGAGAAATGAATGCAAGTGGGTGTGTTAAGATAAAATAGTAATTTGATTTTGGCAAGGGAGGGTTGAAGAATATAACATTGTTTATATTCTAATGAACAGATGAAACAAACGACAAAACAGATTATAACGGGTACATTTATAGCAACGGCAGCATCTTTTGTTACCACAAATGCTTTTGCACAAGAAGAAAATTCAGCGACAGTGGATGCAACGAATTTAAATATACGTGAACAACCGACAACACAAAGTAAAGTTGTGGGGAAAGTAAAGCAAGGGACGACTGTACAAGTTTTAGGAAAAGAAAAAGAGTGGGCTAAAATTTCTCATGATGGGAAAGAAGGCTATGTCTCTCTACAATTTTTAAAGATGAAATTGTCAAATCCAACTGTTGAAACAAAACAGCAACCAACAATTAATGGTGGACAAAAAGAAACTGGTGTTGTTACAGTGCCACGTTTAAATGTAAGGAATAGCCCTGTTTTGGGAAATTCAATTGTTGGACATGTTACAAAAAATGAAAAAGTAACAGTTTTAGGAAAAGCAAATGGATGGGCAAAAATTGAGTATAAAGGAAAAGAAGGTTACGTTTCTTTGGAGTTTTTAAAATTTGAAGAAGCAGTACAAAAGATAGTAGCCCCTCAAACTCACCAGCAAGCGATAATTCATAACAGTACACAAGAGAGAGGAACAATCACCGCAACAAGCTTACGAGTAAGAAGTGCAGTGAATACAAACAGTGCGATACTTGGAAACTTGAAAAATGGAGAAAAGGTGACAATTCTAGGGAAAGAAAATGGCTGGGCGAAGATTAGTTATAAAGGAAACGAGGGCTACATCTCACTAGAGTTTGTGAAGGTAGAATCCGGGAAACAAGAAAAGAAACCAGGAAATATCACAAATGGAGTACAAGAAAATGGAACAATCACCGCAACGAGCTTACGAGTAAGAAGTGCAGCGAATACAAACAGTGCGATACTTGGAAACTTGAAAAATGGAGAAAAGGTGACAATTCTAGGGAAAGAAAATGGCTGGGCGAAGATTAGTTATAAAGGAAACACAGGCTATATCTCACTAGAGTTTGTGAAGGTAGAATCCGGGAAACAAGAAGAGAAACCAGGAAACATTACAAATGGAGTACAAGAAAATGGAACAATCACCGCAACGAGCTTACGAGTAAGAAGTGCAGCGAATACAAACAGTGCGATACTTGGAAACTTGAAAAATGGAGAAAAGGTGACAATTCTAGGGAAAGAAAATGGCTGGGCGAAGATTAGTTATAAAGGAAACACAGGCTATATCTCACTAGAGTTTGTGAAGGTAGAATCCGGGAAACAAGAAGAGAAACCAGGAAACATTACAAATGGAGTACAAGAAAATGGAACAATCACCGCAACGAGTTTACGAGTAAGAAGCCAAGCGAATACAAGTAGTGCAATACTTGGAAACTTGAAAAATGGAGAAAAGGTGACAATTCTAGGGAAAGAAAATGGCTGGGCGAAGATTAGTTATAAAGGAAACGAAGGCTACATCTCACTAGAGTTTGTGAAGGTAGAATCCGGGAAACAAGAAGAGAAACCAGGAAACATTACAAATGGAGTACAAGAAAATGGAACAATCACCGCAACGAGTTTACGAGTAAGAAGCCAAGCGAATACAAGTAGTGCAATACTTGGAAACTTGAAAAATGGAGAAAAGGTGACGATTCTAGGGAAAGAAAATGGCTGGGCGAAGATTAGTTATAAAGGAAACGAAGGCTACATCTCACTAGAGTTTGTGAAGGTAGAATCCGGGAAACAAGAAGAGAAACCAGGAAACATTACAAATGGAGCACAAGAAAATGGAACAATCACCGCAACGAGCTTACGAGTAAGAAGTGCAGCGAATACAAACAGTGCGATACTTGGAAACTTGAAAAATGGAGAAAAGGTGACGGTTCTAGGGAAAGAAAATGGCTGGGCGAAGATTAGTTATAAAGGAAACGAAGGTTACATCTCACTAGAGTTTGTTCAAATTGGAATGGATCCTGCAAATCCAACTGTTCCTGGACAAGTTATAGAAGAACGAGCAGTTGTAAATGCTTCTCTATTAAATGTTCGTAAAGGTTCATCTACGGGAACTGCAATCATTGGCCATTTGAAAAATGGAGAGACTGTGACAATAGTTGCTAAAGAGAATGGTTGGGCCAAAATTCGTTTTAGCGGCGGTGAAGGTTACGTCTCATTACAATTCTTAAAAATGAAACAAGGTTCTTCTTCGTATGAAATTGTTACTTCATCTCAAAAAATCCAAAAGCCAAATGAAGTAGAAGCTGAGCGAATTATGAAAAATATGAAAGAAGATGCTTATATTACAAGTGGCGGTAAAGTTGTTGATATGAAGCAAGGGTTTGTTCGCGCAAATGGTGTTATTCATATTTACGATATTCAGACTGGGAAGAAGCTTACATATGTAAAAGGTGGAGCAGATTTAAAGTTTGTAAAAGTTGTAGGTAATCGTATACATGTGAAAATTGATGGATTGACAGGATATGTGAATATAGATGATGTAACATTGCATCCGACAATGACAGGGGCAGCAACTTCTTATTATTCAGCAAAAAATGGGAAACTATATCATAATGTGTATAACGCTTCTACTGGTAAATATGCGACGTATCAAGTTGGAAATGCACCGAAGCATTTGAAAGAAGGCGAGCGCTATGAGGCATTTGATAAAACACAAATTGGTGGGAAAGACAGTTATCAATACTTTGAATATGTACCACTACGTGTAACTTCTACGTATACAGGAGAAGAGATTGATAGTTTCTTACGTAAATCTAATGCTAATAGTCCTCTTGTTGGACTCGGAAAATATTTTGTAAGTGCAGCAGAGAAGTATAAGATGAATGCCGGGTACTTGTTATCACATGCCATTTTAGAGTCTGGTTGGGGAACAAGTCGTATTGCGCAAGACAAGAAAAATTTATTTGGATTTAGAGCAGTAGACTCAGATCCGTATAACGGAGCGACTGGATTTAAAACATGGGAAGAGGGCATTGATTTTTGTGCAGCATACATCGATAAACATTACTTAACGCCAAGTGGAAACACGTATAATGGTGGGAATTTAGGTGATAAAGCACAAGGCATGAATGTTATGTATGCAAGTGATGAAAACTGGGGACAACAAATTGCATCACTTATGTACAGACTAGATGCAATAAATGGAAGTAAAGATTTGAATAAATACAGACTTGGAACATTGAAGACAGGTTCAGTAGTATATAAAAATTTAGCTGGAGATCCAAATGGTTCCACGTCTCGAAATATAATGGTGGCGATTAAAAATGCGATTCACACTCCACAAGGGTCATATTATGAAATTGTTTCAGATAACAAGGCGTATAATAGTGTTTATGTGAAGATTGAATCAGTAAATCTTGTAAACTCTTATTAAAATAAAGTGAAACTTTAATCAGTGAGTAGATTACCTACTGATATTAGAAAATACAATTCATACTGTTAGGGGAAAGGACAGTATGAAAAAATATATTGCATTTGATATTGGTGGTACGCAAATTAAGTATGGGATTGTTTCTGAAATAGGGATTGTATTGAATCAACATGCCATTTCAAGTGTTGGTATTAGTACAGCAGGAATTGTTGATAGTAGTAAAGGAATGATAACTAGCGGCGTGGATCATATTCCGTGCTATGCTGGTATCCCTATTGTTGATAAGTTACAATCTGTGCTAAAAGGCCCTGTCTCGATTGAAAATGATGTGAATTGTGCGGGAGTGATTGGAGCAATTTACCACTTCTTACATCCCTATAAATAAATGAAGTAGATGTTTTCGTATAATTGAAAATTTATTCTTTTTTTCAATCGACAACTAATGCTACAATATAAGAGAAGAATACAATATTTTCCCATTTGGAAAATACTTTGTAGAAAGGAAGAAACTTCATGCCTATTATTTTAGAAAAAGGACAGAAGATTGACTTAACGAAGGGACAACCAAGAGTAGCAAAATTACAAGTTGGTTTAGGATGGGATCCAATTGGACAATCAGGTGGATTTTTATCTTCATTATTTGGAAGCAAACCAAACATCGATTGTGATGCATCTGTGATTATGCTAGAAAATGATCGTTTTTTAAATAAAAATGATCTTGTTTATTTTGGAAATAAACTCTCTGCTTGTGGAAGTATTATTCATTCAGGTGATAATTTAACAGGTGAAGGTTCTGGCGATGATGAAACAATTTTCGTAGAATTACATAAAGTTCCGAGTCGCATTAATCGTTTAGTATTTGTTGTAAATATTTATGATTGCGTGAATCGTCGCCAAGATTTTGGAATGATTCAGAACGCATATATTCGTATTCAAAATCCGCAAACACGTGAAGAATTAGCACGGTACAATTTATCGGAAAATTACGGCGGGAAAACAACGTTAGTTGCAGGCGAAATGTATCGTCATGGAAGTGAATGGAAGTTTTCAGCAGTTGGAGAAGGTACGAAAGATAAGAATTTAAGTGAGGTTGTATCACGTCATCAGTAATATAATTTTAGGAGGAATAATATATGGCATCGATTTCGTTGAAAAAGGGACAGAAGGTAGATTTAACAAAAACAAATCCAGGTCTTTCTAACGTTCTTGTAGGTCTTGGTTGGGATACAAATCGCTATGATGGACAAAATGATTTTGATTTAGATGTTAGTATTTTTCTAGTAGGTGCAAATGGAAAAGTATCGGGTTCAGAAGACTTTGTGTTTTATAATAACCCAAAGGGTGCAAATGGTTCGGTAGAGCATTTAGGAGATAATCGTACTGGTGAAGGCGAAGGCGATGATGAAACAATTAAAGTAGATTTAAAGAATGTTCCTGCTCATATTGAGCGTATTTGTTTCACAATTACAATTTATGACGGAGAAAGCCGCAGCCAAAACTTTGGACAAGTATCTAATTCTTTCGTACGTATTATAGATGAAGAAAAAGGTGCAGAGCTAATTCGTTATGATCTTGGTGAAGACTTCTCTATTGAAACAGCAGTAGTAGTAGGTGAATTATATCGTCATGCTGGGGATTGGAAATTTAATGCAATCGGAAGTGGATTCCAAGGTGGACTGGGTGCTTTATGTAACAACTTTGGTTTAGATGTAGAGTAATAAGAGAAATATATAAATACAAATTGAAAGACCGACACAAATTCTTTCTTTTTGGGTGGGAGAGAGGATCCAGCATGCATAGAAGTGCTCAGATTCTCTCTTATGCTCAACACGAAGTGAAAACAAAGAGGGAAGTCGAGTGCAGGTCACTTTTGTTGTTTTACAGCTTATATGTTTTAGAATCATAGTATAAGAGGTGACTATAAATGGTTATTCAATTACAAAAAGGACAGAAAATTGATTTAGGTAAAACAAGCCCAGGTCTTACAAAGGCAGTTATCGGCCTTGGGTGGGATATTAAATCATACGACGGTGGATCTGACTATGATTTAGATGCATCTGCTTTTTTATTAGATGCAAATGGAAAATGTACGAAAGAAACAAATTTTATTTTCTATAATAACTTACAATCTCCTTGTGAATCGGTTTTACATACAGGTGATAACCGTACTGGTGCAGGCGAAGGTGATGATGAGCAACTTGTTGTAGATTTAACGAAAGTTCCAGCAGATGTGCATAGAATTGCAATTACCGTTACGATTTATGATGCAGAAGGACGTAATCAAAACTTTGGACAAGTTGCAAATGCATTTGCGCGTCTAGCAAACGAAGAGACAAATGAAGAAGTTCTTCGTTTTGATTTAGGGGAAGATTTCTCCATTGAAACAGCAGTTGTCTTTTGTGAATTATACCGTCATAATGGACAGTGGAAGTTTAATGCAGTAGGAAGTGGATTCCAAGGTGGATTAGGTGCGCTTGTAAGAGCGTATGGCTTGGATGCGTAGGAAGGAAACGAGCGTCGTTTCCTTTTTTCGCCTTTCTATAAATCTAGCAGAGAATAGGGGACAACAGTAAGATGAGTATTTTACAGAGCATTCTTGATACATATGCCCAATTTTTTGATTTGGACATGTGGATTAAGGTGTTGCAAGATCCAGTTTCTTGGGGATTAATCGGTACACTTGTTGTACTCGAAGGTTTATTATCTGCTGATAACGCACTTGTGTTAGCGGTAATGGTAAAACATTTACCAGAGGAAAAACGAAAAAAAGCATTGTTTTATGGATTAATTGGTGCATATGTATTCCGCTTTATTGCGATTGGAATCGGGATGTTCTTAATTAAACTATGGTGGGTTAAAGTACTTGGTGCACTTTACCTTGCTTGGTTATCAGTGAAGTATTTCATTGATAAGAAAAAAGGTGAAAGTGAAGAAGAAGAAGCTCATGGCATGAACCAAAACAGCATTCTCTTTAGAATGTTTGGCGTATTTTGGGGAACGGTTGTAATGGTTGAATTAATGGACATTGCATTCTCTGTAGATAGCGTTCTTGCAGCATTTGGTGTTTCTAATGAAGTTTGGATTCTACTATTAGGTGGAATGCTTGGTATTTTAATGATGCGTGGTATTGCCGGCGTATTTTTAAGATTACTAGAACGTATTCCTGAGCTTGAATCAACAGCTTATATTTTAATTTTAATCATTGCAGCGAAAATGTTATTATCTGTTATTCATATTGAAGTGCCACACTGGCTATTCTTTATGATTCTTGTTATCGCATTTGGTGCAACATTTATTTTGCATTATATGCGAAAAGGACAAGCCAGAGAAGAGATTGCAGCTACTAAGGAAAAAGGTAAATAATTGAAATGGGTTAGCTCGTTATACGAGCGCCCATTTTTTATAATCTAAAATAGTTTATAATAAAAGAAATAAGTATTATTTCTTAGAAAAAAGTAAATGTTTTTGGAGGTGAACTGTCGTGTTTTCGCGTTTTACACTTCATCCATATGCCTTAAAAGAAGAAGCTGATTTAAAACAATTTGAAACGATTTTAGAAAAGCGGCCGCAGTATGAATTAACAGAGAATGAGATGAAATTTAGCTACATAGCTTGTCGTATTATTGGTGTCCCTAACGATGTAGATGAATATTTTAATGAACTGTTTGATTATAGTGAAGCGAAAGGTATTCATGTACTGCATGAACAAAATTTAAATAAAGTAATTGATCCTGAGAAGCTTCGTCATATTCAAGAAGTATTCACACTGCATCAGGAAGCACAAAATGGTCTTACAGTAAATCGCCTTGTTGCACATTTATCAGGCAAACAATTGTTACCAAAAGTCGATAATCCTGATTTACAACACTATATACATACAACATTTATCGATGTATTAAAATTGTACGAGAAACAGCATAATCAATCGTTAAAAACAGAAGGTTTTCGACGTTTCTTAATTGATATCATTAAATTAAGCGAAAATTACGTAGCAAAATGGTTTTCGACAATTAATTATAAAAAACAAATGCCTCGCATCGTTTGGTATGGGGATGCGAAGGAGAGTCGTATCTATTTCTTATATTTCCTTATTATGCTCGGGTGTGATGTTTTATATTATCATCCAGAAGGAAAAGATGGCTTTGAAAGTGTTGATGATGAAGAAAAAACTGTTGTTATTTCACATTCAGGTCGTATTTCACTTGAGCCATTTCCAGATCGGCGCCGTGAACGCGTCGCAACGGTGGCTTATCAAGCATCGAAAGAAATTGAACAAGTACTCCATCACGACAATTCTTTATTATATAAACCGTGGCAATTCCGCGCATATACACCTGTAGCACGTACATTGAAAACAACATATGATGAATTATTTTTAATTACGAAAGAGAAGGCGTTTGTACGTCCAACATTCTTTGTGGAAAATAAACATATTTATATTCCGTCTTTATTTGCGAAAGTGTCAGGTGTTTCGAAAAATGATAAAGAATACTTTCAAAGGTTGAAGGCAGTAACGTCATTTGATAACAGCTTGTTAATTAATACATTTCCATTTACAAAAGAACAAAAAGCAAACTTTCAATTTCATTATCGAGATGCATTGGACCGTGCTGGAAAATTGCATCCCGATCAAATTATGAACAGTCATTGGTGGCCGCATAAGCGTTTACCTGAAGGGTTGCAGCATGGAATTGCAGAGGCGATTATTCATACGTGTGAAAGTGAACTTTGTAAACCTGTTGGAAAAGAAACAAAACAAGAGGTAGCGCTGTATGTTTTTGCACAGCTTTCTCAAATTCCACCTCATATTTTAGAGTTACTTGAGAAATTTGATTATTCGCAAGAAGTCCCTAAAATTGTTATATTTAATAATGAGAAAAGCGGAGAATTAACTCGTTCTGATGCTGTCTTATTGTTGTTCTTAAATCAAATCGGAATTGATGTACTTCACTTCAATCCGACAGGAAGAAATGATATTGAACCGTACATTGAAGCAGAGGCATTTGATTCCCACTGGCTTGAAGAAGTGAATTTTGATCTTGAATTTCATGGTTCATCGGCCTATAAGAATTTATCTCAAACAATAAAAGGGCTATTTCGTCCATTTTTATAAAGAAGGGGAGAATAACATATGAATAATAATCCTATCGTATTAGATCCGAAAACGGAATTAAATGAGCAAACAGCACAAGATGTTCGCTTGCAACTGAGACAAGATGCTGAAGTTCAACGTATTTATAATGCTGTAGATATCAAAGATCAATTGGAGTTAATTGAGCTGGGGAAAGAACCTTCTATGGAAATTTCTCGTTTTGCAGACCAAATTTTACATACGATGTCCTTATCCAAGATAGAGGATTCCGGTGAATTATTAAAGCAACTTGGTAAAATTATGGACAGATTTGATAGTAAAGATTTCGCGGAAGAGAAAAGTGGCTTTTTCTCGCGTATGTTTAAAAAAGCAGATAAAATGATTGAACAAATTTTTAGTAAGTATCAAACGATGGGCCGTGAAATGGACAAAGTGTACGTGGAGATTACGAAATACCAAGATGAAATGAAAAAATCAATTGGTACGTTAGATGGCTTATATGAACAAAACTTAAAATATTATGTAGACCTAGAGAAATATGTAGTAGCAGGAGAAATGTTACTAGAGCGTCTAAATACAGAATTAGTTCCGATGTATGAAGAACGCGTTCGTAACAACGATCAATTGGCAGGTATTGAATTAGAATCTTTAAGAAACTCTGTCGAGATTTTAGAGCAGCGCATTGATGATTTAGAGAAGGCTCGTATGGTTGCGTTATTAACAGCACCACAAATTCGCATGATTCAGCGTGGTAATAATAAATTAATTGGTAAAATTAATACAGCATTTATTACAACAATTCCTATTTTTAAAAATGGAATTATTCAAGCTGTGAATGCGAAACGTCAAAAGCTTGTTGCGGATTCTATGGCGGAACTTGATCGTCGCACAAATGAACTACTTAAGAAAAATGCACAAAACATTGCAACGCAAAGTGTAGAAGTAGCAAGGCTTTCAGGTTCTTCTAGTATTAAAATGGAAACACTTGAAGAAACATGGAATATCATTTCAAGAGGTATGCAAGAAACACAGCAAATTGAAGAACAAAACAAACGTGAGCGTGAAGAAAGCCGTAAACGTATGGCGGAACTTACGGAGAATATTAAAAAAGAATTGCAAGGGTAATAAAAAGGCAATGAGGAGATTCCTCATTGCCTTTTAACTTCTCTTAAGCACTTTTATAATCTCATTTACAACAAGTGGAATAATACTTAGTACGATAACAAATCCCCAATCCTTTAATGTTAAGGAGTGTACCCCAAATATGTTTGCAATTGGCGGTATTGAGATAATACATATTTGCATCAGGATACCGATAAGTAGAGAGAAAACTAAGTATTTATTTGTGAATATTCCAATTGAAAAGATTGATTTTGTGCTTGATCGTAAGTTGAATGAATGAACAAGCTGTGAAAAACTAAGTACGACAAACGCCATCGTTTGAGCATGTAGTAATGCATCGTCATCAATTTGAGATGGGAACAGTGGGAAGATATTTGTATCTCCTGTATATAATTTTGCTCCAACAATAAAGGCGATTAAAGTAAGAAGCCCTATTACAATCCCGTTTAGAATAAGAAAAGAAACACTACCTTTAAACAAGCTTTCTTTTGCACCACGTGGCTTGTCTTTCATCACATCTGGGTCTTCTGGATCAACACCTAGCGATAGAGCAGGGAGTGTATCTGTAATTAAATTCACCCACAAAATGTGAATCGGACGAAGAGGTGTAGCCCACCCCAGTAAAATAGCTAAAAATAGTGCAATAATTTCTCCAAAGTTGCAAGAAAGTAAGAAAAGAATTGATTTTTTTATGTTGCGATAAATATTTCTTCCTTCTTCAACAGCTTTGACAATAGATGAGAAGTTATCATCGGTTAAAACCATGTCAGCCGCACCTTTAGCGACGTCTGTTCCTGTAATCCCCATTGCGACTCCGATATCTGCTTGTTTTAAAGATGGTGCATCATTGACTCCGTCACCAGTCATAGAAACAATATTTCCTTTTGCACGCAATGCTCCGACAATTTTAACTTTATGTTCAGGAGAAACACGCGCAAATACATTTAAATGATTAATTTCATTTGCTAATTTCTCGTCTGAAATACGATCTAATTCTGTTCCAATCATGACTTCAGATTCTTTCTCAGCGATGCCAAGTTCCTTTGCGATAGCAAAGGCAGTATCTTTATGATCACCTGTGATCATAACGGTACGAATTCCTGCCTTTTTACATTCAGTAATAGAAGCCTTTACTTCAGTTCGCGGCGGATCGATCATACCGACAAGCCCTATAAATATAAGGTTTTCTTCTATGTGATCATTGGCAATGTTTTGTGTATCATACTGTTTGAAAGCAAAAGATAGTACGCGCAAAGCTTTTTGCGACATCATTTGAGCAGCTTCTAATATTTGTTCTTTATCTGCGTCGGTTAAAATCCTCGCCTTATCATTTGTAAAAATATGGGTGCAACGAGGTAAGAGTTTATCAATTGCTCCTTTTGTCATGCTGTAATAGTTTTCATCATATTCATGCAATGTTGACATCATTTTGCGTTCGGAGTCAAATGGCAATTCATTCACACGTTTATGTTGAACTTCTAAAGTATCTTTTTGAAAATCAAAGGTGCTACCTGCAACAAGAAGCGCAATTTCTGTTGGATCGCCAGTCTGTGATTCGGCTGTATAGGATGCGTCGTTACATAAAATCATATTTTCTAATAATAAGCGCTGAGCGTCATTATTTACGTTTAAATTCTCTAGTTTGTCGTATGTATGGTCACTATAAAAGTGAGTAACTGTCATTTTATTTTGTGTTAATGTACCCGTTTTATCTGAACAAATAATCGTAACAGAACCGAGTGCTTCGACGGCTGGCAGTTTACGAATGATCACGTTTTGTTTAATCATACGCTGTACACCAATTGCGAGAACAATCGAGACAATTGCTGGTAATCCTTCTGGAATCGCTGCAACGGCTAAACTAATAGCAGTCATAAACATTTCTAGTGTGTCTCGCCCTTGGAAATATCCGATGAAGAACATAATGATGCAAATTGCTACTGCTACAAAACCTAAATATTTTCCGACTTGAGCTAAGCTTTTTTGAAGTGGTGTTGCATCATCATCAGCTTCATGCAAGAGCGTTGCGATTTTTCCGATTTGGGATTTCATTCCTGTCTCAACAGCAACACCAACGCCTCGTCCGTATGTAACAAGAGTGGACATAAAGGCCATGTTTTTTTGATCACCTAGTGGTATTTGTTCTTCATTTTGAAGAGCAGGATGGTAAAGTGAATCTTTATCAACAGGAACGGATTCGCCTGTTAAAGCGGATTCCTCAATTTTTAAATTTGCAGTTTCGATAAGGCGCAAGTCACAAGGAATATAACGTCCAGCATCAAGTGAAACAATATCCCCTGGAACAACATCTTCTGCTGGAATTTCTTTTAGCTCACCATCACGTTTGACAATTGCTTTTGGTGTTGCCATTTTTTTTAATGCTTCTAGCGCTTGTTCTGCTTTCGATTCTTGGATAACACCGATTATAGCATTTAAAATAACAACGAGAGCAATAATGCTGGCATCGGCCCATTCACCTACAAAGGCTGAAATAAGGGCGGCAATTAAAAGAACATAGACGAGGACATCATTAATTTGGGAAAAAATACGTTGCCATAAAGTCCTTTTTTGTTTTGTGGTGAGTTCGTTTCGGCCATATTTCTTTAGCCGATTTTGTACCATTTCATCTGTTAAACCATGTTGTTCATTTGTTTCAAGTGAAAGTATTGTTTGCTCTTTCGTTTTACTGTACCAATTGCTCATAGATAAGCACCTCCGGTAAACACAGTTAGCAATGGTAATGTGGTGAGTATTAGATGTAAGTTCGATGGTGAGGTTCTCTTTTTATTGTACATTATTTGGAAAATAAATGTAGAAAAGTGGAAGGATGTCATGAATTTGTTAGAAATAAAAAAAGCCCCTCTGTATGAGGAACTCTTCATTATTTTTTAATTAACATACCCAATTCTTCTGTAATAGCTTGCATTTCACTAATGCTAAATGTTTCACGTTTCATTACATGATCATAAATGTCACGTAGATCTTCGTACATTGCTTCATTAAAGCTTTCAGCACGCATTGCACCAGCGTTTACCATACGTAACTTTTCTTTAATAGCTTCTACCATATATTCAACATTTTCTTGCGATTTTACGGATAAATCCACCGAAGTGTCCCCCTTTGAAATAACATAAGGCTATCTTAACATTTTTTATCATTTTCGTTAATGAATCTTTTCAATCATATTAATTTAGTAGGGATTTCCTTTATAATTAATAATTGGTTGTTTATACTATATGTATATATAAGAAATGCACCCAGAAGGGAAGAAACAAATATGGTTCAAGTATTATTTGTTTGTCTTGGAAACATTTGTCGTTCTCCGATGGCAGAAGCGATTTTTCGAGATCTTGTCGTGCAAGAGGGATTAGGAGATCACATTCAAATTGATTCTGCTGGAACACGCGATTGGCATATTGGTCATCCACCTCATGAAGGAACAAGAAAAATTTTAAAAGAAAATGAAGTCTCTTTTGAAGGAATTAAAGCACGTCAAGTAGAAAAAGAAGACTTAACAAAGTTTGATTATATTATTGCCATGGACAACAAGAATATAGCAGACTTAGAAAGTTTAGGTAAAGCTGGAGGCTATATTGGTAGACTGTCCGATTTTGTTCCAGACGGTGGCTGGACAGATGTTCCTGACCCTTATTTTACAGGGAACTTTCAAGAAGTATATGACCTTGTAACAGAAGGGTGTGCAAAGTTGTTAGCATTCATTCGAAATGAGCAAGGAATATGAGAAAGTTTAGAAAGAAGTACTTTCTAATATAAGAAACGAAAGGGTGAAGGAATATGGCAAAGAAGAATAATATAGCTCGAAACATTGCGATCGGGGTGGCAGCAGGTGTAGCTGTTTCCATGCTGAAGAAAGAAAACCGTGAGAAAGTGAAAAATACAGCGGGAAAAGCAAAATCAAAAATGATTGAAATTGGTGAGAATGCAAAGATTAAAGAAAAAGTGCAAACTGTTACAGATAAAGGACGAGAACTTGCAGATTTTAATGTAGTAAAAGCAAAGGTAGCGGAAATTAAGAAATTAACACCAGCTGTTGTTGAAACACTAAAAGAAACGAAAGAAATCTTTAGTAAGAAAAAAGCTGAGTCAGAAGAAAAAACAGAAACAATTGAAATTCAAGCAATTTCTCCAGTGTCAGAAGAAATAAAGGGAGAAGAACCAGTGATTACTGAGGAAAAAAAAACGGAAGCATACATTGAATTGAAGCAAGATAAAGAAGAAAAGAGAAGCGTTTAGAGAAATATGAAAAGACTTTTAGAGAAAGCAAGGGGAAATCGTGTCTATTCGTTTGGAAAGGATCTATATGACCGAACGATGCGAGATGACGTAGCGGGTTTAGCAGCGCAGCTCGCTTATTTCTTCTTGCTTGCGGTTTTTCCTGGGCTTGTTTTTTTAATTACACTTCTTGGATTTATCCCCATCCATACAGAAGATGTGCTCAGTTTATTGGAAGCTTATGTACCGGAAGAAGCAATGCAATTAATTGAAGTAAATGTAGATAAAGTTGTAAATGAACAAAATGGTGGATTGCTATCATTTGGTTTATTATCGATGCTATGGTTTGCTTCCAATGGGGTAAATGCAGTCATGAATGCTTTTAATCGCGCCTACGATGTAACAGAGACACGTTCTTTTATTACAACAAGGGCGTTGTCTATTGTGTTTACACTGGCGATTATTTTTATGATTGTCTTTGCTTTAATTGTTCCTGTCTTTGGACAGGTAATCGGAGCGGCTGTTTTTAAAGCGCTTGGTTTATCAGAGAGTTTTTCTTTCGTATGGAGTATTACACGATTAGTAGCAAGTTTCTTAGTCTTATTTGCCTTATTTAGTTTTTTATATACATTTGTGCCAGATCGAAAATTAAAGAGAAGAGAAGTTGTATCAGGAGCTTTATTTGCAACGATTGGATGGATTGTTGTATCGTATTCATTTGCGTACTATGTAGATGAGTTTGCAAATTATGCTAATACATATGGCGGTCTAGGTGGTATTATCATTTTAATGTTGTGGTTCTATTTAACGGCCTGGGTTATTTTACTTGGCGGTGAAATCAATGGGTTACTGCATTTTTACCGAACAAGTGACAATAATTCCCGTGATGAAAAATAACGTTCTGTTCCATAATAAAAAGGAACAGGGGGGATTCAAAATGAGTAATAATAAAAAGAATCACAATAATAAAAGCCAAGGTAAACAAAAAAGTAGTTCGCATCCAAAACATAAAACGAGCAGTAGTGCGAATGGACATAATGGCTACCATTAAAAGCGCAATCTGCTGGAGCTAGATATTGAAGAAAAAACGGGTTCCCTCTGGGGACCCGTTAGTTATTTCCTTTTAATAATCGTAAGCCATTTAAAATGACCAGAATTGTACTCCCTTCGTGGCCGATAACACCAAATGGAAGAGCCAAGAATTGCAAGAAGTTAGAGCAAATAAGCATTGTAATTACTGCTAAAGAAAAGATAATGTTTTGTTTCACGATGCGATTCATTCTTTTTGATAAACGAATGGCTTGTGCAAGGCGAGAAAGTTCATTTTTCATTAAAACAACATCTGCGGTTTCTAAGGCAACGTCTGTTCCTTCACCCATGGCAACACCAATACTAGCTGTAGCAAGTGCAGGAGCATCATTAATACCGTCGCCAACCATTGCTACTGTACCGTATTTTTCTTTTAGTTGTTTTACTGTGGCTACTTTTGTTTCTGGTAAGCATGAGGCGTAGTATTCTTTGATATTGCTTTCATTCGCAATTGCTTTAGCCGTTTGCTCGTTATCACCAGTGATCATGATGGCTTCAACACCAATGCTTTGTAAATCACGAATAGCAGCAATTGTTTCCAGGCGCAGTGTATCTTTTAGAGCGATAAGCCCAAGAATTCCTTTCTCATCACTAAGATAAACAACTGTTTTTCCTTCCTTTTCAAGTGTAGTAGCGATGCCGTTATGAAAAGATTTTGCTTCTTCGCCAATAAAATCGGCCTTTCCAATCTTATAAGTTTTATTTTCTAAAGTTCCTTTTAACCCAAATCCAGTGACATTTTCTACACTTTCCGGTTTCGTTAATGTAATGTCATATGCATGTTTTGCGTACTTGACGATCGCTTCTGCGAGCGGGTGTGTGGAATGACTTTCGATAGAAGCTGTAATATATAGTACATCTTTTTCTGTTATTCCATCACGTACGTAAACATCTGTTACATTCGGTTTTCCTTGTGTTAATGTTCCTGTTTTATCAAAGGCGATTGCCTTTACGGAGGCAAGGCGTTCTAAATGAATACCACCTTTAAATAAAATACCGCTTCGTGCACCATTAGAAATAGCAGATAATGTTGCGGGTGTAATCGCTGCAACGAGTGCACATGGAGAAGCGACAACGAGTAAAATCATAGCGCGATAAAATGTTTCGTTCCAGCTCCAATCTAGTACGAAATGAGGAACAAACATCATGAGAGCAACGACAATAAGCACACCTTTCACATATGTTCCTTCAAATTTTTCGATAAAAAGTTGGGATGGTGATTTTTCACTTTGTGCGTTTTGAACGAGACGAATAATTTTTTGGAACAGCGTTTGGTCGCTTCTTTTCGTAATTTTAACTTCGATAGCCCCGCGTAAGTTTACGGTTCCAGCGAATACTTCATCACCTAAATTTTTCTCATTTGGGATAGGTTCCCCAGTAATTGCAGCTTCATCAATATTCGTTTCACCACTATGAATTGTACCATCGGCAGGTACACGTTCACCTGGCTTAATTAAAATAATGTCATCAATTTCTAACTGAGCTACTGGAATACGTTCTTCTGTTCCATGAGAAATGCGCAAAGCTTCTTCAGGTTGTAAATCCAGTAGTGCTGAAATTTCTTTTTGACTTTTACTCAATGTGTAAGATTCCATTGCACCGCTTAGTGCAAAGATAAATATTAAGATTGCACCTTCTGCCCAGTAGCCGATAATAGCAGCACCTATGGCAGCGAAGAGCATTAACATTTCCACATTCAATTCCTTTTCTTCTATCGTATCTTGGATGCCTTCTTTGGCTTTTGCATATCCTCCAATTATATAGGCGAGGATATAAAAAACTACTCCAGCAGTTATTGCTTCGTTTTTTGTGAATAACCAGCCGGATAAAATGAAAACCCCCGATAGGATTGCAAAGATTAGTTCATAATGTTTTTGAAATGACTGAAACCAAGATGGGCTAGACATATTATTTTTTGATGATAATGTTTTCACTTCTGAGTTCATAATTACTCGCTCCTTCCATATTCTTATTGAGAAAAAGAATCAAAATCGAAATCCCCATAAAACGACGAAAGCTGCCATCCATACGGATAGCAGCATTTCTATTGAAACATTTTATCAGTTATTATCTTATAATTATTCTATATCATATCATATGTTTCTCCTTGAGGATATGTTTTTGCTTATAGAAAAAATTGAAAAACTTGTTTTTTTAGCTTTCCTTTGGTATAAAAGAATATTGTTCATAAAAAGGTCGGAAAGGAAGACAACAAGTGAAAACAGAGAAATTTTTTACCCATCCGATTGGTGTATTTGTTGCAGCATTAGTAGCGACATTTCTATGGGGAAGCGCATTTCCTTTTATTAAATTAAGTTATGCTGAACTTGGAATTCAGCCACATGAAGTTGGCGAGCAAATATTATTTGCTGGTTATCGCTTTTTCTTATCAGGTGTGATGCTCTTATTCTTTTTTAAAGTGATAGGAAAAGATATGCATTTCAAAAAAGAAACAGGGAAGCAATTAGTACAAATTGGTTTGTTTCAAACATTCCTCCAATATGTGTGTTTTTATATTGGTATGAGTTACAGTTCTGGAATTGAAGGTGCTATTATTTCAGGGACATCATCTTTTTTCCAAATCTTACTCGCACATTTTTTGTATAAAGACGATGCATTAAATATTCGCAAAGTGATCGGTGTGTCTATCGGTTTTTGTGGTGTGATTCTTGTGAATGTTCCAAGTGATGGGAGTATGGCGTTTCATTTTGGAATTGGTGAATTATTACTTTTGGTGGCCGCGATGATGTATTCATATGGAAATATATTAGCGAAAGAGGGAAGTAAAACATTAGATGTTGGGTATATGACAGCGTACCAGATGATTTTTGGATCTATCGGATTATTATGTATTGGTATTTTTCAAGTTGGATTTATACCTTTTGTATTCAGTATGAAAGCACTACTTATGTTATTGTATTTATCCTTCTTATCAGCGGCAGGTTTCTGTATTTGGAATACAGTTATGAAATATAACAAGGTTGGAAAAGTATCGATGTATATGTTCTTTATACCGGTATTTGGTGTTTTATTATCCAGTATGATTTTAGGAGAAGCAATACATTCATTTGTTTTATTTGGCTTAGCGTGCGTAGCAGCGGGGATTATCGTAGTAAATCGCACACCAAATATACAAAAAACAGAACAAGAGGAACAAGCAGCTTAAAGCAAGTGAGGTTATTATATTTTTACGCAAAAGAAGAACAGAAATGTTCTTTTTTTAAAAATTTTAGAGGAGAAAAAAAGGGAAAAATAAGTTATATCACGAAAGTACATTAATATCTGTTTATTGAGGAGTACATAGTATGAATGAAATTTATATGTTATTAATTGGCCAAGTTATTTTATTTGTTTTTGGAGCATTTTTTGCGATGGCGAAGACAAGAAAAACTAGAAAAAATGAGCCATTGCCATTATTCATTCGTCTTACACTTAGTTTTTCGCTAACGGGTGGTGCGATTTGGATTTTGTTGCAAGATCCATCAGTAGAGTATCACCAGTGGGTTGCGATTGGGATGACTTTATCTACGCTAGGTGATTTATTTATGGCGGGGCTCATTCCATTTGGACATCGATTAATCGGTGGTATGATTACATTCGCAATTGCACATTGTTTTTATGTAACGGCATTTTTGCAAACGGGTATTTCATGGAAGGGATTCTGGATTGGCGTAATTGTCTACGGCTTATTTTTAATAATTGGCTGGTTCTTTTTTATTCGGAATCAAGGGCAAGATAAGTTGTTTACAGTTGGTGCACTTGTATATGGTTTATGGGTTGGTGGAATGGCATGCTTTGCATTTGCATTATACTATGCAAATAGTGGAATATGGTGGATCCCAGCATTTGGAGGACTATTATTTGTGATTTCTGATTTTATTATCGGTGTGACAGATATTGGTGATCGCAACATAAAGTATGATCCGCTTTGGGTTTGGTTAACATATGTTGCTGCACAGATGTGTATTGTATATGTTGGAATATAAAAGAGGATATCTCTAAAAGTAGCTATTGAGCTACTTTTGGGATATCCTCTTTTTTGATTACATATTATGCTACAATGTTCTTTTGCTGTAAAGCGGAAAGACTATATTCGTCAGCAGCTTTATAACCTTGAGATAATAGCTCATTAATGTATATTTTGTTATAAATAAAGCAGAAAACTAAATTAGAAAATCCGAATGTAAAAGCACTTGCAAGTAAGATAATTAAAAACCATTTCCAATCCCCACGGAATATAGCAGGGAAAAATCCGAAGAAAAAGACAGTCCAACTAAAACCTAGTTTTGCCTGTTTAATTTGTCCAGTATTTTCGTTCCTTAACATAACTTTCATAAAAAATGAATCCTCCTTGGATTATATGTATTAATTTATAAAAAGACCAATCTAGTATATCAAAATCTTACATTTAAGAATATTATTCAGATTTATAAAATTTTATAGGTTTTATCTTATTCTTTCGGAATTTTGTGGAAATTAATAATAGAAACTATCTATAATAAATGTAACAAAGGGAGAGGAATGAGAGATGGAAAATGAAAAAGAAAAGTCGCTTTCGTGAGCTTTTTGAAATACTAGCTATTGCGTGTTTGTTGTTTTTTTTAGTGAAAATTTTTGTGTTTTTTCCAACAACTGTGCAGGGAGCATCTATGAGGCCAACATTGCAAGATGGGGATAAAGTAATTATTAATAAGTTAGCAAAGAGATTTGAAACCTATGAGCGTGAAGATATTATTGTAGTAAAGACTGATAATTTTTATGTAAAGAGGATTATTGGACTTCCAGGAGATGTAATTGAGATGAAGAATGATCAATTATATGTAAATCATCAAGTGAAAAGTGAACCTTACCTGGATAAGAATAGAAAGCATGCGAAACAACTTCTTATTAATTTAACTGAAGACTTTGGTCCTATTACAATTCCAAAGGATAAGATTTTTGTTATGGGTGATAATCGGTTAGTGAGTAAAGATAGTCGTAATGGCTTAGGGCTGATTCATAAAACAGAAGTGCTTGGAACGTTAAAAACAATCTATTATCCGTTTGATCATATGAAAATTGTAAACTAGAAGGAAGTGATAATATGGAGGATATTATTGGACACATTCTAGTAGGGATTGGTCGGGCAGCAATTGCATTAGGTGAAGTATGTGCTGATGCGAGTAAAGGCATTGTGAGAGGGACTATTGGTGTTGTAAAAGTAGCTGGGGACTTTATGTTAGATGAAGTAGTAGAGCAAGTGCTGGAGAGATTAGTTGAACGAGAAAAACGGAAAAAGAAAAGAATACAGCGGCATATGGAAAAGCTAAAGAGGTACACATGGTTCAAAGTTTTATATGAGGATAAGCGCTGCCGGGAAGTTCTAAATTATAATGAAGCATATAGAGATTTATTAAGTAAGCGTCGGTATATACATAAGTTAATTCATAAAGAAGACGAGAGAAAGAAGTTCATTCAGCGTGTAAGAGTTGATGCAAAGGTTAATGATGTTATTTGGGATATGTGAAATAGAATATAACCAAAAAACCAAGCAATTGTTACAAATTGCTTGGTTTTTTCTACGTATTTAAACTGTAGGAGCCTCATTCTTTACGATTTTTAAAGAAGGGGCATCATCATTTGTGTCATTTAGCATGAACTTGTATTGCAATAACTGTAATTTAAACAATGCTAAAGGATCATGGTATGTTTCGGGATTTGTTCGTAGTTTTGTTAGTACATTTTCGTCCTGATTTATTTCGAGATGTGCTGCTTCCACAGTCTGCTTTAATATGCTGAGAGGTTCTTTAAAGAACATCATAATATCACGTTCTAATGCGCTTTCGAATAATTCAAATTGAAGGAAGAACTGTTCAGAAATTATTGTTGTTACCTCTGTATAGTCTTCAGTCTCAATATAATTTTTGTATTTGTTGTAAAGCATAGATTGATTTTTCTGCATGTTACCGAATAGTTTTCCAGCACTTTTTAACAGGAATTGTGTTGGTGTAAAGCGTAGTAAAATATTTACGTCAGCAACTGTGATTCGATTCGTCATTCTTGCAACATCTCGGCGCCAATCATCAAGTAATTGAAAATCACATGGTAATTTCAGGCGCTCTTCTTCGTATAATTTATTAAATGTTTCACTCATTTCATCTAAATAAGATTGGCCTTGAATAAATTCATTATGTGCTGTTTCGATCCACTCCTGAATAGAATGCGTAAACTTAGGTAATATCACTTGTTGTAAATGTTTTTGAATTCTTTCATTCATTGCTGTATTTAGTTCTTCGGGAACTTGTTTAAAGTCACTGTCTTCATGAACCAGATCAGAGCAGCTCTGCAATAATTCAGGGATTTGAGCATGGAGATCATGTATAATTTCATCTTTTGTTAAACGATATGAGTCTGTAATAGAGCGAGTCTTATCTTTCTCAATAGCATTTAAGTTATTAATAAATCCATTTAGTTTCACTAAAATGTGTTTGTTCCAACGTATTGACTTTACTAACGTATTTTCTAATTGTACGCGTTCATTTAAGAGATAGGTGATGGTCTTTTGAATAAACCATAATAGTTTTTCTGTGCGCTCTTTTTTTATATTTCTATTATTAAAGTTTGAAGTAATGAATTCCGTTAAATCACTTAACTGCCCGGTGCTCTCGTGTAAAGGTGAGTAAAGGAATACGCGTGCATTTGGGAAATGTACCCGTATTTGAGACTCGGTTTCAATTAGCTTTCTATTTGCTGCTTCCTCACTAATAGGCGTATCGATTGTATTTACAACAAAATGAACTTGTAAAGTTGGCAGTTGTTCTTGCATGTACAATAGTGTATCGATTTCTTTCTCAAGTAAAGATGAAGAGGTATTAAGAACATATAATAGGTTATCGGCTGTGTGTAAGTAATCAAGATTTATATTTTCTTTATTTCCATTTCCATCAAAATCTGGTGTAACGATAAATGAGAATTTATTCTTTCGTAAAAATCTACATGGTAGTTTAAATTCAATACATTTCTGCTCAGATTCTGATTTTGGAGGAACGGCTAGCATTTCGTAAAATCCATCCAAATTAGAAGTCTTTCGTATTGTTAAATCGGTGAGTTCTGTAAATTCTGTCTGCGCATTATCTTTAAATACGATAGCGGCCTTAGAGGAATCTTTTAGTATACTTTCTCCTAGTATAGAATTGATAAAGGATGATTTACTCTTATCATTTGTACCTGCAACGAGAACTTGTTGTACATTTATATCAGAAAGTTCTCGAACAAGCCATGTGAAAGAATGACTTAAGTCTACATCATTCTTTTCTGCCCATACGACAATTGTTTCAAAAAGATTTGAAACCTTGTTTAAGTCAACTGCGTTATATATTGTTGAACTAGAAAGGAGCGTTTCAGCGCTTTTTACAAGTAATGTATCAAGGCTCTTAGGTGAAATCTCATTCCATGCTAATGTTGCGGCAGAAACAAATAGAGAATGTTCTGCTCTTGTTAAGCTGAACCAATTCGTTAACAAGTCTGGAATAAGTTCTTGCAGTTCATGCATCAAGTATTGTCCTGTAATTAATTCGCAGTATGTGTCTTGATAAAGAGTAACAATTTCATCCCATGCATCGTAAGAATCTACTTCGACGTGTAAAAATAGGTGATTGATTGTTTGAATCCATACTAAGTAGGTTGGCTCATCTTGGTAGCTTTTCCAAAGCGATGAGACAAGTTGCTTAAATTGAACTGAATTGACTGTATATAACACTTTTAGTGCTTCATAAAAATATTTTGGTTTCATTTGTTTCGTGAATCCTTGGTTCACATAACTTGTTAACAGTTCAAACCAATGTAATGATTTCGTTCGAATTCCTTCTTGAATAGCAAGGTCAATGGCATTGTTCCAATCTTGCTGTTTTTCATAAAAGGAGCGAGCAATAGCAGTAATATTTGGATAGTCTGGTTGGAAAGCAACAGCTTCACTAATGACCTTAAAAACAAGTCCTAAACGATTTTGTTCCATGTATAGAGAAAGAAGCTGCAAAGACACTTCCATCGTTAATGTGATGTCTTCTGCTTGAATCGACGTATAGATTTCTTCTGCTATTGAAAATAACCCTAATTCAAAATAAGCATCTGCTATATTTTTTTTTGCCCATAGTGAGAGATCATTGTTTACTTTCTCCCATTTGAAAATGGCTGTTTCGAAATCTTTATGGTGATAATTAATTTCTCCTTGTGCGAAACGAACGTTAGAGATATTGGAAAAATTATTTTTAGCTTCATTTACATATGCTTCCCCAAGTACTTGAGGAGCTTGAGTAGAATCCTGTTCAGTTAAAAATATTTCATAATATGCCTTTTGAATCAATTGTTTTTCTATGGTCATGTTTTTTCCCCCTGTATAATTTTAAAAAATGATTTTTATGTAAAAGGGTGCACAGTACTCTATACGGATAGAAGCTGCACTTTATCGTTTTAAATATATGTTTAATGTCTATATCATTTTTCTTGAGAGTCAAACCGTTGCTAAATATAACTTTTCTTTATTGTAACAAAAATCCCGCTTGTGAAGTCGGATTTTCTTATAATTATGAAGTGAAGTATGGATTTTTCACGTTATTAGTGGACAAGATGCACCGATACTTCAAGATTCTGAAAAACGCAGATTACCAGTGAAAAATTTCATTACAGGTCAAACGAATAGGAGTAGTGTTCATTATAAAAACAATGTATAGTGAATATGTATACCATGTTTGCTTAAACGATAGAGAGGGCACAATATGGAATAACGATCGTGCATAGGATGTGTCATCCGAATGGAACAACATATTGGTGAGTTAATCGCACATTATGGATATTTCGGAATTATTATAGCTCTTGCGGGTGGAATTGTAGGTCTACCAATACCAGATGAATTTTTACTGACTTTTGTTGGTTATAATATTTCGAAAGGAATTATGTCAGCAGCTGCTGCTTTTCTAAGTGGAATGGCTGGCGCGATACTTGGAATTACTTTGAGTTATATACTTGGGTTAAGACTTGGACTACCTGTATTAAAAAAATATGGTCCGAAGATACGAATTAAAGAAAAGCAAATTGAAAAAACGCATGTTTTGTTTGAAAAATATGGTCCCTTTTTATTAATGATCGGATATTTTATACCAGGAGTTCGTCATTTAACTGCCTATTTTGCTGGTATGTCGAATTTAACGTTTTGGAGATTTTGTCTATACGCATACGGTGGTGCTCTCATTTGGATTAGCATTTTTATTGGACTCGGATGGAAGCTTGGAGAGAACTGGCGCTTTGTTGAATATAGTTTGCAACATTATGGAATGTGGATTTTAATTATTTCAGTAGCCGTCGTACTTATTGTATGGCTCTACATAAGAAAGAAAAAAACCGCTAGTTAAGCGTTTTTTTAGCTGAAAGCAATGAAGAGGACGCCTGCTGTAATACATACAACACCTATTCCAGTCATGAAATTTAATTTTTCACCTAGTATAATCATTGCAAGAATGATTGAAAATACAACACTTAATTTATCTACAGGGGCAACTTGTGAAACTTTTTCTGTTTTTAAAGCGAGAAAATAAAATAGCCATGATGATGGAACGAATAGTTGTTGCCACGCTGGTATCGATTCCTTCTAATCCTAATTTTCCGAAAATGGATACAAGTGCTGCAGCAATTGCTGATATGAAAAAGGATCTGACCACTCCTATCCATGGCTGGGCGTTCTTGTTCAGTAAAAAAATTTATATTGGTTATTTAATTCGTATTGATGTAGAAATATAGCTATAAAAGAGTAAAAGGCCCACCTAACAGGTGAGCCTTTTACTCTTTTATTCTGCAATTTCTTCATATAAAAAGTACGTTACATTATAAATGTGTTCTACTTCATCATCTGTCATAAATAAAAGTTCTTCACGCTCAATTCCTTTTTTCTTTTCGATAAACTCAATCATATTTTTCCGTTCTTCTCTTTTCATCATTTTCTTTCTCCTCCCAATCTGTTTTAATACAGTTTATTTAAGTTGATACTATTATATAACAGAATCTTTAGAAAGTTCCATCTTTTTTATATTTTTTTTTGTAAGAACTTTTCGACAAAACAAGCCCTTTTAACGGGGCTTGTTTTCGTACTAAAGTCGTAAAAACTCCGGCTGAGTCGTACCAGCACTATCGATGTAATAAATTGTATTGGGATTGATTTTTATAAGTATATAGTTAGGATCTTCTGGACCGAGTAGCCAACGTTTTAAGCTGTTGTTCCAAAATTTACTTTTTAACGTCGGGTCTTCTTCAATTGAAGCAGTGCCTTCTACTTCAAGATAATTTTCATCCCATTTCTTTCCTTCTCTTCCAAGTAGCACATGCACATTGGAGTTTTGTTGAATATCGGCTACCTTTTTGGCATTACGATCTGTTGCGGCATATAGTACAAAGTCTTCATGAAAAAACATCATAAAACAGCTATGTGGCTTATTCTCACGAATGGTAGCTAATACACCTGTTCTTTGTCCTTGAATAATAGTTGCAATTTTTTCTTTTAAGTGCATTTTTTAACCTCTTTCTATTACCTAAAATTTTTGTGTGGAAAAATGTATGACCTTTTATACTTTTTTCTTCAAGTGCATTTTTTAAACGTAATTGTGATGAAATGGGACAAGTTAGGAGAAGAATAAAGATAGTAGTGAGGAGAAATACATACGATGGAAGGATGGAAAATATGTTCAATAAAATTTTCTTAATACTGGCACTGGCTGGTGTACCGCTTTCTGTTCTTGGGAATACATTACATTGGCCACAAACCATTATGTTTGCTGTATATTGCATTACAATTATTGCTCTCGCTGCTTTTATGGGAAGAGCGACAGAAAGTTTAGCGATTGTTTCTGGACCAAGAATTGGTGGATTATTAAATGCAACATTCGGGAATGCGGTTGAACTTATTATTTCAATTTTTGCATTGCAAGCAGGGTTAACTGAAGTTGTACTTGCTTCATTAACTGGTTCTGTTCTTGGAAACTTATTGTTAGTAGGAGGACTTTCCTTTTTTGTAGGGGGACTCAAGTATAAAAGACAAAGCTTCAATGTTTATGATGCAAGGCATAATTCTGCCTTACTAATATTTGCAGTTGTTGTAGCATTTGTTATTCCGGAAGTTTTTTCAATGAAGATGGATCTAGATAAAACATACCAATTAAGTATTGGGGTTTCAATCATCATGATTGTCATGTATTTAGCAGCACTGTTCTTTAAACTAGTTACGCATCGAGGTGTGTATCAGCATAAAAGTGATGAAGTAGAACATGAGGAAGAACCAGAATGGTCAAAGGGGAAAGCACTGCTAATTTTAGCGATTGCAACAGCGGCTGTAGCTTATGTATCAGAGGCACTTGTTCACACATTTGAAACAGTGGCACAATCATTTGGCTGGTCGGAATTATTTATTGGAGTTATTATTGTTGCAATTGTTGGTAATGCTGCTGAGCATGCCTCTGCAATTATTATGGCTTATAAAAATAAGGTGAATATTGCAGTTGAAATTGCAATCGGTTCAACATTGCAGGTTGCAATGTTCGTTGCCCCTGTTCTCATTATACTTTCGATGTTTTTTACAGTGAAAATGCCCCTGGTATTTACAATGCCGGAACTTGTGTCCATGATTACAGCGGTCTTTTTAACAATTGCAATTTCAAATGATGGAGATACGAACTGGTTTGAAGGGGGAACATTATTGGCAGCTTATTTCATTATGGGGATTGGGTTTTACTTATTATAAAAAAATGGAATAACAATGTTGTAGAGAGAAAACAATAGAGGTAGTTAGATAGCGTTTAGATACTCTTAATTAGGAAGGGGTAAAGCAGGTGAAACGAGTATGCAGCATATGTCTTTCAACTATGGTCTCGTTTATTTTATTATTTCCTTGCAGCAGTTTTGCAAAGACAACAGTAAATATCAAGATGCCTTCATCTGTTTTGAATATTTCAAAGGACAATACGTACCCAAATGAAGCACAAGATTTACCACGTTTACAGCCGAGTGATTTAGCGAAAGAATTACTGAAAACATCAGATATTCGTATTGAAAATCCACACTTAATACGAATGTTTAATGAAACGTCAATTTCAAATGCACCTCTTGCAGTAGGGTATAGGGCGAAGATTTATTTGGGACAATGGCCTTTAAACTATGAGTCAACAGATACAACAATGAATTGGGAATATAAGCAAGTAAATCGTAATGTGTATGATAATCGTGGTGTAGAGAAACTATACCCACTGCGCTACAAGCAAGAAGCGCAAAAAACTGTAGAAGGTGGTTTAACAGCATATATTAAAGATGCGGAAGATGTGAAAAAAATGATCCTTTTAAAGGCAATGGAAAAGGTAAAATTACCGCTTTCTTTTAAAACAACCATTGGTTACGGTACTGGGAATGAGCGTGTATACAATATCAGTCCTAAACAACTTGGATATTTATATACCTATACACCGGCAGTAAATGAAAAAGGAAAGGTTACATTTGGAGAAGTATATCTTGTTTTAAAAGGAAATCAAAAGAGGCTTGTGATTAAAAATATTACGTCACAAGGAATTGGGGCTGCGATTCCAATTCAAGATTATTTGTCTTTTAAATTTATTTCTTCGCCTCATCCGCAATAACAGGATAAATACAAAAACGTCAGCGTAATTGGCTGACGTTTTTGTATTAAAGTGTAATATTTGATTCTTTTGTTAAGAAGTTCTCAGTTGGATAATAGCTGTTTTTTACAAGGATATTTGGTCCAAGGCATTTTACAGCAGTGCAGTGACAGCTTAATGATTTCGCTGTTTTTGAACTAAACCATTTGTCATATGCTTCTTGTAATGTGTTCGTTTGAACGTTACCAAGTAGTGGAATATCACCAAAGTCTGTTACGATAATATTGCCATCAAAAATATTTACATTTAAGCGGGAACGCCCATCTGGATCATTTCGGACGGTTACGTTTTTGCTTGTGTGTAGTTTTTTTAATGTAGTTAAATCACGTTCATCGTTACTACATGCATAGAAAGGTAGTGTGCCAAATAACATCCAAACGTTTTCATCGCGAATAGTTAATAAATGCTCGATTGCGCTTCGAATTTCATCTTTTGTTAAAATTTCAAGGTTGCTAGCAAAGTCACTTGGGTACATAGGGTGTACTTCATGACGTTTGCAGTCCATTTCTTCGACGATTTGTCGGTGAATGTGTTCAATATGTGGCAGGGTACGTTTGTTTAGCATTGTTTCTGCTGACACGAGAACACCTGCATCTGATAAAGCTTTACTATTTGTAATCATTCTTTCAAAGAGTTTAGCACGTTGTTCATAAGTAGGTTTGCGCTCCATCATTGCAAATCCACCTTCAACGAAATCATCAATTGTTCCCCAGTTATGTGAAATATGCAACACGTCTAAATAAGGAATAATTTGTTCGTAACGGGCTAAATCTATAGTTAAGTTTGAGTTGATTTGAGTGCGAACGCCTCGTTCATGGGCATATTTTAAGAGTGGTGTTACATAGTTGTCGACGGATTTTTTTGAGAGCATTGGCTCTCCACCCGTAATGCTTAAAGAACGTAAATGAGGAATCTCATCTAATCGTTTTAATAAAAGTTCCATTGGAAGCGGATTTGGATCTTTTGGCTGTAATGTATAGCCAACAGCACAATGCTCACAGCGCATATTGCATAACGTTGTGGTTGTAAACTCAACGTTTGTTAATAGTAATTTGCCGTACTCTTCAAGGTCCATATACGCTTCCCATGGATCGTAAGAAGGAGTAATCGGCTTCAATGTTTGTGATATACTCATCTGAAATACTCCTTTGACTATTGAAATAACAATTTGTCCATCCTCTATAATAGAAGAATATAGACGTTTTATAAAGTGAAACTTTTTGTAACAAAAATTTCTTGGTCTTCTTATTTCTCTTTAAATGAAAAAGAAAGCGTATTACATTTCTATTTGCATAGAATCAAGTGCTTTGACAAAATCGATGAAAATTCATGTTCATGACAATCATTTTTGCGGTATAATGAAAGTAACTCGAATAAAAAGGAGAGTGCCTTCGTGGGAAAAGCAATTCAAGATAAGGATTCACAATTAGTATATTTGAAAGAACGTTTAAATATGTTCATTGAAGTAATCGATACAATTGAACCAGAAGAAGTAGAATTAGAAGATGTAGATCGTCTTCTTGCAATGTTAGATGAATTAGAGCTGAAATGTGAGCAATTTAAAAAAGACGAATAATATAAAACGGCTGCCAATTATATGTTGGTAGCCGTTTTCTGTACGCATGCTGTTATATTAGAATTTATAAAGATTTTCTATTCTATTAAATAGAAGGAATATGGAAAAAAGGTTATAATCAAGTTGTGAAAAATTTCATTCGATCTTAAGAGTCATGAAAGAAAAAGAACAGACTCTAGGGAATGAAGAATGAAAATTTCATCTCGTAACGTTTTGGTAGCGTTCACAATTGAGGGGGAAGTAACGATGGAAAAGCTTCAAGAAAGCATGTATCAACTAATTGTTGAAACGTCGACGAATTTACCGAAAGATGTTCGTCGTGCAATTCAACGAGCAAAAGAACGAGAAAATGCAGGAACTCGTTCAGCGATGGCACTTGGCACGATTACAAATAATATTAAGATGGCAGATGACAACATCTCGCCAATTTGCCAAGATACAGGGATGCCAACGTTTAAAATCTATACACCAGTTGGCGTAAATCAATTAAAAATGAAAGAGGCCATCTATAGTGCGCTTGAGCGTGCGACACAGGATGGAAAACTTCGTCCAAACTCTGTTGATTCTCTTTTCGGAGACAATAGTGGTAACAATTTAGGACCAGGGACACCTGTGATTAAGTTTGAGCAGTGGGAGAAAGATTATATTGATGCTCGTCTAATTTTAAAAGGGGGCGGCTGTGAGAACAAAAATATTCAGTATAGCTTACCTTGTGAATTAGAAGGACTTGGACGAGCAGGACGTGATTTAGAAGGAATTCGTAAATGCCTTCTTCATGCCGTATATCAAGCGCAAGGACAAGGATGTAGCGCAGGGGTAATCGGCGTTGGTATCGGGGGAGACCGCACGTCAGGTTATGAGTTAGCAAAAAATCAACTATTCCGTACATTAGATGATGTGGACCCAGTTCCTGAATTACAAAAGCTTGAGGAATACGTATTAGAGAATGCGAACAAGCTTGGTATTGGTACGATGGGATTTGGAGGCGAAACAACTTTACTCGGCTGTAAAATTGGCGTATATAATCGTCTGCCAGCTAGCTTCTATGTATCTGTTGCATATAATTGTTGGGCATACCGTCGTCTTGGTGTAACAATTCATCCTGAAACAGGGGAGATTATCGATTGGTTATATCAAGAAGGGGAAAATACGCTTCAGCAAGAAGAAAGTCAAGAAAACAGTGAACAGCGTGAAATTGTACTGCAGGCACCAATTACAGAAGAGCAAATTCGTGAACTTCGTGTTGGTGATGTCGTTACTATTAACGGAATGATGTACACAGGTCGTGATGCAATCCATAAACATTTAATGGATAATGATTGCCCAGTAGACTTAAACGGACAAATCATTTATCACTGCGGTCCAGTTGTTGTGAAAGATGAAAATGACAATTGGAAGATTAAAGCGGCAGGTCCAACGACAAGTATTCGTGAAGAGCCATATCAAGGTGACATTATGAAAAAGTTTGGTATTCGTGCTGTTATTGGTAAAGGCGGCATGGGAGCCAAAACATTGGCGGCACTAGCTGAACATGGTGGCGTATATTTAAATGCAATTGGAGGCGCTGCACAGTATTATGCTGAATGTATTAAAGAAGTGAAAGATGTCGACTTCTTACAATTTGGTATTCCAGAAGCAATGTGGCATCTACGTATTGATGGCTTTAAAGCTGTTGTAACAATGGATTCTCATGGTAACAGCTTACATGCTGATGTAGATAAAACGTCACTTGAAAAACTGGCGACTTTTAAAGAACCAGTATTTAAATAAGTGGAAAAATGCATCTCGATCACTCGAGGTGCATTTTTTGGTACATATAGAAAAACTTGTTTAGGATGAAAGGAATATCGAAAACAGAAACTACAGGTACGATGATATATGGAAAGGAGACTATTTATGAAGAATAAATGGTTATATATAGGTCTCATTTTTTCAATTATGATGGTACTTGTGCCGGTTTCGACTTTCGCATATACGAATGCACCAAATCATTGGGGGATTCCACGAGCGAAAAATGAAACTCCGCCAGATGCCGGGAAAAAATTTACTGAGTTACTCCATAATAATGGTGGCTTTTATTTAGGAGATACGAAGAAAAAAGATATATATTTAACATTTGATAACGGATATGAAAATGGATATACTGGAAAAATTTTAGATATACTGAAGGAGAAAAAAGTACCAGCCACATTTTTTGTAACAGGTCATTATATAAAGACGCAAAAAGATTTATTATTAAGAATGAAAAGTGAAGGTCATATTATTGGAAATCATTCTCAAAGTCATCCTGATTTTACAACAGTAAATGATGAGAAACTTCGTGAAGAATTGCAAAGCGTAACGGATGAAATAAAAAAAGTAACTGGACAAAAAGAAGTGAAATATGTACGTCCTCCGCGTGGGATTTTTAGTGAGCGTACGCTAGCTCTTACGAAAGAAATGGGATATTATAATGTGTTTTGGTCTCTTGCATTTCTAGATTGGAAAGTAGATCAGCAAAGAGGATGGCAATATGCACATAATAATGTTATGAATATGATTCATCCGGGTTCTATTTTATTACTACATGCCATATCAAAAGATAATGCGGAAGCACTTGCAAAAATCATTGATGATTTGCGCGAGAAAGGGTATCATTTTAAAAGCCTGGATGATTTAGTAAAAAGCAATCAACCGTAAGCATGTATGCTTACGGTTTTCTCATGCTATAATGATGTGTAAAAAGGATGGGGAAACGTATGTGGAGCGAACATGTTACGTTAAAGGATTCGTACCATTTTGAAGAGGTGCTAAGACGTTTATCTTTTGACCCACTCAATGTTGTTCAATTAGAAGAAAAGATTGTTTATGTTCCACTTCTTATGGATGAAGAACAAATTGTTGTCCGCGTACAAGGAATTGGTACGCTTCAAGAACCACAATTTTGGGTTTCAAGCCAGACAGGTGAACAAGAGAAGGTTATGAAACGCATCTATTCCATTTTTCAATGGAATGAATCTTTTCAAGAGATGCAGACCCATTTTAGAAGCACATCATTACGTCCACTTTTTGAAACATATGCCTATACACCACTTGTTTTAGAGTTCGATTATTTTGCTTGTCTTCTTCGTTGCATTATTCATCAGCAAGTTCATTTGAAATTTGCTACTGCTCTTACAGAACAATTTGTAAAACGATATGGAACAGAGAAGAATGGCATTTTCTTTTTTCCGACACCAGAAAGGGTAGCAAATATTTCGGTAGCAGAGCTTAGAAATCAGAAATTTAGTCAACGGAAAGCGGAATATATGGTAGGACTAGCAAAACATATTGTGGAAGGTAAATTAAATTTAGTGGAGCTTGAAAAACAAACGGAAGAAGAAGTATCAGCACAATTGTTACCAGTGCGAGGTATAGGTGCATGGACAGTACAAAACTTCTTATTATTTGGACTTGGGCGGAAAAATATGTTCCCGAAAGCAGATATCGGGATTCAGCGTGCACTTCAAGGGGTATTTCAATTAGAGAATAAACCAGATGATGCACTGTTAGAAAAAGTGAAACAAGAATGTGAACCATACTGCAGTTATGCAGCGTTGTATTTATGGAAAAGTATAGAGTAGAGGTGTAACAATAATGCAAAAGCAACATGAGAGTAAGTTGGAAGTTGGTCAAACGTTTCCTGTGACAATTAAGCGTCTTGGGATTAACGGAGAAGGCGTTGGTTATTTTAAGAGACAAGTTGTTTTCATTTCAGGCGCATTACCAGGAGAAGAGGTTGTTGCTGAAGCAACGAAAATTCAGCGTGGCTTCGCTGAAGCAAAAGTGAAAAAAATTCGTAAAGCATCGCAGCATCGCGTAAAACCACCATGTCCGGTATATGATGAATGCGGCGGTTGTCAACTGCAGCATTTAGATTATCAAGAACAGTTAAATCAAAAACGTGATATTGTTGTACAAGCGTTTGAAAAGTATATGAACGGAAGCATGGAAGTTGATATTCGTCCAACACTTGGTATGGGAAATCCATGGCATTATCGTAATAAAAGCCAATTACAAGTAGGACGTAAAGACGAAAAGGTTATTACAGGATTATATAAACAAAATTCACATCAATTAATTGATATTTCCCATTGTATGATTCAACATAAGGCAACAAATGAAGCGACAAAGGTTGTAAGACGTATATTAGAAAAATTAAATGTTTCTATTTACAATGAGAAAAAACAAAAAGGTTTAGTACGTACAATTGTGACACGTACTGCGGTTCAAACAGGGGAAGTACAGGTTACACTCATTACAACAAAAGAAGAATTACCAAATAAAGAGCAATTTATCACAGAAGTACAAAAACAGATGCCAACTGTTAAATCGATTATGCAAAACGTGAACTGGCGTAAAACATCTGTTATTTTTGGTGATAAAACATTCCGTTTAGCTGGGAAAGAAGTCATTCAAGAAACACTGGGTGATTTATCATTTGAATTATCAGCACGCGCTTTCTTCCAGTTGAATCCAGAACAAACAGTTGTCCTTTATAATGAGGCGAAAAAGGCTGCTGCGTTAACAGGTACAGAAAAAATTGTTGATGCATATTGCGGCGTTGGTACAATTGGACTTTGGCTGGCCAATGATGCAGCAGAAGTTCGCGGTATGGATGTCATTCCAGAAGCGATTGAAGATGCAAAGAAAAATGCAAAGCGTCACGGATTTACAAATACAAAGTACGAAGCTGGAAAAGCAGAACAATGGCTACCGAAATGGGTGAAAGAAGGCTGGCGCCCAGATGTAATCGTAGTTGACCCTCCTCGTACAGGTTGTGACGATAAGTTACTTGAAACAATTTTAAAAGTACAACCAAAGCAAGTTGTTTATGTTTCTTGCAATCCTTCATCATTAGCGCGTGATGTGAAAGCATTAATGAAGAGTTATGAAGTGGAATATGTGCAGCCAGTGGATATGTTCCCGCATACGGCGCATGTTGAGAATGTGGTTAAGCTTGTTAGAAAAGAAAATTAAACGTGTGATAATGAGCGATAGGTCTTATCGAAAAATCGATAAGGCCTAATTTTTATTTAGGATGAATTACCCTGATATAAGTAAATAGGTTTAAGTATACAACTGTTTTTCCACCCCGCACAGGAGAAGCACGGAACATAAATAATAAAAACAAAGAAGCAGAAAATCACTTAGGATTTTCTGCTTCTTTGTTTTTATAAAGAAAATAATTGAGAGACTGCTATGCGCTAATATACGACAACCGGTTCATAAGTGCTGAGATTATCATACACGGTTTTCGCAATACTAGGAGAGAGATTGACACATCCGCCTGAACCTCCAGTTAAATAGGCATTATTTGCCCAGTCTGTCCGCCAGCCGGCATCGTGGAACCCTTGTCCGCCGTTTGTGAACGGAGCCCAGTAATCTACCTTAACGGAATAATCAGGTTTACCTACTGCGCTGCCTTTGAGTGTGTACGGTGATCGTTTATAGAGGATATACCACACACCCGGTGATGTATCTTCACTCGTACTATGTTTACCTGTCACTACATTCGTTGTGACTGCCAATTTTCCATCTTTGTAAATCCAAATTTGCTGTTCTGCAATCGACACTTCCGCATACGTGTCTCCAATGCCATTATTCGCTGTTGTTTCATAACCGATGCCTTCTTTATTCCAGCCATTTCCGTAAATATTAGAAGCGGAAAGCGATTTTTCCCCTTTTTCGAAGGCTTCTTGGATTCGTTTTGCTTCTTTTGCAACATCTATTGCCCAACCATAGCCTTGTCCTTTTACTGATATGACCGAACCAGAATGAGTTTTAAATGTGAAGTTTTTATTTAATGTTGCTTGAGAATTATTAATTTCAGCAATTTTGTTTTTAATGTCACTCGCATCGATTGTAACCTTCATATCTTTTGACATAGAGGCATTTTTAATTAGATCTTTAGCTTTTAAAGAGTAAACTTCATTTTGTACTTTATAATCAATGGTTCGTTGAAGAAGATCCTGTAGTGCTTTCTCTTCTTTTTTTACAATAGGATTGTTTTCTTTAATAGGCTGTATGTATACAGGCTTCAGATGGATTTCACTTTTATACTTCTGTTTGTCGTAATCCTTTAATAGACCAGCGACATCATACTGTTTTCCGTCAATGCTTGTTGAGATAACAACTTTGCCCTGTTGGAGCTTCGCCATAGCATCTTGAGGCGCTTTTAAATCTTTATTCATAGATAAGAGCTTTTCTTCTACAAGTTTTTTCATTGTTTCACTTCGATATTGATCCGCCTTTTCCGGTAGCAGCGAATAATTTTTTTCCTTTGAGGAAGGGAAAAATGTCCATTGGCTTTTTAATAGTTTCTTAACTTTAGGCAAATCTTCTTCCGTAAGTTCCGTTTGCGTATCTTTTTCATCTAAAATTTGTTGTTGGCCGACATAGACTTTGTTCTCTAATCCAGATGTTTTTAATTTCTGCATTGCCTGATCAGCAGTCAGACCGCCGACTTTTGTGTCATTAATCGTAACACGTGAATTGAAACGGGTTGCCTGATAATAACTAATTCCCGCAATTAGGAGTGTAATCATAACGACGGCACCCGTTGTGATAAACTTCCAATTTTTAAAACGCTTGATTGAGTTTACCTGTTTTTTATCGATTTCTTCAACTGATTCATTTATCGTGTTGTTGTTCATAAATATTTCCTCCACATACCTAATATAATCCCGGTATCAACGTCAACCGATTTTAAACTAGTGTTTTTGCATCCAAAATAAAGCCAATGATTAGTGTACCTTATTATTCTTAAATTTTCACTTTTTTTTTACCAAATTTTACAGTGTTGAGTCGGTCAAATTTGAATTTTTGTCAATAGAATGAACGTGTTAATAACCAGTAGACCGAGAAGTTTCTAAAGGAGTGCGAAGAGTGGGAGAAAAATGTACCGCCTGAAGAAGAGTTGTAGAAGTTCTTGCAGGAACATGGATGGCGTACGTGAACTAGATTGTACACTATTGATTTAATATGTATAGTCTATGCGCATAATACATTGGCAGAAGTAGACACTAAAGGAGCTCTCTTGTGTTACTATGAGAAGAAGATTACGAAAAACATCATAGAATGCTTAAAATTTTTGTTTTATGTAACGGAAAAAGAAAGGCGGTGAGTCTGTTAATAAAAACATGAATAGGCAAATATCTATGTTTTTAATAGCAGAAAACAATGAACAACTACAAATTAACAATTCAATATGACGGCGGCCGCTATAAAGGCTGGCAACGTCTTGGAAATAACGATAATACCATTCAAGGGAAAATTGAAAGTGTATTATCAGAAATGATCGAACAAGAAATCGAAATCATCGGATGTAGCAGAACGGATGCTGGTGTACACGCTTTGAACCAAATAGCTAATTTCAAGGTTGATGAAAAATTATCAGAACCGAAAGTGAAAAAGTATTTAAATCAATACTTACCAAACGATATTAGTATTACTCAAGTAGAGCTAGTTTCAGAACGTTTCCATGCCCGCTACAATTCGAAAGCGAAGACGTATTTATATAAAATTTGGAATGAGGAACATACAAATCCATTTATGCGAAAATACAGCATGCATGTTGAGAAAAAGTTAGATATTGAAAACATGAAAAAAGCGGCGCAATATTTAATTGGTTCACATGATTTTACTGCTTTTTCAAACGCTAAATCTAAAAAGAAGTCGATGGTTCGAGAAATATATATGCTTGATATCATGGAAAGCGAAGGCTTCATCCAAATTAGAGTAAGCGGAAATGGATTTCTTCACAATATGGTGAGAAAGATCGTTGGGGCATTAGTAGAAGTTGGCTTAGGTCAGTTAGATGCTGATGCGATTCCGCAAATTTTAGAAGCAAAACAACGAAATCAAATCAACTGTCTTGCGGATGCGAGTGGGTTGTATTTGGAAAAGGTGGAGTTTTAGACAAACGGATGTAACGTATGTTGTAAGTTTGTTAGTATCCCCATATGTTTCTATATATTTTGTACATGCGGAGATTGTCGTACTGTTGATATAGATAGAACGTAAATCAAAAAAGAAAGAGTTATTAACTCTTTCTTTTTTGATTGTACTTATAGAAAATGCAAAGAAATCCAGATACTGTATGGCTTTCTCAGTTGTTTAAATTATATTTTTTTAGTCGATATTGTAGGTTTTGCCTGCTCAATCCTAAAAATTTTGCAGTTTGTGAGATATTTCCTTTATTTTCTTTAAGAATTTGATTAATGTACTCTCTTTCCATTTCTTTTATTGTATGCTTTAAAGTTTTAGGCGTATCATTTTCATTCTGATTAGTTAGCGACGGATGGAAGTCGAATTCTCTTTTGGTTAGTTCATAAAAGCGTGTTGGCATATGGAACGTTGTAATGATATCCTCATCTTCAATTAAGTTCATAGAGCCTTCAATCATGTGTTCTAATTCTCGTACATTCCCTGGCCAATCGTAGTTATAAAAAAAGTCTCTTACGTCAGGGGCTATTCCTTTTACTTTTAATCCAAATTGGATATTATACTTTTCAATAAAATGATGAAGGAGCATTAAGATGTCTTCTTTTCGCTCTCTTAAAGGTGGTAAAAATAAAGTCACAACGCTTAACCGATAATATAGGTCTTTCCTTAATCGATTGTGTGTTATAGCTTCAATAGGTTCTTCATTAATGGTTGCCATGATTCGGACGTCTACTTCTTTTTCTTGCGCGCCCCCGACTCTTCGTATTGTTTTATCTTGTATAGCACGCAATAATTTTGCTTGAAGAGCTGGACTTAATGAGTTGATTTCATCTAATAATAAAGTCCCACCATTCGCTTCTTCAAATAAACCAGGTTTATCTATTGCACCTGTAAAAGCCCCTTTGTTCGTTCCAAATAATAGGCTTTCCATTAGGGTTTCTGGTATAGCAGCACAGTTTTGTGAAATAAAAGGCTTTGCTGAACGGTGACTTTCATTATGAATGCTTTGTGCAAATAATTCTTTACCAGTTCCCGTTTCTCCTACGATAAGTATGGAGGACGATGTACGTGTTACTTTTTTTGCTTCTGTAATGATAGATTGGATCGCCCTAGAATTACCTATTATATGATTAAAGATAAATTTAGTATTTTGTTTTCGAGGAGGACTTGTTTTAATCGTTTGCTGTAATTGGGTAATGTCTTTTGAAATCTCAATAGCACCTTTGATTTTTCCATTTTCTATTATGGGGAAGGTATCATTAATTGTTGTAATCTCTTTTCCTTTATTATTAAAATAAGTTTGTTTTATGTTTCTGTTTGTTTTTCCGAGTTTTAGTGCCTCTATAAGTGTGCTACTTTGGTTTTCCTCAAATGCAAATACTTCTAAAGGATTTTTATGTAATATATCTTTAGAATCCATGGATTCAATTTCCATCATTTTACGATTGTAGATTATTGTTTTACTTTCCTCATTAATAATATGAATTCCAATATCAAGTTCATTTAGCAAAGTTTCATATAACATATTCATTTCAATTAATTTTTTGAAATTGATTTCTTCTGTATACATGTATCATCTTCTCCTTGTTATACCCTATGAAGACTGACTTTTTTTAATTTTATTAAAATTCTCTCAAAAGAGCAAAACTTTTTGCGCTTTTTCGATTAAAAACTTAAAAATGATAGAAAAAATTTTGCACTTATTAAGTTTTTTTGCAAGAATCGCTAATTTTACAGGGGAATTGAAGTTGGTATGCATTTTGCATTAATAGTAAGTGAAAGCTCTAAATTTAAAGACTAGGGGTGAATTGAAAATTTTATAGGGTGTATAACTTTTCAGCAGCACTTAATAAGAAAGAGGAGGTTACAAAATGAAGGCAGTTATAGAAAGCGTGTACAGTCCTTGTTATGGGAAAGTAGAAAAATTATTTATTACTGAAAGCTCCTATGTATATGAGTGGGAGAAATTAGCATTAATTGAAACGATAGATAAACAGAAAGTAGAAATTAAAGTGGGAATTAGTGGCTATATCGAATTGCTAGAAGTGGAAGAGGGACAAGTTATCACTAATAAAACACGATTAATAACAGTAAGGGATGACCTGTTAATAACAGGTAGTGATTAATATAAACTGTATGGATTATGTACCGTTTTCTAGTGCGCTTTTAAAGAATTATTTTCATTTATGCTAATGTCAAGTAAGTCATCAGAAAGGGTAAGAGTTGATTATCGCGTTATGGTTTATCCCGCATTAACGGGCAGTAAGACCATTACCTCAAGATTCAGAGAGCAAAGAGGAAGATGGGTGGGGACAACTGCCAGTAAAAGCCCGATTCGTTTAACCATCAGTGGGGATGGAGAAAAAAACACACTGATGGAGGTTTCACCTTATTTTCTTAGATTGGGAGATTGACTTTCGAAAGATCTCCCTCCTATTGTGAATCTTTAATAAAAATGCAAGCTATTATCTTTTTATAGTTTAACTTTCTTTTTTAACTTATTTTTAAAACGTTTACATTCATGAGGATTTGCAAACAAAAAGGGGGATTTATATGACAAATCACAACCGGGAATTGAAGCGGGAGTTGAAAAGTCGACATTTATTTATGATTGCACTTGGAGGAGTAATTGGTACCGGACTTTTCTTAGGATCCGGTTATACAATTCATGAAGCTGGACCTGGAGGAGCAATTGTAGCTTATCTTGTTGGAGGATTTGTTATGTATTTAACGATGCTCTGTCTTGGAGAATTGGCGGTTGCTATGCCGGATGCAGGGTCTTATCAAACATATGCTACAAAGCATATTTCACCTGCAGTAGGTTATGTAGTGGGATGGATGTCATGGTTAAACTGGTCCGCTACGATAGGGATTGAACTGATTGCAGTGAGTATCTTAATGAAACGTTGGTTTCCAGATGTATCATCGTGGATTTGGTGCATAGTTTTCGCTGTTCTACTTTTTGCTATTAATGCATTATCCTCAAGAAGTTTTGCAGAGGTCGAGTTTTGGTTTGCAAGCATTAAAGTAATTACGATTATTGCATTTATTATTTTAGGGGGGGCAGCTATGTTTGGTTTCCTAGATATGAAAGGAAATGAACCAGCGCCAATGCTTTCTAGCTTTACTGATTACGGAGGACTGTTTCCAAATGGGCTAACAGCTATTTTAATTACAATGATTGCAGTTAATTTTTCCTTTCAGGGAACAGAATTAGTTGGTATCGCGGCTGGAGAGAGCGAGGACCCAGAGAAAACCATTCCAAAAGCTATTAATAATACAGTGTGGCGTATACTTGTTTTCTTTGTACTGTCCATTTTTATACTTGCTGGGTTGTTCCCTTGGCAACAAGCAGGAGTGATAGAAAGTCCATTCGTAGTTGTCTTTGATAAAATTGGTATTCCTTATGCAGCAGATATTATAAATTTCGTTATTATTACAGCAGTACTATCAGTGGCGAATTCTGGATTATATGCAACTTCTCGTATGCTATGGTCTATGTCTAATCAAGGAATGATTAGTCCGATTTTTGGTAAGTTATCGAAAAAAGGTGTTCCGATTTATGCATTGATTGTAAGTACCATTGTAGGTTGTCTTTCTTTATTATCAGGTATTTATGCAGAGGATACAGTTTATTTATGGCTTCTTTCTATTGCGGGATTCGGTGCAATATTGGTTTGGGCATCTATCGCTTTATCTAATCTTTTGGCTAGAAGAACATACTTAAAGCAAGGAGGAGATATTAAGGACTTGAAATTTAAAACCCCATTGTATCCGTTTGTCCCGCTTCTTGCTTTAGTATTAAATTTAACGGTAATTGTTGGTATGGCGTTTATTCCGGAACAACGCATGGCATTGTATTGTGGTATTCCATTTATGATTGTTTGTTTATTGTTTTACCGTGTTACACAAAATAAGAAAAGTAAAATGGAACGTATTGAAAAGACGGATACAACAGAAGTGCAAAGTTTATGATGAAAATTTAGGCGTGATTTTTATCCCGTATTAACTGACAGTAACACTTCCATCTTAAAATTAAGTGAAAGCAAAGAAGTTAAGCAGAAGACGAACTGTCAGTAAAAGTCCGATTGGTGTCATACACAAAAATAAGAAAAATTTAAGATTTTGCTAATAAAACGATAAGGTACATCATGTAAGATAAGAAGTACCTGTCGTGGAAACGTACAAACTTGGTGTTTGTACGTTTTTTTTAGTCCTCAAAATATATGAATGATAAAATAATACTTATAGTAAAGGGGAAATGTAAGTGAATTTGAATCAACAGGCAATTGAATTACTCGAGAAAAATGAATATGAAGAATCGCTTGAATTGTTTAAAAGAGCGGTGCAAGTGTCAAGAGATGTTCAATCGTTGAACAATCTTGCTTGGATATATCATTATGAAGAAGATGATATTGAAAATGCTCTGGTACTTATTAGAGAAGCTATAGATATGAAGCCAACATCTTATTTTCCATATAATCTTTTAGGAGAAATTTATATAAAGAAAAAAATGTGGAAAGATGCTTCTAATATTTTGCTTCAGTCTATTGCGATCCAGCCATCCATTGAAGCATACAAAAATTTAGGTGTAGCTAAATATCATCTTGGAGAATTAAAAGAAGCCTCAGAATATTTTCTTATGGATTCCAGTTGTTCTGATTATTATATGTATAGTTATGTCAAATGTTTGATTGAACTTGGCAAAGCAACTGAAGCGAAGAATAAATTAGATTCGTTTTCGGAGGATGATGATGATTTTGTAGGAGCAATCGAGGTTGCAGAATTATATGTGGAATTGGGGTGTTTTAAAGAAGCTATAATGTGGTTTGAAAAAGGGTGGAAAGATTACTGGAAAGAGCCTGATTGGGTAAGTAGGTATATATATTCTCTATTTAAAATTAACTCTATAAATCGTACTCACGAAATCATTGGTCAAGTAATTCGGCAAACCAATGAGTGGATTCAAGATATTCAAGTAGAGGTATGTGATGAAGCATGGACAGAAAGTGATAAAGAAGAGTATATTAAAGAATTGCTTCATGATAAGGAAGGCTATGAACATGCCGTAGAACAGGTTGTATCTGGATACATTCCTAAAATGAAATTTGAAACAACAATATATACAGGTTGTTATCTATTTGGCTGTTAACGTCATAATCATCCAGAATATCAAGGATAAACAGCTATAAATTGATGTAAAGATAGATTGGAAAATAATATTCGAATATTTCCTTGGAAATACAACAAAGTACTGCATATATCGACTTGTTTTTCTTCATACTAATATTGATTTCGTTTAAAGAAAGGGGGGTGGGTATGGGACGTGGTAAAGCATTTGATCATAAGAAAAAAGGTCATGATCATCAGCCACCTAAAGGTGCTCATATTCATAAAGATGTAAATGAGCATACGTTAGAAGAGGAAGAATTACCTGTTAATATTGAGACGTATAAAAATAGTTTAAAGAAACATTAAAGCACCTATATAGGTGCTTTTTAACGTATATCTTCGATTAGCTGTTGTGATTCTTCATACATTTCGTACTCACCAAGCACTTGAATGCAACGCCATTTTAACTCTTCAATACTTGGTTCAAGTTCTTCGGGGAGGACATGATGAATGTCTTCAAGCCCCATGCCAAAATGAATAAGCTCTAAAACTTGATCATCAATATTTCGATCCATTAATAATTCCAATACTTCTAAATTGAATATGTATCGATAAGCTTCATCGGGGGAAACAACTTTGAGTTTTAAGCTTTCTACAATACTAAGTATAAAAAGAAGAATGGTTTTCTCTAGGACAGGCTGTCCCTCCATTTGAAAAATAAGTTTCACGTTTTTACACCTCCACCGTATAGCGTTAGGTTGTACTATATTATTCAGGGAGGGGGAGCAAATATGCATAATAAAAAAAGTTATCCTATCTAAGTGGAATAACTTTTTTATTTTTTGAAGTTTAATTATTGGTAATGAGAAGCAGGTCATTAAGACTTCTTTTTAAAAAATACTCCAGCCTTCTTGAGCAGAAAGAAGTTCAAGAATTTTAAAACCAGCAATGCTATTTCCATTAGCATCTAGAGCGGGACCGAAAATACCAATTCCCATTTCTCCTTTTACACAACCGAAAATACCGCCAGCGACACCACTTTTTGCGGGGATTCCAACACGGATCGCAAATTCTCCAGATTCATTGTACATGCCGCAAGTTACCATAAATGTTTTACAAATTTTTGTGATATGTTTTGGGATGATTTGTTTTTTCTTGTATGGATCATAACCATCCATTGCAAAGATTAAACCGATGCGTGCTAAATCAATACAGTTTACTTCAATAGCGCATTGACGTGTGTACAAGTCCATTAATTCCTCGATATTACTATTAATAATGCCGTTTTGCTTCATATAGTAACAAAGTGAACGATTTAAGTAAGCTGTTTCTAGTTCAGAGATGGCTACTTTTGAAGAATAATTAATTGTAGGATTGTCTGTAATATCACGTACAAAGTGAAGAATTCGTTCCATCTTATCTGCGTTACTATCTCCTGCTAGCATACTTGTAATAGCTAACGCACCTGCGTTAATCATTGGATTAAGAGGCTTAGAAGGGCTAGTGGTTTCTAGTTTGATAATGGAATTAAATGGGTCACCAGTTGGTTCCATTCCAACTTTTGAGAATACATATTCTTCACCACGATCTAAAAGGGCAAGGGCAAGTGTGATTACTTTTGAAATACTTTGAAGAGTAAAGAGTGTTTGTGAGTTACCAGCATGAATGTATTCAGTCTCTTTATGGTAGATAGCAATCCCTAAATCATCTGGATTTGCATTTCCTAATTCGGGGATATAAGTAGCAAGTTTTCCTTTTTTTGTATAGGGTTTTACTTGTTCTAGTAACTGTTGTAAGTTACTTGTCTCGATACACTGCATAATACCAACGCTCCTGTTCCTTTTTCACTAAGTTTACGTTTCCCAATAAACTCGGAAATAAATAATAACATGAAAAAGTGGAATGATAAAATGAAACTTCTATATGAATATAAATTGGAGAAAAAATATAAAACTTTTCTTTTTAGATGGAAGAGAGGAACCGGCCATGCATAGAAGCGGTTAGAGCTGTTCCATGCCAAGTGAAAATAAAGAGAGTAAACGAGTAAAGATCATTTTTTATTCTTTTCATAGCCAATATATATATATCCTGTTACCTTGTTTGTGCTTTTATTCGTTAATAAAAAGGAGAAATAACCTTTTATATAACAGTTTGGAAATAGAAAAGATAACCATAAAAAGTTCATAAATAAAAACTACACATCTATACAACTATATGTTATTATGATTATGTAATAGAAAGCGTTTTCTAAAATATATTTATAATGGTAACGATTTCATAAATTTAAATAGGGGGAATTAAAATGTTGCAGTTTTTACAACGTATTGGTAAAGCGTTAATGCTTCCAATCGCAGTGCTACCAGCAGCAGGACTATTGCTTCGTTTAGGTCAACCAGATGTATTTGATATTCCTGTTATGGCACAGGCCGGTGCAGCAATCTTTGATAACTTAGCACTTATTTTTGCAATTGGTGTTGCAATCGGTTTGTCTGTTGATGGTAGTGGTGCCGCAGGTCTTGCAGGCGCAATTGGTTATCTAGTTATGAAGAATACAACTAATACTTTAAGTGTTGGATATTCTACAGCGGAATTAAATGATAAATTAAAAAGTGTTCAAGACTTACTAGGCTCAGTTGATCCAAGTAAGTTAGCAGATACAATGACAAAAGTTTCAAAAGCGGCGGCGCTAACACCTAAGATAAATATGGCCATACTGGGCGGTATTATTGCTGGGGTTGTCGCTGGATTATTATATAACAAATTCCATAAGATTAAATTACCAGAATGGTTAGGATTCTTTGCAGGAAAACGATTCGTGCCAATTATTACTTCTGTTGTCATGCTTCTTTTAGGATTAGTATTCGGTCAAATTTGGCCAACGATTCAAAGCGGTATCGATGCAGTAGCACACGGTATTGTAAACTTAGGTGCAATCGGAGCTGGTCTATTCGGTTTATTAAACCGTCTATTAATTCCAATTGGTTTACACCATGTAATGAACACATATTTCTGGTTTGTACTTGGTGACTTTACAAATGCAGCAGGCGATATTGTTCATGGTGATATCGCACGCTTCTTTGCACAAGATCCATCAGCAGGTATGTTTATGACTGGTTTCTTCCCAATCATGATGTTCGGTTTACCAGCAGCATGTTTTGCAATGATTGCAGCTGCGAAACCAGAAAAACGTAAAATGGTTACAGGAATGTTAGCGGGTCTTGCTTTAACATCGTTCTTAACTGGTATTACAGAACCAATTGAATTCTCATTCATGTTCTTATCTCCAGTATTATATGGTATTCATGCTGTATTAACAGGTATTTCTTTATTTGTTACAACAACACTTGGCATTCATGATGGTTTCTCATTTAGTGCCGGTGCGATTGATTACTTCTTAAACTTAGGTATTGCAACAAAACCGTTATTATTAGCGGGAATTGGTTTAATTTATGCAGTAATTTACTTCGTGGTATTCTATTTCTTAATAAAGAAATTTAATTTGAAAACTCCAGGTCGTGAAGATGACGATGAGTTAGCTGAAGAAGGAGATGCACCAGTTGCAGGTTCTATTGGTGAAACTTATGTCGCGGCATTAGGTGGAAAAGACAACTTAGCAGTTATTGATAACTGTGCAACTCGCTTGCGTTTGCAAGTGAAAGATGCAAACTTAGTAAATGAGCCAGCATTAAAACGTGCCGGCGCAAAAGGTGTTATGAAATTAAGTAATACAAGTGTACAGGTTATCGTAGGTACAAACGTTGAATCTGTAGCTGATGATATGAAAAAACATGTATAAATAATTGTAAAAGAGGATGCCCAAAAAGATCGATAAAATTGATCTTTTTGAGGATATCCTCTTTTTTTTTTTGAGAATTTTATCTCGGATGGATAGTAAGAATTTTATCTCGAAATTCAGCGACAGCAAAGGAGTTAGGTGGGGAGGACCAATGGGAATCTTACTTTTGAAAATTTTCTTTTTCTTTTTTGTGCATATTGGTTGGTAATACGTTCGTCACATGATAAAGTAAGAATGGTATGGGAATTTTTTTCCATTACTTAGGAAAAACTAGAAGGTGTATTTTTGTATGAAGTGATTAAATTACTGGTAAATAAGGGGAAAAAAGAACCATGAGTGAAGAAAAAGATAGTGGTAGTATGAAAGCTCGTAGACCGGTTACATATATAAAAAGAACGGTCATTTTTATTGTATTGGTTTCGCTTGTGTATTTTGGATATGCAAAAATGAATGCACATAATAAAAAAGAGAATGCGTTAAAGGAAAAGACAGAAGTGAAGAAAGAAACGGTACAAAAACAAGTAGAACAAAAACCAGTAGAGCAGCCTCCAGAAGAGCCACAGCAAGCCAAAGCAGCGGAACAACCTGCCGAAGGACCACCACAAGAAGTTAATGTGAATGCAGAGTTAGACGAGTATTTAAAGAGTAAGAGTTTTAGCGGGACAGCAGTTGTTGTGAAAAATGGAAAAGTACTTTTAAATAAAGGATATGGGCTGGCAAATCGAGAAAAAAATATACCAAATAATTCTGAAACAACTTTTTACATTGGTTCGATTTCAAAGGCATTTGTAGCAACAGCAATTATGCAGCTAAAAGATCAAAATAAACTTCAAACAGAAGATACAATAGCGAAATATATTCCTGATTTCCCAAGAGGTAGCGAAGTTAAGTTAGTTCATCTATTGACACACACATCTGGAATCCCTGAATATGAGGCAGGGGCAGATGATATTTCTCATGAGGAATTGTTGAAGCGAATTGGACAGCAAAAACGTTTATTTAATCCAGGTGAAAAATGGAAGTATTCAGATTCAAACTATTCAATACTTGGTTACATCGTTGAGAAAGTTAGTGGGCAACGGCTAGAAGAATATATTAAACAGCATATTTTTGATGTTGTGGGCATGAAGAATTCAGGCTTTGGTACTGAATTAGAGAAAACAAAGTATCCTTCTAAGGGTTACAAAATTGTAAAAAATAATATGACAGTACCTGCCATTCCGAGTATGTCACAGTTATATGGAAATGGCGATATATATACGAGTGCAAATGATTTATATTTATTTAATGAAGCACTATTTTCCGGAAAGCTAATATCCAAAGAAAGCTACGATCAAATGTTTACAGCATTTAAAAAAGATTATGGATTTGGGTGGTATGTAAATCCAGGAAGTTATTCTAATCATGGTGTAATGCCGGGATGGAATTGTTTAAATGGATTTAGTAGAAGCGGTAATGTATATGTTATTTTATTATCTAATATTCAAAATAACTTTAAATCATTTGGCTCTGTGAATAATGATATTTACACGATGTTACAGCATATTGAAGCGTAAAAGACTATCCTTTGTGGTAGTCTTTTTTTATGTAAGTGGAGGATCACTTGTTACAGTATCTATAGCGGAACATGCAGAATTACAAGCAGCGGTATATTACGCTGTAGCTGCAATTATAACTTTGAAAAATTAAAAAACATTTAAAACGTTATCTGCATTATTCTAAATTATACCTCGATTTAATCAGATGGTATATCTCATTCATTATGAAAAGAAGTGTACCAAACAGGTACAATTCTTTCTATTCTGTTGTAGAAAAACTATAACAGAATAGGAGGTAAGGGTATTACAGTTTAAACCGGGTATGACTCTTTATACTACAGAATAGGATTCGTTTATAAGAGTACCAAAAAAATACAGTTAAGGAAAGAGTTAATTTAAAAGAGTTTAAATTGCAGTTACTACTATGTACATAGTAGTATGCTCAATATTTCACAAATGTGTCACAACTATTCCGTTCGCTTTTTAAAAAAAGTAGTATTCTAAATGTGTAAGCTGTTATATAAAAAATCTTAGTCCTGTACTAATCAAAAATGGAGGAGATTAGGATGACTGAAGTATTAGAAAATGTAAAAAATGCATGGGAAAACTTTAAAGGTGAAAAGTGGAAAGCAGAGATTGATGTCCGCGACTTCATTTTAAATAATGTAAACGTTTACCAGGGGGGTGAATCCTTCTTAGCTGGAGCAACAGAAGCGACGAAACAACTTTGGGATCAAGTAATGGATTTAACAAAACAAGAACGTGACAATGGCGGAGTCCTTGACATGGATACGAAAATTGTTTCTTCTATTACATCACATGACCCAGGATATTTAAATAAAGATATTGAAAAAGTAGTTGGTTTCCAAACAGAAAAACCATTTAAACGTTCTTTACAACCGTATGGTGGTATTCGTATGGCAGAGCAAGCTTGTGAATCTTATGGATATGAAATGGACAAAGAATTAAGCCGTATTTTCAGAGACTGGCGTAAAACGCATAACCAAGGTGTATTCGATGCTTATACTCCTGAAATGAGAGCAGCTCGTAAATCTGGCGTTATTACGGGTCTTCCAGATGCATATGGCCGTGGTCGTATTATTGGTGACTATCGCCGCGTTGCCTTGTACGGTATAGATCGTTTAATCGAAGCGAAAAAAGAAGATTTGAATTTAACTGGCGGTGTAATGAGCGAAGAAACAATGCGTTTACGTGAAGAATTATCTGAGCAAATCCGTGCCCTTCAAGAATTAAAACAAATGGCAGCTTCTCATGGTTTTGATATTTCTAAGCCAGCAACAAATGCACAAGAAGCATTCCAATGGTTATATTTTGCTTATCTTGCAGCAATTAAAGAACAAAATGGTGCAGCAATGAGTCTTGGCCGTACGTCTACTTTCTTAGATATCTTTATTGAAAGAGATTTAGTAAACGGTACATTAACAGAAGAAGAAGCACAAGAAATTGTGGATCACTTCATTATGAAATTACGTCTTGTGAAATTTGCAAGAACACCTGATTATAATGAATTATTCTCTGGTGATCCAACTTGGGTAACAGAATCTATCGGTGGTATTGCACTTGATGGTCGTCCATTAGTAACGAAAAACTCGTTCCGTTTCTTGCACACATTAGATAACTTAGGACCAGCTCCAGAGCCAAACTTAACAGTTCTTTGGTCTAAACAATTACCACAGAACTTTAAAAACTACTGTGCGAAAATGTCTATTAAAACATCTGCAATTCAATATGAAAATGATGACATTATGCGCCCAGAGTATGGCGATGATTACGGTATTGCTTGTTGTGTATCTGCAATGAGAATTGGTAAGCAAATGCAGTTCTTCGGAGCTCGTGCAAACTTAGCTAAGACACTATTATATGCAATTAATGGCGGTAAAGATGAAAAATCAAAAGAACAAATTGGACCTGAATTTGCACCTATCACTTCTGAAGTATTAGATTACGAAGAAGTTATGCGTAAATTTGATATGACAATGGAATGGCTAGCAGGTTTATATTTAAACACATTAAATGTTATCCATTATATGCACGATAAATATAGTTATGAACGTATTGAAATGGCACTTCATGATACAAATGTTCTTCGTACAATGGCAACGGGTATCGCTGGCTTATCTGTAGTAGCTGACTCTTTAAGTGCAATTAAATACGCAAAAGTAAAACCAATTCGTGATGAAAATGGTATTGCAGTTGACTTTGAAATCGAAGGTGATTTCCCTAAATACGGTAACAATGAGGATCGCGTAGATGAAATTGCAGTAAATCTTGTAAAAACATTTATGAACAAGCTTCGTAAACATAAAACATATCGTAATTCTGTTCATACAATGTCAATCTTAACTATTACATCTAACGTTGTATATGGTAAGAAAACAGGTAACACTCCAGACGGTCGTCGTACTGGTGAACCGTTTGCACCAGGTGCAAACCCTATGCATGGACGCGATACAAAAGGAGCACTAGCGTCACTATTATCTGTTGCAAAATTACCTTATGAAGATGCGCAAGATGGTATTTCTAATACATTCTCAATTATTCCAAAAGCGCTTGGTAAAGAAGAAGATGCACAAGTTAAAAACTTAGTATCTATGCTTGATGGATATGCAGTGAAAGAAGGACATCACTTAAATATTAACGTATTTAACCGTGAAACATTAATGGATGCAATGGAACATCCTGAAAAATATCCACAATTAACAATTCGTGTATCTGGTTACGCAGTTAACTTCATTAAATTAACTCGTGAACAACAAATCGATGTAATTAACCGTACAATGCATGAAAGTATGTAAGTAAAAAGTTTCCCTCTGTTTTTATAAAAACAGAGGGAGGCTGTTTCAATAGAGGAGGAAGTTAACATGGTAAAAGGAAGAATTCATTCTGTAGAGTCTTGTGGTACTGTTGATGGCCCAGGAATTCGTTATGTCATATTTACACAGGGGTGTCTATTACGCTGCCAATATTGTCATAATGCTGATACGTGGGAAATCGGTAAAGGAAAAGAAATAACAGTTGAAGAAGTTATGCAGGATGTTACATGTTACCTTCCTTTTATTGAAGCTTCCGGTGGTGGCATTACTGTGAGCGGTGGGGAACCATTACTACAGTTAGACTTTTTAATTGAGCTATTTAAGAAATGTAAAGAAATCGGAATTCATACGACAATTGATTCTTCAGGCGGTTGCTATTCTGAAGAGCCAGAATTTCAAAGGAAATTAGATATTTTAATGGACTATACAGATTTAGTATTATTAGATTTAAAACATATCGATCCTAAAAAGCACCGTAAATTAACTGGTAAAACGAATGAACACATTCTACAATTTGCTCGTTATTTATCTGATAAACAAAAACCAATTTGGGTAAGACACGTATTAGTTCCAGGTGTTACTGATAGTGAAGAAGATTTGCAGAGATTATCTAATTTCATTCAAAGTCTTTCTAACGTAAAGAAAGTAGAAGTCTTACCATATCACAAACTTGGTGTATATAAATGGGAAGCACTTGGACATAAGTATCCTCTTGAAGGTGTAGAACCTCCAACAGAAAAAAATGTTCAAAATGCAAAAAATATTTTACAAGCAGTCTAATCCATTTGGATTAGACTTTTTGCTTTCTTTTAATAAAATCTAGAGTATATCTGAAGAAAAGAGTATACTGAAAGTAGAATATCCATATTTTTGTAAAGAAATAAAAGGATAAATTTACATAATTGTAAAGGGAAAACCAAATAGTAACAAGAATTAAGAAGTAGCAGGGCGAGTATCATGAAATATGATCATTTGTAAGTTATTGCGAAAGCCCTTATAGGAAAGTATAATATAAAGATATGAGCACAGATAGGATTAAGGGGTCAATCTTATATGCTTTGCATATCCACGACAGGTACATAGCTAACATGAAAGTGTTGGAATCCAAACATGTAATTTTTTTTAGGAAAATGTTTTTCCTATTGTCGTATATGCAATATGGGAAAGCGAAAAAGCTAGGAGTGGATTTGTTTGATAAAAAACCCCAAGGTTTTAATATTAACTGCACATTACGGTAATGGTCATGTGCAAGTAGCAAAAACATTAGCACAAACATTTCGTCAAAAAGGAATTGAAGATGTGATTGTGTGTGATCTATTTGGAGAGTCACATCCAGTCATAACGGATATTACAAAATACTTATACTTAAAAAGTTATACAATAGGTAAAGAGCTATATCGCTTATTTTATTACGGTGTGGAAAAGATTTACGATAAGAAAATTGCATCGTGGTATGCGAATTTTGGGAGAAAACGTTTAAAAGCACTATTACATGCAGAGAAACCAGATATTGTTATTAATACATTTCCAATTATTGCAGTGCCAGAATTGAAAAAGCAAACAGGTTTTTCAATTCCTGTTTATAATGTGTTAACGGATTTTTGTTTACACAAAATATGGATTCATCGTGAAGTAGATCGTTATTTTGTAGCGACAGATCATGTGAAAAAAGTAATGGTTGAAATTGGTGTACCTTCAGAGCAAATCGTAGAAACTGGGATTCCAATTCGTAAAAACTTTGAATTAACTATTAACCCAGAAATCCTATATAGTAAATATCATTTATCTCGTGAGAAAAAGATTTTACTTATCGTAGCAGGTGCTCACGGTGTATTAGGAAATGTAAAAGAATTATGTCAATCATTTATGACAGTCCCTAATCTTCAAGTAGCTGTTGTTTGTGGGAAAAATGAAACTTTAAAACAAGAGTTACTAGGACTTAAGGAACAAAATCCTGAGGCATTAAAAGTATTTGGCTATGTAGAGAATATAGATGAGTTATTCCGTATTACCTCTTGTATGATTACAAAACCAGGAGGCATTACGTTAAGTGAAGCAGCAGCTTTACAAGTACCTGTCATTTTATATAAACCAGTGCCAGGACAAGAAAATGAAAATGCAATATATTTTGAAAAAAAAGGAGCTGCACTTGTAATTCGCGAAGATGAGGATATTTTTGCGAAAACAAAGGTACTACTACAAGATGATAGGAAGCTCTTACAAATGAAAGAAGCGATGGGAAGTATCTATCGTCCAGAGCCAGCTTGCCACATTGTAGATGCAATTTTAGAAGAGAACCATGTGCAATCTAATCATATGCCGATTAAGTCGCCAGCTCTTGCTCAATCTTTTACGTAATATGAAACCCTCTTTGTATTTGGAAAGAGGGTTTCTTTGTTGTTTTGTAGGAATTCAGTATAAAAGTTAAAGTTAGTAACAAGGTATATATGAATCGGCAGTTATTGAACTACCCCCACCTACCTCTTTTTGCCCTAGTCAAAACAGTTCCCCTCGATAAAGTTGTATGTTTTTATATATTCGTTATATGTTATCCACAAGAGAATGCGGTTTTAATAGGCGGTAAAGTCGGAATATTAACAACGATATCCACATTGTCCACAATTTTCAGAAAAATTATCCACAAATTACACATGATATATGTGATTAATTTGATAGTAATCCTAAAGAATTATTGAATTTATGCACAATTCTATCAGTTCTGTGGATAAAGTTTTCCACAAAAAATACTCCTTATAATACAAGGAGTACATCTTTACGTTATAATCACACACCTTTAGGACGATATCCCGCTGCGCGATCTGCTCGGCGAAACTCTCGCTGATAAAGAACCTCTTGTGTACTATTTAATGTATTTCTTGCTTTTTCACGTTTCTTTCTATCCATTACAGTTCACCTCGTGTCATAACGTTATTACCTATCGTTTCCAATGACACGAAGAGATATACACAATAAACAAGTATCCGTATTTTATTTTATATAACTGCGTATTGAAAGATCGACATACAACCATTCCTTATGAGCGGAAGAGAGTGTCTACTTTATAGATAAGCCATTTCACATGAAAACAGAAGGAGAAAATGGGTGGGGAACTTTTTTGTTTTCATAACTGTGACTTATATGTCGGAAATTTAAAATGGATATATAGCTGCATATCACGCTTCTTTTAAATGATGTGTATCTTGGAATGTAGTGTCGCGCATTGTAGCAAGAGTATATTGATCTTTAACAATTTCGTACAGGTTATATACTTCCTCGTTTGCGTTAATTTGATCATAAACCGCTTTTCTAGTTTCATTTGCTAGGTTTACATATGGTAGTTTTTCAGCTGCTTTCATCGAACGAATATTTACTTTACGAATGCGCATAAAGATTGTTTCAATATCTAGCTCATAGAAAAGCTCGCTGAAAAAAGCATCTTTTGCTAATTTATTATATCCTTGGCCATGATAAGGTTTTCCAAGCCATGTACCAAGAAACCCAGCTTTTTCTTGCAAATCAAATAAAGTAATCGTGCCGATAGGATTTCCCCATTCATCTAAAATGGCACGTGAGATTAATTCACCACGTTCTTCGGCTTCAATTGTTTGTTTTGTTAAAAATAGAAATTCTTCATATGAATAAGCCTTTTGACGCACAAAAGGGAAGACAGCTGGATCCACCATTAAATCGTATAGAACGTGGCTGTCGTGTAAGTCGCGTTTTTTTAACATACTAACTCCTCCTCAAATGAGGGTAGCATGACGAAAAAACACCCCACCCTCGAAATTTTTATATCAACCTTAAAAAAATTTCGGGGTGGGAATCGAACCCACTAGAACCAGTCTATAATGCTGGTGGCGCACCATTTGCCTTCCCCATTCATCAATTTGAAATGAATAATCACGACACAAATTGATTATGGTTTCATTCAGTTTATAATCGTATAATACTTTATCTAGTCAAAAAAATAAACTAGTTTTTTTTATTTTTTTTGTAAATTATTTTTCCATCAATCATGGTTAGTACGGGCTTGGTTAAATAATGAAATGGATGGTGTGTCCATAATACAAGATCGGCATCTTTTCCAACTTCAATACTTCCAATTCTTTTCTCTAAACGTAAGTTTCGAGCGGGGATGATTGTAATTCCTTCTAATGCAACTTTTTCATCTAATCCTTCCCTGACAGCGATGGCTGCACAAACATTTAAGTACTGAATTGGAGTATAGGGGTGGTCTGTTGTAATAGAAACTTCTATCCCGTGCTTGGATAAAATATGATACGTATCCCATGATTTATTTTTCAGTTCAATTTTTGAACGACGTGTCAGAGTTGGACCTACTGAAACCTTTAAATTATGTTTGGCAAGCTCATTTACAATGAAATGTCCTTCAGTACAATGTTCAATACGTAAATCAAGATCAAATTCTGTTGCAAAGCGAAGAGCAGAACTAATATCGTCGACACGATGGGCATGGATACGTACTGGGATTTCTCGGCGCAGTGCTTTTAGAATCGGTAGCATTCGAAAATCTGCTTCGTTTCCGTAATGTTGTGCTTCGTAAAAAGATTCACGAAGCAATCCCATAATCCCCATACGAGTAATGGATTCTTTTGAGCCATTACTATGAACTCGTTTTGGATTTTCTCCAAATGCAATTTTTAATCCAGCAGGTTCTTGGATAATCATATGATCGATACACGTTCCGGCAGTTTTAATAACACATGTTGTCCCGCCAATAATATTTTGACTTCCAGGCATAACGTGAACAGTTGTAACCCCATTTTGAACCGCATCTTGAAATGCGATATCAAAAGGGTGTATGCCATCTAAAGAGCGAATATGAGGTGTTAATACCTCGGATGTTTCATTGGCATCATTTCCGGCCCATCCAGTTCCTTCATCATATAGACCAAGATGAGTATGAACATCGATAAATCCTGGTAAAAGGTGTAGGGCTCTTGCATCAATAACGGTCATATCTTGAGTTGGCTCAATATATGATTGTATCGCAGTGATTTTGTTGTTTTTAACCAATACATCCCCTTGAAACTTTGGAGAGGTAATGGGATATACAATTGCTTGCTTAAATAGCGTTTTCATAGAGACCTCATTTCCATTGGCTGATAATCCTTAGATTAGCAAAGGGGACAATTCGAAAGGTTTATTTCAGAAGTACTACATTGTATGCGATATAATATTTTGTAATGCATGCTTTAATGTGGGGAAAGAATATTGGAATCCATTTTGTAGCGCTTTCTCAGGCAATACATGTTGCCCTTGTAACACAAGCATACTCATTTCTCCAAGTAAAGCATGTAGTGCAAATGCTGGGACGGGAAGCCAATGTGGACGATGCATGACCGTTGAAAGCATCTTTCCAAAATCGTTCATTGTTGTAGGATTTGGAGCCGTAATGTTAAGAGGGCCTTCTATTTCTTTTGTGTTTATTGCATAATCAATCATGCGAATGACATCATCTAGATGAATCCAAGATAGCCATTGATTACCTAAACCAATTGTTCCACCGATAAATAGTTTGTAAGGTAGTAACATTTTAGGAAGGGCACCACCATCTTTCCCTAAAACAATTCCAAGGCGTGTATAGATGGTTCGAATTCCAAGAGAAGTTGCGTTAGATGCTGCTTCTTCCCATAGTTTTACTGTGGTCGCTAAAAAATCACTGCCATTTTCTTTGTTCTGTTCTGTAAAGATTTGTGTTTCAGATGTACCGTAATAGCCAATTGCGCTAGCGTTAATAAAAGTATGGGGTTTCTTTTGTAAAGTTTGTAATTGCTTTATGAGACTATTTGTTGTGTGAAGGCGACTTGCTACAATGTGTTCTTTCTGTTTTTTTGTCCAGCGGCCATTATTAATAGATTCCCCAGCTAGATTTACGACAACATCAATAGAAGTGAGGGGGAAGTGATGAGAGTGCGTATCCCATTGAATATAGTGAATGTTAGAATTGAGAGGGTTCTCTCTTTTTTTTCGGGTGAGAATATAAATTGTATGTCCTTGTAGGTTGAAAAAATTAGCTAATGCTTTACCGATAAAGCCAGTTCCCCCAGAAATTACGATTTTCAACTGAATTTCCTCCTCATTATATATATTCGCGAAAAGTAAAATTGTTCCGCAACTATGTTAAAATAGTAGCGAGGTGAAGAATATAGCTGTCATTACAAAAATAGAAGTACAAAAACGAACAAAAGAACGATTTAATATTTATATTGATAAAGGACAAGGTGAAGAATACGGATTTAGTGTGAATCAAGTAATCTTAATCAAGTATGGTTTGCAAAAGGGTGTAGAAATTGATGAAGTAGAGTTAGCAAATATTTTGTACAATGAAGAAGTGCAAAAAGCATATTTGCAAGCAATTTCTTATTTATCCTATCAAATGCGGACGAAACAGGAAGTAGAAGAATACTTACGAAAAAAAGAAATTGGACAAGCCATCATCTCTGAAGTTATTTCGAAATTATTACATGATCGCTATATTAATGATAAAGAGTATGCCATTTCGTACGTGCGAACTCATAGTAACGTGAATCAAAAAGGACCGACTATTATTAGACGGGAACTTCTTGGTAAAGGTGTCCAAGATATAATTATTACTCATAGTTTACAAGAATATCCGAAAGAGAAGCAAATTGAAAATGCCTTTGAGCTTGTAGAAAAAAAGAAAAAGTCCTATCAAAAGCATTCTTTTTTACAAATGAAACAAAAGCTAGAAGAAATGTTAGTCCGTAAAGGATATAATCGTGATGTAATTCAAATTTGTCTAGAAGAATTAAAAGAGGTAAAGGATAGCGCGCAGCAACAAGAGGCATTGTTATATCATGGGAATAAGTATCATGAGAAGCATAAAAAGCATGATGGATGGACATATGAAAATAAGATGAAACAAGCATTGTACCGAAAAGGATTTTCTATTGATGAGATAGAGACATTTTTACATATGAAACGTGAAGAGGGATGAGAGAATATGATGAATATGCCAAAACGTTATAGTGAGATGACACCACATGAACTCAGAGAGGAAATTGGCATTTTAAAAGAACAGGCTATTAAGGCAGAACAGCTTGGTATAGTAAATGAGTTTGATGTATTAATGAGAAAAATGGCAATGGCTCGTGCTTATATGACAGATATAAACGCATTTCAGATTGGTGAAACATATGAACTTATAGAGGAACCGGGTGTATTGTTTACGATTACGTATTTCAATGGAGTATTTGCTTGGGGGCGTAAACAAAATGAGACAGAGGAAATTGGTATTCCTATTTCACTATTACAAGAGAAATAAAAACCAGAGAGCCTTGGCTGCTCTGGTTTTTATTTTTCATAGTTGTTAAAGAAGATAGGCGGTTAAATTTGGCGTTTTCTCATCTCGTTCGCCAAGATAATGAGAGACTGGTTTTGTTGCGTCTGTCCATTAACTTGCGCTTTTGCATGTTTTGGACGTGCCCAGGTAGGGTTGAATGATTCAGAACGACGATCTAAATGATTACGGTAGCTCATCTTTATCACCTCATGTAGGAAGTTAATTTATTTTTGTATTACTCTTCCTGCTGATTTGCGGCACGCATACGTTCTTGTGGGTGCGTGTTAATTGTGCCGTTAGGTCTTTTCGAAGCAAAACGAGCTTTTGCTTTCGTTGGACCATCGATTTTGCTGTTGTTTTTTGATTCAGACCAAAATTCAGCTTGTCTACCCAAGAAGAACGCCCCCTCATTGTAAAGTGACACTTACTAAGAAGTATCACTAATAGAATGTGCAAAGTCGAGGAAATTATGCTTAAAGAATAAAGTGAAACTGTCTTCATTGAGGGAGAAAATCACCAATGAATCTTTTATAAACAGTATATTTTGTTGTCAGCAATTAAATTGCGGGATAAAATACTTAAATCAATAAAAGGAGGAATAAATAATGAATGATAAGTATGAAATATTAACAAAAGAATTACTTGAAAAAAATAGCTACCTGTCTTATTCTCAGGCACGCGCTTGGATTGAGTTATTATGGGAAGATTTCCAAGTAACGTATGCAAAGTCTGGTCGTTATCAAGGTGAAGAAATGACAGAACAAATTGTAAGAACATGGATTAATAACCACGGTGAGCGTCTTCATGAAATCCGCACGAATAATCCAAAATATAGTCATTTAATTAATCAAGACGATCATTTAAAGCATTAAGAAAAGCGACCAAAGTTGGTCGCTCTTTTTAATGAGGGATCAATTCTAATTTTTTACGAAGCTTTTCTTCACTAAAAATCCATCCAGTATAGGAACTAATAATATTTAAATTTTGATCCAACTGAACGATTGCAACGAATGGATAATAGTCTTTACTCCGGTAACGTAAATCGATAAAACGCACTTCACAATAGTTGTCGTAATCAAAAACATCCCAACGATATACGGGTGAAAAAGATAAAAAAGCAGAAATGTTTTCATCTTTCTGTGCAGCCCGCATAATTTTATTGTCTGGAAGTGGAATACGATCAAATTTATCATGTACCATAATATGGCCGCGGTGCCAACGAGCAACATAGTATTTGTCTTTTGTAGTAATTGCCAAATGATAATGATAAAAGCGATAGGAGGGAGAAATGATGACCTCCTCTACATTTTCAAATCGTTTGTAAACTACACTTTTAACATTTTGTCTCATTACAATTCGGCCAATATAGTAGACAAACATTAAAATATATGCAGCTAAAGCAGTATATCCTTTATGGGAGCCAACGAGCATGCAAGCGATAGCAAGTATGTGGATAAAGAAAATTATGGCATCGAATGTATTAATTACACCTAGTGCAACCCACTTTTTAGTAAAAGGACGTAACGCTTGCGTACCATAAGCATTAAAAATATCAACAAACACGTGAAGAAAGACGGCAATAAATGACCAAAGTAGTAGATGAAGATAGGGCGATTCTGTAAAGAAGACAAAGGCAATTCCACTTACAAGGAAAGACCAAAGAATAACAGCAGGGATGGAATGAGTAATTCCGCGATGATTTCTTATATATTTTGCGTTATTACGTAATTTTAAGACGGTATCAATATCAGGAATATTGGAGCCGGCAATCGTTGCAAGCATAACAGCTTGTGGTCCGAAATCACTCTGACTAATGGCTGGATCTAATGTTGCTAAACTACCTAACGTGACGCCCATAACAAGGTGAGTGGCTGTGTCCATGAAAACACACCTCCGTTTTTTATTAATGTAACTCTTTTTATTCGATATCTCAAGGCATTTGCCTTCTATTTCCTATATCATCTTACTTAAATTTTTTCCTAAAATCTTTATAATAGTACGTATATGCAAAAAAAATGAGGGGGATCAAGTTTGGCACTTGAAATATTAGATAATTTTAACATAGAGAAGTTTCAACATGATTTAATTAGTTGGTTTGAAAAAGAACAGCGTGATTTACCGTGGCGAAAAAATAAAGATCCGTATCGTGTTTGGGTTTCTGAGATTATGTTGCAGCAAACACGAGTAGAAGCTGTAAAACCATATTACGCAAATTTTATGGGAAAGTTCCCAACATTAGAAGCGTTGGCATCTGCAGATGATGAAGAGGTATTAAAGGCATGGGAAGGTCTCGGTTATTATTCTAGAGCGCGGAATTTACATGCAGCAGTAAAGGAGGTACAAGAAGTATATGGGGGGAAAGTGCCAAATGATGTGAAAAAAATTGAAAAGTTAAAAGGTGTTGGTCCGTATACAAAAGGTGCGATTTTAAGCATTGCATACGGCATACCAGAGCCAGCTGTAGATGGGAATGTAATGCGTGTTTTATCTCGTATATTATCGGTTTGGGATGATATTGCGAAACCTAAGACACGAAAAGTATTTGAAGAGATTGTACGTGAAATCATTTCAAAGGAAAATCCATCCTATTTCAATCAAGGTTTAATGGAATTAGGGGCTCTTATTTGTATCCCGAAAAATCCAGCGTGTTTACTTTGTCCAGTTCGAGACCATTGCCGTGGTTATGCAGAAGGTGTACAAAAAGAGTTACCGGTTAAAAGTAAGGCGAAAGCTCCTAAAATGGTGCCACTTGTTGCAGGTGTGCTGCAGACAGAGGATGGAAATTATGTGATTAACAAAAGATCGAGTACAGGATTACTTGCAAATATGTGGGAATTTCCAAATGTTGAAATAAGCGAAGGAATTCGAAATCAGAAACAGCAGTTGGCTGATTATATGAAAGAAAATTTTTCTCTTTCTGTTTCAATTGATGAATATGCAATGAATGTTCAACATACGTTCACGCATCGCACATGGGATGTTTTTGTATTTTATGGAAAAGTAACAGGTACTATTAAAGAAACAGATACATTAAAAGTTGTATCTAAAGAAGACTTTGAGAGATTACCTTTTTCTAAATCACATCGGACGATTTATGAAGAATGTGTCAAAAAACTTCAGCCTTAATGGCTCTAGATGGAACGTGTTCCCGAATTAGGGAACACGTTTTTAGTCATAAGAAACTTTTGTACCGTGAGCCCAATCCGCGTCACTTCTTTGAAGACCACCTCGTGATTCAATTTCTTTTATAATTTCTTTGTAAATCGTTTGGCCTTCTACATTTAAATAGGGCATGATTTGTTGCAAGGAGTGATGAAAATAAGCTAATTCATCTTGTTTCCATTCTTCTTTTGAAATCATAGATAGTTCTGTCATATCGCGTCCAACGTACATGTGTACACCTCCATCATATGTAGTTTGAATGAGCCTAAGGAGATATATACGCTAATAAAAAATAAATAATTACGGATATCTTTTAGAATGGTTGGTTACATTATTGGTTGTGGAGGTGAGAAAGATGAGTAAAAAACAACAAGGATATAACAAAGCAACTTCTGGTGCTAGTATTCAAAGTACAAATGCTAGCTACGGAACAGAGTTTGCGACTGAGACAAACGTACAAGCAGTAAAACAACAAAATGCACAATCAGAAGCGAAAAAAGCACAGGCTTCTAGCGCTGGTGTTCAAAGTGCAAACGCTAGCTATGGTACAGAGTTTGCAACTGACACAGATGTACAAGCAGTGAAACAACAAAATGCACAATCAGCAGCAAAAAAATCACAATCTTCTAGCACGAATCAATAACAAAGAAAAACACTTCTCGATTCAAGAGAAGTGTTTTCTTTGTTTGCAAAGAAGGACCTTCTATTAGTGAAAATCCTAACGGTATTCAAAGCAATTGTTTTGAGAATTTTGTTGAGAGAGCCGACATAACTTCTAATAAGTCAACAAATGTAGTCAAAGGAGAAAGAGGGAGAGCATTAGAAAATATGTAGTAGCGATGAATCCTGTATGAATAGACGTGGGAATTTATCCCGCTATTCGTGGGCAGTAAGATCCCATCTCAAAATTCAGCAAAGGTAAAGAAGTTAGGTGGAGGTCGGGCTGTCTGTAAAAGCCTGATTGGTGAGGACTAATTAAAGTATCACTTTATTAGAAACAGGAGGTAAATGATGAATTTATTTGATAAGTTGGTAGGAGAACAGTTGCAAACAATGGATGAGTTACTGAAGTTACAGGCGCATCTAGAGAAGTACCAACAGATCGAAACAAGTGAAAGAGAAAATTATGATAAAAAAGATTTGCATTTTATTCGTCAAGAAATAAACAAGACAGAACAAGCTTTGAAGCTTTTACATGAAAAATTTGAACAACAAACAAATGAAGTAATTCATTCTTTTGAAGCTGAAAAAATAATTTCTAACTAAAGAAGTGATGTGTGTTGATATGTTATTTGGAGGAGCCCTTTTTTAATTTATGAAGAAGGGCTTTTTGGCACAGCATGATTTATCCCGCTATTCGTGGGCAGTCAGACCCCCACCTCAAGATGCAGAGAGAAACGAGGAAGATAGGTGGGGATCGACTGTCCGTAAAAGCCCGATTGGTAAGGGATGATTAAAGTTTAACTTTATCAATGAAGCGAGATTCTTTCGTGGTCACGAAACTTAGATTGTATCGGTTTAGTTTTAAAATTTTGACAAAAAAGTTATAATAGAAAAAAAGTGAATTCGGCTCAATACGTTTTTAACAAGAACGATACTAGTTAGGGCAACTTTAGAAGAGCGTTCACAGTGAAAGAAGGGAGCACGTATGGGATTTCCCAAAGAAGGAGAAAAAGTACAAATACATAGTTATAAACATAATGGCTCCATTCATAGAATGTGGGAAGAGACTACAATTTTAAAAGGTACACAAAGTCTTGTAATTGGTGCAAATGATCGGACTGTAGTAACCGAATCGGATGGTCGGACATGGATTACGCGTGAACCTGCAATTTGTTATTTTCATTCAAATTATTGGTTTAATGTAATCGGTATGTTAAGAGAAGAGGGCGTATACTATTATTGTAATTTAAGTTCTCCATTTGCGTATGATTCTGAAGCACTAAAGTATATTGATTATGATTTAGATATTAAAGTATATCCGGATATGACATATACACTTTTAGATGAAGATGAGTATGAGAAGCATAGTCAGATGATGAATTACCCTCCAGTGATTGATACGATATTAAAAAGAAATGTAGAGTATTTAACACAGTGGATTCATCAAAGAAAAGGACCATTCGCACCAGATTTTGTAGATATGTGGTATGAACGGTATTTAATGTATAGAAATTAGAACAAACCTGCAGGGGATTTCCCGGCAGGTTTGTCCTATTGAAGGGGGGATTACATGCAAGGAATAAAAAGATATTTACAATTTGTAAAACCATATCGCTGGCTTATTACAATTACAATTATTATTGGACTCATTAAGTTTGGAATTCCGCTTATTATGCCGTGGCTATTAAAGTATATTATTGATGATGTGATTCAAGGAAGTGGATCACTTCAGGAAAAAACATCACAATTGATCACAGCAATCGGCATTGCCTTTTTTATTTTTGGTGTACTGAGACCACCAGTTGAATATTACCGTCAATATTTTGCGCAGCGTATTGGTAATACAGTACTTTATGATTTACGAAAACATATTTTTGGACATCTACAAAAGTTGAGTTTACGCTATTATTCAAATACAAAAACAGGTGAAATCATTTCGCGTGTGATTCATGATGTGGAGCAGACAAAGGATTTTGTTATTACAGGGCTTATGAATGTTTGGCTTGATACAGCTACGATTTTTATTGCAATTGTAGTTATGTTTTCTATGAATATCAAATTAACGCTCGTTGCATTGTTGATTTTGCCGATTTATGCAGTTGCAGTGAGATATTTTTTCGGACGTCTTCGTAAATTAACGAGAGAGCGATCACAAGCATTGGCGACAATGCAAGGTTATTTACATGAGCGTATTCAAGGGATGCAAGTGACGCGTAGTTTTGCATTAGAAGAGTATGAAAAGGGACAATTTGAAACGAAAAATAATGAATTTTTAACAAAAGCATTAACGCATACAAGTTGGACCGCTCGTACTTTTTCTACAGTGAATACGTTAACGGATTTGGGGCCATTACTTGTTATTGCATTTGCAGCATATGAAGTGATTCAAGGTTCTTTAACACTTGGAACGATGGTTGCTTTTGTTGGGTATATGGATAGTTTATATAGTCCGCTTCGTCGCCTTGTTAATTCTTCTACAACACTTACACAATCATTTGCATCTATGGATCGAGTGTTTGAGCTCTTAGATGAAGAGTATGATATTGTAAATACTCCAAACGCAATTTCATCCAAAAAACTTTCTGGTGAAATTGTATTTGATCAAGTGTCATTTCGGTATAATACGGATGAAAAAGATGTATTACATCATCTTTCTTTCTCAATTCGTCCTGGAGAAAAAGTTGCCCTTGTTGGAGCAAGTGGAGGAGGGAAGTCCTCACTAGCTAGTTTAATTCCAAGGTTTTATGATGTTTCTAGCGGTGCGATTTATGTAGATGGTGTGAATGTGCGAGATTATAATGTAAGAAATTTACGTAGTCACATCGGTATTGTCTTACAAGATAATTTATTATTTAGCGATACGATTCAATCTAATATTTTATATGGAAACCCAAAGGCAACAAAAGAGGAAGTCATTGCGGCTGCCAAGGCAGCGCAGATTCACAATTTTATTATGAATTTGCCAGATGGTTACGATACAGTTGTTGGAGAAAGAGGAGTGAAACTGTCTGGGGGGCAAAGACAGCGTGTAGCAATTGCACGTGTCTTCTTGAAAAGCCCTTCTTTACTTATATTAGACGAAGCAACATCGGCTTTAGATTTAGAGAATGAAAGACATATTCAAGAGGCTCTTCAAACATTAGCTGCGGACCGTACAACAATCATTATTGCTCATAGATTGGCTACCATTACACATGTAGATACAATTATATATATTGAAGATGGTGAAATAAAAGAAAAGGGTTCTCATGAGCAATTAATGCAAAAACAGGGATTTTATTATAACTTATATCAAATTCAACATATAGAAGAAACAGCTCCTTTGGCATAAAGGGGCTGTTTCTTTATTCATCTTCTTTTTTTTCATCGATTTGTAGTTCGTCTTCTGGTTTGTGATACGTATAAAAACTATCTACGAGTAGATCTAGATGTTCAACTTCTTCACTGTAATTAATAATTGAAGAAATCAGCGGAAAGAGGTGTAACCATATTTTATATGATTCTTCATCTTCTTTATTTTGATAATCCATAAATATATCGATTAATTCTTGTTTACCAGTTTCTACTTCATCAAGCATTTCAACAGACTGTTGTTTTTTCGCTTTGCCGATAAATTTTAACAAAACTTGTTCATGATAGTGTGTTAATGAATCTAATTCATTTTGAATGGATTCTTGAAACGATTCAGGCATATATCGTAATTCATTTTCAGTGCGGTGTAATGCTTTTAATGTACTTAATGCACGACTAGTTGTTGCTAACATTTGTCTAAATAAGACAAGCTTACGAATTTTTGCAAATTGTACCTTTTTCGTATAGCTTCTTTCTTCTTTGTACAGTAAGTAGTAATGATTTAATTTAATCATTTTTTCTTTCATACGATCAATATCTGTTTTCAACGTTGTAAAATCAGAAGCTTGCCTGCTGTTCATACGAATCCATTTTACGATTTCTTCAGTATTATCAACGATACGATGATACAGTTTTGTTTCGTATTTTGGCGGCATAAATATTAAGTTTACCAGTGAAGCTGCAATAATTCCGACCATAATGGTTGCAAAGCGAAGTAAGGCAAAATCAAAGAAATCAGCACCTTGATATTCCATAATCGCAATGACTGTAACCAAAGCGATAGATATTGTATTTTCTAAACGTAATTTTAGTGTGAGAGCAATAACTAATATACAAGTTAATCCAATAATAAAAGGATTATGTCCAAAAGCGAAGGCAAATCCGATAGCAAATACTGCACCAATTACATTTGCTTGAATTTGCTCAAGTGCTGTCAAATATGAGCGGTATACAGACGGTTGCACAGCAAAAATTGCTGAAATCCCCGCAAATACGGGACTCGGTAGTTGGAGCAAAATACAAGCAAATAAAGCTAATGTAATGGCAATACCCGTTTTTAAAATGCGAGCACCAAGTTTCATACCCTGTTTTATATCCTTTCTTTCTTGTCATAATGAATGATACAACATGATACTATACATTCATTATAGTATGTTAGCAAGTGATATTTTAGTGATGTTCAAAAAGTCCGGTCTAGATAGCTGTCGCATCTCTTCGTTACGTCGCCAGTCCGGTACTCATGTAGTATAAGCTACACTCCGTATCCTCCTGTCTTCCGTGCCTCGACCTGCTCGGCTATCTAAATCCTCCTTTTTGAATTCGTATTTTTACTGAAAAAACCTGCTGAATTTCAGCAGGTTTTCGAATTGTTATTATAGATTACTATGTGATACTCACTTCGTCAATTTTCAATGCATAAAAATTTATTTGTATTATTCAGTTGAAATGGATGGATCTGCTTGCTCTTTTTTCGGAATGATTTCATAAAAGTGAAGCTGAATGTCATCTAATAATGGTGTTAGGAGAGCGACTTCTTCATATTGTTCATGCTCGTTTAATACGCGAATGTAGTCTAATAATAATTCGGTAATGTCTGATTTCCCATTTTTACTAAGTGGACGTAATGTTACGTTCGCTCCTTTTGCAATTCTTCTTCGCAAGGCAGATTCTGTTAAACCGAGTTCAGATTGATGACGTAAATAAACGACGCCACCAGTCATACCTGCACAAATCCATGGACCGGGATCACCAAGAACGAGAGCGCGACCGTTTGTCATATATTCAAAAGCGAAGCCCTTAATATTTGCATGAACGCCGAGATTCCCGTGTTCTTTTTCTCGAAGTGGTTTTGTGATTCTTCCTCCGATAATCATATCTGCTCCAGATAAGCGGATCCCAGCACGTGCATCGGCGTTACCTTGCACATATAAAGTTCCTTTTTGTGCACCGTATCCAAATCCTTTTCCAACAGAACCGTTGTAGTATATTCCATCTTTTCCTTTTGCTTTTGTAATATAAATGCCGCCTCCAAATGATGTTTTGCCGATGCCATCTTGTGCGCCGCCATTTACGTGAATAAATAAGTTTTCGCTATTGTAGGCACCTAATCCATTTCCAGGAACGGAACCATTTGTATATTTTAATGTGATTGGTTCAAGTGTATTGTTGTCATATAATTTACTACGGACTCGGTAGCATGATTCCAGGCCACCCATTACGCGTTGATCTACACCGACACCAACTAGCTCTTTTGATTGGAAAAAATCAGTCGTTACATAATCTTGTTGCTGCGCTGCTTCTGTTATCCTGTAGGATGCATTGTCTAATGTTTGTAATAAATTGTGTAAATCTAATCGTTCTATGCCTCGCGTTTGTTCCAGCAAATCAGAACGACCAACAATTTCTTGTAAGTTCCCATAACCGAGTCCACCTGTTAAGCGTTTAAGTTCTGTTCCGAAAGCGGTAAATAGGTTCAATACCCCTTCTACAGCATTTTCAAATTGACGTGGAACAAAACGGCGTAGTCCGTGCTCTTTTGCCTGCGCCTCTGATTCAATTTGTGTTGCAATACCAACATGGCACGTATCTAAGTGACAGCCACGGCACGTTGTACAGCCAATTGCAATCATAGATAAAGTACCGAATCCAATGCGGTTTGCACCAAGAAGCATAATTTTTAGTGCATCATTTACACTACGAATACCACCATCTGCCCAAATCTCGACGGTGTGTCTCATATTTGCTTCTAATAGAGCGTTATGGGCAGCTTTTACGCCGATTTCAACTGGAAGACCTACATGTTGCAGGGCATGAATACGTGCAGCACCCGTTCCGCCATCAAAGCCGCTAATATTAATGAAATCAGCACCAGCTTTTGCGATTCCTACAGCAATTGTTCCGATGTTGGGAACAACTGGGACTTTGACAGCGACTTTTGCAAGTTGATTAGCTGTTTTAATTTCGGTAATCATTTGTGCTAAGTCTTCAATCGAGTAAATATCATGGTTATTAGAAGGAGAAATCAAGTCCGAACCAATTGTTGCATTACGTGCTTCGGCAATTTTAGAAGTTACCTTGGATCCAGGTAAATGTCCGCCCTCACCAGGTTTTGCCCCTTGCCCAATCTTAATTTCAATTAAATTCGATGAGTTTAACAGTTCGGCATTTACACCAAAGCGCCCTGATGCAATTTGTTGGCCACGTGTACGTGGGTATTTACCAATCATATCTTTAATTTCGCCGCCTTCACCGTTTAAACTAATCATATTGAGACGATCGGCAGCTTCAGCATACGCACGGAATGCAATTTCGTTTTGAGAACCAAATGACATTGAACTAATAATAAATGGTAAATCATGATTTTTTACGCCAATTGAAACGCGTTCAGTAGGTACTGGCTGCTCTGCTTCTTTCATTTGGACAAGGTGCCGAATTGCAATCGGATTCTTATCTTCTACTTCAGCTAATTTCTCACGATAATTATCATAAGCATTCCCTTTTGCTACATCGCCAATCGCTTTCCAAATGCGAGGGAATACATGGAATGTTTTTCTCATTCGAACTTTTGGATTATTATAGTCAAGTGCTCGAGCCTGCGCATCTTCTGCTAGAGATTTAAATGAAAATGCTAAAGCGCTTGATCCTAAAAAGTTTGTAATTTGTAGTATGTTTGCAATTTCTTCGTGTAAACCAATTGAAGAGAAGAGACGGCCGTAACCACGAAGTTCATGGATGCCAATAGTCGAAATGACTTTTTCGATTCCTTTGTTTAGTGCTTTATATAAATTAGTAACTGGTTCCGTTGTCCCGTCATTTACAGTTGCGAACATTAAATATGGATTAATAACATCAGCGCCTAGACCATATAGTGTAACAATATCATGTAAAGAACGGAGAGCACCAGATCTTATCACAATGGAGCATTTTCGGCGCAGCTTGTGCTCGGTTAGTACTTGGTGTATTTTAGCTGTAATTAAATGCGGATCAATCCATAATTGTTCGTTTTGATGAGCTTTCGCATCATCAAGTAATAATAGAGATGCTCCTTTTTTTATAGCTACTGTAGCTTCGGCACTAATTCGATTTAGTGCATCATGTAACGTTTCTGATGCTGTGAACGTGACAGAAAGTTTGTAAACTGCACTATGAGTTGCAAATAGCTGCACAAGTTGTTCATATGAGATGGTTTCTAAATCTTCTGAGATAGATTGCGCTAAATTACCTTCTAGAATAATTGGTGATAATAGCTCAGTAACAAAAATTTGCTGCTCTCCGCCAAATAGGCTTGGACGTTCTCCTAATACTGTGCGTGTAGAGAAGTGTTCAACTTCTCTGTCTCGGTCGATTGCGGGGTTTGTAACAACGGCAACACTTTCTTTTATAAAATCAGAAATGTTTCTTCTTTCTGTATCAAGTGCAGCGAGAGGGGCGTCATGGCCGAGTGAACGAATTGGTTCAACACCTTTTGCTGCCATTTGCTCAAGAAGCTGGATGTGCTCACGATCCCAGCCGAAAGCTACATAATGTTCTGTTTCAACTTGAGAGAGACAAGATAGCCCTTCAATCTTTTCGGCAGCTGGAGTAGATAAATTGAAATGATAGCCTGAAAACTGAATACGCTGTTTCATCCGTTTATATACTTCTTCTTGATATGTTTCATATTCGTAGAGAACGAGATCACCTTGAGTGTTCCACTTTAAACCTACTTTTTCCCCAGGAGCAAGTGCTTTTGGTTCTGCTACATATTCAGATGGTGATACTACACCTGGTTCAGAAGAAAAGATATAGGAACTTTCTGTTTCTACTTTCCAAACTGGTCGTAAACCAAGTGAATCTACACTAAAAACAGCTTCATCTTTATAACGTGAAATAATCCCGGCAGGTCCTTGAGCGAAATGTCCCCATGCTTCACGAATATACGTATATAGATCTTGCATGTGTGGCTCGTATAATTTAATCTCATTAATAATTGGTGGGAATAATACATCCATTGCTTCAAATAGACTGTAGTTGTATTGAACGAGAAGTGTTTCTAAGGTGCGGTTTAAATCTTGAGAATCACTGCCTCCAGCAGTAAGTGGTACATCGATCATTTCGGCTTGATCACGTAACTTGGAAATTGTGTTAATTTCACCATTATGCCCGAGGATGCTAAATGGTTGTACGCGAAAAAAATTAGATAATGTATTGGTAGAATAACGATTATGTCCAAGTGTCATTGTTGATGCAATAAGTGGATGTTGTAAATCGTCATAGTAGGCAACAAGTGTATCACCAGCACCAAGAACTTTGTATACAACATGGTGGTGACTTAATGAAGCAACATGAATTGCTGTATTTTCCTCAATTTCAATTGTTACAGCGAATAATACTTGATCGATGTTTTCGGTTAGTGTTGTTTCTGAAAGAATGGCAATTTGCCAAAATGCAGGCTCTTCTTGTTTGCCAAGAGGACCAAGGGCATCAGAATTTATAACATCATCACTTTCAAAAATAACAGTGAGATTTTGATTGTTTAATTTATTACGAATACTGCTTTTTAAAAGAGTAGGATTTTCTTTTTTGTTTAGAAAAAAATGTCCAACGATAAAGTGGGGATGATCCACAATCGCTGGATTGTATCCGCTATTTTTTAATTTTTCTTTCCAAAGGGCTTTCGGTAAGTCGATATGAACGCCAATACCATCGCCTTCACCATTAATAAAGCCAGCGCGATGGTTCATTTTTACAAGTGATTGTATACAAAGATCGATGTTTGCCTTTGTTGGGACATTCTGTTTTTCCATAACGGAAACGATTCCACATGCATCGTGTTCTGCATTCGCATAATTTCGAAATAAAGACGGTGTCCATTTATTTGTATTGTTAGGCATCCGTCAATCCCCCCTCTGTTATAAAGTTGTGAATAATCTGATTTTTATAGAAGTGTATAGTGCCTTATAGACAATAGAACAATAAATATAAACCTGGAAATAAAACAGATAATTATGAATAATTATACTATTGATGTGCAATTTATGAAATAGAAAAAAGAAAAAAATAGAGGGCGTCCTCTATTTTTTCTTTTGGGCATGTAGTTTATTATGCGTTTGCTAAGGCAGAAAATGCCTTGCCGACAGCTTCGATTGTATATTCAATATCTTCTTTTGTATGTTCTGTTGTTAAGAACCAAGCTTCGTATTTAGATGGAGCTAAGTTAACCCCTTCATTAAGCATAAGCTTGAAGAATTTACCGAACATTTCCCCATCTGTATTTTGAGCAGCGTCATAATCTTCAATTGTATCTGTTGTGAAGTATACAGTTAATGCACCTTTTAGACGATTTACTGTAATATCGATACTATGCTTTGCAGCTTGTTCTAAAATACCCTTTTCAAGCATTGCACCAAGCTCATCTAATTTCTCATATACGCCTTCTTGCTGAAGAACTTCTAGGCATGCAATACCAGCTGCCATAGATGCTGGATTTCCTGCCATTGTACCAGCTTGATATGCAGGGCCAAGAGGAGCGACTTGTTCCATAATCTCTTTCTTACCACCGTATGCACCGATTGGAAGGCCACCGCCAATTACTTTACCAAGCGCTGTTAAATCTGGCGTTACACTAAGTAAATCTTGAGCACCGCCGTACATAAAACGGAAAGCCGTGATTACTTCATCATAAATAACAAGTGCACCAGCTTCGTGAACAAGCTCATTTACTTTTTCTAAGAATCCAGGTTTAGGTTCCACAATTCCGAAGTTCCCAACGATTGGTTCTACAAGAATAGCCGCTACTTCATGTCCCCATTTGTCTAGTGCTTCTTTTAATGTCTCTACATTATTAAATGGAACAGTAATAACTTCTTGTGCAATGCTTTGTGGTACACCAGCTGAATCGGGAGTTCCAAGGGTAGAAGGACCAGAACCAGCTGCTACAAGCACTAAGTCTGAATGACCGTGGTAGCATCCAGCAAATTTCATAATTTTTGTGCGACCTGTATAAGCGCGAGCCACGCGAATTGTTGTCATAACGGATTCCGTACCAGAGTTTACGAAACGAACTTTATCTAAAGCAGGCATTGCTTCTTTTAACATTTTTGCAAATTTTACTTCTAGAGCTGTTGGTGTTCCGTATAGTACACCATTTTCAGCTGCTGTTTTAATTGCTTCTGTTACATGAGGGTGAGCGTGTCCTGTAATGATTGGACCGTATGCTGCTAAATAATCGATATATTTGTTACCATCTACATCCCAAAAATAAGCACCCTTTCCTCGTTCCATTGCAACAGGTGATCCACCACCAACTGCTTTGAAAGAACGAGAAGGACTGTTAACACCACCAACGATATGTTCTAACGCTTCTTTATGTAATGCTTCTGATTTTGTGAAATTCACTACAATTCATCTCCTTACAAAAATCTATGTATTATTCTAACATGTTTTTCAAAAAGACGTATTGTTTGTGATAGGCATGGCAGTTGGGTAAACTATTCGTTGTGGTATCGAGGAAGGGGGCCGATTATGAAGTCGGTAATTGAAGTACAAGGATTAAGGAAAGAATTCACATCATATTCAAGCCGCTCTGGTTTAAAAGGTGCGTTTCGTGATTTATTAAATCGTAATTATAAAATAGTACCAGCGGTGAATGATGTTTCGTTTACTGTAAAACAAGGTGAAATGGTTGGTTATATCGGTGAAAATGGTGCTGGAAAATCAACAACCATTAAAATGCTAACTGGGATTTTAACACCAACGTCTGGTCAAATTACCGTAAATGGTATGAATCCACATAAACAGAGAGAAGAATTTGTAAGAACGATTGGTGTTGTATTTGGTCAACGTTCGCAGCTTTGGTGGGATATTGCAGTACAAGAATCATTTCGCTTATTAAAGAAAGTGTATGGTGTATCGGACGCGGAGTATAAGGAACATATGGAGCACGTTATTGAAACGTTAGATATTGGGCCTTTGTTAGATAAGCCGGTACGAAAGTTATCGCTTGGCCAAAGAATGCGTTGTGAATTAGCGGCGGCATTAATTCATAATCCACCACTTTTATTTTTAGACGAGCCAACGATTGGATTAGATGTTCTCGTAAAGTTAAAAATCCGTGAGTTTTTAAAGGAAATGAATGAGCGTTATAAAACAACAATTTTGTTAACAACACATGATATTACTGATATTGAAGCCTTGTGTGAACGCGTTATTATGTTGGATGAAGGAAATATTATGTATGACGGATCATTAAAAAAGCTTCGTTCGCAGTGGGGGGCAGAAAAAGAAATACATTTTCAATTTACTGCACCAGTTTCATATCAACAATTATCAATGTTAATGCCGGATAATCATGTAGCTTGGTCAGAAGGGAAAGAAGAATATACATGGATTGCGAAAATCCCAAATGAAGAAGTTATAATTTCTATGCTCATTTCTAAAGTAGTTCAAGCTTTTCAAATTAAAGATTTAAAAATTAATGAAGTTTCGACAGAAGAGATTATCCGTAATATTTATGAAGAGGGTATGATTCATGGGTAAGTATATTGAAATGATTCGTGTTCGTTTTTTAATGATGCTTGCTTACCGAACAAACTACTATAGTGGAATTTTAATTTATACGATTAACATCGGAGCATATTATTTTTTATGGCAAGCTATTTACAGTGGAAAAGAGAATATTGAGAGTTTATCGATTTCTCAAATGACAACTTATATTGCTATTGCATGGATGGCTCGGGCTTTTTATTTTAATAACATTGACAGAGAAATTGCGATGGAAATTCAAGAGGGACGTGTAGCCATTGAATTAATTCGTCCATACAATTATTTAGGAATGAAAGTTATGCAAGGTCTTGGAGAGGGAATCTTCCGTTTTGCATTCTTTTCTATTCCCGGCATGATTATTGTTACACTTTTATTCTCATTACAAATTACAACGAATTTTCAAACGTGGTTATACTTTTTCTTATCGTTAATATTCAGCTTTATTATTAATACGCAAATTAATTTAATGACAGGCATGCTCACCTTTTTCTTATTTAATAACAGTGGAATTATGTATGCAAAACGTGTGGTTATTGATTTATTTTCAGGTTTATTATTACCAATTAGCTTTTATCCGCTATGGGCTCAAAAAGCAATGGTATTTTTACCGTTTCAAGCAATCAGTTATATTCCGAGTATGATTTTCTCTGAAGGTATACAAGGGAGTAAGTTGTATCAAGCTTTATTATTTCAAATGATTTGGGCAGTAGTGCTTATTATTCCGATTGTGCTGATGTGGAAAACGGCGAGAAAACGCCTAATTGTACAAGGGGGATGATGAGATGCTATATATAAAACTGTTTTTGCAATATGCGAGCCAATACATAAAAACAAAACTTGAGTATCGCGGCGATTTTATCGTTGGGTTATTATCTGATTTACTATTACAAGCTGTCAATTTAATTTTCATCCTTGTCGTTTTTGGACATACACAAGCGTTAAAAGGATGGAGCCGAGAAGAAGTAATCTTTATTTATGGGTTTTTCTTAGTACCGTTTGCAATCTTTTCTGCTTTCTTTAATATATGGGACTTTAATGATAGATATATTATTAAGGGAGAAATGGATCGCGTTTTAACAAGGCCCATTCATAGTTTATTCCAGATTATATTAGAGAGGATGGAACTGGAGTCTTTAATTGGTGCAGTGACTGGGATTATTGTAATGGGATATGCGGCAGTACAACTTGAATTATCTTTTTATTGGTACGATTTCTTTCTGTTCTTGTTTATGGTAGCGGGAGGAGCACTTGTGTATGGTGGGATATTTGTGACACTTGCAAGTATCGGTTTTTGGTCTGATGCAAAAAGTTCTATTATGCCACTGATGTATAATATAGGAAATTATGGACGTTATCCGGTAAATATTTATAACCGTGTGATTCGTTTTATTTTAACGTTTGTATTACCATTTGCATTTGTTGGTGTATATCCAGCGGCATATTTTCTTAGAAAGACAGAGTGGAACAGTTATGCGTTTGCGACACCAATTGTTGGTGTGATTTGTTTTACAATTGCAATTACGCTTTGGAATTTTGGAGTGAAGAAATATCGTGGTGCTGGAAACTGACGAAGGGGATATGAGTTTCAGCTACCATGGGATAAATTGTTCTTTGTCCTCATACATATAGGATGAGGTGGAGGACATGTTATGGGGACTTATTTTATTAATTGCAGCGATTGCTGTGTTACGAAGTATTCAAATATTGTGGAGCTCATACTCAGATTCGAAGCGTTTCTTTTCTTTGTATAACCTAACTTCATTATTTCTAATTTATACAACGGTGCTGATCGCATTTGGATTAAGTTATGTTGTATTAGAGGAAATTGGATTTGCTACTTTAAAAGAAGATGGAGAAAGTTTAAATGTCCATTCGTTCCAACTTGTAGAAGTGTGTTTATATTTTAGTGCGGTTACTTTATTATCAGTTGGATATGGTGATGTAACTCCTGTTGGAATTGGACGCTGGATGGCAATTATTGAGGCGCTGATTGGATATACTTTGCCGTTTGCATTCGTAGTTCGGACCGTGATAGACAATGAAAAATAAAATAACATTTGTTATAGTAGAAGGAAAAGACAAGGAGTGACAAAGATGGTCGCAGTAGGAGAAATGGCACCGGATTTTACACTAGAAGGAAGTGACGGAGAGCAGATTACATTATCAGATTTTCACGGGAAAAATGTAGTGTTATATTTTTATCCGAAAGATATGACACCAGGATGTACAACAGAAGCATGTGATTTTCGTGATGCATACGGAATATTCCAAGAAAAAGATACAGTTATACTTGGGGTAAGTCCAGATCCAGCGAATAGACATTTGAAGTTTATTGAAAAGCATGATTTGCCATTCGTACTTTTAGTAGATGAGGATCATAAAGTGGCGGGACTATACGATGTATGGAAGTTGAAAAAGAATTTTGGGAAAGAGTACATGGGAATTGAAAGATCCACGTTTCTCATTAATAAAGATGGTGAACTGGTAAAAGAATGGCGAAAAGTAAAGGTGAAAGGGCATATTGAAGACGTCCTTTCATGTTTAAATTAAGTCCCTGCATGAACAAAGAATGAAAGGGAATTTATTATGAGGTAAGTACTACGAGGCGTATGCCTATACCCTTTCGCTGATGTTTCATACATTAAAAGGGTAGGGCATACCTCCTCAGATGATAGTATTCCAAGTGCGATTATTTCGCACTTTTTTCTATGTGAATGTATAAAGAAGGGACAAACATACATAAGAATAAGGTTAGGTGAAAAATAAATCATATAGATATAGTAGAAATATTGACGATTGATAAGAAAAGGAGTACACTCTTTATAAGAATTATAAAATAATAATCCGTATAGAATCGGGGTGCATGACGGTGGTCAAAGAAGAATTAAAAGAAGCGCTAGAAATGCTGAAGAATACGGGTGTACGCATTACTCCACAGCGTCATGCTATTTTAGAGTACCTTGTGGAATCTATGACGCACCCAACAGCGGATGAAATTTATAAAGCGTTAGAAGGCAAGTTCCCAAATATGAGCGTTGCAACTGTCTACAATAACTTACGTGTATTTAAAGAGGTTGGGCTTGTTAAGGAACTGACTTATGGAGACGCTTCAAGTAGATTTGATTATGTTACAGGTCAGCATTACCATGTTATTTGTGAAAAATGTGGTAAGATTGTTGATTTTCCTTATGGAGGCTTGGAAAAACTTGAAGATGAAGCTGCAAAAACAACGGGCTTTGTTATTAATAGTCATCGTTTAGAGATTTATGGCGTATGTCCAGAATGTCATAAGGCATAATATATAATAAAGAAAGAGGCTGACGGCTACGTTGACCTCTTTCTTTATTATATAAACCCATTTTATGCTTTATAGTTTTTCTTGTTATATTTCTCATCAAACTCTTTTCCTTCTAAAGTACGATCAAGCGTTAAGGGTTGATTGCAATGCATACATGCGTCTACTCGGCCGAGCATCTTTGTTGGTTTATTACAGCTTGGACACATAATCTGTAAAGTCTTTGTAGATAACATCCCAATCCAAAAGTAAACAAAAGTACTGGCGATAACTGCTAGAAAACCGAGCATCATAAAGGTAGTCATGACAATGATGTTCTCTCGAAAAAAGACGCCTAAGTATGCAATGAAGAGTCCGATAAATACTAAACTTAACGCAAAGGTTCGAATTTTATTGATTTTGTTCGAATATTTAATTCCCATGCCCATCACGCTCCTATAGCAACAATATAACACAAAATTTTGAATTTTTGCTTTAGAAGAGGTTAGGTTTGTTAAAATGGTGTAATGAAAAAAGAAGTAAACGGGATGTGAAATTTTTTATGAAAAGTATTGACCATGTATAACCCGCGTGATATATTAATAACCGTCGCCGATGCGAAATGGCAGAAGGCGAAAAAAGAAATTAAAAAACTTAGTTGACATTGAAAAATGAAGATGTTAACATAAGGAAGTCGCAAATGAGCGACAAACGAGTTCTTTGAAAACTGAACGAAACAAACAACGTGAAACGTCAATTTTTATTTTAGATGCTAGACAAACTAACTTTATTGGAGAGTTTGATCCTGGCTCAGGATGAACGCTGGCGGCGTGCCTAATACATGCAAGTCGAGCGAATGGATTAAGAGCTTGCTCTTATGAAGTTAGCGGCGGACGGGTGAGTAACACGTGGGTAACCTGCCCATAAGACTGGGATAACTCCGGGAAACCGGGGCTAATACCGGATAATATTTTGCACCACATGGTGCGAAATTGAAAGGCGGCTTCGGCTGTCACTTATGGATGGACCCGCGTCGCATTAGCTAGTTGGTGAGGTAACGGCTCACCAAGGCAACGATGCGTAGCCGACCTGAGAGGGTGATCGGCCACACTGGGACTGAGACACGGCCCAGACTCCTACGGGAGGCAGCAGTAGGGAATCTTCCGCAATGGACGAAAGTCTGACGGAGCAACGCCGCGTGAGTGATGAAGGCTTTCGGGTCGTAAAACTCTGTTGTTAGGGAAGAACAAGTGCTAGTTGAATAAGCTGGCACCTTGACGGTACCTAACCAGAAAGCCACGGCTAACTACGTGCCAGCAGCCGCGGTAATACGTAGGTGGCAAGCGTTATCCGGAATTATTGGGCGTAAAGCGCGCGCAGGTGGTTTCTTAAGTCTGATGTGAAAGCCCACGGCTCAACCGTGGAGGGTCATTGGAAACTGGGAGACTTGAGTGCAGAAGAGGAAAGTGGAATTCCATGTGTAGCGGTGAAATGCGTAGAGATATGGAGGAACACCAGTGGCGAAGGCGACTTTCTGGTCTGTAACTGACACTGAGGCGCGAAAGCGTGGGGAGCAAACAGGATTAGATACCCTGGTAGTCCACGCCGTAAACGATGAGTGCTAAGTGTTAGAGGGTTTCCGCCCTTTAGTGCTGAAGTTAACGCATTAAGCACTCCGCCTGGGGAGTACGGCCGCAAGGCTGAAACTCAAAGGAATTGACGGGGGCCCGCACAAGCGGTGGAGCATGTGGTTTAATTCGAAGCAACGCGAAGAACCTTACCAGGTCTTGACATCCTCTGACAACCCTAGAGATAGGGCTTCTCCTTCGGGAGCAGAGTGACAGGTGGTGCATGGTTGTCGTCAGCTCGTGTCGTGAGATGTTGGGTTAAGTCCCGCAACGAGCGCAACCCTTGATCTTAGTTGCCATCATTAAGTTGGGCACTCTAAGGTGACTGCCGGTGACAAACCGGAGGAAGGTGGGGATGACGTCAAATCATCATGCCCCTTATGACCTGGGCTACACACGTGCTACAATGGACGGTACAAAGAGCTGCAAGACCGCGAGGTGGAGCTAATCTCATAAAACCGTTCTCAGTTCGGATTGTAGGCTGCAACTCGCCTACATGAAGCTGGAATCGCTAGTAATCGCGGATCAGCATGCCGCGGTGAATACGTTCCCGGGCCTTGTACACACCGCCCGTCACACCACGAGAGTTTGTAACACCCGAAGTCGGTGGGGTAACCTTTATGGAGCCAGCCGCCTAAGGTGGGACAGATGATTGGGGTGAAGTCGTAACAAGGTAGCCGTATCGGAAGGTGCGGCTGGATCACCTCCTTTCTATGGAGAATTGATGAACGCTGTTCATCAATATAAGTTTCCGTGTTTCGTTTTGTTCAGTTTTGAGAGAACTATCTCTCAGAAATAAATGTATGTTCTTTGAAAACTAGATAACAGTGTAGCTCATATTTTTAATTTTAGTTTGGTTAAGTTAGAAAGGGCGCACGGTGGATGCCTTGACACTAGGAGTCGATGAAGGACGGGACTAACGCCGATATGCTTCGGGGAGCTGTAAGTAAGCTTTGATCCGAAGATTTCCGAATGGGGAAACCCACTATACGTAATGGTATGGTATCCTTACCTGAATACATAGGGTATGGAAGACAGACCCAGGGAACTGAAACATCTAAGTACCTGGAGGAAGAGAAAGCAAATGCGATTTCCTGAGTAGCGGCGAGCGAAACGGAATCTAGCCCAAACCAAGAGGCTTGCCTCTTGGGGTTGTAGGACATTCTATACGGAGTTACAAAGGAACGAGGTAGACGAAGCAGTCTGGAAAGGCTCGTCACAGAGGGTAACAACCCCGTAGTCGAAACTTCGTTCTCTCTTGAATGTATCCTGAGTATGGCGGAACACGTGAAATTCCGTCGGAATCCGGGAGGACCATCTCCCAAGGCTAAATACTACCTAGTGATCGATAGTGAACCAGTACCGTGAGGGAAAGGTGAAAAGCACCCGGAAGGGGAGTGAAAGAGATCCTGAAACCGTGTGCCTACAAATAGTCAGAGCCCGTTAATGGGTGATGGCGTGCCTTTTGTAGAATGAACCGGCGAGTTACGATCCCGTGCGAGGTTAAGCTGAAGAGGCGGAGCCGTAGCGAAAGCGAGTCTGAATAGGGCGTTTAGTACGTGGTCGTAGACCCGAAACCAGGTGATCTACCCATGTCCAGGGTGAAGTTCAGGTAACACTGAATGGAGGCCCGAACCCACGCACGTTGAAAAGTGCGGGATGAGGTGTGGGTAGCGGAGAAATTCCAATCGAACCTGGAGATAGCTGGTTCTCCCGAAATAGCTTTAGGCTAGCCTTAAGTGTAAGAGTCTTGGAGGTAGAGCACTGATTGAACTAGGGTCCTCATCGGATTACCGAATTCAGTCAAACTCCGAATGCCAATGACTTATCCTTAGGAGTCAGACTGCGAGTGATAAGATCCGTAGTCAAAAGGGAAACAGCCCAGACCGCCAGCTAAGGTCCCAAAGTGTGTATTAAGTGGAAAAGGATGTGGAGTTGCTTAGACAACTAGGATGTTGGCTTAGAAGCAGCCACCATTTAAAGAGTGCGTAATAGCTCACTAGTCGAGTGACTCTGCGCCGAAAATGTACCGGGGCTAAATACACCACCGAAGCTGCGGATTGATACCTATGGTATCAGTGGTAGGGGAGCGTTCTAAGGACAGTGAAGTCAGACCGGAAGGACTGGTGGAGTGCTTAGAAGTGAGAATGCCGGTATGAGTAGCGAAAGACGGGTGAGAATCCCGTCCACCGAATGCCTAAGGTTTCCTGAGGAAGGCTCGTCCGCTCAGGGTTAGTCAGGACCTAAGCCGAGGCCGACAGGCGTAGGCGATGGACAACAGGTTGATATTCCTGTACCACCTCTTTATCGTTTGAGCAATGGAGGGACGCAGAAGGATAGAAGAAGCGTGCGATTGGTTGTGCACGTCCAAGCAGTTAGGCTGATAAGTAGGCAAATCCGCTTATCGTGAAGGCTGAGCTGTGATGGGGAAGCTCCTTATGGAGCGAAGTCTTTGATTCCCCGCTGCCAAGAAAAGCTTCTAGCGAGATAAAAGGTGCCTGTACCGCAAACCGACACAGGTAGGCGAGGAGAGAATCCTAAGGTGTGCGAGAGAACTCTGGTTAAGGAACTCGGCAAAATGACCCCGTAACTTCGGGAGAAGGGGTGCTTTCTTAACGGAAAGCCGCAGTGAATAGGCCCAAGCGACTGTTTAGCAAAACACAGGTCTCTGCGAAGCCGTAAGGCGAAGTATAGGGCTGACACCTGCCCGGTGCTGGAAGGTTAAGGAGAGGGGTTAGCGCAAGCGAAGCTCTGAACTGAAGCCCCAGTAAACGGCGGCCGTAACTATAACGGTCCTAAGGTAGCGAAATTCCTTGTCGGGTAAGTTCCGACCCGCACGAAAGGTGTAACGATTTGGGCACTGTCTCAACCAGAGACTCGGTGAAATTATAGTACCTGTGAAGATGCAGGTTACCCGCGACAGGACGGAAAGACCCCGTGGAGCTTTACTGTAGCCTGATATTGAATTTTGGTACAGTTTGTACAGGATAGGCGGGAGCCTTTGAAGCCGGAGCGCTAGCTTCGGTGGAGGCGCTGGTGGGATACCGCCCTGACTGTATTGAAATTCTAACCTACGGGTCTTATCGACCCGGGAGACAGTGTCAGGTGGGCAGTTTGACTGGGGCGGTCGCCTCCTAAAGTGTAACGGAGGCGCCCAAAGGTTCCCTCAGAATGGTTGGAAATCATTCGTAGAGTGCAAAGGCATAAGGGAGCTTGACTGCGAGACCTACAAGTCGAGCAGGGACGAAAGTCGGGCTTAGTGATCCGGTGGTTCCGCATGGAAGGGCCATCGCTCAACGGATAAAAGCTACCCGGGGATAACAGGCTTATCTCCCCCAAGAGTCCACATCGACGGGGAGGTTTGGCACCTCGATGTCGGCTCATCGCATCCTGGGGCTGTAGTCGGTCCCAAGGGTTGGGCTGTTCGCCCATTAAAGCGGTACGCGAGCTGGGTTCAGAACGTCGTGAGACAGTTCGGTCCCTATCCGTCGTGGGCGTAGGAAATTTGAGAGGAGCTGTCCTTAGTACGAGAGGACCGGGATGGACGCACCGCTGGTGTACCAGTTGTTCTGCCAAGGGCATAGCTGGGTAGCTATGTGCGGAAGGGATAAGTGCTGAAAGCATCTAAGCATGAAGCCCCCCTCAAGATGAGATTTCCCATAGCGTAAGCTAGTAAGATCCCTGAAAGATGATCAGGTTGATAGGTTCGAGGTGGAAGCATGGTGACATGTGGAGCTGACGAATACTAATAGATCGAGGACTTAACCATATAATATGAAGCAAGTGTTATCTAGTTTTGAGAGAATATAAAAAACTTATTGACTTTTTTAATCAATCAAGTATAATAATGTTTGTCTCTAGTGAATATAGTCTGGTAATGATGGCAGAGAGGTCACACCCGTTCCCATACCGAACACGGAAGTTAAGCTCTCTAGCGCCGATGGTAGTTGGGGCCTTGCCCCTGTGAGAGTAGGACGTTGCCAGGCTAACAGTATTCCGCAGTAGCTCAGCGGTAGAGCTATCGGCTGTTAACCGATCGGTCGTAGGTTCGAGTCCTACCTGCGGAGCCATGATTGGAGAGCTGTCCGAGTTGGCCGAAGGAGCACGATTGGAAATCGTGTATACGTCACAAGCGTATCAAGGGTTCGAATCCCTTGCTCTCCGCCATGATATTTTTGGCCCGTTGGTCAAGTGGTTAAGACACCGCCCTTTCACGGCGGTAACACGGGTTCGAATCCCGTACGGGTCACCACTTTGGAGGATTAGCTCAGCTGGGAGAGCACCTGCCTTACAAGCAGGGGGTCGGCGGTTCGATCCCGTCATCCTCCACCATATATAAATATAGTATATGAATAGTATTGTCGCGGGGTGGAGCAGTCCGGTAGCTCGTCGGGCTCATAACCCGAAGGTCGCAGGTTCAAATCCTGTCCCCGCAACCAAATGGTCCCGTGGTGTAGTGGTTAACATGCCTGCCTGTCACGCAGGAGATCGCCGGTTCGACCCCGGTCGGGACCGCCATTTATTTCTGGCTCGGTAGCTCAGTCGGTAGAGCAGAGGACTGAAAATCCTCGTGTCGGCGGTTCGATTCCGTCCCGAGCCACCATTTTCAACTAAATATGCCGGCTTAGCTCAATTGGTAGAGCAACTGACTTGTAATCAGTAGGTTGGGGGTTCAAGTCCTCTAGCCGGCACCATGTAAGTTTCGGAGGGGTAGCGAAGTGGCTAAACGCGGCGGACTGTAAATCCGCTCCTTCGGGTTCGGCAGTTCGAATCTGCCCCCCTCCACCATTTACATTTTATACAGGGGTATAGTTTAAAGGTAGAACAGAGGTCTCCAAAACCTCCAGTGTGGGTTCAATTCCTACTACCCCTGCCAAAACACAACATGGCGGTTGTGGCGAAGTGGTTAACGCACCGGATTGTGGCTCCGGCATTCGTGGGTTCGATTCCCATCAGTCGCCCCATTTTTATTTTGAAAATTACAAATAATGTAATGATTACTTGCATATAATGAATTAAAACTTCGGTGGGCTATAGCCAAGCGGTAAGGCAACGGACTTTGACTCCGTCATGCGCTGGTTCGAATCCAGCTAGCCCAGCCATTTTTGCGGAAGTAGTTCAGTGGTAGAATACAACCTTGCCAAGGTTGGGGTCGCGGGTTCGAATCCCGTCTTCCGCTCCATTTTAATTTAATATGGCGGCATAGCCAAGTGGTAAGGCAGAGGTCTGCAAAACCTTTACCACCGGTTCGAATCCGGTTGCCGCCTTTCTTATTATGCCGATGTGGCGGAATTGGCAGACGCGCACGACTCAAAATCGTGTTCCTTCGGGAGTGTCGGTTCGACCCCGACCATCGGTATCAAGCAAACGTGATGAAATCAAGACTTCAACAGAAATGTTGGAGTCTTTTTTTTGTTTTTTCAACACGACAAAATAATCTAAAATCGTGTGCGGTGAATCGTGTGCGTAGGAGGTTATGGTGAAAAGACGTGGAGAATTAACAGATGAAGAACTGAAAATTATTAAGAAGAAAATTTCTGATGAAGAGGCTTATGAAAAATTTTTTAAGGATTGTTATTTAAGAAACTTGAGACCAGCAACAATAGGGTACTACAAGAATGAATTTCATGGTGCAAAGAAGATTGTTAATAAACAGTTAGTGGAATGGGAGCAGAAGGACGTAGAGGATTTAATTTTGAAAAGTAAACAGTTGATGAAGGTCACAACTATTAATACTCGTTTACGTGCTCTCCGATCATTTTATAACTTTTTAGATAAGAATAAGCTGATTGATAAGAATCCAATGAAAAATATCAAATTATTACGTGATAGACAGAAAACAATCGAAACTTTAGATAATCAAGAGATAGAGAAATTGATTAAAACAATAAGAAAACAAAAAACGTTTGTGGGTTTTAGAGATGAAGTGATCTTACTTGTTTTTCTAGATACAGGGGTAAGATTGTCTGAACTAGTTGGAATCAAGGTAGAAGATGTTCGGCATAACAAATTAATTATTAGAAGAACAAAAAATCTATTTGAAAGAACAGTTTATTTATCTGATACGACTCAAGAGCGATTAGAAAGTTATATTAAAGTTCGAGGGGAAGTTGCTACTAATAAGCTGTTTATTAGTCAAGATAATAAAGAATTGAATCCTCATAGTATTCAAACGAGACTTACAAAGTACGGTAAGGAAGCTAAGATAAGTAAACGAGTTAGTCCTCATACATTCAGACACACTATGGCAAAAAGAATGATAGTATCTGGCTTAGATGCTTTTTCTTTAATGCATTTACTTGGTCATACAGATATTACGGTCACTAAAAGGTATGTAAATCTGTGGGGACAAGATTTGGAACAGAAGCATAAAGAATACGGTGCATTGAAAGGTTTGAATCTTTAGATTTACGAATATTCAGATAAAATATATAATTAAATAAGAGATGGTATATGAGTTTGGCCGCTCCACCATCTCTTAATAAATAAGAGCAGAAGAATAACTTCTACATCAGTATTATATGTAGTCTTTTTCTTCTGTGTCAAGGAGAGTAGAGAGAAGCATGAAACTAATATCAGTTTTAAGTGGGAACGGATTTGTCATGTATAACAAAGAGCTAGCTCATACGGTATCAGTTAACGGAGCTATTATTTTTGGACAGTTATGTTCAAGTTACGAAAGCTTTTCTAATAAAGGTATGCTAACAGTTAAAGAGGGAAAAGAGTATTTCTTTTTAACGAGTGACACTTTGGAAGAAGAAACAGCTCTGTCATATAAACAGCAGTTAAAAGCTATTAAGGAATTAGAGCAAGCTGGTTATATTGAAACTAAGGTTATGGGAGTACCTTCTAAGAAGTACTTTAGTATCACAGACAAGATTGTTCAAGAATTACTTTCGGAGGTAAATCCTAGCTCTGACAAAAGGGAAGACCTGGATGTATCAACAAATCCAGAGATAGCACAGCAAGACAGGAGCTCCAGCTTTGACCAAAGGGAAACCCTAGCATTGCCCAAAGAGAACAGCAAGCCTGTACAAAAGGGATCAACTATTAAAAAGAAAAATAAAAAAGAACAATATAAAGATAATAAATATAATTTCAATTGTAATTACAAGGAATCTCCAACAACTAATGAGTTTGAGGAATTACTTACGAACTCATGTAATGAATTTTATACTCAGTTCTCTGTTGGCAGATACTCTAAAAAACAATGGAATACTTTAATAAGCAAATTCGTGAACGATACTATTGAAAGTGGTAGATACCTAAATGTTCCAGTAGATAAAATTAGGGGATATGCTTATAAGTCATTAGAGATTATTTGTGATAATTCGGATTATAAGCACTCAGATGAATTCACGGAGTATCAAGAAGTGATGAGGGAGCTTTCGAATAAAGAAATAAATAAGAGTAAACCAAATTATGGATTACATAATCGCTTTGAGATTGATAATGACGAGTTACCTTTTTAATCATTAACTAGAATAGCCCTCAGAAGCTCCAGAAATCCCACGATTGCATTCTAATTTGAGGGATATATATTTAATTGTATTTTATTTGCAAATCATACAGATGAAAATTAGGAGGGAGAATAAAAATGGTAGATGAAAAAGTGATTTTAGAGAAAATTATAAGAATTAATCGTAATACGGTTTCAGGCATTCATGAACGCTTTGACAAGATTGATTCTGAGATTGGAAGAAGAATAGCTGTAATTGAAATAAATATTGATTCACTTGTGAAAACATTAGATACGTTAGGGAAAGAGCTTAGAGAACAATATTATTCTTTAGGAAGGAGAATTGACCTTTTAGAAATGCAGGTAATTAAATATCAAAATGAGAAGGAGTTAAACAGTGCACAAGTTACAAATATGCTAAAAAACGTCGATGACGACGAAAAAGCGAAGAAGTAGCATCAAAAAATATCGTGTGAGATTCTCTAGGTGATAATCAATTTTTGCTTTATATAACTTTTGATAAAGAGTAATAAGGAATTACAAGATACTTTATAATAAATGAATAGGAGTTGTTGAAAATGGAAAAACAAATTCTTGAAATGTTGGCTGAAATTCAGAAGGAACAAGAAAAGTTTCGTGATGAACAAAAACAGATGCGCGAAGAACTTACAGAGTTCCGAGAAGAAGTAAGAGCTAGTTTCTCTGAGGTAAACAAACGATTAGGTAGAATTGAAAAAAGACTTGAGGGCGATGGCTATCAGTTTAAGCAAGTAAGAGTTGAGGATCTAAAAAAAAGATTAAAAACAGTAGAGAGCGACATCTATCGAATGACAAGATAATAAAAACGAAATGAAAGCACTGGTTGAAAAACTGGTGCTTATTTTTTTGTTTTTACCCCGTATATTCTTCCGCCTTTAATATAAAATTCCAATTTTATTCCCCAGATTGATTTACGTTTTTTGCGAACGGTATATAAAAGTATTGTGAAAGAAATCAATTTAGGAGGAATCTGTAATGGATACATTTGAAAAACTACGACAGGAAACTCTAGTTCAAATTGAAAGAATGAAAGCTCATGAGCCTGAACAACTTAAATGTCCATTCTATAAGGAAGATGAAGAACAGTTTGAATCAATACTAAAAGAAGAAAAAAATTTTGAGGAATGGTTTATCAGTAATAAACACTATCTTCAGAAGTCAAGAATAAGTCCAATAAAGCAACGATTTCTTCATTATCTCACTAAAAATTAAATCTAACAGGAGGATCTAATATGATTATTCTTATAAATGCAAATCAGAAGGAATCAAACAGACTTAAGAGCAAAGGAATTAATCATAAATTTTTTGCTGCTCATATATTTGTTAATGTTGAGTTAAGCTCTGATGAAAGAGTTAATGAGGCACTAGCTGGTATGATTAAGAAATTAGCTGGGCGCTCAGTAGATAATGGAGCATATGAGGTGCGAAAAGATACAAAAAGTGACATCTCTATTAAATTTATAATAGAGGAGTCAAAAAATGTATCTTTTCGAGTTGAGTTGTTTGATTTATTTATATCATTCTTAAGAGAGCTCTCAATTGGAGAGTTGCGTCATAACTCAAACAGATTTGCTAAGCATTGTAAGCTCAACATGTATAATACTCTTCCTGCAATCACAATTGATGACGGTACTATATTCTCTGAGTCTAATAATGGAGAAGACATGGTTAAGCATGGTGGTTTGGTATTTTCATTTCAACGAGAGAAGTTACTAAAGATTAAAATTAAAAATGAAAACGATTATCGACAGCCACTAGATAAGATTCAAGGTTCATCAGAGTTAATTGACAAGTGGCTCAAAAAGGAAGAACTAACTAATGAAGAATTATTATGGGTTTATACGAATGCTATTGAATTTCGAGCATTAAGATCAGTTATCAAAGACAGAAGAATGACCCAAGATTTCCCTATCATACATTTAGCAAAATCTTACGTGCAACCATTGGCCTATCAAAGAGTTGTAGGAGATGGAAAGTTTGAATATCAATTTTTATCTCAAGCTATAAATAATCGATTGCAACCAACAATAAAGGTTCGCGGTATGGAAACTATTTCGAAAGAAGAAGGCCGACTAAAATTAAAACAGCATCTTACCGACTATCTAAAATCACATAAGAAAGAAGTTTGGCTTTTGAAAGCTGATACAGGAATTGGTAAATCACATACAGTCGCTGAACTTGCAAGAGAGAAAGTTCTATTTGTTGTTCCTACAAAAAAACTGGGACGAGAATTAAAAGTGAAAGTGGAAAATAAACATCCAAATTTAAAAGTAGTAATTATTGACCCTGTTGATGATAAAGAAATTCCTGATTGCTCTGAAAGAGAAAAGATGATTGAAGCCAGAAGGAAAGGCCTTGGTAAACAAGCCTCGGATTATAGGAACAAAGCTATTGAGAAGTGTGATGACGAAGAAATTAAAGCTAAACATGAAAAATATAAACAAGCCCTATCTACTAAGCAGGCATTCTTTATCATTACTCATAAACGTTTTGCAGATGGATTTTTAGAGGGGATTGATCCTCCTGAAGTCGATTCTATTATTATTGACGAGGACCCAATTAATGAGATGTTAGCTGACGAGACGTATTCAACTGAAGCATTGTTGTATGAGTTAAACCAACTGGTCGCTACTGTGAATGGCAAGGGCTTTGGTATAGATGCAGAGTTAAATGAAGTTGAGAAAGAAATTGTGTATAAAGTGAAAAAATTTATGGAATTAATACAAAGGAGCAGATTAGAACTAACACCAAATCCATATAAATATTTCTTCAAACAGAACAGTAATAAGTTAGCTTCAATCATCATGAAGAATTCTATGATTAAAAATAATTTATTCGCAGCTTTAGAATCAGACTGTTTAATATCGCATCGAAATAAAAAGAACGAACTTGAAACTACTTGTGTTTCGTCTTTATTGACTGCTTTCTATCACAAGAAAGTTATGATAATGAGCGCTACATTAAACAAGAAAATTCACGTACCTTTATATCAAAGACACGTAAACGTCATGACGAATTGGATTGAAATTCCTTCAATTGAAAGTAAAGGTAAGGTTGTACTATTCGCAGATCGTTCTACATCGAAAATAGCTTTAAAAAATACTAATTTTGCTGAATCTATCAAAGAAGAAATTAAACCTTTTAATTATGAAGCTCTTATCACTAACAAAACAATGAAGTATCTATTTAAAGATAATAAGGTCCATGAGAAGATACACTTTGGCAATTGTGCTGGTTATGATGAGCTAAATGGCAAAAATATTGTTGTAATTGGCACTCCGAGTTTACCACCTTGGAAGTTAGCGATATTAACTTATCAAATCTTTGGAGAATTACCTAAATCAATCAATTATAACTCTCAGAGGGAAACAATTGATTTTGACTTTAAGATGCAGCAAATGGAGGAACATGGTTATCAATTCGCGATCAATACTTTTGCTAACCAAAATGACTACAATGCTAGGGAAGTTCATTTATGGCAAACATCTTCTGACTTAGAGCAAGCAGTTGGAAGAGCTAGATTGATTGATAATGATTGCACAGTATATGTATTCAGTAGGATTCCTGTAAAACAATGTGAAATAAAAAAATATTCTAAGGTAGCCTGATGGCTATCTTTAAAAAGAAATAAGTGCAGAAATTATTTTTTGTTGTCGCAAACTCGTACAGAATCCTTGCTTTGTATATATTATTTATTGAGAGAGTTGTTTCAACAAGCAAAATTTCGTCTAAAATCTTCTAGTTATATATATTATTTAATGAGAGATGTATAAAGTATACTCCGATTTGCTTTATATATCTGTTCCATCTTTCATCATGATAGGTGGATTCAATTTCATTTCGATTTCGTAGTTGAGTTTTAAAGTTTTTGCAAAGGCTTTAAGGTTCATTGGGGGAGTTGGTTAATCCTATTTCCAACTTCCTTCTTCTTTTTACAATTGTCATCTAGAGCTACTTTAATGGTAGCTACTAATAATATAAAACGACAGAATGAGTTCTATCGTTTCCTATCGATTTTTTCTTTTTGAAGAGGCGTATCCTTCGGGGTACGTCTTTTTATTTTTGCCATTTTTCAGGTTTGCTTCGGCAAGCAAATTTTATATGGGAGTGAAAGAGATTATGAAAATGGAACTACGTGTTGCTAGCGCTGAGTTACGTGCTAATGAAGATGGAGCGATGACCGTGAGTGGCTACGTTAATAAAACGGATCAATTGAGCAACATCCTTGGTACTACCAAGAGATTCGTTGAAAAGATTGCAAAAGGAGCTTTCTCTAAAGCAATTCTAAATGCGGAACAAGACATCGATTTCTTAGCTGAACATAATTCAAAACTTATCCTTGCTTCCACTCGTAATGGTTCATTGCAACTACGAGAAGATGAGCAAGGCTTATTTATGTCCGCTACAATTTCTCAAACCACGTGGGGTCGCGATTACTACCAACTTATAAATGACGGAATTCTCAGAAATATGTCATTTGGTTTTAGAACCCTTTCGGATTCTTGGAAGTCTCTTGGAAATGGTCTTTTTGAAAGAACAATTGATGAGCTTGCTCTCTACGAAGTCTCAGTTGTGAAAAATCCTGCTTATAGCCAATCAACGATAGCCTCTAGGGGTATCAACTTGATTGAAGAAGTTGAGATTCCGAGTTTAGCAGAAATTAAAAAAGAAGAGGAGAAACACAAAATGGAAAAAACAGAATTTAGATATGGTAGTTATAAAAATGAAGTAGAAGTTCGTAAAGATACAGAAATCCGTGAGTTTAACGATAGCTTTCGTAACTTACAACTTACTTCTGGAAATGAAGCGGTGATTCCGACCGCAGTTGCGGACATTATTGTTGAAAAGTTAGAAGAAACTTCTCCAGTATTTGCTCGTGCTCGTAAGATTCCATCTGCAAACGGTTCAGTAAAGATTCCAAGAGAAACTGCTGTTGGAGTTGGTATGTTCGTTGGAGAAGCACAGAACTTATTAGAAGAATCAATGTCTCTAGGGGAAATCTCTTTGAATCAAAAACGAGCTGGAGCCTACATTGCTCTTACAAATCAGCTAATTAATGATGCTGCAACAAATATGCATGAGTACGTTCCAAACTTACTTGCAAAACGTACTTTCAAAGCAATTGAAAAATCAATCCTTCGTGGTACTGCTGCTGAAGAGTTTCGTGGAATCGTTCCTGATGTTACGGTTGAAAAGAAAATTTTATCTGTTGCAGCTACTGATGCTCAGTTACTAGATACATTGTTAGATATGGTTCTTAACGTACATCCTGAGTATCTTCAAAAATCTCAGTTCATTATGTCTAGACCATTCTACAATCGAGTTGCTAAGTTGAAGGATGCTTCGGGTCACTTTTATGTGCAGAACGGAATCGTCAATGGCAAACCAACTTATACTTTGTTCGGATTAGAAGTGGTTATCACTAATTCTTTAGATGCTGGTGATGTTGGACAAGTTCCATGTATTCTTGGAAGTTTAGAAGATGGATATGCGGTCATGGTGAAGCAAGGTCCTAAAATGACTATGGTTCAAGATACTGAACATGCACTTCGTGGTTCAGTTGGATTCTTGTTCGATGTTTATCTTGACGGAGCAGTTTACAATCCAGATGCCTTAACTAAATTAGAAATCATTGCGTAGTTTTATGTGAAATTATTCACAAATCAAGAAGTCGGAATTTTTGGATTTTGCCTTCTTTTTATTTCAAAAAATCGAAACGAGGTAATTATGAATGAAAATGACCGGGATGAAATGCAAAGTCTATATACACGACGGAATTACTGGGAAGTTACTGGCGGGGCAAAGGAACGCAACATTATCAAGAAGTGCTGAAACAGTTGATGCAACATCTAAAGACACAGCTGGTTTCTGGAAAGAGTCTTTAGCTGGATTCAAAGAGTGGAGTATTGATTGCGATGGTGCTTTCATTGAATCAGATGTAGCTTATGGTCTTTTAGAAACAGCGTTCATCAATTCAGAAAACGTCACTGTTTACATCGAGTTGCCATCTGGAACCAAGTACAAAGGTGAAACTACTATTACAGACTTCTCGTTGGAATTTCCATACGATGATCTCGTGACGTACTCTATCTCTCTACAAGGTAGTGGGGCATTAGAAACAATAGAAGGTACAACAGTTTAATATGAAGTATAGGCTAGGAGTAATACGCTCTTAGCCTTTATTTATTATCTGATATTTATGAGCTATTGTTTTTTCACAGACAGTAATACAGATGCAGTTAATTTTAGGATGATTGCAGTAGCACAGTTAAACGATAGAAAGGAGAAATACTAATGAGTGTTCATAACAAGCTATATCATTTAATACAAGTACGAGAGTATCTAAACACAACACAGTATAGAGAAGCAGCAGCATCTATCATTGCTAAAGACTTAGCAGAGAAGATTCAAGAGAGAGACCTTAAGGTTAAGAGAACAGTGGTATTAGATCGTACTAATCTACAGTTACGCTCGATGAAGATGCCTGAAGTAAGCTATGGATTCATTCGTAAGTTCCTTTGATATTGATAAAGTAGTTGATGATGCAACAGAGATGATGATGTTAGTTGCATTGATGTGATGTAGATGGGTTAGTCTTTGTAGTAGGATAAAGAGTTTGTAATACAAGAGTGATGCGAAAGTTGAAAGCTTAGTGAGGCGAGTTGTGAAGTACCGCCTACCCTTTTTGAAAAAAAGCTAAAATCTCATGTAATAACTGGGGAGAGTACACTCATAAAGCCTGAAATTTTTATAAATACTATTTTCATGTAAAAAAATGTAAATCAAGAAGGAGAACTAAATTATGAAATCGCCAGAACATTTTGACAAAATAACAATCCGATATTTTGATTATGTAATCGAGGAGCTAGAGAAGATTGGAAAGCTTGACCCAACTAACCAAATCATTATTGAAAGATTGGCTTTTAACCTTGCGACAGTTGAAGCTTGTGAAAGAGAACTTTTTCAAGATGGATATACGATAATGGGGCCACATGGCAAAAAGGAACATCCGTGCGTTAGTACAGCTATGAAAGCACAAGCTAAAATTATCGAGAGCTTTAAATTGCTTGGATTAGATGCGGCACAAAAATTCAAAGAAGAACAAGCTAAACCGGAGGATTTGCGTAATGATCCACTTCTTAAAATCCTTGGAAGAGTATAAAGACTACAAGTAGGTAGTGTATTTAAGTTAATTCTTAGTTAAGCTTCAACTTATTTTTTGGTCTGTTTACCTACAGAAAACCTTACTTGGTTTCTTTTGAAAATAAAAAGACCAACTTTTTATGTCGGTCTTCTTATGCTTGCTCAACAATCGCGCAGTTTGTTTAAAAAGAGTCGCAGCATTTTCTTTTTTAAGATCCCCATCCATTAGAGAAAACTTTATTCCAAATTGCATTGGTATCAAAATGGGAATCACTCATTATGATGAAAAATTACGAACTAATTCTTTTTCTTCTTCAGATAGAAGGAATAGCTCCATGACGTATTCATCTATATCTTTATTAATTTTATTAATTAGCTCTCTATGTTCTTGAGTGAGTTCTTGAATTTGATTTAACTCCAATAATTGTCCAACCATTCTTGATATGTTTTGTTGTTCTTCATTTGAAACATTTGGAATAGGTAAATCCCTCATTTGTTTAGTAGTATATCTAGGAAATGTTTTGCGCTGTAGCATATCATATTTTATCACTGCCCAAAATGATATTAAACGAGAATTAATTATCCCAAGCAAAAAACTACCATCTACATTTAAATCTATAACTGCCTTTGAACTTTGATTATTTATTGCAGTCTTATTTGTATAAGTAGCATTAATCGTATAAGGATATGGCGCAGCAATCTCACGAATTAATAATCTAGGTTGATTAAATAGGTCAAGCGTCCTTGGTTCCGCAAGATGTTCTCCATATCTAATATAATGCTCTTCTAACTCTAGTTTATAACGTCCAACCTGTTGTCCTCCAAAATACTTATAATAATCATCATCAACTTGATAAGAACTTTCAAACGGTTTTGTGTTCATCCAAGTTTTAAATTCCTCTTTATCAGCAATTTGTTTTGGCTTTCCTTTTCCTCTTTGATACGCTTTTATGCCAACTTTCACATTACAATATGTTGGATCTAATGATTTAGAATTAGAATCAATTTTAGAAATTACCGCAGTGATTTCTTTCCAATTATTGTTTCCCTTAAACTGTGTAATATTAATTACATCACTTGATAATAATTCATCAGGTGATATTTCTGATACAATAGAAATTTCCTTATTTTCCATTTCCGCTAAAGTAATCGTACTAGGTTTACTTTTTCTCAAATTCACTATACAGTTATCAATCGAAGCATCTTCAAAAATTTTATCTTTTGAATTTAAGAGAAATAAATCCCCAGTATGCTCCAGTAGGTATTTTCTCATTGTTTGATATTGTTTCACTGTTAAAAAGGAATTCGGAATAATCATGGATACATAACCATTTTTTCTTGCTATTTTAAAACTCAATTCTAAGAACAATCCAAAGGTGTTTGCTTGATACTTGCATAGTGGGTATTCTTTTTCAAAATATCGTTTTTCAGAATCACTAAAAACACCCTCAGATGAATAAATATATGGTGGATTAGCAATTACAACATCAAAACCAATGAAGTTACCTTCTTCATCTAGAACTTCAGGAAATTCCATTCTCCATTCTAAACCTTTACGAAACAGAGGATTTTGACGAGAATCTTCCAAATCCTTTATTGCCTGTTTAAGTTTCTTCTCAATTTCGGCAAATTCCTTGGTTTGTTTTTTTAGGTCTTCTTTGGAAGCGAACAAATTGGTTTGTCCAACTTTTGCTAATTCACTATTTAATCGAATAACACGTTTTGATTCAGGTGTTAAAATACTTGAGATGAACCCTTGTTTAATTTCATCGATCTGCTTCATCAAGTCTTGTTTCTTTCGTTTATCATTCGTACCCTTATATTCAGAAACAAGTTGTAAATAATTTTTAAACTTAGAAAAACGTTTATCTAGGCTATCGTGAACATCGAATTTGTGAAGCAAGCTATTCCCAACCTTAATATTGATATCAATATTAGGCAATGTGATTAATTGCTGTGAATTTGATTCTTCTTCAAGATAATAGTAAGAGTGTTTGAGTAATTCAATCCATAATCGTAGTCGGCATATATTAGCAGAGTTTGGGTTAATATCAACACCAAAAAGACAGTTTTCGATTAGTTTTCTTTTTTCAAGGAAAATAGCTTTTTGGATACGTTCGGAGTCTGAATTTCCTCTTCTATAAATAAAATTATCACCATTAATATCTTGAATGATTAGTTCATCATTCACAACTGTACAACGAATATCTGTCATTGAGCGCCCTTCATTATCAATTAGTGCTCTTAGTTCGCTTTTAATTGCAATAAGCTCATTTAACACCGAAACAAGGAAATGTCCTGACCCAACCGCAGGATCACAGATTTTAATTGTATCTATAATTTTACTAATTTCTTTTACCGTATCTAAAGATGAACCAATTCTAAATTGAACCTCGTAAATATTTTTACAGTTCCAACCTTTGGCCTCATTGATTTTTTCTACAACTGCATTTCTAATAATTTGTCTGCTCATATACATTGTGATGCGACCAGGTGTATAGAATGAGCCTTCATTATATCCATTAATTTTTTCAAAGATTAGCCCCAATACTGCAGCGTTAATTAAATTATTTTTATCTTTTTTATTGTGTCTTACTGAGGTAGAAAAATCATATGCGTTTAAGAAATCAAATAGATAAGTTAGAAATTCAACTTTCCCAGTCTTTCGTTTTCCATTTTTCCCCTTTAATACTGTTTTTGAATAGACTTGAATTTGTTGCTCACGTAAACGATCAATTCCTATTCCATCACGGGATAGTTCTAATTTAGTTTCTTCAAACAAGCTACTATTCAAATATGGAACCTGAGGGAATTTTTCTTTCATTTCACTGCTTCTTTGATGAACTTTTTTAGCAAGCACTCCAAAAAATAAGTAGTATATATCATCAAATGTTGGAAGTAAGTCTTTTGTCAAGAACTTATACTTTTCCTCACCATTGAAAGTAACCAGTTGGCTTTCTAACAGCTTTAAGAACAAAATACGATTTATCCAAACTACACTTAATTGAATAGCGATCTCATACTGTTGTTCTTCAGGTACATCATTCATCTGTAATCTATCGATAACATTTTCAACTAATGAACCTAATTGACGTTTGTTTTCAGGTAATCGTTGAATGATCTTTTTATTTACAACTTTTATTTCTTCTAGCCCCATTAGATAAAGTAATTCATCATAAAATCCTTTGTTTAATTTATTAGAATCCGAAAAAATTTCTTTGTTCAATAAATTTTCTGGCGTGAAGAATCGATATAGTTGAGTAAGGTTGTTTTTCTTTATCTCAACTTTCTTACTTTGTTTCATGGCGTCACGTAAATAAAAGTGTGCCAACTTAAGTCCATTTTCAATAGCTTTATCAATGGCAGGTGCCATCACTTCTTTGTATAAGAAATCGGTTTTTGTACTCGATAACTGACCAAGTCGCCACTTATCATATAAGTCAATTAACTTCTTATTTTTAACAAAGTGCGTTTCTACTTCCTTTGCTTCTATTATAAACCATTCTAAACCGTTAGTTATTATACATTTTTTTACTTCAAGATTTTTATGTACCAACCGTTCGTTCAGGTAATAATGAACAATCTCTTGGAATGCCTTAGTATTGAAGTTTGCTTTTGAAATCATTTCATTTTTATTCGTCAAACTTTTAAATTCAATCAATATTCCTACTGTTGAATCTGAAGAAGAACTATTATAAATAGCTAGGTCAGTTCTTCCGTTTGTATTGATGAAATTGTTTGGCAAACATTTCTGTAAAAAATCTTTCAATAAATTTTTTTGAAATTCCTCCGATTCGTCAGGCCTAGCAAGTAGATTTTTAAGAAACTCAACAAGACTTGCATCAAACACCAATTTATCTTCTTCTTGTGGCATTATGGCTTGTATATTCTTCGACATACTCTCTTTCAAGGTTAATCCTTGTATAGTCATTTATATCCCCCACATTTATTTATAAAAAACCATTCAAAAACCTCTACGGTTTGAATAACTTTAATTATATATCAAAATTACAATAGTAATAAAATATCAATTTTATTACTATTGTAATTTTTACAAGTAAAAATGATGCGGTCATATCTTCACAATAGATATGGCCGCCTTATTTTTGTCTGTTTATTAATGCTAGAAGAGTTATGAGTTGATTTTTTGGTGCCTGTTAAAAAAATGAACCCTTAGATTTCCTTGTATGGATTTTTGTTTGGTGAGTTAATACATTTATATTTAAAATCAACAAAATGCAACATCGAGCTTTATAAGGCTTGTAGTGGATTTTTGATTTTACCACGCCTTTTTACAAATGAATTTGATCGGATATAAAGGTGAAGAGGTGAACGGAATGGAAAAACTACCAAATAAAAATCAACTTATTGAGCATTTATCGGAAAAAATGACTAATCAGGATATTGCAAGTGTTTACGGAACTACTTTTCAAAAAATTATTCAATTAATAAAGAAGCATAAACTTAATCCAAATGAACTACGAAAAGTGAACAAATTTATTGTTTATGAACATTGGCTCAATAATGAAGCTGTTTATGTTGGAAGTGGAGTTTGGTATAGATGCAGAAGATATACTAATAGAAGAAACTTGGTTCATAAGAAGTTTATGCAGGATGGTAATATCGAGTATAAAATTATCGGTGAGTTCGATAGATTAGAGGAAGCGAAAGAATTTGAAGTTCGACTAATAAGGAAATATAAGCAATTAGGACAAGCAAAATTTAATAAACAAGTTAATTAAGAGCTTGACGATTTTGAGGAACAAAGGCATAATAGTCAGTAATCGTGTCGATTGAAAAAAAGAATAGTTCAACAACTGTTGTGGTTGTTGATTTCATTATACATATGGTGCTTTTGGGGACTCAAAATCGTGTTCCTTCGGGAGTGTCGGTTCGACCCCGACCATCGGTATCAAAAAGACGAGTAAATCGTCTTTTTTTATTTGTCTGTAAGCGTACAATAAGCGTGAATACCTCGATAATATCAAGCGTTTCCTACTGCGGTGGGAGGCGCTTTTTTGTGTGTCCTGTAGCTTCTATATACGGCACTACTAAATGCCTTCTAATCGTGTGCATCAATAATACGCAATGATAGGAGGATAGGTCGCCATGAGTAGACGTAAAAACGTATTAGACGATAATGAACTAGCTATTATGCGTCGTACAACAAAATCGTATGTAGAGACGTTCGAGGATGCAATAAGCCTCTTTTTAATATTCTTATAAATAATGATAGCAAGAATAAGATGTAATAGAAATTAAATTTATATATTTCTCAACATTTGTACAACAATTTTATTTTCAAGTATATAACTAATCGTATTCATTCTACCTGTTAGTAATTTCAAATATTCGGAACAGTAGAATGGTTTAAAATGGTATAATTTTCTTGTGAAATACTGTATAAAGAAGGCAGGTCAATGCATGAGTTTAAATATGTATTTGGGAGAATTACAAAGCCAAACTCAAAGCATGAATGCTGTATGTACCGCTACCATTCAAGGTATGAAACAAGCCATTCAGTCGATTGACGCTTTTGCAATTGATACCGTTCTACAAGGACAAACTTATAGCAGTGCAAAATCATTTTTTGTACAAACCTTTCGTCCTTTAGCACAAGGAATCATTTACTTATGTGAAGAACTAATCCGTCAGAATGATGCTTTTCCAAGTCAATTTGAATCAAAGGTAGCCTCAACGGATGTAATCGAACAAGAAATATTAGAGCAAATTCAAGAAATTGACCGAATGAAAACAAGTATGGAAGCCGTCAGTCAAGCTATGCCAATACCAGGTATTGACGCTATGGCGAATCTGTTTACTGTCATGAGACACAAACTACAAGAAAAGTTAGACCATCTATACCAATTCAATCAAACATCTAGTAATAACTATAGTACAGCACTTCAACTTGCCGCTAGCATTGCGGCAGGTCTTGCGGAAGTCCAAAGCGGAAAAGGCTTTAGTTCTGCAAGTGGTACATTTAGTACGCAAGGATTGAATATGGAGTGGGCGAATTCTATCCAAGCGATTGGAGAAGATAGGAAGCGTCAAGCTGACAATCTTCTAAATGGTAGTTCAATTGAAGAAGGGGCGATGTGTGGAAAACTTCCTCCGGAATCCGATTTGGAGGAATGGGATGACCTCAAAAAAGATTTAGGGGACGCATGGACTGGTATTTCTACTGGTGTAGAAGATGCTGCTACAGACGCATGGGAAGGACTTAAAGCATTCGGTGATGCAGAAACGTGGGAGAATATGCGTGATGCAATTGTAAACTACGATGAAACTCTTCCTGCTATGTGGAACGCATTTTCCGATTCATTTGTGAATGATTTTTGGAATGGAGATATGGAAAGTAGAATGCATTACGCTGCCTATGGTATAACATCATTAGGGCTGAGTTTTCTAGGTGATAAAGGTCTTAGTAAAGCAGGACAAGTAGGGAAAGTAGCAGTCGTTACAGGCTTTACAAAAGGGAAGACGTTCATAAATAATTCTGCTGCATATAGAAATGCATTATATACGTTAAATAACTTTAGTGATGAATGAAGTAGGGTAGCTCATTAACGCAATCTGAGGACCTTCTAGAACCAGAATAATGAGTTATACAGGTAAGATTCTATCTAGGAGACTTTATTCATTTACACTGTAAAATCATGTTATTTGAGTGTTCAACTCGTAATAAAATATAAAATTAAGGTATAATATAATTTGGTGAATGAACAAAATTATATCGATGTATATTATGTCAATAATGTGAGTCGATAATGAACTTTTTATATTTATTTTGAAAAAGTGTTGAATAAACATTATATTTCATATTAATATTTTTTATGTAGATTTAAACGTGAAAGAGAGTGGAACAGAATGGGTCGTAAATGGAATAATATTAAAGAAAAAAAAGCATCAAAAGATGCAAATACAAGCCGCGTATACGCTAAATTTGGACGTGAGATTTATGTAGCGGCAAAACAAGGTGAACCAGATCCAGAATCAAACCAAGCTTTAAAAGTGGTATTAGAGCGTGCAAAGACGTACAGTGTACCAAAAACAATTATTGACCGTGCAATTGAAAAAGCAAAAGGTGGTTCAGAAGAAAACTATGACGAACTTCGTTATGAAGGATTTGGACCAAACGGATCAATGGTAATTGTAGATACACTTACAAATAACGTGAACCGTACTGCAGCAGATGTACGCGCTGCATTTAGTAAAAATAGCGGTAACATGGGTGTGAATGGATCAGTAGCATATATGTTTGATGCGACTGCTGTTATTGGACTTGAAGGAAAAACTGCAGATGAAGTGCTTGAAATTTTAATGGAAGCAGATGTAGATGCACGTGATATTTTAGAAGAAGAAGAGGCAGTTATCGTTTATGCTGAGCCTGATCAGTTCCATGCGGTACAAGCCGCACTTAAGGATGCTGGTATTACAGAATTTACAGTTGCTGAATTAACAATGCTTGCACAAAGTGATGTAACACTTTCAGAAGATGCACAAGTACAATTTGAAAAAATGATTGATGCATTGGAAGATTTAGAAGATGTTCAACAAGTTTATCACAATGTGGACTTAGGGGAATAATATATGAAAAGGGACCTTTTGTATTTAAAGCAAAAGGTCTCTTTTCATGTTCAAAAAGAAAAGGGTTATTCTTGTTAGTAGTGAATATTAAAATATACAGTATTTAAAGTTTTTATTTTTTGGAGGATGCATAATGGAATATATAGCACCTAAGCATATTATTGCTGTTTCTGCTAACATAATGAATGAAAATAACGAAATTCTATTAGTAAAGGTGCAGTGGAGAGCCGATACGTGGGAAATGCCTGGAGGACAAGTAGAGGAAGGATAACCTCTTGATCAAGCAGTTTGCCGAGAAGTACTTGAAGAAACGGGGGGCTTACAGTAAAACCAATTGGAATCACAGGGCTTTACTATAATGCTTCAAATCATATTTTATCGGTGGTCTTTAAAGTAGGGTACGTTAGCGGAGAAATAAAAATCCCACCAGAAGAAATAAAAGAAGCAAAATTTATTGCTTTAAATGAGGATAATATCGATGAATATATCACACGCCCACATATGAAGTCGAGAACGCTTGATGCTATAAAAGCAAAGAATTTCATTCCGTATGAAACATGGAAAGTAGATTCTTATGATTTGATAGGAAGATTATAAGTTATTTTATTTATTTTTAATTTAAAAAGGGCAAGTTATTTGAGATATCACCAAATAACTTGTCCTTTTCTTATATTGTGTAAGTAAAAATGTCTAGTATGATGTTTAATCGGTGAAACTAGGTAAGATAGTAGGATAAAAAGTATACATGGTAAATATATATTGATTATAAGAACGTTCGTTTGGTATTATATCTATATTGTTCTAATTAAAAGTGGATTGTTACATCAATTTTTAGGAAATGCTGTAGAAGAAATGTTGGGTAAGAAATTACCAAAACTGGAAATACGTCAGATGATATAATAGAAGAAGGCTGAATGGAAACTTATCATTTTTTCTGCTAGAATATGTATTTTATAGCTTACAACATTGTAAGGTAAGTGTAAGAGAAATCAATTGGAGATTGCTTTGAGAAACAGTATTCTTAATGTAAGGATTATATAGTTGTAAGGAAAAGAGGTGTGTATGATGAAAGAGCGAGTACTATCTAGAGTTAACTATCATCAAAAAGTTTTATTCAATCCAATTACAAAGTTTCTTTATAAAGCTATTATTTTATTATTACTACTTAGTTGTACATTATTATTCATAGGAAATGTAATGATTGAACGAAGTGATATTAGTAAGCTACATGTACCGACTAAATTAGAGGTGCCAGAATCTTTGGCTCACGCCTTTATTGCGACAGAAGATAAAAGGTTTTATCACCATAACGGTTTAGACTATATAGCAATTGTTCGAGCTTCTATTGAAAATATAAAAGCTGGTGGTGTTGTACAGGGCGGAAGTACAATTACACAGCAGCTTTCCAAAAATGCTTTTTTATCTAATGAACGTACATTTTCTCGTAAATGGAAAGAGGTCTTTTATACAAAAAAAATTGAGCGTACATTTACTAAAAATGAGATTTTAAAATTATATGTAAGCAATATTTATTATGGAGAAGGTGCATGGGGCATTGAAAAAGCATCCAAGTTATACTTTGGCAAAAAGGTAAATCAATTAACATTAAGTGAGAGTGCAATGATGGCTGCTGTTGTGAAAGCTCCTGCTTACTATTCTCCTGCTCAAAATTATGATAAAGCGGTAGAAAGACGAAATGTCGTTTTGAAATTAATGGAACGAGAAGGATATATTAGTCATGATGAATATCTGCAAGCGATTAGTGAAAAATTAGTAATTCGTCATGACATTCCAACTAAGCATTCGTTGCAAAAAGTAGCTCGTGAAAAGGCGGTAAGCTAAAAGCGAAGTTCCACAGAGGAAACTTCGCTTTTTTTTGAATAGAATATCCAAAGAAGAGACACAATATTGACACATTTGTCGTATTTTTGGAAATTATGTGAGCGTGTTCATTGCGTGACCTGGATAAGTATTGATATTATGTGTAATGTGTACAACAATGTATACAGAATATGAATTTAAAGAGGAATGTATATGAAATCATCAAACAAAATCATGGCTCTTGGTATTGTTTTTTCTATCGCAGTATTAATTGTAATCGGGACAATTGCGTACAGTATCATAAATGACAAAAAGGATAAAGGGGATGAGATGTTTGCTTATTCCTCGCAGCAATCTTTAGGTAAGAAAGATGCTCCCGTTAAGGTTGTAGAATTTGGAGACTTTAAATGTCCAGCTTGTCGAACTTGGGATGCGACAGTATTACCTCGTTTAAAAGAAGACTATATTAATAAAGATAAAGTACAGTTTTATTTCATTAATTTCCCGTTTGTTGGAAAAGACTCTGACTTAGGTGCTGCTGCTGGTGAGGCAATATATAAACAGGACCCAGAATCCTTCTGGACGTTCTACGATGAAATTTATCAAAAACAGAAGAAAGATACTGAGGAATGGATTACAGAAGAACTGCTTCTTAATATAGTGAAGGAAAAACTTCCAAAGGTAAATGTAGATCAGTTTAAAAAAGATTTACATAGCAAAGAAATTCAAGAAAAAGTACGTAAAGATTCAGACCGTGCACAAAAACTGAAAGTACAAGGTGCTCCTTCAGTGTATGTAAACGGAAATCTTGCGAATCCAGATTATGATAGTATAAAAAAGGCAATTGATAAAGAATTGAAAAAGTGATGAGTGTACTCATCACTTTTTCGACTTTTTTCGATAAAATTCTTGCTTGGGCTTTTGTTACATGCTATACTACTTTACATAAGTTATTTCAAACATTTATGTTTTTTCATATTTGCGGGTGTAGTTTAGTGGTAAAACAAGAGCCTTCCAAGCTCTGGTCGAGAGTTCGATTCTCTTCACCCGCTCCAAATTTTATTTTATATTCTCATAATAAATTGTGATCAACGCAGTGTTTCGTTTCTAAGATAAACGAGGCATTGCGTTTTTTAATGTTTGGAAACGAAGATTTTATGCGAAAATAGAATTAAGAACTATGATGACGAAGTGAATTGCTAACCATCGGTAGGTGATTACTTGTTTGATGAGAATATGTATTCATCGTAGAAGGAGGCAAAGCATGGATTTTGAGCAATTAAAGCAAGATGTTATAGCGTATAGTAAAACGATTGGAATAGATAAAATAGGCTTTGCGAGTGCCTCACCATTTGAAGAGTTAAAACAGCGTTTAATTCAGCAGCAACAATTAAATTATCAGTCTGGTTTTGAAGAACCTGATATTGAAAAAAGAACAAATCCACAGTTACTATTGCCGGGAGCAAAATCAATTATTGCAATTGCATTAGCATACCCATCAAAGTTGAAAAATGCACCGTTAAGTAAACGTGGAGAAAGACGTGGGATTTTTTGTCGTGCATCTTGGGGACAAGATTATCATCTTGTTTTACGGGATCGCTTGCAAAAATTAGAGGCGTATTTAATTGAGAAGCTTCCTGATATAGAAGTGAAATCAATGGTAGATACGGGAGAACTGAGTGATCGTGCTGTTTCAGAGCGTGCTGGCATTGGTTGGAGCGGTAAAAATTGCTCCATTATTACGCCGGAATTTGGCTCTTATGTGTATTTAGGTGAAATGATTACGAATGTACCATTTCCGCCGGATAAACCAATAGAAGATCAGTGCGGAAGCTGTACAAAGTGTATTGATATTTGTCCAACTGGTGCACTTGTACAAGGTGGACAATTAGATTCTAAAAAATGTATTGCCTTTTTAACACAAACAAAAGGGTTTCTTCCAGAAGAATATCGGGATAAAATTGGAAACCGGATTTACGGCTGTGATACGTGCCAAACGGTTTGCCCAAAGAACAGAGGAAAGGATTTTCATAACCATCCAGAAATGGAACCCGATCCAGAGCTTGTCAAACCACTGCTAACGCCATTATTAACGATAAGTAACCGAGATTTCAAAGAAAAATACGGCATTATGTCGGGGTCATGGCGCGGGAAAAAACCATTGCAACGAAATGCAATTTTAGCCCTTGCTCATTTTAAAGAAATCACAGCAATTCCTGATTTAATTGGTGTTATGAAGGATGATCCAAGACCAGTAATTCGAGGGACAGCGGCATGGGCTTTAGGGAAAATTGGTGGTGAAGGTGTAGGAGAAGCAATTGAAAAGGCGATGGAACGTGAGAAGGATGAAGAAATTCTTCATGAAATGAATCGTGGTCTTGAAATGTTAGCTGAGAAAAAACAGTAGATAATACCTCTTTTTTTCATATTGTGTAATATGGGAGGGAGAGGCCTATGTTGGTAAAGGAACAGCTTGAGCAACAGATGCAACAATTTTTAGCTTATATTACAAATAAACGTGCAGGTGTCGATAAGATTCCTGCTGATTTACTACAAGTGTTACAGCGAAAAAGAAATTTGTTTCAAAAACGTGATGCTGAAATTGTAAAAGCAACAGCAGATGTATCTTTTATAAGACAATGGAATAGGAAGAAATATCAAGAAGTAGATTATCAAGTTCATTTGAAATATTTAGTTGATCACCATGAATTATTCTATATGGAAGAAGAACAATTAGAACGACGTGTTTATTTGGAAGATGGGCGTATTGTAGAAGATAAGGATGTTGAAACAAAAGAAGAAAGAGTCCAAGGCGAAACGTTAGAGCGAGAGACTACGAAAGGAAATTATGATTCGTATCAATATAATCGTTTGGAAGCTGTCAAATATGCGGAGCGTTGGTGGGATGATCGGAACCCAGCGTATCGCAATTTTCCTGATAATTGTACGAATTTTATTTCGCAGTGTTTACATGCTGGTGAAACACCAATGAATGGGTATCCTAACATTCGCAAAGGATGGTGGCAAAGGGAAAATCAGTGGAGCTGGAGCTGGGCAGTTGCTCATTCATTTTATTGGTATTTATCAGGGGCTACAACAGGACTACGTGCTAAAGCGGTAGAAAGTCCAGGAGATCTTCTACTGGGTGATGTAATTGTCTATGATTTTGAAGATGATGGTAGATGGAATCATACAACGATAGTTGTAGCAAAAGATGCGGACGGTATGCCGCTTGTAAATGCTCATTCTGCTAATAGTCGTATGCGTTATTGGAATTATGAAGATTCCAGCAAATATACGCCACAAATGAAATATAAATTTTTTCATATTATTAATGGGTAGAGATTTTTCAGTCAAGTGGTATAATACGTAGTAGACAAAAAATTGAGGTGAATATCACGTGGGAGTACATGTTGTTTTATATCAACCAGAGATTCCAGCAAATACAGGGAATATTGCACGTACTTGTGCAGCTACTGGGACAGAATTACATTTAATTAGGCCATTAGGATTTTCAACGGATGATAAAATGTTAAAACGTGCCGGCCTAGATTATTGGCAGCACGTAAAAATTACGTATTATGATTCAATTGAAGAGTTTTATGAAAAAAATAGTGATGGTGAATTTTTCTATTTAACAAAGTATGGTGAAAAAGCACATACAGCGTTTGATTATAGTAAGCCTGAGAAAGATTATTACTTTGTATTTGGTAGAGAAACAAACGGATTGCCAGCAAACGTAATCGAAGAAAACTTCGATCATTGTTTGCGTATTCCAATGACTGACAAAGTACGTTCGTTAAATTTATCTAATACAGCAGCAATTTTAATCTATGAAGCATTCCGTCAACAAAATTATCCAGGTTTAGATTTAGAAATTGTATACTAAAGTCTGGATGTAATAGATAACAAAAAGTGATGAGCCTAGGCTCATCACTTTTTGTTTGTACCTGGTTTGTCATTATAACCTGAAGTGAAAATTGCAGTAAGAAATGTAAGTGATACACCTAAAATTAATAATAATTTCATATGAATCCTCCTTCTTCATATTTTAGCTAATTTGATCGGAAGTTTATGTAGATTCTGTGGAAGTAAAGAAGAGATATTTGTGAAAATGAGGGAGAAGTTCCCTGATAAACTCATTATACCGAATTTTCTTTTAATTTTGGAATGAAATTTATAATGTTTGTAGAAGATTTCATTTTGATTTAAAGAATGTTTAAGGACATCCTCGCATACCTTTTATAATAATCCGATTGAACAAGGAGATGGGGGAGGAGCTATAATGGATATTCTAAAGAAGATTGAACAACATCGAGAAGCAGAAGAACGTTTACAATGGGAAGGTACGTTTGCGGAGTATTTGGAGCTTGTTAAAGAAAGACCATGGGTGGCTCAAACTGCACACTCTCGCATTTACAATATGATTAAAGATGCTGGTATTGAAGAGGTAGAAGGTAGAAGGAAATATAACTTTTTTAGCAATCAGCTATTTGGATTAGAAGATGCATTAGAGCGTCTTGTAGAAGAATATTTTCATCCGTCTGCGAAACGTTTAGATGTTAGAAAACGGATTTTATTATTAATGGGACCAGTTAGTGGTGGGAAATCAACGTTAGTTACTATGTTAAAACGAGGATTAGAGACATACTCGCGTACAGATCGCGGAGCCGTTTTTGCGATAAAAGGTTGCCCAATGCATGAAGATCCTCTTCACCTAATACCACATCATTTACGTGAGGATTTTTACGATGAGTATGGTGTAAGAATTGAAGGGAACTTGTCACCATTAAATGTAATGCGTTTAGAAAAAGAATACGGTGGAAGAATTGAAGATGTAGTTGTAGAAAGGATTTTCTTCTCAGAAGATCGCCGGACAGGAATTGGTACATTCAGTCCTTCAGATCCAAAATCACAGGATATTGCGGATTTAACAGGAAGTATTGACTTTTCTACAATTGCAGAATATGGTTCAGAGTCAGATCCGCGTGCATATCGTTTTGATGGGGAGCTAAATAAAGCAAACCGTGGCATGATGGAATTCCAAGAAATGTTAAAATGTGATGAGAAATTTTTATGGCATCTATTATCTCTTACACAAGAGGGGAATTTCAAAGCTGGGAGATTTGCGCTTATTTCAGCGGATGAATTAATTGTAGCCCATACGAATGAAACAGAGTATCGTTCTTTTATTTCCAATAAGAAAAATGAGGCCTTACATTCAAGAATTATTGTGATGCCTGTTCCATATAATTTACGAGCTAGTGAAGAAGAACATATTTATGAAAAGATGATTTATGAAAGTGATGTTTCAAATGTGCACATTGCGCCGCATACACTTCGCGTCGCAGCAATGTTTACGATTTTAACACGCTTGAAGGATCCAAAGCGCCCAGATATTGATTTAATTAAAAAGATGCGTTTATATGATGGAGAAATGGTCGAGGGCTACAATACAATTGATGTCGAAGAGTTGCAGCGTGAATATCAGGATGAAGGTATGAGTGGTATTGATCCACGTTATGTCATTAACCGTATTTCTTCTACTATTATTAGAAAAGAAGTACCATCGATTAACGCGCTTGATGTATTACGTTCGTTAAAAGATGGATTAGATCAACATCCATCTATTAGCAATGAAGATCGGGAACGCTATATGAATTTTATTTCATTAGCACGAAAAGAGTACGATGATATTGCCAAGAAAGAAGTACAAAAAGCGTTTGTATATTCGTATGAAGAATCAGCTAAGACGCTTATGGATAATTACTTAGATAATGTTGAGGCATATTGCAATAAATCAAAATTACGGGATCCATTAACAGGTGAAGAAATGAGTCCAGATGAAAAACTTATGCGTTCTATTGAAGAACAAATCGGCATTTCAGAAAATGCGAAGAAAGCATTCCGGGAAGAAATCTTAATACGAATTTCTGCTTATGCTCGTAAAGGAAAACGTTTTGACTACAATTCACATGAGCGTCTTCGCGAAGCAATCCAGAAAAAACTATTTGCTGATCTGAAAGATGTTGTGAAAATTACAACATCTACGAAAACACCAGACGAAAATCAGCTGAAGAAAATTAATGATGTTGTAGCACGCTTAATCGATGAACATGGGTATAATTCTTCATCAGCGAATGAATTGCTTCGCTATGTGGGTAGCTTGCTGAATCGATAGTTTGATAATAAAACGCTGTCTCTTATGAAACCAGAGGCAGCGTTTTTGTATCTATATAAATTTAGGGTGAAAAAACGACATAAACCCTCTTCTTTTTAGTGGGGAGAGGAGAGGATCCAGCTATGCATAGAAGCGGTCAGATCCTTTTCCTGCCCCATGACAAGTAAGAATAGAAAGAGAAAACGAGTGAAGTCACTTTTTCTTCTTCGCATGAGCGACTTATATGTCGAAAAACTAAAATGGATTTATATATCTAATTGAAGTAATGGGATTTTACTAGTGACCGCCTCATATTATGTATGGACTTGTCCAAACATAATAAATTAAGGCGCAATTTCATGAATTTATTGTCAATTATTTTTACAATACGCATATGATAGAGTAACCAACCATTCATACAGAAAAAGCCAACACAATACAATATGTTGCAGAGTGGAAAAGTGTGCAACAATGAATTGTGTTTCTTTCTTATCAGTTAAAGAAATTTCAATTTAAAATGAATGCCAAAGTTTTTGTTAAGGAAGTTCGGAGCAATACGTAAAAAAGCTATGGGTGCCTTATGATTATGGAAAAAGTAAGTTCTAATGAACAGATACTTTTTAAGTATTCTTGTTGCTACATCATAACCTCAAATTCGTATATTACTGTTTATTAGAGAAAATAAGGGAAATTACAGTAAGGAGGGAAAAGGATGGGCGAAGAAAATCAACCAAATTATACAATTTCACAGGAAAACTGGTCCCTCCATCGCAAAGGACATGACGATCAACAACGCCATCAAGAAAAGGTACAAGAGGCAATTAAGAATAACTTACCAGACCTTGTGACAGAAGAAAGTATCGTGATGTCTAATGGTAGGGACGTTGTCAAAATACCAATTCGGTCTTTAGATGAATATAAAATTAGATATAACTATGATAAGAATAAACATGTTGGGCAAGGAACTGGTGATAGTAAAGTTGGCGATGTGGTTGCAAGAGATGGATCAAGTGGTCAAAAGCAAAAGGGACCAGGAAAAGGGCAAGGTGCAGGGGATGCAGCTGGAGAAGATTATTATGAAGCAGAAGTATCAATTTTAGAATTAGAGCAAGCATTTTTTAAAGAGTTGGAGCTGCCTAATTTAAAGCGGAAAGAAATGGATGAAAATCGTATTGAACATATTGAATTTAATGACATTAGAAAAACAGGATTGTGGGGAAATATTGATAAAAAACGGACGATGATCTCGGCTTATAAACGAAATGCTATGAATGGAAAGCCCGCTTTTCATCCAATTCGTCAAGAAGATTTGAAGTTCCGAACATGGAATGAAGTGTTGAAGCCAGATTCCAAAGCTGTTGTATTAGCAATGATGGATACGAGTGGATCTATGGGGATTTGGGAGAAGTATATGGCGCGTAGTTTCTTCTTTTGGATGACAAGATTCTTACGTACAAAGTACGAAACGGTAGATATAGAATTTATTGCGCATCATACAGAAGCGAAGGTCGTGACAGAGGAAGAGTTTTTTTCAAAAGGAGAAAGTGGTGGAACAATATGTTCCTCTGTTTATAGAAAAGCACTTGAGCTTATAGATGGAAAGTATTCACCGGAACGCTATAATATTTACCCATTTCATTTTTCAGATGGAGATAACTTAACATCAGATAATGCTCGTTGTGTGAAGCTTGTACAAGAATTGATGAAGGTATGTAATATGTTTGGGTATGGGGAAGTAAACCAGTATAATCGTTCATCATCTACCCTTTTTTCTGTTTATAAAAACATTGAGGATGAGAAGTTTAGGTATTATATATTGAAAAATAAGAAGGATATTTTTCACTGCCTTAAAAAGTTCCTTAAGAAATAAATTCAAACATAAAAATAATTAAATGTATAGAAATCATAAGGCTGCAAGGCGATTCTTTAAGAAAGCCTTGCGGTCTTTTCATGTCTCTAAAACCCGGGTGGTTACAGTTGATAAAAATCCAGCTTATCCAATAGCCATAGAAAAATTGAGAAAAAAAAAAGGTGCCACTAGGCATCCAAATCAGGCAGATAAAATATCTAAATAACATTGTGGAACAAGATCATCGTTTTATTAAGAAACGCATACGCTCTATGATGGGATTCAAATCACTTTAAACAGCAACCGCTATATTGAGTGGTGTGGAAGTCATGCATATGATGAAAAAGAGACAGATTAATTTAAGGAATCAGTCTGTCCAAAATCAAAAAGAATTCATCCATCAATTATTTAGGATGACAGCATAAAATACAATCCCTTTAGAAATATATGTGCTATATTCCCTTTTATTTTATCTTTGCACCAGAACCAAATATGTCAGTTTTTGATTAGTAAATGATGAAATGGTGATACAAATCAATATTGAATGTAAATGACAAAGAAATGAGAATATGATTTTTATTTACACTGATTATGGCGGAACGCATACAACCTCACTAGCTGCAGCGTATCATTTAAACAAACTACCAACTAATCGGAAATTAACGAGAGAAGAAATTTTAAATGTGGACTATTTTAATAAACTTAAAACTTCTGATATGGGGAAAATTGTTTTTCATGGTCGAGATGAGGGAGGCAATCCTGTTTATACAGTAGGGTGCGGGGCATCGAAAGTTGTGGTACCATCTATGAAGAATCTAGGCTAAATTCTTCAATATCAATATCAAAACAACGAAAAAATCATTTTTTCAAATACGTCACCAACCGTCCCACTTCCTATGACGTTTGGTGGTTTATTCTCTAGAAGATTACATATTGATTTTATTGGTGTTCCATTACTTGTATGGGGCGCACAGATTTGTTGTGACACTGTACAAAGACTGGTGGATTATACAAAAGAAGCTGGTAAACTGACAAATGATTACGTTGTTATATTAGAGAATAAGACCTTTAAATGAAAAAAGCAGAATATATTGCTATCCTGCTTTTTTTCTATAACATTTAAACTTTCTTTCGAATCATAACCTTATCAATTTCGGGTTCTTCATCGCCGATAAATAAGCCGCGCCCTTTCCGAGAACCCCAGTGCCTTGGTTTGCACCGCCGTTCCCTATAACACCTACGGCATCGATGTTGCGAAATAAAATAACGTTCGAACTCCATCCAGATCCCACGATTCCATTAATGGGATGCTGGTGTTTAAAGTCATTATTACAATAATCTTCAGGATCATGAATATCACGTGCGACTTCAACAATCAAAATAGTTTGGCCGTTGAAGTCATCACAATCATCCGAATCGGTACGCGCTGCCCAAATTCGCGTCTCATCTTTCGCGACATTTGTACGCCCAGCTTCCATAAATTCTCTTATATTTTTTTACTCATTATTAGTTTTTATTCTTTCCCTTTAGCATAAATAAATTCCAAAATATTTACCGTGTTTCATGTAAAATAGGTATATTTTTAATATACCTACATTAGAATTAATGCGTAGGAAATACAGGTGCAAAATTGTTCGTTTACTTTGCTGCAATCTCTGGTGAAGGAACAACAATAACAACACACCTAACAGAACAATTTTTTATTTGGTAAAATGGAGAAAAAAATATATATGGGGATAAAAAATGAGAAAATCTAAATATAGACATGTTAAGCCAGAGGAAGTAAAGGAATATTATTTAAATCATACTGCTAAGGAAACTTCGGAACATTTTGATTTTGCAAGTGTAAGTTCGTTGGAGTACTTCTTGGCAAAAAATAATATCATGAAAAACAAAGAAAAAAGTGAATCAAAGGTATTTACAAGGCTTACGGAAATTACATTAACAGAAGAGCAGCAACTCTTAGCTGTAGAAAAGTATAAAAACCAAGCAGGACTACAAAGAGTTGCACAACACTTTCATGTAACCAAACAAGAAATTAGAAATATTCTAGATAAATATGGAGTAAAACTAAAGTTTAGGAAACTTAATGATGATGAGTATTTATGGGCTAGAAACGAATATCTAAACAATCCAGTATCCGTTAAGGAAATAGCACGGGAATTGGAGGTTGATCCAGAAGTTCTTTATGATTTGTTTGGGGAAGAAGGAATTCAAAGAAAAAACAAATTTACATATAACAATGACTTCTTTAGGTGTATAGATACAGAAGACAAGGCTTACTGGTTAGGCTTTTTGTATGCTGATGGATATCTTGATGTACCTGACAATAAATTGGTATTAGAGACGAAGTATGACGATAGAGAGCACTTAAAAAAACTGATTAATCATTTATGTCCACAGAAAATATATAAAAAGAAAACAATAGAAAAATTCGGTAACGTGTATGATTCCGCGTTTGTATATTTCAATAGTCCGGAGATAGTTGGAGATTTGATAAATATCGGATGCACTGGAGTAAAAACATTTACATTAGAGTTTCCCAAAGGAAGAATTAGTCCTGAATTGTTAAGACATTTTATCCGAGGGTATTTTGATGGTGATGGAAGTGTTCTTCCCATTAAAGATAGGTATGGTGTGTATGTTGAGTACTGTGGAAACGAAGGTTTTTTGAACGATTTACAAATATATTTTAAAAGTATTATAGAAGAATATACAGTTGTAAAATTAAGCCCTAAAGGAAAAGCATTTACCTTTAGAAAAGGGGGTAATGAAGTTAGCTTTGACCTATATAAATATATGTATAAGGATGCTACTGTGTATTTAGATAGGAAATACCAGAGATTTGTAGATTCATATGGTGAATTAAAATAGTATAAAAGGTCAAAAACACCGGGGAACTTCCCATTAAAGATCCGGCTACCGTACAGTCGGCTTTTTCTTGTTGAACTAATGGGTGCTTTAGTTGAAGAAGGGCTACTAAAAAATGATCAAAATTTTTTATAAAACTGGATACGGGGTGCAGCCAACGAAATATCACATTTCCCACGCTAAGAAATTAAATCCTTGATTTTATTACGCTGAAGGCTTTTATTAACCAAAAATGCTAGTTTTCGGTTAACGGAGAGATATGTCTTTCTTCGTGATCATAAGGTCGTTTTTCCATGACCAAAAGTATCACCAAAATCAAATAACTAAAATTTTGTTATGATAATCGTTTTTTGTATAGTCCTTAGCGTAGAAAATCTAGTACAATATTTGTTGAAATTTGCTTAGCGTGGGTTTTATGTCATTTCGTTGGCGGGACCCCATGCCCATCAACTTAAAAATTTTATAACGCCCCCAAACAAAAAAATTGTACATTTTCACCTGGAGATGCCAAGTTTCTCGTTTTGGGGTATTTGCTTTTCTTAGCTTGATAGCGATGGGGCGATACCCCTTTTATAAGTATTTTGGATAGGAGTCATCGTATATTGTTGATTTTGAGAGTTATATTTTAGTATATAATTCCACTACAAATTCATCTTTTCTTTTCCACTCTTTTTTTCGTAAATAAGTCACTTTCTCAAGTACCGATTTGAGAAGACGATTTTTCTTCTCTATATCATTCGTTGCATAATAAGCCTCTAAAACATTTTTGATCCTCGGAACAAATTCATGTATATGTTTTTCTTTTTCTAATATCTTTTTAATTTCATGTTTAAGCTCTTCAATTGCCTCTTGGGTAGTCTTCAATCGTACAGCAATAGATTTTTGCCGCTCTAAGAATGTGTCAATATCATATACACCTTTTTCTAAAAAATCATGGAGATTGCTTTTTTGTTTTTGCAGATCATTTATTTGTTGTTCTTTCTTTTCTAGAGCTTTCTGTTGTAAATCAATATTATTGCTCGACTTCTTTTTTTGTATCATATTTTCTTGTATCTCAAAGCTTTCAATAATTTGTTTTAATCCATCAAGTATGCGCTGTTCAACAAGTGTTAAGGATGCCCCTTTTTGAACGCCTTTACAGGATGGTTGAACGCAAAGAACTTGAGGATTAGGCCGATCTTTTCGTGGCTGATAAAGCATGGAATGTCCACATAGTCCACACAGTAAGATTCCAGCCAATGGATTAGACAATTTTTTTGTTTTTATTGTAGGGGGTCTCCAACGATTACTATGAGCCGTATTAGCTTTTTGAAATAATTCTTCGGATACAAGTGGAGGGTGAGCGTGATTGTGTCGTTGCCATCGTTCTTTTGGTACTTTTTTTCGTATATACTTACCATTTTGTTTTGTATAGCGTATTTTCCCCCAAATGATGTGACCGAGGTATACTTCATTTTTAATAATGGATGAGATAGTTGAAGGGTTCCAGTATTCGCCTTCTGGAGGCAAAATACTTAATCTATCTAATTCTTGTGCGATTGCCTGCCTGCCCATCCCGCCAGCCATGCTTTCAAAAATTTTAGATACTATCCAACTTTTTTCAGTATCAGGGTAAAGTTTTAAATTATTATCTCGTAAGTATCCATAAGGGGGGACACGGGAAATTGATTTTCCTTCCCTTGCAGAAGCTCTTCTACCACGCTGCATACGTTTCACGATTGTTTTTAATTCTTCTCGAGCAATTAAAGACTTGATACTGAATGTTAATTCCTGATTTTCATCATTTGGGTCAATGACTTCTGTTGGTGTAATAATGAATGTTTCTGAATAACGAAATACACGATAAATTGTTCCCTGATCTACCATATCGCCGCGACCAAGGCGATCTAAGTCCATTACTAATACTGCATCAGCTGTGCCATTTTCTACTTCACGAAGCAATTTTTGCATCATAGGTCTTTCAGATATATATTCACCAGAAACAACTTCTTCAAAAATATCAATTATATTATGATGCCCTTTATGAGCGAGTTCTAATAACTGAGTTCGATGACGTTCGAGTGTATCATAATGTTGTCCATGTTCTATAGCCTTTTTTTCTTCCTCCAGATCTTTTCGGCTTTTACGTAAATAGATAAATACATCAAGTTCTTGTTGACGATACATTAGTTTCACCTACCAGCTTGTCTAGTATTATTGTTATAGATATGTATGGCTAGCTTGTCCTATGAAAATGATAGTTCGTCTTTTTTCCTGCCTTGCATACATATAATGCAAGGGGGGATATGATGAAAGAATTTCAATTTGGTAATACAAAAGTTATTATTCATTCATCGCTTGCATCAATGGAAAAACAAGAACAAAAAGAATGGTTTCAACAAGAATGGGAAAAGAAAAATCCAATTTTAAGATCTATAGTTGAAGCGGCAGTCAGTTGCCAAGAAGATGAAAAATAAAAAGAGCATTCTCTTTTATTAAGGGATATGCTCTTCTTTTTTCGTTAAATTATTCATCAACATAAATAATTGTTTTTTATTGTGAATAGCTTTTTTAGTTCTGTAAATAATAATCTTGATCATTGTTATGGAGGATAGATGAAGCTTGAGATAGATCAATACCTTTCTCTAAAGTTTCTAATAAGTAATATCCAAGTGCCTTATCCTGTTGTATCAAGCTATGTAATAGGGTGCTTGCGCGAGCAATTCTATATTTTGTTTCATCTAGGGTTAAGGACGAATTATCTATTGTAATGAGATGAAGCTCATCTTGTAGCTTTTGTAATAATGAAAGTTGAATGGTATCCGTCTTTCCTGTTTCAAGATTACTTAAATAAGCTGGTGATACACCAAGCTGTTTTGCAAAAGTGTTTAATCCAATTCCTTTTTGAGTGCGAAGTGTACGAATGTGTTTACCAATTTCATTTATCATAAGACTAACCTCCACGGATTTATTGAAAGGAATACATAAAATGAATAAGCAAAAGAAAATTACAATTACATCAGTAAGTTATGTTCATGATCCAGAATCAGCTCAAAAATGGTTTGAAGCGTATATCAAGATTGTTGAAAAAGAATTAGTTAAGGCAATTAATAAGGACTAGCCACTAATTTTAATACATACAGTGTAAATAGAGCATCATGAGAGGAGGTCCTGAATTGAAGACCGTTGCATATTATAGAAGTTCAATTGATTCTCAGGAAAACTCAATCGAAATGCAACAAAATTCAGTTCTTACTCGCTCCATTGATATGGCATTGATTATCGATGAAGAATATATTGATGAAGCGGTATCAGCCCGAAAAGTCAGTTTGAAAAAGCGTCCAGCCCTACAAAAATTAATACAAGATATCAACAATAACGATGTTGGAACTTTATTCTTATTTAAGCGAGATCGACTAGCAAGAAATGTAATGGAGTATTATGAAATTTATCAAATACTAAGAAATAAGAAGATAAATGTTATTTTAACTGCACCAAATGAGCCACCAGTGTACTACACACCAATTGGTGAATATCTTGAATTAATTATGGCGGGTATGGCCCAACGGGAAGGCGAACAAATTATTGAACGTTTAAAGCAAACATTAAAGTCAAATTTCCAAAGTGGTAAAAATCCAGGACGTCTTCCGTATGGTTTCAAATGGAATAAAGAAACGAAAAAAATTGAATTGGTTGATGAACAAGTACAAGTTGTTAAAAGGATTTATCAAGAACTTGTATCTGGAAAACATGAATCCTTGAAAGAACTTTGTAGTGTATTAGGCTTTAAGGAAAACGGTAAGTCTTGGACTCCAACTGATATAAGAAAAATTGCATTAAATCCAACATATATTGGATTGCGTACTATGAATATTTTTGGTGAAGATGTTACTAGTAAATATGAAATACTTTCCATTATTGATAAGAATACATGGGAAAAAGCATGTAGTATTGTCACCATTTTATCTCCCCAAAAGACTCATCAAGATTATGTATTTGAGCAAGTGTTATTTCCACTGCAAGGATTGTTAATTTGTTCGAAATGTAATGAATCATTACAAAAAGTAAAGGCTAGAAAAAAAGAAAATTTAAAGTATAAATGTTTAAATCATTCTTCGGTTTATGTTCTGAAGAGTACAATTGAACCATTAGTCTTCGAACGCTGTAAGGAATATTTTGATAGCTTAATTACTTCCCATTTTCATGAACTATTTGATCGATATGAACAAAATGCTAAGAAGCAAGTAAAACAGAAAATACAAACCATTAAAGAGAAAATCCAGCTTATGAATGAAAAGTTAATTACAAAAGTAGATACATGGTATCACGAAACTGATGTATCTTATAAGGAGCAGAAAGAAGTCGAAATTATGGCGCTGTATGATGAGCTGGCAAAATATAAAAAACAAAAAGAACAGGTGACACAGGAATTAAGTGATGTAAAGCAATTACGTGAAAAGATAAGTAATTATCAATCCTCTATGTCGTTGTCCTATGACGAGATAAAGGAGAATCGACAGTTAAGTTCCTTTTTTCAAGATTTAATACAACAAATTAAAACTGACGGAAAGAACTGCGAAATTATTTTTAAACACCCATTCTTACGTACTCAAGAGGTGTTAATATCATGAAGCTTTCTCATATATTACAACCAAATATGAAGGCTGCTTTTTATGGCCGTCATTCTACGGATAAACAAGATATGGATATGCAATTGAATTCCGTTATGGAAGTGATTCGCAAATATGATTGCATTCATACTCATTCTTTTCTTGATAAGGCTGTTTCCGCTCGTAAAAATAAAATTACAAGTAGGAAAGAACTTGAAAATATGTTCGAAGCGGCAAAAAGAAAAGAATTTGGTTTTGTCATTGTTTATAAAAGTGATCGTTTGGCCAGAGACCCTCTTGAGCATCAAACGATACGTATTGTCATGAAGACACTAGATATTCCCATCATTATTAGTTCAACCGAAAGTGTGTACAATACTGATACTGACTTGATTGTGCAACTTATGGAAGATGGTTTTACTAAATATGAAGTTGACACCATTATCGCCAGAACACGATCAGGTCTAGAAAATAAGGCAAAACAAGGGAAATGGCTTGGTGGTAAGCCGCCATTTGGTTACACATATGATAAGAATAGTGGGCAGTTTATAGAACATCCTGAAGAGCTTTGCTATGTAAAAGAAATTTTTAACTTATATTTTAATGGTCATGGATTTCAGCATATTGCTAATACATTTCCTAACGGTTCACGTCGCGGAAAAGATTGGGGTAAAGAGAATGTAAAGGCGATTGTGCTTAATCCTTTTTATTGTGGTTTATTATCATGGCGCCGACAAACAGATGGAAAACAAAATGCAAGAGATATTTGGATTGAAGCACCAAACTACTATGTGAAGCCAATTATTTCACAAACGACATGGGAATCATGCTGGCGTATTTATTCAGAAAAACGTAATGGAAACATGGTTCCTAAACATTACAAAACAAGTTTTCTTTTGCAAGGATTGCTTTCTTGTGAAAAGTGCCAGGAACTAATGAAAACAAAGAATCAGCAGACAGTAAGTTCTACAAATAAACAGTATGGAGCGAAAATTTATTTTTGCACTAATTGCAAATTAAGGATAGATGCAGACCTCCTTCATGATAAAGTAGTGAATCAAACACTTACTGATGTGAAAATAAGTGGATTTCACAATGTATATCATGCGATAGAACAAAAAATTCAGTATGAGATACAAGGGTTGAATAACGATATTAAAAAGCATCAGCGTCTCTTTGAAAACTACACCATCAAACTTCACAATATTACAGAAGAGTTGAAACAACGTATGAAAAATAATGATGATAAACGTCTTTTGAAGTCCTTAGCGATTTACCGCTTGGATGTACAGCGAAAGCTAGATGGAGTCACGCAACAAATCAATGACTTCAAACAACAAATCACTCTTAAAGAAAAAATCGAGAAAAGCAAAGAAACATGGCTACATACTTTGAATGAAGTATTTCAAGATGATGTCAAGCTTCAAGAAATAAGCGATATGGATAAAAGACGATTTTTATTACCTCTTATTCAATCTGTATCCATTAAAGAAAATAAAAAGCGTAACGAATATGATATTTCATTACAGTTACGAACCGATTTTTCAAAGCGTAATGTCCAAAATCAAATCAGCTTGATTTTGTAAAACAGCTATCATATTGGTGGCTGTTTTTTCGTTATCGATGTATCGGTATTTGGGTTGAACTGTAGATGAAAATTCTTTTGCTACTCGGTGATTGGGGTGGAGTGGTATACCACTCCACCCCAATCACCGAGTTTGATACTCTTGAGAAAGAGCTTATATCTTAAGAATAAAGAGTTTGTCTTTATTTATTATTATGGACAGCGATTTAGAGAAATAAACATACTCGGTTATTAGGGGATAGGTAACTATTTAAAACATTTAAGAGTTCGGTAATTGGGTAAATAAAAAATGCCTTATCATTCTCCCTGTAAGGGGGGCATAAGGGGTCACTATACATATCCATCATAAAGGCCCTAAAAAAGAAAAAACGATCCGAACTCTTATGAATAGCTGTGAAAAGGTAAAATTTTTGTTATGGGAGGTTTCTCAAAATCCTAGCTTGATGGGCATGTATAGTGACCCCTATTAAGCAAACGCGCCAGTTTCTTGAATAACTCATTGTGGAAATTATAGAATTTTGCAATAATTGTTATTGGGTTGAATAGCAGTATGGTGGAAGAAAGAAGGGGATTTTTTATATGTTAAGTTTTAGAGATTCAACAAAGACTATTCAGGAAAGTGGGACAGAAATTGCAATAATTTCTATTGGTGCTACCGAACAGTTTGAGCCATATTTACCGATGCACTTAGATACTTTGATTGCTGAAAAGTATGCAGAAGCGTTTGGTGAAGTATTAGATGCTTATGTATTACCGACAATTCCTTTTAACACTTCTGAAGAGCATGCAAACTTCAAAGGCACTATTACAGTAAGCACTAATGTATTAGCAGTAATGTTGGAAGAGATAATTGTAAATCTAACGAGACAAGGGTTTAAAAAATTCGTTTTATGTAATGGACACGAAGGAGCTTATTGGGAGTCTTCATTTGTTAAGCAAATAAATTTTAAGTACCCAGAACTCATATTAATTACTACTCATCGGCAGTTAGCTTGGGAAGATGCTTTAAAAGAAGCAGGTATTGAAGGATTAAAAGAGAGGCACGCTGGTTTCTTATCAGTATGTACGGCTATGTGGTTATGTCCAGAACTTGTAAAGGTTAAGTCTATGGGTTCTGAAGTACCTACCGAAAATAATAAATTTGCTGATTATATTTTTAGGTATAAGCAAACGAAAAATGACTGTTTGGGCAAGTTTGAGAGTAATGACTATACTGCCCAACAACTTACTGAGATTGGAAAGACATTCTGGACCTCTTTTATTGCAAAGAGAAGTGAACACCTAAAGGAAACTCTTGAAAAAGCTTACCAAATAAAAATGAGTTGAATAAAGAGGTTTGGTAGATATAAAAGTCACTATCTTTGAAGTGCACCCCGATTGTTAGACACAGTCTAACAATCGGAGGTGCACTTTTTTATGGTTAAATTTTCTTCGGAAGAAAAAATACGAGCGATAAGACGATATTTAGAGGGGACTGAAGGTGGAAAAACAATCGCTAAATCTATTGGTGTTCATCCCAGTATGCTTTATCAGTGGAGTAAACAATATGAATCCTTAGGTGAAAATGCTTTTGAAAAACGCTATACATCCTACTCTACCCAATATAAACTAGATGTACTTAGTTATATGAACGAACAAGGGACATCTATCAGGGAAACAGCGGCACTTTTCAATATTCCTTCTTACGAAACACTTCGAAAATGGAAAGTAGCTTATGAAACAGGAGGATTGGATGCCCTACATTCAAAGAAAAAGGGGCGTCCATCCATGGAAAAGAAAAAAACAAATACAACTAAAGATCAAGGAATAGTTGAAGGTTCAATAGAGGAACTACAAGCGGAAAATGAGCGTTTACGTATGGAAAATGCGTATTTAAAAAAGTTGAATGCCTTAGTTCAAAACAAGGAGAAATCACGAAACAAGACAAAGCCCAAGTAGTCTATGAATTAAGGCATAAATTTTCAGTGAAGGTGCTACTTCAGATCGCAGGTATTCCGCGTAGTACGTATTATTATTGGGTTAAAAGATTCAATCGTCCTGATTCAGATGTGGAACTAAAAGAACTGATTCGAACCATTTATGACGAACATGAGGGGCTTTATGGTTATCGTCGTATTCGTGATGAACTTACGAATCGCGGACATAAAGTAAATCATAAAAAAAGTGTATCGTATCATGAAAGAATTGGGATTAAAATGTCTCGTTCGTATGAAAAAATATCGCTCTTATAAAGGAACAGTTGGAAAAATTGCACCCAATATTTTAAATCGCAACTTTCAAGCTGAAAAACCAAATAAAAAGTGGGTTACGGATATTACAGAGTTTAAATTATTGGGAGAAAAGTTATATCTATCGCCAATATTGGATTTATTTAATGGCGAAATTATCACCTATACAATTGGTTCAAGACCAACTTATTCACTTGTTTCAACAATGTTAGACCAAGCGTTTGAACACTTAACAGTCATAGATTCACTCTTGATCCATTCTGATCAAGGTTGGCACTATCAAATGAAACAATACCGTCATTCCCTAAATAAACGTGGCATTACACAAAGCATGTCCCGTAAAGGAAACTGTTACGATAACGCAGTGATTGAAAACTTCTTTGGTATCATGAAGTCAGAATTTCTGTATCAAAAAGAATTTAAGAGTATAGAACATTTTAAGAAAGAACTAGCAAAATATATAAAGTACTATAATCATAAAAGAATTAAGGCAAAACTAAAAGGCATGAGCCCGGTACAATACCGGACCCATGCCCAAAAGGTTGCCTAATGAAATAACCTGTCTAACTTTATGGGGTCACTTCACTTTAATTGAAGAAGGATCGCAGAAATGATCAGACTTTTTTATAAGGTAACGATTCAATTAAATAAATTAAGAGTGTATTTTGCTCTTCAGTTTCGGGTGATAATTCTTTCAACCAGTAATATAGCCGATGAACCGGTAGGTTCTGTTTTTGACATCAGGCAACTTTGGGTAATCCACTGTTTTTATAATCTTGAATATAAGTTTACCATTCTTTCTTTAATAGGTGCCTTTTCAAAAAAACCTCCACATGTAGTATGTAAGGAGATTATCTCATGAGTTATTTACAAATTGTGAGTGGAGAATATTTGACGATTACGAACAGAAAAGAGATGACGAAGCCATCTCTTTTCTGTTCTATTATATAGTTACATTTAATTGTAAAAAAATGTGTCAAATAAAAAAGAAAGTCACATTTTTTCTAACGTTTATCAGATTTTTATACTAGATTTTAGGGTATTCAAATCGCTTAGTATTTCTTCTATATGTCCATCGACTTTAACATCTTCCCAAGATCTAATGACATATCCATCTTTATCTATGAGGAAAGTAGATCGTTTTATTCTTTTCTCCATCCCTGTACCAGTTTCAACTAGTCTTATTGCATTATATTGTTCAGAAATTTCATACTTATCATCGGTTAACAATAAAAAAGGTAAGCTATAATTTTGAACAAAGACCTGGTGACTAGATATAGGATCAGCACTAACTCCTAATATCACTGTATCATACCCCTCAAATGAAGTATGAGCATTTCGAAAGTCACAAGCCTCTTTTGTACATCCTGAGGTCATATCCTTAGGATAAAAATATAAAACAATATTTTTCCCAGAAAAATTAGATAATTTTATTTGTTTGCCGTTACTTGCATACGCAGTAAAATCGGGTGCTCTAGTACCTATTTCAACTTTTTTCAAGTCTAAGATCCTCCTAATCTCTTATATCACATTTTTTATAATTTTAACAATATTTCTAGTCTAGGTAGAAAATTTATATACACTAACACATATGCTCTCTATCAACTAATTCAAGCTTTAGGAGAGGTATTTTTTCCCTCCTAAATATTGTTGTAGAGCTAGAGGTATTTTTATCTCTCCATCTGTTGTTTGATGATTCTCTAAAAATGGGATTAAAATCCTTGGAAAAGCAACAGCTGTATTATTTAGTGTATAAGCGAACTTTACGGATCCATCTAGTGCACGATATTTAATGTCAGCTCTACGGGCTTGAAAATCAAAAAAACTTGAGCATGAATGAGTCTCACCATATTTCCCTCTACTAGGCATCCAAACCTCTATATCATGTTTTTTAACTTGGCCTTGCCCCATATCTCCAGTACAAACTTCTACCACCCTATAGGGTAATTCCAATTTTTTTAAAATGTTTTCTGCATTTTGTAAAAGTAGTTTATGCATCTCAATATCGGCTTCTTTATTATCTTTACAAATTACAATTTGCTCGATTTTGTTAAATTGATGTACACGATACGCTCCTCTTGTATCTCGTCCATATGATCCAGCTTCTCTCCTAAAACATGTAGAAATTGCTGAAACTTTTATTGGTAAATCCTCTTCGTTTAGCTTTTTATTGGAGTAGTAGGAAATTAAAGGTACTTCTGAACTTCCCACTAGATATAAATTATCTTTGGTAATTTCGTAAGCCTCTTCTTTCCCATTAGGAAAATATCCAGTCTTTATCATGGCATCCTCTTTAACCATAACTGGGACATCCATAAAAGAAAAGCCATTTTGCATTAACACATCAAGTACTAAGTTCTCAATAGCCCTTTGTAAAAGAAAACCATTATGTTTTAGATAATACATTCTGCTGCCAGAAACGTCTGAAGATTTTTCTAAATCAAATACATTATGCTTTTCACCTAGGATGATATGGTCTAGGGGAGTTTCAGAAAGATCCTTAACTGTCCCTATCTCATATAATAAAACATTTTCACTATCATCTATACCAACCGGAACATTTTCTAACGGAACGGAAGGAATAAGTAGCATCATAGAATTAAAAGTATTTTCTACTTCTTTAAGTACATGTTTAAGTTCCTTAGTAATATTATTAATTTCCTTAATATTACTAATATAATCTTGTTTTTCTTCACTATCTATTTGAGGAATCAGATTTTTAGTTTATTTCGTTCTGCATAATAATTATTGAGCTTATCCAATAGGACTCGTCTTTCTTTGTCTATTTGCAAAACTTCTTGAATATCAATAGCGATTCCTTTATTATTTGCAGCTTTTTGAACTAAATCTGGATTACGCCTAATAAAATTTATATCTAACATGAAATCTCATCCTTTATTAGTTTTATACTTGTATTTATTTTTGTTTCAATAATTATTAATAATAGGCTTAGGGCTAACATCTTGTGCAATGCTAGTACCGACGTTAATATCTAGTATAGTAATTACCCCAATTACTGTGATTAATACACCAATAACTACGAATTTTTCATTTATTTATCCCCTCAAAATTATTATACTAGCCTAACAAGATATAAACATCCTGTTTCTAGATTGAATTAGATCAACTTTTCTTTATTCTAGCATGAATTTTTAAGAGGAAAATTGATAAAAACATATGTAAATATAGCGACTAACCTATTCGTTTTATTAACAATTTGAAAAATTATAACTTATTTAAAAATTATAGGATACCTAATTTTAATTATATCTACTATGACATGAAATTTTGTTATGTAATATAAAAATAATTATTTAATCCGTTTTTATATTGCATGAAGGATAGGGCATTTACCTTTTACATGTACAATTGTAGTAATTTATTAGTCTTAGAATTATCTTTTGCATTGTTGTGTTGGGTAAATTTATGGAGTTTTAAAAAATAAAAATGGATGATTTGAACGGCTAAGGAAGTTTCAATTAAAATGTTTGAATCATTTTCAAGGTATAGCAACGATAATACTTTTTGCTGATGTATGAGGGATTCTCTTTATTATATAAATGTTCTTCTGACTAATAATATAAATGGATATTGGTAATTTGTCAGTTAATTCTCCTAAAGCTTATAGATTAATTGGCTAATAACTTCTTGCTTGGAAGTATTTTCAATTACGGGGGATTTCCCTTAAATCATAAACTCATTACACCAGCGAATCACTTTATATTCCTAGATACGATTAATTTGTATTTCCCCTGTAGCCTATATACGTGCTTGTTTCAATATATGACCTTATCTTTCCTTGGGTTCAAATACTATCTTAGAAATTTAATTTACTTCTAATTTAAAATACTTCCTAGCATTAAATAAAATCCCTACTTTTGATTTCTATCTATCAGTATCAAAATCAAAAAAGTATCCTTTTAATTCTATTTAAAAACCTTAATTTAATTTATAATATAAATTATTTATAAGGTGTAATTTAGAGTATATATTTTTTAGTTATAAATCAGTGTAATATTTTTAAAGGACTCATAAGCGATTTTGTAATAATAAGCTGCCAGTTTGTATTTATGCTTTTCTGAGTAGAAGTCAGCTAACTCCTCACAAAACTGTGCTGTATGTTTCCAGTCCTCTTTATTTAAGAAGAATGGAATGGCTTTTTCACTTAAAAGAACTTCAAACTCTTCTTCAGTACAATATTCGCGTGCATTTAGAAGTTGAAAATGAAGCAATTGTTCATAATTCCCTTCCTTTTCTGCGGTTCTTATTCCTTTAAGTTTCCATTTATAAAACTCATTAAATTCTTCTAACATATAATGACATAGGGCAATGCAGTAAGTACATCTTAATAAGTCATCACCATCAGTAAATTTTTCTAATGCACGTTTATGCATCGTAATACTTTCTAAATAATTTTCTCTTTGATAACTTAACTTACCCAAAGTATGACAAACAAGGCCTTCTAATGTATTGTTACTAGTTGCTCTAGATATATTTAATGCTTTTAATAAATGATGTTCTGCATTTTTTATATCGCTTATTCTCCTATAATTTATAGAGAGAAGGATTAGGCATTCAGCGCTTCTTGTTAAATTATAGTTCTTATTATAGAAATTTAAAGCTTGTTCAATGTAATTGTTAGATGCTGTAATTTGGTACAGCTGATGAGTGGCCAATCCTTTAAGGTAATATAGGTCTGCCCGTTCATATTCTTCCACTATACAATCTTTTAGTAGTCCTTCTGCAATATTGATGTGGTTTAAAGCTTCCTTAAAAGCCCTATTTAGGTAATAGAAGAGTCCATTAAATTTATTGTAATAATATTCTTGTTCTTTGGTAAAAATCTCCCTTATATCCTTCAACTTCTCTAATTTGTTCTCAGACTCCGTTATATTTCCACAACTTAAAAGATATCTTAACTCAAACAAATAAAAAGAACTTAATAAATCAGGAGCTTCTACTTGCTGTATTTCTTTTCTTAAAAGAGTATACATTGTATGTGCTTTCTCATTCTTCGTAATTATACACTCATACCATTTATATAATTCTTCTCGAAAGTTGTTCAAACTTACTAGAGATTCTTCAGGAATAAGGTTTATCCCCAACCTTTTACCAAGTAGGGCTAGAATTTCAGGACTTGCTTCAATCTTTCCAGTTTCAGTCTTACTTAAGTAGGATACAGAGCAAATTGCTTCTGATAAAACCTCCAATGTCATACCTTTTTTCTTTCTGAAAAATCTAATTTTTTGTCCGATTCGCAATGATGTCACTCCTTTTTTTCAAATAGTCCTTAATTTAAGAATTATCATAATATAAATTATAAAACATTTCTCAAAAATTGTCTTTAGGAAACATGTTATGCTTGAAATGGAGAGAGAACCTATTAAAAATATTAAGGAGAGGTGAACTAAATGAATTTAAAGCTCCCTTTGATCAAGAAAATAACAGAGCGACAGCTAGATCATTACAACGTGTTGGAGGAATCAGTTTTTCCAAATGACTCTACAGTAGTGAGGGATATAGAGCTTTCCTATAAAGAACTTTATTTTCAATTAGATGAAAATTTGAATTCACGTATCAGGAAAATTAGCAACAATTCTAAAATAAATAAGTATACTTTTCTCTTGACAACATTTTACATACTACTTTCTAAGTATAAGGATATAAATACAGTTGCTATAGGAACAAACCCATCAGAAATTGATGATTCTTGAAATCAACACAGAATCTTTTCACATTTATTAACACCTTTGAAGATAATACTACATTTAAAGATGTAGTATTATCTTCAAAGAATATCCTAAGGAGTTAATTAGTAATAATTTAAATCAAAGGCATCTTATAGAACAAAGTGAAACAGATAAGCACTTAAACACTATGTTTATCTATGGGGAAATTGACAACGTTTTATCTTTAGAGAACCTTAATCCTTTACTTATCTTTTCTTACACCGACAATATGTCAGATACCGTTATCAAAATTAGATACAAAGAAGAAGTTTATAGGGAGAATACTATAAGTATTATTTATCAACGATTTGTTAAAGTTTTAGAACAAGTATTAGATAATCCCTCCATTAACATTGGTAAAATAAGCCTATTTTTGAAAAATGAAAAAGAATCTTTACTTTCTTTAAATATCACCTCGGAAATTGGTTTAAATAAAAAACAAACTTTAATGAAAACATTTGAGGAACAGGTCCATAAGAACCCCGATAAGACTGCTCTAATCTACAATGGTAAAAAATTAACTTATAATGATCTAGATCAGAAAGCAAATCAAGTCGCACACATGCTGATGAAACAAGGGGTGAAAAATAATACTCTTGTAGGTATTATTTCTGATAGATCCATAGAGATGATCATAGGATTATTTGGAATTCTCAAAGCTGGTGGAGGATATGTGCCACTTTCTCCTAATTTTCCTAAAGAGAGACTTCAATTTATTTTGCAGGATAGTAACGTTAATATCCTACTTATTGATAAGGAATCTAATTTAAATATAGAATTTTCAGGAAAAGTTTTTTGCTTAGAAGATGACTATAATGAGGATACATCCAGCCCTAAAGTAGATAGTAATATTGAGGATATAATGTATGTAATGTATACATCTGGTACAACGGGGGCGCCTAAAGGTGTAGTGGTTAGACAAGAGAATGTGCTCAATACCTTATATTCACTTCATGTAGACTATCCTTTACAGTTAAATGATGCATATCTTCTGAAAACGGCTTTTATATTTGATGTATCCGTTACTGAATTATTTGGATGGTTCTTCGAATGTGGTCATTTAGCTATATTACCACCTAATGCAGAAAAAGAACCAGAAAGCATTATCTCAGCAATTAAAAATTATAATGTTACTCATTTGAATTTTTCTCCATCAATGCTACATTCCTTTTTGAATGTGTTAAGTGATGAACAAATAAATATTTTAAATCAGATAAAATATTTATTTGTTGCTGGAGAATCATTCTCGAGGGATCTGGCAAATAAATGTAATAGCTTATTAAGGGATGTAAATATATTGAACATGTATGGGCCAACAGAAGCTACTATTTATGCTTCACAACATAAGCTTCGAGAAGATAATGATGTCGTTCCAATCGGCTTTCCTCTTCATAATACGAGCATGTTTGTGCTAAATAAACAGAAGGGAATTCAACCGATAGGAATACCAGGAGAGATTTATATAAGTGGCCAGGGAATTACAAATGGATATTTAAATAGAGAGGAACTGACATCAGAAAAGTTTATTCCGGACTCTATAAATGGTAGGGGCATCATGTATCAATCAGGGGATATAGGAAGATATCTTCCTAATGGGGAAATTGAATTTTTAGGAAGAACGGATGAACAAGTTAAGATTAGAGGATACCGTATTGAGTTGGAGGAAATAGAAAGTATTTTATTAAAACATACACTAGTAAAAGAAGCCGTAGTAGTACCTATAGAGGATGAGGGTCTAGGGAAATACTTGTGTGCCTATATCACATTTAAGAAGGAACATGAGGAGATATTGGAACAAGACTTTAAAAATTACCTATGTTCTTATTTACCAGATTATATGGTACCAAGTCGTATAATTTTCCTAACTGAACTCCCTATCAATTTAAGTGGTAAGGTTGACAAGAAATTACTTCCAAAGCCTGTCTATAAGTCAAAAGTTAAAGATAATGGAACTAAGTTAGAGCAAAAGATTCAAAAGTTAATTTCTAGGAATCTAGAAATCGCTGAAATTGACTTTAATGAAAACATTTTTAATTTAGGAGTCCATTCACTAATGAGTATACAACTCATTCATGAAATAAATAATCAATTTAATATTTCTCTCTCAGTATCCAATTTATATGCCCATCCTACGGTAAGGTCCCTAGCAGGATTAATTAACAGTAAACTTAACACTTCATACGAATGGAACCTGACTGTTCTGGAAGATAAATTGAAATCTAAATTTGGACAATCAATATCTATACAAAAATATTCTGTCAGCAATAAAGAGATTATTGTGTTATTTAAAAATGTAGATAAGAATTTAGTAATTCAATACTTAAATAAGTTAAATTGTCCATATTCACTATATCCACATTATATGCTAGACGTAAAGAAATTCAGTGATATACCTATTAATAGTGAAGAATTGTTTATAAATTCATCTTTTACTCAAATTGATGATAACTTAGAAAATAGAATAGTCAAAAATTTGGATGAGCAGAATAAAATACTTGTTGAAAAAATTAAACAAGGCGGGGAAAGAGATGTTTATCAAGCAGGATTTTTGCAGCACGCATATTTAGATCGAGACTATAGGTCAACTTTATCAATGGAATTAAACATTGAAAATCAACTTAGTCTTGATATAGTAAATGAATGTCTAATCAATGTTATAAATGATCATGATTTACTACGAAGTGTACTAGAGGTTAATGTAGAAAATGGATATGATTTTCATGAATTTAATAAAATAAGTAAGCAAAATTTACCATACGTTGATTTATCGGAATGTTCTAAAATATCGGTCGATGATTTCAAGAGGAATCTTAATACAACTATAATTAAAAAGATGAAGGAACAAAACCTTTAAATGAGTTTTTATTTAGGATGGTGATTATAAAGGAAGACCTTAAAACATATAGCATATTATTTGTAATTGATCATAAAATATTTGATGCACCAAGTAAGCAGATCCTAGAGTATACATTCAACAAACACTATAGTAAATTGGTTAATAATATTTTAGTTGAAGAAAAGTTGAACAAAATTTACCTTATAAGACATATATCAACGAAATAAAAAATCTACAACAAAGTCTAAAATTAAGGAGTATAAGAGTTCAAGTAAATATTTAAGTTATAAGAGTGTAGTGCTAGACATCAATAAAAATATCAAGATATTGAAAAGCCTATTATTTTTTCTGAACCAATATGTTTAAAATATCAATATGAATTAGATTTATTTAATCATCTTACAGTTGAACGAAAGAATATAGGGATTTCACTATCTGTAGCTAATAAAATCTGTCAGCTGATTTTTGAAAAAGAGGAAATTCCAGTAAGGATAGTGAGTAATGGGAGGAATTTTGGGAATATTGTCTATCATAACTTAATTGGGGATTGCCATACCAGCATACCTGTTCTTTTTAATAAGGAAGTGGGTTCAGTAGAAAAGTCTTATCAAAAATACGAACAAGAGGAACAGTATTACGCTAATAACTCCATTTGTATAGGAGCTATGTCTAGCAAAATTCATGGAGATAAGGAAATTTGGGAGATCATCCATAGGGGACCTATAAATTTTAACTTTATAGGTGAAATCAATGAGGAGCAAGAGAAAGAAATTTTAACAAATTTAAAGAATATGAATTTAGCAAGATATCCGATAATGGCATATGCTACTGGTAATAAGATTGGCATAGTACTATTTAATGGTATCACAGAAGATAAATTAAAAAAATTGAAACATTGATTAGTTTTAAAGGAATTAGTCTAATAAAGTAACTTGGAATAGAATGATTATTAGAAAGTGCAATAAAGTCATTCCTAATAATCCCCAAATCATCTTTTACCCAATCAACTTGTAACTATGATATAACATTCTTTTATTAAAGGGTGCTTACTATTACTTACCTAATAGTAAGCACCTCTTTATAAGAAAGAATCATATATTAATAAGGAGTGCTGAATTTTCATGGGATTTATTAATCAATATAGAGGACTTGGTAAAAGTGTGTACACACTTTTCCTAGTAAATTTCATTAACTATACGGGGAATTTTGTTTATCCCTTTCTAGTGCTTATTTTAGGTTCAGTATCTGATTTGAACTCCAAAACTACAGGAACTATAATGATGGCCGTTTCCATTGCCTTTGTCCCTGGGTCTATGTTGGGAGGAAAATTAGCTGACACGATAGGAAGAAAGAAAATTCTTATACTTTCTATGTCTTTAAAAGCATTAATTTTCATTCTGTGCGCGTTATATATTGATTATATATATTTTCTGATCATATTATTGGTGTTGGCGAGCTTTATAGGTGGTTTGTCAGGACCTTCTTTTGGAGCTATTGTTGCAGATTTGACAAATAAAGAAGACCGAAAAGTCGCTTTTTCTTTATTATATTTAGGCGTAAATTTAGGTATGGGAATTAGTCCTATGTTAGCAGGATTTTTCTATAAATACTCTATTACCGCTCTTTTTGTAGGTGATGCCGTGACACTTTTACTAGCAGTATATCTTATCTATAAAAATGTACCTGAGACTTTTCAGAGGATAAATGATAAAAAATTCAAAGTTCAGAAAGAAAATAGTAAAAAGGAAGGATTAGTAAGAATATTGCTAAAGACTCCCGTTTTATTAGGATTTTTACCTGTCTTACTTGCATATTACTTTATTTATTCCCAACATTCCTTTAGCTTACCTCTTCAGATGGATAAATACTTCTTTGAACAGGGACCTTCTATATTTGGAATAATAATGGCAGTTAATGCGGTTGTTGTAATTGTTCTAACTAGCTTTGTAACACTATTAACTAAGAAACTTACGGATATTACTATCATTGCATTATCAGGGATTTTATTGGGAGGAGGATTTGGACTGGTTGGAATAGCCACAACAGTTCCATCTTTAATCATTTCAACCATAATCTGGACTATTGGTGAAATAATGTTCGCGACCAATTCTGGTGCGTTTGTTGCTAATGTGACGCCTTCCCAATATAGAGGAAGAATTAATTCAATAGTTTCTATTACGAGAAGTGCTGGTTTAGCAATAGGTCCTTGGGCAATGGGGTATTATATAGATTTCTTTAACCTCCATTCGGTATGGGGAGCTTTATTAGTAGTGGGAATAGCTTACTGTATTGGTGCATATGCACTTAACTTTATAATTAAAAGAGAAAAAACTACGGTGTTAAAGAGGCATGCTTAAAGATTTTTTGTATAGTATGCGGACACCTACTGAATGAACGACTATAGTTAGAGTTAATAATTAAGATAAATATATTTCATTAAAGAAAAAGTGAAATGAATCTGTAATTTATAACACCTAAGCTACCCGTTTCCCATATCCATGGGGGACGGGTAATTTAATTTTTCTTGAATTTATATCATGATATAGGTATGTTTTAATGCATTGAATTCACACGTTTTAAGGATTCAATGTATGGACTTGAATCAGTATTTTGAATACGAAAAAGCTTAAGATCTTCTTTAGTTTGAGAAGTGAGCTGCCCCTGCCATGGATTCCATTACGATTATAACATCGTTCGTCATAGTAAAGGCGCCTGATTAGTTTGTTCATAGCTTTCATATCGATTGCAATACTTCCCTTTTATGGTGACTAGTTAAAGGATATAGTTTAGTACAATCGAAATTGCCCTCTTATTAAAATTAATGTTTTTTGAATTTTCTTTTTGTACAATTAACTAAATCTGGATAAAGACTATAAAACATTACTAAATCTAATGACGCAATAGTAGTAAAATACTTATTTTTTAGAAAACTTTTTTTATTATGGGTTAGAATTAGCTTCAATTCACACCTTCTTTTTTCAAAAAAAATCCAGTTGGTAAGTAGTATAATGTGAATATAAAGAAATTAACAGGTAGTAATGAGAGCGGTTTGATGTTTTTGTTAATTTTTTATGTTCCGTTAAGTTGAAGGGATTTGATGACTATAGTTTTATAGCTAAAAAACATTATGGAATGGGAAGGGTATGAATGGAATATGATTGATTCACTGAAAGTGGCAGAAAGAAATTTATCGTGGTATGAAGAGGGAACTAATGCTATTAAACCTTGTGTTTATAAAGAATATATATCTCACCTTTATAATTTGGAGGAAATAGGAATTAAGGAACACCCCTTCATTGAAGAGTTATGCAATGCAATGAGCTTTACACCATTTTCTACAGAAAAAGCCCTTTATGCTAAGGAAAGAATAAAATACGGAGCACAAAAGGCTAGAATGGAAATAGACATATCTGATATTTGTAATTTTAAATGTCCTGGATGTACATTTCAATTTAGTCAACAAGATAAACAATTAAGTTATGAAAAGCTAGAAGGGTTTATTGCAGAACTTCAAAGGAAAGGAGTTGAGGCAATAACCTTAGCTGGAGGAGGGGAACCCACTATTTATAATAACAGTGGGATGAGATTGCCTGATGTTACAGAAAAGTTTAAAGAAGCTGGAATAGAAATATTTCTTATTACAAATGCTTTTGCTTTATCCGATGAGGATATTAAAAGAATTTTAACATCAGTAAGCGGCATTCGAATATCTATATACAACTTTATTGCTCCTGGGGAACCAGAAAATAAAAATCAAATAGTATACGAAAACATACATAAAATACTACAAATAAAGAAAGAGCTTAATGTATCTACTCATGTTCTAATTGGGACCCTTATATCTTGGAATAGCAAGAAAGATTTTGAATTTTCTATCGGATTGGCTAAAAAATTCAATACAATCGTAACGCCTAGGCCATATATTTCTATTCAACGCAACGCTAAGGAAATGTTATCCCTTACTGAGGTACATAAAATCCTGGATAGGGTTTTAAAGAATTATCTGATAATTAAGAGTGAAATAAATCCTCACCAACCAATTGCCATGAGGGAATATTTAGAAAGAGTTTTAGCATTTACTTTACCACTTGAGAAAAGATGCACGGTTACTGAATTAGGTTTATGCGGAAAGTTGAGAGCTAACGGTGATTTATATCGTTGTGGCCAACTCTCTGCTAAATCAAATATCATCGAAAAGAGAAAAGATAAAAATATCTTTTTTAGTAATATCTATGAAGGAGCAGAAGCTGCTTTAGAACAACACTTACAAGGTAAGAAAGGTTTAACTAATTATAACATGTGTCCGGTATGTAGAGAATCTCTAAATAACATTAGGCTTAACAGGTTTGATAAAGTTCCTAAAGTTATTCAATCGGAAATTCTAGATAAGGTATTGCCGGCCTATGAGCATAACAAAAACTTATCAAAATTTTGGTAAATTAAGAGGAGTGTTATTTAATGGTTGAAATGTTTATAAAAAGAATACTGACTGAACTGAAGGAAACTGATTACTATGCAATTTTGAAATTAAAAAGTAATGATAAAAAAAATGATAATGGCCTAGTATTTATTACTGAGCAGGAAAATTACGCCTCTTTCAATCTGAAAATTTCAAATATTATATCCAGTGATAAAGAATTGTTAGAAAATTTTACAATTAGATACGGGGATCATCCCATGCTAGATAAAGAAAATAGTTCGAATGGTGGAGATGAGATCTCTATTCAAGTTATTGGTAATAATTGTTGGAACAAAGGGGATATATTCATAGAGAAAAAATGGAAATCGGCAGAAATCCTCCATTCAGAATTAGAGGGATTTGTTAAGGGAAAGATAATAGATCTTTTTACAATATCCGATGATAAGAATGACTTTTATTCAATGGTGAGAAGACGGAGCATACTGCAGCGTCTCCCATATGTACATCCCTATGATAAAAACAGTAATACTTTAGTAAGGGACCTTGGTAAGCTAGATTATGTAAAGAGTCAAAACGAAGAGGATCCCCTTCAAATATATAAAGATGCTTTTACGAATTGGGAGTATGAAAAAGCTTTGTTTGTAGAAGAAAAAACTGAGCAGATGAAAAAGCAAGGACTTCGAGTAATAGATTGGGTATAAAATACTTTAGAAAACTATCCTGAAGGAGAATATATATGAAATATATTGAAGAAATTGTCGAAGATTTAATTCAAAGTATCAATGATGAACTTTCGGAAGATCTTAGAATAGGATTTGTTACAGGAAGCTATGTAAGACAACAATATGCTATCGATGAACCGAATGTAAATATTTACCTTGTTTCCAAGGCTGATAAATATGAGGCTGTAAATCTTAGGTACAGAGATATGCTAGGAGCAATTATTAATCGTTGGAAAGATAGAGTTGAAATATTTATAGATATTCATCCATATCTCTATAGTAATAGAACAGCCGAATTAAATCTCCCGCGTATTAGCCTAACAACCAATGTTTTTGATGGCTCTGCTGAGGATAATAGATATAACATGCCCTCCAATATTGGGAATGGATGGAATAAAAGTTATCGCTTAATATGTCAGGATGAAACAGTACTGAATTCATTAAAAAATACTGTTTATAAGAATGAGATGTGGTGGAGAGAGAGGGAGTTTGGTTTCCGTATGTATAAACACCAACTTGAGGCGTTACCTCATGTATACGATTTTAAAGTACGGCCGCTCCTGTTATATAGGGAATCTTTACATTATGCCGAGGAAGTAATTAGAGATGGTGTCGGTATTAAACTAAGTGATCAGGAATTACAGGAGGGAGGAGATTTAGATATTATCCATCATTGGAGGCAGAAATTGTTAGAATATTACAATTTTCGCTATCATAAGAATACGGCAAATTTGGTTAGTGAATTTATTGAGTTTAAGAATGCTCCAGTTGAATATCAGAGTTCTTATGAAGGAGCAGAACGTTGTTATATATGGGCTATTAAAGTAATGCATGCATTAAATGAAGAATTACACAGTGAATATAATCAATCAGTACAGGCAGTGTAAAGATAAAGATGTATAAGATTCTAATGAGTAAAAATACTTAACATTGACTTCTGAGTTAACCTTTATTGAGTACATATACATTCAGTAAAGGTTAACATTTAAATGGAAAAAGAGTATGAATATCTTAAGAGGATGATTTTGAAAAAGTGAGGAGAATAAAATGAAAAAAACATATAATGTAGGAATTATTGGATTAGGTTTCTTTGGTAGATTGCATCTTGATTCATTATATAAAAATAAAGATGTCAACATTGTTGGTGTTTGTGATTTGTCTATAGAGAAGTGGAATGAGATTAAAAATCATTACAAGGATATTAATTTTTACACTGCCGTCGATGAATTACTGGGACAAGACAATATTGATGTGGTACACATTACAACGGATGAAGAAACCCATTATGAAATCGCTGCCAAAGCTCTATCCTACGGAAAGCACATTTTTATGGAAAAGCCACTTGTTACCGATTTAACCCAAGCAAACATTTTGTATAAAAAGGCAAAGGAGAAAAATTTATCTATTGGAGTAGGCCATCTTCTTCGTTTTGAATCGAGACATAAAGATTTAAAAAAAGCCATTAAGGGCGGTACGCTGGGTTCTATAGAATGTATTACATTACGTAGAAATTTTAAGAAGGGCATGATTGATCATTATGGTAGGGTAAATGCCTTTATTACAGCACTAGTACACGATATTGATCTCGTTCAATTTTTTAGTGAGTCAAAAATTATAAAGGGAAATGGTGTCCAACTGCTTCCTAAACTAAAATCTTATCAGTTTAATTCTGCAGTCTTAGAAACAGAAAATTCTATTGTGTGTTCTTTAGAGAATATATGGTTATTACCAGATGAGTATCCATATGATATGGAGTTTGAAGTGGTCATTTATGGAACTCAAGGCACAGCGAGAACAAGGATAAATCCAGATGTAGAATATTTTACAAAAGATACTAAGTATAGTGAGCTTTTGATAAATGACGCCTTGGATAAGGAACTTAAACATTTTATTGAGCATGTATTGTACGATGTAGGAGAATTGCAACCAACTTTGGAAGAAGCAATTCACAATGTCGAAATTGCTCTCCACTTGGTAGAGCAATCAAAACATAATAAATTGGTTGATGTACAAACGGGGTATAGCTATGTCTAATATTATAAATAAGGGCGAAGCTATAAATTTATTAAAAAAACTTATTAGCATTCCAAGCCAGGTAGGTCAAGAAAATGAAAATGGAATGATTGAATTTGTTAGTAGTTTTTTGCACGAATTAGGTCTCAAATACTCAATACATTATACAAGTATTGATAAGCTACATGAAAGGCCAAATTTAATTTGTAAGGTAGATTTTGATGAGGAAGGACCCTGTATAATTTTAAACGGTCATACAGATACTAAACCAGCTTATCAAATTCAAAGTAGTAACAAAAATTGGAGTTTCAATCCTTTTGAAGGAGAACTATTTGAAAATAAGCTTTACGGTCGTGGCTCTTGTGATATGAAAGCAGGTTTAGCTTCCTATTTAGTAGTTATAAAAAGTCTCATGGAAAAGAAGGAAAGTCTTAAAGGGTCGATTATACTCCAATTTGTAGCAGATGAGGAAATGGGAAGTAATTTTGGAATGAAAAATTTACAAGAGTTTTCTAAAATAAGAGCAGATTTAGCAATTGTTGCAGAACCTACTGATAATGATATCTGTATTGCAGAGCTAGGGAATCTGTGGATTAAGCTAATCGTTAAAACTCAAGATGGTCATGCAGGGTTTGCCTGGATGTACGAAAATGCCATTGATCATTCTAATCGCGTTATAGAATCCTTTAGACAAGCAATAGATACAGTTAAAAGTGAAACGCGGGATGCACTCTTTCCGAACCATCCTGCATTAAACATCGGATCTATAAGAGGGGGGCATCATCCGGGAAGTGTTCCAGGTTATTGTGAAGCTTTATTAGACATACGTATTAGGCCAAACGAAACACAAAAGCATTATCTTGCATTAACTCAAAAAATAGTTAAGGAGTACCTAAGAGAAAATCAGGGTGTTCAAATAGAGATAACAGAGTACTTAGGAGGGGGATTTCCTCCGGGGCAAACAAAAAAAATAGGGCCTTTAATTCAACAACTTCATGATATAAATAAATTACATAATGGTTCAGAAACGTTAAAAGGATTTTACGGAGGGTCTGATGCTTATTATTTCATGAAAAATGATATACCAACTGTTGTATTTGGACCAGGTAGTTTACACCAAGCTCATGCTGTGGATGAATTCGTATCGCTAGATCAATATCTAACGTACATTGAGATCTTACATGCATTTTTAGAACAGAATTTAGCGTAAGGAAGGGATCGTTATTAATTCTAGCAAACTTACAGTAATGAAAAGTCGGTTTCCGAGTTTGGTAACTAATCAAGCTCGTTTAAAATTGTATCAAAAGGATGTTTACTTTGAAAAAAACTTACCATCAGCTGTAATCCAACCTAATAGTATTTCTGAATTAATTGCAATAGTGAGAGAATGTTTTAAATCAAATCTTTCGGTGGTTATAAGAGGTGCTGGTACAAGCTACACGGGGGGGGCTACTCCTTCAAAGGACTCCATTGTAATTCTCACTACAAAGCTTAACAAAGTATATGAAATTAATATTGAGGAAGAATATGCCATAGTTGAACCAGGGATGGTAAATGCAGAGTTAAATAACATTCTTGAAAAATATGGGTATCATTTTTGTCCAGACCCAATAAGTAGGGCTGTTTGTACTGTTGGAGGAAATGTAAGTCAGAACGCTGGGGGACCTAACTGTTTGTATTATGGTGTTACATATGACCATATTTTGGGGATGGAAGTTATTTTGACGAATGGAGAAATCATTAAGGTTGGGAATATACCAGGTAGTGATACAAATATGAATTTGAAATCCTTATTTATAGGTTCTGAAGGAACACTAGGTGTCATAACTAAAATATGGGTAAAAATTGTTAAGATTTCCACATATAAACAGGGGATAAAACTAGTATGTCCGACTACAGAAATAGCTACTAATATAGTGAATAAATTAATTAACGAAGGGATTAAGCCACACATCTTAGAAATGCTTGCTGCTCCTGCACTTCCTGGCTCTACTAATATAGTAAAAGATAAGGAGATTTATCCTACTCTATTAATTTCTTTTGAAAGTGAAAGTGAACCAGAATTAGGAAAAAAAATTAATAGATTTAAGAAGGTTATGGCTTTGTTTCCTGTTGAAATTATACCATTCTCAGACAATCTTATGGAAGTAAGAAGTAGGCTATTGAGCTCCAGATTAAAATTATTGAGAGAAACTATTCCCCTTAAGTCTAAACAATACCTAGTAGATGCAGTTGTACCAAGAAGCAAATTATTGAATATACTTAACCATATTGAGGAAATAGCTCTTAAATATCAGGTTGTAATTCTAAATACATTTCATGCTGGAGATGGAAATATTCACCCCTCCATTTTATATGATGATTCTCTAGAAGAGAGAGATTATTTAAAGAAAATTACAGATGAAATCCTTTCATATTGTGTGAAATTAGGGGGAAGTATCGCAGCAGAGCACGGAATAGGATTGGAAAAAAGAAGAAATCTTAAACTAATGTATAACGAGAATGAAATACGATTATTAAGAAAATTTAAAAGTATTTTTGATCCTAACAATCTTTTGAATTCTGACAAAATCTTTGATCTAGAGGAATAATAAAAATGAAAATATTTAAACCGAACTCTACAAAAGAAATAAATCAAATATTCAGGGAGGAAGTTCGAGTACAGATTCGTGGTCGGAATACCAAAGGATTTTCTTTAAATCCTAACTATCCAGTTTTATCTACTGAAAATCTTAACAATATTCAATACTATAACCCTACAGATTGTTTAGTAACTGTTCAACCAGGAATTTCGATGGAAGAATTATATAGTACATTAGCTAAATATAATCAAACCGTTTATCTGGATCAGATGTTTCTTCCGGCGGGAACCGTTGGTGGAAGACTTTCTATGCCATCTATATTCCCCCTAGAAATTGTTAAAGGAGTAAAGGATAGCCATATCACTCGTATAGAAATGTGTTTACCAGGTTGGGATACTGTTTCTTTTGGAGCTAATACTTTGAAGAATGTAGCAGGATATCATTTAGAAAAATTGTTAAGTGGCACATTAGGATTACTGGGATGTATTACAAGTGTTACGTTAAGGACTTATCCTTTAAGTGATTCTAACGAAATTTGGCTGATTGAATGTGGTTCATATGAGGAATTACGGGAGATGGAAAAATTATTTATGAATGAACTAATTGCTACGGGGACTGACTATTATAATGATTATTCGAGATATTGGGTAATTATAAAAAATTTACCTAAAAAGCTTTTGGCAAATGTAAAAAGTGCAAATTCTATGAATATATTGGGAGATATCAAAGAGTTTTCAAGTATAGTTAAGGCGCCCTTAAATTATATCGGATCTTTTAAAGTGATGAAGAAGGATGAATTAGGAAAGTTGCACAATTTGGCTAAGAAGAATGATTGGTTTATTGTAGGTACTAATCGTTCACAGTACTACAATATCCTGGCAAGGGATAAGGAGACTGTAACCGCACTGAATAGTGTTGAAGATAATTTACATAACGATTATTTCCTACAAGTGTTTAAAAATTATATAGATCCAAGGAAAGTACTTTGTTAAAGGAGCAGTGAGCAAAATAGATATACTTAATCAATGTATAAATTGTGGCCTGTGTTCATCGGTTTGTCCTACCTATTTAGTTAGTAGGGATGAGTATTTATCTCCTAGAGGAAGATTATTGCTACTACAGGAATATATTAATGATTCTGACATGGATATAGCAGATTTAGCTGATACATTTTCGAATTGTTTAGCTTGTGGGGCTTGTAAAACGGGATGTCCCCTAAATGTTGATACTACTACATTACTAAATTGGGGTATGAAATTAACTGATTGTATTCCAAAAATAGATAGAGAGTATGTTGGCATGTTTGTTAAAGATAATATTGATTTCCTAAAGGGTTCTAAGTTAGCTAACATCGAGAGCCTTCAAAAAAACTTGAGGAAGTTAGATGTGTTTGATGCGGAATATGATATCCTATATAACCTTTTACAGAAAGCTATAGGGAATATTCAATTAGAAAAGGTGAATAATAAGGTATGCTTTCTAAAGGCAAAAATTGATTTGCATCAGAAAAATATAAATAGTGATACTTGGTCCTCCTTATTTGCACCATTTTTTATGGATTGTTGTGATGTGGAGGATACTGGGATTGGAATAAGAGGAAGTAAATACTATTATGGGAAAGATGCCTATATTGCTAATGAATTACTAGAGAGATGTACAAATAACATAATAAGCGTAAATCCAGATTTAATAGTATTGACGAGTCCATTTATCGATATCAAAGTGATAAAGGCACTAAAGCATTTACAATTCAAGGTGTATACATTATCTGAGTTTTTAGATGAAATGATTTCTACTAAATAAATGTAACTTTTGCTAGATTAAGGAAAGTACTCAAAAAATCACTATCTTTGGAATATATATACAAGGACTATGGACGAAAAGTGATTATATTATAATAAGGTCTTTAATATTATATATTCTATTTCAGTTATTTTAAATTTTAAAGTATATAAGTCAGGTGAGTATTATAGATATTTTATCAATAAAGTTACCTCAGGGAGATTACAATCAAATAAATGAACAACTAAAAAGTCAATTCCCATGGCTTATTACTAATGATATCCTAGCCCTAAAAAGAGACATCGATCAGTTACGATCTTTCTTAGGAAGGCTATTACTCGTCTACATGTTACGTAAAAAAGCATTGATCTCCAGTATAGGGGAAGTATGTATTCTTAAGAATTCTTCTGGGAAGCCTTATATAAAGGAAAGGCCTAATATCCAATTTAACATATCCCACTCAGGCCAATGGGTAACATGTGCCGTTAGTAACCAAAACGTTGGGATTGACATAGAGGAAATAAAGCCTGTTGATTATAGGGCTTTATTAAATTATTTTTTAAGTTCCTATGAAAAGAATCTCTTTAATTATGTTCTTGAAGAAAATCAATTAAAATACTTTTTTTGTATATGGACAGCAAAAGAGAGTTATGTCAAAGCTATAGGACTTGGATTACAGATTCCTCTCCATTCATTTAGTGTAGTAAACAATAAAATCATAAATAATACCCACAATAGTGAAACTCAAGCGCTCTTTAAAATTAAGACTTATTCGAGTTTAGAAGGTCACATATTAACAGCATGTGGAAGAGAAAATTGTTTTCCAGAAGATGTATCCTGTATTGAATTTGAACATTTAATAAATTCAATGCACATAAATTAGGAGTTAGTAAAGGAGGGGCAAAATGATGAATTCCTATCATAAACATAGTTCTGAAAATATAATCAGCTTATTTGAAAAACAAGTTGATTTAGCGCCACATAATCTAGCTATATTATTTAATGGGGAAACAGTCACTTATGAGGAGCTAAATCAAAAATCTAATAAATTAGCGCATTTCTTAAAAGAAAAGGGAATTGGTTCTAATAATACTGTAGGGATTATGTTAGACAGATCCATCGAAATGATATATGCACTTCTTGCAGTTTTAAAATCAGGAGCTGCTTATGTTCCTATAGATCCATCTTATCCTAAATCAAGAATAGATTTTATTATTAGTGATAGCAACCCTACTATGTTATTAACAGAAAAAAAATATATTACAGAGGAGGGAATTTGTCCTACGAAGGATGTTTATGAAATACTTTCATATGATTTAAATACATATAATTTAAATATAGATCTAAACCCTGATGATTTGGCATATATCATTTATACTTCGGGAACTACTGGAAACCCTAAAGGGGTTATGATTCAACATAAAAGTATAGTTAACACTATTAAATGGAGGAAAGAAGAATATAAGTTAGGATACAATGATGTTGTTTTGCAATTATTCTCTTTTGCATTTGATGGATTTATTACTAGTTTTTTCACACCAATTGTCTCGGGAAGCAGTGTAGTGTTAGCTCAGCATATAGAGGCAATGGATCCTATGGCTATTCTCAGTAATATAAGAAAGTTTAAAATTTCACATTTTATATGCGTACCACCTATTTTTAAGGCTCTTATTGAAATTGCAGATCCTAGTCAACTCTGTAGTTTAAAGTCTGTTACACTAGCTGGAGATAATATCGGTATAGATTTAATTAAGTTTTTTAATAATAAAGGTTTTCAATTTGAATTAGTTAATGAGTATGGACCTACAGAAAATAGTGTGGCTTCAACTATTTGTAGGGAAATCAATAAAATGGGTACCATTACAATCGGAAAGCCTATTTCTAATACCTATATTTATATTGTAGATGAAGAGCTCAATATGGTACCTTCAGGAGTACCGGGTGAACTTTGTATAAGTGGTGTCGGAGTGGCAAAAGGCTATATTAATCAACCTGATCTCACTAATGAAAAATTTATTTCTAACCCTTTTCAGGAGGGACAACGGTTATATCGTACGGGGGATTTGGCAAGATGGCTGCCTGACGGGAATATTGAATTTCTAGGGCGTACTGATCATCAAGTCAAGATTCGGGGATATCGTATCGAAACAGCAGAGATTGAACAGATTCTTTTGACCTTCCATAATATAAAGGATGCTCTAGTAATACCTATATATTCACAGGTAAAAGAAGCACAGTTATGTGCATACATCTGCAGCCATAGCCCAGTTTCTATACAAGAACTTAGAAGATATCTAATGGATAAGTTACCAGATTATATGATTCCTGCCTATTTTGTGCGTATAGAACAATTTCCCCTAACCCCGAATGGAAAAGTTGACCGTAAAGCTCTACCAGAGCCTGAACGGATAATTGATACGGGGAGGGGATTTGTTCCAGCTGTAACGATAGTAGAAAAGGAATTAGAGAAAATCTGGTGTGAAATCTTAGATTTAGAGGGCGTAAGCATACTGGATAATTTCTTTGAATTAGGAGGAGATTCGTTAAAATTGCACGTATGGTGATGCAAGTCTCCAAAGAATTGAATGTTCAAATCTCCCTGCAGAAAGCTTTTTCCTTACCTACAATCCAGCAATTAGGTAATTATATAGAACAAGCCAGTCAAGAACTATACACACCTATAAGGAAGTTAGAAAAACATCCATGGTATAGGGCATCCTCTGTACAAAAGCGTCTGTATATACTCCAGCATCTTGATAATGTTGGGATTACGTATAACCTGCCATATGCCTTAATTCTAGCTGGGGATATTAAAGTAGATCACATGAAGAAAGCGATACAGACGTTAATAAATCGTCATGAGGCTCTTCGTACCTCCTTTATGTTTCAGGAAGGTGAAGTAGTTCAACAAATACATGATGGGGTAGTATTTGATTGGACACCTATAAATACAAAATATGATACCATTGATGAAATGATTGAGGCTTTTATTCAGCCATTTTCTTTAGATATGGAAAGTCTATTTAGGGCAGGGATTACACGATTGGAGCCGAATAGATACCTGTTGGTGCTAGATATGCATCATATTATATCAGACGGAACGTCTAGCGGAATTTTAATAAATGAGCTTATGAAGCTTTATCAAAACCCAGATGTGAAGCTGTCTCCTGTAAATGTGCAGTATAAAGAGTTTGCAGCTTGGCAACATGAATTTATGCAGTCAGGGAGATATAAGAAACAAGAGAAGTATTGGTTAGAAAAATATAGAGATGGTTCTACTTATGCAAAATTACCAACTGATTATGCTCGTCCGCCTGTTCAATCGTTTAATGGAGAGCGTATATCCTTTCAATTAGATGAGGAAGCCACGAGGAAATTAAAGAAGCTAGCAAGGGAACATAATGTAACATTGTATATGACCTTATTAGCTGCTTATAAAGTTCTGTTGTATAAATATACAAGCAATAAAAAAATAGTGGTTGGGACACCTACAATTGGTAGAAGACATCCAGATATTGAAAATACGGTAGGTATGTTTGTCAATACGTTGGCATTAATGAATACTGTTAATCCAAATGAGTCCTTTAAAAGCTTTTTAGAACGATTAAAGAAAAATACCTTGGAAGCATTTGATAATCAGGATTATCAATTTGAGGATCTGGTTAGAGACCTGGGGGGGAAACGCGAGTTAAGTAATAATCCTCTGTTTGATACAATGTTTATTCTTCAGAATACAGATGGAAATAATCTTAATAACTTTGAAGGTGTATTTTCTGATTTTAAGCCATATTCAGGGAAATCTAAATTTGATTTGAGTATAGAGGTATATGATCGAGGGAAGAACTTAGATATAAACATAACTTTTTGTAAAGATTTATTTAGAAAGGATACAATTGAAACAATCTCATCATGTTTCTTAAATATCATAAAACAAATCAATAAGGACATAAGTACAATTATTAGAAGTTTCAACTTGCTCAATCCTTTAGAATCTCAAGATATATTAAAGAAGGCTAATACTAGTGAACAGATTGAAAAAGGAAATCAACAACATTTTATTCAATTATTTGAAAAAACAGTTAAGAACAACCCATATAAGGTAGCTGTTGTCGAAAGAGGGAAAAGTATAACTTATGATGAGCTTGATAAAAAATCTACTAGTTTAGCATATAAATTAAAGTGTTCCGGCATATCTAAAGGTCAAATAGTCGGTATAATACTAGATTCCTCAATAGAGCTTATTACTAGCATTCTAGGAATTATGAAAGCGGGGGCAGCTTATTTACCAATTGAAACTAATACACCGTTAGATAGGATTTTATATATATTGGAAAACAGTAATGCATCTTTAGTTTTAACAGATAGCAAAATTAAAATAACGAATTCTATAAATAATAGGGTAATAAACGTTAATGAGTTAAATCTTGAAAATCATATTGTACAAGATAAATGTATATTAACAGAAGGCCTAAACGAATCGGCTTATATAATATATACATCAGGAACAACGGGCCTACCAAAGGGAGTAAACATAAGTCATTTAGGACTATCTAACTATGTTACCTGGTTTTCTAAATTTGGGGGTGTATGTAAAGAAGACAAAACTATCTTGCTTTCTTCTTTTGCCTTTGATTTAGGATATACCTCCTTATACCCAATTTTAGCAAATGGAGGAACCCTGCACCTCTTAACCAAGGATTATTATATGGATCCTAAAAACTTAATAAACTACATTGATTCTAATTGCATTACTTATTTGAAATTAACACCTTCTCTTTATTCTATTTTAAATGACTATGATCCTAATCATCAGTTTCAGAGCCTTAGATTAATAATATTTGGAGGGGAGCCCCTTAATATAGGTCATGTTAAAAATATTAATAGGGTAAATAATATTAGAATTGTAAATCATTACGGTCCAACAGAAACCACCATTGGATGTATAGCTGGTGATATCCATCTTGACTCCCAAGACATTACTAGGACCTATAGTAGCATTGGAAAGCCTATATTTAATATGACAGCTTATATTGTAGATGAAGATCTCAATATGGTACCTTCAGGAGTACCGGGTGAACTTTGTATAAGTGGTGTGGGAGTGGCAAAAGGCTATATTAATCAACCTGATCTCACTAATGAAAAATTTATTTCTAACCCTTTTCAGGAGGGACAACGGTTATATCGTACGGGGGATTTGGCAAGATGGTTGCCTGACGGGAATATTGAATTTCTAGGGCGTACTGATCATCAAGTCAAGATTCGGGGATATCGTATCGAAACAGCAGAGATTGAACAGATTCTTTTGACCTTCCATAATATAAAGGATGCTCTAGTAATACCTATATATTCACAGGTAAAAGAAGCACAGTTATGTGCATACATCTGCAGCCATAGCCCAGTTTCTATACAAGAACTTAGAAGATATCTAATGGATAAGTTACCAGATTATATGATTCCTGCCTATTTTGTGCGTATAGAACAATTTCCCCTAACCCCGAATGGAAAAGTTGACCGTAAAGCTCTACCAGAGCCTGAACGGATAATTGATACGGGGAGGGGATTTGTTCCAGCTGTAACGATAGTAGAAAAGGAATTAGAGAAAATCTGGTGTGAAATCTTAGATTTAGAGGGCGTAAGCATACTGGATAATTTCTTTGAATTAGGAGGAGATTCGTTAAAAATTGCACGTATGGTGATGCAAGTCTCCAAAGAATTGAATGTTCAAATCTCCCTGCAGAAAGCTTTTTCCTTACCTACAATCCAGCAATTAGGTAATTATATAGAACAAGCCAGTCAAGAACTATACACACCTATAAGGAAGTTAGAAAAACATCCATGGTATAGGGCATCCTCTGTACAAAAGCGTCTGTATATACTCCAGCATCTTGATAATGTTGGGATTACGTATAACCTGCCATATGCCTTAATTCTAGCTGGGGATATTAAAGTAGATCACATGAAGAAAGCGATACAGACGTTAATAAATCGTCATGAGGCTCTTCGTACCTCCTTTATGTTTCAGGAAGGTGAAGTAATTCAACAAATACATGATGGGGTAGTATTTGATTGGACACCTATAAATACAAAATATGATACCATTGATGAAATGATTGAGGCTTTTATTCAGCCATTTTCTTTAGATATGGAAAGTCTATTTAGGGCAGGGATTACACGATTGGAGCCGAATAGATACCTGTTGGTGCTAGATATGCATCATATTATATCAGACGGAACGTCTAGCGGAATTTTAATAAATGAGCTTATGGAGCTTTATCAAAACCCAGATGTGAAGCTGTCCCCTGTAAAGGTGCAGTATAAAGAGTTTGCAGCTTGGCAACATAAATTTATGCAGTCAGGGGGATATAAGGAACAAGAGAAGTATTGGTTAGAAAAATATAGAGATGGTTCCACTTATGCAAAATTACCAACTGATTATGTTCGTCCACCTATTCAATCATTTAATGGAGAACGTATATCCTTTCAACTAGGTGAAGAAATTACGAAACAATTAAAGGCGTTAGCAAAGGAACACAATGTAACATTGTATATGATCTTGTTAGCCGCCTATAAGGTCTTCCTGTATAAATACACAAATAATAGGGAGATTGTGGTTGGGACACCTACAACCGGCAGAAGGCATCCTGATATTCAAAATACGGTAGGCATGTTTGTCAATACGTTAGCATTAGTGAATAGCATTAACCCAGATGAGTCCTTCAAGAGCTTTCTAGACCAGTTAAAGGAAAGTTCATTGGAAGCATTTGATAATCAAGATTATCAATTTGAAGACTTGGTTAGGAAGTTAGGGGAGAAGTACGAATTAAGTAATAATCCCTTGTTTGATACGATGTTTGCTTTTCAAAATATGGAGAGCTTTAACTCACAATTTGGTAGCTATTCCTTAAGTATTTATGATATCACAATGAAGATTTCTAAGTTTGATATGTCTCTTTATGCATGTGAAACAGATAATTACCTCAAATTTGATTTAGAGTATAATGTAGATTTATTTAAAGAAGAAACAATGAAAGACGCTACAGAATATCTAAAAGAAATTTACTGTAATCTAAATGAATTCATAAATAGACCTATAGGTAATTTGATTTCGTTGCATAATTCAAATTCAATAGATCATATTGATATATTTGAGGATGACTTTAATTTTATTTAATAATTTTATAATCATGCTCTTTTAACTCTCTGATTAATAGAGCATGATTTGGTACAAATCAGAAAAATTTAAAAACTAATTATATCTAAGAAACAAGCTATCCTTTATTTGAGTTTTCGCTCATATTCTAATGGTGGTTCTGTTGCAAAGTTTTCTAAATGAAGCTACACTCTAGAAAAAAAGAATGAGGAGAATCTCAAGTGCTATATTTTAAAGGGAAACAGTTCAAGAAAGATATTATTTTGGGTTCTGGTGCAAAAATCCCAAGACTCTTGCAAGTAACCTCCTAATCTTGGACATACTGATAGTATGACTCTAAAAAAGGTACGTGTTCAGTATGGAAAAAGAAAATTTGTTTAAATGGAAGCATTATCAGCCTGAACTAATCTTATTAACAGTAAGGTGGTACCTACGGTACAATTTGAGCTTCCGTAACCTGGTGGAAATGATGGAGGAAAGAGGATTATCAATTGCTCACACAACAAGTATGCGCTGGATTCATCAATATGGACCTCAATTAGAAGAGAACGTACGACATCATCTTAAATCAACAAATGACTCGTGGAGAGTCGATGAAACCTATATTAAAGTAAAAGGTCAATGGATGTACTTATATCGTGCAGTTGATTCAGAGGGTAATACAATTGATTTTTATCTAAGTAAATCCAGAGATAAACAAGCGGCCAAGCGCTTTTTCAAGAAAGCCTTGGCTTTTTCATATATTGCTAAACCTCGCGTGATAACAGTAGATAAGAACCCTGCCTATCCTGTAGCGATTCAAGAGTTGAAAAAAGAGAAACATATGCCTGAAGGCATACAAATAAGGCAAGTTAAATATCTCAATAATATGGTGGAACAAGACCACCGGTTTATTAAAAGGCGAGTTCGTTCTATGTTAGGATTAAAGTCGTTTAAAACAGCAATCTCTATATTAAGTGGTGTTGAAGCGATGCATATGATGAAAAAAGGACAACTTGTTTTACCGGACAAGTCTGTCCAAAACCAGAAAGAATTTATTCATAAATTGTTTGGCTTAGCTTCATAAGATAGAAATAAAGAGGAAATTACTACTCTATGTTTCTAACTAACATTTTTGCACCAGAGCCCTTTAATTTAACAAACATTCAAAACGACATAATTGATGTTCGTGGGGATATTAGAGACTATAATAAATTAAATAAGCTTTTCAAAAAATATAAACCTGAAATTCCTTTAATTTTTTGAATGCAGAAGCTAAAGAAGGAGCCTTATCTTTCGTCAGAACCGTTGGTTCTCCAAAAGTTCGAGCGAGTCTTTTCATAAAAACATATGCTGCTTGTTTGTCTCGTTTTTGACGAAGTTGAATATCAAGTGTTTGTCCGTCTTTATCAATTGCTCGATATAAATAACACCATCTTCCTTTGACTTTTATATAGGTTTCATCCAGTTTCTAAGATAAGTGTACGTTCTTCTTTTTCTTCTTCCATATTTGATAGATCAAGTTACCATATTCATGAACCCATCGCATGATGGTTGTAGGATGAACTGAAACATCACGTTCTTTTAAGATTTCAGATACATCACGATAGCTTAAAGAAAAACGACAGTAATAGCCAACGGCCATTAAAATAATATCTTGTTTGAACTGCTTTCTTTTAAAATATCCCATCTATGATCCTAGCTCATCCGGTTGTTTTGCTTTTTTAAATGAATATAATCCTAAGTTATTCCAAGAAAGTGGTACCACGTATTTCCAATCATAAGATAAGAATAACACAATGCACTAAGAGGTTAATGAAGATAAGAAAAAGAATAAAACAAAACAAAAAAGTCATGACAAGTGAGTTTTGGGAACTGAATATATTTAAATTTGGTTACATCCCTGCTAATTGAACCAGTACAATCGTCACAGTACGCTTATGTCAGCCTATAAAAATATTAAAGATGAGAATTTCAGATACTATATTTTAAAGCAGAAAGCTGATGTGTTTCATGCAATGAAGAGTTTTTTTAGAGAAGAATCAGGTGAGAAAATGGCGTAGCCCCTTTTTTAAGGGGTTTTTATTATAAAATAAGATTAAATTGAAATAATAGAAATATCTATATAACTTTACTTTTTATGTAAAATAGTATATTATATAGATATACAATTTAACGGTTATTTTCTAGGAGGAGCCTGTCACCATAGGCTCCTCCTGTTCTTTTTTAAGCAGCCTGTCGTACAGGTTTTTCTTTAAAGGATAAATAACTGAAAATTACGAAATATAATTTTTGAAAGAGGTGAGGCATACATATAACAAAGAGAGAAGCAATGATAAAAGGGGGATAAGGCATGACATTGTTTGGTTATCCGCTTGAATTAATTTATTTATATGGATTTATTATTACTACTATACTTACTGTTATTTATATCTTTTTTGGAGATATATTTGAATCCATATTTAGCTTCGGAGGGGGATCTATATCCATTGTAACGTTGCTACTCAGTTTCCTTGCAATGCTTTGTGGGTTTAGTTATATAGGTGAGTACTTATTTTCTGTGAATAGTATTATTATTTTTAGTCTTTCTTTTGGTATATCCTTTATTAGTGTTTTTCTAATGAAGATATTGATTTTAAAACCAATTGCAGAAGCTGAACAAAATACAGTACAACGTATGGATGAATTTGTTGGCTGCAAAGGAGAAGTAATTATTACTATTCCAAAAGAAGGGTTTGGAGAAGTGCTAGTTTCTTCGAAATTTGGAAGCAATGCGATACCAGCTAAGACAGTTGGAAAGAAAGATATTTTACAAGGAACCGTGGTCATGATTGAGGGAGTTCAAGATGGTGTTTTGCTTGTACAAAACATCGCTTATTCTTTAAAAAAACCAAAGTTATAAGGGGGAATTTGAATGATTCCATTAATTATCGGTGGTGTATTACTCGCAATTTTACTTTTACTTATTTTGGTGTTTATTACAAAATATCGTACAGTTGGTCCAGATGAAGCATTGATTGTTACCGGGAACTGGCTTGGCGGCGGAAAGAACGTTGTTACAACAGATGATGGAAAGAAAATTAAAATTATTCGTGGCGGAGGTACTTTTGTCGTACCGATTATGCAACGAGCAGAACCTCTTAGTTTATTAAACTACAAGTTAGAAGTTGGAACACGTGATACGTATACAAAGCAAGGGGTGCCAGTTACAGTAAATGGTGTTTCTATTATTAAAGTAGGTTCAACAATTGAAGAAGTATCGACAGCTGCTGAACAATATTTAGGGAAAGAAACGGAAGAGTTAAAAGTGGAAGCGAAAGAAGTATTAGAAGGCCATTTACGTGCTATCTTATCTTCAATGACAGTGGAGGATGCTTATAGTAATAGAGAGCAATTTGCACAAAAAGTACATGAAGTTGCTTCGACAGATTTAAAGAAAATGGGGCTTCGTATTGTCTCCTTTACGATCAAAGAAATTATGGATAAAAATGGTTATTTAGATGCTTTAGGTCAACCGCAAATCGCAACAGTGAAACGTGATGCAACAATTGCGAATGCAGAGCGTGAAAAAGAAGCGCGTATTGAAAAAGCTCGTGCGGAGAAAGAAGCAAAAGAAGCTGAATATCAACGTGATGCACAAATTGCTGAGGCTGAAAAGCATAAAGAATTAAAAGTACAATCATATAAGAGAGAGCAAGAGCAAGCGCGTGCTGATGCGGACCTTTCTTATGAATTACAGCAGGCGAAAGCACAACAAGGTGTTACAGAAGAGCAAATGCGAGTTAAAATCATTGAGCGTGAAAAGCAAATTGAATTAGAAGAAAAAGAAATTGCACGCCGTGAAAAACAATACGATGCAGAAGTAAAGAAGAAAGCAGATGCAGATCGTTATGCAGTTGAACAATCAGCGGAAGCGGAAAAAGTAAAACAAATGAAAAAAGCAGATGCAGATCAATATAAGATTGAAGCAGAAGCAAGAGCACGTGCGGAAGAGGTGCGTGTAGAAGGTTTAGCAAAAGCCGAAATTGAAAAGGCACAAGGGCAAGCAAAAGCCGAAGTTCAAAAAGCGCAAGGTACAGCGGAAGCGGATGTTATTAGGTTAAAAGGTTTAGCAGAAGCGGAAGCGAAGCAAAAAATTGCGGAAGCATTTGAATTATATGGGCAAGCAGCAATTATGGATATGGTTCTTAAAATGCTTCCAAGCTATGCGAAGGAAGTTGCAAGCCCACTTAGCAATATTGATAAAATTACTGTTGTTGATACAGGCGGCGGTGGAAAAAACAGCGGCGCTGGAAAAGTGGCAGGATATGCAACGGATCTAATGGCAACGATGCAAGAAACATTAAAAGCTTCTTCTGGTATTGACTTAAAAGAACTATTAGAAAGCTTTGCTGGAAAAGGTACTGTGCAGCAAGCAGTAAGTGAAAAGCCTGTTGTGCAAGTAGTGGAAGAAAACGAGAAAACTGAAAAATAACAAAGGAAGGCCTCTAGAATTAGAGGCCTTTTTAGGTTCTAATGTAAAGAGAATATAGCGCATATATTTCTAGTGGAATTATATTTGATGATATAAGTGCAAACAATTGATGAATGAATTTTTTCTACTTTTGGACAGGCACATTCTGTTACATGCAATTATGTTATTTCCTTCAATGTGTTAAATTTAATTTGAATAAAGTAAATATAGATTAATAGAGAAATGATTGTGTGTTAAACTACATTGAAATATATTTAATTATAATTCGTTACACAACTTGCTACAAGAACATTAGGAGGATTAGAAAGATGAGGAAATTGAAAGCAAAGATATACAAGTATGGAAAGATTAATATCCTTTACTAAACAAGCTCATTTCAATGGAGGAAGTATTTTGAATCATTCCTGATATCGAAGAATTTCAAAAAGGATTGAAAATAGCGTTAGAGGAACGGAATTAATTTAATTAGTGTGCTATTATCGCAGTTTTTATAAGGAACAGAGGAGACTTAATGTATGAAAAAAAGAATTGTAATCATAGAAGATGAAGATAATATCCGAGAAATATGTAAGCGGTACTTGGAAAGAGAAGGATATGAAGTATACACCGCTGTAAACGGAACAGAAGGTTGGAATGTATTTCAGCAATATCAACCAGATTTAATTATTCTAGACTTGATGATGCCGAAAAAAGATGGCTGGGAATTATGTGAGGAAATTCGCCAATACTCTAATGTCCCTATTATTATGTTAACCGCTAGAGGAGAAGAAAGAGATCGAATTTTAGGATTAACAATGGGCGCGGATGATTATGTGACAAAGCCGTTTTCACCTCGTGAATTAGTATTAAGGGTGCAAATTATATTAAGAAGAGGAAATCAAGCAACGATACAAGAGAAAGAACCTGTATCAGAAATGATAGAGTTCCTAGATTTGAAGATTGATCCAACGAAAAGACGTGTATTTGTTTGTGGACATGAAATTGAGTTAACAGTGAAAGAATTTGAGGTACTTTATCTAATGGCAAAACATCCAAAACAAGTATTTTCCCGTTCTCAACTTCTTGAACAAATTTGGGGTTTTGAGTATGAAGGATGTACAAATGCAGTAACTGTGTTAATGAGTCGCTTACGTGAAAAATTGGAGAAGCATACAACAAAGAGCCGTTGGATTCATACAGTTTGGGGTATTGGTTATCGCTTTGAGCCAGAGGAAGGAAGTCAAGCATGAAATTACGTAATCAATTGTTATTGATGAATCTATTAAGTACAAGTATCATGTTAATTTTTATTTGGTACAGTGAAAGGCGAATGTTACTTAGACCGGAACAAACAAAATTATTAATAGGAATTGTGATTGTAGCAATGATTGTTTCAACGATTATTTACTGGTTAATGACACGTCCTATTATGAGATCTATTCAAAATTTAATTGCATTAACCCAACAGTTTAGTGATAGACAATTTGGAACGATGTACATAATAGGAAAAGAACCAGAAGAATTTAAAGAATTAGCGGCGGCTTTTCAACAAATGGCTAAAAAATTAGAAGAAAGCTTTACTAAGTTAGAAAAAGGAGAAAAAGCACGTACAGAGTTAATTGCGAATATTTCCCATGACTTACGAACTCCTATAGCTAGTATACAATTGATGATAGAAGCGTTACAGGATGGTTTAATTGAGGAGCCTAACATGAAAATGCAGTACTTAACGACAATTCTAAACGAAATACAAAGATTAAGTGGATTAATTAATAATTTGTTCGATCTTTCTAAGTTAGAACTTGGACAAGAAGCATTTCATCCAAATTTAACACATGTAGATAGCATTCTATTAAAAGTACTAGATTCGCATTCTATTTTACTAGAGGAAAAAGATATTCAGTTGCAATTGCACGTTTCGGATACATTGCCACGACTTTGGATTATGCCATGTAAAATAGCGCGGGTTATTGGTAATTTGTTACAAAATGCGATTCGGCATTCTCCTACGTTTGGAACAATCGAGTTAATTGTAGAGGAAAATAAGCAGAAACAGCAAGTCAAACTCACTTTGCGTGATGAAGGAGAAGGGATTGCTCCTAATGATCAATTACGTATATTCGAACGTTTTTTCAGAACGGATCCATCAAGAAGTTCACAATCTGGAGGGTCTGGACTTGGACTAGCCATTGCAAAATCGCTAGTTGAAATGCACCAGGGAGAAATTGGTGTTCAGAATCGTCCGGATGGGAGACAGGGATGTGAATTTTGGTTTACTCTTCCCGTTATATCAGAAAAGAAATAAGACAGTTGAAAGACTTTTGTAACATTTGTGAGAGAGAAATGAAAGACTTGTTAGCTATGATGAAGTTAATCTTACTAGTAGATGTTCGAACTCATCTAGAAAACAAGGAGAAAAATGACGATGAAGAAATTAAAACCAACACTTAGGGTATTAAGTGGTGTAACAATGGCGCTGACTTTAGCATCCCCTGCATTAGCTGAAACAACACCTGAACAAGGCGGAAAAGTGGAAACTTTTAAAGAAGATAAAAATATGAAGGAAGGGCAAAATATTATCTATGATGGTTCTGAAAAAAAGGGAATCATAATTATGGAAGAGCCTCAGGAAAATAATGACTGGGATAATGATGGCATTCCTAATGATGTAGAAGAAAAAGGATTTAAAATTGTATTTAATAAAAAGACAGGGGAAAATGAAGCCCAACTATGGGATCAACAGCAAGACTTTGGTGAAAAGAGATTTATAACAAATCCTAGGAGTGCAAACTCAGATGGAGATCCTTTTACAGATAGCTATGAAGTGGAGCATTATGACAGTGATTCTGATGTAGATTTCAATCCCATGATTGCGAATGTACCAAATCTACAAATTGCTGTAAAACGTATCGATATTACTCCAGTTGCTAGTATTACAGATTCAAATGGTGAATCACGTACTAAGAGTTGGGAAAAAAGTTTATCGGTACAACATTCTTTTAATGTAGGTTTAGCTGGTGAAGCCGGTGCTGAGGGATCAGCAGCGGGTCCTGTACCTTCAGGAAAAGGATCGTTAAATGTGGGGTATGGTTATTCTAATACAAAAACAGAAACAGAAAGTATCTCTAATAGTTTTGATTGGTCAACAGCAACAACTGTTGATTCAGCTAAAGCAGCAAATGTGCGCTTCCATCTAGAATATAAAAATACGGGTACAGCATCTGCTGGGGATGTTTCACCTCACTTTAACATTCGATTAGGAAATAAAATTATCAATACTGTAAAGGCAACACAAGACCGTTATAAAGCAAACTTGTTAACTACAGAAAAAGGTGGAAACAATAAAACTGAAATTCTAATGGACAGTGTAGAAGGTCAAGCGGATGTGAAAATTTCCCTAACACTGGATGAATTAAAAGCAGTAGAACAAGGGGCACCTCTTTCTATTGAAGTATTGCCTACTAGTACGATGAATGTGTATACAATGAAAGATGGGAAATTTGAAAATTTAGGAGATTGGGCGCATTTTGCGTCTAATGTAAATGCTTCTACTACATTAGTAGAAACAAATTTGGGTTCTATACCAAAATTTAGAGTGTATACACCAAAAAAGGATAAAACAAAACCTGCTAGCGTTGATCATAATCTTTCACTGGACGAATTTTTTAAAAATAGCGGGATAGGTAGTCAAGCCTGGACAGCAAACGCTGTAGTAAATGGTCAGTTAAAAGAAAATCTAGTTCGTTATGGTCCGAATCGTTCTCTTTTAGAACGAGGTGTGAACCTTGGTTTCTTTGATAACCGCGCACTACGACCAACTCTATCATATAGCAGTTATGATTATAGCAAGAAAAAGATTTACGCATCGGTTATACCAGGTTTATTTAATATAAGTGACGAAATCTTTGTTACGGTTAGAAATAAAGAAGGTGAGCAACAAAAGGTAAAATTAGTTCGAAATAAGAATTCAAATGTGTATGAATCTAAAGAGAATGAACCTGTAGACTTAGCGGTAAACAAAAGAGCTCTTGGAGAAATCCCAGTTAAGTTTGAACTCAATGATGTCCAAAATAATAAAACTGAAGTTTCTGTGCCTCTTGTTTCAAATAAAAGCTATCTAGAGGCTATCGATAAATTAGTAGTAGATAATTCCGGAGAACCTATTCTAGAAGGAAAACAGTACTATTTGAAGACGAATGTTAACATACGTGAAGGTGTACAGGAGGATTGGCACATTGGTTTAAGCCAAACAATTAGTGGGCGATATGTACACTTTTCACCTCAGTCCTATTGGGATAGATTGAGACTCGGTCCTATACAAAAAGCAATACATGGAGCAGACATTCAAGCAACACCAGTAATAATAGAAAGAAAAGGACAGCCTAAACCAGGACAACCATTCAAAAAAGATGAAGAAGTGTTCCTTAAATTTACTAACAGTAGTTATAGTGGTTACCAGTATTTAAATATTGGAAATGGTTATGATTATAACTGGTTAGATACTGAAAACAATAGATCTTCTATTAAATTAGACAAGCTTCCTAATGAGAAGAATTTCTATCTAAAATCTGATTCTACTTATATCACATTTAGACAAAATAATTGGCAAAGTACTGTTGCAGATAATGGTAGCGCCCCAGTTGTAGCAGCTAGTGAGTTTATTTTAAAACCTGAGCATACAACTTCACCAGGTAATAACCATAAATGGGAATTAGAAAGCATTAAGTAAAGTAAGAGATTGTAAGGCCGCAAGTATGGTTTTAGAAGACTTAGCGACCTATGCATATTTGAAGGCTACGTGCGGTAACAATTAATAAAAGTTAAGTTTATCTCGTTAGTGGAGCGGACAGTAATACTCCTGCTTAAAAACAAAGAGTAGAAGTATTACTGCCCGTAAAATTCTAGCTGGTGAGGACTGATAATCAGTGGGAATGAAGAGTTTGCCACTGATTATCAGTCCTCACCTATGAAATCTTACAAACCTGTCATCTTTATGTAAGGTTATTAGATAGTTCATTTATTAATTTAATGTGATAATAAATGTATAAGAAATAATAATAAATTTTTAGAGGATATAGGAGAGTGTCAGTGATGATTGTAACAACAACTTCAACGATTCAAGGAAAAGAAATTATTGAGTATATTGATATTGTAAACGGTGAAGCGATTATGGGTGCAAATATTGTGCGTGATCTATTTGCTTCTGTTCGTGACGTTGTCGGTGGCCGTTCTGGTGCATATGAAAGTAAATTAAAAGAAGCTCGTGATATTGCAATGGAAGAGATGAAAACTCTTGCGAAGCAAAAAGGTGCAAATGCAATTGTTGGTATTGATGTAGACTACGAGGTCGTTCGTGATGGAATGTTAATGGTCGCTGTTAGTGGTACAGCCGTACGTGTATAAAATAAAAAGTATAATTGCTAAAGCATCTTGTTAAGAGTGAGGTGCTTTTTCTTTTTTGTAAAATTAGAAAGGTGAAACACCTAAAAGGAAATAATATCTTATTTTCTTTAAGTTACTTTAGTGCTTTTTGTATCACTAATATTACCAATTATGATATATTTTTTAGCGGAAGAAGATGTTCAATTAATCATCAATATATTTTTAATAAAAGGAGAATATTCTGTTGGAAAATAGTAGGATAACTACAATTATATCGATTTCAATACCAATTTTATTGATCTTACTCATAGTTAACTTTATAAATGAAATTATTTTAACTGTATTTCAGGGGTTTCTCTTGTTTTACCTTTATTTCTTTGTCCTATTGGATTTATTTTAGCCATTTTTTCTTATACAGTAGATAAAAATAATAGAGCAAAGATTGGGATAGTATTAAATGTGTTAGTCTTCTTAATTCCTTTTATTTTGCTGATACGGGGAACGATGTGAGTTCTATTTTGGTTATATTTAAATAGAGTTACTTTCTCTAAAGGGGAAAAACATAGAAAAATCCTTGGTAATTTTGGGGGATTCTGGTGCGAGAAATATATGTAGTATATTCTCTTTTATTTTTGCACCAGCCCACCTTTTTAGACACTATTTAGAAGTGTATTTCATTCCTTCTAGTCTATCTAGTACCCTTCTTTTCTTATAAAGCATTTTCCCTACTTCAGCAATTTCCTCAATTGTTTTTCGGTTTAAGTAGGCCCCAAAAATCATGCCAGCAACAGGGATCATCTGAAATAGCTTTTTCCAGCCATAATTATCACGATACACAGTAAACACTTCTCGCCACGATTTAATTTGTGACACACTGTCATTATGATTAACGCGGGCATCAAAATGTTTTAATTCATGAAGGATTGTTTGTTTCCCTACAATATCAGATGAAGAGAACTGTAAGCATTTTACGATAAATAACCTCTCTTGAATATCTTCAGGGTTATAACCGTAGCAAATTGCAATTTCTTGCAAAACATTTAGTGACATACTTAAAACTGCTGGAATATCAATTGCTAGAGTGAAAATACCGCCAAATCCAGTTGTGGCACCTTGGGCTGTTGCGGCAGATTTTCTGTTTTCGATGATTTTATCGACGATTGTATCCATCTCATTTAAAGGGAATTTTTGAACATCTGTTAAAGAAGCTGCATTTTCAAATTTCTTTATTGTTGATTGTGGATGAATTAAATATTTGCTGCCAGAATTGAGATATTGAATGAGCTCGTCTAGTAAAATATTAATTTTTTTATGAATAAACTTTGGCGTTAGCTTATCAAGAATAGCAAACGGAATTTTCCCCCACTTTTCAAAGAACCAAAGATCTTCCTGTTCTTTCTCCCACTTTTCAATAATTGCGATTTCTTTTAATAAATGTTCCTGTGACTCCATTTTTCACCCTGCTTTCTTATAACCGTATCTTTTTATTTTACTAGATATTTTTTGAATAATAAATAAAATTAGGAGTTTGGATTAGGGTGGAATATGGTAAATAATTCGAGAAATAATGTTATTAAACGCATAATTGTCATTTTATTTATGAATTTAATTTTGAATTTTTAAAAACATAATGAGTTTATTACATGAGTGATAGAATAGATGAGAAAAATAGAGAAGCGTGAAGTAGGGAGTAGATTTTGAATGAAAGCGATGATTGAAGAGATTTATAGTTCATATAATGGAAAAGTAGAAGAGATTTTCGTCGATGAATCATCTTACGTATACGAATGGGAAAAGCTAATGATGATTCGAACAAACGATGATACGCTAGAAACAATTAAGGTTGGTATAAGCGGACACATCAGATCCGTAAATATAGAAGTTGGTCAGGAAATTGATGTAAATACATTGTTACTTAAGTTAGAGGATGACTTGCTGATTACTGGCTGTGAATGATAAAAGATGTGTAGAATTTGCTACACATCTTTTTTTATTATTGATCGTTATTCTATTTGCTCCTATAGACATAGGATATATTAGGAAAGAAGAACGACTTTAACTATATATGATTCCTGAAAAACAGTGAGGGGCGAATAAGTATGGGGAAAGAATTGTTTGTGACGATGGAATGTGCGTATACACTTCAAGGAACATTAACACTTCCTGCATATTATTCTGAATCGTATCCAGCTATTTTAATAATTGGTGGTAATGGAACTGGAAATCGTGATGGAAATACAAGTCGTTTACAGTTAAACTTATATAAAGAGCTAGCTGATTATTTTACCTCTTTAGGTTTTGCCGTACTTCGCTATGATAAACGTGGTACTTATAAAAGTAAGGGGGATTATTATAAATCAGGGGTGACAGACTTTATTGATGATGCTGTTTTATGGATTAGATTTTTAAAGGATCATCCTCAAATAGACCCAAAACGTGTTATTATTGCTGGGCATAGTGAGGGAGCGTTACTTGCACCAGCTGTCCACGTAAGAGAATCAGTTGCGGGATTAGTATTGCTTGCTGGTGCAGCAGAGCCATCTAAATTGTTGATCGAAAGACAAATGGATAAAGCTTCTAACGAGTTCGAAACAGCATCAGGGTTTATTAGCTGGTTATCTAAAATGTTGAAGATTCCGCAGCGTATGAGAAAGAAAAATGAAGCACTTATGAAAAAGGTGCAAGACTCAACAGAAGCTGTTGTATGGATAAAAGGGACAAAAGTGAATGCAAAATGGTTAAGAGAACAGTTACAATATAATGTAGTTACATATTTAGAGCAAGTATCATGCCCTGTTTTAGCAATTACCGGAGACAGGGATATACAAGTGCCACCTGAGCATGCTAAACTGATTGCTTCATATGTGAATGGTGAAGCAGAGTGGCATATCATTCCGCACATGAACCATATTTTAAGAAATTATGAACATAAGCATACAATGATTCGATTAATGAAGGAATATAAGGGGCTTATGGATAAATGTATTGAAGAAGAGTTGTTACATGTGATGAAGGGATGGTTAAAAAAACATTATCTTTCATAGGAGCTGTAGTTGTGAGGAAACAAAAGTTTTTATTATGTATAGTATTAGGGCTTTTCATTATGATAGTAGCTTGTGAAAAGCAAGAAGAGATTGAATCTAAGCCGGTTCAAGTGAAAAATGAAAAAAAACAAGAAAAGACGTATAACGAGGAAGAAGAGAATAAAGAGAAAAAGAGTATGAATTTAATGGATAAGCAATTATTACTTTCTGCGACACTTGGTGATACAGAAACAGCTATGAAATTAATAAAAGATGGAGCGAATATAAATGCATCAGGGGATAAAGGAGAAACCCCTGTAATGGCAGCAACGTATCATAATCATGTTGAGACAGTAAAGGCATTGATTGATGCAGGTGCAGATATTGAATTGCAAGATAAAAATAAAGAAAATCCATTCCTTTATGCGAGCAAAGAAGGTTATGTTGATATTGTAAAGTTAACAATTGATGCAGGAACGAATATTAGAGAAACAAATAGCCGCGGTGGAACAGCACTCATTCCAGCAGCTGAAAGAGGACATGTGGAAGTTGTGAAAGAACTAGTGGATCGCACAGATATTGATGTGAATTATAGAAATGATCTAGGTTGGACGGCGTTACTAGAAGCGATTGTTCTTGGTAATGGCAGTGAAAATCATAAACAAATTGTTCAGTTGCTCATTGATCATGGGGCAGATGTAAATATGGCAGATCGAGAAGGAGTTACTCCACTAGAACATGCGGAAAATCGAGGGTTTAAAGAAATCGCAAATATGTTAAAGGTAGCAGGAGCAAATGCAGTAGGAAAACAGCCTATAGAATAATATGGGTTATAAAAAAAGAGATAGGAAGAACAAGAGGTCACTGAAAAACGTAAGTTTTTCAGTGACCTCTTAAACTTATCACGTTATTTTCGAACAGTAAGTCTTGTAATTATTACATTAGATGAAGACTCTAATGGTGTAGGATACAAATTCTTCGTTTTAACCCCTTTTTTGTTAAGGAGAAATTAAGAAATTACTTTCATAATAAAGTGCATGTATAGAATGTTGGATGATAAACGAGTGAGAAAATTCTTCATGTTATGACAGGTCTATATAGATAATCATATATAATTATTTTAAATTTGATGAAAGGTGAGGACGTGATATGCGCTTATTAGTTGTAGAAGATCATGCACCTTTATTGGAATCAATTATACAAATTTTACACGATGAATTTGAAGTTGATACAGCAATGACTGGAGAAGATGGTCTGTTTTTAGCATTACAAAATATTTATGATGTAATACTTCTTGATGTGATGTTACCGGAGACGGATGGTTTTGAGGTAATTCAAAGAATACGGAATGAAAAAATTGAAACACCTGTCTTATTTTTGACTGCTAAAGATTCTTTAGAGGACCGTGTAAGAGGATTAGATTTTGGAGGGGATGATTATTTAATAAAGCCATTTCAAGCTCCAGAACTGAAAGCAAGAATTCGAGCTTTATTACGAAGAAGTGGTAATTTAACAACAAAGCAAACCATTAGCTACCGTGGAATCGAGTTGTTCGGAAAGGACAAGGATATTCAAGTGGATGGAGAAGCAATTAAATTAACATTAAAGCAATATGAACTTTTAGAGTACCTCATTCAAAATAGTGGAAAGATTTTAATGCGTGAACAAATCTTTGATCGTGTTTGGGGATTTGATTCAGATACAACGGTAGCGATTGTTGAAGTATATGTTCATCATTTACGAAAAAAATTAGAGCCATTTGGTTATCAAAAAGATATTCAAACCGTTCGCGGAATTGGATATATGTTAAAAGAACAATGAAGAGGGGAAATATGTTTCAAAAAACACGCATTCGCCTTACAATTTTAAATTCATTAGTGTTTATTATATTAATTGGAGTTCTAGGGAGTATTATCTATGGCTATACATATAATCGTATTTATAGTGGAGTAGATAATTCGCTAGAAATGTTTAAAGCAAAAGAGAAGAAACATTCTAAGTCTAATCCAAAAGGATCCGTTAAGGATATTCGTATTGGAGATCCGAGGATTACTGTACTGTTATGGCATGGAAAAAAAGTGGCCCTAATAGATAAGAATCCTAAATTTGTTGATCCTGTTTTTGAAGAAAATGCTTTAGCGTTTTTCCCAGAACAATTAGAGGGTTTTCAGGATATTGAAATCAAAGGGAAGAGTTTTCGAGCGTTGGCTTTTCAGCATAATACTGAATTTGGACAAATGACAGTTCAATTTGTACGCGATACAACAGCAGAAAGGGATATGTTGCATACGTTATTACTAATTCTTATAGCGGGGTGCAGTGTAGGAAGTTTATGTGCAATTGGGATGGGATTTTTCCTAGCTGGAAGAGCTCTTATACCAATTCGTAATTCTTGGGAAAAGCAACAACATTTTGTTTCCGATGCATCCCATGAATTACGAACGCCACTAGCAGTTATTCAATCTAAAACAGATGTATTATTTCAGTCTCCTTCCGCCACGATAGAAGAAAAGGCAATTGATATTTCTACAATTTCAAAGGAGTGTAGAAGGTTATCGAAGCTCGTTGCCAATTTATTATTATTAGCTCGTTCGGATTCAAATCAAATTGAAATGGATAAAAAGAAATTTGCATTAGATGAATTATTAACAGAAGTAGTAGAGCCTTATGCAGAGCTTGCTGCGTATCAAGAGAAAAAGATGACACTAGAACTCGAATCTCAAGTATCTTTTATTGGTGATAGAGAACGAATTCATCAAATGATTGTGATTTTATTAGACAATGCGATGAAATATACCGATGTTGGTGGAATGATTCAAGTAGCATGCATACAAACAAGTAGTTCAATTATGATTCAGGTAAAGGACAATGGAATTGGAATAAAACAAGAAGATATTCCAAAGTTATTTGATCGTTTTTATCAAGGAGATAAAGCGAGAACAAAATCAGAAGGCGCTGGCTTAGGTCTTTCAATTGCCAGCTGGATTGTAGAAAAACATTATGGGAAAATAAAAGTAGAGAGCAAAATGAATGAAGGTACTTGTTTTGAAGTGATTTTACCTAAAAATCAAAGAATATAAAGAAATTAGAGACGATCTTGTTTTACAAGGTCGTCTTTTTTTTAAGGGAAAGTTAAGAAATGTTTTTCATAATAAAGTTTACCTGGAATAAGAAGAAAAAAGGTAATCACTTTGTATTCTTTTTGCGGATAGATAGTTATATTTATGGGTGATTTTAATACGAGCCGAATTGAGCGTATCTTTTACGATAATATGGAAAAAATGGAAGGCAGATCGTATGAAAAACATAAAGGAGGAGAAGCAATTTGGAAAAGAAAAAGATAGTGTCATTATTTGTTATTGGCATGATGAGTTTAAGCGTAATGGGAGGGGCGTCTGCTTCTACAACGTCAAAAGGCAAAACTAACTTTTCGCAGTGCAGTAATGAACAACTGAATAACGGAGAAATGCATGTAGCCTATACAGAGGAGAAAGCGCAAAAACTAGGAATTGAAACGGATGGAAAAGAGCAGCTTACGTTAGAAAAGGAGATTCATGAAACAGAAGTTGATCAAGAAGCAACACAGTTAGGAATCTCTACTGAGGGAAAAGATGTAGGAGCTCTTTCAGAAGAAATCTATGAAACAAAAATAAAACAAGAAGCAAAAAAATTAGGAATACCGATCGAAAATACATCCATTGTCGATTTAATCAATCAAATTAATACAATCAAAATAAATGATGAAGCAGATAAACTCGGTGTTTCAAAAGAAGGAAAAAAAATAGATGAAGTTGCTGAAGAAATTTATGGAACAAAGGTAAAAGAAGAAGCAGAAAAGCTTGGAATTTCTCAAAAAGGGAAAGATATAGTGGATTTAGCGCAAGAAGTATATGAGGGGAAAATTCAAGCCGAAGCAAAAAAACTTCATATTGATTTATATGGTAAAGATATTTACCAAGTGTTAAAGGAAATCAATGAGCAGAAAGTAATACAAATTGCAGACGAGCTTGGTATAGACAACACAAATACAAATATCGAGCAGTTAAAAGAGAAAATAAAAAAAGAACAGCCTGAAAAGGGAAAGGAACTTGTCTTTTTACCTATGGTTCAAACAGATGTGGATGCATTTTATTCGTATTTAACGAAGTGAATGCCCCCTCTTTAATACTCTTATGAGTGGTTTGAAGAAGGGAACTTCTGTTGGAGTACTATTAAAAAGGGTGTGAAGATAGAAGAATGCTGCGAAATTGGAAGATGTATATATGTGTAGTTGTATTAGGGATAATTATTTGTAGTGTATATATGAAAAAGAGCGGGATAATTCCTGCTACTGAGCATGTAGAGAAAGGAAAGGGCATTGTAATAAATCAGGTTACTCAAAAGAAGAAGGAGTTGGTGAGTACAGAGGAAGAGAAAGTATTACTACGAAATGTACCTTTTATCCAGCAGCTACCAGAGCTAGACAGAGGCTGCGAAGTAACTAGTTTAGCTATGATGTTACAGTACGCAGGTATTTCTGTAGATAAGATGACGCTAGCAGATGAAATACAGAAAGTTGCCTTTTCAAATGATGGTGTACGCGGTAATCCACATGAGGGGTTTGTAGGGAATATTTATACTTTTTCTGAATCAGGATATGGTGTGTATCATGAACCACTTTTTCAGTTAGCAAACAAATATTTACCGAATCGAGCTGTTGATTTGACAGATGAAAACATAGCTGAAATTTATAAAACTGTAAAAGAAGGTGTGCCAGTTGTTATGCTTACAAATGCAACGTATGCACCTTTAGATGAAGATGAATTTGATACATGGGAGACAGATTCAGGTAACGTCTCGATTACGTACAGTGAACATTGTATTCTGCTTGTTGGTTATGATAAGGACTCAGTTTATATTCATGATCCACTTAGTGATACTTCAAGTGTAAGCGTTCCGCGTGAAGATTTTGAACAGGCATGGGTACAGATGGGGAGTCAGGCTATTAGTTATGCGCAAAATTCAAAGTGAATGGGACGGACATGGAGTTAAGAAGAGAAAGTGATGACTATATTTAACAAAAACAAGAGAAATTCAGTATAAAAAATTATACTGAATTCCTCTTGTTTTTGTTTAGTTATACATCGGGAGATAGGAGAGAAAAACAATGATGAATATTTCTCGTTTTATCATTTTAACCGATTCATCCCCCTCCTCTAAACGAAGTGAAGGTGGGGGTAGTTCAATTAACTATATTTACATTTGTTTCTCGTTTGCAAAAATCGCTATCATTTTTTATATTATTATTTGCGAACAGCGATATTCTCATCTCAAGCTTCAGTAAAAACAAGGAAAATAGGTGGGAGATAAAATCCTCGTAAAATTCCGTTTGCTGAGGAATGATTAAAGTTCAGTGTTATTAAAAAACGTTGTATTCATAAAAAAGAATAAGTAAGATAGATTTCACGTGTAGTAAAGAAGAAATAAGGGAGACAATAAAGGGATGAGGAAAAGAAAAAAATTGTTAAGTTTATGGAAAACGATTACATTGCTAGTGTGTACTGTTATTGTACTGTCTTTATTTGTAACAGATATTTTAATTAGTCATAATGTTGAACGTACGACGGAGGAAAATCAAGCTGAAAAAGCAAAAACAATTGCGCGAATTGTAGCGAATTCACCACTTGTCATTGATGCTTTAGCAGGAAGAAAAGATATATCTGAAATTCAAACGTATACAAATCGGTTGTTAAAAAATACAGATGTTCAATTTATCGTGGTCATGGATATGAATGGAATAAGAAAATCTCATCCAAATCCTCAGAAAATCGGTCATCATTTTGTTGGAGGAGATGAAGGGATAGCTTTGAAAGGGAAAGAACATGTTTCAATGGCAGAAGGAACATTGGGAATCTCTATGCGAGTATTTGTACCTATTTTTTCTGAAACGAGAGAACAAATGGGAGTTGTAGCTGTCGGAATTTCAGCTGATAATGTGCATGAGAGGGTGAAAGAGAGTAGACACATTATTTATATTGGTATCGGTGTTGGAATCTTAGTTGGAATTATAGGTGCTATTTTATTAGCTAGACATATTAAGAAAATTTTATTTGATCTTGAACCTAGCGAAATCGCAAAAATTTTAGAAGAACGGAATACGATGTTACAATCTGTTAAAGAAGGAATTATTGCTGTTGATAAAGATGCGAGAGTTACTTTAATTAATAACGAAGCGAAACGGTTATTTAAGAAAAGTGGTCTCAAAGAAGATTTTATTGGTAAAGATGTTGAGAAGTATATGCCCAACTCATGTATAAAAGAAGTGTTACAAACGGGGAAAGCACAATTGTATGAGGAACAAAATCTTTATGGAATTACCATTGTTACAAACAGAGTTCCTCTATATGTTAAAGGAGAAATTGTTGGTGCTATTGCAACATTTCGTGATAAAACAGAGATTAGGCAATTAGCAGAACAATTAACAGATATTCGGCTTTACGCAGAAGCGCTCAGGGCACAATCGCATGAGTTTATGAATAAGATGCATGTTGTATTAGGGCTTACACATATGAAGCATTATGGACAATTAGAGACCTATATTAGTAACATGGTCTCGGAGCATCAATATGAAATTGGTGGTGTGATGCAAAAAATAAAAAATCCTGTATTTGCAGGGTTTATGCTTGGTAAACTTAGTTACGCAAGGGAAAAGAATGTACAACTTATTGTAAGCGAAAATTCTTACTTACCAGAGCCATATGCCGAAAGCATTATTCATGAACTCATTACAATTGTAGGGAATTTAATCGACAATGCATTAGATGCAGTAATAAATTGTCAATATAAGCGAGTAGATATTTCTATTCAATATCAGGATAAGTTGATTATCATAGTGAAAGATACAGGAATTGGAATCCAGCAAGAAGAAATCGACAAAGTATTTGTCAAAGGTTATTCCACAAAAGGAGAGAATCGAGGATATGGCTTGTATCTTGTAAAGGATAGTTTAAAGCGAATAAATGGGAACATGCAGGTTGAGTCATTGTTAGGGAAGGGAACGGCTATAACCATTGAAATACCATACAAAAGTAGGGATGAGATAGGGACATGATCAAAGTTTTGATTGTAGAAGACGATCCGATGGTAGCGATGTTAAATAAGCATTATTTAGAGCAAGTAGGAGGGTTTGAACTTGTTCATATAGCTAATTCTGTGAAAGAAGCAGTAGAGATATTAAAGGAATCGTCTATAGATTTCATATTGCTTGATATTTTTATGCCTGGTGATACGGGGTTTGAATTGTTAATGCATATTCGGAATCAAGAAAAAGAAATTGATGTGATCATGATTTCAGCTGTGCATGATATGGGAAGTATTAAAAAAGCACTTCAATATGGAGTTGTTGATTATTTAATTAAACCATTTACATTTGAAAGGTTTAAGGAAGCATTAACCGCATATCGAGAAAAATTTATCTTTATGAAAGAACAGCAAAAAATTAGCCAATCTGAATTAGATACGTTGATTTTACAAAAAGAAAAAGTAGAAATTCATGGTAATAAAGAACTGCCAAAAGGGCTAACAAAGCAAACATTACAGTTGATTTGGAAGCACATAGAATCACTTCATGGACAAGCATTTACAACAGATGAAATGGCTCAATTAGTTGGAATTTCCAGGGTGTCTATTCGAAAGTATGTAATGTTTTTAACTGAAATTGGAGTTTTAGAAAATGAAATGGTTTATCAACATGTGGGGAGACCAGTAAGTAAATTACGATGCATCGATGAAAACAAAATACGTTTGTATGTATAAGCGGCTTATGTAAGCCGCTTATACTTTTTTTAATTACAAAACTAGTTACAAAACTTACAAAAACTATTTTTACTATTGGAAGCGTTTTAATATTATGAATAAGAATACAAGGAGGTGCCTATATGGGGATTCAAAAAAAAGTGGAAGCGATATCATCCGTGGAAACAACAGAGGTGGAACAAAAAACTTTTGTTTCAAAAATTATGAATATTAAAATTGGCGTTATACCTTTACCGTTATATATCGTATTAGCAGCTATTATTTATGGAGCATCTGTATATAACAAATTACCTGCTGATATGATTGGTGGATTTGCAGTCATTATGATCATGGGGATTTTCTTAGGTGATATTGGGATGAGGATCCCGATTTTAAAAAATATTGGTGGACCAGCAATTCTTTCATTATTTATTCCATCTTTACTAGTGTTTTTTAATTGGATGAATCCAGCTTCAATGGAAGCAGCGACGATGCTAATGAAAAAGTCGAACTTTTTATATTTATATATTTCTTGTTTAGTAGTTGGAAGTGTTTTAGGAATGAACCGTAAAGTGTTAGTACAAGGGTTTGTTCGCATGTTTATTCCGTTAGTTGTAGGAACACTCGCTTCTATTGCAGTTGGATTATTAGTTGGATCATTATTTGGATTTGAAATGAAGCGAACGTTCTTCTTTATCATTGTACCAATTGTGAGCGGTGGTATCGGAGAAGGTATTTTACCACTTTCCTTAGCTTACAGTGACATTTTAAATCAATCATCAGCAACATTTGTATCTCAGCTTGTTCCAGCAGCGGTTATCGGAAATATGTTTGCGATTGTAAGCGCTGGATACATGAAGCGCTTAGGTGAGAAAAAACCAGAGCTTAGCGGTAATGGTGTGTTAGTAAAAACCGGTAATCAAGATGAGTTATTAAAAGAACAAAATACAGAAAAACCAATTGACTTCTCATTAATGGGAGCAGGTTTATTAATTGCATGTACGTTCTTTATTTTCGGTGGATTTGCTTCTAAATTTATTGGTATTCCAGGAGCAATCATTATGATCTTTTCAGCAGCACTTGTAAAATACTTTAAATTAATGCCAGCAAAAATGGAGCAAGGTGCATATCACTTATATAAATTTATTTCGAAAAGCTTAACGTGGCCATTAATGGTTGGTTTAGGATTACTATACATTCCGTTAAAAGATGTAGCAGCTGTTCTTTCAATTGGATATGTTGTGGTGTGTGCATCAGTGGTAGTAACAATGATAGCGACTGGTTTTCTTGTTGGGAAAGTCATGAAGATGTACCCAGTTGAATCTGCGATTGTAACAGGATGCCATAGCGGATTAGGCGGAACTGGAGACGTTGCAATTTTATCAGCTTCAAATCGTATGGAATTAATGCCATTTGCGCAAATTTCAACGCGTTTAGGTGGCGCTGTCATGGTTGTAACAGCGACAATTTTATTAAAAATGTTTTCATAATTTATCATCATACAAGCTAGCTATGTAAAAATGTAGCTAGCTTGTCAAATTAGGAGGAGTTTATTTATATGTTAGAAAGTCAAATTAATGAGCGTTCATTATTACTTCATAAAGAATTGGTAGGGAAAATTGAAATTACAAGTAAAGTAGAAGTAAATTCAGCAGATGATTTAAGTTTGACATATACACCAGGAGTGGCTGAGTCTTGTAAAGCGATCGCTGCAGATGAAGAAACAGCTTATGACTATACAGCGCGCGGTAATATGGTTGCAGTTGTTTCGGATGGAACAGCAGTACTTGGATTAGGTGATATTGGCCCGAAAGCAGCTATGCCTGTTATGGAAGGAAAAAGTATTTTATTTAAAAAGTTTGCGAATGTAGATGCATTTCCGCTTTGTCTTGGAACGACTGATGTAGATGAAATCGTAACCATTGTTAAAAATTTAGAACCTACATTTGCAGGTATTAATTTAGAAGATATTGCAGCGCCGCGCTGTTTTGAAATTGAAAAGCGCTTAAAAGAAGAAACAAATATTCCAGTGTTCCATGATGATCAGCACGGAACAGCAATTGTTGTTTTAGCTGCAGTTATTAATGCTTTAAAAGTTGTAAACAAACAGATGGATGAAGTGAAGATTGTCATTAATGGTGCCGGTTCTGCAGGGATTGCAATTGGTAAATTGTTATTAAATGCAGGCGCACAGCATATGACGTTAGTAAGTTTAGAAGGTATCGTTTGTGAAGGAGAATCATGGATGAACCCTGCACAAATCGAGATTGCGAAAGAAACAAATCGTGAATTTGTACGAGGAACATTAAAAGAAGCGATTGACGGTGCAGACATTTTTATCGGTGTATCTGCTCCTAACGTATTAACAAAAGAACTTGTGAAGACAATGAATGAAAAACCAATTGTGTTTGCAATGGCGAATCCAGTACCAGAAATATTCCCAGAAGATGCACTAGAGGCTGGAGCAGCGGTTGTCGGAACAGGACGTTCTGATTTTCCAAACCAAGTAAACAATGTATTAGCATTCCCAGGAATATTTCGCGGTGCATTGGATGTACGTGCAACAGATGTCACAGAAGAAATGAAGTTAGCTGCAGCATATGGAATCGCTAACATCATTACTGATGAAGAACGGAATGAGAACTATATAATTCCAAACCCGCTAGATAAAAGAGTTGTCCCAAGTGTTGCTGCTGCAGTAGCAAAAGCGGCAATCGAGTCAGGAGTCGCACAGATTACAAAAATGCCAAGTTATAAATAATAAAACGCAGTGCCCTTTTAAGGAGAGGGCACTGCGTTTTTAGTGAGATAAGAGATCAAAGCAATAAAGAAATCGTAATCCCGCTTATTGTTTTATATTATTAGTAATAAATATTTCGCTCTGCACTATTTATTCAACTCCATTGCTACTTGCTTTCCATTTACAAAAACTTCTACTACTGCCACAACTACTTCCATCATTTTTTTCATCTCTTATCTCTCCTTGTTTGTTGTTTTATTTCTTACTTTTAGTATAAGGGAGAGAAGGAGATACAACTATTGAAGTAAATGGCATGAGGATTACATTGTTGTAAGGAAGAAATTAAGCTTTGTCACTTTTTTCTACTTGAATAATAATTTGCTCATAATATTTCTCATCAATATATATATTCAATACCCATAATCCAGAAGAAGGCAGTGACATAAGAAGAGGTAGTTCTTTAGTACTTGAAAGAATGGGAGTAGGAGCAGTCCAAGTTTGTTCGGAAGTTTCATCTTGAAAGAGTACGGGGGTGGGTGTTGTAGAACCTTGTTTTAAAGCAATAATAGATAATTTTCCAGATGGCATTTGTGGATCGAGGAAGAACCACATTTGTTTATTTTTCTCATTGGCAACGAAAGTACTATCTGCAATTGCAACTTTTCCTTCAATGCCTCTTAACGGTGTCTTTCCATCTACAAAGGAAGAACTTTCTTCCCAGTTAACATCTTTTAAGACGCTTAAATGAAAAAATGAGGGTACATTTGTTTGAGGGTTTGAAGTTTCTATTATTTCTTTTTTTGGTGCTTTAGAATCTTGCTCGATTGAGGTACATCCAGTGATGAGAAAGGAGAAAAGTAGCGCAGTTCCCATTTTTTTCATCTTGCCACACTCCTATTTTTCATTGTTAGTGTAATTGTATTTGCTAGAAGAGCGGACAATTCCTTTTCATTCATAAAAAAGAGGTCATAAGTTTAGTATGACCCCCTTTCGATATTTTGCATTATATTTGTTCAGGTGTGAATGTAGGTTCTGCTTCTTTTTCTGGCATTGTTAAGAAAATAACGGCGATGACGATACATACACCACCTAGTAACTGGTATGCTCCGAAAGATTCTTTTAGCCAAGTGATGGAAACGATAGCTGCTACAAGCGGTTCAATACTAGATAAAATACTGGTCTCTGTTGCTGATAAATAGTTTAGACTGCCAATGTAGAGAAGAAAAGAAAGCGTTCCACTTGTAATAATTAAAATCAGCATAGAGAATGTTGGAAGTGTAAAGGGTTGTGAAAGTTGTTTCCATTCAAAAGAGTGATTATAAATAAATAGTGAAATGCCCCCGATTAACATACCCCAGCCAATAATAAGAGTCGTTCCCCATTGTTTAATAAGAGAAGCAGGGTGAAGTGTATAAAAGGCAAAACCAATAGCTGTTAATAGACCAAATAAAATAGCTTCCTTCGATAAAACGATATTTTCAATTGATCCATTTGTAATAATAAAGTATGTGCCTGTTAGGGCAGCGACAATGGCTAACACTTGCATTGTTGAAGGAAGCTATTTATGCCGCATTGCAACATAAATAGTAATGAGAACTGGCCCTAAAAACTGGAATAAAGTAGCGGTAACTGCGTTGCTAATATGCACTGTTTCAATAAAAGCATACTGGGCGCCAAGCATTCCAAGGATAGAGAAAATGATAAGTTGTAAAAGATGGCGGGGGTGTTGCCAAATGCGAAATATATTTTGTTTTTTTAAAAGTAAGAAACATAAAATAAAGACCCCAGCAAGTAATAGACGAATGACTAAAAAATCGATAGATGATACTTTCGTATGTTGAAAAAGCCACTGAATCATCGGATCTGATAATCCCCATAAAGTAGCTCCTGTAATAATCATAATAAGGCCGATTCGTCTGTTATTGTTCATCATCATGATGCTCCTTTCTAAGATTGATTTTTCAAAGTTTACATGATAAAAGGAATTATATATAACTTCTGGTACTATAAAAAGTATCAATAATGAATTTTATAAAGGGGTCAGATTTCATGTTAGAATTAACACCAAATTTGAATATGGAGGAAAAAATCCCACTGTATGTACAGTTATGCGAATATATAAAAGCAGAAATAAGAAGTGGGAAAATTCCTCCTTTAACGAAGCTCCCAGCAAAAAGAAAGTTAGCGGCACATTTAGAAGTGAGTAAAAACACAGTGGAATCGGCATATGAACAGCTTCTTGCAGAGGGATATATTGAATCGGTGTCACGCACAGGCTATTTTGTATGTGAAATAGAACAAATGATACATACGGTGAAGGAAAGAGAAGTCGTGAAAGAAGTATTGTACAGGGAACAAAAATATAAATATGATTTTACACAAACTGGTGTAGATGCAAATTCATTTCCGTTCTCTGTATATCGAAAGATTTCAAACGAGGTATGGCAATTAGAAAATAAGGACTTACTATTTCTTGGACATCCTCAAGGTGAATTGAGTTTACGTGAAGAGATGGCGAAATATTTATATGAATCAAGAGGTGTGAGATGTTCAGCAAGTCAAATTGTAATAGGAGCCGGGACACAATTCTTAATAAGAATGTTGTTTCAGTTACTAAAGGGAAGTCATTTTGCAGTTGAAAACCCAGGGTATCACCGGAAATTGGTTGTCTTTGAGAAAGGTGAAGAAAATGTTCAGATGCTCTCGCTTGATAAGGATGGGATTTGTATTTCAGATTTAGAAGGTAGTAATGCAAATGTTGTGTTCGTTACCCCATCTCATCAATTTCCGTGTGGAATGATTATGCCAATTAAAAAAAGGATGCAACTATTACAATGGGCACAAGGGGAGAATGGACGTTATATTATTGAAGATGATTATGATAGTGAGTTCCGCTACTCTGGAAAGCCGATCCCAGCATTACAAGGACTTGATACAGAAGGCAATGTAATTTACATGGGAACACTTTCAAAAGCTTTGCTTCCATCATTACGGATGAGCTATATGGTGCTACCAAAACAGCTAATTGAGTTGTATCAAACAAAATATTTATTTTATGCACAAAGTGTTTCAAGAATTGATCAAGAAATTATTAGAAGGTTTTTAAATGAAGGACATTGGGAAAAGCATATTTATAAGATGCGAGTCGTTTATCGGAAAAAGAGAGATGCTCTTGTCTCAGCGATAGAAAGGTACTTTTCTAATAAGGCGGAAGTAATTGGAGAAGATTCTGGCTTACATATTTTATTAAAGGTTCACAATGGAATGTTAGAAGAAGAATTAATAAAGAGAGCAGCTGAAAACGGTATAAAAGTATATCCTGTTTCTACGTATTATAAAGAAGGGAGTACTCCTAAAAACACGGTTTTACTTGGGTTCGCTATTTTATCAGAGGCAGGGATTGAAGAGGCAATTCAATTGTTATATAATGCGTGGTTTGCAATGTAAAACGCTAATAAAAAAATCCTCATATATTTGAGGATTTTTTTATTATTTTTCTTCATCTAAGAATAAAACCATATGCTCTTCATCCCAGTACTGACCGTTATATTTTAAAGAACGCTCTTGTACACCAAATGTTTTAAATCCTAATGTTTCGTAAAGTTTTTTTGCACCATCATTTCCGACTACAACATCAAGCATAACTTGTTCTACTTCTAATGTTTTTGCAAGTTCAATACACTCTTTAATAAGAGATTTTCCTGCTCCAAGTCCACGTGCTTTTGGAGATACATATACTGAGCCGATTTTTGCTTTATGCTCTTGTTTCACGTATGGTTTCGTTTCTAAGGTTGCAACCCCGATTAATGTACCATCTTTAAACGCACCTAGTGTATAATTTTCATCTTGTGCTAACTTTTGTGCTTTATATTCAATTGGACATTCTTTATTAATAATATCTTCATAAGATGAACTAAAAGCTTCAGGATTTTGCTTTAATCCTTCTACACGAAGCTCTAAGTAAATTTCTGCCTCTTGTTTTGTTAATACATGGATTTCCAATTGTATCACCCTCCGAATCTTTCACAGTTGTATTTACATTTTATATTGAAATAAGAATAATTTCAAAAGGTCAGCTCGTATTATTAGTATTTTAGTGGATTTCTTAAAAATTTACGGATAAATATTAGCTATTAACATAATATCACCAGCAGTTTGAAGGGAAGCCACTACTGGTGATTTAGCGTACTTATTATTCGATTGGTAATTTAATTATAAATGTGGTTCCAATTCCAAATTCGCTTTTTACTTGAATAGAACCGCTATGTAACTCAACAATTTCTTTTACAACGGCTAAACCGATTCCTTTACCACCCGTAGCTCGGGTTCTTGATTTATCAACTCGGTAAAAACGATCAAAAATATGCGGGATATCTTCTTGTGGGATCCCTTCTCCTTCATCTTGCACACTTATAGAAAAAGTATTCCCATTTTGCGATGCTTGTACAGTAATAACTGACTGTTCATACGAATGCTGATAGGCGTTGTGTAATAAGTTTAGCATTACTTGTTCCATTCGGCGTTCATCCATACAGACATCGGGATTATCTGCACAGTAGAATTTAATTTTCATTTGTTTTTTAGCAAGTGTAGTTTTTGTTTTTTCAATCATTCGTTCTAGAAAAGGCAAGAGTGACACTTTTTGTTTTTTTATAATAAATTGATGTTGTTCTAACTGTACAAGATCAAATAAATCTTGTACGAGTTCTGTTACACTATCCGTTTCATCTTCAATAATTTGTAAGTATTCTTCGCGTTCTTCTTTAGATAAAGACTCTCGTTTCGCAACTTTCGCATAGCCTTTCATATAGGTGAGTGGTGTGAGGAGTTCGTGAGCAACACTTGCAAGAAATTCATTTCGTTCTTTTTTCATATAGGTTAACTCGCTTGATAGTTCCTCGATGGTTTTTGCCAAGCTACCCAGTTCATCATTGCGTGTAATCCCTAATTTAATCGGTTTATTTAACTTTAACATTTTTTCTGTTGCTCGCTTCATTTTAATAAGCGGATCAGTAATGACACGAGAAAAGATAAATACAGAAATTGTTGTTAAAATAAGAGTTAATACACCAATAATAATAAATTGATGTGTTAAGCGAAGAATCATTTTTTCTAAGAATGCTGTATCTAAAAACATATGTACATATCCAGTAATTTGTTTATGCATGATAATTGGCGTTGCTGTTGAAATAAATTTTGATGTTTTCCAATTTTTCTCAACCATAGTTCCATCTATTGAAGTACAATGTATTTTGTAAGCAAGTTGCTTTTTCATTTCTGGTGTTATTGGATCAGAAGAAGAAAGGATTTGCCCATTGGTGTCTGTTATGACTAACTTTGTATCTGAAATAGAATGTGATTCCATTGCTGCAGCATGTTCAAAAGCTCGTGGACCATAACGTCTTGAAATAAATTTACTATAGCGCTTCCCTTTTTCTAAAAGAGCAGCTTTTTCTTCCGCGATACGCATGTTCGACAAACTTGTATAAAAAGATACAAAAGCAATTGTTTCAATACATAGAGCTAATATTAAAAAGTATGTACCGACCTTGAGAGAAAGTTTATTCATTTTTTACCACACCTTTATTTCACATTAATGGTCAGTGGAAGCAATCGCATGACTGACCAGATTGAACTCGTTTAACTCTGCTAAGTAAGAGGAAAGCGAGTTTTTACTTAGCAGAGTTTTCCTTTACTATTCTTATTCACTTTTCCACTTATATCCCACTTTATAGATAGTCTCTAAGTATCTTTCAACAGGAAAGTCTTTTTTACGTAATTTATCACGGATATTGCGGATATGTGAGTCGACAGTGCGGTATTCAATATCTGTTTGATATCCCCATATTTTTTCAATTAAATCATCGCGGCTATATGCTCGGTTCGTATTTTGTAAAAACAGTCCAAGTAATGAAAATTCGATAGGTGTAAGTGGAATTTTTTCGTCGTAAACAGTAACAGTATGTTTTGTTTTATCCCATTCAATGCCATTAAAGCTGATAAAACCGTCCTTTTTTGTTCGGCGCAGCACAGTTTCAATTCGTGCAACGAGTACTTGTTCATCAAAAGGCTTTGTAATATAGTCATCAGCTCCCATTGTGAGTCCCTTTACCATGTCGTAGTTTTGATTACGAGCTGTTAACATTATAATTGGAACATTGCTGATTTGACGGATTTGATAACAAGTATCCCATCCATCCATATTCGGCATCATGACATCTAGCAAAATAATATCGAAGTTTTTTTGCTGAATGAGTTCAAGCGCCTCAATACCAGAAGTGGCTTTCATACAAAAATAGCCACGAGGGCTTAAAAATAGATCTAATAATCGTAACATACGTTCTTCATCGTCAACTAATAAGATTTTAATCATAGTCTTGTGCACCTCAAAACATTAATTCTACTGGTTATAGTTTACATGAAAATAATAAAAAACTCTGTTTATGTGATTGAATTGTAGTGTATTTTTTTTACTGAAGCAATTGACATAAAAAATGCACTACTTTTGCACAACTCTTTTTTATAATAAAAGGCGTAGCGACACAAAATACCCTATGTTGCGACATAACGTCATGTCATTTTATTTATAAAATGACAATTCCATTCTATTGTGTATGTGAGATAGCGAGAAATTTCGTATTCACCTCGCATCGGATAAGGAAAATTTCCTATCTCACACTTTTTTTATTGTTATAAAGGGGACTATACACATGAGCAAAAAAGAAGAACGTTTTCAAAAAGATAAGCAAGACCGCAATGCTGTTGTAATGTGTGTTGCCGTATCTATGCTAATTATTGTGACGTGTGCGAATAAATTTTTCGGAATTCTATAATAGATGTAAAAGCTCGTTGTTTCATTTTAAGAAACAACGAGCTTTTTTATTTGTATAGGAAGGAATTAAAAAATGATAGAAGTTTTATACAATAAACCAAGGAAGAATTGCTAATCCTGAAGTGACGATTATTGTGCCGCAAATTAAAAAAATAAGATGTTTATGCTGTTTCATATCTGTTATTCCTCCAATTACTGATTTCATTCTATTAATTCTATTATTTTTTTAGTTCTCATTTTTTATTGTGATTTTGTACTTTTAGTATAGTGAAGAGGAGAGAAGAGAACCATTCAATTAGATGACATGAATATTACATTGTTGTAAGAAAAAAAGCACCTTTATATCAAAAGGTACTTTTGTGAAAATCTATAATTAATTATTTAAAAATAAAACCATATGTTCCTCATCCCAATATTGTCCATTATGTTTTAAGGAACGTTCTTGTACACCGTATGTTTGGAAGTCAAGTGACTCGTATAATTTTTTTGCGGCTATATTCCCAGCGACAACATCAAGCATGAGTTGTTCTACATGTAATTTATGAGCGTTTTCAATAATGGCTTTTATTAACGCACGTCCAGCTCCGAGACCGCGAGCTTTTGGAGAGACATAAACAGAGCCGATTTTTGCTTTATGTTCTTGTTTAATGAATGGTTTTGTTTCTAAAGTCGCGATTCCAATCAAATCATTATCTTTAAAGACACCAAGGGTATACTTATCAGGATTAGATAAACGTTTTGCCATTGCAGCAACAGGATCCTCATGTTTTAGTACATCTTCATAAGAAGAACTAAAGGCTTCAGGATTTTGTGTTAATCCTTCCATACAAACTTTCAAATAAATTTTTGCATCCTCTTTTGTTAATAAACGAATTTCCATATCGGTAACCTCCTCAGTTTATCTCACTCTATGGAAAAATGGATACTCCGCTTTAGTGGTTAAAGCAGGGGGGATCCGTAAGAGTATGATGATTATATTAATAGAACCTATAAACATATTCTTTACGTACTCGTTCTTAATTTGTAAAAGAATAAGTAGATATATGCGAGAAAAACAGGTGTCTTCTTTTGTTTTTTATAACTCGCTTTATGTAATGAAATTATATATTAACTTTATTAACTATTCAACAATTAAATATATTACATTTTTATAACTAAAAAATGATTCCTTTGCTAGGAATCATTTTTTTCCTGTTATATATCCTTTAATTCGTTCTGGGTGAGTATAAATATTACAAGAATCATTACGAATAAACCCGACTACTGTAATGCCTAAATCATGAGCAAGTTGCAAAGCTAATTTTGTTGGAGCTGATTTAGAAAGAACGATTTCGCAACCGATTTTAGAAACCTTTAGTAAAATTTCAGATGAGATTCGGCCACTAAATGCAATAATTTTTCCTTCGATTGGGATATGATTACGTAAACAATGACCATATATTTTATCTAATGCATTATGTCTACCGATATCCATTCTTGATATGAGAATGGTATTTCGATCGCAAAGAGCGGTATTATGAACGCCTCCGGTTTGACGAAACGTAGTGGAAGATTGCTGTAAGGTATTCATTAAATGAAAGCACTCTTCTGGAGTAACTGTTACATGTATATCATGTAAAGTTTTTGCTTTTGCTGCATCATTTACAAAAACAAAACCTTGTCTACTTTTGCCACAACAAGAAGTGACATATCGTTTGTTATAAAGTGTTTGATAGAGTGGATTAATCTGTGATGTTTTTACATGGGCAACCCCTTTATCTTTCTGTATCCACAGCTCATCAATGCCTTCGTAAGAAGCGATAATTCCTTCAGAAATTAAAAAACCTATTACCATATCTTCAATATAATTTGGAGTACATACAACTGTTACATATTCTTCTCCGTTTAATTTAATTGTTACAGGATATTCTGTGACAATTTCATCTTCTTGTTCGAGGAATGCTCCAGCTTGATAACGTACCATTTTACATGTTTCTTGGACAGGCCCCATCATATTTTCCCCTTCATATGTATTTTTCTTACTATTTATCATAAAACATAAAAAAAATAAAAGCATCTGTTATCTACATAACGGCATTTGGATTGTTCAACATATAAGTCACGGTTACAAAGAACAAAAGGTGATCCGTACTTGTTTTTTCTCTTTGTTTTCACTTGAAAAGGGGGAGGAAGAGGATCTGATTGTTTCTATATATATCTGGATGCTCTATTTCACCTAAAAAGACAGGGTTTATGTTTATTCTTAGTTTCGATATATTATTTGGTTATTATTGTATATGTGAGATATAATAAAGTAGTAGAATAGTGTCATTTTTTATACCTTATAGCATCAAGAATCGACTTCTAAGATAGGATTTCAACAGAGCGTTTCAAAAAATGTAAAGCAATATAGTTTTGAAAACGGATTCAAAACTATATTGTACAGTTAGTTGTAAGGAGAGGGGAAACTATGGCAGAACAAACGGTTCGTGTAACCGTAGATGGAAAGGAATTTCTTTCATCAGGTGAAAAGACGATACTGCAATTATTTAACGAAAGTAATTTAGAGCACCCACAAATTTGTCATGTACCAGAGGTTGATCCAATTCAAACTTGTGATACATGTATTGTAGAAGTGGATGGGAAATTAATGCGTGCTTGTTCAACGAAATTAGAAAATGGTATGCATATCGAAAGACAATCAGCGCGCGCAAAAGAAGCACAAACGGAAGCGATGGATCGAATATTAGAGAATCATTTATTGTATTGTACAGTATGTGATAATAATAACGGAAACTGTAAAGTCCATAATACGGTACATATGATGGGAATTGAAGAGCAGAAATATCCATATGAACCGAAAGTTAGTGTAAAAGAAGTAGATATGACGCATCCATTTTATCGTTACGATCCCAATCAATGTATTGCTTGTGGACAATGTGTAGAAGTATGTCAGAACTTACAAGTAAACGAAACATTATCGATTGATTGGAGTTTAGATCGTCCGCGTGTTATTTGGGATAATGGGGTGAGTATTAACGATTCCTCTTGTGTTAGTTGCGGACAATGTGTAACAGTTTGCCCTTGTAACGCATTAATGGAAAAATCTATGCTTGGGGAAGCTGGATTCATGACTGGATTGAAACCAGCTGTCTTAGATCCAATGATTGATTTTGTAAAGGATGTAGAACCTGGATATAGTAGTATTTTAGCAGTTTCAGAAGTTGAATCTGCAATGCGTGCAACGAAGATTAATAAGACGAAAACAGTTTGTACATTTTGCGGTGTAGGCTGTTCGTTTGAAGTGTGGACGAAGGATCGTCAAATTTTAAAAGTACAACCTGTATCAGACGCACCAGTAAACGGAATTTCTACATGTGTGAAAGGAAAGTTCGGATGGGACTTTGTAAACAGTGAAGACCGTATTACGAAGCCTTTGATTCGTCAAGGGGATATGTTCGTTGAAGCATCATGGGAAGAAGCATTAGAAGTTGTTGCGTCCAATATGCAACATATTAAATCGGAACATGGTAGTGATGCATTTGGCTTTATCTCTTCTTCAAAAGTAACAAATGAAGAAAACTATTTAATGCAAAAGTTAGCTCGTCAAATATATGGAACAAATAATGTCGATAACTGCTCTCGTTACTGTCAATCGCCAGCAACAGATGGTTTATTTAAAACTGTTGGTATGGGCGGCGATGCTGGAACCGTGAAAGATATTGCTGAAGCAGGGCTTGTTATTATTGTGGGAGCGAATCCGACAGAAGGACACCCAGTGCTTGCAACACGCGTAAAACGAGCTCATAAATTACATGAGCAAAAACTTATTGTAGCAGATCTTCGTAAACATGAAATGGCAGAGCGTGCGGATCTGTTTGTTCACCCGAGTCAAGGAACTGACTACGTATGGCTTGCGGGTATAACAAAATATATTATTGATCAAGGTTGGCATGATAAAAAATTCTTAGATGAAAATGTGAAAAACTTTGATGAATATAGCAAGATGTTAGAAAAATACACACTTGATTACACAGAAAACATTACAGGGATTTCTAAAGATACGTTAAAAGAAATGGCTCGTATGGTATATGAGGCAGACGGTACGTGCGTACTTTGGGGCATGGGTGTTACACAAAATACAGGAGGAAGTACAACATCTGCAGCGATTTCAAACTTACTTCTTGTAACAGGTAACTATCGTCGCCCGGGTGCAGGTGCATATCCACTCCGCGGACATAATAACGTACAAGGTGCTTGTGATATGGCAACATTACCAAACTGGCTTCCAGGTTATCAAGCGGTATCGGATGATGCGATGCGTGCGAAATTTGAAAAAGCATATGGAACTACGATTCCGAAAGAGCCAGGGCTAAATAACATTGCGATGCTACTTGCAGCAGAAGAAGGAAAACTACGCGGTATGTACGTAATGGGAGAAGAAATGGCTTTAGTGGATTCGAATGCGAATCATGTACAGCATATTTTAGCAAATCTTGATTTCCTTGTTGTTCAAGATATGTTCTTATCAAAAACAGCTCGCTTTGCCGATGTTATTTTACCAGCAGCACCAAGTTTAGAAAAAGAGGGGACATTTACGAATACAGAGCGCCGTATTCAACGCTTATATGAAGTTATGAAACCGCTTGGTGATTCTAAACCAGACTGGTGGATCCTGCAAAAAGTAGCGCGTGCTCTTGGCGGAGACTGGAATTATGAGAACCCAAGTGAAATTATGGATGAAATTGCATCACTTGCGCCGCTTTATTCCCAAGCAACATATGATCGTTTAGAAGGATGGAATAGCTTATGTTGGGGTAGCCATGATGGTAGTGACACACCGTTATTATATGTTGATGGCTTTAATTTCCCTGACAAAAAAGCTCGTCTATCACTAGATGAGTGGGTGCCACCGGTTGTAGCACCAGAAGAATACGATTTATTATTAAATAATGGTCGTATGTTAGAACATTTCCATGAAGGAAATATGACAAAGAAATCAGTTGGTATTTTATCCAAAATTTCTGAGGTGTTTGTTGAGATTTCACCTGAACTTGCTGCTGAGCGGAATGTGAAAGATGGTGGCCTTGTAGAGCTGTCATCACCGTTTGGGAAAATCAAAGTACAGGCACTTATTACAGACCGTGTGACTGGAAACGAGCTATATTTACCGATGCACGCAACAGTAAATGAAGAAGCGATTAATATCTTAACAGGAACAGCGACAGACTTGTATACTTGTACACCAGCTTATAAACAAACGATGGTGAAAATGCGCGTATTACGTGAAAAAGGAAATCGTCCGCTTCCTGCTTCAAACCCACGAGATAAAAAACGTCATCCGCAAAATGGTGTTGAAATTCAGCAGAAATGGCAGCGAAAACAATACGTATCACTTGTGGATCAGAACTAGGGGGCGAAGGACGTGGCAAAAGAAATTACATTGATTCAGAAAAAGGTCATTACAGAAGAAGAAAAGAAACAACAGTTATCAGATGAACTGCTAACTCAATTAGCTGAGAACCGTGAAGCGGTAGAAGAAACGATGCAATTGTTAGCACAGTTGCAACAAGCTGGCATATTAGATGCAGCAATCAGCTTGCTTGCTGCCAAAGAAGATGTTTCTAAAATAGCTGTAGAGCAATTGAATCGTGAACCGGTAAAAAACGCATTAAATAATATGATGGGGGCAGGAGAAGCGCTATCTTCTGTCGACCCAGAAGTAACAAAACAGGTCACATCGAGCTTAGTTATAGGGTTACAATTTGCAACAGACGAATTAAAAAAAGGTAAGAAAACAAAGGTTATGGACTTCTTTAAAGTATTAAAAGACCCGGATATTAACAGAGCCATTACTTTTGGATTTAGCTTTTTAAAAGCATTTGGAAAAGGGTTAGAGAAAAAATAGATGAGAAAAAGAGTGATGGTGGAAGAAATCATCACTCTTTTTTGTGAATGTATAAGAGTGTTCATGTTCGGCGGAATATATTATTATAAAAAAGATGGATTTGAAATGGAGATATGGAATCCATCTCAAATATAGTGTTAGAATTTGGAGGAATTTATGCTACACCGTAAAAGACTATCTATACCAGGAGTCATGAGACATTCCTTTCAAACAGTACAATTTGCTTTTTGGAATGTGCTGGCGTTTCAGCTTGTTTATAAATTATTAGCAGCCATTGTATTTATACCGTTATTCGGTATGATTTTTAATAAGTTGTTGTATTGGGGCGGCTATGCAAATGCGACAAACGATGAATTGCTAGCTTTTTTGAAAACTCCATATGGTATTGCAGCTATTTTAATTTTATCGATATTAGCGCTTTTCCTCATTTTTACGGAATTTGCGGTACTTATCATTATTTCGTATTTTGCACATAAACGACAAAGAGTAAAATTGCGTCCGATTCTGTATAAAACGGTAACGTATTTACCTTCTCTTTTCACATATTGTTTACCAGGATTTATTTTGTATGCGGTAATCTTGTTACCTCTTTTAAGTGTCGGTTATAAATCTGCACTAATCCCAGAAATTCAAATTCCTAATTTTATTACAGGAGAATTGTTTAAAACGACAATGGGGCAAGTAGGGTATTATACCTTTTTTGCTGTAGTTATGTATTTGAATTTGAGATGGATTTTTGTTTTTCCTATTATTGTTTTAGAAGAAAAACCATTTCGCACAGCTGCACGTAAGAGTGCAAAGTTGGTAAAAGAAAGCTTTTTTAAAGTCTTATTCTTTTTAGTCGGACTTTTTATCACGATCGGGATTATGTTCGTTTTATTTATGGGTCTGTACTTATTACTTTTATGGTGTGTGTATGAATTTACGAGTCCAAAAGGAACATTTGCTTTATTAGCCGAATCTACCCTATCAGTATTTTTGACGAGTACATTATATTTATTTAGTTTTATTGTGACGCCGTTTTATATTATGGCATTGACAAGACTTTATTTACAAAAGGTTTCAGTTGAAGATGTTTTATTAGAAGAAGGCTTAGATTATTCCAAAACAAAAGCAGATAAATGTTTTTTTAAAAAGCATCGTTTGAAGTTTATTGGTGTATATATTGTTGGTATTTTCACCGTGGGCGTGGTTGTTGCTTTTATTGTGACGTTTATTACGAATTCATATAAAGAACCAGTTATTATGGCGCATCGTGGATATGTTTCCAAAGGAGTAGAGAATACGAAAGAGGCCCTACAAGGTGCGATTGATGCAAAAGCAGAGTATGCTGAAATCGATGTGTTGCAAACAAAAGATGGTGAATTGGCAGTGATACATGATTTGAACTTAAAACGTCTTGCGAATGCCAATGTACAAGTATCGGATTTGACGATGGATGAGCTTCGAAAGCTTACTCTTCATCAAGATGGATTCACGGGAAGAATTAGTACACTTGATGAGATGATTAAACTTGCGAAAAACAAGATAAAACTCAATATAGAAGTGAAATTGCACGGAAATGAAAAAGATTTTGTAAAGAAAGTATTGAAAACAATAAAGGAAAATGACTTTGAAAAACAATGTGTCATTCAAACATTGCACTATCCGCTCATTAAAGAATTTAAACGTGCAAATCCAAACATAAAGGTAGGATATATTTTATATGCAAGTAGAGCAAATTTAAAATACGTTCAAGCAGATTTTTATGTTGCAGAAGAATATATGTTAAATAAAAGCTTAGTAAAAGCAGCACGAAAGTTAAATAAGCCAATTTATGTATGGACTGTAAATGATATGGAAAGCTTTAAAAAATATTATAAGCTTAATGTCGATGGGATTGTTACAGACTACCCTGTGGATGCACAAGAAACCATTAAAATGATGAAAAAGCAAGAAGAAAGTGAAACAGATGTGTTTGATAAGATTACAGAAACAACGGAAGATTTATTTTCAAAGTTGTTTCTCAGTTATCCAGCTGCCGGTTAAATATCGGTAGCTGTTTTTATTATATAAGTACAAAAAAACTTTCTTTTTAGGTGGGAGAGAGCATCCGGCCATGCATAGAAGCGGTCAGAGCCTTTTCCTATTCCATGCCAGGTTAAAACAAAGAGGGAACACATTTTGTGATGTAGATTGTTCAGTTGAAGTATGAACGGAAAATTCTTAAACTATACAATTTGCCTTTTAGATGAAATTATTGACTAGTTACACTATACTTTAAGTAAATGAGTAAAGAGAAACAGAATAGAGAAAATGGTTTCATACTGCTAGAAATGGTATCTTTTAAAGCTATCGTTCTAGTCTTTATAAGGGTTTTTAGGGCTTGTATATTTTGTGTAATATGAAGAGGTGTTAATGAAATGAAATCCTATACACAATTTGAACGAAGAAAATACATATTGGATGAGCTAGAAAAATACAATCGAGTGATGGTAAATGATTTAGCCAAGGCGTTAAATGTTACGACAGAAACAATTCGAAGAGATTTAGATATGATGCATAAGGAAGGTAAGCTTACGAAAATACATGGTGGTGCAGTTAAGAAAAAAGATCATACTATTGAATTTTATTTTGAGAAACGTCGATCTGAGAATATTGAAGAAAAACGAAAAATTGCTATGGAAGCAAGTAAATTGGTAGAAGATAATGATATTATCGCAATTGAAATTGGGACGACTACGATACAAGTTTTGGATTTTATACATGATAAAAAGAATTTGACGGTCCTAACAAACTCAATACCAGCCGTTAATAAAGTTATTGAGCTTAAAGAACAGTATGATTCATTTGATTGTAAATTAATAGTCTTTGGTGGGATGCTAAATTCCAATTCATTAGCATTGTCTGGAGACATGATGCTAAACTATCTTGACCACTTCACTGTTAATAAATTATTTGCTTCGTGTGATGGAATTTCTTTAGAAAAAGAACTGACATGTTCGTATATGGAAGACGCACAAGTTTTTCAGCAGTTAAAGAAAAATGCAAAACAAGTTGTGATGATGGTAGATGAGTCAAAGTTTAACTTAACAAAGTTTTATAAAAGCGGAAATTTTGATGATATAGATGCACTATATACAAATGCTAAACTCGATGAAGTATGGCAAAACGTCCTAATAAGTAAAGGGATTGAAGTAATAACAGTATAGAAAGAAAATCTTAAAGTAGACTATTTCTTAGTGACATAAGAAATAGTCTTTTTTGTTAATATGTTGTTTTGTATTGTTAATATGTTGTTTTTACAATTTATTAACATAATGACAACATTGCGTTAATAATGTGCTCGTACAATATGAATTAGGAGGTGACAAGAATGCAAATAAAATTATCAAAAGCTGTGTTCTTTTTATTACCGGTTGGAATACCTCTAATCTTGTTTTGGATTATTCCGAATGTAATTAGTTTAGGTATTAGTTTTACAGACTGGGATTTCATGACAACTGATTTTAATTTTGTTGGTTTAGATAACTATTTTAATTTGTTTACACAGGATGCTTTTATACAGGCATTGTTAAATACTCTTTATTTCGGGATTGGGACAGTTATTCCAACGATTGCATTAGGTTTAGGTTTCGCATTGTTCTTCCGAAAAAAATTCAAAGGTTCTGCAATTTATCAATTATTGATTTTTTCACCTTGGGTAACGCCAACAGTAGCTGTATCGATTGTATGGTCACTTTTATATGAACCTAAATTTGGAGTTATAAATGAGGTACTAGGCTTTTTGGGGATACCGGGTTTGGACTGGCTGCAGAGTAGTCATACAGCGATGCTAGCGGTCATTATTGTAACAGTATGGAAATTAGTTGGATGGACGATGATTTTCTATATTGGTGCATTAGAGAAAGTACCAGATAGTTTGTATGAAGCGGCTAGTATTGATGGGGCGAATTCATGGCAGAAATTCCAATATGTAACACTACCGATGGTTTCACCAACAACTTTTTTCTTAGTTGTTGTCAATACAATTTCTGCGGTGCAGGCTTACGATCAAATAAAAATTTTAACACAAGGTGGACCTAGTGGATCGACGCGAACGTTACTTTATTTATTCTTCCAACAAGGGTTTGAACAGTTCGATATGGGATCTGCAACGGCAATTGCATTTATTATATTAATCATTACAATTCTACTATCTATTATAAACAAGATAATAGGTGATAAGTGGGTGAACTATTAAGGTGAATAATATGAAAAAAGCTCCATTAATCATAAAGCATCTCTTTTTAGCTTTATCAAGTATCTTGTTTGTCTTTCCATTCATATGGATGGTACTTGGTTCGTTTAAAACATCCAGTGAAGTATTGCAAGGAGGCTTCTGGCCTAAGGAATTTCACTGGGAAAATTATCGTCAAGTATTAGAAATTCTTCCATTTAACACGTATTTATTTAATAGTTTTTATACCTCTTTCATTATTACTATATATGTACTTATTTCGTCTGCACTCTTTGCTTATATGTTGGCATTTTATAAGTTCAAAGGGAAGAACGTAACGTTTAGTATCGTCATGGCAACCTATATGATTCCTGGAGCTGTATCGTATGTTCCTGTATATGTGATGTTAGGAAAGTTTGGGTTACTTAATTCCCATTTTGGATATATCATTTCTATGGCTGTTAGTGTATTCGGTATTTTCTATTTAAAACAATCATTCCACAAAATTGGTTATGAAACAGTAGAAGCAGCCAAAATTGATGGAGCAAGTGATTGGAGGATTCTTTGGAAGATTGTTTTTCCAATGACGCGATCATCATTTGTAACACTAGGATTGGTAACATTTATTGGGAATTATAATAATTACATCTGGCCAGCTCTTATATTGAAAGATAATACACAAAAATTAATTACTAACGGAATTGCTGATTATTTCATTAATAGTTCCTTAGGTCGAGATTGGTCACACATTATGGTTGCAAGTACAATCGCGACGGTGCCACTCTTACTTGTATTTTTAGTTTTACAAAAATGGTTCCTCTCAGGCGTTACTGATTCAGGAATAAAGGGTTAACTAAATATAAAGGAGATATTCGGGATGAGAAAATTATTCATGCTTCTAACGGTTTTGTCATTGTTTGTTAGTGCACTTGCAGGCTGTTCAGGCGGAAAAGGAAGTACTGTTAAAGCAAGTAAAGAAGGGGAAAAGATTGTTGTCCCGTTTATTAATGGGATAGGTGGTTCTCTTGCAGATCGTGTAGATAAGATTGTGGAGGAATACAATAAAAGCCAGGACAAATATGTAGTGAAAACGACGAAAGCCGGTAACTACGATGAGTCTTATCAAAAGCTTCAAAGTGGATTTGCAGCGAATAACCAAGAAGCAATTGCATTGCTAGGTTCAGATGTCATTCAAGAATATGCTAAGAAAAAGTTAATTGTACCTATAGATGAATATGTTAAAAGTGATAATAAATTTAAAAAAGAAGATTATGGAAAAGGATTTATGGATCAAGCAACAATTAACGGGGAATTATACGGAATTCCTTTTTACGGTACAACTCAAGTTTTTTATTACAATAAAAAAGTGTTAGCAGAAAATGGCTTTACTGCTGAGGATTTAAAGACATGGGAAGGTGTAGAAAAAGTAGCGAAAAAAGTAGCAAAACATGACGCAAATGGAGATGTCACATACGCAGGTTGGATGCCAATGTGGGGTACGTCAAACTTAATTGACGCAGTTCGCAGTGCTGGTGGAAATGTATTAAGTGAAGATGGGACAAAGGTATTAATTAACGATGAAACTTGGGTTACAGTATGGGGAAAATTCCGTACATGGATTCACGAAGATAAGATTATGAACATTCATTCAGGTGGAACTGGATGGGAATATTGGGATAAAACAATCATTGATTTAGTTGAAGGGAGAACGTTAGGATTTACAGGCTCATCTGGCGACCAAGGATTTGTTTTTAAATCGTTAGGTAAAGGAATGACTGAGGAAGAACGCCTTAACACATTTGGATCATTATCACAACCAGCTTGGGGTAATAATAAACCAGCACCAAAATTAGAAACGTATTTGTTCACATTAACGAGAAATATTGATCCTGAAGTAGCAAAAGGTGCATATGACTTTATGAAATTCGCTACAAGCACTGAAAAAACGGCTGAATGGTCAATGGAAACAGGTTATATCCCAGTTCGTAACAATGTGACAGAGTATGGACCTTATGCTGAATTTGTGAAAAAACAACCGCAAGCATTAGTTCCAGTAGAGCAAGCGAATAAATATGGAGTTGCACCATTTACGGATCCAACAGGCGGTAAAATCAATGACGCGTTAAATGTAGCGAAGGATAAAGTAGAAATTGAAGGGGTTTCTGCTAAAAAAGCCCTAGATGAAGCCGCTAAAATTGCACAAGAAGAATTAGATAAAGTGTTGAAAAAGAAGAAATAATATTAATAGAAATATGAGGTGCTTTTGAACACCAAAAGTACCTCTATGATTCTATCATTAAAATATTAAAAAAGGTGTGGGAATCATGATTGAAATGAAAGGTACGATGACTCTTTCTCCATTCGTAAAAAATAAACATTCTTTTCTAATGGATGCAACCGATATTATTAATTTTACAGTAACGATCGATCAAGGAGCCAGTCGGAAAATTCCGCTCTTACTAATCTTGCGAGACTCTAAAGGGTGTGTGCGTATACAATATCAAACGCCAATTGTTGACGAAAAACTAGTTGTTGCAACAAATCCAAAGTTTTGTTCAGCTGGTTGCGTTGGAGGAGAAATAGCGTCTGGTAATTGGGAGCTAGAAGTAGTATATACGCCTCATTGTGCAAATAAAGCACTAAAATTTACCGGAAGAAAAGTTGATTACACAGTAAATATATCAGTGAATGACGAGTTAGAACGAGAATATAATCGAGAGCATTTTTGCAAAGAAAATGTCTTTATTCATGAAAACGATTTTGAAAAAGTAGTGAATGAAGAGCATCGTTGGTACAAAGGAGATTTTCATGTCCATACAAATTTAACGGACGGCGAGATAGATGATGAACTGGCAATGAGTGTATGTGAAAAACAAGAATTGGATTTCTTATATGCGACGGAACACAATATTGTAATGCCATCTTATCAAAAAGGAAGCACATTAATTATACCATCTATGGAACTTACAACTCCTTATGGTCATTACAATATATTCGGTATGAAGGAGTATGTTAACTTTACAGAGTATTTAGATGAATCATTCAGCGCCAAAAGTATGAATGAGCTATTTTCTCTCATGAAAGAAAAAGACTATTTAATTAGTGTGAATCATCCATTTATGAAACCGTGGACGAACCAAATTAATATTAATCTAGAAAATATTCATACAATGGAAATCATGTGTGATCCAACTTATAGCAAAAGCAAGCCATCTACTTTAGAAGCTTTAAAGTTCTTCGATCAAATGTGGTTAAGTGGTCTTAAAATCTGGGGGATTGGCGGAAGTGATTCTCATTTACATCCATCTAAAACATTCCCAGGATCTAAAGATCCATCAATCTATGGTGACCCAGGAACGTACGTATTATGTAATGGCTTATCTATTAAAAACTTAAAAGATGCGATCCAAAGAGGTAGAATTTATTTTTCTCGATTTAGAAAATTAGAGATAGCTATTCAAAATGAAGGTAAAACCATTTATGTCGGCGATGAGGCTCAGGGAAATATTCGCTACAACATTCATACAGATAAACCCTGCGAGTGGAGATTGATTGTGAATGGTCAAATTATCGAAAAAGAATTTGGCAGCTACGTAACCTTTGACTTTTATTTAAATGAAGGAGCATATGCCAGAGTTGAAGGTTGGGAAGATGATGAATTAGTGGCGTTTATAAATCCTATTCATAATAACGTTAGGCATAAGAATATTAAAACATGGTATGAAGTTTTAGGGGGATTAGAAGATGAATAAAGGAATTATTTTTGATAAAGATGGAACACTAATACAGCTAGACTCTGTCTGGTACACAATTGTTCATCATGTGCTAGATGATATATTTCAAATGTATCCAAATGAAAAAAATAAACGAAATGACTACCTAAAGATTATTGGTATGAGTGATAACGATTTTGAGAGTACAAGTTTACTAGCTTGTCGCACAAATTACTTTATTGCGGCTGCATGGTTTTTGTTGTTAGAAAATCAAAATATAAATAAAGAGAATTTTATTCATGATGTATGTGCATTATTTAAAAAACACTCTACAGCAGATGATCTCGTATTTACAGAAGTGGAAGGTGCAAAGGAAACATTAAAATATTTAAAAGACCATGAATATGTGATTGGAGTTGTTACAGCAGATGACGTTGATGCGGCCATTCATTCACTTAAAATGACAGGATTATATGATTATGTGGATTTTTTAGGTGCAGATGATGGTGTCAATAAAACAAAACCTGAAAGTGATTTTTATCATATGTTCAAAGAGAAGTTTGCACTGGCTGAAGAAGATGTGTTTATGGTAGGTGATACATTAACAGACGTTAGATTTGCAAGAAATAGCAACATTAAAGTAGTGGGCGTCCTGTCAGGTGCGAGTAAGAAGGAAGATTTAGAAGAAGAAGCAGATTATATTTTAGACAGTATGAAGGATATTTCCAAAATTTTATAAAACAATGGTGTGATCAATATTGTCGATAACAGTATCTTTCAAAATAGCTAAAATTATAGGAGGCAATTATGGCTCAGCTATCATTCAAAAATATTTATAAGAAATATGATCATGATGTGACAATCGTAAAAGATTTTAATCTAGAAGTGAATGATGGAGAATTTATCGTTTTGGTTGGACCTTCAGGATGTGGGAAATCTACGACATTACGTATGATTGCAGGACTTGAGGAAATTTCAGAGGGAGACTTTTATATTGATAGAGAGCGTGTAAATGATGTTACACCGAAAGATCGAGATATCGCAATGGTTTTTCAAAACTACGCTCTTTATCCACATATGACAGTTTATGATAATATGGCGTTCGGCTTAAAGCTGCGAAAATATAGTAAAGCAGAAATTGATCAACGTGTGAAACATGCAGCACAAATCCTTGGGCTTGAAAAATATTTAGAGCGAAAGCCAAAAGCACTTTCAGGTGGACAACGTCAGCGTGTTGCATTAGGTCGAGCGATTGTTCGGAATGCAAAAGTTTTCTTAATGGACGAGCCATTATCAAATTTGGATGCGAAACTACGCGTTCAAATGCGTGCTGAGATTACAAAGTTACACCAACAGCTGCAAACAACAACTGTATATGTTACGCATGATCAAATAGAAGCGATGACAATGGCGACACGCTTAGTTGTACTAAAGGATGGTATCATCCAACAAGTCGGTACCCCTAAAGAGGTCTATGAAAGACCAGAGAATGTATTTGTCGGGGGCTTTATTGGTTCTCCCGGAATGAATTTTTTAAAAGGAATATTAACAGAAAATGCTGTTATGATTGATAAATGGAAAATCGAAATTTCAGAAGAGCGGATGAAAAGTTTGCGAAACAAAGGGTATGCCAATAAAGAAATTATCATAGGGATACGTCCAGAAGATTTTTATTGTGGAAAAAAACTTTTAGAGTTACCTCATAATACAAAGATAACGGTAACTATTGATGTGTCAGAATTAATGGGATCAGAAACATATCTTTATTCTAATATCAATGGTCAATCCTTTGTTGCGCGTGTTAACTCCTCAGTTGATGTGCATAGTCAATCTGAGATGGATCTAGCTTTGGATATGGAAAAAGTTCATTATTTTGATTCTGAAACTGAAAAACGGATTGTTTTATAGGCTATTCGATTATTAAGTCATCAACACTTTGATGGAATGAATTTCTTTAGGCTTATCCAAAACAGGGATAGGCCTTTGTTGTTGTTGAACTCTTTTAACAGGTTTGTTTTATATAAATACAAGCTGAAAAACTGACATGAAATCCATTTCTTTTTAGGTGGATGAGAGCATCCGACATGCCTAGAAACGGTCAGAGCCTTTTCCTGCGTCATGCCATGTTAAAACAAAGAGAGAAAACGAGTACAGGTCACGTTCTCTTTGTTGTGGTAGTGTCTTGTATATTTGGAAAACAAAATGGATTTTATATAAAAAGAATATATTTCTAAAATATTACAGGAGATAAAAGGTGTATATGTATACGGTTTTTGTTAATTTTTCGCATTGTTATATTATTGTCAAATAATAAATGATTAATGTGTAGTTTCCATGGTTATAATAAAAGTAGAATGGTAGATAATAAAAAATATGAAACTTCCCCTATGAAATAAAGTTCTTTATATTTACACTATTCTAAATATAAAAACTTTTAAAATCTAGTATGTTAGCGTTTTCATAACTTTGAAGTTATGCTAGAATAAGGACATAAGTTATTAATTATTAAAAAAAGAAAAAAGAATTCCTTTTTTCTGTTAATTATAAGGGGGCATTTCATTATGCGTATTGGGGTACCAACAGAAATTAAAAACAACGAAAACCGTGTGGCAATGACACCAGCTGGTGTTGTACATTTAGTTCGTAATAATCACAAAGTATTCATTCAAAAGGGTGCAGGTTTAGGATCTGGTTTCACAGATGCTGAGTACATTGAAGCAGGTGCAAAAATCGTTGATACAGCTGAAGAAGCTTGGAACATGGATATGGTAATGAAAGTTAAGGAACCAATTGAAAGCGAATACAAACACTTCAGCGAAGGTTTAATTCTATTCACATATCTACACTTAGCTCCAGAACCAGAATTAACAAAAGCTTTAATTGAAAAGAAAGTTGTAGCTATCGCTTACGAAACAGTACAATTAGAAAATCGTTCTTTACCATTACTTGCACCTATGAGTGAAGTAGCTGGTCGTATGTCTGCACAAATCGGTGCACAATTCCTTGAGAAAAACAAAGGCGGTAAAGGTATCTTACTAGCAGGCGTTCCAGGGGTAAAACGTGGTAAAGTAACAATTATCGGTGGTGGACAAGCTGGTACAAATGCTGCTAAAATTGCAGTTGGACTAGGTGCGGATGTAACAATCATCGACTTAAGTGCAGAACGTCTTCGTCAATTAGATGACATTTTCGGTAACCAAGTGAAAACTTTAATGTCTAACCCATACAATATTGCAGAAGCTGTAAAAGAATCTGATCTTGTAATCGGTGCGGTATTAATTCCAGGTGCAAAAGCTCCAAAACTTGTAACAGAAGAAATGATTAAATCAATGGAACCAGGTTCTGTTGTAGTAGATATCGCAATTGACCAAGGTGGTATTTTCGAAACAACTGACCGCATTACAACTCATGATAACCCAACTTATGAAAAACATGGCGTTGTTCATTATGCAGTTGCAAACATGCCAGGTGCGGTTCCACGTACATCAACTCTTGCATTAACAAACGTAACAGTACCATACGCAGTGCAAATTGCAAACAAAGGCTACAAAGAAGCTTGCCTAGGCAACTCTGCATTATTAAAAGGTATTAATACATTAGATGGTTATGTAACATTCGAAGCAGTTGCAGAAGCTCATGGTGTAGAATACAAAGGTGCAAAAGAATTATTAGAAGCAGAAACTGTATCTTGCTAATTGAAGCATAATACAAACTAAAAATCGAACAATATTTAATACAACATGATAAGAGCTAAGAGAGAAGACCTCTTAGCTCTTCTTAGTAAAAGGGGGCATACATCGTGGCCAACCTGTTTAAAAAGAAATCCGTTACGCAATTGTTAGGGGAAAGTAAAAGTAAGACTTTGTCTAAAACTTTAGGGGCATTTGACCTAACAATGCTAGGGATTGGTGCGATAATCGGTACAGGAGTTCTTGTATTAACTGGATTAGTAGCAGCGAGAGATGCTGGTCCAGCAGTTATTTTTTCATTTATGATTGCAGCAATTGTTTGTGGGTTTGCAGCATTATGTTATGCAGAAGTTGCTTCGACACTCCCAGTTTCAGGTAGCGTATACACATATTCTTATGCAACAATCGGTGAGTTTGTAGCCCATTTAATGGGATGGACGTTATTATCAGTATATGTTGTAACAACAGCAGCAGTAGCTGGTGGATGGACAGGTTATTTCAATAACTTAGTGAGTGGATTTGGATTAGAAATTCCAAAAGCGCTGTTAACGATTCCATCTCAAGGTGGTATTGTGAACTTGCCAGCAGTAATCATCACGCTCGTATTAACATGGTTGTTATCACGTGGTACGAAAGAGAGTAAGCGTGTAAATAACGCAATGGTATTAATTAAAATTGGTATTGTTGTCTTATTTATTGCAGTTGGTGTATTCTACGTAAAACCAGAAAACTGGGTACCATTTACACCGTACGGTTTAAGTGGAGTCTTTGCCGGAGGAGCAGCAGTATTCTTTGCTTTCCTAGGTTTTGATGCATTAGCAACTTCAGCAGAAGAAGTAAAAAATCCACAGCGTGACCTTCCAATTGGTATCATTGCTTCGTTAGTTATTTGTACGATCATTTATGTTGCAGTTTGTCTTGTTATGACTGGTATGGTTTCTTATAAAGAATTAGATGTACCAGAAGCAATGGCTTATGTACTAGAAGTTGTCGGACAAGATAAAGTAGCTGGTGTAATTGCTATTGGAGCTGTAATTGGTATTATGGCTGTAATTTTTGCTTATATTTACGCAACAACACGTGTATTCTTTGCAATGAGTCGTGACGGTTTATTGCCAGAATCTTTTGCGAAAATTAACAAAAAGACAGAAGCACCAACATTTTCAACTTGGTTAACAGGAATTGGTAGTGCTTTAATTGCTGGATTTATCGATTTAAAAGAATTGTCGAATTTAGCGAATATTGGAGCGTTATTAACATTTGCGATGGTTGGTGTATCAGTTATCATCCTTCGTAAAACACATCCGAACTTACAACGCGGATTTATGGTACCACTTGTACCAACTTTACCGATCATTTCAATCGTATGCTGTCTATTCTTAATGGTAAACTTACCATTAACGACATGGATGTACTTCGGTGCTTGGTTAGCAATTGGAGTAGTCGTATACTTTGTTTATTCGAAAAAACACAGTCATCTAAAAGAAGATGGAAGTTCGCAAGATAGCTTAGAAGAAGCTAATTAAGGGGATATAATAAATTGTAAGCCTTGTGTGCCTAGGGAGCGCGCAAGGCTTTTTCTTTTGGTCAAAGGAGGAAAAAGTAGTATCTTGTAGAATTTATATGTTTAAATATTCAAAGGGATGACACGATGGTTGTAAAAGATGAATTGAAAATCGTTGTTGGTGCAGGAGAATTTAACAATAACCCGGGTTGGGTACATACGAATGAAGATGAATTGAATTTATTAAAAAGAGAAGATTGGGTAAAAAAGTTTGAGCCTAACTCTTTAGCAGTAATTTTAGCGGAGCATGTATGGGAACATTTATCATATGAAGAAGGAATAGAAGCAGCGAAAGTATGTTATGAATTTTTAAAACAGGGTGGTTATATTCGATGCGCGGTTCCGGATAGCTTTTTCCGAGATGAAGAATATCAAGAAGGTGTACAAGTTGGAGGACCTGGACCGTTAGATCATCCAGCAGCTAGCCATAAAGTGAAACTTTAATCAGTGGGGGTTTTCTTCATCCCCCACTGATTATTAGTTGAACCAATCGGGCTTTTACGGACAGTTGATCCCCCACCTATCTTCCTCGTTTCTATCTGAATCTTGAGGTGGGGGTCTTACTGCCCGTAAATGCGGGATAAAATTGTTCATAATTATAAAACGATGACATCTATGTTTGAGAGTGCGGGGTTTCAGGTGAAACTTTTGGAGTATTGTGATGAAGGTGGAGAGTTTCATTATAATGATTGGGATGAAAAAGAAGGATTTATTTATCGTTCAAAACGCTTTGATCATAGAAATCAGGATGGAAAGTTAGGGTTTGTTTCTTTAATTGTTGATGCAGTGAAAGGTGAATAAATGAAGAAAAAAGGATGTACGAAAGGATGGAAACTTTCGTACATCCTTTTTGCATGAAGAATATAGCGGATGCGGAGAATAAGTGATGTGTTTTGAAATGTGAACAAAATGTTCGGAAAATTCATTATGAATTTTATTGACACATATGAATAGGCGCTCATATAATAAAGGTATAAGATATATGAATGATTGTTCATATGTTCAAATAAAGAGGTGAGCTATAATGGCTGAAAATAAAGTGGAAACATGTCAAGAAGCATGTTTGCAAACGATTATCCATGAAGAAGTTGTTGATCAAGTAAAACAAACAATCCCAGCAGATGAAAGCTTAAGTAAAGTAGCGGAGTTATTTAAAGTATTAGGTGACCGTACGCGCACACGTATTTTACACGCTTTATTCGAAGCGGAAATGTGTGTATGTGATTTAGCTTATTTACTCGGTATGACGCAATCCTCTATTTCTCATCAACTTCGTGTATTAAAGCAAGCGAAACTTGTGAAAAACCGTAAAGAGGGGAAAGTTGTTTATTATTCATTGGCGGACCATCACGTAATCGGTATCTTTGAGCAAGCATTCGAACACGTAAACGAGGAAGAATAAAAAAGAAATACACAAGGAGGGAGAAAGATGGCAGAAGCACTAGTGAAGCGGAAACTTGTGTTAGAAGGATTAGATTGTGCAAACTGTGCGATGAAAATCGAAAAAGGTGTTAGCGGGTTAGAAGGTGTCTCCTCTTGTTCTGTGAACTTCGCAACAAAGACAATGGTTTTAGAAACAGAGAAAAATAAAGAAAATCAAGTTGTTACTGAAGCGAAACAACTTGTTACGAAATTAGAACCACATATTCAAGTACAAGAAGAACAAAAAACAAAAGTTGCCAAAGAAGTATTCGTATTAGAAGGGTTAGATTGTGCAAATTGTGCAATGAAGATTGAAACAAAGGTAAAAGAAATGCCTTCAGTTTCAAATGCGACTGTTGATTTTGTATCCAAGAAATTAAAAATAGAAGTAGCAAATAAAAAAGAACTTGAAACGACACTACAAGATATCAAAAATATTGTAAATAAGTTAGAGCCGGATGTAAAAGTTGTTCGCGAAGAGAAGGGAAGTCATGATCATAGCCACGATCATGGTGAAGGAAATGTGAAGAAAATGTTGTGGCGCTTAGCGATTGGTGGCGTTTTAACAGGAATAGCTGTACTTGCAGGATTACCACAAATGATAACAATTCCACTCTTTGTTATTGCATATTTGCTAATTGGTGGAGATATCGTTTGGCGAGCTGCAAGAAATATAACACGTGGTCAAGTATTTGATGAAAACTTTTTAATGGCAATTGCCACACTTGGAGCATTTGCAATTCAAGAATATCCAGAAGCCGTTGCGGTTATGTTATTCTACCAGGTAGGTGAATTATTCCAAAGTATTGCTGTAAATCGTTCTCGAAAATCGATTACTTCGTTAATGGATATTCGTCCTGATTATGCCAACGTTAAAGTTGGCAATGAAACAAAACAAGTTTCACCGGAAGATGTGCAAATTGGAGACTATATCATTGTTAAACCAGGTGAGAAAGTACCGCTAGATGGGAAAGTGGTTGAAGGAACATCAATGGTAGATACTTCAGCATTAACAGGTGAATCTGTACCACGTGAAGTAGAAGTTGGTAATGACGTTTTGAGTGGTTTTGTGAATCAAAATGGTGTGTTAACAATTGAGATAACAAAAGAGTTTGGTGAATCAACTGTATCGAAAATTTTAGATTTAGTACAAAATGCAAGTAGCCGAAAAGCGCCAACCGAAAACTTTATTACGAAGTTTGCTCGTTACTACACTCCAGTCGTAGTTATTACAGCAGCAGTATTAGCGTTTATTCCACCTCTTATTCTAGAGGGGGCGACATTCTCAGATTGGATTTATCGAGCGTTAGTATTTTTAGTTATTTCTTGTCCGTGTGCATTAGTAGTATCTATTCCACTTGGATTCTTCGGTGGTATTGGCGGAGCATCTAAAAGCGGTATTTTAATCAAAGGAAGTAACTATTTAGAAGCACTAAATGATGTGAAACATATCGTTTTTGATAAAACAGGAACATTAACAAAAGGTGTATTCAAAGTAACGAAGATGGAGCCAAACGGAACAACTACAAAAGAAGAACTTCTTGAGTATGCTGCATTTGCAGAAGTGTATTCAAACCATCCAATTGCACAATCAATTCGAAGCGCATATGGAAAAGCAATTGATGAAAATATCATTGAAGATTACAGTGAAATTTCCGGTCATGGTACAGTTGTAAAAGTACAAGGGAAAGAAATTTTCGCAGGTAATGCAAAATTAATGAAAAAAGAAAATATCGCATTCGAACAGCCTCAAACAGTAGGTACACTTGTTCACGTTGCTGTAGATGGTGCATATGCAGGTTATATCGTTATTTCAGATGAAGTAAAAGAGGACTCAAAACAAGCGATTCAAAAATTAAAAGAACTTGGTATTAAGAAAACAGTCATGCTAACAGGTGATGCAAAGTTAGTTGGAGAAGCTGTTGGTAAAGAGCTTGGTTTAGATGAAGTTCATGCTGAATTATTACCACAGCAAAAAGTAGAAGAAATTGAAAAAATTGATGCGACAAAACAAGCAAAAGAAAAAGTTGCGTTCGTTGGTGATGGTATTAATGATACACCGGTATTAGCAAGAGCAGATGTTGGGATTGCGATGGGTGGTTTAGGATCTGATGCAGCGATTGAAGCAGCAGATATCGTAATCATGACAGATGAACCTTCTAAAATTGCAACGGCTGTTAAAATTGCCAAACGTACACGCAATATTGTATGGCAAAATATTATCTTTGCACTTGGTGTAAAAGGACTTGTCCTATTACTTGGTGCATTTGGAATTGCAACAATGTGGGAAGCAGTGTTCTCAGATGTTGGTGTTACATTAATCGCGGTATTGAATGCGATGCGTGTGCTTAGAGTGAAAGATTTATAAAATAAAACGAGAAGCGAAAGCTTCTCGTTTTATTTTTGAATATTATTCGCAACTTGCTCGCGTACCGTTTGAATATAATTCATTTTATGATCCCAGCACTCTTGGCTTAAATCAACCGGATATTCTTCAGGATTAAGAGTCCGTTTATATTCTTCCCAAAATAGTGCTAGGTTACTTTCAGTGTATTTTTGAATGTCTAATATGCTAGGTAATTCATATGTTCTTTTACCATTTGTGAAAATATCGTGATGAAGCTCGCGTGCTTCAAAATTTGTCACGAATTTACTAATATAAGTATGAACAGGATGAAACATTTTTAAGCGCTCTTCCTGCTGAGGTTCTTCGGATTCTAGAGCGATATAATCACCCTCTGCATGATTGTTCATGCGATTAATAATTCGATAAATTCGTTTTAATCCTGGTGTTGTAATTTTTTCAGGATTAGATGAGATTTTAATTGTGTCGTTTAATGCGCCATTTACATCTTCAATTGCAACTAGCTTATAAACAGCCCCTAATGCAGGTTGCTCAAATGAAGTAATAAGCTTTGTTCCAACGCCCCATACATCGATCCTTGCTCCTTGGGATTTTAAATGCATAATTGTATATTCATCTAAATCACTAGAAGCAATAATTTTTGTATTTGTAAATCCAGCTGCATCAAGTTGTTTCCGTGCTTCTTTTGATAAATAAGCCATATCGCCACTATCAAGACGAATACCATAAAAATCAATATGGTCACCAAATTCTTTAGCGACGCGAATCGCATTTGGTACACCAGATTTTAATGTGTCGTATGTATCAACAAGAAAAACACATTTCTTATGTGTTTCGGCATATTTTTTAAATGCAACATATTCATCACGATACGCTTGGACAAAGGAATGAGCATGCGTACCGGCAACTGGAATACCAAAGCGTTTGCCAGCGCGGACGTTGCTTGTAGAAGAAAATCCACCGATAAAGGCTGCGCGTGTACCCCAAAGGGCAGCATCGAATTCATGAGCGCGGCGTGTGCCAAATTCTAAGAGTTGATCGTTGTCTGCTGCATGTTTCATACGAGCTGCTTTTGTAGCGATTAATGTTTGGTAATTCACAATATTTAACAAGGCGGTTTCAATAATTTGAGCTTCACCAAGCGGTGCGTCCACACGCAATAATGGTTCGTTATTAAAAACAACCTCACCTTCTTGCATACTGCGGATTGTCCCAGTAAACTTCATGCTTTGTAGATAATGCAGAAATTCTTCTTCAAATTGTAGTTCTTTTAAATAAGCGATGTCACTCTCAGTAAAACGAAAGTTCTCTATGTACTCTATAATTTTTTCAAGACCAGCAAAAATGGCGTAACCATTTTCAAATGGAAGCTTTCGGAAATATAAATCAAAAACAGAGCGGCGATTATGAATCCCGTCTTTCCAATATGTATAAGCCATGTTGATTTGATATAAATCTGTATGTAAGGCGTAACTATCGTCTTTATAGTGATTCATTGCGAAAACACCTCCGTAATTTTGTTATAGTATAACAATTTTCACTAGTTTATGCCAAAGGAGAACATTTTAGTGAGAAGAGAATTCTACTGTCTATATAAATCCAAATTCAAAAAACGATATAAATCTTTTCTTTTTAGGTAGGCGAGAGCATCCCGCCATTCATAGAAGTGGCCAAAATCTTTTCCAGTCCCATGCCAAGTAGAAATAGAAAGAGAAAACAAGTGGTGCTCTCTCTTTTCTTCGCAGCATAGACTTATCGGTGATAGAAGTTTTTTCTAACACGAAAATTAATCGTTGAGAGGAATAAAATGAATTTGTTGTAAAATTCTTTAGAAAATTCCTATTTATCAATTTATATTTTTCTGATTTTTATGTATTATTAAAGTAGTGAGGGTAAATGAGAATGGAGGAGGGCAATGCAACAAACACTAGAGAAAATTGGCAAACAAGTTTTTTATAAGCGGCTACAGCAAAAAATGACACAAGAAGAATTATGTCAGGGCATTTGTTCCGTCTCATATTTAAGTAAGATTGAAAATGGAAAGATAGAAGCATCGGAGGAAATCTTGCAGTTACTCTGTACGAGGTTGGAGATTGCTGTGTCGGATTTGAGAGATGTGGAAGAAGAAGTAAAAGAGAAATTGGACGAATGGTTAAACGCATTAGTCCATTTGGACAAGCAACAGGTTGAACGCATATATAACGAATTACAGGCTGAGATGCAGCGTGTTTTAGATTTTGAAATTATAAATTATTATAATCTGCTGTATACACGTTATTTGATTATGAAAAGAGAGCTTCCAGCTTTAGAAGCAGAGCTAGATAAGCTGAAAAAGATGTATAAGAAGTATTCACCGTTTCAAAAGTTGTTGTATACGTATAGTAGAGGGATATTATATTGTTTGCAATATAAGTGGAAAGATGGTCTGGATTATTTACTAGAGACAGAAGTGATGGCTAAAGAACAAGGGTATCATGAAACTGGAATTTATTATAATATTGCTCTTACATATACTCATTTAGAAATTCATCATCTTGCACTGCATTTTGCTAATGTTGCATTAGAGGGATTTCGGGGTGAATACAAGTTTAGGAATGTGATTAACTGTCAAATTCTTATTGCACTAAGTTATGCGGAAAAAGGGCAATATGAAGAGGCTTTGGAAATGTACGAAAGTATATTGAGAGAAGCATCATCTTTTGCAGACGAAGATGTACTTATAGCTATTACTTTAAGTAATATTGGAAATATATACTATAAAAAAAGACAGTATCAGCAGGCGAAAAAATATTATTTAGAAAGTTTGCGATTCCAGAAACAAATAGATTTAAATTATATAGATACATTATATGAAATGGCATTACAGTGCATTAAACTAGAGCAACTAGAAGAAGCGAAAGAATGGATTGATAAAGGAGTTATTGCTGCTAAGCAGGAAGAAAGGTTTAATACAAAGTTATATCTACTTCTCATGCTTCGGTATAAATATTTTGAAGAAGCAAAAGCTTATAAATCATTTTTAGAAGCAGAAGCTATTCCTTTTTATAAGTCGGCAGGAAATAAAATTGAATTAAAGAAAGTATATATGGAGCTTGCGGAATATTTCGCTCGATTACTACATTTTGAAGAAAGTAATCGATATTATAAATTAGTTATTGAGGTGTTAGAAGATCATAAGGAGGGTTAAAATGAAAAAAATATTAGCAGGAATTTTAGTGGTCGCAGTAGTGTTTACCGTGGTAGGTGGTGTGCAATATACGAGCAAACCTGATACCTTTGGATTAGACTCTAATTTATCGCAAACAGTAAATGTATAATAATAGCCAAAAGGCCCTTTCCAAAACGGAAAGGGCCTTTCTCAATATTTGTTCGTCAAAATTCTACAAAACTTGAGAAAGAAATTATTTGAATTTTTAGTATATAAATAGTGGAAATTAGATGCTAATATAAAACTACTCTTTTTCAAAAAATTTTTTATTAGGGGGAAGGTTATATGAAAAAGAAGAGTTTAGCATTTGTATTAGCAGCAGGAATGGCAGTTACAACATTTGGAGGGACAAGCTCTGCATTTGCAGATTCAAAGAATGTGCTCTCTACGAAGAAGTACAATGAAGCAGTGCAGTCACCCGAGTTTATCTCTGGCGATCTAACAGGAGCGACAGGAAAGAAAGCAGAATCTGTTGTGTTTGATTATTTAAATGCAGCAAAAGCAGATTATAAGCTAGGAGAAAAGAGCGCAGAGGATTCATTCAAAGTGAAACAAGTGAAAAAAGATTCTGTAACTGATACGACAGTGGTGCGTATGCAGCAAGTGTATGAAGGTACACCGGTATGGGGATCTACTCAACTAGCCCATGTTAGTAAAGATGGTTCATTGAAAGTGTTATCTGGAACAGTTGTACCTGATTTAGACAAAAAAGAAAAATTAAAGAATAAAAATAAGATTGAAGGTAAAAAGGCGATTGAAATTGCACAACAAGATTTAGGGTTTACTCCAAAATATGAGGTAGAGCCATCAGCTGATGTATATGTATATCAAAATGGCGAAGACACAACTTATGCATATGTGGTGAAATTAAACTTCTTAGAGCCAAAACCAGGAAACTATTATTATTTCATCGAAGCTGATAGCGGTAAAGTATTAAATAAATACAATACAATCGATCACGTAACAGGTGAAGATAAAGCGCCACTTAATAAAGAGGCTGTAAAGCAAGAGGGAAAAGCGATTGCAAAACCTGTAACAGGAACAAATAAAGTTGGAACAGGTAAAGGTGTACTAGGAGATACAAAATCTATTAATACAACATTATCTGGATCTTCTTATTACTTACAAGATAATACTCGTGGGGCAACAATTTTCACATATGATGCGAAAAATCGTACTACGTTACCAGGAACGTTATGGGCAGATACGGATAATGTTTTCAACGCGAGCCTTGATGCAGCAGCAGTAGATGCTCATTATTATGCGGGTGTCACATATGATTACTATAAAAATACGTTTAATCGAAACTCTATTAATGATGCAGGAGCGCCACTAAAGTCAACAGTTCACTATGGTAGAAGCTATAACAATGCTTTCTGGAATGGCTCACAAATGGTATATGGAGATGGTGATGGAGCAACATTTACGTCGTTATCAGGTGCATTAGATGTAATTGGGCATGAATTAACGCATGCTGTTACAGAGTATAGCTCGAATCTGATTTATCAAAATGAATCAGGTGCATTAAATGAAGCATTTTCCGATGTTTTTGGTACGTTAGTAGAGTACTATGATAATCGTAATCCGGACTGGGAAATTGGAGAGGATGTTTATACGCCTGGTAAATCAGGGGATGCATTACGCTCTATGAGTGATCCAACTAAATATGGTGATCCAGACCATTATTCTAAGCGTTATACAGGTACAAGTGATAATGGTGGTGTTCATACAAACAGCGGTATTATTAATAAAGCAGCGTATTTATTAGCAAATGGTGGCACGCATTATGGTGTAACAGTGAATCCTATCGGTAAAGATAAAGTAGGAGCAATCTATTACCGTGCAAATACACAATACTTTACGGAATCTACTACATTTAGCCAAGCTCGTGCTGGCTTAGTACAAGCTGCAGCTGATTTATATGGCGCAAGTTCTGCTGAGGTTACAGCGGTGAAACAATCGTATGATGCGGTTGGTGTAAAATAAGAGTTCTTCATTATATAAAAAATAAAACAGGGAGCGAATGCTCCCTGTTTTATTTTTTCTTCCACTTTCTCCATAGGTACAATAACCCGATACAACCTGCAATTGTTATAATCCACTTTGCTTCATTTGTTCCATTTATAACGTGATATGCCGAATACACTTCAATAAGTAACGCTGGGATTTTTCCTAGTGTACTGGCAATACTGAAAGAGAGTAGGGACATTTTTCCTAAAGCTGCGAATAAAGTAACAATACTTGATGGAATAAAGGGAATGAAGCGGAATGATAAAACGAGTAAAAAAGCTTCTTTTCCTTGAACATAAAGGAGCCGTTCGACCTTTGGGTAATGATTTATCTTGTTCTGTGCGAATTTCTGAAGACCTAATCGATAGAAATAAAAAGAAATAATGGCCCCTAATGCCTCACCTGCGATTGAAATGAGTGTTCCATCTGTTAAACCGAAAAGTTGTATGTTGATTGCGGTTAGAAAAATACTTGGAATGAAACCAGCAAAGCTAATGATGATATTAAATAGAATACTAAGTGGAATTGCTAGCGCGTAATGTTCTATGAGTACATCGTGAATCAGTTCTTGCATGTTGTTATAGTCCTTTGCCTTTTTTAGCATTACACCATATTTAATCAATATAGGCAAGCGTAGATTTTCCTTTAAAATGAATGCCTTTACCTCATTATTTTAGAACAGTAACACGCTAACTTTAAAGTGCAGTGAAAATGAAGGTCTGTAAAAGCTCGATCTGTAGATGATAGAGGGGAAATATGGATTTAATTTCTACTTAGTGGATGAAATGCGTCATTATACCCTTTGTGGGTATGTAGTATATTAAAAGAGGGGTATATTTTTCTTGTGGAAATATGATTAAATAAAGGTTTTTATTGATAAAATTAAAAATACCCCTATTAATTAAAGGTTTATTGTATAGATTGTGGCTCTCATTTAGAGAAAATGGTTCTGTGTACGGGTTAAGAAAAGCGTTATCGGGTAGCTATACGAAAAAAATAAGAAGAAGCATGTAGAAATTTGGAATGCTACACGCTTTTTCTTATCTAAAATTGACTTTTGATGAAGTTCCGATAATAATCATGAAAGAGGTGATATGATGAAACGATTATGGAGCATTTTCTTGAGCAGCTTACTTGCGATGATCCTTTTGTTAAGTGGTTGTACAGGACAAGAACAGAAAAAAGAAAGTCCGAAAGAAAGCAATTCAACATCAATAGAAAAAATTAGCGACAATATTTTAGACGAAATGGAAGGGCCACCGAAAAACGGTCATACGATAGAACGTCATGTTGGGAAAAAAGAAGAGGATTTGAAGAAGCGATTGCAGACAGATAAAGTATCAGCAGCAAGTACATACTATGATAAAGAAACGGCAACCAAAGCTGTTAAAGATAGTTTAAAGCAACATGAACAGGAAATTGAGAAGTGGTTAAAGAATTCCAAAGAAAATCGTCTCGTATTAAATACGAAGCATTCATTTCCTGTTGGAAAAACAGTATTAAAGAAAGATATGAGTGTGAAAGATAAGCTTATGAATACAGTCACTGTCTTAGCACGAGATAAGTCAGGAACATTAGGATTTAAAATCATTACTTCCTATCCATCTGATAAATAAGAAAGGGAGAGTAACATGTATCCGACATTTCAATATTTCCTAAAAGCATATTGTACGTTAAGTGTACATGAGGAAGAGATTATAGATGTAATGACGGAGTTTTTAGAGCAAGAGGATCAAGAAACGATTGCGAAATTACAACATGAGTTATTACATATACAAAAGGAAAACTCTTGGGAAGACGGTTGTTTATTGGCAGCTAAACAAGGAAATCGTATATGGTCATTAGAAGAGACGAAAGAACATATACAGACATTTGTACATTTATTACAAAACAAAAAGGCGTGAATTATCACGCCTTTTTGTATACACTTTTTGAAATTTGGCCATTTGATATAACTTGACCGTTTTGTGTTACCTTTTTATAAGTGACAGCAGTAATTTTATTTTCTGTATTACTAATGACTTTTGATGAAACTTCTACATCCTTGCCAGTAGGTGTGCCGAAAATACGTGTAGTTATGCTACTACCATTAGAAAATGCTTGAATATAAATATGTTTTCCAGTATTATTTTTGAATTTTAAATCTGGACCGTAATCGGCTACAGCCGCATCTTGACCAAGTGGTAAGTAGTTAACAGGCATAGAATGGTTACTACGAGCAACAACTCCTAAGTCAGCACGTAATGCTGCTCCGTATAGAGTACTACTAACTTGGCAAACGCCACCCCCAGCACTCTGGATCACTTTACCTTGTGAAAATACAGCAGCAGATTTATAGCCATGGGCTGCATCAGTAATACCAACGCGTCCATTGAAACTAAATGTTTCATCGGGTGCTACGATTGCACCACTTAAAGTAGTTGCCGACTTATTTACATTAAAGGATTGGTTCCCATTTCGACCAGCCATAGGAGTAGAATATTCAGCAATCACCTCTGTAATTCCCATGTTTTGAACATCTTTTGTAGAGCGTTCGGGATTTATAGAGGAAATTGGAATTTGAATGTTTTGTGTACCGGTAGTAATGGCTTTCATCGTTAAGTCTTTTAATTTTTCTTTATCAACTTTCTCTCCATTTTGACTTTCACTAATACTTACTGTGGTTCCTGAAATATTTAATTCTGCATTTACAGGATCCTTTAAAGTTTCGTTGTATTTTTCTTTCATAAAAGCTTCATAAGCTGTTGTATTCAAGTGGGGTGTTAATTTATATTCACGTTTTAGCTCGCCGTTTTCAGCTTGGTTACGTATTTTATAGCGATCAATAATGTTTCCTTTTTGTTCTTTAAAGATTTTTTCTACAATATCGTTTTCTTTATATTCAATGCCAAGATCTTTCCACGTATAAGTTTGTGTATTACCCTGGAATACATAGTTAAGGGATTTTTTATTCGAGTCATCAATTTTTTGTTGAATAATTTTTTGAACTTCCTTTTTACTTTTACCATCAAGAGAAGTACCTTCAAATGTAGTATGTGGCAATACATTTGTATCGAGCTGTTTATTTAGTTTAGAAATGTATTGATAACCACCAATCCCACCTGCACATAGTAATATTCCCCCAGTGACAGCAGAACCGATAAGTAAGTTACGTAGCTTCATTTACTTCCCCCCAAAAAAAATTAATATATAAGGTCATATGTATTTATTTTCTTATGTATGCATGATAGCAATAGTATTATGATATGTACTAGTATACTATTATTTTGTTCATCGGTGTAATGTTTTTATAAAAAATGTTACAGTTCTGTAATAATTGTCTCTTTTCGTCATTATTTTTGTAAAAAATGAAAGAATTTTGTTGAAAATTATAATAAAAAGGCTGCTCGGAAAATCCTAGCAGCCTTTTTATTATAATTTTTTATGCTCAGTTTTATTCGTAACACCGAGATGTTCTCTTAATGTCTGAGATATGTCTTGTACACTCTTTTCATCAGGAATGTAGTAGTAGATGCCACCGATATACTTATCGGTACCTTTTACTTGAAGTTTATCCATCTTTAAGTCGGATCCCATTGTGTTCTTCGTAATTGTCATCATGTCATCAAATGTTAAGTTTGTTTTTAAATCATGCTCAACAGCATCTAATAAGCTACCAATTTTATTAATAGAATTTATGGATAACGCTTTTTGAGCAATTGCTTCTAAAACAAGCTGTTGACGCTGACCGCGCATATAATCGCTATCGATGTGGCGAGTTCTTGCTAAAGCAAGTGCTTCTTCACCATTTAAATGCTGACGCCCTTTTTTTAGATGGATTGCGCCTGCTTCATCTTTACTATTTTGCTCTGTAAATTCAACAGGAACGTCTACATCGATGCCACCAAGAGAATCGACAATTTTTATAAAGGATTTAAAGTTAAATTTTACATAGTAGTCAACAGGAACATTTAAAAAGTTCTCAACTGTATCAATTGTACTATCCACGCCTCCAAATACATGGGCGTGTGTAATTTTATCTTGTTTATCACGTGATTTAATATAAACACGTGAGTCGCGTGGTATGCTAACAAGCTTTACTGATTTATCATTTTTATTGATTGTGGCAAGTAATAATGCATCTGTACGTGTTGCTTTACCATAAGATTTTTCGCGAAGATCACTTTCGTCCACGCCCATAATAAGGACAGAAACATTATCGGTCATCGGCTTAACAGCTTTTTCTCTTTTATCGGATTTATCGCCTCTATCTAGTTTAGAATAGGCATTATTTATAACTGATTTTGCTTTACTGTATATGTGAAAAGAATAGCTTCCACCTCCAATTGTTACAAGGAGCAGTGGAATAAGGATAAACCATAGTAGGCGTCTTTTCTTAAATCGCCTCTTTAAGGTTCTGTTCTTGTTTTCTACATCTGAGTTCATTATTTAGTTCTCCTTTAAATCATTCAATTTGTATATTGCCCTATAATGTGTAAATAAGACACATAAGAGGTATTGTACGCTAAATAGATATTGTTGTACATGTATAAAAAATAGATGTCTCGATTATTTATGAGACATCTATTCGTATTGTATACAAAAAGGATGAATAAGAAAAGGATTAAATTTTACCTTCTTATAGCATAATGCTTACGATAATTGAGGATAAAATGCTGACGAGTGTTGCGCCGTATAAAAGTTTTAAACCGAAGCGAGCAACGACGTTTCCTTGTTCTTCATTTAATCCCTTAACGGCACCAGAAATAATTCCGATAGAAGAGAAATTAGCAAAGGATACAAGAAAAACTGAAATAATACCTACTGTACGAGGGGAGAGGCTATTTGCAAGCTTGCTGAGATCCATCATGGCTACAAATTCATTCGTTACAAGCTTGGTAGCCATAATACTTCCTGCGGTGACAATTTCTTTACTTGGCACACCGATAACAAAAGCGATAGGGGAGAAAACATAACCAAGTAACTGCTGAAATGTAATTCCAAAAATAAGATGAAATAAATCATTAATACAGCTAATTAAGGCAACAAACCCAATCAACATGGCACCGACAACAATAGCAACGCGAAATCCATCTAGAATGTATTCTCCAAGCATTTCAAAAAAGGTTTGTTTTTCGCCTTTAATTTCTAAAATATCTTCTTCTTCTTTCACTTCATAAGGATTAATAATGAGTACGATAATAAAACCACTAAATAAATTTAAGACGAGAGCGGTTACTACATATTTGGGCTCAATCATTGTCATATAAGCACCGACAATTGACATGGATACAGTTGACATAGCAGAAGCACAAAGTGTATACAAGCGATGTTTTGGAATTTGGGCAAGCTGTTTTTTTACGGTAATGAATACTTCTGATTGGCCTACAATGGCAGAGGCGACAGCGTTATAAGATTCTAATTTGCCAAGTCCGTTGATTTTGCTGAGAAAAAAACCAATCCAACGAATACAAAATGGGAGTATTTTGAAGTGCTGTAAGATACCAATTAAGACGGAAATGAAGACAATTGGTAAAAGTACATTAATGAAAAACGGGATTGCTCCCTCGTTTGTAATCCCACCAAATACAAAGTTAACTCCAGATGCAGCGTAGTCTAATAATTTCGTAAATAAATTAGAAATCATGGTTACGAGTACGAGACCAATTTCCGTATTTAATAGTAAATAGGTTAAAATTAACTGTATAATAAGCATAATGAAAATCGGTTTGAATTTGATATGCTTTTTATTGTTACTTGCAATGAAGGCAAGAAAGAAAACAACAGCAAGACCGAGAAAAAAAGTAATAAATTTCATAATAAGCCTCCTTATGAGATGTTCTGTTACATAGGTTTTTCATTTTAAGGGAGAATATGCATGATTGGTAAAGAGAGGAATGAAGTAGAACGTGAATGTATCTAAAGTACATCATATTGCAATTATTTGTTCTGACTATGATATATCTAAAAAATTTTATACTGATATATTAGGGTTTAATGTATTGGATGAAATTTACAGAGAAGAAAGGAATTCCTATAAATTAGATTTATGTGTAGGAGGCCAATATCAAATTGAGTTATTTTCATTTCCAAATCCACCAAAGCGCCAAAGTTTTCCAGAAGCAGCGGGTCTTAGACATTTAGCATTTGCAGTTACGGATATACAAGAAGCAGTTCGGCATTTAAATCAACGCGGGGTAGATACGGAACCAATACGTGTTGATGAAATAACAGGAAGACGATTTGTATTTTTCCAAGATCCGGATTGTTTACCGTTAGAATTATATGAGGATTGAAAATTGGGGAATTTTATATAGGTTTGCTTTTGGACGAATGAAGAAAATAAGAACAAAGTGAAACTTCCATTCGTTTTCCATTCAATCAGCTACTTTGATGGAGAGAAAACTTCTTTTAAAAAGGAGGTGTAACTTTAGCTAAGAAAAAGCTAAAGGTGTTCTTTGGAAATTACTAAATTAATCATGGTTGTTATTCTTATTGCATTAACTGGTTTTTTTGTGGCAGTTGAATTTGCGATTATAAAAGTACGCAGTAGTCGTATTAATCAACTTGTAGGAGAAAAGAAACGAGGGGCACTAGCAGCTAAGAAAGTGATTTCAAATTTAGACGAATATTTATCAGCGTGTCAGCTCGGAATTACAATTACAGCTTTAGGATTAGGATGGTTAGGTGAACCAACGATAAAGCATTTATTGGAACCGTTATTTTTAAAGATTGAACTTTCACCTGCAATCGCGAGTACAGTTTCCTTTATTATTGCATTTGCTGTTATTACATTTTTGCATGTTGTGATTGGGGAGTTAGCACCAAAAACATTCGCTATTCAAAAAGCCGAGCAAGTAAGTTTGTTACTATCGAAGCCGCTCATTTATTTTTACCAGATTATGTATCCATTTATTTGGGCTCTAAATGGTTCAGCTCGCCTGGTGACAGGTATATTTGGATTGTCCCTCGCTTCTGAGCATGAAGTTGCACACTCAGAGGAGGAATTAAGACTCATTTTATCGGAGAGTTATAAAAGTGGAGAGATTAATCAAGCGGAATTTAAATATGTAAATAATATTTTTGAATTTGATAATCGATTAGCAAAAGAAATTATGGTTCCACGCACTGAAATAGTCGGTTTATATGAAGATGAGCCATTTGAGACACATATTAAAGTGATTGGGCGAGAAAAGTATACAAGGTATCCTGTATTTGGAGAGGATAAAGATGAGATTATTGGGATGGTTAATGTAAAAGACTTATTTATTCGTTATATGGATGGTGGGAAAAATGAAGAATGCTCTATTAGTCCATATATGAGACCTGTTATTGAAGTTTTAGAAAATATTCCCATCCATTATTTGTTACTACAAATGCAGAAAAGAAGAATTCCATTGGCCGTGTTATATGATGAATATGGAGGAACGGCAGGGATTGTAACACTTGAAGATATTTTGGAGGAAATTGTTGGTGAAATTCGTGATGAATATGATGAAGATGAATACCCTCCTGTTGAACATATAAGTGAAACATATAAAATTCTCGATGGAAAAGTACTCATTAGTGAAGTAAATGATTTGCTTGGTTTACATTTGGTTGCTGATGATGTAGATACGATCGGAGGGTGGATTATGATGCAAACACAGACAATTATGGAGGGAGATGCTATTGAGAAAGATGGCTGGGTTTTCAAAGTACTTGAAAAGGATATGCATCAAATTAAACGAGTAGAAATAAAGAAAATAGAAGCAGAAGACACAGCGATTGCTTAATTTTTATTCCGCTATTCCTAGGCGGTAAGCCCCCGCCTCAAGATCCAGAGAAAAACGAGGAAGAGAGGCGTGGGATAATCAGCGCGAAGAAGGGATGCAACAAATTAATTTCCAATTATGAGTGTGGAATCATCTTCGTAAAAAATCAATATTGTGTACGCGTTTAAAAGAGGTGCTATATAGTGAAAGGATATATGGAAATAGAACTCTTATAAAGATTATATTTTCATAGAAAATGTTTTTAGGTCATCGATTAGAATGAAAAGTACAGGTGATGAGAAATGATAGCAACGAAAGATATACGTATTGAAAAAGACTTTTTAGGAGAAAAGGAAGTACCGCGTGTAGCTTACTATGGTGTTCAGACATTACGTGCTGTAGAGAATTTTCCGATTACAGGATATCGTATTCATGCGTCATTAATTAAAGCGATGGCAATGGTCAAAAAAGCCGCGGCACTTGCAAATATGGAGACAGGTTATTTGCAAGAAAATATTGGGGAAGAAATTATAGAGGCTGCTCAGGAAATTATTGATGGAAAATTTTATGAGCAATTTATTGTAGATCCAATTCAAGGCGGGGCAGGGACTTCAATTAATATGAACACAAATGAAGTAATTGCTAACCGTGCATTAGAACGAATGGGGTATGAAAAGGGAAGCTATACAATAATCAGTCCCAATACACACGTAAATATGGCACAATCAACAAACGATGCGTTTCCAACAGGAATTCATATTGCAACGTTAATGATGTTGGAAGAGCTTCTTACTACAATGGATGAACTTCATCTTGCTTTTAAGAATAAAGCAAAAGAATTTGACCATGTGATTAAAATGGGACGTACGCATTTACAAGATGCCGTTCCAATCCGTCTTGGACAAGAATTTGAAGCTTACAGTCGTGTGCTCGGCCGTGATATAAAGAGAATGAAACAGTCTCGTCAACATTTATATGAGGTAAACATGGGTGCAACAGCTGTTGGAACAGGATTAAATGCGAATCCTACTTATATTAAACAAGTTGTAAAGCATTTACGAAACTTGAGTGGTTTTCCGCTTGTAGGCGCGGAACATTTAGTTGATGCAACGCAAAATACAGATGCTTATACAGAAGTATCTGCAGCGTTAAAAGTATGTATGATGAATATGTCTAAAATTGCAAATGACTTGCGTATTATGGCATCTGGTCCACGTGTGGGGTTAGCTGAAATTCAATTGCCAGCACGTCAACCAGGATCATCTATTATGCCAGGGAAAGTAAATCCGGTTATGGCAGAAGTGATTAACCAAGTTGCTTTCCAAGTTATCGGAAACGATCATACAATATGTTTAGCATCGGAAGCAGGGCAATTAGAGCTAAATGTAATGGAGCCGGTGTTAGTCTTTAATTTAATTCAATCCATTAGCATTATGAATAATGCGTTCCGTGTATTCCGTGAATATTGTATTGAGGGAATTACTGCAAATGAAGAAACACTGAGACAATACGTTGAAAAAAGTGTTGGGATTATTACAGCAGTAAATCCCCATATTGGATATGAGACAGCATCTCGTATTGCTCGTGAAGCAATTGTTACAGGAAAGTCTGTTCGTGAACTTTGTTTAGAACATGGTGTGTTAACAGAAGAGGAACTTGATATTATTTTGGATCCATATGAAATGACACATCCTGAGATTGCGGGAGCGTCGCTGTTAAAAAATAAAAAATCTTGATACTGTGTATCGGGATTTTTTTATACAAAGGTATGATGGATTCTCATGATTGGAATTAGTGAATGATTTGAGAGAAGAAGGAAATAAAAAAACGATCCCAATGTCAGGGATCGTTTTCATCTTTTAAAAGATATTAAATACAGCGTTAAGTTGAAGTAAGCTAATAATAGCTAAGAAGATTAAGCTATATTTCATTGCTGTTTTAAATAGAGCAGATTCTTTACCAACTAGTCCAACTGCTGCACAAGCAACTGCTACTGATTGTGGGGATACCATTTTTGCCATTGTTCCGCCGACTACGTTTAAGGCAACAAGTGTAGATGGTACCATATCTAATTGTGCTGCAGTTACTGCTTGAAGTGGTGCGAATAATGAACCACTTGATACTACGGAACCAGTTAAGAATACGCCGATCCAACCTAAGATTGGAGATAAGATTGGAAACGCATCGCCAGTAGATGATAAAGCTAGCCCAAGAGTAGAAGACATACCAGAGTAGTTTGTTACATATGCTAATGCAATTACACTACAAATTGTATAAATTGGAGCTTTCAACTCTTTTAATGTTTCAATAGTTAGTTCTTTAACTAAATTTCCTTTTGCGCGATATACAAGTAGAGATACGATAATTGCTAGTACAATTGCAGTAGTTGTAGATGAAAATACATCTAGTTTGAAGATTGCTGCAAATGGTGTATCCGCATTTACAATTGGTGTTGTTTTAATAACTTGATTGTGTAAACCAGGAATCTGTATATTCCATACTAAGCTTCCTAACGCACCATCTGGAGCGAATAAACTTTTGATTGCTTTTAAATTGAAAATTGTTACGAATGCAGTTAAGAATGCAAATGGTGACCAAGCGTATAAAATTTGTTTCATTGTGTAACTATGTTTTTTTACCTGTTCTTCAGTTTTAGCTGAAGATTTTGGTTGCCATACACGTAGGAATAATGCGAGTGCAACCATGCTGACAACTGCAGCGAAAATATCAGTTAATTCTGCGCCAAGATAGTATGTTACAACGAATTGAGTGATAGCGAAAGAACCACCACTTACAAGGATACCTTGCCACGTTTCTTTAATTCCTTTAAAACCATCTACCATTGCAACAAGTAAGAATGGTAATACAAAGCTGATGAAAGGTAATAATGTTACAGTTTGACGCCCGACAGTTAATGCATCCATTTGAGTTAATTGAGCAGGTACTGTAACTGGAATACCCATTGCTCCCATTGCACCACCAGCAATATTTGCAACTAAACAAATACCTGCTGCGTTTAATGGGTTAAATCCCATACCTACAAGTAATGCTGCTGTAATTGCAACCGGTACACCGAATCCAGCTGCCCCTTCTAAGAAAGCACCGAAAGAATAAGCGATTAATAACACTTGAAGGCGACGGTCATTTGTAATACTTGAAATACTGTCACGAATGACATTAAATTGTTCAGTTTTTACTGTTAATTTGTAAAGGAAAATAGCTGCAATAACAATTGTACAAATTGGATAAAATCCAGCTGCTACACCAAATGCAGCTGATGATACTGCCATAGTTGCAGGCATTTTGTAAACGAATATGGCAAGAATGATTGCTAAAATTACGCTATAAAGTCCTGATAAATATCCTTTGATCTTAAATACTGTTAAACAAAGAACAAAGAATAAGATTGGAAGAGCAGCAACAAGTGCTGATAACCAAATGTTGTTTAACGGATCATAAATGTGTGTCCAAGTACTCATAATAATGACAACTCCTATCTATAATATGTGAAGATATTCACATTATTTGTGAAATGATTCACAATCAACTTACATTGCTAAGTATATTCCCCTTCAACACTATTGTCAACGTAAAAAAGTATAATTATTCCATAATAGTGTCAACTGTAAAAAAAACGCTACATTTTGTTCATAAACTGGACAAAAAGAAGAATCGTGTATATGAAAGTACACGATTCCTATATAAAACGAAATAAAAAACAACATAAAGTGAAACTTTAATCAGTGGGGGTTTTCTCCATCCCTCACTGATTATTAGCCCTCACCAATTGGGCTGTTACTGTCTGTTCATGCGGGGGAGAGGAGATGACTATTTATAGAAGTAATGAGAATTTTTTCTTGTTGCTTTCAGGTTAAAATAGAGAGAAAAATGCAAGTTCTCGTTGTCTTCGTAGTAGCGGTTTATAAACTGTCCATATACTCAACCATATTTTCATATGTCATTGGTCCTACATGTTTAAAATGAATGATTCCTTTTTCATCAAGAATGAAGGAGGTAGGAATGCTCATGATTTGATATGTTGCGTTTGCTTGTCCTTGTATATCTAATAGAACGGGAAAAGTATATTTGTTTTCTTGGAGAAATTGTTTTACATGATCTGGACTTTGTTCGCTGGCAGTTGCATTTATAGCGACAACCTCAATTCCTTTTTCTCTCATATCTTTGTGGAATTTTTCCATATCTGGCATTTCTATTTTGCATGGTCCGCACCAGCTAGCCCAAAAATTTAATAATATTTTTTTTCCTTTATAATCCGTGAGATATACTTCTTTTCCATCGACTGTTTGTAAGAGAAAATTAGGAGCAACATTACCAAGCTCTGTTCCAATTGCGATATTTTCTGTTTGGGATTTATGTACTTCTCTATCTTTTAATAGGAAGTTTTGGATAACCGTATAACTAAGTGCAATACTAATTAAGCCTATTATTAGCCACTTTTTAATGTTAAGTCCTCCCTTTACCAAAATTTCACTCCTCTCATCGTAACAAAGTGATTTTTATAGGTCAAATAGTTAAAAAAGATTACAGTGGTATATCATGTAAGAACAATATTTTACAATATTATTACGAGAGGATTGTAGGTGGGGAAAATATAACAAAAAGGCTGAGAAAACAGTATTTAGAAGCAAAGTATTCCTATCTGTATGTTTTGCTTTTTCGTTAAGCTGTGTAGTATAATATTCAAAATCAGCAGGGTTTTTCCCTTAATTGTATGTTGATAAAAGGAGGAAATATTTTTTTATTTTAGGTTGATAAAGTTGTGTCGTAACAGGAAATATAAAAACAAATATATAAAGATAAATAAAGAGAAAATAAAATAAAAATGAGGGGAACTTTATGAACCAAAATCAATTTGATTGTCGTATTTCAGAAGAGGATGTACAAATGCTACGAGCGTTAGCTCACCCGCTTCGCCTTCGTCTAGTAATGGAGCTGATGGGGCGTGGAACTTGTAACGTAACACAATTGCAGGAAGTATTAGAAATTCCGCAATCAACTGTTTCGCAGCATTTAACAAAATTAAAGCAAAATAAAGTTGTTCGTTTTGAAAGACGTGGCTTAGAAGTATATTATCAAGTGCATAATGAGAAAGTAAATGAAGTTGTAAAGACATTATTTTCATAAAATTTGAATATTATGGAAAAAATCCGTGTAGAAATACACGGATTTTTTATGGAATAGAGTTTTGAAAATATGGAAAGCTAGGAGGTGTAATAAAGTGAAACTTTAATCAGTGGGGGGCTTCATCCCTCACTGATGATTAGCCCTCACCAATCAGGCTTTTACGGGCAGTTGATCCCTAAGGCATAAGGCGGGGGGCTTAGTGCCCGTTCATGCGAGATAAATAGAAGGAGGAATAAATAATGGATGTAAAGCGTGTGAAACAAATTTTGTCGTCTTCAAGCCGAATTGATGTTACGTATCAAGGTGTACCAGTATGGATTGAAAGTTGTGATGAGGGAAGTGGAGTTGCGAATGTACATGATGTGAAAACACCACATGAAACCGTACAAGTAGATGTTACAGCGTTAGAAGAGCAATAAAAAAAGAGTCTCTCGGTATACGAGAGACTCTTTTTTTATTGCTTTTATTATTCCATCATACGTGTAATTTTTTTAGAGAACATAAGAAGTACTAAGCCAAGTACGATTACGATAATACCGATGCTTGCGAATACTTCTAAATATCCTAAAGATTGTGTGTAAGCTGCTAATATCCCTGATAGCTTATTAGCAAACCCACTACCAGCTAACCATACGCCCATTAATAAAGAAGCTAATTTTACAGGAGCGATTGCACTTACCATAGATAGACCGATTGGTGATAGGAATAGCTCACCAATTGTATGGAACAGGTATGTGAAAACGATGAATAATAAATTTGCTTTAGTAGCAATGTTTGCTTCGTCGCTACCAGTTTTCAGAACAGCTAATGTTAAAACAAGGTAACCGATACCTAGTAAAATCATACCAAATGCCATTTTTGTTGGAATTTTTAAGTCACCACGTTTTGTTTTAGAAAGCTTTAGCCATAACATAGAAACAAATGGTGCTAATAAAACGATAAATGCTGGGTTAACAGATTGGAACCAAGATGTTGGAACTTCCCATCCGAAAATTGTGCGATCAACAAAAGTGTTTGTATATAGTGTTAAAGAACTACCAGCTTGTTCAAAACCTGCCCAGAAGAAGACAACGAAGCAAGTTAAAATGATGATTGCCCAAGTACGGTTCTTTTCTTGTTTTGTTAAAGGTTTTTTCTCAATTACTTTTGCATTTTTGTCTTTTGACTTTTTACCTATAACTGTTGTTCCTGCTTTACCAAGGTAACGAGGAGCTAATAGGTTAAAGAAAATCTGACCGATAATCATACCGATACAAGCTGCTAAGAATCCATATTTATAACCCATTACCATAACGCCATCAACGCTTGTTTTAAAGAAATCTTCTGCTAGGAAACCACAAATAAGTGGTGCAAAGAAAGCCCCTACGTTGATACCCATGTAAAAGATTGTGAAAGCACTGTCACGGCGTGAATCATTTTCACCGTATAGTTCACCTAATAGGGTAGAGATATTTGGTTTGAAGAATCCATTACCGATGACTAATAATCCTAGACCTAAAAAGAGACCGGTTTTTGTATTCATTGAAAATAGTACAAAGTTACCAAGTGCCATAATAATACCGCCAATAGTAATTGCAAGACGCCTTGGGATAAAGTGGTCAGTTAACCATCCGCCAATAATTGGTGTAAAATATACAAGCATTGTAAATGTACCATAAAGTTGCACAGCATCTGCTTTATCAAATCCTAAACCACCGCTAACAACAGTTGTTGTTAAATAAAGAACTAAAAGTCCACGCATTCCATAGTAACTAAATCTTTCCCACATTTCTGTTAAGAACAACAAATATAATCCAGGTGGATGTTTTTTTGGTGATTGTTGTTCTTCAGCTTTTTTTAATTTTAAAGCTGCATCCATTTGTGCTTCCCCCTAATCCTGTATAACGGATATTTATGTAATCATTTTAATTTACAAAATATTTAGAAGTCAATAGAATTATATGGAAATAGAAAGAAAATTTCTTGAACAATCTATTGAATCTCTATCCGTTATCGTATTTTTCCCTGAAAACGAGATAATAAGCGTTTTCAAGTGTAGTATTTGAATTCGAAAAGAAAATAAAATAAAGATTAATCAGAAAATTGCGATTAAAATAATTCTTCTGATATAGAGAAAAAATATTTTATTTACTTTTATAATATAACATATTGGGAATAAAAATACAAAATGAAATAATGTGACATTTTTGTGTGAGCGAAATGAAAACAGCTCCCGAAAGGGGAGCTGTTTTCGAAAAATATTATTTTACAAATCGTTTTTCAATGTCATCTAGCATTAAGTTCGCAGCCATTACACCGCCAGCTGTGTTCCAAATCACATCGTCAACTTTGTATACTTTACCGTTTTTGGAAGCATTTAAGTTTTTGAATAGAGGATCGTTGATATATTCTTTTTCTAATTCAGAACCTTTTTTCTCATTACCTTTATCATATGTGAAGTAGAAGATGATATCGCCATCCATTGCAGGGATGCGCTCTTTAGATACATTGCGTTCTGCAAAGTCATTTTTGTTTTGATCACCAGGACGTTTGAAACCAAGTTCTTTTAAAATAACACCAGAGAATGTATCTCCGTGATAAATACGAACATCACCAGGCATAAAGCGTACCATAGAAATTTCTTGATTTACTTTATCTCCAAGTTTGCCTTTTAAGTCTTTGATACGTTTGTCGTAATCAGCTAATACCTTTTGACCATCTTTTTCTTTATTTACTGTTTCTGCATAAAGTTTAAAGTTATCTTTCCATTCACCGCGTAGTGTTTCTGAGAAAACAGTAGGAGCAATGCCTTTTAATTGCTCGTATATTTTTTCGTGACGCAGTTTGTTACCAATGATTAAGTCGGGTTTTAAAGAAGCAATTGCTTCTACATTGGGTTGAAGCTCGGTACCGACAGTTTTTACATCTTTCAGTTTATCTTTCGTATGTGGATACCATGGGTTACCGGTAGGTGATTCAGCAGCACCGACTGGTGTTACACCAAGGGTAAGTAAAGCTTCTGTTCCTTCATTTGTTAAAACAACGACACGCTTTGGATTAGCAGGAACTTCTGTTTTACCCATTGCATGTTCTACAGTAATCATTTCTTTCTTTTCTTCTTTTTTAGGCTCCGCTTTGTTATCAGATTTACCACATGCCCCTAAAAGAAGTGAAAATGATAACAAGAATACAAATAATACAAATGATTTTTGTTTGATGAAATTCACTATGTATCCCCCTTAAAAATTGAGAATAATTTTCATTATCGAAATTGATATTACGGCTTTGCGAATATATTGTCAATAGTAATAATTGACAATAATAATTGTTATCATTGACAATGTAAATTAAGTTGCAATACACTAACAACGTATCATTATACATTGAAGGAGAAACGCTGCATGTTATTAAAAACAAATCAGGCAAAATGGGTTGGATTATTTGTTGGAATCATTGCAGTTATTGCTTGTATTTGGGGGAGTATTATTTTTGGATATACAAATACAAGTGGGAAGTTAGCACTCGATGCTTTTTTCCATTTTAATGGTTCGAATGAACATATTATTATTCAAAACGTGCGTCTTCCAAGGGCGTTAATTGCTGCTAGTGTTGGTGCTAGTTTAGCTATCGCTGGTTGCTTAATGCAAACTTTAACTAAGAATCCACTTGCTGCTCCAGATTTTATTGGATTAAACTCAGGTGCTGCCTTTTTCATTGTTGTAGCAATTGTTGTTTTTTCGATAACATCTTTGTCAGCGTTTACGTGGATTGCCTTTTTAGGTACAGCGGTTGCTGCGGCACTCGTATTTGCATCTAGTTCTTTAGGAAAAGAAGGGACAACTCCACTTAAGTTAACATTAGCAGGGGTAGCGATAAGTGCCTTATTTTCTTCTTTAACGCAAGGATTACTTGTATTAAATGAGAAAGCGTTAGAAGAAGTATTATTTTGGCTTGCTGGTTCCGTACAAGGTAGAAAGTTAGAAATATTGCAATCTGTATTCCCTTATTTATTAATAGGGTGGATAGCATCTCTTACGATGGCAGGAAAAGTAAATACATTAATGATGGGAGAAGATGTTGCAAAAGGATTAGGGCAACGAACTGTTTGGATGAAATCATTGGTACTACTCATTATTGTCTTACTGTCTGGCGGCTCTGTTGCGGTTGCTGGTCCAATCGGATTCGTAGGGATTATTACACCTCATTTTGCAAGGGCGCTTGTTGGCGTAGATCATCGCTGGAGGGTACCGTATAGTGGGTTGTTAGGTGCTATATTATTACTTATTGCAGATATTGGAGCGAGATATGTGATCATGCCACAAGAAGTACCAGTAGGGGTTATGACAGCATTTATTGGTGCACCATTCTTTATTTATATTGCACGTAAGAGAGGGCTTAGCAAATGAAGAAGTATATTCCGTTTCGTATAGGAAAAGACGGCCTCTCGTTTTTAATATATAAACGAGCTTGTCTCGTCTTGTTAGGTTTATTAATTGTTTTAATCGCATTATTTTTTGCAAGCGCGGGTATGGGGGAGATGAAAATAGCCCCATATGATGTATGGCAAGCAATTACCGGAAACGGTGATGCAATGTCTAATATGGTCGTAAATAAGTTCCGTATGCCGCGTATTTTAATTGCAATTCTTGTAGGAATAGCTCTTGCTGTAGCTGGTTGTATTTTACAAGGGCTCGTTCGAAACCCACTTGCGTCCCCTGATATTATTGGGATTACGGGCGGGGCAAGTGTAGCAGTTGTACTATTTCTTGCTTTATTTAGTGATAAAAATAATGCATTAACAGTAAGCATTCATTATATGCCGCTAGCGGCCTTTATTGGTGCGACCATTGTTGCACTTTTTGTATATTTATTTGCATGGAGAAATGATGGATTATCGGCGATTAGTCTTGTTTTAATTGGTGTTGGATTTTGGGCACTAACGAAGGCTGCGACAACATTGTTTATGCTGTTAGCACCAATCTATCAAGCGAGCCAAGCAAATGTGTGGATTACTGGTACTGTTTACGGATCTTCTTGGCAAAATGTAGGAGTGTTAGCACCTTGGGTTCTTATTTTAACAGTGATTGCATTTGTAGCTGCAAGACATTTAAATGCACAAGAACTTGGTGATGATATTGCTACCGGACTTGGTATTCGCTTAACGAAATCACGATTTTTCTTATTGCTCCTTAGTACAGCGTTAATTGGAGGAGCGGTTGCTTTTGCTGGTGGAATTGGCTTTGTCGGTTTAATGGCACCGCATATTTCAAGAAGATTAGTTGGTTCTTTATATGGGGCGTTACTTCCAGTAGCTGCTATTGTTGGTGCGATTTTAGTACTTGCTGCCGATTTAATTGGCCGCACAGTCTTTGCCCCGCTTGAAGTTCCAGCAGGTGTATTTACATCAGCAATCGGTGCTCCGTATTTTATTTATTTACTTTATAAAAGTCGAAATTCATAAAGGTAAAAAGTACATAGGTGGTTTTTTCTATCTATTTAAAAACGGAGTAAAGGGAGATGAACATGCAAAAAGCATTAGAGACGAAATCGTTAACATTGTCTTATGGTGAAACAAGTATTATTAATGAATTAAATTTAGAGATTCCAAAAGGGAAAATTACGATTTTTATCGGTTCTAACGGCTGCGGAAAATCAACTTTATTACGCTCGCTTGCTCGTTTATTAAAACCGACATCGGGTGATATTTTACTAGAAGACAAAGCAATTCAAAATATGCAAACGAAACAAATTGCCCGGCAAATGGCAATTTTACCGCAGGGCCCTCAAGCTCCAGAAGGCCTAACTGTGCTTCAGCTTGTAAAACAAGGGCGTTATCCATATCAAACTTGGCTCAAGCAATGGTCAGAAAAAGATGAGGAAATGGTACAAAAAGCACTTGCAGCAACAGGTATGACTGAGTTTGCTGAGCGTGACGTTCACGCACTTTCAGGTGGACAACGTCAGCGTGCTTGGATTGCGATGACGCTTGCGCAAGATACGGATATTATTTTGTTAGATGAGCCAACAACATATTTAGATATGACACATCAAATTGAAGTACTTGATTTGTTATTTGAATTAAATGAAATAGAACAAAGAACAATCGTTATGGTACTACATGATTTAAACTTAGCTTGCCGCTATGCAGACAATATTGTAGCCATTCAAGATAAACAAATTTATGCACAAGGTAAGCCAGAAGAAATTATTGACTGTAAGCTAGTTCGTGATGTGTTTCGGATGGATTGTCAAATCACAACCGATCCTTTATTTGGAACGCCGCTTTGTATTCCGCAGGGAAGAGGAAGATGCTTACTTCCGCAAGCAAAGCAGGCAGTAAAATAAAAAAAGCGATGAAATTTCATCGCTTTTTTTATTTATCCCGCTATTTGCGGGCAGTAAGATCTCCATCTTAAAATTCAGCAAGAGCAAAGAGTTTAGGTAGGGAACGAGCTGCCTATAAAAGCCCGATTGGTGAGGGTTAATAATCAGTAAGGGATGAAGATCCCTCACTGATTTAAGTTTCACTTTATTTTTTGCAAGAAAATAAAAGAAAGAGGGGAATACGCAATCGGCGTGTATATTCTTCTTCGCTTTGAAAATGTTTTCGTTTGGGTGTTGCTTCTCGTAAGCCTGTAATTGTAAATCCAGCTTGTTGTAAGAGGGTGAAGTATTGTTCGATGGTACGATGGTATTTGATTACCTCTTGGTCAATCCACGGTTCTGTACGTTTCCCGATTTTAAAATAATCATCAATAAGCCAGCTTGTTCGTTTCCCGCTCCTTTGTAAGCTCTCAAAGGAGGAAGTAATAACGGGATGTTGCACACTAAAGATGAAAATCCCATCTGTTTTTAAAGTTTGATAGACGTTTTGAAAAATAATATTAAGATGTTCAATATAGTGTAGGGCGAGTCTAGATGTAACGAGATCAAAAGTAGAAGGAGGGTATGTATAGTCTTTGAGGTTCATGAAATGAACAGTTCCATTTACGTTTTCTAGTTGTTTTACAGCTTCTGTATACATAAGATGAGAGCTTTCAATACCAGTGTAAGAAAGACATCCTTTTTGCAATAATTCCACACCAAATTTAGCATCACCGCATCCTAAGTCAAGAATGCTCCTCCCTTTCATATCCCCGATGAGCTGTAATAAAGCTGGCTTTTCAATTGCTTCATTTGGATTATCTTTTCGATATCTGCGCTTCATGTACTGTTCAAAAAAAGAGTCATTATTATATACTTCAGATTCTGCAAATGCCATTTTTTCAGCTCCTAAAAACATTTTTCTCATTCTATCAAACAATTGAAGTAAATCATAGATTTCTTGTATTTAATCCTATATAATTAAAAGTTGTAAGCGTTTTCTTCAAGCTATTTTTCTATAATAAATTTCGAAAACGTGTTAAGCTAGTAGAGGGATTATTAGCATTATTAAGACAATAATTCGCTTACATGAACGATGAGGAGGCTTCACGATGTCTAGTAAAACACTTGCAAACTTTTTAGAAGAAAATTTAGAGGATTTAAAAGCAAAGGGGCTTTATAACGTAATTGATCCGCTAGAAAGTCCAAATGGACCAGTCATTACAATTGGCGGAAAAGAATATATTAACTTATCTTCAAATAACTATCTTGGTTTAGCAACAGACAATCGTCTGCAAGAAGCAGCAATTGGTGCGATCCATAAGTATGGCGTTGGTGCAGGAGCAGTTCGTACAATTAATGGTACTCTTGACTTGCATATCAAATTAGAAGAAACAATTGCAAAGTTTAAACATACAGAAGCAGCGATTGCATATCAATCAGGATTTAACTGTAATATGGCAGCGATTTCAGCTGTTATGGACAAAAATGATGCAATTCTTTCTGATGAATTAAACCATGCGTCTATTATTGACGGTAGTCGTTTATCCAAAGCAAAAATTATTGTTTACAAACATTCTGATATGGAAGATTTACGTAAAAAAGCAACTGAGGCCAAAGAATCAGGTCTTTACAATAAATTGATGGTTATTACAGATGGTGTTTTCTCAATGGATGGAGATGTTGCGAAACTACCAGAAATTGTTGAGATTGCAGAAGAGTTAGATTTAATGACATATGTGGATGATGCACATGGTTCAGGTGTACTCGGAAAAGGTGCAGGTACTGTAAAACATTTCGGTCTTTCTGATAAAGTAGATTTCCAAATTGGCACATTATCAAAAGCGATTGGGGTAGTTGGCGGATATGTAGCAGGAAAGCAAAACTTAATTGATTGGCTAAAAGTTCGTTCACGTCCATTTTTATTCTCAACAGCACTAACACCAGCAGATGCAGCAGCTTGTATGAGATCGATTGAAATTTTAATGGAGAGTACAGAATTACATGATCGTTTATGGGAAAATGGTCGCTATTTAAAACAAGGTTTAAAAGAACTTGGATTCAATATTGGAGAAAGTGAAACACCAATTACGCCTTGTATCATTGGCGATGAAGTATTAACACAAGAGTTCAGCAAACGTCTAAATGAAGAAGGCGTCTATGCGAAATCTATTGTGTTCCCGACTGTAGCAAAAGGAACAGGTCGTGTTCGTAATATGCCAACAGCGGCTCATACGAAGGAGATGCTTGATGAAGCGATTCGTACGTATGAAAAAGTGGGTAAAGAAATGGGAATTATTTAACACAATTACATCTTTTGAAAGCTTGCAAATGAGGAGTGGGGAAAATGAAAAAAATTCTAGTAACCGGTTCTTTAGGGCAAATTGGTTCTGAACTTGTAATGAAACTTCGTGATGTATATGGGGCATCAAACGTTATCGCAACAGACATTCGCGAAACAGATAGTGACGTTGTAAAATCTGGTCCATTTGAGACGTTAGATGTAACAGATGGACAGAAGCTACACGATATTGCGAAGCGTAATGAAGTAGATACAATTATTCATTTAGCAGCTTTGCTTTCAGCGACCGCAGAAAAAAATCCGCTATTTGCTTGGAATTTAAATATGGGTGGACTTGTAAATGCATTAGAAGCAGCACGTGAACTTGACTGTAAATTTTTCACGCCAAGTTCTATTGGTGCATTTGGTCCAACAACACCAAAAGATAATACACCACAAGATACAATCCAGCGTCCTACTACGATGTATGGGGTAAACAAAGTAGCAGGAGAATTATTATGTGATTATTATCATCAAAAATTTGGCGTTGATACGCGCGGTGTACGTTTCCCAGGTTTAATTTCTTATGTAGCTCCTCCAGGAGGCGGTACAACTGATTATGCAGTTGAAATTTATTATGAAGCAATTAAAAAAGGTACCTACACCTCTTACATTGCATCTGGCACATACATGGATATGATGTATATGCCAGATGCACTGCAAGCAATTGTTTCTTTAATGGAAGCAGATCCAAGTAAGTTAATACATCGTAACGCTTTTAATATTACTGCAATGAGTTTCGAACCAGAACAAATTGCAGCAGCAATCCGTAAGCATATTCCGACGTTTACAATGGATTACGCTGTAGATCCAGCTCGTCAAACAATCGCAAACAGCTGGCCAAATTCAATCGATGCAACCGCAGCGAAAGAAGAGTGGGGCTTTAAAGCAGAGTATGATTTAGATAAAATGACAGCTGATATGCTGGCCAAGTTAAAAAAAAAGTTAACAACTGAGTTAGTACTTAGTTAATGAAGGGAACCGATTCGATTGAATCGGTTCTTTTTGTCAGCATACCTAAACTTAGTCTAGGGAAGAAATGAGTTTTCTCGTTATATAGATTTTACCTTATTCGTATCTAGACTTCCTGATTCGGTACTAGCTTCCGGATATTGTTGTTTCGTTTCTTCATATTGTTTTTCATATTCGTAGCTAAATGCTTTATGTGTTTTTTGATCTTTCTCCCAAGGAGTCGATTTTCCTAACTTTCTGTTAGTGGAAGAACCGTAAGGCCCCTCAGGAAACTCTTCGGGAATAACAAATTCATGTCTTGCTTCAGCAACTGTAACATCCGTATATTGTTCATCCTTTTTTGGGGACAAATGAAACATCCTTTCAAATATATTTGATACTAGACTTCTTCCTTAATATACCCAAAAAGATTTCTATGAATTTTTTATCCCGCATTCAAGGGCTGTAAGGTTCCAGAAATAAGGGAGATAGGTGGGGGATTAACTGCCCGTAAAAGCCTGATTGGTGAGGGGGGATAATCAGTGGGGATGAAGAAAACTCCGATTGATTAAAGTTTCACTTTCGTATGTGTCAGATTCTTCATAAATTCCTGTGCACCCAATCCTAATTTCTCATTTGCTTCTTGATGAATTTCTTTATGTATTTTCATAATTAGGAGTATAAGCAATTAGCATTTTATCGAAAATTGAACCAGGATTAGATACGTAAAAAATACAATAGGAGGAAATACATATGAAAAGAGTCGATGTTGTATATGCATTAATCTATAATCAGGAAAAGGACCAAATATTAATGGTACATAACGTTGAACAAGATGCTTGGTCATTGCCGGGCGGTGCAGTGGAAAAAGGAGAAACATTAGAAGCTGCAGCTGTAAGAGAAGCAAAAGAAGAGACAGGATTAACTGTAGAGATACAGGGGATTGCTGCAATAAATGAAAAGTTTTTTACTGAGATAGAGCATCATGCACTATTTTTTACATTTAGCGCAAATGTGTTAGAGGGAGAAATTAGTGTACAAGACGAAGAGGAGATTTCAACAGTAGAGTGGGTTGATAGAAAAGTGGCAAACGAGCGCTTCCCATATTATGATGGTGGATTTGAATCGTTATTAGAAGTATGTATTCCATATAAATTTCAAAGTGAAATAAAATAGTAAATGAAAATATATTAGCGATTCGATACAGAATATTGACTGCTCGACAAATAACAACTAAAAAACCAGGGGCCGAACAGGCCCCTGGTTACTATTCAATCGTTTTCAGTAATAATTTCTTCAATAACGGCTTAATCTTTAATCGTAAATCCTCAGCATGGTTGGCAACTAAGAAATGATGGTTATAAATATTTTTCATCAATTGATATGTCGTTTCTTTTGCTTCGCCTTCTTCGATAAAGATACCGATGACTTCCATACCGCTTTTACGAGCGAGTTTAACCGCCTCATGTGTGTCTAAAATACCGTCTTGCTGATAGTCTAATGCAGATGGTTCACCGTCTGTAAAGACGAGCAAGAATTTGTGCTTCTCTGATCGTTTTGCAAGCTTTTCAGAAACGATGCGAATGATATAACCGTCGCGATTATCTTCTTCTTCGTGAAGTTGCATAATTTCAGGTCCAACGTTTGGAAGGGTTGAATTTTTGTATGTTACCACTTCATGAATTACGTTTGGTTTATCTTCTGGTGTCGCACTAGAAGCATCTTCCCAAAATCCACTAATTGCATGTGGAATTTTTAAAGACTTTAATGCTTCATGGAACAGAACAACACTTTTTTTCGTTTCTTCCATTTTGTTATACATAGAGCCAGAGCAGTCGACTAATAGTTGAAAGGCAACGTCAAGTTCTTGTGATTCTTGCCCTTTCTTATAAAACATACGCGGTTGTTTCTCTGTATAAATGCGTAAAAACTTTTTGCGAAGTCTTCCGTAATATTTATCACTATTCGCGTTTGTTTTGTTCTCAATTGTCTTCTCAATAATTTTCTTTAATTCTTTTACGTCTTTATTAATGACAGATTTAATGGCTTGATAGTCTTTTTTATCATCGGGAGTTGGCTTACGAGCTTCCTTAAATGTATGCGAAGCACCAACATTATATTTACCGTATATGCCTTCATTTTGACTAGAAGCATGGGAAGCTCTCGCATCTTCAACATTAGCACCATCAAAATTCGACTGTGTACTTTTTTGCGAAGTACCTTGTACTGAACCGAGTGCTTGATCACCATCTTCAGACTCACGAGCCGTGTCACCCATCATATTTGTTTTCGTACCACTTTCTAATTCAAAGCGTAAGAAGTTTTCATTTTCGTTATTTTTATTTTCACGATGCCATGTAGAGAAACTTTCATTAATTTTGCTTTTATTTTCATCGTCATCTACGATTTGGATATCATCATTAGCTAATTCTTCTACGCGCCCATCTTTTTCTTCTGCAATAACAGATAAGTAGAGTGGTGCGTGTCCAAAGTAGTTGTTAATCATATCGTTTTCAAGAAATCCTTCCAAGCGATAACGAATTTTTTCAACAATATACATTGTATCTTCTGTATTGTGAGCTTGGAACGCTTCATGTAGAATAGCTTCAATTTGCTCAAAATATTCGTTGTTAAACATTTCGTATTTATCGCTCGTTAAGGAAAGATAACATAAACAAAATAGACGGTCTCCATGATAGTTACGAACACGGTTTATTTCATTTTGTGAGCTGAAATAATTACGATACATTTCTTTACGTCTTTTAAAAATGTGTTTCGTGCCAGGGCGTAAGCTTTTCACAATTTCCTCAACTCGTAAATCTTCTAACAGAACAAATAATTGCGTTAAAAACTTTTTGAGCGGGGATTCCTGTAACTCGATTGCATAAGAACGAATTAATTTCATGTCCGAGTAATGTTTATTACCAAGTGCTTTTAAGAACACTTCGCTTTTTAATCCGATTACTGTATCTTCTTCTTTTCGATCATCCCAAAAATGACTGATGACCACTTTTTTTTCAACTTCGTCGTAATAAGCTTTATAGCCATACTCTAAGTAAGCATCGTCTTCTTTTAGAAGAGCATACATTAAATTTTCCATTTGAAGAAACAGCGACGCATCAATTTTTTTGTCACTAAAAATTTGTCTCATGAATTATCCCTCAAAAAAGTAGCTTTCTGCTAATTCACGGACAGTCATTTGTTCTGTTTCATCATTTAATTTTGCAATGATGCTGCGCTCAATCGCGCGCATAACAGGAATATATACCCCTAAGTCACATGCATCGATAATACCACGAATACTTGCCGCTTCTTCACTTACGCGTCCATCACGGGCAAGTGGCATAAGGTCGCTTGCGAATGCAACAAACTTTTCAATCGTTGTAACATCCTTTAATTTTGATTCAGATAATAATAGTTGTTTTAATGTATCACCTTGAATATAAGGAACTTCAATGATAACGAATCGGTTTTTTAATGCTTCATTTAGTTCGCTCGTTCCAACGTAACCTTCGTTAATTGCGGCAATTACACGGTATTCTTCATCACCATATACAACTTGTTGTGTAAATGGGTTTGTGATCATTTTACGGTAATCTAATGCACCATGAAGAAGAGGGAGTGTTTCCGGTTTTGCCATATTAATTTCATCGATATATAGGAAATGTCCATTTTTCATCGCTTTCATAAGAGGACCATCAACGAAGGAAACTTCAGATGCTCCGTCTTTTGTTTTTAAAGTATTGTATCCTAAAATACCTTCGACATCTAAATCGACAGAACAGTTAATACTGTGCATCGGTTTTTGGAATAAGGAAGATAGCGTTTCTGCAAGAACGGTTTTTCCGCTTCCAGTTGGCCCTTTTAGTAGAATATTTTTTCCAAGTAGAAGAGCTGTAATCGCATCCTCAATAATGCTATTATCGGATGCTTTATACATTTTTGTACCGATTAAATGTCCATTTTCACCAGCTGCTTGTTTGTTTTTTTCGTGAATTGTTGCCAGTTGCTGCTTTAAATCAGCATGTATATGAAATTGTTCTAACATGTATGTCCCACCTAACATTATTTTCATAAAGTAAACAATACATCTTATGATAACGTGTTTTTATATGGTATGCAAAGAAAAGGAGAGGGAGAAGAATGTGCCATAATAAAAGAAAAAAGTAACCAAAATGACTTTGATTACTTTTTTGTAATTATAATAAAGGGGAAATTAGACGCATTAGAGATTCTAGTATTCGTTTTTTAATACTTCTTTTTTGGAATGATTTCCATCTAATTTCAGTTGAATGGTTAAAATCTTCTTCAAAATCATGTTTAATATCAAGAACTGTCTTGGATTCATAAAGTACGCTAATGATTTCATAATTTAGTTCAAAGCTGCGGACATCCATATTTGCCGTGCCAATTGTTGCAATTGTATCATCAACAAGTACAATTTTAGCGTGCATAAAACCATCTTTATAGCTGTAAATTGAAGCTCCTGCTTTTAGGAGTGGTGTAAAGTATGATTGAGATGCTTGATCACTAATGATGCTATCGCTCTTACCTGGATATAGAATGCGGACATCTATTCCAGCTAATGCACTTAAACGTAGTAATGTTAAGGTTTCTTGATCAGGGATGAAGTAGGGTGTTGCAATCCAAATGGATTTTTTAGCAGAAGCTATAACAGCAAGTAAAGTATTGCGAATGCTTGTATCATCTGAACTTGGTCCACTTGCTACAATTTGAACAGCACCTTTTGCATGAGAATGTTCTTTACCTGGAAAGTATTTTGTATTCATAAATTGATCCCAAGAATAAGTATTTAAACCACTAGAGGCATAGAGCCAATCCTCTAGAAATATTGCCTGTAATTTGTACAGCGCTTTTCCTTCTATTCTTAAGTGGCTATCACGCCAAATTGGGAATTTTTTAGAGCGACCAAGATACTCATCACCGACGTTGAGCCCTCCAGTAAAACCAATTTCTCCGTCGATAATGACGATTTTACGATGGTTACGATAATTGACTGTTTCAAGTAGCCACGCTGAAAAAATAGGATCGAATTCCACAATTTCAATTCCTGCATCTTTCATAGGCTGTAAGAAGCGTTGACGTAAGGTATTGCTTCCGAGCCCGTCATAAAGAAAGCGTACAATTACACCGGAATTTGCTTTTTTTATTAAAGTATCTCGGATTTTTGTACCAATCTCATCAGCTCGATAAATGTAGTATTGAATATGTATATGGTGCTTCGCCTGTTCAATCGCTTGTAAAATTTCTGAAAAAGTTTGCTCACCATTAGTTAAAAGTTTTGTAGTTGTTGCATCGGCGACAGGACCGCCGCCAAATTTTTGTACCACTTCTGTTAAATGCATAGAGCGTCCACTTAATGAAGAAATGAGTGATAAATCTAGACGCTTTCCTTCTAAAATCTCACGGAATAATTTTCGCTGCTCTTCTGAACGATGGAGATGTTTTTTTCTTCTCCAGCGACTTCGGCCAAAAATAGAGTATAAAAGTACACCGACAACAGGAAGAAGAGCCAATACTAAAAACCATGCTAATGTGCTTTGTGGGGAACGGTTTTCAATAAAAATAACGAAAGAAATTCCTACAATTGTGATAGACCATAAAGCACCAACGAAGGTGTAAAGTGAAATAATGGACGTATCTAAAAGGAAAAGTACGATAGATACAAGGGTAAATACAAATAATAATTGAACGATAGGATTTTTCATCTTTATAAAATTCACCTATTCTTTCTTAAATATAGGATTCTTATATGGAAGCTGTAATCTAACACTTCTATTATAAAACGTTTTATTTTTTTGTACCAATACAGATATTTTGCTCATACCTTCCGCATTTGTCCTACATAAGGTATATTGTATCATTTTTATCCCGCATTAACGGACAGTAACACTCCCACCTCAAAATTCAGCGGAAGCGAAGAAGTTAGGTGGGAGATGAACTGCCCGTAAAAGCCCGATTGGTTCAACTAATAATCAGTGGGGGATGGAGAAAACCCCCACTGATTAAAGTTTCACTTTATATAAAAAGGAGTGTGAATGATATGAACGGAGTAAGTCGTCCATTTGGTGGATTTGGTCATATCGGTGGACTTCACGGAGGTATTGGAAGACCACCGTTTTTTGGTGGTGGATTTTTTCCAGGATTTGTAGCTGGTGCTTTACTTAGTCCTGCTTTTGGTTACGGTAGTTATGGCTATCCGTATTACTCTGATTATCCATACTATACAGGTTATCAGGATTATATGTACTACCCGGGTTATTACAACACATATTGATGAATGTGTCAAAATAAGAGATGCCCACGCTTTCCGCGGTTGTCCTGCATATGGTGATAATAAATAAGGTGTAAAGGAGATAAGAAAATGAACGAGATGCGCAATCACGGCGGACACCATCACGGCGGACACCATCATGGTGGACATCACGATTATCACCATCATCACCACCATGGTCATTCTGGTGGTGGAGGTAGTTGGGGGTGGGGAGGAGGTCCATTTTTCCCAGGTAGTTTTGCCGGGGGGCTATTAGGAGGACTAACAGCTGGAGCATTAACAAGTGGCGGAGGCTATTATCCGGCGCCGTCTCCAGTTGCATATCCAGCGTCATATCCAATGCCGCACCCTGCACCATACCCAACAACATATCCAATGTCGTATCCAACACAATATCCATATGAGGCTTATTAATAAATAAATACAAAAAGCAGACTGTTTTGGTCTGCTTTTTTGTATTCAATGAACGATATGTGATACGGGAAAAAATAACAATGGGATTTTATTTGTAATCGTACACAATAGAAAAGAATTATTTTAATATGAAATGGAGTTAGAGTCATATATATGCAAAAATATGTGCAATTGTATAAACTACTTTTTATTGTTACATTACTATTTGGAGGTTGTTCCCCAGCGAGTAAGAAGCCTTCTCCCACAGTAAAAATGGATCAGAAAGTAAGAAAATATAAGATACAACAAGTGAAACAAGAAACGGCAAAACCGTTACCAGAGAAAATTGTCTTGTCGCATGTTCCGTTTATTAGACAGCTACCTGAATTAAAAAGAGGTTGTGAAGTAACGAGTTTGGCGATGCTAATCCAGTCAGCAAATATTAAAGTAGATAAAATGAAGCTAGCAAAAGAAATACATAAAGTTCCGTTTTGGATTGGAAATAAGCATGGGCATCCAAACGAGGGGTTTGTTGGAGATATATATACGTATTCTTCCCCTGGATATGGTGCATATCATAAGCCAATTTATAAATTGGCACAGCGATATTTAGGAGAGCGAGCAATTGATTTGACGGGAAAAGATATGGAGAGCATTTATACGCAAATTCGTTCTGGGATACCAGTTTTAGTCATTACAAATTCTACTTTTCGGCGTCTTTCCGATGGTCATTTTCGCAATTGGGAAACGCCACAAGGAACAGTTCATATTACGTACTACGAGCATAGTGTGATCGTAACCGGATATGATAAAGAAAAAGTATATTTTCATAATCCTCTTGGAACAGAACAACATACTGCCGTTTCAAAAAATGAATTTCAAGCAGCTTGGGAGCAGATGGGGAAGCAAGCGATTAGCTATAAAAAGGAGAGTAAGTAATCTCATTTTACTATTTAGGTTCAAGCTTTGTTGTTTTATCATTTTAATCGAGAAGCCCCTTCTCTAAACAAAGTAAAGATGGGGGGAGTTCAATAGTATAAAAAGAGTTTCATGTGAAACAACATAAAGTGAAACTTTAATCAGTGGGGGGTTCTCCATCCCCCACTGATTATTAGTTGAAAGTTCCTTAGGAATACAAGAAGCTGTGAGGAACAATCCAGTATGTTTGGAATGTAGCTCACAGCTTCTTATTGTATTAGCTAGCTTTTAGGTTGTTCTGAAGCAGAAGTAGATGAATTTTTCATCAGAATTGGATAGAGGACGAGTCCTAATACAAATAGTCCAATCCCTAAGAAAAATGTTTTTAAGTCAGTTGTTCCAGTTTTTATTACCCAAATGGAGTATAGAAGTGCAAGTACGGTAATGATTCCATCTTTTATTCGAGAGCCTGGTGATATATCATATGTTTCGCCTGTAACAACAAGTTTTAGCTGATATAGAGTGGAAACAAGGTATGGAATTAAATAAGCTAAAGTTGCAACCACAATGGCAAAGTTATATGCTTCTGAAACAGTTCCAGATATTGTTGAGAACAAGAAAATTTGTGTCATAATATTTGTAACAAGCAGTGATTTTGAAGGGCTCCCTTTTTTATTAGTTCTTCCAAAAAATTTCGGGAAAAGCCCATTCTTTGCCGCTTGATAAGGTACTTCTGAACTAACAACAATCCAGCCAACAGTAGATCCGAATAATGATATAAGTGCAAGAAGAGCCATGATGTAAGCACCTTTATTACCGATGGCTAGATTTAAAGCGTCTACTAAAGGTTTTTGAGACTCTTTTAAAGCATCTTGTGGCAGAGCGCCCATCGTTAGTAGTGTAATTGCCATGTAAATAAGAAGAGCAATAATTAATCCGAAAATCGTTGCCTTTTTTACATCACGCTGAGATTTTGCGCGATTGGATAGCATAACTGCGGACTCAATTCCTATAAACGCCCAAAGTGTTGCGATGGCAGCAGAATTGATTTGTCCACCTAATGGAATTGATTTTCCAGCCTCATTCATAAATGTTTGACCATCACCAAAATTAGAAGCGTTAAAAATAAATAATGTAATGACGATGAACATTGTAAATCCGATAATCTTTGCGATTGTTGCAAGTAGGTTCATGTTACCAGCACTATCAATATTTTGGGAAAGAATATATTGTATGCCCCATAGCATGATGCTACATACAGCAAATGTTAATCCTTTTCCAAGTTCTAATGAAAATCCGTTTAGTGAAAAAAGAACTTGCTTACTTTGTAAAACAGGGAAGAATGTAGATAGGTATCCTGCAAATGAAATAATAACAGAAGCAGTTGCCGCCCAGTTTGCCGCCCAGTATCCCCATGCCATACTATATCCAGCAACTTTACCTGCTTTTGGCGAGGTGAACATTGCTTGTGCATAACTTTGTGGACCAGCTTTTAAATCCGGTTTACGTACTGCAAGGTTTCCGAATACAAGTGCAATCATAAATACACCAAGTCCTGTAATACTCCATGCAAGTGTAGATCCCATTGGACCTGATACTTGTGCTAAATTTGCTGGAAGCATAAATACGCCGCCGCCAACCATATTTCCAACAACAAATGCTGTTAAAATCCATAAACCCCATTTTTTCGTTTCCATAATTGTATAACTCCTTTGTAGTAGTTTTGTTCATTCATCATTTTTTTACTAGCGTTTTTTGAAAATAAAAAAGAGCCATGTAGATAAAAAATACCTACATGGCTCTTTGCCTAACGTAGGTACAACGGGAATAACCCTTGTACCTACGCGTAATTTTTTCCGCTAGGTTTCAAGGGTTTACGTATGATGATGATGTTTTTGTGCAAATGTAACTACAGTTGTATTCGTAAGCATAGTTCTTTGCTCCCTTTCTCCTCTGATTTTGAAGTTAGTATACTACATGTTTTTTAGAATGAAAAGAGAAATATGAAAAAATTTATAAAAATTCGCATTGGTGACTAAATATTTAGATGGATATTTCTTATACTGGAAAATAAGTGAGAGATTGGCATGATTTTCTGTCATGCTATAATACAAGTAGAAATAGAAGGTGACAAGGGGTTATTCAAAATGATGAGTAAGTATGAACAGATTTATACAGAGATAAGTGATTCAATTGATAATTGCAAGTTAACAGAGGGGTGTAAAATTCCATCTGAAACAGAATTGATGAAGCAATATGAAGCGAGCCGTGGGACGGTAAGAAAAGCCGTCGATTTATTACAGGAACGTGGATACGTACAGAAAATACATGGTAAAGGCGTTTTTGTTTTAAAACGAAAAAACATTGAATTTAACTTTGGTGGTATTGTGAGTTTTCAAGAGGAAAACGAACGATTAGGGCGCCAATGTATAACAAATGTCGTAGAGATGGAGCAATTGTCAGCAACGAAAGAAATAGCCAAATTATTAAATGTGAAGGCGAAAACGAAGGTAGATCATATTAAACGTGTTCGAAATATTGATGGGGAAAACGTGATTCTAGATGTAAACTATTTTGTATCTGAATATATTCCTGGATTAACAAAAGAAATTGCGGAGAAGTCAATTTATAAATACATTGAGAAAGAATTAGGATTACATATTAGTTATTCACAGCGTGTTATTGAAGTGCAACCTTGTACAGATGACGATAGAAAGTATTTAGATTTAAATGGAACTGACTATGTTGTTGTTGTGAAAAATTTTACGCATCTTTATGATGGTAGTCAATTTGAATATACAGAATCACGTCACCGTTTGGATATTTTTCATTTTTCTGATGTGGCGCGGAGAAAATAAAAAGATGAAACCGTACAGTGTTTCATCTTTTTTGTATATTTTGAGAACAAATAAAAAAATTCCTATCAACTCGTATATACGAGTGTTGACTAACTTATATATACGAGTTAATATGTATTTGTAAACGGTATCAAAAAAGAAAAGAGGGACGGAATATGGGGAAGGATTATCGTAAGACAGCAGAACAAGTGTTGCAATATATTGGTGGGAAAGAAAATGTTGACCAAGCAGCGCATTGTGTAACGAGATTACGCATTGCACTGAAGGATGAAAGTAAAATAGATAACGATAAATTACAAGCGGTTTCATTAGTGAAAGGTGCATTTCATAACGCTGGTGTATTTCAAATTGTGATTGGACCTGGAGATGTAGATCGTGTATACGCTGAATTGATAACGCTTGCAGGTATGAAAGAATCGACAGTCGCAGATGTAAAAGATTCAGGGAATCAAAAATTGAATCCACTTCAAAAGTTTGTAAAAGTATTTTCTGACGTATTTATGCCAATTTTACCGGCGATTATAACAGCTGGTTTATTAATGGGGATTAATAACTTATTAGGTGCAAAGGACTTATTTTTTGAAGGAAAAAACTTATTGGAAGTATATCCTAACTTAGGTGGGCTATGGGATTTAATTAATATGATGGCAAATACCGCATTCGTATTTTTACCAGCACTTGTTGGTTGGTCAGCGACGAAACGTTTTGGCGGCAGTCCGATACTTGGGATTGTTATGGGGTTAATGCTTGTACATCCTGATTTATTAAATGCATGGAATTATGGAAAAGCAGCGGCAGGACTAGATGGACAAAAAATTGAGTACTTTAATATTTTAGGATTGTTCCAAATTGAGAAAGTAGGTTACCAAGGACAAATTTTACCAATATTAGTAGCGGCATTTGTCTTAAGTAAAGTTGAGATTTTCCTTAAGAAACGTGTACCAAATGCAATTCAATTATTAGTTGTTCCGATTACAACAATTGTTGTAACTGGTGTATTAGCGTTAGGAGTTATTGGCCCAGTTACACGTCATATCGGTGATTTATTAACAGCTGGTTTAGTTGGCGTATATGAAACAGTTCCTGCTTTGGGAGCCGTATTATTTGGCGCATTGTATGCACCGTTAGTCATTACGGGGATGCATCATATGTTTATTGCAATCGACTTACAGTTAATTTCACAAAATGGCGGTACATTTATTTGGCCAATGATTGCACTTTCTAATATTGCACAAGGTAGTGCAGCGCTTGCAATGTTTTGGATTTCGAAAAATCAAAATGATAAAAGTATGGCATCTACATCAGCAATTTCAGCGTACTTCGGTATTACGGAGCCAGCGATGTTTGGCGTAAACTTACGAAATAAATTTCCGTTTTATGCAGCTATTACAGGATCGGCAATCGCAGCAGTATTTATTACGTTAAATGGTGTATTAGCACCAGCAATTGGAATTGGCGGGTTACCAGCATTTATTTCTATCATTCCGAAATCGATTCCAATGTTTGTTGTTGGGATGATAATCGCAGTAGTAGTGCCATTTGTTTTAACATGGTTATTTGCAAAACGAGTAAAACAGAAGTAGGAGGAGTAGTATGAAAGATTGGCATAAAAGTGTTGTTTATCAAATTTATCCGAAAAGCTTTAATAGCTATTACAATACAGAAACAGGCGATATAAAAGGTGTAACAGAGAAATTAGATTATTTAAAAGAACTAGGTATTGATTATATTTGGTTAACACCAATTTATCGTTCACCGCAAAATGATAATGGCTATGATGTGAGCGACTATTATTCAATAGATCCGTCTTATGGAACGATGGAGGAATTTGAAGAATTACTAGCAGAAGCGAAAAAACGTAAGATTGATATTATGCTTGATATCGTTGTAAATCATAGTTCAGCGGAGCATAAATGGTTCAAAGAAGCGAGTGAAGATAAAAATAGCCCGTACCGTGATTTTTATATATGGCGTGATGAAAAGAATAATTGGCAGTCTAAGTTTGGTGGCTCCGCTTGGGAGTATGATGAGAAAACAGAACAATATTATTTGCATCTATTTGATAAAACACAGGCTGATTTAAATTGGGAAAATGAACAACTACGAAAAGAAGTATACGAGATGATGCGCTTTTGGCTTGAAAAAGGGGTCAAAGGATTCCGTCTTGATGTAATTAACTTAATTTCGAAAGACCAACGATTTTTAGATGACGAAGGAACAGCGGCTACAAGCGACGGACGTAAATATTATACAGATGGACCGCGTGTTCATAAATATTTACAAGAAATGAATCATGAAGTATTTGAAGGACATAACGTAATTACCGTTGGAGAAATGTCGTCTACAACAATTGATAATTGTATTAAGTATTCGAATCCAGAGCGGAAGGAATTAAGTATGACATTTAGTTTTCATCATTTAAAGGTAGATTATCCAAATGGTGAGAAATGGACAAGAGCAGATTTCGATTTTGGTCAATTAAAAGAAATTATGTCGAAGTGGCAAACCGAGATGCAAGAGGGCGGAGGATGGAACGCATTATTTTGGTGTAATCATGATCAACCTCGCATCGTATCGCGTTTTGGTAATGATAAAAAATATAGAAACGAATCAGCAAAAATGTTAGCTACTGCGCTGCATATGTTACAAGGTACACCATATATTTATCAAGGTGAAGAAATTGGGATGACGAATCCAGGCTTTGATAATATCGATTTGTATCGTGATGTAGAATCTTTAAATATTTATAAAATGAAACAAGAAGAAGGTATGTCAAACAAAGAAATTATAGAAATCTTACAACAAAAATCTCGTGATAATTCACGTACACCCATGCAGTGGAATGAAGAAGTGAATGGTGGCTTTACAGAAGGTACACCGTGGATTTCTATTGCAGAGAATTATAAAGAAATTAATGTGGAAAAGGCACTTGAAGATAAACAATCTATTTTCTATCACTATAAAAAGCTAATTGAACTTAGAAAGAAATACGATGTTATTACAAATGGTAAATATGCAATTATAGATGCAAACCACCCGAATGTTTGGGTATATACGCGTAAAGTAGAAAATGAAATATTACTTGTCGTAAATAACTTTTATGGGGAAACAATCACATATGCTGTGCCAAATGAGGTTCAGATAGGTGGAATGAAGCAGGAAGTGTTGCTATCGAATTATGAGAATTCTAGTGAAGACATTAGACACCTTATCCTTAGACCGTATGAATCAATCGTGTATCGTTATTCAGTATAAAAAGGAGCGGGGCTGCCCCGCTCCTTTTTATACTGAATAAATTAGGGGCTAGAGGATGAAACATAGGAAGTAAAACCTTATGTGAGGCTATAAAGAAACCGCATACTTGTATGCTTTTTATGTATTATTGTTCCAAATATCGAACATCGTAGCGGTATTTCCCATGTTTCTGGCGAATTAAATAAGGAATAAAGGAGGTAATACATATGGAAATAGCTGTAGAGAGAGTTTTCACCAATGAAATTTTGGAAGAAGCGGCAAACTTATTTAACGTTACAGTGGAGAAAAATCCGCTTGGAGATTTTGAAAACTATATTTTTCATGCAAAAAAGGATGAAAAAGGCGCATCTTACGTATTAAGATTAACGCACTCTTCTCATCGATCTGAAAAACAATTGGAAGCAGAGTTAGACTTTTTACAGTATCTTGGGGAGCATGGGGCTAAGATTGCTAGACCATACTATTCAAAATCTAGAAAACTTGTAGAAGAGATACAAGCAGTAGACGGCACTTTCTTTTATGCTTCTCTTTTTTTATATGCAAAAGGAGAAAGAGTAAAAGATTCAACATCTATTCATTGGGGAGAGGGATTATTTGAAGCATGGGGAAAAGCGATTGGCCAACTTCATCGTCTTACAATAAGTTATCCTCAAACAGAATATCGTGAGACATGGGAAATAGAAGAGAATGCGATTATTGATCAATTAGAGGATAAACAAGTAAAAAAGATTGCATATGCATTAATTGATCAAATAAAGATGCTTCCAATAGAAAAGAGAACTTTTGGCCTTATGCATGGTGATATTCATCAAGGGAATTTTCATTATGATGGGAAAGAATTGATAATTTTTGATTTTGATGATGCAACGTATAACTACTTTATTCACGATTTGGCGATGGTTATCTATTATTCTGTTCTTTCAAACACATGGATTGAACAAGAGAAAACATTGTTTGCACGTAGACAACTGCAAGTATTACGAAAAGGATACGAATCAGAACATCAATTAGAGGAAATGTGGTATGCATCACTACCACTATTTTTACGCCTTCGCGATATTGGTTTATATGGTACGATTCAGAAGAAGTTCAAGGGTAAAGAAATGCCAGTATACTTTCAAAAACTAGCAGATGAACTTTATGTAAGGATTATAAGGCAGGAAGCCATTGTGAATATATAATACACATGCAACGTAGCAAAGTATATATTTCGAATATATACTTTGTTTTTTTATACAAAAATATGTTTGTTTTATTAAAATAATATTGTCATAGACTATAGATACATTTATAATTTTTATATATTCTGAATATTCTCTATAAAATTAAAGGAGGGGAAATATGTTTGGAAGCTTTCGTTACTTGGCTAAACAATATTGTATGGAGCCCCGCACTTGTTTATTTATGTTTAGGCGTTGGTTTATATTTTTCGATTCGAACGAGATTTTTACAAGTTAGACATGTGGGAGAAATGGTAAGGCTTACATTTCAAGGAGAAAAGTCAGAAGCCGGTGTTTCTTCGTTCCAAGCGTTAGCACTTTCATTATCTGGGCGAGTAGGAACAGGAAATATCGCCGGCGTTGCAACAGCTATTGCTTTTGGCGGCCCGGGAGCTGTGTTTTGGATGTGGGTGGTAGCTTTTTTAGGAGCAGGATCTGCTTATGTGGAATCAACACTTGCCCAAATATACAAGACGAAGCACCAAGGTCAATTTCGTGGTGGTCCAGCTTATTACATTGAAAAAGGCTTAGGGGTTAAGTGGTATGCACTTGTGTTTGTCGCTGCTACAATCCTTGCGACAGGTATGTTACTTCCTGGTGTACAAGCAAATAGTATCGCTTTGAGTTTGGAAACTGCTTTTGGGATTAATACATCTATTTCAGGTGCAGTGTTAGTCGTAGTGTTAGCACTTATTATTTTTGGGGGAGTTAAGCGAATTGTTAACGTAGCACAAGTTGTTGTGCCGTTTATGGCGGTTGGATATATTCTTGTTGCTTGCGTAATTGTGTTTATGAATATTGAAAAATTACCAGAAGCTTTCATGTTGATTTTAAAGAGTGCATTTGCTTTAGAAGCCGCTTTTGGTGGAATTATTGGTTTAGCCATTTCTTGGGGAGTAAAACGTGGTATTTATTCAAATGAAGCTGGTCAAGGAACTGGGGCACATGCTGCTGCTGCTGCGGAAGTATCGCATCCAGCAAAGCAAGGCCTTGTGCAAGCATTTTCCGTTTACATTGATACATTATTTGTTTGTTCAGCAACAGCGTTTATGATGATTATTACAGGCATGTATAACGTATTTGATGCAAGCGGAAAAAATTTCATTGTGAATAAATTGAATGGTGCAGAACCGGGGCCAGGGTATACACAATCAGCAGTAGAATCTGTATTCCCTGGATTTGGGAACGGTTTCGTTGCCATTTCTCTATTTTTCTTCGCTTTTACAACAATTATGGCGTATTACTACATTGCAGAGACAAATATTGCGTATTTAAATCGTGATAAAGATCGTCCATGGATGTCACTTGTTTTAAAAATTGTTTTCTTAGGTGTTGTATTCTACGGCTGTGTAAAAACAGCAGCAACGGCTTGGGCTCTTGGTGATATCGGGGTAGGGATTATGGCATGGGTCAATATCATTGCAATCTTACTTCTACAAAAACCAGCACTACTAGCACTGAAAGACTATGAAAAGCAGAAAAAAGAAGGGAAAGATCCTGTATTTGATCCAAAGGAGCTAGGAATCAAAAATGCTGATTTTTGGGAGCACGAATACGGAAAAGATAAGAAAGAAGAAGTGTCATAATAGAGTATTTGCAAAATAATAACGGGCAGTATATCTGTCCGTTATTGTTCAAATAATGGAATTTCTATTGGCATGGCCGAATAAAATTTGAATCAGGTAAGCCTCACTTTATTAATAATTGGGTCAAGTTAAAATACGATGAAATTAGGGTAGAAAGGGGGAAAAAGATTGATTGCTTTTCGTAATGTAAATAAGTTTTATGATAACTTTCAAGTTTTGAAAAATATTAATTTACAAGTTCAAAAAGGTGAAGTAGTTGTAATTGTAGGACCATCTGGATCTGGAAAAAGTACATTGCTCCGCTGCATTAACCAATTGGAAACAATTACAGAAGGAGAATTAGTCGTACAAGATGTTGAAGTACATAATCCGAAAACAGATATGAATCAATTACGCCGGAATATTGGAATGGTATTTCAACATTTTTATTTATATCCACATAAAACAGTCCTTCAAAATATTACACTTGCACCAATAAAAGTAAGTAATGTCTCAAAAGAAGAAGCGGAAAAAACAGCAATGTACTATTTAGAGAAAGTAGGAATTCCGGAGAAAGCGAATGTGTATCCGCAGCAATTATCTGGAGGTCAACAACAAAGGGTAGCAATTGCAAGAGGATTAGCAATGAAACCAGAAATCATGCTATTCGATGAGCCGACTTCAGCACTCGATCCAGAGATGATTGGAGAAGTGCTTGATGTAATGAAAACTTTAGCAAAAGAAGGAATGACAATGGTTGTCGTGACCCATGAGATGGGATTTGCGCGTGAAGTGGCAGACCGCATCATATTCATGGATGAAGGACAAATCATTGAAGATACAAAGCCAGTAGACTTCTTTGCAAATCCAAAGCAAGAAAGAGCACGATTGTTCTTAAGTAGGGTGTTAAATCATTAGAGGAGGGATTTCATGTTAAAAGCGAAAAAATTGTTTGTTTTAATTGTATTTTCATGTTTATTTACTCTTATCGTAGCAGGTTGCGGGAGTAAGAAGGAAACGTCCAAAGAAGTTTCTAAAGAAACTTCGGGCGGAAAAGTAGTAGATCAAATTAAAAAACGTGGGAAATTAGTAGTCGGGGTTAAGAATGATACAAACTTATTTGGATTGAAAAACCCTACAACAGGGAAGGTAGAAGGATTTGATGTTGATATAGCCAAAGCGCTTGCGAAAAAAATTCTCGGAGACGAGAGTAAAGTAGAATTAAAAGAAGTGACTTCTAAAACACGTATACCAATGTTGAAAAACGGCGACATTGATGCGATTATCGCAACGATGACAATTACAGAAGAGCGTAAAAAAGAAGTTGATTTTTCAGATGTATATTTTAAAGCAGGGCAGTCGTTACTGGTGAAAAAAGGAAGCAAGATAAAGAGTATTGATGATGTAAAAAGTGGTGTGAAGGTACTGGCGGTAAAAGGATCAACTTCTACCCAAAATGTTCGTAAAAAATCACCAGAAGCAACGGTATTAGAATTCGAAAATTATAGTGAAGCATTTACAGCATTAAAAGCAGGAAAAGGTGATGTACTTACAACAGATAATGCCATCTTATATGGTATGGCAAAACAAGATGCAAATTATCAAGTTGTTGGAAAAATCTTTACAGATGAGCCGTATGGAATTGCAGTTCAAAAAGGGTCAACAGATTTAACAAAGGCAATTAATGATTTGTTAAAAGACATGAAAGCAAATGGAGAATACGATAAATTATATGAAAAATGGATTGGTGAAAAACCAGAGAAGTAAAGTATAGGAAGAGTAAGAGGATGAGAGATACTCATCCTCTTCTTGTAAAGAAAGAGGGGGAGCATTTGCCTGATTTTTCTATTCTTACAAACAATCTTGATTTGTATTTAGAAGGGTTTAAATATACAGTGATGTCCAGTATTGTCGCACTGATTGGGAGTTTCACTCTTGGCATTATTATGGCAGTGATGCGAATTGCACCCATTCGAGTTTTGAATTGGTTTGGCGCGGCTTATGTAGAGTTTGTTAGAAATATTCCACTCGTTTTAATTGCATTTATATTTTATTTTGCTTTTCCGGTAATGGGCGTTACATTGAATGGATTTGTTGCTGGTACGGCTGCACTTACAGTCTATACAGCAGCATTTATTGCAGAAGCAATTCGAGCTGGAATCATGTCGGTTCCAAAAGGACAGATGGAAGCAGCACGTTCTTCTGGTTTAACGTACGTGCAAGCCATGTATTATGTCGTTTTACCACAAGCTATTAAAATAGTAATTCCACCATTAGGTAATCAATTTCTTAATTTAGTAAAAAACTCCTCTATACTTGGTATTATTGCTGGGGCAGATTTGATGTATCAAGGGGATTTAATTTCAACAAGAACATTTGTTACATTTGATGTATATATATTTGTTGGCATGTTTTATTTACTGTTAACTGTACCGCTTAGTATGCTTGTGCGTTACTTTGAGAAACGCTTAGCGAAAGGGGCGGTGTAAATGGATTTTCGAGGTGCTTATACAGGCGATCATATTTTATTTTTATTAAAAGGGCTACTTGTTACTTTAGAAATAGCTGTTATAGCAATTTTGCTTAGTTTTATTATTGGTAGTATAGTTGGGACGCTGCGATATACAAAAATACCAGTCGTATCACAGTTACTAGCCTTTATCGTTGAAATTATTCGTAATTTACCGCTGCTTTTAATTATTTTCTTTACGTACTTTGCACTCCCTGAAGCTGGACTGAAATTAGAGATTACAACAGCAGCTATTGTTGCTTTAACGATATTTGAAGCAGCAATGATATCAGAAATTGTTCGCAGTGGTTTACTATCGATTGAAAAAGGACAAATTGAAGCAGCGCGTGCTTCTGGATTATCATATGTACAAACACTTTGGCATATTATTTTGCCGCAAGCATTGAGACGCATGGTACCACCGCTTGTTAGTCAATTTATCTCTTTATTAAAAGATACGTCACTGGCGGTTGTTATTTCTTTGCCTGAACTCATGCATAATGCTCAAATTATTAATGGACAAAACGTAAATTATATGATCCCTACATTACTACTTGTTGCTTGTATGTATTTTGTTGTTAATTACAGTTTATCGCTTGTGTCTAGAAAATTGGAAAGCCGTTAACTCTTACATGGAATAGGATGTAAGAGTTTTTTTATGTTTTTTACATATATAAATACAAATGGCGTAAAGTCTTTCCTTTTAGGTGGGTGAGAGCATCCGATTATGCATAAAAGCGGTTAGATCCGCTTCCTACTCTATGCCAAGTAAAAACAGAGAGAACTTCTTCATAGTAGTGATTTGGAAGATATTTGTTTTTTTAGTAGTGTAATTGTAAGGTGGATAAAAAAATAGGATGTTTTATCAGAAAAGTTTTAATTTTATATAGAAATTGTAACCGCTTTCGTGTATATTTTTATTATCAGAAAATTTTAAAAAGAGATAGAGGGTTTTTATAGGGGAGGATTACGATGCAGCAAACAACGAACGAGAAATTACATCGTACGATGAAGAGTAGACATTTATTTATGATTGCACTTGGAGGTGTAATCGGAACAGGATTTTTTCTAGGCTCCGGATATACAATTAACCAAGCAGGACCAGGGGGAGCGATTCTTTCTTATTTAGTGGGCGGATTTATTATGTATTTAACAATGCTTTGCCTTGGTGAGCTAACGGTTGCGATGCCAGTTTCTGGTTCCTTCCAAAAATATGCGACGAAGTTTATCGGTCCAGGGACCGGATTTATGATTGGGTGGCTATACTGGCTTGGATGGGCAGTTACAGTTGGTTTAGAGTTAACATCGATTGGTTTAATGATGAAAAGATGGTTTCCACATGTCGATGTTTGGGTATGGTGTCTTGTATTTGGAGTTATTTTATATATGTCCAATGCTATCTCAGCAAAGAGTTATGCGGAATTAGAATTTTGGTTCTCAAGTATTAAAGTTATTACAATTATTGCATTTATTGTTCTTGGTGGTAGTGCGTTATTCGGTTTCTTACCATATGACGGAAAAGAAGCAGCACCTCTTTTTTCTAACTTTGTGAGTGATGGAGGATTGTTCCCAAACGGACTCGCAGCGGTACTTCTTACTATGATTACAGTTAACTTTTCGTTCCAAGGTACAGAGTTAATCGGAATTGCAGCAGGGGAGAGCCAAGAACCAGAAAAAACAATTCCACGTGCAATTCGTAATACAGTATGGCGCATTATGGTGTTCTTTATTTTAACGATGACGATTTTAGTAGGGTTAATTTCATGGAAAGATGCAGGGGTTATCGAAAGCCCATTCGTTGTTGTATTCGATAAGATTGGTATTCCATATGCAGCGGATATTATGAACTTTGTTATTATTACTGCGCTATTATCTGTAGCAAATTCAGGATTATATGCAGCAACCCGTATATTATGGTCACTTGCAAATGAAGAAATGGCACCAGCTTCTTTCAAAAAGGTAAATAAACGCGGTATCCCAATTACCGCATTAGTAGTCACGATTGCGGTAGCAGCATTATCTTTACTAACAAGCTTTTTGGCGGAAGATACAGTATATATGTACTTATTATCTATTGCTGGGTTATCAGCTGTTTCAAGTTGGATTATCATTGCCTTGTCACAACTTCGTTTTAGAAGTCAGTACATAAAGGGTGGCGGGAAATTAGAAGATTTAAAATATAAAACACCGCTATATCCAATTGTTCCAATTTTAGCGTTAATTACAAATAGCATTGTTGTGATTAGTTTAGCGTTTATTCCAGAACAGCGTATGGCACTTTATTGCGGCATTCCATTTATCATTTTCTGTTACGTGTATTATTATATAAATAAGAAGAGGCAGCAAATTACGAAAGTGGAGATGGGAACAACATATGAAACTAACAATCAAGCATGATGATATTGAAGCGGAATTTTCAAATGGTCGATTGTCTATTGGAAAAGAAAGTGGACATACACCGTTAGAATTATTGGTTTCCTCTATTGCAGGATGCAGTGCAATTGTATTTCGGACAATTTTAGAAAAGAAGCGTATTACATACGATGCGTTTACAATTGAAACTGAAATTGGAAGAAGTGAAGTTTTACCGAGACCGGTAGAAAGCCTTCATTTGCACTATAGGTTAAAAGCAGAGGGGATTACGCAAGTACAGTTAGAAAAAGCGTTAGAACTTGCTGTGAAGAATTGTACGATTGCTCAATCTGTGAAGGATAGTATAAGAATTACGGAAACGGTTGAGTTAATTGGTGAATAATTTTCATGAGAAATATGTAAATTTAAAAGAAAAATCGAGAGCGAGATCATATATATCTTGCTCTCGATTTTTCTTTTAAATTAAAATGTGTGAAAAAGCTTAAGAGAACTTCTCTTAAGCTTTTTCATATACTGATTGGCAATGAGATAGTAAAGCAAGAACCCCGATTTACTTCACTTGTAACAGTAATTTCTCCGCCATGTAGTTCGACTATTTCTTTTACAATCGCAAGTCCTAATCCAGTTCCGCCAGTTGAACGAGATCTGGCTTTATCGACGCGATAAAATCGTTCAAAAATATGTGGGATATCTTCCTTTGGAATTCCTTCTCCTGTATCTTGGATTGAGATTTTAATTTGTGTTTTATGCTCTGTAACAGAAATTGTAATTCGAGATTGTTCAGGTGAATGTGTATACGCATTATTTAAAATATTGATAATAACTTGTTCAAATCTTTGTTCATCAAGAGCTATAGAAAGTGAAGAAGGACACGTTGAAGAAACATTGATATGCTTTGCTGCATACATTATATTTATTTTTGTAACAACGCGGGAAAGAAAGGTTTGCAAGTGTACTTCCTTTACCTGAATAGAAAAGTTGTGTTTTTCCATTTGAGCAAGTAAAAACAAGTCCTGTACTAAATTTGTAATGTAATCCGCTTCATCTTTTATAATCGATAAATATTTTTGGCGCTGCTCAGGAAGTGTTTCGCCTTTCATAGCAATATCTGCATATCCTCTTACATAAGTTAGCGGTGTTCTTAGTTCATGGGCGACGCTTGCTAGAAATTCATTGCGTTCTTTCTTCATATAATGTAAATCATTCGCAAGTGTTTGAATCGATTCTGCAAGCTCACCAATCTCATCATTTCGAGTACTCGTTAAAGAGACGGATAAATCACCATGACTCATTTTTTCGGTAGCATGCTTCATACGCAGAAGCGGTTTTGTTAATCGACGTGATAGAAGAAAGATTGTAATAGCTGTTAAAATAAATGTAACAGCACCAACAACAAGAAATTGGTTTGTAAGGCCTGCAATCATTTCTTTAATGGAACTTGTGCCAAGAAACATATAAACATAACCTTGCGTTTTTCCTTCTATCATTATGGGACTAACTGTGCATATATAATTAGAAGTTTTCCAATGGTTCTCTATGATTGTTCCGTTATGATCTGTAGCTGTTATCATTTCGACAATGTGCCTCTTGATGGTGGAATCTATATCATTAGACTTTGCTAATATTTCTTTATGAGCGTTCGTAATAACAACCTTTGTTTCAGTTTCTGACTCCATTAAAGCGACATGAGAGATTGTCGGGGAATCGAAATGTTTTTCAAGTACATCCCGGTGGCTATTTCCGCGCTTTAATAATGCTGTCATTTCTTCATTTACTCTCGTACTGACAAGGCTATAATAGAGCAAGACAAATAGAACGGTTTCAATTAAAAGTGTAACAATTAAAAAATAAAATCCGAGTTGAACAGAAATTCGTTTCATCGCGTAGCTCCTTGATGTTCAGTGTCAATCCATCGATACCCAACTCCATACACAGTTTTTAAATGTTCATCAATTGGAAAATTGGCCTTTCGTAATTTATCACGCAAATTACGAATATGGGAGTCCACTGTGCGATCCTCTGTATTTGTATCTAGTCCCCAAATTCGTTCAATAAGCTGATCGCGGCTGAGTACATAGTTTACGTGACGCAAAAATAATCCAAGTAAAGAGAATTCGATTGGTGTAAGCAAAACTTCTTGTTCATGAACAGAAATAAAGTGCTGTGCTTCATCCCACAAAATCCCTTTATATTGTATTTGTTCATGTTGATTACTACGTCGTAATACAGCTTCAATGCGTGCTAATAGTTCATCTTCATGAAATGGTTTTGTTATATAATCATCAGCTCCGATTTTCAATCCTTGAACAACATCTATCGTTTGATCGCGAGCGGTTACCATAATGATTGGAACATTACTAAATGAACGGATTCTTTTACAAGTTTCCCATCCATCCATTTTGGGCATCATAATATCGAGAAGAATGAATTTAAAACTTTGGTTTTCTATATAGGAGATGGCTTCTTGTCCTGAAGTCGCAGAAATACAATTATATCCTTTAGGAGTAAGATAAAGTGCTAATAACTCCAGCATACGTGGTTCATCATCTACGAGTAGTATATTCATCATATAATATCCTCCGTATTTGTATTCACTATTAAAAGTGTAATGCAAAATCATGAAGAAATGGTGCAGATTATGATGCGTCTGCATAATTTCTTCAGAATTGGTTGTTATCGTATAGTTGAAAATTACATTCTAGGTAAAGATATAGGCTCAAACATGATGGATACGGAGGCGATATAGTGAAAAAAGTAACTCAAGTTTTGAGTATGACAATAGTTGCTGCATTTGGACTTGCAGCGTGTGGGCAAGCAAATACAGAGCATAAAAATCACGAACCTGCAAACGAGAAGAAAAATGAGCAGCAAAAGGACATGAATCATGAGGTGATGGCACCGAAAGAAATGAATGCCAATGCATCTAGTGATTTATTAACAACAAGTTTAAAAAATGTAACACGATTAAATACAAATGATCCTGTTCAAATGGCAGTATTAACATCACAAACGATATGGCCAGCGACTCATAAAGAAAATCAACCGGGAGCAGTAATTTTAGTTCCAGCTAATAGCTGGCAAATTAGTATCGCTAGTGCAGATCTTATCCATCATCCAAACAATGGACCTATTTTATTTATGAATAAAGACGGTATTCCAGAGGCGACGTTAAAAGAGATAAATCGCTTAAATCCACTTGGAACAAAAGATGGAACGCAAATTATGGTGATGGGGGAAGTGGAATCTTCTACATTAGACAAATTAAAAGAATATAAAGTAAAACAAATAAAAGAGACGGATCCAGCTGTATTTGCGAAAGATGTTGATAAAGAATATGCAGACATAATAGGGAAGTATCCGGGAAGTGTTATTATCGGTTCGTCTGAAGAAGAAGGGCGTTTGTATACAACCCCGGCTGTGAACTGGATCTCTCATATGCCTGAACCTCTTTTATATGTCGGAAAAGATAAAGTACCCGAGGCTACAATTGAGGCGTTAAAAACAAGAAAAGGGAAAGCAAGCATATATGTATTAGGTCCAGAAAAAATTGTTTCAAAGGAGGTAGAAGAACAGTTAAGTAAGTATGGAAAAGTAACGCGCATTAGTGGAGAAACCCCGACAGAAAATTCAATTGCCTTCGCAAAGTTTAAAGATGAAAAAACGAAGTTTGGTTGGGGATTTAAAAAGCCGGGACATGGTGTATCATTTGTTTCAACAGAAACGCCAGATTTAGCAGTTGCTGGTGCCCCGTTTTCACATATGGGGAAACATGCACCTGTTCTATTATTAGATAAAGGAAAGGTTTCACAACCAGTCTATGATTTATTGGCAACGATCCAGCCGAAGTTTAAGGATGATCCAACATTAGGACCATATAATCATGGCTTTTTATTGGGCGATACGGAGAATATTTCATTTGAAACGCAAGGAATACTTGATGAGAGGTTAGAGATTGTTCAAGAAAATGGTGGGGGGCACGCTGGACATTAAGAGAAAAGACGTTGCATGATGCAGCGTCTTTTCATTTGGGAAAGTTTTTGTATAGCAGAAAATCTGACATTCATTATATAATAGCTCTCGTGCAATCGGACCGATTTTCTTATGGAGGAAATCAAAAATAGAAAAATAGAGGAGTGTTATTTTGTTTCAAACTATAAAAACTGAATGGTTTTCCAATGTGAAAGGTGATGTACTCTCAGGAATTGTCGTTGCATTAGCATTAATTCCTGAAGCAATTGCTTTTTCCGTTATTGCAGGTGTAGATCCGATGGTGGGATTATACGCTGCTTTTTGTATTGCGGTGACAATTTCATTTGTTGGCGGCAGACCGGGGATATTTCTGCTGCAACAGGTGCGATGGCACTGTTGATGATAACGATTGTAAAATATGGTTTCTATCGGGACATTTGATTGGAACTCTGTATTTACTCTTCATAAAGTTCCGAAAGGTGATGCCTTTGTTATGATTGTAACAGTTACAATTATTCTCGTTACACATAATCTAGCTCTTGGTGTTATGATTGGTACGGTTATAAGTGCAGTTTTATTTGCATTTAATATGGCAAAGATTCACGTGAAACATTTTTATATTGGTGAGAAAAAAACTTATGTGATTCATGGCCAACTCTTTTTTGCATCTACTACAGAATTCATAAATGCGTTTCAGTTTAAAGAAGATGTAAAGGAAGTAGAAATTGATTTTACACAGGCTCATGTATGGGATGATTCAGCAGTAGCAGCGGTTGATAAAGTTGTGATGAAATATGAACAAAATAGTGTAAAGGTAAAGATAACGGGATTAAATGAGCGTAGTTCAGAACTTGTTACAAAATTGGCGAAACAAGCTGTTCGTTAAATAGGGAGAACCTTTTCGGAGGGCCGAAAGGGTTCTTTTTGTATTATAATACGAGTATGATGATGAAAGGGGTTTCAACATATGTACAAGCAAATTATATTAGCATGTGATGGGTCAGAACACGCAATACGCGCAGCAAAGCATGCCGCACACATTGCTACATTGAATAAGGAAGTAAACGTTGAAATTGTATACGTAGTAGATAATAGAACAGCAAAATCAGATATTATACAGGGACAAACAAATATAGAAACAATCTCAGCTAGTCGAAAAGATAGATTAAAAGAAATTGAAGCTTTATTACAGCAAGAAGAGATCTCCTATAAAATCACAATTTTACATGGTGATCCAGGAAATACGCTTGTGCAATATGTAAATACAGGAGACATTGATCTTGTAATAGTGGGGAGCAGAGGATTAAATACATTGCAAGAAATGGTACTTGGTAGTGTAAGTCATAAAATAGCAAAACGAGTGAAATGTCCAGTGATGATTGTGAAGTAACAGGCAGTGGTGATACTGTCTGTTTTTTTTATCAGAAAGAAATCTTACAATATTGTAAGACAGTTGTTAGTGAAATCGATGTTATAAATTTCCTTTTATGGTTAGAATAAAGATATCGAATACATACATGGAAGGATGAGGGAAATGAAAGGATTTCAAAATTTATCATATAGCCAGGGTGTAAGTTTGATTTGTTTAGGAGGATTTACTGCTTCGGTGATGTTGGCTATTGCTGTGAAAATGTTTCAGCAAATGTTTCTATAAAAGTAATGTTGAGAATAGAAGGGAAATGATGGTTATAGTTGGCGATGTAATACTATTAGATGTAAATAAAAAATAGCTCTTAGCATATATCTGAATGCTAGGAGCTATTTTATTTCTTTATTTCAGCTGTTGTTTCCACTGAAAACGTTTTATGACATAGGGAATAAAAAAGACCATGAAATATAGAAAGGGTTTCCTTTCTATGCTTCATAGCCGTATACGCTCATTCTCCATGACTGTCAATATTAACTTCGACAAAATTATACAACTTTGTGATAAAAATGTAAACGTTTTTATGAATAAAAAGTATTGACGAATTTCATTAGGGGGATTAATATTTAAATACGTTAAATATTTCATTGTTTAAGTAAGGGGTGGATAATATGCAAAAGGATATGACCCATATTGATAGAATTCAGGCTCTAGCGTTTTCTATAGGAAAGAAAATGCAAACGGAGTTACTGGAACAAATGCAAGCATCAGGACTTACACCACCGCAGTTTTATATTTTAAAAATTTTAGATCATTACGGTGCTTCAAGAGCAACGAATTTAGCGAAAAAAATGTATGTAAAGCCGAGTGCGATTACAGTCATGATTGATCGTTTAATTGATCAAGGATTAGTTGAGCGTTATCACGACAAAGATGATCGTCGTGTTGTTGTCATTGAGCTTACGAAAAAGGGGAAAGATACAGTGGAAGAGGCGGTGGTTGCTCGCAATGAGCATATTGCAAAATACTTCTCGCAATTAGAGTTACAAGAAAGAGAAGATTTATTACGCCTATTCGAAAAGTTAGAAGCGATTATTTGCGGAACATCTGAGAAAAAAGAGAAAAATTAAGTGGAATTGAGGAGATTACATGGAGCAACAAGCAAATCAAAATAGAAAGTTGTTGTTAATCGGGTTAGTAATTGCAATGCTATTTGCTGCACTTGATGGAACAATTGTTGGTACAGCGATGCCGCGTATTGTTGGAGAGCTAGGCGGATTAAGTTTAATGACATGGTTAACAACAGCATATATGCTAACGTCAACGACAGTTGTACCAATTGCAGGGAAGTTAGCTGACTTATTAGGACGTCGTAATGTATATATAGCAGGGTTAATTATTTTTATGGTTGGTTCAGCCCTTTGTGGTATGGCAAATGGCATGACGGAGTTAATTATTTTCCGAGGTATTCAAGGTCTTGGTGGCGGTATTATGATGCCAATGGCAATGATTATTATCGGGGATATGTTTACAGGAAAAGAACGTGCAAAATGGCAAGGGATTTTCGGAGCTTTATACGGCCTTGCTTCTGTAATCGGACCACAAGTTGGTGGTTGGATTGTTGATGCTGTCAACTGGAGATGGGTTTTCTACATTAACTTACCAGTTGGTATTTTAGCGACAATCTTTATCGCGATGGGATTAAAATCACATAAACAAACAGGTCCAATTAAAATTGATATTGCTGGTATTTTCACAATGATTCTCGGTGTTGTAAGTTTATTACTTGCATTAACATTCGGTGGGAAAGACTATGCGTGGGATTCTTGGCAAATCATTGGATTATTTGCCCTTGCTATTATTGGTATTGTAGGCTTTGTCATTGTTGAAATAAAAGCGGAAGAACCAATTTTACCAATGCATTTCTTTAAAAATCGTACATTTACACTATTGAATGCGATCGGTTTCTTTATGAGCATTGGGATGTTTGGAGCGATTATGTTCGTACCATTCTTTATGCAAGGAATTGTCGGCGTAAGTGCTGCTGAATCTGGAACGATTATGACCCCAATGATGATCACGATGATTGTCATGAGTATTATTGGCGGGCAGCTTGTATTAAAGGTTGGTGTGAAACCACAAATTATTACAGGGATGCTCATTATGGCCGGTGGATTTTGGCTGTTAACTACAATGGATATGCATACAACTAAACTTGTTGCAACATCATATATGATGATTATTGGTTTAGGAATGGGTCTTGTAATGCCAACATTAACATTAGCATTACAAGAAAGTTTCCCGAAAAAAGATCTTGGGGTTGTAACATCTTCTAGCCAATTCTTCCGTCAAATTGGAGGAACATTCGGGATTACGATTTTAGGTTCTATTATGAATAATACTTCAGGTACAACATTAACAAATAAACTAGTGCCTGTATTAAATACGTTCCCAGCAGAAGCAGGGCAAATGGTAACGAAGTTTAAAGATATGATTCATACGGATCCACAAGGTTTATACTCGATGCTATTTAGTCCGGAAGCATTAAAACAAATGCCAGAAACAATTTCAAATACGATTGTACCTATTTTGAAAACATCTTTAGTAGATTCACTTCACAGTGTATTCTTAACAGGATTAGTCTTTATCGTAGTTGGTGCCGTATTTACAATTTTCTTACAAAAAATTAAGCTTTCTGATCGTAAAAAAGGTGCAGAAGAACCGGCTACTGAAGTAGAAGAGAAAGATACAAACGTATCTTTCTCATAATAAAAAAAGCATCGCCTTATGGTGATGCTTTTTTTAGTGTATAACATATAATCTTTTTTAGTTATAAATGATTGACGTATTTTTATAAATGAGTTATATTATTTTCTGTAAACGGTTACATGGAATGGAGAGGGAAGAGAATGAGTACGATTAAAGATGTTGCGAAATTAGCGGGAGTATCTGTTGCGACCGTTTCTAGGGTGTTAAATAAGAACGGATATGTTCACGAAGATACATTGAAAAAAGTAGAGCGAGCAATTGAACTGTTGGATTATAAGCCTAGTACAGTAGCGCGTTCTTTATATAATAAAAAATCTCGCTTAATTGGTTTGGTTGTTCCAAATATCGTGAATCCATTCTTTCCAGAAGTTGCACGTGCCGTAGAGGATGTAGCACATAAACAAGGATACACAGTTGTACTTTGTAATTCTGATGAAAGTTTAGAAAAAGAGAAACAATATATCGACGTACTTAGACAAAACAACGTAGATGGGTTTATTGTGGCAACGAACCCACAAAATAGCGTAAATTACATGAATTTATCTGTACCAGTTGTGGCGATTGACCGCATGTTTAATGAGAGAATTCCTACAGTATATGCAGATAATTATGCGGGGATTCAAGAGGCAACGAAGTTACTATTAGAAAAAGGTTGTAAACATATTGCTCATATTCGTGGACCACGTGATGTAAGTACTGCAAATGAACGCTTTGAAGGTTTTGTGGATATGATTACAGAGTATGGTCTTTCTTATATGATTGCTGAGAGTACATTTGATCCAGCAAATAGCGAACGTGTTGCGATGGAATTGCTAGAAGAATATCCGCATATTGATGGTATTGTAGCAGGAAATGATTTGATTGCAATTGGTGTAGTCAAGGCAGCTTTGCAGAAGGGGATTGCTATTCCTAATGACTTACAAATCATTGGGTTTGATGGCATTTCTTTAGCAGAAATGATGTATCCATCTATTACAACGGTTGCACAGCCTATTTATGAGATGGGGCGCATTGCAACTGAGTTATTGTTAGAACAAATGGAAGGAAAACCATTAGAAACAGAACATTATCGTTTACCGATTAAAATTATAGAACGAAATACAACAAAGTAAGGAGATGAGATATATGCCAAATATTGCAGTAGTAGGCAGTATTTCAATGGACTTAGTAGCCGTTTCGCAAAAACGGCCAAAAGCAGGAGAGACAGTGATTGGAGAAGCATTTCACACAGTGCCAGGAGGAAAAGGAGCTAATCAAGCTGTTGCAGCGGCTAGATTAGGGGCAAATGTAGCAATGATTGGAGCTGTAGGAAATGATGATTACGGTAAAGTCGTTAGAAATAATTTAGAGAATGAACGTATTTTTATCGACTATGTGGTACCGGTTACAGGTGAAACGACAGGAATTGCTCATATCGTTTTAGCGGAGGAAGATAACAGTATTGTTGTTGTACAAGGTGCAAATCGTCTTGTAAACGAAGAAATTGTGAATCGTGCAAAAGATCTTCTTGTAAAAGCTGATATGGTTGTCCTTCAGCTGGAAATTCCGCTAGAAACAGTGGAATACGTTCTTGATATTTGTGAAGAACACAAAATTCCGGTTATGTTAAATCCAGCTCCGGCACAAGTATTGCCAGTAGATATTTTAGAAAAGGCGACGTATATTACACCGAATGAGCATGAGTGCCGCATCGTATTAGATGATTTTACGTCACCAATTGAAGAGTTGCTAGCGAAATATCCAAACAAGTTACTCATGACAGAAGGTGGCAAAGGCGTTCGGTTCCATAATGGTACAGAAATGGTTCATGTTCCAAGTATTTCTGTTGAAGTAGTGGATACGACAGGAGCTGGTGACACTTTTAATGGTGCATTAGCGGTCGCACTTTCTGAAGGTGAACGATTACAAAAAGCAATTCGCTTTGCAAATATTGCTGGCGGTCTTTCTGTAACAAAGTTAGGGGCACAAGGTGGTATGCCAACAAGAGAAAAGGTAAGAGAAGTGCAGGTGATTGTTGGATGAAGAAGCATGGTGTATTAAATAGTGAAATTGCTGCGGTACTTGCTTCCCTTGGACATACGGATACAATTGTGATTGCTGATTGTGGTTTACCTATTCCAGATGATGTAAAGCGAATTGATTTAGCGGTAGAACTTGGAAAACCATCTTTTCTAGATGTATTACAAGTTGTGATAGATGATATGGCAGTTGAAAAAATAACATTAGCAGAAGAGATTACTACTTATAATGCAGAAGTAAATCAAGAAGTTGAGGCACGTTTAAAAGAAGCGGCTTTTGAATATGTATCTCATGAACAGTTTAAAGAGTGTACAAAGCAGGCAAAAGCAATTATTCGTACAGGAGAAGCAACGCCATATGCGAACGTTATTTTACATGCAGGCGTGATTTTTTAATAAAGGGATGTGATGAGAATGCGTATTGAAATGAAAAACATTTCAAAAGCGTTCAATGGCAATCCTGTTTTGAAAAACGCACAGTTTAGCATTGAAACAGGAGAAGTCCATGCACTGATGGGAGAAAATGGAGCGGGTAAATCAACGCTCATGAAAATTTTAACAGGGGTATATACGAAAGATGGTGGTCAAGTCACGATTGATGGACAAGAACGAACTTTTAAAAATGCAAAAGAAGCTGAAGAGTACGGGATTGCTTTTATTCATCAAGAACTGAATATATTACCGAATTTAACAGTTGCTGAAAATATGTTTCTTGGGAAAGAGCTTATGTATGGGAAAACAGGTATCCTGCGTACACGTCAAATGAATGCCGCAGCGCAGCAACAATTAGCAAGTCTTGGGCTTCACGTAAAAGGAGCTATGCTTGCTGGGGAATTATCAGTTGGACAGCAGCAAATTATTGAAATTGGTAAGGCTTTAATGACAAATGCAAGCGTTATTATTATGGACGAGCCTACAGCTGCTTTAACTGATCGTGAAATTGAAACACTCTTTACGGTTATTAATAAATTACGTAAAGAAGGTGTATCATTCGTTTATATTTCACATCGTATGGAAGAAATCTTTTCTATCTGTGATGCCATTACAATTTTACGCGATGGAGAATATGTGGGAACGAGACTGATTCCTGAAACATCGTTTGACGAGGTTGTGAGTATGATGGTTGGTCGTAGTATTGGTGAACGTTATCCAGAGCGTAATGTAAAAATCGGTGAAGTGATTTTTGAAATGCGAAACGGGACGAAAAAAGGAAAGTTTGAAAATATTTCGTTTCAAGTGAGAAAAGGGGAAATTCTCGGTGTTGCTGGCTTAATGGGAGCTGGTCGCACTGATATTATGAAAGCAATATTTGGATATGAACCGTTAGATTCGGGTCAAATATTTATGAATGGACAAGAAGTAAAAATTGACAGTCCAATTGATGCAATACGGCAGCGAATTGCCTTTATTACAGAGGATAGAAAATCAGAGGGGCTTGTATTAGATTTTTCTATTCGTGAAAATTTAGCATTGCCAAATTTAGAGAGTCTCTCAAAAGGTAGTGTGATGGATAAAGGAATAGAAGCACAGTTCACAGAGGATATGATGAAGCTTCTGAATGTAAAAGCGGCAAATGGTGAACAAGCTGTCAAATCGCTTTCAGGCGGGAATCAACAAAAAGTTGTAATCGCAAAATGGTTGGGGATTCATCCGCAGTTGTTAATTTTAGATGAACCAACGCGTGGCGTCGATGTTGGGGCAAAAAAAGAAATTTATTCGATTATGAACAAGCTTACAAATCAAGGGGATGCCGTTATTATGGTTTCATCTGAACTGCCAGAAGTATTAGGAATGAGCGATCATGTCCTTGTTATTCATGAAGGGAAAGTCGGTGGCATTTTAGAAAAAGATCAAGCAACACAAGAGTCCATTATGGCATTAGCTACAGGGGGAGAATAGGTTATGGCTAAAAAGGGGAATGTATTGCAACAACTCGGTTCTTTAATTGGATTGGTGCTTATCATTGTAGTCATTACAGCATTAAATCCAGCGTTTATTGAAATTCCAAACTTATTTAATATTTTAAGGCAAGTATCGATAAATGCACTAATTGCATTTGGAATGACCTTCGTTATTTTAACAGGGGGTATTGACTTATCGGTAGGTTCTATTTTAGCATTATCAAGTGCACTTGTTGCTGGAATGATGGCAAGTGGCATGGATCCGTTCCTTGCAATGGCAGTTGGATTATTGGCTGGGCTTGTAATGGGAATTGTAAACGGTATCATCATTGCGAAAGGAAAAGTGGCACCATTTATTGCGACATTAGCAACAATGACCATTTTCCGAGGGCTCACGCTTGTTTATATGGACGGACGTCCGATCACTGGCCTTGGTGATCACTTAATGTTTCAAATGTTTGGCCGTGGTTACTTCCTTGGTATTCCCGTACCAGCTGTAACGATGATGATTGCTTTTGCTGCATTGTATTTTATTTTAAAGAAGACAACGTTTGGTCGCCGTACTTTTGCAATTGGTGGAAATGAAGAAGCAGCGGCATTATCAGGTATTAATGTAACGCGAATAAAAGTAATGATTTATGGTCTTTCTGGAATTCTGGCAGCGCTTGCGGGTATCGTGTTAACATCACGGTTAGATTCTGCACAGCCAACTGCTGGTTCTTCTTACGAATTAGATGCAATTGCTGCAGTTGTATTAGGAGGAACAAGTCTTTCTGGTGGAAGAGGTTGGATTGTCGGCACGTTCATTGGTGTACTGATTATCGGTGTACTAAATAACGGTCTAAATTTATTAGGTGTATCTTCTTTCTTCCAACAAGTTGTAAAAGGACTTGTGATCTTACTTGCTGTATTAATTGATCGTCGAAAAGAAGCATAATGGAGGGACAATTCATGAAAAAATGGTTACTTATGCTCGTTGCACTCATAGTGGTAATCACTGCTGGTTGTTCAATGGAACCACCAGAATGGGCAAAGGATTCTAGCGATAAAGGTCGAAATAAAACTATTAAAGTTGGATTTTCTGTCTCCACTTTAAACAATCCATTTTTCGTCACGTTGAAAAAAGGGGCAGAAAAGAAGGCGAAAGATAGTGGCATTGAACTGATTGCTGTTGATGCACAAAATGATGCAGCGAAGCAAACGAATGATGTTGAGGATTTAATTCAAAAAGGCGTTGATGTAGTTGTCATTAACCCAACAGATTCAGATGCAGTTGCTTCAGCGGTAAGTGCAGCGAATGCAGCAAATATCCCTGTTATTACAGTAGACCGCGTTGCAAACTCAGGAAAAGTTGTTTCACACATTGCGTCAAATAATGTAGAAGGCGGAAGTATGGCCGGTGACTATATTCGTGAACTTGTTGGTGAAGGTGCAAATGTTGCTGAGTTAGAAGGAATTCCTGGGTCATCTGCTGCTCGTGAGAGAGGAAAAGGATTCCATAAAGTAGCTGACAAAGGATTAAAAGTCGTTGCAAAGCAAGCTGCTGATTTTGACCGTGCCAAGGGATTATCAGTTATGGAAAACATTTTGCAGGCAAATAGTGATATAAAAGCAGTATTTGCGCATAATGATGAAATGGCATTAGGTGCACTTGAAGCATTAAAATCTGCTGGAAAAACAGATGTGGTTGTTGTTGGATTTGATGCCACAGATGATGCTGTGAAAGCGGTTAATGACGGACGTATGACAGCAACTGTTGCGCAAAAACCAGAATTAATCGGAGAGAAAGCGATGGAAACAGCAAGACAAGTGAACCAAGGTAAAAAAGTGGAAAAATTCATTCCGATTGAATTAGAGCTTATTAAGAAAAAATAAAATATAAACTTACATTTAGGAAGGAAGAAAAACAAATGAAATTTTTTATTGATACAGCAAACATTGATGAAATTAAAGAGGCAAATGATTTAGGAGTATTAGCAGGTGTAACAACAAACCCATCACTTGTAGCAAAAGAAGGCGTAGATTTCCATGAACGTATTCGTGAAATTTGCAGCGTTGTAGAAGGACCTGTAAGTGCAGAAGTAATTAGCTTAGAAGCAGATAAAATGATTGAAGAAGGAAAAGAATTAGCAAAAATCGCACCAAACGTTGTTGTAAAAGTTCCTATGACAAAAGAAGGATTAAAAGCAGTAAAAGCATTTTCTGACTTAGGAATCCGTACAAACGTTACGTTAGTATTCTCAGCGGTACAAGCATTGCTTGCAGCACGCGCTGGTGCAACATACGTATCTCCATTCTTAGGCCGCTTAGATGATATCGGTCATAACGGTATGGATCTAATTCGCCAAATTGCTGAGATCTTCGCAATTCACGGTATTGAAACAGAAATTATTGCAGCATCTGTACGCCATAGTGTTCACGTAACTGACGCAGCATTAAATGGTGCACATATCGCAACAATTCCAGCGAATGTAATTGGGGCATTAGTGAAACATCCGTTAACAGATCAAGGAATTGAGAAATTCTTAGCGGATTGGGAAAAAACACAAGGGAAATAAAGTGAAACTTCCCGATCCCCGTTCATGAGAGAGAAACAAAAAAACACCAAGGTTAGCATTACGTTAACCTTGTTGTTTTTTTTTGTTTGTAAAATAATGAATAAAAGAATTTTCATGCAATTGTGCATATTGTCTTTTAAATTTTCTATCTAAGTTATTTAATATATAATAAATAACTCTATTTTGTGAGTTTTTTCGACACGAGGTAAGTAATCGACGCAGGGTCTGACCAGAGAACTGGAGGACATGATTCTATAAGGGGATAATCACTATTCCATGATTATAGAACTATGTCTTTTTTATTGTATATAGAAGGGGGGACAGATATATATATATTATAGAAATTATATATATTATTAATTTCATGATATTAATTATCTAAATTTTAAGTCTTGTAACGATTAATAAGGGAGGAAATAGTAATGGAAAGAAAAACACCGTTTAAAGTGTTTTCGTCTTTGGCAATCACGACAATGCTTGGTTGCACATTTGTACTTGGCACATCATCAGCTTATGCGGAAACACCATCTCAGTCAAAAGGAAGTATTTCAACAACTCTAATTGATAACAATTTAATTCAAGAAGAGCGCTTGGCTGAAGCTTTAAAAGAACGTGGAACAATTGATCGATCAGCATCAAAAGAAGAGACACAAAAGGCTGTAGAGCAATATATTGAAAAAAAGAAGGGTGATCAGCCAAATAAAGAAATTCTTCCGGGCGATCCTGCGAAAGAAGCATCTGATTTTGTGAAAAAAGTAAAAGAAAAAAAGATGGAAGAAAAAGAAAAGGTGAAGAAGTCTGTAGAAAATGCTAGCTCGGAGCAAACGCCTTCACAAAATAAAAAACAGTTGAATGGAAAAGTACCAACTTCTCCAGCAAAGCAGGCTCCGTATAACGGAGCTGTTCGTACAGATAAAGTACTTGTACTACTTGTAGAGTTTAGTGATTATAAACATAATAATATTGAACAAAGCCCTGGCTATATGTATACGAACGACTTTAGTAGAGAGCATTATCAAAAAATGTTATTCGGTAATGAATCATTCACGTTATTCGATGGTTCGAAAGTAAAAACATTTAAACAATATTATGAAGAGCAGTCTGGTGGTAGTTATACGACAGACGGTTATGTAACAGAATGGTTAACTGTTCCTGGGAAAGCGGCAGATTACGGAGCAGATGGTAAGACTGGCCATGATAATAAAGGGCCTAAAGGGGCACGTGACCTTGTGAAAGAAGCGTTAAAAGCAGCAGCAGAGAAAGGGTTAGATTTATCTCAATTTGACCAGTTTGATCGTTATGATACAAATGGTGATGGAAATCAAAATGAACCAGACGGTGTAATTGATCATTTAATGGTCATTCATGCTGGGGTTGGTCAAGAAGCTGGTGGCGGTAAATTAGGTGATGATGCAATCTGGTCACATCGTTCTAAATTAGCACAAGATCCAGTTGCAATTGAAGGGACAAAGTCAAAAGTTTCATATTGGGATGGAAAAGTTGCTGCACATGATTACACAATTGAGCCTGAGGATGGTGCAGTTGGCGTATTCGCTCATGAATTTGGTCATGATCTTGGTTTACCAGATGAATATGATACGAACTATACTGGAGCAGGATCACCTGTGGAAGCATGGTCATTAATGAGTGGTGGTAGCTGGACAGGAAGAATCGCAGGGACAGAACCAACAAGTTTTTCACCGCAAAATAAAGATTTCTTACAAAAAAATATGGGCGGAAACTGGGCGGAAATTGTAGAAGTAGATTACGATAAAATAAAACGTGGAGTAGGTTTCCCTACATATATTGATCAAAGTGTTACAAAATCCAATCGTCCAGGTCTTGTACGTGTAAACTTACCTGAGAAAAGTGTTGAAACAATTAAAACTGGATTTGGCAAGCATGCATACTACAGTACAAGAGGCGATGATATGCATACAACATTAGAAACACCATTGTTTGATTTAACGAAGGCAGCTAATGCGAAATTTGATTATAAAGCAAACTATGAACTTGAAGCAGAATGTGATTTTATTGAAGTACATGTGGTGACAGAAGATGGAACAAAAACATTAATCGATAAACTAGGCGATAAAGTAATAAAAGGTGATCAAGATACGACAGAAGGAAAATGGATTGATAAATCATATGATTTAAGTCAATTTAAAGGAAAGAAAGTGAAATTGCAATTTGATTATATTACAGATCCTGCTTTAACATATAAAGGGTTTGCAATGGATAATGTGAATGTAACAGTCAATGGAAAAGTAGTATTCTCAGATGATGCAGAAGGACAAGCGAAAATGAAGTTAAATGGTTTTGTCGTTTCTGACGGAACAGAAAAGAAACCACATTATTATTATTTAGAGTGGAGAAACTATGCTGGCTCAGATGAAGGATTAAAGGTAGGGAGAGGTCCAGTATATAATACTGGTCTTGTTGTTTGGTATGCTGATGATAGTTTTAAAGATAACTGGGTTGGCAGGCATCCTGGTGAAGGCTTCCTTGGTGTTGTGGATTCACATCCAGAAGCAGTTGTTGGAAATTTAAATGAAAAACCAGTATATGGCAATACAGGGTTGCAAATTGCAGATGCTGCATTTTCACTTGATCAAACACCGGCGTGGAATGTAAATTCACTTACACGTGGACAATTTAATTACCCAGGGTTACCAGGTGTTGCAACATTTGATGATTCTAAAGTATACAGTAACACTCAAATTCCTGATGCGGGACGAAAAGTGCCGCAATTAGGGCTGAAATTCCAAGTTGTTGGGCAAGCAGATGATAAGTCGGCAGGAGCTATTTGGATTCGTCGTTAATAGATTCATAATAAAATAGAAAAGTACGTTCTTCGTAGAAAGAACGTACTTTTTTATTTATACATTAAGTTATTATTTTATTTTGTGTAATACATTGTTTACCTATATACAGTCTATCAAATGGTGTAGGGAAAAGGAATATTTCCGAGGAAATTGTCGAGACATAGTTGGTATTTATACATTTTTTTGAAAAATGAGTGAAGAGTGTATCAAGATGATTGGTATAGAAGAAAGACGAGTTTCAGCAATTTACAATGAGTAGTATTCGGATACGATTATTACTGAAAAGTAAAAAAGAACAAGCGGAATTTTTAAATATATTAAATGAAAATCGGAAGTAATGAACTTATGGGATATGACAAAAATATAGTTTTTAATATAGAGATAAACAGGGTTCCTCCTTTTTATTATAAATACATATATTTCAAGGTTTTACTAATTTTTAATCTGAAAAATAATTATTTATAAAAACAAAATTATATATTGATTTTGTTTTTTATTTTGAGTAAAATTCAAAAGAATTAATTAGGATAGTGATAGTTTAGTAGTTTAATTGAAATCCTTTTTTTAGGAAGGGAATGTAGAGGCTAGTAGACTTGAAATGTAGGGGATATTTGTAAATTTATATACAAAGGGAGAGTAAAGTAAGTGACAGCATTGAAAAAATTATCAGCTTTTGTGAAAAGTAGTATTGTTTTATTATGTGTAGCATGTATGTATTTTGCTATACCAACTGCACATGCAAGTGCGGAGACAGTTAAGATTTATCTTGATCCAGGTCATGGTGGAACGGATACAGGAGCGATTGGAAATGGTTTACGAGAAAAAGACTTAACATTAGATATTGCAACACGTATTCGTAACATTTTAAATGCAGAATATACAGGGCATGAAATTAGAATGAGTCGTACGAGTGATGTATACCCTACGTTAACGCAGCGAACAACTGATGCAAATAATTGGGGAGCAGACTTTTTCTTATCTGTACATATTAATAGTGGTGGCGGCACTGGTTATGAAGATTATAGTTATCCCAATGCAGGAGCACCAACTACGACTTACCAAAATGTAATTCATCAAGAAATTATGAAAACAACTAACCTTTATGATAGAGGAGTTAAAACGAATAATTTCCATGTGTTAAGAGAAACGAATATGCCAGCAGTATTAACTGAGAATGGGTTTATTGATCGAGCAGAAGATGCTCAAAAATTAGGTAATGCAACATTTAGAGAACAACTTGCAAGAGGGCATGCAAATGGTTTAGTAAAGGCATTTGGATTACAGAAGAAAACATTCTTAATTCGTGTGAAAGCAGAAGAATTATATTATTATAATCAACCTAATTGGAATGCAAAGGCCGGTACTGTGAAACAAGGTGATGTATTCACTGTTGTGGAAACGTTAACTGTAAATGGTTCAAAAATGTATAAGCTAAAATCAGGAAACTATATAACTGCTAATCCTTCATATGTTGAGGTTTTAAAGTAAATATTTGATTGAAAAAGAGACAATGATGAGTTAATTCACCATTGTCTCTTTTATTTTTCCTCTGACATAAATCATTCCAGCAAATGTGAGTAAGAATGCAGTTCCAATTACAAAGCTTACGCTCGGTGATGCGCCGATTGCTCCAACTGTAAAGGAGCCTGCAACAACACCTAATGAGAAGAAAGCATAAAATAATCCGAATGCCTTCCCGCGTTTATCTTCAGTTGTATTTTCAACGAGTAAAGCATTAATAGATGGGAAGAGGATGGCGAATCCAATTCCGTAAATCATCATAACAACAAAGAGCATACCTTTTGTTGTAAATATACCAAGTAATGATAAGGCAAGTGCCATAACCGCAATACCGATCAGCATCATCTTTGAACGGTCAAAGCGATCAAAAATACGATTTGTCGGCAGCAAGAAGAAGAGGATAGCGGTAATCCCAAACACACTTAGCATCATGCCTGTGGTAGATGCTTTAAGCGCTAATGCTTCTACTTTTACCGGTAACATATATGTGACGATTCCTTGTGAGAACATTAATGTAAAAGCGCCAATATATGCTTGTAATAAAGGCTCGGATTTGAGTAATCCTATCATATCTTCTTTGTTCATCATTTGTGTCCGTGATGCGTCTTTTCTGGTTACATTGGTTGGTAATAAGAACAGGGATACGATTGTACCAAATACCATTAAGATAGAAATCGTAATAAAGACCCACTCTACACCTGCAGTTGCTTTCATAATTCCACTGAAAGCAGGGCCAACGATAGCTGCTGTTCCGACAGCAGCACCAGATAGTGCCATTGCTTTTCCTTGTTTTGTAGATTTCGTTTGTTTAGATAAGAAAGTAAAGGCAGCAGGAATTAAGAAGCCATCACTAAATCCATGTAAAAAGCGAACGATGAGTAATTGCTCGCCGCTCTGAACAACGGTATACAATAATACTATGAAACTTGTAATTCCCATGCTAATATAGAGAACTTTCTTTGCTCCGAATTTATCAACAGATGCACCTGCGATAATATTGCCAATCATATTGGCAAATGAGTACATCCCGACAACAAGACCTACAATAAGAGGGGTTCCTCCAAGACTTTGCGCATAAGTACTCATAATTGGTAATTGTGAAAATGTATCTAAAAACGCTACGATAACAATAAAATAAATGAAATATTTCAAGCGATGTTCACCTCTCCTCTGCTATTATGGCATAATGAGAATTTCACCTGCAATGAAATTGAATTAACAGATGTGGAAAAAAGTACAAAGTGACAAAAAAGTGAACTTTTTTGTTAAAATTTGGTGAAATTGAGATTGGTGTTTTGAAATATATGGATAGTAGTATTATAATAGATTGGTAAACTTCACCAGGTTAAGTATATATACATAGAGAGGGATGCATAAAATGAAAGCATTACTTTGGCATAATCAACGTGATGTAAGAGTAGAAGAAGTTCCAGCACCAACTGTACGACCAGGAGCAGTGAAAATCAAAGTTAAATGGTGTGGTATTTGTGGAACAGATTTACATGAATATTTAGCAGGACCTATTTTTATTCCAACAGAAGAACATCCACTAACACATGTGAAAGCACCTGTTATTTTAGGTCATGAGTTTAGTGGTGAAGTTGTTGAAATCGGTGAAGGTGTTACAAATCATAAAGTAGGGGACCGCGTTGTTGTAGAACCTATTTATTCTTGTGGTAAATGTGAAGCTTGTAAACATGGTCATTATAACGTTTGTGAACAACTTGTTTTCCATGGTCTTGGTGGCGATGGCGGTGGCTTCTCTGAATATACTGTAGTACCAGCAGATATGGTTCACCATATCCCAGATGAAATGACTTATGAACAAGGTGCACTTGTAGAACCAGCAGCAGTTGCAGTTCATGCAGTGCGTCAAAGTAAATTAAAAGAAGGTGAAGCTGTAGCTGTATTTGGCTGTGGCCCAATTGGACTTCTTGTTATTCAAGCTGCTAAAGCAGCAGGTGCAACGCCTGTTATTGCAGTTGAACTTTCTAAAGAACGTCAAGAGTTAGCAAAATTGGCAGGAGCTGATTATGTATTAAATCCAGTAGAGCAAGATGTGGTAGCAGAAATCCGTAACTTAACAAACGGTTTAGGCGTAAATGTTAGCTTTGAAGTAACAGGCGTTGAAGTTGTACTTCGTCAAGCGATTGAAAGTACAAGCTTTGAAGGACAAACAGTTATTGTCAGCGTATGGGAGAAAGACGCAAAAATCACTCCAAACAACTTAGTATTAAAAGAAAAAGAACTTGTTGGTATTCTTGGATACCGTCATATCTTCCCATCTGTTATTAAATTAATTAGCTCTGGTCAAATTCAAGCAGAGAAATTAATTACGAAAAAAATTACTGTGGATCAAGTTGTAGAAGAAGGATTTGAAGCGCTCGTAAAAGATAAAAATCAAGTGAAAATTCTTGTTTCACCTAAATAATATATAATATAGAAGAAAGTAGTCTTTTTCTAGAAATAGAAGAAGGCTCCTTTTTTATGTATAGAAAGGTGATAGACTTTCCCTTGGAGAATTAGCTCGATTAAGAAGGGAGAGTCGCATGCTTTCACTTTTATTAACTTTAAAACGAATGTTAAAAGCTTGTTTAAGAGCGTGGAAAGATAAAGAATTTCAAGTGTTATTCGTATTGACGATTATAACGTTAATATCAGGTACTATTTTTTACAGTACGGTAGAGGGATTACGTACGATTGATGCACTATATTTTAGCGTTGTCACATTAACGACAGTTGGCGATAGTGATTTTAGCCCGCAAACAGACTTTGGAAAAATCTTTACGATATTTTATATTTTAATTGGAATTGGTTTAGTGTTTGGATTTATTCATAAATTAGCGATGAATGTTCAGTTGCCAAGTATATTATCAGGGCGAAAAAAAGAGTAAAAGCAATCAGGATATGCACCTGATTGCTTTATTTTTTACAATATTTTAGTTGTTTCTTTGCAGAGGATTAATATTTGTCCACTACAATGCAAATGAGTCATATCACGATGTACAGGATTAATAATGATATGAACATTTGCATAATCTATTTTCTCAATAGAAACGAGTAGAGAGGTGGGATATTCTAATCGTAGGTTAGCTATATGACTTGAATTACATATAAACGGAGGTTTTCATATGAAAAAGAAAGTACTAGCCTTAGCAGCAGCTATTATATTAGTAGCGCCATTGCAAAGTGTAGCATTTGCCCATGAAAATGAGGGCGGAAATAAGGTAAGAATCATTCAATATTGGTCTGCTGAAGATAAACATGCAGAAGGTGTGAACTCCCATTTGTGGATTGTCAATCGTGCAATTGATATTATGTCTCGTAATACAACGATTGTAAAACAAGATCAAGTTGCACTATTAAATGAATGGCGTACAGAGTTAGAGAATGGCATTTATGCAGCTGATTATGAAAACCCTTACTATGACAATAGTACATTTGCTTCTCATTTCTATGATCCTGATACAGGAAAGACGTATATTCCTTTTGCTAAGCAGGCCAAGGAAACAGGCGCTAAATATTTTAAATTTGCTGGTGAATCGTATCAAAAGCAAGATATGAAACAAGCATTCTTTTATTTAGGTTTATCGCTTCATTACTTAGGGGATGTCAATCAACCAATGCATGCAGCAAACTTTACAAACCTTTCTTATCCACAAGGTTTCCATTCTAAATATGAAAACTTTGTAGATACAATTAAAGATAATTATAAAGTGGCTGATGGAAATGGATATTGGAATTGGAAAGGAACAAATCCTGCAGATTGGCTTCATGGAGCAGCGGTAGCTGCTAAGCAAGATTATGCTGGCATTGTAAATAATACTACAAAAGATTGGTTCGTGTGGGCAGCTGTATCGCAAGAATATGCTGATAAATGGCGTGCAGAAGTTACACCAGCAACAGGAAAGCGTTTAGTAGAAGCACAGCGTGTCACAGCTGGATACATTCAACTTTGGTTTGATACATATGGAAATCGTTAGAATAATCGGTGACTTCTTAGTTACAAACATATACACATAGTAGAGGCAGCAATTGCTATAAAATAGTGAGAAAGTTTCTTCGTAAAGAAGAAACTTTTTTTATTTAGATACAGGAGAATATCAGTTTTCTTCCAATATATATAAGACATATATAGAAGGGGAGAGGAAAGCGTGGAGCGTAACATATTTCAAAAAGTTCCCTTACCATGTGCATTTCTTGATGAAGAAGCGTTAGAAAGAAACATTCAATCCATTGTTCAATTATGTGGAAGAAAGAAAGTTCGTATAGCAAGTAAATCGTTACGATCTGTGTCAGTGATGAAAAATATTTTAGCTGCAGATCGTTGTTTTCAGGGGATTATGTGTTTTTCACCAAGGGAGGCATTATTTTTAATTAAACAAGGGTTTGATGATTTATTACTGGGGTATCCTGCTTATGATCAACAAGCCCTTCAAGAAATTAGCTTACTTACAAAGCAAGGCTTGATCATCACTTGTATGGTAGATTGTGTAGAGCATATTGATTATTTAGAGAAAATAGCAATGGAAGTAGATGGATACTTTCGCATTTGTATTGACATTGATATGAGCAGTCAGTTTTTTCAGTTGCATTTTGGTGTTAGACGTTCTCCTATACGTACTGCCACTGAGGTTTTAAAGGTTATCGCAAAAGTAATCCAATCTCCTGTTTTACAAATAGATGGTGTAATGGGCTATGAGGCACAGATTGCAGGAGTTGGAGACGATGTACCAAAACAAGGTTTTAAAAATAAAGTTGTTTCCTATCTGAAAAGAAAATCAGCAATGGAAGTAGTGAAAAGAAGACAAGATATTGTAAAAGCAATACAAGGGAAAGGAAGTACAATTCGCCTTGTAAATGGAGGGGGTACAGGAAGTATAAAAACGACAATGCAAGATGAATCTGTCACAGAGATTACAATAGGCTCTGCTTTCTACTCTCCTAAGCTCTTTGATTATTATAAAGATATTAGATTTGAACCGGCTGTTGGTTTTGCTTTGCCGATTGTTAGACAACCGGAACCTCATATATATACTTGCCTAGGCGGTGGATATATTGCTTCAGGAGCAGTTGGAAAAGATAAAGAACCTATGATTTGGGAACCAAGCGGGGCGAAGTTGTTAGCTTTAGAAGGAGCTGGCGAAGTGCAAACACCTGTTTATTATGATGGTTCAGAGCATGTAACAGTTGGAGGAGTTATGTTATTTCGACATAGTAAAGCAGGTGAACTATGCGAGCGTTTTTCATCGTTACATCGTATTGTAAGTAACAAGATTATAGGGGAGTATTCCACATACCGGGGGGATGGACAATGCTTTCTATAAAAGGACAGAAATGGAGAAACTGGACGGGAAATGTAGAGGGAAATCCGCAATATATGATGTATCCCAAAAATATACCAGATGTAATTAAAGCAGTACATTTGGCAAAAGAAATGGGCAAGCGAATTCGCATTGTTGGTTCAGGACACTCGTTTACACCACTTGTTCAAACGGAAGAAATTCTTCTTTCATTAGATGAGTTACAAGGGATTTTGAGCATGGATTCACAATCATCAATAGTAGAGGTGTGGGCTGGAACAAAGTTGTCGTATTTAGGAAGAATGTTACAAGAAAAAGGCTATGCACAAGAAAATTTAGGAGATATTGATTCACAATCTATTGCAGGTGCTATTAGTACAGGAACCCATGGAACGGGTATTACATTTGGGAGTTTGGCGTCACAGGTTGTGGAAATTACCGCTGTCCTTGCCTCGGGAGAAACTATCGTTTGTTCCGAGAAAGAGCATCCTGAATTTTGGAAAGCATTTCAGTTATCGCTCGGTATGCTTGGGATTATTGTAAAAGTGAAATTAAAAGTCGTCCCAGCTTATTTGCTTGTTTATAAAAGCAAAAAGGAAGCATTTTCTACTGTTATGAACAGACTGGAAGAATATAATAAACATCGTCATTTTGAATTTTTTGTGTTTCCATATTCAGATGATGTCCAAGTGAAAATTACAGATGAAACGACAGGAAAAGGGATGGATTTAAAGTGGCATAAGTTCAAGACAGAACTACTTGAAAATATAGCTGTTTCATTATTGTCTAAAGGATGCAAAATAATGCCATCTATAAGTAAAGGGGTTAGTAGGCTGTCCGCCAAGGCGGTACCGAATGCGCAAACAACGGGTCCGAGCTATCAAATATTTGCTACATCTCGTAATGTTCGTTTTTATGAAATGGAGTATAGTATACCTGCTCAATATATGAAAAAAGTAGTACAAGAGATTCATAATCTTATACAAGAAAAGAGGTTTCAAGTACATTTTCCTATTGAATGCCGCTATGTACGAGGAGACGATATATGGATAAGTCCTGCATATGAAAGAGATTCAGCTTATATTGCTGTGCATATGTATAAAGGTATGAAATATGCTGCGTACTTTACAGCGATGGAACATATTTTTCAAAAGTATGAAGGACGTCCGCATTGGGGGAAAATGCATACAATGGGATATGAACAATTACAACTCGTTTATCCTAAGTTAAACTCTTTCTTGGAAGTTAGAAGAGAGATAGATTCAATGGGGATGTTTTTAAATCCGTATTTGTCAAAAATGTTTTCTATTTAAGAAAAAAGCTGACAATTATTTGTCAGCTTTTTTGAGTGTAATTGCATTTCTTGTATGGCTTATATGCTCATAAAATAATAATTTATCGCGACTAAATACATGTAATAGGACATGTATAATGAAGAAACCATTAATTGAGAACATAAACAGTAATATAATGAGCATAGTTAATGGATTAGTCTGATTCAATATGGAACTACTAGAGAGAATGTAGTTTATTCCACCTAAAACAAAATAGAACAGGCCGTAACGAATAAATAATTCTTTAATGGTAATTCGCTCATTTTTACCTTTTATGTGAATACGAAGCAACGCTTTACCAATTGTTTTTCCGTTCGTCAAATACGGAATGACGATGAAATAAATAAAGACCGCACATAGGGTGAAAATAAGTTCATATAGATTGGTATAAGACTGGATACTAGAAATGAAAATAGAATTCTCTTTATTTTTTATAACTGGCACAACAATAGATAAGAAAATCCAATCAATTTGCAGTGCGATAAGACGACGAATAAATCCAACTGGTTTCGTAGCTAAATCGACATGTGCATCTAATTCATTTGATTTAGGAAGGAAGTACGTGAATATCGGTGCGATGAAATAACCAATTGCTCCCCCAAGTGTATTTAAAAATAAATCATCGACATCAAATAAACGATATGCGCAATTGTATATACCGTATAATCCAGTCACTTGTGTTATCTCAAAAAATAGTGAGAGACAAAGTGAAACGAAGATTGTTTGTAAAAAACCAAGGCGGAAATAGTAACGTAAATATATGCCGACTGGAATCGTTAATAGTGCATTGAATGCGACTTGTAAAAAAGCAGATTCTTTTAATAAGTAGAAATAGGTAGCTGGTTTGGCTAATACTGCTGCTGTATGGTTGTTGATTTCTTGAATGAAATAAAACGGTACAAGTTGAACGTGCTGTGTATTAGCTGGCTGCAGGCTACATGTATCATAAGTTTGTGGCAGCGGTAAGATAACAAGAAAATAAGCGTTTAGCAAGTAAAGAAGCAAAGAGTATAAAATAAATGAACGCCATTTATTTAAATAGCCATATTTTCTGTAATTAAATATTAAAAATGGAATCAATAGAATCATTGCTAAAAAGGGGAATAGAATAAATGCTGTTTTAATTGGAAATAAATAAGCTGTCAAAATGTGGCTCCTTTCAAAAAAAATCGGACTCCATTATAGCTTTAATAAAATGTAAAATCAAATTTTATTTTTTAGAGGCCGAGTTGTTTCGATAGGAAAGAGGGATGAAGAGGAGCCTTACTGCAAATTTGCAGAAGGCTTTTTTAGTGCGGATATTTAACATGCGTAGCATTGGATTTTGATGAGAGAATATAGCTCTGGAATTGTTGCTTCCATGGCATAGTTGTAGTTTCTTGTTTTTGAGAAATCCACTCATGATAATCTTGTTGTGTTTTCCATAATATACGAATCATATACTCGTTACCATGTTCAGTACGCTTCATACAAGAGAATTCTAGATTAATAAACCCGTATGTACCAGAGTTTGGATAGTATTCTTGTAAAGAACGAATAATATTTTCTTCATAACCGAATTTAATATGAATAAGTTTTGTAACAATAAACATGATTGCACCCCTTTTGTATTTGTAGTAGTAAATTAGATTGAATATCCTGTTTCAGTCATGACATGTGCAATCCTCTTATTATGCTTACGAGGTTATGGAGATATCTTTAACATAAATCCATCCTGCTCGTAATTTATTTTTATAATGTATGATATATTTAATATTATACTATTCCGAAAATTAGGAGTAAATAAAAGGAAGACGACAAATTTTTTATAAAAAAAGAGCGTCCTATTTAGTAGGACAACTCTTTCAGCTTTATAGGAAAATAGTAGTGAATACACCCAAGATTACACAATAGAAAGAGAAATATTTTAAATTCCCTTTCGCCATAATGTTCATAAACCATTTCAATGAAATGTATGTCACGATAAATGTAAGAGAAAATGATATTTATCGGATTGACTGTCCATAAAATCATGATTAGTGAGGCTAGTAATCAGTGGAAGGTGAAGAAAAAAACGACTCGTTCAAGTTTCACTTTATATAATTAGTGGAAGGATGTCATATACTGTAGGCAGGCTAGTTTTGTATCAGTAATGTTTCTACAGGATTTGACAATATTTTTAATGTCGTGTAATCTGTTGTTTCTAATATACGAATCTATTTTTTGTAAGATTTGTATGAAAGTAAGTTGTTAAAAGTTAAGAGTTCATTACATTTTATGGTTTGTTTTCATTTTTTTGTCATGAAAAATAAAGTGTATTTAATGAGTTTGTAAACAAACTGTAAAATAAATCATGTATAACTGTATGAGAAGGGAGTCGGATTATGAACTATTTTAAGCGAATCAGTAGTCTAGTATTAGCAGGAATTATTGGTCTTTCTAGTACAGTCGCTGTAAAAGCTGAGTCAAACGACGAGAAACTGAACAACATGCAACAGCAATTGCAGCAGAATAACAATGATATTCAGCAAAAGGAACAAGAGAAGCAAGCTGTTAATAAAGAAATACAAGATATTGAAAGTGAACTACATAATTTAAATAATACAATTGCAAAAAACAAAGAGGAACAAGCTGCTATTCAAGGTAAAATCGATGAAACACATAAGCAAATTGAACAGAAAAAGAAAGAGATTATCGTTTTAGAAGATAAAGTACTTGCTCGTAAAGACATTATGAAAAAACGTATGGTTTCTGTTCAAAATAGCTCAAATACAAATTTAGTAGTCGAAGTTGTAGTAGAATCAAAGAACTTTGCTGATTTCTTACAACGTATGAATGCAGTATCCACAATTTTAGATGCAGATAAAGAAATTTTACGTCTTCAAGAGCAAGATCTTCGTCAAATTGAAGAAGATAAAAAAGTAATTGATGAAAAAGAGGCATCTTTAGAAGTAGATAAACAAAAGTTAGCAAAAGCACAAGCAGATTTACAAGAAAACTTGAAAAAGCGTCAAGAAAACTTACAAGCTGTGCAAGCAAAATATAATCAAATTGCAAGTCAAATTAATTTAGCTGAACAAGAAAAAGCAAAAGTTGAATCAAGTATGAAAGAAGTACAAGAAACAATTGCTCGTGAGCAAGAAGCTGCAAGATTAGCAGCAGAAGCTCAAGCAAAAGCAGAAGCAGAAGCAAAAGCTGCAAGGGAAGCTGAAGAAAAAGCCAGAGCAGATGTGGAAGCAGAAAGAGCACAAGCTAAGAAAGTGGAGTCAACACCAGCACCAAAGCAAGCTGGAAATACGACACAGGCATCGCCAGAGCCAGCACCGGCTAAAGGTGGTCGTGAAATTTATGTAGAAGCAACTGCTTATACAGCTGATCCAGGTGAGAATGGTTATAAACCAGGTGAAATTGTAAAATCTGCAAGTGGTCATAACTTAACAGCAAACCCAGGAATGAAATTAATTGCTGTAGATCCAAGAGTTATTCCACTAGGATCCACTGTATATGTTGAAGGCTATGGAAAGGCAATTGCAGGCGATACTGGTGGCGATATTAAAGGTCATAGAATCGATGTATTAATGCCAGATAAAGCTTCATCGAGTGCTTGGGGACGAAGAACGGTTAAAGTTACAATTTTAAATTAAAATCAAATCCAACTTTACATCAGGTAAAGTTGGATTTTTTTAAAAAATAAATGTTAAGTTAAGTTTACATTTTGTAAAGCATAGCATACAATAATGGTAAGAGGTGGTAAAATTGTCCATTTGTAATAGAGTAAAGGAGCTGAGAGCCCGCTTTAACTTCACGCAAAGTGTATTAGCTGAAAAAGTTGGCGTAACACGGCAAACGATTGCAGCAATTGAAAAGGGCGATTACGTTCCATCGTTGTTATTAGCACTAACGATTTGTGATGTGTTTGATTTAAAGATGGAGGATGTATTTGTTTTAAATAAGGAGGGGGAAGAGGATGAATAGGATTGTTTATTCTTACATGGTGAGTCTACTGTACATTGGATTGGCTAGTTGGGCATTTGTTGAACTTTATTATTTTGAGGTGGAATTTGCCAACATTATTCAAACAGAGAAAGTACCATTTGAAGTATCTATGAGTATAACACCGTTTTTATTGTTATTGATTGTGGCTATTGTATCAACTATTTTTTATAAAGTGCAAAAGAAAAAATATAAGAAATTATCCTTTTGGATGTTTCCACTTTTATTTCCACAAGATGATGAGCGCGAAGAAGTCATTACAGCAAAAGCATGCCGTACAACTTTTATGACACTTTGGTATGTTATACCGATTGCAGCTGGATTACTTGTTATATCTCCGAGTGTAACCTCATATATTCCTGCGTACCCATTATATATTGTATTTTTAATCTTGTTTATACAAATGACTATATTTCACATTTCGCTATATCGTAATAAAATTGCTTAAAGACGTGCCACGTGCACGTCTTTTTTTATAATAGACATCCTATTTTTTACAAAAAATTAATGTATGTCGAAGTGAAGGTTTACAAACGTTTTTTATGATGGAAATTGGACGTATTGAATAAAAGGAGTGAGGAAATGAAAAAAGCGTTGTTATATGGTGGGATGATTGCAAGTGTATTATGGACAGGAAACGTTGTAAATGCAGAAACATTAGAAAAGGATACGCAGCAGGTTGTAAATAAAATAGAGACGTTGCCACAGGGGAGTATATCTAACCCTGCATACCGCGGGAAAGTGGAACAGATGGTGACAGACTTTATAGGTAAAAAACATAAGGATACAAAAATTAATCGAGTTGCCTCATTCCAAATGCCAAATGGAAGGGCTGAGATTACAGCATCAACACCTGACGGGAATACACTTGTTGTGACGGAAGCAGATTTAGGACAAATTCAGATTTTATCAATTGCAGATTTAGAAAATATAAAAGTGTTAGGGAATGTAAGCTTTAAAGAAATGCATACAGAAGCAGAAGTAACGAGTGTAACGGTTACACCAGACGGAAAGTACGCATTAGCTGCTTTTCGTACAGGGGATAATTTCTATCATGCAAATAAAGGACAAGTGGCGGTTGTAGAATTGGCATCGCAGCAAGTTGTAAAAACGTATGAAGTAGGTGTAGGGCCGGATTCGGTAGCGTTAACAGCAGATGGGAGAACGCTGATTATTTGTAATGAAGATGAAGAAAATGATCCAAATGATGATAATGAAGTGGATATGAAAAAAACAAAACGACCAGGAAGTATTTCGTTGATTACATTTCCTAACGGTGATGTCATGCGCGGTGAACATGTGGAGCTTCCAATCGGTATGAGTAACATTAGTAATGGAGCAATTTATAAGCATGATCCGCAGCCAGAGTATGTAGCGATTAGCCCAAAAGGAGATAAAGCGGCTGTTACATTGCAAGAAAATAACGCGGTAGCAATCGTAAATATTGCAGAAAAACGAATTGAAAATATATTTGGTCTTGGCACGACAACACATAAAGCAGATTTAAAAAAGGATGGCACCATATCTTTTCAAGATGAGATAACGGCACGCTTAGAACCAGATGGTGTGACGTGGGACCCGTCTGGGCGATTTCTCATTACTGCCAACGAAGGAGATCTTAGTAAAAATGAATTGAAGGATGGTGTGAAGTCAGGGGGAAGAAATATTACTGTATGGAGTCAGGCCGGCTCGCTTGTGTACGATAGTATGAATCTGATTGATGAAAAAGCAGCAGTTGCTGGTTTATACCCTGATAACAGAAGTGAAAACCGAGGAAGTGAAGTAGAAAATGTGGCAACTGGTACGATAAAAGGAAATCCTATTTTAGCAGTGGCTGCTGAAAGGGCAAATGCTGTATTATTTTTTGATATAACAATTCCGATGTTCCCGGTTTATATTGGACTTGCCTCATCAGCTGGGGGAGCACCGGAAGGGATTCATAAAGTAAACAGTCGAGATGTATTTGTGAGCGCGGATGAAGCAGGTGGAATGTTAAGTTTTTACCGTATCAGTAAATAAATTTCTTTTCCTTTTCGTCTCACACTTGTACATATAGTCATCTTACTTTATCATCTTATATAGAAGTAAGATTTTGTAAAGGGAAGGAATTATGTATGAATAAGAAGAGAATATATAGTATACTAGCAGTTCTTTTATTTGTTGTAGGTGGCATTTTAATTGGTAAGCCATTTTATGACGGATATATGGCAGAGAAGAAGCAAACAGAAAATGTACAAGCTGTTCAGAAGATGGAATATCAAAAACAGGATACAAAATTTGTAGATGCATCTAAAATTGACCAACCTGATTTATCAGAGGTAGCGAATGCATCATTAGATGAAACACAAGTAATTGGTCGTATTGAGATTCCAAGTATTTCATTAAAATTACCTATTTTAAATGCTTCTACTGAGAAAAATTTATTATCAGGAGCAGCAACTGTAAAAGAGAAGCAAGAGATGGGAAAAGAAAATTATGCATTGGCAGGACATAACATGTCGAAAAAAGGTGTTTTGTTTAGCGATGTATCTTCGTTAAAAAAGAATGATAAAATCTATTTATATGATAATGAAAATGAGTATGAGTACGTTGTTACGAATGTGTCAGAAGTAACACCTGATAAATGGGAAGTAGTAGAAGATCACGGGAAAACAGAAGTTACACTTATTACATGTGTGTCCGTATCTGATAACTCGAAGCGTTTTGTTGTTACTGGGGATTTTGTAAAAGCGAAGAAAAAAAGCTGAGGGAGTAATCCCTCAGCTTTTTTAGTCCATCCATTTTACGAGTTTTTTAGAAAGAAGTAATAAAACACATCCTAAAACAATAGCGACTGCTCCTATAACTGTGAATACTTCTGAATATCCAAGTGAAGTTGTAAAACTAGCGAGTTGGCCACCTAAAATGTTAGCGATCCCTGAACTAGCTAACCAAACGCCCATTAGTAATGAGGCGAGTTTTACTGGTGCAAGGGAACTGACCATTGATAATCCAACAGGTGACAAGAACAATTCACCTAATGTATGAAAAAGATAAGTAAAAACAATAAATAATAGGTTTGCTTGCTCTGTAATGTTGTGTTCATCACTACCTGTTTTTAATGTAGCGATAACAAGAACTATATAACCGATTCCAAGTAAAATCATACCGAGTCCCATTTTTGTTGGGATTTTTAAATCTCCACGTTTTGTTGTAGCAAGCTTAGCCCATAGTGCTGAAATAGCAGGGGCAAGCAAAATGATAAATAGTGGATTGACTGATTGGAACCAAGATGTTGGGATTTCCCATCCGAATACAGAACGATCAACAAACTTGTTTGTATACAGCGTTAACGAACTACCAGCTTGTTCAAAACCAGCCCAGAAGAAGACAACGAAGCAAGTTAGAATAACGATAACCGCTGTATGTTGTTTTTCTTTTTTTGTGAGTGGTGTATTACCAGCTGTTTGTTGCCCAGATGCTGCTTGTAAATCTCTTGTTGGTTTTTTACCGATATCGCCAAGGAAGCGATTAGATAATGTTGTAAATAAAATTTGTCCGATAATCATACCGATTGAAGCAGCTAAGAATCCGTAACGGAAGCCGTAATGAACAACGCCATCTACTGTTGTTTTGAATAAATTTTCTGATAAAAATCCGCAAACGAGTGGAGCTAAAAATGAGCCGACATTAATACCCATGTAGAAAATGGTAAATGCACTATCGCGTTTTGGATCATGTTCCTCATACAGTTCCCCGACAAGCGTAGAAATATTTGGTTTAAAGAAACCATTACCAATAATAATAAGCGCCAGTCCGAGGTATAGACCGACTTGGTTTTGCAAAGCAAAGAGTGTAAGGTTACCGATCGCCATTGTCACGCCGCCTATCGTGATAGCTAAGCGTCTACCTAGAAAACGGTCAGTTAAGTATCCACCAATCATTGGAGTAAAGTAACACGCTCCAGTGTAAAAGCCATAGATAGAAAGTGCCCATCCGGGGCTAAACCCAAGACCACCGCTTACTAAAGCTGTCGTTAAGTATAATGTTAATAATCCTCGTAATCCATAGTAACTAAATCGTTCCCACATTTCTGTGAAGAAGAGTAGATATAAACCTGGAGGATGTTTCTTGTTCCTTTGTTGTTTCTTCTCAAGTTGTATCGCTGATTCCATATAATTTTCCTCCTGACACAAACGAAAACAAAGTTAATAGTTTTGTATTCTTAATATTTTACTTTATTAACTATTCGATGTCAATAAAGGTCGATTTTTCAGAAGAAATTGGAAAATAGGGTATATATAGAATAGATGTTTTCTTTGTGATAGACTATGGACTATGTTTGTTCTAGCGTGTAAGTGCAAGAAATTGAAAAAACATATAAAAGCTTTTTTAGATGGAAGAGAGTACCCGCCTATGGATAGAAGCGGTCAGAGCACTTTTCATCAGCACCATGCCGCATGAAAACAAAAGGAGAAAACGAGTGGAGGTCTACTTTTGTTTGCATCGCTGTAACTTATGTGTTGGAAAATCAAAATTGAGTTATATACTTTTCTTTTTAGATGGAAGAGAGAATCCGTTTATGCATAGAAGTGCTTAGATTCTTTTTCTGCCTTATACTAAGTGAATACAAAGAGAGAAAATGAGTGCGAATCATGTTTTGTTAGGCGTAACGGCTATGTATTGAAATAAAATGAATTTATCCCGCTATTTGCGGACAGTAAGACCCCCATCTCAAGATTCAGAGAGAAACAAGGAAGGTAGGTGGGGGATCAGCTGCCCGTAAAAGCCCGATTGGTGAGGGCTGATTAAAGTTTCACTTTATATAGGATGAAAAGGATTCTATCGTATTTGAAAGTAAAGAAGGAGAAAGAAATGAAATCATTACAGAAAAAAGAAATTTTGCTTATGAGCCTTATGCTATTCTCGATGTTTTTCGGGGCTGGAAATCTTATTTTTCCACCTTTTCTTGGATATGAAGCAGGAGAACATGTCTGGATTGCGTTGCTTGGATTTATTATATCAGCAACGGGGCTTCCCATATTAGGTGTAATAGCGATTGCTAAAGCAGGAAGTTTCCAAGGATTAGCTAATCGTGTACACTCTTCTTTTGCCGTTATTTTTCCTTGTTTAATTTATTTGTTTATTGGTCCGGGTCTAGGTATACCGCGTGCGGGAAGTTTAGCTTTTGAAATGGGACCAGGTCAGTTTGTTTCAGGGGAGAGTAATGTATTACTACTCATCTATACATTTATCTTTTTTAGTATTGTATATTGGCTAAGTTTATCACCATCGAAATTGATGGGGCTGTTTGGAAAACTGTTAACACCCTTATTATTATGTATGATTGCTCTTATTTTTATAAAAAGTATGATTACGCCAGTAGGAGAGATTCAAGCACCAATAGGGAACTATAAGCAATCAGCAGTATTTCAAGGTTTTTTGGATGGGTATTTAACGATGGACGCTTTAGCAGCATTAATCTTTGGAATTGTTATGGCAAATGCTTTGCGTACCAAAGGAATACAAGATGAAAAGGGCTTAGCAAAATATATGAGCATGGCAGGTATCGGTGCTGGTCTTCTATTATCTCTTATTTACGTCATTCTTGGATATATTGGATCAATCAGTGGCTCGCTTGGGAAATTTGATAATGGTGCACAAGTATTAGCTCATGTGATGACATCATTATTTGGACAGAGCGGTATGATATTATTAGGAATTATTTTTACAGTTGCTTGTTTGTGTGTATCGATTGGACTTGTTACATCTTGTAGTCAGTTTTTTGCAGAAGTATTTCCGAGAGTCTCTTATAAAGTGTGGGCTTTTGTCTTAAGTGTCGTTAGTATGATTCTTGCTAATTTAGGACTAACACAAATTTTAAAAGTATCCGTTCCGATTCTTGGATTTATTTATCCCATTGCTTTAACACTTATTATTTTAGGGCTATTTCATAAGTATATTGGTAAGTATACGTATGTATATCCAGTGACGATTGGAATAGTAGCAGTGTTTAGTGGAATAGATATTTTAAATCGTAATGTGTTACTTTCAAAATGGACACCTATATTAGAATATATTCCTTTGTATACAGAAGGAGTAGGGTGGATTATTCCAGCAATTGTAGGTGGTTGCTTTGGGATAATTGTAAGTGTTTGTATGAATAAAAATGATTAGAAAAAAGGTGTTTTCCATACGGGGAAACGCCTTTTTTATTCACTCTAATTCTCCTATAAACCATATTTCTTTGTCGTTGTAATCAGAATCAGTGAAAGTTTCTGTGTATCCCTTTACTTGTAATTCTTTAGGGATATGTAAGCCGAATTCTTTTTCGATATTGCGTTCCTGTGGTAATGAAACCCACTGTGGCCCATCCATGTATCTACCTAGAAAACCTTCAAAAAATCGTTCTATCCCTTGTTCACTACATACAATTAAAATATTAGAAGTTTGTAAGTTAGGAAAAGAGACACCAAAATAAATACGATACTCTTTTTCAACTGTAGTTTTTAGATGGATTAAATGCTCTATCCGGTTGATTGCTGTCTGTAAATAAAATCGTTTAATTGAGTTTGAGTTACGTTTTGCATGCATATAAGAAGAATTGAAGGGAAGATGAATAGACCAGCAACCTAAAGCAGATTGTTCGTTAGCATTTGGTAAAGAGCTTGTATGCATAGTCGCATATTTCAAGAAATTCCGGCATGCGCGCCGTAGGCCACGGGTTTCCTTTTTTGAGCCACTGTTCCAAGTCGATTGTTTCAAAGTAACACCTCATAAACAATACTTTCTAGTTAAGCCGAAAAATAGAATGGGAAATGCTATTTGGTACTATAATAGCGGAAATTGGAGAATGTCAGGAAAAATTTCTCTTAAAAAATGAATAAACTAATAGTATGATGTAGTTAATTGGGAATTAAACCAATTATAGGTGTAATGCTATTTAGCAGCATGATTAGAGGGGGGAGAGAATGAAACAGGATTTAAACAAAAAAATAGAAGCTCTAGAAACAGCGATTGATACAATCCAAGAGGCGCTCTATGAATTAAAGGCACAGCAAAGGGAAATAGAAGAAGAAAAAGTTCAACAGGAGAGAGAGCAGAAGAAACAAGAAACTAGTATCCCTGTACCAAATGTGAGAAGAGAAGAAATTGTCGTTAGTGAAGAAAGAGTGAAAGAACCAGAAATAACACAAGTAGATATTTCTGCATTTAAGCCTGAACCGTTTGATATTATAAAATTTTGTCAAACATGGCTGCCGCGTATTTTCGTTGCTATTATGCTACTTGGGGTAATTTGGCTCTTTAAAGCGGGAGTAGATGCGGGATTACTTACTCCAGCAATTCGTATTGTATTTGGCGTAGTATTATCAGTTGGTTTGTACTATGTAGGTGATATGCAAATAAAACAGGAACGTCAAGCATTAGGATTAGTATTAGCTGGGGGGAGTATTACAGGGATCGTTTTAACGACATTTGCTGCACATTATTTGTATCATTTCTTTCCAGCAAGCATTGCATTTATACTTAATATTATTTGGAGTATACTTGGCATTTATCTCGCTAAGCGATATCAATCAGAGTATCTCGCTATATTTGTAGCTGTAGGTGCCTTTTTTGTACCGTTCTTATTAAATAGCACAACGCCTAATTCTTACATTTTCTTTGGATATGAAACAATATTAACGACTAGTTTATTGTGGTATGCGTATAAAAACCGTTATCAATATTTATATATGGTGTCTTATTGTGTTTCTGTACTTGTAACATTTGTCTTCTTTGTCATTATGACAACGTTACTAGGAAATTTAAATGTACAACTAACACTTGTTTATGGATTCATTCATATTACACTTTTTTGGCATATGTTTATGAACCGAAGTTTTATTTATCAACCTAGAATGGCGTTGTTTAGTGCGAATGCAATTTTCTTTATTTTAGCGATTGTAAAAATTCCAGACTTTACAACAGGGGGATTATTAATTAGTACAGTTGTACACACTGTAATGTTTGTAGCTGAATATAGAAAAAATAAAAAATCATTATTTACTGATCTTTTATTTGGATTTGCAATGGGATCGTTTAGTTTAGCAATTTTATATGAGTTCAGCTTAGTAAATGGATCGATCGTCTTAATGTTACAAGGATTCTTAGGTGTTGTTACTGCCGTTAAATTGAAACAAGAAATTAAGTTTTATATAAGTGCTGTCATTTATGCGATTGGTATGCTTCAAACGCTCGTTAGTCCATTTGAAGCATTTATGTCAGCTGCTTTTGTAGCTCACTTCATTTTACTTGGAACATTTTATTATGGCATGATGAGAGTGAAACCAATGTTACAACAGTTTGGAAAACATGTGTATTCGATTACACTGTACGGCTTTATGGTACTTGTATTTATTACGATTACTAGAATAGGAGAGGTTCTTTCAACAGACGGAGGTATTATCAGTGTACCTGTCTCTCTTTTATGGATGATATATGCTTTAGTTGCAGTTTGGTTTGGACGTAATAGAGGAATGAATGAAATACTGTATGCAGGGCTAGTGGTGCTAGTTGTGACAGTGAGCAAGTTATTCTTCTTAGATTTACCAGAAGTATCAATGATGATTCGTGCAGTATTATTCTTACTTATTGGTGGACTAGGAATTGTTATTTCTAGAATGTTTTTCTCAAAAGAAAAAGATGAGTAGTAAAAAAGCAATCCATTTAGGATTGCTTTTTTTATTATTTATTATTAATAGTGACAGCTTCATTATATTTTGTCGTTGTATTTTGACGAAGACGCAAAGTGGCTTGTCCAGTTGTATTTGGTGCGAGTTGTACATTTACTACTTTTTCAGCAAAACCTAGACTGTTTGTTATGAAAGAGAATGCATTACTATATCCAAAGTTAGAAGGCCAAGTACCATTTTCATTTTGGATTTTCGCAACTTGCGTTCCTCCAGTTGTGAAAATCCCTAGAGAATAATTACTATATGTTGTATTTGGTAATAAGTTATTTAATTGAATTTTCACTTGGAATACTTCATTGTTTGGCAGGATACTAGGATGCGTAACTACGTAATTATTTACAGGTGTAGTTACTGTACTGCTATATCCATATGAACCTGGCTTAAATGTATTTGTATTGAACCATTTATATCCTTGATTTGGAGCGCTCCAAGGTTCTGGTTGTGGCTCAGTTGATAAATTAGGTTGTTCAAATGTTTGCAAAGGTGTCGGGTTATCAAGTTGTAAGCCATTTACTTGATCTAAACTTGTATAAGTTTCTTTTTTAGATAACCAATTCACAATGTTTTCCAATAGAATAGCGTCATTTTCTTCTTTATATCCATCATATGTTTTTTTTGCTTGTCCTGTATCTTCACGAACATATTTTGGCGAGGCATCCTCAACAGGAGAAGAATCACCGATAAAGGCTGCTTTTCCAAGGCCAACTTTAGCAATTGCAGCATAAGGGCCTTCTGCAATACCGCCACCATTATAAACACCACTATCAACAGCGTTATTCCATTTTGATGGGTTTTCTGGAAGGTACACGATTCCTTTTGCAAATTTAGGGTTTGTAATGGCAAGTGTAGAACCAGCATGCATAGCTACTGATGAAACACCTTTCGTAATACCAAAGGATTGTTCAGGTGATACAATATTTTTGGCAGAAACATCTCCAAGCGCATTATAGCGAAAGCGAATACCAAAGTTTTGAGATAACCAATCGGAGCTTTCTACTCCTTGCATTGCTGGCGAGTTTGCTTCTTCATTAGACATACCTTTTGCAGGATTGTCCCATGCACCACGTCTGTATCCATTAAATACCTCTGAAGAATCCCAGCGATTCTTATTTCGGTCTGCATTATAATGATCTGCGATAAAGAAAATACTACCACCATTTTTAACATACTGTAACATAGCATCTTGTTCAGATTTTTTATAAGGAATATTTGCTTCAGGAACGATAAACACATTATAATCTTTTAAATTTTCATATGTAATAGGTGTAGATTGGCGAAGCTCTTTTACAAAATATCCATTTTTAGCAATACCATTTCCAAAATCGGAAAAACCACCATCAATGACCCAATCAGCTGTACCTGCTGTTTGCCCATGTGTATTATCAAATAATACTTTCTTCCCATTGTTTTGATTTACAACTTTTGCAGCAATTTCAGGTGCTGGATCTGTAGAACTTTCAGCGAAAGCAGGTGGAATATAAGTGCTTCCGATACTGAGTGTAATTGCTGTTGCTAAAGAAAGTTTAAGCCATTTTTTGTTCTTCATAGAAGAATCCCCCTAATAATAAATATATGTGCCTTAATAATGTAATAGATTTTTTTATGAAAATAAAGATGGAAAATGTGAAATATAAAAAAAATTTGTAAAAATAACGTGAATTTTGTTGATAAATATTTGTGTGAAAAATAAGAAAAACCCTTCCTCGCTATCAGGAAGGGGTAACATATTTAACTAATTTTTGAATTTGCTGCAGCATCTATCTTATGAAATCCTTTTAAGTAATATACAACTACCAATGCAATTAACCAAATTGGACCGACAATTAATGCGATTCTTGTATCCTCTGAATAAGCCATAATCCCTAATACTAATGTCAGAAAACCGAGTGAAAAATAAGAACTTAATGGATGCAAAGGCATTTTATACGTTAAATTTTGCTTAGTTTGTGCTGGTAATCCTTTACGGAATTGGATTTGGGCAACTAATATAATCCCCCATGTCCAAATTGCACCGAACGTTGAAATGCTAGTAAGCCATGTAAATACTTTTGCAGGAACAAGGTAGTTTAAAATAACACCAATGAGTAGGACGAAAGAAGTTGCTAAAATTCCTTTACTTGGAATGCCATTTTTATTTAAATGACCGAACTTTTCAGGTGCCTTTTTCTGCTCGGCTAATGTAAATAGCATACGTCCTGTACTAAATAGACCACCGTTACAAGAAGAAAGAGCTGCTGTTAAGACAACAAAGTTAATAATACCCGCTGCTTTTGCTATGCCAATTTGTTGGAATGTTAATACGAACGGACTTCCTTTATCGCCAAGTTCATTCCATGGATAAATTGCCATCATAACAAATAAAGCACCAACATAGAACAGTAAAATACGCCAAAATACGTTGTCAATTGCTTTCGCGATTGTTTTCTTTGGGTTTTGTGCTTCACCAGCTGTAACACCGATAAGTTCGACTCCTAGATAAGCAAATAAAACCATTTGTAAGGAAAGAAGTAACCCAGAAAAACCATTTGGGAACCAGCCACCATGTGACCAAAGGTTCGAAATTCCAGTAGCGATGCCATCATTTCCAAATCCAAATAGAATAATGCCTGTCCCAATCACGATCATACAGATAATTGTGACAATTTTGATTAAAGCAAACCAAAATTCAAGTTCTCCGAATACTTTTACAGATAAAAAGTTGAATGCACTCATTAATACAAGAGCCATTAATGCCCAAATCCAGCGCGGGATATCTGGGAACCAAAATTCCATATAGATACCAGCGGCAGTAATTTCCGCCATGCAAGTAATAACCCATAAAAACCAATAGTTCCAACCGGTGATATAACCTGCTAACGGTCCTAAATAATCATATGCATATTTACTAAAAGAACCAGCAACTGGTTGTTCAATTGCCATTTCCCCAAGAGCACGCATAATGAAAAAGATAACAAGTCCGGCAATCATATAGGCTAATAGAATAGAAGGTCCAGCTAATTTTATAGCGGAAGCAGATCCTAAAAATAGTCCTACACCAATAGCGGATCCAAGAGACATCAATGTGATGTGTCTTTGTTTTAGACCGCGGTTTAAATTTCCTGATTTGTTTGTGTTTTGCATAAGAAGCCTCCTTGTAGGATGAAAAAGTTTGAATACGCTTACTTGATATTTAACTATTTTAAATTATAAAACATTTCTTGCTGTTATGCTACAAAAATAGTCGATGTATGCTGTACTATATCTATATTTGTCAGACCTAAACTTAAAATTCGAACTATTAGTGGATATATTGACTCTGCTTTTTATTGGTTGGTAAGATTAAGTATTACATTTTCTTGCATAATAATAAGAAAAGAATGTGTGATAATAATTCATTGTGTAGGAAGGGTACCTAAGTATGTTCCAATTACAAAAGTATAACACTTCTGTGAGGCAAGAGATTTTAGCTGGCATCACAACATTTTTTACATTTGCGTACATTCTTGTCATCAATCCGAAAATATTAGCTGATGCAGGTGTACCATTTGATCAAGCATTTACGGCAACCATTATTGCAACAGTTGTCGGAACATTATGTATGGCATTTTTAGCAAATTATCCGATTGTCATTGCTCCAGCAATGGGGATGAATGCGTACTTTGCTTATTCTGTTGTACAAAAGGCAGAAGGTATTACATATGTCGTTGCATTTTCGGCGGTATTTGTCACAGGTATTATTTTTCTTTTATTATCTTTCACCTCATTTCGTCAGAAACTTATTGTCGCAATTCCAGACAGTTTAAAACAGGCAATTGCAGGTGGGATTGGGTTATTTATTGCTTTCATTGGTCTTCGTCTATCTGGGATTATCGTGGATCATCCATCTAATTTAGTTACAATTGGAGATTTTCATTCACCAGCTGTTATTTTAACACTAGTTGGTTTAGCATTAGCAGCAGTGTTAATGGCATTGCGTGTGAGTGGTGCATTGTTTATTAGTATGATTGTTACAGGAATTATTGCCTTTTTTACAGGTCAGCTTAAGTTTGCGGATAAAATTACAGCTATTCCCCATTTACCAAAGGGAATCATTGTTTCAAATCCGATGACTGCATTTTCTGATGTAATTGAATATGGATTATACGGCGTTGTTTTTTCATTTTTACTCGTATTATTATTTGATACAACAGGGGCTTTGCTTGGCCTCATTAAACAAGCGGGTTTAAATACAGATAATGCTGAAAAACGTTTCGGTAAAGCATTTATTGCTGATGCAATCGGTGGTACAACGGGAGCTGTGTTTGGGACAAGCCCAACAGCAGCAACGATTGAATCGTCAGCGGGAATTGCAGCAGGTGGTAAAACAGGGTTAACAGGTATTGTGGTCATTTGCTTAACAATCGTTACTGCATTTTTCAGTCCGGTAATTGCTTCTTTATCGAGTGTAGCAGCAATTACTGCGCCATCATTAATTATTGTAGGGAGTTTAATGGCACAAAGTATTCGTGATATTAACTGGAGTGAATTTGAAGATGCATTACCGGCATTTTTAATTTTCGTAGGGATTCCATTAACATCTAGTATTGCGAACGGAATTGCACTTGGATTTTTAATCTATCCAATTTTAAAAATTGTGAAGGGGAAAGGAATGGAAGTTCATCCGCTTCTGTATTTTTTCGCGATTTTATTTGGGTGTCATTTGTTCTTATAATCATATAGAAAAGGGTACTCCTCTCGTAGGAAGTACCCTTTTTTCGTGTATAATAAAGTGAAAGTGTGATTTGTAGGAACCTAATATAAAGCATGAAAAAATGAAAAAGAAGTTTAATTATTATGTAATTTATAAATTGAGTAATGGAATATATATGTTACAATTAATAGTAGAGGAGGGGCATGGATTGGCTGTAAGTAAAATAAAAGTCGCTCGTGTTCAGTTAGATTTAACACAACAACAATTAGCAGAAAAAGTAGGAGTTACAAGGCAAACGATTAGTTTAATTGAAAAAGGGAAGTACAATCCTTCTTTAGAGTTATGTTTGAATATTTGTTATGCGTTAAACCAAACATTAAATGATTTATTTTGGGAGGAAAGGAGCGACAAATAGTAATGAGAATAGTGAAAGATGAGCGGTTAATGATTGAAGGATTAAAACATATTAGAATGGCATTTGTTTTACAAAACCTTGTGATATTAGGGATGATTTTTTACCGCTATGTCATAAAAGGAATCGGATATGAAGGGGTTTCCGATTTACTGATGTTGTTCATGGTTGGAATCATCTTAGTAAACTTTTTGAACTTAAAACAGTCAGTTGAAGTATATGAAAGCGGAGAACTGGTGAAACGTAGCTATTTTTTAAAATTACTATTGATTCCTACTATAATTGCGATTGCAATTATGGGGATTAATGCAATTGTAACACCAAATACTCCCTTAAAGGACACAGGAATAATGGGTCTTATTATATTTCTTTGTTTCTTAGTGCCATCGCTATATGTTTATAATTATAGAAGAAAAATAAGAGATGAAGAGGACGAATAAGCCTTCCATACGCATATGGAAGGCTTATTCCGTTTGATATGTATCATTTATTTTGCGTATGTGAATTGTATATTCACTATTCAACCTAATACTTTATACATCAATCTATGTGGCCCAATTGGATCGATATCAAATATTTCACCATGTTCTAGGAATCCTAATCGTTTGTAGTAATCTGTAACGGTAATGCGAGCATTGCACCATAGTATTGTTGCTTGGCGTTCTTTTAGAATGGTTTCGGCGTGTTTAATTAATGAGGTTCCAGCATGTTGTTTCCGAAAGGTAGGCACTGTAGCCATGCCTCGTAAACGATAGTGGTGGTTACCTCCTTGTAAGGAAGGTTCTGCTTCAGGTGAAAATGAAGCGATGCTAATGAGTTCTTCGTTTAGAAATGCTCCTAGATGCAAGGAATGGGGTTTATAATCAGAAGGATACTGACAAGCGGCTAGAGATTGAGTTGGACGTAAAAATTTTTGACGTAGTTCGTATGTTTCAGATGCATCAATAAGCTTAATGGTAACCATACGTAATCATCCTTTCTTATAACGCCTTTTCTATAAGTTGTAGAAAGAAATAGGCAGGTGCAACACAAAGACCTAGTATGCTACTAGTACCAATGAGAAGGGAGAGAAAGAGACAAAAGTATTTCGTTCCATTTGACTTCTTCCATCCGTAGCTACAGATTTCAATGCTAATGCCAATAAGAATAATGGCAACGAGTACTTCTGCTAATAACAAAAGAGCTAAAGTTGAAATAGACATTGTGTGATTCATCCCCATAATATATGATAGTAATATTTTACCATGTTGAAGTAAGAATCTTAAGAAGAATTTTTGAGGTATTGAACATCCATTTTCTTTTAATATATATGAAAAAATCCCCTCCTAAAGTTGCGAGGGGATTTGTCTCATTCTAATATACTTTTCATTGTATCAATGTGTTCTTTTGAACCTGTTACAAGGAGAGTATCACCATTTTGTAATTTTGTATCACCATGTGGCACTAATGCATTATTACCACGATAAATTTGAATGATGAGCACGTCACCTAGGAACGGTAAACGACGAAGCGGCAAACCGTTATATTTATTACTACGTAATTCGACTTCACGAAGCGTTTCATTTGCTGTTGTAATTAAACGAACGAGACTTGATTTATCGATAAGTGCACGTAATAAAATTCTTGTAGAGTTGATGGTTGAGAATACGGCAATATGTTCTTGCGTTGCTTTTTCTTGTAGAAGAGGATCCTCTACACTTGCAATAACATGATCAACACCTAATTCTTTTGCGTGTTCTGCTAATAATAAGTTTTGTTCATCATCACTTGTCGCAACGACAGGAAGTGCTTTTAGTTTAAAGCGTTGTAACAAAAGGGGAATGAAAAACGCGATTGCGACAACAATCATAAGTGATAAGACTGAGGAATGATGTTCCACTGCGTTCTCTCCCTTCAAATAATATAGTACTTATTTTAGCTATATTATTTGAAGAAAAGCAATGCATGTGAACTCGATTTCATAAAGAAAGAGTTTTCACATGCATTTGTCATAATACGTATGGTTTACATGATAATGTTGTAATTTCCGTAATGTGAATAGGAAGGAAGGGGAGGGGAATAAATAAAAAGACTGCTGAGATTACCTCAGCAGTCCGTTCTCTGTTCATTACATAGAGAAGAAAATCCATACAGTAAGACCAACTGTTGCAATTGCAACGAAGAAACTGTATATCATTGTAACAATTTGAATTGTACCTTCTCCTTCTCTTAAGTGCATGAACATAATTAATTGTAATAAACCTTGCGCAAGTGCCATTATGATAATAGTTGTTAATATCGTTGAAAGTGGCAAGGTTGTGTAAAGCGCAACGTATAAAGCAAGAAACGTTAGTGCAAGCGATAAAATGAACCCGAAAACGTGTGACCATGGAAAACCGCTATGCGTGTGTCCATTTGCTTGAGTATTGTTTTGTCCCATTATTACGCCACCATCCCGTTCAAGTAAACTAGTGTGTAAATAAAGATCCAAACAAGGTCAAGGAAGTGCCAGTATAAGCTGATAATGAATACTTTACGAGCTGTAACTGGTGTTAAACCTCTTTTTAAAATTTGGATGATTACACAAGTTGCCCAGATGATACCACCTGTTACGTGGGCACCATGTGTTCCAAGAAGAACAAAGAATCCAGATAAGAATGCGCTTGTTTGTATCGTCGCGCCTTCCCCAACATACATGATGAATTCTTCAATTTCAAAAAATAGGAAGCCTGCACCTAAAAGTAATGTGAAAAGGAACCATCCTAACATAGCTTTTTGGTTGTTTTTACGCATTTCATGAATTACGATACCGCATGTAAAACTACTTGTTAAAAGTAGGAGTGTTTGAATTAAAAGTGTTTTAACTTCAAACAGTTGTGCTGGCGTTGGACCATCTGCCGTACGACCAGCAAGTACTAGATAAGAGGCGAAAAGTGTTGCGAACAGCATAATTTCAGCCCCTAGGAAAATCCAGAACCCCAGAATGTTCAATCTGCTTTGTTCAGATTGATATTCTAAAGGTAAGCTCTTATCTAAAGCCGCCATTTCGTTTCACCTCTCATGCTACATGTTCTGTTTTTTTAATTTCATCAACGCTTACGTAGTAACCATCGTCATAATCGAATGAACGGTAGATCATACAAGCTAGCATACCGATACCGCCAATAATTGCTAACCAGAACCAGCTAAATACTAACGCAAAACCAGCAAGACCGATAAAGCTAGACATAATAATTGGCACACCAGAGTTACTTGGCATGTGAATTGGTTTTAATTCATCTGCTTTTGGTGTAATTGTTTCTCCGCGTTTCTTCATGAACCAGAAAGCATCAGCTTCTTTAATTTCAGGAAGTTTAGCGAAGTTGTAATGTTGTACAGGAGATTGAGTTGCCCATTCAAGTGTACGACCATCCCATGGATCTCCAGTAGTGTCACGCTCACCGTGACGTGCGCTCCAAACTACGTTGTAGCATAATAATAGGAAACCAATACCCATCATTACCGCACCGACAGATGCGATTTGGTTTAACCAACCCCATCCAAGGCTTTCTGAATAAGTGTACATACGACGAGTCATACCATCTAAACCTAAGAAGTACATTGGGAAGAAACAGATATTAAATCCACTCATAAAGATCCAGAATGTCCATTTACCTAGGCGTTCGTTTAACATATGACCAGTCATTTTTGGATACCAGAACGTAAATCCAGCAAGCATTGCGAATACTGTACCTGCGATTAATACGTAGTGGAAGTGGGCGATTAGGAAGTAGCTGTTATGGTATTGATAGTCAGCTGCTGCCATTCCAAGCATAACCCCTGTAACCCCACCGATTACGAAGTTTGGAATAAATGCTAATGACCAAAGCATTGGAACTGTAAAACGAATACGTCCTTTATACAGTGTAAACAACCAGTTAAAGATCTTAACCCCGGTTGGAATCGAAATCGCCATTGTCGAAATCGAGAAGAATGAGTTAACAGCTGGACCAGATCCCATTGTAAAGAAGTGGTGAAGCCATACTAAGAAACTCAGTAAAGAAATTGCAACCATTGAGTACACCATCGCACTGTAACCGAATAGACGTTTGCGTGAGAATGTACTAATGATTTCAGAGAAAATACCGAATGCCGGTAAGATAACAATATATACCTCAGGGTGACCCCATACCCAGAACAGGTTGGCCCATAGCATTGGCATACCGCCGCTCGCCATCGTAAAGAAGTGAGCATCAAATAGACGGTCAAATGTCATTAATGCAAGAGCAACTGTTAATACTGGGAAAGCGAAAATAATGATAATTGTTGTAATTAAGATTGACCAAGTAAACATTGGCATCTTCATTAATGTCATACCAGGTGTACGCATTTTTAAGATCGTAACAAGGAAGTTAATACCTGTCATTAATGTACCAAGACCCGAAATCTGCAGTGCAATTGCATAGAAGTTATTTCCTACGCCAGGAGTAAATTCGGTACCAGCCATTGGGAAGTAAGATGTCCACCCAGCGTCTGGAGAACCTCCGATAACGAAAGCGATGTTGAATAACATTGCTCCGATAAAGAATAACCAAAAACTTAATGCGTTTAAGAATGGATATGCAACGTCACGAGCACCAATTTGTAAAGGTACAACAACGTTCATTAATCCCATAACAAATGGCATCGCCATGAAAAGAATCATAACTGTACCATGCGTTGTAAAGATTCCGTTATAGTGTTCAGCGTTTAAATATGTTGTATCCGGGAATGTTAATTGTGCACGGATCATCAAACCGTCCATACCACCACGGAATAACATTAATACGGCTGATATAATATACATTATACCGATTTTTTTATGGTCAACAGTGGTTAACCATTCATCCCAAAGCCATTTCCATTTTTTATACTTTGTTAGTACGAAAATGATTGCTAATGTCACAAGAACGATAGATGCGTCAGCTCCGTAAATAATCGGATCACCTGTGACAAAAAATTCATCAAGCTTCACTGTGTTCACTCCAATCTGTTGGAATAGTATCTGTTACTTTTTGTTTTTGTAGTAGTTGTAATCACAGTATTCAAGTGATTTTGGATCTACATACTTTAAGTGGTGACTAGAGAATGTCATACGCCCTACTACACCAGGTTTAATGATTTCGTTATATTTTTCTTCTGTCAGTGGTTTAGCAGTTTCTTTTACTTCTTTTACCCACTTGTCATAATCTTCTTTTTTCTTTGCTTCAAGCTCAAATTCCATGTGAGTAAATCCTTCACCAGAGAAGTTCGAGCTACGGCCAAGGTAAGAACCTGGCTTATCAGCTTGTAGGAATAAATCCATGATCATGCCGTCCATTGTGTATTTCATACCACCAAGTTCTGGAACCCAGAAGGCGTTCATTGGACCAACAGATGTTAATTTAAATTGGATTGGTGTACCAGCTGGTACGTTTAAATAGTTAACGGTTTCAATATTTTCCTCTGGATAACTGAATAACCATTTCCAGTTGGCAGATGTAACATAAATTTCAACTGGTTTAATATGTTTAGACTCTTTTGGAACTTCTTCTGATGCATAAGTTGCTTTTACCGTTGGAATTGATAATGCAATAACGATAATAACTGGGAAGAGTGTCCAAATAATTTCTAATAATGTGTTACCGTGTTGATCAGGTGGCTCATAGTCCATGTTTTCTGGTTTTTCACGATAACGAATCAAAATGACTGTAAACAAGATGAATACAATTGCAATAATCAACAACATAAGTACGAATGACCAAACGATCAGATCATACTGTGCTTTTGCAACAGGCCCCTGTGGATTTAATACTGCAAGTTTTTTCTCACAGCCACCGAGGAACAAGAGTAGTGATAAAGGAAGAAGTGAAGCCAACTTCCAAAACGATTTCTTTAGTTGCACGATTGAAAATCTCCTTTCTCCTTGGATTGAAACTATGCCAATAAAACAATATAAACCTATTAATTTATAGAAGGCAATAGTTTTTGTTATATTGTTAAAAAATAGACACAAATGCACGCTTTTTAAGGTGAATATCATTTGTAACTTGATAACATTGTAAACTATTTTTCGGCCGAAAACATGATTGTGAAAATTTTAAGATAAATAAAGTTATACCAAGATATCCAAGAAATAGAAAAAAACTATCTTATCATAAGGTAAGATAGTTGAATATTTTATATATTTAGTTTATTCCCGTGTAATATTTCGTTGCTGTTCAAATGTGACAACTTTTTTATATTTAATTTGATACAAGATATAGCAAATAATCATAAATGGAATTCCGCAATACAGTGCAATGCGTTGATCCGGTATAAAAGCTAAACTAACGAATGTAATAAAATTTAAAGAGAAAGCTAAAATTGGGACAAGTGGATAAAGTGGTGTACGATATTTTAAATCATTTATATTTCCGCCATTTTTTATAAATTCTCTTCGGAAGAAAAATTGTGAAGCTGCAATTGACATCCAGACAACAACTGCTGCCATTGCTGCAATGGATGTTAATACTAAAAAGACAGTATCTGCTGCAAATACGCTCGTTAATAAAGAAAGACTTGCAAAGATAAGACTGAAAATTAAAGCATTCAATGGTACACCCTTGCGTGTTAATTTTGCAAATAAAGGACTTGCCATACCTTGTTTTGACATAGCCCAAAGCATACGTGAATTCGCATATAGTCCTGAATTCGCTACAGATAGTACGGCGGTAATGATAACGAAGTTCATAATGTCTGCTGCGTATGGAATTCCAACTGTGTCAAAGACGAGTACGAATGGACTTTCTACAAGATTGGCCTCTTGCCATGGAAGTAAGCCAACAACAACTGCAATTGCTAGTACGAAAAAGAATAGAGTTCGCCAAATTGTATTTTTAATTGCTTTGGGAATTGTTTTTTCAGGGTTTTCACTTTCGCCGGACGCAATTCCGATTAATTCAGTTCCTTGGAAAGAGAAATTTACTGTAATCATTGTAAATAGGACGGCTAAAACACCGTTAGGAAATAATCCACCATTTTCAGTGAAATTATGTAACATTGGAGCGGGCTTCCCATTGAAATCTAGGAATCCAAACATAACGGCGCCTCCAAGTACGATGAAGACTATGATTGTTGCAACCTTTACGCTGGCAAACCAAAATTCTGCTTCTGCATATGCTTTTGCTGATAAAGCGTTTACGATAAAAAGTAATGCCGCAAATATAACGCACCAAATCCATGAAGAAACATCAGGGAACCAGCGCTTCATTAAAATACTAACAGTTGTCAGTTCTACGCCAACTGTAACAGCCCAGTTCAACCAATACATCCAGCCAACGACAAATCCAAAACCAGGTGAAATATATCGGCTTGCATAACTTTGGAATGAGCCTGCTTCTGGCATCGCGACGGATAATTCACCGAGACAAAGCATTGTTAAATACATAACGAAGCCACCGACTAAAAATGCAAGTACGGCTCCGCCTGGTCCAGCGTTATGGACAATTTGTCCTGACCCCATAAACAATCCTGTACCAATGACACCTCCAAGTGCAATCATAAAAAGGTGTCTGCTTTTCATGGTCCGTTGTAAATTCGTTTGTTCTGTACTTGTTTGATTCATATTCCCTTCACCCCATATCTCTTTCCTTGTTTGTTTTGCTCAATGAATATCGAGCGTGCTTCGTGTTACTAATCATTAGTGGGGGATGAAAAACATACTGATAGTAGTTTTCTGTATATCACTATAGAGATTAATTTTGTATATGTTCTAGGTGTAAGAGTGGTGATAAAAATAACTATGATTAGCTTCTCTTGTTTCGCGCTTTGTGAATGGAAGAGTGTTCTTTCTCACACAGAAACATTTTCGATTATAGCAAAATATTCTGAAAATGTATATTTATTTTTCTTTTTATTATAAAAAATTAGAATTTTAAAACACTTTAACTGAATAATAATTTAAATCATCTTTCTAGCAAACTAGGCAGAAGAAAGGTACAATAAAAAGAGTGGTGTTTGATGAAAATAATGATGTAATGGAGTTTTGAATATGTTAAAGAAGTTTAAATATATATGTATTATAGGGATTATATTTGTTGCTGTTATTTTTGTAGGGAAAAATAAAATTCTTCAAAAAGTCCAAGAGTTACGAGTGAATTTTTTATTTGATATGAAAGAAACAGCCATGATTGAAAATGTTCCATTCATAAAACAACTTCCGGAATTGCAGCGAGGTTGTGAGGTTACGAGTCTAGCAATGTTATTGCAGTATAAAGGTGTACAAGTAGATAAGATGCAACTTGCAAGTGAAGTCAATAAAGTTCCATTTAAAGAAAATAATCTTCGCGGAAATCCTCATGAAGGATTTGTAGGGAATATTTATACGAAATCTGAACCTGGTTATGGTGTTTATCATGGGCCTATTTTTAAACTAGCAGAAAAATATGTACCTGAAAAAACGATCGATTTAACTGGAAGAGAGATTGAAGATATATATAAGGTCATTAGTTCAGGCTCACCAGTATGGGTAATTGCAAATACAACGTTTCAACCGCTAGCTGAGGATAGTTTTGAGACATGGAATACAAATGATGGGAATCTAAAAATTACATATTATGAGCATAGTGTTGTGGTAGTTGGATATGATCAAAATTATGTATATATGAATGATCCATTAGCTAATAATCCGAATAAAAAAGTATCACGTTCTGAATTTGAAAGAGCATGGGAACAAATGGGCAAGCAAGCAATTACTATTTTATAAAAATGAAAGCTATCTAATATTAGGTAGCTTTCATTTTTTGAATTAATTAAAATCAGAAAATTCTTTATTTTATAATTGGTTCAAGCTATAATAACATTTAACTTAGTGAAGGAAGGAGGAGGATAAATGGATGAGGTGAAAGATATTGTTCTTTCTAAAGAACGATTAGTAGAATGGAGAAGGCATTTTCATAGGCATCCAGAATTATCTTTTCAAGAAGAAAAAACATCTCAGTTCGTATACGACACACTTCAGACAATTCCTCACCTAGAAGTTTCACGACCAACAAAGTATAGCGTTATGGCAAGATTAATTGGTAAGAGATCAGGGAAAACAATTGCTATTCGTGCAGATATGGATGCGCTTCCCATCCAGGAAGAGAATCAGTTTGAATTTGTTTCTACATATCCAGGAGTGATGCATGCATGTGGGCACGATGGACATATTGCAATGCTTCTTGGCACTGTATATGCGCTTGTAGAACAAAGAGAGGAAATCAAAGGTGAGATTCGTTTTCTGTTTCAACATGCTGAAGAGAATTTTCCGGGTGGCGCACAAGAGATGGTTGCTGCTGGCGTAATGGAAAATGTTGATTATATCATTGGTGCACACCTTTGGGCTTCTTTAGAAGTTGGGAAAGTTGGAGTTATTTATGGTCCAGCGATGGCAGCGCCTGATGTATTTAACATTATAATAGAAGGAAAAGGTGGACATGCAGGTATTCCTCATGAAACAGTTGATAGCATTGCTATTGGTACACAAGTAGTATCCCAGCTTCAACAAATCGTATCGCGCCTTACGAATCCGTTAGATTCTCTTGTTGTATCTGTCACACAGTTTCATGCGGGGACAACGCATAATGTAATTCCAAGACAGGCAACAATTGAAGGTACAGTAAGAAGCTTAAAGCATGAATTACGAGAACAAACTGCACAGCGGATTGAAAGTATTGTAAAGCATATTACAGAAGCATATGGTGCAACGTATCGCTTTTCTTACGAGTATGGGTATCGCCCTGTTGTGAATGATGAATGGGTTACGCAAATTGTAGAAAGTGCAGCACTAGAGCTTTATGGAAGAGAACGAGTATGTAAGTTACAACCTACGATGGCAGGTGAAGATTTTTCAGCCTTTTTACAAAAGGCACCGGGCACATTTTTCTTCATTGGCGCTGGGAATAAAGAAAAGGGAATTATATATCCACATCATCACCCTCGTTTCACAATTGACGAAGATGCCTTACCAATTGGTGTAGAAGTTTTTGTGAAATCTGTTTTGAAGTGCAATACAATTCTACTGCGTTAGAGAAGTAAGAATTGTATGCAATGAAAAAGCTATCTTTCTAAAGGGAGATAGCTTTTTTCATTGCATACATTTTCCCGAGATGGAGAAATATAACGGTAACATTTTGAGAGGAAAGTTAGGTGAGGTAGATGACGAATTTAGAGGCAAGCTTATCTGCAATTACAAACTCTATTCGAGAAACATTGCAGTCTCCTAATGATTTAACAGTGCGAGAATTTGCTTTGTCTTGCTCATCTACTCGATGTGCCGTTGTTTTTTTATGTGGGCTTACTGATAAAGACTTAATTTATCAATTTGTTATTCGTCCATTACAACAAGAAGAGATTCCGAATAAAGCCCCAATCATGCAAACTTTATTAGATAGATTTATTTCTATAGGTGAAGTAAATACAGCTGAGACATTTTCAGATGTTATTACTTCTGTTCTAGTAGGAGATACAGTTGTTTTAATTGATGGAATTCCTCATGCATTAATAATTAATAGTCGAGCATGGGAAAGACGAAGTTTAGAGCCGCCGATTACAGAAAATATCATTCGGGGTCCTAAAATAGGTTTCACTGAGGATATTGCAACAAATAAAATGCTAATTCGGCGTGAGTTGCGTGACCCAAAACTTCGATTTCAGTCCTATATTATGGGAAAACGCTCTCAAAAAGAAGTTACATTAATTTATATTGAAGATATAATCAATCCTTATATCGTAAATGAATTGAATCGGCGTTTACAGTCGATTGAAACGGATGTGATATTAGATTCTGGGAAAGTTGAGCACCTATTGGAGGAAAATACTCTGTCTCCTTTCCCACAATTTTTAAATACGGAAAGACCAGATAGAGCGATAGCTTCTTTGGCAAAAGGAAAGGCGGTTATTTTAGTAGACGGGTCGCCTTTTGCTGTCATCGCGCCTATGGTTATTGTGGATATTTTTCAATCGCCAGAAGATCATTATGAAAGGTGGATTATTGGTACCCTTCTAAGAGGACTTCGTATGGTAGCTGGACTTATGGCAATTTTGTTTCCAGGGGTATATGTTGCACTTGTTTCGTATCATCAAGGTCTTATTCCATCTAATCTTGCATATTCAATTGCTGGGGCAAGGGAAGGAGTGCCGTTTCCCGCCTATATTGAAACGATCATTATGACATTAACAATGGAATTAATTAGAGAAGCAGGGCTTCGTTTACCTAAGCAAATTGGACAAACTGTCGGGATTGTAGGAGGACTTGTTATTGGTGAAGCGGCGGTAAGCGCGGGGATTGTCAATCCTTTTATGGTTATTGTCATTGCCGTTACGGCTATTGCTACCTTTTCTTTGCCTGTTTATAGTATAACAGTTACATTTCGTTTCTTGTTATTTGCGTTTATTTTAGCAGCGACCCTGTTTGGGCTATATGGGATTATTTTGGCGTTAATTGCATTAGCAATCCATATTACGAATTTAAAAAGTGTTGGAATTCCTTATTTTACGCCGTTAGCTCCTGCTTTTTATAAGGATTGGAAAGAAGAAGTGGCATTGTTACCGAGGGCAATGTTAAAGACGAGACCAGATTATTTACAGACGCAAGATAAAACATTACGTTCAAAGGAGAGAAAATAAATTGAAACCGTTTGAATACGGAGATGAAGAAATTGGATCTCGGGAGCTAACATTTACAATATCTTCGATCATCATAGGTACGGGAGCACTTTCGATGCCCCGTGTGATTGCAGAACAGACTCTTTTCACAGATGGATGGATCATATTATTTCTCGGTGGTTTGATTTGTGCATTTTTTGCTTGGATAATTACCAAAATAGCAAATTTATTTCCAAACCAAACGTTTTTTCAATATACAAGTGCCCACCTATCGAAGCCAGTAGCTTATGGTGTCACCGGTATTTTAGTGTTAACATTCGCTGGAATTACGGCGTATCAAGCGCGAGCTATTTCAATTATTGCACAAACATATTTATTTGGTAAAACGCCTATTGAACTTTTATCATTTTTCTACTTACTTGTTGTTATTTATGGGGTAAGTGGTTCTAGAGCAGCATTACTCCGTCTTAACATGTTATTTTTGCCAATTGTGGTGAGTGCCATTTTAGCTTTGTCGTTATTAAATATAAATTTAATGGATACTCGTAATTTGTTGCCGCTTTTTCAAACGAAATGGAGCCAATATGCTGTTGGGATGAAGGAATCTATATTTACATTCATTGGATTTGAAGCGGTTTTATTTTATTCTTCAATTGTGAAGCAAAAAGACAAAGCGCCTTTGGCTGCCGCAAAGGGAGTAATGATTACCAATTTATTATATATTCTCATCTATCTCACTTGTATTATTGTCTTTTCTAATTCTACGACGAAGAGTTTAACGTACCCTGTTATTGAATTAGGAAAGGAGATTGAAATTGGCGGCGGTTTTTTAGAACGTTTCGATGCGATTTTCTTTACGACTTGGATTACTACAATTTTTAATACTACCTCTATGTATTATGATATATCGATAATATGTTTTTGTTCAATGTTTCCTTCTATTAAGAAGAAAATATTTATTTTTGTAAGTGCACCAATAATTTATCTGTTGAACATGCTTCCTGAAAATGTTACGAAAGTAACTCGGTATGGTACCTACTTAGCTTGGGTTGATATGGCATGCGTTATCATTGTTCCTCTGCTCGTTTTCATTATCTATAAAATAAAGGGGGGCAAAAATAGTGAAACATCTTCATAAGTGTATTTGCTGTATTGCCTTGTTTATATGTATGAGTGGTTGTTCAGAGCGAAAAGAGATTGAAGAGAGAGGTTTTGTTGTAGGAGTAGCTTTTGATGTTGCAAAAGAGGAAAGTAAATCAAAGAAACCACCTCGTATGAAGGGAACGTATCAACTTGTCTTGCCGAGTTCGTTAGCTCAACAGGGCGGGGGTAAAAGTCAAGGAGGAGCTAATTACATTAATATTAGTGCAACTGCTGATAGTGTATTTGCACAAATCAGAGAGATATCTAAAAAAATTAGTCGCTCTTTATTTTTTCCACATATTCAAGTTATCGTTTTTTCAAAAGACTTATTAAAACATCCAATGGTTTTAGAACAAACGTTAGATGTCTTTTTTCGTGATCATGAAATGAGGAGAAATATTCGGATTTTTGTTTCTAAAGAACGAGCGGATCGTATTTTACAACAAAGTGCTAAACCGGAAAATTTACCAGCGAAATATATTGATTTGCTAGCAGATCATGCAGACGCGAATGCATATATGTTAGAAGCGGTTCGCACTGGTGATGTACAAGAAACGATGGTTGCTAAGAGAAGTTTTGTGCTTCCGATTTTACAATTAACAAAACAAGGTGTGAAAATGGAAGGGGCTGCTATGTTTCAAGGAAAGGATAATAAATTGATCGGCCTTTTAACTGGAAAAAATACGCAAGGATTAAATTATATAATTGGAAAGAAAGCGAGTGGTTTTGTAACCATTCGAAAAGAGAAAAAAACGTTCACGTATGAAGTTCACAAAATAAGACGAAAAATACATGCTTCTTTCGCAGAACCACGTCATCCAAAGTTTACAGTTGATATTTATCCTGAAGGTGTACTAGCGGAGGTATATTTAGGCGGGGATGGAAAGGTGTGGAGTGACAAGCAAATGAAGACATCCATCTCCAAAGAGATGGAGAGTATAGTGATGGGAACGATAAAAAAAGTGCAGAAATCTTTTAAAACAGATGTTCTTGGATTAGGAGATTATTATAAGCGGCATAATTATAAAGAGTGGAAGAAGATAGAAAAAAATTGGGATAAGGGAGAGAACTATTTTACTAAGAGTAACATAGTTGTTCGTGTTCATCCGGTGGTAGAACATTCAGGTTCTTTGATGCCAAAAGGTGGTCAGTAATGTGAAATGGAGCAACTTTTACTGATATCTTCAGCATCTTTAAATGGAAAGAGGAGCGATGATAATGATATGAAAATGCCTTCTACTTTGACAATTATAAATACGATTCTAATGGGAATTATTCCGTATACGATTCACTTTTTGAATAAAAAAATTAAAAAATATGGCGCACAGCCGTGGGAAAATCCAAATGAAGATGAAAAAGGAAACCTGTAGTCTAGGTTTCCTTTTATATATTATTACTATAAATTTTAGCGGAATCTAAGAATCTAATTGGTGAAAAGCAGCCATCAGTGGAGGAAGAATCCTCCTACTGATGGAAGTTTCACTTTATACAAGCCCTAACCAATGTACCAATTGCGTAGAGAGGAATGTAACAACAATGGCGATAACGGTAGGGATTGCAAACGATAGAAATGTCCATTTAGGACTTTTTGTTTCTTTATATATGTTCACCAATGTAGTTCCACATGGGAAATGAAGAAGAGAGAACAACATTGTGTTTAATGCAGTTAACCACGTCCAGCCATGCTCTAAGAACAAGTTTTTAATTTGATTTAAATCATCTATTTCTGTTAAAGCACCAGTTGATAAATAAGACATTAATAAAATTGGAATAACAATTTCGTTAGCTGGCAATCCAAGGATAAATGCAGCTAGAATGAATCCGTCAAGACCTAGTAATTTAGCGAATGGATCTAAGAAATTTACAAAATACATAAGTAGGCTTGTGTCACCAACATAAATATTTGCTAATACCCAAGTTAGTACAGCGGCAGGTGCAGCGACGATAACCGCACGTTTTAAAACATACAAGGATTTATCAAGCGTGGAACGTACAATTGTGTTCCAAATTTTTGGCTTACGGTATGGTGGTAATTCTAATGTATAGTGAGTTGGGACACCTTTTAAAGCGGTTTTTGATAATACCCAAGATACGGTTAATGTTACAATAACCCCAATTACAACCATTCCAACCACAACACCAGCCGTAACAAGTGTTTGCATGCTGCCAGTATATCCAGCAGCCATAAATAATGATGCCATTAATATTAACGTAGGCCAACGTCCATTACATGGAACAAAGTTGTTTGTTAAAATTGCTAACATACGCTCGCGCGGTGATTCGATAATGCGTGTTGACATAATGGCAGCAGCATTACAACCAAATCCCATTGCCATTGTTAATGATTGTTTTCCATGTGCACCAGATCGTTTGAATAAACGATCCATGTTAAAAGCAACACGTGGTAAGTATCCATAGTTTTCTAGTAAAGCAAACATAGGAAAGAAAATAGCCATAGGTGGTAACATAACGCTAATTACAGCGCCAGTGCCACGGAATAAGCCAAGAATTAAGATGCCATGTAACCAAGTTGGTGCATGCATCGCTTGAAACCAAGCGGTTAAATGACCTTCTGCCCACCCGAAAAACTCAGCGATCATAGCAGATGGCACATTAGCTCCAGCAATTGTAAGGTAAAAAATAATAGATAAAATTCCGAGCATAATTGGAAATCCGAATATAGGAGAAGTGAAAATTTTATCTAGCTTCTCTGAACGATATAACTTATCGGTATTTGTGTATTGAACAGCGTCCTTACATATGTTTGCGGAAGTTCGATAAATATCACCTACAATATCGTCTCGTATGTCCTCTTTTGTAAGTGTTTGTGCATGCTGAACAATATAATCTAATGGAAGAGCTTTACTGGCTGAGTGAGATTCCATTTATTACGACCTCCCTTACAAGCGGCTCCTTATGATGTTTTTGGAGTGCTGCTAGAAAATTTTTATCTCCATCTAATATACGAAGTGCCACCCAGCGTGCAGGATAAGTATCTCCGAATACTTTATAAATTTGCGGTTCTAATTCTTGAATCATGCTTTCAATTTGCTCATTATAAGTAATTTGAACAGGCGTTGGGAGTAATTTTTTATTTGCTACTTTAGCGATTACACTTAGTAAATGGCCGATTCCAACTCGGTTTCGAGCCGAGATTTTAACTACAGGGACTCCGAGTGACTTTGCTAATTTTTTTTCATCAATGACAATTCCTTTTTTCTCAGCTTCATCGATTAGATTAATGCAAACTACCACGTCTTTTGTCATTTCCATAACTTGCAACGCTAAGTTTAAATTTCTCTCCATTGCAGTTGCATCCACAACAACAACGGTTACTTCAGGTTTTTCAAAAATGATATAATCACGCGCTACTTCTTCATCTGTAGAATTTGAATAAAGAGAGTACGTTCCTGGTAAATCAATGAGAGTATATATACTTCCGTTATGTTCATACTCACCTTCTGCTTTTAACACTGTTTTTCCAGTCCAGTTTCCAGTATGTTGTTTTAACCCTGTTAATGTATTAAACAATGTACTTTTCCCAGTGTTTGGGTTTCCTGCTAATGCAATGCGATGTTTTTTCATTCTGAATCATCTCCTATTAATCTTCCGAAAATAAGGGAACTTTCTTCACTACGCAGTGCAATGGTTGTATTGCTCACTTGATAAGCGATTGGATCTCCGAGCGGGCTTTTTTGCAATACTTTAATAGTAGCTCCGGGAATAAAGCCTAAATCTAATAAGCGACGTTTCATAGTTCCTTCTAATTGTATCTTCTCGATTTGTACAAACTGCCCTGTTTGAAAATTTGAGAGGGGTTTGATATTAGCCAATACCATAAAAGTTACCTCTTCTCTATATTTTTAGTGTCGGTTTAAAAAGTTTACCTAGGGAAACTTTTTGATACTAATATAGTAGACTACATTGAATGAAGATGTCAATTGGTACTTTAAAAATATTCAATTATTTTTAGAATTGTTCCAATTTATTTTGCTTTACAGAAAAATATTACTGAAATTATGTGGGGTAAATGTGGAATAACATCTATAAAGTTGAAAAAATGAAGGAATTTGTAAATGTATTTTTAATGTTGATAGTAAAAACAAGATTTTATTTACGATAAATTTACATTGTTAAAAGTAAATTTACAATCAGGGCTAATTTGTGTGGATTCTTTTGGTTTTTTAAATAAAAAGAGGTGAAATATATAGGTTTTGAGGTGTGTTACCTCTCTTTACTTAAAATTAAAAATTGCTTAACACTAACATAATATTATTGTCCTACAATGAATTTGTGTTCGAAAGAAGTAGATGAATGTGAAAAAGCAATAATCCAAATGGGGGTACAAGACATGGTTATGAAAAAAGGTATTAAATTTTCTTTAGCGGCATTAGTAGTTGCGGGTGCTTTAGTTGGGTGTGGGAAATCAGAGAGCACAGATAGTAATGGAACTGCTAAAGGTAATAATGATTCAAAACAAGAATTGTCGGGTACAATTACGGCAGCTGGTTCTACAGCTCTTCAACCGCTTGCTGAAGAAGCTGGTAAAAAATTCATGGAAAAGAATCCAAGCGTTTCTATTCAAGTTCAAGGTGGCGGTAGTGGAACAGGGATTAACCAAGTAGCTTCGGGTGCTGTTCAAATCGGTAACTCTGATGTTCCAGCTGCAGATAAAATAAAAGATCCAGAAAAAGCGAAAGAATTAGTAGATAACAAAGTGGCAGGTATTGCATTTGCACTTGTTGTAAATAAAGACGTGAAGGTTGATAACTTAACTGTAAAACAAGTACAAGACATCTTCTCTGGGAAAGTTACAAACTGGAAAGAGTTAGGCGGTAAAGATGAGAAAATTAATGTGATTAACCGTCCGGCATCTTCTGGTACACGTGCTACATTTGAAAAAACAGTTATGAAAGATGCGAAAATTAACGATGGAACAGGTACAACACAAGATTCTAACGGTGCGGTAGAACAAGCTATTAACTCTACTCCAGGTTCTATTAGTTATCTTGCAATGTCTTATATGGTAGGCGATAAAAAAGATGCATTACAAACTGTGAAGATTGATGGTACAGAGCCAAAAGTTGAAAACATTTCTGCAGGTAAATATCCATTCTGGTCTTATGAGTACATGGTAACAAAAGGGGAAGCAAAAGAAGCTACAAAAGCTTATATCGATTATGTAAAAGGTAAAGACTTCGAAAAACAAGTTGAAGATATGGGTTATATTCCAATGTCTAAACTGAATAAGTAAACATTCAATGGGGCTGGCTGCAAGGCCAGTCTTGTTCATTTCAATCTATGAAGTGGGGTTATGTCCTGTGATGAAGGGGAAAAAACAAATTAATTATGTAAAAAGTGAATATATCGGAAGAACGCTTGTTACATTTTGCGGTATATTTATTGTTCTTGTTACATTAGCAATTATTGCATTTATTTGCGGGAAAGGAATTCAATCCTTTACGCAAAGTGGTATTTCATTTTCTGAGGTGCTAACATCAACAAGTTGGAATCCGAATGCTGATAAGGGATCATTTGGTGCTGTTATCTTTATTGTTGGTTCAACGCTTGTTTCGTTAGGGGCAGTCGTTATTAGTGCGCCAATCGCACTTGCTCTTGCAATATTTATGAATTTAATTTCACCAAAGTTTGGTAATAAAGTATTAAAGCCTGTTTTGGAATTATTAGTTGGAATTCCCTCAGTAGTATACGGTTTGTTAGGGGTTACGATTTTAGTTCCGCTTTTACGTGATTCATTCGGCGGTGTTGGTTTTAGTTTAATTGCGGGTATTGTTGTACTTAGTATTATGATTTTGCCTACTATTGCTAGTATTGCTTCTGATGCAATACGTTCGGTTCCATTTGATTACTTGGAGGCCTCTTATGGTTTAGGTTCGACGAAATGGCAAGCGATTAGCCGTGTGATTGTTCCAGCTGCAAAAAAAGGTATTTTAACAGGGGTTGTTCTAGGGTTAGCTCGTGCTTTCGGTGAAGCATTAGCGGTTCAAATGGTAATTGGGAATACTGTTAAATTACCTGAAGGGATATATAGCCCAACGGCAACATTGACAGGTATTTTAACAATGGATATGACGAATACGTTAAATGGAACTGCCTGGAATAATGCTTTATGGACATTGGCAATGATATTACTTGTTATTTCATTCCTATTTATTTTAGTAATTCGAGCAATTGGCCAAAGAGGTGAGCGATAACGATGAATGCAAGAAGAGTAAATAATATTTGGACGGGTATTTTATATGCGGTTGCAGCGCTTGTAGTAGCTTTACTTGTTTTCTTAGTATACGAAATTTTGCAAAAGGGCTGGGGATTTTGGGATCCAAGTTTCTTATTCGGAGAACCAAGCAATACAAGAGCAGGTGGTGGAATTGGTCCGCAATTATTCAATTCTTTCTATATGCTTGTTATTACCCTAGTTATTTCGATTCCGCTTGGATTAGGAGCAGGGATTTATCTTGCGGAATATGCGAAACAAGGACGTTTTTTAGGATTCGTTCGTTTATGTATTGAAACGATGGCATCACTACCTTCTATTGTTGTTGGATTATTTGGTTTATTAGTATTTGTTACAATGACTGGTTGGGGTTATACGGTAATGGGAGGAGCACTTGCTTTAACGATTTTAAATTTACCGGGCCTAACGCGTGTTTGTGAAAATGCGATTATGGAAGTTCCGTCTAATGTAAAAGAAGCGAGTCTTGGGCTTGGTGCAACAAAGTGGCAAACGATTGTACGAATTATTATTCCGACATCATTACCACAAATTATTACAGGAATTATTTTAGCTGCAGGTCGTATATTTGGTGAAGCAGCGGCGTTAATTTATACAGCGGGATTAACATCGCCAATTCTAAATTCGGCAGCCGATTTTTCAAGTCCTGCACACCCGTTGAATCCATTTCGCCCAGCTGAAACATTAGCAGTTCATATTTGGAAATTAAACTCTGAGGGGATTATTCCAGATGCGAAGTTAATTGCGACAAAATCAGCAGCAGTCTTAATTATTATGGTATTACTCTTTAATATTATTGCCCGTTTTACTGCATCTGTACTTCATAAACGTTTTACGGGAGCGAAAAGATCTCGTAAAACGACAAAAGCCAAAGCGGCTTAGACGCTTGTACCCTAAATGGATAAGAAGCTCTCTGTTTATAAAAAAACAGGGAGCTTTTTTGTGTGAAGTGAATCCGGTAATCTCGGTTATAGCAGGAGTATGAAGATAAAATATTGTATATATACCTGTGTATGTAAATACTGGAATGGAGATGGGGAGGAAGTTTTTCATGTTTTTTCTACAAATGTCAGGTTTTCCGGGTTCAGGAAAATCAACTCTTTCTAGACGTATAGCGAAAAATACAGGGGCAATTGTGATTGATCATGATATTGTGAAAACGGCCTTACTAGAGTCGTTGGAAACTCGTCAAATTGAAACAACGGCCGCTGGTGGAATTTCGTATGAAATCGAATGGGCTTTAATAGATTTTCATTTATCCATGGGGCATAGTGTAATATTGGATAGCCCGTGTCTCTATATAGAAATGGTGGAAAAGGGGACGATCTTGTCTAGGGAACATCGTGTGAAATATAAATATATTGAATGCTATCTTAATAATATAGAAGAAATTAATAATAGGCTAAAGACACGAGAACGAATGATAAGTCAAATTGAGAAAGTGGAATCTGAAGAAGTGTTTAAAGAAGGGTTAGATGGTAGTAAACGACCATCTGATTTTACATATCTTATTGTAGATTCTGGGAAGCCTTTAGCGGATTATATTGATGAAGTGATGACGTATATGAATGAATAATCATGAAATTATATATAATAGTAGAAAGAAAAAACGTTATCTTCAAAACAGAAGATAACGTTTTTTGGTGTTAAGCTTTTGGTGTATCTATAGAAGAGACTACTTTTCTGCGTGAGCGTCGTTTTTTACCGAATTTATCTAACAGTTCATACATAACAGGGACGACAACTAGTGTGAGCACAGTTGAAACTGCTAAACCACCGATTACAACAACCGCTAAACTTTTAGATACCATACTGCCGGCTTGTGATTGGCTGAATAATAATGGTAACATCGCTACTATTGTTGTAATGGCTGTCATAATAATTGGTCGTAGCCTTGTAGAGCCTGCTTCTAGTAAAGCTTCCCGTGTTGTCATACCTTGTTCTCTATTTTGTTGAACACGTTCTATTAGTACGATGGCATTTGTAACAACAATACCAATTAACATTAATGCGCCGATGAGTGCGTTTAAATCGACTGGTGTTCCTGAAATGATTAATCCTAAAATCCCGCCAACAGCAGCTAGTGGTAAAGAGAATAAAATTGCAAATGGTGCGCGTGCTTGCCCGAAAGTAATGACCATAATTAAATAAACAATCCCGATTGCGATACCCATGATTTTGAATAAATTTGTAAAGTCTTCTTGCATTGATTCAGTTGCACCAGCAATTTTAACTTTCGCACCGTTTGGTAGGTCTAATTCTGAAATAGCTTTGTTCACTTCAGTGTTTACTTTACTTAAATCTTCATTTGTTGCTTCGGCAGTTATTTGAATGGTTTCTTTTCCATCTTTATGGAAAATCTCTGTTTGTAATCGTTTTTCTGAAATGGTTGCAATATCTTTTAAAGGAATCGGCCCTGCTATAGGTGACAAGATATTTGTATTCAGAATAGCTTCCTTGTTACTTATCTTTTCTTTCTTATGTTCTAACATGATGGTTGTTTTCTCATCATTAATTGTCAGTTGTCCAATTGGTGATTTTTTCATAAGGAATGCAACTTGTTGTCCTGCTGTTTCTGGTGTTAATCCAACTTGTTCCACTTTCTTTTGATCAATATCGATTTGCCATTCTTTTTTTGACTCTTCTCGATTTGTTTTTACTTTAGAAAGACTGTCTATACTTTTTAGTTTTGTTTCAACGACATCAGCAGCTTTTTTTAAATTTGTTTCATTGTTTGCTGTTACGTTGAATTGTAAGTTGTTTCCTCCACCAAAATTAGAATAGCTTGCTTTTGTATAATCGAATTCGGCTGGTTTAAAGTCTGCATGCTCTTTTTTTAGTTTTTTGATATATTGATCGATATCTGTTCCTTTTTTGAAGACTACAGCAATAGATGCAAGGTTATTTTTAGTTGTAAATCCAAACTGTGCATCTTCAGCACTGGAACCCATTCGTAAAATAACATCTTTTACATCGCTATTAGAAAGTAATTTTTTTTCAAAATCAAAGGCTGTTTGCTTTCTGGATTCAAAATCGTAATTTGCTGGGAATGTCATCTGAATTGAAAGCATCGTATCGTCTTCTGATTTGATATTTGCTTTTGGTAGGAATATATAAGCAGCAATTGATCCCGCAAATAATAGGAAAGAAGAGAATAAAATAATAAACTTATGTGAAAGTGCCCACTTTAAAGTAGCTGTATACTTTCTTGAAGGTTTCGCTGTACGCTGCCTTGTTTTTCTCAGTAATAAAAATGCCATAAGTGGAACAACGGTTAAGGCCACCACTAGTGAGGAAAGTATAGAGTATACAACTGCTAATACCATCGGTAACATAAGTTTACCAATTGTACCTGACACAAGACCAATAGGTAAAAAGACAGCGACTGTTGTTAATGTAGAAGAGGTAATCGCAACGGCTACCTCTTTTGTGGCATCTAGAATGATGTCTTTTGAAAAATGTTCTTTTTGTAAGCGCCGGAAGATATTTTCAATGACAACAATACTATCGTCAACAAGTCGACCAACCGCTACCGCTAAGCCTCCGAGAGTTAAAATGTTTAATGTAACATTAGATTGATCAAGTAAAAATAGTGTTAGTAAAATGGATAACGGAATACTAACGACAGCGATAAGGGTTGTTCGAATGCTGCGTAAAAAGATTAAAATAATGAATGTCGCAGCAATTGCTCCTAAAATGACTTCTTTCCCCATGCTCATAACTGCATTTTCAACCTGTTCGTGAGTAGAGGATATTAATTTAATTGTATAAGTATCTTTATATTCTTTGCTTATATCTTTAATTTTTTTATCGATTTCTTTCCCGATTTCAACTGCATTTTTGCTAGGTTCTTTCATAATAACTAATCCAGTTCCCTCTTCGCCATTTATATGTGAAACGGTATCGGAATGTTGTTTTATTTCTACTTGAGCTATATCTTGTAATTTTACTTGGGGTGCAAGTGTGATGTTCTTTACTTCATCTACATTTTTGACATTTCCAATGATGCGAAGGGTGTGGTCTTCGTTGTTTACAGTGACCTGTCCGGCTGGAGTGGAAGTTTCTTTTCCTTGTATAGCAGCCAATACTTGCTGTGGTGTTACGTTTTTATTTTTCATTTCATTTGGGTCTAATATGATAGATAACTCGGATGTTGATTTACCGTAATACATTACGTTAGCAACGCCGTCGATATTTTCAAGTTGCGGGATGATTTCTTCTTCAATCTGTTTTTCGTCGGCTTTTGTAAAACCATTCTGTTTTTGAACGGTAATTTGTGCAAGTGGAATCATAGAGGTATTAAGTTGACTAACGACGGGTTTTGTAATTTCTTTTGGGAAATTTACGTTGTTGATAATTTTTTCGACCTCACGTGTAGCATCCTTCATATTAGCTTTAGATGTATACGCGATATCGATACGTGATAAACCTTCATAAGTAGAAGAAGTGATTGTATCGACGTGTTCCAAATTTCGAAACTTTTTTTCGAGTGGTTCGGTTACTTCTTTTGTCAATGTTTCAGCATCTAACCCTTGAGACATTGTAGTCACAGTGATTGCGGGGTTATCGACACTAGGTAGAAACTCCATCGGTAATTTCGAACCGGAATAAATGCCAAGTACAGAAATGAGAAAGACCATGATGATGATTGCGGCTCGGTTTTTTAATGAGAATTTTGTTAACCTATCCATAAAAGTAATTCCTCCGTTTAAGTTGTTTTTTAGCCTACTTTGTTACTATATAACAAAATCTGGATTTTTTTCATTAATTAAATGTAAAAATATTCTAAATTCATTCTTAAGTTATAGAGAAGATAGATAAAAAGGAGGGAAGTGAGAGTTAGAGAATGTCATCGTTATTTTAGCGTTTTAAAGTCTGTTGAATTGAAGAGGAATGTTTACTTACTATGAAGTAAAGAGGTGGAATTATTAGGTGGAAAACTTTTTTAGTTTTTTTGAAAAAAACACTTGTGATTTAAAAAAGGGGATGGTATATTAATAAACGTCGCTGATGCGGGAAACGCAGAAAGCGAAAAAAGAAATTAAAAAACTTAGTTGACATCGAAAAATGAAGATGCTAACATAAGGAAGTCGCCAATCGGCGATGGACGAGTTCTTTGAAAACTGAACGAAACAAACAACGTGAAACGTCAATTTTTATTTTAGATGCTAGACAAACTAACTTTATTGGAGAGTTTGATCCTGGCTCAGGATGAACGCTGGCGGCGTGCCTAATACATGCAAGTCGAGCGAACGGATTAAGAGCTTGCTCTTATGAAGTTAGCGGCGGACGGGTGAGTAACACGTGGGTAACCTGCCCATAAGACTGGGATAACTCCGGGAAACCGGGGCTAATACTGGATAACATTTTGCACCGCATGGTGCGAAATTGAAAGGCGGCTTCGGCTGTCACTTATGGATGGACCCGCGTCGCATTAGCTAGTTGGTGAGGTAACGGCTCACCAAGGCAACGATGCGTAGCCGACCTGAGAGGGTGATCGGCCACACTGGGACTGAGACACGGCCCAGACTCCTACGGGAGGCAGCAGTAGGGAATCTTCCGCAATGGACGAAAGTCTGACGGAGCAACGCCGCGTGAGTGATGAAGGCTTTCGGGTCGTAAAACTCTGTTGTTAGGGAAGAACAAGTGCTAGTTGAATAAGCTGGCACCTTGACGGTACCTAACCAGAAAGCCACGGCTAACTACGTGCCAGCAGCCGCGGTAATACGTAGGTGGCAAGCGTTATCCGGATTATTGGGCGTAAAGCGCGCGCAGGTGGTTTCTTAAGTCTGATGTGAAAGCCCACGGCTCAACCGTGGAGGGTCATTGGAAACTGGGAGACTTGAGTGCAGAAGAGGAAAGTGGAATTCCATGTGTAGCGGTGAAATGCGTAGAGATATGGAGGAACACCAGTGGCGAAGGCGACTTTCTGGTCTGTAACTGACACTGAGGCGCGAAAGCGTGGGAGCAAACAGGATTAGATACCCTGGTAGTCCACGCCGTAAACGATGAGTGCTAAGTGTTAGAGGTTTCCGCCCTTTAGTGCTGAAGTTAACGCATTAAGCACTCCGCCTGGGGAGTACGGCCGCAAGGCTGAAACTCAAAGGAATTGACGGGGGCCCGCACAAGCGGTGGAGCATGTGGTTTAATTCGAAGCAACGCGAAGAACCTTACCAGGTCTTGACATCCTCTGACAACCCTAGAGATGGGGCTTCTCCTTCGGGAGCAGAGTGACAGGTGGTGCATGGTTGTCGTCAGCTCGTGTCGTGAGATGTTGGGTTAAGTCCCGCAACGAGCGCAACCCTTGATCTTAGTTGCCATCATTAAGTTGGGCACTCTAAGGTGACTGCCGGTGACAAACCGGAGGAAGGTGGGGATGACGTCAAATCATCATGCCCCTTATGACCTGGGCTACACACGTGCTACAATGGACGGTACAAAGAGCTGCAAGACCGCGAGGTGGAGCTAATCTCATAAAACCGTTCTCAGTTCGGATTGTAGGCTGCAACTCGCCTACATGAAGCTGGAATCGCTAGTAATCGCGGATCAGCATGCCGCGGTGAATACGTTCCCGGGCCTTGTACACACCGCCCGTCACACCACGAGTTTGTAACACCCGAAGTCGGTGGGGTAACCTTTATGGAGCCAGCCGCCTAAGGTGGGACAGATGATTGGGGTGAAGTCGTAACAAGGTAGCCGTATCGGAAGGTGCGGCTGGATCACCTCCTTTCTATGGAGAATTGATGAACGCTGTTCATCAATATAAGTTTCCGTGTTTCGTTTTGTTCAGTTTTGAGAGAACTATCTCTCAGAAATAAATGTATGTTCTTTGAAAACTAGATAACAGTGTAGCTCATATTTTTAATTTTAGTTTGGTTAAGTTAGAAAGGGCGCACGGTGGATGCCTTGACACTAGGAGTCGATGAAGGACGGGACTAACGCCGATATGCTTCGGGAGCTGTAAGTAAGCTTTGATCCGAAGATTTCCGAATGGGAAACCCACTATACGTAATGGTATGGTATCCTTACCTGAATACATAGGGTATGGAAGACAGACCCAGGAACTGAAACATCTAAGTACCTGGAGGAAGAAAGCAAATGCGATTTCCTGAGTAGCGGCGAGCGAAACGGAATCTAGCCCAAACCAAGAGGCTTGCCTCTTGGGGTTGTAGGACATTCTATACGGAGTTACAAAGGAACGAGGTAGACGAAGCAGTCTGGAAAGGCTCGTCACAGAGGGTAACAACCCCGTAGTCGAAACTTCGTTCTCTCTTGAATGTATCCTGAGTACGGCGGAACACGTGAAATTCCGTCGGAATCCGGGAGGACCATCTCCCAAGGCTAAATACTACCTAGTGATCGATAGTGAACCAGTACCGTGAGGGGTGAAAAGCACCCCGGAAGGGAGTGAAAGAGATCCTGAAACCGTGTGCCTACAAATAGTCAGAGCCCGTTAATGGGTGATGGCGTGCCTTTTGTAGAATGAACCGGCGAGTTACGATCCCGTGCGAGGTTAAGCTGAAGAGGCGGAGCCGTAGCGAAAGCGAGTCTGAATAGGGCGTTTAGTACGTGGTCGTAGACCCGAAACCAGGTGATCTACCCATGTCCAGGGTGAAGTTCAGGTAACACTGAATGGAGGCCCGAACCCACGCACGTTGAAAAGTGCGGGGATGAGGTGTGGGTAGCGGAGAAATTCCAATCGAACCTGGAGATAGCTGGTTCTCCCCGAAATAGCTTTAGGGCTAGCCTTAAGTGTAAGAGTCTTGGAGGTAGAGCACTGATTGAACTAGGGTCCTCATCGGATTACCGAATTCAGTCAAACTCCGAATGCCAATGACTTATCCTTAGGAGTCAGACTGCGAGTGATAAGATCCGTAGTCAAAGGGAAACAGCCCAGACCGCCAGCTAAGGTCCCAAAGTGTGTATTAAGTGGAAAGGATGTGGAGTTGCTTAGACAACTAGGATGTTGGCTTAGAAGCAGCCACCATTTAAAGAGTGCGTAATAGCTCACTAGTCGAGTGACTCTGCGCCGAAAATGTACCGGGGCTAAATACACCACCGAAGCTGCGGATTGATACCTATGGTATCAGTGGTAGGGGAGCGTTCTAAGGACAGTGAAGTCAGACCGGAAGGACTGGTGGAGTGCTTAGAAGTGAGAATGCCGGTATGAGTAGCGAAAGACGGGTGAGAATCCCGTCCACCGAATGCCTAAGGTTTCCTGAGGAAGGCTCGTCCGCTCAGGGTTAGTCAGGACCTAAGCCGAGGCCGACAGGCGTAGGCGATGGACAACAGGTTGATATTCCTGTACCACCTCTTTATCGTTTGAGCAATGGAGGGACGCAGAAGGATAGAAGAAGCGTGCGATTGGTTGTGCACGTCCAAGCAGTTAGGCTGATAAGTAGGCAAATCCGCTTATCGTGAAGGCTGAGCTGTGATGGGGAAGCTCCTTATGGAGCGAAGTCTTTGATTCCCGCTGCCAAGAAAAGCTTCTAGCGAGATAAAGGTGCCTGTACCGCAAACCGACACAGGTAGGCGAGGAGAGAATCTAAGGTGTGCGAGAGAACTCTGGTTAAGGAACTCGGCAAAATGACCCCGTAACTTCGGGAGAAGGGTGCTTTCTTAACGGAAAGCCGCAGTGAATAGGCCCAAGCGACTGTTTAGCAAAAACACAGGTCTCTGCGAAGCCGTAAGGCGAAGTATAGGGGCTGACACCTGCCCGGTGCTGGAAGGTTAAGGAGAGGGTTAGCGCAAGCGAAGCTCTGAACTGAAGCCCCAGTAAACGGCGGCCGTAACTATAACGGTCCTAAGGTAGCGAAATTCCTTGTCGGGTAAGTTCCGACCCGCACGAAAGGTGTAACGATTTGGGCACTGTCTCAACCAGAGACTCGGTGAAATTATAGTACCTGTGAAGATGCAGGTTACCCGCGACAGGACGGAAAGACCCCGTGGAGCTTTACTGTAGCCTGATATTGAATTTTGGTACAGTTTGTACAGGATAGGCGGGAGCCTTTGAAGCCGGAGCGCTAGCTTCGGTGGAGGCGCTGGTGGGATACCGCCCTGACTGTATTGAAATTCTAACCTACGGGTCTTATCGACCCGGGAGACAGTGTCAGGTGGGCAGTTTGACTGGGGCGGTCGCCTCCTAAAGTGTAACGGAGGCGCCCAAAGGTTCCCTCAGAATGGTTGGAAATCATTCGTAGAGTGCAAAGGCATAAGGGAGCTTGACTGCGAGACCTACAAGTCGAGCAGGGACGAAAGTCGGGCTTAGTGATCCGGTGGTTCCGCATGGAAGGGCCATCGCTCAACGGATAAAAGCTACCCCGGGGATAACAGGCTTATCTCCCCCAAGAGTCCACATCGACGGGGAGGTTTGGCACCTCGATGTCGGCTCATCGCATCCTGGGGCTGTAGTCGGTCCCAAGGGTTGGGCTGTTCGCCCATTAAAGCGGTACGCGAGCTGGGTTCAGAACGTCGTGAGACAGTTCGGTCCCTATCCGTCGTGGGCGTAGGAAATTTGAGAGGAGCTGTCCTTAGTACGAGAGGACCGGGATGGACGCACCGCTGGTGTACCAGTTGTTCTGCCAAGGGCATAGCTGGGTAGCTATGTGCGGAAGGGATAAGTGCTGAAAGCATCTAAGCATGAAGCCCCCCTCAAGATGAGATTTCCCATAGCGTAAGCTAGTAAGATCCCTGAAAGATGATCAGGTTGATAGGTTCGAGGTGGAAGCATGGTGACATGTGGAGCTGACGAATACTAATAGATCGAGGACTTAACCATATAATATGTAGCAAATGTTATCTAGTTTTGAAGGAATATATATTTAAAATTCCTATTGACATTCTGAAAAGAATGTGTATAATAATAAAAGTCTGGTAATGATGGCAGAGAGGTCACACCCGTTCCCATACCGAACACGGAAGTTAAGCTCTCTAGCGCCGATGGTAGTTGGGACCTTGTCCCTGTGAGAGTAGGACGTTGCCAGGCAAAACGGAGGATTAGCTCAGCTGGGAGAGCACCTGCCTTACAAGCAGGGGGTCGGCGGTTCGATCCCGTCATCCTCCACCATATAATGTCGGAGGGGTAGCGAAGTGGCTAAACGCGGCGGACTGTAAATCCGCTCCTTCGGGTTCGGCAGTTCGAATCTGCCCCCCTCCACCATTTCTTAATTAATGGGCTATAGCCAAGCGGTAAGGCAACGGACTTTGACTCCGTCATGCGCTGGTTCGAATCCAGCTAGCCCAGCCATTAAGAGCCATTAGCTCAGTTGGTAGAGCATCTGACTTTTAATCAGAGGGTCGAAGGTTCGAGTCCTTCATGGCTCACCATTTTTTTAAAAAATATGCGGGTGTGGCGGAATTGGCAGACGCACCAGACTTAGGATCTGGCGCCTTTGGCGTGGGGGTTCGACTCCCTTCACCCGCAATTTTAATAAAATATCTCATACATGTCTTGCGGAAGTAGTTCAGTGGTAGAATACAACCTTGCCAAGGTTGGGGTCGCGGGTTCGAATCCCGTCTTCCGCTCCAATTTTCAATATGACATGCCGGGGTGGCGGAACAGGCAGACGCACAGGACTTAAAATCCTGCGGTGGGTGACCACCGTGCGGGTTCGACCCCCGCCCTCGGCACCATATGCGCCCGTAGCTCAATTGGATAGAGCGTTTGACTACGGATCAAAAGGTTAGGGGTTCGAGTCCTCTCGGGCGCGCTTTTATTAACGGGAAGTGGCTCAGCTTGGTAGAGCACCTGGTTTGGGACCAGGGGGTCGCAGGTTCAAATCCTGTCTTCCCGATAGTTTTAAAACATGGGGCCTTAGCTCAGCTGGGAGAGCGCCTGCCTTGCACGCAGGAGGTCAGCGGTTCGATCCCGCTAGGCTCCACTTTAGTTATTTATTGGAGGTATACCCAAGTCTGGCTGAAGGGATCGGTCTTGAAAACCGACAGGCGGCGAGAGTCGCGCGGGGGTTCGAATCCCTCTACCTCCTCCATTTTATAATAATTAAAATGGAATGATCGGATAGTTAAAAAACTATTAGATACAAAAAGATAACTGAAAGATATAATTGATATTTGTTTCATGGAGGTATACCCAAGTCCGGCTGAAGGGATCGGTCTTGAAAACCGACAGGCGGCGAGAGTCGCGCGGGGGTTCGAATCCCTCTACCTCCTCCATTTTTAAAATAATATTATATCGTCGCGGGGTGGAGCAGTCTGGTAGCTCGTCGGGCTCATAACCCGAAGGTCGCAGGTTCAAATCCTGTCCCCGCAACCAATGGTCCCGTGGTGTAGTGGTTAACATGCCTGCCTGTCACGCAGGAGATCGCCGGTTCGACCCCGGTCGGGACCGCCATTTTTACATAAAGGCTCGGTAGCTCAGTCGGTAGAGCAGAGGACTGAAAATCCTCGTGTCGGCGGTTCGATTCCGTCCCGAGCCATCTTTTTTTTTTGACAAGCCGGCTTAGCTCAATTGGTAGAGCAACTGACTTGTAATCAGTAGGTTGGGGGTTCAAGTCCTCTAGCCGGCACCACTTAGGGGCATAGTTTAAAGGTAGAACAGAGGTCTCCAAAACCTCCGGTGTGGGTTCGATTCCTACTGCCCCTGTAAGAAATATGGGCCTATAGCTCAGCTGGTTAGAGCGCACGCCTGATAAGCGTGAGGTCGATGGTTCGAGTCCATTTAGGCCCACCATATTCCGCAGTAGCTCAGTGGTAGAGCTATCGGCTGTTAACCGATCGGTCGTAGGTTCGAGTCCTACCTGCGGAGCCATGGCCCGTTGGTCAAGTGGTTAAGACACCGCCCTTTCACGGCGGTAACACGGGTTCGAATCCCGTACGGGTCATACAAAAGAGTCAGCAATTAGCTGGCTCTTTTTTCTTGTGAAAATATAATGTGAAAGTTTTTTCCTTTTTATATACGAGAGCATCAATCTGAAATTTCGTTTATTTATTTCATAATAAATAAAGGGAATTTGGAAAAACTATAGTATGTATAAAAAGGAGGGAATAGAGCTACATGACAACAGTTAGAGAATTTATGAGTACCGATATTGTACAATGTACACCGCTAGATAATGTATATGAAGCTGCTGTGAAAATGAAAGAAGAGAACATTGGAATGATTCCAGTTGTCGAGGACAATCAAGTAGTTGGTCTTGTTACAGATCGTGATTTAGTTGTTCGTGGAATTGCTGAGAAACATCCTGGGTCTAATAAAATTACAAATGTCATGACAACAGGAATTGTTTCCGTATCTCCTGAGGACTCTATTGAAAAGGCTACGGAATTAATGGCACAGTACCAAATCAGAAGATTGCCCGTAGTTGAAAATGGTCAGCTTGTTGGAATGTTAGCGCTAGGTGATTTAGCGGTAGCAGAGAAAGCTGATGATCAAGCAGGATTTGCTTTAAGTGAAATTTCCGAGCATACGGAATGAAGAGTTTTTTGTCTAGAAAATACAGTGCATTTAGATGCTAGAGAAAATGGAAGATCGGATACGTTTTACTAATACCGATATAAGATTATGTTGTTATTAAAACGTATCCAAATATACATAGGAAAAAGAGTGAACTAAGTATATCTGAATAATGACACATATTAAATTCATTTGAAATTTTGGTTAACAATTTCTATTACTAATTTTTGTTAAGTTGAAAAATGATATAATGATAGATATAAGTTTAATAATAATTTTTGAATATGTTAATATTAGTATATAATCTATTAAGATTTCATATATAAGTAGAAACGGAGGAGAAATGATATGAGGGATGTACAGAGTAATCCAAATTGGAATTTGGTTACAGATGTCTATGTGGAACCAAATAATTTTGCGGATTTACTTTCTTTACTTGTACCAAATCATCCAAAAGGCGAAGGAAAAGAACGAACAATTTTAGCCTGGAAAGAAAAAGAATTTTATAAACAAGAAAATTTGGCTCCGTTTATTTTATATGGAATGAATAAAGTGAAGGATTTGCCACAGTTTCATAAAGATGAAATACCAACTTTAGTTCGCATTGTTCGTTTATGTCAAAAACTTGGCTGGTATAAGGAAGCTTATACATTTATGGTGAACCATAAATTAGATGAATTTGTACACACATCTATGGAATACGAAACGTGGGACATTTTGACACAGGTTGTGGCTTGGAACTATTTAATTGTAAAGTATCGAATCGGTGAATTGGAAAATAAAGATGTAATGATATGGGAAAGAATTAAATTTAATGAAGAATGTATTGAAAAATCCGAAAAATTATTATCACATAAGGAAGTAATGGAACTTACATTCTTTTATATTTGTAAACAGGCAAAACTATTGTCTAAAGAAGAATTAGATCAAGAGATGATGAATTTAGCAATATACTGTAATACATACGTTTATGACCTATATATATATGACTTATTAAAAAAATATCGTAAGTGTACAGACTTTTTAACATATTATGGACCAAGTTGCTCTGTTGTTGCATGTCAAAGGGCTGTAATTGCTCAAATTTCTGACCGCCTTAATCCGCTAAAAACGACTCATGTGGATGATTATCTTTATGTAATGAAGGAAATGATGGAGCATATGTCGCTTGAGTTCATGAATCGATACGAGTATTTTATTGGAAAACTATTATCATATGTACCATTCTTTGAAATGATTCAAGTTCCGCAACATGCATATTATTGTGAAGAGTTGATGTATGTTTGTAAAGGAATTGAGCATAAGGAAGAAATCTTACGGAATTATATCTTTATACAATTACATGATTGTTTACCGTCATTTATTAAACAATTTCTAAAGAATAAGCGTTATGCAACGATTCATGATATTTTATTTTATTGGTGCGATAATGAACAACGAATGGGCTTAGAAAAGAAGTATAACTTAAGCTTTATTTATGAACGATATGCGTGTGGATAATGAATAGCTTTTTAGCATAATGTATATATAGAAAAAGGGATCTCACTTCAAAGTGAGGTCCCTTTTTTGTCGTAAATGTAGAAAGGTGTTCTAAGCTTCTTGCTGTCTTTTACGGTGTTCAGGAATGTAGATATATTGGGAAATAATGATTAGCACTCCTAAAAAAAATACAGGCAATATAGCAGCCGTATGAAAACCACTATAAATAATATTAGTTATTAAGCCACTCATAATAATAAGTGCAGTATATATATGAGAAATTTTTTTCTTTAGTCGGATTTTGAATGCTTCCATCAAAGATTCAATAGCAACAAATGCAATGACAATGCCCAAAAAAACAAGGTTTGTATTGTAAATGACTAAGCAACAGATTAATCCGAGAAAAGCTAAATACTCGATTATTAAGGGAATATTAATGTTACGTGGCATATAGTATTACCGAACCAAATAAGGCAGTGGATTTACTGCGTTTGTCTTTTCAAAATTCCATTCACCATTATGTAATTCAAAATGGTGATGTTGCCCAAATGAATGGCCCGTATTTCCCATATGTCCTAATAATTCCCCAGTTTGAACTTGATCCCCAACTTGTACTGAACGATCTTTCATATGAGCGTAAACCGTTGTATATAGTTTACCTTGAATATGATGTGCTACAAATCCGTAAGATGTTCCGAAACGGATTTTATACCAATCCCCTGTAGTTTCTTGTACAGGGATGAACTTGCCGTTGGGTAATCTATCAATAATAGAGGAATTGATATTGGGTTTAGAGCGAATGTTTAAAACGTTGGCATTTACGATATAACGATTTTCAAGTTCAGTAGAGTTAGTAAACGAACTATTTGTTTTTTTTAAGGAGTTAGTTTCATTCCTTTTTCTTATCTCAGTATTCAAATATAATATTTTCGAGTCAGATTTTATATGTTGAATGTGTTGAGTAGGCAATTGTTGAGCTGCTACAGTACGTGTCTCTACTTGATTTATGGATGGAAGTAGAGATGTGACTGCGACAGTAGTTGCTGTTAAAGCTGTAGCTTTCTGTTTCATCTAATATTAGCCCCCCATAGATGTATTAATATATTTTTTATTATAGTATAAAGATATAATATTTTGTGCGTTGTTCATATAACTGTAATATGATATGTGAAAAATAACAATTTTTTAATGGAATCGAAATATATTATAAGAATAACAAATAAATAATCATGATAAATATAAAGTGAAGCTTTAATTAGTGGGGGTTCTTTATCACACACTGATTATTAACGCTCACCAATTGGGCTTTTTGGGAGAATAAATTAACTTTTTTCTTCCTGTTTTTACGTGGCATGGGGCAGAAATAAGTTAAAACAGTTGCTGATGCTCCATGACAGTGTTATACTGACAATGTTAATTTTATATTATGCTAGGAGAGCTGGTGTTGCCAGCTGAGAGTAAGGCCGAGAGTCTTTTATCCTTTCACCACCTGATCTAGATTATGCTAGCGTAGGGAAGCAATTCGGACATGAACATTAGGTCCCCGTTTCTTTGCGTAAAGAAACGGGGCTTTTTTATTTAATAATTTAATAGTGAAAACCACTAGGGGTGCTTTGCATGCTGAGAGAGGAATAATCCTTAACCCTTATGGACCTGATCTAGGTAATACTAGCGAAGGGAAGTGGAACAACGAATAAATATATTTTTATTTGGTGAACCACTTCTATATAGAAGTGGTTTTTTATTTTAATAAATAGATATAAAGGAAGGGGAAATATAAATGAAATTTTGTGAGAGGTTATTTGAAACTGTACAGCCTGTTTGGGAGAAAAGTCATAACCATCCGTTTGTAACGGGAATGGGGGATGGTACGTTAGAAAAAGATAAATTCCAATATTACATCGTACAAGATTATTTATATTTGCTAGACTATGCAAAACTATATGCAATTGGAGTTGTAAAAGCAACGAATCCACAGGTGATGGGTAAATTTGCAGAACAAATAGATGGTATTTTGAATGGAGAAATGACAATTCATAAACAGTATGCAAAACGTCTTGGCATTTCTGTACAAGAGATGGAAGAGGCAAAGCCATCTGCTAAAAATCTAGCGTATACAAATTATATGATGTCAGTATCTCAAAATGGTACGCTTGCAGAGTTAATTGCGGCTCTTCTTCCATGTATGTGGAGCTATTGGGAAATTGGAAAACGCTTAAATGATATTCCAGGAGCAAGAGATCACGAATTTTTTGGTGAATGGATTCAAGGGTATAGCTCAGAAGAATATGGAAGTCTTTGCACTTGGCTAATGGATTTATTAAATGAACTAGCTGAAGGGAAATCTGAACAAGAGCTAGCTAGATTAGAAGAAATTTTCTTATATTCCAGCCGATTTGAGTATTTATTCTGGGATATGGCGTATCGTAAGGAGATGTGGGGTTTTGAGGAGCAAGAGCATACTACAGTTTCATAATGTTTCCTTTCATTATGATGAAAAGCCAATCATAAACGGTCTAGATGCTTCCGTACAAGAAAAAGAGTTTGTTAGCATTATTGGGCCGAGTGGCTGTGGCAAAAGTACATTGTTTCGTTTAATTACAGGATTAGAAGAACCGACGGCTGGAAAGATTCAACTAACAGAAACCTCTAGTCATCCTGTAGGATATATGCCACAAAAAGATATGCTCCTGCCGTGGAGAACGATTATTGAAAATGCGGCATTGCCGTTAGAGTGTCAAGGGATAAAGAAAAAAGAAGCGCATGTAACGGCCAAAGGGCTGTTAGAACAATTTGGTTTACAAGGATACGAGAACAAGTATCCGAAAGATTTATCAGGTGGTATGCGGCAGCGAGTGTCCTTTATTCGAACTTTATTAACAGGCGGGGATATTTTATTGTTAGATGAACCTTTTAGCGCATTAGACGCTTTAACGAAAGCAACGTTGCAAGAATGGTTGTTTGAACAATGGAAACAGTGGCAAAAAACAATTTTATTTATTACACATGATGTTGAGGAAGCGCTTTTTCTTTCCAATCGAATTTTTGTTGTGACAGGGCAGCCTATAACAACTTTGACGGAACGTATTGTACCACTTGGAATGGATCGCTCAAGGAAAGATTTGCATAAAACTGAAATATTAGCTTTAAAAGATGAATTACTGAGTATGCTGCAAAGGCAGGTGCTTGTATGAAACGTGTGACCGAGTTATTGCCTGCACTGATTTTAAGTAGCATACTGCTCATAGCTTGGGAAGTGGGGGCTAGAATTGTAGATGAGATGTACATTTTGCCATCTCCTACTGCAATTCTAGCGAAAATGTGGGCGCTGCGTGACATACTACTTACAGTTCATTTGCCAGCAACTTTATATGTAGTCTTAATTGGAATTGTTATTTCTATTGTACTTGGTGTTGGATTGGCGATGGCTATGAATACGAGTAAATGGATAGAAAGAGCTTTTTATCCGTTACTAGTTGCTTCACAAACGATTCCGATTACTGCTTTAGCACCATTATTTGTTTTATGGTTTGGATATTCAATTTGGAGCAAGGTAGTTGTTACGGTCTTGATTACATTCTTCCCGATTGCGGTCAATACGTATGATGGATTACGCAGCACGAAAAAGGAATGGGAGGAGCTTTTAGTAACATACGGTGCAACGAAAAAAGACATTTTTCTCAAGTTAAAATTGCCCTCTGCGCTCCCGTACTTTTTCTCTGCTTTAAAAATTGCTGTTCCGCTTAGTGTAATTGGTGCAGCTATTGGTGAGTGGCTTGGAGCACAAGCTGGTTTAGGATACTTTAGTAAACGAATGATGACGCAGTTAGATGGGGCAGGCGTGTTTGCACCGATTGTTTTGTTATCATTACTAGCTATTTTGTTTGTATTACTTGTTTCTATGTTAGAAAAGAAATTCATTAGTTGGAGGAAACATTCATGAAATTATTCAAACGCATCTTTGTGTTTACATTATTAGTTGTAATGATTGCAGGGTGTTCTAGCAATTCAGCATCAGAGAAGAAAAAGGCTGAGAAAGAAGTAACGGTTATGCTCGATTGGTATCCAAATGCGGTTCATAGTTTTATCTATGCAGCGATTGAAAAAGGATACTTTAAAGAAGAAGGAGTAAAAGTGAATATTAAATTCCCTTCTAATCCAACAGACCCATTAACATTAGCAGCAGCAGGAAAAGTAACAGTTGGTTTATACTATCAGCCAGATGTTGTCATCGCAAGAGCTAATGAACAAATTCCAGTAAAATCAATTGGGGCTGTAGTTCGTTCCCCATTAAACCATGTTGTATCGTTAAAATCAGCTGGCATTCAGTCTCCAAAAGATTTAGAAGGTAAAACAGTTGGTTATTCAGGAACACCTTTAAGTGAAGCATATTTAAAAACGATGGTAAAAGAGGTTGGTGGGAATCCAGATACTGTAAAAGTAGTGGATGTTGGATTTGATTTAGTGCCAGCGTTGATTACGAAAAAGGTAGATGCTGTTACAGGTGCTTATATTAACCATGAAGTCCCAGTTATGCGTCATCAAGGACATGAACCAGCATACTTTAACCCAGCTGACTATGGTGTGCCAAATTATCATGAACTTGTTTTTGTCACAGGTGATAAAACATTGAAAAAAGATAAAGAAGCGTTGCAGGCCTTTTTACGCGGGGCGAAAAAAGGATACGAATTTATGAAAAAGAATCCAGATGAAGCGCTTAATATTTTATTAGATCATCAAGAAAAAGAAAACTTCCCACTTGTTCCAGAAGTTGAAAAAGAAAGTATGAAAATTTTATTAGAGAAAATGGAAACGAAAGATGAACCGTTTTTATCAGATTCAAAAGAGTCATGGGAAAAACAAAATAAATGGTTGAAAGAAAAAGGCATGACAAAAGAAAGTGTGCCTGCCAATGAATTATTCGAAAATATTTTAAAGTAGGCGAGTGAATATGAAAGACGAGCTCCATGTTATCTCAAATGGTCAGATGACATTCGCAGAATTAGCGAATGTAGCGATGCAAATTGAGAGTGAGATTGATTATTTGCATATTCGTGAGCGAGAAAAGAGTACGAAAGAGTTATATGAAGGTGTGGAAGGTCTACTAAAGAGGGGCTTTCCAGCATCTAAGCTTGTGATGAATGACCGAATCGATATTGCAACTTTATTACATATCCCTCGCGTACAATTGGGATATCGAAGTGCTGATATCAGGTCTGTGAAGGAAAATTTTTCTTATTTGCATGTTGGTTATTCTGTGCATTCTTTAGAAGAAGCAATAATAGCTTTCAAAAATGGTGCAGATTCCCTTGTTTATGGACATGTATTTCCGACAGATTGTAAGAAGGGTGTCCCGGCAAGAGGATTAGAAGAAATTTCAGATATGGCAAGGCGATTAACGATACCGATTACAGCTATTGGAGGGATAACACCTGAAAATACAGGGGAGGTTCTTAAATCTGGTGTAAGTGGTATTGCAGTTATGTCTGGAATTGTAAGTGATCGTAATCCATACGAGAAAGCAAGATTGTACAAGGAAACAATAAGAAAGTGGGCGGAAAATCATGAGTAAGAAGTATGATGTAGCCATTATTGGCGGTGGTGTAATTGGTAGCTCAGTTGCACATTTTTTAGCAGAGAGAGGATACCAAGTTGCAATTGTTGAGAAACAAAGGATTGCGTCTGAAGCTTCTAAAGCAGCAGCAGGTTTACTTGGTGTACAGGCGGAGTGGGATGCGTATGACCCATTATTTGAACTTGCTAGAGAAAGCCGTACAATATTTCCACAACTTGCAAAAGCTTTACGTGAAAAAACTGGCATCGATATTGGGTACGAGGAGAAAGGGATATACCGGATTGCCCAAAATGAGGATGAGAAGACGAGAATACTAGATATTATGGATTGGCAACAGAAGGCAGGAGAAGAATCTTATTTTCTTACAGGAGATCAGCTTCGTGAAAAAGAGCCCTTTCTCTCTTCGTCCATTACCTGCGCTGTATATTATCCGAAAGACGGTCATGTCATTGCGCCGGAACTTACAAAGGCATTTGCACACTCTGCGGCTATTTCTGGAGCTGATATATATGAACAAACAGAAGTATTTGATATTCAAATTGAAAATAATCAAGTTACTGGAATTGTTACGAATGAAGGGTTTACTCCATGTGAAAAGGTAGTTATTGCAGGTGGTTCGTGGAGTACGAAACTGCTTCACCATTTCGATAAAGATTGGGGTACATATCCGGTAAAAGGAGAAGTTGTTGCAGTAAAAAGCCATAAACCATTGCTAGGTGCCCCGATTTTTCAAGAGCGATTTTATATCGCCCCAAAACGAGGGGGACGTTATGTAATTGGAGCAACAATGAAGCCTCATACGTTTAACAAATCTGTACAATCAGAAAGTATTACTTCGATATTAGAGCGTGCTTATACGATCTTGCCGGCTTTGAAAGAAGCAGAATGGGATAGTACGTGGGCGGGATTACGTCCTCAATCTAATCATGAAGTTCCATACATGGGAGTACATGAAGAAATAGAAGGTTTGTATGCTTGTACAGGTCATTACCGAAACGGTATTTTATTAAGTCCTGTTTCTGGTCAATATATGGCCGATTTAATAGAAGGAAAGCAAGGAAACCATTTACTAGATAAATTGCTTTTTAAAACGGTTTAGAAAGGGGAGGGAAGTTTGAACTTAAAAATTAATGGTAAGCAAGTAGAGGTACCGGGAAGTGTTAAGACAGTAGCAGAATTGCTTACGCATTTAGGATTAGATACAAAGATTGTTGTAGTAGAACGCAATACAGATATTTTAACAAAAGAAAACCATCAAGATACATCTGTTTTTGATGGAGACCAAATTGAGATTGTAACTTTCGTAGGAGGCGGTTGATTATGTTAAACATTGGACCATTTACATTCAATTCTAGACTTTTATTAGGAACAGGAAAATTTTCAGATTATGATGTACAAAGAAAAGCAATTGAAGTATCGGAGGCAGAAATTTTAACATTTGCAGTACGTCGTATGGATATATTTGATGCAGACCAACCGAATTTATTAGAAAAAATTAATGTAAAAAAATATACATTACTACCAAATACAGCAGGCGCAAAAAATGCAGAAGAAGCAGTGCGTATTGCGAAATTAGCAAAAGCTACAGCGCTTTGTGACATGGTAAAAGTAGAGGTTATTGGTGATGACAGAACGTTATTACCAGATCCAGTGGAGACTTTAAAAGCCTCTGAAATGCTGCTAGAAGAAGGATTTATCGTCCTTCCATATACATCTGATGATGTTGTATTAGCTCGTAAATTACAGGAGCTTGGTGTTCATGCAATTATGCCTGGGGCGTCACCAATTGGTTCAGGACTTGGAATTGTAAATCCATTAAACTTAAGCTTTATTATTGAACAAGCAAAAGTACCGGTTATTGTGGATGCTGGTGTAGGTAGCCCAGCTGACGCGGCATTTGCAATGGAATTAGGAGCAGACGGTGTGTTATTAAATACGGCCGTATCTGGCGCGAAAGATCCTATTAAAATGGCAGAAGCAATGAAACTAGGTATTCATGCAGGACGTTTAGGATTTGAAGCAGGACGTATTGCACGTAAACGCTGTGCAACAGCTAGTAGTCCTTTAGAAGGAATGAGTGTAGTTGAATAATCGATATTCTCGACAAGAGTTATTTTCGCCAATTGGTGAAAAAGGACAGAAAAAGATAGGAGAAAAACATGTGCTAGTCATCGGTGCTGGGGCACTTGGTAGTGCGAATGCAGAGATGCTTGTGAGAGCAGGTGTTGGCCGTGTGACGATTGTGGATCGTGATTATATTGATTGGAGTAATTTACAACGTCAGCAACTGTATTGTGAGGAGGATGTGAAAAATAATCTTCCAAAGGCTGTAGCAGCACAAAGGCGTTTGCAAGCAATTAATAGTCATGTAATGATAGAGGCTCTTGTCCAGGATGTAACAGCTGAAGAATTAGAAGAGCTCGTTAAAAATATCGATGTAATAATTGATGCAACTGATAATTTTGAAACACGGTTTATCGTTAATGATATATCACAAAAATATTCTATTCCATGGATTTATGGAGCATGCGTTGGAAGCTATGGCCTTTCTTATACGATTCTACCAGGAAAAACGCCATGTTTATCTTGTTTACTACAATCTATTCCGCTTGGCGGAGCGACATGTGATACAGCAGGGATCATTGCAGCTGCTGTATCTCTCGTTGTTTCTCATCAAGTTACAGAAACTCTGAAAATTTTAGTAGAGGATTATGAAGCGCTTCGGGATGCACTTGTGTCGTTTGATGTATGGAAAAACGAATATTCATGTATGAATGTGCAAAAGCTTCGAAAACATAATTGTCCATCATGTGGTGAGGAAGCACTCTATCCATATTTAAGTAAAGAGAATACATCGAAAACTGCAGTTTTGTGCGGAAGAAATACAGTGCAAATTAGACCTCCGCATAAAGAACGATTAGATTTTGAAAGATATAAAGAACTGCTGCATAATCGTGTAGATGATTTCATGGTGAATCCATATTTACTATCATTTTCGATTGAAGGAAAGAGACTAGTTGCATTTCAAGATGGACGTGTACTTGTGCATGGAACGAAAGATGTAGTAGAAGCAAAAACGATTTATCATCGTTATTTTGGCTAAAAGGGTGAGTGAAATGAAAGTAAATAAAGCTTTAACAATTGCGGGATCTGATAGTGGCGGCGGTGCAGGGATTCAAGCAGATTTAAAAACATTTCAAGAGCTAGGTGTATACGGAATGACAGCTATTACAGCTATTACAGCCCAAAATACACTTGGTGTCCAAGGGGTATATCCAGTTGCAACCGAAGGGATTCAGGAGCAACTAAATTCAATTGGTGCTGATTTAACACCGGATGCTGTTAAACTTGGTATGCTATTTAGTAGCGAAATTATTAAGGTGGTTGCAGAAAATATTAAAAAGTTTGGCTGGAATAATATTGTACTAGATCCTGTTATGATTGCAAAAGGTGGAGCATCATTATTACAACAAGAAGCTGTGCAAGCATTAAAGGAATATTTATTACCAATTGCCACAGTTGTAACTCCAAATGTACCGGAAGCAGAAGTATTAACAGGAATGGAGATTCATAATATAGAAGATAGCAAAGAAGCTGCAAAAGAATTGCATAGACTAGGAGCTAAATATGTTCTTATGAAAGGCGGACATGCGGATTATCAAGGAAATGAAGTTATTGACTTCTTATTTGATGGTGAACAATTCATTGAGTATAGAAGTGAAAGAATCGATTCAAAACAAACGCATGGTAGCGGTTGTACATTTGCATCTGCTGTAACGGCAGGACTTGCAAAAGGGTCCCCAATTGAAGAGGCAGTTCAAGAAGCAAAACAATTTATTAGTATAGCAATTGAACAGCAATTAAATATTGGTAGTGGTCATGGGCCAACGAACCATTTTGCATATAAAGTGAAACTTTAATCAGTGGGGAGCTTCATCCCCCACTGATTATTAGCCTTCACCAATCGGGCTTTTACAGGTAGTTGATTCCCCATCTAGTAGCTTTTGTTTTCGCTGCATTTTTGGGGATTTTACTGCCTGTTAATGCGGGACAAATGTCAAGAAACTCGTGCAAAAACATTCAAAAATTGATGAGGAAGCCAGTTATAACTGGCTTTTTTTGTTGTTTACTTTTTCCATATTTAGGAGTATTATATCAGCCAGAATCTGTTTTTGTAACGCTGAATCCAATTTATTTGGAGCGGAGGAACCAAATTGTGCCTGGTCACTAGGGGTGAATCTTTCATGATGAAAGTAGGGCTACTCTCAAAGTCCGAATCCGACAGCTAACTTCGTAAGCGTCTTGGGAGAGGGTGGTGCATGGATGGATACATTGCTTCAGCATTCTGATTAGTATAGGAGAATATCAATCTATATTTGAATTCTTTTATGCTAAGGAGGATGATATACATGGATGAGGAAAAAGAATTAACACTCATTTGTGTCGGAGAAGAAAATAAAGTAAATAGTTTAAGAGAGTTAATATCTTTTCAAAGTGATTTAATCATTTTTACAGCAAATGAACAAATAGCAGATGAAGTGCGAGCATGTGGATTTGAATCAACGTATTGCTGCAATACAGAACTAAATATAACAAGTATTTGTAACGGAATAAAAAAAGTAATCTTACTAGGAGATGAGCTTCCAATAGTTAGTTTTTTTACCGAACGTATTCGTTTTTCTTTTCAAGCGCCTATTACAGTTGTCACAAGAAATAAAAGATATCCAGTCAGGCTCTATCAAACAATTGGAGCTAAATTTGTAGTGTTTACGAATTGTGATAACATTTCTTTTTTATTTTTTGAATAGGGCGGAGGAAGTGAGAATGAAAGTGTTATTACGTGAGGATATAGCGAATCGTTGGGCAGTGTCAAAGGAGAGAGTTCAAGAATTAGCACTGGATCCTATGTTTCCAAAACCATATATGATATTGCCATCAGAAGAGAATTTGTATTTAGAAACGGATATTATTGCGTATGAAATGTTGCATGTGGAACTAACACGAGTCCACATTCGTGGGAGAAACTTGCGTTTATTTTTATAATGTAAAAAGGGAATGAATTCAAGGTACTACTAGAAAGGTACTTAAATTCATTCTCTTTTTTTATTTCATATTAAAAGCTGATTTGGATGAAAAAGAAAGAAAAGACAAGAAAACAGATGATAAAGTATTAATATCAATCAATGTAAGCGTTTAAACAGTTGGATTTTTTCTTATTTTAGGTAATTCTACTCTTTACAAGTTAAATATAGAGGAGTATATTTACATTCATAAATTATTTATAAAAATTTCCAAAAACAACCTGATATCGCTGAGTCCAATTATTTGGAGCGGGGGAACCAATTTTGTGCATTGTCACTTGGGGTGAATCTTTCATTACGAAAGTAGGGCTACTCTTTAGGCCCGAATCCGACAGCTAACCTCGTAAGCGTTTAGAGAGGAGGTTTACTTTTGTGTTGTTCATTTTTGAACACTGAGTAGAGCCTCAGTGTTCTTTTTTTGATGGGAAGATGGTAAAATTTAACATTTAGAAATGAGGGATTATAATGCTAGATGTAGTGATGATCGGAATTTTTGTTGTATTAGTAGCATCTATGATAGGGCTTGCAAGCTGGTCAGATAAAGTTGTGAAAGAAGGGAAGCAATCATGATGATTGCCTTATCAGTTATTGTTGCAGCGATTACTGTGTATTTAGTTTATGCGTTATTAAATCCGGAGAAGTTTTAATTAGGGGGAATCATTCATTATGATTTGGATTGCAGTTGTCATCACAATGCTATTGTTTATTCTTGTGGCAAAGCCAACGGGGATCTATTTAGAAAAAGCTTTTCAAGGTAGTAGAAAACTAGATAGAGTGTTCGGCCCTTTTGAAAAATTGATTTTCAAAATTACGGGCGTTAAGCCATACAATCAGACATGGAAACAGTATGCAATATCATTAGTTGCACTTAACGGTTTTATGATTGTTGTCGTATATTTCGTTTTTCGTTTACAAGGTGTGTTGCCACTAAATCCGGCACATATTGAAGGGATGGAGCCAACGCTTGCTTTTAATACAGCAATTAGCTTTATGGCAGATACAAACTTACAGCATTATAGCGGTGAAAATGGATTATCCTATTTATCGCAATTAATTGGAATTACGTTCTTAATGTTTGCTGCACCGGCAACAACATTAGCGCTTGTAATGGCTTTTATAAGAGGATTAGCAGGTAAAGAACTTGGCAATTTTTTCGTAGATTTTACACGAGCTTTAACAAGGGTCTTCCTTCCAATTGCATTTGTTGCAGCGCTGATTTTTGTTGCGCTTGGTGTACCGCAAACTTTAGACGGAGCGGTTACAGCACATACAATTGAAGGTGTGAAACAAAGTATTTTGCGAGGGCCTGTAGCTTCATTCGTTTCCATTAAGGAACTTGGTAATAATGGTGGTGGATTCTTCGGAGCAAACTCCACACACCCATTTGAAAACCCAGGACAAATCAGTAACATTTTACAAATGATGCTTATGATGTTATTGCCGACAGCTTTACCATTTACGTATGGAAGAATGGTGGGGAATAAAAAACAAGGACGTATCCTTTTTGTTTCCTTATTTATGGTGTTTTTAATTGGGTTTGGAACCATTGTTTCATCAGAATTACACGGAAACCCAGCATTAAATCAAATGGGTATGGAACATGTACAAGGAAGTACAGAAGGAAAAGAAGTACGATTTGGAACGGTCTTTTCTTCGCTATATGCGACAGTAACGACAGCAGCCGAAACGGGTGCAGTTAATACGATGCACGACACGTTAACACCAATTGGTGGATTGGTACCACTTGTAAACATGATGCTAAATACGGTGTTTGGAGGCGTTGGGGCAGGTTTCGTTAATATTATTATGTACGCAATTATTGCAGTTTTTATATCTGGATTAATGGTTGGACGGACACCAGAATTTCTAGGTAAGAAAATTGAAGGGAAAGAAATGAAGTTAATTGCGGTAACAATATTATTTCATCCATTGCTTATTTTAGGGTTTTCAGCACTAGCTCTTTCCACTCATTTAGGAACAGATGCGATTTCTCATTCGGGTTTTCATGGTCTAACCCAAGTTGTATATGAATATACATCTTCGGCTGCTAATAATGGATCTGGATTTGAAGGTTTAGCAGATAATACACCGTTTTGGAATATTACGACTGGTTTAGTTATGTTTTTAGGACGTTATTTCAGCTTAATTACAATGCTAGCTGTTGCAGCTTCATTGAAAGAGAAAACGATAGTACCAGAAACAGTCGGAACATTCCGAACAGATAATAGTTTATTTGGTGGAATTTTCATTGGGACAATTGTAATTGTCGGTGCATTAACATTCTTCCCAATGTTAGTATTAGGCCCAATTGCAGAATTTCTTACATTGAAGTAATGGAGGGTAAATGATGAGACCTGTAGTGGTAAAAGAAAAACAAGCGAATCAATCACGGGTACATGTTGTAGAAGATGAGGTTAGACAAGCGAAAACGATGGATCGTGATATTGTTACACATGCAATGAAACAATCAGTTGCGAAGCTGAATCCGAAAGTAATGGTGAAAAATCCAATTATGTTCATAGTGGAAATTGGATTTATTATTACTTTGATTTTATCGTTCCTTCCCAATGAATCTAATAGTATACCAGGTTGGTTTAATATAACAGTTTCTTTCATTCTATTATTTACAGTTTTATTTGCTAACTTTGCAGAAGCATTAGCAGAAGGGCGTGGGAAAGCACAGGCCGATTCTTTGAAACAATCGAAGAAAGATGTATTTGCAAACGTCGTAAAAGAAAATGGGAAAATCGTTCAAGTATCAGCGACTGAACTGAGAAAAGGTGACGTTGTAATTGTAAAACAAGGGGAAATGATCCCAAGTGATGGCGAGGTTATTAAAGGTTTAGCGTCAGTTGATGAATCTGCAATAACAGGAGAATCAGCTCCTGTTATTAAAGAAGCAGGTGGAGACTTTTGTTCCGTAACAGGCGGTACAATGGTTGTCAGTGATGAGATTACAATTTCGATTACAAGCAATCCAGGTGAATCGTTCATAGATAAAATGATTTCTTTAGTAGAAGGAGCTGCTCGTCAAAAAACACCGAATGAGATAGCTTTAAATACAGTATTAACAAGTTTAACTCTTATTTTCTTAATTGTTGTTGTAACACTACCGATTTTTACAAATTATTTAGGGTTTAAAATCGACACAGCTGTACTTGTAGCACTGCTTGTTTGTTTGATTCCAACGACAATTGGTGGTTTATTATCAGCTATCGGGATTGCCGGCATGGACCGAGTGACGAAATTTAATGTGTTAGCAATGTCAGGAAAGGCTGTAGAAGCTGCTGGTGATATTAATACAATTATTTTAGATAAAACAGGTACGATTACGTTCGGGAATCGGATGGCGCATACATTACTTCCGGTAGGAAATGAAACGATTGAACAATTAGGGAAATGGGCTGCGCTAGGATCGGTTTTAGATGAAACACCAGAAGGTCGCTCTGTAATTGAATATGTAAAATCAAAAGTTCTATCATATAACAGTGAACTTGCTAAGCAAGGTGAATTTGTTCCATTTAAAGCAGAAACAAGAATGAGTGGTGTGGACTTACCTGATGGGACAAAAGTAAGAAAAGGAGCGGTTAATGCAGTAATTGAGTGGGTACAAGCACAAGGTGGTACGATTCCAAAAGATTTAAATCAAAAAGCTGATTTCATTTCAAAAGAAGGGGGAACGCCACTTGTAGTTGCAGTGGATAGTCGCATTTATGGATTAATCTATTTGAAAGATACTGTAAAACCTGGTATGCGCGAACGTTTTGAACAGCTTCGCCAAATGGGAATCAAAACAGTGATGTGTACAGGTGATAACCCATTAACAGCAGCAACAATTGCGAAAGAAGCTGGCGTAGATGAGTTTGTTGCAGAATGTAAGCCGGAAGATAAAATTGCAGTGATTAAAGCAGAACAAGATAAAGGAAAGCTTGTGGCAATGACAGGTGACGGTACGAACGATGCACCAGCATTAGCTCAAGCAGATGTAGGATTAGCGATGAATAGCGGAACAACAGCTGCGAAAGAAGCAGCAAATATGATTGATTTAGATTCCAATCCAACGAAAATCATTGAGGTTGTAGGGATTGGTAAGCAACTATTGATGACGCGTGGTGCGTTAACAACATTTAGTATCGCGAACGATATTGCAAAATACTTTGCGATTATCCCAGCGATGTTTACATTAGCCATTCCGCAAATGGAAGCACTGAACATAATGAAATTAACTTCGCCACTTTCAGCAATTTTATCAGCATTAATATTTAATGCGGTTATTATCCCTTTACTCATTCCATTAGCAATGAAGGGGATTGCGTATAAACCAATGAGTTCTAATGCTTTGCTTAGTCGTAACCTATTAATTTACGGACTCGGAGGGGTCATTGTTCCTTTTATTGGGATTAAGGTGATTGATCTAATTGTAGGATTGTTTATATAAGGAAGAGGGGAAAAGAAAATGGCTAAAAAACAAAGTATACTTTCGCCGGTCATTCGTGTTACTTTTACATTTCTTGTTCTGTGCGGGCTTGTATATCCATTGCTTGTAACTGGAATTGCACAAGCAATGATGAAGGATAATGCAGATGGAAGCCTTATATATAATGAGAAAAATGAAGTGGTTGGCTCAAAACTAATTGGTCAAAATTTTAAAGATCCACGTTATTTTCATGGCCGTGTCTCAAGTATAGAATATAAAGCAGAAGCATCAGGATCAAATAACTATGCACCATCTAATCCTGATTTAGTAAAACGTGTAGAAAAAAGTGTAGTAGATTGGAAGGAGAAAAATCCATCTGTTCCAGTTACAGAAGTACCGATGGATTTAGTAACTAACTCAGGTTCTGGGTTAGATCCTGATATTAGTCCAGAAGCAGCTTACGTACAAGTTGATCGCATTTCAAAATTAACGAATATTTCGAAAGAAAAACTAAATCAATTGATTAAAGATCAAACAGAAGGTGCTGCGCTAGGCTTATTTGGAGAGGATCGTGTGAATGTCTTGAAATTAAATTTAGAACTACAGAAACTAATGAAATAGTACTGTTGCTACCTCAATCCAATCGATTGAGGTAGCGTTGTTTACTAGGAAAGGTTGTGCACGTAATGTATGCAGATGATTATAAACCAACATTTCAAAGGCGATCACCAGAAGAGTATTTAGAATATATACGCCAGCAAAATCGTGGGACATTAAAGCTGTATGTAGGTGCTGCTCCAGGAGTAGGGAAAAGTTACAAAATGTTGTTTGATGCGCAGGAAATGAAAAAAGAGAAGATTGATATTGTAATAGGTTTAATTGAAACACATGGAAGAAAAGAGACAGAAGAAGCAATTGCTGATTTAGAAAAAGTTCCTTTAAAGGAAATAAACTATAAAGGAAAAGTATTTTATGAGCTTGATGTAGAGGGAATTGTAAAGCGAGCGCCGGAAGTAGTTGTTGTGGATGAATTAGCACATAGTAATATCCCAGGATCAAAACATAAAAAACGTTACATGGATGTAGAAGAATTATTAGCTGCAGGTATATCAGTATTATCAGCGTTTAATATTCAACATTTAGAAAGTGTTCATGATATCGTAGAACAAATTACAAACGTAAAAGTACGAGAACGCATTCCTGATTTTATTTTACAAAAAGCAAATGAGATTCAACTTGTTGATGTAACACCAGAAGTGCTGCGGAAACGATTAATAGATGGAAAGATATATAAAGAAGAAAAAATTCAACAAAGCCTACAAAACTTTTTTACAGTTAATAATTTAGGGGCTTTACGAGAGCTGTCACTTCGCGAAGTTGCAGATGATATGGATGATAAAATAAGCCAATCAGTAATGGAACCAATCGGTGTAAAGGAAAAAATTCTCGTTTGTGTGCAATATAGTTCAACGGCAGAGAAATTAATCCGGCGTGGTTGGCGGATGGCAGATCGATTAAACGCTGAATTATATGTATTAAATGTTGAAAGAGAAAAGATAGAATCACTATCGGCAAGCAAAAGACAAACAATTGATGAATGGAAGTTGTTGACGAATCAATTTTATGCCACGTTCTTGTTGGAAGAAGCGAAGGGAAGAAAACCAGCTGATGTCATTATTGAAGTAGCAAAACGATTGCAGGTCACTCAAATTTTACTTGGTCAATCCGCAAGAACAAGGTGGGAAGAAATTCGAAAAGGGTCAATTGTAAATGAAATTATGAGAGAGACGCAGTATATCGATATTCATATTGTGGCGGATCGGCGAACGTAATGAAAGAGAGAATACTTAGGAGATAACAAAATAGCTGTTATCGAGTAAGTATTCTCTTTTTGTGTATGAAGGATAAAAAGAGATTTTTTCATTACTATAAGCCTTCTGAATATGGTTTTTGGAAAGACTCATATATAATAGAAAGAGATACTTAACAAGATGAATAATTAAAGAGTCTATATATATAAAGAGGAGAGAAAGCAATGCTTGAAAATACAGGTTTAGTATTAGAAGGCGGCGGTATGCGTGGCGTATATACGGGTGGAATACTAGAATATTTTATGGAACAGGATCTATATTTTCCATATATTATTGGTGTTTCAGCAGGAGCTTGTCATGCGGCGTCATATATTTCAAGACAAAGAAATCGAAATAAAGCAGTAAATATTGATTATGTAACGCACCCACGATATTTATCTTACAAGAATTTATGGAAGAAACGTCAGTTATTTGATATGGACTTTATTTTTCGTGAAATCCCAGAAAAGCACGTGCCATTTGATTTTGACACATATTTTAATAGCGCAGAGCGTTTTTTAGTAGGAACGACAGATTGTGAAACGGGTAAACCAATGTATTTTGAAAAAGAAGGTACAAATGCAGAGGCATTGACGTTATTACAAGCTTCTAGTTCATTACCTTTCATCGCACCTGTTGTCAATTATCGTGGTAAACAATTATTGGATGGCGGAATTTCGGATCCAATTCCAGTTCGGAAAGCACAAAAAGATGGCTATGAAAAATCAGTTGTTATTTTAACGAGAAATCATGGATATGCTAAGAAAAAATCAAAATTTGGATGGGTTGCAGCGAAGGCTTATAAAAAATATCCTAATCTTGTCAATACGATGCTTTCTCGTTATGAAGTATACAATGAGACACTTCATTATATTGAAAAAGAAGAGTTAGCTGGAAATCTATTTGTCATTCGTCCAGAAGTACCACTTCAAGTGGATCGAATGGAAAAAGATCCACAAAAGCTGCAAAATTTATATGAACAAGGCTATAAAGATGCGGCAAGACAATTTGCGGATTTACAGGCGTTTTTACAAAGGTAATGGATGGAAAAACCTCTTTAAGGGGTTTTTGTTCTTTTAATAGACTGAATATAAAATCTATTCAGAGCTAATTGTGGTATAATTTGGGTAAAAGTGTATAGAGGAATGATACATATGGAAAATGTATATAAGGGACTTAGACGTATGGGATATACGGCAATGTTTATTTTTGGTGGAGTATTTCTATTACGCTTTATGATTCATGATGAGCTTTTATTGGATCAACTCATTGGTTTTAGTACCGGATTGGTAATGTTTATTTCTTCGTTTTTAATCCAAAAGTATAGTAAAGAGTTGCAAATGAATAGGGAATATTAAAAAAGCCTTGTTTCACAGAAGTTGTGAAACAAGGCTTTTTCATTAATGAGGTAAGAAAATCAACTGATAAGCAAACAAGATACCAAATACATATACAAGTGGATGAACAGCACGGAATTTTCCTTTTGCCATTTTCATAAGTGGGTATGAAATGAATCCAAGTGCAATACCTGTTGCAATGCTTGATGTAAGTGGCATGCTTAAAATAACTAAGAATGCAGGGAATGCTTCGTCGAATGTATCCCAATCAATGTGACGTACAGCACCCATCATTAGGCTACCAACAATAATTAATGATGGAGATGTAATTGCTGGAACACCAGAAACAGCACCTACTAGAGGGCTAAAGAATGCAGAAACTCCAAACAATGCAGCGACTGTAATTGTTGTTAAACCAGTACGCCCACCAGCTGCTACACCAGCTGATGATTCAATATATGCCGTTGATGGTGTTGTTCCGAACATAGCTCCAATTGTTGCTGAGAAAGAATCAGATAAAAGAGCTCGTCCTGATTTTGGAAGTTTACCATCTTTCATAAATCCACCTTGCTGAGCAACACCAAGTAGTGTACCTGTTGTATCAAATAGCGTAACAAGGAAGAGGGAGAATACAACGCCGTATAATCCGTAATTAATAACATCAGAAACAGCTGTAATTGGGTTTGAAACGATGATCCCTTCTGGTAATCCAGGCATTGATGTAATGCCGTTTGAGAATGTTAACTGTCCTGTGAAATAAGCGATAATTCCTGTTAATAACATTCCGAAGAATAACGCACCGTTTACATTTAAAGACATAAGAATAAGTGTGATTCCAAGCCCAGCTAATGCTAGTAGTACCGGAGCAGAATGAAGATCTCCAAGTCCAACTAAGTTAGATGGATGTTTTGTTACGATACCTGTCATACGTAAACCGATAAAGGCAATAAATAAGCCAATACCAGCAGTGATTGCATGTTTTAAGTTTTCAGGAATAGCTTCCATTAATTTTGTTCGGAAAGAAGTTAATGATAACAACATTAAAATCATACCTGCCACAAATACAGCAGAAAATGCAATTGTAAATGTCATACCTTCATGCGCTTTTACAACAGAGTAAGAGAAATAAGCGTTAAGTCCCATACCTGGTGCGATTGCAATTGGTAAGTTTGTAAAGATTGCCATAAATAATGTTCCGACAACAGCTGCAATAATTGTCGCTGTAAATGCTTGTTCAAATGGAACACCTGCATCACCAAGGATGATAGGATTTACGACAATAATATATGCCATTGTTAAGAAGGTAATTATACCTGCCATAATTTCGGTTTTAATAGAAGTTTTATGTTTTGAAAGGTTAAACATATAAACATCCTTTCTGTTTACGAATGATAATCACAACAGTTATATATAATATTCGTTTTTAAAACGTTTTGCAAGAGTTTTGCAAAAAAAAATGATAACAGTTCATATTTTATGTCTTAATTTCGAATGTTAATCAAGAAAAAGTACTGATGCTTCGGTTTTTTACGCATAAGTACTTTTTTTAATTGTGTATATCATAAGAAAGAGAAATAAGAAGGAGCTGGAATGTGTATGCCTGAGCAAAAAAAGTTTTTAACATTACCACCACAACATCAAAATAAACAACCGGGGATTGAAGCGCTTATGAATCCTCTCCCGGAGTACGAAGATCCTCATTATCGGGGTAGTGAAAAGTTAAAAGGGAAAAATGTGCTTATTACAGGGGGAGATAGCGGAATTGGAAGAGCGGCATCTATTGTCTTTGCAAAAGAAGGGGCAAATGTTGCGATTGCTTACTTAGATGAAACTGAAGATGCAAATGAAACAAAAAGAATCATTGAGAAGCAAGGAGTGAAATGCATATTACTCCCAGGAGATTTAAGCGATGAACAACATTGTCAGCAAGTTGTAAAGGAAGCAGCTTCGAAACTAGATGGTCTGAATATTGTTGTGAATAATGTTGCACAACAATACCCGCAGCAAAGTTTGGAATACATTACAGCGCAGCAATTGGAAAAAACATTTCGTGTTAACATTTTTTCTTATTTTCACGTTACAAAAGCTGCACTCGCATATTTAAAGGATGGAGATGTAATTATAAATACGGCTTCTATCGTTGCGTATGAAGGAAATGAGCAACTCATTGATTATTCTGCAACAAAAGGAGCGATCGTTGCTTTTACTCGTTCACTTGCAAAATCGTTAGTTCAAAAAGGGATTCGCGTAAATGGTGTTGCACCAGGACCGATTTGGACACCACTTATTCCATCAAGTTTTGATAAGAAGAAGGTATCTGAATTTGGAAGTAATGTTCCGATGAAGAGACCAGGGCAACCATATGAATTAGCACCTGCATATGTATATTTAGCTTCAAGAGATTCAACATACGTATCGGGACAGATTATTCATGTAAATGGTGGTGTGATTGTGAATGGATAAAAAGAAGAGGGAAGGAGCTTTGTATTTTCATTCATAAGAATAGAAGTCATAGTAAAAGCTAACATTATGCCATCATATATTATGGTCAACTTTAAAGGGGAATGCTTGGGGGGATATGAATGAAAAAAGTATGTATCGTTGTAATACTCTTTTTCTGTCTACCAATGAGCACTTTTGCTAGTGCAGACCATTTAATACTAATTAACCTTACGACAAATCAATTATCTTTTTTTGAAAATGGAAATTATATAAGAACCTTCCCTGTTACAACTGGAAAGCGTCAAACACCGACTCCTGAAGGGACATTTTGTATCATTAATAAATATAAAAACAAAGAATACCATCGTAAGAAAATTCCAGGCGGTGCACCGAATAATCCGCTTGGAACAAGATGGCTCGGTTTAAATGAAAAAGAATATGCAATTCATGGTACAAATCGAGAAGGAACCATTGGAAGAAGAGAATCTAATGGTTGTATTCGTATGCATGATCGCGATATACAATGGTTATATGACCGTGTATCATTACAAACAAAAGTAATTATTTCGCAGTTTTATACATCTCCTGAATACGCAGCACATAAGCTTGGATATCGTGTTACAAGCTGGAATGGTCGCATAATAGAAGAAGAACAAATTGGAACTTTAACACTTGTGGATCGTATGAATATATATTGGCAAGAACCAAATGGTCAATTTACGAAAGTAAAAACGATATTACCGAATGAACGATATGACGTTTATTCTCGAGGGAAAAATGCTAGCTATTATATAGGAAATAATTTGTATATTATGGATGAAACAGGTGAGAAAGTTCGTTATGAGCAAGTTCCTTATTCCGTTTTAAGTAATATTTATAAACGGAAATATAATGTGCAGTAAAAGTTATTGTAAATAGGCGATAGCTTATTTACTGTATAAATAAAAGGTGGAAGACCTTTCTTTTGAGGTGGGAGAGAGGATCCGTCGGTGGCTAGAAGCGGTCAGAACCTTTTGTCGCCCCATGCCATGTTCAAACAAAGAGAGAAAATGAGGAAGATAGGTGGGGGATGAAGAATCCCCCACTGATTAAGGTTTCACTTTATATAACAATGTATAAATTAGCCTGCCCAATCGCAACTATTATGTTCTTGTGAATATAATACAGTACAGATGGGGGGCGAGCGTGTTATGAGAAAAGGGAATAGCCAATTTGCATTTAAAATCTTTTTGTTAACGAATTGCTTATTTATTATTTATTTGTATGTCTCATTTATGTTTAGTCTTTACATTCCCTATATTGATTTATTACTTTTCGTAGGCTTTATTTGGTCCTTTGTTGAAGCGAGAGACGGAGAAGATGGGATATATCGCAGGGTAACGTTGTTTGGAACAGTTTTTATATTGATTGTTTATATAACGATAATGCATGATGCATGGAAATATGGGGTTGTTATGATGTAGAAGCATATCTTTAACAGTATGCTTCTATGTCTTTAAGTATTGGCAGGGAAGCGATTGTTCCATAATTTGTATAAGTTATAGCCTACTATACATATTAAAGAAGAGAAAGCCCCCCATCTTAAAGGAAGATGGGGATCAGGTATTAATATTTCGGTCGAAACGTTTGACAGCATGTTTCAACGCTCGTTGTTGCAGAACTTTCAAGTGTTTCGCCTGTTAAGGCCGAATTTGTATAAGAGTTATTCCCTGACTGATCCGTATTTTGATCATCAGGCTGAACAAAGATTGAGTTTGCTTGACAAAAATTCCCTTGTCCCCAAAATAAACAATTGGAAACAGAACAGCGTACCTCTGGCATGAAATCCCCTCCTTATACATTAGTGTGGGATTTTACACGGCTTTCATGTATAGAAGGAGTTTCCTTTTCTTCTTATTTTTTGTTTTCTTTAAACCATTTTTCAAAAGCATCTTTTGATTGCTCACCTTTAATACGATTTACTTCTTTTCCATCTTTGAAATGAATAATTGTTGGTGTTCCTTCAATTTTATAATCATCCCAAGCTTTTTCATCATTAAAAATATCAATCACTTTCATATCAATATTCATGTCTTTAGCCATTGGAACAACGATAGGTGAGACTTTCTCACAATAGTGACAACCTGTTTGATAGAAGTAAACGGTTTGTTCTTTCTTTTCTTCGTTATTTTTACGAATGTCTGAAGAAGTAATTTTATTTGTGTAGTAATTTTTTTCTTTCTTTTCTTTCTTTTCACCTTCCATTTGTGTGACAGCGAAAATAGCTACAAATAAGACAATAATGATACCGCCGAAGATAAGCATTTTTTTCATAATTTCATCTCCCTATTTATTTTTGATTACAATAAAGCTACAAATTGCAATCGTGATAAATCCGATAAGTGCTAAAAACGGGATTGTGACGAATCCAAACCAGTTTATGTATTCTCCCGTACAAGGTACACGTCCGCAAGCAGCTCCTGCTTCCGAGAATGCGGGAACTTTTTGAATCGCATAATGATAGAGCGAAATACAGGCACCGATACTTGCAATTGGTAAAGAATATGCAGCAATGCGGTAGTCTTTTTTTACAAGTGCAATGCCAAGCCATAAAACAAATGGATACATAAAAATACGTTGATACCAACAAAGTACACAAGGCTCGAACTTCATGATCTCGGAAAAATATAAGCTTCCAAGTGTAGCGATAAAAGAAGCACCCCAGGCAGTAAACAATGCATATTCTCGTTTTGTTTCACGTTTCATGTTTTTACCTCTCTTATAATAGTTACATACTAAATTATAGTATGAATCGGACAAGAAAATAAAGAGAAAAAATTTTTAATAAGATAAGTTTTGTAAGTGGAAAAGTTGGAAATGAAAAAAACAAGGTGTATAAACCTTGTTTTTAAGGGCGATTTACGACTTTTGTGACATTAAAAAAGTTTTGAATTGCTTCTTTATTTGTTTCTTGATTTATTTTTAAGACGGAACCAGCATGTTTGGTAAGAGCCGATTCATATGCTTTATCAATTGGAATTCGCATTGTTTCCATTTTATCAATGGGCTTAGACAAAATATTATTTCCAAGTGTAAATAGCGTTGGCATATCTAAATTTGTTGTTATATATGGAGAGAGCTCGTGTGCCATGATTGGTAAACTGAGCACCCCATCTATAGAGTGAACTTTATCAGTAAGGGTTTGTTTTAATGCCCGGAGTACTTCTTGTTGCCGTTTCACCCGGCCAAAATCACTTTCAGCATCATGACGAAAACGAGCATATTTTAATAAGTCTTTCCCGTGAAGAGCTTGTAAACCTGGTTGTAAAGGTAGTCTCATATCATCGATTATTGTCTGTGTCACATTGACTTTGATTCCTTCAGGAGCAATCGTATCCACAATTTTCACAAATGCTTCAAAGTCAATTGTAACGTAATGAGACACGTTGATTCCGAAATTATGTTGAATTGTCTGTCTTAACAATTCAGGGCCACCATAATAATAGGCAGCATTGATTTTATTATATTTTTTATCATAAGAAGGAATTTCTACGTAACTATCCCGCATGATCGAAGCGAGCTTTGCTGTATTTTCTTTTTTATTGTACTGGGCGATCATAATTGTATCAGCACGAGCTTGTCGTTCGCCTCGTGAATCGCTGCCGATAATTAGGATATTCCATACGTCTTTTTCCTGTTTTACTCCTTGAAACGAATGGGGATTATTCGTTTTTTCACAGCTGATAAGCAATATAATCATGCAAAGAAATACGGATAAGGGTTTATGCAAATGATCACGTCCATCCACTATTGATATATGTATTATGAGTAAAAATATGGAAAAATATTCAAAAAGCGCTATTCTCGGGAGGGAGAATAGCGCTTCATTTACATTTGCACTTGGTCTATTTCTTCTATATGTGACTTTTGTGAAGCATGATCGATATATTGAAATAGAAGTTGTAGCTGTTTATCTACTTCTTGTAGTTCTTTTCCATATTTGTAAGCATGTAAAAAATGCTCGATTCGTTTAGAAAATAATTGATCATCAGTTTGCACCATTAAAACAAGCAACTTATCCCAATTACAACAATACGTGTAATAGAGAGCTTTATCGTAGTCGTTATAGGTATGCATTGTGTACCCTCCTTACTGAGGAGTTACATATAGTGTACGACAAGAGGGAGGAAATACACTTGAAAGAATTTGTTAAGGAAAATGTTGAGTGAAAAATAAAAAACGAGGAATTTCCTCGTTTTTACGATTTTGGCATTGGTGTCGGTGTTGGTTTTGCATAGCCTTCTTTATATTTATTATCAATGTAGTTTCGAATTTCAAGAGTGGATTTTCCTTTTTTCTTCATAGACGCAGATTCGACTGCAATTTCTAAACAGTTTACACATGTTGTTGCGTGAGAATCCCAAACAACTTCTCCATTTTTCTTAATTTCACGAATAAAACAGTTTTTATTGTTTTTATGTCCTACACTTTCTCCACATCCACAGTAACAAGGTATCCAATTTAATAATTCGGCATTTTTTCCTGCAACTGTATAGATTTCTTTCATTTGTGGGTCTAGTTTGTCCAAAAACGTTGGTAGTGTGTCGATTCCTTTTGTTGTTTCTTGGATATCACCTTGCTGCGTATGAGAAGCATGTTCTTCTTTAGGTTCAGACGTTTCTTTCTTGTCAGCTGCGCCGCATCCAGAAAGCACGAGACTGCTTATTACAAGTAGAGAGAATAGATATTTTTTCATCTGCATTTCTCCTTTGCTTTTGTGTTAGTAAAATTGTACCAAACCCTCTAATGATTTCCTATGTAGAAGTTTTGTTTTTTTTATTTTTCAATCGCCAGCGAATAGAATGCCATAGAAAAAGGAGGGGGATATAGACATATACAATGTACATACCCGATTGGGATAAAATTGTATTTAATGTGTTGATACTTTCTCGATTTGTAAAAAGTAAGGAAGCGATATATACGACAAAAATAAAAAAAGGTAGTGTGATTTTAAATGGGATACGGAATGAACGCTTCATAGACTGACAAGAGGACCATATTGTTAAACAGAGATTGGGTAAAATGATAAGAAGCCATACAAAAATAATAATATATTCAAACCGCTGAATAAAAGGGACTTTAATAATTTTTAACATTGTTAACGTAGGCCAGATTGTATGTTTTAGTAGTCCTTCACTATAGTACATAAAGGAGATAAGCGCTAAAAGTACATAAAGAATGGTTGTAAAAGCAGCACCACCATGTGCCCATTTTTTTAAAGATTTTCCTTTCTCAATAAGTGGATAAAAGACAAGTAGAGCTTCAAATCCTAGAAATTCTAACGCAGAGTCTTTCGCAGATTTTACAATATCTAAAGGTGAATGAGTAAAAATCGGTAAAACATTACGAAAGTGTGCATATTTCATTGGAAAAATAGCAAAGAACAATATGAAAAAAGGTAGTACGATTCCCCAAAAACACATTCCCGTTACAGAACGAAATTCACCTTTTAAAATATAGTAAGTGACTAATAAAAATATTAAAGTTAGCTTCCATACTTTAATGGTAGGGAATACCCAAACTTGAATTACTTCAATATATGTACGAAGGACAGTGAGGCAAAATAATAAAAAATAAATTGTAAAAAGTAAAGAAAGTAAGGAACCGATCCATTTTCCAAAGCATGTTGTATGAATATTGATGAGGTCGTTATCTTTTTCCAACATTTTTAGCATACAAAACAATACAAGATGAGTTGCAATTCCAGCAAAAATAAGGGAAATCCAAGCATCATAACCAGCATTTTTTATAATAATGCGTTGATAACCTAAAACTCCGACTCCAATTTGAAGAGAGTGAACCAAAAAAAATACCAAGTAAGGGGAAACGGTTAGTTCTTTACTGTTCGTACCCATCTTATCACCTCACTATTCTCCGATACCAGATTGTACAACATTAACATCAACTTCAACATTAATGTTTACAGATGGATATATTGCTTGAATTTGTTGTATGCTCCATTTTCTTGATCGACTTCTAATTTGGTCGCGTATTCCTAAAGGATCTATTTTCTTTTGCTGAAATTGTTGAATCAATTTTTGAGACTGATTTTTCATATTTTGCTCTACTTGATTTTTGATATGTTTTATATTTTCCTTTTTTGTTAAATCAATCCAACTAGGAGCGTTTTTTATTAATCCATTTAATTGTAAACGGATAGTTACTTTAGGAATATTACCTGTTTGATCAACGTGATAGACACTTTTTCCAGATAAATTTTGTGTTACGACAAGACCTTTATGATTATCTTTTTTTATTTGTGTTTCATAACGACCATTTTTAGTCGGATTAAGGAGTAATTTTACTAAAAAAGAGTCTTCTTTATCGGTATACATTACCACTTTGTCCTCTTTTAAAAAAGCAAGACCTTTTACGGAGACCGCGTGATCATCAGCGATTTGAATGTAAGGAAGAAATGGGTCACATACAAATGAATAATAATCATATAAAAAAATATTCAAAGATGTCTGAGGGATATTTTCATTCCGTATATTTTGTTCAAGTAGGTCAGATAGATACAATGAACCGTTTGATGTGACATATTTTAGAAGTTCTTCTGCTGAGCCATCTACAAGTGCTAATTGTACATCCCGTCCAACATTAGGATCACGTTGTAAATTGTTGATGATTTCATCAATTCCATATGAACCAAAAGATTTTCCGAATAACACGACACGCATTTGCCCTACGACAACATTGTGAGGTGATTTTGCATTCAAACGAGAAGCAATCGTTTCAAGAGATCTCGCAGTGGTTGACTGAGTTTTTGGTTTTGTTTTTACACCAAGTGTGTAGTCAGGATATAAAATAGTACCTTGAAATTTTTTATCCTTCGTTATGTCGAATCCAGCTATATGAATAATTCTCTGCGTATCTACTGTATATGTTTGTGTACAAGCAGTTTGGAAACATAACAGCCCCGTTATGAATAAAATTAGAATGTTTCTCATGTTTTTTCACCATCACGTTTTCTTTTGGCTCGGTTTGGATTATAGCGCCAATTTGATTTCGGTCGCAGAAAAGAAGGTCGCTGAGCTGTTTGACTAAATGGCCAGCGAATGAAACCATCTGCGGTACCTAAACCACGAAATGGATATAACGGTAATAAGTAAGGTGACCCAAGTGATTTTAATTGAACGAGATGAGCTAATATGAATACGAATCCTACAATAAGACCAAGACCTCCAAATGCACCAGCTAAAAGGATAAGTGGGAATCGAAGCAACCGAATAGTAGTGGACATTTTGACAGTTGGTGTTGTAAAAGAAGCAAGTGCAGATAAAGCTACAGCAATTAATAAAATGGTACTAGTTAAAGCGGCTTCAACAGAAGCTTGTCCAATTACAATTCCACCAACAATCCCGATAGTTTGCCCAACCTTTGTAGGTAAGCGAGCGCCAGCTTCACGTAATAATTCAATTGTAATTTCTAAAAACAGTGCTTCTAGAATCGGTGGAAATGGTACATTTGCTCTAGAGAAAATAATAGGCCCTAATAAATCAGCAGGGATCATTTGATAGTGAAAAGTTAATACAGCCGTATAGATGGCAGAAGAAAATAAAGAAAACATAGCTCCAAAAAAACGAATTATCCGAAAGAAAGAGCCGATAAGCCATGGTAAATAATAATCTTCAGGTGAAATGAAAAAATCTAATAGAGTTGTCGGTCCAGCTAATGCATAGGGGGAACCATCTGTCAAAATTAAAACTTTCCCATTGATTAAAGCAAATACAGCTCGATCAACCCTCTCTGTTGGTAAAAGTAAAGGAAAAGGTGAGTTACTATTATCACTGATAAATTGTTCAATCATTGTTGCATCAAAGGGGACGTCGAAATCAATGTCCTCTAGACGTTGTGTAGTAGTGTTAATATGTTGCTCATTCGTGATTCCGTCTATATAGGCCACTACAACTTTTGTCTTGGATATAGATCCAACAACAATTTCTTTAAAAATTAATTGCTCTGTTACAATAGCGCGACGCAATAAATGTAGATTCGTATCAATGCTTTCCACAAAACCAATTTTCGGTCCAATTACGCTATATTCATTTTCTGTATCGTTATATAAACGCTTACCAAGAACGGTACTTTCTGCTCGCATTAAAGCATACTGCGTGGCATGTGATGTATTTTGTAACTTAATGAGTACATATCCACCCAATAACTTTTCACGAATATCATCAATGGAAGGAGAGATGATAATGTCTTCAATAGAGACGATGTTAGTCAAGTCGGCGATGTCTTGGATTTGTTCTAATTGCTTTTTGACAGGTGCTAAAATATATCGTTTAATAATGAGCTCTTCTACGACAGATTTATAATAAAACATACAGATTTTTCCGTTTTCTGTTATGCTGTAAGATACAAAATCAGTAGATTCCTTCATCGTATGAATGAATTCTGGAATGGTACAGCTCGTTTTTTTGTTTTTAGCCTTAGACTTTTTTCGTGGTAAGCCAAACATATTTTTCACTCCTTTCCCTTATATGGAATGCTCTTTTTAGTTTTTGGGGAAGACAAAATTTTATGCAGGAAACATAAAAAAGCTGTCCAAAAGTTAGACACTGTGTATCTTTTGAACAGCTTTTTGATATTTGTTTATAAAAGTTAATATATAATTTTTATTTTGGAAAAGGTATATAAGTTATTCCTCATATTTCTTGAGCAAGTGCAAGCAGTTGCTCCCGGCCTTTAGAAATATGCGGGTGAAATTGAATTGTTGCATTTTCCCGAGTTCTCTTCACATCTTGAATCGCGCGCTGTAGTAAAGAGTCAAGATGTGAATGAGATGGTTGTAGTTCTTTTGCAATGGCAGTTCCGGCAACAGTTCCTTGTGCCATCGCAACTTTCGCGCTTTCAATCCCTGTAATGTTACCAGCGACATACAAGCCAGGAAGCGGTGTAGCCATTGTTTCACTATGAAGCGGTACATGCCCACCAAGTTCTTCGATGTAATGAAATGGACATCCAGCGACAGCTGCTAATTCTGCTAGTGGATAGAGACCTCCAGCAATACAGACAAAATCAACAGTACGTATTTCTTCAGTTCCAGGAATGATATCTCCATCTGCTGTGATTGTAGCAATTTTCACAGCTTCAACTTGCTTGTCCCCAATAATTTCAACAGCAGCTTTTCTTAAGTGAAGCGGTACATTCCAAATTTTCATTCCTCGCTTTGGATAAAATTGAATAGCTAATTTTCGCATTGCATGCTGTTTCATAAAGCGGCTCCCGATTTTTAATAAAGGAGAGGGAGCGATATGGGCAACATGAAGTAGGGAATTCAAAACGTGAAGCGGCTGTGCACTTTGCTTTGTTACTGTATGCTTTGGTGGTAAAACGATGCTATCAATTTCTAGTCCAGCAAGCTGTAGTTCATGCATAATCGCAAATGATAATATATTTGCTCCAATAATCATTCCTTTATTACCGACCTTGACACGGTGTACATTCGTCATAACTTGTGCAGCCCCAATGGACATAACACCAGGCAATGTCCATCCGGGAAGCGGAGTTGGAAACTCGGCTGCTCCTGTTGCAAGAAGAACATGCTTTGTTTGGAAGATGCCGATATTTGTATGCACAGACCAGTTCTTTTCACCTTTTTCTAAATCATGTACGGTTATACCACATTCGATAGAAATCGATAAGTCTTGCAACTGTTTTTCTAGTTTTTTTGTTTCTTCTATACCATTCCACCATACTCCGTTTGGTTCTTGATGAAGTTGCCCAAGGAGGCGCCCTCCAGGTTTTATAAATTCATCAAACACTCTAACTAATAATCCATATGTTTTGCATGCAATGGCTGCACATAATCCGGCAGGCCCAGCGCCGATAATGATGACATCATTCATATGTGATCCTCCTTTTTTAAAGGCGTAGGTTGCTGTAAGCCGCTTTGTACTACCATTTGCTCTTCAACTACAGTCATGCATGCACGCACGTTTTGTTTGCCATTTATTGTGACGCGACATTCAAAACAATGGCCAATATTACAATAAATAGAGCGCGGGGCTCCTGTTTCTTCATGAACACGGAAAGTCCGAATGTTATTTGCGAATAGAGAAGCGGCGACGGTTTCACCAGTTATTCCTTCGCACTTTGTCCCGTTAAATGTAAAAGAGACGGTTTTGCTGTCTGATAGGTTACCGAGAATTGGGTGGTGAATGATACGATTACTCATGATCTATCACCTAACAAGTCAAAGGTAATGGGACGAACTGGTGGTTGATGTTTTAATGGCTGATGGTTCTGTTCTCGGGATGATATAAAACTTTCTAGTGCACATCTACATGTTCGGCCCCCGCAAAACCCCATGCCTGCCCGGGTACGTAGTTTCAATTCTCGTGTAGAGCAATTATATGTGTTCGCTGTATGAAGCAGTTCCTTGTATGTTACTTCTTCACAACGACAAATGACAAAATCGTCTGCAATGTTCATGACAAAGCCCCCTTGTTAGATTGGTTGTTTGCTAATTTATATGCAAAATACATGCCAATCTAGATAAGAATTAAAATGGGATACGTAATTTTTTCATGCGATTATACAAGGTTGCCCGTGTAATTCCAAGCCGTTTCGCACAAGCGAGTTTATTGCCACTTTCTAATTCGAGTACATGTTGAATGATATTTCGTTCGTATTTGTTTAAAGCATCATCAAGTAATTCATCTTCCATTATTTCCATTCTATGAGGAGCGAGTGGATGTTCTTTTCTTGTTTTTGTAGAGAAGGGAAGGTCTTCTCGTTTTATGATTCCATCTGTCGCAAAAACAACGAGTCGTTCAATGGCATTACGCAGTTCACGAATGTTACCGGGCCATTTATATTCAAGCAATTCATACATAACATCTTGCGGTATACTTTGAATTGGACGGTTATATTGAATCGAAAATTCATATAAGAAAGAGTGGATGAGCTCCACAATGTCTTCTTTTCTTTCACGAAGTGGCGGTACATCAATACTTACAACGTTTAAACGATAAAATAAATCTTCACGAAATTTTCCTTTCGCAATTTGTTCTCTTAAGTTTCGATTCGTAGCAGCAATAATATTAAAATCGGCATGTAATTCTTTTACACCGCCCACGCGGTAAAAGGTTTTATCTTGCAAGACACGAAGCAGTTTTACCTGCATTTCCATTGGCATTTCACCAATTTCATCTAAAAATAACGTGCCCCCTTTTGCTAACTCAATTTTTCCTTTTTTTCCTTTCTGATCAGCTCCAGAAAAAGCTCCTTTTTCATAGCCAAAAAGTTCACTTTCAAATAATGATTCAGGAATTGCGCCGCAGTTAATAGAAATAAACGGTGCATGTTCATTTTCACGCGCCTCATGAATAGCTTTCGCAAAAAGCTCTTTTCCGACACCGCTTTCACCTAAAATGAGAACAGTTGATTTTGTTGTACATATCTTTTTCGCAGTTTCAATTGTTTGATGCAGTGCGGTGCTGTTTCCCTTAATCGCATGAAAAGGATCAACCGGCGCTGTTAATTTAGCGACCTTTTTTTCTAATTGATGCATTTTGGTAGAAACGGAGAATAGTTCTTGATTAAGCCGAACTTGGCTCGTAATGTCTGTTTCAGATACAACAGCTCCAATAATTTTATTACGCAAGTAAATGGGATTGGAGTTAATGAGTACAATTAAATCTTCTCTCGGTTGATGTTGGTGTTTATGTAGTGAGCGACCTTCTTGTAGTGTTTTTAGTATTTCTAGCATGTTTTCCTGAAAAAATGATGTGATCGGTTTTCCTAAAATATCCTGTCGTCTTACGGAAAAGATTGCTTCGGCCCCGTTTGTCCATACATTGACATTCTCTTTTTCGTCAATGACGGTAACTGAAGCATCCGTTGTTTTGATAACCGTTTCGAAATAAACCTGTAAATATTCATAAGACTGAAAAATGGTTTCAGCTAGCATAACAGCTGTAATAAAACCGATTGGTTTATGAGAAGCATTCATAAAAACAACTGCATGATAGTTTTTTAGTTTCTTTAATATATGTGAAATAGAAGAATAGTAGGAAGTTGTATAACAAGGTTGATACGTATTGTTAGCAGTCAGCATATATATATCATTGTTTTTTTTAACGAGAACGGTCGTGTCTTTATGATCTGTTTGTTTGTGTTGTTGCCATTCTTCTAACGATGGGAAGAAGAAAAAGTCTTTATTCATAAGTTGGTCTATAGAAGGAAGTGCGATTGTCATACTGATGCCTCCTTATTGGATTGACTGTAAGTTTTTTATACACTATTCCATTATTTTTACACATTTTTAAAGTAAATGTAAATTTTTTTTTAGAAAAGTTAGATAACTGTTTTCAAATGGCTATTTGAGTACATTGATCTTAGCTTCTATGTACTTTTAAAAGTAAAGAGATTAGGTGGAGGCAGAAAATCTTGGTGAATGATCATTTTTTATTAAGTTGGCATTTTAATTGCAAGTAGAAAATGTGTGAACAGGGGAAAGTGATAGGTGCTATCAGTTTCACTTTATAAATGGAAAAGAGGGGGAGTTATGACAAAGCATTGCGATGTTCTTATCATTGGCGGAGGTATTATTGGAAGTGCGATTGCTTATTACGTTTCAAAATGCGGGAAAGAGGTGACGTTATTAGAAAGGGGAGAATTAGCGAGTGGTACATCCTCACGATGTGATGGGAACATTTTAGCGATTGATAAAGATCCCGGGTTTGATAGTCAAATGTCTCTTGAGAGCCAAAAACTTGTTGATCAACTAGCGAAAGAATTACGCCATTCTTTTGAATACCGCGCACCAGGCAGTGTTTTAGTATGTGAAAGTGAAGAGGAAATGATTGCTGCTGAGAAATGGGTAAAGCGGCAGAAAGAAGCAGGTTTATCATTTCGGATGTTAGACAAGCAAGATATTCGGCAGGAGTCACCGTATTTTGCAGATGATTTATTAGGTGGCCTAGAATGTGCAACAGATTCGACTGTTAATCCATATTTATTATCATTTTCTTTGCTTGATGAAGCGAAAAGGCAAGGAACAGATGTGCATCTTCATACAGAAGTAAACAGTATTCGAAAAGATATAACTGGTGTGTTTATTGTTGAAACAAATAAAGGGACATTTACAGCGAATAAGGTCGTAAATGCAGCAGGAGTATGGTCGCCTGTTATTGGTGAGATGTTAGATGTGAAAATTCCAATTCAGCCGAGAAAAGGTCATATTATCGTCGCTTCAAGACAAGAGCCAGTTGGAACGAGAAAAGTAATGGAGTTTGGTTATTTAATTAGTAAGTTTGGGGGCACACGTCATGTGGATGAGGAAACAGAGAAATATGGAGTTGCTCTCGTATTTGAACCGACAGAAAGTCAAAATTTCTTAATTGGAAGTAGCCGGCAGTTCGTTGGTTTCCAAACAAAGGTCGATACAAGTGTTATAAAGTGTATTGCAAAGCGAGCAATCCGGTTTTATCCGAAGATGGCTGATATGTTGCTTATTCGAACATATGCAGGGTTACGTCCGTGGACGGCAGACCATTTGCCAATTATTGCTCATGTTGAAGAAGTACCAGGTTTTTATATTGCAGCAGGTCATGAAGGTGATGGAATTAGTTTGGCAGCCATCACAGGAAAGCTTATTGCAGAAATGATTGAGGGGCAAAAGACAACCGTACCGATTGAATTACTAAGCCACAATCGCTTTCAAGAAAGGGTGGAACGAGTGTGAAGGTAAAAAAAGTGTTTACGACAATTGATACGCATACGGGAGGGAATCCAACAAGGACAGTTATAAATGGTCTTCCGAAGTTAGAAGGGAATACGATGTCAGAAAAGATGTTATTTATGAAAGAAAAGTATGATTGGATTCGTACATTTCTTATGTTTGAGCCACGAGGCCATGATGTAATGTCTGGGGCTTTATTAACAGATCCATGTGATCCAGAAGCTGATGTTGGTGTTATTTATATAGAAACAGGTGGGTATTTACCAATGTGTGGTCACGATACAATTGGTGTTTGTACCGCTTTAATTGAAACAGGTATGGTTGAGGTGAAAGAACCGTATACCCATATTAAATTAGATACACCAGCAGGGCTTGTTACAACAAAAGTGTATGTAGAAAATGGAAAAGCAAAAGAAGTAACATTTTGTAACGTGCCTGCTTTTTTATTAAAGTCTGTAGAAGTACATATCGAAAATATAGGGAATGTACAATGTGATATTGCCTATGGTGGTAATTTTTATGCAATTACAGATGCGAGAAAACTAGGGGTGCAGCTAACGCCAGATAACTCTGCGCAAATTATAGAAACTGCTATTCGGATTCGAGATGCGATTAATGCAGCTGTGCCAATTTCACATCCAGAATTCTCTTTTATCGAAGGAGTGACACACGTTGAATTTTTCTGCGATCCAACAGACAAATGTGCGGATGTGAAAAATACAGTAATTGTACCACCGGGCGGGATTGATCGTTCACCATGCGGTACAGGAACGTCGGCTAAACTTGCGACACTATATGCTTATCAGAAAATTGCTATGGAAGAATTGTTTGTACATGAAAGTATTGTCGGTTCACTATTTAAAGGGAAAATTGTTAGAACAACAAATGTAGGGGAAATAGAAGCTGTAATTACAGAGATTGCTGGATCAGCATGGATTATGGGAATGCACCAATTTTTATATCATGAGGAAGACGTTTTGAAAGATGGATTTATTCTTATTCCACCGATGGAAGGGCATTGATATAACTGTATTTATACCAGCTAAATAACAGGAGAAATGGAAGACGGGGGAGATTGGATGAAGTTCGTAAAAGCGATTACAACGGTTGATGCACATATGGCTGGAGAGCCACTGCGCCTAATTATGAACGGCGTACCTCTATTACAGGGGAATACCTTGCAAGAAAAACAAAAAGAACTAGTTGAAAACTATCAAACATTTCGAAGAATTTTTATGCAAGAACCACGTGGTCATGCTGCGATGAACGGTTGTATGATTATACCCCCTTGTTCAGAAAAAGCAGATTTTGCAGCATTATTTATGGATGCGAATGAATTTACTTCTAGTATAGAAGAGTTTGTTATGATAGCAGCTGCCGTTATGGTTGAAATGGGAAATGTGCAAATAAAAAATGATGTAGTAGTGGTGGAAACAATTGATGGGATTTTTTTCGTGAAAATCTGTATAGAAGATGGAGATGTACATTCTGTGTCACTACAGAAAGATTGTAAATATGAACTTCAACAAGATGCCTCTCAATCGGTCGTTTCATTTGGATCAAATGAAACCTATGTGCTCAGTCATACAAAGCATTTAGGTGTCAAATTAGCCATGGATGAATTCATAGAATTAAAGAGCTGGGCACATACGACAAGAACGTCAGTATCATCTGAATGTAGTAGTATTTTAATAGATGCCACGCAGATTGAGGAGAAACGTTTCAAAACGATGCTGCAGAAGAAAAATGGCCTTGTAAGCCGCGCTCCATATATTAGAGCAACATGTGCGTGTTTAGCACTTTTTAGAGAGGAAGGTATGTTACAAGAAGGAGAGAGTGTGCAGCATGAAAATATTACTGGCGGAACATATGAAGCAAAACTGATGGAATGCACAGAAAATGCCATGACGGTACAAATTACAGGAAGGGTTTTTATTACGGGAATGCATCAATTTTTATTAGACCCATCTGATCCGCTAGCTGATGGATTTATTATTGTAGGTTCATAAGGAAAAGGAAGAGTAGCTGTCTCTTCCTTTTCTTTATGTTAGCTTGTTTTCTTTTGTTTTACAGACTGTATTAATTTCATCATTTCAGCTCTTATATCTTCTTTCTTTACATTTAATTTTTCGGCGATTTGTTTAATATGCATACCACCTTTTTTCATTTGTAATACATCATTAAATGGTGTATTACTTTTTTGGGAAATGATAGTTAACACTGCAAGCTGATGTAAATGAATAGGGTTATCTTTCATTGTCTTCTTCATTTGTTCTGGTGTAGATTTTTGTATTTCAGCTACTTTTTGTAACAATGCTTCTTTCATCTCTTTACTCATATGATGTTTATGCAGTTTATTTGGGTCCATACCAAAGTGCTTCGCTGTTTCTTCCCAAGATTTATTTTGTTTATAGTAAGATAAAACGTCATTGATATCTTTTTTACTTATTTTTGCAATGTGTGTAGCCTTCCAAATCTCATGTTTTTTGTAACCTTGTTTTTCTAATGACTGGATTTGTTCTTCTGAAATTATCTTATGATGATGTAGCGCAACTTCTTTTGGTGTAGCGGCTGCTGCGGGGAAGACTGCTATTCCGCATAAAAGTCCTGTTGCTAAGATGCTTGTTATTACTTTTTTGTACATACATACATTCCTCCTAATTGAATAAAATGGAAAACTTTATCTATAGAGTGTCCCGAAGTTGTGGAGAAGTTGTGAAGAACTTATGAACATTGCAAGTTTTTTGACGATGTAATAAAAAGGTTTTTTTGTTAGTTTCACAACATAAAACATTGATTAATGTTAGGAAACTGCGTTATAATCGAAATTGAAAATCAATATCAATAATAGATGTATACATATAGATGAAAATAAGGGAGAGAAACATATGACTACATATACTTCCATTGCGAATATTATTAAAGAAAGACGTTCCATCCGTACATTTACAGATGAAGCAGTAGAAAAAGAGTTATTAATTGAACTATTAAATGATGCAACATGGGCACCAAATCATAAGCATCGCGAACCATGGAAATGTAAATTGTTTATCGGGGAAGGTCGTAAAACATTAGTAGATGCTGTATTACATTCTTTTACAGAAGAAGAAAGAGCAAAACGAGGTAAAATTTTATCCGATCGTTTTTTAAATACACCGGCTCAAATTGTTGTATATATGGATGAAGATCCACGTCAAATCCAACGTGATGAAGATTACGCGGCAGTGTGTGCATTTATGCAAAACTTCCAATTACTAGCTTGGGAGCGCGGACTGGGATGTGTTTGGAAATCAGGTGGATTGAATTATAATCCTTTATTTATAGAGGGAATCGGATTAACAAAAGGACAACGCATTGTTGGAATCCTTCATATTGGCTATTTTGATAAGAAGCCAGAAGGAAAAGAGCGCACGCCGATTATGGAGAAGCTTGAAGTTATTGAAGGATAATAGATAAAGATGAGAAGCTGGATGCAAATGGTTGGAAATTTGTGTTCGGCTTTTTTTGTGGCTTTTTATAATAGAGAAGCGTTGCTATGAAGAAAAAGAGACTATCTATTTCTTCATCATTTTTCATGAAAGCTTGGTTCCCCTCATACACTGTCTTAAGGGAAAGTGTAAGGAGGGAAAATAATGAGAGCTAGTGATGATAAAGCACTGCAATATGCAATCGCCGAAATTACTGAAATTGCAACTGGGTTTGGACTTGATTTTTATCCGATGCGTTATGAAGTATGTCCAGCGGAAATTATTTATACATTTGGTGCATATGGAATGCCGACGCGGTTTTCACATTGGAGTTTTGGGAAACAGTTTTTCAAAATGAAACTGCATTATGATTTGGGACTTAGTAAAATATATGAGCTTGTCATCAACTCGGACCCGTGTTATGCGTTTTTACTCGATACTAACTCTTTGATTCAAAATAAGTTGATTGTAGCACACGTTTTAGCACACTGTGATTTCTTTAAAAATAATATTCGTTTCTCAAATACGAAGCGCGATATGGTGGAAAGCATGGCAGCGACAGCAGAAAGAATTAAAGCGTATGAACATAAATATGGAAAAGCGGAAGTAGAAACGTTTTTAGATGCTGTTTTGGCTATTCAAGAACATATTGATCCATCGCTTATGCGGCCGAAGCTTGCTTGGAGTATCGATGATTTAGAAGAGGAAGAAGTAGAAAAAAAACGAGCATCACAGTATGATGACTTGTGGAATTTAGATGATAGAAATAAAAAAGTAGAACGCTCGAACGTACGGAAGAAAAAGAAAATTCCACCACAACCAGAGAAAGATTTACTTCTATTTATTGAAGAATATAGTAGAGAACTAGATGAGTGGCAACGCGATATTTTAACGATGATGCGAGAAGAAATGTTGTATTTCTGGCCGCAATTAGAAACGAAAATCATGAATGAAGGCTGGGCTTCGTATTGGCATCAGCGCATCCTTCGCGAAATGGACTTAACGTCCGATGAAGCAATCGAATTTGCGAAGCTAAATGCAGGTGTAGTTCAGCCATCAAAAACAAGCATTAACCCATACTACCTTGGTATTAAAATGTTCGAAGATATTGAAGAACGCTATAACAATCCGACCGAGGAAATGAAACGCCGCGGTGTGAAAACTGGATCAGGGCGGGAAAAAATGTTTGAAGTGCGTGAAATCGAGTGGGATGTATCGTTCCTTAGAAACTACTTAAATAAGGATCTCGTTATGCGAGAAGATATGTACTTATTCCAGCGCCAAGGGAAAGAGTATAAGGTAATTGATAAAGAGTGGGAACATGTGCGTGACCAGCTCGTTAATATGAGGACAAATGGAGGTTTCCCATATTTAGTGGTGGAAGATGGAGACTATTTAAAGAACGGTGAACTGTATATTAAACATTGTTATGAAGGAATTGAGCTTGATTTAAAATACTTAGAGAAAGTACTGCCGTATATTCATCAGCTATGGGGAAGAACGGTGCATATGGAATCTAATGTTGAGAATAAAGGTGTTGTCTTTTCTTATGATGGGAAGATGGTGCATCGGAAGTATGTGTGAAGCCGCTGGGATCAGCGGCTTTTTTTATGAATTGGTAATTTGATGGAATCATTAAATTTACATGTGATAATATTGTTGTATGTTTAGATTAAACTAGGGGAGTTTAGCTGAGTGAGATATAAAAATCACATAGATAACTGGAGAGATTCAAATGAGTAAAGTAGGGGTATGCAAGGTGGATATTACACCTCCTTTAGGTATTGATTTAATTGGATATCATAGGGAAACAGGGATTAGTAATATTGAAGAACGTATTTATGCAACAGTATATGTGTTTGAAAATAATCAAACAAAGGCGGTATTTATTAGCATTGATAATATAGGAATGCTAATAGAAGATACAATAACAATCCGAGAACAAGTAGCACATAAGCTGAATGTTTCATTTGAAAATATAACGGTTGTTTATACTCATACCCATTCTGGTCCCGAAACAGTCGGCGATGATAATTTAGTAAAGTCTTATAAAACGATTTTAATCACTAATGTAATCAAAGGAGCCGTTATTGCGAATGATAATATGCAATTATCTGAGGTGGGGTGGAACGTAACGACGGGTGAAATAGGAGTAAATCGAAGAGAAAGAACATCTGACGGAAAAGTGAAAATGGGCATAAATGAAAATGGTGTTGTAGACAAACGAATTGGCGTTCTAGCAATCAGAAACTACAAAACAAAAGAACTAACTGGAATCATTATATTTTGTACTGCTCATCCTAATGTCTTAAAGTCAGATAGTGATAGATTATCAGCAGATTATCCAGGAGTGACAAGGGAGATTCTAGAACAAACATTAAACTGTCCTGTAATGATTGTTCAGGGGGCCGCTGGAAATGTAAATGCAAAATATCGTGGTTCTAAGGAAGCGTTAAAACAAATGGCTTACATATTGAGTGGAAGTGTCCTAACTATGTTACCAACAGTTACTTACAACCTAATTTCAGAGCTGAAAACTATTTCAACTACAATGAAAATGAAACTAAAGGATATTCCTGAGCTTGAAGAGATAAAAAGAATGGCGCTACTAGCTAAAAAACAATGGGGTGTTAATACTGATCAGTGGCTTAATGTCGTTGTAGCTAAGCATAAAGAAAATATTAGACAGTTAACAATTGATTTGGAAATTCAATTATTTCGGATCAATGATGGATCATTCTCTGGAATACCGATGGAACCTTTCTCAGAAACAGCTCTAGCTATTAAAGAAAATCTAAACAATGAATTAGCTTTCTTTGGTGGATATACGAATGGTTATCTTGGTTATTTACCAACAAAAGAAGAATATACATATGGAGGATATGAAGTGGAATTGAATCCTGTAGTGTATGGACCAACTACAAACTTATTAATGCCACCAGAAGAAAATACTGCTGAGTTGATTGTGAACAGAATTATGGAGCTATACAATAATTAAAATAACTTGGGGCTGTAGTGGAATAAAAAAGAGTTTAGTAGCAATAGTCGGAGCTTAGAAATAATCTGAGTTGTTGTTCTATATTTTACTTAAAATAAATGATGTTATTTCAAACGAATTTGCGAAGCTAAAAGCAAGTGTAGTATGTTCCTATGATAGAAATATGTGTAAAGTCGCTGGAATAAACCAGTGGCTTTTTCATACCAAGTTTGTTTCAATTTTGTGAACAGGTATAAAGTTTGAGCTTTATATATTGTCATTATATTTTTTTATGCGTATTATATACCTATACGGGTATATGTAATTTGAAACTAATGTATATCTGTATGTAGTAAGCAAAAAGAAGAAAAATAAAAATAGTCGTGGAGGTTAGAGAAAGATGAACAAAAAAATCGTTGTAGTCGGTGGAGTTGCCGGCGGAGCATCAGTAGCAGCACGTCTTCGTCGTTTAAGTGAAGAGGATGAAATTATTATGTTTGAGCGAGGAGAATATATTTCGTTTGCGAACTGCGGGTTACCATATTATATTGGCGGTGTGATTCAAGAAAGACAGAATTTGTTAGTGCAAACGGTTGAAAAGATGTCAAAGCGATTCCATTTAGATATTCGTATTTTAAGTGAAGCGATAAAGATTAATAAAGAAGAAAAAACAATTATTGTGAAAAATGTAATGACAAATGAAACATACGAAGAATCTTATGATGTTTTAATTCTTTCACCAGGATCAAAACCAATTGTGCCACCTATTCCAGGAATTGAAATAGCAAAGGCGTTGTTTACATTACGGAATGTACCAGATACAGATCGCATTAAAGGGTATATTGATGAGGAGAAACCACGCCATGCGACTGTCATTGGTGGAGGATTTATTGGTGTTGAAATGGCAGAAAACTTGAGAGAAAAAGGAATAGATGTGACGCTTGTTGAGATGAATAATCAAGTAATGCCACCAATTGATTATGAGATGGCAGCATATGTACACGAACATATGAAAAAGCATGGTGTTCAGCTCATTTTGGAAGACGGGGTAGATGCTTTTGAAGAAGATGGAGCAGTCGTATGTTTAAAAAGTGGTTCAAAGATCAATACAGATATGATTATTCTTTCAATCGGTGTCGGGCCAGAGAGTCGTTTAGCAAAAGAAGCAGGGTTAGAACTTGGAGTAAGAGGAACAATTAAAGTAAATGAAAAACTACAAACTTCGGATTCGTCTATTTATGCGATTGGTGATGCGATTGAGGTAAAAGATTTTGTAACAGAAACAGAGACAATGATTCCGTTAGCATGGCCAGCAAATCGACAAGGCCGTCTATTAGCGGATATTATTCATGGACATACAGAATCTGTATACAAAGGAACGATGGGAACATCAATTGCAAAAGTATTTGAATTAACGGTTGCTTCAACAGGAGTAAATGAAAAGGTATTGCAGCGTTTAAATATACCCTATGAGGTAGTACATGTACAGGCAAATTCTCATGCAGGTTATTATCCGAATGCATATCCTGTTTTATTAAAATTAATTTTTAATAAAGAGTCAGGTGAAATTTATGGTGCGCAAGCTGTTGGACGTGACGGTGTAGATAAACGGATTGATGTTATTGCAACGGCGATGAAAGCTCATTTAAAAGTAATGGATTTACCGGATTTAGAACTTGCATACGCACCGCCATATTCTTCTGCGAAAGACCCAGTAAACATGGTGGGGTATGCTGCAAGTAATATAATTGAAGGGCTTGTAGATACAGTGCAGTGGCATGAGATTGATCATATTGTCCAAAATGGAGGATATTTGATTGATGTTCGTGAACCAAATGAGTTAAAACAAGGGATGATTAAGGGTTCAGTTAATATTCCATTAGATGAATTACGCGAAAGATTGGATGAAATTCTAGTAAATGAAGAAATATATATTACATGTCAGCTCGGTATGAGAGGGTATGTTGCTGCACGTATGTTAATGGAAAAAGGATATAAGGTGAAGAATGTAGATGGTGGTTTTAAATTGTATGCAACTGTTTTGCCAGACCGAATTGTATATAAATAGGTTTAAAGTAAAGCCCTATTTATTATGATAAGGCGAAATGAAAATAGGGCTTTACAAAATACCCTCGAGGGTATATGATGAGATTGTAAATACAAATAAGAATTTTACCATAGTAGGTATTTCTTTAAATAAAGCATATTTTAAAAAGTATCGAGGTGATCATACATTGGAATACAATCAAGATATTAAAAATAGGCTGAAGCGAATTGAAGGACAAATTCGTGGTGTCCTTCGAATGATTGAAGAAGAAAAAGATTGTAAAGAGGTAATTACACAATTAACAGCATCACGCTCTGCTATGGATCGCACAATTGGATTGATTGTAGGAACAAACTTGGAAAACTGTTTGCGAGAACAATTTGAAAAAGGCGATACATCAAATGAAGATTTGATTAAAGAGGCCGTACAGCTACTTGTAAAAAGCAGATAATCTGTCAAACGAATGTTTTGACAGATTTTAAAAATATTTTATTATACCCCTACAGGTATACGTATGGTAGTACTGTAGGAAAGATCCAAAGAATGTGTTAGGAAAGAATGAAAAATTTTTTAAAATAAAAATATACCATAGGGGGTAAGGTAGTGAGTGTTCTATCATTACAAGCAAAGGATGTTGCTGAGAAAGTTTTATTTGGAGAATTATTTATTTTAGATGTTCGTAATGAAGTGGATTATATGGATTGGAAAATTGAAGGGAAACAAATTTCTTCTATTAATAAACCATATTTTGATTTATTAGAAGGCGTAGAAGATATCTTGGAGGAGTTGCCAAAGGAAAAAGATATTCTTGTTGTATGTGCGAAAGAAGGGTCTTCCAAATTTGTTGCTGAGCAACTTATAGAGGCTGGTTTGAAAGATGTGTATTATTTAGCTGGTGGTATGAAAGCTTGGAGTGAATATGTGAAGCCGATTAAAGTAGGTGATTTAAAAGATGGCGGAAGCATGTACCAATTCAACCGTGTTGGAAAAGGGTGTTTGTCCTATATGGTTATTTCAAATGGTGAAGCTGCTGTTATTGATTCGGTACGAACAATAGAAGTATATGAGCAATTTGCAAAAGAACAAGGTGCTGTAATTACAAACGTTATGGATACACATTTACATGCGGATCATATTTCTGGTGGTCGCAAGTTAGCTGAGAAATCGAATGGTACGTATTGGTTACCGCCAAAAGATGCTGAAGAAGTTGTCTTTTCTTATGAGCCACTTGTAGAAGGAACTGTAATTACAGTGGGGGAAACAAAAATTGAAATTCAAGCAATTTACTCACCAGGTCATACAATTGGAAGTACATCATTTATTGTAGACGATATTTATCTTCTAACAGGTGACATTTTATTTGTAGATTCCATTGGTCGTCCAGACCTTGCGGGAAAGGCGGAAGACTGGGTAAGTGATCTGCGTAACACCTTATATAAATGTTACAAGGATTTATCTCAAGAGTTGATTGTTTTACCAGCGCATTATTCGAAAGTAAGTGAAATGGATGAACAAGGTGTAGTTCGAGCAAAACTGAAAAATTTATTCGAACAGAATGCAGGGTTAAATATTGAGAATGAGGCAGAATTTCGTAAAACAGTTACAGAGAATTTACCGCCTCAGCCAAATGCATATCAAGACATTCGCCGAACAAATATGGGGAAAATCAATCCAAGTGTAGATGAAGAGCGTGAAATGGAAATTGGTCCAAACCGCTGTGCGGTGCATGATTAATAATAAAAAAAATATGTTGGAGGTATAGAATATGAATGCAAAACAAGTATTAGATGTGAAAGGCTTAGCATGCCCAATGCCAATCGTAAGAACAAAAAAAGCTATGGAAGTTTTACAATCTGGAGAAGTGCTAGAGGTTCATTTAACAGATAAAGGCGCGATAAAGGATATTCCAGCGTGGTCAAAAACAGGTGGCCACGAAGTACTACAACATACGGAGGAAAACGGTGTACTGAAGTTCTGGATTAAAAAGGCGTAAACACCATGGATGAAAATTGTTTAAAGAATGATTGGAGGAGATAATGAATGAGCATAAATGTAGTATTCAATATAGCTTTAGTTGTACTTGTTGCTTGGCTTATTATTTCTCGCTTTTTACCAGTTAAGGGAGTTAAAAGTATAAATGGGAAAGAGCTAAAAACTTTACTTCATAAAAAGAATAAACAATTGATTGATGTTCGCACACAAGGTGAATTTAGAGGGAATCATATTCAAGGGTTTCAGAATATCCCCTTAAATGAGTTAGCACAAAAAGCGAGTCATTTAGATAACAACAAAGAAGTAATTGTAATTTGTCAAAGTGGAATGAGAAGTAAACGCGCAGTAAAAATGCTAAAAAAATTAGGTTTTCAACATATTACGAATGTCTCAGGTGGTATGAACGCTTGGAATTAAGGAGGAAATGAAAAATGAAAGAAATGACAGCAAAAGAATTAGAAAATAAATTGGTGAACCAAGAAATATTAAATATGATCGATGTTCGTGAAGTAGAAGAAGTAGAGGAAGGGAAAATTCCAGGAGCTCTTCATATTCCACTTGGTTTATTGGAATTTCGTATGCATGAATTAGATAAAAACAAAGAATATATTATGGTATGCCGCTCCGGAGGGAGAAGCTCACGAGCTGCACAGTTTTTAGAAAGCAATGGTTTCCGAGTGATAAATATGACTGGTGGTATGTTAGATTGGGAAGGTAAAACAGAATAATACTATATACAATGCAGCGTTCTTGTATAAATAAAGGGTTTCGTATAGTTTGCAGAATACCCATATAGGTATATGGAGGTGGAGAGTTAACATGGAGAACAAGAAGAAAACAACGATCGTTTTGTTTAGTGGAGATTACGATAAGGCGATGGCAGCTTATATTATTGCGAATGGTGCAGCAGCGTATGATCAAGAAGTGACGATTTTCCATACATTTTGGGGGTTAAATGCACTTAGGAAAGATGAACATGTAAAAGTAAAGAAAAGTTTCTTAGAGAGAATGTTTGGAAAGATGATGCCTCGCGGTGCAAATAAGATGGGGTTATCTAAAATGAATTTTGCGGGCATGGGCCAAAAAATGATACAGCACGTTATGAAAAAACATAATGCTATGCCGCTCCCAGATTTAATTGATATGGCAAAAGAGCAAGGTGTTAAGCTTGTAGCCTGTCAAATGACAGTTGATTTACTAGGTTTAAAAGAAGGGGAGATCATGGAAGATGTCGAGTTTGCTGGTGTGGCAGCTTATTTAGCAGATGCTTCTGATGGAAATGTGAATCTATTTATTTAATAGGTAATAGATGAGAGAACGCCTTCTTTCTAGAGGGGAGAAGAACAAAGATGAGTTTCAGTTTTATGATTGTAATCTTTCTTATTGGCTTTGTTGGTTCATTTATTTCAGGGATGGTTGGTATTGGCGGTGCCATTATTAATTATCCGATGATTTTATATATTCCGGTGCTATTAGGGTTTACTGGTTATACGGCGCATGAAGTGAGCGGTATTACAGCTATTCAAGTATTTTTCGCAACATTTGCAGGTGTATGGGTTTATCGGAAAAGTGGTTATATAAATAAAACATTGGTGTTATATATGGGGACGAGTATTTTAGTGGGGAGCTTTGTCGGGAGTCTAGGTTCAAAAGTATTAGAGGAAGGGCAAATTAATATTGTATATGCTATTTTAGCTACAGTGGCAGCTATTATGATGTTTGTTCCGAAAAGGAATCAGAGTGATCTTCCTTTAGAAGTATTGACATATAATAAAGGATTAGCTAGCATTTTAGCATTTATCGTAGGTGCTTCTTCTGGTATTGTTGGAGCAGGCGGTGCATTTCTACTTGTGCCAATTATGCTTGTCATTCTCAAAATCCCTACACATATGACGATTGCAACTTCATTAGCAATTACTTTTATTTCATCTATCGGGATTACGATTGGAAAAGTAACTACAGGGCAAGTGGTAGTACTGCCGTCTATAATGATCGCGATTGCAAGTTTAATCGCTTCACCCCTTGGAGCAAGTGTAGGGAAGAGGTTAAATCAAAAAGTATTGCAGTGGATATTAGCGATATTGATTGTTTTAACATCTATTAAAATTTGGATAGATATCGCGTTGTAATATGATTTTTTTTTGAAGTTTATTACCAGATGTTACTGGATGGCTATCTTAAGAAGAAGGTTAGTATAGAAAGAATGTAAGAACGCCACTGAAGAATCAGTGGCGTTCAATTATTAAGTCCAAATAACTTTCATTAATTTTTCATATTCATCATTTGCAGCTTTATATAGTAGTCTAGTATGTTCAAATACAAGAGCAGGGTTAAAGTATGGTTCTGTAAATACAAGGGAAGTGGAAATATCGATAGAGTCACTGTTACTAATTGTGAATTTTGCGAATCGATATGCTGAATTTAGTTCATTGATTACATGCAATAATTCGCTTTTCTTAGCTGAATCATGAACTTGAGCGACATTGAAGCAATATATATCAACAGTAGGATGCTCGTTATGAAAGGCTGCGATAAGTCGAACTTTTGCACCGCTCTCTGTTTCTAAGTTCACTGAAAAAAAGACAGAGCCATCATTTTCATCTATGTTTTCTTCCATATATATTTCATTGGATTTTAGGTAATCTGTAAAGTCTGAAACGTTATGTTTTACTGCGGCTTTCATATGTTTTTGCCCCCTGTTAATTGGAATATAAATCTACCCTTTATTATAATTTAAAGATATGGAAATTGATAGTTGAAAAGTTAGAATTTTTAATTTTTTAATAAACTATTTGCGAATAGAAGGCTAGAATAAATAAGAAAAACGCAGCTCTATCTCCATAGAGCTGCGTTTTTCTATTAATTCTTATCTAATGTAGTTTCTGCATCTTCATCACTATTGTTATTTTTTTTGTTAGAAGAATTTTGTTGATTATCGGTACTGTGTTTTGTATCTTTTGTTTTTTCATTCGATGTAGTTTCTGTATCTTCATCACTATTGTTATTTTTTTTGTTAGAAGAGTTTTGTTGATTATCAGTACTGTGTTTTGTATCTTTTGTTTTTTCATTCGATGTAGTTTCTTTGTCTGCATCGTTATTGGTATCTTTTGCTTTTTTCTTGCTTTCGCTATCATCAGAATCAACTTTTTTATACGCAGGTAATCCGAGATGCGTACGCAGTTGATTTGTTAAAACTTCTAAGTCTTTTTCTACTGGTGCATAATAATATGTGCCACCATCACTTGCGCGGCCACATGCTTTATCGCCAGCTGACATGTAGCAATCTTCACCATTGAGTTGTAATTTTTCAATTGAAGAATCTGCACCGTATTTATAGAATGATAATATATCGTCAAATGTTAAGTTTGTAACGAATTGTCCATTAATGTCATCAATAATATCTCCTACCTTTGTTACAGAACCAGCGCTTGTTACTTTTTTCAGAATGGCTTCAATAACAAGCTGTTGACGTTGACCACGCATGGCGTCGCTATCAATATGGCGTGTTCTAGCAAGAGCGAGAGCTTCTTCACCGTTTAATTTTTGAACGCCTTTTTTCAAGTGAATTGCATTTGCATTATCATTGCTATCTTGTTCGGTAAATTCAACAGGAACATCTACTTCAATGCCACCTAAGTCATCCACAATTGTTATAAATGATTTAAAGTTGAATTTTACGAAGTAATCAACAGGTACATTCAGTAAATTTTCTACTGCATCAATACTTGCTTGAGGTCCACCAGCTTTTCCATTTTTAGCAGAACCATATGCATGTGCGTGAGTAATCTTATCTTTTTTCTTTTCTATTGGGATATAAGTATATGTATCACGTGGGATACTTAAAAGCTTTACAGTTTTACTATCTTTATTAAAAGTTGCAAGCAACATTGCATCTGTTCTTATCGCTTCACCGTATTCTTTACCACGTACATCACTTTCATCAACACCCATTATTAATACAGATACATTATTAGAAATAGGCTTAACTGCTTTATCACGTAAATCTGATTTATCACCACGTGCTAAATCATGAATAGCATTTTGAACAGCAGAGGATGCTTTATTTACTAAAAACCAAGTATAACTGCCTCCTATTATTAAAAATAATAAAAGAGCACTTATAATGATTTTTGTTTTTTTCTTTCCTTTTTTCTTATTATTTCGTATATTTTTTTGCCAAGATGGGATTTGATCCATTTCATATACTCCTTCATTTGGATTGAAATACGACACTCATATCACCTAATTATAATGAAATTTGGTGAGAAAGAACATTACAAATCATTTACATTTCGCAAAGGTTCAATTTATTTTGCAGAAATTTAGATTTTCCGAGCTTTTGTAAAGTGAATTTTGAGAGAGTGAGAAATAGAAATATATATTACAAGCAAATAATTAAGAAGCGAGATTTGTTGAAATATGTTCAAGAGGAAGATTATATTCCTTTCTATAAGTCTAATATAATGAAGTAGAAAGATTTTTTGTTAAGAGTAAAGGAGATAGACATAATGAATCATACATTATTTCGAGCAATTCTTATAAATGAAAAGGAAGAAAATCAATTTGAAAGAACCTTTGTTGAGAGGGATATAAATGATTTGCCTGAAGGGGAGGTGTTAGTACGTGTTCATTATTCTTCGTTAAATTATAAAGATGCTCTTTCAGCTACTGGGAATAAGGGAGTTACAAGGGAGTATCCACATACACCAGGAATTGATGCGGCAGGAGAGGTTGTTACGAGTAGCAATCATACTTTCAAGCAAGGTGATCAAGTAATTGTAACCGGATATGATTTAGGAATGAATACATCTGGTGGATTTGGTCAATATATTCGCGTCCCTGTATCATGGGTTGTTCCATTACCAGAAGGACTTTCTTTGAAAGAGAGTATGATGTATGGAACAGCAGGTTTTACAGCAGCTTTGTCTGTACATAAGTTAATGGTATTAGGAGTTACACCTGACATGGGGAAAATTCTTGTTACAGGAGCAACAGGTGGAGTTGGAGGTGTTGCAGTTAGTATTTTAGCAAAGTTAGGGTATGAGGTTGTAGCTGCAACTGGAAAAATGGAAGAGAAAGAAATGCTGCTTCGTTTAGGTGCGAAAGAGATTATGCATCGAGATGAAATGAATGACCAATCAGGAAAACCGATGTTAAAAGGAATTTATGCTGGTGTAATTGATACAGTTGGTGGCAGTACGTTAGCAACGGCTTTAAAAGTTGTGCAATACGGAGGAAGTGTAACGACGTGTGGTAACGTTGCAGGACATGAATTTAAAACTTCTGTATATCCATTTATTCTGCGTGGTATTCATTTGCTGGGAGTAGATTCTGTACAATGTCCAATGACAGTAAGAAAGCAGATTTGGTCCATGTTAGGGGATGAATGGAAGAATCTAAACGTATTATCTTATACGACAGAATGTACATTAGAAGAAGTAAATGATAAATTTGAACTTATGCTGCAAGGGAAATTAAAGGGAAGAACGATTGTGAAGGTGTTATAATATCGAATTTATCTAAATATATGAAAAAAGACGACCTTATCCAGATCGTCTTTTGGTATTATAGTGTTTGTTTTAACGCGAATTTTCCTTGTTCTCCTAAAACGGCATCTGCAATATTTACAGCATGATCACCGATACGCTCTAAGTTACTTACCATATCAACATAAATAATACTTGCATTACCTGAACAACTACGTTCATTTAGGCGTAGTACGTGGCGTTTACGTAATACACGCTCCATTTGGTCAATTTTACGTTCTTTCGTAATAACCGTTTGTGCAAGTTCTGTATCAAAGTTTGTTAAAGCACCAATTGCATCTTGTAATGTTGAAGTTGTTAGTTCAAGCATTTCATTTAGTTCTGCCATTGCTTCATCTGATAGTGTAACGCGATTAGAAATTTGGGAGTCAACAAGCTCCACAACGTTTTCTACATGGTCACCAACACGTTCAATATCTCCGACAACAGATGCTAAGATAGAATGCTTTTCTGAATCGATTGATGAAAGTGGTTTTTCAGAAAGTAATACTAAATAATCGGTAATTTTTCTATCTAAATTGTTAATAGCGCCTTCTAATTGAGCTGCCATATTAGCATGTTTTTTGTCTTTTGTATTTAAAAATAGAGTTGCTTCTTTTAGTCCGTGTAATGAGAACTCTGCCATGCGAATCATTTCTTTCTGTGCCTCTGTTAAGGCGATAGCAGGAGATTGTTCAATAAAGATTGGATTTAAGTGCTGCGGTTTAAAGTCAATAGCAGCATCTTCTCCGCGAATAATTTTTGTTACAATCCATGCTAACACTGCAATAAACGGGAACTGAATAATCGCATTCGTTACGTTAAATGTTCCGTGAGCAAAAGCAATTGTCATTTCTGGATTTAAGTTTAACGATGTTTGGAAATATTGAATCAAATTTGTAAATGGTACTAAGAAAATTGTAAAGATAATCGTACCAACTATATTAAAGATAACGTGTACTAATGCTGCTCGTCTTGCCGCAATAGAAGTACCGATTGCTGCTAATACAGCTGTAATTGTTGTTCCGATATTATCACCAAATAGTACAGGTAAAGCAGCTTTTAAATCGATTGCACCTTGGCCAAATAATTCTTGTAAGATTCCAATTGTTGCACTTGAGCTTTGTACAATTAATGTAAAGACTGTACCTACGATAACTCCTAGGACTGGGCTGTTACTCATACTAACAGTTAATTCTTGGAATGATTCTAAAGAACGAAGAGGTTTCATACCTGTGCTCATTAATTCTAAACCGAAGAATAACATACCAAATCCGAATACGACTTGTCCGAGAGATTGGACTTTTTTATTTTTAAAGAAGAATAGTAAGATTGCTCCAACTGCCATAATTGGAAGAGCATATTCTCCGATTTTAATTCCGATAATAAATGCTGTAACGGTCGTACCAATATTCGCACCCATAATAACACCAATTGCTTGTCTTAGCGTCATAAATCCAGCACTTACAAGTCCAACTGTTAAAGCAGTTGTTCCTGAACTAGATTGAATGAGTACGGTAACTAACATACCTGCTAGTACGCCCATAAGTGGGTTAGTTGTAAAGCGATCGAGAATGTCACGTAGGCGATCACCAGCTGCTTGTTGCAGTCCGTCCCCCATGTACTTAATCCCGAATAAGAAAATACCTAATCCACCAATAAACTGGAAGATCATGTCTTGAACATTAAATTCCACGCATTTCACTCCTTAAATTTCATGTACGGTGTAATTATTAACTAGAAGTTGAGGTGGTGTAAATGATATCAATGTAAACTTTACATTAAATTTACAAAGTGATAAAAAGTTTACATTTATTTAAAGAAACCCCTGGATTTAATTGGCTTTAATGTGGTATTTAGGATGTTTTTGTAAAGAAATAATGTTGGATTTAGAAGCCCTTTGTATATGTTTTGGGTTAATGCTAGAGAAATATGAAACATAAATTATGTCTTGCAAAGTCATAATTTGAATGTGTATCAGTAAACTTATTCCACTATTTGCAAGAAGTAAGCATTTTTCCTGACGAAAGAATTTCCATTTACAATTCCAAATTTCATAATTGCTAGTGTGGATTACAAGCATTAGGTGTGATAAAACAACATAAAAATTTGGATATTTGTATATTGTTGTGAAATTGGTATAATGTGGGAGGGCTAAGGGGTGTAGAATAATAGATAGTCAAATAAAGATTTTATAATCTAGCTTAGAATTAAGTAGAAACGGGGGAAAAGTAATGAAATATGTATCTACTGTTTTAATGATAATATTTATCTTATGTGGAACTATTTTATCCGGCTGCAATTCTGAAAAGCAACAAGTTGATACGAAAGTAGAAAAGGAAAAGAAGGTTACAAAGGAAGATCAATTTGAAGAAGTTCCGGTACAGGCATCTATTACTGCTAAAGATCCAATGGAAATTGATTTAAAACATGAAATTGATCCAGGCACGGTAACACCTGAATCCGTCTATGTAATGGATGAAGAAAATGCTAAAGTGGATACGAAATTAAAAATTGATGGAACAAAACTTATTATTGAATCCAAAGATAAAGAGAAGCAACAAGGTACATATACGGTATTTGTAACAAGTAAAGTGAGAAAAGCAGATGGTTCAGAAATAGGAAAGCCGTTGAAAGTAGTTTTTAACGTGAAAGAGAGTCAAAAACAAAATACAACTGAGCAAACTGAAAAGAAAAATGAATCTGAACCGCAGGGAAATGTCCAAAAAGAAGTAGTACAAGTAAAAGACTTTACATCGTATGATGGTACTTGGACAGATTCAGATGATTATTGTGGAAATGGAATTTTTGCTACACTTCAGTTTACTGAAAAAAATGTAGCGAGAGTTCAGTTAGGCGCACAAATGCATGGGCAAAAGTCGAGAGATTGTGGAAATGCCAAGCCGGATGGATCACAGGAAGCACCTATTGTTACGTTTGATAACAATGGAGTTGGAACATTTTCATTTACAAACTTAAGAAGTAATGTGCTGCAAAAAGGAACGATTCAATTAGCTGGAGATAAAGTGTTATTAACAACAAAAATAGTTGCTTCTGGAGAGTTTGGATCTGAGACTTATTTTGGAGATAATGTCACAACGAAATTAAAGTATCATCGAAATAGATAAAAAGCTGCTGGTTTATCCAGCAGCTTTTTCATGCTTTTTATCCATCTGTTTTTGCTTTCGTACATTTGTAATGTAAATAAAGAGAAATGCGATAAGTAACACAGAGGAGTACCGATATACAGTTGCATAGTCTGTAAAGTGTGCGATGAATCCAAAGATAATTGCACCTGCTCCAATTCCAAGATCAAATGCCGAAAAGAAAGTTGCGGTAGCAACGCCACGGCGATGCGAATCTACGCGGTCAATCATCCATGCTTGTAAGGCTGGCTGGATAGCGCCGAATCCACTTCCGTAACAGCTGGCTGCAATAATTAAACTTGGTATTGTTGTTGTATACGATAATAAGATAATGCCTGCAAATGTTAAGATCACACCAGGAATGATAACAAATGCATGGCCTTTTACATCGTATAATCTTCCTGAGAAGGGGCGTATTACAGCGATGGCAAGGGCATTAAATAAGAAGAAAAGACTAATATCAGTGATACCAACTTGCGTAGCAAATAACGTGATAAAGCTCCCAATCCCTCCATACATTAGTGTAATACATAATATTAATAATGAAGGAAGTAAAGCTTTCTTTTCGATAAATCCATCTAAAAATGATTCATGTACTTGGTGAATTGGTTTTTCAGTTGCTTGAATTTTGAGTAGCTTTGTTAATATTAATGAAACTACTGTGCAAGATAGCGCACATAAAAAAAGAATCGTAAAGCTATAAGTCTGCATGAGCCAGAGGCCGATAAGAGGACCAAGTGCCATAGCGATCGTTCCAGAGAGGCCGAAATATCCCATACCTTCACCACGACGTGCTGCAGGAATTAAGTAAGAGACTACAGTCCCATATGTGGTCGTTGTAATACCAAAACCAGCTCCGTGTAAAATGCGAACAGCAAGAAGAAGGAAGACAGTGGAGGCAAATAGGTAGCTGCCCATCGCTAGTAGGCAAATGGCAGTACCAGTCATTAAAATAAGTTTTTTACTAAATTTTTGTAGTGCATTTCCAGTGAGCGGCCGAATAATTAAAGCTGCCACAGTGAACATTCCAACAACAAATCCGATGTTTGAACTTGTGCCACCAATTTCTTTCACGTAAACAGGCAGAGTTGGAATTAACATTTGGAAGCCTAAAAACATACATAAGTTAGCGAAAATGAGCGCAATAAATTCTTTTGTCCATAATGGTTCTCGTTTTACGAGTGCTGCTTCTCCCATATATTCATCTCCTAAAAATTTTTCTCTGTTCTTTCGAGTATATGTAGTGGTCAATGTAACAGTCAAGAAAGGTGAACTAAAATGATATAACAATTTTTTGGGTGAAAAAATTTACAAATTTGTGTAAATACTACACAAACGCTCTCAAAAAAGTTAAAGTATAGATGTATAGTCTGCTAGTTGTTATGATTGATAGAGATGTTTTTCTCTAAAAAGAAAGCGGATTCAAACCAATGGCGAAGTAGAAGAGAATCGCTACTAATTTACTACATATGTTTGAAAGGGTTTACAAAATGATGATGAAGAAAGAGGCGTATACGCATGAGACGATTAGGTATTTCTATTTATCCAGAACATTCTACAGTAGAGAAAGATAAGGAATATTTAACATTAGCACATCAATATGATTTTACACGTGTATTCACATGTTTATTATCAGTGGATGGAGAAAAAGAGAAAATTATTAAAGAGTTTAAGGAAACGATTTCGCATGCAAATGAATTAGGTTTCCAAGTACTTGTTGATATTAGTCCAGCCGTTTTTGAACAGCTTGGTATTTCTTATAACGACCTTTCATTCTTCCACGAATTAGGTGCATATGGTATTCGTCTAGATGTTGGTTTCTCAGGATTAGAAGAATCCATTATGACATATAACCCGTATGGATTGAAAATTGAGATTAATATGAGTAACGGTACGAAATACGTTGATAATATTATGAGCCATCGTCCAAACCGTGAAAACTTAATTGGTTGTCATAACTTCTATCCACATCGCTATTCTGGTCTTTCGTACGAACACTTTATGAAATGCTCAAAACAATTTAAAGATTACGGCATGAGAACGGCTGCGTTTATTACATCATTTGATGCGACATATGGACCATGGCCGGTAACGGAAGGTTTATGTACAATTGAACAACATCGTGAATTGCCAATGACAACGCAGGCGAAACATTTATTTGCAACAGAATTAATTGATGATGTGATCATCGCGAATGCATATGCATCAGAAGAAGAATTAAAAGCGCTCGGAGAAGTAAATAAAGAAAAGCAAACGTTTGATATAGAAATTGATGAAACAACAACTGATTTAGAAAGAAAAATTGTCTTAGAAGAACCACATTTCTACCGCGGGGATGTATCTGAATATATGATTCGTTCAACACGAAGCCGTGTGAAATATAAAAAAGAAGAGTTTAAACCTCATAATACAAGACCAATTAGACGCGGAGACCTTCTTATTGATAACGAACAATATGGTCAATATAAAGGAGAATTGCAGATTGCCTTAAAAGATATGGTTAACACAGGAAAAACAAACGTAGTTGGCCGCGTTGTGGACGAAGAAATCTTCTTATTAGATTATTTACAAGCTTGGGATAAGTTTGGATTTGTGTTAAAAAAATAATCCCTATCAATATGAATTTTTTGAATTAAAAAAGGTTGCCTATCATAAGGCAACCTTTTGGTTTATTCATATCGTAAACATTCAATCGGATCAAGTTTCGCAGCTTTGTTAGCTGGTAGTAACCCGAATAGAATACCGATTAGCATCGATAATGCTACTGAAATTAAACCTAATTTTACGGAAACAACAAGTGGCCATCCAGCGAATATTGCAACAATCCAAGCGAAGAAGATACCGAGCACAAATCCAATGAATCCGCCTAATGCTGTTAAAATACAAGATTCAATGAGAAACTGCATCAATACTTTTCCGCGCGTTGCACCAAGTGCTTTACGGATACCAATTTCACGCGTACGTTCTGTTACAGAAACGAGCATGATATTCATAACGCCAATACCACCAACGAGTAGGGAAATAGCGGCAATGCCACCGAATACGCTTTTTAATATACCTGTAAAGCTATCAATCTCTTTTAATGCTTCTTGTGGATCTGGTACTTTAAATTTTCCTGTGTGCTCTGGTTTTTTCGCATCATTTAATGATTTTACAACTGCATCTTGCACAGCTTCCTTATCTTGACCTGGAGCGATTTTTACTGTTATGCCATCATAGTTATTTTTTCCGAATAGAACAGGCCAGTTTTCAGCAGAGATGATACCTTCTTTAAACTCCATACCACCCATCATTGCCTTTATGGAATATACACCGACTACTTTGTAAGGCGTACCTTTTATATCTATATATAAGTTTGGTTCCCATGAAGAGAAAAATTTATCGAATGCATCTTTATTTAGTACAATTGCATGTTCTGGTTTATCTAAATCAGCAGCTGTTAAAAATCTGCCATGCTCAAGCTCAAATCTAGAAGCATCTTCAAAGTAATCACCTTTCGCACCAATTATATCAATGTCTAATTCTTTTTTTCCGGCATATACTTTCTCTTTTCCTCTAACATCAGGATATACATCTTGAACACCAGAAATTTTTGAGACGTTGTCATACATGCTTGCGGATATTTTTCCATCCATATCAGCATAATCTTCTGTTGTATAGTTTACTGAAAATTGATCTGTCTTTTCTTTCCCGATTTGTTCACGGAACTTTGCGTTTGTTCCATCCCCGATAGAGATGATTGTAATGATTGCACTGACCCCAATAATAATGCCCAGCATCGTTAAAATAGAACGCATTTTATGAGCGAAGATGGAGGAAAGGGCCATACGTATATTTTCACTTGTGTTCAAAATTAACCTCTCCAATCTTGGACGATATTTCCGTCACGAATTACAATTTGGCGTGCTGCCGCTTCCCCAATTTCGCGATCATGGGTAATCATAATGATTGTTGAGCCTTGTTTGTTTAATTCGTAAAAGAGATCCATAATTTGTTTACTTGTCTTTGTATCAAGTGCCCCAGTTGGTTCATCGGCTAAAATGAACTTTGGATTGTTTACAATCGCGCGGGCAACAGCGACACGTTGCTTTTGCCCGCCAGATAATTCATTTGGCAAGTGCGTTGCACGGTCTGCTAAACCCACTTTTGTTAGTGCCGCTAGCGCACGCTCACGTCGTTCTTTTTTATCTATACCTGCGTAGATAAGTGGTAACTCTACATTATGCATTGCATTGAGACGAGGGAGCAGCATAAAGTTTTGAAATACAAATCCGATTTCTTTATTCCGAATATGAGCTAACTCCGTTTCGGACATGTTTGAAATGTTTTGTCCAGCTAATGAATAAGTTCCGCTTGTCGGCTTATCTAAGCACCCGATAATATTCATTAATGTTGATTTACCAGAACCAGATGGTCCCATGATAGAAGTGAATTCTCCTTGGTTTAGCGTTACATCAATGCCATGCAGAATTTCAACTGTTTCTTCACCGTTTTGAAAGGATTTCGTGATGCCTCTTAAATCAATCATTGGGCATTAACCTCCATACCATCTTTTAAGTCTTTTTCTGGTTTAGAGATGATTTGGTCACCTTTTTTCACGCCAGACACTTTTGCTTCGCTATCTGTTTCGAATTCAACATTTACTGCTTGTTCTTTTGCTTTCCCATCTTTCACGATAAATACAACATTTTTATCGCCTTTTTTCACAATGCTGCTTTTTGGAACAACTGTACCAGTTGCTTCACCAGATTTACTTGTTACGTATACGTGGAATCCAGCTTGCAATTCTTCATTATTATCTAATGTAACAATAAATTGATAGTTAGATACTGTCTTGTTTTCATCCATGCTCTTTACTGGAGTGGTACCGATTTCAGTGACTGTACCAGTCCATGTTTTTCCAGGTACAGTTTTTGATGTAACAGTTACTTCTTGCCCAACTTTTATGTGAGCTAGTTCATATTCTGATAACTGTCCTTTTACTTTTAGAGGACCAGCAGTGCGGAGGGTAATACCGCTCATACCTGTTTTTTCATCTGCATTTTTTGTAATATCTTCAATTACGCCATCAACCGGGCTTGTTACAGAAAGAGTATTTAGTTTTTCATTGCTTGTTTGAATCATTTGCGTTGCTTTTTCAACTTCAAATTTTTTCATTTCAAGCTGAGATTCAAGTTGCCCGATTTCAGTTTCAGTTGCTTTTAGCATCTCTCCAGGCGAGCCAGCATTTTTATCTTTTTGCAGCTTTTGTTTTGCTGCATTTAATTGTTTGTTTAATAGTTCTACTTCTTTATTAGCCAGTTTTTTTTGCATTTCTGCTTCAGTGACACTTAACTTCATAGTAGGATCATTGTATTTAAAAAGGAGTTGCCCTTTTTTGACTTCATCGCCTTTTTTTACAGCGAGTTCATACGTACCTTTTGATGGATCAAATGCGATTGTTTCCATTCCATTTGGAATGACTTCGCCGCCAAATTTTTGTGCATTTTCAATTTGTTTTTCTGATACTTTATAGCTACTGTATGCCTTAGCTACATCACCACCGCCAGCAAAAGCAAAATATGAACCTGCTGCAATTCCAATTGTTATTAAACCAGTAATGATCACTTTATTTTTCTTTTTCATTTATTTATCACCTTTTCGCTCGTTTTTGTATCTGCTTTTAGTATAGAAGAGAAGGAAAATATGACAAATCGTTTTAGCTTACAATAACATTACAGTTTTGTAAGGTTTATAGATTAAGGCGAATTAGGCTAGAGATTGTATGGGATAAGGGAGGTTTGTTTTGTAAGTAAGCAAATTCATTGACGAGCCTTTTCTTTCTTACAATAATATTGTATGAAGGAAAGGAGGGAGAAAAATGGAAACTTATTTTCGAGCAACTCCATTAGAACCGTTTGTTCCATACTCAAAACAACACGCTATGATACTTCTTATTATCGGTATAGGAGTGTATTTTCTCTATCATTTTCAGAATCTACTTCGTAAAGAGCAATGGAATAGGATGGTTCGATATACGATTGCTTTTTTATTGATTGGAAGTGAAATCGGATTTTATATGTGGCAAGTGAAGGCTGGAATCTTTCAATTCAGTACATCATTACCACTTGAGTTATGTACCATTAGCCTACTATTAGCAACCATAATGGTGATTACAAAAAGTTATAAAATATATGAGATCGTCTTTTTTACCGGGATTATTGGTGCATCACAAGCTATCTTAACTCCAAATTTGCAATATACTTTTCCACATTTTCGCTTCATAGAATATTTCATCGCGCATGTATTGCTCATTTGGGCACCGCTCTTTATGACTTGGGTAGAAGGATATAGACCGACGCTTCAATCGATTAAGCGCACGATGCTTTTTTTAAACGCATTGATTCCAATCGTTTCGTTTGTGAATTATGAAACCGGTGGCAATTATATGTTTTTAGCACATAAACCTGAAACAGCTTCATTACTTGATATGTTAGGACCGCATCCATACTATATTATTTCATTAGAAATTGTTGCGTTTATAGGCTGTTTACTTTTGTATATGCCGTTTGCTAGCAATGGAAAGCGGATACAAAAAGAATCACTAGAATCTTAATCTAGTGATTCTTTTTGTGTAGAAAATATTTACAATTCTGAAAATTATTTATAAAATAAAACGGAATATAAATAGAATGGAAATTTGTATAGAGAGAAGGGGGAAAATGGTAAGAAAGGTCGTTTCAAATGGGATAGAGATTACGATACAATTTATCCTTTCCATTATAGGAATTATTTGTTTAGGTGCTCTTCCAAAATTATTTGAAGGATTGCATATTAACTTTTCACAGTATGTACAGGCTGTAAAGATGTTGGCTGTGAAACTGATAGATTTTCCAAACTTAACATATGGGATGAATAAACCGTTATTTCCGCAACTATTCATCCATTACAAGGAAACGATGATTATTTTTTTAGCTTCATTTTTTATTTCTCTATGTATTGCTTTTGGTATTGTCTATATCATAATTAGAAGTCGTCCGCACATACAAAATCGTATCAAATCATTTCTTCTTTTTGTTGAGTCTATTCCAGACATTCTTCTTATTATTGGATCGCAAATTTTGGTTGTATGGTTTTTTCAAAAGACAGGTTTTTTACCGGTGAAAATTGCCGCACTAGGAGGAGAATCAATTCGGGGCTTACCGATTATTTGTTTAAGTATCCCAACTACTATTATGTTTATAAAGTTATTATTGCTTCGTTTTGAAACAGAATTAGAAAAAGACTATGTTTTATTTGCGAAGGCAAAAGGATTGGATCGTTTCTATATTTTAAATCATCATGTTGTGCGAAATGTATTGCTTAGTACACTATTTTTTGCAAAAACGAATATTTGGTTTATGTTATCGAATTTATATATTATCGAATGGCTTTTTAATACGCACGGTATTTTTATATTCATTAAAGACTATCCAGCGATTGAGATGTTTACAATCAGTGTTTTACTTATTTATATCCCAATTTTTATTTTATTTAAGTCGTTTCATTATTTCGTTCCGGATGCGATGAAAGAGAGGGCGTAAGAGATGTGGAACTATATAAAGCGTGATAAAAGGTTTTGGCTCAGTAGTGTATTTCTCATTGTATTAGTTCTCGTAAGCATTGGAAATACGATATGGAATGATGGGCAGATTCGGCAAGTATCTTTGCAGTATGATGCACAAGGAAATCCAGAAGTTCCACCATTTTCGCCTTCATTGCAGTTTTTACTCGGAACAGATCGAAAAGGTTATGATCTTTTAAATTTAGTTATTGAGGGTGCAAAATGGACTATTGGTATATCTGCTTTTATTGCTATCATGCGTATGATGATAGGTGTGTTTTTGGGCGTAATATTAGGAACTTATATAAAAAGAGGGTTTTCAAAAATTGAAGCTTTTTTTGATAGTTTTACAGTAATTCCAACGGTCATGATTGCATATTTTTTACTTCGGTTTGCGACTAGCTTTGCAAATGGACAAGAAACATCAAGTTTTTTTGAGAGAGCATCATTTCAAGTCATATTGTTTATTGTGCTTGCACTTCCTACAATTTCTCTCTATATTGCGAATGAAGTGCGGAAATTACAAAAGGAAGAGTTTATAGATGCTGCTCGTATACTAGGAGGAAGTAAACGGCATATTGTTGTGAAACATGTGTTTCCGCACTTATATATGACGTTTGTACTTGTATTGATGCAGCAGTTTATTCAAACGCTGATTCTTTTTCTTCATTTAGGATTGCTTGAAGTGTTTTTTGGAGGGACAGTACAGTTTGGTGGAATGGATAAAGAACTAGATTCTTATACACATGAATGGTCAGGTTTAATAGGTGCCTATTTTAGGTCCCTAACAGTGCATCCGTGGATTCCACTTGTACCGATTACTTTCTTTGGGCTTACTATTTTTTCAGGGAATATGATTGCACGAAGTATAGAGGATGCGATTGCGAAAGTAAGAGTAGGAGAAAGTAAAAAACAAGAAGGAGTAGAAGAGGTGCAGCGGGTTTCACTTCCTAAAGAAGAGTTATTTACATTTAAACATACGATGTAAAAGAAAAGAAGCAAGCATTTTTTAGAATGCTTGCTTCTTTTTTATTTCGTAGAAACTTCACCTTCTGTTTGCGTTTGCGGGATAAAGTATCCGGCAATACCTCCAATAATTGCTGGGACAATCCAACCAATTCCTAATTTATAAAAAGGAATTGTGCTTGCGATAGATGTAATAGCAGCTGGCATCATTCCCATATTATCAAGTGCGTGAATACAGCTAATAATGAACGCAGCAATCATTGCACCGATGTATACAGATGGTTTACGCTTCGTAAATTTATCAATAAATGATACAAAAATTAAAATGATTGTAATTGGATACAGAATAATTAACACAGGTAACGTAATTTTGATTAATAAGCTTAATCCTAAGTTTGAAACGATAAAACTAAACATACAAACATATAACACAAGTTTTTTATAAGAAACATTTGTTAATACATTTGTGAAATAGTTGGCAAATGCACTAACTACGCCAATAGCTGTTGTTAAGCAAGCAAATATAATTGCAATGCTTAGCAAAATATTACCGCTTGTCCCAAACAATTGGTACATAACAGTTGCTAAAAGCTGACCACCATTTTCAAATTGACCTAAATTTCCATTTGATGCGCCGATATAGCCAAGTAAGAAATAAACGATTGTTAAAAAGAAAGCAGCAATGCTTCCACAAATAATCGTATATTTTGCGATTGATTTTTTTTCTGTAACGCCGTTTTGACGAATCGCATTTACGACAATTGTCGATAAAACGAGAGCACCAATCGCATCTAATGTTAAGAAACCTTCTAAAAATCCTTTGAAAAATGGAATTTCTTTATAGTCACCGGCAGGCACTGCAAATGATCCTGTTGGTGAAAGAATGGCTTTTGTTGCCATAACTGCAATAATTACAAGTAAGATTGGTGTTAATATCTTTCCAATATGATCAACTAATTTGGATGGGTTTAATGATAAGAAGTAAACAACCGTAAAGAAAATTAAGCTAAATAGTAACATGGAATACCATTGATCTTTAAACAGTGGTGCGATTCCAATCTCATAAGAAACAGATCCAGTTCGTGGAATAACAAATAGTGGGCCGATTGAAAGGTAGATAATAATGGCTAGTACTGCTGCGAATTTTGGATGAACACGGCTCGCTAAATTTTTAAAGCTCCCACCTGCAAGAGCGACTGCAACGATTGCTAATAATGATAAACCTACATCTGTAATAATAAATCCTGAAATAGAAACCCACATATTTTCTCCTGACGAAAGCCCGAGAAGGGGTGGGAAAATCATATTACCAGCGCCGAAAAACACTGCAAATAGCAATAAGCTAATGGAGAGAATTTGCGATGGCTTTAAAGTTGTATGCATATATAGAAAATCCTCCTAAATATCATTTTTTGTCGAAAATTCAAACAATTTGTCGAGCAACTGTTTTAATTTTAATGGTCTGATGACTAGAAAGCAACAGGAAATTTTGAAAAATTTTAAAAATAATGCGTTAAGTTGAATAATTATACGGTTTATATTTTTCGAATCTATAGTGGCATACTATATGTAAAGGTGTTTTTAGTTAAGAAAGTAAAACTGTTATTGATGAGATGGAGGGCTTAATACCTGTGAATAGTGGGGTAAAATGTGTGAAGTAGAGAAAAGTGACATAGTATGGATTATGTAGAAATCTTTATTGAACTGCTATTTGGATATGCTGCGTTGTTTTTGGTCGTTAAAATTCTTGGGAAAACACAAATGAATCAAATTACACCATTTGATTTTATTTCAGCGCTTGTTTTAGGGAATTTTTTAGGGGATGCTATTTATAATAAAGATGCTCATGTAGGAAGGATTATCTTTGCAGTTGTTGTGTGGGGAGTGTTTATATTAATTACAGAGATTATCACGCAAAAATGGAGAACAGCCCGTTTATTCCTTGAGGGAAAACCATCTATTTTAATTGCAAATGGAAAATTGGATTGGAATGAAATGAAGAAAAATCGTTTAGATGTTGATCAACTTCAGCAGTTGCTTCGTGTAAAGGATATATTTTCTTTGCAAGATGTAGAATTTGCGATTTTAGAAAATGATGGGTCGATAAGCGTGATGAAAAAATATGATGTAGATATACCGACAAGAAAAGATTTGAAAATAAAGGGGAAGAAAAATGTATTGCCAATCCTTCTCATTAGTGATGGGGAGTTTATTACATACAATTTAAAAAAGTTTGGGTTGCATGAAGTATGGTTACAAAAAGAGCTAAAGAAGCAAAAAACAGATTTGAAAGAAGTATGTTATGCGGAGTGGAGTAAAGGCGGGAGTCTTTTTATTCAAAAATATTAGTAGGAAACGTGCACATATCGTTTTGGTATGTGCACGAAATAGTTAAAAATATATTTTCTTATCACGTTCTTCTTTTAAAATTTCCACAGCTTCACGGAAACGTTGGGAATGAACGATTTCGCGTTCACGTAAAAAGCGAAGGCTATCATTTATGTCAGGATCATCTGATAGATCGATTAACCACTGATACGTTGCTCTTGCTTTTTCTTCTGCAGCAATGTCTTCATATAAATCTGCAATTGGATCACCTTTTGCTTGTATGTACGTGGCTGTAAATGGAACACCGCCTGCATTGTGATAAAATAGCGCACTATCATGATTGGCGTACTGAGCATCTAGGCCAGCTGCTTTCATCTGCTCTGGGGTCGCATCTTTTGTTAATTTATAAATCATGGTTGCAATCATTTCAAGATGAGCAAATTCTTCTGTACCGATATCTGTTAATAAACCGACTACTTTATCAGGAATGGTATAGCGCTGGTTTAAATAGCGGAGAGCAGCTGCTAATTCGCCATCTGCGCCGCCATACTGTTCAACTAATAATTTAGCAAGTGCTGGATTACAAGTACTTACTTTCACAGGATACTGCAATTTTTTTTCATATATCCACATATTTTATCTCCTTTATTCCGCTATTTGTGGGGAGTAATACTCCAACCTTAAAATTCAGTAAAAGTAAAAAAGTTAGGTGAGAATTGATTATCAGTGAGGGATACAGCCCCCACTGATTCGATTTTCACTTCATATTTGCCATGGCCATGGGCCTTTGCTCCATTCCCACGGAGCTTTAGAGTAACTATTTCCAAACTGTTGAAGCGGGCCATATTTTTCCTCGATTTTTTGTTTTTGCAACCTTCTTTTATAGGAAAAATCATTAAATTGATTGATAGCTGCGACATCATCTGGATGAGTATCTAAATAAAGCGTGAGTTCGACTAATACAAAATCGAGTTCTTGCAGTTCTTCTATCCACTTATAATATTCATCTGGCAATGTTTGAGCCACGGATTCTCTCACCTTCCTTTCTTATAGGGGTTCTCATAAAAATCATAGAAAGCAGGCCATAAAGTGCCCTTTCTTAACGCTTCGTTAGGCGGGAATTGAGGCAAGTTTGGTGGTTGGAATCCCATATATAAATGAGGAGGAGTTGAATAAAATTTTTTTCCAATCGGCGGACAAGGATCGTTTGGACTATGGTAAGGTGTGTAAGATTTCATAAATTTGTCCATGGCATAAGCCTCCTTTACAAGTGAAACATTCATCACTATGTATTGTATTCAGACATAATTGTCATTTATGACTCATATAGAAAAACTAGTAGGGACAAGGAGGGTGTATATGTGGAGACGATTACAAGCTGCATTGTATTAGAAGTGAGAAATTTAAAAGAAACATTATACTTTTATGAAGGGATTTTAGGGCTTCAGCCGAGTAGACATAGGCCACAATTACATGTGCCTGGTGTTTGGTATGATGTTGGATCAACGAGAGTTTGCTTCACTTTAAATAAGAAAAAAAGTGGGGATTTTAGTAAGGAAATGTCTTCTTATATAAATTTTGATTTGCCATTTCGTGATATAGAAAAAGTGCGGAAAAAACTAGAATTCTATTGTGTGTCATTTGAAGAATTAAAGGGCTGTAAAACGAAGAGAAGGGGGATTGTTGTACATGATCCTGACCAGTATAGAATTCTAATTGAGTCAAGAGAGTAGTTGAGACTATATAAGGGGGGGAATCGGGTGAATAGTACATACGAAGAAAGCGCATTGTTTGAACATAAATTTTGGCTCAAGGTTCTTGGGGATCATGCCCAGTTTCTTTTAGATGCTTTAGCTCCAAATGAAAAAGAAGATATTGAAAAAGCGATGTATTTTGTCCAAATATTTAATAGATTTCTTAGTAATATCCATACAGTAAATTTAATTGCATTTGCGAAAGATGCACATGAAGCCGCAGAGGGAATTAGGAAATTTAAGTTGAGTATTATACAAAAGCAGCTAGAAGGAAAAATTAAAATTCATTTTACACCAACTTTTCTTAATCATATGGTGAACGAAGTGGAAGAGTATATAACGGTGTTAGAGTATTTAATGAAAGGAGAAGTTCCACCTATTTTTCATGAGTTACATTATCATCTTGTTTGGTTAACGGATGCAGCAGGACATGCAGGTTCCATTTCAGGTGGGCTAGATCTTGTCGAAAAACGACTGAGAGAGAAGTGTGAGGAATATGAAAAGCACTTTGAACAATTTTACTTGAAAGCTGTGGAAATGACGGGTTACTTACGGACTGAACTACATTCTTTTCCAGCCCTAAAGAAATTTACAAAAGACGTTTCATTAGAATTAATACTATTCTCACGCTTTCTTCACGAATTAGAGGAATTAGAACTATCTGATCAAATATTAACCATAATCTCTGCAAGAATGGCAGATCATATGGCAAGGGAAGAATGTTATTATTTATTAAAATTAGCACAAGCTTCTGGATTAGAAATGCCGAAATGTAATCCGCTTTAATTGATACCATATAAAAATTCGCAGTGATGTGGATTTTTATATGGTATTTTTGTTTTTTTAGGAGATGCTAGAAAGGAATTATAGAAGGGAGGAATAGCGAATGCGATTAGCCACGCATGAATTACGTGACCTAAGTGAACTGATTGCTGGGGATTATAACACAATTAATATGATGTCTACATATATACAACAAGCACAGGATCCTGAGCTGAAACAAATGTTACAGAAGCATCTACCTCTTCATGTGCAAGATTATAATTTGAAGGTGGAATTTATACAAAGTGAATCAACGCCAAATATATCAAAGTTTCAGCCTTCTATATTAAAACCAGTATTAGCGTCTTATACAGAGGCACCTTCCCGAAAGTATTCACCCATTACACCAAGCACCGCTGTACAACCACCTAATGATCGATCAATTGCAATTGGATATTTACTGAACCAAAAATCTTCTGCATTCAATTGTGCAGGTTCTTTATTAGAATGTGGAAACCCGGATTTAAGAAATTTTTTAGAAAATGCCTTTTTAAACAGTAGCCACCATGCTTATGACATTTGGCAGTATATGGTGAAAAAAGGATATTATCAGTTATCGCCAGCACCAAGTTCTGAAATACAAGCCATAGCAAGTATGTATCAGCCTATTAATGAAGGATAAACGAAAAAGATTGACAAGTTCTATCAAATATTTTAAGGTGATTTTATAAGATTGCGTATATAAAGGGGAGTAACTTGTCACAATAAAGTCGTCATTACAGGGAGAAACCCTCGGCTTTATTGGCAACGATTTTGTTGTTAGTGAGACCTTTACCAGCAATGGTAAAGGCCCCTTATTGTCTTTTTTAGGACCTTTACTATATTTGGTAAAGGTCCTTTTTGTATGCAGAAAAGGAGAGGTGAAAAGTGAAAAAGTTTATAAACCGATTTCGATTTATGTTTCATTTTCGTCGATTTGGTCCATTTCTATATGACTTTTTTACATCAAAAGAAGTCGCTATGCAAAAAAAAGTACTATCCATTGTATTTTTAATCGGTTATGTCGTATTTCCATTTGATATTATCCCTGATTTTTTGCTATTCTTTGGGGGATTAGATGATATTGCTGTTGTCTTATTTATTTTGCAGCGAATTGTGAAAATGGCGCCGAAGCACTTACAAGAAAAATATAATTTAAATAAAGGATAGGAGTTAATAAATGGAGCAATTTATTTTAGAGGTAATTGACTATTTAAAGCAGTTTTCTTATTTTGGTGTCATTCTAGCATTAACATTTGAGTTTATTCCAGCAGAAATTGTGTTGCCGCTTGTTGGATATTGGGTATACGAAGGAGATATGAACTTTTGGCTTGCGGTATTAGCTGGAACGCTCGGAGGAACGACGGGGCCATTGACCTTATATGCACTCGGGTACTATGGTGGTCGACCGTTATTACTGAAATATGGAAAATACTTTTTTATAAAGGAAGAACAGATTCAAAAAGCAGATCATTTCTTTGAAAAATATGGACCAGCTGTGGCGTTTCTTGGGCGTTTTATTCCAGGGGTTCGTACGCTTATTTCAGTTCCATGTGGGATGGCGAAAATGAACATTTGGAAATTTAGCATATACACATTTGTAGCGATGTTGCCACTCACAACGTTATATGTATATGTAGGACTGAAACTAGGACCCCATTGGAAAAAGGCAGGGGCAATTGTTGAACAGTATACGTTACCAATCTTGGGCGTTGTTTGTTTGCTCGTAGTGGGAATCTTCATTTTCAAGTTTGTGAAAAAGAGAAATAAAGCGGAGTCGATGTGAAAGATGATAAGACTATTGTTTGATTAAAAGTATTGGACTTAAAAGGTGCTTTCATATACAGAAAGCACCTTTTGTTAACATAGACTACCTTTTTATATTGTGATTCATATGATTAAAATCTACTTTTATAGCTCTCTTCAATTGTGATAACGAATGTATGGTAATAACATCTTTATGCTTTTTATCATTTATACGGTTAATCCATATACCTGTCATCCCGGCACCCTTACTTCCAAATGCATCGGTATCTAAGCGATCTCCTACATAATAACATTCTTTAATGTCTTGATTCATTCTTATTGCAGCTTCTTTAAATATTTTCGGATCTGGTTTAGCAACTCCAACTTGGCTGGATGTAATAACATGAGAGAAATAATGATTGATACCTATTTGTTTAAGTTTATGAACTTGCTGGTCGTAATCACCATTACTGATGATTCCTAGTTCAAATCCTTGGTTCTTCAAAACTTCTAGACATCTAATTGCATCGTTGTAAATAGTCCAATTACGTTGAAAATGTTGTAGGTACAGTTTGAATTTTTGATCAGCTTCTTCGTTCAAAATATTTAAATTAACTTCTTCAAAAATTCTTTTCATTCGTTTTTGTTTCTGCTCTTGAAGTGATAAGGATCCGTCAAGGAATAATTGAAAGTACTCACTTGATATCCTGTTCCATAACTCAATCAATGTTTTTTGTTCTAAGTGTGAAAATTCCTTATGTGCATGAAAAAAATCTATAATGCCTTGTTTTTCAGCATAATCGTAATCTAGTAAAGTGCCATCAATATCAAAGAAAATCAAGTTTTATCCTCCAAAGCTCTATTGGTTATCACATAATACATTTTCTAGATTGTAAATCTAAATCCTTTTGTATATTCCATGTAGGGCTAATCGGTATTATATCTACTATTTAGACTAATACGTGTTTAAATGGAACAGCTATATATGAGTGATATATAGTTGTTCCATTTTGATTTGCCAACATATAAGTTGCGGCTATGAAGAACAAAAGGTGACCTGCACTCGTTTTTTCTGTTTGTTTTAACTTGGCATGGGGCAGGAAGAGGATCTGACCGCTTCTATGCACGACCGGATGCTCTCTCCCACCTAAAAATAAAGGTTTTATGTCGTTTTTTATTTGTATTTATATAGCTGTTGTGGAACTTTACACGAAACTGACTGTATATTTACAAAGATGTAATATATTTCATTGTTTATTTAAACGAGATTAATATGTGTTAGCTACAATAATCCTTGTACTGAATCAAACACACGAGGAGGATTTACGTGAGTAGGAACATGTTTCAGAAAGTGAAGGGTATTATTGGATTATTAGCAGTTTTTGTTTTAGCATTTGTATCATTTCCGTGGAACACTTCTGTACAAGCAGAAGAGAGGAAAGAGGAGAAGAAGCCTGAAGAGAAAAAACTTGTTTTTCCAGTTGTAAGCGATGTACATATTAAAAATAGCGGAACAGATGATACGTTTCGTTGGAAACGAACGATTGAACAGTTTAATACACTTGCACCAAAACAAGATGCATTTGTTATTGTTGGTGATTTTACAGATTCAGGTTCTAATGAGCAATATGATCGTTTTATGCAAGAATATAATCAATATGCAAATAAAGATGCAGTAAGAATGAACTCACTTGGAAATCATGATTATTGGAACGGTTTATCAGCAGAAGGAGCACAAAAACGTTTCTTAGAAAAGACAGGTATGGAATCTATTTATTATCATAAAGTGGTAAAAGGATATCACTTCCTTGTTATGTCACCAGAAGATGGAACGACACATGGGTATTATTCTGATAAGCAAATTAATTGGTTGAAAGAAGAAATTGCGAAAGCAAAAGCTGATGATCCGGAAAAGCCAATCTTCGTGTTCTTACACCAGCACATTAAAGAAACTGTGTATGGTAGTCATGAATGGGGAACGAAGGACAGTGCAAAGATTAATGAAGTATTAAAGGATTATCCGCAAGCAATTACATTCTCTGGTCATTCGCACTATCCATTAGATGATCCAAGATCGATTCATCAAAAAGACTTTACATCTGTAGGAACATCTTCAGTAAGTTATATGGAAGTAGAGGGAGGGAAAGTTCAAGGTAATATTCCACCAGGTGCGAGCGAATTAAGTCAAGGTTTATTAGTAGAAGTCGATGATAAAGAAGTAACAATTAATCGTCGTGATTTCCATACAAATTCTTGGACAGGTGAACCGTGGAAGATTCAGCTACCAGCTAAAAAGGAATCTTTTAAACATGTGGAAAACCGTGATAAAGAAAAACCATCTTTTGAGAAAAACGCAAAGCTAAAAGTTTCAAATGTAACGGAAAGTTCAGTAACAGCGACATTTCCGCAAGCAGTGGATAACCTACTTGTTCATTCCTATCGCCTGCAAGCACGAGATAAAGAAACAGGAGAAATCAAAAATAAGCTATTAGCATTCTCAGAGTTTTATCGTGATCCGGTGCCGAAAGAACTTATGTTTACATTAGGCGGATTAGATAGTGGAAAAACATATACGCTAGAAGCAGTTGCTATCGATTCATTTGGAAATGAAAGTGAACAGCCATTACAAGCAGAAGTAACAACGAAAAAAGAAATTATTGATCCGAATGTAAAAGTACCAAAAGCGGATGTGTTTGATGTGAACTTTTTAGATGGGACATTTAAAGACAACTCACCATTTGGTACAAAAGGTGACGTAAAAGCAAATGTATCCATTGAATATGACAAAGCATTGAAAAAACATGTAATGAAATTAAATGGTGAAGCAAATACATTTGGTTATATTCCATTCTCTGCAGTACAAAAAGCAAAAGTAGTGGATACATTTACATTAGAAGCGGCGTTTTCTATGAATGAAATTCGCGGTCAAGCTATTATGGAAAATACAGAGAGCGGCGGAATTGGATTCGAATCTACTGGAAATGGATATGTAGAATTATGGGCTCATATTGGCGGTAGCTATAAACGTATAGGTACACAATTAGAAGCAAATAAAATATATCATCTAACAGGAACATATAACGGGAATGAATTAGCGATTTATGTAGATGGAAAAAAAGTAAATAGTCAGCCAGTGACAGGTAAAGTGTATCATCCAAATGTACCATTTGCGATTGGAGCAGATCCAACAAGTAACGGTAACGGTGGAGTTCCACTGAATGGACAAATCGCACTTGCGAAATTATATAGTAAAGCACTTACTTCATCTGAGGTAGTAGCGGCATACAATGAATTTATAAATCGCACAAAGCTAGAAGAGTTGAATGTTTTATATGATGAAATAGGTAAAGCAAAAGAAACATTAGCAGGTTCTTATGAATTTGGTGAAAAGCCAGGGCAATATTCACAAGCTGCCTTTGCAGAATTACAAACAAGTTATAATGGAGCAAAAGCAGTATTTGAAAATATGGCGACGACAGGTGAGCAAGCAGTTGGGGCATATCAGAGTTTAAAAACAGCACATCAAACATTTATACAATCAAAAGTAGTTGACCAAAAACCAGAAACGCCAAAAGAGAAATTACAAAAAACAATCGATGCAGCAAAAGCTTTATTAGCGAAAGTTCAAGTAGGACAAGAACCAGGACAATATCAAGAAGGTCCAGTGAAAGTATTAGAAGGAAAAATCAAAGTAGCAGAATCAGTAGTAAAAGATAGTAAAGTGAAAGATCAGTATGTAGAAACAATGAATCGTACATTAGAATATGCGATGCAGCTTGTTGAAAAGAGTGTAAATAAGTAAGAAAATGGGAAGCTTGCCTTGGGCGAGCTTCCTTTATTAGTAGGAATTTATGTTGTATATTGCAGAAGAGTCGATAAGGTGTGTCGAATCGCCGTTATATGTAGTGATTCCGCCGATATATTATTTCATGTTACAATAAAGAGAGATGAAACATAAAGGGGCGAAAGATTTGGAACAGAAAAAGCTAAAAAGAATTCTTGAGTATGTATGGACTGCAGTTGTGCTCCTTGTTGGATATTATTTTTTGAAAGACAAAAGCATATGGATTCTATTTTTAATGACTTTTGTATTAGCAGGCCTAGGAACGTTGTTTATTAACTTTTTCTTTGATAGCTTAAATGTATGGAGAAAGAAAAAGAAAGAAACAAAATAGTAAAGGAGAATGAGTATGCGAACATAGAAGCTTGTGTATCAATTGGTTTACAGCTTGCATCAGCATATTTCTCATTCTACAAACGTTAATGGAAAAACCTCGAATATAAAACAGCTCGCTAATATAGCGAGCTGTTTTTTTCATGCTTCTTTTTGTTCACTATTATTTTCTTTGGTCAGTAAATGGCTATTACGCCTAGAATAGAAGAAATATACACATAGTCCAATGACAAGCCAAACCGCAAAGCTTTTCCACGTTGTTGCAGACAGGTTAATCATTAAATAGAGACAACAACAAATTGCAACGATTGGTAATATAGGGACGAATGGGGCACGGAACCCTCTTTGTAAATTTGGATGTGTTTTGCGTAAGATAAGTACAGCGCAGCAAACAAATACAAAGGCTGTTAGTGTGCCGATGTTCACTAAGTTTGCAAGTAGATGTAAGTCTAGTAATCCTGCTAGTAAAGCTGCTGCAATTCCCGTAATCCATGTATTCAATAATGGGATTTTAACTCTTTGATTGATGCGAGATAGTGCTTTTGGAAGTAAACCGTCACGGCTCATTGCATAAGAAACGCGAACTTGTCCATACATAACGACTAAAAGAACAGTTGTCATTCCTGTCATTGCACCGACAGCTAATAATCCAGCAATCGTATCTTCACCAACAAAATGAAGAGCGAAAGCAACCGGGTCAGAAACATCTAATTGTGTGTAAGGAACCATCCCAGTTAAAACAAAGGATACGATCATATATAATACTGTACAAATAAGAAGAGATCCGATAATTCCAATTGGTAAGTCGCGCTGTGGTTTTTTCGTTTCTTCAGCGGCTGTTGCAATGGCATCAAATCCTAGAAAAGCAAAAAATACGGTAGCTGCACCTGTAATAATTCCATCATATCCAAATGGTAAAAATGGTGTCCAATTTTCGGGCTTAACATACTTTGCACCCGCTACGATAAAGGCAATAATTACTGCTAATTTAATTAATACCATAATGTTATTAATGCGAGCACTTTCACGCACACCGAAACTAAGAAGTAGTGTAATTAAAAGTAAAATACATACAGCTGGTAAATCGATTATTCCACCTTTCCCCATTCCGGGGGCCGAGGCGATAACGGTGGGGAGATGAACATTAAATCCGGAAAGTAACGATTGTAAATACCCGGACCACCCGACGGCTACTGCTGCAACAGCTAACAAGTATTCTAGCATTAAACACCAGCCAACGATAAAGGCAACGACTTCTCCAACTGTCATATAGGCATAGGTATAAACGCTTCCTGACATAGGGATTGAAGAAGCAAATTCTGCATAACAGAAGGCCACGCATGCACAGGTAAATGCGGCAATGAGAAAAGATAACATAATACCAGGACCAGAATGTTTGGCCGCAACAATCCCTGTTAAGACGAAAATGCCTGTCCCAATTACAGCACCAATGCCTAAAAAGGTTAAATCTAATGCGGTTAATGTTCTTTCTAATTGCCGTGGTGATTCAGTCGTAAGTGGTTTCTTTCGTAATAATGATTTCACTTGGACTCCCCTCTCATTCTTTAATCTTCACAACTGCGAATATAGTATGAGCCCATTGTAAAAGAGTATGTAGGTGAATAGAGGTACAGTTGTGTGAGTATAAAAAATCTAGAATTGCTTTAGTAATTTTATTACAATTCAGAATATTTTGTCAAATAAAATTTTGACAAATAAAATTGTAGATGTAAGGAAAAACTACCATCAGAAATAAAGGTATTTTATAAAGTAGGAGAAGATATTATGCTGTTTTATTTTGAACTTGTCGTTATTTTACTTTGTACGAAATTAGCTGGCGATATAAGTGTGAGGCTTGGGCAACCATCAGTATTAGGGAAATTAATTGTAGGGATTATTATTGGTCCAGCTGTTTTTGGAATCATTGATAGCTCTGAACTGATTGATGAACTGAGTGAAATTGGTGTTTTGTTACTGATGTTTATGGCAGGATTAGAAACGGATTTAGAAGAATTAAATCGTAATTTGAAATCTTCATTCGTAGTAGCGATGGGAGGTATCATTTTTCCTTTTCTCGGTGGATATTTAGCAGGACTTGCTTTTGGACTGTTACAATCTCATGCCATTTTTCTAGGATTATTGCTCTGCGCGACATCGGTGAGTATTTCTGTTCAAACATTACGTGATTTAGGGAAAATGAATACAAGAGAAAGCACAACAATCTTAGGGGCTGCTGTATTTGATGACGTTATCGTTGTGATTCTATTAGCTTTTGTGATGAGTTTTTTAGGTACACAAGATGTAAATATTACACTTGTTATCGCGAAGAAAATTATCTTTTTTGTAAGTATCGTTTTTATTGGCTGGAAAGTTGTACCGTGGATTATGAGAATGTTGGTGCCACTCCGCGTGTCAGAAGCGTTAATTAGTGCAGCACTTATTATTTGTTTTTCATTTGCGTATTATAGCGAACAAATGGGGATTGCTGGCATCATCGGTGCATTTGCTGCAGGTATCGCGATTTCTCAAACAACATATAAACATGAAGTAGAACATAAAATAGAGCCGATTGCGTATGCGGTTTTTGTACCTATCTTTTTTGTTAGCATCGGGATGGAGATTACATTTCAAGGGATCGGTAACCAAATTTGGTTTATCATTGTCATGACGATTATTGCTATTCTTACGAAATTAGTGGGATCTGGATTAGGTGCAAGGTTAACAGGGTTTAATTTAAAATCCTCGATTAGTATTGGGGCTGGGATGGTATCGCGCGGAGAGGTAGCGCTCATCATTGCAGCGAATGGATTAACAGCGAATCTACTGGCGAAAGAAAATTTCACTGCTATTGTTATTGTTGTTATTCTTACGACGATTATTACGCCGCCTTTATTGAAGAAGTATTTCGTATAAAGAGAAAGAGAAAGAGAAAGAGTTTATCCTATGTGATAAGCTCTTTTTTATGAATATAAAAAAGAGTATTAGTGTAGAGTGGTGAAGTAATAATTGTGTTAAAATTTATGTGTACTTTAGTATTAGAAGGAGAAAAGTGAATGAAGATTACATGGAAAAAAGTTATAAGTATAGTTGTATTGCTTTTAATGTGCTTACCATTTATTTTAGGAAAAGAATCAAAAGTTAAAGATTTTCCTGTTTCTGTTTTCTCTTCTTATATTACAGGAGATGATTCGAAAGGATATAGATATACTTCCTTTTTGCCTAATGTTGCAATATGGATAAAGGGATGGGAAAAGAAGTGGTCGGAAGGAGAAAGGACGGTCTATCAAAAAGGGGATCGAACTGTAAATGTTTTTCATCCTCCTGGTGAAGATGTCTTTTATCTTTATAACTCGCAAGATATAGAATTAGGATATGAAAAATAAAGTGAAACTTTAATCAGTGGGGGTTTTCTCCATCCCCCACTGATTATTAGTTGAACCAATCGGGCTTTTACGGACAGTTCATCTCCCACCTAGCTTCTTTGCTTTCGCTGAATTTTGAGGTGGGAGTGTTACTGTCCGTTAATGCGGGATAAAAGCAATCGTTAGAAATGGAGGGTGAAATATGAAATCATCAACGCTACTATCTAAAATAGAAAATCACATGAATCAATTTTCACCAGCTGAAAAAAAGATTGCTCAGTATATTATAGAGAATGCAGAAATTGTTCCTAATCCAACGACAAAAGAAGTTTCTAATCATGCAGGATCCAGTGAAGCGAGTGTCGTTCGTTTTTGTAAAACAATTGGAATTGGGAGTTTTTAATAGAATTGGTAATCAAGTATTGGATAAATTTACAGAAACAAGAGAAGAAGCAGTGCGATTACGGAAATTGAAGTAAGGGAGAAGAAGGCACATTAATGCGCTTTCTTTTTTTGTTTTATATAGACAGATATAAATATGTTATAAAAAGAAATTCCATTTCATAAAATAAGATATAAATATTGATTTTTAGTCTCGTATGATGAAAGTGCGAAATGAAATTTTAAAGAAGGTGAGAACATGCTAGAAAATTTATCAACCGAACACCGAAATAAAAATACGATGAACTTAGATGAGATGAGCATAAAAGAAATTTTACAAACAATGAATCGAGAAGATCATAAAGTTGCTGAAGCGGTTGCAAATGAAATTGAGCAAATTGAAAAGATTGTTCAGAGTGTTATTTCATCCTTTCAAAATGGTGGACGATTAATTTACATTGGTGCCGGTACAAGCGGGCGTTTAGGCATTTTAGATGCTGTCGAGTGTCCGCCAACATTTGGAACAGAGGAGACAAAGGTGCAAGGATTTATAGCTGGTGGATTAAAAGCGTTTACCAAGGCGGTAGAAGGTGCTGAAGATCGAGAGGATCTTGCAGTCGAGGATTTAAAAGGTATAGGGTTAAATGATAAAGATACTGTCATTGGAATTGCTGCAAGTGGTAGAACACCGTATGTGATTGGTGGGCTAAAATATGCAAATGCTGCGGGAGCAAGTACAGCTAGTATTTCCTGTAATAAGGGCGCTGAGATTAGTAAATTTGCCAAAGTTAGCGTAGAAGTAGAGACAGGTGCAGAGGTGTTAACTGGTTCTACTCGTTTAAAGGCTGGAACGGCGCAGAAATTAGTGCTGAATATGATTTCAACAGCTTCCATGATTGGAGTAGGAAAGGTTTATAAAAATTTAATGGTTGATGTGCAATCAACAAATGAAAAGTTAGTCGAACGCTCTAAGCGAATTATTATGGAAACGACAGGGGCAGAGTACAAGGAAGCTGAGACTTATTATGAGAAAGCAAATCGTAATGTGAAAGCCGCAATTGTCATGATATTACTGCAGTGCGAATATGGAGAAGCACTAGAAAAATTAACAGATGCGAAAGGGTTTGTGAAAAAGGCATTATAAAAAATGTGGAGGGGGATTTTACAATGAAGAAAGAAGAGCGGATGGCAAAAGAGATTACGGAGCAGCAATTGCAATTTATGTGAAAATAAAAAATAAACGCCTTCGTAATTTGATTAAAGGTGGATTACCAGTTGGTTTCTTAGGAATTGGTGAACCGTAATTATACGGTGTAATTTTAAAGAGTTAATACAAATACTTGGAAAACAAGCAAAAAAATATGAAATGGAACTCATGGTAGACGTTTCACCAAAGTCATTGCAGCATTTAGGGATTATGTATGAAAATGTAGAGCATCTATTAGAATGGGGAATTACTGGTTTACGCATGGACTACGGAATAAACGCAAAACAAATCGCACATGTATCACATAGAATGAAGATTGCGTTAAATAAATGAACATAAAAAAATTGCCGGATCTATTTGAAGATACCGGCGATTTTTTAGTGACTACGTGCCAGACTGGTATGTGAGCGTGGAATGACCGTTTTGAAGTGAGAAAATAAATAACATCCAGTAACGACAATGACAGTCCCTAAAATTTGTATCCACGTTAATGCTTCTCCTAAGAATAAAAACGCTAAAATAGCAGTGAAAATTGGATTGAAATTTAGGAAGATTCCTGACGTAGTAGCTCCTAATTTTTGAACGCCAATATTCCAAAATACCATACAAACTACAGTTGAAATTAAACCCGTGTATAACAGGGAAGTAATAAATGAAGCATTGATATGGGAAACAGTAAAGCTTGGTATGTTAAATGGAAGTAATATAATGACACCGAAAATACCAGAATATAAGGTTGCCATCATCGGCGTAGTCGCTTTTGTTGCCCATTTACTACAAACAGAATAAATGCCCCAAATACAAACTGCCGCAATCATCCATAAATCTCCACTATTAAACTGTAATGAAAATAAAAGTGCGATATTTCCTTTTGAAAGAACGAGAAGAACGCCGAAAAAAGAAAGGATCATCGAAAGAATTTGAAGTCCATTTATTTTTTCTTTTAAGAATAAAGACGAAAATAATACGATTGAAATTGCATTTAGTGTGGAAATAAGTCCAACATTTGTTGCGGATGTTTGTTCCAGTGCTAAAAATTGAAAAATGTTAAAGAGAACAACGCCGGTGATTCCCATAAGAAGTAAGGGAAGAATAGCAGCACGCGGTGGAAACAGTCTCTTTTCTTTCAACCAAACAATTGGGAATAAGCAAAGAACGGCAATGATCCATCTTAAACTTGTAAGCGTCATTGGGGAAGCATGATCTACAAGAGATTTCCCAACGACAAAATTTCCACCCCATAATAAGCTCGTCAGCAATAATAAAAAGACATAAAAATAAGGCATAGTTTAAACCCCTTTGTAAAAGTAAGAATGAATTGTAAATAATTTTAGCATTTTTCTTGTTTATCTAGTATATTATTTTGTATAATTATTAAAATTCAAAATAATAAAAGGCTAATAGGTGTATATAAAGAATTTTATTCAAATTTACTCTGAGTTATATATGCTTTTTTGAAGAATCATCGGTTAGAAAAGAGGGGTTTCATGGAATCGTCTGTTATTAAAGTGTTAGATGATTTGGATTTGCAAATTTTAGATGTACTGCAAAAGGAATCGCAAGTAAGCAATACAGAGCTTGCTCGTAGGGTCAATTTATCACCACCTGCTACTCATGCAAGGATAAAGCGATTGGAAAGTGAAGGTTTCATTGATAAACAAGTCGCGATTCTAAATCAAGAAAAACTTGGGTTTGATTTATTATGCTTTATTTTTATGAGTACAAATATTCATCAATCTGAAAAGCTTGAAGTGCTGGAAAGAGAACTAGAATCTATGCCTGAAGTATTGGAGTGTCATTGTTTAACAGGGGAGTATGATTATTTATTAAAAGTTGCAAACAGAGATCGAAAGGAACTGGAGCATTTTATTAGGAAGTTAAATAAGCTTGGGATTACACGGATTCAAACGAGCTTAGCGCTTCGTGAAATTAAGTATTCTACAGTATTACCAATAAGAGATTCGAAAACAAGTACTGAATGAGATCAGTGCTTGTTTTTTCATATATAAAATTCAGAATAATAATTGACGCAATTAAGGAGTGGGTGTATTATTATATGAATTTATGAATTAATATACACTTAAGTTTATAAATATTTAATATAAGGAGATCAATCATGCAAATTTCTAACGCGATTACAAGTGATGTAAAGGAAATATACAACTTAATTGAAATATATTCGAAAGAGGGAGTTGTTTTGCCGCGTTCACTTTTGTCACTTTACCAGTATTTACAGTGTTTGTATGTTGTGAAAGAGGAGGGGGAAATTTTAGGAGTTGCTGGTTTGCATGTTTTAGGTGAAGATCTTGCCGAAATACGATCATTAGTCGTATCGGATACATATGCAGGTAAAGGATTAGGACGTATGTTAGTTAATCATGTAATAAGTGAGGCTTCTAAAATAAAGGTAAGAAGGGTAATTTCTTTAACGTATCAAACGACATTTTTTCAAAAGTGTGGTTTTGATTTTGTTGATAAGGAATTGTTGCCTGAAAAAGTGTGGGTAGATTGCAGACATTGTCCAAAATTTGATTGTTGTGATGAAGCTGCGATGATTCGGTATGTGGATTAAATGTTAGAGTGTATGCGGCACATACTCAGTTGAGTATGTGTTTTTTTATGATGAGACACATATTTGAATTTGATGCGTATATAACTTTTATCAAAAAAAGTATATTAGAAAAATTGAGTTAACTCCCTCTCTATTGTTGACAGTACAATAAACTCTCATATAGAATGAATGACAGTCATTCTATACGTGTGTGAAAGGATCTAGATAATGAATAAAAAAGAGAAAATTGTTTATGCAGCTATGGAAGTGTTTCAGGAAAAGGGAGTTGAGAAAACAAAGATCTCTGATATTGTGAAATTGGCCGGCATTGCCCAAGGAACTTTCTATTTGTATTTTCCTTCTAAATTATCTGTTATGCCCGCAATAGCAGAAGTTATGGTTGAAAAGATGATATGTGCGGTAAAAGAAAGGGTACAGAATCATGAGTCTTTTTCACAGAGAGTTAAGCAAGTAATCGATGCTGTTTTTGACTTTATAGAGGAATATCGTGAAATACAAGCCTTAATGTATGCAGGTCTTGCATCCACTGAACATATCAAAGAATGGGAAGCCGTATATCAGCCTCTTTACATGTGGTTAAGTCAATTCTTAAGTGAAGCAAGAGATTTAGGTATAATTCGTAATTCCATTCACGTTGAAAGAACTGCAAAGTTATGTATCGCTCTTGTTGAATCGGCAGCAGAGCAAGTTTATTTATATGATCATAAACAGGATGAGCAGGTCAATCTTCAGAAAGCTGAAGTACTAGACTTTTTAACACATGCATTGGATATTCGTGAATAAGTAGTTAGGTGAATCCATTTATAGAAATGAGATGGGTTCATTCCGCTCTGGAATGAATGAAAATCAGTCATTTCGGATAAGGGTTTTATGAAAAATAAAGTAATAGGTAAATACTATCAGTAAATCTGAATATTTCATCTATATGGAAGATATAATGTTTTAGCAATGAGTGACTTTGCTTTATTCCGCTATTTTCAGGAGAGGAGAATCTTCGTTAATGAAAAACCTCTTGGGTATTATTGTCGGGAAGGATTTCACATCAATGATTTTTACAGAAAGAGGTGTTGATAAATGAAGAAATCAATAAAAGAACAAAAGATGGTATTAATCATTCTTCTTAGTAATATATTCATTGCATTTCTCGGAATTGGTCTTATTATTCCGGTTATGCCGTCATTTATGAATATTATGCAATTGTCAGGAAAAACGATGGGGTATCTTGTTGCAGTGTTTGCAGTGGCGCAATTACTGATGTCACCATTAACAGGACGCTGGGTTGATCGTTATGGTAGGAAGAAAATTATCATAATTGGTTTATTTCTTTTTGGTACTTCAGAACTTATCTTTGGTTTGGGAACAGATGTATCGGTGCTTTATATATCAAGGATGTTAGGAGGAATTAGTGCTGCCTTTATTATGCCTGGTGTTACGGCATATGTTGCAGATATTACATCAGTTCAAGAACGACCAAAAGCGATGGGATATCTTTCTGCGGCTATTAGTACAGGGTTTATTATTGGGCCTGGCATTGGTGGTTTTATTGCAGAATACGGTATACGTGTACCCTTCTTTTTTGCGGCAGCCATTGCCTTTATCGCATGCGTTTCTTCTATATTTATTCTGAAAGAGCCGTTAACAGCGGAACAGCTAGCAGAAATTTCTGCTAATACGAAGCAAACAAACTTTATGAGCGATTTAAAAAAATCACTAAATCCAGTATACTTTATCGCATTTGTTATTGTATTTGTACTGGCTTTTGGTTTGTCGGCATATGAAACTGTTTTTAGTCTATTTTCTGATCATAAATTTGGTTTCACACCGAAAGATATTGCCACCATTATTACAATAAGCTCAATCTTTGGAGTTATTGTACAGGTATTTCTATTTGGAAAGTTAGTAGATATATTTGGGGAAAAAGTGTTGATTCAGCTCTGTTTAATTACAGGTGCAATATTGGCAGTAGTATCTGCTTTCATCTCTAATTTTTGGGTAGTATTGGCTGTAACTTGTTTTATCTTTCTTGCATTCGATTTACTTCGTCCAGCATTAACGACATTTTTATCAAAAGCAGCTGGGAAAGAGCAAGGATTTGTTGCTGGAATGAACTCAACTTATACAAGTTTAGGGAATATTGTTGGGCCGGCCATGGGAGGAATACTATTTGATATAAACATCCATTATCCGTATCTTTTCTCTGCTGTTATTATGGCGATTGGCATCGGTATTACAGTCATGTGGAAAGAAAAGCAAATGGTAGAAAGTTTAGCGAAATAAAAAATAAGTGGAGTTAAATTTTTAAATACATCTTAAAAATAAGAAAAAAGCTCCTTCGAAATTTGAAGGAGCTTTTATAAATCTATAGAAAGAGCTGTAATGAATTTTCACTTTTGTAGTCTCTTTTTAAAATAATAAGTTTGATGTGTTGTGTAAATTGCATAGTGATAGATTGATAATACGAGTTAAAAAACGATATAGAGAGGAAGTGAAAACATGAATTACTTTACTAGATCCAATCTCGAAATATAAAACGATTTAACACTTGCACTTTTCAAGAATACTATACAAATCAAAAAACATCCCTCGTTTTTGCTTTGCATTTATAATTCCGATTATAACTTCGAATATTGTATATCCAGCGATTGAGCATCCCTATCATCCAAAGATAAATAACAAAGGAGATTGACCGCCACATATTTGTGTATAGGCGATCATCTCCTTTTATTTTATCTTACTATTTGTGGGCAGTAATCTTTCTCCCTCAAAATTCAGTGCAAGCAAAGAAGTTAGGTGCCACTATATAAAGTCAGCCCAAATCGCTTTAATTCGATAAAAATCCCCTCTAATTTTCTTCCTTTATCTGTTAGCGTATATTCCACTCGAGGAGGAACTTCAGGATAAACCTTTCTTGTTACAATACCTTGGCCTTCTAATTCCTTAAGGCGAAGTGAGAGTGTTTTTGGGCTGATACCATCCATTGATTTTAGCAAATCACTAAAGCGCAATGTTCCTTCAATAAGAAGGTCCCGAATAATTAAAAATGTCCATTTTGTTCCAATTACGTCGAGTGTTTTTGCAATAGGACAAGGTATACCAGGTGAACCTTTCGTTAATACAATCGGATCTATATTGCTCATGGAAATAGCCTCCATAAAAATTTTTTGAATTGATTTGCTTTATAGTATCACAAAACTATCCTTTTAGTAACTATATGAAAAAAATATCACTACTTCCAAAAGGAAAATTACTGCATATAAAATAGCATTAGGAAGTACAAATGATTTCTAAACTAAGGGGGTGACTATGATGGAAACAAAAAAGTTATGGCGGGCGTTTAGTTTTCTCGTGCTTTGCATTGTCGTAATCGGTACCGTGCTTACTGCGTGCAGCAATACAAAAATGTCTGCTTCTAAAAGTGAAATTCAATTGTTGAAAGGCAAGCCAGAGCCTAAAACAATGACAATCGATCCTTCATTAAATCAAAAAGAAGCTACAGCAATGATTCATGCAGCCCAACGTTTTTATGCATTTTGGGATACTGGCAATGAGGAGCTTATTCCACAAACCGTTACAGAGAAATTCTTTGATAATACGTTGCCAAAAGGGCGCCCGCAAGGTCCGGAAGGCTTAGCATTTGCTGCAAAAAACTTTCGTAAAGTCGTTCCGGATATACATTGCGAGATTGAGGATTTATTAGTGGTTGATGATAAGGTCACAGCTCGTCTATCCTTTACAGGAACGCATAATGGAAAGCCTATTAGCTTTTTTGCAATCGACATTTTGCGTATTAAGGATGGGAAAATCACTGAAGACTGGCATTTAGAAGACAATCTTACTCTTATGCAACAACTTGGAGTAATAGCTGAGAATTAAATGACAGTGGATGTAAGTATATGCAATTCAATAAAAATAAAGGAGAAGAACAAGATGAAAAACATACTAATCATAAATGGTCATCAAAAATATAGTGCAACTGGAGGGAAATTAAATCAAACATTGGTTGATCGCATGGTCAGTTTACTAAGTGAAAAGAATCATGTGAAAACAACGATTATTCAAGATGGATACAATATTAAGGAAGAACAACAAAAGTTTTTATGGGCGGATGTTATCATCTATCAAACACCAATTTATTGGTTTAGTGTACCAGGATTATTTAAAACGTATATGGATGAAGTGTATGAGTACGGCCTCTTTTTTAAAGGAGGAGATCAATACGGAGCAGGAGGGTTATTAACAGAGAAAAAATATATGTTTTCCACTACATGGAATGCACCTAAAACAGCGTTTCAAGATTCCTCGCAATTTTTTGAAGGTGAGAGTTTAGAAGAAGCAATTGGTCATTTGCACCGAGTACAGAAATTTATTGGTATGAGTCCTTTAAAGAGTTTTGCGTGCTATGATGTAGTTAAAAATCCTAATATTGATATGTTTTTAGCAGAACTTGAAATGCATGTAAAAGAAGTGGCAAACCTTTCCTAAATTTTAAAAATAAATAGCTAGTAAAACCTCAATCTGAAGATTGAGGTTTTACGGTTATGCAAGTTATCCATATTATATAAATGCGGATTGAAAGACCGACATAAAACCATTTCTTTTAGGCGGGAGAGAGGATCCGATCATGCGTAGGAGCGGTCATTTCTTTTTTAGCTCTATGCCATGTGAAAACAGAAGGAGAAAATGGGTGAAGAACTTCTTTTGTTTTCATAACCGCGACTTATATGTCGGAAATTTAAAATTAATATATATAAATAGTTAAGTAATTTGATTTCAATACTCTTTAGCTGACTCTGTAGGATGAATCCATAGCTTTGAAAAATCCGTCCAACCAAAAGAATCAATTGTTACGTTCTTCAAAGAAGATGGATATGTTTTCTTCTTAAAAACATGATAATTAAATAGAATAATATACTCCGTTTGAAGGAACTTTTCTATTTCGTACATAAGCTGGTAGCGTTTTTCTTTATTTTTTTCCAATAAGAATGTATCTAGTAAATAATCAATCTGCTTTTTGTAGTGAGGATGCATAAAACGATTGATAAAGCAGCTTTTACTTTTAAATACGTTTAGAAAGGCGATTTCTAAATCTGAGGAAAATACTTCCCCCATTAAAATAATATCGGCATTTTGATCAATAGAGCCATCCGAGTAGTCTGAGACTGGAAAAGGATGCAATTCTACTTGTATACCTAAGTTGTGGCAACGTTCTTTTAGCCAGATGGCATCATGAGCACTATCTTTAAAAGAGAAGAAATAAATATGTATTGTTTCACCTTGATATGTACTTTTTTGCAGGTATTCTTTTGCTCTACGTAAAGAATACGAATGTTTCATTGTTGCTTCGCTTCGACTTGGAAAGAAGCTGAACGCTGGAATAGTACGTGTTCCTTTTAAATCATGAATGATAGATTCAACGTCATATAGTTCTCTCCAAGCTTTTCGAAAATAAATATCATGATGTGGACCAGGCTTTGTAAAGTTAAATGCGGCATATATACACCCGGTTTCTTCTATTTGTACTTCGTGTTCTTTTGTATGTTTAGTATTTGGTAGTTCATAATGTGTATGTATTTGTGCATGTTCTGGAATCCGCCAAAACTCAATACGATCAAGCAACGCTCGTTCTTTAAAATAATCCGTAAACGCTTCTAATATAACTTGATCCTCATCATAACAATGTAATTGAAAAGCTCCCGTTCCGATATAATGGTGATTTTGTATTGTTACATCATGAGGTAAAATGGCTAATTGCATCGAACTTACATAATGTAGAAAAAACAAGTTTTGCTTTCGTAAGTGAAAGCTTATTTGTAGTGGTGATGGTGTTTCAATCTGCACAATCTCTTCAGTTAACCAGGCATAAGGAGAGTGTACACGTTGTAATCTTTCAAATGAAAATTGAACATCTTTAGAAGATAAGATTGTTCCATGATGAAAATGGATGCCTTTTCGTAAATAAAAAGTCCAGGTAAGTTGATCGTCACTAACCTCCCATGTATGTGCGAGGTGTGGTTCAATTTCTTCTGTGACATAGTTGTAGGTAACTAATGTATCAAAAATTTGACTAATGAGATGACTCTCTGTTGTGACAGCTGCAAATGCTGGATCAAGTGGCATTATTTTTCGCGAGCAAGGTATCTTTAGTACGTCATACATATCGTTTAAAGGTCTGTATCCAAAGTGCTGCTGTAGTTTTTCTTCTAAGCTTTTTCGAAGGGGAGCAGGAAATGGTTGTTTTAAAAGAAGAAATATCTCTTTTAATTTATCTAGCTGTAAGAGAGATTCAGCATAGGGCATAACCACTTCTGAAATGGTATGGAGAAAGAGAATTTTACTTTTATTTCCCCGTCCTCGTCCTGGTGTCCACGTAATTAATTTGTCTTCCATCATTTTTCTAAGTAAAATTTTCACATTTTTTGTACTGCAATATAACATATCGGCTAATTCTTGTAAGCTATTTTGCATGTACTGTTTTTCTGGATCATGCAATCGTAGTTGAATGTAATAGTCCATCACTTTCATGTTTAAACGACTCCTTCTTAGTAAAAGAGGAAATTCTTTAGAATATTCTAACCTTTTTCTTCCACTTTTTCAAAGTAAAATGAATACACATAAGGGGGAGAGAAACAATGGGATTTTGGAGTATGCATCGAAATATAAAAATTAGAATTATAACATCATTTTTAACACGCACTGTATCAACAATGATTTTCCCGTTTATGGCGATTTATTTTTCTATAAAACTGGGTAGTGTTCTCGCAGGCGTTCTACTATTAGTAAATGTCATGGCGGCACTCGTCATTGGACTTTATGGAGGGTATATTGGAGATCGATTAGGACGAAAAAAGGTTATGATTATAGGGCAAGTGATACAAGTAGTTTCTATCGCTTGTATGGGAATTGCGAATTCAGATTATGTAGATTCACCTTGGCTCACTTTCATTTTTATGCTAACAAATAGCCTTGGTTCAGGACTTATGAATCCGGCAACAGAGGCGATGCTAATTGATGTGAGTACACCGGAGAATAGAAAAGTAATGTACAGTATTAATTATTGGGCAATTAATTTATCGATTGCTATTGGGGCTATATTCGGAGGGTTATTATTCGAACATTATCGTTTGCAACTCTTTATATTATTGACGGCAGTAGCATTGCTAACGTTGTATTTAATTTCAGTATATATAGAAGAGGTATATGTAACTCAGAAACCAATAAAAAAGAAGCATGTGTTAAAAGAAATGGTTGAAAATTATAAGGTTGTGATGACAGATCGAACTTTTTTAATTTTTTGTTTAGCCAGTATATGTACATTATCATTAGAGTTTCAGATCAATAATTATTTAGGTGTACGTTTGCAAAAGGAATTTGAAACAATCCAATTTGCATTTGGAAATGATATTCGTTTTGATCTAACAGGTATCCGCATGCTAAGCTGGATTTCTACGGAGAATACAATTTTGATTGTTTTGTTTTCAGCTCTTGTGATTAAAATGCTGAAGCGTTTTGATGATTTGAAAATATTATATGTTGGCTTGTTTATCTATACAATTGGATTTACAATACTTGGATCGAGTAATAGCTTGTGGATTTTATTAATAGCGGGGCTTTTTCAAACGGTTGGTGAGATGATGTATGTGCCAGTTCGTCAATCCATTATGGCTGATATGGTTCCAGATGATGCACGAAGTTCTTATATGGCAATCAATGGTATGGTATTCCAGGTGGCAAAAATGAATGGAGCATTAGGAATTATGCTAGGTTCTTTTATAGCGTCATGGGAAATGAGTATTGTTTATTTTTTAATTGGTGTAAGCAGTATTTTATTATTTATGAAAGCAATTAGTAGGACAGAATACCGTGAAGAAAACATACCTCATATAGGATAAGAACATATACAAAAAGCGAATCGTTTTCATAATGATTCGCTTTTTATATACCATTTTTTTCTAAAAAACGTCTACTTCAGCTAATGTATTGCTAGTGCTTGGGTTCATTAAAAGGTTCTTCAGTTCACCTACTTCAGAGAGTGTGACAATGATGTAACCGCTAATTAATACAATGAGTCCAATGACCCTTAATGTTTGCAAACTAATATTTCTTTGGTTTTCCTCAGAGTTACTTGGGGGCGTTAAAGTTTGAGTGTTGTTCATCGTAGGGCTCCCATCTTTTTATTTATATATGTGCTAAACAATTGTATGACTTATGGATGATAAATAAAAAGAATCATAGTCATTTTCACTATATGAGAAATGCCTAAAAAAGTGATTAAAAATAGGGGTGTTCAGTTCATACTTATACGCTCCTTGTTTGTTTTTTACAGAGTTTAGCTTACTTTAGAAAACTTTGCAACAGAACCTTTTTAGTTATAAAACAACAATCTTTAAGAAAACTCCCATTATAAATAATCAAACTTTATTCAAAATCAATATCAAACCCCGTTAGTGCAATAAGAAAAACCGAAATCTCATCTTTAATAAGATATTTCGGTTCCTCTTTTTTAGAAACGTCGCAACTTTTTTCAAAACTTCGCGTCTTTCTTAAAAACATCGTGACTTTATTTCAAAGCCAGAGTAAGAGTAGAAAAAATTGTAACGCTAGGGAATAATGAAGCTAAGTATTTTTATTTTTGGGACTTAGATGAAAATATGTTTGAAGCGGCTTGGTCGTCGGTGTGGGATGAGACTGTATAAAGAATATTGATATGTGAGGGTTTTACTGCCCGCGAATAGCGAGATAAAATGAATGCGAGTATTTTTGCATATGAATCTATGAAAAAGTTGATGAAATTGTCAGCTTTTTATTTTTGAAAAAAATTGTTTATCTATTATTATAAAAAAATATTTTTTTGACCCCCAAAAAATTTTTATTTCCTCCGAATATATATAGTAAGGAAAGCAAAAGCTGCAATTACCAAAAATATAGAGAAGAGTTTTTCAAAGATTGTAGCTAAAATAGAAAAAGAACAAGAAAAACAAGCGGACGCTATTGCAAAAGAAAACAAGAAAGCAGATCAAAATACAGAAGTAACTCTAGCGCAACCAGAACAAGTAACACAACTAGCACAAGTAACGCAACCAGAACAAGTAACACAACCAGAACAAGTAACACAACCAGAACAAGTAACACAACCAGCACAACCGGCACAGCCAGCACATAAACCGGCTGTTTCTTATGAGAAGCATGAGCAATCAAACCAAAAGGGTCAAACAGAAAAGAATGATCATCAAGACAACGGTAAAAAAGTCGGTCACGAAAAACATGAACAACAGCAAGAAGACAAGCACAAAGAAAAGTAGTAAGAAAATGTGATGAAATGGTCACTTCTTTAGTGACCATTTTGCTATTTGAGGCAAAAGGAGGGAGGGGGATTACTAGTGTTGAGTTTAGTGATGAAGATCATAAAAAAACCGAAAATAGAAGATATCGTATTTAACATACAAAACACCGGAGGAGATAAGGAAGCTTTTATCGCACAGTATCGGCCTTTTATTCGAAAATCAATCTCGTCTGTCTGCCACCGGTATATTACGGAGCAGGATGATGAATACAGCATTGGATTGTTTGCGTTTAATCAAGCAATTGAACAGTATTCATATAAAAAAGGAAAATCTTTTCTAGCGTTTGCTGAGCTTCTTATAAAAAGGGATGTAATTGACTATATACGCAAGGAGTCTAAGCATAATCTCGTCTTTTTAAAAGAAGACCAGCAAGAGGAAATGGTAGAAATGCAGGTATCGCTTACGGAGTATATGAAAGAGATGGAAAACAGAAACCGTAAGGAGGAGATTCTTCATTTTCAAATTGTGCTAGCTGAGTTTAAAATCACATTTTCAGAGCTTGCTAAGGAATCTCCAAAGCATCGTGATACGCGTGAGCACTTAATAGAAATTGTAAAGATTATTATAAAAGAAGAGAAAATGATGGAAGAGCTGTTCCGAAAGAAAAAGTTACCGCTTAAACACATTGAACCGCGTGTTAGGGCAAGTCGTAAAACCTTGGAGCGGCACAGAAAATACATTATTGCAATGTGTATTATCTTTGCAAACAACTATACATATATTCTTGATTATATAAGAGGGGGGGAAGCATGATGAATAAAGGGATTGTGATGGATATAAAAAAACATAGCGTAGTTGTTTTAACTCCGGATGGAGAGTTTATTACGTTTAAAAGAAAATCGCACTCTTATATGATTGGAGAGGAAATCTCGTTTAACGAACAAGAACAAAGAGTACCGCGTTTTTCAATCCCTTCTTTCTTAAAGCCTGCATCACTACTTGTTGCTTGTTTTCTATGTGTGTTTCTGTTTTTCTACAACCAACCGGAAGAAAAAGCATTCGCTTATGTCTCAATTGATATTAATCCCAGTTTAGAGGCGAGCGTAACAAAGGATCTTCGTGTTATAGATTTGCGAGCTTGTAATGATGATGGAAAGCGCATTTTAAAAGAAATGAAACGATGGAAAAATGAACCTTTGCAAGACGTAGTACGTATCATTGTAAAGCAAAGTCAAGAGGATGGATACTTAACGAATGACAAGCAAGTTATGCTAACAGCTGTTACAAAGGACAAGTCGCTAGAACCACAGTTGGAAAAGACTATGCAAGAATTAAAGAAAGAGTATGAGACAAAACATGTTACAGTCGTATATCAAAGCAGTACGATGCAAGTGCGAGAGAATGCCAAGAAAGCAGGAGTCAGCACAGGCGTCTATATAAAGCAAGAGAATGAGAAGAAGAAATTGCTTACTCCTCTTGCACCGCCGTCTAATCAGGAGGAACACCCTCAGGAGATACATTCGCAACCAAAGTCATCATCCGATGCATCATCGGATTTGTCTCCTGTAAAAGAAGAAAGATATGAGAAGCAAGAGCAAATAGAACAAAAGCAATCCCAGGAACAGGAACCCCAGCAATCAAAAGGAAATAATGGGCATCAGCAAGAAAACAACGGAAAAGAGTATAAACAAGAAAATAAAGAGTCTCAGCAAGAAAACAATGGAAAAGAGTGTAAACAAGAAAATAAAGAGTCTCAGCAAGAAAACAACGGAAAAGAGTATAAACAAGAAAATAAAGAGTCTCAGCAAGAAAACAACGGTAAAGGATATAAACAAGAAAATAAAGAACCTCAGCAAGAAAACAACGGTAAAGGATATAAACAAGAAAATAAAGAGTCTCAGCAAGAAAATAAAGGCAATATAAACGAAAACAACGGGCATAAAAAAGAGGACAAAAACGTTCCTGACACGCAACATCAGGGGAAAGAAAAGAAAAATCCATAGAATATTGAAGAAGAGGGTTCGTTCCATGTTAGGATTGAAATCATTTCGTACAGCAATCTTGATTTTGAGAGGTATCGAAGCCATGCATATGATGAAAAAAGGGCAACTTCACCAAAGGGTGAAATCTGCCCCAAATGAGGTTGAAGTCATTCATAAGTTATTTGGATTAGTCGTTTGATCTCAAAGTTAACAGGAAATTACTGTTCTATATTTCTATTAAGCTATTTTCACACCAAAACCCTAGAAGGTCTATCTATTAAAATAGTTTGCGTTTGTATTCAGAATAAAAAAGAAAAGGAGTATGTAAAAAAATAATGGAGAAAAAAATTCAACAAGAGACAGATAACTCAAAACCCGTTTTTTATGATCCTAAAGGAAGAAGAAAAATCGCTTTCAGTTGGTTTCTATGTATCTCAATAGTTAGCGTAAGTATTGTATTTTATTTTTTCTTTCGAAGTATTTTTTCAACACCAGAAATTCCAAATATGAATCCTTCTGTAAAGCAAGATACTAAACTTGTACCTATTAATCAAAAACTCAGCGACCAGCAGTTAAAGAAGGAAGAATTCAAATCTCCTAATACCGAAATAAAGAATAATAAAAATTCAGAAAAATTAACAGACAGTGGCGAACAACCTAAAGAAGTTTATGGTTTTTATGTAAACTGGGATGAAAATAGTACTGCTTCTTTAAAAGAAAATATCGATTCATTAACCATGTTAGTACCAGAATGGTATCACTTAAAAGCAGACTTAACAATTAGTAGTGAGATTAAGCCTGACATTGTAAAGTTAGCAAAAAAAAATCATGTGAAAATTATGCCTTTACTTACTAACTATACGCAAGAAGCTTCTGGTCCTGATAGTAAACTTGTTCATAAGTTACTGAATGCTCCAGATAATGTACAGACAAAGTTTATTAATGATTTAGTAAAGCGAATTGAAGAGAATCAATTTGCGGGTATTAATATTGACTTTGAGTCAATACCTGAAGGCGATAGAGATAAATTAACAAATTTCATGAAAGAACTTACTACGGTCTTTCATAAACATCATTTGCTCGTAACGCAAGATGTCCCAGCTAATGATAAGGCCTTTGATTATGGTGCATTAGCCAAAGTAATAGATCGTATGATTGTAATGATGTATGATGAGCACTATGGAGCAGGGAAACCAGGACCAATTGCTTCAAATAAATGGTTTGAACATACGCTCAATGATCTAAACATTCCCTCCGAGAAACTTATAGTTGCTTTTGGTAACTATGGATATGATTGGGAAGTAAATAGCAAAAAAACTGCGGAGCCTTTAACTTTCTCAGAAGTTATGAAAATGGCTCATGATTCAAATATAAAAATTCAATGGGATAAGATCAGTGGGAACCCTTATTTTCGATATAAAAAAGGAGCGAAAGAACATACTGCTTGGTTCTTAGATGGTGTTACTCTTTATAATCAAGTAAAAATCGCAATGAACAATAATGCAAAGGGGTTTGCATTATGGAGACTAGGAGCAGAAGATCCTACTGTATGGAAAGCTTTAAAAGATCCTATTGAAGTACAAAAAAATCCTGATGCATTACATAAAATCGCTAGTTTAGATGAAGTAAATTATTCTGGACAAGGCGAAATTTTACAGATTGAGAATGAAAGGCAAAATGGATTGAGAGATTTTAAAGTAGGCAAAGAAGGTTATCTTACAGATGAAGTGTACCAATCACTACCATCTGCATATCAAGTGCAGCGCTATGGAAAACCAAAAGGAAAACAAGTAGTACTAACATTTGATGATGGACCAGATCCTAAATACACACCGGAAATTCTAGATATATTAAAAGAGCATAAAGTAAAAGCAGCCTTTTTTGTACTTGGTGAAAACGCCCAACTAAATCCTAGTCTTGTTAAAAGAATGTACGATGAAGGGCATGAAATTGGCAATCATACCTACAAGCATCCTAATGTAGCTGATACGTCTTTACTACGAACAAAAGTAGAACTGAATACAACTCAGCGCCTGATTCAGGAAATAACTGGACACTCTACAGTTTTATTTAGGCCACCATATGAAGCAGATGTTGAGCTGGATTCACCAAATGAAATATTGCCGATTTTGCGCGCACAAAATATGAACTATACCATGGTGGCAGAAAAAGTTGATCCTGAGGACTGGGCGACACCATCAACAAATGAATTGGTAAAGCGTGCTGTTAATCCCATTTATAAGGGGGAAGGTAATGTTATTCTTCTTCATGATGCAGGAGGAAATCGTACCCATACAGTAGAGGCGCTGCCAATTATTATTAAAGACCTTAAAAAACATGGATATAGTTTTGTAACAATTTCAGATTTAATGGATAAAGAACGAGATGAAGTAATGCCTCCCGTTTCTTCTGAGGGTAAGCAATATTTACTTTACAACAAAGCTGTTTTTTCAGGAGCGGGGTATTCTAAGCACATATTAACAACTATTTTTTATATTGCTATTGGATTAGGTATTTTCCGATTCCTATTTTTAATTTATTTTGCATTCAAGCAAAAAAGGAAAACAAGATCTCGCTTATTTACTAATTCGTCTTACCAACCTTTCGTTAGTGTTGTGATAGCAGCATATAATGAAGAGAAGGTTATAGCCAAGACGATTCGCTCAGTTTTGGATAGTGATTATAGAGATTTTGAAGTTATTGTTGTTGATGACGGATCGAAAGATGGTACGTCAAAAGTAATTCAAGAAGCATTCCATAAACATCCTAAAGTTCGTTTAATTCAGAAGGAAAACGGTGGAAAATCATCCGCAATGAATTTTGGATTTCAAAAATCAAAAGGAGAAATCATTGTTACTTTAGATGCGGATACTATTATTGCACAAGATGCTATTTCTCTAATGATTAGACACTTTGAGGATCATAATGTAGCGGCAGTTTCAGGCAATGTCAAAGTGGGAAATAGACGAAATTTGTTAACTACTTGGCAACATGTTGAATACATTACAGGATTTAATTTAGAACGCAGAGCCTTTGATGAGTTGGATTGTATCACGGTAGTTCCTGGAGCTATTGGAGCATGGCGTAAAAAGAATGTAGTTGAATCTGGATATTTAAGCGAAGATACACTTGCAGAAGATACGGATCTTACTATAACATTCTTACGTCAAGGGCATCGAATTGTATATGAAGAAAAAGCATATGCTTATACGGAGTCGCCTGAAGATGTGAAAAGTCTCATTAAACAACGATATCGTTGGTCGTATGGTACACTCCAATGCCTTTGGAAACATCGAAAAGCATTGTTTAACCCAAAGCATAAAACATTAGGGTTTGTTGCATTACCTAATATGTGGTTATTCCAATATATTCTGCAATTCATTGCCCCTTTAGCAGATATATTAATGATTATGGGGCTATTTGGTAGCAATCCGCTAAAAGTTTTAGGATTTTATCTTGTATTCTTTCTAATGGATCTTCTTGCTTCTCTTTTTGCATTTAAATTAGAGAAAGAGAATCCTAAACCATTAGCCTGGTTAATTTTACAACGCTTTATTTATCGTCAATTTATGACTTATGTTGTAATTAAATCTGTATTTTCATCTATTCGAGGGGTAGCGGTAGGATGGAATAAACTAAAGAGAATGGGGAGTGTTAAGCATTCCTCTGAACATAATGAGGCATCATAAGAGAGCAGATAGTCTGCTCTCTTTTTTACTAGTAGCATCTTATTTGAATAACGATAGTTATGAATGATGTGGAACGAAAAATGCAAGTGGTAGAAAAAGAGAGAGAGGGAAAATATGCTTTCTTGAATGACCCTGAGGTAATATACCATTTTGTACACTTACAAAAAGATATGGATGAGAAGAAAAGATAGAAAAGAGGATACAGCAAAATACCTCTTTATTAAAAACATTGAAACCTTGGCACATTCGAAAATATAACAACTGGTCAAAAGAAGTGAAGAATGGCCAGAATGAATCTAAGTATGCGGTTGCAACACTTGCGAAGAAAACAGTATTAATTCGTTCTGTTCTTACACATTTGTATGCGTCTGGGTATATATAAGCCCTGTACTAAAGGAGGGGGGGAATATTTATAAAAAAAGCAAAAGCGAGCATTACCTTATGGCAATTTCTAAATTAAATGTTGAATTTTATAATATATAAATTTACAATTACAACTGACTTCTTTTAAAAATTTTATTTGAAGAACACAAGCCGAAAAAGAGCTCATCTTCTAATGAGTTCTTTTTTTTGTTTATATAAAAACAGAAAGTGTAGCTTCTTTAGCTAAACTTTCTGTTTTTTCTTTCAGAATACACAATCATTCATTTAAATTTCCGATGAAGAAATTCGTTTTTTGGTTTTTGGTACGATAATAAATTTAATAAAAAATATGCTGACTATAATAGTTGAAAGAACAGGTAAAAACTGCTGTAGTGAAGCAAATATAATAATGGAAAATACCGCTATCTGAACGACTGCTAATGAAAATACAAGAATGAGAAATTGATTTATTCGTGTGTCGTGTGAGATAGGATATAATGTTACAATATTATTTCCTAAAAAACATTTCCATAAGGAGCGCAATTGCATAGAGGTCATATATAAGAGACAACAAGTAATAGCGCCTTTTGCAAATACATTCGGTACGAAATATAAAATGAAAGAACCAATGGCAGTCAATCGAATATATATACCAAAATAATCATTTGCACGTAAAAATGATAAAGTGTTCAAATATAAAAAGGTAGATTGTTTTTTATGTAATATAGGTTCTAGCCAAGTTGTTAGCCATTTTCTTTGTTTGACTTGTTTTTTTAGCTGCGGGACATCGGTGAAAAAGTTGGCAAATTGGTAAAAGCGTATGTCCATTTGTTCTTCTTGCTCAATGATATATTCCCATCCGATTCGTTTTGCTGGTTGTTTCGCTGTATAAACAAGTATTAAGATCAGAAGCATTAGCATAGACCCTAATAGAAAAACTGATACGGATTGAAAAAGCATATAAAGAATCAGTGCATTACAAGCGAATCGAATGATAAACCAAATGTGGCTGTTATTGTGATCACGCCATATCCAATGAATGTATATATTCCACCCCTTAACAAGCAGTAAGATAAAAAAGATTGTACATAAAAAAGGTACAGTTACTTGTAATGATTGCATCGCCAATGGGATGATGATAAGAAATATAAACAGCAATGGAAACAGCTGCATGACATAATTATAAAGAAGAGATTGTTTGAAATAAGATGTTAATTTCTCTTCAAGTGCTAGTAAATAGACAGCGTCAGGCTTTTGGATAAATGTACGAACCTTACATCTAGTTATAACGATTGTAAGTACAATTGTGATTAGTAATAATGAGATTCCTTTAGAAGGAGATGTTTTTAAAAACTTGGCGTAATAATAAGCACCGATACACGAGATAAAGATGAAGCTATATAATAAACCACTAATCATCCGAAAAAAATACATCATGCTGTTTTGAAGATGTTTTTGAAAGCGATCACTCCATAGTGTTTCAATTGACATGTTTTTCACCTCTATTTTCCATTATAAAGGTTTCTTGTTAATACCAAAATAAAAACGAGCAAGTTGCTTTATGCAACTTGCCCGTTTTTATTTTTTTTATTTCGCGTCTTATCACGATTCATTAATGGATAAAAGGCAAAGCCAATTACAAATAAGCCGATTCCAAGGAGGAATGTTTTTATATCTGAGGCTCCGGTTTTAATCACCCATAGTGCATAGCAAAGGGCAATGAATGCGACAATACCATCTATAATTCGTGAGCCCATTTCATTTTTATATGTTTCACCAGTTGCAACAAGTTTTAATTGGAAGATCGGTGAAACGAGATAAGGGATTAAGTAAGCTAAGGTTGAGACAGTAATAACGAATGTATAGGCCTCAGCAATTGTCCCTGATAATGTTGAGAATAAGAATACTTGTGACATAATGTTTGTTAATCGTAATGAGTAAATAGGACTTCCTTTTTTATTTGTTTTTGCAAAGAAGGAAGGGAAGAAACCCTCTTTTGCTGCTTGATACGGTACTTCTGAACTTAATAAAATCCAGCCTAAGATAGAACCGAATAGGGAAGTAAGGGCAAGCAGTGCCATTAATTTTCCACCGCCGTGGCCCATTGCAGCATTTAATGCATCAGCTAATGGACGTTCAGATGCTTGTAGTTTATCGATGTGAAGAACACCCATTGTTAAAATTGTAATTCCTAAATAAATGGCAACAGTTATTAATAATCCAGCTACAGTTGCATGCTTTACCGTTTTTGGTGATTTCGCACGGTTTGATAAAAGAACGGCTGATTCAATACCGATAAATGCCCAAAGTGTTGTAAGAGCAGCTAAATTCACTTGTGAAAGCAGTCCATGTGACACGCCTTCTTTATCAATCATTGGTGTGTACCATTGTCCAAATTTAGAAGCTTGAAATGCAAACAAAGTAACAACGATAAATAGAAGGAATCCAGTCACCTTCGTTGTTGTTGCTAGGAAGTTTAATTTCCCGGCTCCGTTTACACCGTTTGTTAAAATCATATGTGTTCCCCATAGTAAGCAAGAACAGATGAAAAATGTAATCAGTTTTCCAACTTCCACATCGAAAGAGCCGATTGAAAATAAGATACGTGTATCTTTCATAATAGGGAAGAAGAGTGATAAATAACCTGCAAAAGATGTAATAATAGCAACATTACTTGCCCAGTTTGCGACCCAGTAGCCCCAAACTATGCTGAAACCAGCCATTTTTTTCTTTTTTGGTGATGAGAATAAAGCATATGCATGACTTTGTGGTCCTGTTGTTAAATCAGGACGACGAATTGCCAAATTACCGAAAACAAGAGCTAGCATTAAAACACCAAACCCTGTTGTTAACCAAGCTAATGTAACACCGAGTGGGCTTGCTGTTTGTGCTAATGTACTAGGCACCATGAAAATACCAGCGCCAACCATATTGCCGACAACAAATGCTGTCAGTACCCAAAAGCCCCATTTTTTTTGTTGCATAAAAGAATACCTCCCAAGTTAGTATAACCAAGTCAAGCAAGGAGATATGTATGTCTTCCAAAAAGGAAGTAAGGTAAGCTTCATACAAAACAAAAAAAGCACGTGTCATTGTCGCTACGTGCTTTCTATCTTATAGGAAACCCACGACATACCTCTCGATAGCTCTCCACAAACAAATTGTTTGTGACAGTTCTGCACTTATTAAATAGCAGACCCAGCAAGAATGCACAGTGGGCATGTCTTACTTCGGCAATCATTCCTTTCCCATTCATTCATCGATGCCACTACATCTCCTGAAATGATACTCTTAATGACTGCAACCTCTACCTCACCGAGATACGAATGAGGATTTAAATATTAAATTAACGTATTTAAGGGTAACAAATGTATTTTTATACGTCAATGGATATAGTAATAATCAGATTATAGTGAACAATTTGTCATTAAAAGAAGAAGGAGTTTTTTAGAAATAGGCTCTGTAAATCTGTGTGTTAAACTAATGAAGCAGAATAGGGAATTCGTGTTTAATAACAACGTAAAATATGATTAAGTATACGGAGGTACGATATGACATTAATTTGTTTGGAAGGTGCCAGTGGCATTGGTAAAACGACAACGTGTAGAAGTATTGCGGAATTGTACAATGCTTATGTGATTCCAGAAGTAAATTTCTTATTTCAGCGCCCTAATCCTGAACCGGAAAATTGGTATCTCGAAAGGCAAGTTGAAAGATGGCAAATTGCCCAAGAAAAACTCAAATCGTATGATATGGTTCTATTTGATGGAGATATTTTTCAGCCCATTTGGTATAACTGGATTTATCAGGGGGAATTTCCACAAACTTTACCGTTTTTGAAAGATTTTTATGTAAATCAAATGAAACGAAAACATATAGGATTTCCGGATGTCTATATTCATCTTTCTACAAGCGAAACAGAATTAAGAAAAAGGAAAGAAAATGATACTACTCGAAGACGAAGTAACTTCGAAAAACATCTAAGTCTTATAGAGCCGCAAAAGCAGTATTTTCAACATATGAATGCTGTTGTACCTGATGCCGTTCATTTTATAGATGCGGTTAGTGTGGAAGGAAATGTAAAAAGTATTTCTGAAATTTTGTCTAACTGGAATAATGAAAAACAACATCACTATGCTGTACCTTTATTGGAGAATGTAATGGATTGGGTAATGAATAGTAACTCTAAAGCATATGAGATAAGTGAATAGGTGAATGAAAAAAAATATATCCAACTTGATTTACCAACATAGATGTATCCATTTTATCATTTTAACTGAGAAGCCCCCTCCTCTAAATGAAGTGAAGTGGGGGTAGTTCAATTTCAAGCACTTAAGTCGTGGCTATGAAAATAAAAGGTAATCTCCACTCGCTTTCTCCTTTTGTTCTCACTTGGCATGGGGGCAAAAAGGCACTGACCGATTCTATCCATGGCCGGACGCTCTCTTCCCACCTAAAAAGAATGGTTTTTCAATTTGTATTTATATAAAAAGAAGCTAATCTACAGCCGTAGATTAGCTTATAAAATGTTACATTAAGTTCAATACAGTTACTTTTTCACGTGTCATAGACTCAAGGCTCTTACGAATACCTTGTGCTCCCATACCAGAACCTTTCACGCCAATGAATGGGAAGTGGTCAGGACCACGCTCTGTACGTCCGTTAATTTGAACGGAGCCAGTATCAATTTTGTTTGCAATTGCAAATGCTTTGTTAATGTCTTTTGTGAAGACACTTGCTTGTAAACCGAAATCTGATTTGTTCGCAATTTCAATTGCTTGTTCATCAGAAGAAACACGGATGATTGGAAGGATTGGACCGAATGGCTCTTCCCAAGCAACTTTCATGTCTTCAGTTACATTGTCAATTAATGTTGGGTAAATTAAGTTGCGCTCACGTTTGTTACCGATTACGATTGTTGCACCTTTTTCTACCGCATCGTCAACTAAGCCTTGAACGAAATCAGCAGATTTATCGTCAATTAATGGCACGATTGTGCTGTCTTGTTCTGGAGAACCAACAGTTAATTCAGCCACTTGATCTTTTAGTAAGCTAACAAGCTCGTCTGCTACATTTTCATGTACAAGCACGCGCTTGATTGCTGTACAACGTTGACCAGAGTATGAGAATGCACCGCTTACGATATGTTTTGCTGCTTCCTCTAGGTCAGCATCTTCACGTACGATACCAGGGTCTTTTCCGCCAAGTTCTAATACAAGTGGAATCATAGCAGCTTTTTTCGCTAAGTGAGCACCTGTGTTTGTACCACCTGTGAACGATACCATATTTACGCCAGGATGTTCTACTAAGTAGTCACCGATAACAGAACCGCGTCCAGTTGCTACGTTTACAAGTCCTTTTGGAAGACCTGCTTTATGAAGTGCTTCAACCATTTTAATACCGCTAATTGCGCCTTGTGTTGCTGGCTTAAAGATAACAGCGTTACCCATAATAAGAGCTGGTGCAAGTTTTGCAGCAGATAAGTTTACAGGATAGTTAAATGGTGCGATTGCTAAAATTACCCCGCGTGGTGCACGTTGAACGATTGCAAGTTTAGATTTAGATCCGCCAGGGAAGCTATCACCCATCATGCTTTCGCCATGCATATGTAATGCTTCGTCTACAGTATAACGAATTAAATCAGCTGTACGAACAACTTCTTTTTTCGCATCTTTATAACCTTTACCGACTTCTTTCATTACGATATCGGCAATTTCATCTTGCATATTTACGAGCTCATCAGCCCATTTATATAAATATTTTGCACGATCTTGAAGAGACGCTTCAGCCCATTCTTTTTGAGCTTCTTTTGCTGAAGCAATTGCTTCGTCAACTTCCCCGCGAGTAATCGCTTGTACTTGTCCAATTACTTCGTGTAAGTATGGTGATGGAATATCAATTGTTTGTCCTGAAGAGCTTTCTCTCCATTCACCGTTTAAATAAAATTTGTACGTATTGCTAGTTATCGTTGTCATGATTTGTCCTCCTAAAATAGCAACTTGTAAGAGTGAGTATATGGTGATTGTAGGGGGTTTGAGAATATTTTTCAAACAAAATGTTTATGGAAACGATTTCTTATGTGATTTTTATTTTGTATGCCCTTTCTTAAAGAGGTTTACCTTATTTGTAAGTGAAATATAGGATTATTCATAATAATATCGATAGATCATTTTTGGGGTATCGAAGTGGTATTGTACATCTTTTATTTTTTGTGATAAAGGATTGTTTTGTAATATAATGAAAAAAACAATTGACAGAAAAGTTAATAAAGTTATAAAATTAAAAATGGAAAATAAATGAAGGGGGTGCGCGTAATGATTGTAATGGTAAATATGACTGGCTTAGCTGTATTACATGGTGGAAAATATTCATATCATTACGCAACCCGTACGGAAAGATAGTGCTTTTTTGTCTTTAAAAAAGCGTACGTTGCGTATTTCGTAACGTACGCTTTTATGCGTTTTTCTCGCATATCGTCAAGCGGCGGTATGCGTTTTTTTGTCTTTATTTTTGGTTGTATCCATACTTTGTATGGTTTCGATAAAGAACAATATGGAAGGTGAGATGTAATGATGAAACAGTACAATTCACGCAATGTAAAAGTGGGGCCTTTTGACAGTGGATAACAGAAATAGACTGAAACAAGATTGAGAAGGGAGAGATTTCATTGTTTTCAGTATTACAAAAGTTAACATGGTTTTTTAAAGAACATTGGAAGAGGTATAGTATCGCGATTGGAGCGCTTTTAATTGTAAATGTAGTAGAGGTAATTCCTCCGAAAGTAATTGGGTTAACAATTGATCATATAAAAGTAGGTTCTTTAACAAACGAAGTGATTATACAGTATGTTTGGATCTTATTTGGAGCGACAGTTGGTGGGTATGTACTCACCTACGTATGGCAACATCAATTGTTTGGTGGAGCATTCGTGCTTGAAAAAACGATGCGTTCAAAATTTATGGGACACTTGCTCAAAATGACACCGACCTTTTATCATAAAAATCGTACTGGTGATTTAATGGCGAGAGCGACAAATGATTTAAAGGCGATTGCTATGACGGCAGGGTTTGGTATATTGACATTAGTGGATTCTAGTTTATATATGCTTACAATCGTTTTTATGATGGGGTTTTCAATCAGTTGGCAGCTTACAATTGCGGCACTTCTTCCGTTGCCGATTATGGCATATGCAATGAATGTATATGGGAAGAAGTTACATGAACGCTTTACCATTGCGCAAGATGCATTTGGAGATATGAACGATAAAGTGCTGGAATCAATTGCGGGCGTACGTGTTATTCGTGCATATGTACAGGAAAAAGCGGATGAAGAAAGGTTCCATCAATTAGGAACAGATGTATATGAAAAAAATATGAAAGTAGCAAGAATTGATGCGTTGTTTCAACCAACTGTGAAGATGCTAGTTGGTCTTAGCTATTTAATTGGTCTTGTATATGGGGCGTTTTTAGTTTTCCAATCAAAGGTGACGCTTGGGGAACTGGTTTCCTTTAACGTTTACCTTGGGATGATGATTTGGCCGATGTTTGCGATTGGTGAATTAATCAATGTCATGCAGCGGGGAAATGCTTCGCTCGACCGTGTTAATGAAACGTTATCATATGAGCCTGACGTGAAGAACGTGAAAAAGCCGATGCGTGTACACGAACCAGAGTATATCGACTTTGATAAAGTTTCCTTTTCGTATCCGGCTTCATCTGATATGCATTTAAAAAATATTTCTTTTTCATTAAAACAAGGAGAAACGCTTGGCGTTGTTGGGAAAACAGGGAGTGGTAAAACGACGCTTGTTCGCCAACTTCTTCGCCAGTATCCACTTGGAGAAGGGGATATTACAGTGTCGAACGTTACGCTTGGTGAAATTTCAACTGAAAGCGTGCGAGGCTGGATTGGGTATGTACCGCAGGAGCATATTCTATTTTCAAAAACAGCACGTGAAAATATTTTATTTGGAAACAGGGAAGCAAATCAGGAAGAACTTGAAAAGGCTATTGAAATTGCAGCATTCAAAAAAGATTTGGAGTTTCTTCCTGAAGGGTTAGAGACGCTTGTTGGAGAGAAAGGCGTTTCTTTATCCGGCGGACAAAAACAACGGATTTCAATTGCGCGAGCAGTTATTCAAAATCCAGAAATTTTAATTTTAGATGATTCATTATCGGCTGTGGATGCCAGGACGGAAGCGGCGATTATTGAAAATATACGAAGAGAACGAAGCGGGAAAACAACAATTATAACAACGCACCGTCTGTCAGCTGTGCAGCATGCGGATTGGATTCTCGTTATGGATAACGGTGAGATCATAGAAGAGGGAACACATGCTAGGCTCGTTTCCAATGACGGCTGGTATAGAGAGCAGTTTGAAAGACAGCAGGGTGAAGAAGTAGAGGGTGAGGTGAAAATATGAGTGTTTCAAAGCGGTTATTTAGGTACGCCATGAAAGTAAAAGGGAGCATTTTTGTGGCACTGGCAATGTTATTCATTTTCGTGATTGCAGAGCTCGCAGGACCATTTGTGGCAAAGATAATGATTGATGATCATATTGTTGGGATTGAGAAGTCTTGGTATGAAGCGAAGCAAGGTGAGGATGCCGTATTATATAACGGTACTTGGTATAAGCGAAGCGACCGTTTTGAACAAGGGGAACAAAAAGGAAAAGAAGTTCGGATTATACAGGTCGGCTTCACTTATTATTTTGTACCTAACAAAATTGCAGCAGAGGGAACGCGTTCTGTAAAGGGAGATATCGTTACAGTTCAAAGCGGGAAAGCGACGCAAGTATATAAAGCGAAAAGGTTAACAAATAAAGAAGTATATTCGTTTTATGAACCTGAGATGAAACGATTGCTTCTACTTGGCGGAGGATATTTTGCATTATTGTTAGTTGTATCTTTATTTGCATACGGTAAGCAGTTTTTCTTACAGAAAGCATCTAATAAAATCATTCAAATTATGCGTGAAGATGTCTTTTCTCATATTCAAACGTTACCGATTCGTTATTTTGATCATTTGCCAGCAGGAAAAATTGTATCGCGTGTAACGAATGATACAGAGGCAATTCGTGAGTTATATGTAACGGTGTTAGCGACATTTGTTTCTAGTTTTATTTATATTATTGGAATCTTTAGTGCTTTATTTTTACTGGATATGAAATTAGCACTTCTATGCTTAATGATCGTACCAATTTTAATCGTTTGGGCTGTTGTATATCGAAAATATGCTTCTGTGTACAATCATAAAATGCGCTCCCGGTTATCAGATATTAATGGGACAGTGAATGAATCGATCCAAGGGATGCCGATTATTCAGGCGTTTCGTCAAGAACGTACAACGAAGCAAGAGTTTGAAGAGTTAAATGAAGATTATTTTAAGTATCAAAACAAAATTTTAAATTTAAATGCAGCGACATCCCATAACTTAGTAGGTGTCTTGCGTAACATTGCGTTTACGGGAGTTATTTGGTACTTTGGCGGCGCCTCTTTGAGTGCTACGGGTATTATTTCTTTAGGAGTGCTGTATGCATTTGTCGATTATTTAACAAGGCTCTTCTCACCAATCACCAATATGGTGAATCAGCTTGCGAATTTAGAACAAGCGCGCGTGGCGTCAGAACGTGTATTTGAACTGTTGGATGAAAAGGGAGAAGCGCTTGAAGAAGAGCGTATCCCGCGTCTGAATGGAAATGTTCGATTTGATGATGTTTCATTTTCTTATAACGGGAAAGATGAAGTGTTAAAAAACATTTCTTTTGAGGCAAAAAAAGGAGAGACGGTTGCCCTCGTTGGTCATACGGGATCGGGGAAAAGTTCCATTATGAATGTACTTTTCCAATTTTATGAGTTTCAAAAAGGAAAACTGACAATTGATGGGCATGACGTGAAAGATATACCAAAGCAGGCACTTCGTGAGCATATGGGGATTGTACTGCAAGATCCATTTCTATTTAGTGGTACAGTTGCATCGAATGTAAGCTTAGAACATCCGAGGATTTCAAAGGCTCGAATTGTAAAAGCACTGCACGATGTAGGGACAGAGCGATTTGCTAACAATATAGAAGAAGAAATTACGGAAAAAGGAAGCACACTTTCAACTGGGGAGCGCCAACTCATATCTTTCGCGCGTGCGTTAGCATTTGATCCTGCTATTTTAGTGTTAGATGAAGCGACGTCCAGTATTGATACTGAGACTGAGGCGATGATTCAAAGAGCGCTCGAAGTTGTAAAGAAGGGAAGAACAACATTTATCATTGCGCATCGCCTTTCAACCATTAAGAGTGCAGACCAAATCATTGTACTTGACCGGGGGAGGATTCTTGAAAAGGGATCTCACGATGAATTAATGGAGAAAAAAGGTCGTTATTATGAAATGTACAAAACGCAAATAGAAGGAAGTCAAAGTGCGTAACTTTCACGAAATGTTCAGAGAACTTTAAAGTAATGTTTACAAATAGGACCTTTGCTCCCTCTATCCATGTGATATTTTGGAGTAAAGGGGGAGATAGGGATGGAAGAATTATCAGTGACATTTAACATTGCTTTCTTTTTATTATTGTGTGGGATGATTGGATATTGTGTATTAGAATCTTGAAAGAGCTTGCTGGTGTAGCAAGCTCTTTTTTAGTGTGTTGGGAAACAGGGGGATAGCTGCCTTCTGTTTTTGTCGTTGTTTGTCGGAGCGTCGATATCCTTTGTTGAAATGGACAAAACGTATTTTTTGTACTCAAAAAAAGGGAAACGTAAAGTAGATTTGAGTTAGTTTCAAATTCTAGCCAAATAAAACATCGGAATGATAATCCCATAGTTAGTAAAATGATTGTTGAGAGCAGTTAACCTCTGATAAACTTAAGTTATCAGAATTTTCTGTGCTAATGATCGTTTGATGTTTCGTTAAAGCATAGGGTTGTGGAATAAGCATAAGAAAATTTCACTAAGTAATAACCGAATTTAGAAGAGGACGGAACTATTAAATGGGAAATGGGGATTATCTAAATGATACGTGTTTATAAGGAAAAAGAGGATAAGATCAGTATATTAAATCTAATAAAAAGTATGGGGATAGAAGAAGAGGTAGGTTCTCTAGATGATATTGTCCTAAATTCTACGCAATTTCTTCTATATGAACAAAATGGAATTGAAGGGTTCTCATACTCATCTGTCTATACAAATAGTGCTGGAGAGTCTATTGCTCAAATCAGTGTTTATGTAGAACCAGATTCCCGTTTCAAAGGTATTGGTTCTACATTATATAAAGCAATGGAAGAGGTAATTTCTGAAACGAAGCCGGATTTTGTATGTGTTTATATGAGAGTCGAATCAGAAAACCCTATTGGTTTTGCTAAGAAAATGAGGTTTGAAAAATGGTGGGGTTCACTTGAATCGGTATACAAGGGGGGCACTTTTCCTAAAATAGACATTGAGTTTATTAAATATGAAGATAGATTTTTTGACCAGTTTGTAAAAATGGTACAGGAATGTTATTACGAGTTGCACGAAAAGAATGATATTAAACCTTACCTTGCGCCAGAAGACGGTGTGAAAACATACAAATTAAACAATAAAAATAATGTATATTTGGTGTTAGAAGATGAACAAATTGTTGCATCAGTTACTACTGGAGAAGGGATATTAGATAACTTAATGGTTGCGCCAAGTCACCAAGGAAAGGGATATGGACGTAAGGCTTTACAATTCGGTATGAACGAGATGTTAGAAGAAGGATACGAAGAAATTCGAATATGTTTTTTAGAGGGAAATGAAAGTGCTGAGAGATTGTACACATCTTTAGGCTTTAAGCCGCTTCATAATACACAAGTTTATCGAAAGTTTTTGTAAATGAAACATTCATTATTCCACAATCGGTGGGGTTAATGGAACAAGGGAACTCAATAAGAGGAGTTCCCTTTCTTTATCTTGAAAAATAACAACATTGCTTAACATAGCTTTTTGGATAGACAAATCCATATTGATTTTTCAACAGTCCAGTTATGACTATGAAAGAGAAAAAAAGACTCCTACTCATTTTCTCTCTTTGTTTTCACTTGGCATGGGGATAAAAAAGCCCTGGCCGCATCTGTGCATGATTGGATCTTCTCTCCCATCTAAAAAAGAATGGTTTTCAATTTATATTCATATAGATAAAGTGAAACTTTAATCAGCGGGGGTTTTCTTCATCCCCCACTGATTATTAGTTGAACCAATCGGGCTTTTACGGGGAGTTGATCCTCCACCTAACTTCTTTGCTTTCGCTGAATTTTGAGGTGAGGGTCTTACTGCCCGTTAATGCGGGATAAAGTAAGTATTGTTTTACCTTTTCCATCATAAGTGCTATATTAAAAAATGTTACTTATTTTTTGTATGTATCGATTTTGTATCATTCTGTTTGATTATGAAAAAAAAGGATACACTAATGACGAACATTTTCATTGAAAAATTGTTCAAGATTGAATACAATCAATATAGTTTTTAAATTCCTATCTGAATACTTGGAGGACTAATGTCATGAAGAAATTATTTTCAGTGCTTGCAGTAACTACATTAGCGGTTGGTATTGTAGCAGGTTGTGGCAAAGAAGAGAAAAAAGATACAGCTAATCAAGATGCATTACAACAAATTAAAAAAAGCGGTGAAATCGTTGTTGGTACAGAGGGTACATATCCACCGTTTACATTCCACGATGGAAGTGGAAAATTAACTGGATTTGACGTTGAGTTAACAGAAGAAGTTGCAAAACGTTTAGGTGTAAAACCAGTATTTAAAGAAACGCAATGGGACAGCTTACTTGCTGGGCTAGATGCAAAACGTTTTGATATGGTTGCAAACGAAGTTGGGATTCGTGAAGATCGTCAAAAGAAGTATGATTTCTCTAAACCATATATTTCTTCTTCGGCAGCACTTGTCGTTGCAAAAGATAAAGATAAGCCAGCTTCATTTACAGATATTAAAGGTTTGAAAGCTGCGCAGTCTTTAACAAGTAACTATGCGGACATTGCAAAGAAAAATGGTGCAGAAATCCAAGGTGTAGAAGGATTTAGCCAAGCGGTAGAATTACTTAACTCAGGACGTGTAGATTTCACAATTAATGACAAGTTATCAGTGTTAAACTATTTACAAACGAAAAAAGATGCAAATATTAAAATTGTAGCAACAGAAAAAGAAGCATCACAAAGTGGGTTCTTATTCCGTAAGGGTAGCGATACATTAGTACAAGAAGTAGATAAAGCGTTAGAAGATATGAAAAAAGATGGTACGTATGACAAAATAGCGAAAAAATGGTTTGGTGAAGATGTATCTAAGTAGTGCAATCGTTACAGATCGATTATCTACATGGATAGATATCATGCAAGCATCCTTAATGCCTATGCTAGAGGGTGCTCTTTTCACGACAATCCCATTAGCGCTTATCACATTTGTGATTGGTATTATATTGGCGACACTTACGGCTTTAGCACGTATTTCAAATAGTCGCCTACTGCAATGGATCGCTCGTATCTATGTATCTATTATTCGCGGAACACCACTTCTTGTACAATTATTTATTATTTTCTATGGACTTCCAACTCTTAAAATTGAGATTGATCCATATCCAGCAGCTATTATTGGATTTTCATTAAATGTCGGTGCATATGCATCTGAAATTATTCGCGCATCCATTTTATCTATTCCAAAAGGACAATGGGAGGCAGCGTATACAATTGGGATGACATATCCACAAGCGTTAAAACGCATTATTTTACCGCAAGCAACGCGTGTATCGATTCCACCGCTTTCAAATACATTTATTAGTTTAGTGAAGGATACTTCATTGGCATCATTAATTTTAGTAACAGAGATGTTTCGAAAAGCACAGGAAATTGCAGCAATGAACTATGAATTTTTAATTGTTTATTTTGAAGCAGGTCTTATTTATTGGGTGATTTGTTTCTTATTATCTATCGTGCAACAAATATTAGAAAAACGTTCAGAACGTTATACGCTTAAATAATAATCCTTTCATAAAAGGAGTTTTTGTTTTTATGATTTCAATTCAACATTTACAAAAGAGTTTCGGTGATAACACTGTACTAAAGCATATTGATTTATCAGTGGAAAAAGGTGAGGTTGTTGTCATTATTGGACCTTCTGGATCTGGTAAGACAACATTTTTACGGTGCCTGAATGTATTAGAAACACCAAATGCAGGTATTGTTCGCATTGGTGATAAAGAGCTGGATTTCTCTAAAAAAGTAACGAAGAAAGATATTGTAAATCTTCGTACACAAACAGGTATGGTATTCCAGCATCATAATTTATTTCCTCACTTAACAGCAATCCAAAATGTAATGGAAGGGCTTGTTACAGTGAAAAAGATGGGGAAAGAAGAAGCGAAGAAGAAAGCGACATATTTCCTTGAGAAGGTTGGACTTGGTAACAAAATGGAGTTATATCCATTCCAACTATCTGGTGGCCAGCAACAACGCGTTGGAATTGCTCGTGCGCTTGCGATGGAACCAGAAGTTTTATTATTTGATGAACCAACGTCAGCGTTAGACCCAGAACTTGTACAAGAGGTCCTAAAGGTAATGAAGGAACTTGCAAAGGAAGGGATGACAATGGTAATTGTAACGCACGAAATGCGCTTTGCTCATCAAATTGCGAATCGGGTTATCTTTATGGATGGTGGCGTTGTTGTGGAACAAGGTACACCAGAAGAAGTATTTACAAATCCAAAAGAAGAACGGACGAAAAAATTCCTACAAATGTTGCAGTAGTAAGAAAGGTCTCAGGGCGAATGCCCCGAGACCTTTTTGCCATATATATTTATTTTTGGTATCCGCCAAGGCTTTGCTCAGCCATTGCTACTAAACGTTTTGTAATTTCGCCACCAACAGAACCGTTTGCACGAGCTGTAGAATCTGCTCCTAATTGTACACCAAATTCTTGAGCGATTTCATATTTCATTTGATCGATTGCTGCTGTTGCGCCTGGTACTACTAATGGATTATTTTGGTTTGCCATAGGAATATATCCTCCTTAGAGTATAGAAATTTTTTTGGTTGGATTAGCTGGACTTGAACCAGATGATCGCCCCCTTGGCGCCAATCCATCGTTTGTGGTGAGTGTATTCATAGTATGGATGTTACCTAGAAAGATATGCGAAATAATAATTTGTAAATTTTGTAAAAACAGTGTGGGAAATTTGAAATAAACAAGTGAGCACACGTTGTATTTTCTTTAAAGAAGGTCACACTAATCATAAATATGAAACCTCTATGATTGGAGGAGTTGTAATGGCAATATGCCCACTTTGTAATGCGTTAGAATCTCAAACATATTCTTGCCGAGTTTGTACGAATGTACTCCAAGATTATGGGAAAGTTGTGGATTATACCGATGCTTACAGCGCATATATGGATCAAGATTTATTAACAGCAGTAGACGGTTTAACGAGGGGGAATTCGGAGCAATATTGTGTTCATGTTTTCTATTGCGGGACATGCGGGACACAGACTGAATTAACGGTGAAATTGATATAATGAAAAAACTTCCACCTATCATTTGGTGGAAGTTTCATCTTCTGGTAATCGCCTTTTCGAACGAGAAAGATTACTTTCTGTTAAATGTATGGCATACTCGTAAAATAACTGTCTCGTCAGTTCACCATATTCTTGTAATTCTTCGCATTGAAAGACAGTTCTTCCAGGCTTAGAATTGGCTTCAAATAGCCAAACATTTTCGCCTGTATCTAAGCCTAAATCAAAACCAATTTCTCCAATATTTCCTTCCATATGCTGATCTAAAATAGAACTTAGTTGCAGGGCTGCATCTGTTAATTTATTTGTGATTTGCACACGCTCCGTCGCATCAGGAAAGATATCTTGGAGTGGTTTTACTTCTCCGCCGCTATTTACATGAGTTGTCATACTGCCTTTTCCAGCAATTTTCGCAACGATGGCACTAACTCTCCAATTACCAAAACGATTTTTATTTGTGTGAATTCGAAAATCTACCGGCTGCCCACCTATACGTAATAAAACAATTCCTTGCTGGATAATAAATTGTTTTAAATCCTGTCCTTGCATAACGTGATTAATTAGTGTTTCTAAAGAGTGATACTTTCGTAATTTATTTTGTTTCCCTTCACGGTAACGACAATAATAACAGTTTTCTGCATTAGAATAAAAAATTTGATAAATGTTTCGCCCAAAACTACCGTGCACGGGTTTCATATAAACGTGTTTGTATGATGATAAGAAATGCTCTATTTGCTCGAAGTGCTGAAATGATTCTGTTTGAGGTAATAGTGAAGCGACTGTTTCTTCATTTATAAGAAGTTGGTGTATATTCCATTTGTTGAAAAATCCTGGATTAAACCATGGGATGGCGTACTTTGTTTGTAATCGTTTTTTTGCCCGAATGATAGGTTTATAAGTCTCTGCTTGTCGATTAGGTAATCGGTCGTAAATAACATTTGGAAAAGGAACTTTACATCGCACCCAGCTTTTTTCTTTGAAAAAGTACCCATCAATCGTTTCTTCATCCCAGTTTATATGCTGTGCACCAAATAAGAAAACAAATGGATGTAAAGAGTCTGGTGGGGTAATTAGATCCTGGAAACTGATAGAACGATTGCCAATGGGCCGAGAAGCGGATTCCGTAAAACCTGTTGTGAAAATACCGATTAGTGGTCCGAATATAAGGGTTTGATTTTGAGTGAAAGCATGTATGGCGGTCGAAGGTGGAAGTAAAAGTTCTTTCGCAATCTGTTCGCCTATTATAATTTCTTGCGCATAAGTATGATGAATTTCAATGTTTTCACATGCCACATGTCGCGATCCAAAAGAAAGAGATGCAAAGGGAGAAGTACTCGAAAATATATAAGGCAATGTTAGCGACCTTGGATGATCAGTAGAAATTTGTAATGTGTAAATATGATCTTTCAATATAGTCGTCACTCCTTTTTCAGTTACGGTGTAAATGGATGAAACCGTAATGTGCGTAAGAAACTTCTTTGGTTAGGAACTATGTAAGTGTTTTATTTGATCTATTATGTAAAAAGAGAAGAGAGAACTGCTCAATCTTTTTTTATTTCTAATGTGAAATTGCTTCAGAGCGGGTTTATTATATAGGTTACAAATATGCTTCCATATCATTATACTGTTGCTTGTATAACGATATTCTATTTTTAGATGATCAATGTTTTAGGGCGCGAGTTGAAAACGAAAACCTTTTCTTTTAGGTGAGAGGGAGCATCGCTATGAATAAAGTCGGTCAGAGAACTTTTTGGCCCCGTGCCAGAGCAAGTGAGTGGAGTTTTTTCTTTCGTATTGTCCTTGTAATAAGTTGTAGTAAGATATAGATATATATTTGGAGAAATGAAAGGCTGGTACAGGATGAATATGTGGTTAAATATGTTAACAACAACAGGGTTAGGAGCGATCATTGGTGGATATACGAACCATTTAGCGATAAAAATGTTATTTCGCCCGCATCACCCTATTTTTATTGGAAAGTTTCAAGTACCATTCACACCAGGGTTAATTCCGAAGCGCCGCGATGAACTTGCTGTTCAATTAGGAAAAATGGTTGTGGATCACTTGTTAACGCCTGAAGGGATTGGAAAGAAATTAACAGATGAAAAATTTCAGCAAGAACTAATTCAATGGGCGCAAGTAGAGATAGATAAAGTTTTGGTGAATGAACAATCATTGCGAGGTGTTTTAGAAAAATGGGGCTTGGAGCATGTGGAAGAGAAGACAATTCAAAAAATTGAATGCATGATTGCGGAAAAAATTGATACGTTTTTATCACAATATTATACATATACGTGGGAACAGGCTTTACCTCATTCTGTTCATGAAAAAGTGGAGCAAATGATTCCGAATGTAGCATCATTTATTTTAGAAAGAGGGATAAGCTTTTTTGAAAGTGAAGAAGGGAAAGAACGACTTGCTAAAATGATTGATGACTTTTTCGCTTCACGAGGCACATTGTTAAATTTAGTAGGGATGTTTTTAGGGAATGTAAGTTTAGTGGATCGTTTGCAGCCAGAAGTGATTAAATTTTTAAGACAAGAAGGAACGAAGGAGCTCTTAAGTGATGTCTTGCAAAAAGAGTGGGAGAAATGTAAGGGAAGAGAAGTGAAGGAAATCGAATTCTTTATTGAGAAAGACATGATTGTCAATTCACTCCTATCAACAATTAAAATAGAAGAAACTGTAAAAGGATTCTTTAATCAGTCGATTCAAAAAGTGTGTGAACCAGTTCGGGAAACAGTTGTACAAACAATGATTCCAAGCTTAGTGAAAAAGGGTTTAGCATGGGGGATAAACAATACCGAACAAATCTTGAAAAACTTACGTCTTGCAGAAATCGTACAACAAGAAGTATCTGCATTCTCAACAGAAAGATTAGAAGATCTTGTGTTATCCATTACGAAGAGTGAGCTTAAGATGATTACATATTTAGGAGCGTTATTAGGGGGAACAATTGGATTGATTCAAGGCATATTATTGCTTTTCTTAATGTAATGAAATGAACAAACTTTCTTTTTAGAGAGAAGATAGAATCCAGTCATGAAAAGAACAGGAGACATCCACTGATATTCCTCTGCTCTTTTTACATAGCACGGGGTGCATGAATGTGCGTAAAGAGACTATATATTGCTCTTTCACCATCTCAGTTATGGTTATGAAACCAAAAAAAGACTTATTCTCGTTTTTTCATTTTGGTTTTATAAGGCGTGGGGCTAAAAAAGACCCTGACCGTATCTATGCATGGTCGGATCCTCTTTCTCATCCAAAAAAGAAAGGTTTTCAATCATTTTCCACTATATATATTGCTCTTTCACCATCTCAGTTATGGCTATGAAACCAAAAAAAGACTTATTCTCATTTTTTTATTTTGGTTTCATATGGCATGGCGCTAAAAAAGGCCCTGACCGCATCTATGCAAGGGCGGATACTCTTTCCTACCTAAAAAAGGTTTTCAAATGTCTTATCAATTTAATAAATAAAGTGAAATTTCTTCACATCTCGTGCATAGTTTGTTATTGTAAAAGGGTGCGTATCAAAAGGTACTCAAAGGGCAAGGACATTAGACCAAGCCCGTTAAAGGAGGAAAAATACAATGACAAAAAACATTCATGATGTTGCATATGAATTACAAAAGGCAATCGCAGAAAATACAGATTTTCAAGCATTAAAAGCTAGTTATGCAGAAGTACAAGGGGATGCAGCGTCTAAGCAATTATTTGATCAATTCCGTACAATGCAAATGGGCTTACAACAAAAGATGATGCAAGGCCAAGAGATTACTGATGAAGATAATCAAAAAGCACAAGAAGTTGTAGCGCTTATTCAACAAGATCCAAAAATCGTAAAGTTAATGGAAGCAGAGCAACGCTTAAATGTTGTAATCGGCGATATTAACAAAATTATCATGAAGCCACTTGAAGAATTATATACTGCATACCAGGCTTAATTAGAAAGGCGTTTCCTGAGAGGGAAACGTCTTTTTTTATGGAGTTCACAGAAGTTCCTTTTCTTAATCAATTGCATAAAAGGAAAGTTTTACAGGAAATAAAGTAAAGATAGGGCAAGGGATATTTGTTGAGAAAACCTTTAAAAATATGTAATACAAATGGAAAAATTTATAAAAAATATTATTTCGATATAACAACATACATGTAAGGGTTTTCATTTTTTATTGTCAAAATAATTTCGAATTCATATTGTTGGAAAAGTAATACATTTATAATATAATAATCAACAAGATATATTACATCACGTTAATTAATCAAGTGTAATATATGAGTGGTTTACATAATAACTAGCTTTATTGTACACGATTTTGACATAAAGGGATGATTAGTTTGAGTACAGAAGTAAAAGCAAGCAACGTGAAAACAAAAACAACAAAAGGAGCCGATCTTGTTGTCGATTGTTTAATCCAGCAAGGAGTTACACATGTTTTCGGTATTCCGGGTGCAAAAATTGATTCTGTGTTTGATGTGCTAAAGGAGCGTGGACCTGAGTTAATCGTTTGTCGTCATGAACAAAACGCAGCATTTATGGCAGCGGCTGTTGGACGATTGACAGGAAAACCAGGTGTATGTCTTGTTACATCAGGACCAGGGACATCAAATTTAGCGACAGGTCTTGTGACTGCTACTGCAGAGAGTGATCCCGTTGTTGCTTTAGCGGGTGCAGTGCCGCGTACAGATCGTTTGAAACGTACGCATCAATCTATGGATAATGCTGCACTATTCGAACCAATCACAAAATATAGCGTAGAAGTAGAGCATTCTGATAATGTGCCAGAAGCACTTACAAATGCATTTCGCAGTGCAACTTCTACTCATCCGGGAGCAACGCTTGTTAGTCTTCCGCAAGATGTTATGACTGCTGAAACGTCCGTTTCATCTATTGGCACGCTTTCTCAGCCGCAACTTGGTATCGCTCCCACACATAAAATTGCCGCAGTTGTAGAACAAATTAAATCTGCAAAATTACCAGTTATTTTACTTGGTATGAGAGCGAGCACAAATGAAGTAACAAAAGCAGTTCGTGAGTTAATTGCTGATACACAATTGCCGGTTGTTGAAACGTATCAAGCAGCTGGAGCAATTTCACGTGAATTAGAAGATCATTTCTTTGGACGCGTTGGGTTATTCCGTAATCAACCAGGCGATATTTTATTAGAAGAGGCTGATCTTATTCTATCTATCGGTTATGACCCAATTGAGTATGATCCGAAGTTTTGGAATAAGTTAGGGGACAGAACGATTATTCATCTTGACGATCATCAAGCTGATATTGACCATGACTATCAACCAAATTGCGAATTAATAGGTGATATTGCATTAACGGTAGATAGCATTGCAGAGCAATTACCGAAACTTATTTTAACAACGAAATCAGAAGCTATCTTAGATCAATTGCGTGCGAAATTATCTGAGCAAGCTGAAGTGCCAGTTCGTGATTCACAAGGGCTTACACATCCACTGCAAGTCATTCGTACACTCCGCTCTTTAATTGATGATGAAACAACGGTGGCATGTGACATCGGTTCCCATTACATTTGGATGGCAAGATGCTTCCGTTCTTATGAGCCACGCCGATTACTGTTTAGTAACGGTATGCAAACATTAGGTGTTGCGCTTCCATGGGCAATTGCAGCGACATTAGTAGAACCAGGGAAAAAGGTTGTTTCCGTTTCTGGAGACGGTGGTTTCTTATTCTCTGCAATGGAATTAGAAACGGCAGTACGCTTGAATTCTCCAATTGTACATCTTGTTTGGAGGGATGGTACATACGATATGGTTGCATTCCAACAAATGATGAAATACGGCAGAACATCAGCGACAGAATTTGGTGATGTTGATATTGTAAAATATGCAGAAAGCTTCGGTGCTACTGGACTTCGAGTAAATTCTCAAGAAGAGTTAGAAGATGTGTTGAAAGAAGCAATGAAAGCAGAAGGCCCTGTTATTGTTGATATTCCAATTGATTATCGCGATAACATTAAATTAAGTGAAAAATTACTACCAAACCAATTGAACTAGTGGTAAAGGAGTAGAATAGGCATGAGTATTGCACAATTATTAGATATTGATGCGAAAAAGATCAAAACGAATAATGAAGTATATCAAACATCAACAATGCTAGCTTTATTAGATGGTATATATGATGGAATTATTAATTTTGAACAGTTAAAAGAACATGGAGACTTTGGCATCGGTACGTTTGATCAATTAGATGGTGAAATGATTGCGTTTGACGGTGAGTTTTATCATTTACGTTCCGACGGTTCAGCAGAAATGGTAGCACCGGAAGAAACAACCCCGTTTGCCACTGTAACATTTTTTGAAAAAGAAATGAGTTATACAATTGATCGTCCAATGAATCGTGAAGAAGTGGAAGCTTTATTACATGAATTAATACCAAGTAAAAACTTATTTTATGGTATTCGCATGGATGGTACATTCCGTGAAGTAAGAACAAGAACCGTTCCGCGTCAAGAAAAACCGTATACACCGCTTGTAGAAGTAACAAAATCACAGCCGATTTTTTCTTTCAAAAATACGAAAGGAACAATGGCAGGATTTTGGACACCGGATTATGCGCAAGGGATTGGAGTGGCCGGTTTCCATCTACATTATATTGATGATGAACGAAGCGGAGGCGGGCATGTTTTTGATTTTACTGTAGAAAACTGTACGATCCAAATTTGTCAAAAAGCACATATGCATTTAGCACTTCCAGAAACAGCTGATTTTATGGCAGCAGATTTGTCGAGAGAAAACCTTGAAAATGATATTGCGACTGCGGAAGGTGCAGAGTAGAAAAGAAGCCGATTTGGCTTCTTTTTTATTGAGAAACGAATGGATGATCCTTAAAATAAAAACGCCAAGGATAATGAACTGCTTCTTCAGCATAATCAATATTAATACGTGGGCCAGCAATAATCTCATATTGAGAAGATAAGTGTTCTTCCTCAGGGACTAATTCAATATATAATTCATCACCTTGTAAGGATAAGCCGCGTTCTTCCAAAGTAATGCCAAGTGCGCGGCATAGCTTTCCAGGTCCGTTCGTTACATTTTTGTATTGTGATTTCGTAAGCTCTGTTTTACCATAACGTGTTATTTTTATTTCGTCTATTCCATCGACGGGTTCTAGTGCCCGAATCAGAACGCCTTGCGGGGTACCAACTGGAGCAGTGATGACATTGAAGCAATGGTACATACCATAAATAAGATAGACATAGGCATGTCCTGGTGCGCCAAACATAACTTTAGTCCGTTCGGTGCGTCTTCCGCCATAGCTATGTGCCGCTTTATCATCTGGTCCTTTATATGCTTCAACTTCCACAATAGCCCCGCTTCGTTTTATCCCATCGACTATATGTACAAGTTTATGACCAAGTAGACTTTTTGCAACTTCTAATGTATCGCCCTCATAAAAAGAAGGAGGTGCTTTCATAGTGGTATCTCCTTTACTGATGATATATGTATATCATAAACCAAATTTATAGCAAGGATTCTAACTCGTTCTAATTAATAAATTTCTTTCATAAATTATGGATAGGGTGAAAGCAGCTAAGAGGAGGAATGCGTCATGATTTATCGCTTGTTGGCTCTTAATATAGATGGGACACTTCTGCAGAAAAATGGGAAGATCCCAAAAGGAACACGAGAAGCTATTGACTTTGTAAAGCGAAAAGGTGTATATGTTACGCTGTTTACAAGTCGGCACTTTCAATCTGCTCATAAAATAGCGAAGTCATTAAAACTAGATTCCATATTAGTTACGCATAGCGGCGCTTTTATTTCTGCTTCATTAGATAAACCGCTCATTCAAAAACGATTATCAGAAGAAAAGACGTTTAATATTGTGCAAGTACTTGAGCATTTTGAATGTAATATTCGTATTTCACATGAACGTTTTTCTATCGGTAACCGTGAGCGAAATACACCAAACTTAATTGCGCGCACTGTATTATCAAGTTCGGATCCGTTATTTTATCCTGTTCAATTTGTAGATTCATTAGGTAACACACTTCGTGATCAGCCTGTTGCAGCTCCGAAAATTGATGTTGTCTTTGCAAGTAGAGGAGAAAGAGAACGCGCGCTTAAAACGTTGAAAAAAGCGTTTGAAAATGTCGAGTATATAGAATCCGATGGGGGAAGGATAGAAATTCTTCCGCTGCATGTATCGAAATTAAGAGGATTGCAATTATTAGGAGAACACCTTGGAATAGAATTGAATGAAATGGTAGCAATTGGAGATAGTTCGGAAGATTTAGAGGTCATCGAGAATGTTGGATTAGGAGTTGCAATGGGAGATGCGCCTATTCCAGTGAAGCAAGCAGCAGATTGGATTACACGTTCCAATAGTGAAAACGGAGTGGAATATATGATTAAGGAACATTTTCGAAAGCAATTTCCAATTCCATTTTTGAAAAATCACTCGCAGGTTCATAAATGGAGATAGGTTGTCTAAAAACGTGGCCTGAAAGCTACGTTTTTTCTTGTTTTTATTCCAAAGTTTTGTGAGACCTTTCCGGGAAAATGAGGTAAAAGCTTCTATATTGACCTGTACACGCCCTTCAAGTAAACTAAAGAGAGTTTACAAATGAAAAGGTGATAAGTGTTGTTAATTTCGATAAAAACGTTACAAGATGATCGTTTTTTACGTCCGCTGCAAAATATTAGCGGCTTATTTTTTGAAGAAAGCACGATAGGATTTGAGAAAGAAGATGCAAATCTTATTGTTGAAATACAGATAGAAGGAAACGTGACAGCTTCCGCGCGTTTAACAGACGTTGCAACTGGCAATGTATATGAAGAAACATTCTCAAAAGATTTATCTTCTTTCACAGAAGAAAAAGAACGTATGAAACAAGTAAAGCACGTTGTTTCTTATGTGTATCTTTCTGTTCTTCAGCAGTTAACAGGATTGGAACAGAGCTGGGGCATTTTAACAGGAGTACGTCCAACAAAACTTCTTCATAAAATGCTGCAAAATGGTATGTCAAAAGAAGAAGCGCATAAAGAACTTCGTGAAAGTTATTTAATTCATGAAGAAAAAATTGAATTATTGCAGCGCATTGTTGATTGCCAATTAGCAGTTGTTCCAGATTTATATCGTTTAAAAGAAGAAGTTAGTATTTATATCGGTATTCCGTTCTGTCCGACAAAATGTGCATATTGTACATTCCCGGCGTATGCGATTAATGGACGTCAAGGATCGGTTGATTCTTTCTTAGGAGGTTTACACTACGAAGTTCGTGAAATTGGTAAGTTCCTAAAAGAAAAAGGTGTTAAGGTTACAACGATTTATTACGGAGGCGGTACGCCAACAAGTATTACAGCAGAAGAAATGGATATGCTGTATGAGGAAATGTACCAATCGTTCCCGGATGTGAAAGAAGTACGGGAAGTAACAGTTGAGGCAGGTCGTCCTGATACGATTACGCCAGAAAAACTAGAAGTATTAAATAAATGGAACATCGACCGCATTAGTATTAACCCGCAGTCGTACCATCAAGAAACGTTAAAAGCGATCGGGCGCCATCATACAGTGGAAGAAACGATTGAAAAGTATCATTTAGCACGTCAAATGGGAATGAACAATATCAATATGGACTTAATTATTGGTCTTCCAGGTGAAGGGCTAGATATTTTTAAACATACGTTAGATGAAACGGAAAAGTTAATGCCGGAATCATTAACAGTTCACACATTATCATTTAAGCGTGCTTCTGAAATGACACAAAATAAGCGTAAATATAAAGTGGCAGGTCGCGAAGAAATTACAGCGATGATGCATGAAGCAGAAGAGTGGACGAAGAATCATAATTACGTACCATATTATTTATACCGCCAAAAGAACATTTTGGGTAACTTGGAAAATGTCGGTTACGCAATGCCGTCGCAAGAAAGCATTTATAATATCGTGATTATGGAAGAAGTACAATCGATTATCGGTCTTGGCTGCGGTGCATCAAGTAAATTTGTACATCCAAAAACAGGGGCAATTACGCATTTTGCAAACCCGAAAGATCCGAAATCATATAATGATGGTTATATCAAGTATACAGAAGATAAGCTTGAAATTTTAAAAGAGTTATTTTCTTAAGAGAAGGGGCTGGCCTAAAGGTTCGTATATTACGAGGCTTTAGGCTTCAGTCTCTTTTTTGATATGCGTAAAGATTGGTACTAACGTATTCATAATAAAAGAGGTAGCATTTGCTGTCTCTGCTTGTACTAACATAATAAGCTATCAGTCAAACAGCGTACCACTGTTTGAGATTTTTATTATCTATTACAGTTGTGAAATTTGTTTTTTTGTAAAAACAATATTGTATATGAATTGAATAAATAGTATAAATCAATTTTTTAGAAGGAAGGGAGGATCTGTCATGCATAGAAGCAGTCAGGTCCTTTTTTTGAACCATTCCAAGTAGAAAGGGAGTGGAATTCCATTTTTGTTTTTAGAACTGCAATTTGCATGTTAGAACATCAAAATGAATATATATTTGTAAAACAGTGTCGAGAATGATCGGAAAAAGAAGGTAAAAATGTAGAGGAAATGTCTACTTATACACGAAATGATAGATTTATGAAAGTTAAAAGGGGGCATAGTTTGACATGTATATGACGATTGGGAGGATTTTTGATTTAGCGGTTGGTAAGTATTCGAATAAAGAAGCGCTAGTCGAACCAGAAAAGAACATTCGCTGGACATACAAAGAGTGGGATGAACAGATTAATAAAACGGCGCAAGCATTATTAGCAGAAGGTGTGAAAAAAGGAGATACTGTATCTGTATATTCATATAACTGCCGTGAATTTGTAAACGTTTACCTCGCTTGTGCCAAAATCGGTGCGATTTTCAATCCGATTAACTTCCGTTTAAAAGCAAAAGAAGTAGCTTACATTCTCCACGATGCTGCCTCAAAAGTGGTTGTCTTTGAAAAAGCTGTTGAACAAACAGTTGCGATGATTGAAAGAGATTTCCCAAACAGTTCTTTTTGGTACATAGAAGATGATGCGCCTGCGTACGCTGCGTCGTATCACGAAAAAGTAGGTGCAGCGTCATCAGAGCCGGTGGATATTGTTGTTGAGGAAACAGATTATTGTTCGATGCTTTATACAAGTGGTACAACGGGGCATCCAAAAGGGGTGCTGCATCGTCACCGTGATATGGCAGAACATAGTATGATTTGTACGTATTTCTTAAAATATAACCGTGACAGTATCGGGCTTGTTGTAGCACCACTGTACCATTGCGGGGAATTAAACGCTGGTATTATACCAAGAATTCAAGTCGGCGGGAAAAATATTATTTTACATCAATTTGAGACAAAGACGGTACTACATACAATTGAAAAAGAAAAAATCACGACATTTTTTGCGGCGCCAACGATGTGGAATATGATGTTACAAGAGGATTTATCACAATATGAACTTCGCTCGATGAAAATTGGGGTATACGGCGGCGCAGCAATGGCACCAGCACTTGTAAAAGAATGTAAAGAGCGTCTACATATTGATCTTGTTCAAATTTATGGAATGACAGAGATGGGACCGGTTATTGCATTCTTAGTAGAAGAAGATCAAATTACGAAAGCTGGTTCAGCTGGAACTCCTTGTTTTAGTCACGAAATTCGAATTGTAAAGCCGAACGAAGAGGGACCGGCAGAACCAGATGATGTACTACCACCGTATGAAGTGGGAGAAATTATTTCACGTGGACCAACCATGATGGCAGGATATCATAATCGTGAAGAAGCGAACGCAAAGTCTATGTATAAAGGTTGGTACCATTCGGGAGATCTTGGTTATTTTGACAAAGATGGTTATTTATATGTGGCGGATCGTGTTGACGATATGGTTATAAGTGGCGGGGTAAATATTTATCCGCGTGAAATTGAAGATTTCCTGCATAGTCATCCTGGCATACTAGATGTTGCAGTACTTGGTGAACCAGATGAATTATGGGGTGAACGTGTTGTTGCGGTAGTGGTCAAAAAAGATGAACATATTACAGCGGAGGATTTAGAAGTATACTGTAAAGAAAGTGACGAATTAGCTGACTATAAACGCCCGCGTCATTATATATTTGCAGATGAACTGCCTCGTAATGCGAGCGGGAAGTTACAGAAATTTGTATTGAGAGAATCACTAAAGGGTGCTAAAAAGTAAAATAATAGCTTTCCAATTTGTTTTATTACAAGTTAATATATTGTCCGCAATTCTTTGTTAAAGAGAAGGTTTATGAAATGTTGCACATTATATAAAGGATAGATAAAGCAGAAAATATTTTATGCTTTATCTATCTTTTTTGTACTACGTATGGCTTTATTATCATAACGTTCACGCTTTACCACACCAGAATGTTTTTAAGAACGTGCAGTGTTTTCTGCAAGTTCTTTTTATTTTCATGTTTAATAATGAATGCGTACTTTAGTATATGAGTTTACATTCTCCTTTAAGAAATTTCACTTCACTAACAGTTATATGAAACTATTAATATAAATTATTTTAACAGTAATTATTAGATTTTTATGATATTTTACTTGTTTTTTATTCTGTCCTTGTTACAATAGTAGTTTGGTTCATATGAAACTAAAAACTACTAAAAGGGGAAGTATTAAGAAATGTTTAAAAAATCTGCATCAATTGTCTTAGCATCTAGTGTACTTTTTATTCCTATAAAAGGACTAGCTGAAACCGTACCAACTTACAATACAGCAACTACAACAAATAAAACTGTAACTCCCTCTAAACAATCTGGATGGATTCAAAAAAATGGTACATGGTATTACTTCAATTTAGATGGAACTGTAGCAAAAGGTTGGTTACAAAACAATAATAATTGGTATTTCTTAAATGCAAGCGGAGCCATGCAAACGGGATGGGTGTCTGATGGTAGTGCTTGGTATTACTTAGATTCTAGTGGTGCTATGAAAACAGGGTGGCTTCTCGAAGGTAATAAGTGGTATTATCTAAATTCTAGTGGAGCCATGAAAACAGGATGGTTTTTTGATAGCGGAGTTTGGTATTATTTAAGCTCTACTGGTGCTATGAAAACAGGGTGGCTTCTCGAAGGTAATAAATGGTATTACCTAAATTCTAGTGGAGCCATGAAAACAGGATGGTTTTTTGATAGTGGGGCTTGGTATTATTTAAGCTCTACTGGTGTTATGAAAACAGGGTGGCTTCTCGAAGGTAACCAGTGGTACTACTTAAATTCAAATGGGACGATGAAAACGGGTTGGCTGCAAGAAGGGAGTACATGGTACTATTTACAGTCAAATGGTGTTATGCAAACTGGATTCGCTTCTATTGATGGGGCAACATACTATTTCAATAACAGTGGCAATTGGGTTCCTGAAAATAATATTACCGCTACGTCATATATAAACCTTGATTTAACATATGCTTCAAATGTTACTGGTAAAGAAATTGATGCGGACATTAAAAAGTACCAACCAGATAGTCCATTAATTGGACATGGAGCTGACTTTGTTGCAGCTCAAGCTAAGTATGGCGTTAACGCACTTTCTTTAGCGGCACATGCTATTTTAGAATCTGGATATGGTAAATCTGAAATCGCATATCGTAAACATAATTTATTTGGTTTGCGCGCTTATGATCAAGATCCGTTTAAATATGCAAAATATTTACCAACTTTCGGTGATAGCATTGCCTATAATGCTAATTATGTAAGAGATAAATATTTAGAGAAAAATGGATCATATTACTATGGTCCAACATTGCAAGGTATGAATGTGATGTATTCAACAGATCAAGAATGGTCTGCCAAAATCGCAAAAATTATGGAGCGTATTAAACCCTTCAAAAAGCAAGATTATTTATATGCAAAAAAATTATCGAAAAACCCCAATACTTTAAATGTTGACGGACTTTCAAGTAATATTCCATACAAAACATATCCACAGGGAGCGACAGCCAAAGCGAAACGAGCTACTTCCTATTACGTGGTGCCATATCCATTTGATGGACAAATCAAAAGTCAGCTTGTTACGGAAAACGACCAAGGTACATTAGCGTTAGGTAAATCGGTGTATGTTCATCGCGAGGATCCAAACGGATGGATTGAATTTTCATTTACACAAAATGGAAAAAAATATTGGGTATTAAAAACGGAATTAAACATGTAAACGGCATAGCTCTTAGGCGAAAGCTACAAGAGCGATGGATTTTGAGGGAAGTATGATTTATTTTTACTTAAGCAAAGATAGAAACGCAAAAAAGCCAAGCGCCTTTTTCAAAAAGGCCTTGGCTCTTTTGTATGCGTTCACTCTTTTTTTGAATAGAACCGGTGCATATAGTGCAAAACTAGCTACCGTGTCTTCTTTCGTACATTCACCTTGCATGTACGAATTTTGCCACCATCTTTTATCCTTCTGTATGAAAATGGGTTGGAAATATGTTTCTCATTACATGAGGCCATGTAGAAGTTTTATCAAATAAAAAAGTACAACACTATATATGAGTGGTGTACTTTTCAATATGATGTACAACATGAAAGATAAGATGTCGGTTATATAACCATCATGTACAATCACTTATCTTTAATATGACAGAGTAGAAAGGCATTGTTTTTATTTACGTGAGAAACCTTCTTCATCAAGGTATTCTGCTGCTTCTGGATACGAATTAAATGTTCCGTCTAAGTTACTACCGGCGTACACGTTCCACATATCGTCTTCGTGGATAAGGGTAAGGATATGTCCCTCTTCACTTTGCCATTCTTCTTCTTTAGCAGGTTCAGCTTGTACTACCACTTCTTCTGGCTCTTGAGATAGAAGTTCAATTGATTTTTGAATTAATGAGCGTAATTCTTCTTCTGAGAAATCACGGATGTTAACCATGCCTTTGTCGTCTGTTTTATAACCGTTAATGCCATTAGCGTATACAAAGCCATTTCCGTTTGGGTGTAAATGATACACAACGTTCTTTTTCTCTAAACGGCTTTCTTCAAAGTGAAAGTTCACACGTTTTAATGATACGTTCTTTCTTTCCAGCTCTGGGAAAGATTCGATAATCGATAATTTTTCTTCAAAAGTTAGCATATTGCCTCCAAATATATAGTAAAAGATTTAATCCGTTCATTATAGCATAGGGGGATTTTTTTCTAAAGTATTAGCGAAAAGAGAGTGCCAAAAATGAAGACGTTTACTTCACGAGACTGTAAAGAGTTTCTGCTAAAAACGACTGACGAATATACCTCTCACACGTTACAATAGAACGTGGACTTTTAATAGAGGTGATTTTTTTATGATTCAAAGAATAGCAAAAGAGTGTTTAGCAGGTTTTACCGTAGCGATTGTTGCATTGCCACTTGCGATTGCGTTCGGGATTGCTGCGACAGGAACATCTGAAGGTGCGTTAGTCGGGTTATACGGTGCCATTTTTGCTGGGTTATTTGCAGCGTTATTTGGTGGTACAGCAGGGCAAGTAACAGGTCCTACAGGTCCTATTACTGTAATTGCAACAGGGGTTATTGCAAGTCACGGACTTGAAGCAAGTTTTATTGCATTTATGATGGCCGGGCTATTCCAAATTTTATTTGGAGTATGTAAGCTTGGCTCGTATATCCGTTATATTCCATATTCTGTAGTTTCAGGATTTATGAATGGAATTGCACTTATCATTATTTTAGGTGAGATGAAACATGTGAAAAATAGTTTTTTACTTGTTTTGTTAACGATTCTCGTTATGCTTGTTGCAGGGAAGTGGATTAAAGCGATTCCGGCAAGTTTAATTGCGTTAGTTGGTGTTACGGCGACATTACCGTTATTTTCTCACTTATTACAAGGACTTACGATTCAATTACCTTTTGTGGGAACGATACCCTTAAATAAGATGATTGAAAAAATCGGTACAATTCCAGAAGCGATGCCGTCGCTTCATTTACCTGCCTTTAGCGGATCGACAGTACTAGAACTTATTTTGCCAGCACTTAGTATTGCATTACTAGGATCAATTGACTCGTTATTAACATCTGTTGTAATGGATAATGTAACAGGTACAAGGCATAGAAGTAATAAAGAATTGATTGGCCAAGGATTAGGGAATATTGTGAGTGGATTGTTTGGCGGATTAGCAGGGGCAGGTGCGACGGTTAGGTCTATAGTGAATATAAGAAGCGGCGGGAAAACAGCATTGTCAGCTTGTATGCATAGCGTTATCTTATTTATTTTCATTATAGGGCTTGGTGCGGTTGTACAATACATTCCTCTTGCAGTACTATCTGGTATTTTAATTTTAACAGGTATCGGAATGTTCGATTGGGACAGTATGAAAAAGATGCATGTAGCGCCAAAAGGTGACGGTGTTGTCATGCTGTTAACGATGGTGATTACAGTGAAATTTGATTTAATGGTTGCCGTTGCGTTTGGTATCATTCTTTCTTTCCTTTTATATATGGTGCAATGTAAGAAACGAAAAGCTTCTATTGTAAAAGGAGAAGATGACACGTATATGATTCAAGGACCACTTTCCTTCTTATCCGTTGATCGTATTTTTTCTTCTTTACAAGAAGTGAAATCTCATTTGACGTTACGCTTGAAAGATGTGCACTATATGGATACTTCGGGGGCGATGGCGTTATTAAACTTTATGGATCATACGGAGAAAATGGGTGCGAGTGTAACACTTGAACATGTGCAACCACATATTGAAAAGACATTGCTCAGCTTGGCAAATGATAAGCAAAGAGAAAAGTTGAAAATGGTGAAAGAGCGGTAGAGGTGTAAGAGAGAAAAAGCGTCCTTCTGAAAGAGAAGGGCGCTTTTTTCTTTGAAGAATGATACATTATACGTTTTGTGGAACGGTTAAGTACTGTGCAATAGATAAGCACATTTCTTTTTCAAAATTGCTATATGTATATAAGAAGATTTCAAGACCTTCTCTTTGATAAATACGTACAGAATCTTCCTGTTGATATTGCCGTAATTCAATTACTTCTTTTAAATTATACATCGCATCTAAATGATTTGCCCAGTTTTGATCGAGAGAGTGTAAGCCTACTTGTTGTAATGATTGCTCTAGTTCTATATGAGTATGTAGCGCGCGCACTTGACCCAAATAGTTTGCAATTGTATTTGCTAATAGTTTATTGAACGATTCAATCGAGTTCACCGTGCTTGCTGACAATGTTGGTAATTCTTCTATTGGCATAATAGAGTGTAATTCTTCTATTAATGTAGTGAAATTCCATTCTTCTGGCAGTATTTCTTCCAGAAGGTATTTTTTTGCGATAGAATGGATCGTATGCTCTATCATTGGAAGTATTGTTTCTATTATATTTGTTTCTTCATGTAAGAAACGATTGCGAAGTTTATAGATTATATTTCGATGTTCATCGATAACATCATCTAATTTCACATGATATTCACGAATGGAAAAGTGCTTCCTCTCACAAATGAGTTGTGTACGATTTACAAAATCATGTATTTTTGGAGTGAGAATGAGTCCGTTATCGTCCTTTTTTAATGCTTTCCTTAATTTTGCTACTTCTTCTTGGGCAAAGCGCTGGAACATGTCATCCTCTAATGAAAGGAAAAATTGTGAACTGCCAGGGTCACCTTGTCTGCCAGCTCTGCCTTTTAATTGGTTATCAATGCGGCGAGATTCATGACGGGCTATCCCGATCACATGTAAACCGCCAAGTTCTGCTACGCTGTCTCCTAATAAAATAGGAGTACCGCACCCAGTCATATTTGTTACAATTGTAATTTGTCCTTTTTGTCCAGCTGTTGCAAGGAGAGTAGCTTCGTGTTCTTTGCTTTTTGTATGTAGTAATTGATAAGATAAGTGTGCTTCATCTAAATAACGAGATACCATTTCCGACTGTAGGGTGGATCTTGTTCCAATTAAAATAGGCTGTCCCTTTGCATGTCGTTTGATAACTTCTTCACGCACTGCATTATATGTATCATCAGCCGTCATATAAATGAAGTCTTTTAAATCTTCACGAATGATAGGATGATTCGTTGGGATTGGTATAACGTTCATACCATATACATGATTAAACTCTTTTTCAGCTGTACTTGTTATACCAGATAAGGTCGGATACATACGGAAGAAGTTTTGAAGTGCAATAGACGCTTGTGTCTGATTTTCAGCTGTAATTTTCAAACCTTCTTTTGCTTCAATTGCTTGATGTAAACCATTGCTTAATGAATGTCCATCCATTACACGTCTTGTAAAGATGTCAATCAGCATAATTTTGTTATTGTGCAAGATATAATCAACATCTCGTTGGAATGTAACGTGTGCATGCAAAGCTAGTGTCATATAATGATAAAAATTTTGACGTTTCATATCATATAAATTATCAATATGAAATAAATCTTGTATTTTTGTCATTCCCTTATCTGTAAATTTAGATGACTTTGTCTCTGCATCATATGTATAGTGAATGGTGTCTTGAAATGATTTGATTGCTTTAGCACATAAGTAATGTAATTTAGAACTGTCAGTTTTTTGTCCGGTGATAATGAATGGAGTTGTAGCTTCATCAATTAAAACGCTATCGATTTCATCAATAATTGCAAAATGATAAGGGCGTTGTACTTGTGAGGGTGATGAAGTTTGCATGTTATCCCGAAGGTAATCAAGGCCAAATTCAGTTCCAGTTCCGTATGTAATATCGGCCCCATATGCACGTTTTTTTTCAAGGGGTTCCATTTCTGGAATGTTTAATTCGACTTGTAATCCAAGAAATTCGTGAATTTGACCGATTAAATTTTTATCGCGTTTTGCTAAATAGTCATTTGCTGTAATAACGTGTACACCTTTTCCTTCTAAGGCGCGTACATAGGTTGGTAGAGAAGAGGTAAGTGTTTTCCCCGCTCCCGTGGGCATTTCTACAATATTTCCCTCTAATAATATAAGCCCTCCAATTAGCTGTGTATCATAGTGGCGTAATCCAAGTACACGCTTTGTAGCTTCACGAACGACAGCAAATGCTTCCACCTTTATATCATGAATTGTTTTTCCTTTTTGAAGAAGTTCTTTGAAAATCGTAGTTTTTTGGCGTAATGCTATGTCAGATAGTGTTTCTATTTGTGGTTCAAGTGCATTAATTTCACCAATAAGTAGTTCATACTTCTTGAGCTTACGCTTTGGTGAGTCCCCTAATATTTTTTTGAACGAATTCAGCATGTTATTTACACCTCTCTTACTGACAATAGCCTCATTATAGCACATGTTACTAGGAACAAGTAGAAGTAGTAAGTAGAGGGAAAAGGTGAATGATGATATATGGAAGTTTAAATGTAACCATTTTTGTCCGATTTATTGTGTTTAGCAAATAAAGTGATAGTAGTGCTGTAAGAATGAAAAGCAGCATCCACATAAATGAATGCTGCTTTTGAAGGTTTCTTAGTCTGCTTTTAAATCAACAATGACGTAGGCTAATATGACGACAAAGAAAATACTAACAGCTGGTGCAGTTAATACATGTCCAGCCGTAAAGGCAATACCTAGAGCTAGTACGATCACGCTGGCAAGTAGCATATATCTTACAGTCATAATCGATTTGAAGTTCGTCATGACGCGAATGAATAATCGAATTCCAAAATAAACAAATGGTAACAGATAAAGCAAGAAACCAATGATTCCAAATGCAAAGAATAAATCATGAAAGTCCATTTCAATCAGCTTAATGGCATCTGTATCGTTATAGTTTCCTGAATACCCCATGCCGAGTAACTTTTGTGATATAGGAGCTTCTTTATAGTATTGTTTATACATTTGTAAGAATTTATCACGGTCACTATAAATTAAACTATTCACTTCTTCACTCGTTAATTTTCCTGCTGCATGTTTTTTTGCATCTTCAGGATCCTCTGTAATTACTTTACCGTCTTTTCTTGCTTGTTCTTCGCGTGCTAATTTTTTATCTTCATATATTTGTAAATGAATGCCCATATTTTGGGCGATGGGAGTAAGTGGTGTGACTGCGAATAAACCGCCTAATACAACAAGAGCAACCAAGGCATTAACAAGATGCGTAAACCCTTTACCTACTTTTTTACGTTGCATCATATATTCAATAAAAGAAAAGAGAAGTGTAATGCCTAGTGTAAGGACGATTGCTCCATAGCCTACTTTTGTTCCAACCATAATACTGGCATACATCGCTAAAATTGTTGGAATCCAGTAGTATATTTTAGAAAAAGAAGTTGTTTTTTGTACAGAGTAGAGCACAACCATTGGGAACGTGATTGCTAAAATAGAACTCAATTCATTCCCCGCAAAGAACCATCCTCTAGAGCCGATTTTGTCGTACGAATAACTTGAGAAATCTGTTCCGGATGCTATAGATACAACCATAGCCATACTTACAATTAACGAGGCATATAAGAAATATGTAATGAGTTTATCCGAAGCATATTGTTTATCTTTTAGTTCTTTAAATATAAGAATATATCCAAACAGTAAAACGATTGGATACGTACTTTTCAAAATAAATTTAGTTTCTTCGCCAAAAGAAATCGGGTGCTTGATGATCATATTGTTTACAAATCCGGCAGCAAGTACGATGCCAAGTAAGAATAGATAGAGAATATATTTCTTATTACCTGGCTGCTTCCAATTGAAAAATAGATATCCTAAAGCGAGAGTCATAAAGGCAAATCTTACTACAATTCCAACTGTCGCACTCATGTGTAATGTGTAGATAGAAAAAGATGTTAATAAATCTAAAATTGGTTGTAGCACGATGAATAGTAACAGGAAATGTGGGAAGTAGTTATTCGTTTGGTTTAACTTGTTAACCATTTTTTCCTCCATTTCTTTATGTGTACATGATAAGGTAAACAAATATCAAGATAAGGATATACCGTTTTATTATAACGATAAATAGAAGTTGATATGCGGAAAATATGTTTTAATTCAGTTGTTTTTTTGCATTATAAGGGTCAGATTCTTAAATTTGTGAGCTTATTAGACAGAAAATTACGAAAAAAGAAGGATTTTCTACCTCTTTTCTTTAATTATATAAGTATAATCTTTAGGGAAGAAAGAGGGATATATAATGGAAGTGAAAAGTAAAGCAGAGTCGGTAGTTGTGAAATATGAAGGGCGAGTAGCGACGATTACGATGAATCGTCCGGAAGTATTAAATGCATTAGATGAACCTACGCTTAAAGAATTATTAGCAAAACTGAAAGAAGTAGCTGAGAGTTCCGTCCATATTGTCGTACTATGCGGAAATGGACGTGGTTTTTCTGCGGGTGGAGATATTAAATCTATGCTTTCTAGTAATGATGAAAGCAAATTTGAAAGTATCATGAATACCATTTCTGAAATTGTTGTTACATTATATACAATGCCGAAGCTTGTCATCAGTGCCATCCATGGCCCAACTGCGGGACTTGGTTTGAGCATTGCTTTAACAGCTGATTATGTACTAGCGGACATTTCATCGATCATTGCGATGAACTTTATTGGAATCGCTTTAATACCAGATGGCGGAGGGCATTTCTTCTTACAAAAACGCCTTGGTGAAAATATGGCAAAACAAATTATTTGGGAAGGGAAAAAGTTATCCGCAACAGAAGCACTAGAACTTGGATTAATTGACGAAGTGATTGGTGAAAACTTCGAAGATGCTGTGAAGCAAAAAATAAATGAATGGCTCCAAAAACCAATTAAAGCAATGATTCAAACGAAACAAATTCTATGCGAAGTGAATCGTTCGAATTTAGAACAAACACTTCAGCTTGAAAAACGCGGACAATACGCAATGAGAAAAACAGCTGATCATAGAGAAGGGATTGCTGCATTTTTAGAAAAACGCCTGCCAGCGTTTAAAGGAGAATAAAAAGGAGAAAGTGTTAACACAATCCTAAGTGTTAGCACTTTTTTAAGTAAAGAGGGAACAGATGAAAAGAAAAGTTATATTCATTATTGGTTTGTTTACGATTACTTATTTTGCCTTGCATAGTACACCGACTCTTGCTGTTCGCACGGCGTTATTTTTTGAGGGACATCCAAAGGTTGCTATAGGAGGGGAGATTACGAAGGAAAGAAATATAGAGAAAGAAGCATTCCCAGCTGCTTATCAGACATTGTATGAAACAGAAAATAACGAACCAGATCATTACTTCTTTCCGCACGTACAAGCTCATGGAACAGGAATAGATATGATTAGTGCATGTGTGAGAAAGAAATTGTTTTTCTATAAAGCAGAGCTCGGATGCTACTAAATATGGAAAGAGGATATGCTATAGTATAAGTATGATATCTTGGTGGAGGTAGAATCATGTCAACTTATAACAAGCTAGTTAGAGATCTGATACCAGAAAAGATTTTAATGTCTGGAAAAACATATACGTCAAAAAAATTAACAGGTCAAGCATACATAGAAGCATTAGCGAAAATCGGAACAGAAGAAATCCGTGAATTCGCCTCAATGAAAGAACGTGAGCACGCATTAGATTCACTTGCGGACGCACTAGAAGTTATTATCTCACTAGCGCGTGCAGAAGGTGCAACATTTGAAGATATTGAACGCCTTCGTAAAGAGAAAGAAGTAGAGCTCGGTGGGTTTGAAAGAGGGATTTATTTGTTAGATGTTTCGGAGGAGTAGTTAACCATGAATGATATAGGGATGTAAAAAAAACTTTCTTTTTTGGTGGGGGAGAGCATCCGGCGATGGATAGAAGCGGTCAGTGCCTTTTTTTGTCCCATGCTGGGTTTGAAACAAAGGGAGAGAATGGGAGGAGGTCTTCTTTTGTTTTCATAGCCGCAACTGAGGTGTTGGGAAAGTGGATCCATCTATATGTAGAAGCGGTCAGTGCCTTTTTTTGCGCCATGCCATGTTTGAAACAAAGGGAGAGAGTTAAATGGAAAACAGCAAACATTTGTATCAAGTTGGGGACTATCGTTTATGGTTAAATACAGAAACAGGTGCTTTACAGATGAAGCTTGATGGGAATAGGGAATTGTACAACATACCGAAAAATACGAAATTGTACGATCGGCTGTTAAATGATTTTTTCAGCAAGCCAGTAGAGCAGGAAAACAAGTAATTAAGATAATTGATAGTCGCGTATAGATAAAAAGCTCACCCTTTTCTAGAAAGGGTGAGCTCTTTGTTATTTTGCTTTTGCTAGTTTTGTTTTCGTTACAAAAAGGCTAATGATAAAAAGTATTCCCGTTAGCACCCATCCAATCGTAATCGCAGTAGAGGTATGAAGAGCATAAGAAACCTGTAAACAAAGTAAAGATGATAAAAACCAAATTAATGCAATTTCTACATGCTTTTTCGTTAATTTCATTACAATTAATCCCCTTTGTTATTCAAATGTACTATAAAATATTTTACCATAATTATGTAATTACAAAAATGAAATATACAAAAATCTCCATCGTTATGAGTAGAGGTTTTGTGATGATTTCGGTATACTGAATATTAGAAAAACAAAGTGGGGGGAACTACATTGGCACATCATGCAAAAGAAACGATGGAATTAATTAAACAGCTTGTTTCTATTCCAAGCCCGTCTGGAAATACAGGGAAAATCATTAATTTTATTGAAAACTACGTAAAAGAATGGAATGTAGAAACGAAGCGTAATCATAAAGGTGCGCTTATTTTGACGTTAAAAGGGAAGAACGATGATCAGCATCGTTTACTAACTGCTCACGTTGATACTTTAGGTGCAATGGTAAAAGAAATTAAATCTGACGGTCGCCTTCGCTTATCGATGATTGGCGGATTTCGCTGGAACTCTGTTGAAGGAGAATATTGCGAAATCGAAACAGCGAGCGGAAAAACATATACGGGTACAATTTTAATGCACCAAACATCTGTCCATGTCTACAAAGACGCAGGTGAAGCAAAACGTGATGAAAAAAATATTGAAGTTCGTATCGATGAGCGCGTATCTTCAGCAGATGGAGTACGTGAACTCGGAATCGAAGTAGGGGACTTTGTCTCATTCGACCCACGTGTCCAAATTACAGAGAGCGGCTACATAAAATCACGTCACCTAGACGACAAAGTAAGCGTGGCAATTCTATTAAAATTAATTAAAAGATTACAAGGTGAAAATATTACATTGCCATACACAACACATTTCTTAATCTCTAATAATGAAGAAATCGGGTATGGTGGTAATTCCAACATCCCAGAAGAAACAGTAGAATACTTAGCTGTCGACATGGGAGCATTAGGAGATGGTCAAGCATCAGATGAATACACAGTATCCATCTGTGCGAAAGACTCTAGCGGTCCATACCACTACGGTTTACGTAAACATTTAGTGGAACTTGCGAAAGCAAACAACATTGAATATAAAGTAGATATTTACCCATACTACGGATCTGATGCATCCGCGGCAATTCGCGCTGGTTTTGATGTGAAACATGCACTAATCGGAGCAGGAATTGATTCTTCTCATGCATTTGAGCGTACGCATGAGAATTCAATCGCGCATACGGAGGCGCTTGTGTTTGCTTATGTCATGTCGGAGTTGATTGGAGAATAACGAAAAGAGGTTACCTGGCACTGGGTAACCTTTTTTTGTATGGCGAATGTTGTCGGAGTAAGCGTCAAATATTCCCCACCTACAATTGGTAAATAACCTATGAGGCAATCTCCTTACATACTACATGTGGAGTTGCTTGTATGAAAAAACAGCTATTAAAGAAATTTACCTTTCTAAAATTGAAGGGACTTGCAATTTTAGTACAAATCTCAGTTGAACTTATGTTACTTAATCGTTCCCATCCCACCAATTTCTACATGTACCTTGACGTTTACATCGCCCTTTGCTAATGCCTTATTCCATTTATTTTGGACTTTTTTCCATTCTGGATACGTGTAAGTTCTTGCATATATTCCAAGCCCAATAGGGTCGATTTTGGCAGTTTGTATTTTCTTTATTAATTGCTTGAAATCAGCTTCCAGCTTAGTTTCAATAGCCTTTTGTAATTTTGTTGCGTCCTTTCTTGTATTGAACGAAAAAAGTCGTTCTGTAATACCGATTCTCATTTTTACATCTATATTAAATATAAAATGATTATCATACCTTACCTTTGTCTTTACTTTAATATTTTGGGCACTAAAGCTTATCCAATCTTGATCCTGGCTATCAGGCCTTAGTTTAATTGCAATTGTAAATGGAAACTCACCTTTCGTTTCTTGCTGCAAAATGCGTAATAGTTTGTTTTCATCGGATTTTAGCGTTAATTTATACCTTCCTTTTTCATCCAACAAAGCTGTACCTGTCACCCATATTCTATTCTTTTTTTTCATCTCAGTAATACTTGCTGTTATCCCTTTGTCTGCTATTTGTTCATGTAATTTTTGAAGAGTTGTTTTTACTGTGATATTTCTTAAATAGGCGGTATCAACTAGTTTTGTTAAATATATAGGAAGCCGCGGCTTATCTTTTGGGTTATAAAAGATGACATCTGAAACAGGTCCATCTACAGCAACAACCCTTTCGGTAACTGTATTTTTGGGATCTCGGTAAAATGGATCGAGGTACTTTTCCCAGTTTTTTTGCTTCAGTAGCCGTTTTCCAACTAAAATAACCTGTGTTTTACTTCCCGCGGTAAGCGCTGTAACCGTAGCATCAAATTGGTCTCTAGATTTTCGAACCGTAACAGATTTTACACCAGCAGTTTCTTCTTTTACTTTTGCTTCTTTATTAAAAACAGGACTTGATATATATACCAATAAATTATTATTACGATCTAAATCGATACCAAGGATAAGGGTAAGGGAAACATCTTCAACATTTGTTTGATCAAAGCATCCAGTCATCATGAACACCGATAGCAAAATACAACATAGTACTTTTCTTTTCAATGTATCCCCCCCTAGCGAGACTTCTCATATACCCAGCTATACATCCATAAAATGATAGGTGATATATACGTCAATCCTAATCCAGCATTCGATACTACCTGTTGCCAAGTTTCGGCTTGATTCCAACTAGGACGAGTCCAAAATACGAAGCCGATAATGAGCAATAATAGAACAACGACATGAGAGCTGTGATCTTGTTTCCCAAGTAATTGACTCGAACAAAATACAGCGCAGTATATGCAAGGAATCCAGGCTGTGGATACAACGGTCAAGTAAACAGCCAATAAAATCATGTCAAAACGTTCTAAAAAACGAAATTCAATTACTTTAAGTAAATTTAGTACCGGTTGGTTAAATTGCGTAATGCTATCAGGGCTAAAATAGGCAAAGCAAACAATAGTAGCAAATAAATAAAATAACATCGTTAAAGTGTTTGCAATAACCATTCCATGGACTGCATACTGTTTTTTTTGTAAAAAGGGATATAAAAAGAACGCAATATCAAACCCTAAATAAGCAAAAATAGTGGTCGGTACAGCTGTTAATACAGGTTTCCACCCTTCTTTTAAGAGCGGAAAGAAGGGCAGCAGGCTTCCGCCATCTTTTAGCGGTATCAAAAAAAACAGCGGAATCCAAAGCATCATATAAAAAGTAAGTTCAGAGTACCGCCCTATAATACGAGGGCCGTTGCGTACAACAAGAAAGGTAGGAATCGAAAACAAAAAGATAACGATATAGTCAGGTGTTTTGGGAAGAAGCCATCCCTTAAGATAAAGCATAGCGTTTACAAGAATGATGCAAGAATAAAAAGCGAAGTATATCATGTAAATAACAACGAGTGCTTTCCCTACTATTTTTCCAAAGAATCGTATAAGAATGTCGTAAAGCGTGTCCTCGGGATATCTTGCAGCTGTTTTCACGATAAAAATACCTGCTATTGTGGAGAATACCCAGCCGATAAGTATAGCTATCCATCCATCTGTCCCAGCTTTTTCCGCAAGTACTCGTGGGAGAGATAAAACTCCAGTAGCCACCTGCATTCCGTTGATTAAACAAATATACTGCATAAGAGTGATGTCATTATAGGCATATTTTTTCATAGTTTCACCTTTTGTTATGGTTCTTTCCTTGTCGAATAGATTGAATGGCTCCCGTACCCTTAGGACGACTTCTCATCGCCCATAAAGGAAAGCGTACAAAAGCATCCTTCATATCTGCAAAGCGAAACGGTGCTAACGGTGTTCCGTAAGGGGTACCTAGCGATTCAAGACTGATGAGATGCGCAATTAATGTCATCCACCCGATAACAAGTCCTACGATTCCAAATAAGGCAGCTGATAGCATCATCGGAAATCGTAAAAGTCGGACTGCCGCTCCCATATCATAATTAGGGATAATAAAAGAAGCGATGGCTGTAACAGCAACAACAATGATCATAATGTTGCTTACAATTCCCGCCTGAACAGCCGCTTGCCCAATAATAATCCCGCCTACAATTCCAACTGTCTGACCGATCGGAGTAGGCAGCCGCAAAGCCCCTTCCCTCATCATTTCCAATGTCATTTCCATAAGCAGTGCTTCCATAACTGGAGAAAATGGTACGCGCGTTCTTGATTCCGCAATAGACAAAAAAAGTTCTACAGGAATGACTTCAAAATTAAAGGAAATAAACGCAACATAACTCGCAGGTAAAAATAGAGCAATCATAAAAGCGAAGAAACGAAGTATACGAATAGACGAGGCAACTAACCAACGTGTCCCGTAATCATCAATTCCTTGAAAAAAAGATATAAAATTTGTCGGAGCAATTAATACACTTGGGGAATGATCCACAACAACCACAAATCTTCCTTGAAGAATATGAGATACAGCCGCATCGGGTCTTTCAGTTAACATAAATTGTGGAAACGGTGAGTACGGGTTATCTTCAATGAATTCGATAAGTTCACCAGTACTCTCAACAGCGTCAACCGTAATATCTTGAATCCGTGTTTCCAATTCTTTCAGCACATCTTCAGAAGCTACATCTTTCAAATATAAAATAGAAATCCTCGTTTTACTTCGTATACCAATTATTATTTCTTTTATCATTAATTCGCGATGAGGAATATATCTTCGAATCATTGCGATATTATTATTTCCGGTTTCTGTAAATCCTTGATGCGCACCTTTCAGAGCTATTTCGTTATGAGCATCTTCAATATTTCTTTGTGGCCATCCTTTCGTATCCAATTGATGTGCTGTTGCTCGGCCCTGGATTAATAAAACACTATCTCCTCCAAAAATAGCATTTTCAATCTGACTCCACGTATTAATAATTTTAATATGTCCTAATGTAATTGGAAGTTCCTTATTGGTATCAAAAACACTATTCATTAAAGGATTTAGAACGTGATTTTGAATCAATTGTTTATCTGTTAATCCAGACAAATACACTAAAGCTGCTTCTAATCCATCTGCTGTCATTTGAAACCGACGAATCACTAAATCAGGTGCTTGACGAAATACATTTTGAATATCAGCTATGTTTTTTGATATATCAGCGTCTAAGAGGGAGTCCTCTATATTTTTTTTCCGAAAATGAGTATTGTCTCGTATTGAAAATGACTTAGGATTGCCCCTATATTTTAACCGTTTCAGAAATTTAGTCATGACTTCCTCACTTTCTACGTGCCTCCTATAGTATGTTTAGTATGCTTATATTAAGAAAAAATATCCTAATAACTAGAGAGGTAACGCCAGAATTATTACAGATTTTCCGAACGGGAAAGCCCATCGTCTTTAGGCATGGGATAAAAGTAAGGTTAGATACGGAGTGTAGCTTCCGTATCTAGCGACGGACTTCTTGAAATCTATAACGAAGGTCATATCATGGAGCAGCAAGTCTGGGCAGAGAATGAAGCATCACAAGATGACTATAGTCCGAGATGCGTATTTTTGGCAGAAGATTTAACGTTAACAATATCTAACGATCAAATGGTCCGCTTCTGGAAAGTAGGCAAGCAAAGCATTGAACTGGCAGGAGAGTATCATGTATCAGGAAACTGCCATAGCTTTGCTGGGGATGAAAACGGCAATATCACTTTTTTATATCGTTATTTTGGGTAGTGATACTCTCGCTTCGAAATTCAGCAAAAGCAAAGAGGATAGGTGAGTGTGATTAAAGTTTCACTTTGTTTGAATCATATGATATTATTTAACTTTATTAAAAGAGTATGTGAGCGATTGTAAGGAGTTAGGAATACGAGCTAATTCCTAGAAATAAAATGTTCTTTAATAAGTAAAGAATCCGATGAAAAGGACTAATAAAAAGAGACAAACTTGCCTCGGCTTATTCGGCACTTTTTCATATATTTCATGTTATATGGTGCTACTGAGAATGATAGGGAAGAACAATTTAAAATGATAAAGGATGCGAACAGATTGAATAATCACAGCACAACACCGGCATTTATATATACGTATGCATTCCGCGAGGATGAACGATCTTTATGTTATATGGAGATGCGCTCTCTTTTTGGAGTTGAGTCTCATGTTAACATTTTGAAAAGTAAGGTCAAAATTGAGCCGAGCCGAAGTCCGTTTATGAAAGAACGAATCGAAGTGATGTATGAAGGAGATGACCTGGCAAATATTTTAGAACAAGTAGAACAAATTGATTTGGCAGGAGCTACATTCAAAGTTATTTTTGTTAAAATTAATGATCTCAATGAATCGAACAAGATAGAATACGGACAGCGGCGTGTAATTGAGAGAGAAATCGGCATGCAGATTGAAGGGGAAGCGGATGTGCATCATCCAGAGCGTGTATTTGGAATTGTTCCTCTTGGTGGTCGTTGGTATTTTGGAGAATATATTGAAAGTGAAGCTGTTTGGTATCATCACGTGAAAAAACCACGCAGCTATTCTACGTCACTTAGCACACGTGTTGCGAGAGCTGTTGCGAATATCGCTGTGCCAAATCCTGATGGAGTCAAAGCGATTGACCCATGTTGTGGTATAGGAACGGTACTGATAGAGGCACTGTCCATGGGGATTGACATCGTGGGCCGGGATATAAATCCTCTTGTTGTAATTGGATCTAGAGAGAATATTGCGCATTTTGGATTTGAAGGAGACGTAACGGTAGGGCCGATTGCGGATGTCACAACTAATTACGATGTAGCAATTATCGATATGCCGTACAATTTATTTACGCATGCGACACCAGAAGATCAATTCTCAATTCTTACACATGCGCGTCGTTTTGCGAAAAAAGTAATTGTTGTAACCATTGAGACAATGGATCACATGATTAAAGAAGCTGGATTTGAAATTACAGACCGCTGTATAGCTAAAAAAGGGACATTTTCTAGGGAAATTCTTGTTTGTGAATAGGGGAAGTCTTTTGTAATGAAAAAAGGAAAGTGATTGGTATATATGCCAATCACTTTTTTCTTTATCACTCAAATCTTCAAAAATAATGTATGTGTATTTTTACATTAATAGTAAATTAATTTACTGCAAAATCAGTATTTCTTAGTATATTACCGTGACTTCTGTGTAATAAATATTCAATACTTACTATAAATATACGTATTTACTCTAGGGTAATTATGACATAAATTAATTTAGTTGTTATTGAATAGTAGTTTAGTAGAGGGAGAATGTTGCCTGTACTTTTCTATTGTTTAAGAGAAAAAATTGTTGGAAAGATTTGCGCGGAGAAAAGTTTTATGGAGACAACGCGCTGCAGAAGCAATTTACTCCGGAATTTTAGATTACTATGAGTGGAAAGGTAATGATGTTTCAGCTTATCGATTATAATTGATAGAGAGGCTCCACGTGGTGGGGGGCCTCTTTTTTTGTGCGTTGTGTGGGGTGGAACGGTTGTGAATTTTGTCGAGCGGTCGATATCCTATGTCGAATCGCCGATATATGGTGAGAAACGGTCGATATATTTAAAAAATCGCCGATATATCGGGGAGAACGATCGATATCGTCTTATTGATGAATCCTAATAGGTTATTTTTCTTTGAGTTCTTCTTCCTTGGCTGCTAATAAGTTCCGTAAAACATGGGCGCGATAGCTTTCTAATTTTTTTCCTTCCAAATAACGAACTCCTAATTTTTTCAGTTCCGCTACGTACCATCCTTTTGTTCCAAAATACATGGAGATCACTTCCTTTTTTGCTTTTAAACAGTATATGTTTTAAAATTTATAAATTTCGTTTTTGTACTATATGAATGAATTCAAAATAAATGTTGAATATTCAGTCTATTTGTATTATTATTATCTTATTATCCGATGACAGTGATTAGCCTCCCTGCATGCCCGGATACGATTTCGTTCAATTCAATAGAGGATGATTGGCTTCTTTCCACTTGAACTTCCTTAGCAGGAAGACGAGCCATAGGGATAGAGACAGTAAAATCCAATGTAACTCTTTACATTGTTTTTCTGGCTCTTTTTATTTTTCCTATAAATAGGAAAAGGGTGAGTGTTGCATGTGCTTAGCGGATGGTTCATTTGTAGGGGGATTCAAAGAAAGCGTTATCAATAATAGTGATGTTTCAACCTTATATATGCTCACTCGAAGGGTTTATGAAAATAAATACTTATAGGTTGGTGATCTTTTGGCGAAAGAAAAACAGGAATTGCAAAAAGACTTAAAAACCAGACATATCACGATGATTTCAATTGGCGGGGTAATCGGGGGCGGATTATTTGTAGGAAGTGGGACAATTATTCAATCAACAGGCCCAGCTGCCATTTTGTCCTATATTATTGGGGCTTTAATGGTTGTGCTTGTGATGCGGATGCTTGGGGAGATGGCTGCGGTAAATCCTGATAGTGGTTCATTCTCAACATATGCACATAAGGCAATTGGACCTTGGGCAGGGTACACAATCGGTTGGTTATACTGGTTCAATTGGCTCATCATTATCGCAATTGAAGCGGTATTGTTAGGAGTGATGATCAATAATTGGTATCCTTCCATACCAACATGGATCGCGAGTTTGTTCGTGATTATCATGATGACAATGACAAATGTTTATTCAGTGAAGTTATACGGAGAGTTTGAATATTGGTTAGCGTTTATTAAAGTGGTAGCAATTCTTGCATTTTTAGTTTTAGGAACTGCAATGATTTTTGGACTTGTGCCTAATGTAGATAGACCGGATCTTTCAATGATCTCTGAAAACGGGGGCTTTTTTCCAAAAGGAATTATGCCAGTACTACTTAGCGTTGTGTTTATTTCTTTCTCTTTATCGGGGAGTGAAGTAGCAGCGATTGCGGCCGGAGAGTCTGACAATCCAGAGAAGAATGTAATAAGAGCGATTAACAGTGTTGTATGGCGTCTTATGATTTTCTTTGTAGGGTCTGTATCGATTTTGGTTATTTTTATGCCGTGGAACAATGCAGAATTATTGAAATTGCCTTATGCAAGTTTATTTCAGATGGCAGGAATCCCTGCGGCTGCGGAAATCATGAATGGGGTTGTATTTCTGTCGCTCCTTTCGGTTATGAATTCCGGAATATATACGAGTTCTCGTATGTTATTTTCACTTGCGAAAAAAGGAGATGCCCCTCTAGTGTTCTCCAAGTTAAATAGTAGAGGGACACCAGTTTGGGCGATTTATGCAAGTATCGTATTTGCATTCATTTGCGCCATGCTAAAGTTCATATCTCCTGATAAATTATTTGCTTTTTTAGCGAATAGTTCGGGCGGGGTTACGATGCTGATGTATATGTTTGTTGCCGTTTCTCATATTCGGTTAAGAAGAAAAGCTGAAAGAGAAGACCCAGGGAAACTAAAGGTAAAAATGTGGTTGTTCCCGTATCTCACATACGCAACGCTTGCGATGATTATTACGATATTTGTTGCACAAGCGTTTATAGCGGATATGCATATGCAATTTTATATGACGATGTTAGCGACTGGCATCGTAATCGCAATTTATTTTATTAGAGATAGAAATAAGCGAGTACCGATAAGCGAAGATTTTACAATGATAAAAGATTCAAAGGTTAGCATAGAGAAGGAGTAAGAAAGGGGTATATTCGATGTTAAAAGAAAAGCAAAATATTGTAACGACAAAATCTAATAGTCTACATGAGAGAAGAAACAATGCGGTGCCTGGGGGGCCTTATAATATTACGCAGTTATATGTGCAATCGGCAAAAGGGGCAATCATTACGGACGTAGATGGTAACGAATTAATCGATTTTGCAGGCGGAATTGGTATGCAAAATGTCGGGCATTGTCATCCGAAAGTTGTACAAGCCATTCAAAGCCAAGTGGAATCTTCTATTCATAGCTGTTTTCATGTAGTGCCATATGAAAGTTATATTGAGTTGGCTGAGAGAATGAATGAATTAACGCCAGGAGATTTTAAGAAAAAAACGATGTTCGCTAATAGCGGAGCGGAAGCGGTCGAGAATGCTGTGAAAATCGCGAGAAGAGCGACTGGTCGCAGTGCGATCGTTTCATTTGAGCGTGCTTATCATGGACGTACACTTCTGACAATGTCTCTTACGAGTAAAGTAAAACCTTATAAACATGGATTTGGTCCATTTGCATCAGAGGTATACAAGCTTCCTTATCCGTATTATTACCGCGCGGAAAACGGTATGACGCAAGAAGAGGTAGATGAGCAAATTTTAGCGTATTTCGAACGCTTTATGTTAGAGGAAGTAGCAAGTGATAATATCGCAGCGATTATTTTGGAACCACTTCAAGGTGAAGGTGGATTTATTGTTCCAAGTGCTACGTTTATACAAGGCGTCAGAAACCTTTGTGATAAATATGGAATTGTCATGATTGCTGATGAAATTCAAACAGGATTTGCTCGTACAGGCAGTTTGTTTGCGATGGATCATTTTGGCGTAGCGCCGGATTTAATGACATTTTCAAAATCAATTGCTGCCGGGATGCCGCTTAGCGCAGTAACGGGAAAAGCGGAATTGATGGATGCCCCTGGGCCAGGACAACTGGGTGGTACTTTTTCAGGAAGCCCAGTTGCTTGCGCAGCTGCACTCGCTGTTTTAGATGTAATTGAAGAAGAGCAGTTAGTAAAACGCGCTAGAGTAATCGGCAGTCGTATGATGGAAGTGTTCAATAGCTGGAAGGAAAAATATGAATGTATTGGAGATGTAAGAGGCCTTGGGGCTATGACGGCGGTTGAACTTGTCAAAGATCGCAATACGAAAGAACCAGCAACAGAAGAAGTAAAAGCGATTATACAAGAAACACATAACAAAGGTGTAATCACAATAAGCGCTGGTATTTATGGTAATGTCCTCCGTTTCTTACCACCGCTTGTTATTACAGATGAACAACTGGAGGAAGGGCTTCATATTCTTGAAACGGCAATTGCGAAACTATCAAAATAGGAAACGATGATGGAGGCAGAGCAATGAGGTTTTTAAATTATATAAACGGCCAGTGGAAAGAGCCATCTACGAATCAATATTCGAAAAATTATAATCCGCATAACGGAAAAGTGTTAGGAGAATTTCCGTTAAGTTCAGTAGACGATACCCAGGCAGCCATCGCATCCGCAAAAGAAGCGTTTCAAAGCTGGCAAGGGTTATCATTTCATGAGCGGGCAAGTTATTTATGGAAAGCAGCAGCGATTTTAAAAGAACGAGTGACGGAAATCGGTCAAGATTTAACAAGTGAAGAAGGAAAGACACTTGCCGAAGGAATCGGCGAGACGAAGCGAGCAATCAGCATTTTGGAATACTATGCGGGGGAAGCAAATCAGCCGGTAGGGGAAATGATCCCTTCTGCAAATCCGAAAACAATGCTCTATAGTAAGCGCGTCGCGGTTGGGCCAGTCGGACTTATTACACCATGGAATTTCCCAATTGCGATTCCAGTATGGAAAATGGCCCCGGCACTGATTTATGGGAATACGGTTGTCATAAAGCCTGCTGAAATTACGCCAAAATCAGTCTATCACCTTGTGAATGCTTTTCACGAGGCAGGAATTCCCGCTGGAGTGATCAATTGTGTATTTGGGAAAGGTTCAGTCGTTGGGACGGAATTAACAGGAAACCCTGATATAAAGGCGATTTCTTTTACAGGTTCGAATGGCGTCGGAAAAAATATTCAGCAAACGGCGATTGCAAGCAGAAAGAAAGTGCAGTTAGAAATGGGAGGGAAAAACCCATTAGTTGTATTAAAGGATGCTGATGTCGGGAAGGCAGTCGATATTACAATCAGAGGTGCATTTATGTCAACAGGACAAAAATGCACAGCGACCAGCAGAGTGATTATTGAAGATGACATTTATGAGGAATTTCGAAATGAGCTCCTGTTACGTACAAAGGCTCTAAAAGTTGGGAATCCATTAAAACAGGATACATTTATGGGTCCATGTGTATCTGAAAATCAACAGCAATCTGTTTTAGCGATGATTGAAGTAGGAAAGAAAGAAGCTTCTTTACTTTGCGGCGGTAGCGCACCAGAAGAAGATGAGTTAAAACGAGGATATTATGTCCTGCCGACTATTTTTGAAGACGTACCGCAAGATGCGCGAATTGCGAAAGAAGAAATCTTCGGTCCTGTTATTTGTTTGTTTAAGGTGAACAATTATCAAGAAGCGATTCATTTAGCGAATGATACAGAATACGGACTGAGCGCATCTGTTTGTACAAATAATCTCAGCCTAGCCCAGCAGTTTATTGATGATATGGAAGTTGGGATGGTCCATGTCAATTCAGAAACAGCAGGAGCAGAGCCGCAAGTTCCGTTTGGTGGTATGAAAAATTCGAGTGCAGGACCGCGTGAACAAGGAAAAACAGCTGCCGAATTTTATACAAGAGTAAAAACAGTATATATCGATCAAGTATAAGTTATAAAATGGGGGATGAACATGCGTAAAGGTACTTTTTTCATGGCAGGACACTCAAGACTTCCGAAAGGGATGGCTGTGCGCAGTGTCTATGAAACATTAACAATTACCATAGAGGCAGATCACAAATATCACGTTATTATTGAAGCGTCATGTACCCTTGCTACTGAACATGGAAGAGACTTTATAGCTCAAATGTTAAGAGGACATAGTTTACAAGATGGCATTGAAGATATCATTCAAGAAATCTCGTATCACTATCAAGGAAAAGCGCAAAATGCGATTATTAGTGCGGTAAAAGATTTGTATCGCCAATATACAAGTTATGTAAACGGCGAAAAGCCACAAGAAGAATATGAAGAAACAAATCTATAACAAACTGCCTAGTTTATTACGCTTTACTTTCTAAAGAGCATTCTTAAACAAGAGCCAGTTATATTTCAGCTTATTTGATGAGCGAAATATAACTGGCTTTTTTATTTTTTATATAATGAGGAGGAAAGAATATGTCAAAATCAAACGAAGATGTAAAACAAAAAAGAGGATGTGCGGAAAATGGAGTGGTGAAACCTTGTAAGATGTGTAAGGCATGTGGCCGAGAGAAAGAAAACGAAAAGTACATGTCAAAGGAGAAGAAGGTTCTTTAAAATTTAGGAATTATAATAAGTAAATAAAGTGTCAGCCCTTACCGCTTCATATACAATAAAAGTAGGATTGCTCTTCTACTAAAGAGCAGTTTTCAGAAGGAGGGAATGATATGGAGAAAATGAAAGTAGAGTTTGAAGTGAAAGGATTCGGTGAAGAAGAGCTAGTAAATGTTGATGGTGCTTTTAAAAGTATTGAAATTGCAAGAGTAAATGGTTTATCAAAAGATACTACATTAGGTGAGTTGGAATCAATTTTAAATGCTATGTTTGATGAAGTTGAAAAAAATTATGAAAATCCGCCACAATTCGTTGGGAAAATTACGATTCGAGCAAAGAAAGAGAATGCTGAAATTAAGTATTATGGGTAAGAGTTAAACAACGACTTTATTTGTTGTTACCCAGTACACGGACGAATAAATAATAAAAAACATATTGACAGTGTAAATATTTCTAATTATCATATAATTATAAAATGATAAGATCCATATGAGAAATTAGCCTTCTCTATATCCGATCTTCATTTTCTGTTTTGCACATATTTTCATAAAAAAACTGTCTATTATTACTGTACTTTAAGAGATTAAAGAACACTCGTAATTTAAAGCCAGTTGTACGTTTTCTACGATTTGTATTGTAGATGCGTATGACTGGCTTTTTCGTTTTATTTAAACTAAAGGAGGAAATAAAATGTCAGTGATTACAGAGAAAGAAGTGAAGATGAAGTTTGCAAAGAAATATGAGGGGTATGAAATTGTTCCTCATCCAGAACATAAACGTTTGTATCATATTGTGTTAGACCAAAATTTGCTTCAGCAATTTTTCGCAGGGGTAAAAGAACATTCGGAGCAATCCTTACAATATATTCCGTATTCTCGCTTTATCCTTGCTGATCAAATGAAAAAATTCTTTGGTGAATCGTTTATGGAAAATGTTCGTGGTATTATTCATGACCGGGAAACGGGTGGGTTTACAATTGGTGTACAGGGCAAAACGACAGATGCAGGAGACTATGTGAAATTTGCAACGGCATTAACACATTTAATTGGTACACCTAACTTTGATGCAATGACAGGAACGTACTACGCGAGATTTAATGTGAAAGATACAGATGGCAGTGATTCGTATCTTCGCCAAGCATATCGATTATTTACTCTTCATACAGACGGGACATTTGTTGATGAACCGACAGATTGGCTCCTTATGATGAAATTTGAGGAAAAGAATGCAGTAGGAGGCGAATCACGCCTGCTTCATTTAGATGATTGGGAAGAACTTGATAAGTTTCGAAAACATCCACTCGCATCTGTTAAAATCACGTACAAAGCACCTCCGAGTAAAAATGCACAGGAAATCGTATACCGTGAAACATTCTTTGATGTAAACAATGCACCGTGTATTTGTTTTATTGATCAATTCGCTTATCCAGATAATATTGAACAAGCAACATACTTGAAGGAATTATCACACTCTGTGGAGAACTCTCCAGCAACGCATGCATTAAAATTACCAGTTGGAGATCTCGTTTTATTAAACAATCTATTTTGGATGCACGGGCGCGCTCCTTTTGAGAAAAACAAAGATTTATATAGAGAGCTCATGCGCCAGCGCGGTTGTTTTTCTAAATAATATATATGGCGGGCCTTTTAACAAGGCCTGCCTTTCCTAATATAGGGGATACAGACATAAGGGGGAAGTAAAATGTATGATTTTCTAATTATCGGCGGAGGAATTGTCGGTCTTTCAACTGGAATGGCCTTAACGAAAAAATTTCCTCATGCTAAAATCGCAGTAATCGAAAAAGAGGACGAACTTGCGCATCATCAAACAGGACATAATAGCGGTGTCATTCATTCCGGTATTTATTATAAACCGGGCAGCTATAAAGCGAAATTTGCGAAAGAAGGAAACGCAGCGATGGTTAAGTTCTGCAAAGAAAATGGCATTGCCTATGACATGTGCGGCAAGGTGATCGTCGCGACAGAACAAGAAGAATTCCCTCTTTTACATAACCTATATGAAAGAGGCCTGCAAAATGGGTTACATATTTCGAAAATCGACAAAAGAGAACTAGCGGAAATCGAGCCTCATGTAAAAGGATTAGGAGCCATTCGCGTTCCTTCTTGCGGCATTGCTGATTATAAAGGAGTCAGTCATACATTTGCACGTTTTATAGAAGAGAGCGGAGGAGAAGTACACTTAGGCACAAAAGCAGAACGAATTTTTGAACACAAAGATTTCGTTACAATCGAAACAAACAACGGCACCTTCGAAACAAAATTTCTCATTAACTGCGCTGGACTACATAGTGACCGAATCGCCAAAAAAACAGGAATACTAACAGACATGAAAATCGTCCCGTTCCGAGGCGAATATTACGAACTCGTTCCAGAAAAGCGCCACCTTGTAAAACACTTAATTTACCCTGTTCCCAATCCAGACTTTCCGTTCCTTGGTGTTCACTTTACAAGAATGATAAATGGGGATGTACATGCAGGGCCAAATGCAGTACTAAGTTTCAAGCGCGAAGGCTACACAAAAAGAGACTTTAACATAAAAGACTTCATGGAAACAATGACATACGCCGGCTTTTGGAAAATGGCAATGCCAAACATGAAAGAAGGCATGAAGGAAATGATTCGTTCTTTCAGTAAACAATCCTTTCTCAAAAGCTTGCAGCGCTTAATACCAGAGCTCACAGAAAAAGATATCGTTCCGACTCATGCCGGCGTAAGAGCACAGGCCATTCTATCCAATGGAAACATGGTAGATGATTTCTGTATTATCCCGGGCACAAATTCCATGCATATTTGTAATGCACCATCCCCGGCGGCAACCGCTAGTTTGAAGATTGGAGAAGAGATTGCGGGGAAGGTGCCAGATGTGATTGTGGATCGGGTGAGTTCGGATGGGGTGTTTCGGGTGAAGGCTTAGATAGGGGGAGGCTGCCTTTTTAGGTGGTCTCTTTTTTGTTTAAGATGAGGGTGAGGTGGCGGAATTTGTCGGTTGGTCGATATCGTTTGGTTCAGTTGTTCAGCTTAAAATTTAGACTCTCTAGATGGAAAAAGACAGGTATAATCAAATTGTGCAGAAAAATGTGGAATTGATGATTTAAAAGAGTTACTGTCTATAGTTAATACATTCCAAAAGGATTAATTGCCTTCCGAGAACGAAAATTATGTGAACTAGGAGATGATATTTTGGACGTCATCGAGATTGATTTAGAAGGCGAAATGACAAAAGAAATGTTTATTAGAGTAATTAAAAATATATATCCTTCAGGGTGTTATATTTATGCCCTCATCCCTGAAAACGAAAATGAATTATTAAGTTACTTACCAGAATCTTTTGTAAGAGCTACTAAGATTAAAATGAATACCTTTCCTAAAAGTTATGGGGTTGCTGGTTATATAAATGATATAAATTATGAATTTATTTATTATTTCTATGAGTATGAGAACCTGGTCGAATATGTCTTTTCTGCTTCTGAATTAACGGCAAATTTATTTAAGGAATTAAAAAGTTGGAAAGACTTATATAGTTATTTTGAAGAGAAACGAATCAATCATTTGTCTATGGGCCCTGATCAACAATGGTTGTTGCATTACACTTAGATAAACTTTCAATAATACTCGATTATGTGAAGAAAAATCCCTTCAAAATTTGAAGGGATTTTTATAGATTTCTAGATACATTGACTACTGATAAGTGGGGTTATGTTGACTAACTATATATAGGGTATTCATTTTATATTCGATTCAATGGCATTTTAATGTAAGGAATCTTATCTTAGATCAGCATATATATCTAGATTGTGGTAATTTTGATATATAGATATTTTTTGGGGGTGCATTATGAATCAAAAACCAAAAGTAATCTCCATTGCGGCTGTCTCTGGAGGAGGAAAGACGACTATAACAGAGCAATTAATTAATAAATTAAGTAACTCTAAAGCTTTATATTTTGATGACTATGAATTTGATGAATGTCCAGGTGACATTTGTAAATGGGTGGATGAAGGAGCGAACTATAATGAATGGGTATTGACACCATTAATTACAGATGTTCACTTTCTTCTTAATAATCATACTGAACCTCTCAATTATATTTTACTTGATTATCCTTTTGCTTATTTAAACAATGGAATGCGAGAATACATTGATTTTACTATATACATTGACACTCCTTTAGATATTGCAATGGCTAGGCGGATACTAAGGGATTTTACTGAAAGTCCAATCGATGATGTACAAAATGATTTAATTAATTATTTATCTAATGGAAGAGCGGCTTACTTAGAAATGATTAATACAGTAAAGACTAACTCAGATATTGTTATTGATGGTTCATTAAACTTAACTTTGATAGTTAATCAGATATTAGAGGAGATAGGAAAAAGAGCGCATCGATATTAAACAACGTCAAGCTGAAGGGATTGCTCTTGCCAGAAAACAAGGTAAACGTTTAGGACGTCCGCCTGTCGAAATAACAGAAGAATTCACGGATGCTTACAAGGAATGGAAATCCGGTTCAATTACAGCAGTAGGAGCCATGAAAAAGTATGCCATCAAACGTTCTTCATTTTATAAACTTGCTAAACAGTATGAAGAAAAAATAAAATAATAATTTGTCTTATTAACATTATCTTAAAAGGAACTTGTAGTGATTGCTACAAGTTCCTTTTGTTTTACTCTTGTTATGGTTTTTGCTCTTGTTGCGTTATATCCCACATAGTCCAGATAAAACTTGTTCATTTGGACGAGCAAACACCACATATGCATTATTTATATCCCATATAGTTCAGATAAAACGAAAATGTCCAAGCCGTCCACAGCTTCACGTACGATAAAAGGAATTGAAACGATTCATGCCCTATATAAACAAAGGCGAAGTCTTCAAATAGACTCCGCCTTTTCCGTGTGTGATGAATTAAAACAATTAATGGTATCTGTATAATATTTCTTCATCCATGTATGCCTTTGTTTATCTCTTGAGAAACTTTGCAACAGAACCTGCTCTTCTTATATCATTTTTCTAATGAATTTATCGCTGAATCTAATTCAAATTTGCTACCAAATAGGTCTTTTGCAAGCTTCTTTTTTTCTACATATGATTTTAATATTAACTTAAAATTAAATTTACGATTCACTTAAAATCACTCTTTTCCCCAGTCAATTTGTATTCACACTAAAAAGAGCAAACAATCTTTTCCTTATTTTCTATAAATGGAATACCAGCTTCTATGAGATAACATAAATAATTGGAGCGAGCTGCCATATATTCATCAACGCTTGACCATCTCTTATCTCTGTTATTACAACGAATAGAAAACATACAATCTTGCATTACACTCACTAAACTAACATCTGCATCACCTTGGCCAAACTCTTCTTTCGCTTTTCTATGTGCCTGTAACACCTTTTCTTCTGATTCGCATCCTACCGATATATAGTGTACATTATGGATACCCATGATCCCCATCCTCTCTTATTCTATAATCTTTATACAACTAGGCGTACCGCCAACATTTCGAAAGTTTTGTACGCTAAGCTCATTTTCAAAACGATACCCTACAAAGAAAAAAAGGACCTTACTAAGATAAGGTTTTTTTTTTCTTTATTTATTAACTTTTTTAATTAGAGTTAATAAATTTACAAGAAGACTAATTACACTGATAGCTAAGAATAAATAACCTATCGGTAATAAATAAAATGGTTCTACAAGAGTGCCATCTGCTGCAACTGCAGTTTCGATACTACGAATATTGTAAGTAAGTAGACAGCATATTCCTAAGATAAATGGTATTAAAGATAAAATATATTTTTTCATTTCAAGTTCTCCATCTGTAAGTTTATTTAATACATAATAATTGCTGTATAGTCAGTATTATAATCCCCTCATATTAGTTAGTACTATTCAAATACATGACAAAAAGCTTACAAATTCGTAAGGTATGGACAGGAAATTCTAGGCGTACGAAATCCATGAAATGTGGGTGCTACCCATAGCCATCAAGCTAAAATTTTATAGTACCCCCAGAACGAAATTTTGTGCTAACTTGTAACAAAAAAGCTCATTTTTTCGTTTTGGGGTAATTCTGAATTCTTAAGTTGATAGGCATGGGGTAGCACCACAATGTAAAGAGAACTTGCTACATTCTTATATGCAATATTGCATATAAGAATGTATTGATAAAAATGTAAGCGCTTACTATAATGAAAGCATAAAGATAAATCACATCTTAGAAACAACAAAAGAGGAGGAAATAATATGACAATCGCAATGACAATTTTAAAATTTGTAGGTGGAGCACTTCCATTCGTTCAAGAACTTTTAAAAGCATTTATGTAAGTTTCATTATTTAGCAATTATTTATAAAAATTATCATACCTTAATACGAAAAAAGGAAGGAGTTGATTTTTTTGAAAATCAAGAAAAATACTAAGGGAATAAAATTACTAGCATGTTTATCAATTGGCTTATGCACTATTAATTATTCTTCTATTTCTTTCGCTGAAACAAAAACAAGTAATTCAGCTGATGCAACAAAAAAAGCTATTAACATTGATACTGGCATAGCAAATCTTAAGTATAATAATCAAGAGGTTTTAGCAGTAAATGGTGATAAAGTAGAGAGTTTTGTTCCGAAAGAAAGTACAAATTCAAATGGTAAATTTGTAGTAGTTGAACGCGAGAAAAAATCACTTACAACTTCACCAGTGGATATTTCAATTATTGATTCTGTGGCTAATCGTACTTATCCAGGAGCAGTACAACTTGCAAATAAAGCTTTTGCGGATAATCAACCTAGTTTGTTAGTAGCTAAGAGAAAACCTTTGAATATTAGTATAGACTTACCTGGCATGAGAAAAGACAATACAATTACTGTCCAAAATCCTACATATGGTAAGGTGTCTGGAGCAGTAGATGAATTAGTATCTACTTGGAATGAAAAGTATTCAAAAACACATACGTTACCTGCAAGAATGCAGTATACAGAATCTATGGTTTATAGTAAATCTCAAATAGCAAGTGCTCTTAATGTTAATGCTAAATATCTTGACAATGCACTGAACATTGATTTTAAAGCGATTGCAGATGGAGAGAAAAAAGTGATGGTTGCGGCATATAAGCAAATCTTTTATACCGTAAGTGCAGAACTACCTAACAATCCATCAGATCTTTTTGATAATAGTGTTACTTTTGATGAGTTAACTCGTAAAGGGGTAAGTAATGCGGCTCCGCCTGTTATGGTGTCAAATGTAGCTTATGGTAGAACAGTTTATGTGAAATTAGAAACATCATCTAAGAGCAAAGATGTACAAACTGCTTTTAAAGCCTTAATTAAGGGTCAAGGCGTTGAAGCGAGTGGACAGTACAAAGATATTTTTGAAGATAGTACCTTTACCGCTGTAGTATTAGGCGGCGATGCGAAAGAGCATAACAAGGTTGTTACAAAAGATTTTAATGAAATTCGAAATATCATTAAAGATAATGCAGAATTAAGTTCTAAAAATCCAGCATACCCAATTTCATATACAAGCACTTTCTTAAAAGATAACGCAACTGCTGCTGTTCATAACAATACAGATTATATTGAGACTACAACTACAGAATATTCTAGTGCTAAAATGACGCTTGATCATACTGGTGGATATGTTGCTCAATTTGATGTATCTTGGGATGAAGTCTCATATGATAAAAATGGAAAAGAAGTACTAACCCATAAAACTTGGGAAGGAAACGGCAGAGACAGAACTGCTCATTTCAATACAGTCATACCACTTCCGCCGAATTCAAAAAATGTAAAAGTCGTAGCAAGAGAATGTACAGGTCTTGCATGGGAATGGTGGAGAACAATTATCAATGAACAAAATGTTCCATTAACAAATGAAATAAATGTTTCAATTGGAGGAACAACATTATACCCAAGTGCTAATATTAGTCATTAATTAAAAGTGAAGCGCCCTGTTTACAGGGCGCTTTTTTACTTGGTCGCAAGTATATCGGCGCTTTTTTAAATATATCATACTCATCTAATTGGAGAGTCGACATACTATTTTAAGTAAAGAAAAACCGCCCCAAAAAAGGCGGTTTACTTTTATATTGGCCTGTTCCAAGTCAAACTGTTCACCGACTTTTAAACTCATTAAAGGGGTTCAGCCGAGATACGTGTATATCTCGGCTGAACCCCTAGTATGTTTATAGTCAGAATGTCAGCGCTCTAAATATATTTACGAATTATATTCAGTGATAACATGAACTTCATTTTATTATAGATAATATAATTTGAAAGTAAACATAGGTTATTAGGTACTAATGCCCCATTCTTCTCTATTTATCTATGCATATATTTTTTATAATTTATTATCATATCGATGTTGATTTAAAGTAGTTTATGCGAAATGAAATATTGGGATTCTTTAGGAATAAAAATACAATGAATTGTTTTATTCTCTTAATTCACACAATTCTCAAAATTAAAATCTTTAATTGTTAATATTTGTTATATAATGAAATTGTCAAACTAGTCATTAAATAGTGTCCCTTATGTTTCTGTTGAAACAGTTTGATTGTCCCGTGTATTAACCTTTTAGGTTACAACGCACATGCGTATATATGATTTTCAATCTATCCATGAATGTATATAAACAGCTAAAAGAATGATAAAGGATTAAAATTATTTTACTTTTGAGAAGTATATTCTTGTACAAGAATCAATAAACAAAATATCATAACATAAAAAAGAATTGCAAGCCATGTATTCTCTAAATATAATAAATGTAAAATATAACTAAATTTTCCGAAAATACAAACATGTGTTTTGTGAAGGTAAATTGTATAGAAAAACATTCATTTAATAGGTGGACTGTTAAATGTATTTATTTTTAAATACATAGGTTTAAATTCTAAAAATTGATTTTTTGAATTAGTTTTTAATAGTATAGAATAATATTTACGCCCGTACATTTAGTTAAGTAAGCAGCATCTTTAACAAATATTGTAAACCCAATTAAACGATAAAGATTATAAGAAAATATTAAATTATAACACAAGCAGTATTTATACCTATAAATCTCTGAATAATCAAACTAATATTCTTTTACAGCAAATACAATCAGCATGTAAGGTTTTTTCTGAAAATTTGATGAATGGTGGGAATGAAATGAAACGCAGGATGTTAACAAAATGGTTTGGAATTATAAGTTTAATCATTATATTGCTAGGGGTTTCTATTCCACAAGCAGCAGCCGAGATAATACATCAAGAAAAGTTTCAAATGAACTGGAATTATATTAAATTCAAAGATACTAAAGTAAAGATAAAGGCAGACTTACTAAGAACGTCATCAAAAGATGTTGCATATTGTTTATCACCTGATCTGAATTCACCTAATGGAGATGATCTTCCTGAAATTGGAAAAGAGAATGATTTAGTATATCGTGTCTTACTTTATGGATACCCTCAAAAAACGCCGGCTGAATTAGGAGTTTCTACAAAAGAGGAAGCCTACTATGCAACTCAACTAGCTATCTGGATTGCATCCAAAAAAATTGAATTTGCCGATTCAAAGCCAGAAAACCAACAGGTATATAACCTTGTAAAACATTTGGTAGAAAAAGCTTCTAAAGGTACTGAAGTTCAGGAAACATATTTGAACGTAATACCTACTGGAAAACAAACTGTAGAGCAAAATGGGGAATATTTTGAAACAAATTTATATACAGTTCAATCAAATTCATTATCTGGAGTATACTCAGTTCAAATGGAGGGCGCACCAGAAGGAGCTAAAATTATAAATGAACAAGGTGAAAAAAAGAATGAATTCTCTATAGAGGAAAAATTTAAAGTGATGATTCCCAAAAACGCAACAAGTGGAAATTTCAAGATAAGAGTAAATGCAAAATTGCAGAGCTTACAAGCAGTTACCTTTGATGGCCAACAAAGGATTCAAAATGCAACTGCTTTATTACCAAGAATGAGTGAAAAAAGCAGTACAGATATAGTAGTAAGATGGGAATTTTTAGGGTCGTTAAAAATTATGAAGGTAGGAGAAAATAGGGAGGCTTTAAAAGGGGCAGTGTTTGAGGTTGTAAGTGAAAATGGGGATTTTAGACAAGAAATCACTACAACTGAGAATGGGATTGCTACATTAAATAAACTTCCTACTGGTACGTATGTTGTAAAAGAAATTCAGGCTCCAGAGGGTTATGTACTTGATCCTACAATGAAAAAAATGGAAGTAAAAACTGGCGAGATAGCAGAAATAGAAATAAAGAATCAAAAAATAACAAGTGGCCTGGAAATTAAAAAAGTGCATGCTACATATGAAAATACTAAACAATCTTATGATATGCAAAGTAAAGAGTACACAATGGAAAATGATCTTGCAAGTAAGAAAAAGCATCACCTGCCATCAACAGGAACGAAGTTTCCAACTGGCCCGTTTGTAGGACTAGGATTTGTTATTTTAGGAATCTATATATTAAAAATAGGAAAAAATCATAGTTAAAAACTATAAACAATAAGGGTTTTGTTACCAATGCTTAAAGTTAAATATGCTAAGAAATGTTTTGTGAAAAATGTAGATTATAACAATTCCCATAAATGAAAACGCTTGCAATAAATGCAATTATGAAAAAACTATATGATATACCTAAAGGCATGCAAGAAATAGTCTAAAATCTTACTTAAATAATAAGAAGAAAAAGGGTTCTAGTACAAATATATGAAGAAGAACACAGATAATAGTAGATTCCTAGCGGAATCGTATTTTATACTATAGGCCCAAACGCTTAGTGGATGAACTCTTTTTGATTTCGGACAGACTGATTCTGTAAATCAATCTGTCCCTTTTTTATCATATGCATAGCTTAGCTTGATAGCGATGGGGTGCTACAAGTTGTTAGCTTGATGGGTACGTGGCGGTACCCCTTGTAAAAAAGAAAAGACACCCTAAGGTGCCTTCCTCCGACTTGATAACCACTTTAATTTTAACAATATGTATTGGACTCCCATCCAATTACCATTTTACCATATTTATCTATATTGGTTATTGAGAAAAAAGAAAAAGCCCCACATATAGAGCTTTCATGTTATGGTAAGTTACCTAAATTATTATTTTCTTGCACATGAATCTTATTTTGTGTGCTCCTTTTGATTTATAAATTAATAATAACTTTCTTCTTACTCCAGAAGTTAGGAGTGAATTGTAGTTTTAGTTTTTCTCCAACAGGTTGTTCAAACACAATAGTTCCTGCTACTTGTCCATTTGGCGCTAATTGTCCAGAACTTAAAGCAGTATTTTGATTAACCATAGAAAGCGTCATTCTAGTAATGTTCCCTTTACTATTTCTCATTTCAAAGTCTAGTGGGTTGTATGGAATATCCTCTTTACCACCATTATAGATATTTACAGATACGATTACATATTCATTACCTTGTTTAGGCTTATCAATTTCCCCACCATTTGATTTCTTAACATCTGTAACAGTAAGCCTATGATCTCCAAGTTTAATAGTTTCCCCTACAGAGTATTCTTTCTTTAAATCTTCTTCAGCATCTTTAACAACATTACCCTCTGTTGTAACTTCTTGAGATTTGTATTTCGTTTTTGGATCACCAAATACCAACATCATTATCATGAATGTAGTAAAAGCTCCAACTACAACAACAGCTCCCCATCCAACATATTCCCAGACCTTTGACTTTGTTTCAGCTTCCATCCTTATTTCTCCCCTTATATAATTACATTTTAATAGTAAAATAATAACAAATTTACTAGTATTTTAATATGTAATATTTTTCAATATACATAAAAAAGAGAGCATTGCTCTCTTTTTTGACTGTTTTCAGGTAAAGATTATGCAGATACAGAAGTCTTTTCTTTACGTAAAAGCCCCATTAATCCGCCAATCAGTAATAATACAGCAGGTAATATATAGATAAATGAAATACATATAAACCCACCGATAGCAGCGATAGTCATCATAGCCCCACCAAATTTAGCCTTACTTTTCACCATTACTGAGCCCACAATACCTAAGATTGATAGGGCAACAGCGGCCCAACCTAATCCAATAACTTGGTTTGCTCCGTCGGCTTCAACAGCAGCGCCTACTTCTTTTCAACATAAGTTTGTTGCCTCCTACGTTTATGAATTTGAGTTGATGTGAGTCTATATATTACAACTCGTGAGGGTAATTTTTGTTGTCCAATATAGGCATTCTGAATTTCATAAGTATCTCCTGGTTTTATCTGATACATAATATCTTCAAGGTTAAGCAAAACATATAAAGATTGCTTTTTTACTGTCCCATCCCGAAAGAATTCTGGAGATTCATTCTTCACATATACTCTATTATTTAATTTCAACCGTGAAACATAGAATACTTCCCGTTGATCCATCTGGTCTAAATCTTTTAGAGAAAAGTATCCTAAATCTCGAATACATAAATCTCCTGGGCGTAAGGTATCTAAACACTCTGTATCAAAAGTTTTATCATTATTCTTATCTGGTTCCATTTGAAAATTGAGGAATTTTCCACTATGTAAATCATACTCTAGCTGAATCTTAATACCGGCTGTTTGTGCACATCCTCCTGAACCAGGATAAATAGGGGCCAAATGATTGGGCACTTGAAAAATAGTAGCATCTAAAATACGGATACGTTCAAAATAAGAAGTGTATTGGTTTGGGATTTTAGATGAATCGTTTAGTTGGCTTTTGACTAAAAGGGAAAATACACGTTGTAGAAATAAAACAGCATATCGGTTAAAACGTTGATTAAGTCCTTCTGGACTCATGAGTGTAGCTGCATTAGCATAAAGCTGACTACATAATCGAGTAAGGGGACTACTTGCTACATGTTGACTGATCCAAATACATAAAGCAGCCAAATCTTGTGCGCCATATTTACTTTTACGTTTTACAAAACCTGTTTCTTGTGCAAGTTGTTGAAGAATATGTGGAGATAGATATCGCTGTAGTTCTTCAGCGAACAAATGAAACTCATCTTGAATCGATAGATTCATAAAAAAACGCCATCCTTTCTGTATATTTCTACAAAAAGAATAACGCTTTCTATAAATTATGGGTATAATTTCATCTTAAGTTGATAGTAATGTATCGTGCCCCGTATATTGTAACTTCTTTTTGTTTACTTTTAAATATGGATTAGCACCGTCTTTTTTACCAAATTTTATTTAAAAGTTACAAATATATTTAATGTATTGTGTCAAAAACATTTGACAATACAATCGAGATTTTTACAATTGATATGTAAAAACTTTTGACATTTTGATTATAAAAAATGGAGAAGAGATATGAAAAATATTATAAAGGATTTGAGAGAGAAAAAGGGATTGTCACAAGAACACTTGGCTAATAAATGTGGGGTTAGTAGACAAACAATCAATGCAATTGAAAATAATAAGTACGATCCTACATTAAAATTAGCTTTTAGTCTTTCAGAAGTATTGAATACAACAGTAGATGAACTTTTTTTTAAGAAAGGAGTATAGAATTATGAATTATTTAGTATATTTTGTGGGGGCTATATTGTGGGCTTATATTAATGGATTTTTTACAAGTGATAAAGGATCAACTCCTTGGATTAAAGATGATGAAAGAGATAAAGACATTAAACATAAAGCAATTATAGCAAGTTGGTCAGGGATCTTTTTCTTTTGTATAATTGGAATTTTTAATAAAGCATTAGGTCTAGGTGGTGCTCAAAAATCCCCTTACCTTCCAGAACCGATAGCTACTATTTTACAAGAAAATGTTGAAATACAAGTTTTACTTATTCTTTTGCTGATGTATGGAATTTTTTATATTTATTATAGAAAGCAAATGAGTGCTTAGTTGTTATTTAGATAGTTTACCAACAGTTTAATTTTTTATAAACGATTTATTTTCGTATATAGATAAATCACTATTCAAATTCTTATTTTTATCAATCTTTATTCCAAATCAACACAAAAAACGGTTATCCTTTCTGATCTTGCTCGTTTAGTTTAGAAAGAATAACCGTTTTTTGTACTTGGGGGTACTAAAATTTCTTAGCTTGATGGGCATGGGGTCACCATATCAAAAAAAGAAAATTGTACGTTTGGACACATTTTAACCGGTTCCCTGTACGTTAAGGAACCGGTAATTTATTTTACGGCTTTTTTATAGAATTTTTGTCTCGTAATGGTCTTAAATGATTGAAATTTGTTTTTTGATTTAAGTCCCACACATAATCACCTGTCAATGTAATATGTTCCCAACCAAGTGGAGATATATGTTGTAAATATTCCTCTGGAATGTCCACTCCTTTTGCACGCAAAGCATCTACTGCTTTTCTTGTTTAGAAAGGGATAGCCGCACAAGTGGAGCATGAAACATTTCTTTTGGATAGATGCAAACAACACATTCTAACCTAATTTTCTTTTTCAATTTTCTCAATCGGATTATGATGAGCATTGAACGGAGATTAATTTCTTGCTCAGAGTTAATATTGTGATTGAAAAGAATTTAAAGATTCTATCTCGAAAAAAAGCAAGAAATGTCAAGAGATATAACATGATGTGTGCTACATTTAATTGCGAAAGGAATATCGTTGATGAGCAATAGATCGAATAGGAATTTAGAAATTGTAATTCCGATACTTGTTTACATTCAAGCCAATTTACATGAGGACTTAGATTTAAAGGTTGTTGCCAAAAAGGCAGGATTATCACCATTCCATTTCCATAGAATGTTTAAGAATGTGATAGGAGAAACATTAAAACAGTATGTTCTTCGAATTAAGTTAGAAAAAGCAGCATTTGCTTTGAAATATTGGGACGAGAAAATTCTTTCTATATCCAATGAATTTGGATTCAAGAATCCAGAATCATTCACAAGAGCGTTTAAGAGAGAATTTCAATATACTCCAAAAGATTATAGACAACAATTTCGTAAAGGGGAATTGAGTTTGGAAGAAAGACAATCTTTTCTGAATCAAATGACAAATGTATTTGAAATATCACCAGTAACACTGAAACATGTAAGTCCAATTAATGTTGCTTTTATACGAAACACCGGTCCGTACGAAGATGCGGATACGAGACTATTTCATAAACTGATTGAATGGGCAAAAGACAAAAAAATCTATCGGAATGATTGTTTTTTATTAGGAGTTGGTCATGATGCGCCTACTATTACACCAAAAGAATTACTACGATTTGATTGCTGCATAGAAGTCGATCAACCTTTTCATCCAGAAGGAAAAATTAGTTACCAACGATTAGAAGGTGGACAGTTTGCGACTGTTACGTATGTAGGGCCTTATGGGATGAATATGAAACACGCTTACCAAAAATTATATCAAGAAATTCAACATAATAAAAACATTGAGTTTGTGGGGCTCTCTGTAATAGAGATTTACAGGACAACAACAATCAACCCATCATACAAATTAAATCAAACGGATATTTATGTACCGATTAGAGTGAAATAAGGAGGAATTAGGGTATGTTAATTACATTTCAGATGGATATTCAAGCACCTATTGAAAAAGCTTTTTCATATTTAGAAGATCCAGAAAAACAAATGAAGTGGATCCAGGGATTGGAAGGAACAGAACATATTACAACATTTAATCCAGCTAACCCTGTAGGTACTAAATTTAAACAGCGTCTACGTGAAAGAGGTCGGGTTCAAGAGTACGAAGGTCAAGTGATTGCGTACAAAAAAATAGTCTCTTAGGAATCCAGCTTCATCTTCCAGCGTTTTTAATTGAAGTCAAATATCAGCTTGAAGTACTAACTGATAAAAGTTGCAGACTATTTTTAACTGAAAAAATAGAAGCTAAAACTCTATTTACTAAAATCATGAATTTTCTTTTTCGTGGGATTATTAAACGGACAATAAAGAAACAAATGATTCTCCTGAAACAAAGTGTGGAAGGAGAAACTGTGCTGGAAAGTGCAGAGTAGATTCCAATAAATGTATTTTAAAAGTAATAACACAGAGGTTTTTCACCTCTGTGTTTCTTCAAATTTTCGTTTTTGAATATATGTTTGAGCATGAATAATTTCTTCCTGAAGTTCTTTTAATTCTTTCATAGATTCTGATTCAATAGTCATGTAAGTAGTAACTAAACTAATCATCATATCCATCTTCTCTACTATATTTTGAATGACCTGTTCAGACTGCTCTTTTTTAGGGTGTTGTATTGCTTTTAATACATCTTCCATATAATTGTTCTTTCTTTGCTGGATATCATAAATAAACTGTTTTGTGTTTGAGTTCAGTTGTTTTTCCTCCGTTTTAGATATATTTCTATTCTATCATATTTGAATAGAAAATATTGGATTCCCCTAAATTTACACCTGTCTCATACATCTCCTCAATTATACAAACTAATTCCTTAACGTACAGGGAACTAATCGAAACGTGTCAATTTTGTGCCTAAACGTACAATTTTCTTTTTTTGATATGGTGACCCCATCGCCATCAACTTAAAAAAACAGATCAATCCCAAAACGAAAAAAATGAGCTGAATGGTTATAAATAATTGTAGTGAGATAAAAATTTTCATTTAGGGGGGCACTTCATAACTTTAGCTTGATGGCGATGGGGTACCGCTAGCATTTCGGAAAAAAACCACGCTAAGAGCATGCAAAATTTTATACAGTTTTTCGGCTAATCCAGTAACAAACGAGAACCCTAAAACCCACGCCAGGATAGGAATGTATAAAAAAATGCATAGATCCATAGAACAAAAAAAGGAGGATCCCTTGTGAGAGTAGGGATCCTCCTTGTCCTTGCTACCGATAATAGGACGTTATGTTAACCGATCATGAATAGAATATTCATCATTTTTTCTCTTGTATTCACTTGTACTCTCCCTATATCAAAAATTATAAGTTATGAAACCGTTTTAGAACATAAAAAACAAAAGATCCCTCAGACAAGTCGAGAGACCTTTAAAAAATAGCATTTTATCTATATTCTCATTTATGTTTAGTTACTCTTGCTTCTTTTCTTTTTCCTCTTTTTCTATTTCGGATACCGTTTTTTCTGGTTTCTTTATGTAATTATCATCTAACTCTCCTGAATGTGAAAATTGTCCTTCAAAATTCTCTGTATTACTAACAGTCGCAAGAAACCATAAGTCTTGATTGTTATTTATATACCCTTCTATATGCGGAACCCCCATAGGACTTACTTCTTTTTTCGTAAACGTAATAGATTTTACATTTTTCACATTATAATGAATATATTTTTCAATCCTAGCTTCTTGTTTTTTCCAAAACTGTTCCTCTTTTTCTTTTTGTTTTAAGTATTCCATCGTAATATATCCCCCTGCTATAATACAAATAATGGATAATGTAATTATCATTTTTCTTTTCATTCGGAATCCCCTTAATTTTGGATATAGTAAAAATATACCATGAAATGAGTTGAAACATATGAATGAATTCAAAAAAAATTCGATTGCAACAGACGAAGACTTTTATCAACTATCCGACCAAATTTACAGTGATAAACTCTTACATAAAGGTGCCACAATAAAGGGCGCAAATGGACACGAATGGAAAGTTATAGAATCCATAGATTCAGATTGTCAACAAATAAAAAATGGATTACAAGCAATCGCTGTTGTACCTGCAAAAGATTACAAACCAAATAAAGAACATTACGACAATATAATCTATTCATTCCGCGGAACAGAATTTGGTAAATTTGATGGAGATCTATCTACAGACATAGATCAAATTACACTTGGAATGAAAGAAAAATGGGGTGTAGTAGGTGGAGAGATACAAAAATTCCCTACATCATTTGACAGTGCGCTAGAATTTGTGGATAAAGTGAATAAAAAGTATGAACCGACTTCTGTTCATACTACTGGACATAGTAAGGGAGCCGCAGAAGCTCAATATGTAGCGGCAGAAAGAAATTGTTATACAACAACATATGCTGCACCAAATGTTTATAGATTATTAAGTGATGAAGCAAAAAAACGAGTTGATCAAGGCCTAATGGAAAATAAAGCAACCGACTTTACTCATAAAAAAGATGCTATAGGGAATTTTGAACAATTTGGCGCAAAACCGATTGGTAAACAATTCTTAGTAGAAAGCAATGGAACATCTCATGGTGTTCTTGGTCTTTTATTTATGGGAGAACATCCAATGGATACATTTGAGGGTATGTTTCATTCCGATGGACGAGCCATATTAGAATCAAAATCGGATGGCGTTATTCAACAGGCCAAAGGAACTGAAATCCAATTAAAAGTTGAAGATATCAAACAAATTGCACGGGATTTAAAAAATGAAATTGAGGATATCAACCAAAAGATAACGGAAGCAAGTCATAAAATAATAAATGTATTACATCAATCGCCAGCTAGCGTAGATGGGAATTTAATTAATACGATTACTTATGCTGTTTATGGTTTCCAAAGAGGTTATATGGAACCCCTTCATTCAGTAGCAGACTTTATAGATCAAAAAGCAAATGAATTTGAACGAGTGGATAATCAAGGGTAACAGAAAGGAGATCATTGAATGAAAAATTATGATGTTATTAACCATTCTGTAGATGTAATGAATGCTACAAATCAACTGGTTAAATGTATAGAAGATTTAGAGAATCATAAAACAAAACTATACTCTATTAAAACACTATTATCTCATAACTGGAAAGGAAATACTTCAATAGAAATTGAAAAAAGGCTGAATGAAGTAGATGATAAGCTTACATATAGAATTGATGAATTTCAAAGGATACAAGGTGATTTAGAAAAATATAGAAGAGCAATGGAGAATTTTGTAAATCAATTTATAATGATGGGTCCAAAGTATTAATGATAGTTCATATTGAAGCTCATTTCTAATTATATAGTGTTATTTATGTTTGCTTTTTCCTTGTTTTTGGGCGTGAGTGCTGGCTCGTCGTAACTGACGCTGAACAACTTCTGATAACGAAAATTATGTAAATGAGCTGTCCATATGGACGGCTTATTGTATTTTTTGCTTAGCGTGGGTTTTTTCCAAAATGCTGGCGGTATCCCATGCCCATCAACTTAAGAATGTTTACTACCCATTATTCTTAAAGGCGTTATTTTTTCTAGATTAATAAGAAGGGACAGCACAAAAAAGACACCCACACAGGTGTCTTTTCTTATTATAGAAATATCTTAAAATAGATATCTGATGTCATTTATTCAATAAAAAAACCTTTGTTACATCATAACGCCATTATCTTTGAATGAATACCATTTTCCATCAATAAAATGTTTTCCTACTGCCATAGAGCCATTAGATTGTAAGTAGTACCAATTTCCATCTTTTTGTAACCAACCTGTTTGCATTGCACCACCTACAAAGTAATACCAGCTTCCTTTATAGCTTAACCAGCCATTATAGCTAATGCCCTCTTGATTAAAGTAGTACCACTTATTCTTAATCAAATTCCACCCTTTTGCCATTGATCCATCTTCAAGAAAATAGTTACCAGTTCTGTATTCTCCTAACCAACCTGTGTACATTCTTCCTTCATTATATGGATTTAAAAAATATGTCTTATCATTATAATTAATGTGGCCCGTGTGTAGTTCTCCGCCTTGGAGAATATAATACCAATCTCCCTCATATTGAACCCATCCTGCATCAGTATACATTGCACCGGATGCTCCTAATAAGTAAAGCCCATTTCCATCATCAATAGGACCTGTTTGCATTGTTCCATCTGTATTCAGGTAGTACCATGTACCATTCACTTGTGCCCAGCCTGTTTGCATTGCACCAGATGCATTCAGATAATACCATTTTCCATTATCTTTTAACCAACCTGTTTTCTTCACACCATTTTGGTCATAGAAATACCATGTATTCCCCTCTTTTATCCATCCCGTTTTCTCCATTGCCTGTTCTGTTTTTGGAGCAAGTTGTTTTACAGCTTCTTGGTTTTCAGCATGTGATACTGCAGGAACTACAAACATTGCAGACATTAAAACTGGTAAAATAGCTTTCTTCATTTTCCATATCCTCCAAATAATGAATAATTTTAGTTTTTATTTCCACAAACAGAATTATATTACGATATTTAAATATAATCAATGGTTTTGTAACGAAAATGTAATATTTTTAAATTTAATAACATAAAATGCCCTTTAATGTAATTATTATTACTCCTTTGTTACATTGTGGATATTATTACACATCTATCAACTTAAGAGATTAATTGTCCCAAAACGAAAAAGTGAACTTAATTATCATGAATAAATGTGGCGTGAAAAATGTTGTTATGGGCATATTTCGAAATCTTAGAGAGAATAAAAAGATATTGTTATATTCTTAAATCTGTAATATAATGAATTTATAAAATTCTTAATATTCAGAAATTTAAAGAGGAGGAAATAATATGGCAATCGCAATGGCAGTTTTATCATTCTTAGGTGGAGTAATTCCATTAGTAGCAACACTTCTAAAAGTATTCATGTAATAGAATTCTCTGCACTTATTTATAAAAGTTATCATACAAATGATCTGTATATCAAAGGTGAATTGATGTGCAGATCATTTGTGTGAGCAAACTTTAAACAAGAAATAGAATCCCAGAAATCATAAGGAATTCTTTTTTTTATGTAATTACGGCATGAACATGTTTGCTACCGAGAAGTGGGGTTATGTAAATAAGTATTTATTTAACGTTTTTTATTTTTTAAAGGTATATAGCTTAAAAATAAGCATGCAAAACAGATAACTGAGATAATAATCTGTTTCATAATATTTTCACCTCTTTATTTAATTTCTATATTTTAACAATTATAACAGAAATAAATTAGATAAATTTTAATCGTTCTTTTTGTTCATGGACTTCTTAAACTCTTTATTTATAGTGCTTTGAATGTATACTTTTGTTATGTGTTTTGAGGATATCAGGGGAATTGGGATGAAGTCAATGTTTAAGGGGATTTGAATGTAAACTAATATTCAAAAGTTTACATTTAACAAAACTAAAAGAATCCTAAATAAATAAGATTCTTTTAGTTTTTGTTTATCTTGTTTCACTAGTTCATTTGATGATGATTGGTTTAGGAATCTTCACAGTTATCTTTCTTGGTTATCATAATATGTTTTATCTGCGTATTTTTTGTCATTTCCTTTTAGATAGGCTAATATTACTTTTGGATTTTTAAGTAAAGCCCAGTCTCCATATTTATCAAACCTTCTGCATGAAGTTATCATTCCATTTTTAATTGTACCGAATTTCTTATTATTTTGCTTTCCCCATTCTTTTAACCGTTTAGCGAAATCTGCATCCTCTGCCATAAGCATGTTTTCATTAAATCCGTTGATTGCCATAAAGTCTTTTCTATAGCACCAAAAAATCCCTATAGATATAGCTCCATACTTAAAAAATAAGGGGATTATTATTAAAATTGCGGAAACGAATATTCCTAAAGATATTCTTTCAAACTTCCCAGTTACCCCGCCACCAATGTATTTACCTGAAGCTAAATATTTGTCTACATTAGACAACATAGACCCTGTCATTTGGGTATCAGCGTCTATAGTAATGATTATTTCTCCGCTAGCTATTTTGGCCCCTGCATTTCGGATTTTGGATAAGTTTTTATCGTTATTTTTTAATGTAATACAGTTATACGACTCTGCTATTTCCTCTGTTTTATCTGTGCAACGATTTAAAACAACTATGACTTCAGTTTGATCTTTATATGCTTCTGATGCCTTTGCAATTGAATCTAAACATTTTCTAATGTACTTTTCCTCATTGTGTGCAGGGATTATAATAGAAAACTTCACATCTTTTTTAAAATAGACTCCTGAAGATTCGTTTGTTTCAGTCATAATATTCCCCCTTTTTTTACAAAGTTAATATCTACTATATATAACATATATTAACATTTGTGAAGTTGTAGTATAGAAATCCAAAGTAAACCATTAGTTAAAAGTTTACATTCATTTATGGTATTAAAAGATCCTAATTAAGGTGTTGATTTAAAATAAAGATTGATAATTTGTAAAAAGTTTGATAAAAGATCTATTTTGTAGAGTATTTCTTTATTCAACAATCGGGCCATATTCTGGAATGAAATGATTGTTCAAGAATCGTGATTATGAAATAATTGTCATTAAGTTAGGTAGAAGAAATATCTTGGAGGATATAAATATGACATATAATTTTAAAAATTACTCTTCTGATATAAAAGGTTTTGTTTTTCACCTCCTGAGCGAGACTAAAGAAATTATTAAGGACGATATTATTGGTTTTTACATACATGGTTCTTTGGCGATGGGAGGGTTTAATCCAAAAAGTAGTGATATTGATGTTTTGGTTGTCACGAACAATTCGATGGCTATTGAAACCAAAAGAAAGTTAGCGCAGTTATTTCTAACTTGCTCTAATGAACCATTTCCATTGGAAATAAGTTTTATGAATAAAGAACAATTAGAAACTTGGAAGCATCCCTGTCCCTTTGATTTTCATTACAGTGAATTCTGGAGAAAACGGTATGAAGAGGATTTGTCAAAAGGGACAAATAAATATTTAAATGGTGAGATTAAGACTGATCCTGATTTGGCTGCACATATAACTATAACCACTCATCGAGGACTTTGTATAGAAGGAAAACCAATTGTTGAAGTCTTTCCTGTGGTACCGCGTTCGCATTATATATCTTCCATTATGGCGGATTTCCAAGGATGTTTAGAAAATATTGAGGAAGACCCAATCTATTGTACATTAAATTTGATTAGAGTTTTTTTGTATCTACAAGAAGGGATTATTTCCTCCAAGCAAGAAGCTGGTAACTGGGGGATAGCATCGTTTCCAAAAGAAATCAGCTTTACTATTCAAAAAGTGGTTAACAGTTATACGAATGAGAAAGATATTTATAATTTTGAGACAGATGAACTTTTGTCATTAAGAAATTATATATACAGTAATGTACAAGAGTTATTAAGCTAAAAGGAGATTACTTTAATATTTGTAAAGCTTATGTCTTACATAACACTCTTCAACAATCGGGCGCTTTAATTGAGCAAGGATCACAAAAATTATCAAACTTTTTTATAAAACGATGATTCTATTTGCTCTTTTATCAAGGTTTATTAAGTTAATTTAATCAAACTTTATTCAAAAGCTACATAAGGATCTTTTTGGTTTATTATAAATTATTTAATTATAAAGTTTAAAATCCCTACAATTATGCATGTAATTCCGGCTAATAACTGTCCTATTCCAGTGAGTTTGTCTAAAAATGATTCATATGTTTTCGTACTATATATACCCCATAATACTAAGACTACACCAAAAGTATAAATGCTAGTTTTAAAATCATCGTATGGTTACCTCTGTATAATATATTTTTTATGTGTGTATTTCTTATACTTTTATTATCACATTGAAATAATAGTTAAACTATCTAATAACCTTACATAAAGGTGACAGTGTTGTAAGATTTCATAAATGAAAATATAAAAGAATTCTTCATATATAGGACTTTTAGTTTGTAATACAAGAAAAATTCTTTCGTGTTAAAAGTGACCAAACTTAATTAGTAGGTTTTTTTATTAATTTTGTACTTACTAAAGCGATAAATACGAAAACCTTGAAAGGATTGATATTACAGGGTATTTTCTAGTTTGGTATGCTTGTCCCTTCTCACTTTATATAGAAATAGCTCTGTCATTGAAAGTAAACTAATAATAAAAAGTTTACATTTGTAGTTTTCTAGATTTTAAATAAAAATAAGCCCATTGTTCTCATTGTTTAATGGGCTTGTCTATTATTTGTATGTTAGGACATTTATTTTTAATAAATTAATGAATTCTTCTTCTTTTTGGTACACAAACTGTCAAAGTATTAAATAATCCATACATAATTTCTAATCGTTGTCTTGACCAGTCCTGTGAATTCAATGACTTTCCATGGTATTTGATATGCTGGATATCTTCAAAAGGTATTTCAGTATTTGTAAAATAATATTTGATAATTAATGATTTGTCAGTAATTTTATAAGTGGATCTGTAAATAAATAAAAATTGATTATATTTAATAGAATCATACAACTTAGGTAAATATTGTTAGCACTTTGTATGAAAAGCATAGCAATAAAAATGAAAATAGTTAATAGAAATATAATCATATGAATAGGATTTTGTTTAATCTTAAACTTCATTCAAGTTCACCTCTTTATAGTAAGTATAGGGAAAAACGACTATTATATATATAACTTTATATATAATTATTAATTAATTTACAAAGTAAACTTTTATTCAAAAGTTTACATTCATTTTTCTTGAAAATATTTTTTAAAGGGTATGAAATATATTTCAGTCAAAAACTGAAAATTAAAATATTTAGATGTATAATAAAGCAGAGAAGATATTGAAGAGAAAATAGAGAAGAGGGAATATCGTATGACTAGTTTAAAAATGTTCTTGAGCTTGATTTTGCATATCTTGAAACCTTTACTAGCCGAATAGAGAAATCATGGGGTTCTATATTTTGTAATGAAAGTAACCCATATTATTATGATGCAAATCATGCACATGTAAGTGTAGTAAGTTTAAATCCACAAATGATAGTAGATGAAGTAGTCCATTTCTATAAGACTAAAAATATAGTACCTAGATTTTATATATACAACTTAGATATGCAAGAAAAACTGATTTCTGAATTACAAATAAAGAATTTTGGGTTTGAAGAATTAATAAGTCCAGTCCAATTATGGAATAAGAAATTAACTAAAAAAGATAAAAATGAAAAAGTTACTATTGAAAAGGTATCTGAATTGAATTTTGAAGAAGCTTTAGATATTGAATGTAGTATAAAAGAGTTAGGAGGCGAAGTTAGAAAAAAAGCTTTTCAAGAGGAATTCCAACATCCAGCATTCACTCACTATCTACTTAGATACAATGGAGTAGCATGTTCCATCGCTTGTATTTTTGAACATGAAAAACAGGCCCGAATGGAAAGTGTAGCTACAATTGAAAGGTTTAGAGGTAAAGGGTTAATAGGTGAACTTATTCACTTTATTCAAAGTGAAGTAATGAATAGAGGACTAGATAATCTTTGGGTGATTCCAATTAACGAAACAGTAGAAAAAGTGTATGAAAAGTATGGATTTGAAACAGTAGAAAAAATTAAAACGGGACATGCGTTTTTAGAAGGGAAAAGTATTAAAGAAATTCACGAGGGATAGAAAAAATCAATTTATTTTGCTAAAGAAAAATATTTAGTTAACAAGTGTATTGAAAGTAAACTAATAATAAAAGTTTACTTTCAATACAAGCCGAACATACCAAAAACAAGAGGGAAACATAAAAAAAGAGCCTTATTAAGGATCTTTTTTTATCTACTCGTTAACTTTTTTCATTTTACTTACAAAAAGACTAATTATACTGATAGCTAAAAATGCATAACCCATTGGTAGTAAATAGAATGGTTCTACAAGAGTACCATCCGATGCAACTTTAGATCCGATAGTATTATAACTAACTAGAGATCCTATCCCTAGGATAAATGGTATTAAAGGTAAAATATATTTTTCATTTTAAAACCTCCACATGTAAGAACTATTTGATATTAAAATAAGTGATTTTATGTATTTCTTATCACGTTGTTTAATTTACAATAAAGTCGTTTGAAAATAATAAAGTTATTTAAAAAAATGCGAGTCATTCGATTCAACAATCGGGCCGAATTGTTGAGGAATTATAGACAGTAGACATCCTACTTGAATAAGGTTAATGGTAAAATTGAGAAGTATGGAAGACTTGATAAAGAATATAAACTAGTTGGTTACAATTAAAAGGGTCTTAATATTAAGGAAGGAAGTGCAAAACTATGGATTTCGAAACAGTTATGCAGGAGCTTGAAGCCCTTGGTAAGGAACGAACTAAAAAAATGTACATATCCAATGGTGCGCACGAGCCGCTTTTTGGCGTAGCTACAGGTGCTATGAAACCAATCGCGAAGAAAATAAAAATAAATCAACGTTTAGCTGAAGAGCTTTATTCCACAGGTAACTACGATGCGATGTACTTTGCAGGCATTATTGCAAACCCAAAAGCTATGAGTGAGTCGGATTTTGATCGTTGGATGGATGGGGCGTATTTTTATATGCTGTCTGATTTTGTGGTGGCAGTAACTTTATCAGAGTCAGATTTTGCACAAGACGTTGCTGATAAATGGATTGCAAGCGGTGACGAGCTGAGAATGTCAGCGGGCTGGAGTTGCTACTGCTGGCTTTTAGGGAATCGCCTAGACAATGAATTTTCCGAAAGTAAGATTTCCAATATGCTTGAAATTGTGAAAAATACGATTCATGATTCGCCAGAACGAACGAAATCCGCTATGAATAATTTTCTATACACCGTGGGGATTTCATATTTGCCGCTACATGAAAAGGCAGTCGAGACCGCAAAGGAAGTAGGTACAGTAGAAGTAAAACGGGACAAGAAAAAAAGCAGTTTCCTAAATGCTTACGAAAGTATTCATAAAGAAATTGATAGAGGGAGGCTTGGTTTCAAACGTAAATATGTAAGATGTTAAAAATTAGCTTAGTATTGGGGTGTTGATCCAAGAAGGATTGACACTCTTTTTGTTGAAGTTACTGAACTAACGGGCAGAAGGATGAAGGAGAATTTAGACCATAACTTTATTAATAAGAAAGGTTTGAGAATCATCCTGTATATTTGAGTTCCATGGTATTTTTGTTAATTCCAATCCAGATCTTATCGCCTTAGCTAAACTTTCGAATGAACTTTATTTTAAAGTGACAAACCTACTGTTTTTAATATGGATATATTTAAAGAGGAAGTCTCCAACATATTATATATGTCTAATATGTTGGAGACTTGATTTTTAAGTGTTTTTTAGAAATTAGGTCTTGATAAGTTTGAAAAGTCTGATCATTTATAATAAGAGATGATAATTTGTAAAAAAGTTTGATAAAAAGATATATTTTGTAGAGTATTTCTTTGTTCCACAATCGGGCCATTTAATTGAGTAAGTCTTATGAAACGAACGGTGGCAGGATAATGAATTTCATGGAGTAAAATAAGAAATTAGAGTAGAGAATGATTTAGAAAAGAACAAGGGATATGCCTTTGTTAAAATAACAGATTTATTTTTAGTAAAGAAAAATTAAGCTTGAAATAAAGATAGGTTTAAAAAAACGGTATGGACATGGCCAGCCGTTTTTTTTTAGGGATTTATAAAACTTTTCAATGGAGTGCGTCGTCTAATAAATTGGAAGGAGGAACTGATGTGGATGAATTAACAGCAGAGGTGTTTGAAATAGAAGATAAGGAGGACCTTATAGATGAGATAATGAACAAGTATGGACAGGAAATCTTACAGCTTGTTTATTCATATGTGAATAATAAAGAGGTCGCTGAGGACTTAACGCAAGATATATTTGTTAAATGTTATAAGTCCCTTCATACATACAAAGGGAAATCAAATTTAAAAACATGGTTGTGGAGAATTGCCATTAATCATTGTAAGGACTATATAAAAAGTTGGTATAACAAAAAGGTAATCGTTACAGAGGATGAATCTACGTATATTGAGATTCAAAAAGAAAGTGTTGAACAAACTGTTATTCAAAATGCTGAGGACCGTAGGCTGGCTTCTGCAGTAATGAATTTACCAATAAAATATCGAGAAGTGATTTATCTCTTTTATTTTGAAGAATTGCCAATCAAAGATATTGCTATGGTAATAGAAGTGAAGGAAAACACTATAAAAACAAGACTTAAAAGAGCCAAGGAACTCTTGAAGAAAGGATTGGAGGAATAATCAAATGGAAGATCGATTAAAAGGGCTACGAAAATCAATGGAGAATACAACCTTTAAACATTTGAGTTTTTCTGATCAGCATCGAAAGCAGGTACACGAAAAAATCAATAAATCATACGAAAATGAAGAAGATATCTTTTTAGCAGTTTTACAACTTCTCATTAATGAAAAAACAGGATACGAATTGGCACGGCTATTGCGGGGGAGAGGGATTCGAAAATTCGAAGGCAATGAAGGTTTTTTATACACCTTATTACATCGTCTAGAACAGAATCGTTTTATTCAATCAAGTTGGGATCATTCAGGAGCTAAATATTATCAATTAAATGATAAGGGAAGAAAGATACTAAGAAAGGCAGAAAAAAATTCTGCAAAGGCAAGATTTATATTAAAAGAATTAGTACAGGGGTGAGACAAAATTGAACAAAAAAGGGGATCATTTTTTAAAAGAAGTCACCAATCATATTAAATCAAAAGAAGCAAAGAATCTTGTGGCAACTGAATTGGATTTTCACTTGAAGAAGGCTAAGAACATGTGGATAGAGAAAGGGCTAAGTGAGGAAATTGCTGAAGACAAAGCTGTTGAACAAATGGGAAGTCCAATCAAACTTGGTCAAGAACTTAACAAACTTCATAAGCCAAAGGTTGATTGGTTGATTATTATTTTATTGGTGACTGCTATGGGGCTAGGTTTCTTGCCAATAGTAGCTCTTGGATATACGAATCATTTTCTAATCAATAAGGTGATATTTGTTATTCTCGGTGTTGCGGCAGCTTTTGGGATGATGCTGATTGATTATCGAAAATTAGAGAGACTGGGATGGCTGTTTTACACAATAGGAGTACTCATCCTGTTAATGATAGGCTATTTTCCAAACGCTTCAATTAATGGAGAACTGTTAATAAAAATTGGTCCCATTGCAATTGGATGTTTAATGGCAGTGCCGTTCTTTTTTCTAGCTTGGGCTTCCTTTTTCAATAACAATGGGTTAAAGGTTATACATCTTGTGATATTGTATCTATTTTCTTTGTATCTATTCTTAACTACATCAATTCTTTCAACAATTTTTATCTATATCATGATGGTATTCGTTATGCTTTGGTGGAGTAAGTTAGGAAAGAAACAGGCATTGATTATTACAGTTGTACCAATTTGTTTATTTATTATCAGTGGTTTATTTTTCTGGTCTTCAGTAAAAGAACGCTATTCGGCTAGGATTTTAGGGTATTTAAACCCAGAGCACGACGCAGGTGGTCCAGGGTATATGTATTTACGTTTAAAAGAGTTAATGTCGTCAGCAGGGTGGTTTGGTACATCTAGAAATATAGAGTTCCTCCCTGCTGCACATACTGATTTTGTGTTTGCAAGTTTGACTTACTATTATGGGTATTTGCTTGCACTGATCCTTGTTTTGATTCTTTCTCTTTTTGTAGCGAGGATAATAGTCATATCTTATAAAATAAATGATCGTTATGGGAAATTGCTTCTTGTTGGTGGAATGACTCTTTTTGTAGTCCAGTTCATTTGTAACGTTGGAATGATCATAGGCTTATTACCGATTACTTCTATATCCTTGCCTTTTATTAGCTATGGATTGATGCCAACTCTGTTTAATGCATTTTTAATAGGTATCGCGTTAAGTGTGTATCGACGTAAAAATTTGATATCAAGTAGTTTCATTTAGAATTGAATCTAAAATTTCTTTAAATTAATTTAACAAAGAAACTTTACACTGACATGGGTATTTAACTTATTTCAGAATAGGGCGCAATTGTGGAATAAGAATTGAGCCAATAAGTCTTAAGAAAAGACTTATTGAAGTTCTGTCGGAATTAATAAAATTTCATCAAGTAATATAACTTCCCTGACGTTAGCTGTCAGGGAAGTTATATTATAATAGGCTATATCAATTGTGATTGGAGTGTTATTGGATGCAAACAAAAATAGTTTATCTTTATGTATTTAATACAATGTCAGATTGGGAATATGGATATTTAATTGCTGAACTAAATTCGGGAAGATATTTCAAAAAAGATTTAGCACCTTTAAAAGTAGTTACAGTAGGAGCTAATAAAGAAATTATTACTACGATGGGAGGACTGAGCATAAAACCAGATATTTCCCTTGATGAATGTACTCTTGAGAGTAAAGATCTTTTAGTTTTACCTGGAGGGACTACTTGGAGAGAAGATATTCATCAACCTATCTTGAAAAAAATTGGTGAAGCTTTAAAGCTTGGCACTATTGTTGCTGCAATTTGTGGTGCAACTGAGGGCCTCGCGAATAGTGGCTACCTAGATTCTAGAAAGCATACAAGCAATAACTTAGAGTATATTAAAATGGTCTGTCCTAATTATAAAGGAGAAAAATTTTATGAGATGGGACCTGCGGTATCTGGTGAGAATTTGGTTACTGCATCAGGAGTGGCTCCTCTGGAATTTGCGATGGAAGTACTGAAAAAATTAGATGTATTTGCACCAGATACATTACATTCATGGTATAACCTAAATAAGACTCATAAACCTGAATACTTCTTCCAGTTAATGAATTCAATAAATAGATGAGCTAAAAAAATCAACTGAGCAGTTTTATATTAGTTTAAATAATTACCATGCTTTAGACGATGTCAAAGCATGGTTTTTGTATATAACTTAAAAACATTTATGGAAGTAAAAAACTTACAAAGCACTCCTGAAGTTGTTATAAATAGAACTGGTAACTAAATCTCTTTTTAATATTGAAATTTCCTTAACGTTGTAAATCCGCATTTTCCTGACGATACCTCACGTAGAAAGCTATTCTAGAGATCATTCAGAAGCTTCACCATTACTGTATGAGGATGGAAAATTCCGCATGGATGTTGGGCCGATTGAGTTTAAGAATGAAGATGATTATGAGAAGTATTTTAAATAATACAAAGAGATAAGTAAGTGCTGAATCTATTTAGAGGCAGTAGTTTAGACAACACATTGTTACTAACAAGATAGAAAGTTTACTTATATGGATGGTGAAGGTTGCTGAATAATATTTATAAAAATTCTAGTTTTTATTAAATAGAAACTTGAATGACCCCTAATTATGGCCTCTTTAATAAAGTCCATAATTAGGGGTTTTGATGTATTAAATATCCGTTTTATCAAAAGTAATCCCATATTTTTTGATTTTCTTATACAAATTAGCGCGCGACATTCCTAATTTTTTCGCCGCAACGCTTTTATTCCCATATGTCTTTTGCAAAGTTTGAAGAATGCGTGTTTTCTCAAGACTTTCTCTTTCATCAGTGAGTGAGGGCATAGCTTGGTTAATAGGTGGTGAAAAAGATTTTGCTTGCGGCAGTAGCTTGAGAATGTCTGATTCGTATATTTCGCTGCCTTCATAAAGAACGATCAGTCTTTCTATGATATTACGTAACTCGCGGATATTACCTGGCCAAGAATATGCAAGTAATCGCTCAGTTGCCTCTTGATGAACGAAAGGGGTTGGTTTGTTATATTTGAAAGAAAATTCTCTGAAAAAATGATGAGCTAAGTAGGAAATATCGTCCGTTCGTTCCCGAAGTGGCGGGATACAGGCAGTAAATACGTTAAGCCGATAAAATAAATCAGACCGGAAAGTTCCGTTTAACACCATATCTTCTAATATACGATTCGTGGCGGCAATAATTCTGACGTTAATCTTTTTCGGTGTTTGTCCTCCGATTCGATAAATCTCTTTTTCTTGTAAAGCTCGAAGTAGTTTCACTTGCATATCAAGTGGGAGCTCTCCTACCTCATCTAGAAATAAAGTACCCCCGTCTGCTAATTCTATTTTTCCAGGTTTCCCACCTTTGGCAGCTCCAGTATACGCACCAGATTCATAACCAAATAATTCACTCTCAAACAAAGCAGTAGGAATGGCCCCGCAATTAATCGGAATAAATGCTTTTTTACTTCTCAAACTAGCATCGTGAATCGCTTGCGCAAAAAGTTCTTTCCCAACGCCGCTTTCCCCAGTGATCAAAATCGTCGCATCTGTCTTCGCCACTTTTTTCATATCATGAATCATATGCTGGATTGCCAAGTTATTTCCTTTTATATTACTGAAGGGATCGTCTCGGTTATTTTGAATGATTTGTTGTTTGAGTTGCTGGAGTTCTTCAGATGTAGAGGATAACTTTTCGTTTAATTTAATCGTTGCGGTAATATCTTTTTCTACAGACATCGAGCCAATCAGTTCGTTATTTTCATTATAAATGGGAGTTGTACTAATCAATACATGCTTATCTGGCCGCGGGAGGTGATAAATATCCCGAACGGGTTGCTCTGTTTTAAGAACTTTTAAATTCATAATATCTTCTTTTAAGAAAAACTCCTGAACATTCCTTCCGATAATATCTTCCTTCTTTATGTCATACATTTTTTCCGCCGCTTCATTCCAATACAGCATGATCCCTTGTGTATTTACAATAGAAATCGCTTCTTCTACGTAAGAAAGCAGTGTATGCAACGTAGGAATCGCAAAAAAATCAGATTGTTTCATAGAATATCCCCCCAGAATTTTACATGTAAACGTAATAGGAATTGTATATAAAAGTAGACACTTGTAGACAGCTTTGTCGCTAAAAGGATACAACGTTTTCGGGACAATGTAAACAAAATAACAGAATATTCGTTGTTTTAGCTATTGGCATGATACTTGCTAATAAAAAAGTAAGACACTTTTAAACTACAAAAATGGAGGGAACAGAAATGAAGATTAGTAAAATATACACAACAATTGATGCACACGTAGCGGGGGAACCATTACGTATTATTACAGGCGGAGTGCCAGAGATAAAAGGAAAAACGCAATTAGAAAGACGAGCTTATTGTATGGAGCACTTGGACCACCTTCGCGAAGTTTTAATGTATGAACCGAGAGGACATCATGGCATGTACGGATGCATCATTACACCGCCGGCAAGTCCTCATGCTGATTTCGGCGTATTATTTATGCATAATGAAGGCTGGAGTACAATGTGTGGCCATGGAATTGTTGCGGTCGTCACAGTAGGAATTGAAACGGGTATGTTTGAAGTAACAGGAGATAACCAAAAATTTATTATTGATAGCCCGGCAGGAGAGGTAATTGCGTATGCAAAATATAATGGAACTCAAGTAGAATCTGTATCATTTGAAAATGTACCTTCTTTTGTTTACAAGAAAGATATTCCGATAAAAATTGATGGCTATGAATTTCAAGTAGATATTGCTTTTGGAGGGGCTTTTTATGCCGTTGTCGACAGTAAAGAACTTGATTTAAAAGTGAATTTTAAAGATTTATCAGCTATTCAAACGTGGGGCGGGAAAATTAAACACTACATTGAAAGCCAAATAGATGTAACACACCCTCTTGAAGAAGATTTAAAAGGAATATACGGCGTTATCTTTTCAGATGAGCCAAATGGAAAAGATGCAACGTTACGCAATGTGACCATTTTTGCTGACGGACAAGTAGATCGATCTCCTTGCGGCACAGGCACTTCTGCAAGACTTGCAACTCTTTTTGAAAAGGGTGCCTTGCAGAAGGGAGAAAGTTTTATCCACGAATGTATCACTGATGGCCAATTTAACGGAGAAGTATTGTCCGTGACAAAAGTAGAGGAATACGAGGCGATTGTTCCAAAAGTGACTGGTCAGGCATTTATTACAGGATTCCATCAATTTGTAATGGATCCGAGAGATCCGTTAAAACGAGGATTTTTATTGGCTTAATGTTTTTAAAGAGTTGTTTTCTGCTTAGAAAATAACTCTTCTTATAAAGGGGGAATTTGGATGAAGTGGTGGAGGAAACAGAGTTTACCTATCAAAATTTTGATAGGGGCATTCATAGGGATTTTGCTGGGAGTAATATTGGGGCCGAAAGTTGTCGTTTTGAAAGCAATAGGGGATATTTTTATCCGTTTACTACAAATGATTATCGTTCCTTTGACGTTTTTAAGCATTGTATCGGGAATCGCACAGCTTGAAAATCCGAAAATGTTAAAATCAATCGGTGGCAGAATCTTTGTGTATTATGCAATAACCGCTGTACTAGCCACAAGCCTCGGTGTAGCAATTGCAGTTCTCATTAATCCTGGTAAAGGAGCAGAAGGACTTCTTGAGAAAGGAAAGAGCTTTAAATCAGAAGAATTTAACTTTGTCGATAACATCACCCAGTGGTTTCCTTCTAACGTCATTCAAGCAGCCTCAGAAACGAATATGCTTCAAATCATTATCTTCGCAATTTTTGTCGGTATCGCACTCATTCTTCTTGGAGATCAAACGAAAGGAATTCGTAAATTAGCTCATGAAGGATCGGCATTAATGATCAAAATTGCTGAACTCGTTATTGGATTTGCCCCTTACGGAATTATGGCACTCATCGCAAATGTAGTCGGAACATTTGGAGCTGAAATGCTCACCGCAGTCGTTAGCTATGTAGTAGCCGATTACTTGTCATTACTACTTATTCTATTCATTATGTATCCAATTATATTGAAAACGATTGGGAAAATCAGTCCCGTTCATTTTTACAAACAAGTGAGTCCAGCTATGCTTGTAGCTGCTAGTACAACATCAAGCAGTGCCACACTTCCTGTCACAATGGAAGTAGCCCAAAAAAGACTCCATATACCTGAAAAAGTAGCTGGCTTTACCATTCCGCTCGGTGCCACAGTTAACATGAACGGATTATCAGCAGCATTAGGCGTTCTAGCCGTCTTTGCCTTAAACGTATACGGCATTCCGATTACATTCAGCCTGATTGTACAAACCGTATTTCTAGGAATCGTACTTGCAGCCGGATGTGCAGGCGTAAAAGGAGCGGATGTCATCACCGCAACGATCTTACTCTCGACGCTAGGCCTTCCTCTCACAATTATTCCAATTATCGCAGCCGTTTCCCCGCTCGTAGATATGGGGCATACAGTTGTCAATATTACGGGTGATTTAGTTGGGGCGCAGGTTGTGAATAAGAATATGGAATCTGATGAAACATTGGGGGAGAATTTAGAAAAGGGTGAGCAAATATGTTAGTTATAGGTGCTGCTGAATTTGCTGCGTATATACAAAAGAAATTTAACAAACCTGCTTATATACTCAGATTCGAATGAAGCAGTACGTGAAGCAGATATTATTGTCACCACAACGAACTCTCACGCGCCAATCTTTTCAGACACATTAAAACCTGGTGTTCACGTAAATGCTGTCGGTTCTTTCAGGCCGGAAATGCAAGAGTTGCCTTCTCATGTCATTTCTTCAGCCAATAAAGTAGTGGTAGAATCAAAAGAAACAGCACTAGAGGAAACCGGTGACTTGCAAATCCCAATACAAGAAGGGATTTGCAAAGAGAGCGATATCCATGCAGAACTTGGACAAATTATAAGCGGTGAACGAACTGGCAGGGAAACTGATCAAGAAATTACTGTATTTAAATCTGTTGGGCTGGCTGTTGTGGATATTGTAGTGGCGAAGTATTCTTATGAGAAAGCGATTGAAACTGGAGTAGGAAATAGCGTTCGGTTGTAAGTGTGAATTTTATTCTGTAATAAAGAGGTTGCCTGCTGAGGGTGATCTCTTTTTATTTTCATATCTATCCTTCACTAATGTTATTTTCCAATTTAGAATATCCTAAACCTTATAGGATCTAATAAATATAGAAACACTCTTAAGAGTGTTTCTATATTTATTATTTTAACTGTAGATTTTCACTTTTAGAAATCGAACCTATTGTGTACTCATTTCCTCCATATTGTACAGCGACATCAAACGTTTTACTTTTGTCATCTTTAACATATCCTGAAATGAAAATGACTTGTAAATCATTCGGACCAAATTCATGATCTATAATTACTACATCCAAGTTTTGTTTTTCTTTAAAAAATTTTACAGTTCTTTCTGTTGCTTTATCAATTATTTGTTGTTTTTCATTCTTTTGATCCGTATTACAACTTCCTAAAATAGTTATTAAGAAAATTATACTCAAGCTGAAAAAGAGTTGCTTCAATCCAATTCCTCCTACTAATGGTATCCCATAAAGAAACGGCACTAACTAGAGTACCTCATGAATTAATTTTTTAATTCTAGATTTTTAGAGTATGACTTAGAGGTTACTCTATACTCGCTATCAATATACTCTACATCTACTGTAAACGATTTGCTGTCATCATTTTTGGCATGTCCTGTTATAAAAACAGTTTGAAAATCATTCGGAGCAAACTGGTATTCAGTAATTACTACATCTAGATTTTCTTTTTCTTTAAAATACTTTATGGTTGTTTCATTGGCTATCTCTACTATTTGTTGTTCTGCTTTCTTTTGATCCATATTACATCCACCTAAAATGATTAATAAGAAAACTATACTCAAGCTGGAAAAGATTTTTTTCAATCTAGTTCACCTCCATTAATGGTACCCTATAAAGAAAAGACACTAACTAGATTGTCTCATGAATTAATTTTTTAATTCTAGATTTTTAGAATATGACTTAGAAGTTACTCTATACTCGTCATCAATATATTCTACATCTACAGTAAACGATTTACTTTAATCTTTATTATTATTTCAGTCATCATAACTTATACTCTCAACTCTATAATTATCTTTATAATTTATATCTGCAGTTACTTTACGGTTCGGATTATTCGTTACATGACCTGATACAAAAATCACTCCAAAATCTGAGGGATCAAATTCGACTTTTGTCACTGTGATATCTAGGTTTTTATCCTCTTTAAAATGTTGTATAGCTACTTCTTTTTCTTTTTCTTTTAGTGCTTCTTTTTCATTATTATTTTGTTTGTTTATATATATACACCCTCCTATAAAAAACAGGATTATTACTGCTATTGGTAAAAACACCTTTTTGCAAATTAAATCATCCTCTTTTAGAATACACTATATAATTAGAATATCCCATTTATTCTGAGAGTGAAAGAATAGAGGAATTAGAGTCTGATAAACAAGAATTAAAGAGTGTAATTGACTTAATTAAGGCATTGGATCAAAGTTATGACTATATGGGATCTAAGTAGTAAAAAAACACTTACTAAGAGTGTTTTTTTACTGTTTTGTCAGTGGGGGACGTCTGTACTATTATGAAGATGTTCCTTCAAAAAAGTATTATTTTACATTGGATCCCTACACATTGTGTGGGGATTTTTTTATAAAGAAAAGACACTCTAGCGAGTGTCTAATTACTTAGTTTTTTCATTCTAGACTTTCAGAGTATGTTCTAGAAGTTACTCTATAATCACTACCTCCGTATTCTACATGCACTGTAAACGCTTGGCTTTTATCGTTTTTAACATGTCCTTTTATAAAAACAGTTTGAAAATCACTCGGAGCAAATTCGTATCCAGTAATTACTACATCTAGATTTTCTTTTTCCTTAAAATATTTAATGGCTGTTTCATTGGCTTTCTCTACTATTTTTTGTTCTTCATTTTTTTTATCATTATTCATACTACATCCCCCTAAAAATATTAGTGTAAAAATTATGATTAGTCCTAAACAATATTTTTTCAATCATCAGTCCCCCATTAATATATTCTATATTTAGAATATATTAAATTTTCTTGGAGGGGAACTGTTTTGAATGAAAATGATAGAGTTTTAGATTCAAGTTATTATCAGCTGTCAAGGGGTGCTTATCAATCTGATAAGGATTTAGCAAAGGGGTTTGCTGTCTTAGACAGGGATGGGAATACTATCCAAAAGTGGGAAACAGGAAAAACATTCCATGACAAACAAACAGGAATGGATGCTGTAGTGTTTGAAAGAGTAGTAGATGGGAAAACACAAGTGATGGTGGCTTTCCGTGGTACAGAGGGGAGTACGGCATTCAAAACAATAGGTGGAGTACCGGTAGGACCTGGTGAAACATTCAATGATATAAAAACAGATGGGAATCATTTTATTATGCGTGAAGGCGTACATGATCCAGCGCCACCTCCATCATCAGGATCTACAGGTTCAGGAACAGAAACTATTGAACCGGGAAAATATTGGAACGAAGAAAATAAACAATGGGAATATCATAATCAATTTGAGCAAGCTGAAAAAGTAATGGAAAAAGTCAACGAACATTATAAGGATAAAGATGTAGAATTATATGTTACAGGTCATTCTTTAGGTGGTGCTTTAGCTGAGTATGTTGCAGCATTTGATGAGAGTGCGAGATGTTTGACTTGGAATGCGCCAAGTGCAAAACATTTACTTCCACCAGATTTGCAAGAACGAGCTAATAACGGGGAATTTAAAAATAGGATTGTTTCAATTGTTCACGGATCAGATACAATTGGTTATGGTCCTTTTGGGCCATATGATGGTCACATAGGTTCTACTTATGCTGTCACGCCACCTATTTCAGAAGAAGACCTTTCTAAATTACCATTAGAACAAAGGCTATTGTTTGAAGCAAAGCGCTTTTTGGACTCTGTAAAAGATAAACCAGGCTTTCATTATCAAACAGACAGTAATTTCCAATTTGGGAAAGATGGTGATTTATCAAATTCATATCTTTTGAATTTAGATACTGGTGAAAGAGTATGGGAATCTCCTGGTAAATTACTAGGTGGGGGAGAAATTCGCGTAGTAGTAGAACATTTAGAGGAAGCTGTAAAGCGTATGAAGCAAAATGCACAAGAGTTTCAAAACAGAGTACCAAGATTAACTTCGAATATGATGGAATTATTAGAAACAGCTGAAAGTAAACGTTTAGAAGCAAAGATAACAGATATACGTGCCCATGTGGAACATTTGAGTTTTTGGTACATAAGAACAGCTACAGAGATTGCGGATTTTATTGAAAAGAAAGTGAATGACTATAAGAGGGTAGATGGACAATAATAGGGGGGATTATTATGCCAAGAATTTATTTAAATGAAGAATCCTTGAATCAAGCTTTACAACAATTTGAACATATGATTGAAGATTTAAATCATAATAAGAGTGTAGTAAGTGATATTCATAATTTACTTCTATCAAGTTGGTCGCAACTTGGTGTGGGAAAGAAAGCAATTGCTGATTTAGAGGTTTTCGGAAAAGATATCAGGACAAAGATGGAAGAATTAAAGTCTGATAAACAGGAATTAAAGAGTGCAATTGACTTAATTAAGGCATTAGATCAAAGTTATGACTATATGGGACCTAAGTATTAAAAAAACACTCGCAGCGGAGTGTTTTTCAATATAATGATATTTATTACTTCTACATTACTGCTAGAAAATGTAAACAATCAAGAAAGATTTCTTATCTTAAAAATAGCTATTTATGACATTTAAGAGTGTCGTGAACCAGATTTGCGAGCAGCTAGCGTATTGTCATCGGCTAGCTCAGCTTCGATGTGAGAGGTTTTTGATGACTCAGCCATACGCCAATAAGTGATGAAGCTTATGGCAATGCAGCCAGCTACATAGAAGTAGAAGAGCGACTCAAGCCCAATGCTTTTCAGCCATAATGCAATGAACTCCGCCGTCCCGCCGAATACCGCGACAGTAATTGCGTAAGGGAATCCCACGCCAAGAGCACGGATTTCAGTCGGGAAGAGCTCGGCTTTCACAATCGCATTGATGGAAGTATAACCGGTGACAATAATGAGACCTACCATCATAAGCAAGAAAGCAACAATAGGATCTGCCGTTTGTTCCATAATTAGGAACAGTGGCACTGTCAGTAAAGTTCCAAGGATGCCAAAACCAATTAATAGCGGACGTCGCCCAATCCGATCGGATAACATACCAGCGAGCGGTTGAAGTATGACGAATACCAGTAAGGCAATAAAGTTAATCCAGCTGACAAATTCCTTAGGAAGGCCTACAGTATTCACCATGAACTTCTGTAAATACGTCGTGTAAGTATAGAAGGCAACGGTTCCACCGAGCGTTAGCCCGACTACTGTTAATACCGCTTTAGGATGTTTCATCAGAGTTTTAATGGTTCCAGCACTCTCACGGCTTTCAGATCCCATTTTTGAGAATTGCTCCGATTCATCCATCGTACGGCGCAACCACAATACAGCTACTGCTCCCATTGCTCCAATGATGAAGGGAATACGCCAGCCCCAAGACTTCATATCCGGCTCGCTGAGTATTTGCTGGAGGATGATCTGAACACCAAGTGCTACCAGCTGTCCAGCAACAAGTGTTACATACTGGAAGCTCGAGTAGAAACCACGTCGGCCACTGCTGGCCATCTCGGACAAGTATGTAGCCGAAGTTCCATATTCTCCACCTAATGACAATCCTTGAAGCAGACGTGCGAGAACTAGAATAATAGGGGCCATTATACCAATGGTGCTATAACCTGGGGTACAGGCAATAATTAGAGAACCACCGGCCATGATGGTGATAGAAAGCGTCAGTGCAGCCCGGCGGCCGTGACGATCCGCATAACGGCCCATCAGTAAGCTTCCGAGCGGGCGCATCAAAAAACCGACGGCGAAGATTGCTGCTGTGTTAAGCAGTTGACTGGTTGAGTCCCCCTTAGGAAAGAACTCTGCTGAGAAATACACTGCAAAAGCAGAATAGATGTACCAGTCGTACCATTCAATTAGATTTCCAACTGAACCTTTAAAGATATTTCGCGTGATGCGTTTTGTATTTGTGTACTCGATGGATAGAGACATGGTTGAACCCTCCTTTGAAGAAATTTCGTTTTCTACATTTGAAAACTATAGAAGTAATTTGAAAAACAGCATTATGGACTAAGTATGAAAGCGTAAATAAATTATATCTTTTTATCTGAAAAGTCTCAATGTAATGAAGATTAATTCTATTTTATAGTTGAGCAAATTGTTTGGAGGCAATCTGGAAGAGTTTGAGTTTTTTGTGTATGAAAATAAGGGAGAAGTTGCAAGTGCTTTAATTGATAAGCGAATTGCTGTGGTGACAATGACTCTGTCAGAAGCAGAAAGACAATACAAAGTAGAAAAGTGAATGTTTTGACTATATCTCCTTCTGAAAGGTTATTTAATCATGCGTTATAGCGTATCATTTTTCTTTTATATATAGTTTGTTACAATAATAGTAATTGTAATTAATTGTAACTACGGAGGTAAAAATGTTAGATCAACTCATAATTGAATTCGCTAAAGGAACCAATCAGGTTAATGACATAAACACTAGTAAATCTTATTTGATTATAAAGACAGATGATGAAGGACTATACGTTGAAACAGAACTTTTACGTGAGAAGTACAAAAGAGGAGAAGAATCGCAGCCATACTTTATGATAACTTTTGAGATACTTCAGCAAGCTTGGCGAAAATTTACAAATGTACGTACGGTAACGAGTGAAGATTTTGGACAAGCAAGTGAACACAATGCCTTTTTGATGGCTTTCTTTTCACAACTTCCTTTTGTGAATGTAACTGACTCAAAATCTATTACACTTAAAGAATTTCAAACAGATGATCTACCATGTGAGCAATATCATAAAGTGATCACTTTTTTAGAAAAGGTAATAGATAATACTTATGATCCGAAAAATCTCAGTCACCAAATTGATGGGAATTTATATAGGGTGAAATCTCGTGGACGGCAAGATTTGAGACTATTGGGCTTTTGGGATGAAGCTCATGAGATTAATCGGGCTCTATTAAATGAATATATTGAATCAAAAAATAAGGATGCTTTTATTCGAAATTTGATTTTGAAGCAAGAATATTTTCGAATTGCTCTATTTGTACTCGAACTTTTAAATAGTTATTCAAGGGCTGAAAAGAAAGCGGCTTTAGTGAATTTAGGAATGACGATCGTTCGAAATTCACGAGGAGATAATTTAATGGTTGAATCAGTAGCCAAGGAACGTACTCATAATTTGTTAATGTGGCTTGAGAAGGTAGGGTTAATTAACGAGAGGTGGGTTCCAGTTGAACAATATTTAAAAGAGAATGATGAAGAGGACGATACGATGAATAGTAACTTACGTGAAAAATTTTTAACTGTTATGCATGAGTATTTAGAGGCAAGAACGGAAAAATTTGCGGGTCATAAACTTGGTTCAGTCGTTCGAAATGAAATGACAACGGAGGTAACTCGTTTATCTTTTATCGATCATAATCAGTACGTTGTTACAGGATCAGTTGGACAAGGGAATTGGGCCGCTGTTCCATGGCTCGCTATTATGAATAAAAACATTACGACATCGACGCAGCGAGGCTATTATATCGTTTATTTATTTAGCGAAGATATGAAGCAACTATATTTAACGCTAGCGCAAGGAGTAACTGAAACTTCTAAAGAGGAAATGGAAGAAATTAAAAAAGAAATCTGTCAACATATACATATGTCTACAAAAGTGAAAAAAGATGATGGGATTTTCCTGGGTACAAGTCCAAAAGCGAAAGGCTATGCAAATTCAACAGCAGCATACATTGTATATGATGTTAATCAAATGCCAAGTGAAGCAGAATTAGTAGAAGATTTAAAAGAAATGCTTAGCTATTATGAGGGATACATTGCTTTTAGAGAGAAAGGGATTGATCTTCCGATGGTTTCCGAGAAAAAAGAAATAGATTTGAACGAGAAGGAAATTGTAGATCATGTCTCTTCTTATATGAAAAGCAAAGGCTTCTATTACGATAGACAAGATATTATTAACTTTGTCTTTTCTCTAAAAACAAAGCCCTTTGTTATTTTGTCTGGTATTTCAGGGACAGGAAAAACAAAAATTGTTCAGTGGTTTGCTGAAAGTTTAGGTGCGACTGAGGAAAATGGACAGTTCACGCTTATTCCTGTTCGCCCTGATTGGAGCGATAGTTCTGATTTACTTGGTTACGTGAATATTCAAGGTGAATTTCAGGAAAGGCCGTTAATTCAAGTTCTTAAAAAAGCAACAGAGAATCCGGACAAGCCTTATTTTGTTGTGCTCGATGAGATGAACTTAGCTCGTGTAGAGTACTATTTCAGTGATTTTCTAAGTGTCATTGAAAGCCGGAAATGGAAAGAGAGAGAGATTGTTACATCGGCTGTTCTTCCAGAATCGATTGTTGGCAAACGAATTACGATTCCATCAAATGTGTACGTCATTGGAACGATCAATATGGATGAAACGACACATCCATTAAGTAAAAAAGTACTGGATCGTGCAAATACGATTGAATTTAATCAAGTGAAATTAGATTCCTTTGGATTTTTAATGGATGCAGAAGAAGTACAGGCAAAGTGTGTTTCCAGCAGTTCCTTGACAGCCAAGTTTCTTCATTTAAAAGAATGTTTTCAGCTTAATAAAGATCTCGTGAAGAAAGTATCTCATATTTTAATTGAAATGAATGAAATTCTTGAACTGATCGGAGCACAAGTTGGGTACCGGATACGTGACGAAATTTGTTTTTACATGGCTTACAATGAAAAAAGTGAACTATTATCGTTTGACGAGGCGTTAGACTATCAAATTTACCAAAAGATTTTACCTCGTATTGCAGGAAGTGATGGACGGACAGAGGAGGTATTGAAGAAATTATATACGCTATGTACAAATCAAGAGTTTGATAATGAAGATGCTCTGTCCTATGCGAAGTATCCTCGTTCTGCTAAAAAGCTGTCTCATATGTTAAGGAGGTTCGAGTATGATGGCTTCACCTCTTTCTGGATCTAACGGTGATATAGAGCTAGTTAAGATTGAGACAGTGGATTTGTCATTGACTATCAAAGGGAATCCCTATCATGAAAAATATGAGAGCTTAAAAAAACATCAATCAATTGCTTCAGATGAAATGATGCATTTTCATGTGTCTGAGGAAGTGGAATCTATCGTGGTATATGATGTGCGGTTACAAAAGCTTAGCGAATTAGCCGAGTACCCTCCTATCTTTTTTGAGAATAGAAGTTATCAGCTCGTTATTGTTCCTAAAAATGATCGAGAGTTGTCCTTTCACCATGAACATCCATCTCTTCGAAAAGCAATCAGCTCTACTCAAATGGGCTCATTGAAAATATTAATGGGGAATCTCTCATTTCCAAATGAAGTAGGTTATACAACATTTGAAATTCGGGATGATAAAAAATCTCTACTAACAATTACATTAGAAATTTTCCCATCAAAGCTCGATTATAAAGATGACTATCGAGCATTATTGGAAGAAGTAAATGATGAAATTTATAATTTGGCGTTTCATTTATTGAAAAGAACTTACTTAGGAGCATCAACAATCTATGCGACTAATCCATCTAAAAGTGAGTTTTATCGAATTTTAAATGACTCTTTTCATAGATTTATAAAGGCGATTTCTCATATTAAAAGGCAGCCGCACCATACACTTACCACTCGACATCAGCTTGTACGAGGAGAGAATATTCGTAGGCTAGATTCTGTTGGAATGAATTACTTACGAAAAAGACCTCATTTGTTTCAAGAAGTAGGAGCAAACATGGTTCCATCAAAAGGAATTACAGCTTATAAGGAAGTATCCTACGATACATTGGAAAATCGGTTTGTTAAGTGGATGATTCAGAGAGTGGTACATAAAATCGATGATTTACTTAAATCTTTGGAAGAGGATTCTGGCTTTAAAAGTTTACCAATTGACGACGATCTAATTCAAAACGTAAGGAAAATGAAATCCCGAATGAAAAATGAATTGAATGATCTGTTTTGGAATGGGATAGGGAAATTGGATCGCTCCGTTTTTTCTCTTGTCATTCAAATGGCTGCTGGTTATAGAGATGCATATCAGATTTTTTTAATGTTATCGAGAGGTTTAACGTTAAGAGGACAGATCTTTAAAATGTCTGTTAAAGACGTTGCGAGATTGTATGAGTATTGGACGTACTTAAAGCTTGGTCAGATTCTATCTAAAAAATATGTAACAGTTGATCAAGACATTATTAAAGTTCGGCAAGATGGGTTATATGTGACACTCGATGAAAGTAAAACTGCAAAAAGAACATTTATTCACCCTGAAACAGATGAAGTGATTGAGCTGTATTTTCAAAAGAGAAATAAAGCATTACCAACTGTTACTCAAAAGCCAGATACGACGCTTGCTATTGAGAAGAAAGGAAAAGACTATCAGTATCAGTATATTTTTGACGCTAAATATCGAATCGATTTTGCAAAAAGTGGTTCCCATTATAAAAGACAGTATGGAACGCCTGGTCCAATGGAAGAAGACATTAACACGATGCACCGGTACCGAGATGCGTTAGTAGTGGATCAAGGAGGGCCTTTTGAGAGGGCAGCCTATGGAGCTTATGTATTATTCCCGTGGAATCAAGAGGAAGAATATGAGTATCATCCTTTTTATAAAAGCATTGAAAAAGTAAATATTGGTGGACTTCCATTTTTACCAAATGCAACAAGACTAGTAGAACAATTTCTTGATCATCTCATTGAAAAAAGCCCAGAAGAGATTATAAGAGAAGGAATTCTTCCAAGAGGAACAAGAGAGGAATGGCAATCTTCTTTAGACGAAAAGGTACTCGTCGGCGCTGTGAAAAACAAAGAATATTACGAGGCATATATGAAAGAAGGTTTTTATCATATTCCTGTTTCACAATTAAAACAAGGCTGGCAAGAAGCGAAGTATGTGGCATTGTATGCACCAAAAAAATGGCACGGAGAAAACGGTGGCATTCAGTATGTCGCAAAAATTAAAAATATCCAAATAAAACAGCGAAATCAAATTTATGAACTGCCGAGCGACAAAACAACTGATTATGTTTATTTCGAACTATCACCATGGAAAAAGCTTGATCATCTTATTCGCCCAGTAGGATATGGAATACAGGTATATACACTAACAAACATGTCATTATTAAAAGAAGTGCAAGGACTTCCGGAGTTGTTTATGAAGTCAAAAGAAGAACGAGCTCTTTGGAAAACGCTGCGCCGATTTACAAAACAGGTGAAAGTTGAGCTGGATCATTCTAATTTGGACGAGGCATCTTCCATTAAGAGTTATTATGTTCAAGATGTTCAAATTAAAATTGATTATGAGCAGGAGAATGTGATGATTGGAAAAGAGGAAGTGTTTAAAGAGGTGCCTTTGGATTTGGTTGTGAGGAATTCTTCGGTGTTGTTTAGGGATGTTTTAGAGTGTTTATGTAGATAGTATTATGTATCAGTATCTATAAGTAGGAAGCGTTGGAATTTGCTTAGATGAAGTTGGATTGCTAATAAATGATGAAAAGTATTTCATTGTATTATGAATAAAAGTTTATATCCCCTTAAATAAAAAATGAATATATGTAATGCAAAAAATGAGACATCTAGTAACTTCTTGAATTACATTTATGAGAAACAGATTGGGTATGTATTGAGAGAAACATACTAAATAAAATGAATAAAGTTGTCTCACATAGTGAATTTAGGTTTTGGGAAAGCGCGCTCTCAAATGGAAAGGGTCGGATTAACTCCCTAATTTTGGACACATACTATCCTTAACTCATTGTTTCATATTTTTACACAATGGCAGTAGAATTTACGAAGAAATTTCAAAATGTTACTATAAAAAGCAACCTATTTATGCAAAAGAAGCTTTCTCCAAAAGGTCGTTATTCAATGACCTTTTGGGAAAGCTTCTTCTATTTCATCTCACGAAGCATCCGCACTCTCAAACTGACTATTATAAAGCGAAGCATAGAAACCATCAGCCTTCAATAACTCCTCATGATTACCTTGTTCTACAATATCCCCATCTTTCATGACAAGGATTAAATCTGCATCACGTATTGTTGATAATCTGTGAACGATAATAAAGCTTGTTCTGCCTTCCATGAGGTTTTCCATGGCTTTTTGAATCAGTACTTCTGTACGAGTGTCGATTGAGCTTGTTGCTTCGTCGAGTATGAGTATTTTCGGATCCGCTAGAAGAGCGCGGGCAATTGTTAGTAGTTGCTTTTGTCCTTGGGATACGTTGCTTGCTTCTTCGTTTAGTTCCATTTGATATTTATTTGGTAATGTTTTTACGAAGCTGTGAACGTGAGCTGCTTTCGCTGCTTCGATTACTTCTTCGTCAGTAGCATCTAGTCTACCGTAACGTATGTTTTCCATGATGGAGCCGTTAAATAGCCATGTGTCTTGCAGTACCATCCCGAACATATTGCGCAAGTCTTCGCGCGTAAAGTCTTTTATGTCGTGACCGTCTATACAGATCGTACCGCTGTTTACGTCATAGAATCGCATTAATAGTTTCACAATCGTTGTTTTACCAGCTCCAGTTGGTCCGACGATTGCTACTTTTTGTCCAGGTTTAATATTAGCTGAGAAGTTATTGATGATGATCTTATCTGGATTATATCCAAATTGAACATCCTTGAATGTAACTTCTCCTTTAACCTCTTGCAGCTTCACTGGGTTTTTTGTTTCTGGAATTTCTTCTTCTTCATCTAAAAATTCGAAAACTCTTTCTGCAGCAGCTGCAGTGGATTGGAGTACGTTAGCGATTTGAGCCACTTGAGCGATTGGTTGTGTAAAGCTTCTAACATATTGAACAAAGGCTAAAATATCTCCAACAGCAATTGTTCTCTTTACAGCGAGCCATCCGCCTAAAATGGATACAGCTACGTAACCGATATTACCGATAAACATCATAATCGGCATCATCATTCCAGATAAAAATTGAGATTTCCATGCAGAGTGGTAAAGAGTATCATTCACCTCTTCGAATTTTTTCACTTCTTCTTCTTCAGTGTTAAAAGCCTTTACGATATTGTGACCACTATAAATTTCTTCGACCTGACCGTTAACGTGTCCTAAATATTCTTGCTGGGATTTAAAGTACTTTTGTGATCTTTTTACTACTCCCATTATGAGCATCATTGATACTGGCAATATTAAGAGCGCCACTAATGTCATTTGCCAGCTGATTGATAACATCATGATGAGTACACCGATGATTGTAATAACGGATGTGATGATTTGAGACATACTTTGGTTTAAAGTCTGGCTCACAGTATCTACGTCATTCGTAACTCTAGATAATACTTCTCCGTGCGTTGTTTTATCAAAGTACTTAAGCGGCATACGGTTGATCTTTTCATCAATTTCTTTTCTGAAGTTATAAGATACCTTTTGTGCTACTCCCGAAATGATATATCCTTGTATAATGGAAAACACAGTGCTCGCTATATATAATCCAAGGAGCAGAAGGGCAATGTTTCCGATATAGGTAAAGTCAATGGCAGCACCGTGCACGCCTGTTACTTTGTCTACGAGTCCTTCGAAAAGTTTTGTTGTTGCTTTACCTAAAATCTTTGGACCGACGATTGCAAAGGCAGCACTGCCGATTGCGAAAATAATAACGATTAGGATTGAGAACTTATATGGCTTTAAGTATTGAAGTAACTTATTCATCGTTTCTTTGAAATTTTTTGCCTTCTCAATCTTTCTCATGCCGCCGCCCATATGACCGCCGCCATGACCACCACCAGGACCGCCTTGTTTTCTATTTTCTATTTTTCTATCACTCATGATGACAACTCCTCTCTTGAAAGTTGTGATAAAGCAATTTGCTTATAAACTTCACAGTTTTCCATAAGCTCTTCATGAGTACCAGTTCCAACTATTTTTCCTTCATCAAGTACAATGATCTTATCTGCATTCATAATGGTACTGATTCTTTGGGCAACAAGTAAAAGAGTACTTCCTGCAATCTCATTGTTTAAAGCTCTGCGCAATGCTGCGTCTGTCTTAAAGTCAAGAGCTGAGAAACTATCATCGAATATGAAGATTTCTGATTTTTTCGTAAGAGCACGCGCAATAGAAAGTCTTTGTTTTTGACCACCTGAAACGTTTGTACCACCTTGTGATATTTCTGCACGGAAGCTTTCAGGTTTCGCGTTAATAAACTCCATCGCTTGCGCGATTTCTGCCGCTGTTGCTAGTTCTTCTTCAGTCGCTTCTTTTTTACCGTATTTCAAATTACTTTCGATCGTACCTGAGAATAGAACTCCTTTTTGCGGTACATACCCGATTTTCTCTCTTAATTCCTTCTGAGATACTTCTCTAATATCAGTGCCATCTATTAATATTTGGCCGCTTGTGACATCGTAAAAGCGTGGAATTAAGTTGATTAATGTTGATTTACCACTACCTGTACTTCCGATGAAAGCTGTCGTTTCTCCAGGCTTTGCGGTAAAGGTAATATTCGAAAGCACATCTTCTTCTGCACCTGGATATCTAAAGCTAACATTTTTAAATTCAACGTAGCCTTTCTTGTCTGAAGCAAATGTTTTTGGCTCCACTGTATCACGAATGGTAGCGTCAGTGTCTAAAACTTCTGCGATACGTTGTGCGGATACAGAAGCACGTGGAACCATAATGGATACCATTGAAATCATTAAGAAGGCCATGATGATTTGCATTGTATATTGCATAAATGCCATCATATCACCAACTTGCATATGTCCCATATCCACTTGGTGTGATCCAACCCAAATAATAAGTACAGTAACGGCATTCATGATAAACATCATCATTGGCATCATAAATGACATTAAACGGCTTACAAATAAATTTGTTTTTGTTAAATCTTGATTTCCTTTTTCAAATTTCTTTTCTTCATGCTTTTGATTATTAAAAGCACGAATAACGAGCATACCTGTTAAAGATTCACGAGTGATTAAGTTAATTTTATCTACTAACTTTTGGATACTCTTAAACTTAGGAATCGCGATGCTAAATAAACCAATGACTAAGCTTAAAATCGCGATAACTGCAACTGCGATAATCCATCCCATTGAAAGGTCTGTAGTAAGTACCTTAATAATGCCGCCTATGCCTAAAATCGGTGCATAGAATACAATTCGAAGCAGCATAACCATAAGTGTTTGCACTTGCTGAATATCATTTGTACTTCTTGTGATTAAAGAGGCAGTGGAAAACTTATCAAACTCAGCATTTGAAAAGCTTGTAACCTTCCTAAATACTTTCTTTCTAAGATCTCTGCCGAGTCCAGCAGCTACTTTTGCAGCAAGTAAACTCACGATAACGGTAGCTACCATACTCACTAAGGATAAAAGTAGCATTTTCCCGCCAGAAGTAAGAATATAATTAGATTGAAGCTTATCTGTATTGATACCGATTTTTTTATACTCATTCTCAATGAATGAAACGGCTGACTGTGTTACCATGCTGCCTGGCATATTCTTAAACTTTTCATCTGCCTTTTCTTTCATTGCATCAATTTGATCTTGAGGCAGTTTCGCAATGACTGCAAAAGGATCTGTATTTGGCGGAAGCTTCGCTGGTGTTTTGTTATCACCTGGCGCAGTGAAAGCAGATGAGCCGCCTTTTTCAATTCCTTGTGTAATTAACATTGGTTTCCCAAAGATATCGTTAAGATCGTTAAGTATATTTTTATCCTCTGTATGTAGTTTATAAAGTGGTTCTTTATCAAGCTGCGGATAATCTTTTAAGTCATTTTTTAGTTCACTTTGAGAAAGATTGTTCTTATCTAAAAGCACATAGTTGTCATCTACTTTTTTCTTCTCATTTTCATTCATAAAGAGCTTAAGTTTATCCAGCTCACTTTTACGAATAACATCAGGTACTGCGTTTTCTACACCTTTTTGCTGAATACCTACATTCACAATCTTAGACATGTAGTCTGGCAGTGACAGGTCACATACGGCTTGTATGGATAATAGACATATAACTGCAATGATTGAGGCAGTAAAAGGTTTTAAATGTTTAATTATCTTTAACATTTAATTCATCTCTCCATTTTCCTTTTCTAATTTTTTTAGCTTTTACGCCGTTTCGTTACTTTATTCTTCATCTTCTCCGTAATTCATTCTAGCATCTCTTTACATACTTTCGACTACAGATTAATTATAATTCTATGACTATATGTAAGTGTTCATTCTAAGCGTGATATTCTTATATGTTTTTTGAATCTTAGTTTAAATTTAAATGAAAAAGCATAACTGTTGAACAAATGTTATTGCTGTTTTCTTACGGATGTATATCTCCTTAGCAGCCCCTTATAACCCGGTACTAAGCCCCTTACAAGTAACAAATCACTACAAAAACAAAACAAAAAACTACTACAAGCATTACTTCGAAGAACAGTAGTCGTAGTAATTGTAAAAAATATAAAATAACCCCGCCCAAATTCATTCCTTATCCCTATATACATTATGGAACCGTCAATTACATATGTTTCATTAAGGGATAGGGGGAATAAACATGGCAGTATACCGTAATGTACAGGTGAATTTTTGGCAAGATGACTTTGTACTCGATTTAACGCCGGAGGAGCGGTATTTTTATATTTATTTGCTGACTTGTTCGAAGACGACGCAGTGCGGGATTTATCCACTTCCAAAGCGTTTGGCGGAGATGGAGACGGGTTATAACCGGGAGACTGTTGAGAAGTTGCTGCAGCGCTTTGTTGAGTATGGAAAGATATTGTATGATGCGGAGACGAAAGAGTTATATATTCAAAATTGGCTGCGCTATAATCCGATTACGAACACGAACGTGGAGAAGTGTGTATTGCGTGAGTTGAAGACTGTGAAAAGTAAAGAGTTTGTACATATGTTTCTTCAAAGATGCTTGGAGGAAGAGCTAAGTATTCCGTTATTGTTAGAGCATTTCGGTATGCCGTGTGAGTTGTCTGAGATGATTCCGCAAGCATCTATTGAAAGCTATGAAGAGGATGAGGAAGTAGAAGAGACGGAGCCAGGTGGTGGTGTGTTCATGTTTTATGAGCAAAACTTTGGTAGTTTGTCGCCTTATGTAGCGGATGAATTAAGCGAGTGGATGGCAGATTTGTCGGAGGAGCTTGTGCTGAAGGCACTTCAAATTTCCTATGAAAATAATAAGCGGACGCTTGCTTATGTGAAGGGGATTCTGCGGGATTGGCACGGAAAGGGGTATACGAAGGTTAGTGAAGTGGAGGAAGCGGCAGTGAAGTTCCGGAAGAAGGAGCCGACTGCTATATATGAGACGGAGCAGCTTCTGAAGGAGTGTGAGGAGTGGAAGAAAAATGTACCGTCTGAAGAAGAGTTGCAGAAGTTCCTCAAGGAAGAGGGATGGCGGCCATGAGCATTCAAAATGTTGAGGCCGAACAGACGGTATTAGGGGCTTTGCTTCTTGAAGGGGAACTGATTAAGGAGTGCCGCTTGACCGATCAGCACTTTTCTACGGCTGTGCATCAAGCTCTTTTTAAGCTGATTCGGAAAATAGAGGAGGAAGGGCAGCCGCTTGATCTTGTTGCGCTTGTTTCAAAAATGGAACCTGCTTTTTTGGCGCAAATTGGTGGTATGGAATACCTTGTAAATATAATCGAGAGTGTGCCTACTACTGCTAATTTCTCCTATTATGAGGGGCTTGTTCGGAATGCCTGGAAAATGAATCAGGCGGGAAGTGCGGCGCACAGTATGTGTGAACGGCTTCTTGCGGAGAAGGATGAGAAGATAATTGGTGAGACGATTACGACGCTTTGTGAGTTAGAAGAGGTGGAGTGTACACTCGACTTTGATTTGAAGGATACGTTAGTCGACTTGTATGAGGAGCTTCATCAAGATACAGACGAGATTACAGGTATTGAGACGGGTTTTATAGCTTTAGATAAGATGACGTGCGGTTTGCAGGAAGGGGACTTCGTTGTGATTGGGGCACGACCTTCCATGGGAAAGACGGCATTTGCTTTAAATATTGCGTTTCATGCGGCAAAATCGGATGCAGCAGTTGGATTGTTTTCTCTTGAGATGAGCGATAAGCAACTTTTGAAACGGATGGTTTCTTGCTTGGGTGAGGTATCTGGGAAAAGGCTGAAAAATCCGAAGCATCGTTTTACGATAGAGGACTGGGGAAAAACGAGCCGGGCATTTGCGGAAATTGGAGATCTGCCGCTAGAGATTTATGATAAGGCAGGCGTTACAACGCAGGAGATTTGGGTGCAAGTGCGGAAGCTGAAACGAAAGCATACCGATAAAAAGTTGCTGGTGATTATTGATTACTTGCAGCTTATTACAGGTGATTCGAAATATCGGGGAAATAGGTTTCAAGAAATGAGTGAAATTTCTCGTAAACTGAAGCTGATGGCACGTGATTTAAACGTGTGCGTAATCGCGCTATCACAACTCTCCCGCGGAGTGGAGTCGCGTCAAGATAAGCGTCCACTTTTGTCTGACCTAAGGGAGACAGGACAGATTGAGCAGGATGCGGATGTGATTATGCTGATGTATCGGGAGGATTATTATGATAAGGATACGGAGAACAAAGATATTACAGAGATTCATGTGGCGAAGCATCGGAACGGACCTATTGGAGGGATGAAGCTAAGGTTTTTGAAGGAGTTTGGGAAGTTTGTGGAGGGGGAAGGGTAGAAATGTTTTTTGAATCTGTTAAAAAGAAAAAGGATAGATGCAGTAGGATGTTCTAGCACTCTCTATCCTTTTTCTCCTATGAATTATTGTGCTTTAAATTCAATCACTTGCTCTTGATTGATTGTTTTACCATCTAAAAGACCTTTTGCTGTTATGTAAATAATTGTTTTCTTTGAGTCTTCCAGCTGACCAATTGCATACTTTACATTGAAGTTATCACGGCTTAGTCGCCACTGTTCACCATTCCATCTGCCAGTTATTTTTTGAGCATCAGCAGCTTCGATTTTATCATCGTAATTTAGTGTACCAAACTCTGTTTTTAATGTATTGCTAGCAAAATCAATTTGAACTTTGTTTAATAATTTGATTGGAGAACTCGTTTGAATCTCGTATACATTGTCACTGATCTTTTTGAAGTGAATTTTTCCTTCTTGTCCTTTAACAAGTTTCATATATTGATCAGATGATAAGAGCAGTTCATATTCTTCTTGTGTAATTCCCATATTTTCATGGTACGGTAATCTTTCTCCAGGTTGTACTGTTTTTAAATATTCCATGTACCAATCATGATTTTTCTGAATACTCGCTTGCGTTTTTTTCGTAATTCCCTCAAGTTTTTGTTTTATATCATCTTGTATTTGTATTGTCATAATATCAGCAGGTGTTTCTGATTTTACTAATAATGGTGTGATGAAATCTTTTGTGCTCTGATTGGTAGGTGATAAAACTTCTTCAGGTTTTTTCAGATTCCTATCCTGTTTATCCTCATTTTTTGTAGATTTAGTTGTTTCTTCTGCCGCAGTCTTTTTTGTATCGACTGGTTTACTTTCAGTAGAATTATTACATCCAGCCAATAAAAAGAAAGTTGTAAGTGCCCCTAGTATGATTTTTTTCATTAAAAATTCCCCCGTATTTTTTTCATAAAAACAAACAATACCATAATTATACATTGGAAATATTACCATAACAAATTGCTGTTTTTGAAAGCATGCTAAATTCTTCAATTGCTTGTTATTCGTATTGATTTTTGGCAGCTTATTACAGGGAATTCAACATATCGGGGAAGCAGGTTTCAAGAAATGAGTGAAATTTCTCGTAAACTGAAGCTGATGGCACGCGATTTAAATGTGTGCGTCGTAGCGCTGTCACAATTGTCTCGTGGGGTGGAATCGCGTCATGATAAGCGGCCGCTACTTTTTGATTTAAGAGAGACTGGGCAGATTGAGCAGGATGCGGATTTGATTATGCTTATGTGTCGGGAGGATTATTATGATAAGGATACGGAGAACAAGGATGTTACAGAGATTCATGTGGCGAAGCATCGGAATGGACCTGTTGGGATGATGAAGCAAGCATTAACTACCTCAAAAAGCAAGGTGAAATCCCAATGACTGGGAAACAAATTAAGACTAATGGTAAGGCGCTAAATTTATTATATATTTTACCTACATAAGGCATACAAAGAGCTGTTAATAACGAACCTGGTAACATTATAAGCCCTGATATGAAAAAATAAAAAAGGAAGAGATTTATAAAAATTCTCTTCCTTTTTTATTTACGTGAAATTTCCTGTTCATTAGCTGTTTAGTTCATCGAAAAATGCTGTAGAATTTACCTATACCATTATAACAGCATAAAACAGGGTTTTAAGATGCAATATTGCATATAGAAATGTATTGATATAAATGTAAGCGCTTACTATAATGAGAGTATAAAGATTTACCACATCTTAATACTCAAAAAAGAGGAGGAAATAATATGACAATCGCAATGGCAGTTTTGAAATTTGTAGGTGGAGTACTTCCATTAGTATCAGAACTTTTAAAAGCATTCATGTAATATAATTCTCTGCACTTATTTTTAAACAGGAAAAAGAATGCCAGAAATCATAAGGGATTCTTTTTCTTTATATGTAATTATGGCTTTAATATTTTTCTACCGATAATGAGACGTTATGTTAATCTGACATGAATATCATATACATGCGGTTATAAAGAATTCCATTTGATAAAATTAGAAAGTATTTAAAAAATGTTGAATATATTATTTAGAAGTTTAAATCCTAATGTTAAGGAGGCGTTGTCTATGCAAAAGGAAATAGTATTTTTGGGGTGTAAATATGAGGGGATAACGTTTTAATAGCCCAAAAACTGCGTGGATCCCTTCTATATTCGAAAGGGGTATCATATTGAACAAAATATCTTTAAAACCCATTGACAAAAGTAATTGGGAAGAGGCTATAAAATTATCGGTAAAAGAAGAACAACGTACATTTATCGCATCCAATCTTTATTCTATTGCAGAGGTTCAATTTTTAGATAATTTCTATGCAAATGGTATATATCTTGATAACAAGCTAATAGGATTTGCAATGTTTGGAATAGACTCTGATGATAATAATTATTGGATTTATAGACTCATGATTGATAAAGAATACCAAGGACAAGGTATAGGTATACAGGCTATATTTCTCATTATTGAAAAGATAAGAAGTATTAATAATAAAAATATTTCTCTAATCATGATTGGATATAATCCTAAAAATCTTTCAGCAAAAATTGCTTATAGGAAAGCTGGATTTGTTGAAACTGAATTATCATCTTGGGGTGAACAATTGGCGAAGTTCACCTTATAGGGGCACTATACATGCCCATCAACTTAAGAACAAACTCTCGTTCAAATAAACTAAAACACTATTTATCCTTAAAAATGGGCATGTATGGTGAGGCCAATTAGGCATTATATCAGTACTGTCCCTTTTCAATCAAAAATGTAGTGATTTGATTAAAATGGAAATTGTCATGATCTACCATTGCATTCATGTAATCTTGTAAAGACTGATTTTTATCTTGAATCATATATATTTTGCTGAAAAAAGCACTATTTAATAGATAGATTACTGTTTACTTATTCTGCCGTCCTATTACAATACCACTCACCATATATAAAGCTGAAGCAATATAAAAAATGGTACCAATTGTTAAAAAGTCTACTAGATATCCTGTTGCAATGACGGCTACTGCACCACCAATTGAAGTCAATACATGGTATTTTCCTATTTCATAGCCTGCTTCTTTGCTTTCTACTTTTCGTGCAAGTGATGTTTTTTCTGTGTTACGTTGCACGGCACCTAAGCAGCCCATTACAATTTGAAGGATGTAAACATGCCAAACTTCTGTAGCAATAGGAAAACAGAGCATTAATACCGCCATAGACCAAGCGTATACAATTAATAGTTTTTGATCTCCAATTTTATCTGAAATTTTCCCAACTAATGGGTACACTAAAGCTGAAGTTAATGCAAATAAGCCATATGCCCAACCAAATTGAGAGAAACTATCTCCAACATTCCGAAGCAGCAGTATATAAAAGGGGAATACCATACTACCGGCCATCATGATGATGCTTTGCGAAGTTACAAATCTTCTATATGTCATTCACTGTACTCCTTATAAAATAAATTTACAAAACGTTCTTGCGGATCGATTTCTTTCTTTTTTTGAAGAAATTCTTCTATACGAGGATATGCCTGCTCAAGCTGCTGCTTCGTCGGGTAGGAATAGTACGGTAAATAATAACTTCCATTGTGCTTTAAAGTAACATCTATCATCTTTCCTAACACTGCTTTCGTTTTCTTTATTTCACTCTCAGAACGTCCTTGATTAATAAGAAGAACAAGTGCAAACATATCATCTTTTGCATAGGATAAAACCGCATTCTCATTTTTTTCTACGTAACGGATTGTAATGTTAAGAAGGTTTAATTCTTCTTTGTTTAATACATTTCGTAAATCATCTATATACGCTGTAAAGTGATCGATCGGTACAAAATATTCTTGTAAAACCTCTGTTCGATTTGGATTTTCGTATTCCATAAAAGTACTATCTGATCGCATCACATTATTTCGCGTTTCATATGTTCCATTTATGCGTTCCGTGTAGTTTCTTTGTATATCCCAAAACGTATTTTTTCCCCAGTCACTATACCTTGATAATCCAAGGAAAAACTTCGGCGCCGCAATAATATTTTCTTCCTTTAGTTTGCTGTATTCTTCCCGTTTATTTTGGTTCTCTGCTAAAACATAATCTGTTACGTACATTTCTTTTAAAAATGAGTTTGGAGCTACGGAAATACGCGCTAGGTGCATTCGAACATTCTCGTCCTTTTTTACCTTTTCTTTAAAATACGCTGTATACTCCTTATAATCTAGCGTTTTTGTCTGCATGGTATATAGTTCGTCATCCGTTAACTTAAGCGTCACATCTAAGATCACACCGAATAACCCGTAACCTCCAATAACATAAGGAAACAAATCAGCATGTTCTTCTCTGCTTACATTCTTAACCGTACCATCTGCCATTAACAATCGAAATGATTCTACTGTATCAATGAGTGCTTCATGACGAATATCACGTCCATGTACATTTACACTTAACGAACCGCCAACTGTAAAGATATTTTGAGACTGCATCACTTGAACAGCAAGACCATATGGATTTACTTTCCTTTGGATATCATCCCATGTTACACCGCTTTGCACGCGAATTCTCTTTTTCTCTGGATCAAACTCTAATATTTTGTTATATCCTTTCATATCTAGCACTGTACCATTAGGATAATAGGTCTGTCCGCCTTGGCTATGCTGCATTCCCGCAATTGAAATCTTCTCACCTAAAGCATTTGCATCTTTAACTAGCTTCTTTAAGGCCTGCTCATCCTCCACATTTTCAACCTGTTTAATCTTTGTAGGAAGTAATTTACCTACATCACTCATAACAGGATTGGCGATCTGTTTTGTATATATGTACACAGATGACATGCATAACAAGCCATATGCAGTAATACCTATTATTATTGTTCGTTTTTTCAACATGCACTCTCCTTTTTAGTTGTCATGTATATATGAGATTTATATTATATCTTTTTATACAACGAAGGAACATGGTGTAAATAAAAAAAGCACGTTAACGTTAGTGTAAGAAAAATCCCCTCTTTGAAAACATGCTCGTTCATATCCTAAGGATTTTCCCGCGTATACCTTATTTTCCAAAATACATAACATCTTCAATACATGTATATAATTTACTAATGTTATATTCTATCTCCTTTCTCTTTGTTTTTATTCGACATAATGTGAAAAAAAGTTGTAATTCAATCTGTTATAGTTGCTTCGGAAATCTTATATTTTGGGAGGTTTAGGATGAATAAAAAACTGATTTTCGGTTTGCTAGGTGTTGTGATTGTATTTATTATTGGCATTTGTAGTATCTTTATCTTTACTACGACAGAAAACTCAACAACAAGTAGCAAAAATACGTATACGGAAGCAGAGTATAATAAATTAGTAGATGAGCATTTTAGAGAGAAGGAAAAATTAAAAGAGGATATTTCTGTATTAGAATCAGAAAATAAAGTTCTTGATGCAGAAGTGAAAAAATTAAAAGAGGAATTGGCGAAGAAAGAACAAGCAAATGTCCAAGCTCCGGCGACTCAAACTGCAAAGCAAGAACAACCTAAGAAAGAAGAGTCAAAACAAGAAGTGCAGCAACCAGAAAAGAAAGAAGAACCTAACAAGGAACCACAACAAGCTACAGGTGCTTTCACAAATCCGATGAAAAGTATTGATAAAACCGGTGCTATGAATAAAGTGAAAGAAAAAGCGAAACAAGATTTTCCTAATGATTACATGACGCAGAACTTCGTTGCTGATGAACAATCTAAAGCTTTCGATTTCTTACATGGTGTTGAAATTAAATCACAAGAGGAATTAAATGTTATGAAAAAAGCATTAGGTGATTTTCCTAACGATTTCATGACTGCTAAGTTTGTGTACGAGGAACAAATGAAGGCAAAGAGTAAACAGGAATAAGATACATTTTGGATGAAATTCCGATGTGAAGGGCACCTGAAAGGAGTGTCTTTTCTATTTTGTGAAAATCACTATATAAATATAAAAATTGCAAGAGGTTTATAACGGATCTTATTTTCTTAAGGTAACAGTCAAAGGGGTGGCTATATACGTTTAGGTTACCCGAAACGTATATAGCCAATTTCTTTTCTATTGCACCCCACTCTCCAAAATCGAAAATGTCTTTCTTTCACAATCAATCTCTGCCATCACGCCATAAGGCAAAATAAACTTAGGTTCGGTATGACCAAAATTTAAGTTATAAAGAATCGGTAAATCTTCTAAGCTATATTCTTTCATAACCGTTACAATTTCTTGTTTATATTCTTCATAATACTTCTCGTCTTTCGGTTTGCCGAAAATGATTCCGTTTGTTTTTTGTAAAATGCCTTGCGCCGCATAATTTCGTAACCAATATCTTATATAAGTTGGATCTGGCTTGTCTTCAGATGTTTCAAAGAACAGGATGCTGTTTTCCCAATATTGTTTCTCAGGCCAAATCTCTGTTCCTTTTGCGAACTCCAGTACTTCTATACAACCTCCGATTAAACGGCCTTTTCTGATACCCGAGCCTTGAAGTAGTTCATATCCAGTATTTTGCTGCATGGTGCGACGTGTATTTTTGTTCGATTCAATCCACAGTAAGCGTTCACTCGTCCATTCTGTAGCTGGCCCAATTTCACCAATCGTCTCATTTGAAAAGAGCGTTCGATTTACCATTTCAATTGTATATGGATGCATTTCAACGTTTTCAGCAAAATCGGTTAAAATGGCTGGGCTGTAAAAAGAAGAAATGCCTGCTTTATGACAAAATAAATGTGGAATGGTCACATCAGAGTAACCCATAAAAACTTTTGGATTTTCACGAATAACGTCAAAATCAATATAAGGAAGTAAGCGAATGCTATCTGATCCGCCAATATTCGCAATGATTCCTTTAATACTTTCGTCTTGAAATGCTGTCATTAAATCTATCGCACGGGCTTGTGGATTCTCGTAAATATACGCTGAGCCTTTCAAACTATTTGGCATAGGTACAACCACAAGACCAAACACTTCTTCTAATCTCTTTACCCCTTGCTCATAACGCCACCCTAGTTCCGGATCGCCTGCGCCTCCCCATGAAGGACTAATTGTTGCGACGCGATCACCTGGTTGTAATCTCTTTGGTTTTCGTAACACCGTAACTCCCACCCTTAATCATTCGATTCACTATATGATTCGTATAGTTGAAAAATATAGTATATGACTTTTTCTACATGATTAAAAAATTCCCTGCTATTATTCAAGAACATGACCCATTTGCTGACTAAGAATAACCGGAAGTCCATCTTTATTGAGGTGAAATATGTCGGCTCATTCTTTTTATCATATAATTTACCTACATAAGGCATACAAAGAGCTATTAATAACGAACGTGGTAACATTACAAGCCCTGATATGAAAAAATAAAAAAGGAAGAGATTTATAAAAATTCTCTTCCTTTTTTATTTACGTGAAATTTCATGTTCATTAGCTGTTTAGTTCATCGAAAAATGCTGTAGAATTTACCTATACTATTGTAACAGCATAAAACAGGGTTTTAAGATGCAATATTGCATATAGAAATGTATTGATATAAATGTAAGCGCTTACTATAATAAGAGTATAAAGATTTACCACATCTTAATACTCAAAAAAGAGGAGGAAATAATATGACAATCGCAATGGCAGTTTTATCATTTTTAGGTGGAGTACTTCCATTAGTAGCAGAACTTTTAAAAGCAGTAATGTAAGTTCATTATTCCGCAATTATTTATAAAAATTATCATACCTTAATACGAAAAAAGAGGAGGAAATAATATGACAATCGCAATGGCAGTTTTAAAATTTTTAGGTGGAGTACTTCCATTAGTTCAAGAACTTTTAAAAGCAGTAATGTAAGTTCATTATTCCGCAATTATTTATAAAAATTATCATACCTTAATACGAAAAAAGAGGAGGAAATAATATGACGATCGCAATGACAGTTTTAAAATTTTTAGGTGGAGTACTTCCATTAGTAGCAGAACTTTTAAAAGCAGTAATGTAAGTTCATTATTCCGCAATTATTTATAAAAATTATCATACTTTAATACGAAAAAAGAGGAGGGAAATAATATGACAATCGCAATGGCAGTTTTAAAATTTTTAGGTGGAATCATTCCATTTGTACAAGAACTTTTAAAAGCAGTAATGTAAGTTCATTATTCCGCAATTATTTATAAAAATTATCATACCTTAATACGAAAAAAGAGGAGGGAAATAATATGACAATCGCAATGGCAGTTTTAAAATTTTTAGGTGGAATCATTCCATTTGTACAAGAACTTTTAAAAGCAGTAATGTAAGTTCATTATTCCGCAATTATTTATAAAAATTATCATGCAAATGATCTGTATATCAAAGATGAATTGATGTGCAGATCATTTGTGTGAGTCTAACTAGTAAAAAAGGCTTATTTTCCCTCACAAGGATTAAGTCTTTTTTATTATTTCTTGTGAAAAATCTACAAGTTTACTTTTTCTCAAAATACTCGGTCAGAATCACAGCGCACTAAATATATTTACGAATTATATTTACCTATACTTATATTTTTACTAATTTATTATTTTAACCGAGAAGACCCCCTCCTCTAAACGAAGTGAAGGTGGGGGATGAATCGGTTTTTTCTTTTTAAAGAAAACTTCTCTTTTTTGTAGAACGTATGTTTGTTTTGTTGTATAATGATCTTATCAAATAAAATGAGGTGAAAACAGGTGAAGAAAGCGTATTTTTCGAAACGGATCTATAAGACAGATTTACCCCATGAGATGGTAGATGCAGTCACACAGACAATCGAAACATTTAATCGGGCGAAACGATTTGCATTTCAAACGATTGTTCGGGAAAAACGTTGGAACCGTAAGATGCATGCGGATAGTCTTCATCTTGTTCTCAAGCGGAACTATCAATTGAATGATTACTATGCAAACAGTGCGGTGCGAGAAGCAAGGGCGTTGTTTACAGGTTTAATAGAGTTACAAAAAATATATGAGAAACAAACACAAGAGAAGCTAAAGAAACTCAAGGAAAAGTTGAAACAAGAACGGACAAAACTGACAAACCTTCGTAAAATCAAACAAAGTTGTGTGAAAGGAAAGCTGACGTTTCCGAAAAACGCCCGCTTCGCGAAGCACAACAACCTCATCTCCTTATCTGGTAAAAAAGACACCCTAATTTGGCTGAGTGAATATCTGTTTGAGCACCAATACGTAGATGTTCAAATCAAAAGGATTCAGGCAAAAATCGGCCTTTTAACCCATAGACAATACTGTTTGACTCAGAAACTTACATCATATAAAACGCATATTCCAAGCGCAGTATTTGGAAGCAAAAAACTGTTTCGCTCTCAATTTACAATCGATGAGTTTGTACGGAACCATGACAAATGGAAAACATTATTTTCTTGTGCTCGAAATAAACAACTGATACTATCTGGCCGTAAAGATGCCAAACATGGGAATTTTGTGTTTCAGTATGTGCTAGAGACAAAAGAATTATGGATGACGACAAGTTCCGGGAAAACAGTTCAATTTCCATCTGTTACGTTTCCGTATGGACAAGAAATGATTGAAGAAGTAATCACAACCCAATTACAGTGTGAGCATAAGAAAAAACAGGGCAAACCGATTACGTGGTCTGTGGAAGACTATGGTTCGTATTATATTTTGTAATGTTTAGTCGATGTACCGGAAAATCTACACACGAATTACAGTACATCAGCTGGTGTCATTGGTGTAGATTGCAATCTCGAGCATTTTGTGTGGGCAAATGTAACAAAGGATGGAAATTATAAAGGAAGTGGTTCCCTCCATTTTTTGATTCTAGGTAAATCCACCGGACAAATCACAAAGATCATCGAAGCGGAAGCCATTCGCTTAGTGGACTTAGCGGAGCGGTATAACAAGCTGATTGTCATCGAGAAGTTAGATACAACCCAATCGAAAACAGGGGATCGTTACGGAAATAAGCGAGCGAATCGAATGAAGAGTATGTTTGCGCATGAGAAGATGACAAGTGCGATTCTCAGTCGTGCAGATAAAAGGGGGGTGGCTGTCTTTCAAGTCAATCCAGCTTACACTTCGATTGCAGGAAAAATGAAGTATATGCGAAAATTCGGTATCTCTATTCATCAATCCGCAGCTTTTACGATTGGACGCCGCGGGTTAGGATATAAAGAAAAAGTACCTGGGGTTCTGCAGGCGTATATTCCAAATAAAGATGCACATCACTGGAGCCATTTGCATCAATTAAACAATCGATTGGATATTCGCACACATCATTTCTATCAGCTATACGATGTGAATTTGCCGAAAGAAGTCTTACAAATCGAGCGATTAGACTTAATTGAAAGTGAAAAGAAAAAGCTAACAAAATTATTTGCATAAAGAAAAAAGAACATCTTGTCCCAGTCTCTTACGCTTATTACCAGAGCAGATAACAAGTCTAGGAACTGGATGCATGACAAGGTGTTCTACGCCTCGATATAAGAGGAAAGTAGATGTACCTGTTTTGTTTTCCTCGGAAGGTAGAATAGGTCGTCCGTTTTACAAAAGGACACTACCGAATTTCTATATCGTTGTACCCTCTTTGTTGAACGAGGGGAACTGTTTTTGCCCTAGCAGAAGCAGGAGAATCCTCCACCTCAAGCTCGTGGAGAGGTAGGTGGGGGTAGTTCAATATGATATAGATGTTGATTTGAGGTTATTTATATGAAATGAAAAGAGGTTTTTGTGAGGGGATAAAAACGGAATAAACCGTCCTGTTTTTAATTCACATAATTTTCAACATTAAAACCTTCAAATGTTAATATTTGTTATATAATAAACCTATCAAGCATCATCCCCATGTTTTTGTAATATGCTTAGTAAGATAGTTTGTGTTACCTTTTTGTCACCTTACCCTAAAAAGAACTTGTAGTGATTCCTACAAGTTCTTTTTGTTTTTCTGGTTTTCGACGTACAATGAGTTGCAGAAATTATTCGCAGTTGCATAACATTTTATGATTTTTAACTGTACCCTCTCGATTTAAAAAAACTTTGCAACAGAACCGCTATTATGCTAGAGGGGGAGAATTCAATTGTTTGTCTTTTTTCTTATTTTTCACCTGGATTATGAAATGGAAAAATATTATGTAATTCAAGTAAATGTCGCCCTGTACGTTTTACATTCATTGGATTTCCACTCTGCGCTGTATATTCTTCGAGTCTCCAAGACGGTAAGTCTTCTCCTTCATTTGGTAAATCATAATCTCCACCACATGGATCAGAGAGGCGATATAACATTTCATTTATAGCGGATCTAGCTATCCAGTACGCAAACAATCCTATCTTTTCAGGCGGAATTCCTGCTTGCACCATTTCTTTTATGATTAAATCGTCCGAATCAGGATTCGCTCGTTCCATTGAGCGTTGAACCCAGTTCTCGCTGTTATATAAATACGTATCTAATGTCTCTTGTAACGGTCTTAATAAGCGAAAGCTAGCAAGAACAGCTTCTTTTCCTTCAATTTCATCTTTCGCCCAATATTCAGGAGACTGCACGCCAAATTCTTTTAATATTTGGGTTACAGTTTCTTTCGTAGGCTCCTTTTTCAATTCTTCTAACAGTGAGATTAAATTCTCATTCATATAGATCCTCCTTTGTCTATATTTTTTACATGTGCGAGCTCAACAAATCGACTATCTCTTCATAGCCAAGTCGCTTGGCAGTTTCAATAGGGGTTTCGATTCGTTTCTCATTACCCGGCCTACTGTAAAGGGTGGCTTTCGCATGTAAGTTCGGGTTGTATGTTAGTAGTACGCGTAAAATGTCTGTAAAGCCGTGTTCACATGCGATATGTAATGGCGTGACTTTTCCTTGCCCCGTACTATGAATATTTGCTCCATTTTCTAATAATAATGCGACCATCTCTGGTTTATTGCGGTCGCATGCAAGGCTTAGTGCACTTCTTTTGTATTGTTCTAATAGTTCCATATCAATGCCTTTTTCGATTAAAGCCTTTGCTGCTTCTAAATTGTTATCTTCAACTGCATAGTGCAAGGCTGAATATTTTCTACTTGTCACTGCGTTTATATTGATAACACGTTCCAAAACATATGTAACAATTTCTGTATTACCAGCGCAACTAATTAAGTGGAGAGGTGTGACTTTTCCTGTCATGATTTCATTAACATCTTCACCCTTATCGATGAAATACTTAACGGTCTCTGTGTCACCGTTTCTGCATGCAAGAGCAAAAGGTGTTTCCCCATGATATTTCATCTTCAAATCTGCTCCCGCTTCAACTAGCAATTTCACAATTTCAACATTGCTATTTAAGCAAGCGATGTGAAGAGGTGTCCTTCGATCAGGCCCTTTTTTATTTAATGTAGAAGGTTTCACATTTACTAATTTTTCTTTCACTGCTTCTAAGTCATTCTTTATACAAGCATAGTTTAATGTTTTCTTAAAACTTTCAGCCTTAATAGCACGCTCTAGTTGTGATTTACTAAAATCAGAGGCTGGCTCAATGTGATAGCGTGTGTATGCTAGCCAAAGTAATGCAGAGCTACACTCTAAAGTAGGATTTAAGTCATCGTGATAATCAACTTCATACGAACCATCTCGTTTGACAGTTAAAACAAACGCGGACCAGCTCGGGTTCTCGGGGCTGCGCACCTTTGGAATATAATCCATCACTTCATGAGATGGAAGTCCTTCTGAGCCATGCTCAAATACTTGCGCGGATGCATAATGAAAATAATTATAGGTTGTAACGACCCCGTTATCAAATGCAAATAGCATTGATTTCTCAGCAATAGGGGGTGTGTGTGTGAATAGAATGTCGACAAGTGTTTGTATATATTTATTTTCCAATTATTTCACCCCTAATAATTCTAATTTCCTAGCAAGCAAATAATAAAATATAAACGACCTTTTCTATTATTCTTAATCTTTACATATATTTTACCATTTTTTCTTCATTTGTCGGTAATGTGTGATACAGATCGTATTGGTGTGTAGAGATTAAAGCTTTTTCTGTAGTGTTTAAAGATTTAATACATGGGATCGTATAAAATTGTGTAGGGGCCTTTGGGTGATTCCGACCAGGGGCTATTGTTCATAGACCTCTAATATTGATGTGAGGCACTCTATTCAATTAGAAAGATGAATTTATTGTCTTTACTAATTTTTCAAGTCCATCAAAAGTAAATAAGTTTGTAGAATTAGTGAAGAAAAAAATTTGATATTTCATTTCAATAATGTCTGAGGAGAAGGTGATTATAATGGGGATTTTTACGCTTAATCGTTTTAATGGAGTGGAGAAATATGAAATTTCTGAAGCTAAAATATATGCCGTTAAAAAAAATGAAAATGAAATCATGGTATGGCTTGAAGTGGAAACAGAGCAAGAACCAATCCAATCACTACCCGATACAGTGGATTGTAAAATGAATCCAAGTGGAGAGATAACCGTTTATCTGGATCACTTAAATCTTGAAAATTTTGGAGAACAAGAATTTACTATTTCAAAAGGGTATGATGAAGACAGCAAGGATTTGGTAGCAAGACTATATTATTTTGAACATCAAGATGTTAATAGTAATATGTTGAAAATGAAATACAAAGGAAATGGAATTTTTGATATCTATTGGACAGGTGTAACTAGGGATATATCTTATTATGATGGAAGTAAGCCAGATACTACTATTGAGGTTTTGGGAGAATTTATTTTTGAAGAATATAAGGAATGGTTATAAAGGGGTAATGACAAAGTTATTAGGCGTATTAGTTGAAAGGTTAGGAAATTTTGATAACAGGATTTTCCTTATTTTTATCTGAAATTTTTATTGTAAAAAATAATTATATAGTTTTTTCGTATATGTTCACTGATTAATAGAAGAAAGAAAACAATTTGGAAAGAGAGACGTTCTTTAAAATAATAAAATTACTTTAAGGAACGTCTCTTTTTTTCTAGAAACTATTTTAGTTCTGTTGTATGAAAAATCATTTATACTTTTTTAACAAATTCAGATTTTAATTTCATGGCTCCAAAACCATCAATTTTACAATCAATATCATGGTCTCCATCAACTAGGCGGATATTTTTCACTTTTGTACCGATTTTCACAACTGATGAAGTCCCTTTTACTTTCAAGTCTTTGATGACCGACACAGAATCACCATCGTTTAACACATTTCCATTTGCATCTTTCACAACTTTTGTATCATCGTTGTTTTCCGTCTCTGATTCTAAAGTCCATTCATGAGCACACTCTGGACAAATAAAAAGATTTTGATCCTCATAAGTGTATTCTGAATTACATTTTGGGCAATTTGGTAAATTAGACATATTTTTATTTCCTCCATATTTATCTTTTATAACATCATAAAAACAGTAAATGAAATAAACTCTGTATGTTTAAGTGAATGCACTCAAAAATCCAATGCATTGGTTTTATTATTTATTCTAGTAACGTCCTGAGGGCGCTGAGAAAGGCGGGTACATTCACGAAAAGCGAAATGATTACATCCTATACATTGTTTTGTATTCAAATGTTCTAGAGCGTAGTTAATGGCTCCTCCTGTATGATCAAAAAAGTTTTCTTCCCCAATCTCAGTGTACAATCCATTCTTGTCTAGAGTTGATTTCAACTCTGATTGAATTCCTGAAATAAGAAGTAAGCCACCTTGTTTTTTAAAATGTTGTACAATATTCCTAAAGTAAGATTCGCCTGTTGTATCAATAAAAGGAACTTTTCCCATACGTAAAATTAAAACTTTGGGTTTATAATGAATGGTTGCTAAAATGTTTTGTTCAAATGTTTGAGCAGCTCCAAAGAATAATGGCCCTTCTATTGTATAAATACTAATTTGCGGACAATCATGAGCTTTACTTACCACATGTGGTAACAATTTTTCATTCTTTCTTGTGTGATCAGGAAGCACTTTAGATATAACCAGCATATTACTCATACGTTTTGTAAACAAAATAATAGCTAAAATAAGACCAATTTCCACAGCTGTTGTCAAACTAGTAAATACAGTAAGCAAAAATGTTACAAGCAATACAAGAGAGTCCCCTGTCTTCATTTTAAGTATGTGAACAAAATGTTTTTGTTCGCTCATATTCCAAGCTACTACCATTAAAATAGGAGCCATACTAGCAAGCGGAATATGTGAGGCATATGGAGCTAATAGTAGAAGTGTGAATAACACAAATACCCCATGAATAACACCTGAAAGGGGAGAGGCAGCTCCACTCTTAATATTAGTTGCTGTGCGAGCAATCGCTCCAGTTGCTGGAATTCCTCCAAATAAGGGTGTAACTATATTAGCAATACCTTGACCGATCAGTTCTTTATTGCTGCTGTGTTTACTATTTGTCATACCATCTGCCACAACAGCGGATAAAAGGGATTCAATTCCCCCAAGCATTGCAATAACAAATGCAGGGCCAATTAACTGTTTTATGCGCTCTAATGTGATTTCTGGTATACCAAACTGAGGAAGTGTATTTGGAATCGTACCGTACGCTGTACCGATAGTAGGTACATGCCCTGAGAAAAATACAGTAGCAATTATAGTTGAAATAACAACACCTACTAATGAACCAGGTACTTTGGGTAAGATCTTTGGTGTTATGAGAATAACCAAAAAGCAAATCAAGGCTGTTATAACACTATAAAAATTAGTAGTAGCGATATGGGTGAAGATTTCGTTCAGGTTTGCTATAAATTCCTCATGCTTTTTTATCCCTGTTAAACCTAAAAAATTAGCAATTTGTCCCGTAAAGATCATAACAGCAATACCTGATGTGAAGCCAATTGTTACGGGGCGCGGGATAAATTTAATTAAAGATCCTAGTTTAAAAATTCCCATAAAGCATAAGATAATCCCGGCTAATAAACCGGCAAGTAGTAAATTTTCATACCCATAGGTAATTACAATTCCTAAAAGAATTGGAACAAAAGCACCTGTAGGCCCTCCAATTTGATACTTTGAACCACCAAATAACGAAACGAGTATCCCGGCAATACATGTTGTATAAATTCCATACTCCGGTTTAACACCAGAAGCTATAGCAAAAGACATAGCAAGTGGAATCGCAACAACTCCAACAATCATTCCAGAAAGAAGATCCTTTTGAAAATGTCCTAATGAATATCCTTCAAACCTTCCCGTAAATAATCCTTTCATTACAAAACCTTCTTTTCTATTTTTAATAAATCTTATTTCTTCCGAAAGAATATTTTCTTGTGATAAATTTTAATTACAAATACAGGTAAAAGCTCGCTATCTCATTACAAGAGAGTATCCGTCTAATATTGATTATACGTTTTGCTTAAATGCCGTTCTAATTTACCTATATCTCCGCCTTCTTGTACGTAGGATTTTAACCTTTCTGCTAAAAGTAATCCATCTCGAATATCTAACTTTTTTATATCTATAAACGCTGTAATCCTTACTGTATCTGGGGTAATATCCCTACGAAACATTTGTCCTGGAATTTCACTCCAAAAACGATTCCATTCATCTAGTAATCCTATTTGGTCAAATAAAAAGTGCTGAATTCCGCATAACCAGGCTGTACAAGCTGTATTTCTTTTTTGACATCCAACTCCATCTTGTAAATGCTGACATGAAAAACAACAAGAGTTTCCACTTTTAATACAAATGCTACAAACGTGATAAGCTCCTATTGAGCGAAATATCTCTATCCCATGTTGAATGATATCTTCTTTCTTAACTTCAATGCTCAATCTAGCCCTCCTTAACGATCGATTCACGCTCTGTTACATCTAGTTCCTCTAACATTGAAATTGTATCGATTAAATGGTTGTTAAAAATTCGCTTTGCAACTACTAGTAAATCCACAATCATAGGATCTCGTAGAGAATATAAAACTCGTTTCCCATCTTTGGTACCAACAACAATATTTTTTGAACGTAGTACGCTTAATTGTTGAGAAACAGCTGAACCTTCCTTGTTAAGAATCGATTGAATTTCATTTACACTTTTTTCGCCCTCTGACAATAATTCTAGAATGCCGATTCTCAAAGGATGTGCTAAAGCTTTAAAAAAATCAGCTTTAAATTGTTGCATTTCGTTTCCCATTTCAAATACCTCCAATATTTATCCTTAATTTGAAGAAGTATCATATTACATCTTCAAATCTTTGAATATGTAATATGATACTTCTAGAGCTTCAAATTTTCAATACAAATTTTGAAATATTAAACCAGAACCAAAAATGACCGCTTATAGAACTTTATTTATATATATTTTCAAAACTCATTACCCGAAATAAAAGGTCCGAACATATTATCCATATATAATATGTTCGGACCTTTTATTTTTAGTTTTTTAAATTTGGGTCTTGATAACGTATGATAGTCGTGTTTTGCCGTCAAGGTATCTTTATACAAAACTTAGACACTAGGGTGTTTTAGATGTTCACATACTCCCTGAACAAATTCTTGAAATGGAGAATGAGAGAGTATATAGATGCTACGATAGAAAGGATCATGTAACTCTCTTACAGTGACGGAAGGGTGATGGGTATTTTCGGCGATTACATTTGGATCGATGAAAGCAATTGCTATAGAACGATACGGGGGCACGGAGGAGCTGAAAGAACAGAGAATTGCAATTCCAACTCCTCAAGAAGATGAAGTATTAATAGAAGTGCATGCGACATCTGTAAATCTAGTTGATTGGAAGACGAGGAAGGGAGATTTACAAGAAAAATTGCCTTTTTCATTTCTAATCATTTTAGGGTTAGATGTTTCAAGTATTGTAGATTTTAATGAGGATAGTATAGGAAAAGCACATCTTTTAAGTGAAAATGGCCATACGAGAGGGAAAATCGACATTTGTATGAAAGGGTAGGAGAGGACGGCGAATTTCCTCTCTTTCTTAGTTGAAATGAAAAAGGTCGAGAAAACTTTCGTTGATGAAAGTTTCACTTTATAAACATTTGGTATACTATTATTATATTAATAGGATGAAGAAATATATTTTTAGATTTGTACATAATAGTTTAATACTCATGAAAGAAAAGGGGACAAAATGATGGGTACGAAAAAAACAGTCACAATCTCTACACTAGCTTTAGCGATGATAGCAGGAGCTGACACGAGTTATGCGCAAGTCAATGATGCCGCTCCAACACACGATTCTATTAAGCAACATGCGGAAGAGAAGTTATCCGAATTAAAGCAGGCAAAACAGCATGCAGAAGAGAGAGTAGCGGAATTAAAACAAGCGAAGCAAAGTGCAGAAGAAAAAGTAACTGAAACGAAGCAACATGTAGAAGAGAGAGTATCAGAATTAAAACAGGCGGAGCAAAAAGCAACTGAAGCGAAGCAACATGTAGAAGAGAGAGTATCAGAGTTAAAACAGGAGAAACAAAATGTAGAAGAGAAAGTAACTGAAGCAAAGCAACATAGAGAAGAGAGAGTAGCGGAATTACAACAGACGAAACAAAATGTAGAAGAAAAAGTAACTGAAGCGAAACAACATAGAGAAGAGAGAGTAGCGGAATTACAACAAATTAAACAAAATGCAGAAGTGAAATTAGCAGAATTAAAACAGAAAGAACAAAATGTAGAAGAGCAAATAGCAGAATTAAAGCAGATTAGGAAAGATGCAGAAGCGAAAATATCTGAAACGAAGCAACATGGAAAAGATATAGCATCAGATTTAAAACAGATACAGCAAACGCTAGAAAGTAAATTAACGGAATTAACCAGTACGAAGCAAACGATAGAAGAAACAGTATTAGAGTTAAAACAAATCAAACAAACGATGGAAAATAAAATAGCGGAATTAAAGCAGACGAAGCAAACTGTACCAGAAGAGAAAGTAGCGGAATTAAAAGAAACGAAACAAAATATAGAGGAGAAAATAACGGAATTAACACGTACAAAACAAGATGTCGAAGCAGAGATAGCTGAATTAAAAAAGGCGAAGCAAAATGTAGAAAATAAAGTAACGGAATTAAAACAAACGAACACTCCTCTTAAAGTGGAAAATGATAAGAGAGAACTTCCTAACGCCGGGGGAACAGAATCTAATACAACCACTCTAGGAATGTTGTCAATTCTAGGTGGAATTGCATTAATGATGCGAAATCGAATGAAAAAAATGTTTTAATAAAGTGTATTGATATAAATAAGAAAAAAGTGAATGAAAACTGGTTTTTGCAATCATTTATATTTATTTTGTACATCTATAATTATAAAAAGTTCAAAAGGAGTGTCTCATAAGCCAAATTTTTGACTATGAAACACCCCTTTTTGTTGTTTTGTAGATGGATAGGTTGAATCATTCTAGTCTGACGAATCAGAACCATCACCGCCAGTGTCTGCATCATGATCAACACTTTCGTTTTCACTGGCACTTTTCATAGATGCAGTAAGAAAAGATGCTGTCATCACGGCATTCATCCAATCTGCTTCGGCGTCTTTCGTAGTGATATGAGAGTCTTTATGTCCTACTGAATCTGTTGTAGAAGAATGTTTCTTTAATTCTCTTTCAACAGAACGACGATTATTTGTTTGTTTTCCAAAAATCCTCATGAGTACTAATAAGATGAAACAGACTACTGATATGATGAGGAGAAACAAAATGAAGTATAAGAATAAATCCAATATCTCTGCCATATGTGTATATACCGTCCTTTCTTACGGGAGCGTTCGTATTGTAAACAAAGATTTTATTTGCTATGTGGAAATGCAATATGTGTAAAGTTAAACAATAACAAAAAATTCGGCACAATGAAATAACAAATCGAACCAAATATAGATTTGAGGGATGGCTAAGGGAGTGTTTTTTCGTTTTAGTGTGAAAAGCTTCTTTTGGCGTGAGGATAACAGAGGGATTCATCTGATAGTTTGTATTTTACGATATACACAAAAATTGTTATGACGTATAATGAAATATAATCTTTCAAATGAGGTGAAGTAGATGACTTTCCGTATTGTTCGAAGTAACTAGTTTTCGGGCTGGAAAAAAACGCGTACCAGCCATCAAGGGAGGAGTCTGCCCCTTTTTCGGAAATATAGGCTTTGAATCTGTTTCGGTAGTCACTGTTCTTATCAAACTAAGGAACTGGACGATTTCATTAACAAGTCTCAGAAACTTAGTTTTTACACTCTTTTGGAAGGTGGATATACAATATGAATGAATTAGATTACAAAAATTTTTATGATAAAGTCGGAAGATTAAACGGCTGGGATTTTAGTAAACTGAAATACGTAACTGAAGGTGCGATGTGGGAGTTCTATGAAGAAGTAATAGAGAGATGCAAACCCTCAGATGTTTTGCTGGATATTGGTACCGGTGGGGGGGAGAATGTATTAAGAATTGCATCGGCAGCTTCAAGTATAATTGGGATTGATAATTCAAGTGGAATGATAGAAATGGCAAAGTCTAACTTGGAACAAGCATGTGTGTCAAACGTTCAATTTTTCAAAATGGAGTCTGAAGATTTAAGGTTCCCGAATTCTTTCTTTGATATTGTGTCTTGTTGTCATGCACCTTTTATGGCGGCAGAAGTAGCAAGAGTAATAAAAAAGGGCGGTATTTTTCTAACGCAGCAAGTCAGCGAACATGATAAATGGAACTTAAAAGAAGCGTTTGGAAGAGGGCAATGCTTAGGAGAAAAAGATGGCACATTAAAAGAAAAGTATATTCGAGAGTTGAAGTATGCGGGTTTTCATGATGTGCAAATTTTAGAGTATGATGCCATTGATTATTACCAAACACCTGAAGATCTCATTTTTTTATTAAAGCACACACCTATCATACCAAGATTTGGTGAAGAAAAAGATGACTTTGACATTTTGGAAAAATTTATCATAACAAATAAAACGGAAAAAGGGATTTGTACAAATTCAAAACGTTTTATGATAGTAGCTTATAAATCTTAATCCTTGTTACTGAACAAGGAGATTCATTATAAAAGCCGCTCTCCAAGTTTATAGGAGAACGGTTTTTTTTACGTGGTACCGTCTTGTGGTTAGAATTTTACTAAACGAGTTTATACATCAGAATATCATCTACATATTCATTATCATTCATTTTGAATTCTTTTATTTTACGTCCTTCTTCAATGAATCCCATCTTTTTGTACAAAGAGATTGCGCTATGATTTGTTGAGAAAACTCCTAAACTTATTTTCTCAATAAGATGATTTTTCTCTGCCCAGTTTAGTAAAGCTTGTAGTAGCATTTTCCCAATTCCGAGTCCTCTGTAATTTTTACTGATCATGATTCCAAAGGAACCTGTGTGAGACAATCGCTTTTTATTTTCGGTAAGAAATACAATCCAACCAACCACTTCACCGTCTTTTTCAGCTACGATCAATGTTTCTCTTTCATTCTCCAATACGCCTTGTACCCATTCTCTTTGCTCAGATGGTGTCTTTTTAAACTCTTCAGGTAACGAAATGAGAAAGTGGCCTTCAGAAACAACTGATTTCTGTATGTCTAAAGTTGCTTCGGAATCTTCTACTCTTCCTGTACGAATCATGTAGCAAGCAGTATCTTTTGAAATCGACAATGATATTCCCCCTTATAAAAATATTTTGTTAATATTCTCTGCCATCTGGATAATCTCCTACTTATATTTTAGAAGGAAGTTTTAAATTGTTGTCGTATCTATTAAGTTGTCATCGGGTTTTAGAAACCTTAGTGATGGAAAGGCTCAGGTATTTACTTATATAAGGGAGTGGGAAAGTCTATGATTCATAAGGTTGGTCAAGTTATGTTGTATGTAAATAACCAAGATGAGGCATTGAATTTTTGGACAGAGAAAGTAGGATTTACTGTAGTTTCTGAAGAAGATAACGGGCAAGGTATGAGATGGATTGAAATTGCTCCAACAAAGGGTGCAGAAACAAGCATCATTTTGCACAATAAGGAGTTCGTTGCTAAAATGTCACCTGGATTAAATCTTGGAACACCCTCTTTAATGTTTTTTACGGAAAATCTCGATGAATTACGTAGCAATTTAGTAAATCACAATATCACAGTCGGAGAAATTGTAAATATGCCTTCTGGTAGAGTGTTTAATTTCGCTGATTATGAAGAGAATTACTTTGCTGTGATGGAGAAGAAATAAATTGAAAAAATCCGCTGCTTTTTGTTCAAAAAGCAGGCAGTTTTTCTATGTTTCATAATCGGATTTATTTTCAAAACGATGCATGTAAGTAGAAACCTTTATAAACTGAATAGAGTAAAGCTCATAAATATATAATACATGCATCTTTAAATGAATTCTCAATGTCTCATAAGACTTATATCAAATTACTTATCGTATTTGTATTTTCCAGATGCTATTTCATCGCTAACAACCTAAATATTCCAATATATGAGATGTGAAATCCGTTGATTAAAATTCAGAATATTCTGTATTTTATTTCTAAATATTAGTTCTGATAAGGGTTAGTCTATTTAAATAATAATTATGGTAATATTTAGATAATAAATGTGGAGAAGGGGATTCATTTGGAGATAGGGGTTGTTACAAGTGCTGAATATAAATTATTGCAAAATTGGTACCATGAAATGTTTTCTCAGCATATTGAGAAAGCACGTATTCTAAAAAAAGAAGTTGATAGTAATCTTCATAGAATTAAAGAAACCAAAGAGATTTTTACTTATTATTCATTGTTAGAGTTTAGATATCAAATGTTAAGTGGGAACTTTGAAAATGATCTTGAAGGATTTGAGTTTATTCAAGATCAATCAGATAGCTTTTTGAAATATTATTATCACTTCTTTAAATTTATCTATGCTACGGAGGTAGGTAATTATTCAAGTGCGGAGTATCATTACGAACGTGCTGAACAGTTACTTATCATAATTTTAGATGAAGCAGAAAAAGCGGAATTTCATTATCGTGTTGCGTTATATTACTACTACTTATCACAACCTACTTTAGCAATTAATCATGTTAACAAATCACTTGATTTTTTTAATGAAAATGTAGGATATGAAACAAAAGTTGGGGCATGTAAAAATACGTTAGGTATGGCCTGTGTTACATTGGGACAATTCGATTTAGCAGAGGAATATTTAGTATCAGCATTAAATACATTCCAACAAGAAAATGAAGAAAGACCAGCTTTAACAGTTCGATATAATTTAGGATTATTTTATGCAGATCAAGACCTTTCTGAATTAGCTATACGCCATCTCACAAGTGCTTTTAAACAATTTGGTCATCCAAAAGAACCGTATCAAAAAAGAGGAACTTATGTATTAGCTAGAGAACACTTTAAGTTAGGAAACTTCAAAGAAGCAAATTTTTATGTCGAAGAAGGCGTACAGTCTTGTACAAAAGAGTATATATACCACTTTACCATTTTAAAAGCGATGATTGAAAATGAATCACTTGAAAAACTTGAAGAATTGGTATTAGAAGCTATTTCATATTTCAAAGAGCATGAATTATTTAAAGATATACAAGTTTATACCGAAGAATTGGCAGCAAAATGGTATGGTGCAGGTGATGAGTGTAAAGCAGGAAAATACTTTTACATGAGTTATGAAGCTAAAAATTTATTAAAAGAAAAGGGGCGTTTAAAATGAGTAAAATTAAATTAATGGTATTAGGTTTAGTAAGTGTTGCTGTACTATCAATTGGATTGAATGGCTCCATTTCAAAACAAACTCCAGTAGATAAGAATATTCCAATCCAGTATTCAGAGCATGGTGGCGGAATTTAAGTAGACTAATAGAGAAATGTATTTACCCTTTCACTGTTGCAACAATCTAAGATTCATTATACCGGATCTCTTACCATCCGCTTTTCAATAACCGCTATCGTTAGGATAGCGGTTATTATAGTTATGAGAAGGAAATCAGAATTTAAAATTAGTATGGGTTTGAAATAAAGTTGTGTTGTTTATAAAAAGACACGAGGGTAAAAGAGATTCTTTTCTACAACTTTATGATCTTTATACATATAAAGCTACGCTGGTTGTATTCACTATGGAACTGCATCAGCGATTCTTTTATTTTTATTTGCAAAATGCTATGAATCAAAGCAAGATGAAAATGTATATTAGAAAAAGTATTGGTATTAAACCGATAACAATATGACCAATGAGGTTGATTCTCCAATGAATATTTTTGGTGCTATTATTTCCTAATAGAAGAGTAATAGTTAGAATTGTAATGAGCGGGCAGAAAAAAGAAATGGTGTCCCATTGGTTAATTTTATCAAAAGCTGCCTTTTCAACTACCAGCTAGCCACCTCAACCCTTGCTTTTAACCACTTCTCCCAAAGTGGATCTTCAATTTTCAAGAAGCTTAATGAAGTACCTTGCATATCTAAGGAGGTTAGATGGGTTCCGACTTTTACAAATCGAATATGTAATCCTTCCAGTTCACATAAACGGCGAATGTCATTTGCGAATATATACTGTTCCATTAATGGAGTAGCGCCTAATCCATTAATGAGGATCGCAAACTTATCTCCTTTTTTCCAGCGGTAAATACTTTTGAGCTTATTCATCAGTTCAATCGCCAATTTTTCAGAAGAAGATAATACTTCTTTCCGGTACCCTTTTTCTCCATGGATGCCGACTCCGTAAAAAACTTCATTATCTTGTAATGTAAAAGATGCTCTGCCTTGGATAGGATTGGTTGTTGGAGAGAGTGCAACTCCTAATGTATGCAGATTCTGAATAACAGCGTGACCGATGTCCGTTAATTGTTGTAATGAATGGTCTTCAAGAGCTGCCGCTCCGAGTATTTTATGTACGAAAATTGTCCCGGCTACTCCTCGTCTTCTTTTATTAAAAGAAGCATCATCTTCAATGGAAACATCATCATTTACAATGACATGATCAACCAGTCGTCCTTCTTCTTTTGCCAAAGATTCAGCAGTTAGAAAACTTTCTACGTCAGTTTGAAAGTTTTTAATAATGAGTAGGATACTTTTGTCTTTGGGCACAGAGCGAATTGCGGATAAAATTTGTTCTGGTGTAGGGGGAGCAAAAATCTCTCCATTGACTGCGACTGAAAGCATGCCTTTTCCGACATAACCAATATCAGCTGGTTCATGCCCGCTACCGCCGCCGCTTATAATGACAACACTTTGCTCAATTTCGGCAAGGTCTTTCTGATACATGATGTTGTATTCTCTGTTATAAGATATTCTATCGTTATGTTCAAAATAAAAGCCATGTAACATATCCTGAACAATATTTTGAACATCATTCATAATTTTTTTCATTGTTTTTCCACCTTATGAGTTGGTTGCTGATTGCTTTAGTAAAAGGACTAATTGATTGTTTATCATATTTTTTATCATCGAAGACATAACAGACGGGTCTATAGCGCAATGATTCTCAATCCAATCTTTTGTTGTCCCAACAAATCCATGACTATAAAAAGAGGCCAATGTATCTTTTTTCACCTCAGAAATATCTAACTTACAGCCAATTAATAATTCATCGATAATCTTGATGTATAAATTTTTCGTATGTTCAAAGAGATAGTAATTAAATGAATTTTGCTCGATTACTTTAAATGCATTTCGGTAGAACCCTTGATTTTGATGAAAGTAATCAAATAATAGGTCGAAAATATTCTCCCATTTTTCATAGTCAAGAAAGTCCATAATATTTTCCTTCGTTTCTTCTTTATAAATCCAACTTAGCAATTCGAATTTATCTTTAAAATGATAATAAAACGTTTGCCTGCGCATTTGACAATTCAACATAATATCACTCACAGATATTTTATGAAACGATTCCGTTTCCATTAATTGTTTTAGTGAGTTCGCTATGATTTTTTTTGAAATGATAGAAGAGGTCATGATCATCATCCCTACAACTTATTCTTTTAATAATAGTAACATGCTATCTATAAATGAAGAGGGTGTCTTTAGACAAATCGTTCATTTTGTCCGTTTACCATAAAACGCTTTCATTTTACTATAGTTAGTAAGAATGCGCTTTCAAATATATCATAATTTAGAAGAGAATATATTGTGGGAGTTAATAGGTTCACGAAGAATGTAACAAAGCTCACAGAGGAGGAATAACAAATGAAAAAAATTATAAATCAACCTGAAACGCTTGTGATGGAGATGTGCAACGGGATGGTTATGGCTCATCCAGAATTTGAGTTGTTAAAAAAATATAAGGTAATTAAGAAAAAAGAAATGAACGAAAATAAGGTCACTTTAATTAGTGGCGGTGGTAGTGGACATGAACCGGCACATGCGGGGTTAGTAGGAAAAGGAATGCTGGATGCGGCGGTATGCGGAGACGTGTTTGCCTCTCCTTCACAAATACAGGTATATCAGGCGATTAAAGCAACAGCTAGCAAAAAAGGCACGCTGCTTATTATTAAAAATTACAGTGGGGATATCATGAATTTTAAAAATGGAGCTCACTTAGCTACTGAAGACGGAATTCAAGTAGAATATGTCCGCGTAGATGATGATATTGCAGTAGAAGACAGCCTTTATACAGTAGGCCGCCGTGGTGTTGCGGGGGTTGTGCTCGTACATAAAATCGCGGGCGCAGCAGCTGAAGAAGGTATGGATTTAATGCAGGTGAAAGCTGTAGCGGAAAAAGCAGCGGCGAATGTTCGCACAATTGGTCTCGCATTAACTTCTTGTACGGTTCCTGCTAGTGGATCGCCTACTTTTAAACTCGGTGAAGATGAGATGGAATATGGCGTTGGGATTCATGGAGAGCCAGGCAGAAAACGTGAAAAAATTATGGCCGCAGACGAATTGGCTTTACGTATGACAAATGACCTTGTGAAAGATTTAAAATTAGATGATAATGCCGAAATTGCTGTTTTAGTAAACGGATTTGGAGGTACACCGCTTCAAGAACTGTATCTGTTTAACAATGCAGTTACGAGAGAGTTAAGTAAAAGAAATATACGAATCAATAGAACGTTTGTCGGTAACTACATGACGAGTATTGATATGGCCGGACTTTCTCTAACAGTAATGAAACTAGATGATGAGCTGAAAACATTACTATCGAAAGAATGTAATACACCTGCGTTTAAAGTAGACGGACCAATTGAGAGTGTAGAATATGTTGATATTGAGGATCACAAAGAAGAAAAGCCTGTTTTCTTTGAGACGGAAACAGCAGAAGAACACGCGATCATCAAGAATGAGGTAATCACATTAAATAATATGATTTATCTTGTAGATAAAATGAGCGAAATTATTATTAAGAACGAAGTACCGTTCTGTGAGTTGGATACACATGCAGGGGATGGCGATTTTGGAATGAGCGTCGCTAAGGGATTCAAGCAATTAAAGAGAGAATGGAGCTCGATTTTAGATCAAGAACGTTTAAATATAGGAACATTTTTAGATGCGTGCTCTATGGTGATTATGGAACATTGCGGCGGGGCTTCTGGTCCGATTTGGGGCGGAGCTTTCCGAGCTGCAGGTAAGGCGATAGAAGGAAAAATGGAATTAACAGTTGGAGAGTTTGCTGAAATGCTGCAAGCTGCACTTCATGGTATACAGTCTATCGGTGAACGATCTTTCGGAAGAGGAGCAGAGGTAGGCGATAAAACGCTTGTGGATGCGCTTGTGCCATGTGTGAATTCCTGGTCAGAAAGCGCTGCAGCTGGTATAGACTTTAAGACTGCTTTTGAAAAAGGAGCAGAGGCTACTGTTAAAGGAGCAGAATATACAAAAGAAATCGTTGCTCGAATGGGCCGCGCTGGTACAGTTGGTGAAAGAAGTCTAGGTTATCCGGATGCTGGTGCTTATGCGCTAGGGGTTATCTTTACGGAGCTTTCTCGTAGTTTAAAATAATGGCAGTTCGGTGTCTCTGGATACTGGAAGTTCCAAGTGGTGTAGATGAATAAAAGGAAGATGAGAAAGAAGCCATGTTCAGTAAACGTTGCTTCTTTTTCACTGGATTTGAGTCAATATTTTGGACACAAAAAAGTTAAATCTAAGCTACTTTTTTAGCTAGATCTTCTATTGCTTGGGGAGTTTTATAACCAATGCTACTATGAATCCTCTCGCGGTTATACCATCCCTCGATGTATTGAAATAGTGCTAAGTTTGCTTGTTCAAATGTAACATATTTTGTGCGATATACTTCTTCTTTCTTTAAAACGGCATGAAATGACTCGATACAAGCGTTATCATACGGGCAGCCTTTCTTACTGAAAGAGGGCTTTATTTTATAATTCGCGAGTAAGCTTTGAAATTCTTGACATGTATATTGTGTCTCTAAGTCAGTATGTAGAATGAGACCTTCTAGTGGTTTTTGTATATAGTAAGCGTTTTCTAACGCTTTTACCACAAGATTCGTTGTCATATTTCGTGAAAATGAATACCCTATAATTTTCTTAGAATACAAATCCATGACAGATGCAAGATAACACCAACCGTCTTTTTTTGTGTGAATGTAGGTAATATCAGCTACCCATTTTTCATTTATTGTAGTTGTAGAAGAGTCTTGTTCTAATAGATTTGTGCGTTCCTCTACAGTTGATTTTGATGAATGTGGTTTATATTTTTTAAGATAATGGAACGAATATTTTCTTTTTTCATGAGCCGTTGCACACGCTTTATGCTTATTTGTAATCCTTGTTCCCATAGTATTTGATGAATCTTAGGTGCACCGTAACGACCTTCACTGTCTTGATGAATTCGTATAATTTGTTTGGTTATTTTTTTATTTTCACGACTACGCTTTGACTCTGTTTTATGCTGAGATTGGTAGTAAGAACTTCTCGCTATCCCAAGAGTTTGGCACATCATATGAACAGAGTGCGTTTCTTTTTGACAATCAATAAATGGGTGTAATTCTGTATCTTTTATTTTCTCGCGAATATGGCCATAGCCTTTTTTAAAATTTCATTCTCTTCTTTTAGACGAAGCAATTCTTTTTTCATTCGTTTTAGATCTTCTAGTGTCATTTCGTCCTCATCAACTGATGTGATAGGAGAATATGTTTTAATCCATTTATAAACTGTTACTTCTGATACGCCATACTCGCTGCTTAATTCTTTTACAGGTTGTCCCGAACGGTGTAATTCAGCCACCATTTTTTTTAAACTCTTCATTAAATTTCTTGTTTGTCATACGGACACTTCCTCCTTGAAACCCATTGTAAGGACTTAACTAAGTTGTGTCCATATGACTATACTAACTCCATTGTTGATTCTAAAGAAGTAGTTAGCAGTAATTTGAGGTAAAGATGATTGTGATATTGCATCCCATAAAAAAGAATGTTACTCTAAAAATAGAATTATGAAAGGACTGATGGGTGAATAATGATTAACTAATTTATATTTTAATTTGAATTTAATAATTTCAAACTACAAAATATAGGGTTAGTCTATCCATTTTTATAATTCAGTTCATACTTTATTTGTCATGATTCAAATACTTAATAAGTACTTATTAAGTATAAGCGAAAGACTAATCCTTCCAATTACAAATTGGGGATTTTTATTCCCTTATATGTAAGTTGAAACTTATTAATCCGTAAATTTACCTAACAAATAAAGGAGCGAGAAAAATGAGTAATTCAGACACTATTGTTACACATGTAATGCTCTATATAAGTCGTTAATATCCATCAAACTTATATAGAGGAATGAAAAAATTGATGGATATTCCGACTTTATATGAAACGTTTCGATATATAAAGGAGGAATTATTATGTCAATGATAAAAGTTCAAGACTTAACTTTTTCATACCCAGGTAGCTTTGGTAATATTTTTGAAGGTGTAAATTTTCAAATAGATACGGATTGGAAACTAGGGTTTATTGGTAGAAACGGACGAGGTAAAACGACATTCTTTAATTTATTATTAGGTAATTATGAGTATAGTGGGAAAATCACTTCTTCGGTAGAATTTAATTATTTCCCTTACCCAGTTTCGGATAAGAACAAGTTCACTCATGAAATCCTTGAAGAAATTTGTCCCCAAGCAGAAGATTGGGAATTTCTGCGTGAAATATCCTATTTAAATGTTGATGCCGAGGCTATGTATCGACCATTTAAAACATTATCAAATGGAGAACAAACAAAGGTGTTGCTTGCTGCACTGTTTTTGAATGAGGGTCAATTTCTATTAATTGATGAGCCAACAAATCATCTAGACACTGATGCTCGAAAGATGGTCTCTGATTATCTAAGGAAGAAAAAAGGGTTTATTTTGATTTCACATGACAGAATCTTTTTAGATGGATGCGTTGACCATATCTTATCTATAAATAGAGCAAATATTGAAGTTCAAAGTGGTAACTATTCTTCTTGGAAGTTAAATTTTGATAGACAGCAGGAACACGAAGAGGCTACAAATGAGCGTCTACAAAAAGACATAGGGAGATTAAAACAGTCTTCAAAGCGTTCAGCAGGTTGGTCTCATCAAGTGGAAGCTTCCAAAAATGGAACAAGGAATTCAGGATCTAAGTTAGATAAGGGTTTTGTAGGACATAAAGCGGCCAAGATAATGAAGAGAGCGAAGAACCTTGAATCAAGGCAACAAAAAGCTATTGAAGAAAAGTCAAAATTACTAAAAAATGTGGAGAAAACTGAGTCGTTAAAATTAGAACAATTGAAATTTCAGTCAAATGAAATGGTTGGTTTGGCTGATGTGTCTGTTAAGTATGATGACCAAATAGTAAATGAACCAATTAGCTTCATAGTTGAACAAGGGGATCGAATTGTACTTGATGGAAAGAATGGAAGCGGGAAAAGTAGTATCCTAAAACTAATTCTAGGACATCTAATACAGCATACAGGCTCAGTTAATTTAGGTTCAGGACTCATCATTTCCTATGTCCAACAAGATACTTCTCATTTGAAGGGATCGTTATCGGACTTTATTGAAGAGCACGAGATTGATGAGACGTTATTTAAATCCATCCTACGTAAGATGGATTTTGACCGAATTCAATTTGAGAAAGATATATTTCATTATTCTGGTGGACAAAAGAAAAAGCTGCTTATCGCTAAAAGTTTATGTGAAAAAGCTCATTTATATATATGGGATGAACCATTAAATTTTATTGATATTTATTCGCGTATGCAGATTGAAGAGCTTATTCAACAATTTAATCCCACAATGGTTATTGTTGAGCATGATAAGGCATTTCAACAAACAGTTGCAACAAAAACTATATCTATATAGTTCAAAGTGAGTGATTGAAGATATAATCAGTAAATCAAGTCATTAAACTATAGGGCGCTTAATGGAGTGATGAAAAAAGCCTAATTTCTCTACAATAAATTGAGAAATTAGGCTTTTTAATAGGAAAAGTAGGGTACATATTAACAGAATGCACTCATAAATGCGAATATGATATAAGACCATAAGGTTTTCCTACTATTAAAGAAGATGTTTAGATTTGAATGATATAGGATTAGTTATGTAATATTACCAATTGTGAATATAAAATAAAGTCACTACTTGGTTTATCTAGAGGTTAATCAATTAACATTTATTGTAGTTGAACAAGCAATACAATAAATGATTAAACTTATTTATAAAAAAATAATTCGTTAGAATATTTTAAGAGCAAGTTTTGATCAATCTTTTTTCAAAACACGCTCTTTCCTTTTGTTCTTTTATCAAGGTCATTTGCATTAATTTGAACAAACTTTATTCTAAAACAACATTTTTTTGTATTGAAGGGTATTAAAATCTCTTAAGTTGAGGGGGCATGTTATGCTGAGTCCATACGAATATCGAACTCAGGCTTCTTAACTATGCGTTTTAATTACTGTCTACTTGACAGGGGGCAGTACACTTATGAGTCGGCTTTCTATCTATTTACGCTAAGGGATTCTCCAAACTCAGATTGATGATGTCGCTTAGAATAAGTCAAATCAATGTTTTTTTCATGTCGAATTTGCTTAGTGTATATTTCTCTTAAAATGTGGGCTGTATGCCTTATGAAACCTTACAAAACTGTCATCTTGATGTAAGGTTATTAGATAGTTTATATACTATTTCAATGTAATAATAAAGATATAAGAAATCATAAAAATTTTTAAGAGGTGGAACTCATGAAAGGAAATAATATCTTATCTTCTTTAAGTTACTTTAGTATCTTTTTTGCACCAATTCTATTACCAATCATTATTTACTTTGTAGCAGAAGAAGAAGTGAAATACCATGCAAAAAAAGCATTATGGACACATCTAATTCCCTGTGTAACAGTCATCATTGGTCTTGCTATATCTGGAGTAGTTCAATTTAGTACATTAAGTGAAAGTGCAGTTGGAATCGCATTACTCGGAACTATTGCTATTGCTTTTATCTTAAGTATTTACTATTTCATTTGGAATATAGTAAAAGGTATTAAGGTGTTAAAAAAAGCTTAGTCTATAAAGACTAAACTTATATTTCTAAAGAAGAGCGGATGCTTAAATCTTCTTTTTTAAGGTGGATTTGTACGAATTGAGGGGAGATAAAGAAATGACGATAAAAAAAGCTTGGTTATTCTTGCTTATGATGGTAATTGGTTTAACAGGATGTTCTATGATTAAAGAAGGTAAGAATTCAATTGACTATGCTCAAAAGGCAATAGATTATGTTAATGAAGTGAGTACGTTTGCAAATGAAGCGCCAGGATTAGCAGGAAAAGCAATCAACGATAGTGCCGCCCGCAAAGAATTAGAAACTAGACTGAGAGAAATTCAAAAGGATATTCCAGCTTTTAATGAATTGACACCTCCTGATGTAGCAAAGGATAGTCATCAGCAAATTGTTGGATATAATGAAAAGTTAAATGAATTAATTGATACAACTATGAAGAAGGTAGAAGAAGGGAAAATGGATGTAGATCAATTCAAAAACTCGGAGCTTATGCAGACAATTCAACAAGTTCAAAAATTAAAAGATAAGATTCAAAATTTAGGTCAGTAAATAGGGTACCGTCCCATAATAAGAGCCGAATTTTCTAATCCAAGAAAAATTTGGCTCTTATTTTTTATAGATTAGTTGCGACTTTGCTTCTTCATATTCTTTCATTATTTTATAAAACGTGTTTTTCTTTAGCTCTAACATTTCCATAAACATAACAGCAGTTATTTCTCCACTCTTCCATTTGGAATGAGTTTCTTCTATAATATTTAATTTGTTATTATTAAATTATAATATAAGTAATTCTCTTTATTATTATATATTTGTTGTTCCTTTACAGAATCCTTATGATAAGGATTCTATTTTTTGTTCCAAAAGGTACACCTTTTGGAACTATCAAAATTACATGAAATATTAGTTCCAAAACCTTAAAAATCCATTTTAGGAACGTATCTAAAAAACGAATACCTTTTGGAACATTTTTGTTATAATATGATTATAAAACATCGAGATAAGGAGATTCCGATACTTTAAATAACAGAAAATTCGGTAATAATCCTTGGCATGCCTCAACATAGACGTTTAACTCAGGACATCATTTAACGCGAAATATTTCGTTATCTTAAAAAGATTAATTTTTCAGAATTAAAAGAGATGACTTTATTAAAAGGTGTTAATCCATCTTAATTTTCTGATAAAAATAAAATCTACAGTAACAAAGTGATAAAAATGTGATAAAATATAATTCTAATTGAAAAGAGTAGTGGGTTCAAGTCATTATTTACATGAACTCAAAAGAAAAAGCCAATTTCTATGATAGATTTGGCTTTTTTCTTTTAATACACTTGGAGCTAAAAATAGCATTGTCTTTAAATCCTTGTTAGGGGCAAAGATTTAAAGAAGAGTTTAGCTTAATTATAATTTTACATAAATGTTATATATAGTAAATTGATATTATTTGTACTAAATATTGTAAATATTTTAAAATTTAAATCCTATGTTATCTATATGTAAAGTTATAATTGGTGAGTTTTATAAAAGATACAAAATGTTAAACTCATAAAAACCAGTGATATCATACACATGTAGGGGCACGGAAACGATTCTAGGTATGAGGGGCCATTCTGGGATTTACTTGCAGAATGATTTGAGGAATGCTCTGACATATCTAAATCTTCCCCATTTAAATTTACAAAAGAAGAGTCCATTTTGGATTCTTCTTTTTATATGTTTGTAAAGGTATACCTTTAAGGGGCACGGCAAGAATTCGTTCTTTTTTGAGCCACTCACCATTTTGTCACATTCTTGTCACAATGTATTTGTAGGATAGAAATACAAATACGGAGGTTTATAAGTATGAATAAAAAAATGAACAAGCTAGTCATTCCAATTTTGATGAGTTCAATGTGTCTTACATTACCATCCCTGAGTTATGCGCAACAAAAGGATTTTACAACAAAGGGACAAAACGTGGTTTCACAATACAAAAATTTCACTTTTGATGTGAATCCTGAAACTGGTGAAATTTTTGTGGAAAAAGATGGTGTAAGAGAAAGTGCGTCCTTACCACTACCGAAGAAAAAAATAACAAATCTAATAAAAAAACATGATTGTATATCTTGGAATTATCCAGATGACCAAATAGATGTGAAGATTGAAAAGAAAGAATCCTATTTAAGTATTAAGTTAAAATCTACTAAGTCTGAAGGAGCTAATGAATTTACATGGCCTAAAGTAAGTGCGGACAGCTATACGTTACCATTATGGGAAGGAAAAAATATACCTAGCAATGACCCAAACTGGAAAGAATATTTAAAAGATCAAGACATGTCATTCATAGAACGTTTTTCTATGAGATTCTTTGCATTGAATAAATCTAAATATTCCATTATATATATAGCCGACAATATGTATAATGATAATATTCATTTCACTGCTGATTCCGATATACAGTTTAGTTTTATACATCAATATCCTTCTATTAATAAGAATAAAGAATATGGATTCAGATTGTATCTAACTGATAAAAACCCTGTCTCGATGGCAAATATTTATAAAAATTATATAAAAGAACAGGGAGAATTTAAGACACTAGAAGAAAAAGCAAAAACAAATCCGAACATTAAAAAATTATATGGTGCTCCTCATATTTATTTTTGGGACCACAGTGGGATGTCAGTAGAAAATATCAAGTGGGATAAATTCACACAAAAAATGGATGAGACATTTACAAATTGGATGGCACAGTTGTTACAAGAAAATACGGAAGATGGCTCAAAAGATTTTGAAACTGTTATGCAAGATATAAAGAATCAAAAAGCTATCGATAAAAGCCAGCAAAAAGTAATAGTTAATGCGATAAATCAGGTATTAAAATTAGAACAACTTTATAATAAAGATATTTTCAGTAATCCAGATACTGGAATAAATGAATTGTTGAAAAAAGGAATCCAAAACTTAAGTGAACAAGAACTATATACACTGAACAAAGGATTAATTAAGAGTAAGTTAACAGAGGCAGTGGATGAAGTAAGTAGATGGGAACAGAAAGAAACAACAGATGTTTTAGTTGATATGAAGAAATCGAATGTTAAAAAAGCATGGATAGGTTTACCTAATTGGGCTAATGGATTAATGAATCCCAAAATGGTAGAAGAAGCAAATAGAATGGGGTATTTAATTGGTCCTTATGATTCATACCACTCGATTCATGAAGTGGGAAGTAGAGAGTGGAATACAGCTTCTTTTAAAGATAAAACTTTATATGAAAACGCTACAATATCGAATGAAAAAGGAGAAAAAATAGGAGGATTCTTAGGAAAAGGAAGAAAGTTAAATCCAACTTTATCCTTACCTAGTGTGCAAGAACGTGTAGGTGATATTTTACAAAATAATATACCGTTTAATTCTTGGTTTGTCGATTGTGATGCTACAGGTGAAATTTATGATGATTATTCTCCAAATCACATTACTACTCAGGAGCAAGATGTAAAAGCAAGACTGCAAAGAATGAAATATATTAGCGAAGAAAAACATATGGTAGTCGGATCAGAAGGTGGGAATGACTTTGCTAGTAATATAATTGCCTTTGCGCATGGAATAGAAACGCCTGGGATTTGGCCCGACTCTGATATGAGAGATAAAAAGAACTCATATTATGTAGGCGGATATAAATCCACTTCACCAGATGGTGCTATTCCAGAACTGAATGGAAAAACCATACCTATTAAGCCCATTTATAAAAATATTTATAATAATCCTGTATATTCAATTCCGTTATATAAACTTGTATATAATGATTCAATTATTACGACTCACCAATGGTCATGGGGAAGTTTTAGAATTAAGGATGAGATAGGAAGTAGAATGTTATCTGAAATGTTGTATAATGTACCACCTTTATATCATATTGATAAAAATGAATGGGAGAAAAGTAAATCCATCATTACCTCTTATTTGAAAGTATGGTCTCCATTTCATGAGAAAGCCGTAACAAAACCAATGACTAATTTTGAAGTATTGTCTGAAGATCGGCAAGTTCAAAGTACGACATTTGGAAAAAACATGAAAGTGATCGTGAATTTCTCAAACCAAGATTTTACATATAACAATGAGAATATAAAAGCAAAAACAGCTATAGTATATGATGGGAAGAAAAAGAGTATATTAGAAGTTCCTAAATACTAAGATACATGATATGGTAACCGCTATTAAAAGTTCTGAACCAAGGAGATCTGTTCGAAGGGTTTGATTTTTTTAATCATATGTGTAGATCCCTCCTTGCATAAAATGACGCAGAATATGTATTCTGCGTCATTTTTTGTGAGAGGATCAGATACTAAGGTATCTCTCTCTTACTTTTTTATTTTTCTAACACATCTGAACGAATTAATTTTAAATCATCTGTTTTAATTGAACCAGTTGAAGTTGAGGATACTTTTACTTGTGTAGCTGTATTCCATGATGAAAATTGTGCAACAGGTGAATTGACTGTTTTATTTACAATTCCCGCCGCTACTGATCCAGGTTCTAAGTTATATTCAGCAGTAACTTGATATAATGCTGCTGTAATTGATTGATCCGAGTCGTTAGTAAGACTAAATTTACGGGATACTGTTTGTTCTTCACTTACTGAGAGACTTGTACCAAATGTACTTTGGAACTGATAACTTGTTCCAATTTCCAAAATATCTTTAATACCGAAACCTGCATTGAAACCTACTGTGTGAGCAAATGATTGTGATTGTTCTTTTGTCATCCCCGTTTTAACGTCAAATGATACCTCATATCCTGTATTTTTACCTGGAATTGATGATGCTCCACCAGGAACTTTCTTAAGATATTTCTTTTCAGTTAATACAGCATCCTGTAGTGGATTAAATGGTGTCTTCTCAGAATAACCAATTGTTACAGCTTTTTCTGCGTCTGAATTATTGTCGCCCCAAATAACTTGGATTCCAAGCTCGTCTAAACTTTTTGGTCCATATTCCTCTAAAATCGCTCTTTTAATACCAGGAGTTCCTTGAAATCCTCCCATGACTTTTGGTGTATAAGGAACAAAATTATTTTTGTCGTTATATGGAGAGTTTAATATTTTTTGCACTTCAGGATCATTGGGATTTTGAGCATATCGAGTATTGAAAAAGTTTTCTAATGTTTCCAATACAAGCCCTTTTACAAAACCTTCCCCATAGGTGCTTCCAAAGTATTTTACGTATTTGGAATCGACTTCTCTTCCCCACGCATTAATTAAATCGTAGTATAATGTTGACGTAGTCATTTCGTAATACTTCTTGTCTCTCCATTCCCCAATAATTTTATTCCCATTTGTATAATTATAATCTAAATATAGGTATTGAAGAGGTTTTGCTTGTTTGATGTGTGGTGGTGTAGCAGATGGAAAATTCGCTCGAATGACATTATTATTGATATAATCCGCATCAAAATCCTTATTTACATCGGAGCTTGATGCAGCCATCTGTCCAGCTGTAACATTTAATGATAAATTTTCTTTTTTATCAGAGATAATTGTACTAGCTTCTGCTTTTAAACCGAAAGCCGGACTTGCTAGAACGGCAAATGCTAATGCTGCGGGAACTACTTTTTTCATATGCTTCATGTTATTTCTCCTCTGCCCTCATTATTTTTACAAGATTACAAAAAAACGAAATTATACTGTACATTGCTTATACTTTTACTGCGAAATAAAATCACTTTTGCTATGTAGAAACTTAGAATACTATTTTTACAAATTGTGATAGTTTTGTGATTCTAGATTGTTAAGAAACCTAATAAACCTATTATAAAGATAATAAAATAGACATAATGTTACTTACGGCTTTACTGAACTTTTATGAGTACAATCTTCTCCTTCCTTAGTGGTCATACCAATTACACTTTTATTAAAACACTAAGTTTTTAGAAGTAAATCACCAAATTAAACCCTATAATTCTAATTATTTAAATTTATAAATATATGTCTTTCAGAAAAATTATATCACGAAAACTACTATAAATTTCTATTCCTGTAACAACAATTATTACAATATAATATATATAATGAAAATATAGTAATTTTAATCTATAAAAATTAATTTAATGAAATTAAAATATTATTAATATAATTTAATCATATTGTGCATACCAATCCCCTTTATTTGGATATGTAAAATTGCATAAAATATAGGTATATCAAGTACCAGGTTCTGGTGCAAAAATCCCAAGAATCTAAGAAAACATACATAAGATATTAAACGTTTCTTGTGCTTTTTTGATGTTTTGTCTTACGATATTCAGAAATTGATAGATTCATACAAAAACGACACCCTTTCTGTATATTTCTACAAGAAGTATAGCGCTTTTTCATCTTATGAATATAATCTCTTTTTAGTTTGGTAATAGAGAGTTTTCTTAATAAACTAATTCCTGAAGATAAAAGAACATCCGCTAAATTAGCGGATGTTCTTTTATTTCCCTCGATGTTTTGCTTTCCGTTTTTGAATTTTCATTTGTCTTTTTTGTTCTTTTAATTCTTCTTTCATTTGATGTGTAATACATTTCTTCATTTTCTTTTTTTGTTCTAATTCTATTCTCAATGCTTCATAAGATTTGTTAGAAACTCCTTGATTTTTCATTTCTTTGGCTGCTAGCCTTATCAATCTTTTAGGATTGATAGTCTTATTTTTTCTTTTATCAATAGAGTTTTTAACACCTGATGTACTATTTAATAACGGAATCATATCATGAAAAATAAAATCCAGTATTTCACTCTCTTTTGGTTCTGATCCAAAAGTATGTTTACATACCTTCAACTTATTATTTTCCATCATTTCAACTATTCCAATCCAAAATTGTCCATCAAAATAAATCGTAAGTTTCATTGAAAATCCCCCTTTTTATTACATGAGTGATGGACATCCCAGGGGGGAAGGCTATTGACAATAATTATTAAATTATTGCGTCCGGACTACCAACCGAACTGTATTTTTTCACTCTAAACTTATTATATTTAAAAATTTATATTTATAAACATTTAGCTGATATCACGCCTTTAATCTTTACAACAGCATATTGATATAACCGTGCATTAAATTTTTTATCAATTTCTAAGAGTTAATTATCATGTGACGGAAGGGTGTTTAATCCTCATAAATTACTGTAAATATATAATTTTTTGTTTTGGGGAAGACTGTATTTCTTAACTTGATGGCAATGTGGGCAACCCATTTCTAAAGTTGATGGGCATGTGACGAGAACCCAAAATGTATTCATTCATATTCACAGATGATATCCTTTTAGTTGGATTCTTACGCTGAAGCAGCAAGAAATTTATTGTTCTTTGCGCATTAATTTGATTTTTTATGGAAAGATATACTAGTAAGTATACGATTTGAACGTTCTATTTTTTAGAGTATAACAGGAGGAGAATGAATATGTCTGAAATTGAAGTAGGCGAAATTTTTACCCTTAGCGATGAGAGTAATGAGGAGCAGGAAGTTGAAGTGCTCGGAACGATGAATGTCGAAGGAGCAGAATACATTGCTGTTGGCTTTGTAGAAGACATTCAAACGGAAACAGAGGAAGACATTGATATCTTCTTTTTAAAAGTAGAAGAAGATAGTGAATTCTCATACATTGAGAGTGACGAGGAATTTGAAAAAGTATCTGCTGCGTTTGAGAAAATGATGGACGAGCAAGAATAATATGGGTTGGACACAAGAGGGGGATGCATATCTGCCCTCTGTTTTTGTATATAGGGGTACCGCCCATCTCCATCAAGCTAGTATTTTGAATTGATTCCAGAGCGAATATTTTTTATTTTACAGTTATTTATAAGAATTGATCTCATTTTTTTATGTTGGGAAATAACCAATTTTTTAACTTGATGTTGATGTGACGGAACCTCAAGTATGTAGAAATTTAAAAAATTCCCGTCATAATATTTAAAGGAATTTGCTCACACAAATGATCTGCACATCAATTCATCTTTGATATACAGATCATTTGTATGATAATTTTTATAAATAATTGCGGAATAATGAACTTACATTACTGCTTTTAAAAGTTCTTGTACAAATGGAATGATTCCACCTAAAAATTTTAAAACTGCCATTGCGATTGTCATATTATTTCCTCCTCTTTTATATTAAAATTTATAAAGCTTATACTCACATTATAGTAAGTAAATACATTGATATCAATTAATTTTAATATGCAATATTACATCTTAAAATTATGTTTTGTACTGTTGGGAGTAGCGTCACATCGCCATCCCTTCTATTCTTTTTTTTACCATCTTATTATCTGAATTGTACTAAAAAAGCATTGTTTTAAGATACAATAGAGTCAAAATATGCGATATTAGAATAGACCGAACCATCGATATATTAATAGAGGGGGAATTATATGATTCGTGAAGCTGAACCAAAAGACAGTCATGTAATTGAAAATCTATATAAAAAATTAGCACCACATAGTAAAAACATTAAGGTTTTACCAGAAAGAATTGAGCAGATAAGGAATGATTCTAATAATTTCTTATTTGTGTATGAGGAAGATTGTAAAGTTAAAGGAAGTATATTTATGACTTTTTGTCTTGATCCTGGATATCAATTTAGACCATATACCGTTCTAGAGTATGTGATTGTAAATGAAGATTTTCGAGGTAATGGGATAGGTGAAAAGTTACTAAAACATGTAGAACGGCTATCAATTGCAAGGGGATCCACAAGAATTATCTTATTAAGTAGTACAAATAGAATAGAAGCACATAAATTCTTTTCTAAAAATGGTTATAATGGCACTATAAGTAAGGGATTCAAGAAGTATATACCAATTAATTAAGTTTTCGTTATGGAGATAATTCAAAACCTTAGATTAATAGTAATTGTGTGTTTTTTAAATTGGATTTTTTGAGATATAATCGGAGGGGAAAAGACATGATAAATCAAGCTGAATTACTATGGGAACGTATAATTAATAGAGGTTCAAGCCTTGAAGTGAACTTTCAAAAAACATTAAACCTCCAACCGGGTGCAAGTGATGAAGATTTTCAGTTAATTGAAGCTACACTGGGTATTACACTTCCTAAAGAAATGAAAAGTTTTTACAGGGTATATAACGGACAAAGTTGGGAACCTGGGGTTGAATCTTTTGTAAGAAATTTGGTCCTTTCCCCAACTTCTCAAATTATAGACAATTGGACATTTCTACAGGATGAATTCGATCCAGATGATTTAGAGTCGAATATTGAAAATGAACTTAAACCTGTTCTTTGGAATTCTAAGTGGATTCCAATTGCAGAAAATGGTGGTGGGGATTATCTTTGTATTGATACAGATCCATCAGAATCTGGAGTAGTAGGACAAGCGCTATATAGGTTTGAGAAGTATTTTTAATCAAACTTTATTATAAAGCTACAGGTGACCCCTAATATGCAATATTACATATTAATAAATAATCTATATATAACTTAAAAATTAACCATAAAGGTAATGAACATGCAGGTTTCCCTTTTGTTTATTAGTTTCATCAGAAAAGAAGTCAGACCTTTGAAATACTTTTGTAACATTTATGAAAGAAAATTGAAATATTTATATACTAAGATGGATATATAGAAGGTGTTTTTATTTTAATCTGAAGTAAAAAGTATAAGCAATGTACAGTATAATTTCATTTTTATAATCTTGTAGAAATGATGAAAGAAATGGAGAGGTTGCATAAATCTAATTTAAGAAAAATATATGATGATCCAGTAGGTATTTTATTAACTCTTACATCTAAGTAAAAACAGAAAAATTAAGCTCAGTTTCATTATTACTAGCATATAGAAATCTCTATTATTACTTTGGTAGATTCTCACACAGATATAATATTGTGGATTTATGTTACTACAATGAACCTGTCCACACTAAATCTATAGGATCAAATATTTTATAGCAGGCTCAAATGATTTACAAAATGTTTATCCTTTAGCGTATTCAAGTTAAACCGGAAAAAAGGACTTACTCGACACTCATTAGAGTGCTTTTTTGTGTTTAAATTGCACCAAAAGGTATCATGTTCTTTTTGATATGGTATTCCTGTGTATAGAAATATGCAAAGAAGTAATATGAATTACTTCATATCGATTTATAATAATAATATGTTGCTTTATGAAACTTTTAAACGGAGGAAATGTGATGAACAAGAAATCAAAATTTACCCAAATGATGCTCGGTATTAGTACAGTGGCCTTATCATTTGGAAGTATTCAAACACAAGTATCAGCGGAAGAAAACACACCTTATAATGTGTTACAAAAGAAACCAATTGGGATAGAAACTTCAACAGATGAAATTGCACATTCTACAAAAGCAGACGAAACATTGTCTTATGAAGAACGTTTAAAAGTGAGCGATTTTTCGCAACGTCCGACTCCGGTCGTGAAACGAGCAGCGGCAAAACAATCTCAGCAAAAGTATTCTGTGGCAGAGCTGAATAGAATGAGTAATGACCAATTAATTGATACATTGGAAAATGTTGGTTGGGATCAAATCGCAGATTTATCTCAATTTAATCAAGAAACAAAAGCGTTTTATCAAAATAAAGGGCGAATACAGGTTATTATTGATGAATTAGGTCGCCGTGGAAGCACATTTACAAAAGATGATACAAAAGGAATTGAGACGTTTGTTGAAGTATTATATTGCGGTTTTTATTTAGGCTTTAATAATAAAGAATTAAACTATTTAAATGAGCGAAGCTTCCATGATAAATGTTTACCGGCATTAAAAGCAATTGCAAAAAATCCGAATTTTAAACTTGGTACAAATAAACAGGATAAAGTGGTATCTGCATACGGTAAATTAATTAGAAATGCTTCTTGTGATGCTGAAACGGTTCAATATGCAGGTAATATTTTAAAGCAATATAACGATAATATTTCTACATATGTAAGTGATAAGAATAAAGGGGACGCCTTGTATAATCTTATCCAAGGGATTGATGATGATATACAGTCTTACTTGAATGGTACAAGGAAAAAAGCGGACGAAACAATATGGTATGGGAAAATTGATGGTTTCATAAATGAAGTCAGTCGAATGGCTCTTCTGAATCAAGTGACAACAGAAAATAGTTGGTTAATTAATAATGGTATTTATTATGCTGGTCGTTTAGGGAACTTCCATAGTAATCCAAATAAACCTTTAGAAGTACTTACACAAGCAATGCATATGTACCCTCGTCTAAGTGAAGCTTATTTTAATGCAGTAGAGCAAATTTCAACAAACTATGGTGGAAAAGATTATAACGGAAATACAGTAGATTTACAGAAAATACGTGAAGAAGGCCAGAAGCAGTACTTACCAAAAACGTATACATTCGATGACGGTTCTATCGTATTTAAAACAGGAGATAAAGTAACGGAAGAAAAGGTTAAGAGACTATATTGGGCTGCTAAAGAAGTAAAGGCACAATATCATCGTGTAATTGGAAATGATGCAGCATTAGAAGCAGGGAAAGCTGATGATGTACTGACAATCGTAATTTATAATGATCCATATGAATATAAACGAAATAGCCAACTATATGGATATGATACGAATAATGGTGGCATTTACATTGAAGGAAAAGGAACGTTCTTTACATATGAACGTACACCGCAGCAAAGTAGTTATACTTTAGAAGAATTGTTCCGTCATGAATTTACACACTATTTACAGGCAAGATACGAAGTTCCAGGATCATGGGGACAAGGAGAATTATATCAAAATGAACGTATGACTTGGTTTGATGAAGGAAATGCAGAATTTTTTGCGGGATCTACTCGTACGAATAACGTTGTTCCGCGCAAAAGTGTAATTAAAGGATTATCATCTAATCCTGCAGAACGTTATACAGCAGAACGAACATTATTTTCGAAATATGGATCATGGGACTTTTATAACTATTCTTTTGCACTGCAGTCTTACTTATATACTCATCAATTTGAAACTTTCGATAAGATTCAAGATTTAATTCGTGCAAATGATGTGAAGGGTTACGATGCATATCGTGAAGCTTTAAGTAAGGATCCAAATTTAAATAAAGAATACCAAGACTATATGAAGCAGTTAATTGATAATCAAGATACATATAATACTCCACAAGTATCGGATGATTATTTAGCTGAACATGCACCAAAGCCACTAGCTGATGTAAAGAAAGAAATTGTAGATGTAGCAAAGATAAAAGATGCAACAATTACAAAGCATAATTCTCAATTCTTTAATACGTTTACATTAGAAGGAACATATACAGGTGGCGTAACAAAAGGAGAATCTGAGGATTGGAAAGCGATGAGCAAGCAAATCAATCAATCTTTAGAACAATTAGCGCAAAAAGAATGGAGCGGCTACAAAACAGTTACAGCGTATTTTGTCAATTATCGTGTGAATGCGAACAATCAATTTGAATACGATGTTGTATTCCATGGTGTTGCAACGGGAGAAGAAGAAAAACAGACGATTAAAGTAAATATGAATGGACCATACAATGAGATGTTAAATGAAAAAGTTGAGTTTCATAGTGATGGTACAGAAAGCACAGGTGGAAAAATTGTTTCGTATCTTTGGGATTTTGGCGATGGTACAACAAGTACAGAAGCAAATCCTACCCATGTATATGGAAAAGAGGGGACATATACTGCAAAGCTAATAGTGAAAGATAATAAAGGAAAAGTAGGCCGAGGACAAACAACGGTTACCGTAAAAAAAGATGAGCCAGCAGGTCATAACTATCAAGAGGCAAAGGTACTTAGTTTTAATAAGCTTTCAAAAGGAAATATGGATAGACCTAATATGGCGTATATGTACACATTCAATGTTACATCTCCAAAAGAAGTAGATATTTCCTTTATAGATGAACAGGGAATTGGAATAAAGTGGGATGTATATCACGAATCAGATTTAGGAAATCCTGTCATTACGGGCCAAGCGGATGGAAATAATATGAAAGGGAAATTTGAAGCGAAACCTGGGAAGTATTATGTAGTTGCATTTTTTGAAGAGGAAAACAGAAAGGGAACATATTCATTATTAGTAAAATAAATCTATTCTAATGTATATATAAATTTAAATTTTCATTTGAAATTTTTCATTGTATAGATATACGATATGATGGTTGTTTTTTAAAGAGTCTATCTTGTAATGTTTTCTTTCGTCCATTTCACTGTAAGAGGTTAAACAGACGAAGAATCTTTGATAGTTCCTGTGGTCATCTCTCCGCCAAGTAGACGACAATAAAAAGAGTTTTATACCACGGCCTTTTCCCGATATTCTATCTGGGAAAGGCCGTGAAGTTTTTTTGAAAACGTTCTTGATTATAAAATGTAATTGATGATTTTATAAAAAAAATAGAGCAGTTAATTAGTAAGGAAATTACTGAGTTGGAAGGCATAATTCCAGTCTGACAGTGATAATTTTTTGTAGGTAAATTACATATATCAACTTCCGCTAACGAATTTTATGTAAATAAAAGGAGAAATTAATATACCAGAACTACATACAAATCGTCTTATTATGACTACATTTACAGTCGAAATGATGGAAAAGGTAATGAAAAACGAACATAATTTTACAGAGGAATTTTCATTAAATGTGCATTCTGAATGGCCTTTACCAGAATATCAACAATTTTTCCCTTACAAGATTAGTAAGTTTAAAGAAACTCCTATAGAAAATAAGTGGGAAGGGCTAATCATATATAAAAAAACCAATTTCTCAGCATTAAAATTGAGAAATTGGGCTTTTTTCGTTACTTCATTCTTACTTTACACTCTTACTTATAAGACAATAACTTTACTGGTCCTTTTAATTTTCATCATTTACTGATTCCGATGCTTATTAATAATTGTAAGAAAATGCAATTGATACCTACTGATATAAATGATACCTTCAAACATTTTGGCGGAGTTGGGGAACTAAAAAAGAAAATTAGATTAGGAGAATGAATATATGAAAAAATAAACCATGAACTATTTGGTGAACTTATCTATGATGGATACTGGACTGGAAAACAAAAAATAACTATTTTTGGTCATGACAAAATAGTTCCTTTAATTATCCATGGAGAAGTAGATGATTTATGTCCTACAATTCAAGAAGAATCATATAGTAAATTCATCGCTGATATAAATAGGCTAACACAAGAAGCTGAACAAGCTATATTCGAATATTATCAAGAAGAATGTTTAGAGTATAGAGATATATTAGGTGATGAGTCTGCTGATGAAATAGCACCAATTATAACAACTACCCAACAATTAGGAAAATTGGTTGATCTTATTGGCCTTACTATTTTACCTGATTTCGAAGATGGAGTTAGAAGGGTAGGATTAGTATTCAATTGTACCTGGGAAGAGGACGGCGTTGGTGTAAGATTTGAAAATGAAGAAGTTGATAAAGTTGGTTATCAAAATATTGTTATTTAAACTTTAAATTAATATTACTTCACATGTACATAAGCTTCAATGCCTGTTACATAGTATGTTTTACCCTTGCTTTGAAACACTTCCCAATATCGATTTAAACAATAAAGAAGAAATTGATAAAGTCTTGCCGTGGTCAACGGATTTACCTTCTAGATGCAGGGTACTGAAAAAAAGTGAAGTAAACAAAAAATAACTCCAAAATCAACTTTTATTGTATATTTTGGAGTTATTTTACGTTTACAATCATTGCAAACAGTTAAAAAAGTGATTGCTGGAATAGAAGTTATGCATATGATCAAAAAAGGACAAACTCCCCAAGGTGAGAAGTCTGTCCAAAAATAGATATATCTTATCCATGATCTCTTTGGTTTAACAACTTAAAATTCAATTCCGCTAGGATCTTTCGTTCTTTTTTCATATCCCACTATTTTTGCACCAGAACCAACAATAGTGAATTAGAATAATGACTTAATACTTGCTAGGACAGTAAGTATACCTATAATAATGACAAATACATTGCTCATTTTCCCTCTGTATTTAGCTAGTACTGGTACTTTACGGATCGCATACATTGGTAATAGACATAAGATAGCAGCAACTAACGGACCGCTAAGGGCATCAATGATTCCAAGAATACTTGGATTTGCATAAGCGACATACCAGCATGTTAATACGACAAAAGTAAGGATCATTGTCTTAACTGTTTTTTCTCCTATATCTTTTCCGCGTGTTTTACTGGACTTGATAATCATGTCACGCATTACCTCATATGCTCCTATATAATGGCCAAGGAAGGACTTTGTTATGGCCATAAAAGCAATGATAGGAGCTGCAATAGTGATTATAGGCGAATTAAGCTCATTAGCAAGATATGATAGGATTGACAAGTTCTCTTTTTTTGCCATTATAAGATCATTTGGAGTCAAACTCAAGGTACTGCTCCAAACAAAGAACATAACAACAACGAATGTCATGATATAACAAACTTTTTGTATTTGAGCACATTTGGCATCAGTAGCTTCTATTCCATAGGTAGCTCTCTGTTTCATAACAAATGACGAAATCATAGGAGAATGATTAAACGAGAATACTATGATTGGTAGTATCATCAATATCGTTCCAAAATATCCTGTTCCTGTTGAAGCAGTAGAAACACTTGAAAAACTAAGCATTGACGTATTCCACTTTGGAATCAAAGATATTGCGATAAAAAGTAGAGAAGCTATGAAAGGGTATACTAGCATGCTCATTATCTTTACAGTGATATCTTGACCAAAATTTAGTATAGCTATAAGACCGAGTACTAATACAAGTGATAAAATGGCCCTTGGAGGCTCCTGCATGTGCAATTGATGCACGATAAAACTACTTGCAGTATTTGTAAGTGCAACCGAATACATCAGCACGATAGTATAAATTGAGACGAAATATACTATGTTAAAAATTATACTTGCCTTATTTCCGAAATACTCTCTTATCGTACCTGTAATCCCCTCATCAGCAGAATTGGAAGCGTATATCATTTTAGCAAGCGCCCTATGTGAGTAATACATAACAGGATATGCAAGTATGGTAATTAACAGTAATGATAATAAACCACCTGAACCTGCATTAATAGGTAAAAAGAGTACTCCTGCTCCAATTGCTGTTCCAAAAAGGCTCAATGCCCAGGTAGTATCCTGTTTATGCCACTTTTTAGGGTCTGGATATTTCTCATTTTTTACTGCAGTATTTTCAGCTTGAAATTCTATTGTTTTTGCAGTATTCCCATTCATATAATAATTCCTCCTTGTATCCTATTCTTACGTCTCTTTTTAAAGCTTAGGAATATAGACCATTCTTGAAAAATGAATTGCTTACAAGATGCTCCACATCGTGTGTCCTTCTTCTAAGTTGATCAAAATCGAAAAATTCGCTAGTCATCAACCTGATGAATTTGTTAGCGTTTACAAAGCATTTTAATTATATAGTAGTATATTTTAATTGTATAGTAGTATATTTCAATGACAATGGCTCTTAATATACAGACATCCTTAGGAGAACAATAGAGAACAGAATTGTTAACTATTTCACAATATTTCAAATAACTGTTTATTTATTTAATTGTTTCTCTCCAAAAATTTTACTTTTAATGGCAATCCCTGTAGGTGTGGCCGCAATTCCGCCTAAACCTGTCTCTCTTAATTCGCGAGGCATCTGTCTTCCAACTCTATACATCGCTTCAATAACTTCGTCAGCATTGATGATATTGTTTACGCCGGCTAATGCGATGTCCGCTGCTGCTAAAGCATTTGCCGTTCCAATGGCGTTTCTCTTTACACAAGGAATTTCTACCAAACCAGCGACCGGATCACAAACTAAACCGAGTAAATTTTGTAATGCGGTTGAGAAAGCTTCAGAAGATTGCTGTGGCGTTCCTCCAGCAGCTTCTACCGCTGCAGCCGCCGCCATTGCTGAGGCACTGCCTACTTCAGCTTGGCATCCTCCGTACGCTCCGGAAATACAAGCGTTATTTGCGACTATCATTCCAAATAAAGATGAAGTGAATAGAAAATGGACCATATCTTCATGACCTAACTGAAACGTATCTTTAATACTAAATAGGACTCCCGGGATTGTCCCACTCGCACCTGCTGTTGGAGTCGCACAAATAGCCCCTAATGAAGCATTTACTTCATTAACACCGATAGCACTTTGAATCCCTAACACCATCAAATCTCCAGAAAGAGTTTTTCCGTTTTCTCGATATTTTTTTATTTTAACAGCATCGCCTCCGGTTAAACCAGTCGGAGAAAATACCCCGTCGCCCTCGATACTTTTATTTATGGCATTTTCCATAGTCGCTAAATTTTTTTCCATTTTACTCCAAACTTCTTCATAAGAAGTTTTAGTTTGTTCGATTTCCTGTTCGATTGCTAATTCATAAATTGGCTTTTGCCTTTTATTAGCTGCATCCACAATTTCTTTTATGGTCATATACATATTTTTTCACCCCTTAATGTAACTAAAGAATAATGATATTAGCTATACTGCTTAAACTTCCCAATTCTTTCTGAACATCACCAGGCAATAGCGAATCTAAAGCGAATTCATATAAATATTTTCCGTTTTCTTCTAAACTATGAAAGTTGTTAATTTCCACATCATATTGTTTAAAGATCCTGCGTAAGACAAATTCAAAGTCAGCTCTTTCGGAAATCGAAATAATAACTGGCAATGGCCCCTGCAGATCTAAGCTAAATCCGTCAATTTCAACATGTTTGACTTCAATTAATCCGCCGCCGACCGAAATACCTATCGTTCTAATACTTCGATTTTCATCTTCTAAATATACATCTGCCGTATTTGGATGACCAGCAGGACTATCACCTGCTTTTTCAATAAAGGTAATGTCAATGCCTTTAGATTCTGCTATTTTAATAGCATCGGGCACTTTGCTGTCATCGGCAGCAAATCCTAATATCCCAGCAATAATTGCAAAATCAGTTCCGTGTCCTTTATGGGTTTCAGCAAATGATTCATAATACCTTACCACGACTTTTTTTGGAAGACCTTGAAATAATTTATTGGCAACTGTTCCAATAGCTAAAGCACCTGCAGTATGTGAACTTGAAGGACCTATCATTACCGGCCCAATCACATCAAAACAACTTTTGTATTTAACAACCTTTTTTTCTTTAATAGATGCTACATTCATGTTCATATAAGCACCCCCATAATTTATTATTTTTAATTGCAGTTGAATCTAAGTTATTAGAATGACCAATTCAAAATAAGAGCTGGCTGATAACGCTTCCAATTTCATATTGAATAAATTTTCCTTCTGATCACACACCTTTCTTAGAGTAATCGTATCAGTATGTCCAATTTTAGAAGGTTACTTGTAAGGTCTTTAGAATTTTTGCACCAGAACCAGGTTTGATATTTTCTCTGGAGGTAATAGATTATCTCTCGACGCCCTCATTATAACTTGTATATTTATGAGTTTAATGTTTTTTTATTTTTAGAAAGATTGAATAAACAGAATCTTGAATAGATAATAAATTGCACTTGGCATGTAGCAATTGTGTCCATTGTTTGAAGCTGTATTAGTTAGTAGAAAAGCAAAAATAACACAGAGTTTCTTTGATTAACACATTGATTATATTGGGAACTCATTATAAAGATACTTATATCTTCCTTTGTTGAAACATCTTATTTTAGACGTGAAAGCTGTTGTAATAAATGATTAATGTAGATGGAAAGGAATAAATTAAGGGAATATAAAATCCTTTCCGTGTATTTATTATTCATATTGCATTTATATACATTTTTCAGAAAAAGGAACTTCTTTTTATAAATCTTGGATATACTGATATTATTATTTAACAAAATGATGCAGCTCTATTTGTTTTTTTATTAGTGAGTGAACATATACCTATTCAAGAATAGGGCGCTTTAATGGGGTAACGAAAAAAGCCCAATTTCTTAATATTAATACTAAGAAATTGAGCTTTTTAATATTGGAATTTCTTAACGTTGTAAATCCGTATTTTCTTGACGCTACACTAAATGATTGGATACTTGGATATCATTTAGTGTGAGTCATTTGTCTTGTAAAATGGGGTTTTTCTTCCTTTGAATTTGCAACAATTATGATCGTGTAAATACATTGATAAAAATGAGAAACTGTGGTAAATTTATATAGATACACCAATAATTGATTTTTGTGTAAATTATCCCTATTTTAATTATACACCATAAAATCCTTTTGAGTCAATCCCTATTTTTATTTTTTTAAAGGAGTGTTTGATATGAACATGGAACCTTGCCAGGAGCAAGAACGAGTGGACAGCGTAATTGGTTGATCAAATGAACAATTTTTGTCATATGATTCGTCTTGGTATTGAGCGATAAATGGGAGGGAAAGAAATGAAACCATATGTACTAGAGTTTCGGGAGATTGATAAAACGAAACAAATGGTGGCCGGCGGCAAAGGGATGAATTTGGGCGAATGTTCGAGGATTGAAGGAATACTTGTACCAGAGGGATTTTGTGTTACCACTGAGGCATATAAAAGAGTCATTGGGAAAAATGAGGAGCTTCATCAATTACTGGATCAACTAGCAGTTCAAAAAGTGGACGAACGAGAAAGAATTAGTGAAATTAGCAGGAAGATTCGTGAGCTGATTGAGGGGATCGAGATCGAGAAGGGGATCGAAGAAGATATCGATCGATGTCTCTTAACTTTTGGCTTCGAGCATGCATATGCTGTTCGTTCAAGTGCTACAGCCGAGGATCTTCCATTTGCCTCCTTTGCTGGTCAACAGGATACCTATCTAAACATCAAAGGAAAAGATGCAATTTTACAACATATTAGTAAGTGCTGGGCTTCACTATTTACTGATCGTGCTGTGATTTATCGAATGCAAAACGGATTTGACCATCGCAAGGTTTATCTGTCTGTTGTTATTCAAAGGATGATTTTTCCACAAGCTTCCGGAATACTATTTACTGCTGATCCGATTACTTCCAATCGAAAGCTGCTATCCATCGATGCTAGCTTTGGACTAGGAGAAGCACTTGTCTCCGGCTTAGTATCTGCCGATTGCTATAAGGTGCAAGGAGAAAAGGTCATCGATAAAATGATTGCAACCAAAAAATTGGCTATCTATGCACGAAAAGAAGGCGGAACAGAAGCGCGGCAGATCGATCCTAATCAGCAAATGACTCAAACACTTACTGAACAACAAATATTACAACTAGCACGCATAGGAAGACAGATCGAAGCTTATTTTGGCTGCCCACAAGATATCGAATGGTGTTTGGTTGATGATACATTTTATATTGTCCAGAGTCGTCCAATCACTACTTTATACCCCATCCCTGAAGCGAATGATCAAGAAAATCACGTTTATGTATCTGTCGGTCACCAACAAATGATGACTGACCCCATGAAACCATTGGGATTATCTTTATTCCAGTTAACATCTTTTGGACCCAGGTTTAAAGCTGGTGGAAGGTTATTTGTTGATATCACGCATAATCTGGCTTCGCCTGTCAGTAGAAAAACGATAATAGATACCTTGGGACAATCCGATCCGCTCATAAAAGACGCACTCATGACTATAATAGAGCGAGAAGATTTTATAAAATCGTCACCAGATGGTAAAAAAGAACTGAGCCCCATTAAAAGCGATAAAGGTATATCGTCTTCGGATTTTCAAACACAAATCGAAAACGATCCGACAATCGTTTCTGATTTGATTAAGAGTAGTCAAACATCGATAGAAGAGTTAAAACAAAACATCCAATCGAAATCAGGATCAGATTTATTTGATTTTATTCTAGAAGATATCCAGAAATTAAAGAAGATTTTATTTGACCCACAAAGTTTGGGTGTGATTATGGCTGCTATGGATGCTTCAACATGGATCAATGAAAAAATGAACAAGTGGTTAGATGAAAAAAACGTAGCAGATACGCTTTCTCAATCTGTACCAAACAATATTACTTCGGAAATGGGTTTGGCGCTATTGGATGTCGCAGATGTAATTCGTCCTTATCCAGAAGTAATTGATTATTTACAACAAGTAAAAGATGATAACTTTTTGGATGAACTGGTTAAGTTTGATGGTGGAGAGGAAACCCAAGACGCTATCTATGATTATCTCAGCAAATACGGAATGCGATGTGCTGGAGAAATCGATATTACTAAAACTCGTTGGAGCGAAAAACCAACTACACTTGTCCCTATGATTCTCAATAACCTCAAAAACTTTGAGCCTAATGCTAGCAATCGGAAATTTGAGCAAGGGCGACAGGAAGCTTTGAAAAAAGAACAAGAGTTATTAGATCGATTGAAGCGATTACCGGATGGTGAACAAAAAGTCAAAGAAACAAAACGAATGATCGACTTAATCCGGAATTTCATCGGTTATCGGGAATATCCAAAATATGGAATGGTTAATCGATACTTCGTTTATAAGCAGGCTTTGATGAAAGAAGCCGAACAGCTTGTACAAGCCAAAGTTATTCGTAAAAAAGAAGACATATACTATCTTACTTTTGAGGAACTTCGCGAAGTTGTAGATACAAACAAACTGAATTACCAGGTCATCAGCGAACGAAAAGAAGAGTACAAACTATATGAAAAACTAACTCCGCCACGTGTTATCACGTCCGCTGGAGAAATCATTGTAGGTGAATACAAACGGGAACATCTCCCATTTAATGCTATTGCAGGTCTACCTGTTTCTTCCGGTGTTATCGAAGGAAGAGCACGTGTCATCTTAAATATGGAAAATGCGAATTTAGAAGAGGGAGATATATTGGTTACAGCCTTTACCGACCCTAGTTGGACACAGCTGTTTGTATCTATCAAAGGCTTGGTCACGGAAGTAGGTGGTTTGATGACCCATGGTTCTGTCATTGCCCGAGAATATGGTCTTCCAGCAGTTGTAGGTGTGGAGAATGCTACGAAGCTGATCAAGGATGGACAAAGAATCAGGGTGAATGGAGCAGAAGGGTATATAGAAATACTATAATTCATTACATTTAAATTAAAAAAGAAGAGCATTCGAATTAGGAGAATCATTGACACCATGGTGCTTTGCGGTCTATGATAAGAACCCTGTCACTAGGACATATAAGGGGGCAGAAACTGAAGATCGATATTAATGTCTGTTAAGATTATCTTGAAATCGAGTCTTCTGTTAAAGGGCGCTTTAATTGAGCAAGAATCACAAAAAATATCAAACTTTTTTATAAAAGGATGATTCAATTGAATATAAGAAAAGCGTGTTTTGATCATTTTTTTCAAAACACGCTTTTTTCTATTTGTTCTTTTATCAATGTTTATTAAGTTAATTTAATCAAACTTTATTCCAGGGCTACAGCGAAGTTTTGAATAAAGATGCGATACTTTATGTTTACGCATAGAACATGTTAAAATAACCACGTATGCAAACTATAAAAAGAGAATAAGGGAGTCATGAGCTTGAAGAAGGCATTGAAAGGTTTATTATGGGGTACAGGCTCGATATTTGGTGCTTTCGCGGTATTTATTACGTATGTGGTAATTACGGATGTGAAGCATAAGGATGTTGAGAAGTTGAAGGTGGCAAATAATAACGAGCGCGTTCTTAAAGTTGGGGAAGAGTTTAAGGCGACAACGTTTAATATTGGCTACGGCGGTTTAGATAAGGACCAAGATTTTTTCTTAGACGGAGGGACGGGTTCGCGCTCTAGTAGTAAAGAGCAAACAGAAAAGAATATCAGCAATATGCTGTCTTTCTTACGAAAGGAAGATTCTGATTTTATTTTAGTGCAAGAGATGGATGAGAAATCACTTCGTTCATTTGATGTGAATCAGTATAAGGCGTTTCAAGATGGACTGAAAGATCATGCGTCTACGTTTGGTTATAACTTTAATGCGCAGTGGGTGCCAGTGCCAATTAAGAAACCGCACGGATATACGAACAGTGGACTTGGTTCGTTCTCAAAATATAAAGTAGAAGAAGTGACGAGATATCAGCTTCCTGGAAGAGAAATGTGGCTTCGTCAATTATTCGAATTAGATCGAGCGATTGTTGAGCATAAGGTTCCAGTTGATAACGGGAAATATTTACGAATGGTGAACGTTCATTTATCTGCATATGATAAGGGCGGAAACATTCGAAAGCAACAAGTTGAGTTTTTGAAAGAGTATATGAATAAGCATTACAAAAATGGCGATTATATCGTGCTTGGCGGAGACTGGAATCAGCTATTGTCTGATGTGCAGTTAAAAGATCCGAAGTTTAAAGAAGAATGGCCAGAGTGGTTAGTACAGCTGCCAGAAGATTTCACTGATGGTGGGTTCCAGTGGGCTGTTGATGATACTGTTTGGACAGTTCGTGATAATGTAAAGAGTTATGTCGAAGATGAGAACTTTGTTACGATTATCGATGGATTTTTAGTGTCTCCAAATGTGGAGATTGTGAGCGTACAAGGGCATGATTTGAAGTTTGAAAACAGTGATCATAACCCGGTTAGCGCAGTCTTGAAGTTAAAATAGTAGGGGAAGATAACGGAATGGTTCAAGAGAGAATGTGTGCAAGAAGAGTGTAACCATATGTTGTCTGAAGTCTTATCCAATGTAAATAATCTCGGCTCGTTCATTCATTCCATTATTGGATGAATGACAGAAATTGCAACGCATCAAGGAAACTTCCAAGTAAAGAAGACAAATATTGTCCACGATGTGAAATATGCTTCGGATGTTATTCAAGAAACTTTCGCGGCAACAGAGGGAATAGGTGAATCAAAATTAATTCATTATTTCGCAATTCAACAACAAAAACAAATGGATTTGGCATTAAAAAAAGGGCAAATTGATCAGGAAATGTACAAAGGATTATTAATTGATATGAATCACGGGATTTCTAAAACTATAAATTATAACCCTCAGGCTTTTAAATAAATCATATATATCGTACATTATGTGGGTATAATTCTGTCACTTTTATTAACGAAATTATACCAACAAGAATAAAAAGGTCTCCAAGTTTGTGTCGCCAGATGTAGAGTGACAGTATTATACGGGGTCCCACCCCATACCCATCAAGCTAATATTTTGAAGTATCCTCAAAACGAAAATTTTATCTCTTCATAATTGTCCATGGGAATTCAGCTCATTTTTTTGTTTTTGGGCGTTATAAAATTTTTAAGTTGATGGATATGGGGCGGTACCCCTATGATAAAAGAACTACCTGTTTCAATAAAAAACATAAAATGATAAAAACCCCCAGAGAAAAAAATGTTCTCTGGGGGTTTTTATCATTTTAAAGGAGTTTGGGGGGAAACTCGGTTTGATCAATTTTATTTTTCTAGCACATCTGAACGAATTAATAGGATGACCCTTGAACCCAATAGTCGTTTCCGTTTTACTTTATCCTGCTATTTGCGGTCAGTAAGACTTCCACATCCAGATTCAGAGAGAAACAAAGAAGATAGGTGGGGGATGAAGCCCCCACCGTTGGAAGTTTCACTTTATACATAAATACCTTTTGCTATGTATAAGTGTATTTTGTTATTTGTTATTCACGTACGTATCAAACCATAAATGAATATATCCAGCTGTAATACGTTGTGCTTCCATTAAACGTTTTCCCGTTACCGGCGTTACTTCAGCACGCCATTTGTCAGCAGAGTCTTGTGATACAGCTGCTTTTAGGAACCAACTTTTTGTATTACTATTAACAATTGATGGGAAATCAGATTTTGCTGCAGCTGCCGAAGCATGAACCCAATCTTCTGGATTTACACTTTGCCAATTCCAATAACCATTTCCATCTGTTACTCTATAATTGTCTTTCACTGTATCAACGAAGTTTTCATATTTTGAGTGGAAGCCAAATGGATGCGAAATATTAGTAAAGTTTGCTGCATGCATTGGTTGGTTGACATCCCCTAAATAGTGAAGTGATAATCCTAAATAAAAGAATGCGTTTTTCAGATCTTTATTTTGATAAGCTTCACCAGCTAATTTAAAATATTTCGCTCCTGTTTGCTTTGCTTGTTTAGCAAATGGAATATATGTACTTTCTGAATCAGGATCATAGAAATGTGAAGCGAATGTGGAATTATCATAGTATGGGTTTTCATAATCCGCAGAGTAAATACCTTTCTCTAGATCCGTACGCCATTCATTTAATAGCGCCGTCTCATTTGGCTTTACTACAGTCGTATTTTGGGACATAATATCCATGGCTCTGTTTACAATCCATAAATGAGAACTTACTCCTTCATTATGTATAGATTCCGCTGACCATTTTAGAACAGTAGGTGGGTCATACTGATGAGCACTTTCATGTGCAAACGCCACACTTTGAATAGGAGCTGTTAAAGCAATTACAGAAGCTATAGCTAAAATTTTTCTTTTCATAAATATTCCTCCAATTGATGTATAATCTAAATTTCCTTCATATGCTTTTATTGCAACTTATTAGCAAATATATTGAACAATGCGTAATATAGTTAGATAGATTTAATAGATGCTTTATTGTAAAGGCACTAATTCAAAGCCAGCGTAGCTTTCAGGTAGAGATTTTCCCCACTCTTTATTTTGGTCTGCAAAAGGTTGATCTGAAGTATCAAGTCGGAAAACTGTTGTAACTCCATAACTAGATTGCTTTTCATCTGCATTGTACCAATCAGTAGGTCTACCAAGTTTATCTCTAAGATAATCTGTTTTACCTGCTACTAAATTTATTTCTTTTGAATTCACTTTCTTAACTGTGAAAGTACTTCTCGATTGGTCACTAAAATAGATCCAGCTTCGATTGCCTGCATTTACATATTTTTTTATTCCTCCTGCATCAGCATTTGGTCCCCCAATCCACATTGACATTGTAATGGGAGTATTATTTCTTACATATCCATCACCCTCTACTCCAGACGGCACTTCAAAATTGATAGGTGTACCATAGTACTCATTACCTTTTGTATCCTTATGCAGTTCAGCAGCACCGTAATAAGATGATTTTTTATATTGAATTACATAATGCCAACCCGCAAACTTCTCATAAGTTACTCCAAGTCTATTGTAACCTACAGGTGCTATTCGTTTTGAAAGAGGAACCTTTAAATCACGTAAATATTTATCTATTAGTATGTAATCTTTATTGGTGGTAATTGGATCCCCATAAATATCAAGTATACGGTCGTCCTCAGCTGCATAAGCAGAATTTGTAGGAAAAATAGTTACGATCAAACTAAACATTACTGCTAAGAATGTAAGTATAGGTAGTTTTCTTTTCATAAACATGTCTTAACTCCTCCTTATTTTTACTAATGGTTTTACCACTTGCGCGCATCATCTACTAGTAAATCAACCTCATCCTATCTAGCAAATCTTTCATTTCTCTTTCATAAATGTTACAAAAGTCTTTCAAAGGTCTGACCTATTTACTGATGAAACTAACAAACAAAACAGAAAACCTGCATGTTCATTAGCTTCATAGATCATTTATTCAATAATATAGATATAAGTATGCAATTTTTCATATTAAAATGTATTGATATTGTTAAAAGCGCTTACTATAATGAGAGCATAAAGATGTACCACATCTAAACACCAAGAAAGAGGAGGAAATAATATGGAAATCGCAATGGCAGTTTTAAAATTTGTAGGTGGATTAATTCCATTCGTTCAAGAACTTTTAAAAGCATTTATGTAAGTTCATTATTTAGCAATTATTTATAAAAATTATCACACAAATGATCTGTATATCAAAGCCGAATTGATATGCAGATCATTTGTGTGAGCAAATTTTAAACAAGAAAAAGAATCCTAGTAATCATAAGGGATTCTTTTTCTTTAGGTATAATTAGGACTGTAACCAGATTTATTGACTCTTCCACGAGAAATTTCTTCCACATAATTTTCAAATTAACGCAATTATCACGTTTACAATTCTATTTAATCATATCGAATAGGAGCAGAAATACATGAAGAGAAACATATTAGAATATCAATATAGCTTAAACACATTAAAAAGTTGTGTATGGATTTTGGGATCTTATTAATTATTAACTGGTATAATTTATGTGCAAATCTTATACTTAGCCATAACTTTTTATGGAAAAAGGCTGTATTGATCATAATACTTGCTATTGTATTTATACATTTTATACATCAAATTAAAACCAAGAACTATAAGATTACCTAACATACATTTAACACATTGAATTTGATGTACAAACTCTAAAATATGGTACTTACTGGTTTGTTGCACATAACCTATACCTTTTCCATTCTTTTAGGTGGAAGTCTTCGGCTGAGGGAATTATAAAATAATGTTTAATAGTACATATTAAAATAAAGTTTGTACGACACAGAAATTGTGTAAAAATATATTCCTCACTCATATGAAAAAGAGATACAAGCACTTCTTAAAATGCCTTATCTCTTTTTTTATATGTATTCCTTATTTGGGGTAAAGAAACGATTCAAAAAATAATCCGCCACATCTAGAAACTTTTCCAATTTTGGCAGGTGCTTTTTTTATACTTTGTCTTGTAGTTTCCTATATTTATTGGTATTTTTTTAATTTAGGTCTTGATAACGTACGAAACTCGCGTCTTGATGGTGCTACCTCATGGCTATTAAGTTAAGATTTTAATATAGATCATTTTTATGATGAATTTTAAAAATATTACTACTTTTAAAGCCTCTTCTAGTGCTGTAATTGCTCCACCTAAGCATGTTAAAATCTCTGTTGGGATTGCCATAATTATTTCTTTATTTTTAATATTAAAATGTTATGAATCTTTATACTCTCGTTATAGTAAGCGCTTATAAATATATCCATCCATCTCGATATGTAATATTTCATAAAACATTGGTTGTTTATTGTATTATAATACTCAAGGGAAGTAGACGAAATGCAACATAATAATTTATCAGACGAAGAGAGAATGATCATATGTATCCAAAATTTATTGACAAAATGGCGTTTTCGAAGGCGCATAAAGAGTTATTAATTAAACTGTATAATAAAGAAATTTCAAGAAGCGAGTATAATAAATTGGTAGATACTTTTTACCGTCCGCAACAAAAGTAAATATGAAGTAAGTGTTTATGGTTTTATGTCTTTTATAGCAACGAAGTTCATTTTTATCATTTTTGGGGCAACCTGTTCTGTTAGGTTGATGGATGTGGTGCTATCCCTATATGAATGACTTTGTCAGCATGATGGATGCAAATGGCTGCGTAGGATAAAAGAGGGCTTCGGCTCTCTTTTTTTATTTCGTTCGACAAAATATGACGAAATAGCTGAAACGAAGTCAAAAATTTGGGAATATGTTGGATGGGGAGCCGTAGTTGTAATTGGTGCTTTTACTACATTCATGATAATGATGTTGGTATTCGGTGATCCAAAAACGAAATATAAAGCTCAAGAAACAACAACAGAGGGACAGGTTGTTAAAAATGCCGAAGAGGATGCAAATAAAGAATACGCTGTTGGAGAAACTATTAAACTTGGTGACCATCGACTTACTGTTACGGATGTGAAGAAATCAACTGGCGGTGATTTTGATAAACCTAAACCAGGTCATGAGTACGTAGTTGTATCAGTAAATATCTATAACGGCGGTAAAGAGGATATTCCATACAATCCGCTAGACTTCGAGATGAGAAATAGTAAAGGGAACATTACTAAAATGACAATATCTATGGTTAATCAAAATACCGCTTTAAATTCTGGCCAGTTAGCACCAAAGGGACAAGTGACAGGTTCTATTGTTTTTCGAGCAACCTGTTGGAGAAAAATTAAAACTACAATTTACGCCTAATTTCTGAAGTAAGAAAAAGATTATCATAAACTTATAAAATAAAAAAAGCACATGAAATGGGACAACATGTGCAAGAAAATAATAATTTAGGTAACTCAGCCATACCATAAAAGCTCTGATTTAAGGGGCTTTTTATTTTTTTCTCAATAAGCAATATAGATAAATATGGTAAAATGGTATTTGGATGGGAGTCCATATACATATTATTAAAATTAAAGTGGTTATCAAGTCGGAGAAAGGCACCTTAGGGTGTCTTTTCTTTTTTCAAAAGGACCCGCTCAATTAGAGCATAACAACATAAAATAAACCATACCCATTATATAGACTTTTTTTCTATGACTTTCTAAATCTAAAACACATGATTCTAAATCGTTTTTCGCGCCTACCACATCAACAGCATGAGCAATAACATCATAATTTTTCATAAAAACTTCCCATCTTCTTATCCTTGATTATCTACATTTTCAAATTCATTTGCTTTTTGTTCAATGAAATCAGCTTCTGAACGAATGCGCTCCATATATCCTCGTTGAAATCCATACATACCATATGTAATTGTGTTAATCAAATTTCCATCAACACTAGCTGGTGATTGATGTAATATATTAATAATTTTGTTACTCGCTTGTACTAACTTTTGATTAATATCATCAATTTCTCTTTTTAAATCTGCGGCAATTTGTTTTACCTCTTCCACTGATAAGTGAATTGTTATTTCGCCCGCACGAGGTGAACCTAAAACTCGTTCTCCTGTTTCAGCATCAATGATATTTGACATATTAAAATATCCATATTCATTATACGTATAACGTTCCATCGAATGATATTTTGGTAGTGGGCCACCAACAAATGAAGCGATTCCTCTTAAAACGTTATAAACAGAAAAAGAAGGTCTTAAACGAAAGGGGGAATACCCTACCACTTTTTGAACTATCTCATTATTTTGTATACCATCCTCAGTGGTATGGTACACATGTCCTATACGGCCTCTTTGTGTATTATCATTTCCTTTAAATCCTGTAAATACAGAATCATATGGATCACCAATGCTTGTAATTTGATTTTTATAATCACCGCGTAGAGCTTTTTCTTTTTTGTCTTAATGGGAGAGCTTCAAATTATATACTTAAAAGATAGTTTCGATATTAAATCGAATCCATTTTTTTCTAGAGGATCTAATCTATTTTTGATACATTAATAGTTGGGAAATACAAATAAGGGGTAGAGATGTAGAAATGGAATTATTTGATTATTATAAGCGGAAAGGGAAGTTTAAACTTCTTATTGGAACAGGTATTTTTCTATTTGCGCTATGGTGTGTATATGGAACTTGGGGAATGGTGAATTGGGGACAGATTAGCTTTATTATGATCGTTTCTTCTGTTTTTTTCGGAATCGGATTTTGGCAGTTACGAAAAGGGAATGTGATACAAAAGAATACAGTAAAAAGTAATGTAACGTTTTGGGATGTTGATACGTTTGTCGTATTAGAATTGCCTAAACAGAACAAGCAATTTGGTTTATATCATCCTGATGGGGGATATGTTGCTGGAACAAAGATCATTTCATCTAACATTCTTTTTTCAGTGATACCTTTTTTAAGTAATAGAGATGTTTATGGATTAGAAACGAGTAGCGGGGAAATTCTTGCATATTTTCATACTGAAGCTGACGGGTATGATTGGGTAATCTATGATTCGGATTATAACCAGATTGGTATGTTTAAAGAGAAGATGATACAAAGTCTTGGATCGATACGTGGTTCTTTGATGAAGGATAAAGAAACGAAGTTGTCTGATGTAGAAGTTGAGGTTGATTTTATTCAAACAACTCTTCGTACAACAGATGGACGTACATTAGCAATCGGTAAGCAAGGGTATATGCCTATAGAATGGAGCGAAAGGTTTATGGGATTAAATGTGCCTACTATTACATTAGGTTCCAATGCGTCTAAGAATGAACAACTTCTAGGTCTAGGGGTGCTCCTGTATAGCTTATACACAATTGAGATTCGAAAAAATAGAGCGAGTGTTTAATAGGAAGGTAATTCTGTTTTTTTATTTATGAAATCTTACAAAACTGTCACCTTTTTGTAAGGTTATGAGATAGTTTATTTCCTTTTTTAATGTAATAATAAAGACATAAGAAACGTTAACAAAAATTATAACTTACAGGAGAGTGTCAGTAATGATTGTAACAACAACGTCTGGAATTCAAGGAAAAGAAATTATTGAGTATATTGATATTGTAAATGGTGAAGCAATTATGGGTGCAAATATCGTTCGCGACTTATTTGCTTCTGTTCGTGATGTTGTCGGCGGCCGTGCTGGTGCATATGAAAGTAAATTAAAAGAAGCACGTGATATTGCAATGGAAGAAATGAAACAAGTGGCGCAGCAAAAAGGAGCTAATGCCATTGTTGGTATTGATGTAGACTACGAGGTTGTTCGTGACGGAATGTTAATGGTAGCTGTAAGTGGTACTGCTGTACGTATATAAAAATAAAAAGCATGTTATAGATGATAGGATAATCCCCTTAGAGTAGACATCCCCTAAGGGGATTTTTGTGCTTATCCCCTCCAATTGTAATAGTCTTGAACCTTTACTTTGGATTTAAAGGGAATAAAACTTTATAAAATAAACGTGAGTTAAACGGATGACCTATTTATATAAAATAACTCAGTACAAGCGTTGTCATACGGACACAATAGTGTAAGGGCTTAACTCAGTTGTGTCCATATGACTATACTAACTCCAGGGATGCAGTTTTTACCATTAGTTAAAAATCATAACAGTATAAAAATACATTAAGTTTTGTTTTCATTGAATCAAAATAAATTTCTTTTTCATTTATACGTTCAAAGTTTTGACTATCATAAAATCCATAGTTACATTTATTATCTGTATATAGATATAAAGATTTCACATTCGTACTTTTCATATAATTAGACAAATGATTCATTAGAGCCTTTCCAACCCCAAGACCTCTAGATTCCCCTGATACAATAAATAACTGTATACAACCTTGAAAATCATCTTCCTTTCCTTCTATAAGTTCTTTATATGTGTCTTCAACCTTTGAGGATTCTTTTATGAATTTTTTATTCTCTTTATTAGTCATGAATACTTTCAGCATGGTGTAGGCAAAACTTAAAGTATTATGAGCTTTCTTTAAACGCTTTTTGTCTTTTTTTGAATCCCCCAAAATAACACCAATAATCTTATTATTTTTTTCAGCTACTTTACTAAATGAACTTTCTAAAATACAACTCTGTAGATAGATGTTTAATATGGAATCTAAAAATTTCTTATCTTTAATTAATTCAGTGAAGCCAAACGCTTCACCAATCAACTCTTTAACGGATTCATAATCTTCTTTAACTAGGCTTCTATATATTACTTGATCCATGTTTATAAACTCCCTTTTATATAAGTGAAATTTAATTTCGTATTTGATTGTAAAGACCTTATTATGATAATAAGGTCTCCCTAAGAGGAGAGTCAATGATTATGTAAGAAAAATATAAAGGAAGTGATTAGGGTGAAAAACTTATTTTCTATTGGGGAAGTTGCGAAAATAAAGGACATCACAATAAAAGCGTTACGATATTATCACAAAATGGGAATTCTTATTCCAAGATATATTGATGAAACAACAGGTTATAGGTATTATTCTATAGATCAATTTATTCATATAGATATTATAAAAAGCTGTAGAGAGTTAAGAACGAGTATAGTAGAGCTTCAAGAGATTTTTAAGGACTGTGATACTGATCAATTACTACAATTTTTACAATTAAAAAGATATGAAGCAGAAGAAAGCATAAAGAAAATGCAAGAAGTAATCAAAACCATTGATAGCTTAAATATGAAGGTAGAGACTTCTAAAGATATATTAAATAGTGATGAGATATCTATTCAGTTCTTTGAACCGCGCTATGTAATTGTAGCACCATGTAAAGAAGTGGGAAGTTTACAAGAGCTACTTTACTATTCAGACTTAGAGAAAATCATTCAAGATAAAGAGGGGAAAATGTCAATGGAAAGAGGAATCATATATAACTTTAATTCAGAGGGGGATGCAGAACCAAAATATGTTTTTAGTAGATTTCAAGGGAATTCTAATATAGAAGCTGAACAAAATATAAAAATATTACCAAAGGGAAAGTATGTAACGTTATCTTATAGTAAAGAGAATGAAGAGGAACGTCGAAATAAAATCATTAAATATGTAAAAGAAAATAATTTAAAAGTTAAAAGTTTCATTGAAGTGGAGTTATTTAACGATTTCTTTAATACAGAATCTTATAGCTGTCAAATTCAAATGTTTATAGAAAATAATGAGTCAGTTGACGGTTAGGATATATACAAGTTAAAAAACGACATAAAAACCCTTTTCTTTTTAGAGGGGGACCTGGCCATGCATAGAAGCGGTCAAGACCTTTTCCTGCCACGTGCGAGTGCAGGTCATGTTGTATTTTGCATAGCAATGACTTAGATATCGAAAAATTAAAATAGATTTATATAGTCACGTTGAACCGTACCATAGGTAACTAAGTAAATAAGACCACTAAATTAGTGGCCTTAATAGATGTTAATTAAAATTAATAAGAAGTCCAGCCGCCGTCTACAGCAATAACTTGTCCGTTTACGAAACTAGCCTCGTCTGAGCCTAAGAAGATAGCCAGTTGTGCAACTTCTTCTGGTTGTCCGGCACGTGGATTAATTGCCATACCTAATGCTTGGCGGCTTGCACCAAATTCGCTCAAATGAGTCATTGTAGAAGCAATATTTGTCATGACTGCTCCTGGAGCGATACCGTTACAACGGATGTTTTTGTTCGCATACATAAAGGCAGTGTTTTTTGTTAGGCCAACGACTGCGTGTTTAGATGCTGTGTAAGCCGCACCAGCACGTGCACCGTATAATCCGCCTGCAGAAATATTATTAACGATCGTACCATGTCCTTGTTCTAAGAATAGATTCACTGCAATACGCATTGTTTTCATTACAGCTACTGTATTAACAGAGAAAACCTTCTCCCAGCGTTCGTCTGAAATTTCACCAACAGGCTCCATTCCGTCCATGATGCCTGCATTATTAACAAGAATATCTAATTTCCCATAAGCTTGTTTTGTTTCATTGAAAAGACGTTGTAAATCTTCATCGGAAGCAACGTTTGTTTGAACAGCAATGGCCTCTGCACCTGCAGCCTTAATTCCCTGTACTACATGTTGAGCCCCTTCTAAGTTTACGTCTGATACAACGACCTTTGCGCCCTCTTTTGCATAACCTTCTGCGATTGCTTTCCCCATGCCTGATGCAGCACCAGTGACAATTGCTACTTTTCCTTTTAATCTCATTCGAAACGACCCCCTTTGTCTGTTTATCCCGCATTAACGGGCAATAAGACCTCCACCTCAAAATTCAGCGAAAGCAAAGAAGTTAGGTGGGGGATCACCTGCCCGTAAAAGCCCGATTGGTTCGACTAATAATCAGTGGGGGAGGAAGCACCCCACTGATTAAAGTTTCACTTTATTGAACAGTTGTTCAATAAAAATTATAATCATATAAAAGAGCGCTTACAATGAGCAAAAAAACGATAAATGTTCAATAATTAACACATAGTTAGAAATGTGTTCAATAAGAGGTGGAAAAAGATGCGTACAGATATGCGGATTGTGAAAACAAAAGAGGCGTTACATAATGCATTGTTAGAATTACTAAATGAAAAAAATCTAGAAGTCATCTCAATCTCGGAAATTTGCAGAAAGGCAAAAATAAATCGTGGTACCTTTTACTTGCATTATAAACAAGTAGAAGATTTATTCGAGGAATATTTTAAAGAAATTACAGCGGATTTGGTCCGTTCTTATCAAGAGCCTTATCGCCACGTATCAGTATTGAAAACGAGTAAATTAGACCCGTCTACCATTCGAATTTTTCATCATATCGAAAAATATAAGTCATTCTACAGAATTGTTTTTTCCAAAAAGGTTCCATTAATGTACTATTATTTATTGTTTGAGGAAATAAAGCGTTTGTTACTTCAAGATCAAGAGGCTTTTCTTAAAGAAGGGGTTAATCATTCACTCTATTGTTCCTACCAAGCGAATGCGATTATTGGGATCATTATTGAATGGTATCAAAATGATTTTTCTTATAGTACAAGTTATTTAAATGATCAACTTGTGCAATTCTTAAATATGAGAGTAGACGAATAGTTCAATTTGATAGGTAGATACGTAGTAAGAATAAATATTAATAGCTTTTGTCAGCCTTGGGGTTTGAACCATACCACCGATGATAGGAATAAGACTTATCAATTGCCACCAACCGCTTCTTCCAGTATCATGCAGTCTGCGCATGCTAACGGCTAAGGCTGATAATAAGATTGCTAGAGTATAAAGTCCAAACAGAATGTAAAATATGTCTGCTATTTTTCTGAGTATTCCGAATACAAAGAAGGTAATGTAGGTTAATAAGAACAAACATCCAGTATTCTTTACGACGAGCTTTTCCTTGAAATTCTACATAGTTTTTCAATCCATTTAAATACCATTGCATGTAAGGTTCCTCCTTGTTTTTTTGTCTTTTCTATGAGCGATTTCACGATGATCTTTTAAAGATTCTCGAAAGAAAGTTTCGTTGCTCACTATGATGCCTTGTAATTGATTAAAACCAAGACTACCTAAAGTGTTCAAGATTTTGTGTCTCCAATATATACGAAAACAGCCTTTATGAAAAATAAAAAAGAAGCAACGCCAAAACAAACGTTGCTTCCTTCTATTTATTAAGCTGACTCTCTCTGCACTCTCTCAAGCAAACTAGCCAACACATGCGTACGATATGATTCTAGTTTTTTACCTTCATAAGTACGGATACCTAATTTTTTTAATTCTTTTACATACCAACCTTTACTACCGAAATACATAGAATCGCTCCCCTTCAAATTTGTTTTTTTATGTGTTCTGATTGTAATGGAGGTACGGGAAATAGATGAAGGAAATGAATTTCGTGTGAAAATGGTTAACTTCGGTGCAAAAGACATATATACTAAAGGTAGTATATAACGAGGTGGACTAGACGTGATTATAGAGAAGCACGAAATTCAAATTGACCAAATTACGAGCGGAAAGGTGAATATATTTACTTTCTACCGAAATCGAAAGCAAATTGACGATCCGTTTTTACAATTGCAAGAGCCATCGCTTACGGCTAACTACTTTTTCCATTTTCATTTGGATGTAGAAGGCCTGAGTCTTCTGCAGGAAGAGTTTCCTAGCGTATATCCGTACGACGGGAATGGAACCATTCACGACTGGACGGAAAAGATGAAAGACGAACTACAGCGCCAAATTCAAACTGGAAAGTGGAATAGACGCGTGCGTATTGGTAATCGGATTCTAGATGTGGTATTTACGTGGTGTGATGAAGATATAGAATGAAAAAGAAGCGGATGACGCTTCTTTTTTTAGCGCTGGAATAAAACGAGTTTTCCTGCGGAAGATGTGCAGCGATGTGTTTTTTCATACAAGCCTTTTTCTTGTAAAATGGATGTTCCTTTTGACTTCGCTTCTGCTTCTGTCGCTACCTCGAATGATTCGTCAAGCACTTTTGAACCATCTTTTTCAAAGACTGTTAGAACGTATACTCCCATGAAAATTCCCCTCCAAAGATTAAAATCAGAATCTTATAACTATTTTGTCATAAATCGCTAGAATATGCAAAGAAATATGTGACATTGCGTGTTAAAATAGAGTGAAACTTTTATAGGATAAGGAAAGGATCGTTTATTTGTGAAACAAGTAAAGTTTATACATGCGGCAGATTTGCATTTGGATAGTCCGTTTAAAGGAATGGAAATGAATGTGCCGTCATCTGTTTGGGAAAGAATGAAGCAAAGTACGTTTCAGTCGTTTGAGCGTATTATCGATAAAGCAATTCAAGAGCGCGTTGATTTCATGCTGCTTGCAGGAGATTTATATGATGCGGAAACGAGAAGTCTTAGGGCGCAAGTGTTTGTGAGAGAGCAGATGAAGCGCCTTTCGCAGTATGAGATTCCTGTTTATATTATTCATGGTAACCATGATCATTTAGGGGGAAGCTGGGCGGCGATTGAGTTCCCTAGTAATGTTCATGTGTTTACAGAGCCGTATGTCGAAGCAAAGCCATTTTATAAAGACGGTGAACTGCTTGCATCTATTTATGGATTTAGTTACCTTCAGCAAGCTGTGACGGATAATATGACGGCGCAGTATGAAAAAATGAGCGATGCGCCTTTTCATATTGGGATGCTTCACGGAAGTGTAGAAGGCGATGCGGAACATAATCGCTATGCGCCGTTTCAAATTCGTGAGCTGAAGGGAAAAGGGTTTGATTATTGGGCTCTTGGTCATATACATAAGCGCGAGATTTTAGCAGAAGAGCCGTATATCGTTTATCCAGGTAATATACAAGGGCGCCACCGGAAGGAAACGGGAGAGAAGGGGGCGTATCTTGTTGAGATATCTGAGCAGGGAACGGAGTGTTCCTTTTTCCGTACGGCGAATGTAGTTTGGGGAGAAGTGGAAATTCATATTGATGAGCTAGAAACAGTTGATAATCTTATGACAGCTTGCACGGAAGCACTGAATGAGCGTCGTAAGGAAGAGGAAGGAACTCTTTTGACAGTCGTGTTTACTGGGCAGGGACCACTCGCTTCTTATTTACGTGATGAAAAACGTGTGGAAGAGATTTTTCATATTTTAGCGGCGGGAGAAGAGCGTAGAGATTTTGTATATGTGATGAAGTGGAAGAATGAGACGATTTCATTTGCGGAAACGGAGCGGTTAAAAGAGGAAAATCATTTTGTCGGTAGTGTACTGAAAGAACTAGAATCATTTACGAATATGGATGCGGTGCTCAGAACGATTTGGACATCTCCGGTTGCGCGTAATGTCATCGAGTCTTTTTCAGAAGAGGAGAAAGCAGAGATTCAAAAGGAAGCAGAAAATATTATATTAGAGCAATTATTCCAGCAAGAGAGGGATAAAAAATGAGAATTGAAAAACTCCATATTTACGGCTATGGGAAATTAGAAAATGTGGAAATGGATCTTTCATTGCTGACGGTGTTGTACGGTGAAAATGAAGCAGGGAAATCAACGATTCGTTCGTTTATGAAGAGTATTTTATTCGGTTTTCCAACGAGAGGGCAAAGACGCTATGAGCCGAAAGAAGGCGGGAAGTATGGCGGTGCGCTGACGGTTATGACAGAGCAGTATGGGAGACTCAAAATCGAGCGTCTTCCGAAAACGGCTGCTGGAGAAGTAACAGTTTACTTTGAAGATGGAAAAACAGCTGGTGAAGAAGTGTTACAGACTGTGCTGAGCGGAATGAATGAGAATCTGTTTGATTCTGTTTTTTCGTTTGATATGCACGGCCTGCAAAACATTCATCATATTGGAGAAGCTGAAATCGGAAATTATTTATTTTCGGCAAGTGCGGTTGGAAGTGACGCTCTTCTGCAGTTAGATAAAAAGTTAGAAAAAGAAATGGAGCAGCGTTTTAAGCCAAATGGCCGTAAGCCCGAGATCAATGCGATGCTGCAAGAAATAAAGAAGCTTCAGGAAAAGCTTGGGGCGTGGCAAGGGAAGATTAGTACGTATGAAAAGGTAATGGAACAGTTAAAAGAAAGTGAAGGGCGCCTTGCCTATATTCGGAATGAAAAAGAGATGGCAGAAAAGCGGAAGCAAGATTATGAAGTATTGGCCACGTTGCAACCTCTTGTCATTGAAAAGCGTGCATATGAAAAAACGCTAGAAGAGCAGAAGAATCCGTTTCCGGTTCGAGGGGTGGAACGTTTCGAAACAATCAAAGCAAAGCTTGAGCCACTCGGCGTGCAACTCGATTCAATCCAAAAAAGGATGGAAATGGTGCAATCAGAACTAGATGGGGTAGAAGTCCAAGAAGAGCTTCTGCAAAAAGATAGTTATGTAGAAGAGCTTCTTATGCAGCATATGTCATATGAAAATGCACGTCAAGAAATGCGTGATATTACAGTAAGTATTGGAAATATGAAAGAAGAGATAGAAGAGCTTGAGCAGCAAATTGGTGCTACTTTTGAGAAAGAAAGTGTGCTTTCATTTGATACAAGCCTTGCAGCGAAAGAAATGATAACGCAAACGGTGCAAAAGGTGAGAGCATTAGAGACGCGGAAAGAGCAGCTAGATGAGCGCTTTAAAGTAGTGCAAGAGCAACTAGAAGAACAGGAAGAGAATGTAAGGCACATCCGAAAGCAAATGTTAGCGGATGAAGAGAGGAAGAAACTGGTAGAAAAGGAAAAATCGTTTCAAGGTACCAGTTTTATCGGTACTAGTAGTCAATATGAAGAAAGAATGAAAAGTGCGCAGGAAAAGAAAAAGCGCTGGCAGAAAGTTTGTTTCCTTTTGTTAGCTATTAATACAGTAATTTTGCTGACAAGTGTATTGTTAGATAACCGCGCATTGTTATTTACGAGTGTTATTGTTTTTGTTCTTATTGTACTTGCACTTGTTTTATATAAAGATAATGCTTCTGATGGTTTACAAGAGGAACTGCTTTCGCTAAGACAAAGTGCAGGAGGAAGGCAAAATGAAGAGGCACTATCCATTCGTTATCAATTAGAAAAAGATGAAGAAATGCGCAAATTATTTGAGCGTGAGTCTTATAGGTTACAACAAATTGAAAGAACGTATGATAAGGTGGTTTCTGCATATGAAGAGTGGGAGCGGGATACGTTTCAGGTGGGAGAGCAAGTTGATACATATAGTGCGCGTTATTCTTTCCCGAGTTTTTATACATATGCACATATATTGCCGGCATTTGAACGCGTGGAAAAGATGCAACAGTTATACCGCGAAATCGGAAAGTTGGCGGAGCGAAAAGGAATATTATATGAAATGATTTCGCAGTTTGAACATAAACTAGAGAATGTTATGGAAAATACAGACTATGATCATCTTCATATGATTCGTGATCGTATTCAAAAGGAAAAAGAAAAAGGGCAAAAGAAGGAGCAACTTTTAGGAAAGCTTACTGATTGGAAAGAAGAACGAGAAGTACTGCAGCATCAAGTAAAGCAACTCATACTAGAAAGAGATGCGCTATGGGAAGTGGCGGGAACTACTGATGAAGAAACGTTTTTAGAAGCTGGTAAAAGGATAGAAAAGCGTGAAGAGGCAGAGAAGCAAGTTGAGAGATTATCACCTCAAATTGATATGCTAGAAAAGCGTTTAACGAGCTTATCATTAGTGGAACACTATCAAGTGGAAGGTTATGAAGAAAACTTAAATCAAGAAGTGCTTCATATACAAGACTTCCTTTCACAAGAGAAGAAATTGACTGAGCGTATTGCGGAGTACCGCGTAGAGATTGCGAATTTAGAAGAAGGCAGTACGTATGGTGATTTATTACATGAATGGGAAATGAAAAAATCGCATGTACGTGAGCAAGTGAAAAAGTGGGCCGCATATGCGACTGCTAAAACGGTGTTAACAAAAACGAAGCAATATTATCATGAAGTGCAGTTGCCGCGTATTTTACAAAAGGCTGAGGAGTATTTTGTATACTTAACAGGCGAGAAATATAGTAAGATTTTTTCTCCATCAGAAAGTGAACCGTTTATTGTAGAGCGAAGTGATGGTATTCGTTTTTACAGTCATGAACTTAGTCAAGCGACAGCGGAACAACTCTACTTATCATTGCGCTTTGCGCTGGCGCGGACGTTTGAACATGATTATCCATTTATTATTGATGATAGCTTTGTGCATTTTGATGCAATAAGAACAGAACGAACAATCCAGTTAATAAAAGAAATTGCGAAGGAAAGACAAGTGATTGTCTTTACATGTCATGCCCATCTATTATCTTTCTTTCTAGAAAAACAGATTATAAAATTAACACGTGAGCATAAAGAAAATAAGGTATAATGTGCTATACTAAAAGTACTTAAGTTGGTGGAGGAATCAGGATGAAAAAGAAAATTGCAGAATATGAAGTTGGTGAACAAGTCGATATCTTCTTGTTAATTAAGACAGCGACAAAAGGTATCGCGAGTAATGGGAAGCCATTTTTAACAGTAATCTTACAAGACCAAACTGGAGATATTGAAGCGAAGCTATGGGATGTATCACCAGAAGTTGAGAAACAATATGTAGCAGAAACGATTGTTAAGGTAGCTGGAGATATTCAAAACTATAAAGGGCGCATTCAACTTCGTGTGAAGCAAATTCGCGTTGCAAATGCGAATGAAGTGACAGATATCTCAGACTTTGTAGAAAAAGCACCAGTGAAAAAAGAAGATATGGTAGAAAAGATTACACAGTACATATTTGAAATGAGAAACTCAAACATTCAGCGTCTCACAAGACACTTATTGAATAAACATCAAAATGAATTTTTAGATTATCCAGCAGCAACGAAAAATCACCATGAGTTTGTATCAGGGCTTGCTTATCACGTTGTATCGATGCTTGATTTAGCGAAAGCCATTGCTACGCTATACCCATCTTTAGATAAAGATTTACTGTATGCAGGTGTTATTTTGCATGACCTTGGTAAAGTAATTGAATTGTCTGGTCCAATTTCCACAACGTATACATTAGAAGGAAATCTACTTGGCCACATTTCCATCATGGTAAACGAAATTGGAAAAGCAGCAGATGAACTGAAAATTGAAGGAGAAGAAGTATTAATTCTTCAGCACATCGTTTTATCTCATCACGGGAAAGCAGAATGGGGTAGTCCAAAACCACCATTAGTGAAAGAAGCAGAAATTCTGCATTACATCGATAATTTAGATGCGAAGATGAACATGATGGATCGTGCTCTTGGACGCACGAAACCAGGTGAATACACAGAGCGTGTCTTTGCGCTTGATAATCGTTCGTTTTATAAACCTACTTTTCATAACTAAATAATACTTATGAGGCAAGTGATTTTAGCGTATAGCTGAGGTCGCTTGCCTGTTTTATTTTCAAAAGTGGGGGTAGTACCACATCGCCATCAAGCTAAGATAGGTGTATTTACCCAAAACAAGTAAAAAGAAAATTTATGCAATTAGAGTCTTATTAGCATCTTTCATAATGAAAGATGTTATTTTCTATTCTATTATGTTGTTTTACGACATATGTCGTGTTACGATATGTTTTAGGAGGTGAAAAAATGGACAAAGAGATGATGAAAGGAAGCATCGATATACTTGTACTCTCTATAATTTCTCATCATGATACTTACGGTTATGAAATCATTCAAAAACTTAAAGAACAAAGCAATGACGTTTACCATATGAGTCAAGGTACACTATATCCAGCACTCAAACGAATGGAACAAAAGAATTTGATTGAATCATACTGGGGAGAATCAGAAACGGGAATGAAAAGGAAATTTTACTGTATTACTGAGGCTGGAAAGCAGGAACTAGAGAAGAAGCTGGATTATTGGGAACAAATCACTGCACTTATTCAAGCTTGCAGGAAAGGAGAATTCGCATGAAAGAGTTTGAAAATTACATAGAATGTATTGTAAAAAAGACTAATCTCGATAAGTCAGCCCGTGAAGAACTAGCTTTAGAATTACTTGATCATCTCATTAGTTTAAAAGAAGAGTATGTTAAACAAGGGATGTCTATAGAGCAGGCAAAACGAATGGCGATACAACATTTTGGAGAGCCAGATTCCATTGGAGGGGAGCTTCGCAAATCCCTTTTTCCATATGAAAGAGTTATAAAATGGGCTGCATGGGCGTTTTTTATACCTTATTTATCGTTACTTGTTTGGTATTTGTGTTATGGAAAAAGTGGTGGAAGCCATTTATGGTCTCTTGGGGTTATTGAGCACTTTTCAAGAACACATGATGTGATATGGTTACTTCGCAGCTTTTTTGATATTACGCCCTTCCATACCGTTCATCTGTATATGACTCAACCTCAGATTTATACACCCAACCTATGGATGTTACATACATATGGACAAAGTATATTATTCATACCATTTGGACTATTAGTTCCAGTTTTATTTTATAGAATTCGCACCTTAAAGGCTGCCTTTTCATTCTTTATCAAAGTGACCCTGTTTACTTCAACATTGTCAGTCGTTGCATTGGTAAGTAATTTCGATATCGATGAAATTATTTTCCGTATGATGGGTGCATTAATTGGATTCGTCGGATGGAGAGTATTAAGAACGCTGAAGTTGAAGAAATTCCCCGAATTATCTAATACGAACTATGTGAAGTGATAAGTTTATTGAAATTCAACCCCAAGAATCTAAAAAACATACATAAGGTATTGAGCGTTTCTTGTGCTTTTTTAGATGTTTTGTCTTACGATTATTCAGCCAAAAATTTAGACTACTTCTCAAATACAAAAAACGCCATCCTTTCTGTATATTTCTACAAAAAGAATAGCGTTTTTTTAATTATATAGACACAAAATTATCTTAGCTTGATGGACACGGGGCGGGATTCCATGAAGAACCCTCTATAGATTTTTCGATTTTTTTGTATTTATAAAAAATATCTGAACCTTTTTGCGTAAAAGAGCATGGAGGAAAGGTGGGGTTAACCCCCACGAATTTAACGTAACTTTATAAGGAATAAATTGATCTGTCATCTTAATTCACATAATTTTCAAAATTGTAAACTTTGCATGTTAATATTTGTTATATAATAAAGAGGTCCTAGTAGTCTTAAGAAATAGTGATCCCTAGTTTTTCTGATAAGATAGTTTGTTTTACCCTTCAGTTTACATTATTTTAAAAAGAACTTGTATTTTTTTACAAGTTCTTTTTGTTTTTACTACAAAAACGAAAAAAGAGAAAAGAATTCAAAAGCAAAGAGGAAAAAACGAAGAAAGAGCGCATGATCAATCTCACTTCTATTTTTGATGAAGTCTATTCCTATACCCAAACCCTAGAAAGTACCTGGTTATTTCCTTCTCGAAAAGGAGATCAACCCATTAGCAAAATCCAAGCGTACCGACAATTACAAAAAGCCGGAGATTTTGCCGGTGTAGAATCCATTGGTACTCACACTATGCGCAAAACCTTCAGCTATTGGTTTTATAAACAAAAAATGTAGCCATGTTGCAAGAAATACTCATCTATAGCACACCACAAATTACACTTAAATACATTGGTATCAACAAAGAAGAAAAAGATAATGTACTAGATATATTTTGTGTTTAATTAAATTCACCGATAACAAATTGTTTATTGTTTTTACAAATATTAGAAATAAACTCTTTTATTACGTGTTAATATAAATAAAAGGAGTAATTATAACATGAATAATAAATGCCAAAATTGTGGTTCTACCAATTTTAAAGAAGGAAAAGTTGGATTTGGATACCATACATACGTTTGTGAAAATACATCTAGTACCATTTTCAAAAGTGGAGTTCGTTCTAAATTATTAACTACATTTTGTTTAGACTGTGGAGAAGTTCAATCTTTTTAAGTTGAAAAGCCTCAATCATTTAAAAAGTGAATTCAAAGTTTAAACAAATCCCACCCTCATCTATAGCCATGTAAATCCTTACGGGACCTTTAAATTGGATATGATGGAACGAATTCAAATTGAAGAGAGATCATATCTAGAAGAATCAGTGCATTCTTAATTCATATCCTTATTGCGGTAGGTTTTAATTGTGTCTTTTAATTTGAATATTCTGATAAATATTTCTCAAGTTATTTATATATTTAGAGGTATTAACATTTTGTGGAAAAATATTAATATTTAGATAATTATAGAAAGAAACGAGGGGGATGAATTTCTATGAGTGCACATGTAGTAACGAGAGAACAGATTAAGCATTCATTAGACGCTTGGTATCAATTGATGTTGAAGCAGCAGGTGGAGAAAGCGACACAATTGAAAGAAGAAATTGATAATAAAATCAATCATGTAGAAACAGATCAGGACGTATTATTACATTATGCATTATTGAATTTTAGATATAAGGTGTTAACTGACTGGGTTGCGATTAAAGAAGACAGTTTTGATCAAGTAGAATCTTTTGAAGTCCCGACAGCAGGATTTCTGGCATATTACTACCATTTCTTCAAGGCTTTCCATTTGAGACTTATCACAAACTATACAGAAGCAAAAGAACAGTTTGATAGAGCTGAACAACTACTACAATATATTACAAACCCATTCGAAAAAGCTGAATTTAACTATAGATTAGGAGAATTTTATTACCATTCATACCAACAAATAAAATCAATTGATTACATTCAGAAAGCAAAAGAGGAATTTTCTAAGCAATCAGGATATGAAATCAATCTTGCATTATGTGAAAATATACATGGACTATGTTGTATCGATTTAAACCACTTTGAGTTAGCTGAAGAAAGTCTCAATAACGTTTTAGAGGTATTCAAAAAAGAAAAGCATGAAAAGTATGTTCTAATGGTTAGAAGTAACCTAGGATGGATGTACGGAAGTCAAGATTTATCAGAATTGGCGATTCGTCACATTTCGGAGGTTGTTGAAAAATTGCCTAAACATTATAGAGCGGTTTTTACTATGGCTGAAGAGTATTACAAATTAGGTGAATCAGAACTAGCAAATAAGTATATCGAATTAGGGCTTCAAGTTTGTAATGAGCTAAAGAATAAAGAGTTTCAATATCGTTTTATGATATTAAAAGAATTGAATAAAGAATTAAATGCAGCAGAATTAGAAAACGTCATTGTAGAAGGGATTTCATACTTTGAAAGCGAAAATTTATTAGGGTGTGTGAAAGAATACACTGAAAAATTAGCAATCAAATTTTATGAAGAGGACAATCATTTGAAAGCAAGTAAGTATTTTTATATGAGTAACAACGCAAGTAAAAAATATCTTGAAAAAGGAGCATTAAAATAATGAAAAAAATCAGTGGATTAGCAACTTTTGTGGCGATAACTGGTATTTTGACGGTTGGTTTGAACACCTTTACTCCATCAAGTCATTATTTGAACCGTGGTGATACAGGGGGAGCACCTGCAAGACCTGAATATGTTAATATTGGTGATACAGCACCTGCTGATAATAGAGGAGATGGCGGCGGAGCACCTTCTAATAGTCACGCAGATTTACCAGCACCAAAAGAAATTTAAGTAAATTTACAGCAAAAAAAGAAGAACGTTTACCCTCACTAAAAGGCGTTCTTCTTTTTATTTTACGCTTTATCTCCAGCGCCATGCGATCGTTGTATCTTCTATGTAAATAGCCGGTATATCGATTCCTAAGTATTTACCTTCATTTTCATCTAAAATAGACCAATTACTTTCTGCTAAAAATGCTGGATCTGCGCTGTCAAAACCAAATTCATTGTCTTCATCAACCATCCCATGAAAATATTCATGAAAGGGCTTACTATTTTCATTTAAGTGAATCGTCCCATACATCCACGGTGTATCTGCGGATACTTCTGTAATTTCACCTAATTCAATATCCTTAAAGTATAGTTTCATATGAACACCTACTTATCCGTGAGTTTTATGTAATCCTTTAGTATTTCTTCTTTAGTTCCATGCTTATTATCTATTTTTTATCCCTAGCCCAATTACTCCGGCACTATAGACTCATCACCAAACATCAAATCATCCAATTTTTCTCTATCTTTTTCTATTTCTTTATTTCTTTCAATCAAATTTTTAATCATTTCTAATGAAATGATATGATTGTTTTGATAAAATCTTAATTCTGCTCCCATGTTTATTAACTTTTCAGCAGTACGTTGTAAAGAGGTTAAACCATCAGTATCGTAGCTTTCTTTTATCATTACTGGTTCTAGTGTTTCAATATTCTTTTTGATTTCACTAATTGACTGGGAAGTGACTTTTCTTAACAAAGGGATGTATTTATTAGTATTTTTATCAGTTACTATTATTAATTTCACAATAGCCATATTAACCTCTCCTATATTTAAAAAACTATTATATTATTAATAGATTTTCTTAGTTTATAGTTGGTGCAAAGATGAATGTTAATGGATCGCTACATAACTCTAAAAGACATGCATATTTTATCCCGCTATTTGTGGTGTGGGTAGGAAGACTCCCGCCTCAAAATGCAGCGAAAACAAAGCAGGTAGGAGGGGGATAGGTAGCAAAATATTTTTAAAGCTGTATTGGTTTATATGCTAGTGCTATATCTACTATTTGTTCTGGAGTAAGTTCTTCATCATTCCAATATAGTAAATCACTTACTTCTGGATGTGGAACATTTCTTTCTACAACTTCTATCATTTCATCAATCTCTTCTTCAGTTCCTTCACATTCTACTAATTTTCTTACTAGACTTATCAGTTCTTCTTTTGTTATTTTTTTAAACATATATTTCACTCCTTATTTATTAAAATGAAATCCCCTACTAAAAATTTTTTGATGTACCATTGGAGGAGATATTACTATTTTCTATCATAAACTTCTTCAATATATCTCGGCCATTTTTGACCTGTTTCCACTCTGGACTTCTGCAAGAACTTTAGCGATACTAGAGGCTAGTTGAAGTGTTGTATCATAGTTACTACTAGACGTTTGATTAAATTCATGCCTCGCTGTACACTACATTAATATTTGCCTGTTAAAAGTGAACCATTTCCGTATTTTATGTAGAGCAATCTAGCAGACAACAGGCGATAGCTAGCATGGAAGAAATATTGAAGCTGTTAGTGTTCGAAGAGACTAAGAAGTGTCATCGACGTCTCGTAGGGGATGTGGAGTGGGCATGTATTCGCAAAGAGAGATGACGGTGCTTTTGTATCTGAGGGAGTAGGGGATATAGTTCAGTAAAAAGCTGGCTCATTAGTGAACTGTGTCCTATAAAATGTTTAATAGAAAACCTTCAAAAAGTATGTTATATATCTTGCTTTGGAAAAGCGGAAATAATTTTACCATTAATAAGAACAAACCTAATTTCCATTCCTGTTGATGTTCTACCTGAATACAATTTACCACTCATGCGTCTTTTATTGTTGTAAGCTTCATGAATTGCTTCTAGTACTTGTGCTCTATCCCAATGTTTTGGAAAAAAGGAGGATGGTGACTTTAATAACTCCATCAATATCGATTTTATCATCACCGGCATCTTTTATTTTACTATAGTCCTCATAAGCATCCTCAACACCATTTTTTAACTTATCAAGTAAAGATTCATCTTTTTTACTTTCTTTTTGCTTCCTCATTTATTATAAAACTACTGAATGATGTTCGATAAAATCATTTTAAACTTCTAATTTTAATAGATTAAAAAGGAAGATAAATTTCTCTAAAAGAATTGACCTACTTTCAATTTGTAACTATAATGATTACAAGAGGGTTGGACAGTACGAAAATAATCAAATACAAGAAATATTCCAATGCATTCTTACTTAAAGAGAAAGATATTTTTAACATAGTTGTAACTTAAATAGTTACAACTATGTTAGCTATAAAATCCCAACAAAAAGTGAAAGCTTATGTTAAGTGTATTTTTTCATGATTTAAAGTAGCGGAAAGGAGACAATACATTTGAAACGGTTAAAGTTCTATATAATTAGTTGTATTGTTCTTGTCGTATTAGTGATTTGTAATATCGTTGAGAAACCAACAGCAAAAGTGGAAGAAGTAAAAAATACTGTTGCAACAAAATTGAACACAAATGAAAAGATGGCAGAAATTGATGGGCAAACGATATATTTTAAACAGATTGGTGAAGGGAAACCGCCGCTTCTTATGCTTCATGGCTTTGGAGGGTCTTCTGATGGATTTCGTGATATTTATCCAGAATTAGCGAAAGATCATACGATTATTGCGGTTGATATTTTAGGGTTTGGCCGTTCTTCTAAGCCGTTGGATTTTCAGTATACATTTCCGAACCAAGCAAATTTATATTATAAGTTAATGAAAAAACTAGGCTATGATAAGTTTTCGCTGCTCGGTCATTCCATGGGGGGAGAGATTTCTCTTAATTTAACGTATTTATATCCTGAGGCGGTTACGCACCTTATTTTAGCGGACTCAACAGGGATTGAATCTTTCCAGCAAAAAGAAGGCTTCGAAAGGCCAAAGCTGTCAGCTGATATAAATACTGTATCTACTATTACGGATTATGATAAAAATGAAGTGAAAAATAGAAGAGATGATAAAGAACATTATCGTGAACTGACGAAAATGAGAGAACGCCGCATTGCGATGGATGCGAATGAAATTAAGCTGCCGACTTTAATTATATGGGGCAAGCATGATAAAAGTGTTTCTTGGAAAAATGGTGAACAGTATCATCAGTTATTTAAAAATAGTACATTCCATATTATTGAAAAAGGATATCACGCTCCGTTTCGTCAAGAGCCGGAAGAATTTATGGGGTATGTAAAAGAGTTTTTTGAAAAGTATGCTGTATCTAGCGATGAATAGAATTTTTTAATTATAAACCCGTTCCTTCTTTATATAATTAAGAAGATGATTCGAACGAAGGTTCTGCTATTTAGGGCAGAACCTTTTTATTTTGCCATCTTATGTATTTCACCCTGCATAAAAAAATATTTCTCAACATTTCGTTTGTTGAAAAATATTGAATATTCGTCATAATACGAATATTATGTTGTTATCGACAAAAAAACTGATAATTCGCAAATATGGGGAGGAAATACATTGAGAAAGAATGGGAAGAGAAAACCTTTGGCAGTATTAGCAACAGCAGCAGTGCTAAGTAGTACATTTGCATTTGGAAGTCAAGCAGCATATGCTGAAACGCCATCATCATCGCTACCAATTGATGAGCATTTAATACCGGAGGAACGTTTGGCAGAAGCGTTAAAAGCGCGAGGAGTCATTGATAAATCAGCATCACAAGTGGAAACGTCAAAGGCTGTAGAGAAGTATGTTGAGAAAAAGAAAGGGGAAAACCCTGGGAAAGAAGTAATGACAGGGGATAGCCTTACGCAAGAAGCCTCTGATTTTATGAAAAAAGTAAAAGATGCGAAGATGAAAGAGAATGAACAGGCGCAGCAGCCAGCAAATGGGCCGGTAGCTGGACAAGCATCAGGATTTAATCCTGGTAAGTTAAATGGAAAAGTTCCGACTGCACCAGCGAAGCAAGAAGAGTATAATGGGGCTGTTCGAAAAGATAAAGTGCTTGTTTTACTCGCAGAGTTTAGTGATTTTAAACATAATAATATTGATCAAGCACCAGGATATATGTATGCTAAAGACTTTAATCGTGAGCATTATCAAAAGATGTTATTTGGTGATGAGCCATTTACGCTATTTGATGGATCAAAAATTAATACATTTAAGCAATATTATGAAGAGCAATCAGGCGGTAGTTATACAGTTGATGGAACTGTAACGGAATGGTTAACTGTTCCAGGAAAAGCTTCCGATTACGGTTCAGATGCTGGAACTGGTCATGATAATAAAGGACCTTTAGGGCCACGTGATTTTGTGAAGGAAGCTTTAAAAGCAGCGGTAGAAAAAGGAATTAACTTAGCTGATTTTGACCAATTTGATCAGTACGATCAAGATGGTGACGGAAATAAAAATGAGCCAGATGGTATTATTGATCATTTAATGGTTGTTCATGCGGGTGTAGGACAAGAAGCTGGCGGCGGTAAATTGAAAGATGATGCGATTTGGTCTCACCGTTCAAAACTTGGATCAAAACCATATGCAATTGATGGAACACAAGCTTCTGTTCCGAATTGGGGCGGAAAGATGGCTGCATACGATTATACAATCGAGCCTGAAGATGGAGCAGTAGGTGTGTTTGCCCATGAGTACGGTCATGATTTAGGCTTACCAGATGAGTACGATACAAAGTACACAGGACAAGGTGAACCAGTTGAATCTTGGTCTATCATGAGCGGCGGCAGCTGGGCTGGAAAAATTGCAGGAACAGAGCCAACAAGCTTGTCACCACAAAATAAAGAGTTTTTCCAAAAGAATATGAAGGGTAACTGGGCGAATATCGTTGAGGTAGATTATGATAAACTTCGCACAGGAATCGGTGCTGCAACATATATAGACCAAAGTGTTACGAAATCAAAACGACCAGGAATCGTTCGCGTTAACTTGCCGGACAAAGATATAAAAAATATCGAATCGGCATTTGGTAAGAAGTTTTATTACAGTACAAAAGGGAATGACATTCATACAACACTTGAGACACCAGTATTTGATTTAACAAATGCAGCGAATGCTAAGTTTGATTATAAGGCATTCTATGAGCTTGAAGCGAAGTATGATTTCCTTGATGTGTACGCTATTGCAGAAGATGGAACGAAGACACGCATTGATAGAATGGGTGAAAAAGATGTAAAAGGTGGTATGGATACAACTGATGGTAAGTGGGTTGATAAATCATACGATTTAAGCCAATTCAAAGGGAAAAAAGTAAAACTACAGTTTGAATATTTAACAGATATCGCAGTAGCTTATAAAGGGTTTGCGCTAGATAATGCAGCGTTAACTGTAGATGACAAAGTTGTTTTCTCTGATGATGCAGAAGGACAACCTGCAATGACGTTAAAAGGATTTACTGTGTCTAACGGATTTGAACAGAAAAAACATAACTACTATGTAGAGTGGAGAAATTACGCTGGTTCTGACATGGCGTTACAACATGCACGTGGCCCAGTCTTTAATACAGGAATGGTTGTATGGTATGCGGATCAAAGCTTTACAGATAACTGGGTAGGCGTTCATCCAGGTGAAGGATTCTTAGGAGTAGTAGATTCTCATCCAGAGGCAATCGTAGGTACATTAAACGGACAACCAACTGTGAAGAGCAGTACGCGTTATCAAATTGCCGATGCGGCATTCTCATTTGATCAAACGCCAGCATGGAAAGTAGATTCGCCAACTCGCGGTATCTTTGACTATAAAGGATTACCAGGAGTTGCGAAATTTGATGATTCTAAGCAGTATATCAACAGCATCATTCCAGATGCAGGACGTAAGTTGCCGAAACTAGGATTGAAGTTTGAAGTAGTAGGACAAGCTGAAGACAAGTCTGCAGGTGCAGTTTGGATTCATCGCTAAAATGAAACTAGAAGCAGTACTCTTAAGGGGTACTGCTTCTATGATGTGAAAAGAATGTATGGCAAAGAGTCATAATCTTGTCCTTCCTCTCATACAGTGAAACTAACAAGGCTTGTCTTAGGAAAGGAAGGAAATCAAGTGGAAACTTTACCATGGTGGATTTATCTTATTATCATTGGGATTGTCGTAAGTGGCTACATGGTTTTATATACTTCAAAAAAAGAGCAAGAGATGGATAATGAGTTTATTGAAAAAGAAGGCGAAGTATATATGAAGCGATTAGAGGAAGAGCGCGAAAGACGTAATCAAGAGAGTGATAAGGATTCTGTGTTGCTGTAATGGGAGTAAGTGGTGAATAACGATCCGGTTATTCACCCTTTTTATTTATTCGGAATAAGGTCCCACTGATGAAAGTTTTTTATATCGGCGGAAATCGTGTATATATCAGCGATTTTTCAAATATATCGACCGTTTCTCGTCATATATCGATCGTTCGACACAGTGCGACAGTGAAGAGAACTAAAAATTTCTCCTACTAGCTTTTCTTTTCGCCTAAATTGTGTACTATAAAAGGTAGGATGACGTAAAGAAGGGGATTTTTTGAATGGAATTTCATGAGCAAAAGATTTTGCCAGCTGTTCGGCAAATAAAAGATTTAGAAAAGTTATTACATAGCTCGTATGAGTATATTGTTATTTTAGATATTCATATCGGGCAATTGAAAAGTGTTGTGGCGCTGGCGAAGCAGCATGGTAAAAAGGTGTTTTTACATGTTGATTTAATTCACGGTTTGCAAAGTGATGGACATGCGACGGAATTTTTATGCCAAGAATATAAGCCATATGGATTATTATCGACAAAGGCAAGTGTGATTATGAAGGCGAAGCAAAAGGGTGTTGTTGCGATTCAACGCATCTTTTTAATTGATTCGAGTGCGATGGAGAAAAGTTGTAATCTGTTAGACAAAACAAAACCAGATTACATTGAGGTACTTCCTGGGGCTTTAACAGGTGTGATTGCTGAGGTGAAAGAACGGACGGGTGTGCCGATTTTAGCAGGCGGTTTTATTCGTACGGTTGATGATGTAGAAAGAGCGTTAGCAGCTGGTGCAACAGCGATTACAACGTCGAAGAAAGAACTCTGGAAACATTTCCAAAAATAGTGTCGAAAATGTGAAAAAATTTATTGACACCGCTTTCATTTGAGGTTAACATTATAGATAAGTTAATAAACGTGACGGAGAAAAGAAGAGATCCACATTTCATTGTTTCTATATTTTTATATAGAAGCGTGTAGGCTGTGGATCTTTTTCTTTTGAAAAAAAAACGAATGGCCATTCATTTTACCTCTATCACATTGGAATCATTTAAATTGATTGTGGAGGGATTTTATGTCAGCATTTTTAGGGGAGTTAATAGGGACAGCGTTGTTAATCGTTCTTGGTGGCGGCGTTTGTGCTGGTGTAAGTTTAAAGAAGTCGTTTGCTAAGGATTCTGGTTGGATTGTTATTACAATGGGCTGGGGCTTAGCAGTTGCTGTTGCAGCATATGCAGTTGGATCAATTAGTGGGGCACATTTAAACCCAGCTTTAACAATTGGACTCGCATTTAAGGGAGCGTTCCCATGGAGCGATGTACCAGGTTATATCGTAGCGCAAATGATTGGGGCAATCATCGGTGCAATTATCGTATATTTACATTACTTACCGCATTGGAAAGAAACAGAAGATCCTGGTACAAAATTAGGTGTTTTCGCAACAGGACCAGCAATTCCGAACACATTTGCAAACCTTTTAAGTGAAATGATTGGAACATTCGTTTTAGTGTTTGGTATATTAGCAATTGGTGCAAATAAATTTGCAGATGGTTTAAATCCATTTATCGTAGGTTTCTTAATTGTAAGTATTGGTTTATCATTAGGTGGAACAACAGGATACGCAATTAACCCAGCTCGTGACTTAGGTCCACGTATTGCACACTTCTTCCTTCCGATCCCAGGAAAAGGCGGATCAAATTGGAAGTATGCATGGATTCCGGTTGTGGGACCAATCTTAGGTGGATCACTTGCAGGTTTATTCCATCAAGTTGTATTTGATGGAAAGCAAAATGCAGCACTTATTTATGTGATAATTGTAACTGTGATTGTACTAGCAATCTCTTATATGACAAGTAAAAAGAGCGAAAATAATACAAATAGTAGAAAAGTAGCATAAGGGGGAACCGATTATGAAAAAATACATTCTTTCATTAGACCAAGGAACAACAAGCTCACGCGCAATTCTTTTTGATAAGGAAGGCAAAATTGTTCATTCAGCTCAAAAAGAGTTTACACAACATTTTCCAAAGCCAGGCTGGGTAGAACATAACGCGCACGAAATTTGGGGATCTATTTTAGCGGTTATTGCAACTTGCTTAAGTGAAGCAGATGTAAAACCAGAGCAAATCGCGGGCATTGGGATTACAAACCAACGTGAAACAACGGTTGTATGGGATAAAGAAACGGGTAAACCAGTTTATAATGCAATCGTATGGCAATCACGCCAAACAGCTGAAATTTGTGATGAGTTAAAAGAAAAAGGATATAGCGACATGGTTCGCGAAAAAACAGGTCTTTTAATTGATGCATATTTCTCAGGTACGAAAGTGAAATGGATTTTAGATAACGTTGAAGGTGCAAGAGAAAGAGCAGAACGCGGCGAATTATTATTCGGTACAATTGATACATGGCTTGTATGGAAATTGTCTGGTGGTAAAGCGCACGTAACAGATTATTCAAACGCATCACGTACATTGATGTTTAATATTCATAACCTAGAGTGGGATGAGGAACTGTTAGACATGTTAACAGTGCCAAAGAGCATGCTTCCAGAAGTACGTCCATCATCTGAAGTATATGGTCATACAATCGATTATCATTTCTTCGGACAAAATGTACCGATTGCAGGTGTGGCTGGTGACCAACAAGCAGCATTATTTGGACAAGCTTGCTTCGGTGAAGGTATGGCGAAAAATACGTATGGAACTGGTTGCTTCATGTTAATGAATACAGGTGAAAAAGCAGTTGCGTCTGAGCATGGCCTATTAACAACAATTGCATGGGGTTTAAATGGTAAAGTTGAATACGCATTAGAAGGAAGTATTTTCGTAGCAGGTTCAGCAATCCAGTGGTTACGTGATGGCATGCGTATGTTTAAAGATGCAAGTGAGAGCGAAGAATACGCATCTCGCGTTGAATCAACAGACGGCGTATACGTTGTTCCAGCATTCGTAGGACTTGGAACACCGTACTGGGATAGTGAAGTGCGCGGAGCAGTATTTGGCGTAACGCGTGGTACAACGAAAGAGCACTTTATCCGTGCAACGCTAGAGTCATTAGCATACCAAACGAAAGATGTATTATGCGCAATGGAAGCAGATTCAGGTATTAAGCTGAAAACATTACGCGTAGATGGTGGAGCAGTTAAGAACAACTTCTTAATGCAGTTCCAAAGTGATATGTTAGATGTTCCAGTAGAGCGTCCAGAAGTAAATGAAACAACGGCTTTAGGTGCAGCATATTTAGCAGGTCTTGCGGTTGGATATTGGGAAAATCAAGACGAAATTAAAGCGCAGTGGAATATGGATCGAAGCTTTGCACCAGCAATGGAAGCGGAAACAAGTGAAGAGCTATATGCTGGCTGGAAAAAGGCAATTGAAGCAACAAAAGCTTTTAAATAATCATAAACAGTGTTATAATGACGATAAGTTAATAATTCGGTAGGAGATTTGGAGAGACCACAACACGCTATAGGAGCGAATTCTATAGCGGAGTTTGTGGTCTCTTTTTTCGTTATCAAAGGGAGGAATTACCATGAAATTTTCAAGTAAACAACGTAAAGACGTATTAAACGGAGTAAATCAACAAGAGTTAGATGTGATCGTAATTGGTGGAGGGATTACTGGTTCTGGTATTGCATTGGATGGAGCAACACGTGGTTTATCAACGATTGTGTTTGAAATGCAAGACTTTGCAGCAGGTACATCAAGTCGTTCAACGAAACTTGTACACGGTGGTTTACGTTATTTAAAACAGCTTGAAGTGAAAATGGTAGCAGAGGTTGGGAAAGAGCGTGCGATTGTATATGAGAACGGTCCCCATGTAACAACACCAGAGTGGATGTTGCTTCCGTTCCATAAGGGCGGTACATTTGGATCATTTAGCACATCAATCGGTCTTCGTGTATACGACTTCTTAGCGGGGGTAAAACGAAGTGAACGTAGAAAAATGTTTAGCCGCGAAGAAACAATGAAAAAAGAACCGCTTGTAAAACAAGAAGGATTAAAGGGCGGCGGTTACTACGTAGAATATCGTACGGATGATGCACGTTTAACAATTGAAGTAATGAAAGAAGCGATTGAACACGGTGCAAAAGCAGTCAACTATGCAAAAGTAGACGGTTTCTTATATAAAGATGGAAAAGTGTGTGGTGTACGCGTTATCGATTTATTAGATGGTGAAGTATATGAAGTGTACGGTAAGAAAATTGTAAACGCAGCTGGTCCTTGGGTAGATACACTTCGTGAAAAAGATAATTCGAAAAAAGGAAAAGTACTGCAATTATCTAAAGGTGTTCACTTAGTTATCGATCAAAAACGTTTCCCACTTGGGCAAGCTATTTATTTTGATACACCAGATAAACGTATGGTCTTTGCGATTCCACGCGGCGGGAAAACATATGTAGGTACAACTGATACGTTCTATGATAAAGACGCAGCAGTACCACAAATGACAACAGAAGATCGCACATATATCATCAATGCGATTAACTATATGTTCCCAAGCGTAAAAATTACTGAAAAAGATATTGAATCAAGCTGGGCTGGTGTTCGCCCATTAATTTATGAAGAAGGTAAGAATGCATCTGAAATTTCTCGTAAAGATGAAATTTGGACTTCTGAATCTGGCTTAATTACAATTGCTGGTGGTAAATTAACAGGATATCGCAAAATGGCAGAAATGGTCGTAGATTATGTAACGTCTCTACTACAAAAAGAAGGACATAGCGCATATCCGAAAAGTGAAACGAAACATATGCCAATTTCAGGTGGCCATGTAGGCGGTTCTAAACAGTTACCAACATTTATTGCGAAAAAAGCACAAGAGGGAACAAAATATGGTTTAACAGCAAAGCAGGCAGAAGAGTTTGCGAAATTCTATGGCTCTAATGTTGATATTCTCTTTAACTTAGCAAAAGAGCTGAAAGTAGATGCAAAAGAGTATAACATGCCGTTAGACGTGCTTGTACCGCTTGTATACGCGATGGAATATGAAATGACAGCAAAACCGGTTGACTTCTTCGTACGTCGCAGAGGAGCTGTATTCTTCAACATCCACTGGGTATACGATTGGAAAGAAAACGTAATTGCGTATATGGCAGCAAAATTAGGCTGGAGTAAAGAAGAACAAATGAAATATACAGCTGAACTAGAAAAAGCATTAACGGACGCTGTAGTGCCTGTAGATCAGCAGGAGCAAGCGGCAGCGTTAGCATAAGTAAAAAGAGGAAGGTTCGTTTCTTGTATTTTGGGAACTGCGTAGAATAAAAAAAGAGTCTGAATCCAGACTCTTTTTCTTTTGCTACAACCTAGCTAGTAAGTTTTACAGGTTGTTATATATAAAATTATTTTTTATTTATTCATAAGTGCAATAATGCCTATGATAATACAAATAATTCCTCCTACAAGTTGCCCGATTCCTGAAGCTCCACCTTGTAATAAAAAGCTAATCATGTTATTTCTCTTCTTCTTTTCACTAAAATCGGTTTTTATACGATAAAAACCCCAAGCGATTAATATTAACCCAAAAACAAATAATAAAGCGATCATTCATAATCCTCCGTTGTGTATTAAAAAATATATTATCTTTATAAAAATATATTTTTATAATACATTTGTCCACATTTATTTTCTTTTAGCAATTCCCTGAAACTAGTTATGATTCAATTTTTACAAAACAGAAAAAATCTAGTTAAATGAATTCTTACTTAAGCTTTGTTTGTCCTCTTAGGCGCTTTTTTTAGTTAGACGAAATGGAAGCATGACTGATCTAGAGAACGTAGGAAGAAGAATAATGAGTTTAGCAAGTTATCACGCTATTTTAGGACAGTAACACTCTCACCTCAAAATTCGGCGAAAACAAAGAAGTAAGGTGGGAGATGAACTGTCCGTAAAAGCCCCACTGATTAAAGTTTCACTTTATATAGACAAGATTCATATGCCTGAAAAACATTGGTACGGTTTGAAAAATAAAGTTTCTTTTCCTAATGACGATGTTAATTGAAATAAAAATAATATTTTTTATGCTTTTTTATGTTTTTTTGTTATAATAGCATACGGGTTAAGGGAAGGTTTTTATCTTTCCTTGTGTTTTTATCTGCATCTAGCTTTTTGCTAGATGCTTTTTTTAGCTCTAGGGTGAGCACGGTGAATGAAAATAAGCTGTCAGGGAAACCTGACAGCTTATTTTCATTACATTATTTTTTTTCTTTTTCTTTTTCAGCTTTTGGCGCTTCAAAAGTATCTTTTAAATCTTTATCTTCGACTTTCACGTCAGCTTTTTTCAGTTCTTTTTCTTGAAGTTTAGCCATGAATTCGCCATCTTGCATCTTTTTCGCAACAAGAGCTTTTTTAATGTCAGCTTTTGATTGATCAAATGATTTCTCTTGCTCTTTGATATCAGTTACTTTAATGATGTGGTAACCGAATTGTGATTTTACAGGCTCACTTACTTCATCTTTTTTCATTTTATAGGCAGCTTCTTCGAATTCTTTTACCATTTTACCAGGTCCGAAGTAACCAAGGTCTCCGCCTTTTTCTTTTGAACCTGTATCTTCTGAGTATTGTTTTGCAAGTTCTTCAAAAGATTTACCTTGTCCAAGTTCTTCTTTTACTTTTTTCGCAGTTGCTTCATCTTTTACAAGGATGTGGCTTGCTTTAATTTCAGGCTTGTAATTTTCTTTTAGCTCTTTTTCAGTGATCGTGCTTTCAATTGCTTTTGTCATTGCTAATTCAGCACGAACGCTTTCTTTAAATGATTTCTCTGTAAAGCCTTGTTGTTTTAGAGCAGCATCAAATTGATCGCCAAGTTGTTTTTTGTATTCGTCAAATTTCTTGTCAACTTCTTTATCGTCGACTTTATGGTTTTCAACAAGTACTTTTTCTAGTACCATACCACGTAAAATTTGTGAACCAGCTCTGTCTTTCATCTTTTCATAAAATTCTTCTTTTGAAATGTCACCAGCTTTAGAGGTAACAATCTTATCAGATGATCCACATGCTGATAAGGCAATCACACTTGTTGCGGCTAAGGCAAGCATAGCTTTCTTCATTTAATAAACACTCCTACTATTATGTATTTTTAATTCATCCCGCACAAATGAACATTTTTTTGTTCATAAGAGCCCGATTAAGTCTCACTGGTTTTGCTTTTTTATAAAGTAAAAAGCCTTGCTTAACAGGGCTTACCGAGGCTGAGGATGAAATCTAGCTGAAGGTAATTTTATTCTATAGTATAAGCAATACGTACAAAATTTAATATATCATATTTCGACGTCTTTTCCTATTGATAAAGAAAAATTGCCTATTTATCTATAAAGATTGTCAGATTAAGGCGAGAGTACCATATTGGGCGATTGTGCATATAAAGGAAGGGGGAGGAGATGGGCGAATGAATTCATCACTTATTATTTTATTGCTTGTACTGTTTATTTTATTGGTTATAGTAGGTATAATTTGCTTATAGAGGAAAAAAGTGAGGAAGGGGCTTTCCTTCCTCACTTTCCATGAAATATAATTTCTATATAACTAGAAATTAATAGAATCGTAATACACACATTAATTACTCGAAAAGCGCTTGTTTGGCGTCTCTCGGATAGTTGTTTTCTCACGCAGAGTGTATGCGTTAGGAAATTCGTGTAGAATAGAACAATAAGTGCAAATGTGACAAAAACAATTTCTATAAGAGTCACGAGGAGATACCTCCTTTTGGCCAAAATACATATACTTTCATATATTGTATCATACGATATTTTGTTCGTGTTATAAAATTCAGAAATAGAAGCCATTGTGTTAGAAAGTGAGGAAGAAAATGGACGTTGTAAAGAGACTAGAACAAGCTGAATATTATGTAGAACTTCTTTTTCAAATGATCGAAGAAGATAAGTGTCCATTTTATTCTTTAATTATAAAGAAAAAAGCTCGTAAAAAGGATATTGAACGTATACTAAGTCTTTGTGAACAATTGAACGAGCAATACATAACAGAAAAACAAGAAGGTTTACTTTTATTTGATGCTCTTTTGGAGCAATTTGAAAAAGCGCTTCCACATCAGCTCGAAGTAAACGAGACTGCAGAAGCGCTAGTAAAACAAGGTTTATTTCAACCGCTTATGCAAGAATTTTTACGCATGAAAGCGAAAGAATAATCGGTATTATTTTTTAACTAATTTTTTATCGTGTTCCGTAAAATTTTCCTCAATATTTTCTAGTGATTTCTCAAAAATATCGATAAAATCTTGTCCATAGATATTTCTTAAAATCGCGATTAATTCGATATTTTCTGGGAATTTACCGTAGAAATTACGAAGAGCAAGAGCGCCATTAAAGACAGAATTATTTTCAGGGTCATACTCCTCCATTAATTGTAGCAGCAATTCTTCCCCTTTTGGTGTAATTTCAATATACGTATTTCGCTTATCATCTTCTTTCTTTGAGAATACAAGATAGCCGCGCTCTTCAAGTTTTTTAGAAAAGTTAAATGCCGTTGATACGTGCATCACGCCAAACTTTGCAATCTCCGAAATAGAGGCCCCTTTTAAATGATAAGCAATGGATAAAATATGATGTTCATTAATGTTTAAATCGTATGGTTTAATCCACTGTTGCCAATCTTTCTCTACACATTTCCATAATGCTTTTGATAATTGAGCAATGCGTTGGCTAAAAATCATTGCTTCTTTGACCGAATAATCTTTTTCTCCACTTTTCATGTACTCACCCACTTTACATTCTTATTCATTAGTATCTATTATGCCAGTAAAATAAAAATTAATAAAGTCTTTTTGTAAGAATTGTGAAAATTTTTCGGAAAAATTATAATTTTGTACAAATCATGCATAACTGTGGAAGCGTTTTAGGTGTCGTAACTATAAGTGTCATCTTCACATCGTAATGGATAACATATATTGTAAATGCATAAAAACACGACATATCTATGCGATATGTCGTGGGAAGAGAAATGGCTATGAAAAATATTTGTTATATGCAAAAACTAAGAATGGAACATCGTTTATGCTTTTTCTGGAACTGCCTGTTGTAATTTTTCAATTGATTTTTGAATATCTAAAATCTCTTTTTCAATATGACGCTTGTTCTGTGAAATATCTTGTTTCCATGTGGAAATCGTATCCTGCATATCATCTTTCAATTCTTGAAACGCTTCTTTACCTTCTGAAGCTGTTTCAACAATTTGACGTTTTAATAATTTTGTATCAGCTGCGATATCTGATAATGTCTTTTTTACATCATTTCCTTTTTCTTTTAGTTTACTTCGCATATCTTTACCAGAAGAAGGAGTGGAAAACAGAACGGCTAGCCCAGCGACAGCGCCGCCGCAAATTAAACCTGTTACAAAGGATTTAGCTTTTGACATAAAAGGAAACCTCCTTATTTTTTGTTCATATTCATGATGTATAAAACGATGCATATGCTTAAGACAAGGGGGGAGAAAAGTGAAACTTGTGACAACTATTTGCTTTATCGTAAGTCTTTTCTTTCTTGTACGTGCTATGCATTTACTGTTATTTGTAAAACAAAAAAGATCGTATCCTCCAGCATTTTGGGTTAAGAAACAAGCCATGCAGTATATGTCTTTTGGAGGAGTAGGCTTGTTATGTACAATTTTGTTTTATATGCTACTATAGTCTATTTTACACTATTTGCAATGGTACTTGCGATGTTTTGTAAATTTTCCGTCGTATATTCATTTTGGTGTGATTTCCAAAAGGCACCAAAACCATCGTTTTCACCATAGCGTGGAATTAAATGAAGGTGGAAGTGGAATACAGTTTGTCCAGCTTTTTCACCATTGTTATTTAGAAGGTTAAAGCCGACTGGATTAAATTCAGATTTAATCGCATTTGAGATTTTCGGAACGACAGAAAAAATGTGTGCTGCAATTTCTGGCGTTAAAGTAAAAATATCTTGTTTATGTACTTTTGGAATAACGAGTGTATGTCCTTTTGTCACTTGGCTAATATCTAGAAATGCAAGTACATGTTCATCTTCATATACTTTTGAGCAAGGAATTTGTCCTTCAATAATTTTACAAAAAATACAATTATCCGCTGTGTGATTCATTGTTCTCATCCTTTCAAGTAGGTCTTAGCCGTATTTTACCATACTTACATAGGAGAACAAATACGAAAAACAGGAAGCTGACTCAGCTTCCTGTTTTCTGAAGAGGGATTGAAAAAGCATTTCATAATAATCTACCGTTCGCAGACACCTCATTTATTTAGGAAATATGTGACAATTCGGCTCGTATTCTGCCTTAGACACCCCATTTACAATGAAATGATTATCCTTTATAAAATGAACTTGTTTATTTTATAAAACAGTATATACTCTCCTCGAGACACCCCGTTTCTAAAATGAAACAAACTATCTGGTTTCGTGTAAATTTTCTTTGTCCATTATGGACACCCCATTTCATGATGATTTCGCTAGGCTGTATTCATCAATTCGGTGGTTGCTTTTTCAATGTGTTCCTTCTTCACTAATTATGATGTCCCGTTTCGGAAAAGGTATGCAAAGAAATTAAATTTTTTTTGAAGAAATTAGGTACTATGTAGTATCTTTTGTTTTTTGGTAAGATGGATATATCTAGACTAATAAAAATCACGTTTTTATGGGCGGATGAATATAACGAAGAAAGTGGTGTCATATGGGACAGTTATTATGTGTGGAAAATGTCACAGGAGGATATACAAAGCGGCCAGTGCTGCAAGATGTTTCATTTTCTGTTAATAAAGGTGAACTTGTTGGCTTAATCGGCTTAAATGGAGCTGGGAAAAGTACGACGATTAAACATATTATCGGGTTAATGGAACCGAAAAAAGGCAGCGTTACAATTAACGGAAAAACAATTCGAGAAGATATGACAGCGTATCGATCTAGTTTTTCATTTATTCCGGAAACACCTGTATTATATGATGAGTTAACATTAGAAGAACATTTAAAGTTAACAGCAATGGCATATGGTGTAGATGAGAAGCAATATGAGGAACGCGTAGGACAATTATTAAAAGAATTTCGAATGACGAATCGTTTAAAATGGTTCCCAGCTCATTTTTCAAAAGGGATGAAGCAAAAAGTAATGATTATGAGTGCGTTTCTTGTTGAACCGTCACTTTATATTGTTGATGAACCTTTCGTTGGACTTGATCCATTAGCGATTCAATCACTACTGCAAATGATGGACAAGATGAAAAAGAGCGGTGCCGGTATTTTAATGAGTACCCATATTTTAGCGACCGCGGAGCGCTATTGTGATTCCTTCATTATTTTACATCAAGGTGAAGTAAGGGCGAAGGGAACGCTATCGGAGTTGCAATCACAATTTAACATGCCAGGTGCGACGCTAGATGATATTTATATTGCGTTAACAAAGGAAGAAGATTATGAATAGCAAAGCATTATGGAAAGAACGGTTCAAATATTTCTTAAAAGAAGTTCGTACATATAGTAAGTATGTTTTTAATGATCATTTAAAATTTATTTTCGTATTTATCATTGGAGCAGGGGCCTATTATTATCAGCAATGGTTGCAAACACTGACTCCTTCATTTCCGACCGCGCTAGTTATGGCGGTACTATTAGGACTTGTATTAACAGCAGGATCGATTCAAACGTTATTAAAAGAGGCGGATCTTGTGTATTTGCTTCCAGTTGAAGAAAAATTAAAACCGTACTTTACAAAAGCATTTCTCTTTACATTTATGATTCAGCTATATGTAATCGCAATTGTAGCGGCGGCACTTGCTCCGCTATATTTCCAGCAGATGAAGCAAACAGGAGGGGCTTACATATGGATTGTGGCCGCACTTGTATTAGTTAAAGCATGGAATTTATTTGTAGCATGGGAAAAATCATTTTTAACAGATCAAGGCATGCAGCGCGCGGATTGGTTTATTCGCTTTTTATGTAACGGGTTATTTGTATACTTCCTTGTCGAGCGAACTTCAGTGATTTACATCGGAGTAATCCTCTTTGTAATGGTTGTATACCTTGCTTTCATGTATCAAAAGGTAAAAGGAAAACCGTTAAACTGGGAATACTTAATTGCAGAAGAAGGAAAGAAAATGATGCGCCTGTACCGCATCGCCAACATGTTTGTCGATGTGCCAGCATTAAAAGAGCGAGTATCACGCCGAAAGTGGCTTGATTTTGTGCTTTCCATGATTGGGGAAAAACGTACCTATTTATATTTGTATACACGTACATTTTTAAGATCTGGCAACTACTTTGGTCTATACGTTCGCTTACTTGCGATTGGCGGTGTCATTCTTTACTTTATACCGTTTTTATATGGACGCTTTATTGTGAGTATCGTATTTTTATACTTAATTGGATATCAACTATTAAGCCTTTGGAAACACCATCGCTTAAAACTTTGGCTTGATTTATATCCAGTGACCGTAGAAGAAAAGAAAAAGGATTTTCTGAAACTGCTCAGTGCAATTTTATGTATTGGAAGTAGTGTATTTACAATTATATTTGCAGTCGCAACAAAAGATATTATTATGACTTGTATTTTACTTGCCGCTAGCATCGTATTTAGTATCGCTTTCGTATATCAATACGGTGCAAAGCGCATCGAGCGTTTAAACTGAAAGGAATGAAATTATGACTGAATATGAAAAGAAGGTCATAAAAGAATTACAGCAGTGGAAACATACAATCATAAAAAATTCTTCTATGGTGACCAGGTTTTCGAAAAAGGTACAAACAAAAGTACAACAGCTAATCCCAGAAAAAGTACAAAATGTACTAACAGAAACGATAAAAAAGATGGTGCAAGGTATTAGTGCTGGATCTCATTTTATAAAACCGAAGTTAAAAGAAACAGACTGGTCTTTGCAACGAAGAGATGAAGAAGTGTTAAAGAAAATGGACGAGTACAAAAAGATTGCCGCAGCAGAAGGCGCCGGAACAGGAGCTGGTGGTATTCTATTAGGACTTGCCGATTTTCCGCTCTTACTCAGCATTAAAATTAAATTTTTATTCGATGCAGCGACTATGTATGGATTCGATACGAGTAAAGAAGAAGAGCGACTTTTTATTCTGCACGTGTTTCAATTAGCATTTTCAAGTGATGATCATCGCAAGGAAATATGGAAAGCAATCGAAACGTGGGACACAGAGAAAGAAAATCATATGGACTGGGAGAAATTTCAGCAAGAGTACCGCGATTATATTGATTTAGCGAAGATGCTACAGCTTATGCCGATTATTGGTGCCCCGGTCGGTGCATATGCAAACTATCAATTGTTGCAACGACTTGGCGAGGTGACGATGAATTGTTATCGTTTGCGGTTGCTTCAGCGGAAGGGAATATCGATTTGATATGTGGCTTTGAAATGAAGTCACGAAGTTTCACCCCCTTTGGTTATGCTTACCAAAGGGGATTTTTATGTCTAAAAGAAGAACATCTGAAGTGGGAACGTAGATGAGACTTTAGTTAAAAAGAATATTATTTTAATCATTCGAACGGAACAAATGATTTCTATTTAGAAAAATTTATTAGAAATTTATTTTTGTATCGTATCCTTTCAATATAGCTTGAAAGGAGAATTCTATGAGACAATTATGTAAAGTGTTAAAGCGCCTATTTGTTATATGTATTGCGGTGATCTTACTTGTATCAGTATCTGTTTTTCTATACCATAACTATCAATTAAGCAAGGAATCAGCATTAATAAAAAATAAGGGGACATTTGCTAATTTAAACTCTAAAAAAATGAATGTATATAGTGAAGGAAGTGGTGAGGATACATATGTATTTATGTCTGGATCTGGGATAGCTGCTCCTGTTTATGAATTGAAAGGACTATATAGTAAGTTTTCAAAAGAAAACAAAATTGCTGTTATTGAAAGAGCTGGTTATGGATACAGTGATGTTTTTCACGATGATAGAGATATTGATACCATATTAGAACAAAGTAGAAAAGCGCTCATACAAAGTGGAAATAAACCTCCGTATATATTAGTGCCACACTCTATCTCGGGTATTGAAGCAATTTACTGGGCACAAAAATACCCAAATGAGGTAAAAGGGATTATTGCTGTAGACATTGGTTTACCTAAGCAGTACGTAACTCATAAAAGGGGACTAGTGGATTCATTAAAAATAAGAGGAATACATATTTTAACGAAAATAGGTGTACACCGTCTTATTCCTGCTGTTACTTATAATCCCGAAGTGATTCGACAATCTTTTTTAACTGAACATGAAAAAGAAATGTATAAAGCGCTATCATATAAACAGCTTTTTAATGATGATATGGAGCAAGAGCTTTTACAGAGCTACAATAATGGTAAAAAATCAGTTAACTTACCGTTACCAAAAGAAACACCTATATTATTTTTAGATGCGATCGCTGAACAAAATAAAAATTCGAAATATACAAAACAAAAAAACAAGGATTATGAGGAGTTTGCAAAGCAACTATTGATAGCAGAGGTAGTAAAAATAAAGGGTACGCACAGTATTTATTTATACGAGCCTGATGAGATATATAAGCTTGCTACGGATTTTATCAATAGAAAAGTAGAAAAACATTAAGAGATTATTATTCTAAAAATGGAAGGTCTATGTGATGAAAGGATATAAAATTTTAATTGTTGAAGATGATTTGATGATTGGAGATTTATTACAAAAAATTTTGCAACGTGAAGGGTATTATGTATGTTGGAAGAAAGAAGGAAAAGAAGTTATTGATATCATCCACGGGATAGATTTAGTCATAATGGATATTATGTTGCCAGGTGAAGATGGCTATCAAATTACAAAGAAAATAAAGAATCTAGGATTAAATATTCCAATTATTTTTTTATCCGCCCGAAGCGATATGGACAGCAAACTCCAAGGTTTGACACTTGGAGAGGATTATATGATAAAGCCTTTTGATCCTAGAGAGCTATTATTAAGAATGCAGAAAATGCTAGATAATCGCTATGGTACTTTTACACAAATAAAACATGTATATATTGATGCTGAGCATAAAAAAGTTTTCAATGATAACTTGCATCATGAAGTGGTTTTTACTGCGATCGAGCGTAAAATCTTTTTCTATTTATATGAAAATAGGGATCGTATTTTAACAAAGGAACATTTCTTTGATTATTTATGGCAACTCGAAGATCGAAATCAAAATATCGTGAATGTGCACATAAAAAAAGTAAGAGCAAAGATTAATGATAACACAGGTGAAATTATTCAAAATATATATGGAGAAGGGTATAGATTAAATACCTATATAAAGAAATGAAATTAAAGAAAAAATACCAGTTATTGTTGTTTTCAGCTGTTATAAGCGTACCATTTTATTACTATTGATTAGTATCTCTATGTCAGTCATTTATAATATTGCCTTTAAAACGAAAAATAATGACATTCCTTTTCATGAATCTTTTGCATATCCTACAATGCTAGTCGTATTTTTTATCACTATTATTGTTAGCCGTTTTATTTTCGAAATCTATTAATTCACTATTAAATGAAATAAATATATTGAATAAAACCATTCGAAATTTAGCTAGTGATGAAAAAATCCCGAATAAATTAGATGTTAAAAACGACGATGAAATAGGGGAACTCATTAAGTCGGTAAATTTATTAATTGAAAGAACTACATATCGAGAATTAGAACTTAAGCAGCAAGAGGAAATGAAAAAGGAACTTTTAAATAAATTAAGGCATGATATTAATACACCTTTAACAGCTGTTAGGTTACAATTATTCTACTTAGAAGGTCAATATGATGATCAAGCACCAATACTAGAATCGTTATATCAACAAATACAGTATATTGCTGAATTAACCAATGAATTTAATTTACAATCCACTGATAAATTGGAGAGTTCTTATGTTTTAAATCATGAGGTAAATATACATGATTTATTAGAAGCTATGGTTAAAAAGTGGGACTATTTGTACAGTATTCATGATATTGAATTAGTATATAATCCAATATACAAAGATTTAATATGGACGAGTAACGATTTGTGGATTCAAAGGTTATTTGATAACATTTTCCAGAACACGTTAAAACATTCAAAAGCTAAAAAACTTGAGATAACCATTGAAAATCATGTAGTTTCCATTAAGGATAATGGAATTGGTTTCGATATGAATGGGAAAAGTGCGGGGCTAGGATTAAAAATCATTCAGGATATATCAAGAATGCTCAATATAAAATATACGTTACAATCAAATGGAGATGGGACTATATTTTGCTTTACAGCAAGCGAAAAAACTATATAAAGCACACGTATTATAGTTTGGATTAGATTTATTTTAAACGAAGAAAAACTTTCACATTTTGTGGAAGTTTTTCTTCGTTTTTGCACATTATATTTTTATTTATCCCGTATTAACGGACAGTAACACTCCCACCTCAAAATTCAGCGAAAGCAAAGAAGTTAGGTGGGAGATGAACTGTCCGTAAAAGCCCGATTAGTTCAACTAATAATCAGTGGGGGATGGAGAAACCCCCCACTGATTAAAGTTTCACTTTATAAAATCTTACAAAACTGTCACCTTAACGTAAGGTTATTAGATAGTTCATATACTATTTCAATGTAATAATAAAGATATAAGAAATCATAATAATTTTTAAGAGGTGGAACTCATGAAAGGAAATAATATCTTATCTTCTTTAAGTTACTTTAGTATCTTTTTTGCACCAATTCTATTACCAATCATTATTTACCTTGTAGCAGAAAAAGAAGTAAAATATCATGCGAAAAAAGCATTATGGACACATCTAATTCCCTTTGTAACAGTGATCATTGGTCTTGCTATATCTGGAGTAGTTCAACTTAGTACATTAAGTGAAAGCGCACTTGGAATCGTATTACTCGGAACTTTTGCTATTGCTTTTATCTTAAATATTTACTATTTCATTTGGAATATAGTAAAAGGTATTAAGGTGTTAAAAGAAGCTTAACATATAAAGACTAACTTATATTTCTAAAGAAGATCAAGTACTTAGATCTTCTTTTTTTATTATTCTACAAAGTAAACTTTTGAATATTAGTTTACTTTCATTTCCCCGAAAACATTGATTTCACGCCAAATCTCCTGACATCTTCAAAATACATAACAAAAGTATACATTCTAAATACTGAAAATAAAGGGGTCGAAAATCTATGAAGAACAAACAACATCTCATTGATGTTCAACCCATCCGGACAAAAGAACAACTTGAAGATATGAATTTGGATATTATATTATCAATCTAGCAATGTAAAAATAAATAAAGGCTCTTATCTGAGATCACCATATCATTTCAAAAAATATCGACAAAACTCTGAGAAAAAAGTAATCATAACAAGGGAATGCATGTATACTGATCTACACTGCATTCCCTTATTGTAATTGTATGTCCACTATATTTCTATTCTTCCCTTTCCAAAATTAAAAAACTGACATCCAAATTTCTTCGTTTTCACCCCTCTCTGGATTCACTCCATTGTAATGTAAACTCCTCATTAAATGTCCAATCTGTTAGCTGTTGAAAATCCCCCCTATAAACCATAAAAATTTTAAAAATAGTAAATCCAAACTATTATAAAAACAACAAACTAAACTTTTACAAAAGAAAACAACTTGAATAAAGACAGGTTGTTTTCTTTTATAGGGTAGAACAAAGAAAGAGTGGAAAAGCAATACACAAGCATGGAAATCACATGGAGTAAACCGATCGATAAGACTGAAAATTCAGAAAATTTAATCACTAAGGGTTTTCGTTTACTCTTTCTTTGTTGTTATGAGTTTAACATTAAAAATAACATAAATCAACAAAAAATCACAAAAATCTTATAATTTCGACATTTTTAAATATTCACTTTAAAATATTGATAAAAACACTCAAAATAATAAATATCTTATATGAAAAATCCCCTTTAGTTTATTTCACTAAAGGGATTTTTATAAGTTTTAAATATATTAAATTCCAATGGTTTATTTGGTTCGGCTATTTCATCCCGGAGAAGAAAGGTGATGAAAAAAAAAGAATCATAATAAAAACATTTCTATTTCTATGTAATTTTCTGTAAAATAGTAAATGAGAGAATTCGTATATTAGATTACTGGATTTGGAGTGATTAGATGCAGCCATTAGAAAATGAAATTCATCCTGATATGGTCAAAGTTTGGAAGACTCGTGTTTTAATTGAGCTGGGCATAAGTGTGTTAGTGATTCTTGCTTATCTCTTTTTCATGATTAAGTTTAATTGGTGGGCTTGGCTGTTTTATGTACTAATTGGATTAACGGTTGTGTATACACCGCTTGATTACTTTGTCTTTCCGAAAATACGCCAGCGTTACTATAGCTATCGGTTAAATGATGAAGAATTAGAAATTCAGCATGGAATGTTTACGGTTGAACGTGTATTAGTTCCGATGATACGTGTGCAACACGTTACCATTGAGCAAGGTCCAATTATGAGAAAACATAATCTAGCAGAATTGCAAATTTCTACTGCCGCTACATCTCATAGTATTCCAGGTTTAAAAATGAGAGAAGCAGAACAGTTGAAGCGTCAAATTGGAGAACTTGCGAAGGTGAGTGATGAGGATGTATAAGAGGCAGCATCCAATCACGATGTTATTGGAATTAAAAATAACAGACTTTATACCATTCATTATTTTTCTGTTTAGTTTAAAAGGGAAATTTCCATTTTGGTATTTAGTACCGATAGGTTTCTTAGTGATTTCAGTTATTTCTGCTATTGTTGAGTGGTACTATAAAGTATATTGGATAGAAAATAATGTACTGCACATTAAACAAGGACTATTTGTGAAAAAAGAAAGTTACTTGAATAAAGAACGTGTCCAGACGATTAATACAAGTTCAAGTATGTTATATCAAATATTAGGTTTAACAAAGATCAAGATTGAAACAGCTGGCGGTGGTAGTGAACCAGAGGTTAGCTTAGCTGGTATTACAGCTGATGAGGCGAAAACATTGATTACAATGTTAAATGAACAGGCCGAGGAACCCCAGGAAATGCAAGAGAGTTCTTCAAATACTAGTTTGGAAGAAGAGAATAAGACGGAATATAAGTTGACTTGGAAAGAAATCTTATTAGCATCCGTTACATCTGGGCAATTTGGTTTGTTATTTTCCTTATTCTTCTTTGTGTATTCTCAAGTAGATGAGTATATTCCAAAATGGGTTGAAAAAAGGGTAGAAACATATGTAATGGATCATGATGTATATGGTTGGATATATATGGGGGCGATTTTGCTTGTTGTTTCTTGGATTGTGTCTACGTTCGGTTACGCCTTAAAGCACGCGAACTTTACCGTGCATCGGAAAAATGATGAAGTTCGCATTTCACAAGGGCTTCTAGAAAGAAAAGAACTTGTGTTAAAGCTGCACCGCATTCAAGGGATCACGATAAAAGAAGGGATATTCCGTCAACCCTTTGGCTACTGCTCTGTTCATGTAGAAGTGATTCAAAACAATGAAAAAGGTGAGGAGAATGTTACGCTTCATCCCATCATGCGAAAAGATCGCGTCGCAGAATTGCTTGCTCATTTGCAGTTGCCATATGAACTAAATCAAAATGTTACAGCCTTGCCAAAAACGGCACTGCGTCGCTATTTATTAGAGAGTTTTCTTTTCTTGTGTATATTAGCAGTTCCGATTACAGGGGCAAGTATATATTTTGAAAAATACTTTATGATTTGGACACTGTTACCTCTGTTTGTATTAATTTTGTCACTTGGTTATGCAACGTTCCGTACAGGTGGCTACAGAGTAGAAGGGGAACAGTTAACGATGGTGTATCGTAATATTGCTAAATATACAGGATTAGTACGAAGAAGACATGTACAGTCAATCGAGAAAACGCAGTCTTACTTTCAGCGGGGAGCTCAGTTATGTTCGCAGACTTTCTCTAGTGCATCCACAAATTATAAATTAGAGCATACGAGTTTGGAAGATGCAGAGCGTATGCAGGATTGGTATAAGAATAAGTAGGATATATAGAAAAAGTAGCACAGACGATTTTCTCTCGTTTGTGCTACTTTTTTAATAGAAACAAAGGGTAGTTCTTATGTTAATGGGTATACCTTTTGTGTTTTTGTAAATCAGAATATTCATTTTTCTTGCCGTGATTGTTACCATAAATGTTTATGCTAGTAATTATCAGGGTGGGATAATTTGGGGTGAAAAATAGAGAGATACATATTTTCAACCGCTTTTTATGTAATATTACATTAAAAGCGGTTGGGATTTTTGTTATAATAACATAATTGTACGTGTCAAATCTTGTTTTAATCGCTAATATTGACTAATAAAAAAGAGGCTATGTATTATGAGTTTCATAAGTGGAAAAACAAGGAGTTGTAGCGTCCTCTTTTGGCTAGTTGGTCTAATTTATCTTACTATTCGTGAGGAGTAATATCTACTAATGAAAGTGTCACTTTATAATATTGAGTATTTATTTTAGTTTTGCAACGCCCTCATTGTTAATGTTTGATAGATAAATAGGTCAAGAGAAGGGGAAATTAGATTTATGAAACAGAATATAAAAGTTTTAGCTATGGCAGTTGGTCTAACAGTTATGGGATCAACAGTAGCTACTTACACAAGTGCTGATACAGGCTGGAAACAAACTGGATCAGTATGGAATTACTATAATGTAAACGGTGTGAAGCAAACAGGTTGGCAGTCAATAAACGGAGCATGGTATTACTTCAACGGAAGCGGATCAATGCAAACAAATTGGCAGTCAATAAACGGAGCATGGTATTACTTCAATGGAAGTGGAGCGATGCAAACAGGCTGGCAGTCAATAAACGGAGCATGGTATTACTTCAATGGAAGTGGAGCGATGCAAACAGGCTGGCAGTCAATAAACGGAGCATGGTATTACTTCAATGGAAGTGGAGCGATGCAAACAGGCTGGCAGTCGATAAACGGAGCATGGTATTACTTCAACGGAAGCGGAGCGATGCAAACAGGCTGGCAGTCGATAAACGGAGCATGGTATTACTTCAACGGAAGCGGATCAATGCAAACGGGCTGGCAGTCGATAAACGGAGCATGGTATTACTTCAACGGAAGCGGATCAATGCAAACAAATTGGCAGTCGATAAACGGAGCATGGTATTACTTCAATGGAAGTGGAGCGATGCAAACAGGCTGGATCCAAGATAATGGTAAAAAGTATTACTTTGAAAGTAATGGTGTTTGGAATCCAAACGCTGCAAATGCAAATAACGTTTCACGACCTGACGGGCAACTATTAGACGCATTTCAAAATGAAATAAAAAAGCATATTAATAATCAAGAAGAAAATATAACAATGACATACAAATCCAAAAACTCTAATATTAATGAAGTTATGGATACACTTGTTAAAGAATACGACAAGGCAGTCGAATCTAACGAATACTTAAATTATAATATCGCAAATACACAATACTCTATTCGTGGTATTCCAGGAAATTATACGTTTACATTAAAGATTACATACCGTGAATCCAAAGAACAAACGAACTATGTAAAGACACAAGCGAAATCAATTATCAATTCCATTGTTCAAGCTGGTATGGATGAACACGAAAAAGTAAAAGCCATTCATGATTATGTTGTAAAACATGTCTCTTATGATACTTCTTTCCAAGCTTATACAGCGTATGAAGCTTTAGCAAACCGTTCTGCTGTTTGTCAAGGATATGCATTATTAACGTATCAATTGTTAAAAGAGGCTGGAATAGAAAATCATATTGTAACAGGAACTGGGAATGGACAACCACATGCTTGGAATCAAGTGAAAATTGAAGGGAAATGGTACCATCTTGATACAACTTTTGATGATCCAATTCCAGATGTGCAAGGACGAGTAACTTATTCATACTATAATCTGTCTGATGAACAAATCGCTCAAGATCATCAGTGGGATCGTAATAAATTTGCGCCGGCAACAACAACCTATGCTAATGAATTAGCAAAAAAAATCCAGTCGGGTAGCTCAAAATCATGGAAATACCAGGAAATTTTAAAAGTCATTAAACATTAAAATTTATGTTTTGATGTAAACGCTGTAAAATACTTGCTTAGGCATACGGATATTATGAACTTACAAAGGTGAGTAATATCCGTATGAAAAAGTACATGTATTCATGTAGAGGGTGTTGCAAAACCAAAATGAATATTCTTATATATCAATAAAACTAGTTAAACATAACATATAGAGTGATTCAGTTTTTGCGATAGTAGCGGCTGTTGGAGCTGCAATTTAATTTGTCAAAATGGGATTAGGTTAAACAAAATGAAATAATCCAAGTAACACAGTTCAATTTATTTGAACTGTGTTACTTGGGTTTGTAAGCGTAGAATCTTTATCCCGCATTAACGGACAGTAACACTCCCACCTCAAAATTCAGCGAAAGTAAAGAAGTTAGGTGGGAGATGAACTGTCCGTAAAAGCCCGATTCGTTCAACTAATAATCAGTGGGGGATGGAGAAACCCCCCACTGATTAAAGTTTCACTTTATAGGAAATGAACAGAATAGACGATGTTTTTTTATGTCTTGAGGTATTATTTCCGCAAGCCCCCCAACAGCTGGTCAAAAAGGTAGGGAGTAAGTACCAAGATAAAAGCTTCATAACGTTAAGAGATGACCTGTTTCAGATGTGTTTCGCATGTCTTCCTTTAGTAACGTAGACAATTGTCTTGTAGAAAGAGCTCTACTCTAACCATTTATCACTGGTTTATTTGTGATGCAACTTTGAAACTAATGTATACAAGATTTTATATGAAAAAGAAAATCTCAAGCCCTCCAAAATTCTTGCCCAATCACTCTTTTTATATAATTCATAAATTAATGTAAAAGGGGGGAATCCTATAGTCACTTTACTACAATTAATTAGACCGTCCGCATTTAGAGCTGTAAAAGCATTTAACCAGAATATACTTACAGCACAATTTAAACAGATTACGTATGAAACGAAACAATTTGATTTAAAAAATGAGTATAATATATCCGATTCAACCTTTGTTCCTACAAGAAAGGGAGTATATGCTATTACTGCAGGTGCAGCATTTCTTGCTAATTTTCCTTTTGATACTTCTCGTACTATAACAATGTTAATACGTGTAAATGATATCGATATTGTTAAAGAAGATCACTATTTTGTGCCAAAATTAGCTGGACGACCTCATGCCGTAAGAGTAAGTACTATTCTACAATTCAATAAAGGGGATAAAGTTCAAGTATGGACAATTATTAGCGGAGGAAATATGACTATTTTGAATAACGAAGGAACACGTTTTGAAGTAGCTAGATTTTCATCTCCTTAAAATTGCATCAGTATAATCACAATTAACTAAGAATAACCTTTTTATTTTTAGTTATAAAAATAAAAAAAGAGCTTTTTTCAAAGCTCTTTTTTCTATCTAATTATTCAATTCGAAGTGCTAAAATATCTCCACAATCTAAAACAATTATAGTTCCTGGTTCTGTTTCATTATCTACAAAAGTTGCACAAAAATTGTCTACATTGAAATTAACAAAAATAACGTCTTCGATTGTATTTCCACTTAAAAAAATATCTACTTCTGTACCTAATGGTAAAGTTGCTAACTGTTCACATACGCATTTATCATGATTATTAGTCATTTAAAAACACCTCCTTCTAGAAATATAGAATTCACTTTATTCTATGTTTAAATTCAAGAATTGCTTGTTTAATAGTCTATATTTCAAAGAGGTAGTATTTCACTCTCATATACAAGATTTTATGCGAAAAAAGAGAATAGGAAAAAAACAGTTTACGCTTAAAGAATGGAGCTGAATTCCTATAATTTAAATGTGGAGAGATAAAAATTTCGTTTTTTTTTCATTATGTGGATACAAATATATATTATCTTGATAGCGATGGGGTCCCGCCAACAAAACGCGAATTTCGTACGCTAAGCAAATTTCTAAAAAGAAAAAGCCGATTTCCTGTACACTAAGGATCCGGCTTTTAAGGGGTGGCTTGTTGAACCAAGCCCCATATAGACAAAAGTCTATTAATGAATTTTAGCCTTGCGGATACCATCATATACACTGATTGCCGCAGATAACATAAAGAAGAAAATTGCACCACCAACTATTCGCGATTCAAGTTGTTTAGTAGTAATAGTGAATAAATCAGCTGTATACGTAATAAAATCATGGTTCATTACATTTGGATTCGTTACGATCACAATGAATACAATGGCTCCAATAAGTTGGAAAGCTGTATTAAATATTGCTATTCCTTTTGTCCATTGTCCCTTAATTAATTTATAAATAGATAATGCTATTTCCAAACCGATTACAACAAGAACGATTGGCCAATACTGAAGCAATACATCCTGATTAAGAGCTGGAGCCGCAAAATCAGGTCCGTGTTTACTAACTCGATATATACCCACAAGATGATTTGCGTAAAAATAAACTGTTGCCCAAATAGCAGTCCATAATAAACTTCCAAATACTTCGAATTTTGTGATGACTTTTTTCTTAGGAATATAAGGTGTGTTTTTTAAATCATCAGCTGTCCATTTTGTAAACTTTGTTATGAATGGTTGGCTTCCTTTCGGATGATGCACTCGTTCAATAAGCGCGAAAACAAGTGTCAGCCAGAAAAAGACGTGTATACCTACTTCAACGATTCTCCCTATACTAAAACCAATCATATCAAAAACTACATTAATTACTGCTTCTTCACCATGATACCCTATAAAATATTCGGCAATGATCGAGATTAGAGAAATAATAGCAGCAATCGGTAAAATCATTTTTAATAACGTAACATATGTCTCAAAATAGTGAGGACCAATAAGATGCATTGGTTGATCGCGGTATTTTCTAGCTAATATAGCGGGATTCCCTAATGTTTCAAGGACCCCTTTTATATTTTTTTCACTGTAATCATCAAGTAACATATCCTCAATGGTTGATCTTAACTCGAGAGCAATATCTTCACGATTTTTTTCAGGCAGTCTTCGAGTCACTTCTTGTATATAAATCTCAATTAGATTCATCATCTTTCTCCCCTTTTAACACTTCTAAGAGTTTTTTAGAATTGTCCATCCATTCCCTTTTTAACTGTAAAAAAATTTCTAAACCATATTCACTTAGAACATAGTACTTACGCGGTCTACTCTCAGAGGTATCCCAATTACTTGTTACTAACTCCTGTTTTTCTAAGCGGCGTAGCAATGGATATAAAGTACTTTGATCAATGTTAATACCTGACTGTTCCAACAATTGAACAAGTGAATATCCGTACTGGGGCTCTTGTAATTGACTTAAAACAGCTAACGTCAAAGTTCCTCTCCTAAGCTCTGTCGTTAATGAATTCAATAAAGTATTCATGCATCCACCTCTTTTCTTGGTGTATGTTATACGGTATATGTTTTATACTATGCGTCATACACCATTATTGTTCCAACATCAATGTAAAAAAATAATTCGGTAAGAAATACATATTCTCCAAGCGATATCATAATCATTTCTTTTTAGGCTGTGTTCTACATATTAAGAAAATAATAAACTGAATTTTTATACAAAAATGTTTATTTTACCTTGTTTTGTATGATTATGGCATATTACAATGAAAGGTAAATAGTATACATATTTCATAGATTTTTAAACTTGGAGTGATCAAATGCAGCCACTAGAGAATGAAATTCATCCGAATATGGTCAAAGTGTGGAAAATCCATGCATTAGTTGGGGTGGGAGTATTTGTAAGTATCGCTTTAGCGTATTTCTTTTTTATGATCCAGTTTAATTGGTGGGGGTGGCTTTTCGGCGTAATTGTCGTAGCGACGATTATATATACGCCCCTAGATTATTTTATCTTTCCGAAACTACGCCAGCGTTATTATAGCTACCGGTTAGATGAAGAAGAGATTGAGATTCAAAAAGGGATGTTTGTTGTAAAGCGTGTGTTAGTTCCAATGATTCGCGTCCAGCACGTGACAATTGAGCAAGGACCCATTATGAGAAAGTATGAGCTAGCAGAATTACAAATTTCAACGGCTGCGACTTCTCATAGTATTCCAGGGTTAACAAAGAGAGAAGCAGAGGAGCTAAAGCGCAGAATTGGGGAACTAGCGAAAGTGAGTGATGAGGATGTATAAGAGGCAACATCCGATTACGATATTATTTGATATAAGGATTTCTAGTTTATTTCCCCTTATTATCATTGTTTTGTTTGGTCCTAAAGATGAAAGAGAGGCTTGGTATTGGTTTCCCATCTTCATTGTAGGTTTCTTGTTGATCTTGGCCGTATTTTCATTGGTGAAGTGGTATTTTAAAATGTATTGGGTCGAAAATAATATTTTACATATAAAGCAAGGGGTATTTGTGAAGAAGGAAAGTTATTTAAATAAAGAGCGTGTACAAACAATTAGCACAGCTTCAAATATCATCTATCAACTATTTGGGCTCACAAAGCTCAAAATTGAAACGGCTGGTGGCGGCAGTGAGCCAGAAGTTACGTTAGCGGGTATTAAAGAAGAACAAGCGAAACAATTAATTGCCTTATTAAATAAAGTAGAAGATGAGAAACCTGTAAAAGAAGAGGAAAGCTTGCGACAAGACACAAACACAACGGTTTACCAGTTAACAACAAAAGAAATTTTGCTAGCATCTATTACATCCGGTCAGTTTGGCTTGTTATTTTCAGGATTGTTTTTCCTTTATACACAATTTGATAACGTTCTTCCGAAATGGTTAATAGAAGAAATAGAAGCATATGTGAAAGACAATAGTGTATATAACTTGTTATACATGGGCGCTATTTTAATCGTAATCTCATGGGTCATTTCTACAATTGGTTATGCTTTAAAACATGCGAACTTTACAGTGCAGAGAAATGGAAATGAAATTCGTATTTCACAAGGGCTACTCGAAAAGAAAGAGGTTGTTTTAAAACTGCACCGGATTCAAGCATTGACAATGAAAGAAGGAATTCTTCGTCAACCGTTTGGATATTCTTCTATAGAAGTAGAAGTCATTCAAAGCATAGATACAAAGAATATGAATGTCATATTGCACCCGCTCATGAAGAAAAAGGATGTACAAGAGCTATTGACATATTTAAAGTTGCCGTATGAAATAGAAGAGAAAATTGTACATTTGCCAAAAGCAGCGCTGCGCCGTTACTTGATTATGGGGTGGTTGATTTTTGTAGCGATAGCAGTACCAATCATAGGGGCAAGTGTGTATTTCCAACAATATAGTGTTTTATTTACATTAGTGCCATTATTTTTGTTCTTGACGATTCTTGGATATGGAAAGTATAAAACGGGTGGATATGCGATAACATCTGATCAGTTAACGCTTGTATACAGGGGCATCGCAAAGTATACAGGATTCGTGAGAAGAAGGCATGTACAAGCAATGACAAAATCGCAATCGTACTTGCAGCGAAAAGATCGGTTGTATACATATATTGTAGCGGTAGCTTGCAGCGCAATTGGGCGTCATTATGAATTGAAGCATGTGCGTGAAGAGGATGTAGCTTGTATTCATGAGTGGTATAAGAAAAAATAAATGATAGAAAACAGCACTTCTTTTACAAAAAAGAAGTGCTGTTTTCTATTTTTAATATTTACGCTTGTACATCAAAAGTCGTCACAAAAGAAGGTCTTGAGAAAATACTTTTTTGCGGCTCTGCACTTGCTTGTGCAGGGCGTTTTTTATGTGCATTTTCGAAAGAACGTGACTCTGTCCAATCTTTAAAGTTTTGCTCTGTTTCCCACATTGTCATAATGACATATGTATCGTTACTTAATGGGCGAAGAACACGGATTGCTTGGAAGCCAGGTTCGTTTTCAATAAGACCTGCACGGTTTTTGAAACGATTTTCAAAAACGGGACGGCCTTCGTCTGTAACAGAGATGTTGTTACAAACAATAAAGCCAGGTTGGCCTTTAAATTCCCCAACAGCATCTAGCACGTCATACCCAAGTGATCCTTCTACCGTTTCTTCTGTATTTTCTTTATAAAACATATCTTTTTCAGTATTTTTTGCAATGAAATGTGGTTGTTCTAGAGGTGTTTCGTATGAAATAATCGCTTTCATTTGTAATGCCCCCTTTATGAGTTTAATTTCATTATAGCAACTCTTCCAAAAAACTTCGAAGATTATATACATAAAGAGAATCGTTTTTCAAATAATAAACATACCATCATTTGGAAAGAAGGACGACGAATGAAGAAAATAAAGTGGACTTTAATGGGCGGCGTAGCAGTGTTTGTAGTGGCGATTGTACTCTATAAACTTATTGTGTTAGCTGGTGGTTATATGATGGATGAAAAAAAACTTGTTTTCCACTCTTCATCACGTATCGTTGATCAGCGAGGAAAAGAAATTACAAAATTATATGTAGAAAATAGAGATCTTGTACCGATTGAGCAAATTCCGAAACATGTGCAGCAAGCATTTATCGCTGTAGAGGACGCAAGGTTTTATGAGCATCATGGAATTGACTATCCTTCTGTATTTCGTGCGTTGTATAAAGATACTTTAGCGAGAGAAAAAGTGGAAGGCGGTAGTACGATTACGCAGCAACTCGTTAAAAACGTTTTTTTAACTCATGAAAAAACATTTACACGTAAATTAAAAGAAGTGGCAATCGCCCTTAAATTAGAACAAACATATACGAAAGACCAGCTTCTTGAAATGTATATGAATCATATTTATTTCGGTCATGGTGCCTACGGGATTCAGGCGGCAGCAAAATTGTATTTTAATAAAGATGTAGAAAAATTAACAGTGGAAGAAGGAGCGATGCTTGCGGGGCTTCCGAAAGCACCAAATGGGTATTCTCCGTTCCTAAATCCAGAGAAAAGCAAGGAACGCCGGGATTTAGTATTGTCTCTTCTCCATAAACAAGGGTACTTGTCAGCGGAGGAAAGTGTTCGTTATCAAGGAAAAACAATCGCGCTTTATAAAAATTTAGATGAAAGGGAACTCGCTTATATGCCGTATGTTGATATGGTTGTAGATGAAGCGGCGAGATTATATGGTTTGTCACATCAAGAGGTGCTCCGCGGGGGCTATACGTTTGTTGTTTCAATGGATGAAAAAATCCAAAAAGTAGCTTACGATCAATTTCAAGATGCACGGAATTTTCCAGGGAAAGAGGGCGGAGCACAAGGTGCCTTTTTATTAATGGATAATGCGACAGGAGGCATTAAAGCAGCAATTGGTGGACGAGAGTATGTGCCAAGAGGATTTAATCGAGTGTTTGCGAAACGTCAGCCAGGTTCTGTGTTAAAGCCGCTTATTGTGTACGCACCGGCGCTAGAAACGAAAAAATATAATCCGTATTCTTTATTAACAAATGAACCAGTCTCTTTTGAAGGATATCAACCACGAAATTATAATCAACGGTATTCAAAAGAAGTAACGATGTATGATGCACTTTTAGAATCGGCGAATGTGCCAGCTGTATCTTTATTACATGAAATGGGAGTCGAAGAAGGGAAGCAATATTTAGAGAAGGGAAATATTCATATTGCGGATGCTGGTTTAAGTACGGCGCTTGGTGGGCTGAAAGAAGGCGTCTCTCCATTCGAACTTGTAAAGATGTACCGTGCGTTTTTGGCAAATGGAAAAATTATTGAGCCATATGTGATTGAGAGGGTGCTTAATCGGCACGGAAAGGTAATTGGAGAATCGCCTAAAAATGAAACGAAAGTTTTTTCAAAACAAACTGCATGGTATATGACAAAAATGCTAGAAGGTGTTGTAAGAGAAGGAACTGCAAAAGCGGGTGAATATAAAGGCGCGTTAGCAGGGAAAACAGGTACAACGTCACTTCCAAATCAAAGTGAAGGTGCTAGAGATGTTTGGTTTGTTGGATATACGCCAAGTTTAGTAGGCGCAGTATGGATTGGATATGATCGTACAGACAGAGGACACCAATTATATGATGGAAGTGCGTCTGCAACAGAATTGTTTAAAAAGATTTTAACGAAAGCGAATGTACAAGATAAAACGAAGTTTAAGCAGCCAAAGGGTGTTGAGACAATCGGAAAACCAATTCACCTAAGTAGAATTGAAAATATAGAGGCGAAATTATCCTTTAATCCGTTTGGTTTATTTACTACGAAATTGAGCTGGAAACCACTTCAAGATAAAAGAGTAATATATCGAATTTATAAGGTTGAGAAGGGGGTCCATACTCATGTTGGAACAGTAAAAGGCATTGGTCAGTATGAAGACAAGTTTACGAATATATTCGCGAAACCAAGTTTTTATGTTGTCCCCTATAATCCGCAAACAAATCGAGAGGGAGAAAAGACAAAAGTAGCTAAACCGTAGTTTTTGCTTATGATATAATAAGAATGTTGTGAAAATAGTAAGCGATTTTACGAACGTTTGTGTCAATTTCATGAACAACGTACATAATGTTATGCATTTTGTTTTTACAAGCTGTATAGTAAAAAAAGATAAATAGGATAGGATTCGTTAGAAGCGTTGGTAAGGAAGGGAGCAAGGGTCTTGGTAAGAACTATAAATGAGACATTTTTAAAAGCGTGTATGGGGGAACAAACAGAATATGCACCAGCATGGTATATGAGGCAAGCAGGTCGTTCGCAGCCTGAGTATAGAAAGATAAAAGAGAAGTATTCTTTATTTGAAATTACACATAATCCGGAGCTATGTGCGTACGTTACAAAGCTTCCAGTTGATCAATATAATGTTGACGCAGCGATTCTGTATAAAGATATTATGTCACCACTACCAGCAATCGGCGTTGATGTAGAAATTAAATCAGGCATTGGGCCGGTGATTGATAACACAATTCGTTCTTTACAAGATGTAGAGAAGCTTGGTGAAATTCATCCGGAAGAGGATGTTCCATACATATTAGATACAATTCGTTTATTAACAAACGAGATGTTAGATGTTCCGCTAATTGGTTTTTCAGGGGCACCATTTACATTAGCGAGTTACATGATTGAAGGAGGGCCTTCTCGTAACTATCATAAAACAAAGGCATTTATGTATGCAGAGCCGAAAGCTTGGTTCGCTTTAATGGATAAACTTGCAGATATGGTTATTACGTATTTGAAAGCACAAATCAAAGCAGGAGCAAAAGCAGTACAAGTCTTTGATTCTTGGGTGGGAACGCTGAATGTGGCAGATTACCGCGTATTTATTAAACCTGCAATGGAGCGTATTTTCTCGGAAGTTCGCACGATGAATGTTCCGATGATTATGCATGGCGTTGGAGCAGGACATTTAGCAAATGAATGGAATGACCTGCCTCTTGATGTAGTTGGACTTGATTGGCGTCTGTCAATTGAAGAAGCGCGTGGACGCGGCATTCATAAAGCGGTACAAGGCAATATGGATCCTTCTTTCTTACTTGCACCATGGGACGTTACCAGAGAGCATGTAAAAGGGATTCTCGATCAAGGAATGAAGCAACCTGGTTATGTATTTAACTTAGGTCACGGTGTATTCCCAGAAGTAAGTCCAGATACATTAAAACGCTTGACTACATTTATTCATGATTATTCGAAAGAACAGTTAGCGAAGTAAAGGAGAATACGGATATGAAAAAGAAAATTGGTTTACTGGTAATGGCATATGGAACACCGTATAAAGAAGAAGATATTGAACGTTACTATACACATATTCGTAGAGGCAGAAAGCCAAGTCCAGAAATGTTAGTGGGTTTAACAGAACGTTACCGTGCGATTGGCGGTATTTCTCCTTTAGCTACTATTACATTAGAACAAGCGAAAAAGTTAGAACAATGTTTAAACGAAATGCAGGATAATGTAGAGTTTTGTATGTATCTTGGGCTAAAGCATATCGAACCTTTCATTGAGGATGCTGTACAAGCTATGCATAACGATGGGATCGAAGAAGCAATTGCTCTCGTTCTTGCTCCGCATTATTCTACGTTCAGCGTAAAATCATATGTCGGCAGAGCGCAAGAAGAAGCAAATAAGCTTGGAAACTTAACAATTCATGGTATCGATAGCTGGTATAAAGAACCGAAGTTTATCCAGTACTGGGTAGATGAAGTGAAAAAAGTATACAGCAGTATGACAGAAGAAGAACGTGAAAAAGCAGTTTTAATTGTATCTGCGCATAGTTTACCAGAGAAAATCACCGCTTTAGGTGATCCTTATCCAGAACAGTTAAATGAAACAGCTGATTATATCGCAAGAGGTGCGGAAGTTCGAAATTATGCGGTTGGTTGGCAAAGTGCTGGAAATACACCGGATCCATGGATTGGACCAGATGTACAAGATTTAACGAGAGAATTACATGAAAAATATGATTACACTTCATTTGTATATGCACCGGTTGGATTTGTCGCAGAACATTTAGAAGTGTTATATGACAATGATATCGAATGCAAAATTGTTACAGAAGAAATTGGAGCGAAGTATTATCGTCCAGAAATGCCAAATGCATCAACTGCATTTATTTCTTGTTTAGCGGATGTCGTGTTAAAGAAACAAGCCGAGGTTTCGTAAGACAATGGGAGAGGAGGAGCCTTTTTGAAAAAGAAAGTTGTTATCATCGGTGGTGGAATTACAGGTTTAACAACAGCGTATTACTTACAAAAAGAAATTCGCGAAAAAGAATTACCGGTTGATACATTGTTAATAGAAGCGTCAGGCAAGCTTGGAGGGAAAATTCAAACCGTTCGAAAAGATGGATTTACAATTGAACGTGGTCCAGATTCTTTCTTAGAAAGAAAAGAGAGTGCGGCTAGATTGGCAAAAGAACTAGGACTTGGAGAGCAGCTTGTAAACAACGCAACTGGCCAGTCATTTGTTCTTGTAAACAATCGATTACATAAGATGCCGAGTGGATCAATGATGGGAATTCCAACGCAAATTACCCCGTTTCTATTTTCTGGGTTGTTCTCTCCGATTGGTAAAGTAAGAGCAGGTTTTGATTTTGTATTACCACGTTCAAAGCCTGTTTCTGATCAATCACTTGGTCAATTTTTCCGTCGTCGTTTAGGGAATGAAGTGGTTGAAAATTTAATCGAACCATTATTATCTGGAATTTATGCGGGAGATATTGATCAAATGAGCCTAATGGCAACATTCCCGCAGTTTTATCAAGTAGAGCAAAAGTATCGTAGTATTTCACTCGGTATGCGTAATTTGACTCCGAAAAAAGAAAAGGATGTAGCGCCGCAAGGAATCTTTTTAACAGTAAAAACAGGTTTACAATCCATTGTGGAAGAGCTAGAAGAACGACTAGAAGTTGGAACAGTTGTGAAGGGAACTCGCATTGAAAAAATCATAAAAATGGGCGACGGTTATTCGATTACACTAAGCAATGGCAAAGAAATTGAAGCGGACTCTATCGTGGTTGCGGCGTCTCATAAAGTACTGCCGTCTATGTTTGCGCAGTATACAGAGTTCCGCTTCTTCCGCAATATTCCATCGACATCTGTTGCGAATGTTGCACTCGCTTTTCCGAAAGAAGCAATTAAGCGTGATATTAATGGCACAGGATTTGTTGTATCTCGAAATAGTGACTTCACAATCACGGCGTGTACGTGGACACATAAGAAGTGGCCACATACAACGCCGGAAGGAAAAGTACTTCTTCGCTGCTATGTTGGACGCCCTGGTGACGAAGCAATCGTCGAACAAACAGATGAAGAAATTGTTCAATTTATATTAGAAGATTTGCAAAAAACAATGGATATTAAAGCCGACCCAGACTTTACCATTGTAAGTCGCTGGAAAGATGCAATGCCGCAATATACAGTGGGGCATAAAGGGCGAATGAAGAAGTTAACAACATTTATGGATAAAGAATTGCCAGGTGTTTATTTAGCTGGTAGCTCTTACGGCGGATCTGGCCTTCCAGATTGTATTGATCAAGGGGAAGCGGCAGTAAAGCATGTGTTATCTTATTTGGAAAAAATAGATGAAGCGGAATTAGTTGCGCAATAATGAAACAGGAGCTTAGTGGCTCCTGTTTTTTTGTTGTTGTTTGTAGGAGGGACGATAGCCTTTGTTGAACCGTCGATATATTTGATTTTGCGCTGATAAAATTTTTAGAGCTATCGAGAATCTTAGGTAAGATATGAGAAATGATTTCGTCTAACCCATAATTCTTTTCATCTAAGATCCATGAAATCTTTTTCCAGTCTAATGTTCCTTCGGCTACTTTCATTGGTGTAGGATAAGAATAATCTTTAGAAATCCTTTAGATGAAAGCAATTAATCAATCTCACCAATATAAACAGGGCTTGAGTGATCACTAGTATGAAAGTCTTTAATAAGTTTCCGAATGCCAATAGGGAACAGGGGAGAATGTAATAAGTCATCTATTGGTAACCATGAAATACCTGTTTGCTTGCTGTCCATATGTAAAGTTTTGGAATTTACATTTGTAAAGGAGACAGGTGTACAGGAATACATAAATTCAACCCTGTGTACTTCAGGATTCATAAAACATTCTCTTATAAATAAGAGGTCATCTTCTTTTACTTCAATTCCTGTCTCTTCAAGACATTCTCTTTTCAAGGTGTTATCTAGCGTTTCTCCAATCTTTTGTCCTCCACCAGGAAGTAGGTGATATGTGCCGTCTTCATCTTTATAAGTTGTTACTAATAATTTGTCTTCGTGTATGAGTATGGCTTTGACTGAATTTCTAATTTTCATGTACATTCCCTCTTATCTATTTTAGTTAACAGCTTTTTATAACTCTCTTAAAAAACGAATAAATTTCTTTAAGCCTTGTGGTTGCTGTTTTCTACGCTTAATTACAAAATCAATTTTGACTGTTTCGGGTAATTCTTCATAATGAATTGTTTTTGGCTTATTTCGGCTATACGCAACATTAGCTGGTATGATACTCATACCGAGTCCATCATGAGCAGCTTGCATAATAGACTCAAGTGAATCAAACTCCATTATCGTTTTCTGGTCAAAGTCGTTTTTATTACAGTAATCTAATAGTTGTTGTCTATATATACAATTTGGATTACTGTTCACGAGTAAAATTTGATTTTCGAGTGGATTATGTTTTGATGAGATGAGTATGATATTTTCAAAATAACTGTACACAGTTTCGAATTGTGAAGGACTATATGAACCACTTAAAAAGACTCCATCAAGTTCCCCATACAAAAGCATTTCTTGTAACTTTGCGTTATCAGTCGTTCTTATTTTCATATCAATATTTTTATATGATTCTAAAAAAGAAGAGAATAGCTGAGGAACTTTCGCCGCTGAAATGGTTTGAGATGCTCCAATTGTTAAAGATTCTCTCCATTTCTGAGGATTTATTTTTGATTTTGCCTCATTCATTAAAAGCATAATTTGGTTTGTGTAATCTAATAACACTTTTCCTTCTTCCGTTAGTGTTACTCCTCTGTTATTACGCTTTAAGATTTTAGTACCAAGTTCATCTTCTAAATTTTTGATTCGCTGGCTTATATTCGGTTGTACATATTCTAGCTTTTCAGCAGCTCTAGATATTGATTGTAGTTCAGCGACATGTTTAAAAATCCATAGGTCATGGCTTTCCAAGAATAAATCCCTCCAGTAGGTATCATTTAAAATGATATCGGCTTCACTATTCAGTATTATACTCTTCAAATGAACGAAGATAAAATGAAATAAAACCAGATTAAGTGAGGAGATTGTAAATGAAGGTAAAAGATAAAGTAGTCATTATAACAGGTGGCGGTACTGGTATCGGAAAGGCTGCTGCTTTGAAGTTAGCGAGTTTAGGAGCGAAAGTTGTGGTGAATTGTAGTCGTTCAGAAAAAGAAGCGTTAGAAACAGTTGATGAAATTCAGCAGCAAGGAGGTACGGCTATCGCCGTTAAAGCTAATGTAGCACAAAAAGAAGAAGTAGAGGCGATGGTAGCCCAAACTATTAGTCTTTTTGGAACAGTAGATTGTTTAGTGAATAATGCGAGTATAACAGCTCAAATACCTATGGATGACCTAGAGTCCGTAACGGATCAAGTGTGGGATTCTCTTTTCAGTGTAAATGTGAAAGGGATGTTTCATTGTATAAAAGCTGTTGTTCCTTATATGAAGAAGCAAAAATCAGGTGCAATTGTGAATATGGGGAGCGTTGCAGGGATAACGGGACTCGGATCATCTGTACCGTATGCAGCCACAAAATCAGCTATTCATACGATGACAAAATCATTAGCAATTGCATTGGCACCTAATATTAGAGTAAATAGTATTTCTCCTGGTGCAGTCGATACAGGATGGTGGGCAGGTAATGAGGATAAGATGTACCAACTTGCAGGAAATCTACCACTTCAAAGAATTTCAACACCAGATGATATTGCGGAGGCAATCCTTTTTCAATTGATCCAAGAATCTATTACGGGGCAGGTATTTACGATTGATAATGGACAGACGCTTTAATATTGTGGGGCATTGTGCAGTAAGATTATTAATTTAATCCTAAGAGGCGGAATGATGAAAAGCACTTTTAACGTATTTATATAATTAGAAGAGGATACTATGTCCAACATGAGGACATAGTATCCTCTTTTTTGCATGACATATCACATAGTTTAATAAATAAGCTGTCATATGTATAACATTTAGGAAATCTACCGTCTTTTTTAAGGATTTTGTTTTGGGTTTTCCGTGTGATTTTAGAAATGTATTGGTTAAGCACAGTTAAATAAATAGCTTTCTCCGTTTATTAATAACAAGAAATTCAAAGCTAGTAATTTAAATGTTAATAAAATCTTTATAAATACCTATTACCATAAAGATAAGTTCACTAAAAGGAGTTGATTGATGATGGATGTATTATCAGCGGTGAGTTTAATAATTTCCATGGCTAGTTTTATTTTTTCAATAGCTTTGCTTATTTACGAGGTCGTTTTTAAGGGAGTAAGGAAAATCAAAGAAATGAAGTTAAGGCCAATATTTATACTTTTTATTACGTATTTCGTATTTTTTGTGTTGTTCCTCGTGTTTCAAAATATGTAAGCAGTAGAAGTAATTTGAAACTTAATGTCTTAGATGATATAAGGGTGTATATGTGTCCTTACTTAAGCTATGGTGAAAGTATGGACACATACTTTAGGGTATCAATTATCATGTGATATAGTTTAGTTAAGGATTGATTTTGAGAAACAATAATTTATACTATACAAGGATTGTTGAGAAGATACATTTATTATTATATCGCATTTTAAGATATTACTATTCAAGCGTTCAATTCAAAGAGGTGATTTGATTATGAATGGATTTACAATCTTAATTATCGAGGATGATCACGCCATTGGTTCAATGTTGCAGGAGATATTAAAGGGAGAAGGGTATCATGTACTTTGGATAACTGATGGTCAAAGAGTCCTAAAAGAAATAAAATACGCTGATCTTATAATAATCGACATCATGTTACCAGGTGAAAATGGGTATGAAATATCAGGAAAACTGAAGGCGAATGGATATTCACTGCCGATTTTATTTCTTACAGCCCGAAGTGATATAGATAGTAAATTAAAAGGACTATCTCTTGGAGAAGATTACTTGGTTAAGCCGTTTGACCCACGTGAACTATTAGCAAGATTGCACTTGATACTTAAGAATAAATACGGTTTATTTACTCAAATTCAAAATATATACGTTGATGCAGTTGGTTATAAAGTATTTAAAGAAAATATACATTCTGAAATAAAATTGACAGCAACAGAAAGGAAATTGTTCTTTTACTTATATGAAAATAGAGACAGAATTTTAACTAGGAACAGATATTCAATTATTTATGGCCATTAGAGTATTCTAAAAATAGTGTATTAAATGTTCATATTAAAAAATTCGAGAGAAAATTTCGGATAAAAATAATACCATTATTGAAACGGTTCATGGAGAAGGGTACAGATTAAATACCCTTAATCGCGTATGAGTCTTAAGAAAAAGTATTACTTGTTACTCGCAACTATAGTCTTTTTTGTACCAATTTTATATTTACTAACCAACTTCATTCTGTTTGTACTTTATTTAGTCATATCCACAACCTTTCACTTAGAACAGCCGTATAATCAAACATTAATTTATTCAAGCATATTTGGAGTTTTCTTTGGATTACTGATTTTATTAATCGTAATATCCTCTAAATCAATTAATCATATTTTGCGCCAAATTGACGAAATAAATAAAACAATCAAAAAGATATCTCAAGACAAAAAATTACCTGAAAAGTTACCTGTACGAAAAAATGATGAGATTGGTTGGCTAGCTGAATCAATCAACATACTAATTGATCGTTTAGCTCATAAAGAACTCATGTTAAACACAGAGTTATCTTTTAAAAAGGAGTATTTAAATAAATTATCCCATGATATTAATACACCTTTAACAGCAATGAGATTAGAGTTATTTTTACTTGAGAAGAATGGAATCTTGGAAGAAAAATCAGTTTTGTCACTCTATCAACAAATTGAATATATTTCAAAGTTAGTAAATCAATTGAACCAAGAAGATTTAGAGTCCGTCAAAAACTCCTATATAATTTATGAAAACGTTGATATAGCAAACCTAGTAGAAAAAACAATTAAGAAATGGACGTATATCTTTAATAATAAAAATATAGGGATTAATTATATGGTTAATGATGAGAGACTTGTTTGGCACAGCAATGAACTATGGGTAGAAAGAGTACTTGATAACGTGTTCCAAAATACACAACTTCATTCGAAGGCTAGTTCTATTCATGTAATGATAGAAAATGGTGCTATCGTTATACAAGATAATGGAATAGGGTTCAATGTGAAGGACTCTCATCAAGGACTAGGCGTTTTAATAATTAAAGAAATATGCGAGATATTAAATCTTAAATGTGAGTTGTCTTCAAATAGTAAGGGTACTAGATATGTATTTAAAAGATAACTATATAGAAATAATATAGAATTTACATATTTCCCAGTTACACGTAAAAGGGCATCGCATAATAATCAGGGCTATTATGCGATGCCCTTTGTTTTTCATGACTATTTACAATTTAGGATTGGATAAATCTTCCAATGGTATTTTTGCTGTTATAATACTCTCGCTCATATTCACGAGGTTGTCTCGTAGGTTGATCATTTAGTGGAAGAGCTGGTAATAAATTTGCATCAAATACAAAGTCGTAGAGAAAAGATAAGACTAAAACACTGCATAATATATAGATAAACATTTCAAGTCACTTCTTTCTGTATGATTCTTACTTATATTGTAAGAAAATCAGCTATCATTAAAATCCATAAAAAGAATGGAATACTGTAAGAAAATAGTAGGGGAATCATAATAGAAATCTCATACGGAAGTATGAGATTAATTTTTTGTAAAATTTGTCGAATTTTAAGTTCTTTATAAAGAATTTTTTGTTATGATAATACATGCTAAGAGAATATTAAAATTAGGGGAGGACGATGAATTTGAAGAAACTAGTAAGTATCTTGCTATCATTTATACTACTGATTTCATTTACTGGAACTTTAGTAAAAGCAGAAGAACGTTCTGCATTGTCTGTGCAGGATGCAATTCAAATGTTTAAGCAGCAAGGAACAAGTAAAGGAGTAGTAGAAGGATACATTGTTGGATATACGCAAAGCTCTTCTACATACACAAAGGATCCAGCGAAGTTTGGAGATACGAATGTAGCGATAGCAGATTCGCCAAATGAGACGGATCCAGAGCAAATCATGCCTGTTCAGTTGCCAAAAGGTGACGTAAGAACGGCAGTGAATGTAAAGGATCATCCTGAAAATGTTGGGAAGAAAGTTCAATTAACAGGGACACTTGAGCTATATTTTAGTAGTCCTGGTTTAAAGTCAGTAACAGCTTACAAGTTTCAAGGAGAGGCATCAAACCGTGTGAGCGATGTAACTGCATCACCAAATGATGGAGAAATTGCAAAAGGTACGGCAGTTACATTAACAACTAGTACAGAAGAAGCAACAATCTATTATACGTTAGATGGATCAGTTCCAACAGATAAAAGTCTTCGTTATAATGAACCGATTGTGTTAAATGAAAACAGTGTTATAAAAGCAATTGCATTGAAAGAAGGTCTCGAATCTTCAGCAGTTTCAACTTTTTCTTTTACGATTGTAAAAAGTGAGCAAGTTCGTATTCATGATATTCAAGGTAAATCACATCTCTCTCCTTACGGTGGGAAGAAAGTGCGAAATGTAGAAGGTGTTGTAACAACGCTAGATAAGAATGGTTTTTATATGCAAGACTCGCAGCCCGATGAAGACCTAGCAACTTCAGAAGGGATTTATGTTTATAAAAAAGAAGCGAATGTAAAAGTCGGAGACCTCGTACAAGTAGAGGGAGAGGTTGAAGAGTTCATTGGAGCTGGATACGCTGACAGATTTGATACAGATTTATCCATCACAGAAATTAAAGCAAGCAATATTGCTGTGAAGGCAAATAATCAACAGTTGCCAGAAGCAACTGTATTAGGTGAAAAGGGTGTAAAGATTCCAGATCAAATTATTGATAATGATGCATTTGGTATATTTGATCCAGAGGAAGATGCAATTGATTTCTATGAAAGTTTAGAAGGTATGCGCGTGACAATGCCAACTCCTCAAATTGTTGGGCCGCAGAAAAATGGGAATTTATATGTAACAGTTGCAAATGGTGGAGATAAGGTCACTACAAAATATGGAACGCCGTTATTAGGCGAGAACCAATTCAATCCAGAACGTCTTTCTTTAAAAGTACCTCGTGATTATGTAGCAAAAGCAGGAGATACGTTTAATGGAGATATCACAGGCGTAGTCGGGTATGATTATGGTGCGTATCGTATTTCGCCGGTAACGGAATTACCATCAGTAACGGACGGCGGGTTTAAACAAGTAGGCGCAAACATTCAGCCTCGTCTTGGAAAATTAACAGTGGCAACATATAACATTGAGAACTTTTCAGCGAATGCAAAAGAAACATCTGATGAAAAGGTAAAAGAAATGGCATATGCTATTAAATATAATTTAAAGATGCCAGACATTATTGGTGTACAAGAAATGCAAGATAATAATGGATCAACGAATGATGGAACAACAGATGCTTCATTAAGTGCAAAGCGTATTATTGATGCTGTACAAGAAATTCGTGGACCAAAGTATGAGTATGTCGAAGTTGCACCGCAAAATAATCAAGATGGCGGGGCACCAGGAGCGAACATTCGCGTTGGTTTCTTCTACAATCCATCACGTGTGAAATTAGAAAAGAATCCAAAGCTGTTAGCAACAAACCCGACGCGCATTGGACAAGATAATCCAGTATTTGATAGTACTCGTAAACCGCTAGCTGCGGAGTTTAAATTCCAGGGACAAAATATTGTTGTTATTTCAAGTCATTTAAATTCAAAACTCGGTGATGCGACGCCGTTTGGAAAAATTCAACCTCTTGTATTAAAGAGTGAAGAGAAACGCGTTCAACTGGCGCAAGAAGTGAACAGCTTTGTAAAAGATATTCAAAAACGAGATGCGGATGCACCAGTTGTTGTAGTTGGCGATATGAATGACTTTGAATTCTCTAAACCACTGCAAGCATTAAAAGGTGATACAATGCAAGATATGTTAGAAACGGTTTCGAAAGAAAATCGTTACACGTATATTCATGACGGCAATGCACAAGTATTAGATCATATTTTAGTAACAAATAATATTGCACCGCACACAGTTGTAGATCCGGTACATTTAAATTCCAACATTATGAAGGAACATGGCCGTATGAGTGACCATGACCCAGTGCTTGCACAAATTGATTTGAAAAAAGCATCCTAAGTAAAAATATCCCTCAGCATAATGGCTGAGGGATATTTTGTATTATAAACCAACTGATTTTTGAATCGATTTTTTACATCGCAATCTTTTTTGAAGTTTCCGCATATATTTTTTCTTATCTTTCTGTACACCTTTCATATACATAAATAAACTAATTCCTAAAAATAGCATGCATTGCATGATTAAAATGTAAGGTGACATTCCTTGGAGCGGTTGTTTTGGATCGTATAAATGAATAGGTGCTCCTCCAATCGTAGGGAATACGATATTTAAAATTAAATATGGAAGAGAGGCAACAGCAAAGGGGAATAAAATTGCCATGTAATCTTTTCTAGACCATATGGATGCAGAGAGCCCCAATACTGCCATAAGACCAGCGAACAAAAAATTAATCCCGATATATAGGGAAATATAAGTGATAGGAGAAGAGAAATACAATGAAGCAAACATGCCATTATCTTTTATCATACTTAAGGTAGGTGTAGGACTGCCATCTGGGATTGTCAGCTTACAAAACAACAATGAAAATAAGAATGGAAGAATATAAAGAAATCCTCCGATTAGGAAGGTAACGATATATTTTGTACATACATAGGGAAAAAAGGGAACTTCTTTACTTACAAATGATTTAAATTTATCAGCTTTATCAGAGTTATAGCTTGTACTAAAAGGGAGTGCTGCTAGTACAGGCATTAAAAGTAAATACACATCCACTTCGTTATCACGAAAGCCAATCCATTGATAAGCAGTCGTTAAAAGTTCGTCAGGTTCGCCATTTAAATATTGTATAATATAGCAATAGTGATAAATTGAAACAAGAATAAACCAAGTAAATAAGAGAGTGAGAGAAATCTTATTGAAAAAGGCTTGTTTTGTATTTAAACGAAGTGCACGTATCATGATTGAAAGAGCCTCCACTATTTTTTATCAATATATCTATGTTCTATATTACTATTAATTGTAAAGATTTTCTTGTTTTTAATTGAAGATTACAAAAAGGGAGAGATTTGTATTGTAATATACTGAGCAAACATGTATAAAAAACACCTTTTCATCTTCCGCCTTTTGTTGATAAACTACGACAGTGTTATAATGTATTGCATATAACAAGTGATGTATCGATTGGAATTTTTCATATTTGGAAATAAATAAAAAGAGAACTTGTAATGGATGGAAAACCGTGATAATATCAAAAATGTACTAATTGACTATATTATCCAAATGGTCATTTCGGAGGTGGCGATGTGGCAGTAGATCGAAAACGTTCTATTATTGAAGCTGCAACAAAATCTTTTTCAGCGTTTGGCTATAAGGCAACAACAATGGATCAAGTTGCAAAATTAGCGAATGTTGGGAAAGGAACGATTTATACTTTTTTCAAAAATAAAGAAGAACTGTTTGGAGAGATCATTTCTAACTTAATTGGAGAAATGAAACAAGTAGCAAAAGATGCAATCCGTCCAGATGTTTCCTTTTTTGAAAATGTACATAAAGCATTATATAGTATTTTAGAATTCAGAAAAGAACATCAATTGATGATTAAACTCATTCAAGAAGAACGAGATATGGGTACGAAAGAGGTACAAGAAGGCATGCAGCAAGTGGAGGCTGAAATTGTATCTGTTATTCAATCGTATTTAGAAGTTGCGATTGAAAAGGGCGAGATTAGTAAATGTGACCCAGAAATTACAGCATTTATTATGCTTCGTTTATACGTATCACTTATTTTTGATTGGGAAAAAAATCATGAACCACTAGACAAAGAGAAAATTGCAGAACTTTTTGAACTTTATTTATTAAAAGGATTGTCAAACTAAGATAATCCTTTTATTATAGTTAAATATGACCAGTTGAACAAATCGGTCATAAAGTTATTAGGAAAAGGAGAGATTGAAAAGGCAGATTACGTATGCAAAGTTGCGAGAAATTAATTTTTTAATGTGTTTACGCTGACCTAATGAATTAAATAGTCATTTTAAATGAAAAGGTGCATAGTATAGAGAATAAGATAGTGCGAGTTAGGTATAGGTAATATGGATAACATCATATAACCTTTTTATTTATTTAAAAATGACTAATTGAACATTCTGGTCATAATTAAAAGGGGAGTGAAAATAATGAGAGGATTTACATTGCTCGGTAAGGAATTTACGGAAATTATAAAAAGTAAAAAAATCTTAATCCCGATTATAGCCGTTTTATTTGTACCACTTTTATATGCTGGTATGTTTTTATGGGCGTTTTGGGATCCATATGAACAGTTAGATGATTTACCAGTTGCGGTAGTCAATCTCGATAAAGGTGCAGTATTTGATGGGAAACCAATTGAAGTTGGGAAAGGATTAGTTGATAAGTTAAAGGATAATAACAGTTTTAAATGGGAGTTTGTGAGTGAAAAAGAAGCAAAAGAGGGAATGGAAAATCGAAAATATTATATGTTGGTGCGAGTTCCGGAGAATTTCTCAGATAATGCAACAACGCTGCTAAAAGAAAATCCAAGACCATTAAACTTAGAATATATTCCAAATGAAAGTTTAAACTTCTTATCTTCACAAATTGGCGGAACTGCGATTGAAAAAATTAAAGGTGAAGTTTCGAATACGTTAACCAAAACGTATGCAGAGAAAATGTTTGATTCTATTAAAGATGTTTCGCAAGGTTTTGCGGATGCAACAGATGGAGCAAATAAGTTACATGATGGTGCTGGAGAATTACACGATGGTTCTGGAAAAGTGACGGATGGCTTGCATACGTTGCAAGGGAAGTCTGGAGAGATGAAAAATGGCGTATCAGAATTGTTAAATGGTTCAAATAAATTATTAGATGGATCTGGTCAAGTATCTGGTGGCTTAAACTTACTAAATAGTAAAACTGGAGAATTAAAAAATGGAGTAGGTCAATTACTAGATGGGTCTGGTCAAGTATCTGGTGGCTTAAACTTATTAAATAGTAAGACTGGAGAATTAAAAAATGGAGTAGGTCAGTTACTTGATGGATCAAGTCAAGTGACAGATGGTTTAAATTTACTCACCAATCAATCAGCTACATTGCAAAAAGGTACAACAGATTTGGCTACTGGAATGACTGGGCTTACCAATGCACAAAGTGAACTAGAAACAGGTGCAAAAGATATTCAAAATGGCATTCATACTTTAAATAGTAAGGTGCAAACCTCTATATCAAGTTTGAAAGATGTGGAACCAAAACTTGCAGAAGTGAGTGCAGCTTCACAAAAAGTGGAAGGATTAAATCAAGTATCACAAACGAATGTTAAAGCATCTAAAGAAACGATGGATGATTTAGTTGCTTTACAAAATGTGATCAAAAGTTTACCACAAGAATCTCAAGATAAGTTACAGCCTCTTATGAAGAGTGCTACTGATAACATGGCAGCAGTTCAAAAACAATCAGCCATCATTGCGGGTGGAACGAGCGAGTTAAAGGAAAAAGTAAGTGGGTTACAAGTTAAACTACCAGATACAAATCAATTGACAAATTTAGCGAATGGCATTAATCAGTTAGAACAAGGTCAAATTAAATTTGTAACTAATTTCCATAAATTTGGTGAGAAGTTGGATACAGCAAAATCTGGTGCAGATGGCTTATCCAAAGGGTCCGAAAAATTAATTAATGGTGTAAATAAGCTAGCAGAAGGTTCAAATAAAGTGACAAACGGTCTAGTTCAATTATCAACAAAATCAGATGAAATGATAGGCGGAATCGGTAAACTAGCAGAAGGCTCGAATAAAGTAACAAGCGGCCTGGGACAATTATCAACAAAATCAAATGAAATGATAGGCGGAATAAGTAAGTTAGCAGATGGTTCAAACCAAGTGACAAATGGTTTAGGTACGCTAAATGGTGGCTTAAATAAAATGTCAAACGGTTCCGGTCAATTAATCGACGGTGTAAACAAACTAGCAGACGGTTCCGGCAAAGTAACAGACGGTTTAGTCAAAGTAAACGACGGAACTGGTGAACTCGCTGAAAAACTCGGCGAAGGAGCAGAAAAAACAAGTGAAGTAAAAGGAACGGATAAAACATACGACATGTTTGCAGACCCAGTGAAAGTACAAACTGAGAAGATGTCAGAAGTTCCAAACTATGGAACAGGATTTACACCATACTTCTTATCTCTTGGTTTATTTGTCGGGGCACTTCTTTTATCCATTGTATATCCACTACGTGATACAGTGGGTGTGCCAAAATCAGGATTTAGCTGGTTTATTAGTAAATTTGGTGTTTTATTATCGGTTGGTATTATTCAAGCTTTAGTTGCAGATGCAGTATTACTGTTCGTACTTGGTGTTGAAGTACAAAGCGTTCCATACTTCATTCTGTTTAGTATTCTTACAAGTCTATCATTTATTGCATTAATCCAGTGTTTAGTAACAGCGTTTGGGGATGCAGGACGCTTTATTGCGATCTTAACATTAATCATTCAGTTAACAACAAGCGCAGGAACCTTCCCGCTTGAATTAATTCCAAAGTTTTTACAACACTTTAATGCGTGGTTACCAATGACATATTCTGTATCTGGATTTAAAGCGGTTGTATCAAGTGGGGACTTCGGATTTATGTGGCAAAACGCAGGTATATTAATGATCTTTATTGTTCTATTGTCACTTGGAACAATTGGTTCGTTGACTTGGATGCATAAACATCAGTTTCGTAATTTAGTAGAAGAGAAATCAATAGAAGCCTAGGGGAGTGATCCTCTAGGTTTTTTATTATGTAAAAAAATAAAATTATTTTTTTGGGTGGAAGAGGGCGGCAGTCCATGGGTAGGAGAGGTCGGTGCCTATTTTAGCCCCCTGCTAAGTGAGGACAGAAGGAGGAAAAGAGTACGGGTCTCCTTTTTTCTTCAAAGCCGTGACGTAGATGTCAAATCAAAAAGGATGTATCTTGCAAAAGCTCGATTGGTGAGGAAAGGTTTACTTTGTATAAATACAGCATAAATAATCTGAATAATGCTATAATTTAACGGTTAAGTTAAGAAGTATTTGAGAATGAATTTGTACAGGGAAATATTTTTTACTAGAGGGGGATATCAATGAACGGCACTCAAGTGAAATTCAGAGATACGGTCATTAGAAATTTTTTTGATGCAAATGGTAAGTTAAAAGCAATTCCTAGTCAAAAGAAGAAAAAGTTAGTGATATTTGAGTACCTCATAAGTAAATTGAATCCTGAACAGCAATAAACAGAAAAAGAAGTAAATACATTTATTAAACAGTATCATGAAGATTTTTGTACGATTAGGAGAGAGTTTATCATTCATGGATTTATGGATCGGAATGAAAGTGTGTATCGTGTAAATGCCAAGGAAGCGTGGAATAAGTGGGAAAGTCTATAGATTATAGAAAAACATACTAATCCTAGTATGTTTCTTTAATTTACAAAGTTTCACAGAATGTACAAAAAATAACCATTTTTACTATGATAATATTAGAAATGTAATCATTAGTAATTTAAAACGTAACGGAGATGAGAGAATATGACGACATGGTTTATAATTATGTTAGTTATTTTCGGTGCTTTTAAAATAATCGTAACGAGTATTCCAACTTCTGTTGTGGAGTCATTGATGAGTAGATTTGCATTGCATCCACAATTAAATGCCGGAGATGTTACTGTAACGATTGATGGAAAGTGCTTAGAAGATGAAGAGAAAATTCAAATGATTGATCAGTTTAACGAAGCAATATTTTTAGAAAAGTATTATTTCCCTCCACAAAGCAGCGGGACTCCAGTAGTTATTCATATGAAAAAGGGAAAAAACGATGTGAGTTATTCTATGTACAGTTACGACGATCACATCGATGTAGTGAAACGATATAAGAAGAAAGTAGTCGCGTATAGTTTGCGCTCTAAAGATCTTCAAAACTGTTTTATGTTAGTAACTGGGGAATTAGTCTAAAAGGATTGTTACTGTCTGTTAATGCGGGATAAATCTTGTTAAGTTAATTTGAAAATAATCTTTAAGTAAGTGTACTAGTTTACTTCTGTTCCAGATAGAAAAAGGATTCCTAAAATATAGGGAATCCTTTTTTTTATTTAAATGAATGAGCAACTATATCTCTAGTAATAAAGTATCACTTATTTTAGAATAATATGCTGTTCCAGCCTTTCCTTCTGATGAAGGTGATGAGAAAAATGCATATAAATCAATTGAAACCACTCTACAGCATTTAAATACCCAAATCCTAGGTGCTCCATCTTGCGGTTACTTGGAATAGAAGCAAGTGTTGGTTCAACTTCCTTCGTTTGTTTAATCAGTTGTAGCAATTGTTGTTTAACACCTTCTTTATCTTTTGGGTTTTCAGGTGTGTATCCTGGGCGGTCAGGTATTTTTATTTGTATTGGAGGGAAAGCACCCATTGCATATACTTTTTCACCCATTTCTGTTTTCTTACCATCTATAGTTGCAGAATCAGTTGTACACTTTGCAATGGCATCTAATTGCATATTTGAAGCTGTAAGTAAGTGATTATACATTTGTCCAAGAGACCATTCGTCTTCGGAAGGTTTTCTTCTCAATTGTTCAAGGGAGTATTTCTCTAATTCTTTTATGTAATACACTGCTACACTTTCAAATTTCTCTAAAATGGCATTTGGATTCATAGGGTTAGCTCCTTTTCTTTTATAAAATGTAGTTCTTAAGGATCACTATAAACGAGTGATGTTGACACCATTATGTCAGCAGTGAAAGAAAAAATTAAATTTGTAGCATTTTCTTTGCTTCTTCTCGAAGTTTCTCAGAAAGAATAGTCGGTTCTAGCACTTTTACTTGGCTTCCCCAGCTCAATACCCATGGGAATACTTCATCTATACTTCTTGATGTTAGAAGCACATGAAAGCCATCATCTTTTTGTTCATAGGAATCTATAAAAAAGTAGCGAGACTCCATAATTTTGTGAGCAATTGTAGATGGAAATAATAAATGAATGGTAATGGTTCGGTTATTTATAGGTTGATAGGTCGGTAAATGGAAATCTTCCGGTTTGTTAAAGAACTCTTGCTCTCCTTGTAAGTCGCTCATACGATCTAAACGGAAATGACGTATTTGTTGCCGAAGTAGACAATGGGAAACAATGTACCAAATTCCTGAAATATTGACTAAGCCATAAGGATTCACAGTACGTTTTGTTTTGTCAGTTTGAGTCGGTTTACGATAAGAAAAAGAAACACATTGCTGTTTCTGAATGGCTTCTTGCAATAGAAAAAGGTATTTTTCTATTCGTTCTTGTTCAACTTTTTGATGAGAAAAGGTACCAGAGAGGAAGCGGAATGTTCCTCTTAATTCTTTGACTTTCTTCTGTTTTTCAGAAGGAAGGATTGCTTCTAATTTTTCTTTAGCAGATTTTGCATGTGTAGAAAAAGCCGAGTCGAGATTTTGTTCGACATAATCACTTCCTAATAGAAGAGTTACCGCTTCTTCTGGTTTTAACTGAATAGGTGGTAAAAAGTAACCATCCATTAAAGAATAGCCTTGGCCAGGTATTGAAAATATAGGAACACCTGATTCACTAAGTGCTTGCATATCTCTGTATATTGTTCTTTTACATATTTCAAATTTTTCAGCTAAGCTGTTAGCTGTGACGATTTGCTTTCTCTGTAATTCAATGAGAATAGAAAGTAAACGATCTGTTCGATTCATTTTGTATCATCCTTAATATATAGTGAATATCCTTATGATGGAATGTTCGAAAGCTGATGTTGTTTCTCCTGCAAATACAGACTTTTTCCTATGTATAATATTAATATAGTAAAATCCTCCGAACTCGTATTGCAGTTTCCAATAATATACTATATAATCGACTTAAGAAAACGTTTTCATACAAAGGGGGAGAATTTCGTGTCAACGATCGAGGACGTGGCGAAATTAGCGGGGTTATCAAGAACAACGGTTTCTCGGGTGATTAACAACCATCCGTACGTATCTGATGAGAAGAAAAAGAGGGTTCAATTGGCGATGAAGCATTTAGGCTTCGTTCCTAATTCTGCAGCAAGAAGACTTAGAAAACAAAAAACAGAAACAATTGCGGTGCTTGTTCCAAGGATTACAAATCCTTTTTTCAGTAGATTTATTGAAGCAATTGAAATTGCTGCTTCTGAACATAAATATAAACTGATTATTTGTCAAACAAGATACTTACCGGAAAAAGAGATGGAATACTTACAACTGTTATCAACAAAACAGGTTGATGGGATTATTTTATGTTCACTGGAGAATCCATGGGAGAACGTGGAGCCATACTTACAACACGGTCCAATCGTGTTATGTAATGAATATATTGAAGAAGCAAATATTCCAACGGTTAAATTTGATCATGCGCAAGGGGCTTACATAGCTGCAAAGCATGTATTAGAACAAGGATATCGCAATCTTATTTTTTGCCGTGGAAATGAAACGAAAGTAGTGAGCCAACAGCGAAAAATGGGCTTTTTACGTGCAATCACTGAAAAGAGCAAAGAAGTAGAAGCGATTGATTTTCTTGAAAACGCTTTCTCGTGGGAAGATGGAAAAAGAATGTTCCATGAAGTATTAAAGGACAAAAAAAATCCTACCGCTATTTTGGCAGGAGGCGATGAAGTCGCAGCTGGAATTATCGCAGAAGCGAAACGCCATGGCTGGAGCATTCCTGATGATTTAGCTGTAGTTGGCTTTGATAATCAAATTTTATCACAGATTACAGAGCCGGGTATTACAACGATTGAACAGCCAATTGATGAAATGGCCCATAAAGTAGTTGATTTAATGATGGATAAAATCCATACGAAAAATTATCGCAAAAAAGAATTGTATGAGTTTGAACTGGAGCTCTTGGTGAAAGGTTCAACGATGAAAAACACGATGTTACTAGCCTAGTAGACGATGTCTGCTAGGTTTTTCTTATGTTTACAAACTACTATTCTTCGTGAACGCAGTCGTCACATTTATTATGATATGCTTCGTGTTGCTCATCAATTTCCTTACCGCAATGTGCACACGTTTTTGTTGGTAAATTTCTGAAAAATTCCATCGGTTGATCGATCATGTAGATCCCTCCATTTCCATTTCTTACTATCATTGTATTAGTACAAAAGATTAATGTCAACAACTGTTTTATAACAAAGTTAAAAATAATGAAAAAGTTTAGGAAATGGATTATAGTTAAAACTGTAGAGTGTAAGTAAAAATCTTTCTCATTTGAGGGAAGAATACTGCATTTCTAGCGGTTTAGAAAGGATGGATACATATGAAAATGACTGTTGTTGGCTTTTGGGGTGGCTTTCCAGAAGTGGGAGAAGCAACGTCGGGGTATTTGTTTGAACACGATGGTTTTCGTTTACTTGTTGACTGTGGCAGTGGTGTACTAGCACAGCTTCAAAAATATATAACACCGTCTGATATAGATGCAGTTCTTTTGTCGCATTATCATCACGATCATGTCGCAGATATTGGGGTGTTGCAATATGCAAGATTAATTACAAGTGCGACAAAAGGACAATTGCCACAATTGCCGATCTATGGGCATGGGTTTGATGTGCAAGGTTTTGCTTCTTTAACACATGAACCGCATACGAAAGGGATTGTGTACAATCCCGAAGAACTACTTCAGATTGGACCGTTCTCTATTTCATTTTTAAAAACAGTACATCCTGTTATATGCTATGCGATGCGTATTACAGTCGGGGATGAAGTAATCGTATATAGTGCTGATTCAAGCTACATTCCTGAATTCATTCCATTTACAAAAGATGCAGATTTATTTATTTGTGAATGCAATATGTATGCACATCAAGAAGCTGCAAAAGCGGGGCATATGAATAGTACAGAGGTAGCAGGTATTGCAAAGAATGCAAATGTTAAGGAACTACTGTTGACTCATCTGCCACATACAGGAAACACATCTGATTTAGTAAAAGAAGCAAAAGAAATTTTCGATGGCCGCATTACGCTTGCGCATAGCGGCTACGTTTGGAATTCATGAGGAGAGGATAAGATGTTATTTATTGATAATAAAGGGATTACAGATCCTACGATTAACTTAGCAATTGAAGAATATTGCGTGAAAAACTTAGATATTAACGAAACGTACCTTTTGTTCTACATTAATGAACCTTCCATTATTATTGGAAAAAACCAAAACACAGTAGAAGAAATTAATGCTGATTATGTAAAAGAAAAAGGGATTCATGTTGTACGTCGCTTATCAGGTGGCGGCGCTGTATATCATGATTTAGGAAACTTAAACTTCAGCTTTATTACGAAAGATGATGGGGATAGTTTTCATAACTTTAAAAAGTTCACAGAGCCTGTTACGAAAGCGCTTGGAAAATTAGGCGTAAATGCAGAGCTTAGTGGCCGTAATGATATTTTAGCGGAAGGTAGAAAAATTTCAGGTAATGCGCAGTTCTCAACGAAAGGTCGTATGTTTAGTCACGGTACATTACTATTTGATTCTGAAATCGATCACGTTGTATCGGCACTGAAAGTAAAAATGGATAAGATTCAATCAAAAGGAATTAAATCAATCCGCAGCCGCGTAGCGAATATTACGGAATTTTTAAATGAAAAAATGACAACGGAAGAGTTTAGACAACTGCTTCTTGAGACAATTTTTGAAGGAGAAACAGAAGTTCCAACATATGAGCTAACAGAGGAAGATTGGAAAGAAATCTATAAAATTTCTGAAGATCGCTACCGTAATTGGGATTGGAACTATGGGAAGTCTCCTAAGTTCAACTTACAACATTCACACCGTTTTCCAGTTGGACAAGTTGATGTTCGCCTAGAGGTGACAAAAGGAACAGTAACCGAATGTAAAGTATACGGTGATTTCTTCGGCGTAGAAGATGTTCATGATATTGAAGAGCGTTTAACGGGTGTTCAGTTTGATAAAGAAGCTTTTGCTAAGGCGTTAGAAGATGTAGATGTCAAACGCTACTTTGGTAATATAACAAAAGAAGATTTCTTAGCGTTATTCTTTTAACTCATAAAAACAGTCATATTATCCGTATGACTGTTTTTTATTTTGTTGCAAAAAAGCGCATAAAAACAATAGATAGAGCTTCTCATTGAAAAATGAATGAATGCTCATTTATATGCAATTATTTGAATGTTACTTGCTAGTTGAATTTTCTTTTAATATAATGTATTTAGAATTTTTAAATTTTCTAAATTTTATAAAGGTGGGGTTTATGTGAATCTCGTTCAATCTTTGGCTGAAACAGCAAAAAAGAAAGGAGAGAAACCGGCGTATATATTTATGGATCAGTCGGTATCGTATGACCAATTAAACAAAATGGTCACGCAGTTTTCTAGTAATTTAGCAAAAATGGGCATTGGAAAAGGGGACAATGTCGCATTAGTTGTTGGTAATTCACCACATTTTTTAGTTGGTTTATACGGGACGATGAAAGCTGGAGCAACTGTCATTCCAATTAATCCAATTTATACAGCAGACGAAATGCATTATATTTTACAAAATGGAGATGTAAAAACAATCATCACACTTGACGTTCTTCTACCTGTTATACAATCTCTTACAACAAGACTTCCTTCTCTTGAACATATCATCATATGTGAAACCTCATCAGATTTCAATCATACAGAAACCGAAAAAATGAAAACGTTTACTAGTCTTATAGGAACCGGTGACCTATCCTATGAAGGTCCGGAGCTAGATGAAGAAGACGTAGCTGTTATTTTGTACACTTCAGGAACAACTGGAAAACCAAAGGGCGCTATGTTAACACATAAAAATTTATATAGTAATGCTAGCGATGTAGCATCGTATTTACAATATACCGCAGACGATCGCGTTGTTGCCGCGCTTCCAATGTTCCATGTATTTTGTTTAACAGTCGCTGTGAATGCCCCAATTGTTAACGGTGCGACGATTTTAATGTTGCCGAAGTTTAGTCCGAAAGAAGTATTTCGTATATGTCGTACATATGAACCAACAATCTTTGCTGGAGTACCGACAATGTACAATTATTTATATTTATATGAAGAAGCAAGCGCAGACGATGTTAAGACGCTTCGTCTCTGTATTTCGGGCGGGGCTTCTATGCCTGTTGCGCTTCTGAAAAACTTTGAAAATCGCTTTAATGTTATTGTTTCAGAAGGATATGGGTTATCAGAGGCTTCGCCAGTTACTTGTTTTAATCCATTAGATCGCCCGCGTAAACCAGGCTCGATTGGAACGAATATTTGGCATGTAGAAAATAAAGTTGTCAATGAGCTTGGGGACGAAGTGCCTGTAGGCGAAGTTGGTGAACTAATTGTTCGTGGTCCAAATGTGATGAAAGGATATTATAATGCACCGGAAGATACGGCGGCAGTGCTTCGTGATGGATGGTTGTATACAGGTGATTTAGCGAAAATGGATGATGAAGGTTACTTCTATATTGTTGATCGTAAAAAGGATATTGTTCTTGTAGGTGGCTATAACGTATATCCTCGTGAAGTAGAAGAAGTATTATACCAGCACAAAGCAGTTGCGGAAGTTGTTGCGATTGGTGTTCCTGATGAAAACTTAGGAGAAGCAGTACGCGCCTATGTTGTTCTGAAGAATGGTACAGTAACAGAAGAAGAATTAACGCATTACTGTTCTTTACATCTTGCGAAATATAAGGTGCCAAAGAATATCGAGTTTTTGGAGGAATTGCCGAAGAATACGACTGGTAAATTGCTGAGAAGAGCGTTAAGAGAAAAGGCAATACAAGCATAAAAATGAATAACTGTTAGGAAAAATAAAGCGAACCATCCTTAAAATAAGGGTGGTTCGTTTTATTTTTTCATGATGACATGATGCGTAATATTTATCATCTGAATCGCCATCGAGTTATAATAAAAGAAATAGAAAAGGAGGCATATTGTGAAGATTAGTCGATATTTCAATATAGTTACTATTTTCATTCTATATACATTACTGATGTTTTACATCGGATGGAACGGATGGATTTGGCTTCAAGTGACTTTCGGCTGGGAAGCTTGGGGGTATTACGCTGTATTAGTTGGATTATTTTCATATGCGTATTTAATTGTTCAGGTGTTCAAATTTCTTCCTTTTTTAAGGACGATTGGTTCCTATTGGTTTGCGGTCATACAATATGCACTTATATTGTTACCCCTCGCTGATATAGCGGTATTTATTTTACAACTATTTGCACCGATAGATACAGTGATTATGTGGACAGGAATTGTGACTCTTAGTATGTTCATTTTCATATTCGGTTATGGAACATTTAACGCGTATAGTCCTGTTATTCGAAAGTATGAAATTCACATACCAAAAGAAGCGAAAGGGCGGAAAACGCTTCGCATTGCGATGGCGTCTGATATGCATTTTGGTAAATTATCAGGTGTTTCTCATTTGAAAAGACTCGTGCACCATGTAAATGAAATGAAGCCAGATATCATTTTGTTACCGGGAGATATTATTGATGATCATCCTGGAGAATTCATTAAGAAAAACATGGGGCAAGTGATGAAAGAGATGCAGGCGCCTCTTGGTGTGTACGGAGTGCTCGGAAATCATGAATATTATGGAAGAGCAATTCCTGAATTTCTGCAGGAGATGGATAAGATAGATATCCATATCATGTTAGATGAAGTAATCAAAGTTGAAGATAGTTTTTATCTCGTTGGAAGAAGAGATAAAACAGAGCGAGATCGTCAAAGCTTTGGAGGATTAATGGAAACAGTAGATAAATCACTACCTGTTATCGCGATGGATCATCAGCCATTTGAATTAAAACAAGCTGAGGAGTCTGGCGTTGATTTACTATTATCAGGTCATACACATCGAGGGCAAATGGCACCGAATCATTGGATTACGAGAAGAATGTATGAATTAGACTGGGGATACTTACAAAAGGAAACATTTCATGCGATTGTTTCTTCTGGATTTGGTTTTTGGGGGCCACCGCTTAGACTTGGAAGTCGGTCGGAGATTATTCAGATTGAGGTTACGTTTGGGTGATGTCATAATAAAACAACCATTCAACTTTGAATGGTTGTTTTCATTTTTAGTGACGAGAACCACTTGGACGGTCAAACCAATTCCAAAATTCAATATCTCCAAGAGTAGCGTCGCGAACATGAGGAGAATTTTGTAATTTTAATAATTCTTTCGATGGACCAGTAATGACAATACCGTAAACTTTGACACCATGTTTTTTCACATATTGATATTGTTTTTGTAGATTTAATTCTTTACTGCTGCGCTGCGCAACTCGTTTTACGGTTTCTTCATGTTGTGATAAAATACGCATCATTTCGATTACTTGTTCTTCCGTTGTTTTTAATTGTTTCGTTTCCAGGTCGTGCAAATTTAAGTCTTTTGGAAATCCAAGTACTTCAAAACTAGATAGACGGAGGTCTTCTTCATGTGCTGATTCTAACCCTGTATCTAAAGCGTACCATACAGGTGTTGGTGGTATTTCTTGCGCTTCAAATACACTATAAAGAATAGTTTCTAACTCTTGTAATGTGTAAGATTTATCAAAAGAAATGGCGAGTTCTGCTACGGTTCCATCAGGTACTTTTTGCAGTGCTTCCCATACTTTTTTTGTACTTTCTTTTAGATGTTCAATCTGTTGCGTTTTCGGATGAACAAAGAAGAGGTTTTGGTGATATGCTGAGTCCGCCCACTTTTGTTCTACTTGTACAGATGAAAGAAAACTATCAATCTGGATTGTGCCAAGTTTAAATTCACCTTTACCGACTGTTTTGACCAAATCAATTGTACCGTTTGTGCGAAAGAAGGCTTCTACTTTCGTCCCTCCGCCGGTAACTCGGCTATTTGGGATTGTCGCTTCTAGTGCAAGTGCAGGAAGGTCCCTAACTTCTTTTAGTTTTTGTTCATTGTTAAATTGAAAATAGATAGAAGATAGGATACCACCGACCGCATATATAACCATATAAACCGCAAGTAGGAAAGCAAGAATTTGCAACCGATGCTTCCA